>NZ_JANTEZ010000009.1 GCF_024978135.1 Herbiconiux gentiana | reverse complement strand
TCAGCGCCGATGGTACTGCAAGGGGGACCTTGTGGGAGAGTAGGACACCGCCGGACATACTTTGAGAAATGGCCACCCAGCGATGGGTGGCCATTTCGCTTTAACATCACCACAACACCACACTGAGAACGACAGAGATCCCAAGGGGGCCATCGTGAGCGAATCCGACGACGAGCAGCGGAACAACGGCGACCGTCGACCCCCGCGCAAGGACTCCGGCTCGCGCCCCTTCACGGGCCGCCGCGACAGCAGCTCCGTCCCCTCTCGCTCGTCCTCGGACCGTCCTTCGCGTGACGGGGATCGACCGTCGCGGGACGGCGCCCGCCCGCCGCGGGGCGATGGACGCCCGTCGCGCGACGGCGACCGGCCGTTCCGCGGGGGAGACCGTCCTCAGCGCGATGGCGATCGGCCCCGCTGGAACGCCGACCGTCCCTCGTCGAGCGACCGCCCGCAGCGCGGCGGCGACCGCCCGTCGTACAACTCAGACCGCCCGGCCCGCGGTGGGGACCGTCCGTCTTACGACTCCGACCGTCCGTCGCGCGTCGGCGACCGCCCGTCGTACAACCTGGACCGTTCGTCGCGTGGTGGTGACCGTCCGTCCTACAACTCAGACCGTCCGTCCCGTGGTGGTGACCGTCCGTCCTACAACTCAGACCGTCCGTCCCGTGGTGGTGACCGTCCGTCGTACAACTCCGATCGCCCTGCTCGAGGTGGTGACCGTCCGTCGTACGACTCGGACCGGCCCGCTCGTGGTGGTGACCGTCCCTCCTACAACGCTGACCGCCCGTCCCGTGGTGGTGACCGTCCGTCGTACGACTCGGATCGTTCGTCCCGCGGTGGGGACCGTCCGTCGTACAACTCGGACCGCCCCGCTCGTGGTGGTGACCGTCCCTCCTACAACTCCGACCGCCCCAATCGTGGTGGTGACCGTCGCTCCTACAGCTCCGATCGGCCCGCGCGTGATGGGGGTCGGCCGTCCTACGGCGCTGACCGTCCGTCGCGTGGTAATGACCGGCCTTCTTACAACTCGGATCGCCCCGCGCGTGGTGGTGACCGTCCTTCCTACAATTCGGACCGTCCCGCGCGTGGTGGTGACCGGCCGTCCAGCTCAGATCGCCCGTCGCGTGGTGGTGACCGTCCCTCTTACAACTCGGACCGTCCTTCCCGCGATGGTGACCGTCCGTCGTACAACTCCGGTCGGCCCGCTCGCGATGGTGACCGTCCGTCGTACAACTCCGGTCGGCCCGCTCGTGGTGGGGACCGTCCGTCGTATGGGTCGGACCGTCCCTCGCGTGGTGGGGGCCGGCCGTCGTACGGGTCGGACCGCGGGCGCGGTGGAGAGCGGTCGGACCGCGGTGGGGACCGTCCGCGCCGCGACGGTGGGCGGCCTGGTGGTGACGGCGAGCGTCGCCTCTGGACCCGCGATGGGAAGCCCGCGCGCGGTGACGCCGGCGCATCCAGGTTCGAACGACCGGAGCCGACCGAGGAAGAACGTCTGGCCAAGGAGTTGCGCATGGTGCGCACCCGCCACGACGACCCGGAGATCCCGTTCGACGTGACGCCACGCGACCTCGACAAGGTCGCCCGCAACGAGCTGAAGACGCTCAACAAGGAGAACGCCGACGAGGTCGCGCGCCACCTCGCGATGGCGGCCCGCCTCATCGACGACGACCCCGAGCTGGCGCATCAGCACGCGATCTCCGCCGGCCGCCGTGCCGGGCGCATCGCCGTCGTGCGCGAGACCCTCGCCATCACGGCCTACAGCACCGGCGACTACGCGCTCGCCCTCCGCGAGCTGCGCACCTACCGCCGCATCTCCGGATCCAACGAGCAGCTCGCCCTCATGATCGACAGCGAGCGCGGGATGGGTCGCCCCGAGCGCGGGCTCGACGAGGGGCGCGCCGTCGAACGCTCGTCGCTCTCGGTGCCGGCGCAGGTCGCCGTGGCGATCGCCATGTCAGGCGCCCGCCTCGACCTCGGTCAGACGGATGCCGCGCTCGGCGAGCTCGAGATCCCGCAGCTGAACCCCGACGTGGCGTACTCCTACAGTCCCGCCCTCTTCAACGCCTACGCCGAGGTGCTCTCCGAGCTCGGCCGCGCCGACGGCGCCGCCACCTGGCGTCGCCGCGCCGAGGTCGCCGCCGCGGCCCTCGACGGCGACGACGCCGAGGACGACACGATGGAGGTCTTCGAGGACTTCGACGACCCCACCTTCGACGCGTCCTACCCCACCTTCGACGCGTCCTACCCCGCCGACGACGAGTTCGGCGCTGACACTGAAGCTGACGCGGTCGAGCTCGACGCGGATATGGATGTGGACGCCGACGAGTTCGATGCGGATGTGGACGCCGACGAGCTCGACGCGGACGCTGACGAGCTCGACGTGGATGCTGACGAGGCCGTTGACGTCGACGCGGATGGCCCTGCCGGTCTCGAAGTGGAGGCAATCGATGCCGAAGCCGATGTCGATGCCGCTGCCGATGCCGAGGATGCCGCTGCTGAAGCCGACTCCGAGGTGGATGCCAACGCTGAGCCCGACGGGTACCGCTCACTGGCTGATCGCACCGCTGAGGGCGACTTCGACGCCGAGAGTTTGACCGACGAGCTCGACGACACCGACACCGACGCCGACATCGACGAAGACGCCGCCGCCGGGGCCGAGGACGACGACAACGGCGCTGCTGCGGATACGCCCGATGACGCGGTGGTTGCGCCGGCGAAGGTGAAGCGCGCGACGCGGTCCAGGGCCAAGGACGCTACCGGGGGTGAGCCGGATTCGTCCGCCGTGAGTGCGGACGCTTCCGTGGAGGCTTCGACCACCACGAAGGCCCTCTCCAAGCGCAAAGCGGCGGCGCCGAAGGTGAAGGAGGCGGCTGCAGATGCGGGTCTCGACGCGTCTTCGATCGAGGAACCTGCTCCCACGGCCGAGGTTGCGCCTTCGACGATTGATGCCGCTGACGACGCTCCGGTGAAGGCGCCTGTGAAGGCGCGTGCTCGCGCCAAGGCGAAGCCTGCCGAAGCCGAAGCCGAAGCCGACGCCGAGGCCGTAGTCGATGTCGATGCCGATGCGACGGACGGCGACGCCGTTCCGGTCGAAGCGGCCGAGCCGGTGAAGGTTCGCGCGCCGCGGAAGACGGCGGCGAAGGCGAAGGCCGACGCTCCGGCCGAGGCTGCTGCGTCGAGCGACGGCGCGGGTACGACGCCGATCGAGGCGAAGGCTCCGACCAAGCGGAAGGCGGCGCCGCGGGTGGCCAAGGCGCCGACCTCGGTGGAGGTCGTCTCGGACGCTGGTTCATCCGCTCCCGACACCGCCGCGGCCGAAGCGCCCGCCCCGGTGAAGCCGAAGACGGCGAAGGCCCCGGCAGCTGTCAAGGCCCCTGCGAAGGCCAAGGCTTCCGCCGGGTCGGGCGACGCTGGTGCAGCCGAAGCGTCGGCCGACGCGCCGGTCGAGGATGAGGCGAAGGCCCCCTCCAAGGCGCGGGCGAAGGCCCCGGCGAAGGCCAAGGCGTTCGCTGGGTCGCCTGACCTCGTTGACGCGGAGGCTCCGGCTGACGTGAAGGCGCCGGCCGCGAAAGCGAAGGCTCCGGCGAAGGCGAAGGCCCCGGCCACGCCGCCGGAGGACGCGGAGGCGTCGGTCGACGGGAAGGCGCCGGACGAGAAGGCGAAGGCGAAGGCTCCGGCCGCAAAGGCGAAGGCGCCGGCCAGGGCGAAGGCTGCGGCCAAGGCGAAGGCTCCGGCTCGGACGCGGGCCAAGGCGGCGGACGCTGGCGACGCGGCGGACGCGGACAACGCGGCGGACGCGGGCGACGCGGCGGGTGCGGGCGACGTGGGCGGGGAGGGCGGCCGTGGGGCTGTTCGGTAGGGCCAGGGGAGAGGTCGTGCATCCGCTCGATGGGGTCGACGCCGTGCTGGCCGATCTCGACGGGGTCGTGTACCAGGGCGCCGGCGCCATTCCGCACGCGGTGGACGCGCTCAACAGGGTGGCGGCCGAGGGGCTGCGGGTCGGGTACATCACGAACAACGCCTCGCGCACCGACGCACAGGTCGCCGGGCATCTGAGCGAGTTCGGGCTCGCCGTGGCGCCCGAGGACGTCGTGACGTCGCCGCAGGCCGCCATGCGCGTGATGCGCACGCTGGTGGAGCCCGGGGCGACCGTGCTCGTCGTGGGCGGGGTGGGGCTGAGCTCCGAGGTCGAGAAGGCCGGGTTCGTCGTGACGCGGTCGGCCGAGGATGCGCCCGCCGCCGTGGTGCAGGGCTTCGCCCCCGACGTCGGCTGGACACAGCTGGCCGAGGCGGCGTTCGCGCTGCACGACCCGGCGGTGCAGTGGGTCGCGACCAACACCGACTGGACGATCCCGGTGGCGCGCGGCGTCGCGCCCGGTAACGGCACGCTCGTGTCGGCCGTGCACACCGCGGTCGGGCGGCTGCCCGTGGTGGCCGGCAAGCCCGAGACGACGATCTTCGAGGTCGCGGCCGAGCGGTTCTCGGCGGCGAACGCGGCCTTCATCGGCGATCGGCTCGACACCGACACGATGGGGGCGAAGCGGGCGGGGCTGCGGGCGATCCACGTGCTGACCGGCATCGACCGGGCGAAGCAGCTGCTGGCGGCGCCGAAGGATTCGCGGCCCGACTTCATCCTCGACGATCTGCGGCAGCTGTTCGAGCCGTACCCTGTGGCGCGCACCTCGAAGGACGGCGTCGAGACGACCGTCGGCTCGAGCGTCGTCTCGGTGCGTGGGCAGAAGGTGCGGGTCGAGAAGGCCGGTGAGCGTCAGATCGATCTGCTGCGGGCCGGATGCGCGGCGATCTGGAACTCGGGCATGTCCATCCACGTGCTCGACGTCGACCCCGCGCTGTACAGCTGAGGCGAGGCGAGGCGAGGCGCGGCACGAGCACCGACCAGCAGCCTGGCAGGAATACGCGGCCGTGTGGCCGTCGGTCGGTGGAGCGCTGTCGGTGGCCCGCTCTAGGCTCGGGACATGGCGATCGTCCCTGACACCAAGAACTGGACGTGGGTGCTCGAGAAGGAGTGCCCCGAGTGCGGCTTCGACTCCTCGGCGACCTCGGCGCGCGACGTGCCCCGGCTCGTGCGCGAGAACGCGGCGGCGTGGCCGGCGGTGCTCGAGCGCGACGACGTGCGCGAGCGGCCCGACGACGGCACCTGGTCGGCGCTGGAGTACGCGGCGCACGTGCGTGATGTCTTCCGCGTCTTCGACGGGCGGTTGGCGCTGATGCTGGCCGAGCACGAACCCGAGTTCGCGAACTGGGACCAGGACGCCACGGCGGTCGAGGAGCGCTACGGGGAGCAGGATCCGGCGGTGGTGTCGCGCGAGCTCATCGAGGCGGCCGAGGTCATGGCCCGGGCGCTCGAGGCGGTTCCCGACGACGCGTGGGAGCGGCGCGGGCTGCGCAGCGACGGCTCGGCGTTCACGGTGGAGACGCTGGCGCAGTACTTCATCCACGACCCGGTGCATCACCTGCACGACGTGCGGGGCTGAGCCGACACGCGCAGGTGGGGCTGGAGAGCGTGTCGCCGACGCCCGCCCGGCAGAGGTGGGAATGGAGAGAGCTGGGTTGCGAGCGGTTGAACTGCCCTGCCCGCCCGGCGCAGGTGGGGCTGGAGAGCGGGCGCGGCCGAGCGCCGCCTCAGGCCTCTGGGTCGCCGATGCGCTCGAGGGCGTCGACGATGAGCGCCCAGAAGCGCTCGTGGTCGAGGTCGACCGCGACCTGCGTCGTGCAGTCGTCGGGCGCAGGCGAGCGGAAGTCGGCCACGGTCATCCCGAGCGTGAGGCTCCCCGACAGCTCCACGTCGAGCGGCACGTGTCGCGCCGTCATCACGTCGGGGTCGATCACCCGCGCCACCGCGCACGGGTCGTGCACCGGCGGGTGCACGAAGCCCTGCGCCTCGAGATAGGTTCCGGCGAAGAACTGCAGCAGCTCCTCCACGAAACGCGCCGGCGCGGTGTCGACAGCCCGGATGCGCTCCCTGACCTCGGGCGTCGCCAGCGCCTGGTGGGTCAGATCGAGCCCCACCATCGTCAGCGGCCACGACTCGTTGAACACGATGTGCGCGGCCTCGGGGTCGATGATGATGTTGAACTCGCTCGTCGCGCTCCAGTTGCCGACGTGGTAGCCGCCGCCCATCAGCACGACCTCCTTCACGCGCGGCACGATGCGCGGCTCCTTGCGGGCGGCCATCGCGATGTTGGTGAGTCCGCCGGTCGGCACGAGGGTCACGGTGCCGGGCTCGTGGGCCATGATCGTGTCGATGATCAGGTCGACGGCGTGCCGCTCGTCGAGCTCGATCACGGGCTCGGGCAGCACGGGCCCGTCGAGGCCGGATTCGCCGTGGATGTCGGGCGCCACCTCGACCGTGCGCACGAGCGGCCGCGCGCAGCCGGCGGCGAAGGGCACCCCCGTGATGCCGGCGACCCGCGCCACCGAGAGGGCGTTGCGGGTGACCTTCTCCAGCGTCTGGTTGCCGACCACGGTCGTCACCGCGAGCAGCTCGATCTCGGGGCTGCCGTGCGCCAGCAGGAGCGCGATGGCGTCGTCGTGGCCGGGGTCGCAGTCGAGGATGATCTTCTTCGGCACGGGGTCTCCTGGGGGATCGGGCGGGTCGAGCATCCTGAGCATATATGAAACGCACGTTCATCTGTGCAATACTCGCGCCATGACTGACACCGACCTCGCTCTGCGCGGAGCTGCGCGCGTCGACTGGATCCGCTCACGGATGCCGCTGCTCGCCCAGGCCCGCGACGATCTCGCCGCCACCCGCCCGTTCGCCGGCCACCGCATCGGCATGTCGCTGCACATCGAGCCCAAGACCGCCGTGCTGCTCGAGACGCTCGCCGCGGGCGGGGCCGAGATCGTGGGAACGGGCAACCACGGCTCCACGCAGGACGACGTCGTCGCCTACCTGCAGACGCTCGGCATGACGCTGTTCGGGCGGCGCGACGACACCCTCGAGGAGCATCATGCCAACGTGCTGCGCGTGCTCGACGCCGAGCCCGACATGCTGCTCGACAATGGTGGCGACCTCGCGGCCGGGGTGGTCGCGCGCGGAGTGGCGGCGAGCCTGATCGGCGGTACCGAGGAGACCACCTCGGGCGGCGACCGGCTGCGCGGCGAGCTCGCCGGGGCCGTGCCGTTTCCGATGATCGTGATCAACGACAGCCTGCTCAAGGCCATCGGCGAGAACAAGCACGCGGTCGGCCAGTCGGTGATCGAGAGCTTCATGCGCATCACCAACCTGATGGTGCCCGGGCGGCGCTTCGTCGTGTTCGGCTACGGCTGGTGCGGGCGAGGTGTGGCGCACTACCTGCGGGCGCTCGGCGGCAAGGTGGCGGTGGTCGAGATCGACGAGCTCAAGGCGTTCGAGGCGGCGCTCGACGGGTTCCGGGTGGCGGATGCGCTCGCCCTCGCCCCGTGGGGTGACGTGTTCATCACCGCGACCGGTCACCCCGACGTGCTGCCGCTCGAGGCCATCGAGCTCATGCAGGACGGGGCGGTGCTCGGCAACTGCGGGCACTTCCCGTGGGAGATCGACGTGGCCGGGCTGCGGGCGGCAGCGACCGGCAGCCGCGAGATCATCGAGGCGGTCGAGCGCATCGACCTGCCGAACGGGCGCCACGTCGTGCTGCTGGCGGGCGGGCGGATGTTCAACCTCGCCGGTCGCGAGCCGAAGGGCAACTCGCTCGAGTCGATGGACCTCGGCTTCCTGCTGCAGACGCTCTCGCTGGAGCGGGTGGCGACGGATGCCGCGGGGCTCGTCGCCGGGGCGCAGCCGGTTCCCGACGACATCGATCGCACGATCGCGAGGCGGATGCTCGCCGCGCTCAACGCCGCCGAGTGACCGTGACGGGGGCGTCCGCGGGCACCGAACCCTCGGCGAAGGGGCCCGAGTACGCGGTGCCGGCGCTGGACAAGGCGCTCGACATCCTCGAGGTGCTCGCGGGGCGGCGCGACGGGATGAGTCAGGTCGAGATCGCGGGCGCCGTGGAGCGGTCGCCGAGTCAGATCTTCCGGGTGCTGACGACGTTGGAGCGGCGGGGGTATCTGTTCCGGGAGCGGCAGACGGGGTTGTACTCGCTGTCGCTCCGGCTCTTCGATCTGGCGCATCGGCAGGAGCCGCTGCGGGCGCTGACCGCGGCCGCGCTGGCGCCGATGCGGCGGCTCGCAGACGAGACCGGGCAGTCGTGCAACCTGAGCGTGCTCGACGTGGACCGGGTGCGGGTGGTGGCGCAGGCGGAGTCTCCGGGGGACTTCGGGTTCCGGGTGCGGGTGGGGGCGACGTTCTCGGTGGAGGAGACGGCGACGGGGGCGGTGCTGCGCGCGTTCGGCGGGGTGGCGGCCGGTGACGGTGGCGATCGCGGTGCGGGGGAGGATGTGGCGCGGGCAGGGGGCTCTGGTGACGCGCGGGAGGACGTGGCGCGGGGAGAGGGCATTGATGACGGGAAGGTTGGGGCGGGCATCCGGGAGCGGGGGTTTCTCGAGCGGGCGGATGCGGTGCAGCCGTCGATCACGGACGTGGTGTTCCCCGTGCTGGGGGCATCGGGTCGGGCCGTGGCGGCGCTGACGGTGCCGTACGTGGCGACGAGCTACAGCGCCGTGTCGGCCGAGCGGGTGCGGGAGGCTGCCGGGCGGGCTGCCGCCGAGATCTCGGCGAGCCTGGGGTCGTAGCGCCCGCGCGAGGTGCGTGGCCAGGCCGACGGGCTCGAGGCGCGGCGTGGGAACCGCGAGGCGCTGGGCGCGACGCGGGAGGCGGGAGCCGGGGTCAGCGGCAGCCGGCGGCGGTGGCGATCTGGTCGTCGGTGGGGCGGCCGTAGGCTTCGATGCCCGAGCCCGGCAGGTCGAAGCCGAGGCCGATCGACCAGGCGGTGGCCCAGGTCTCGTGGTCGGATGCGAAGACGGGGCCGGTGAACAGCGGTTCGCAGACGTCGCGGATGACCTGCGTGTGGCCGACCTCGTGCGCCACCAGCGCGCGGGCGTTCTCGTCGCCGTCGGCCCAGGCCTCCTCGACGGTGTAGTTCAGGCTGATGATCGACCAGCCGCCGTCACTGTCGTAGGTCTCGGCGGTGCCCGACAGCCAGTTCTCGCCGAGGCCGTTCACCTCGGGCGCCCAGACGAAGTCGAGCACGACCCCGGCGCTGAGGGAGCGGGCGTAGGCCTCGATCTCGCGGCGGGTGGCGAAGGCCGGGTCGTCCGCCTCGGCGGCCTCGACGGCCTGCGAGTCGCGGAGCGCTTGACGCGCGCTGTCGAGGGAGGCGACGAACTCGGCGTCGCGGTAGTCGGCGAGGGCCGGGTCGGCGGCGGTGTCGATGAGGTACGAGAGGTCGACCTGCGACTTGCGGCTCGCCAGGGTGTTGGTGTCGATCTCGGACTGCGCGCGGGTCGCGAGGGAGGAGAAGTACGTCGCTTCGGCGGTGACGACGGCCTCCTCGGCGGCGTCGGTGGCCTCGGCGGTCGCCAGGAGGGTGGTGGCGACGGTGTCGGCGCGGTGCGCATCCGCCTCGAGCTGGTCGGCCTCGGCTGTCAGCTCCCAGGGGAGGGTGAGGCCGGGGGCATTCGCGGGGGCGGGCTCGGTGGCGGAGGGCTCGTCGGTCGGTGCCGGGGCGGGCGCTGCGGCGGCTTCTGTGGCTTCGAAGAGCGCGAGGTCGAGGGCGCCGAGCGCGGTGCGGAGGGGCTCGGCCGTCGGGTCGGGGTCGGCGGCGAAGGGGGCGGAGCCGACGACCTCTCGTACGCGGTCGGCCTCGGCCTGGGAGCTGCGGGTACGGGCGGTCAGGGCGCCGAGGGCCTCGACGGCGTCGCTCTGGCGATCGGTCAGGAGCGCGGCGGCGTCGGCGCGGCGCTGGTCGGCGACGACCGTCCAGCCGAAGAATCCGCCGACGAGCAGGGCGACGAGGCCGACGAGCCCCGCCGCGACACCGACGGCGCGGAGCACCCGGCGGCGGCGCGGGGACGGCGCCAGCGCGGGGAGCGGCGGCTGCTCGGGGAACGGCGGTGGACTGAACAGCTCGGCGGCGGCGGCGGAAGTGGCGGTGGGGGTGGTGGCGGCGGAGGCAGCGGGGGAGCCGTCGGACGTGGCGGCGGAGGGGGCGGCGGCGCGCTCGCCGTAGCGGGGTTCAGGGGTCATGGCGGCGGGGCTTCCGGTGTCGCAGGGGGCGCCGTGGCGTCACCCGGCGACCAGAGCCTAGCCGGTGCTCGACGGCCGTCGGGTAACGATTCGGGCCGGTCGCCCGGGGCCGGGAACCCTAAGCTGGGGAGATGAGCACCCCCACGGAGGAATACCTCGTTCCCGGTTCGACCATCAGCTTCAACTCGCTCCCGAAGGTGTCGCTGCACGACCACCTCGACGGGGGGCTCCGGCCCAAGACGATCGTCGAGCTGGCGAAGCGGATCGGCCTCGAGCTGCCGTCGACCGACCCGGTCGAGCTGGGCGACTGGTTCGAGGACAGCGCTGACTCCGGCTCGCTGCCCGCCTACCTCGCCACGTTCGACCTGACGATCGCGGTCATGCAGAGCCGCGAGAACCTGGTCCGCGTGGCCCGCGAGTACGTGCTCGACCTCGCCGACGACGGCGTGATCTACGGCGAGGTGCGCTGGGCGCCCGAACAGCACCTCACCGGCGGCCTCAGCCTCGACGAGGTCGTGGAGGCGGTGCAGGAGGGCATCGAGACCGGCACCGACGACGTGCGGGCGAGCGGGCGCAGCATCCGCGTCGGGCAGCTCGTGACCGCGATGCGGCACGCCGACCGCTCGCTCGAGATCGCCGAGCTGGCCGTGCGGCACCGCGAGAACGGCGTCGTGGGGTTCGACATCGCGGGGGCGGAGGCTGGGTACCCGGCGAGCAGGCACCTCGCGGCGTTCGACTTCCTCGCGAAGAACTACTTCCCCACCACGGTGCACGCCGGTGAAGGGGACGGGCTGGAGAGCATCCGCGGTGCCCTGTTCGACGGGCGCGCGCTGCGGCTCGGCCACGGCGTGCGGATCGCCGAGGACATCGAGACCGAGCGGCAGGACGACGAGGCGACCTACGTCTCGCTCGGGCTGCTCGCGCAGTGGGTCAAGGACCGCGAGATCACGCTCGAGCTCTCGCCCTCGTCGAACCTGCAGACCGGGGCGGTCTCGGCGTGGGGCGACGAGCTCGTCGACCACCCGTTCGATCTGCTCTACCAGCTCGGGTTCCAGGTGACGGTGAACACCGACAACCGGCTCATGAGCAACACGTCGATCAGCCGCGAGCTGGCCCTGCTGACCGATGCGTTCGACTACGAACTGGCCGATCACGAGGTGTTCCAGCTGAACGCGGCAGCGGCGACGTTCCTGCCGGTGGAGGACCGCGAGGACCTCGCCGACGCGATCTCGGACGGGTTCGAGGCGCTCTAGGAGGCCGGCCGGCCCGGTGGCCAAGCGGCCGCGGCGGCTACGCGGTGCCCGCCTCGGCGGCTACGCGGTCGCTGACGCGGCGGCGGCCCCGGCGGCGTAGGCGGGGAGCTGCTGCAGCGCCCAGCCGTTGCCGTCGGGGTCGTCGAAGTAGACGAACAGGCCCCAGCCCTCGTCGACCACCTCGGAGCAGGTGACGCCGTTCTCGACGAGGTGCGCGCGGGCGGCGGCGGCATCCGGAACCACGATCTGCACGCCCTTCTGGGTGCCCGGCGCCATCTCGCCGATGCCGGTGCCGAACGCGATGGAGCAGGCCGAGCCCGGCGGGGTGAGCTGCACGAAGCGGATGTCGGGCGTGGGGCTGGCGTCGTGGTCGGCGTGGAAGCCGACCTGGTCGACGTAGAACGCCTTGGCGCGGTCGACGTCGGTGACGGGGATGAAGACGAGTTCGATCTTCCAGTTGTCGATCATGGGCGCGATTCTGCTCGGGTGGACGGGTGGCGTCAAGGGTGCGGTCAGGGGGCGCGCGGGGTGGTCGCAGGGAACTCTCCGGTTGGGTGGGGCCGTGACTGCGAGAATGGGCGGGCGATGACGTACCAGATGCCCCCGCTCGACCAGCTGCCGGATGCGGCGATCGCCCTCCACCGGGGCGCTCCCGACTGGCGGGCGGCGGTGCGGCGGGCCGCCGAGGCGCTCACCGCGAGCGGCGCGGCCGACGCCTCCTACGGGGAGCGGATGATCGCGATGATCGAGGAGTACGGCCCCTACATCGTGATCGCGCCGGGGCTCGCGATGGCGCACGCGCGGCCGGGGCCCGACGTGCACGGCCCCGGGCTCGTCATCGTCACCCTCGACGAGCCGGTGAGCTTCGGGCACGCCTACAACGACCCGGTGTCGGTGGTGATCGGCATCGCGGCGACCGAGGCCGACCAGCACGTGGCGTCGGTGGCGGCGCTCGCGAATCTGTTCAACGACGAGAGCGTCATCCCGGCGCTCGCCGCGGCCCGCGACACCGACGAGGTGCGCCGGCTGCTCGCGGCGGCCTCGCACCCTGACCTAGGCTGAGGCCGTGAAGATCGTCGCCCTCTGCGGGGCGGGCATCGGCACCTCCGAGATCCTGCGCGTGAACGCCGTCCGAGCCCTCGAGCGCCTCGACATCGAGGCGGAGGTGTCGGCGTCCGACGTGGCGGGGGTGGGGGTGGCCGCCGCCGATGCGCAGGTCATCCTGACGTCGCCCGAGCTGGTGTCGGCCATCGGGCGCACGAACGCCGACGTCGTGGTGATCGAGAACTACTTCGACCTCGACGAGATCACGGCGAAGCTCGAGGTCGCGGTCGGCTGACCCTCGCCCTCAGGGGCGGCCGAGCGACCCTCGCCCACGGCGGGGCGGGCGACCTCGCCCACAGGGCGGCTGGGCGGCGGATGCGCGGCGGGGGCGTGCCGCCGCGCATCCGCTGCTCAGCTGAACAGGCGGCGGAAGACGTTGGTGTCGGCCAGGTCGATCAGCTCGTCGCCGCGACCCGACATGATGGTGCGGATCGCGTAGAGGCCGAAGCCCTTGGCCTGCTCGACCGAGATGGTCGGTGGGATGGACAGCTCCTGACGGGCGGTCACGACGTCGACGAGCGCGGGGCCGTCGTGCGCGAACGCCTCGCGCAGGGCGCCCTCGAGGTCGTCGGGCTGCTCGACCCGGCGGCTGAAGATGCCGAGGGAGGCGGCGACGGCGGCGAAGTCGGGGTTGTCGAGCTCGGTGCCGTAGTTGACGAAGCCGGCGGCCTTCATCTCGACCTCGACGAAGTTCAGCGAGGAGTTGTTGAAGACGACGATCTTCACCGGCAGCCTGCTCTGACGCACCGTGAGCAGCTCGCCGAAGAGCATCGCGAGGCCGCCGTCGCCCGAGAGCGCGATGACCTGGCGGTCGGGGAACGCCGACTGGGCACCGATGGCGTGGGGCAGCGCATTCGCCATGGTGCCGTGGCTGAACGAGCCGATCAGGCGGCGCAGGCCGTTCATCCTCAGGTACCGGGCGGCCCAGACCACGGGCGACCCGACGTCGGGGATGAAGACCGCGTCATCGGTGGCGAGCTCGCTGACGAGCCGTGCGACGTACTGCGGATGCACGGGGGTGCGGTTGCGGTCGTTGTCGGCGAGCTCGTCGAGACCCTTGCGGCTCTTCGCGTAGTGGGCGATCGAGGAGTCGAGGTGGTGGCGGGAGTGCGCGTCCGCGGCGAGGAGCGGGAGCAGGGCGCGCGCGGTGTCGCCGACGTCGCCCACCAGCCCGAGGTCGATCGGTGTGCGCTTGCCGAGCTGCTCGCCGCGGAGGTCGAGCTGGATGATCGTCGCCTTCGACGGGAAGAACTGCGGGTAGGGGAAGTCGGTGCCGAGCATGAGCAGGGCGTCGCAGTCCTCCATGGCGCGGTAGCCCGAGGCGAAGCCCAGCAGGCCGGTCATGCCGACGTCGTAGGGGTTGTCGTACTCGAGGAACTCCTTGCCGCGCAGCGCGTGCACGATCGGCGCCTTCAGCCGCTCGGCGAGGGCCACGACCTCGTCGTGCGCGCCCTGAGTGCCTGCACCGCCGAGGATCGTGACCTTCTTCGCGCCGTTCAGGATGGCGGCGGCCTTCTCGAGCTCGGAGTCGGCCGGTCGCGCGACCGTGGCCGCGCGTACGATGGGGGCCGACTTGGGGCGCCCGCCGCTGGCCTGCAGGAAGATCTCGCCCGGGATGACGACGACCGCGACGCCGCGCTTCTCGATGGCCGTGCGCATCGCGATCTCGAGCACGCGGGGGAGCTGCTCGGGAACGCTGACCAGCTCGGTGTAGACGCTGCACTCGCGGAAGAGCTCCTGCGGGTGGGTCTCCTGGAAGTAGCCCGTGCCGATCTCGCTCGCGGGGATGTGGGCCGCGATGGCGAGCACGGGCACGCGGCTGCGGTTGGCGTCGTAGAGTCCGTTGATCAGGTGCAGGTTGCCGGGGCCGCAGCTGCCGGCGCAGACCGTGAGCTCACCGGTGAGGGCGGCCTCGGCCGCGGCGGCGAAGGCGGCGGCCTCCTCGTGGCGCACGTGCGCCCAGGCCACGTCGCCCTTCGTGCGGCGGATGGCGTCGGTGAAGCCGTTCAGCGAGTCGCCGGGGAGGCCGTAGACGCGCTCCACTCCGGCGTCCTGGATGATCTCGACGATGGTGTCCGCGATGGTGGTCATGCTTCGAACCTACGTCCCGAGGCTGCGTGGCGCATGCGACGGATGACGGACGACGGGGTGGCGGCGGCGCTCCCGCGGGCGAGGCCGCGGCTCGCGCCGGGCACTCCCGCGGGCGAGGCCGCGGCCCGCGCCGGGCGCTCGCGCGGGCGAGGCGCCGCCCGCGTCAGGAGATGCGGTCGCGCATCCCGCCCTCGAGGCGCTGCAGGAGCTCGACGACGGCGTCGCGCCGCTCGGGCACGCTGCCGGTGTCGCTCCAGGCGTCGAGGTAGATCTTCAGCTTGGGCTCGGTGCCGCTCGGCCGCACCATCACGCGGGCGCCGTCGAGGTGGACGCGCAGCACATCGCTCGGCGGGACACCGTCGCCGCCCCGGGCGAGGTCGTCGACGGCGCGCACGGGCAGGCCCCCGATGTCGCTCGGCGGGTCGGCGCGAAGGCGCTGCATCACGCGCTCGATCTGCGACAGCTCGGTGACCCGGAGCGAGATCTGCGCGGAGCCGTAGTGGCCGAAGCGCTCGCTGAACTCGTCGAGGCGGTCGGCTATCGTGCGGCCGGTGGCGGCCAGTGCGGTCGCGAGGTCGAGGAAGGCGATCGCGGCCGAGATCCCGTCTTTGTCGCGCACGGTGCCGGGGTTGACGAGGTAGCCGAGGGCCTCCTCGTAGCCGAAGACGAGGCCCGGGGTGCGGGAGACCCACTTGAAGCCGGTGAGGGTCTCGGCGAAGCGGAGGCCGTGGGCGCGCGCCACGGCGCCCAGGGCGGGGGAGGAGACGATGGAGCAGGCGAGGGCGGGCGCGGCGTCGGCTGCAGCGGCGTCGGTCGTGGCGGCCTCCGCGGCGCGCCAACCGAGCAGCATCCCGACCTCGTTGCCGGTGAGGGAGCGGTAGCCGTCGGTCGAGGAGGGGTCGGGGATGGCGATCGCGAGACGGTCGGCATCCGGGTCGTTCGCGACGACGAGGTCGGCACCGACCTCACGCGCGCGTTCGAACGCCAGGTCGAGGGCGCCGGGCTCCTCGGGGTTGGGGAACGCGACCGTGGGGAACGCGGCATCCGGTGCGATCTGGGGCTCGACGAGCGTCGGCCGTGGGAAGCCCGCCGCGTCGAGCACCCGCGAGAACGTCTCCCAGCCCACACCGTGCATGGCCGTGTAGACCACGGAGAGCGGAGCCCGTTCGGCCCGGCCTCCGGCGACCTCGGCGGTGGCCTCGACGTAGCGCTCGATCAGCGACTCGTCGGCGATCTCGTAGTCGGTCGAGCGCGGCAGCTCGAGCACGCTCAGCGTGGCCGCGACACGGTCGATCTGCGCCGCGATCTCGCCGTCGGCGGGCGGCACGATCTGGGAGCCCTGGTCGTCGCCGCCGAGGTAGACCTTGTAGCCGTTGTCGCGCGGCGGGTTGTGCGAGGCCGTCACCATCACCCCGGCCGACACGCCGAGCTCGCGCACCGCGAAGGCGACGAGCGGGGTGGGCAGCAGGCGCGGCAGCAGCACCGCGCGCACGCCGGCGCCGGCCATGATCTCGGCGGTGTCCTGGGCGAAGACCTGCGACTTGGTGCGGCCGTCGTAGCCGATCACGATCGAGGGGGTGGTTCCCGGATGCGCGCGCTCGAGGAGGAACGCGGCGAGACCGGCGGCCGCCTGTCCCACGAGCACCCGGTTCATGCGGTTGGGGCCGGCCGCGATCTCTCCGCGGAGGCCGGCCGTGCCGAACGCGAGCCGGGAGCCGAAGCGCGAGCGCAGGTCGGCGACCGCGTCGGTGTCGTTGGCTCCGACCCGGCGCAGCAGCATGTGCAGCTCGTGGTGGGTCTCGGGGTCGGGATCCTGGTTCAGCCAGGCCACAGCCTGCTCGACGAAGCGCTCGACCTCGTTCAGCTCGTCGCTGCCGTTCTCGTCGGTGCCGCTCAGGTCGGTGCCGTTCGCGTCGGTGCCGCGGTCGTCGGTGCCGGGCAGGTGGTGCTCGTGGTGCTCGTCGGTCACAGCGCGGTGACCACCCGGGCGAGCAGGTCGCCGATGGCGGCCTCGGCGTTCTTGCCGGCCTCGATCACCTCGGCGTGGCTGAGCGGGGTCTTCTGGATGCCCGCGGCCAGGTTGGTGATGAGCGAGAACCCGATGATCTCCATGCCGGCCTCGCGAGCCGCGATCGCCTCGAGCGCCGTCGACATGCCGACGATGTGGCCGCCGATGGCCTTGGCCATCTGCACCTCGGCCGGGGTCTCGTAGTGCGGCCCTCGGAACTGCACGTAGACGCCGTCGTCGAGCGTCGAGTCGACCCCGCGGGCCACCTCGCGGAGGCGGCTGGAGTAGAGGTCGGTGAGGTCGATGAAGGTCGCCCCCTCCAGCGGGGAGTCGGCGGTGAGGTTGATGTGGTCGCTGATCAGCACCGGGGTGCCGGGGGTCCACGTCTCCTTGATCCCTCCGGCGCCGTTGGTGAGCACCATCGTCTTCGCCCCGGTCGCGGCGGCGGTGCGCACGCTGTGCACCACGCGGCGCACGCCGTGGCCCTCGTAGTAGTGGGTGCGCGCGCCGATGACGAGGGCGTGCTTGCCGTTCGGCAGGCGAACGGAGCGAAGCGTGCCGACGTGACCGGGCACCGCGGGCATCCCGAACCCGACGACGTCGGTGGCCGGGACGCTGGCGACCGTCTCGCCGATCAGGTCGGCGGCCTTGCCCCAGCCGCTGCCCAGGATGAGCGCCACGTCGTGCGACGGCACCCCGGTGAGCTCGGCGATCTGTGCGGCCGCGTCGCGGGCCACCTCGAACGGGTCGGCGTCGGGCAGGTCGAGGGGATTCGGAGTCGGAGAGGACATTCGACCACTCTATTGGCCCCGGCCGTGCGTTCGGCAGGCCGAGAGTTGGTTTGGCGGGGGTCGGCCGAGCGGGGAGAATGGCCGCATGGGCAATGAGTTCGAGCGCAAGCAGAGGGTCGTCGTCGTGGGCGGGGGCCCCGGGGGGTACGAGGCGGCGATCGCCGGAGCGCAGCTCGGGGCGGAGGTGACCCTCGTCGAGCAGGTGGGGGTGGGCGGCTCGGCCGTCATCACCGACGTCGTGCCCTCGAAGACCCTGATCGCGGTGGCCGAGGCCACGAACGGCATCGGCGAGGCCGCCGACCTCGGGGTGCAGTTCTTCTCGCGCAACGACGCCGGTCGCCCGGTGCGGCCCGAGGTGGCGGTGAACCTCGCCCAGGTGAACAAGCGGCTGCTCGGGCTCGCGCGCCAGCAGTCCGAAGACATGCGGGCGAGCCTCGTGCGGGCCGGCGTCACCATCGTGAGCGGCCACGGCCGGCTCGACGGGCCGAGCTCGGTGATCGTCTCGACCGCGGTGTCGGGCGGCACCGACTTCGACCACATCGACGCCGACACGATCGTCGTCTCGGTCGGCGCCAGCCCGCGCATCCTGCCCACCGCCGTACCCGACGGGGAGCGCATCTTCACCTGGACGCAGCTCTACAGCCTGCAGGCGGTGCCCGAGCACCTCATCGTCGTCGGATCGGGTGTGACCGGAGCGGAGTTCGCCTCGGCCTACACCGCCCTCGGCTCGAAGGTGACGCTGATCTCGAGCCGCGACCAGGTGCTGCCCGGCGAGGACGCCGACGCCGCCGCCGTGATCGAGAACGTCTTCAAGCGCAACGGCATGACCGTGCTGTCGAAGTCGCGGGCCGACAAAGTCGAGCGCACGGCCGACGGCGTCGTGGCGACGCTCAGCGACGGACGCACCGTCGAGGGGTCGCACTGCCTGATGGCGGTGGGCTCCATTCCGAACACCAAGGGCATCGGCCTCGAGGAGGCGGGGGTGCAGCTGTCGGAGTCGGGGCACATCCGGGTGAACCGGGTGGCCCGCACTAGCGCGCCGAACATCTACGCCGCGGGCGATTGCACGACGTTCCTGCCGCTGGCGTCGGTGGCGTCGATGCAGGGGCGCACGGCGCTCTTCCACGCCATGGGCGACGCCGTGAACCCGACCGAGCTGCGGAACGTGGCGTCGAACATCTTCACCCAGCCGCAGATCGCCACCGTGGGCTGGACCCAGCGGCAGATCGAGGAGGGCATCGCCCAGGGCGACATCTACAAGCTGCCGCTGTCGTCGAACCCGCGCGCGAAGATGATGGGCATCAAGGACGGCTTCGTGAAGCTGTTCGCCCGCACCGGGTCGGGCACGGTGATCGGCGGGGTCGTGGTGGCGCCGAACGCGTCCGAGCTGATCTTCCCGATCGCGCTCGCGGTCGAGCACCGGCTGACGGTCGACCAGGTGTCGAGGGCGTTCACCGTGTACCCGTCGCTGTCGGGGTCGATCTCGGATGCGGCGCGGGCCATGCACATCGTGCTGTAGGGCGCCCGGGTCCCGGGTCGCGGGCCGCGGACCGGTGCGTCGTCGGCGATGCTGCGCAGCGGGTGCCGTGCGGGGGCGCCGTCGCGAGGGCACCGTCGCGTGTGCCCCGGCGCGTGTGCCCCGGCGCTCCGCTAGAGCGGGGTCGCGCGGAAGACGGTGGCGATGACGGGGGTGTCGTCGGTGAGCATCCAGGCGGGGTCGCCGAGGTGGGAGCGCAGCTCGGCGGTGAGCGTCTCGAAGTAGGCGCGGTGCACGTCTCGCCACGCCTCGACGGAGGGCGACTCGTGCAGCGCCAGCTCGGAGGTGACGGTGGCGAGCGTGGTCGGCGCGACCTCGAGGTACTCGACCACCGCGGCCGGGCGGCCGGCAGAGTCGAGCAGCGCGCGGCGCTCGCCGACGTGCGGCACGGGGGTTCCCGTCATCGCGTAGGCGGCGGCGAGGGTGCTGCTGCCCGTCTTGCGGCCCGAGCGGATGCGTGCCACCATCTCGTCGCGGAAGGGGCCCGGCTCGCCGAAGACGAGCGGCTCGAGCCCGGCGGCGTCGTCGCGGGTGACGGTCGCGGCGCGGTTCGCGGCGGCGGAGGCGAGGATGCGGTCGCAGAGGTCCATGGTGGCGACGTTGTCCCAGGCGCCGTCGGGGGAGAGGGTGCCGGCGGCGACCGCGTCGGCGAAGGCGCGGAGCTCGCCCACGAAGCCGCGGAGGTGGAGGTCGCGGCCGACGCCGGACATCGCGCTCTCGGCGGGGTGCAGCATGACGTCGGCCTGCGCGAGGGTGCCCCACGCGGGCCCGGCGGGCGCGAGCGCGGCACCGGTGGCGGCGGGGTCGGCGAATGCGGCACCGGGGGTGGCGGCCGCGGCGGGCGCGCCGGGGGCACGGCCGGCAGCGGGGAGGAGGTCGGCCGGCGCGGCGGCGGTGCGGTGCAGGCGGAGGGTGTGGGCATCCGTCGTCTCGGCGAAGCCCGCGTCGCCCAGCACGCGCACGCTCTCGACTTCGTTCGCGCGGCTCGGCAGGCCGGTGAGCTCGAGCGTTCCGGCGACGTCCGAGGCGAAGCCGAGCGTGACCGACAGGGCGACGTGCGCGCCCGAGCCGCTGTTCACCGCGTGCACGGTGGCGACCTCGCCGAACAGGAACCGCGCGAGATCGATCAGGTGGATGGCCGCGAGCGTGACGAACTCGGCCTCGGTGCGGCAGAACGGCGTCGAGTCGCAGCCGAACTGCACCGAGAACGAGCGCACCGTGCCGAGAGAGCCGTTCTCGAGCAGGGCGCGCAGCTGCCGGTACACCGGCGCGTGCCGCTTCATGAAGCCGAGCTGCACCCCCGCCCCCGCCTCGTCGGCCGCCCGGGCGACGGTGCGCGCCTCGGCGGCGGTGAGGCCGAGCGGCTTGTCGACGAAGACGGGGACACCGGCCGCGACCGCCCGCTGCGCGATCGCGAGCTGGTCGCCGGGCTGGGCCACGACGATCACGCCGTCGAGCCCCGGATGCGCGAGCAGCGCCTCGACCGAGTCGTACGCCGCACCGCTCGACCCGACGCGTGCGAGGGCGGCCCGTGACCGCTCCGTCGAGCGGGTGGCCAGCGCCGCGATCGGCACCCCGGCCAGACCGAGCGCCGGGAGGATGTTCGTGGTCGCGTGGAAACCCGCCCCGACGACGCCGATCACGGGTTCGCGACCGGCGTCAGCGGACGCCGACGCGGCCGCGGACGCGGCCACCGTCATGCCGAGATGTCGAGCAGCACGTGGCCCGAGGAGACCGTGGCCCCGACGGTGGCCGCGATGTTCGTGACCGTGCCGTCTTTGTGGGCGGTGATCGGCTGCTCCATCTTCATGGCCTCGAGCACGAGCACCAGGTCGCCCTTGACGACGGTGTCGCCGTCGGCGACCGCGATCTTGACGACCGTGGCCTGCATCGGGGCCTTCACCGAGTCGCCGGTGGCCGAGGACACGCCTCCGACGGCGGCACCGCGGCGGCGGGGCGGGGCGCCCGCGGTGCGCGAGGCTCCGGCGCCGGCGCGCGCGCCGGCCGAGACGAGCGTGGCGGGCAGGGCGACCTCGACACGCTTGCCGTCGACCTCGACGATCACCGTGCGGCGCTCGGCGGGCACGGGGGCGTCTTCGAGCGAGCCGCTCCAGGGCTCGGCGGGGTTGACGTAGTCGGTCTCGATCCAGCGTGTGTAGATCGAGAAGGGTTCGCCCGCCGCGGGGGCGAAGGCGTCGTTGCGGACGACGTCGCGGTGGAACGGCAGCACGGTGGGCAGCCCGGCGACCTCGAACTCGTCGAGGGCGCGGCGGGCGCGCTCCAGCGCGTCCTCCCGGCTGGAGCCGGTGACGATGAGCTTGGCGAGCAGCGAGTCGAACGAGCCCGAGATGACGTCGCCGGCCTGCACGCCCGAGTCGACGCGCACGCCGGGGCCGCCGGCGGGCTTGAAGACGTGAACGGGGCCGGGGGAGGGCAGGAACGAGCGCCCCGGGTCCTCCCCGTTGATGCGGAACTCGAAGGAGTGGCCGTGCGGTGCCGGGTCGTCGTAGTCGAGCACGCCGCCCTCGGCCAGGCGGAACTGCTCGCGCACCAGGTCGATGCCCGTGACCTCCTCGGAGACGGGGTGCTCGACCTGCAGGCGCGTGTTGACCTCGAGGAACGAGACGGTGCCGTCGCGCCCGACGAGGAACTCGCAGGTGCCGGCACCGAGGTAGCCGACCTCCTTCAGGATGGCCTTCGACGCGCTGTAGAGCAGCGCGTTCTGCTCCTCGGTGAGGAACGGCGCAGGGGCCTCCTCGACGAGCTTCTGGTGCCGGCGCTGCAGCGAGCAGTCGCGGGTGGACACCACGACGACGTTGCCGTGGGCGTCGGCGAGGCACTGGGTCTCGACGTGCCGGGGCTGGTCGAGGTACTTCTCGACGAAGCACTCGCCTCGGCCGAAGGCGGCGATGGCCTCGCGGGTGGCCGAGTCGAACATCTCGGGCACCTCCTCGACGGTGCGCGCGACCTTGAGGCCGCGACCGCCGCCGCCGAAGGCCGCCTTGATGGCGACCGGGAGGCCATGCTCGGCCACGAAGTCGAGCACCTCCTCGGCGCCGGTGACCGGGTCGATGGTGCCGGGAGCGAGCGGGGCACCCACCTTCTCGGCGACGTGCCGGGCCGAGACCTTGTCGCCGAGCTTCTCGATGGCCTCGGGCGAGGGGCCGACCCAGATCAGGCCGGCATCGATGACGGCGCGGGCGAAGTCGGCGTTCTCGGCGAGGAACCCGTAGCCCGGGTGCACGGCGTCGGCGCCCGAGCGGCGGGCCACCGAGAGGATCTTGTCGATCACGAGGTACGTCTCGGCGCTGGTGGTGCCGTCGAGCGCGTAGGCCTCGTCGGCGAGCTGCACGTGCAGGGCGTCGCGATCCTGATCGGCGTAGACCGCCACGGAGCCGATTCCGCTGTCTCGGGCGGCCCGGATGACACGGACCGCGATTTCGCCTCGGTTGGCGATCAGGACCTTGGAGATACGGGGCATAGTGACCTAGCTTATTGCCGCCGCACATCGCCGATTTGGCATGTGCGCACAAAAATGCCCGGGTGGGCAGGTGCCGACCCTACAAAGCCGGGCTAGGGCGACGACGGATGCTCGCCGGAACCGGGCTCCCAGAGCTCCGTCCACGACACCCCGAACCCGCCGAGCAGATCGCGCAGCACCGGCAGCGACAAGCCGATCACCGCCGACGGCGCTCCGGTGATCGAGCGGATGAACGGAGCCGCCAGCCCGTCGATGGTGAACGCCCCGGCGACCAGCAGCGGCTCGCCCGAGGCCACGTAGGCGTCGATCTCGGCGTCGGAGATGTCGTCGGCGAAGGTCAGCTCGGCCTGGTCGGTGCGCCCGGCCGCCCCCTGCCGCCGACCGCCCCGGTGGTCGACGAGCCAGTGGCCCGAGTGCAGCACCCCGGTGCGACCGCGCTGCGCCAGCCAGCGCTCGCGCGCCACCTCGGGCCGGTGGGGCTTGCCGTGGGCGACCCCGTCGAGCTCGAACGCCGAGTCGCCGCCCAGCACGAAGCCGTCGACCGGCTCGCCGTCCGGCAGCGCCTCCAGGGGCAGGGTCGCCAGTGCCGAGACGACCGCCTCGGCCTTGGCCTCGGCGAGCAGCTGCACCAGCTCGGTGGTCGTCAGCGGTGCGCGCCCGCCGGCCAGGCGCGCGGCGTTCTCGGCGTCGACCGCAGCGTCCTCGTCGACCTCCGACGGGAGCACGACCGGCTCGATGCCGATCTGGCGCAGCAGGGCCAGTCGGGCCGGTGAGGTGGAGGCCAGGTAGAGCCGCATCGGGCATCCCTTCCGCTCAGCGATCGCGGGTGGTCGCGCGGGTGTTCGCACGTGGTCGACAGGCAGCTGTGGGATGCTCGGATGATGCCTGACACCGACAGCGAGCTCCTCGAGCTGACCATCGACAATGTAGCCCACGGCGGGGTCTTCGTCGCCCGGCACGAGGGCCGCGTGGTCTTCGTGGCCGACGCCGTGCCCGGGGAGCGGGTGCTCGCCCGGGTCGTCGACGCCAAGTCGTCGTTCTGGCGCGCCGACACCGTCGAGGTGCTCGAGGCCTCGCCCGACCGGGTGCCGCACATCTGGCCGGCGGCGGCCCTCGAGCGCGACCCCTCCGCGCGAGCCGGCGGCGCCGAGTTCGGGCACATCGCCCTCGAGCGCCAGCGCGCGCTCAAGGGCCAGGTGCTCACCGATGCGCTGTCGCGCTTCGGCCGGATCGACCGCGCCGTCGAGGTGGAAGCCGTTCCGGGCGAGGCCGACGGCACCCGCTGGCGCAGCCGGGTGCGCCTGCACGTCGGTCGCGGTGGCCGGATCGGGCCGTACGCCGCCCGTTCGCACACGGTGGTGCCCGTCGAGACCCTGCCGCTCGCCACCGAGGCCATCGAGGCCGAGGCCCGCGCCGTGGCCGGAGCCCTCCGGTCGGACGGGCAGGGCGCCGCCGCGGTCGACCTCGTGGAGACCGCCGACGGCGAGCTGCGCGTGTCGCTCGTCGCCGAGGAGGTCTCGAAGTCGGGCGGCCGCCGCGGAGTGCGCCCGGGCGGGCGGAACGGTGGCGGTCGCGGTGGGCGCGGCGGGGGCCGCGCATCCGGAGACGGCCGGGGCGCGCAGACCGGCGCACCGGGCGGCACGAGCGTCGAGAAGCCCGCGACCATCGTCGAGCGCGTCGGCGACCGCGAGTTCCGGCTGGCCGAGAACGGCTTCTGGCAGGTGCACCGTTCGGCCGCCGAAATGCTCACCACCGCGGTCCAGGAGCTGACCCGGGAGGACCTCGTCGACCCGCGCGCCGCCAACCACGACCTCTACGGCGGCGTGGGGCTGCTCGCCGCCGCCTTCGCCGACCGCTTCGGCCAGGCCACCCGCATCACGAGCGTCGAGAGCGAGTCGACCGCCACCGACCACGCCGCCGAGAACCTCGCGGAGTGGATCGGCGCCCGGGCCGTGACCGGCCGCGTCGACCGCTACCTCGCCGAGCTGGAGCGCGACGCCTCGGCCGAGGACCGCCGGCGGCTCGCCGCGGCCACCATGGTGATCGACCCGCCGCGATCCGGCGCCGGCAAGGAGGTCGTGGGCGCGCTGACGCGGCTGCAGGTCGCGCAGGTCGTCTACGTCGCCTGCGACCCGGTGGCCTTCGCCCGTGACGTCGCCTTCTTCGGCGAGGCCGGCTACGAGCTCGACCGGGTGCGCGCCTTCGACCTGTTCCCGCACACGCACCACCTCGAGACGGTGGGCGTGCTCGTCCGCTCCTAGGACGGGCCGCGCCCCGCCGTAGGATGGGGACAGTCTTCGCGAGGGGTGACCGTGCACGACGAGAACGAGCCGACCACGACGGATGCGGGCAGCGACGCCCCGGCAGCCGCCGCTCCCCGCGTGCGCGTCGCGATCGTCGACGACCACGAGTCGGTGCGGTTGGGCATCCGGGCCGCCTGCCAGGAGGCGGGCTTCGAGGTCGTCGCCGCCAGCGCCTCGGTGAGCGAGCTCTGGGTCGACCTCGCCGGTGCCGAGTGCGACGTGGTGGTGCTCGACCTCAGTCTCGGTGACGGCTTCTCGGTCACCGAGAACGTGCAGCACGCCCGCTCGATGGGCGCCTCGGTGCTCGTGCACTCCATCGCCGACCGGGTGGGGCTCGTGCGGGAGGCGCTCGCCGCCGGAGCCGCCGGCGTCATCCCGAAGTCGGCCGCCACCAAGACCGTGATGGCCTCGATCGCCGCCGTCGCGCGCGGCGACGTGCTGAACAACCTCGAGTGGGCGAGCGCGATCGACGCCGACCCGGAGTTCGGCCGGGCGCAGCTCGCCCAGCGCGAGCGCGACGTGCTGCACCTCTACGCCTCGGGGCTGCCGCTGTCGCAGGTGGCGCTGAAGCTGAACATCAAGGTCTCCACCGCCAAGGAGTACCTCGACCGCGTGCGCGCGAAGTACGTCGAGGTCGGCCGGCCCGCGCGGTCGAAGGTGGAGCTGCTGCGGCGGGCGGTGGAGGACGGCATCCTGGCCCTCGACGACAACGGGCATGTCGGCTAGCACCGTGCCGCTCAGCCGGGCGCGCATCGACCTGGTGCTCTCGCGCCTGCAGGGGCTGTTCGGCTTCGCCTTCGCTCTCCTGTCGATCCCGGTGCTGGCCGGTTCGGCGTCGACGCTCAAGCCGGAGTGGGGCCGCGGCGTCGCCGTGGTGCTGTTCGGGCTGATCGCCGTCTGCTTCGTGACCTCGCTGATCGGCCGCGGCATCCGGGTGAGCATGACGCTGTTCGCCGGGGCGTTCGCCCTCGCCCTGCTGCTCTGGCCACTGGCCGTGCGGAGCCCGGAGCTCGCCCTGGGAACCCAGCCCTGGCTCTACTACATCCTCATCGTGGCCGTGGGCGCGGCCGCCAACGCGCTGCCCACCCCGTGGGCGGTGGTCTACGCCATCGCGGTGCCCGGGTTGTTCTTCGCCCTGCGGCTGCTGCCGGCCGGGGGCGGGGCGCCCGTGCTGATCGCGCTGCTCGACACGGTGTACTCGCTGGTGCTCGGCGCCTTCCTCGTGATCGTCAACACCGGGCTGCGCTCTGCCGCCGACGGGGTCGACGAGGCCCAGCGCACCGCGGTGCGGCGGTACGCCGAAGCGGCGAAGCGGCACGCCACCGAGCAGGAGCGCACCCGGGTCGACACGGTCGTGCACGACCGGGTGCTGTCGACCCTGCTCGCGGCGTCCCGGGCCGAGGGTGCCGACGACCGGCGCCGCGTGGTCGCCATGGCCGAGCAGGCGCTGGTGGCGCTGCAGAGCGCCGACGCCGAGTCGGAGCTCGGCGGCGACCGCCCGCTCGGCAGTCTCGTCGACCGGCTTCGCGCCCTCGCCGGCACCATCACGGCCGAGGTCTCCTTCCACTCCGAGGGCGACACCGCGCAGCTCGTTCCGGCGCGCGTGCTCGAGGGCATCTACAGCGCCGCGGTGCAGGCGGTGTCGAACAGCGTGCGGCACGCGGGCGATCAGGGCGTGACCCGCAGCGTGCGGGTGCATTGCTGGGGGGCATCCGGTTTCAGCGTGGTGATCAGCGACGACGGGCTCGGCTTCGTCGCCGACGAGGTGCCCGCCGACCGGCTGGGGCTCCGGGTGTCGATCCGCGAGCGGGTCGACGCCGTGGGCGGGTCGGCCACGGTGCGGTCGACCCCCGGCGAGGGCACGGTGGTCGTGCTCGAGTGGGCGCCGGGCGCGGTGCCGGCCGAGGAGGCGCTCGCGTGATCGCCGTCCCACGGCTGCTGCTCGTCGGCCTCGCCGCCATCTTCTCGACCTTCCACCTGGTGCTCGGCGTCTCGGCCCTCGACGTGCCCACGAACCCCTGGCCGGGGGTCGTCGCGATGGTGCTCTACGCGGCCGCGACCGCGCTCAGCCTGTTCTCGATGCGGTCGATCCGGATGCCCGTGGGCATCGCCGCAGGGAACGTGGCCGTCTCGGCGACCTCCCTCATCCTGGTGCTGCCCCAGCTCGATCCCGCCGAGGAGAACGGCTACGCCACCTGGATCATCGGCGCGATCGGCACGTTGATGACCATCACGGTGGTGCGGCAGCGCGCCCTGTTCGCCTGGACGGGCATCGCGGTGATGGTGATCGGCATCCTGGTCTGGACGCGCGACCCGCTGCAGCTGCCCGAGCTGGGCGTGATCGGCGGACCGATCTGGGTGGGCATCGGCCAGGCCGCGACCATGGCGATCGTGCGGGCGACCCGGGACGCCCGGCTGTTCGAGCTCGCCGAGCAGCGCGCCGCCGAGTGGGAGGCGCAGGAGGAGGCGGAGTTCTTCGAACGGCGCGTGCGGCTCGGCCAGATGGACCGGGTGGTCGCACCCATGCTGCGTGCGGTGATCGCCGCCGAGGGGCGGCTCACACCCGAGGAGCGGGAGGAGTGCCTGCACCTCGAGGCGGCGATGCGCGACGAGATCCGCGGGCGGCGCCTGCTCGACGACCGGGTGCGGCTGGAGGTGCTCGAGGCCCGCCGTCGCGGCGTCGAGGTGACCCTGCTCGACGACGGGGGCATCGACGACCTCGACCGCCACCAGCACGCCCGGGTGACCGCGGTGATCGCGCAGCAGATCGGCGACAGCACCGCCGACCGGCTGGTGGTGCGGACGGCGCGACCGGACGGCGAGGTGGCCGTGACGATCGTGGGGCTGCGCGACCTCGAGGAGGCTGCGGGCACCGTCGACGAGGAGCCGACGCTGGAGCTGTTCCTGGAGGTGCCGCGCAGTCCGTCCGACGACTAGGAGCGCGGCGCGTGAAAAAAGAACCGGGGGCCGATGTGTCGGCCCCCGGTCGAGATTTCGAGTCAGGACGATAACCCGAATACCGCCCTGACTCGCCCCCGGAATGCGAGCCCGCTTACCCTAGTCGACCCGCATCCGGCGCGGTGCTGCTCCGAAGAGCCTCACCTAGCACTAGCAATCATGTCGAGTCGCGGATGCCCGCACAGTCGTCATTTCGGAGGACATTTTCGCCCGTGCGTTCAGGAAACACGCAACCAGCGTGCAGGCTGTCACGCGGAGCTGCTCGCGGAGCTGCTAACGCGGAGCTGCTCCTCGGAACTGCTACGCGGAGAACGAACGCCAGACCCCGGGGCCGGGCTGCAGCGGGGTGCGGAGCGACCGCTGACTGCGCTGCCAGGCGGTGGTGGAGGTCGTGGGCTCGGACTGCAGCTGCTCGAGCTCCTGCTGCACGGCGGCCTCGACCACCACGGTCACGGCGGCCAGCTCCCCGGCGGTGAGCCCGCGGGTCACCACCCGGAAGGGGGGTTCCGAGGCCGCGATGTCAGTCGATTCGTGCACATCGTCGAGGCTACATTAGAAGCCGGACCACGAAAGGGCGGTCGACGCTGATGCGCAAGGCACTCACCTTCCTCGGGCGGTACCTCGCCACGATCCCCCTGAGCATCGGGTTCGCCGTCCTGATCCTCGTCACCTCGCTCGTCGCCGGCACCTTCTTCGGACCGCCGTCCGAGGTCACCGAGAACACGTGGGCGGCCGGAGTCACGACGGTGATCGACATGGGCCACTGGTGGACCATCGCCACCGCGCTGTTCATCCCGTGGGATCAGTTCCAGCTCGTCGCCGGCATCCTCGCCTCGCTGACGCTGCTCGGCGTGGCCGAGCGCCTGCTCGGCTCGCGCCGGCTCGTGCTCGTCTTCCTCGTCACCGGCCTGGTCGGCGTCTCGCTGGGGGTGCTGCTGCAGTGGGTGGGCTCGCTCGCCGGCGAGTGGTGGGCCGACGGCACCAGCTACGACCTGACGATCGACCCGCTGACCCCGATCGTCGGGGCGCTGCTGGCGTCGAGCTCGCTGATGGGGCCGCTCTGGCGCCGTCGGGTGCGGCTCGTGACGATCGGGTTCCTCGTGATGTTCGCGCTCTACGTCGGCGACACCTCCACGGTGTACCGCCTGATCGCCGGTATCGCCGGGCTCGTGATCGGCCACTACGTGTCGGGCCGCACCCGGCGGGTGGTGTGGCTGAAGAGCTCCTTCGGCGAGGTGCGGGTGCTGATCGCGGCCGTCGTGCTGATCACCGCCGTCGGGCCACTCGTGTCGTGGCTCGACCCCAACGGCAGCGGGGCGTTCGGTCTCGCCGGCAGCTTCTACGGCGACATCTTCCCCACGGCGTCGGGCATTGACGACTTCTGCTCGACCGCGAACGCCGACGTCTGCGACGACGTGAAGCGGCTCGCCGCCTTGGGCGGCCTCGGGCCGATCGTGCAGACCTTCGTGCCGCTGGCGCTGCTGCTGGTGTCGGCCTGGGGGCTCCGCAAGGGCCGGCGCTTCGCGCTCTGGCTCGGCATCGTGACGAACCTGGCCATGATCGTGCTGGCCTTCGTCTTCCTCGGCCTCATCCTGACCCTCGCCGGCGGCCAGAACGCGGCCACCGACGACACCCCGCTGCAGGCCATCGACGTGGGCGAGTACATCGTCTGGGGCGGGTCGACCATCGCCGTGCCGCTGGCGGTCGCGGTGCTGCTGTTCGTCAACCGCCGACGCTTCGCGCTCAAGGCGCCGCGCGAGGCGCTGATCCGCTTCGGCGTCGTGGTGGCCGGCAGCTGGATCGTGCTCGCCGCCGTCTACCTCGTGGTGGGCGGCCTCAGCCTCGGCTCCTTCACGCCGAACGACACGACCGTGGTCGACCTCTGGTTCGACCTGCCCCGGCGGTTCCTGCCGGTCACCCTCGTGGGAGTGACGGGCGACGTGCTCGTGCCGTCGGCGGGTATCGCCTCGTTCGTCTTCCAGTGGATCGGGCCGGTGTTCTGGGCCGTGTTCACCATCGCCTCGTTCCGGCTGATCGCGTCGACCGAGCAGCGGGTGAACGTGGGCGACCACCAGCGCATCCGCGCGCTGCTGCGCCGCGGGGGCGGCGGGACGCTCGGCTGGATGACGACCTGGCCGGGCAACGTGTACTGGTTCAACGCCGCGGGCGACGCCGCCGTCGCGTACCGCGTGATCAACGACGTGGCCATCACGATGAGCGACCCGGTGTGCCTGCCCGGCACCGAGCGCGAGGTGGTGCGGGAGTTCGTCGCGTTCTGCGACTCCCGCAGCTGGACCCCGGTGTTCTACAGCGTGCACGAGCAGTTCCTGCCGGCGTTCGACGAGCTGGAGTGGCAGCACATGTCGGTCGGCGAGGAGACGCTGATGCATCCCCAGACGCTCGAGATGACCGGCAAGGCCTGGCAGAACGTGCGCTCCTCGCTCAATCGCGGCACCCGCGAGGGCATGACGACGCTGTGGACCACCTACGACGAGCTCAGCCGCAGCTACGTCTCGCAGATCAACGCCATCTCGGAGGCCTGGGTCTCGGAGAAGGAGCTGCCCGAGATGGGCTTCACGCTCGGCGCGCTCGAGGAGATCAAGGACCCGGACGTGGCCCTGATGCTCGCGCTCGACTCCGACGGGCGCATCGCCGCGGTCACCAGCTGGCTGCCGGTGTACCGCGACGGCCGGGCCGTCGGCTACACCCTCGACTTCATGCGCCGCGCCGACGAGTCCATGGGCGGCACCATGGAGTTCCTGATCGCCTCGGCGGCCCTGCACATGAAGGAGCTCGGGGTGGAGGTGCTCTCGCTGTCGGGGGCGCCGCTCGCCCAGGCCCCGGTGCCGAAGGGGGCCGAGGCTCCGGCTCCGACCGTGATGACCGAGCTGAGCGACTTCCTCGCCCGCACTCTCGAGCCGGCCTACGGCTTCTCGTCGCTGTTCAAGTTCAAGGCCAAGTTCAACCCGACGTACTCGACCATCTACATGGCCTACCCCGATCCGCTCGGGCTGCCGTCGATCGGCGGGGCCATCGGGCGGGCCTACCTGCCGTCGATGAGCGCCAAGGAGACGGTGGCGCTGGTGCGCACGCTGGTGCCTCGGCGCTAGCGGGGCGCGGCTAGTCGTAGGGCGCGGCTAGTCGCTCGCGGCGGGCTTCTCGGGGGTCTCGATCCACTGCTCGAAGAGGTCGTCGAGGTCCTCGCCCGAGACCCCCTCGGCGTAGGCGACGAAGTCAGCCGTGGTGACGGTGCCTCCGGCATTGGCGGATGCCCAGCCGCGCGCGATCGCGAAGAACGTCTCGTCGCCCACCCGCTCGCGCAGCGCCTGGAGCGTCATGGCCCCGCGCTCGTAGACCGCGTCGTCGAAGAGCCCGGCCGGGCCCGGGTCGGACACCGTCAGCGACCAGAACGGGTCGTCGGCCGGGCGGTCGGCGAGAGCATCCGCCTGCATCGCCGGGGTCGGACCGCCCGTGTGCTCGGCCCAGAGCCACTCGGCGTAGGTGGCGAAGCTCTCGTTCAGCCAGAGGTCGCTCCAGCGGTCGATGGTCACGCTGTCGCCGAACCACTGGTGGGCGTACTCGTGCACGACGAGGCCGAGGTCGTCGGGGTCCTCCCAGGCCCAAATGGGGTAGACCGGGCGGGTCTGGGTCTCGAGGGCGAAGTCGAGGTCGGGCTGGTCGGCGGCGATGCCTCCGGCCTGGGCGAAGGGGTAGGGGCCGAAACGGTCGGCGAGGAAGGCGACGATCTCGGGTTGGCGGGCGAACTGGGCGGTGGCGACGGCGCCGTAGGTGAGGGCGGGGGGCGTGGCGGAGTCGGTGGCGGTGCCAGTGTCGCTGCCGGGGGCGGCTGCGGTGCCGGCGTCAGTCGGGTCGGTGGGGAGCGGGCGGTCGAAGAGGTCGCGGTCGACGGCGTTCCAGTAGTCGACGCCGTCGACGGTCGCCGTGGTGAGCACGAAGTCGCCGATCGCCAGGGTGGCGAGGTAGGGGGCCATCGGCTCGTCGAGCCGCCAGGTCCAGCGGGAGTGGCCGGGGCTCGTCTCGGTGCCGACGAGGCGGCCGTTCGAGACCGCCGTGAGGCCCTCGGGCACCGTGATGCGCAGGGCGAAGGCCGCCTTGTCGGAGGGGTGGTCGTTCACCGGGAACCAGGTCGCGGCCGAGCGCGGCTGCCCGGCGACCAGGAGCTCGCGGCCCGCGCCAGTGCCGGTCGTGAAGACACCCGCCTCGCCGTAGCCGTCGTCGATCGTCTCGGGCACGCCGGCATAGCGGATGCCCACCTCGAAGCTCGCGCCCGCGGGCAGCCCCGCGGCGGGGGTCACCGTCAGCTCCGAGCGCGGCGGGGTGGTCACCGGGTCGTCGCTGCCGGGCTCGAGCGGCTGCCCGGTGAGGGCGCTGATCTCGGTGCTGCGCCTCGTGAACGCGGCGTCGACGCCGTCGACCGTGACCTCGCGCACCTCGAGGTCGTCGAGGTCGAGGTCGAACGCCGAGAGGTCCTGGGTCGCGGTCGCGGTGATGGTGGCCGAGCCCGACAGCTCCCCGCTCCGGGGCTCGTAGGCGAGGTCGAGGTCGTAGCGGGCGACGTCGTAGCCGCCGTTGCCGTCGAGCGGGAAGTAGGGGTCGCCGATGCCCTCGGCGCCGGCCGAGAATCCGTCGCCCGGGTCGGGCTCGGCGGGCCCGGCGACGCAGCCGGCGAGCAGCACGGAGCCGAGCAGCACGGAGCCGAGCAGCACGGAGCCCAGCAGCACCGAGCCGACCGGCACCCTGCCGCGCAGCACCGAGCCGACCACCGCCGAGCTGACGACCACGATCGGCCCGCGCCGGGTCACAGCGGGATGTTGCCGTGCTTCTTCGGCGGCAGCGAGGCCCGCTTCGTCTTCAGCGCCCGCAGCGCCTTGATCACCGAGACGCGGGTGGCGGCCGGCTCGATCACGCCGTCGAGCTCGCCGCGCTCGGCCGCGAGGAACGGCGACGCCACGTTGTAGGTGTACTCGTTCGCGAGCTTCGTGCGCACGGCGGCCACGTCCTCGCCGGCCTCCTCGGCCCGCTTGATCTCACCGCGGTACAGGATGTTCACCGCACCCTGACCGCCCATGACGGCGATCTCGGCCGTCGGCCAGGCGAGGTTGATGTCGGCGCCGAGCTGCTTCGAGCCCATCACGATGTACGCGCCGCCGTAGGCCTTGCGGAGGATGACCGTGACGAGCGGCACGGTGGCCTCGGCGTAGGCGTAGAGCAGCTTCGCGCCGCGCCGGATGACCCCGGTCCACTCCTGGTCGGTGCCCGGCAGGTACCCGGGCACGTCGACCAGCGTCAGGATCGGGATGGAGAACGCGTCGCAGAACCGCACGAAGCGCGAGGCCTTCTCACCGGCCTCGATGTTGAGCGTGCCGGCCATCGAGTTCGGCTGATTGGCCACGATGCCGACCGAGCGGCCCTCGATGCGGGCGAAGCCCACCACGATGTTGGGTGCGTACAGCGGCTGCGTCTCGAGGAACTCACCGTCGTCGACCAGGTGCTCGATGACGGTGTGCACGTCGTAGGGCTGGTTCGGCGAGTCGGGGATGACCGTGTTGAGCTTCCGGTCCGCATCCGTGATCTCGAGCTCGACCTGGCTGTCGTAGACCGGCAGCTCGGCCAGGTTGTTGTCGGGCAGGTAGCTGAGCAGGGCGCGGGCGTAGTCGAGCGCGTCGTCCTCGTCGCTCGCGAGGTAGTGCGAGACGCCCGAGATGCTGTTGTGGGTGAGCGCGCCGCCGAGCTCCTCCATGCCGACGTCTTCGCCCGTGACCGTCTTGATCACGTCGGGGCCGGTGACGAACATCTGGCTGGTCTTGTCGACCATGATCACGAAGTCGGTGAGGGCGGGGGAGTAGACCGCGCCGCCCGCCGCCGGGCCCATCACGATCGAGATCTGCGGGATGACGCCCGACGCCGCCGTGTTGCGGCGGAAGATCTCGCCGTACTTGCCGAGCGCGACGACACCTTCCTGGATGCGCGCGCCGCCCGAGTCGAGCATGCCGATGATCGGCACGCCGGTCTTCAGGGCGAGATCCATCACCTTGATGATCTTCTCGCCGGCCACCTCGCCGAGCGAGCCGCCGAAGATCGTGAAGTCCTGGGCGTAGACCGCCACCTGGCGGCCGTGGATCGTGCCCGTGCCGGTGACGACCGCGTCGCCGTAGGGGCGGGACTTCTCCATGCCGAAGGCGTGTGTGCGGTGACGCACGAACTCGTCGATCTCGACGAAGGAGCCGTGGTCGAGCAGCTGCTCGATGCGCTCGCGGGCCGTCTTCTTGCCACGCTTGTGCTGCTTCTCGATGGCCGCCTCGCCGCTCGCCGTCACGGCCTCGTGATAGCGGTTCTTCAGGTCGGCCAGCTTGCCCGCCGTGGTGTACATATCGGGCTGCGTCGTCACGTCTTCACTCACGCGGTTCACTCTACCGGCCAGCCCTCGGGCGATCCGGTTGACGAAACCCTACAAATCCGGGGGCTGTCGTTGGCAGGCCGTAGCGTGGGGGCATGGAGCTGCCGCTGTCCCGTGCCCTCGTCCCGCGTCTGGAATGGATGGAGAGGGCGGGGTCGACCAACGAGGTGCTGGTGCGGGCGGCGTCGGGGCCGTCCGCCGAGGCCTGGCCGTCGTTCTCGGTGGTGGCGACCGACGACCAGGTGAGCGGGCGGGGGCGGCTCGGGCGCACCTGGTCGGCTCCGGCCGGAACGGCGCTCGCCGTGTCGGTGCTGCTGAGGCCCCGCGTCGACACCTCGCTCTGGGGCACGCTGCCGCTGCTCGCGGGGGCCGCGGTGCGGCGGGCGGTCGCGGGGGTGCTGCCCGGGCATCCGGTCGCCCTGAAGTGGCCGAACGACGTGCTCGTCGCGGGGTCGAAGGTGTCGGGCATCCTGGGTGAACTGCTGCCGGATGCTCGGGGCCTCGTGATCGGGGCGGGCATCAACCTGACCCTGGCCGCCGACGAACTGCCCGTGCCGACCGCCACGTCGCTGGCGCTCGCGGGCGCCCCGGCGGCGGCGGTCGGGGTCGACGCCGTGCTCTCGGCGTACCTGCACGAGCTCACGGTGCTGTACGCGGCGTGGTCGGAGGCCGGAGGGTCGGCACGCGCATCCGGGCTGCTCGACGAGCTCGCCACGACCTCGGCGACCCTCGGCCGGGCCGTGCGGGTGGAGCTGCCGGGTGGGGTCGTGCGCACTGGAACGGCCACCGCGATCGACGACGACGGAAGGCTCGTGGTGGACACCGACGAGGGCGCGCCGCTCGTCGTCGCGGCGGGCGATGTGACGCACCTCCGGCTGCGCGACGGCTGATCCGGGCGGTGGCGGGTGACAATGGCCCCATGTCCCGGCCCGACCCCACGACGCTCGAGCCGCCTCGGGAGCTCGTGCTCGCCCGGGTGCGGCCGCACGCGCGACGGCTGACGGTGCCCGTGCTGCTGCTGTTCGCCACGACGACGGCGTACGGCTGGTTCGGCGGGCGGTTCGCCGAGGAGTGGCAGAATCAGGCCGCCCTGGGCGGTGCCGTTCTTCTCGTGGTGGTCGGCACGCTGCTGCCGTTCCTCGTCTGGCTCGGGCATCGGTACACCATCACGACGCGGCGGATCATCGCGCGGCGCGGGCTCGTGAACCGGCACCGGCAGGATCTGTGGCTGTCGCGGGTGACGGCCGTGCACCTGCGGCGGAACCCGGCGCAGGCGGCGTTCGCCAGCGGGAACGTGCTGGTGGAGTCGGGGTCTGAGCTGACGCTCGAGCTGCACGACGTGCCGTCGGCGAAGCTCGTGGCGGCGCTGCTCGACGAGCTGACCGAGCACACGCCGCCGGTGTCGCGGCTGCCGGCGTTCCCGGGTTCGCATGCGGGGGCGTTCGGTGGTGGGCCGCCGCTAGGCTGAATCCGTGACTCTTCGTGTGGGTGTGATCGGTGGCGGACAGCTCGCGCGGATGATGATCCCGCCGGCGATCGAGCTGGGGATCGAGATCCGCGTGCTGGCCGAGGCCGAGGGCATGTCGGCGGCGCTCGCGGCCACCGCGGTGGGCGATTACACCGACCTTCCGACGGTGCTGGCCTTCGCGCGGGAGGTCGACGTCGTGACCTTCGACCACGAGCACGTGCCGCAGGCCGTGCTGCGGGGGCTCGTCGAGGCCGGGGTGGCCGTGCATCCGGGGCCGGATGCGCTGCAGTACGCCCAGGACAAGCTGCTCATGCGTTCTCGGCTGGCGTCGCTGGGGGTGCCGGTGCCGGTCTGGGCGTCGGTGTCGGATGCGCCCGCGCTCGACGCCTTCCTCGCCGACAACGGCGGGCGGGCCGTCGTGAAGACCGCACGGGGCGGGTACGACGGCAAGGGAGTGCGGGTCGTGTCGTCGTCGAGCGAGGTGGCGGACTGGTTCTCGGCCCTCGCTTCGGGCGAGGCGCTGCTGGTGGAGGAGCTCGTGGACTTCCGGCGTGAGTTGTCGCAGTTGGTCGCCCGCCGCCCCTCGGGTGACGTCACGCTGTGGCCGGTCGTGGAGTCGACCCAGCGAGACGGGGTCTGTGCGGAGGTGCTCGCGCCGGCTCCCGGGGGATCGTCGCGACTCGCGCCGGTGGCGGCGCAGATCGGCACCACGATCGCCGAGTCGCTCGGGGTCACGGGGGTGCTCGCGGTGGAGCTGTTCGAGACGGTCGACGGGCGCATCCTGGTGAACGAGCTGGCCATGCGGCCGCACAACACCGGCCACTGGACCATCGACGGCTCGACCACCAGCCAGTTCGAGCAGCACCTGCGGGCCGTGCTCGACCTGCCGTTCGGGGCGACCGGGCACACGGCGCCGTGGTCGGTGATGGTGAACATCCTCGGCGGTCCGGCCTCGGGCGACCTCGACACCCCGCTGCGGGCGGCCGCGGCGGCGCACCCCACGGCGAAGCTCCACCTCTACGGCAAGCCCCCGCGCCCCGGCCGCAAGATCGGCCACGTCACGGCCTCGGGCGAGGAGCTCGACGAGGTCGCCTACGTCGCACGTGCGGCGGCCGCCGCCTTCGACTCCTGATATAACCTCAGTTCTGGGGTAGCATCGGGGCATGAAGCCCCTCCTCCGCGCCGTCGTCTTCGGAGTGGTGGCGGTGGCTCTCGCCGGGGGCGCGCTGTCGGCGGCCGGCTCTGAGGAGCTGGCGCGGTCGGGTGTGCGCTTCGAGGTGCTCGACACGGTCGCGACCGGTTCCCTCGACCTGCACGATCTCGAGCTCGACACCGTCGCCCGGCGGGCCTTCCTGATCGAGGGGCGCACGCGCTCGGTGCTGGCGTACGACGTCGCCACGGGTGCGCTGGTTCCGGCCGGTGCCGCCACCGCCGGGTCGGGGGCCGGGTGGGTGGTCGGGCTGTCCGTCAACGAGGCGGCTCACGAGGTCTACGTCGTCGACAACGGCTCGGGCCAGGAGGAGCTGGTCGTCCTCGACTCGCGGTCGCTGGCCGTGACCGGTCGGGTGCCCACCGGCGGGCGGGGAGCGGTCGCCACCGCCGTCGACGAACGCTCCCACCGCGTCCTCGTCGCGAACGCCGCGACCGACGACGTCAGCGTGATCGACCTCGACGACGCGACGCGGTCGTCGGTGGCGACCGGGCTGAGGCCGCGCGACATCACCATCGACCCGGCGACGCAGATCGCCTACGTCGCGAACCAGGACGACTCCCTCGCCGCGATCAGGCCCGACGGGTCGTGGACGCGCATCCCGGTCGACGGCGCGCCCGTGGTCGTGCGGGTGATCGACGGGCAGCTCGCGGTGGGGGACGACGCGGGGATCGGCTTCCGGGTGCAGCTCTTCGACCCGGCCACGATGACGCGCACCGCGGTGTCGGCGTCGTTCGCCAGCTCGCTGACCGACCTGGTCGGAGACCCGGTTCGGCACACGATCTACGCCGTCGGGAAGGACTTCGACTCGTCGGGCACGGTCGCTCTGCGCGCCGGAGACCTGACGACCATCGGGGAGGGTGGGGTGGACTACTACGCGGAGGTGGCGCTCGACCCGGCGAGTCATCGGCTCGTCGCGCTCGAAGGCGGGTCGAGGGTGGTGCTGGTGGAGCCGCGGGTGAGTCCGTTGCCGGCGGTGGATCGGGTGGGGGGTGCGGATCGCTTCGCGGTGGCGGCGGGGGTGTCACGGGATTCGTTCGAGTCGGGGGCTGCTCCGGTCGCGTATGTGGCGTCGGGGGAGGTGTTCGCGGATGCGTTGAGCGGGGCCGCGGCTGCGGGGCTTGAGGGTGGGCCGGTGCTGTTGACGCGGCGGGACGAGCTGCCGGGGGCGACGGTGGAGGAGCTGCGGCGGTTGCGGCCGCAGCGGGTGGTGGTGCTGGGCGGGACGGCTGCGGTCAGTGCCGGGGTGGAGAAGGCGTTGGGGGAGTTCGGGGTGGTGTCGCGGGTCGGGGGCCCGGATCGGTTCGCGGTGTCGGCCGCGATCTCGGCGAAGGCGTTCCCGGGTGGGGCGACGTATGCGTATCTGGCGTCGGGGGAGACGTTCCCGGATGCGTTGTCGGCGTCGCCGTTGACGGGGCGGGAGGCGGGGCCGGTGCTGTTGACGCAGAAGGGCACGCTGCCGGCTGCGGTGGGGGCGGAGATCGGGCGGTTGAAGGCGCAGTACGTGTACGTGATGGGCGGGGAGCAGGCGATCAGTGCTGCGGTGGTCGCGGAGGTGTCGAAGATCGCGACGGTGATCCGGGTCGATGGGCCGGACCGGTTCGCGGTGTCGGCGGCGGCGTCGAAGCGGTCGTTCCGGCCGCACACGTACACGGTGTACGTGGCGTCGGGGCAGGCGTTCCCGGATGCGCTGGCCGGTGGACCGGCGGCGATCATGGCGGGTTCGCCGGTGCTGCTGGTCACGAAGGACACCATCCCGGCGCCGGTCGCGGCCGAGCTGGAACGGCTGTCGCCGTATCGGATCGTGCTGCTGGGAGGACCGAACGCGGTCTCCGACGTCGTGAAGACCCAGCTCGAGAGCTACCTGCCGGATTGAGTGGGTGGGGTGGCGTAGCGCGGATGGGACGGGTGCGAGGCGGCTCGGGAGGGGCTTGACGGATTGAGGCGCTCGAGCGCGGCGTTCCGGGGAAGCCGGCGGGGGCGAGCCTACGATGGGGGCATGCCCGAAGAGAGAGCCGTCGTGGGTGTCGTCATGGGGTCGGACTCCGACTTCTCCGTCATGAGCGACGCCGTGCAGGTGCTGAAGGACTTCGGCGTGCCCCATGAGGTGCGCGTCGTCTCGGCGCACCGCACGCCCGAGGCGATGATCGAGTACGGCCGCAGCGCTCGTGAGCGCGGGCTCAAGGTGATCATCGCGGGAGCCGGCGGGGCGGCGCATCTGCCGGGCATGATCGCGGCCGTCACCACGCTGCCCGTGGTCGGGGTGCCGGTGCCGTTGGCCCGCCTCGACGGTCTCGATTCACTGCTGTCGATCGTGCAGATGCCGGCGGGCATCCCGGTGGCTACCGTCTCGATCGGCGGGGCGAAGAACGCGGCGCTCATCGCTGTCAGCATTCTCTCGACCGGTGATGATGGGCTGGCCGACGCCCTCGCCCGTTACCGCGACGAGCTCACCCGGCTCGTCGCGCAGAAGAACGAAGACCTCCAAGCGCGCCTATGACCACGATGCCCGGCAGCACGACAGCCAGCCCGATCCGGTACCCCGACACCACCTCGCCGAAGGCCATGACCGTTCGCGGGTGGTGGCTGGTGGTGCTCAACGTGCTCATCCCCGGCTCGGCGCAGGTGCTCGCGGGCAACCGCAAGCTCGGCCGCTTCGGGCTGTACTTCACGCTCAGCCTCTGGGCGATCGCCGCGGTCGGCCTCGTGATCTACCTCATCTGGCCGCAGGTCATCTTCTCGATCGCGACCAACCCGATTCCGCTCTTTCTGGTGCAGGTGGTGCTGATCGTCTACGCCGTGCTGTGGGTGGTGCTGACGCTCGACACGCTGCGCCTCGTGCGGTTCGTGCGGGTGGGGGAGCGGGCGCGTCCGTGGCTGGCGTCGTTCTCGGTGCTGCTACTGGTGGCGACCTCGGGGGTCGCGGCGGCCGGCGCCTGGTACGCGAACGTGGCCGCCGACGGCCTCAACTCGATCTTCTCGGCCCAGGCCGCGGCCGAGCCCCCGGTCGACGGGCGGTACAACATCCTGCTGCTCGGCGGCGACGCCGGGCCCGATCGCGACGGCATGCGCCCCGACAGCATGACCGTGGTGTCGATCGAGGCCGACTCGGGCCGCGCCACGATGATCGGGGTGCCGCGCGACCTGCAGCAGGTGCCGATCGTCGAGGGATCGCCGCTGATCGGCAGCGACTACGCCCCCGACGGCAGCTACGACTGCGGCAGCGACTGCCAGATCAGCTTCCTCTACCCGCGGGTCGAGGCTTTCGACCAGGACCTCTACCCGAACGCCGACGCCGAGGGCTCCAACCCCGGTGTCGAGGCGACGAAGGATGCGATCGAGGGCGCCCTCGGCATCACCATCCAGTACTACGTGATGATCGACATGCAGGGATTCTCCGACCTCATCGACGCGCTCGGCGGCGTGGACATCAACGTCACCGAGGCGCTGCCCATGGGCGGCGACGAGGAGGGCAACGAGATCGAGGGCTGGATCTGGCCCGGCGAGCAGCACATGAACGGGTACACGGCCCTCTGGTACGCGCGTTCGCGACACACCACGAGCGACTACGACCGGATGCAGCGGCAGGGCGAGCTGCAGACGGCCATCCTGCAGCAGTTCCAGCCGGTGAACGTGCTGTCGAAGTTCCAGGGCATCGTTCAGGCCGGCACGCAGGTGGTGCAGACCGACATCCCGCAGTCGACGCTGTCGTACTTCATCGACCTGGCGTTAAAGACCAAAGAGCTGCCGATCGACCGCGTCGACCTGACGCCGCCCCTGATCGACCCGGAGGACCCGGACTGGGACGTCGTGCACCAGACGGTCGCCGACGCCCTCGTGCTCTCCACCGCGACCGACACCGCCGCGCAGTAAGCCTCCATCGCCCTCCGGCGAGTGGTCACTTTCGGCGCGAAACCCACGGGTTTGGCGCCGAAAGTGACCGTTCGCGAAGGGGAGGGGGGGGTCAGAGGTCGGCGTGCAGCTGCCAGACCTTCTCGGCCGAGTCGCGCCAGGAGAAGGCGCGGGCCCGGTCGAGGCCTGAGATCGACAGGCGCGTGCGCAGCGCCGCGTCAGAGACCACGTCGGCGATCGCCGAGGCCAGCTGCGCCGGGTACTGCTCGGGGGTGGTGCGCGTGACGACGAACGTCGACCCGTCGGCCACCTCGAGCAGTGCGGGCACGTCGGCGTGGATGACCGGTGTTCCGAAGTCGAACGCCTCGATCAGCGGCAGCCCGAAGCCCTCGGCGAGCGAGGGGTAGACGAACACGGTGGCGCGCTCGAGCACGAGCGCCAGGTCGCTGTCGCTGAGGAAGCCGAGCACGCGCACCCGAGCGGGGTCGACCCCGGCCGCGGCGGCGACGGAGGCCACGTCGACGTCGCCCCAGCCCTCGGGCCCGGCGATCAGGAGCGGCAGCGATCCGGTGGCCGGCAGCGCCAGCGCCTTGATCAGCGCCGCGAGCCCCTTGCGGGGTTCGAGCGTGCCGACGGCCAGCAGGTACTCGTCGGGGAGCGAGAGCTCGCGGGCGCGGGCGGCCGGATCGGCGGGCAGCCGCAGCTCGTCGCTGACGGCTCCGCCGATGACCCGGATGCGGTCGCCGAAGCGCAGGTGCCGCGAGAGCTCCTCGGCCACCGCGTGGGTGGGCACGACGACGGCGTCGGCGAAGCGCGCGGCCCGCTTGGCCATGGCCCGGTGCCAGCTCACACCGCGCGGGGTGAGGGTCTCCGGATGCGTCCACGGCACGACGTCGTGGATCGTGACCGCGGTCTGGGTGCCGATGTCGGCGCGGCGGTCGTGCTTGCGCAGCGGAGCCATCAGGCTCGTGGCGTGCACCATGCCCGAGCCCGAGGAGCCGATCACGCCGTGCTGCCAGGCCGCCGAGAGCTCGCGACGAGGGAGCGTGGCGCGGTGCAGGCCGGCGAGGCCGGGCAACCGGTCGACGAGGGAGTCGGCCGTCTCCTGGGGGACGGCCGACACGATGCCCTCGACGTCGCAGTCGCGGGGAGCGGTGGCGATGAGCTGCCGGGTGAGTTCGAGGGTGTACCGGCCGATTCCGCCGGGGACCGGTGCCACGAGCTGGTCGACGACGACTCGTAGCGTGGCCATTACTCTCCAAAAACTCCCGAGGTCACCGCCGCGTGCAGGGCGGTGCGCCAGTCTCGCATGGGCTCCAATCCCGCTCGGGACCACGCGTCGTGCCCGAGTACGGAGTACGCGGGCCGCGGGGCGGGACGAACAAACTGCGAGCTGTCCGTGGGCTTGACCTTATCAGGGTCGAGTCCCGCTTCCTGAAAGGTCGCCTGGGCGAAGTCGAACCACGAACCCTGGCCCGAGTTGGTGCCGTGATACACGCCGGCCGGAGCATCCGAGTCGGCCAGCAGCACGAGCTGACGGGCCAGATCGGACGTCCAGGTGGGCTGCCCGACCTGGTCGTGCACGACGCTGACCGAGTCGCGCTCGCGCCCGAGCCGCAGCATCGTCGCGGGGAAGTTCGCCCCGTGGCGGCCGTACAGCCAGGCCGTGCGCACCACGTAGCCGCCGGTGGAGTTGCCCGTGAGCACCGCCTCCTCGCCGCCCGCCTTCGTGCGCCCGTAGGCGTTCAGCGGGTCGCGCGGCTCGTCTTCGGCGTAGGGCGACGTGGCGTCGCCCTGGAAGACGTAGTCGGTCGAGACCTGGATCAGCTTGGCGCCGGTCGCCCGGGTGGCCGCCGCGAGCGTGGCCGGCCCGACGGCGTTGACCAGCGAAGCGGCCTCCTCGTCGGTCTCGGCGGCGTCGACCGCGGTGTAGGCGGCGCAGTTGAACACGACGTCGACGCCCGCGACCGCGGCGGCCACGGCCGAGGGGTCGGTGATGTCGAGTTCGGCGCGGGTGAGCGCCACGACGTCGCGGCCCGCCAGGGCCTCCTGCAGGTCGCGGCCGAGCATCCCGGCCGCTCCGGTGATGAGATAGCGAGTCATCGGATGCCCGACACTCAGCTCAGGGCCGCGCGGGCCTTGAGGGGCTCCCACCACTGGCGGTTGTCGCGGTACCACTGCACCACGTCGGCGAGCCCCTGCTCGAACGGCACCTGCGGCTCGTAGCCGAGCTCGTCGCGGATCTTGGAGATGTCGACCGAGTAGCGCAGGTCGTGACCGAGGCGGTCGGCGACGCGGTCGACGTACGACCAGTCCTTGCCGGTGGCGTCGAGCAGCAGCTGGGTCAGCTCCTTGTTGGTCAGCTCGGTGCCGCCGCCGATGTTGTAGATCTCACCGGCGCGGCCGCCGACGAGCACCATCGCGATGCCCCGTGTGTGGTCGTCGACGTGCAGCCAGTCGCGGATGTTGTTGCCCTCGCCGTAGAGCGGGACGTGCTTGTCGTCGATCAGGTTGGTGACGAACAGCGGGATGACCTTCTCGGGGAAGTGATACGGCCCGTAGTTGTTCGAGCAGCGCGTGATCGAGATGTTCATGCCGTGCGTGCGGTGGTACGAGCGGGCGAGCAGGTCGCTGCCGGCCTTCGAGGCCGAGTAGGGCGAGTTCGGCTCGAGCGGGCGGTCCTCCGCCCAGGAGCCCTCGGCGATCGAGCCGTAGACCTCGTCGGTCGAGACGTGCACGAAGCGGGGGAGGTTGTTGCGGAGCGCGGCGTCGAGCAGCTGCTGCGTGCCGAGCACGTTGGTCTCGACGAAGATCGAGGCGTCGCGCACGGAGCGGTCGACGTGCGACTCGGCGGCGAAGTGCACCACCGCGTCGAGCCCGGGGAACAGGTCGTCGAGCAGCTGGCCGTTGCGGATGTCGCCGTTCACGAAGGTGAGCCGCGGGTCGTCCTTCACCGGCAGCAGGTTGTCGAGATTGCCCGAGTAGGTCAGCGCGTCGAGCACGACGACCTCGGCGCCCTCGAGGCCCGGATAGGCGTCTTCGAGCGTGCGTCGGACGAAGTTGGAGCCGATGAACCCGGCTCCGCCGGTGACAAGAATCTTCATGGTGGGGAGGTCTCCTCAGATGTGGTCGCTCCCGATTGTACGGGAGGGCCGGGAACCGCCCTCGGAGTGGGGTGGGTGTCGCACGGCTCGCTGGCGGCTGGGGCCTCTAGAGTGTGCACCGTGAACGATCCTCAGCAGGCCGGTGCGCCCGGGCCGCTGCTCCGGCTCGTGCGCGACCAGCGCATCGCGTTCCTCCTCGTCGGGGCCACCAACACCGGCGTCGGCTTCCTCTTCTTCATCGCCTTCGACCTCACCGTCGGCGCGTGGCTCGACGCCGCCGTCAACGAGACGGTCGGCTCGCTCGGCACCCTGGCCTGCGCGCACGTGCTCGGGGTGCTCTTCGCCTTCGTGATGTACCGCCGCTTCGTGTTCAAGGTGCGCGGTCACGTCTGGCGCGACCTCGCGCGCTTCGAGAGCGTCTACCTCGTGGCGATCGCGATCAACGCCGTGATCCTGCCCGTGCTCGTCGGCTTCGGCTGGAACCGCATCCTCGCCCAGCTGTCGATCCTGGTGGTCACCACCGCGATCAGCTGGTTCGGCCACAAGGGCTTCTCCTTCCGCCGCGGAGCCCAGGAGGCCGAGGCGGCCACCGAGCTCGACCTGCACGAGGAGAGCCCCCGCTGATGCCCCAGCTCTCCGTCGTCATCCCGGCCTTCGAGAACGCCGCCTACATCGCCGAGGCGGTGGGCTCGGTGCTGGCCCAGCGCCACCGCGACTTCGAGCTGATCGTCGCCGACCACTCCTCGACCGACGGCACCCTCGAGGCGGTGCGGGCCTTCGACGCGGATGCTCGGCTGACGATCCTCTCGACCCCCGCCGGCGGCGGCGCGGAGGCCAACTGGCGCCGGGTCACCGAGGCGGCGACGGGGGAGTACCTCAAGCTGCTGCCCGGCGACGACCTGCTCTACCCCGGCGCCCTGGAGGCGCACTCCGAGGCACTGGACGCGCATCCGGGCGTGGTGCTGGTGTCGAGTCCGCGGGACATCGTCGACGCGCGGGGTCGGGTGACCATCCGCAACCGGGGTCTGCAGGGGGTGCGGCGGGCCGTGCAGCCCGGGGTCGAAGCCATCCGCACCACGGTGCGAAAGGGCACCAACGTGTTCGGCGAACCGGGCTCGGTGACGATGCGCCGCGAGGTGCTCGAGGCCGCCGGCGGCTGGGACGCCCGCTTCCCGTACCTGATCGACCAGACGAGCTACTCCACGGTGCTGCTGCGCGGCGACTACCTGCCGGTCGACCGTCCGCTCGCCGGGTTCCGCGTGAACGACACGCAGTGGAGCGTCGCCCTCGTCGACGAGCAGTCGACCCAGGCCAAGGCCTACCACGCGTGGTGCCGCGAGCAGGCGCCCGACGTGATCAGCGCCGCCGACGTGCGCCTCGGCGACCGCCGTGCCGAGCTGATGGCGCTGGCCCGCCGCGGCTACTACGCCCTGAACGCCCGCCGCATGCGAGCCGCCCGATGAGCGCCGCGAAGGGCGTGGCGCTGCGACTGGCCCCGTACGGGGTCGCCGCCGTCGTCTCGCTCGTCGCCGTGTTCTTCGGCCTCAACCTCTGGGCCGTCGACTGGCGCGTGCCCTTCTACTACTCCGGCGACGCGCTCGCCGTGGCCTCGCACTTCAAGACCATCATCGAGACCGGCTGGTTCACCCACCAGCCCGACCTCGGGGCGCCGTACGGGCAGTTCTACAGCGACTACCCGCAGGCCGACAACCTGCACTTCATCGCCGCCGACGTGCTGCGGCTGTTCACCTCCCACTTCGGCGTGGCGATGAACGTCTACTTCGTCATCGGCTTCCCGCTGGCGGCGATCACCGCGCTCTGGTTCCTGCGTCTCGTGGGTGTGGGCACTCCGCTCGCCGTCGCGCTCGGCGTCGTCTACTCGATCGCGCCGTACCACTTCGTCAAGGGCGAGGGCCACCTGTTCCTCGCGGCCTACTTCGTGGTGCCGCTGGCCGTCGGCCTGATCTACCTCGTCGCGACCGGCCGGCCGCTCTGGCGGCTGCGCCCCGCCGTGCGCGCCGACGGCTCGCGCGAGCGGCGCTGGCTGCGGCCGATCACGGGCCGGAACGCCGCCACCGTCGGCACCGTCGCCCTGCTCGGCACGGCCTCCAGCTACTACTCGGTGTTCGTCGCGCTCGTGCTCGCCGTCGCGGGGCTCAGCGCCCTCTGGCGCAGCCGGGCCTGGCGCCGCTTCTTCGGGGCGGCCGCGGCCGGCGGTCTGATCGCGGTCACCATGCTGGTGAACCTGACCCCGAGCATCCTGTACCGGCTCGCCAACGGGGTGAACGAGGCCGTGCTGGTGCGCAGCCCACCCGAGGCCGAGCTCTACTCGTTCAAGCTCTCGTCGCTGCTGCTGCCGGTGCCCGGCCACCGCTTCGGCCCCTTCGCCACCCTGCGGCAGCTCTACGACACTTACTATCCGCTGCCCTCAGAGGAGCCGGCGCTCGGCCTGATCGCCGCCGCGGGCTTCGTCGCCCTCGTCGTGGTGGCCGTGCACGCGCTGCTCTCGGCGGGGCGCACGGGCTGGCGGGGCCCCGCGCAGTCGACCCGGGCCCTCGCCGTGCTCGCCGGGCTCACCCTCGTCGCCTTCCTCTTCGGCACGGTCGGCGGGCTCTCGACGCTGCTCTCCTTCGTCGACTTCCCCATCCGCTCCTGGAACCGCATCGCGATCCTGATCGCCCTGCTCTCGCTCGCCGCCGTCGGCCTGCTGCTCGACGGCGTGCTGCGCCGGGCGGCGACGCGGATGCGCGGCGGACGCCTCCCGCTCCTCGCCGTGCCGCTCGCCGTGCTGCTGGTGCTGCTGGCGGTCTGGGACCAGATCCCGCCGGTCGACACCGAGGCCCGCGCGGCGACCGTGGCCGCCTACGACTCCGACGAGACCTTCACCGAGCAGGTCGAGGCCGACGTCGCGCCGGAGTGCCTGATCTACCAGCTGCCCTACATCGCCTTCCCCGAGTCGCCGCCGGTGAACGGGGCCACCGACTCCGACGAGCTGCGGCCGTTCCTGCACTCCGAGACCCTGCGCTGGTCGGCGGGCGGCATCAAGGGCCGCGCCCCGATCGACGAGGTCGGCGCCCTCGCCTCCCTGCCCGCCCCGCAGCTCGTCGAGGCCGTCGAGGGTCTCGGCGCCTGCGGCTTCGTGCTCGACCGGGCCGCCTACACCGACGGGGGCTCGGCGGTCATCGACCAGCTCACGGCCGTCGTCGGCCCCACCACCACCTTCGACTCACCCGACGGTCGATTCACCTTACTGGAGCTCCCGCAGTGATGACCCCCGTCGATCCCCTCCCGCCGCGCGCCGAGCCGGTCTACACGATGTCGGTCGTGGTGCCGGTCTACCAGGGCGAGCGCACCCTGGCCGCGATGGTCGGCGAGCTCGTGCCCTACACGCACGGGGCGATCACCCCCGATGGGCACGCCTACCGCATCGCCGAGGTCATCCTGGTGCACGACAACGGGCCCGACCAGTCGGACGCGGTGATGCGCACCCTCGCCGAGCAGCACCCCTTCGTCAGCATCATCTGGCTGAGCCGCAACTTCGGTCAGCACGCGGCGACGATCGCGGGCATGGCGAAGTCGACGGGCCGCTGGATCGTCACCCTCGACGAGGACGGCCAGCACGATCCGGCCGACCTCGGCGCCTTCCTCGACACCGCCGTCCGCGAGCGGGCCGGCGTCGTCTACGCCCGGTTCACCAACGAGCGCCCGCACGGGTTCCTGCGGGCCGCGGCGTCGAAGTCGTCGAAGCGGATGCTCGGCACCGCCTTCCACCTCCCCGACGCCAGCCAGTTCCAGAGCTTCCGTCTCGTGCGCGGCGACATGGGCCGCAAGCTCGCCTCGTTCGCGGCGACCGGCGTCTACCTGGATGTCGCCCTCTCCTGGGTGACGAACCGCGTGGCCACCTGCCCGACCCGGCTGCGCACCGCCGACGGGCGGGTCTCGGGCTACTCGCTGCCCGCGCTGTTCGCCTACTTCTGGCGCATGGTGCTGACGAGCGGCACCGCGGGCCTCCGGGCCGTGAGCGTGCTGGGTGGCATCATCGCGCTGCTCGGCATCGCGGTGGCGCTCTACGTGATCATCGCCCCGCAGGTGGGGTCGAACCCCGAGACCGCGGGCTGGGCCTCGCTGATGGTGGCCGTGCTGCTGTGCTCGGGCGCCATCCTGTTCGCCCTCGGGGTGATCGCCGAGTACATCGGGGTGGGCCTGAACGTGTCGATGGGGCGGCCGCTCTACCTCACCGTCGACAACCCGGAGACGATCATGCCCGACGACCCCGAGCCGGGAGAGTCCGAGGAGGCGCCCCGTGACCGATGAGATCGTCTTCAGCCGCCCCTTCCGGGCGCCCGGAGAGCTGACCAACCTCGCCGCCGTGCTCGACTCCGACCACTCGCACGGCGACGGAGCGTTCACCGCCTCGGCCACCGAGCGCCTGCGCGGCATCTCGGGAGCCGGCGACGCCCTGCTCACCACCTCCTGCACGCACGCCCTCGAGATGTCGATGCTGCTCGTCGACGTCCGCCCGGGCGACGAGGTCGTGCTGCCGAGCTTCACCTTCACCTCCGCCGCCATCGCGGTGGTCGCGCGCGGGGCGACACCCGTGTTCGTCGACATCGAGGGCCCGAGCGGCAACCTCGACGTCGGTCAGGTGGCCGAGGCGATCACCCCGCGCACCCGCGCCGTGATCGCGATGCACTACGGCGGCGCCGCGGTCGACCTCGACGCCCTCCTCGCGGTCACCGCCGAGGCCGGGGTCGCCCTCGTGGAGGACAACGCCCACGGCCTCGGCGGCCGCTCCGGCGGGCACCGGCTCGGCACCGCCGGGGTGCTCGGCACCCAGAGCTTCCACGACACCAAGAACGTGCACTGCGGCGAGGGCGGGGCCCTGCTGGTGAACGACCCGGCGCTCTGGGAGCGGGCCGAGATCATCCGGGAGAAGGGCACCAACCGCGCCCGATTCCTGCGTGGCCAGGTCGACAAGTACACCTGGCAGGACGAGGGCTCGAGCTACCTGCCGAGCGAGCTGAACGCCGCCGTGCTCGACGCGCAGCTGGCGGCCTTCGACGAGATCCAAGAGCGCCGCCTGAGGGTCTGGACGGCCTACGCCGAGGGCCTCGCCGAGTGGGCCGGTGACGTCGGAGCCACCCTGGTCTCCGACACGGTGGGTCTCGAGCACAGCGCGCACCTCTTCTACGCGGTGATGGGCGACCACGACGGCCAGCAGGGGCTGATCGCGCATCTCCGCGAGGCCGGCGTGCGCGCGGCCTTCCACTACGTGCCGCTCGACTCCTCGCCCGCCGGCCGGCGCTTCGGCCGCACCGCGCACCAGCTCGACCGCACGGCGGCCTTCTCGTCTCAGCTGGTGCGGCTGCCGCTCTGGGCGGGTCTGTCCGACGCGCAGATCGAGCGCGTGATCGAGGGCGTGACGGGCTACCGCCCGGTGCGCGTGGCGTGATTCGTTAGACTCTGACCGTGCAGATCCGCGAATTGACGATCCCCGACAGCTATGAGATCACGCCGAAGCAGTTCGGCGACGACCGTGGCGTGTTCCTGGAGTGGTACCGCTTCGACAAGCTCGAAGAGGTCATCGGGCATCCGCTCGACCTGGCGCAGGCCAACACCTCGGTGTCGAAGAAGGGTGTCGTGCGCGGCATCCACTTCGCCGACATCCCGCCGTCGCAGGCCAAGTACGTCACCTGCACGCACGGGGCGGTGCTCGACTTCGTGATCGACATCCGCGTCGGTTCGCCGACCTTCGGCCAGTGGGACTCGGTGCTGCTCGACGACGTCGACCGCCGCGCGATCTACCTCAGCGAGGGCCTCGGCCACGCCTTCGTCGCCCTCACCGACGACGCGACCGTGAGCTATCTCGTCACCTCGACCTTCAACGCCGAGCGCGAGCACGGCATCGACCCGCGCGACCCGGCGATCGGCCTGGTCTTCCCGCCCGAGGCGGGCGAGCCGCTGCTCAGCCCCAAAGACACGAATGCGCCGACCCTCGCCGAGGCGGCCGCGGCGGGCATCCTCCCCACCTGGGACGAGGCGCGGGCGTTCTACGCCTCGCTGAGCGAGAAGGGCGTCTGATGCGCGGAATCATCCTGGCCGGCGGTTCCGGCACGCGGCTGTGGCCGATCACGAAGGGCATCTCGAAGCAGCTGATGCCCATCTACGACAAGCCGATGGTGTACTACCCCCTGTCGACGCTGATGATGGCCGGCATCAACGAGATCCTGATCATCACCACGCCCGAGTACAACGAGCAGTTCAAGGCGCTGCTCGGCGACGGCTCCGAGCTGGGCATCCGGCTCGAGTACGCGGTGCAGCCCTCGCCCGACGGCCTCGCCCAGGCGTTCATCATCGGCGAGGAGTTCATCGGCGACGAGAGCGTCGCCCTGGTGCTCGGCGACAACATCTTCCACGGCTCGGGCCTCGGTTCCTCCCTTCGCGACAACGGCACGCTCGAGGGCGCGAAGATCTTCGCGTACCACGTGGCCGAGCCGCGCGCCTACGGCGTGGTCGAGTTCGACGACGACTTCACCGCGCTGTCGATCGAGGAGAAGCCCGAGCATCCCAAGTCGAACTACGCGGTGCCCGGGCTCTACTTCTACGACAACGACGTGGTGGAGATCGCCAAGTCGATCGAGCCGAGCGCGCGCGGCGAGCTCGAGATCTCGACCGTCAACGAGCGCTACCTCGAGCGTGGCGACCTGCACGTGCAGGTGCTCGAGCGCGGCACGGCCTGGCTCGACACCGGCACCTTCGAGTCGATGATGCAGGCCTCCGAGTACGTGCGCGTGATCGAGGACCGGCAGGGCTTCAAGATCGGCTGCATCGAGGAGATCGCCTGGCGTGCCGGCTGGATCGACTCGGAGCAGCTCGCGAAGCTCGCCGCCCCGCTCGTGAAGAGCGGTTACGGCGCCTACCTGCAGACCCTGATCGCGGCCGACGAGGCCTGACGCCCGCACGCCCCGGCTCGGCGGCGGCGCGAGTCGCAGCCGGGCGGGGCGGGGTGCGCCCCGTAGCGTGAGAGGGTGCCCCGCCCCGCCCGCTCTCCGCTCGCGCTCCTGACCGCCGCCCTCGTGGCCGGCGCGTTCCTCGTGGCCCCGGCGGCCACGGCTTCGGCCGAGACGCTCCCGCCGCCCACGACGTCCACCCCGGCTCCGGATGCCCGACCCGACGCCGAGGCCGGCGACACCGTCGAGCTCCCGGCCGACGCGCCGATCATGTCGTCCTACGACGCGGCGTCGTACGTCGCCGAGGCGGCCGAGCTCCCGGCCGAGCTGACGGAGGCGGTCGAGCGCGACCTCGGCGAGACCCCCGAGGAGTACCTCGCCCGCTCGAACGCGGCCGCCGACGCCTCCGACGTGGTCGACGCCCTCGCCGCCGGCGGCCTCGAGGTGCTGGGTTCGCGCCTCGAGGGCACCTCGCTCGTGGTGAACGTGCCCGACGAGCAGGCGGCGGCCACGGTCGAGTCGCTCGGCGCGACGGCCGAGCTCGGCGCCCCGGCCGAGCCCGACCTCTCCGGGCTGAAGCTCGACGCCCTCGCCGACATCGTGGGCGGCCAGGGCTTCCAGTTCCTCGCCCAGGGCTACACCTACGTCTGCTCGGTGGGCTTCACCGGGCGCTACAAGGCCTACCCGCAGCCGCAGTTCGTCACCTCGGGGCACTGCATCGAGCCCGACCACGCCTCGGGCACCTACTACTACGAGTCGAAGCAGTCGGCGGCGGGGGGAACCCCGACCCGCGGCTCCATCATCGGGGCACCGATCGCCGACCAGTACAAGTTCGGGGGCGGCGCCGACGTGGGCGCCGTGGGTGTCTCGCCCGACTGGGGCACGCGACCCGTCGTGTCGACCTGGGGCGGTGGGGCCGGAGCGCTCGGCGACGGCACCCCCGTCACCGTGAAGGACGCGACCACCGGCATCGTCGGCTCCCCGATCTGCAAGTCGGGGCGCACCACCGGCTGGACCTGCGGCAGCATCCTCGTCGTCAACGAGTCCTACCCGGTCTACAACCACTCGGGCACCCCGCAGTACGTGAACCTGACCCTCACCGACGTGTGCATGCTGCCGGGCGACAGCGGCGCCTCGGCCCTGATCGGCGACTCGGCGTTCGGGCTCGGCACCGCGGGCGACTGGGTCGGCACCTGCGACCGGGGCTCGCAGCCGAACGCGATCAGCGCCTTCTTCCCGTTGATCACCTCCAACGGCAGCCCGAGCGTGGCCAGCGCCCTGCCGAACTGGGAGCTCGGCGTGAAGGTGGCGACGCCGAGCTATCTGCGACCCTCCTTCGTCGGCGACAGCATCCGGGGCACCCTCGCGGGCGGCGGGCCGCGGCACCGGGTGCTCGTGACGATCGACGGCACCTCCTACAGCGTCACCCCCGACGCGAAGGGCGCCTGGTCGCTGCCGATCCCGTCGAATCTGCAGTCGGGCCGGCACAGCTTCACCGTCGGTGCGAAGTGGGGCGACGTCACCTATTCACCGGTCGTGACCGACAGCTACCAGCTGCTGCCCCGCCCGGCCGTCGACCGCATCGGCGGCGCCACCCGCTACGACGTGGCGGCCACGATCTCCAAACGCGCCTACCCCGGCACGGCGAAGGTCGTCTTCGTGGCGGCGGGCAGCAACTACCCGGATGCCCTGAGCGCCGCCCCCGCGGCCGTGAAGCTCGGCGGCCCCCTGCTGCTCACGCCCACCGACCAGCTGCTGCCCGTGGTGGCGGCCGAGATCAGCCGTCTGCAGCCGACGAAGATCGTGGTGGTCGGTGGACGCTTCGCCGTGAACGACGCCGTGCTCGGCCAGCTGAAGGCCCTGGTCGCCGACACGACGCGGATCGACGGCGACGACCGCTTCGCCGTGTCGCGTGCGGTCGCCGACGCCGCCTTCCCGACCGCCCCGCTCGCCTACACCGCCACGGGGGCGAACTTCCCCGACGCGCTCTCGGCCGGCCCGGCCGCCGGAGCGAAGGGGGCACCGATCGTGCTCGTGAACGGCGGAGCGGCCACGGCCGACCGGCCGACGCTCGACCTGTTCGCGGCGAAGGGCACCACGAAGGCGGTGATCGCGGGCGGCGTCTACTCCGTGTCGGCCGGGGTGGCTTCGTCGCTCGGGTCGGCCGGGATCACGGTGCAGCGGCTGCAGGGCGACGACCGCTTCGGCACCTCCCAGGCGGTCAACCGCTCGGTGTTCACGGCGAGCGGCACCGTCTACCTCGCCACGGGCTACAACTTCCCCGACGCCCTGGCGGGCGGGGTGCTGGCGGGCAAGACGAAGGCTCCGCTCTACATCGTGCCGAAGGACTGCATCCCGCGGGCCGTCATCAATGACATCGGGGCGCTGAAGGCCACGAAGGTGGTGCTGCTCGGCGGCGCCGACACGCTCACCGCGGGCGTCGCCGGCCTCACGGCCTGCACGAACTGACGCCGCCCGGGGCTGGGAGCCCCCAGGGCGGCCGGCCGGATCGACCGCGCGTCAGCCCTTCGTGCCGGGCAGTGCCCGACGCAGCCGGTTCGCCACGCGCACCTCGGGCCGGTGCCGCAGGCGTGCGAGCTCGGCCTCGAGCGAGGCGGCGTGCGCCTTGGTGAGCGCGAGCTCCTCCTGGGCCAACCGGCGCTCGTGATCGGAGGCCCCGAGCCGGTCGCTCATGGCGTTCACCTCGCCGCGGAGCTCGGCCTCCAGTACGGCGAGGGCCTGGGCGCTCTCCTCCTCGCTCAACCGAAGTCGCTCCTCGGCCGCGGTGAGCATGCGGAAGCCGCGGGCCTCCGAGTCGCGGAGCGCGGGGGCGAACTCCCGGAAGCGCTCGAGCACGGCCGGGTCGAAGGCCAGGTCGGCGACCGGGGACGCGAGGGTGCCGGCGAGCATCCGCTCTTCGACGAAGTGACCGGCGGCCACACCCTCGGCGAGTTCGCGCTCGTCGGGGTGCCGCAGCAGGTAGAAGGGCAGCAGGGCGCCCTGCTGCAGGCGGCGGTAGTCGCGCATGCCGTGGTGGTTCGGGCTGGGCGTGAGCTCGGGGTTCTCGTCGTAGGCGCGGCCCGAGACCTCGACCTTGTGCCGGTACTGGGCCCAGGAGCGCCAGGGCAGGTGCAGCACCTCGATGGCGAGCTCCTCGGGCGGCAGGCCGGCCGAGGCGATGCTGACGAAGTGGTTGCCCTGGATGACGTCGACCTCGGGGTCGCCCACGTGCACCGCGTCGGCGGTGGGGTGGTCGCGGAGGCCGGTGGCGCGCAGCTTCTCGACCGGTCGGCGGTCGCGGTAGACGAGGCGGTCGAAACCGGTGCCGGCCTCGGCGGCGGTGCCGGTGAGGTTCGTGACCGGCACGAGGAAGGAGCGGATGGCGGGATCGAGGCGCTCGAACACGTCGTGCAGCGTCAGCGAGCGGTCGACGGGGGCGAAGAACTCGTCGGCGTCGGCGTTGATCACCCAGTCGGCGCCGTGCAGGGCGGCCGCGTCGCGGGCCATGCGGGTGACGACGGGGCTCTGCTGCTTGCGGTGCACCGGGTCGTGCCGGAGGTCGATGCGCCCCTCGTCGGCGTAGCGCTGCAGGATCTCGGCGGTGCCGTCACCGGAACCGTTGTCGGTCACGATCAGCACGTCCACACCCTGGGCGAGGTGGTGGTCGATCATGGGCCCGATGATGTCCGCCTCGTCGCGCACCATCAGGGTCATTGCGAGCTTCACCGGGCGGATCTCCATCTCAGGTCGGGGTCGTCCAGCCTCCACCCTAGCGAACGCGTGGGTCGCGGCTCAGTGCGCCGAACGCCGCCGCACGAACGCCGAGCGCACGCCGAGACCGAGCGACAGCGCCGCCCGCACCGGCCAGAGCAGCGGCCCCGAGTACTTCTTGCCGAGGAACCGCTTCGCACTGTCGTGGTGGGCTTGGAGCATCCGGGCCGACTCGGTGGTGGTCGAGTGCGCCCCGGTGTGCAGCACCTCGGCGGCGGGCTCGTAGACGTTCCGCCAGCCGGCCCGGCCGATGCGGTAGCCGAGGTCGACGTCCTCGAAGTACATGAAGTAGCCGGTGTCGAAACCGCCCAAGGCGTCGAACACCTCCCGCCGCACCAGGAAGCACGAGCCCGAGAGCCAGCCCGCGTCGCGGCGCTCGGGGTTCTCGCCGATCTCGAGACGGTACGAGCGGGTCCATGGGTTCGTGGGCCAGACGTTGGCGAAGAGGGCGTGCCCGATGCCGTTGCGGATCGAGGGCACCGACCGCGCGGACGGATAGGCGCTGCCGTCGCTCTCGAGGATCTTCGGCCCGATCGCCCCGGCGTCGTCGAGCTCGAGCATGGTGTCGACCAGCACGTCGACCGACCCCGGCGCGAGCACCACGTCGGGGTTCGAGACGAGCACGAACTCGTGACCGCCGCCGAGCGAGGCGACGGCCTCGTTGATGGCGTGCCCGTAGCCCACGTTGCCCGTCATCGGCAGGTAGCGGCCGCCCGCCGCGGCGACGAGGCGCTCGACCTCGGCACGCGCGGGTGACCCGGGCTTGTTGTCGGCCACGACCACGTCGACCTCGGTGCGGGCCGCGGCGGCCGGCACCGAGTCGAGGAACGGCCCCAGCACGGCGGCCGAGTCGTAGCTGACGGTCACCACCGCGATGCGGGGGCGGGTTCCGGATGCGCGTTCCGCCCTCACGCGGCCACCTCCACGGTGACCCCGGCCGCGGCGTACGCGTCGAGGTGCACCCGCGCGCAGGCCGCCCAGGTGAACCCGTGCGAGCGCTCGAGGGCGGCCCGGGACAGCTCGGCGCGGCGCCCCGGCTCGTCGAGCAGCTGCTCGAGCGCCACGGCGATGGAGTGGGCATCCGGCTCGGTGTACGCCACCGCGTCGCCGCCGACCTCGGGGATCGAGAGCCGATCGGTGGTGAGCACGGTTCCACCGCACGCCATGGCCTCCAGCACGGGCAGGCCGAAACCCTCGCCGAGGGAGGGGTAGGCGACGACGGTCGCGCCGCCGAGGAAGGCGCCGAGTTCCTCCAGCGGGAGGTACCCGGCCTCGGTGACGCCCTCGCCGGGGGTGTCGAGCAGGCGCGCGGCCTCCTCGTCCCAGCCGCGGGAGCCCGAGAGCACCAGCTCGGGGGTGGTCAGGTCGCGGGCGCGGCGGTCGGCGCGCAGGCTCGCGTAGGCGCCGAGCAGGGCCGGCACGTTCTTGCGGGGCTCGATGGTGCCGAGGAAGGCGATCCAGCCGGTGCCGCCGAGGCCGTGCGCGGCGGCGAAGGCGTCGACCGCGGCGGGGGCCGGCGGCCGGAAGACCTCGGGGTCGACGCCGAGGTAGGCCACGCGGATCTCGGCGCGCACGGGTACCGCGTCGCGCACGGCGGCGGCCGTGGCGCGGCTGGGTGCCACGAGAGCGGTGGCCCGGCGGCCGGCCCACCTGGTCCAGCTCGTGAAGAAGGTGCGCTTGAGGCGCGAGTGCACGCCGGGGTCGGTGAAGAAGGTGGCGTCGTGCAGGGTGACGATGCGGGAGCGACGGGTGAGCAGCGGGAAGGTGTAGTGCGGCGAGTGCACGGCTCGCGCGCCGAGTCGCTTGGCGAGCCGGGGCAGCCCGAGCTGCTCCCAGGCGAAGCGCACGGGTCGTTTCGCAAGCGACGCAGGGCCGGCGTGGTAGCGGTGACCCGGCGCGGCGGCGCGCAGCCGGTCGAGATCGCCGGGCTTCACCACGACGTCGAGCGCGACCCCGAGCTCGTCGAGACCGGTGAGCAGCCCCTCGATGTAGCGGGCGACGCCGCCCCACGACGGCGGCAGACTCGTCGCGTCGAGGAGGACGGGGATCTGTGTGCTCACCACGACGTCCTAGCTCTCGTTCCCGGCGGGGTCTCGTTCCGGGAGGGGTGCCCGGAGGCCGCCTCAAGCATACCCGCCGCCTCCGGCGTCACTCGGCGACCAGGAAGGCGGCGACGGCCCGGCGCGGTGCGCGGGCGGAGCGGTCGATCCGCACCCGGCGGGCCAGGTTCGCCGGGGTGAGGCGCAGGGCGGAGCCGAAGGAGCGCAGGCGCCGTCGGGCGTCGGCACGGTGGGCGGGCGTGGGGGTGCGCGCCACCGCGACGAGGGCGCGCAGGGTGCCGGCCGCGGTGCGCGCGACGGCGGTGAGGGCGACGGGGGCGGGCGCGTGGCGGAGGGCCACGAGCATCCGGTTGCGCTCGTTGCTGAAGCGGAAGACGTCGCTGCCCGTGCCCGAGGAGGCCGCGTGCGCGTGCCGCACGACGGCGTCGGGCGTGTAGCGGATGCTCCAGCCGGCGCGCCGCAGCCGCCAGGAGAGGTCGGTGTCCTCGTAGTACATGAACAGGCTCTCGTCGAACAGCCCCACGTCGTCGAGGGCCCGGGCGTCGAGCGCCGCGGCGCCTCCCGAGAAGCCCATCACCTCGCCCGCCGGGCGGTGCTCGTCGGCCGCCGGCACGAGCCAGTCGCGGTCGCGGCCGTTGCCCGAGCGGGTCATCTCGTTGCCGGTGCTGTTGACGAGCACCGGGTGGGTGCCGGCGAGCAGGATGCGCGCGGTGACGGCCCCGCGGCCCTCTGCCCCGCGCAGCTCGTCGACCAGGGCCGCCACGAAGCCGGGCTCGGCCTCCGCGTCGTTGTTGAGCAGCACGTAGACGTCGGCGGGGCGGGCCCGGATGCCCGTGTTCACGCCCGCGCCGAAGCCGTCGTTGCGCCCGCCGTCGACCACGAGGTGCTGCGGATGACGCTCCCGGAGCACCTCGAGCGAGCCGTCGCCCGATCCGTTGTCGACGATCGTGATGGCGAGCTCGAGGCCGCGCTCGGCGAGGCCGGTCTGCCGCTCGAGCGACGCCACCGCCGCGGAGGTGAGATCGGGCTGCCGCCAGTTCACCAGGATCGCCGAGACGGCGACCCGGGCATCCGTGTCGCTCGTCATGGTCGGAGGGCCCGGCGGCTCAGGCGCCGACGACGCGGATCTCGGGCGTGGAGTGCACGATGCCGACCGCGAGGTCGTAGTACGGCACGTCGAACGAGACGGCCTGCGGCACGTCGTGCACGTGGGCGCGCTCGCGGTTCATCAGCGTGGAGTTGATGAAGTACTTGCCGGTGCCGAACTGCACGTCGTGCAGCACGAACTCCACCGTGGTGGGCTCGCGCAGCACGCCGAGGTCGAGCTTCATGCGCGGGGAGGCGGTGCCGTAGACCGGCACACCCTGCACGTTGTCGATCTGGATCGCGGCGATCCAGTCGGGCAGGCCCGTGGGGTGCTCGTACGTGACCCGCACGATGAGGTCGTCACCCGGATGCACGGGGTCGCCCTCGGCGCGGCCGGCGGCGTGCACCGTGGTGGAGACGATGCGGCCGTTGTTGACCGGCACCTGCTCCTCGTGGGTGGCGTTGTGGGCCTCGGCCTCGTCCTGGCGGCGTTCCTCGAGCACGTCGCGGAAGTCGCGCACGGCCTCGTGCGGCACGCCGTCGAAGAGCACCTCGCCCTTGTTCAGCAGCACGGCGCGGTCGCAGAACTCGGTGATCTGGCCGAGCGAGTGGGTGACCAGCACGATCGTGCGGCCCTCCCGCTGGAACGAGCGGATCTTGTCGAGGCACTTGCGCTGGAAGGCCTCGTCGCCGACGGCGAGCACCTCGTCGACGAGCAGCAGGTCGGGGTCGACGTGCACGGCCACCGCGAAGGCGAGTCGCACGTACATGCCCGAGGAGTAGAACTTCACCTGGGTGTCGATGAAGTCCTTGATGCCCGAGAACTCGACGATGTCGTCGAAGTAGAGGTCGGTCTGCTTGCGTGACAGGCCGAGGATGGAGGCGTTCAGGTAGACGTTCTCGCGCCCGGTGAGGTCTTGGTGGAAGCCCGCACCCAGCTCGAGCAGCGCCGCCAGCCGGCCGCGGCGACGGATGGTGCCGCTCGTGGGCTGGATGATGCCGCCGATGGTCTTCAGGAGGGTCGACTTGCCCGAGCCGTTCGGCCCGATCAGGCCGATGGTCTGGCCGGAGCCGATCTCGAGCGAGACGTTCTTGAGGGCCCAGAAGTCCTCTTTGAACTGCTTCGAGCGGCCGGCGTTGACCAGGCGCTCCTTGAGGCTCTTCTCCTTGCGGATGATGAACCGCTTCGAGACGTCGTTGACCTCGACGACGGGGACGTGCTCTGCCATCACAGCTCCTGTGCGAAGTCGCCCTGCAGGCGGCTGAAGACTCGTTGGGCGGCGAACAGGGCCACGAGGCCCACGACGCCGGCGATCAGCATCCGGATGGCCAGGTGCGGCAGGGGGACGCCGTTGGACGCCTCCGACCAGAAGGCCTCCTGGAAGCCCAGCACGGCGAGCGTGATGGGGGAGTTGACGTAGATCTCGAGCAGCCACTGCGGCAGGATCGCCGCGGCCTGCTGCCACGAGTAGAGGATGGGGGAGGCCCACATGAGCAGCAGCAGCACGACCTCGACGAGGTACTGGATGTCGCGGAGGTAGACGTTCAGCGCCGCGAGCAGCACACCGACGGCGGTGCCCCAGATGAGGATGAGCACGAGCGCGCCGAGGCCGAACAGCAGCTGCGGGCCGAAGCTCAGCGTGCCGACCACGATCGACGCGATGATGAGGATGACGAACTGCACGGCGAAGTTGAACAGCGCCGAGCCGACGGCGGCGAGCGGGAAGATCTCGCGCGGCAGGTAGACCTTCTTCACCAGGCCCGCGTTCGCGATGATGGAGCCGGTGCCGGCGCCCACGATCTCGCTGAACAGCGTGTAGATGGTGAGGCCGGCGAAGATGTAGATGGCGAAGTTCTCGATGCCCCGGGCGGCGCCGAGGAACTGGCCGATCACCAGGTAGTAGATGAACAGCTGGGTCAGCGGCTTGGCGAGGCTCCAGAGGAACCCGCCCGCGCTGTCCTTGTAGCGGGACTTGAGCTCGCGCCCCGTGAGCAGGCGGAGCAGACGACGCTGCTCCCAGATCTCGCGCACCGAGGCGACGGTGCCCGTCACGCCCGAGCTGCGGCCGCCGGCCTGCTGCCAGGGCTCGGTGCTCAGTCGGTTCGCCCGCTGCAGCGGGGACTCTTGCAAGCCAGTCATGCTTCCGGCCTCCAAAGCCATCATCCGGGTAGGTCGGCTGGGAGGGCCGACTGCCGGGTTCGAGGATACAACACGGCCCCTGGGCGGGAGCCGAGGTCAGCGACGGCCCGCGCGGGCGTGCTCGGAGCGGGAGCGCACCTTGGCGATCAGCGACGAGACGCCGCCGTTGGTGAGGTAGTGCCGGGCCAGCGCGATGTCGCGCCCGAGGCCGTGCCGCCGGGTCGAGATGGCCTGGAACTTCTCCTCCGCGGTGACGGGTCGGGTGCGGCGTGCACCGGCGCCGAGCTCGATCGGGGCCGAGAGCGAGCCGAGCACGCGGTCGGCGGCGGGGTGCGGGTCGCGGCAGAACTCCACGAGGGGGCGCAGCGTCTCCTCCCAGGTGAACTGCTCGCGCACCCGTTTTACCGCCTCGACGGCCGCGGCGCGCTCGTCGACGTCGTAGAGCATCCGCTCGAGGGCGTCGGCCAGGGCCTCGACGTCGCGCTCGGGCACGCTCACGCCGAGCCCCTCCTTCTCGACCAGGTCGCCGAAGCTGTCGCCGCGGGTGGTGACGATCGGCAGCGACGCCCACAGGTAGTCCAGGATGCGCGTGCGGAACGAGAATGTCGTCTCGATGTGGTCGAAGTGCGTGCTCACGCCGACATCGGCCTCGAGCAGGTAGTTCTGCCGGTCGTCGAGGTCGACCCAGGAGTCGTTGAAGAAGACGTGGCGGCCGGTCAACCCGAGCTCCTCGGCGAGCCGCCTGGTCTGCTGCACGATGGCCATCTCGGGCACGTCGGGGTTCGGATGCGCGACCCCCATGAAGAACAGGCGCACGTCGGGGCGGCGCTCGGCGAGTACCCCGACGGCCCGCACCAGGGTGAGCGTGTCGAACCAGTTGTAGATGCCGCCACCCCAGATGACCAGCTTGTCGCTCTTACCGATGCCCGGCACGACCCCGCGCACGGCGTCGCGGGTGTGCCGCGGGGGAGTCGAGTCGAGGCCGAAGGGCGCGATCGAGATCAGCTCGTCGAGGGAGTCGTCGGCGGCGTAGTTCGCGGGATTGATGCGGCCGAGGGCGGCGAGCTGACCGAGCCAGAACAGGCGCTGCCGCTCGGAGGCGCAGAGGAAGAAGTCGGCCCGGGCGAGCTGCGCGTTCAGCACCTCGGTGGCGGAGCGCACGATGTTCGTCCAGCGCTCGGTGCCGAACTCGCGACCCTGCTCGAGCTGCTCGAGGTGCATGGGGTCGTAGATGTCGGCGACGACGATCTTCTCGGACTTCTGCAGGGTGGTGAAGTGGTGCAGCGCGTAGCCCTGGAAGAAGATCACGTCGGCCCACTGCTCGTGCACGGCCATCTGCCGCTCGTTCTGCAGCTGCACGTGGGCGACCTCGAAGCGGTCGGACTGCCGCTTGGCGGCGTTCCAGGTGACCAGGCGCACGTCGTGCTCGGCGCTGAGCGCCTCGCTGATCTTCCAGGCGCGGAGGCCGGGCCCCGCCATCTTCTCGCCGAGCGCGTCGCCCGTGATCACGAGCACGTGGCGCCGATCGGTCGAGGCCTCGATCTCGAAGGCGTCGACCACCGCGCGGAATCCCGAGAGATAGGAGGAGTCGCCGAGCAGCGGGTGGATCATGTTGCCGAACAGCCGGAACAGCTCGGCGTCGGTGCGCCGTCGGGCGGCCTGCAGCTCGTCGCGGGTCGCGCTCAGCGACTCGAGCTCCTCGACGAACTGGTCGAGGGCGAACAGGCTCGCGAGCGACTCCTTCGCCACCGGCGTCGTGGCGTCGAACTCGTCGGCAGCCCCGCCGAAGCGGCGGATGTCGAACAGCTGCGAGTCGAGGTCGCTCTTCGCGACCGCGCGCCGGGCGAGCAGCGCCATCGCTCCCGGCAGGAAGCGTCCGAGGTTCTCGGCCGAGAGGTTCTTGTAGAGGGTGGCCAGGGCGTTCCGCTCGAGCAGGTAGCTCTCGCGGTACGGGCCGAAGCTGCGCATCGAGGCGTGGTGGCGGTGGTAGACGATCGAGGCGGGCGCGAAGCGCACCCGGTAGCCGAGCAGGTTCAGGCGCCAGCCGAGGTCGACGTCCTCGTAGAACATGAAGAAGCGCTCGTCGAAGCCGCCGGCCTCGGCGAAGGCGGAGGCCCGCACGAACAGGGCCGACCCGGTGCCGTAGAGGATGTCGCGCGGCTCCTGGAAGCGCTCGTCGTCGGGCTGGTTCTCGTGGTCTTTGTAGCCCATGCCGAACCAGGTCAGGCTGCCGCCGACGAAGTCGACCACCTTGCCCTCCCAGTCGAGCACCTTGCTGCCGACCGCGGCGACCGCGGGACTGGTGTCGAACTGGGCGACGGCCTCCCGCACCCAGGCGGGGTGCGGCTTGGCGTCGCTGTTCAGGAAGGCCACGAACTCGCCGCGGGCATTCGCCGCGCCGAGGTTGGACCCGCCGGCGAAGCCGAGGTTCTCGGCCGACTCGATCACGCGCACCCGCTCGTCGTCGGAGAAGGCGGCGGTGAGCCGGGCGAGGCTGTCGTCGCCCGAGCCGTTCTCGACCACGACGACGTCGAGCTTCTCGCGCGGCCAGTCGACGGCACCCAGCTGGGAGACGCACTCGATCGTGTCGTCGGCGCCGCGGAAGTTCACCACGACCACCGACACGACTCCGGGCTGGGCTTTCGGCATGGCGATCTTCACCCGATCAGCCTATCGCCGGAGCGTCAGCGGGCATCCGGATGCCCGATGCCTAGGATCGGGGACATGGCACGTACGACGCTCCTCCGCGCATCCCTCAGCACGCTCATCGTCGCCGCAGCGGCCCTGTCGACGGCCGCCTGCATCGGCGGAGCGGCCACGCCGAGCCCCTCGGCGAGCTCGCCGACGCCGACGCGCTCGGCCACCCCGACGCCGACGGCCACCCCCACGCCCACCCCGACCGCCGCACCCGTGCCGACGCCGACCCCCACCCCGACCACCCCGGAGTCCTCCGTGGTCTCCCTCGAGATCTTGAACAGCTCCTACGACCCCTCGACCTCGACGGTCTCGGTCGCGGGCATGGTGACCGACCTCGTCTCCTCGACCGGCACCTGCACCCTCACCGTCGCCCAGGGCGACCAGAGCGCCACCACCGAGGCGGCGGGCATGGCGGATGCGGCAGTCACCTACTGCTCGAACCTCGCGGTCGTGCTGCCCGCCGGCGCCACCGGCACCTGGAGCGTCGAGCTGACCTTCACCGACCCCACCCACTCCGGGTCGACCACCGGCAGCATCGAGGCGGCCTGACGGGCGGAGCTCCCAGGCGGCGGCGCTCGAACCCGATTACAGTGGGGGAGTTTCCCCCGTCATGAAGGATCGGTACCGAGCATGAGCTCAGCAGTGACACCCCCCGACGGCGACGTCGCGAACGAACTGCGCGAACTGCGCCTCGAGGTGCAGGCGCTGCGCGCGCAGCTCGCGCGCCGCACGGCCGAGACCGAGGAATACCGGCGGCGGCTCGTGGCCAGCCGCAACCAGGCGGAGCGGCTCGCCACCCAGCTGAAGGCGCTGCGGGGGTCGAGCTCGTGGACGATCACCCGCCCGCTGCGCATGCGCCGGCGCAAGGCCCTCAACAACGGCTGGACCTGATCCGGTGAGCACGAGAGTCCTCGACAAGGTCCTCCCGCTCACCGTCGTCGAGACCGAGAAGCGCCGCCTGCCCGCCACCGACCGCGTCGCCGTGGTCGCGAGCTTCGGCACCTCCTCGACGGTCTCACTGTCGCTGTCGTGGATGGTCGCGCGCCTCGAGGAGGCCGGTTACGAGGTCGTCGTGGTGCGTGCATCCGACGACCACGCCCCGCTGGACTGGTCGCGCGGGCCGGCGAACGACGCCATCGTGGTGCGGAAGCCGAACATCGGCTACGACTTCGGCTCGTGGGCGACGGGCCTCGAGCTCTTCCCCGAGATCAGGCGCAAGCCCTACGTGCTGCTCACGAACGACTCGCTGGTCGGGCCGTTCGCGAGCCTCGCGCCCATGGTCGAGGACTTCGAGACGAGCTTCTTCGATGTCTGGGGCGGCACCTGGACGAGCCAGTACATGCAGCACCTGCAGAGCTTCCTGATGGGATTCAAGGGCGGCGTGCTCGACGACCCGACGCTGAAGCACTTCTGGCAGAACCTGCCCGAGCAGCCCACGAAGTTCGACATCATCGACAAGTATGAGCTCGGCCTCAGTCGCCTGCTCTACGGCGAGGGCTACGTCTCGGGCGCCTGGTTCGACTACGAGCTCGTGGTGCAGTACACGCAGAACCCCACCATCCAGGGCTGGAAGGGCCTGCTCGAGCACGGCTTCCCGTTCGTCAAGCGGGAGCTCGTGACCAACCCGGGTATCGTGGGGGACGCTTTCGAGGTGCCCGCCGTCATCGAGCGGATGTTCGGCGAAGACCCGCGCGCGTGGGTGTGAGAGCCCAGCTGGGGAGAGTTAGAGGGTCATGAGAAGAATCACCATCGGCGGCGTCAAGCGCCGCACGGGCCGGGCCATGCTGAAGGTCGGCGACAAGCTCGCCGAGTCGCCGGCGCCCGCCGCCCCCGACGACTTCCCGGCCGGATTCGGGGCCTGGTCGAAGAACCGCACCAACCGCCTCAAGGCGCTGTACCCGGGGGAGTGGAAGAAGCAGTTCGTCGCCGAGCCCACCACCGCGCGCGTCGCCGTCGTCGTGCACGTGTTCTACACCGACCTCGTCGAGCAGATCCTGGGGTCGCTCGAGGCGCTGCCGGTGCAGTTCGACCTGATCGTCACCAACGCCTCGGGCGAGGAGCTCACGCTCGACACCAGCCGCCTCGCGAACGTCGGCCGCGTGCAGGTCTTCGACATCGCGAACCACGGGCGCGACATCCTGCCGCTCGTCTCCGTCGTGAACGCCGGCCTCCTCGACCCCTACGAGCTCGTGTTCAAGGTGCACACCAAGAAGAGCGCCTGGCGCGAGGCGCACGGCGAGCTCGCCGGCTCGGGTGACGAGTGGCGCGAGAGCTTCTTCTCGGAGCTGGCCGGCTCGGTCGAGACGGTCACCCGCGTGCTGAACGAGTTCGCGAGCGACCCCGCCCTGGGCATCCTGACCTCGACCGGCAACGTGCTCGGCCCCGAGTTCTGGGGCGGAGACCGCGAGATCGTCGGGTCGCTGCTGCGGCGCATCCAGATGGACCGAGACGAGGACCGCCTGCGCTTCGCCGCCGGGAGCATCTACTGGGTGCGCGGCTTCCTGCTGCAGGGGCTGCGGGCCTTCGAGCTGCAGGCCTCCGACTTCGAGGAGGAGGCCGGCCAGGTCGACGCCACGACGGCTCACGCGATCGAGCGCATCCTGGGCATCGTCGCCGGTGAGGCCGGTTACGACGTGCGCGACGCCTCGACGCTGACCTCGACCGCCGAGGGCACGGCTTTCGAGCGGTTCGGGGCGGATGCGGTGGTGCAGCCGCGCGCGCGGGTGATCCCCTTCTACCTGCCGCAGTTCCACACCTTCCCCGAGAACGACGAGTGGTGGGAGAAGGGCTTCACCGAGTGGTCGAACGTGGCCGCCGGAACCCCGCTCTACCCGGGCCACATCCAGCCGCTGCTGCCGAGCGAGCTCGGCTTCTACGACCTGCGCACCCCCGGCGTGCGCGACGCCCAGTACGAGCTCGCCGCCGCGGCGGGGCTCGAGGGCTTCATGTACTACTACTACTGGTTCGCGGGCAAGAAGCTGATGGACCTGCCCGTCGAAGACCTGGCGGCGTCCGACTCCGACCAGCCGTTCTGCCTCATGTGGGCGAACGAGAACTGGACGAGGCGCTGGGACGGCAGCGAGAAGAACATCCTGATCGCCCAGGACTACGACCGCGTCTCGGCCAAGCAGTTCATCCACGACGTGCTGCACCTGATCACCGACCCGCGCTACATCCGCATCGACGACAAGCCGGTGATCGCGGTCTACCGCATCACCCAGATCCCCGACCACGTCGAGGTCGTCGCGCACTGGCGTCAGGTCGCCGAGGAGGCCGGGCTCCCGGGCCTGCACCTCGTGACCGTCGACGTCGGCACCTCGATGCAGGGCGTCGAGGGATCGCTCGCGGAGCACGGGCTCGACGCCTACCTCGAGTTCGCGCCGCACAACATGTTCTGGCAGTCGCTGCCCCGCGACCACCGCGGCCTCGACGAGCGCTTCCAGGGCAACCTGCTCTCCTACCCGGCCATGGCCGAGAAGGCGGAGGAGCGGCTGAACACCGCGCCCCCCGCCCACCGCTACCCGGGTGTGATGGTGAACTTCGACAACACCGCCCGCCGGCAGTGGCAGCCCGACATGTGGTACGGCTCGAACCCGTTCACGTTCCGGCGCTGGCTCAACACCACCGTCTCCTCGGTGGCCGAGCGGCCGCGCGACGAGCGGGTCGTGTTCATCAACGCGTGGAACGAGTGGGCCGAGGGGGCCGTGCTCGAGCCCTCGCAGCGCTACGGGCGCACGTACCTGCTCGCGGTGCGGGACGTGCTGCACCGCTGACACGCCGCAACCGGGCGAGTCCCCGGGCTTCGTACAGCCTCTCTTTAGGATGAGGTGTGATGAGCGGAGCCACGATGACACGCACGACCACTCGACGGGGACTGGTCGCCGCCGTTCTCAGCCTGATCCTCGTCGTGGCCGGGCTGACCGCCGCGGGGGCGTCGCCGGCCACGGCGGCCTCGGCTTCGGCGGCGTCGTCGGCGCTCACCCGTACCGCTCCGCAGGCCCTCGTCACGGCGACCGCGGCCGACTTCGACCCCGGCAACATCATCAGCGACGAGAACTTCTTCAACGGCAACGCGATGTCGGCCGGCGCCGTGCAGAACTTCCTGAACAGCCAGGTCTCCAGCTGCCGCTCGGGCTACACCTGCCTCAAGGACTACCGGCAGACGACCTGGTCACGCTCGGCCGACGCGATGTGCAACGCCTACTCGGGCGCCGCCAACGAGACCTCCGCGACGATCATCTACAAGGTGGGCCAGGCCTGCAACGTCAGCCAGTCGGTGCTGATCGTGCTGCTGCAGAAGGAGCAGTCGCTGATCACCGACTCCTGGCCGAGCGAGAGCCAGTACCGCTCGGCGACCGGCTTCGCCTGCCCCGACACCGCCCCCTGCGACGCCGAGTTCTCCGGCTTCTACAACCAGGTCTACAAGGCGGCGTGGCAGTACAAGCGCTACACGAACCCCGCCGGCACCTCGGCGTTCTTCACCTGGTTCCCGGTCGGCAAGTACTCGGCCGTGCGGTACCACCCGAACGCCGCCTGCGGCTCCTCGCCGGTGCTGATCAAGAACAAGGCGACCGCCGGCCTCTACTACTACACGCCGTACCAGCCCAATGCGGTCGCGATGTCGAATCTCTACGGCGGCCAGACCGACGGCTGCTCCTCCTACGGCAACCGCAACTTCTGGCGGCTCTACACCGACTGGTTCGGCGACCCCCGCACGGGCTCGAACCCGCACGGCGCCTTCGACAAGGTCGCCGGGGTCATCGGCGGCGTGCAGGTCACCGGCTGGGCGGTCGACCCCAACACCGCCGACCCGACCTCCATCTGGGTCGCCATCGACGGAACCAGCAGCTCCTACCGGGCCGACTACCGGCTCGACTGGCTGCCGGTGCTGTACCCCACGCTCGGCGCGAACCACGGCTTCAGCCAGGTCATCGGGGCGAGCCCCGGCAAGCACACGGTGTGCGTGTCGAAGGCGAACGGCGTCGACCTCGGGTGCAAGAGCGTCACCGTTCCGTCGAACGACCGGGCGGCCGCGTCGCTCGACGTCGCCGAGGGCACACCCGGCGGGATCCACATCTCCGGCTGGTCGGTCGACAAGAAGAGCGGCGCCCAGACGTACCTCTGGGTGAACGTCGACGGCAAGGGCTCGGCCTACAAGGTCGACAAGCGCCTCAGCTGGACCCCGAACCTGTTCCCGAACGTCGGCAACCTGCACGGCTTCGACGTCACGGTACCGGCCACCCCGGGCATCCGGGAGATCTGCGTCTACGGCGTGCAATCGCTGCTGATCGCCTGCAAGACCGTGACCGTGCAGCCCTTCGAGACCGGCAAGGTCGAGAGCGCCACGGGTGTCGTGGGCGGCATCGAGGTCGCCGGCTGGAGCCTCGACCAGCGCAGCTCGGCCTCGACCTACGTCTGGGTCGACGTCGACGGCGCCGGTCGCGCCGTGGCCGCGAACCTGCCCTCGGCCTCCGCTGCGGCGGCGTTCCCCTCGCTCGGCAAGAACCACGGCTACAAGGTCACCATCCCGGCCAAGCCCGGCGCCCACCGCCTCTGCGTCACCGGCACCTCGGGCAACACCTCCTACGGCTGCCAGCAGGTGGTCGTGCCCAACAACGAGGTGGGCAACTTCGACAGCATCAGCGCCGTGATGGGCAAGATCTCGGTGACGGGATGGTCGCTCGATCGCACCTCGTCGGCCACGACGTACGTCTGGGCCTTCATCGACGGGAAGAGCGCCGGCCCGATCAAGGCCGACCGCGCCCTCGGCTGGATTCCCGTCCTGTATCCGAAGTCGGGCCCGAACCACGGCTTCGCCGCGACCTTCGCCGCCACCGCCGGATCCCACGAGGTCTGCCTCACCGGTACGAAGGAGAACGTCTCGTACGGCTGCAAGACCGTCACCGTCCCGACGAGCGGCGCGGCCAGTCTCGACAGCGTCACCGCGGGAGACCGCACCGTCTCGCTGACCGGGTGGGCCGTCGATCGGCTCTCGAAGGCGACCACCTACGTCTGGGTCAGCATCGACGGAGTCGGCAAGGCGTACAAGGCCGACCGCCCCCTGGGGTGGATCGACTCCTACTTCCCGGGTGTCGGCCCGAACCACGGCTTCGCCATCGACGTGCCGGCCGGCGCCGGCCCGCGCGAGGTCTGTGTCACCGCGACCTTCGACAACCAGGACCTGGGGTGCCGTACGGTCGACGTGCAGTCGCCCGGTGCCGCGAGCGTCGACTCCGTCACGGGTGTCGCGGGTGGCGTACGCGTTCAGGGCTGGTCGGTGAATCGGCAGACGACCGAGGGCACCTACCTCTGGGTCGACGTGCAGGGTGTCGGGGGCTTCCCGGTGGCGGCCGACAAGCCGCTCGCCTGGATCGACTCCTATTTCCCGGGCGTCGGGCCGAACCACGGCGTCGACTCTGTCGTGAAGGCGCCGTCGGGCACCCGCAAGGTGTGCATCACGGCGACGTTCGACAACCGCTCGCTCGGCTGCAGCACCGTCACGATCCCGTAGCGGGGCGCTCCCGCCGGGCGTTTTCTCACTCGTGCAGGATGCGGTCGCAGGGGACGAGGAACCAGTAGCCCGCCGGGCCGATGGGCACCCGCACCTCCGCCGCCGGGTCGGCCTCGCACTCGGCGCGGAAGGTGGGCACGGATTCGGTGAGCTCGGGCACGCCCGCCTTGTTGTCGGGCGAGCGGTAGTCGACCACGCCGGGGGCGATCAGGGCGGCGGCCACGATGGCGACGCCCACGATGCGGGCGACGCGACGGCCGCCCCGGGCGTCGGGCCCGGGCAGCCAGGCGCTCGTCGCCGAGACGGTCGAGACGATCAGCAGCAGCGACGGCACGACGAGGTACCGTCCGGCGCGGAACACCTCCTGGCCGGGCGCCGGCGCGCCGAGGCTCGCCCAGGTGAGCACCGCGGTGACGGTGAAGAACGCCGCCGAGGCCGCCAGGGCGAGGGCGGGCAGGCCGTCCCGGCCGAGGCGCAGGGCGATCAGCAGCACGAGGAGCGCCACAACCGCGGCGGCGATCAGCACGACCGGGTGGCGCCCGAGGGTGTCGTAGACCGCGCTGCCGGTGGTGTGGCCGAGGAGGTCGCCGAAGACCACCCGCACGAGATAGGTGGCCGCCATCGCCGCGGGCTCCAGCTCGGGCTCGCCGCGGTCGCGCTCGGTGCCGAGCACCACGAGCACCTGCACGACCGCGGCGGCGGCGAAGACGATCCCCACGACGTTCTCGCGCAGCCGGGGGAGCAGCACGGCCCGGGCGAGCACCAGGGGAGCGAACGCGATCGCGAGGGGATCGCTCATGACGGCGGCGGCGACGAGCACCGAGCCGAACAGCAGCCGCCCGACGCCCGGGCCCGAGCGGGCCGACAGGGCGAGGAACAGCGCGAAGATCAGGAACCAGTGCGAGTTGGCGACGTTGGTCGCCACCTCGAGCGACCCGATCGGCACGATGAGCACGAGCAGCCAGAGCAGCAGACGCAGCGGCCGCTGCACCCGGTCGCGGGTGAAGACGAAGGCCGCCACGGCCGCGGCGGCCCACACCATCGCTCCCGCGAGGTTCATCCCGGTGCCGAGCTGGGTCGTAGGCACCACGGCCTCGACGAGCTGAGCGGCCGTGCGGGGCAGGAAGTGCATGTAGCCCGCGTAGGGCGTGACGAGGTTCGTGAGGTAGTCGTGCGCGAACGCGCCCTCGAGGAACTGGTTGCCGTCCTCCGACCAGAGCACGTTCCGCTGCCCGTCGGGCAGTCGCAGGGCGGCGACGGCCGTGCCGACGACGAAGAGCGCCGTCACCGCTCCGGCCCGGGCGGGGAAGGGCGAGACCCGCCCCGCCTCCGGGCCGAAGACCCAGGTGGCGGCGCGGGCGCGGCTCAGCGGCACGCCGTCACCGCGGTGTCGCCGGCGGTGACGACGACGGGGCGGTCGGCGGTGGAGGCGAGCAGCGTGCCGTCGTCGTCGACGCCCACGGCGAGGGTCGCGGCGCTCGTGGGATAGGCGAGGGTCACGGTGACGGTCTGCGTGAGCGAGCCGACCGGCTCGAGGGCCAGCCGTCCGGTCGCCGGCAGCTCGATCGCGGCGTACGGCTCGATCGGCTGGCAGGTCGTCAGCTCGTCGCCCACCGGCTCGTCGAGCCCCGTCCACTGAACGTTCAGCGACACCTGGTCGGCGTCGAGCACCGACGGCTGCACGTCGGCGATGCGGTCGTCGGCCGCCATCTCCGAGAGCTCGCGCCAGTCGACCGACGGGGCGAGCTGCGGCGAGGGCACGGCGTCGGGCGAGACGGCGACCAGTCCGTCGTCGGCGAGCGAGGCCGCCGCGCCGAGCAGCGCGGCGTTGGACGACTTCCAGTCGGCGAGGCCCTCGGCGGTGTCACCGAGCCCCACCACGTTGATCGCGGCCCACCCGCCGAGCAGCAGCACGAGCATCCCGGCCGCGATGCGCGTGCCGCTGAGGAAGCGGGCGAGGCTCGCGACGAAGACGGGGATGGCGGCGATCAGGATGAAGTACGAGTAGCCGCCGCTGGCCGACTCGGCGACGTCGCGGCTGAGCCGGCCGATCAGGGTGATGGCCAGCGACAGCACGAGGGCGACGAGCAGGAAGAGATAGGTGCGACGGGCCCGGGAACTGCCGCCGGCCGGGTCGCGCACGGCGAGGTAGGCGAGCGTGCCGATGGTCGCCACGACGAGGATGGCCGGGGTGAACGGGTCGCTCAGCGGGATGGAGTCGTTCACCGCCTTGGCGAGCAGGGCGTAGACGAACGCGGGGCCGTCGCGCAGCACCTGATCGACGCTGTGGGCGCTGTTGTAGCTCGGGATGGTGAAGAGCACCCGCACGGCCACGAACCAGACCGCGGGCACGAGCACGGCGATCGCGCCGAGCAGGTAGCGGCGGAGGGTCAGGAGCGCCAGCCCGGCGGCGATGCCGAGCGGGATGTAGGCCGACCCGCTGAAGGTCCCGAAGAGCGAGAGGGCGATCACGCCGATGACCCGGATGCGCGGCTTCACCCGCGGGGACAGGGCGAGGTAGAGCATCCAGAGGCCGGCGGTCGTGGCGGCCGTGTACTGGAACTGCCCCGCCCAGGTGAGCGTGCCGGCCCCGGCTGCCATGATCAGCACCGGTGCCACGACCGCCACGCAGACCGCCCGCGACGAGATGATCAGGCGCAGCAGCGCGTAGACCGCGACGCCTCCGGCGAGGTGGCAGATCACCATCGGCAGGGCGTAGAGCCAGTAGCCCTGCAGCCCGATGACCTGGTAGAGCAGCGAGAACCACACCTTCGTGAACAGGATGGTGTGCTCGTTGTGCGGCGTGATGATCCAGCCCAGCCAGGAGGCGCCGTCGGGCGGGGTCAGGTAGTCGAACTCGTCGTAGATGAAGTACTGCGTGCGCACGTTCGCGAGCACGACGGCGCCCGCGACCAGCACGACCAGGGCGAGGGCGACCGCCGCCACCAGATCGGGGTTCAGGCGGTCGGCGAACGCCCGCAGCCGCCGCTGCGCTCCGACGACCCTGAGGTCGACGGCGGAATCGAGGCGGCGGGCTGCGGACGTTCGCTCGGTGCTCACGGTGCGGTGCGGCGGATCAGATGGTGCCGTCGGCGACGGCGTTCTCGATCCACGGGATGACCTCGTCGAGCATGTCGTCGAGGGTCGTGGTGGCCTCGAAGCCGAGCAGCTCCTTCGCCTTGGAGACGTCGGGCACGCGCTTGGCGACGTCGTACTCGAAGCCGGGGTCGCTGGTGTAGTTGAAGGGCACGTCGGGGCCCTTGATCTTCTGCCAGATCGTCTCGGCGAGCTCGAGCACCGAGTGGCCCTCGGCGGTCGAGACGTTGAAGTCGTTGTTCAGCGCGGCCGGGTGGTCGAGCGAGAGCACGATGCCGCGCGCGAGGTCGCCGCCGTAGGTGTAGTGACGCACCTGCTCGCCCGAGCCGAGGATGTGCAGCGGGTCCTGACCCTTCAGCACCTTCTGCACGAGGTCGGGCACGACGTGGCTCATGGCGAGCTTGACATTGCCCGAGTCGATCTCGACGTCGCCGAGCGCACGGCTCTCGCCGATGCCGACGCAGTTGAAGGGGCGGAGGATCGTGTAGGGCAGCTTGTACTGGTCCCAGGCGGCGCGGGCGAAGTACTCCACGGCGAGCTTCTGGAAGCCGTAGCTCGACAGCGGCGGCGGCACCTCGCGCTCGTCGCCCTCCTTCGACGGCCAGCGGTCGGTCGACTCGAACACCATCGAGCTCGACATGTAGGTCACCTTCTCGAGGCGGCCCTTCTTGTGCGCGGCGATCGCGGCGTCGACGCTCGAGGCGATGATGCGCTCGTTCTGCGCGAGCAGGTCGTAGGCGTAGGTGTGGAAGTAGGAGATGCCGCCGATCAGCGCGGCGCCCGCGATGAAGTGGTCGCAGTCCTCGAGCAGACGCGTCATCAGCTCGACGTCCTGCACGTCGCCGACCACGAGCTCGTAGTTCGGGTTGTCGTCGTACGACTTCTTGACGGGGCCGTACTTGGAGTAGTTGTCGACTCCGACGACCTGGTAGCCCTTCTCGAGCAGCTCCTCGACGATGTAGCCGCCGATGAATCCCGCGGATCCGGTGACGAGAACCTTCTTCATGTGATGCGTTCCTTCTTCTGGGGTGTTCGACGTGACGATGACGATCAGGGGGTGGGGTCGGTGAGGGCGTGCAGCTCCTCCAGCGTGAGCTTGCGGCCGAACGCGAAACGGTACCAGCGCAGGTACTTCGGGATCCACTTCGCGAGCTTGAAGTTCGACTCCCCGAAGGCCCGGTCGAGCCAGATCGTCGGGATCTCGGCGACCGGCAGCCGCAGCCGCCTGGCCTTCGCCGTGAGCTCGAGCCCGATCTCGAAGCCGTCCTTGGAGTCGATGCCGACCTGCCGCACGAACTCGGCGTTGTAGGCCTTGAACGAGTTGGTGGCGTCCCGCGTGCCCGCGTTCGTGAACACGTGCAGGGTGATGCCGGCCATCCGCGACAGGAAGCTCTTGAACCGGGGGCCGCCGACCTGCTGGCCGCCCGGCATGTAGCGGGAGGCCGCCGCGACCACGACGCCGCGCTCGACGAGGCGCACCAGGTCGTCGATCTGGCGCGGGTCGTCGCAGCCGTCGGCCATCGTGACGACGACGGTGTCGCTCGTGGCGTGGTCGATGCCGTAGCGGATGGCGTAGGCCGGGCCACGACCGTAGTCGTTGATCAGCACCTTCAGGTTCGGCCGCCCGGCCGACGCGTAGGCCGACACGACCGGCACCGTGCTGTCGGTGGGGGCGTCGACGACGACGAGCACCTCGGCGTCGAGCTTCACCGCCTCGAAGATGCGGTCGAGCCCCGGAACGATGTCCTCACCCTCGTTGTAGGCGGGGATGACGATCGACGCGCGGGGAGCCTCGCTCAAATCACGACCCCCTGGCCGAGCAGGTTCCACACGTCGGCCACCGGCTTGTCGGTCACGAGCCCGCGGTACTCGCTGTGCGGGGTGGCGACGATCAGGATGTCGGCCTTCTCGAGCACGGCCTCGAGCGGCAGCAGCGTGTCGTCGGTCTCCTCGGTGACGTGGGGATCGGTGCCGATGACGGCCTTCGCCCGGAACTTCAGCACCCGGCGCAGCTTGTACGACAGGCTCGAGCGGATGTCGTCCGATCCGGCCTTGAACGACATGCCGAGGATGCCCACGGTGAGGTTCTCGAGATCGAAGCGCTTCTCGAGCTGGGTCACGATGTAGAGGGGCAGCCCCTCATTGACCTGCATCGCCGAGTGGCCGAGTGCGAACTTGTTGTCGCTGAAGGCGGCGAGCTGCATCGTGTCTTTGAACAGGCACGGCCCGGCGGCGAAACCGGGGCCCGGCAGGTCTTTCGCCCGCGGGTAGTCGTGGGTGAGCCCCGCCCGGATCTTCTCGAAGTCGAGGCCGCGGTCGTTCGCCATCATGTAGAACTGGTTGGCCGCGGCGAACTTGATGTACCGCCAGGTGTTCGTGAACAGCTTGGCGAGCTCGGCCTCCTCGGGCTCGAGGTCGACGATCTGCTCGGTGAGGGTCGAGAACAGGGCGGATGCCCGGGCCCGTCCGGCCGCGGTGCGGCACGACACGATCTGCGGCAGCGTGAACAGCTCCTCCATCGCCTTGTGCTCGGCGATGCGCTCGGGGCAGAACGCCACCTCGGTGGCGAGACCCGCCTCCCGGAGGCGCCGCTCGACGAGCGCGGTGACGCCCGGGTAGACCGTGCTGCGCAGGATGAGCAGCTGCTCGTCGCTGAAGTAGGGCATGCAGGTCTCGAGCGCCTTCGGGATGGCGTTCGGGTCGGGGTTGAGGTGCTCGTCGACCGGCGTGCCGATCACGACGATCACGTTCTCGGCGGTCGCGACCACGGCGGCGTCGGTCGAGGCCGAGAACATGCCGTTCGCCAGCACCCGCTGCAGCACGGGCTCCGCGCCTGGCTCGCTGAACGGCATGCGCCCCGCCGTGATGCCGGCGACCGCGCGCTCGCTCACGTCGTAGACGACCACCTTCGAGCCGCGGTCAGCGAGGGCGATGGCCAGGGGGAGACCGACGTGGCCCCCGCCTCCGATGACGACGACGTCGTTGCTGAACTTCGATGACACGCGTTTGACCTCGTTCGTGATGGGTGCCCGACTGCGACACGGTCGATCGACAGCGGTAGAGCAGTGGACAGGATACAGCGGCGGTTATCATTTTGAGGGCTCGGGACGCGAGCCCCGGCATCGACGCGCAGAAGGCATCGTTAGTGAAGAAGATCTGGGACTACCTCTGGGAACGCCTGGTGCGCTACGCGCTCAAGTTCGGAGTGGTCGGACTGGTCGGCTACGTGATCGATCTGAGCGTGTCGAACCTGCTCTGGTCGGGCGCTCTCGGCGAAGGCTGGTACGAGACCCCGCTCGGCGGGAAGTTCGTCTCGGTCGCGATCTCGACGCTCGCGACCTGGTTCGGCAACCGGTACTGGACCTTCCGCGACCACCGGCGCAAGAACTTCCTGCTCGAGCTCGCCGAGTTCACCCTCATCGCGGTGCTCGGCCTCGGCATCTCGCTGGCCTGCCTCTACGTCTCGCACTATCTCCTCGGCCTCACGAGCATCGTCGCCGACAACATCTCGGGCAACGTCGTCGGCCTGGTGCTGGCGACGGCCTTCCGCTTCCTGCTCTACCGCTACTGGGTGTTCGCACCGGGCCGCGCCGACGGGTTCACGGCGATCAAGAACCGAGAGGCCGCCGAGGCCGCCGAGGCCGAGGCGGCAGCGGTCAGAGACGCACCGGTCGGCTGAGCTCCGGCCCGTCGCCCGCGCCCGGAACGGCCGGCCCGAATCCGAACGGCCCCGCCGGCGGCGTCGCAGGCGGCACGGCGACCCACTTCGGGTCGCGCCCGACGACCGCGACCGTCAGGGCGAACGCCACGGCGACCACCGCGAACGCGACGATCAGGGGGATCGCCCCGAACGGCGGCACCCACGCGCTCGGCTCGAGCATCGCGGGCCAGTCGGTCTTATAGCCCGAGGCGAAGCGGCGCAGCGTGGTCGCGAACGCGTAGACGGTGGCGTAGATCCAGGCCGCCCCGAACAGCCAGGCCACGACGCCGAGCAGCACCCGCGGCGGGCGGCGCTCGAACCGCGGTGAGGTGGCGATCGCGGCCGCCATGCCGAGCAGGAACGTCATCAGCAGGATGAGCGTGTACCGCCCCTGCCAGATGAAGCCGCCCGCGGTCACGTAGAACGCCTGCACCAGCGGCGGCAGGAAGAAGAAGGCCAGCGCCAGCGCGATCACGAACACCAGCCGCCGCCCGCGCACCCAGACGAGCACCCCCACGACGAGCAGCGCGAAGATCACGTAGCTGACCCAATACACCGAGGGATGCAGGGTGGTGTCGAGCCAGCCCAGGATGCCCACCATCTGCCGAAGCTGCAGGTAGAAGTTCCCCAGCAGCCCGAAGAACCCCTCCACCGGGCTGAGGCCGACGCCCTCGTTCACCGGCGGCGTCGCGGGGCCCGCACTCGGAGCCGTACCGAGCGAGTTGCTCGTCAGCGTCCACCACGCACTCGCGAGCGCCGTCGCGATGATCAGCAGGATGCTCACCAGGACGCTCGGCCGCCGGAGCAGCGCCCCGAGCTCCCGGCCGCCGAGCAGCAGCAGCGGTGCCACGAGCAGCACCGCCACCCAGAGCGGCGAGATGCCCCGTGAGTTCGACACCAGCGCGGCGGCCACCACCACCATCGCGAGCCGGCTGCCGAGCAGCCTCGGGTTCGGCTGCAGCGTGATGCCGAGCATCGCCGTGAACAGCGCGAGGCCGCCGGTGTACTCCAGCGCGTTCGGGTTCACCGTGCCCATCAGGTAGACCGCCATCGGCGTGAGGCCGGCCAGCAGTGCGATGGTGGGCAGCCGGCGCCGCTTCCACGAGCCGATCATGAAGAAGCACGAGGCCACGAAGAACGAGGTGATGACGGCGCTGACGATGCGCATGGCGTAGATGCCCGTGACGTCGGGCAGGGCGAGGGAGGGCCAGCCGACGAGCCAGTAGTAGACCGGGTTGTACAGGCTCGCCGCTGAGTAGCTCTCGACGAGCGTCGACGGGTCGCCGCTGAACTCCGGCGCGCACGAGGCCGGGGTGTCGGCGAAGAAGGCGAAGCAGTTCTGGCTGTACTCGAAGGCCAGCGCGGCCGGCACGTGCAGCACGCCGCCTGTCGGGATCATCGTCTCGGGTAGCAGCTCGCCGCGCACGACCGATCCGGCCTTCACGACGTGGGCGGGCTCGTCGGGCGAGCCGCCGATCGGGGTCGCGAGGGCCCAGAGCGTGCCCATCAGCGCGATCAGCAGCCAGGGGAGGAGCAGCCAGCGGCCGACCGGGCGGGAGACGGGGGCGGTGGTGGCGGGTGCCGCCTCGGGTGGTGCGGACGTCATCGATTCCTTCGCGACTCGATCTCGGCGAGGGCGGCCTCGAGCTCCCGGATGCGCAGATCCTGCAGCGCGACCGACTCGGCCAGTGTGCGGGTCTCGCTCTCGAGCTCGGTGAGCTCGCCCGAGTGCTGGATGGAGACCAGGAACAGCACCGCGATGCTGAGGAAGAACACGAGGTTGGTCGGCACGGTGACTCCGACGAGCGAGGCGGCCCAGCCGAGCAGGTCGGGGAAGACCCCGATGATCAGCGCGACGATGCCGGCGAGCAGCCACCAGACGGCGTGCCGTTCGCGCAGGTGGTGCCGCCGCAGCGACTCGATCACCACGCCCAGCACGATCAGGGCGGCGACGATGCCGAGGATGTAGCTCGCGAGCGTCACGCGGTCACCGCCGGCTCGACGAAGGTCACGGGCGGGCGGATCAGGGCGACGAACAGCGCCATGCCGGCCCGGCCGAGGTAGACGGCCGCCTTGTAGGGGTTGTGCGAGGGCACCCCGCCGGCGCGCGGGCGCATGGCCACGGGCACCTGCGCCACCGTGAGCTTCGCCCGCGAGGCGATCACGAGCGACTCGACCGTGTCGCCGAGGTACTCCGAGGGGTAGTGCTGGGCGAACAGCGCCACGGCGCGGGGGCCGCTGGCGCGGAAGCCCGAGGTCGTGTCGGTCAGCCGGGTCTTCGTGAGCCGGCTCAGGATGCCCGACAGCACCTTCATGGCCCACTGCCGTGGCCCGCGCACGGCGTAGTCGCCCACCCCGGCGAACCGGGCGCCGAGCACCAGGTCGTGCCGGTCGAGCTCCTCGACGAGGGTGGCGATGCCGGCCGGGTCGTGCTGGCCGTCGGAGTCGACCTGCACGACGTTGCGGAACCCGTTCTGGATGGCGTACTTGAAGCCGGCGCGCATGGCGCCGCCCACGCCGAGGTTGATCGGCAGCTGCAGCACGGTGGCGCCGGCGGCCGCGGCCTCGCGGGCCGTCGCGTCGCGCGAGCCGTCGTCGACCACGAGCACGGCGACACCCGGCACGGTGGCGAAGACCTCGCGCACGACGGCGGCGACCGACTCCTCCTCGTTGAACGCGGGCATCACGATCAGCGTGCGTTCGAGGGCGGTCGGCATGCGGCCCATCATAGCGGCGGGCCCCGGTCAGACCCGGGAGAGCCGGGCCTCGAGGTCGCGCGGGATGCGCCCCGTGCGCCCGGCCCAGCCGTCGACGAGGCCCCGGGCCGCCGCGCGCAGCCGGGTGCCCCGGCCGGGCACGAACAGGGAGACGATCACGAGGTGCCGGAGGTCGGCGAGCGTGTCGCGCACGGGCCGGTAACCGCGGTAGAGGCCGCGGCGGCGGTTGAGCAGCACCCGGTTTCGGGCGAGGTAGTAGTACCGGAACGGCGCGCTGTGGGTCAGCTCGACGCGGCGGCCGGCGACGGTCGCCGTGTGCCGGCGACCCAGGCTGTGCGCGAGCTCGGTGCCCCGGGCGTGCACGACCGCGAGCCCCGCCCCGGCGACCCGCAGGGCGTAGTCGGTGTCGACGCCGTCGATGAACAGCCCCTCGGCGAAGCCGCCGACCTCGTCGAGGGTGCTGAAGGGCACGAGGAGCCCCGACTGGATCGGCGTGCGCCCGATCAGGATGCCGCGCTGCGTGCGCACCGCCGGAGCCGGCTGGCCCGACACGGCCGCCGGAGCGGCGAGTCCGGCGGGGATGCCCGCGCCCCGGGCGGTGTCGAGCGCGCCGACGAGGGCGTCGACGAAGCCGTCGTCGATCCCGGAATCCTCGTCGAAGGTCAGCAGGTGGCGGGCGCCCGGCACGGCGCGGGCCTCGCGGGCGCCGGTGTTCAGGGCGGCGGCGATGCCGCGGTTCGTGGGGTGCCGGACGACGGTCGCCCCGGCGGATTCGGCCGCCAGGACGGCGGGACGCGCATCCGTCGCCCCGCTGTCGTCGACCACGACGACACGCGCCGTCTGCGGCACGAGGGCCCGCACCAGCTCGGCGAGCCGGGGGCCGGGAGCGAAGGCGGTGACGACCGCGACGACCTCGTCGGACACTGTGCACCTCTCCCGACCCGGGGCTCGTCCGGGCGCGCCTACTATGCTTGCACGCTATGACCGGAGAGCCTCGGGCGACCATCGGCCGGCGCTCCTTCGTGGGCGTGGGGGTCGCCTCGCTCATCTCGGCCGGCGTCGGCTTCGCCGTGATCGTCATCGTGCCGCGGACGTTCGGCGACGACCAGGCCGCCACCACGACCTTCCTGGCGTTCTGGTCGTTCCTGTTCGCCTGGTACGGCATCCTCGGCGGGCTCTCGTCGGAGACGACCCGGGCCGTGCACGCGAGCGACACCATCGACCGGCCGGACCGCCGGGAACCGCGGCTGCTCGTCGTCGGGCTCGCCGTGGGTGTCGGCCTCGGCGTGCTGCTCTGGGCCTCGAGCCTCTGGTGGGGCCCCGCGGTGCTCGGTGCCGAGTACGCCTGGCTGGCCCTGCCGCTCAGCTGCTCGGTCGCGCTCTACTCGGGGCACGCCACCCTCGTCGGCATCCTCGGCGGGCGCCTGGAGTGGGCGACCTTCGCGCGCCTCGTGATCGGCGACTCGGCGCTCCGGATCGTGCTGGTGGGCGGCGCCGCCCTGATCGCGGCGACGGTCGCCGGGTTCGCGGTGGCGGCCAGCGTCGCGTCGGTGGCGTGGCTGATCGGACTCGTGTTCTCGCCCACCCTGCGCCGGGCCGCCTCGGCCCGCAGCGACGTGGGGCTCGGTGACCTGCTGAAGCGCATCGGCCACGCCTGTCTCGCGTCGGGGTCGAGTGCGGTGCTCGTGGTGGGCTTCCCGGTCGTCCTCACGCTGACCTCGACCCGCGCCGAGTACGAGGCGGCGGCCGCCCTGCTCGTCGCCGTCACCTTCACCCGGGCCCCGCTGCTCATCCCGCTGAACGCCTACCAGGGCGTGGCCATCGCGCACTTCGTCAACAACCGCTCGGCGGGTCTGCGGGCGCTCGCCCCGGTGGCCCGGCTGATCGGCCTGATCGCCGCCGCGGGCGCCGTGCTCGGCGGCCTGCTCGGGCCGTGGCTGCTGACCCTCGTCTACGGCCCCGACTACGTCATCAGCGGCTGGACCGTCGCCGGGCTCGTGCTCGCCGCCGCGATGCTCGCGCTGCTCACGCTGACCGGGGCGCTCTGCCTCGCGCTCGAGAAGCACCGGTGGTTCTCGCTCGGGTGGCTGGCGGCGACGGCGCTCGCCGTGCTGCTGCTCCTGCTGCCCCTCGAGGGCGAGGGCGGCACCGAGCTGCGCACCGTGCTCGCCCTGGGCATCGGCCCGCTGGCGGGTCTTGTGATCCATCTCGTCGTGCTGCGGCGCGCGAGCCGGCAGGAGAGGACGGTGGCATGACCTCCGGGGAGATCCGCGCCAGCGTCTGCATGGCCACCTACAAGGGCTCGGCCTACGTGGCCGAGCAGATCGAGTCCATCGTCGCCCAGCTGGGGCCCGACGACGAGCTCGTGATCGTCGACGACTCCTCGCCCGACGACACGGCCGCCGTGATCGTGCAGACCGTCGCCCGGCTGAACGAGTCGCGCGTGTTCCTCACCTCCACGAACGAGAACGTCGGCTACGTGCGGGCGTTCGAGGCGGCGATCCGCCGGGCCCGCGGCCGCTACGTCTTCCTCAGCGACCAGGACGACGTCTGGACCCCGGGCCGTCACGAGGCCATGATCGCCGGGCTGTCCGACGCGCTGGTGGTCGCCGGAAACCACTCCATCCTCGGTCGGGCCGGCACGCGTCTTTGGTACCCGCCGCTCCGGGCGGGCACCTCGTCGAAGCATCTGCTGAACCTGTTCGCGATCCTCGTCGGCTACCGGCCGTACTTCGGCTGCGCGATGGGCTTCCGGCGAGAGGTCGTCGACGGGGGCGTGCTGCCGATCCCGCCGTTCGTCACCGAGTCGCACGACGTCTGGATCGCCATCACGGGCAACGTGCGGGGGAGCATCCGGCACCTCGAGCGAGACGTCGTCGAACGTCGCCTGCACGACAGCAACCAGACACCGCTCGGGGTGCGTGGGCTCGGCACCATCCTGCGGGCCAGGCGGATGCTCGCCCGCGCCGTGCTCGAGGCGTGGCGCCGCGCGCTGGCGGCGAAGCGGGCGCGGCAGGCTCTGCGCGCCGGCCGGGCCGCGCGGGCGTCGCGCTAGCGCAGCAGGTGCCGCAGCAGCGCCCGGCGCCCGGCGGGGTCTCCCGCCCGCAGAGCCGCGGGCAGCTCGGTCGCCGCGTTCAGCCGTGAGGTGGGGTGCAGTCGTGCCGCCCGTTCGGCCCGGTGCCAGCGCGCCGCGTGCGCCCGGGCGGCCGTCTCGGAGAACAGTGCGTGCTCCTCGCCGAACTTGGCGCCGTCGGGCCCCGTGACCGCCGAGACGCTGCCGGCATGCCGCCGGTACGAGAACACCACCTCGTCGTCGAGCAGCATCGATCCGCCGTCGAAGACGATGTCGAGCATCAGCTGCAGGTCCTGCACCACCTCGTAGCCGGGCCGGAAGCCGAAGCGGCGGAGCGCGTCGGCCTGCCAGACGACCGAGGGGAAGTAGGCCCAGTTGCCGATCAGCAGGCTGCGGGCGAGGGGTTCGCCGCCGAGCAGCTCCGGTTTCGGGCCACGCGGCCGCAGTCTCGCCTTCACCCGGTCGGCGAGCGGCCGGTGCACCCGCCCCTCGGCGTCGATCACCTCGACGCCCGGCTGCACGATGGCGGCGTCAGGATGCTCGCGCACGAGCTCGGCCACGCGGGCCACGTAGCCCGCGTGCATCCGGTCGTCGCAGCCCATCAGCACGGCGCGGTCGTTCTCGATCAGCCGCACGCACTCGCGGAAGTTGCCCCCGACGCCGAGGTTCACCACGTTGCGGAGGTAATGCACCCGCGGATCGCCGAGGGAGGCCGCCCACTCGCCCGGCGCGGGATCGGGGTAGACGTCGTCGACGATCACCAGCCGCCAGTCGGGGTCGCTCTGGGCGAGCACGCTGTCGACCGCCTCGCGGAAGTGGTCGAGGCGACCGTAGAACGGCATCATGATGTCGAGCGTCACGGGGTGGTCTCCTGGGAGGGGGCGGGCACGGGGTCGTCGGCGCGGCGGAGGTTGCGCCGCCAGCTGAGGTCGCGGGCGGCCTTCACGGTGCAGATCACGAGCAGCAGCCAGCCGTACTCCACGAGCACGGCGCTCTCGGCCGAGCTGGTGACCACGAGCACCACCATCACGAGCGCGATCCAGACGTAGACGATGCTCTTGCGGGCCGCCGCGAGCACCCAGGCCCGGCCCAGGGTGAGAGCCACGAGCACCACGAAGATCGCGATGCCGATCAGCCCGGTCTGGAAGTAGACGTCGAAGTAGGCGTTCAGGGCCGAGGTGTGGGCCCGGTTGCCGATCACGTCGAGCGCGAAGAAGGGCGATACCGAGGAGCGCCAGAAGCCGGCCCAGCCCCAGCCCTCCAGCGGGTTGAGGTCGATCAGCCGCCAGAGCTCCCGCCAGATCTCGAGCCGGTAGGTGAACTCGCGGCGGGTGCTGAGGATCTCGAGGATGCGCCCGCGCACCAGGAAGCCGAGCACCAGGGTGAGCAGGCCGACCGCGAGCAGCACGAAGTGCCAGCCGCGCCGGGTCTCGGGTGCCGCCTGGCGGAGGGCGAAGAGCACGAGGGCGGCCGTGGCCGTGACCACGGCCACGCCGACCGTGATGGGCGAGCCCGAGAACACGATGGCGAGCGCCGCGACGACCACCGAGAACACGCCGGTGCCGCGGCGCACCGAGCGGGTGGCGAGCTCGATCGCGAACGTCACGAGGGCGATCAGCCCCACGAAGCCGAGCATGTTGCGGGTGCCGAGCACCCCCTGGATCGGGCCGCCCGAGGCGAGGGAGCCGGTGATGCCGAGGAAGCGGATCGGCACGTCGAGCAGCACGCCCGAGATCACCTCGACCACGAGCGAGAGCGTCAGCACGACCCGCAGCACGTCGCCGAGGGCGCGCACGATCTGGATCAGGTCGCGCACCACGGCGACGTAGATGCCGAGGAAGGCATACGCCAGGAGGTAGGCCAGCCCGTTCAGGGTCGTGGGCACGTACTGGCTCCAGAGCGAGGTCAGCGCGCACCAGGCGAGGAACAGCAGCAGCGACACCGGCAGCAGCCCGTGCCAGTCGAGCGCGCGCCAGCGACCCGCGAACGACAGGGCGGCGAACAGCACCAGCACGGCGATCATCGCGATCAGCCCGGGCCAGCCGACGGTCGACCGCAGGAGGTGGGAGAGGAACGCGGTGCCGAGGATCGCCGTGGTCAGCGCCTTCGCGAACCGGGTCTGGCCGAAGAAGGTCAGCGCGGCCGCGACGGGATGGTGCGGAGGCCTCGGCTCCGCGGTCATCGCCGCGCCGGCTCGGCCAGGCCGATGAGGCGGGGAGGTTCGGTGCCGAGGTCCTGCGCGACGGCGCCGAGCTCGATCTTCGTCTTCACCGCGATCACGACGAAGAGCAGCCAGCCGCCCTCGACCAGGATGCGGCTCTCGACCACGCTCTGCGCGAGCAGCGCGGTCAGCAGCAGCACGGGGGCCAGCGTGAGCGCGACCCGCGGGAGCGGGCGACCGCCGCCGTCGAGCGGGTGGTCGACCGCGAACCACCAGCTGCGGTAGAAGGTGCCGACGGCCAGCATCGCGAAGAGCACGAGGCCGACGATGCCGAGCTGCAGCATCACGTCGAGCCAGGCGTCGTGGGCCTGGAGGTAGGTCACGCCCTTCCGCACGGCGAGACCCTGGAAAGGTTCGACCCAGGGCGCCCAGTAGCTCACCCAGCCCCAGCCGAAAGCCGGACGCTGGGCGGACAGCTCGCTCACCGCGCGCCAGATGTCGAGCCTTCCGGTGAGGTCGTCGCTCTTGCCGAAGAGCGCGAGGATCTGCGACCAGAAGGTGCTCACGCCGACGATGGCGAGGGCCACGACGGCGGCGACACCCGCGAGCAGCCAGGTGCGACGGCCGGGGCCGACGCGGCGGGCGAGCAGCAGCACCCCGAGCATCCCGGCCGTGATGACCAGGGCGGCGATGGCGGTGGCCGAGCGGGTGAGCGCCAAGGTCGCCAGTGCCACGACCACCCAGGCGAGGCCCGGGCCGCGGCGGCGCAGTCCCTGGGCGAGCTGCACCAGCACGAGCACCAGGGCGAGCACCGCGGCGAAGGCGAGCAGGTTGCGGTTGCCGACGACGCCCTGGATCGGGCCGCCGTGGAACAGCAGGCCCTGCGACCAGTAGAAGGCGTCGGGCACCTTCTGCCCGGCGTAGTCGGTGAAGAAGGGGAGCACGGGCTGACGCACGAACAGGGCCACCACGAGCTCGAACACGAGGGAGAGGCCGAGGATCCAGTTCAGGGCGGTGGAGGCCGCCGCCACGAGCTGCGGCCAGCTCAGGGCCGCCACGAGGAACAGGGCGCAGAGGGTGGTGGCCGCCTGGGCGAGGAGGCCGAGCACGGTGGCGCCGGGGTAGGACGACCAGGCCAGCGAGAGCACGAGCAGCAGTGCGAACAGCACGAAGGTGCGCGGCAGGCGGCGCGGGTGCAGGCGCCCCCAGAGGCGTCGCCGCGTGAGCAGCACAGCGGATGCCGCGGTCAGCACGGCGGCCACCGCGAGGTAGCCCCACCAGCCGATCAGGTTGCGCCACAGGTCGGCCCCGAACGCCGTGAAGAACACGAGCACGGCGAGCGACCGGATCACGGCGTCGGTCGGGTAGCGCATGGGGACGATCCTACCCAGGGCCCGCGCCGACGACGGGGGCGCGTCCGCCATCGGCAGGCGGATGCGACGGGGGCGCATCCGAATACATTCAGACGAACGCGGCGAAGCCCGTGAGGCTGCGGCCGACGATCAGCGTGTTCATCTCGCGGGTGCCCTCGTAGGAGTAGAGCGCCTCGGCGTCGGCGAAGTGGCGGGCGACGTCGTACTCGAGCACGATGCCGTTGCCGCCGAGGGCCTCGCGGCACCAGGCGACGGTCTCGCGCATCCGGGCCGTCGTGTAGGCCTTCGCGAGCGCCGAGTGGTCGTCTTTCTGGGTGCCCTCGTCGAGCATCTGCGAGACGCGCACCACCATGCCGAGGCTGGCGGTGATGTTGCCGATGCTCTTGACCAGCAGGTCCTGGATGAGCTGGTGGCTCGCGATCGGCTTGCCGAACTGGACGCGCTCCTTGGTGTAGCGCAGGGCCGCCTCGTAGGCGCCGACCGAGTTGCCGACCGCGGCCCAGGCCACCTCGGCGCGGGTCAGTCGAAGCACCTTCGCGGTGTCGCGGAACGAATTCGCGTTCTGCAGCCGCAGGCTCTCGGGCACCCGTACGTCCTCGAGCGTGATGTCGGCGTTCTGCACGATGCGCAGGCTCTGCTTGCCCTCGATCTTGGTGGCGGTGTACCCGGGGGTGCTGGTCGGCACGATGAAGCCCTTGACCTGGCCGTCGGCCGCATCCTTCGCCCAGATGACGGTGATGTCGCTGAAGGTGGCGTTGCCGATCCAGCGCTTCGAGCCGTTCAGCACCCACTCGTCGCCGTCGCGGGTGGCGACGGTGCGCAGGCCCTGGGCGCTGTCGGATCCCGAGGTGGGCTCGGTGAGGCCGAAGGCGCCGACGATCTCGCCCCGCGCCATCTTCGGCAGCCACTCGGCGCGCTGCTCGGGGGAGCCGGTCACGCTGATGGAGCCCATTGCGAGACCGTTCTGCACCCCCACCAGCGTGGCGACGCTCGCGTCGACCCGGGCGAGCTCGAGCGCGACGAAGCCCCGGAAGACGGCCGAGTTCTCGAACGGCTTCGTCTCGTCCCAGGCGTAGCTGTAGACGTCGCGCTCGGCGAGGCCCTTCACGATCTCGTGCGGGAAGGTCGCGGCCTCCCAGTGACCGTTGACGATCGGCTTGACCTCGGTCTCGAGGTAGTGCCGCAGCCCCGCGATCGCCGCCTTCTCCCGCTCGTCGAGGAGGTTCTCATAGGAGTAGAAGTCGCTGGCGAGGAGCTCGAAGGTCATGGCGGCGAGCCTATTCGGGCGTGCATCCGGTGTTCGAGGCGCTTGGTAGTTTGGTCTAAACGGCCCATCGACGGGCCGCCGCTGCTTGTAGGTCGTTGATAAGGCCCCGAAGTGAAGAGGGAAGATGTTCGTACCCATCACCAACACGCCGCGTGACTACGCCTGGGGGTCGGAGACGGCCATCCCGCGACTGCTCGGCACCGAGGAGACCGGAGAGCCGCAGGCGGAGCTCTGGCTCGGAGCGCACCCGGGGAGCCCGGCGCGCATCTTCGACCCGTCGCTGACCGAGGGGCACACCGACCTCGAGTCGTGGATCGCGAGCGACCCGACCCGCATCGTCGGGCGCCGCGGCACGCTGCCGTACCTGCTCAAGATCCTGGCCGCCGCGGCCCCCCTGTCGTTGCAGGCGCACCCGACGCTCGAGCGCGCCCGCGAGGGGTTCGCCCGCGAGAACGCCGCGGGCATCGCCCTCGACGACCCGGCGCGCAACTACAAGGATGCGCTGCACAAGCCCGAGCTGGTGGTGGCGCTGAGCGACCGGTACGAGGCGCTCTGCGGCTTCCGCGCGCTCGCCGAGGTGCGCGAGATCGTCGACCTGCTGGTGATGATCGACGGCTCGCAGACGGCCCCGCGCTGGGAGCTCTACGGGCCCATCGTGCACCTGCTCGAGGACTCGCCCACCGCGTTCGAGAGCGACGCCGACATCCTGCGCTCGGTCGTGGCCTACCTGCTGAGCGGGGCCGAGGAGGTGCCGGCGCTCGTCGGGCACCTCGTGCGCACGGCCGAGAAGGCGCTGCACCCGGCGCACGCGCACCTCACCGATCCGTACACGCCGTCGCTCGAGACGGTCGTGCGGCTGAACGAGGAGTACCCGGGCGACCCGGGCATCGTGATCTCGCTGCTGCTGAACCGTGTGACGCTGGCGAAGGGGCAGGCGCTCTACCTGCCGGCCGGCAACATCCACGCCTACCTGTCGGGCCTCGGCGTCGAGCTGATGTCGGCGAGCGACAACGTGCTGCGCGGCGGGCTCACCCCGAAGCACGTCGACGTCGCCGAGCTGCTCGAGGTGCTCGACTTCGACGCGCTGCCGGTGCCGTACCTCGTGCCCACGCGGCCGGTGCCCGGGCTGTCGGTGTTCACGCCGGGAGTGCCCGACTTCGTGCTGGCGCAGGTGGAGGTCGGCATCGACCGGCCGTTCGCCGCTCCCACCGTGGGGTTCACGCCGCTCGGCGCGGCGATCGGTATCTGCATCGCGGGGGCCGTGACCGTGACGGGGGCGTCGGGGACGCACCGGTTCGCGCGCGGCGAGGCGTTCTTCGCGACGCCCGACGAGGGGGCGCTGGCGTTCGGCGGGTCGGGCACGGTGTTCGTGGCGGCGCCGGGGGCGCCGGCGGCGGAGCTGCCGTAGGGGCCGCGCTCGTTCGGCGGGCTCGGCGGGGTCGCGCGTCAGGCCGTCGCGCGCAGGGTGAAGGCGCGGCGGTAGGCAGCGGGCGTCGTGTTCAGCGTCTTCGAGAAGTGGTGGCGCATCACGGCGGCCGTGCCGAACCCGCTCTCGGCGGCGACGCCGTCGAGCGCGAGCGTGCTCTCCTCGAGCAGCTGCTGCGCGCGCAGCAGCCGCTGCCGGTTCAGCCAGGCTCCGGGGGTCGCCCCCGTGTCGGCCTTGAAGCGCCGGGCGAAGGTGCGCGGCGACATCAGCGCCTTGCGGGCCAGCTCGTCGACGGTGAGCTCCTGGTCGAGGTTCTCGAGCATCCACGCCGTGACCTCGGCGAAGGAATCGCTGCGGCACTCGGGGATGGGCGTCGCGATGTACTGCGACTGCCCGCCCGAGCGCTGCGGGGGCACCACCATGCGCCGGGCGACCACGTTCGCGGCCGAGGCGCCGAGCTCCAGCCGGATGAGGTGCAGACACGCGTCGATGCCCGAGGCTGTGCCGGCGCCGGTGATGATGGTGCCGTCCTCCACGAACAGCACGTCGGGGTCGACCTCGATGTCGGGGAAGTCGCGGGCGAGGCGGTCGGCATGCATCCAGTGCGTCGTGGCACGACGGCCCGAGAGCAGCCCCGACTTCGCGAGCGTGAAGGCTCCGCTGCAGATGCTGAGGATCCACGCCCCCCGCGCCGACGCCTCCTGCAGGAGGCGCACGACCTCCGGGTGCACGTCGGCGTCGATCTCGTGCGCCGGCACCGCGATGAGGTCGGCGTCGGCCGCCTGGTCGAGCCCCGCCGAGATCATCATGTCGTAGCCGAGGCTGGTGCGCACGGGGCCGGGCTCGGCGGTGACGATCGTGAAGTCGAACTCCGGGCCGCCGTGGTCGGTGCGGTCGATCCCGAACACCTCGCAGACGGTGCCGAACTCGAACGGGGCGACGCCGGGGATGGCGATGAGGGCGACCTTGTGGAGCATGCTGGCAGGATATCGACGGCGGCCGAGAAATGTCCAGCCGACCCTCGGATGGCGCACGACACGCGCCGTGTCGCAAGCCTTAAGGCGGGGTTGAGGGTTTAGCATCCGCGACTTGACGTGAGGGAACTACACGGGTGTAATTAGGCATCGGGGTTTTCGGCAAGTCGCAAGCTGGTTCAGAGGGTGGAGCGTGATATGGCCATGTCAGAGTACCGCTCAGGCGTACCGGATGACTGGTTCGTCGACCCGGTCAGCCTCGGTGTTCCCGGGGTGCGCAAGCCGCGGGTCGATGAGGAGGAGAATCCTCTCGCCTGGCAGGCCGACTCGCTCTGCGCGCAGACCGACCCCGAGGCGTTCTTCCCCGAGAAGGGCGGATCGACTCGTGACGCGAAGCGCATCTGCACCTCCTGCGAGGTGAAGGCCCAGTGCCTCGACTACGCGCTGCAGAACGACGAGCGCTTCGGCATCTGGGGCGGGCTCAGCGAGCGCGAGCGCCGTAAGCTGCGCAAGCGAGCCGTCTGAATCGCTGGGCCGGGCTGCGCCCGTCCGGTGCGCCGCCGCCTCTGCGGCGCGCTTCCCTCCCCACTTCACACGGGATTCATAAGAAACCGGCACGCCGGAGCGGTCGCCGGGCAAGGCGTCGGGGGCCACCTAGAGTCGTCACGATATGCGCGCCCGAGTCACTGCCGTCCTCGTCTCCTCGAATGGAGCCGACTACCTCCCGCGAACCCTCGAGGCCATCGCGGCCCAGACCCGAGCCCCCGATGCGCTGGTGGTGGTCGACTGCGCCTCGACCGACGCCACCTCGGCGCTGCTGGCGGCCGCGCATCCGACCCGCTTCATTCAGGCCTCGAGCCGACTGAACTTCGGCACCGCGATCGCGCACGCCCTCGGCGTCGCGCCCCCGCCCGACGACGCGAACGAGTGGCTGTGGCTGCTCGCCCACGACACGGCCCCCGAGCCGGATGCCCTGGCCGCCCTGCTGGCCGCCGTCGAGGTCAACCCCTCCGTCGCCGCCGCCGGCCCGAAGCAGATGGAGTGGGACGACCCCGACTACATCAGCGAGTTCGGCGAGACGATCACCCGCACCGGCGCCAGCGTGCCGCTCGTGGAGACCGAGCTCGACCAGGCCCAGCACGACCGTATGAGCGACGTGCTCGCCATGGGCGCCGCCGGCCTCCTCGTGCGCCACACCGTCTGGAACGAGGTGGGCGGCTTCGACCCGGCCCTGCCGACCGCCGACAACGCTCTCGACTTCGGCATCCGCACCCGCCTGGCCGGACATCGCGTGATCGCGGTGCCTGCCGCCCGGGTCGCGACCGACGGCGACGGGCTCTCGGGCCCCGGCCGCTCGATCAAGGGCTCGGCGCGCCGCAAGCGTCAGACCGCCCGCCGCGCCGCCCAGCTGCACCGCCGGCTGGTCTACGCGCCCGCGTTCGCCGTCGTCTTCCACTGGCTCTCGCTCGTGCCGCTCGCCGTCGCGCGCTCGTTGTTCCAGCTCGTGCGCAAGCAGCCGGGGGCCATCGGCGGGGAGTTCGCCGCGGCCTTCAAGACCGCCTTCGGTTCGCACATCGGGGCGGCCCGCCGGCGCCTGAAGGCCTCCAAGAAGGTCGGCTGGCGCGCCATCGCCCCGCTCCGGATGCCCGGTGACGAGATCCGGCGCCGCGCCTCCCTGCAGCGCGAGATCGCCCTGACCTACCTGCGGGGCGAGCGCGATCGCATCCAGTTCATCTCGAGCGGGGGAGTCGCGACCGTTCTCGTGATCGCCCTGATCGGCTCCGTCGTCTTCCTCCCGGTGTTCGGCGCCGCGGCCCTGACCGGGGGCGGTGCGCTGCCGCTCGAGACCACGGTCGGCGGGCTCTGGGCCCAGATCGGCACCGGCTTCCGCGACATCGGCCTCGGCTTCGTGGGGGCGGCCGACCCGTTCGCCGCCGTGCTCGCGGTGCTCGGCAGCATCACCTTCTGGTCGCCGTCGCTCGCGATCGTCGGCCTCTACCTCGTCGCGCTGCCGCTGGCCGCGCTGGCCGCGTGGTTCTGCGCGGCCCGGCTCACCGACCGGCCGGTGCTGCGCAGCGCCGCCGCCGTGCTCTGGGTGCTCGCTCCGCCGTTCGTCGGGGCCCTCGATGCCGGGATGATCGGGCCGGTGATCGCGCACCTGCTGCTGCCCTGGCTGGTGCTCGCCTTGCTCGCCGCGCCGAAGTCGTGGTCGGCGTCGGCGATCGCGTCCATCCTGTTCGCCGCGGTGCTCGCCTGCGCCCCGTCGCTCTGGCCCGCGCTGATCGTCGTGTGGCTGATCGCGACCATCGCCAGCCGCCGCGACGTGATGCGGCTGATCGGCATCCCGCTGCCGGCGCTCGTGCTCTTCGCCCCGCTCATCTGGGACCAGTTCCAGCGCGGTACCCCGCTCGCCCTGCTCGCCGACCCCGGGCTGACCGTCTGGCGGCCGACCGTGCCGGTGGTCGAGCTCCTGCTCGGGCTTCCGCGTACCGGTCTCGGCGGCTGGGAGTCGCTGGCCGCCGGTGTCGGGATCGACGCGGGGATCGTGCTGCTCGTGCTCGGCATCCTCGTGGTGCCGCTCGCGCTGATCGCCCTCGCCGCGCTGTTCCTGCCCGGCTCGTACCGCGCCGTCGTCGCCGTCGTGATCGCCCTGCTCGGGTTCGCCACCGCGGTCGGATCGCAGCAGCTCGCGCTCGCCACGAGCGGCTCGCAGTCGGTGGCGATCTGGCCCGGGTCGGGGCTCAGCCTCGCGTGGCTGGGACTCATCGGGGCGGCGATCCTCGGACTGTCGTCGCTGCCGCGGCTCGTCGCGCTGCCGGCCGTGGTCGCGACGGCCGCCGTCGCGGTGATCGTGCTGCCGTCGGCGCTCGGACTGCTGCTCGGCACCTCCGAGGTCGCCGCGGGAGCGGGCCGGCAGCTGCCGGCCTACGTCACGGCCGAGGCGTCGAACACGCCCCGCGTCGGTACGCTGCTGCTCGCGCCCCAGGGCGACGGGGGCATCGGGGCATCCGTCGTGCACGGAGCCGGACCGACGCTCGACCAGCAGTCGACGCTCGCCTCGACCGCGGCGTACGCGGGGGTCGACGGCGCCGACGGGTCGGAGCTCGCCTCGATCGTCGGGAACGCGGCGTCGATCAGCGGCGCCGAGGTCTCCAGCCGCCTGACCGCGCTCGGCATCGAGTTCGTGCTACTCACCCCGGCCCCGGCCGACGAGCAGGGTGCGCCCGCCGACGAGATCGCCACCCGCACCGCGAACGCGCTGAACAGCAACGCCCAGTTCACCTTCATCGGCGAGACCTTCGCCGGAGCGCTCTGGCAGGTGGCCGACGACGGGACGCTCGCGAGCCTGCCCGAGCCGTCTCCGACGAACGGGGGTACGCCGCTCGGTGTGCTGGTGCTCGTCGTGCAGGCCTTCGTCTTCGGCGTCGCGCTGCTGCTGGCCCTGCCGGCCGGGCGCCTGCAGGTGCAGGGCAACCGCGCGGTCAGCACCACGGCCCACGTCGGCGCGGCCGACTCGGTCGAGGAGGAGATCGCGGAGGAGAAGCTCACCGACGTCTCCGACCGCGTGCCCGTCGGCGAGGAGCCCGAGGCGCTCGACGCCCCTGCGGGCGCCCGCGCGCCGGCGGCCGCCCCTGCGACTGCCCCTGCTTCCGCTGCCCCGGTCACCCCCGCTTCGGCGGAGGCCGCCCCGGTCGCGGTCGAGAGCGCCGGCCCCGCGGCGGCACCCGGAATCGGCGCCGGCGGCGCGGCGGCTGCCACCGTCTCGGCGATCGCCCTCGCGGGCGCGACCACCGCGGAGGCGACGGACCGTTCCACCACCGACGACGCGGCCGACGCCAACCCGTCGACCGGCCCCTCGACCGCCGCCGAACCGTCCACTGGCGGCACCGCGGCGGCCCAGACGGCCGACGAGGCACCTGACGCGACTGACGCCGGTGCCACCGAGCCCGCGGCTCCGGCTGCCGCTCCCGAAGACGATCGTGCTGCGGCGAGCAGCGTCACCACCGCGGCCGGTGTCTACGCGGCGCACTACGTCGACGAGCAGCCCGCTGCTCCGGATGCTCCCGCCGCCGTCACGGCCCCCGAGTCCGGCTCCGACGCGCCGTGGTGGGCGGGTACCTCGCGCCCCAGCATGCCCGTGGCCGAGCAGAACTCCACCGCCGAGTACGCGGGCCACCGCCCCGAGCCCGACGCCACCCCGGCCGACGCCACCCCGGCCGTCGTCACGCCGGTGGCCGATGACGCTCCGACTGTCGACGCGCCCGTGGAGCTGGGCGACGAAGGAGATGCGGCCGGGTTCACTCGCGACGCGCCCGCCGAGGAGCCCGTGGCGCCGCAGCCGAGCCTGAGCGAGCAGGTGGAGGCCGCCACGGCCGACACCGCTCCGACGCCGATCATCCCGCCGGCGGAGGCACAGGCTGCCGAACCGGCTGGCGACTCCGTGGACACGGAGCGCGTCCACGCCGAGGAGCTGCCCGCCCCGGTGTCGGCGTTCGACCACGCGGCGGCCCAGGCCGACGGCCGGGTGGACGAGCGTGCGGAGGACCGCCACGACGGCTCCGCCGACGTCGCAGCAGCGCAGCCGCAGTCGCGGTTCGAGCCCGGCTACGTCGCGCCGCAGGGCACCCCCCTCCCGGCCCCGGAGTACGACGACTACGACCCCGACGACGAGACGGTGCTGAGCATCCGCGACGCCATCGACCGCGAGGACGGCGTCACCCCCGACGCCCACGAGCACGACGACCACGGGTCAGACGCCCACCACGAAGACGACCACGAGGAGGGACCCACCGATGCCCGATGAGACCCGCCCCGTGAACGGCGAGCCGGAGAACGGCGAGCCCGAGTACGCCGCGCCCACGAATGGTGCGCCCGCAGCTGGTGTGCCCACGAGCGCCGAGCCCACGAAGAGCGAGCTCGGCACCGTCGACTCGGCCCCGGCCCACCGCGTGGCCTCCGATGCGGCCTCCACCGGCGCGGCCGCCGCCGGCGCGAACGCGTCCGACGCGACCGTCACCGACTCGACCGGCGTAGCCGCACCCGCCGCCGCGACCGCCGACGGTGCCGCTGCGACCGCGACGGGCGCAGCCGACGGTGCCGCCGCGACCGCGACGGGCGCAGCCGACAGCGCCGCCGCGAAGCGGGCC
>NZ_JANTEZ010000008.1 GCF_024978135.1 Herbiconiux gentiana | reverse complement strand
CGGCGGGGGCATGACCCTCGACATGTACTGCCACTGGAACTACGTGCTCGAGAACCTCTTCGGTCGCGTCGAGGCGGTCTCGTCGAAGGCCGTCACCCACATCCACGAGCGCTGGGACGAGCAGGGCGACCGCTACGAGGCCACCGCCGACGACGCCGCCTACGGCATCTTCGAGCTCGAGGGCGACATCATCGCGCAGATCAACTCGAGCTGGGCCGTGCGGGTCGACCGCGGGGAGCTCGTCGAGTTCCAGGTCGACGGCACCCTCGGCTCGGCCGTGGCCGGCCTGTTCGGCTGCAAGGTGCAGCCGCGGGTGAACACCCCGAAGCCGGTCTGGAACCCCGACCTGCCGACCGATCAGGACTTCCCGTCGCAGTGGACGCAGATCCCCGACAACCAGGAGTTCACGAACGGCTTCCGGGCGCAGTGGGAGCAGTTCCTGCAGGACGTCGCCGCCGGCCGTCAGCACCCGTACGACCTCGCCGCCGGCGTGCGCGGGCTGCAGCTCGTCGACGCGGGGCTGCAGTCGTCGAACGAGGGGCGCCGCGTGGAGATCACGGCGGTGGGGGCATGACGCTCGTCGGGGCGGCGGCCGCCACCGGCTCCCGCGCCAGCGCCGGCAGCGGCACCGGCTCCCGCGCCGGCGGCGCCACCGGCTCTCGCCTCGCCTTGCCCACCGCCACCGGGTGGCGTGAGATCGAGCTGAACGAGCCGCGGGCGTGGGCCGAGCATCCGTCGCCCTACACGTCACGGGTCGCGTTCGCGGCCGCGCACGTGGTGGCCGACCCGCGCGGCGACAACGTGCCGGGTGCGCCCGCCGCGATCGACTGGGACGCGACGCTCGCGTTCCGCCGCCACCTCTTCCGCTACGGGCTCGGGGTCGCCGAGGCGATGGACACCGCGCAGCGCAACATGGGGCTCGACTGGCCCGCCATCCAAGAGCTGGTGACCCGGAGCGCGGCGCAGGCGGCAGAGTTCGGGGCCCGGATCGCCTCAGGTGCCGGCACCGACCACCTCGCCGTGGCCCCCGGCGTCGCGACGCTCGCCGAGGTGCAGGACGCCTACCTCGAGCAGGTGGCGTTCGTCGAGTCGACGGGCTCGCAGGTGATCGTGATGGCCTCGCGTCACCTCGCGGCCGCCGCCTCCGGGCCCGAGGACTACCTCGCCGTCTACGACCGCATCCTGTCGCAGGTGTCGGAGCCGGTCGTGCTGCACTGGCTCGGCGAGGCCTTCGACCCGCAGCTCGCCGGCTACTGGGGCACGCGCGACGTGGCGGCGGCGACGTCGACCTTCCTGTCGCTGATCGAGGCGCACGCCGGCAAGGTCGACGGCGTGAAGGTGTCGTTGCTCGACGCCTCGCACGAGATCGGGCTGCGCCGGGCAGTGCCCACCGGGGTGCGGCTCTACACGGGTGACGACTTCAACTACCCGTCGCTCATCCGTGGCGACGAGCACGGTCACTCGGATGCTCTGCTCGGCGCGTTCGCGGCCATCGCCCCCGCCGCCTCGGCCGCACTGGCGGCGCTCGACCGCGGCGACCTCGAGGGCTACGACGCCGAGATGGCGCCGACGCTGGAGCTGTCGCGCCACATCTTCGAGGCGCCCACCTTCTACTACAAGGTCGGCATCGCCTTCACGGCGTGGCTGACCGGGGCGCAGGACGGCTTCCAGATGGTGGGCGGGCTGCAGTCGGCGCGCAGCCTGCCGCACCTCGCGCGGGTCGTGGAGCTGCTGAACGAGGCGCGGCTGCTGCCCGATCCTGCGCTGGCGGCGCACCGGTTCGGGGTGCTCGCCGAGACGCTGGGGGCGAGGCGATGAGCGTGCAGCAGGGGGTGGGGGTCGTGGCGGCGGTTCAGGATGCGCGGGCCGGCGCTCGCGCCAGGGCGTTCGACGTGCCGAGCGGGCTGCCGGCGCGCATCCCCACCCCGGAGCCCGGCGACCCGCGGCTCGCGCGGCTGTCGCTGAACCAGCGCACCACCGCGAACTGGACACTGCGGGAGGCCATCGACGGCGCCGTCGCCGCGGGGCTCGGGGGCATCGGCGTCTGGCGCGAGCCCCTCGCCGACGTCGGGCTGCCGACCGCCGCCGCGTGGATCGCCGACTCGGGCCTGCGGGTCTCGAGCATCTGCCGCGGTGGATTCTTCACCGTGATCGACCCGGCCGCGCGCCGGGCCGCCCATGACGAGAACCTCCGCGCCCTCGACGAGGCGGCGGCGCTCGACGCCCCGACCCTCGTGCTCGTGCCGGGCGGCCTGCCGGAGGGCTCGAAGGACCTCGTCGGCGCCCGCACCCGCGCCGCCGAGGCGATCGCCGAACTCGCCCCCGAAGCGCGCGCCCGCGGCGTGGTGCTCGGCATCGAGCCGATGAACCCGATCTTCGCCGCCGACCGCGGGGTCGTCTCGACGCTCGGCCAGGCGCTCGAGCTGGCGGCACCGTTCGCGCCCGAGGAGGTCGGCGTGGTGGTGGACACCTTCCACCTGTGGTGGGAGCCGAGCGTGCTCGACCTCGTCGCCTCGGCGGGGGAGCGGATCGTCAGCTACCAGGTCTGCGACTGGATCACCCCGCTGCCCGCCGACACGCTGCTGTCGCGGGGCATGATGGGCGACGGACACATCGACTTCCCCGCCTTCACGCGGGCCGTGGCGGCCGCCGGCTACGCGGGCGACGTGGAGGTCGAGATCTTCCACGCGGACGTGTGGGCGGCGCCGGGCGCGGACGTCGTGGCGACCATGGCGCGGCGCTACGCCGAGCTGGTGGAGCCGTGGCTCTGAGCCAGGCGGACCGACCCGGGCTGCCGTCGGACGCTGCGCCGACCGGCTCTCCGGTCAGACGCTGCGCTTCGCCGTGTCCTCGAACCAGGCCATGAGCTCGGCGAGGGCGCGGGCCGCCTCGCGGGAGTCCTCGTCGTCGTCGGCGAGGCCGAAGGCGCTGAGGTAGCCGGGGATATCGTCGGGCGGGGTGGCCTCGTGCGGCACGAAGCCCATCGTCCAGTCGGGGAAGCGCCGTTCGTTGAGCCCCTCCTCGAGCAGCACCAGCACGTCCACGTGCCGGGAGTCGCCCGCGATCACCTCCATGCGGCGGCGCACCGACGGCTCCGGGCCCTCGAGCACCTGCAGGAAGCGGCCGTCGCGGTAGAGCAGCATGCCGGTCACCTCGCTGCCGGCGTTGTTGTGGCGGCTGACCTTCAGCAGCTCGACCAGGTCGTCGTCGCTGAACGGCACGGTGGCGCTGCTGGAGTAGATGATCGACAGCACGTCGTCTTGTTCGGTACCCACCCCCGGAGTCTACCGAAGCCGCGCATCGGCTGCGGCTACTGCTCCTCGTGCGTCTCCGGGTCGCCGCCGAAGAGCCTGCCGTCGCGCCGCCCGAGGGCGGTGATCGCCGCGACCTCGTCGGCCGACAGCTCGAAGCCGAACACGTCGAGGTTCTCCGCCTGACGCTCAGGCGTGGCGCTCTTCGGGATCGGAACGCTGCCGAGCTCGACGTGCCAGCGCAGGATGACCTGGGCCGGCGACACCCCGTGCCGCTCCGCAGCCGCGACGATCGCCGGGTCGTCGTAGCGGGCCGCGCCCTTGCCGAGCGGGCTCCAGGCCTCGGTCACGATGCCGAGTTCGGCATGCACCGCGCGAAGCTCCTCCTGCGGGAACGACGGGTGCAGCTCGATCTGGTTGACGGCTGGCGTCACGCCGGTGGCATCGATGATCGTGCGCAGGTTGCCGGCGGTGAAGTTGCTGACGCCGACCGAGCGGATCACACCCTCCTCGCGGGCCTGCACGAGCGCTTCGTAGGCCTCGACGAACTTTCCGACGCTCGGGTTCGGCCAGTGGATGAGGTAGAGGTCGAGGTAGTCGAGCCCCAGCCGCCAGAGCGACTCGCGCACCGCCTCGCCGGCCTGCTCGCGCGCGTGGTAGCGCCCCGGCAACTTCGAGGTGACGAAGAGCTCGGCGCGATCCAGGCCCGAGCGGCGGATGCCCTCGCCGACCGCGCCCTCGTTCTCGTAGTTGAACGCGGTGTCGATTAGGCGGTAGCCGGTGCCGATGGCGGAGGCCACCGCATCCGCCCCCTGCTCGCCGCGCAGCGGGTACGTGCCGAAGCCCAGCGCGGGGATCTCGTGGCCGTCGTTCAGGGTGAGGGTGGGAGCGATCTCGGTCATCCCTCCACGCTATCCCGGCCGCCGCTCGGGCGCAGGGTCTGCCTGCCGGGTCTCCCGGACCGCTGGACAGCCGGGTCGGCCGACGTCAGCCCGTGCAGGTCTCGAGGGCGAGCACCGGGTCGGCGACGGCGAGGGGGCCGCCGAGCACCGTGATCGACGAGACGTCCTGACCCCGCATGGCGGCGAGTGCCTCCGCGGGCAGGCAGCCCGGGCGCGTGACGTAGAGGGGTGCGCGCGTGCGCCCCGCCCAGGCCGAGCCGGCGAGGGCGTCGGGGAAGTCGGCCCCGGTGGCGACGAAGGCCTCGGGCGCGAAGTCGAACACCGCCGCGTTCAGGGCGGCCGCGACCTCGAAGCGGTCGGCGCCGCCGTAGCGCTGCACCGGGGCGATGGCGGCGACGTCGTCGGCCAGCCCCTCCGAGACGGCGGCGGGCCCGCCGACGATCGCGACCCGGTCGAGGGGCAGGGCGCTCAGTGCGGCTCCCGTGGCGTCGTCGAGAGCGGATGCGCGCCCGTCGACGACGAGCACCGGTTCCCGGGCGGCTCCGGCGGCCGCACCCGCGGCCAAGGCGTCGGGGAACGCCGCGCCGGTGGCGAGGTAGAGGCCGGAGGTCTCCGGGCCGAACACCGTGTCGAGCACCGCGCGCGAGACGGCGAAGCGGTCGGCGCCGGCGAAGCGCTGAACGGGGGCGATGCCGGCGAGCGTGTCGAGCACCCCGTCGGACACGGCCTTCTCCCCGCCCACCACCACGATGCGCCCGGGACTCAGCCGCTGCAGCTCGGCCGCGGTGTCGGCGGTGAGCTCGTCGCGGTGGGTCAGCAGCAGGGGCCCGCCATCCTTCGCGGCGGCCGGCCCGGCGCTGAGAGCGTCGGCGAAGCCCTCGCCGGTGACGACGTAGGCCACGGGCGCGCCCTCGGGGAACTGGGCGGCGGACGCGGCGGCCGCGACGGCGTACCGGTCGGCGCCGTCGACGCGCGTGGCGCTGATCGTCCGCTCGATCGAAACGCGCGAGTCGAACCGGATGGACTCCACGACCTTCTCGCCGTTGACCAGGGGTCGGAAGGCCACCAGGAGGGTGTCGGCGCGGAGTCGGCTGACGTCGTCGGGCATGGCGGCCAGCAGCGTGGAACCGTCCGACGAGGCGCTTGCCTCCAGTGGGAGCTCACCGTTGGACCCGCTCACCTCGACCTGATGATGCACGAACGCATCGCCCCAGTCCCCGGTCGGCCCGGTGGTCCAGAGACCCGGGGCACCCTTCAGCGCGATCCGGTCGCCTCCCTGCAGGGTCAGTGCGGCAGGCTCCCCGGTGAACACGTGCTCGCGAGTGCCCGTCGCCTTCGAGGACGTCGGATCGAGATCCGCGTCCACGACGACGATCGGCGGATCTCCCACCCCGGGCACCGAGGGCCAGATGAGAGCCGACAGCATCGCCGAATCCCCGTCACCGCCAGTCGCAGCCACGACGTCGAGCTGGAGCGAGGCGTGATCCAGATCCAAGGGGAGGTCGATGTCGAAGGAGGTCTGCGTCGCCGGGAGCACGCCGGTGAGATCTGACTCGAGGCCGGACAGCCGCCAGGAGTACCCGGTCAACGAGTAGTCCAGCAGTTCGGGCGGAAGGGTCACGTGGATCTGGCGGGTCTCGGACGGCACGTACCCGAAGGCGTTCCAGGTCGCCACGAGCGAGACGCCGGCCGGTGTCAGCGCCACGTCGATCGGCGGGCGGGCGTCGTCGGCCGCGGCGGGCGCGACCGCTCCGATCACGCCCAGAAGCAGCGCGCCGATGGCCGCCCCGATCAGTCCGGTGCGTCGTGCAGCCACCATGGTGTCCCCCCGCTGTCGCCGCTCCCCGATGGCGCCCGACGGGGTCACAGTAGCAGCGGCGGTGGCGCCCGACCGGCTGGGCATGGGGTGTGTATCCCGAGGTCTCGTTTCGACGGTCGTCGATGATGGGATGACGGCACGACGATCGACGAGGAGGAAGCGTCATGGAACCGTTCTGGATCGACGTCATCGCGCTGATGGTGTTCGTGGCCGTGGTGGTCGTCGCGCTCGTCGTGCGCCGGCGCCTGCGGGGCGGGCTCGACGTGGTGGAGCGCCGCGTGCATCCGGCCGACCGGCCCGCCGACGCGCCCGACACCCGGGCGACGATGGCGCGGCAGATGTCCGACCGCAGCGGATTCGGCGCGGGCGGCGGGATCTGACCGCCGCTCGGGCGCAGGGGTGGATCGTCAGGGCGTGGCTGCGCGCGGCCCGGTGCGATAGAACTGAGCCTCGAGGGAACGGGGCGACGTGATCGATCGTGCAGGGCTGGCCGCGTTCCTGCGGCACCGCCGGGAAACGCTGCAGCCGGCGGATGTCGGCCTGCCGCGCGGCAGTCGCCGGCGCACCGGCGGACTCCGCCGCGAGGAGGTCGCCGCCCTCAGTCACATGTCGGCCGACTACTACGCCCGGCTCGAGCGGGGCACCGGCCCGCACCCGTCCGAGCAGATGGTCGCCGCGATCGCGCAGGGCCTTCACCTCACGCTCGACGAGCGCGATCACCTGCTGCGACTGGCCGGGCACCGACCGCCGGCGCGCGGGACGGCGAGCGGCTACATCAGCCCGGGGCTGCTGCGCATCCTGGACCGCCTGGTCGACACGCCGGCCGAGATCGTCACCGAGCTCGGCGAGACCCTGCGGCAGACGCCGCTCGGCGTCGCACTCACCGGTGACGCGACCGAGCGTCGCGGGAACGACCGGTACCTGGGCTATCGCTGGTTCACCGACCCCGCTACCCGGGAGGCCTACCCGGCCGACGAGCAGCGGCGGCTGACGCGTCTGTACGCCTCAGGGCTGCGCGAGCTCGTCGCCCTGCGCGGGCCGTCGTCGCGGGCGGCCGAGCTCGCCGTGCTGCTGCAGGAGGTGCCCGAGTTCCGCGAGGTGTGGCAGACGCAGGAGGTCGGGGTGCGCCCGCCCGAGCTGAAGCGGTTCCACCACCCGGAGGTCGGGGCGCTCGAGCTGAGCTGCCAGACGCTGATCGACCCCGACCAGTCGCACCGGCTGCTGGTCTACACCGCGGTTCCCGGCAGCGAGAGCCACGAGAAGCTCGAGCTGCTCGCGGTGATCGGCGCGCAGCGGCTCACGCCGTAGCCGGGTCGGGCCCTCGGGTCGACGGCCGGTCGCGACCTCCGCGCCGGGTGCCGGCCGGCGGCCGAGGCGCGCCCTCCGCAGCCGCTGATCCACAGGCCCTGGATGCGCATCCCGAACCGTTCGACGATGGAACCGCCGACCAGGCGACCATTCCCACGGAGGACACCATGCCACGCACCTACGATCTCGCCATCCCCGACCAGACCGGACGCCTCGCCGTCGTCACCGGCGCGAGCGACGGCATCGGCCTCGTCATCGCGACCCGGCTCGCCCGGGCGGGCGCCGAGGTCGTGCTGCCCGTGCGGTCGCGCGCGAAGGGCGACGCGGCGGCCCGGCGCATCCGTGACGAGGTCGCCGGCGCGAAGGTCGGCACGCGGATGCTCGACCTCTCCTCCCTCGCCTCGGTCGCCTCCCTCGTCACCGAGCTCACCGCCGAGGGGCGGCCGATCGACCTGCTCGTCAACAACGCCGGCGTGATGAACCCGCCCGAGCGCCGCACGACGGCCGACGGCTTCGAGCTGCAGCTGGGCACGAACCACCTCGGGCACGTCGCCCTCACCCTGGGCCTGCTGCCCCTGCTCCGGGAGGGCGGCGGGCGGGTGACCCACCAGACCAGCGTGTCCGCGCGCAGCGGCTCGATCGATTGGGACGATCTCAACTCCGAGCGCCACTACGACGTCATGAAGGCCTACGCGGCGTCGAAGATCGCGAACGGACTGTTCGCCCGCGAGCTCGACACCCGCAGCCGGGAGGAGGGCTGGGGCATCCGGAGCACGCTCGCCCACCCCGGCATCTCGCCGACCAACCTGCTGGCGGCCCAGCCCGCGCTCGGCCGCGACCGCACGCCGCCCGAGCGCCGCCTGATCGGGGCCCTCGGCCGCTTGGGCCTCGCGGGGTCGCCCGAGAACGCCGCCCTGCCCGCGCTGCTCGCCGCGACGGGGGAGCACGTGCGGAGCGACCGGCTCTACGGGCCGAAGCGCACGCTGAGCGGGCCGCCGGTCGAGCGCGAGCTGTGGAAGCCGCTGCGCGACCCGGCGGAGGCGCGGCGGCTGTGGGACGTGTCGGTGGAGCTCGTGGGCATCCCGGCGCCCTGACGGTCGCGGGTGGGGACGTGGCGGATCGCCTTGCCGACGCATTGCGCAACAGTGCGAGCGCACCACGGCGGCCCCCGCGAGGATGGCGGGGACATGCATCCCTTCGACCACCTCACCGCCGACCGCCTGGACGTGCCCTCGAGCCGCAAGTGGAGCCTTCGCCCCGGCACGATCGGGGCCTGGGTCGCCGAGATGGACTTCGGAACCGCGCCCGCCGTGACCGCCGCCCTGCACCGCGCTCTCGACGAGGGGGTGCTCGGCTACCTGGCGCCGGCGACCGCCCACGCGATGGCCGAGGCCACGGCCGAGTGGATGCTCGACGCCTACGACTGGCGTGTCGACCCCGCCCGGGTGCACCACGTGTCCGACGTGATGGCGGCCCTCGGGGTGGCGGTCACGGCGTTCTCGCCGCCGGGCTCGGCCGTGATCGTGCCGACGCCGGCGTATATGCCGTTCCTGACCTATCCGCCGACGCTGGGGCATCCGGTGGTCGAGGTGCCGGGCATCGTGAGCGACACGGGCGACGGGCGCGGGCGGCGCTGGCGGCACGACCTCGACGCGATCGACGCGGCCTTCCGGGCAGGCGCCGGCACGCTCGTCCTGTGCAACCCGCAGAACCCCACGGGCACCGCGCTCGACCGCGCCGAACTCGAGGCGATCGCGGAGGTGGTGGAGCGGAACGGCGGGCGCGTGTTCGCTGACGAGATCCACGCGCCGCTGCGCTTCGACGGGCGGGCGCACATCCCGTACGCCACCGTGTCGGAGGCCGCCGCCGCCCACTCGATCACCGGCACCAGTGCATCGAAGGCCTGGAACGTGCCCGGGCTGAAGGCGGCCCAGCTGATCACGACGAACGACGCCGACGAGCGGCGCTACGCGCGCTTCGGCTTCGCGGTGCAGCACGGGGCGGCGACCCCCGGCGTCATCGCGGCGACCGCGGCGTACCGCGACGGGCGGGAGTGGCTCGGCGACGTGGTCGAGTACCTCGACGGCAACCGGCGGCTACTCGGGTCGCTGCTGGCGACGCACGCGCCGGGGGTCGGCTACGCGATGCCCGAGGCGACATATCTCGCCTGGCTCGACTGCCGGGGGCTCGGCATCGAGGGGTCGCCGGCGGAGTTCCTCGGCCTGCGGGCGGGGGTGACGGTGACCGACGGCGCGCTCTGCGGGGCGGGCTACGACGGCTTCGTGCGCCTCGTGTTCGCGATGCCGCGCCCGCTGCTGCGCGAGGCGGTGCGGCGAATAGCGGATGCGCTGCCGGGCCCCTGAGCCGACGCCGACCGACCGGCAGCCCCCCGGCTACTTCCCACTACCCGACCATCCGCCCACCAGCTCACCCGCCATCCGAGAGGACCCACCATGGCCGACTACTTCGACCGCACCGCCGACAAGACCTACACCGCCGTCTACAAGAAGGAGACGCCCGACATCCTGGCCGCCTTCGCCGCGTTCGACTCCGCGGTCTTCCAGCCCGAGGGCCGCGCGATCCCGCTGAAGTACCGCGAGCTCATCGCGCTCGCCGTCGGCATCACCACCCAGTGCGTCTACTGCATCGACGCCCACAGCCAGAACGCCGTCAAGGCAGGAGCCACCGAGGCCGAGCTCGCCGAGTCCGCCTGGGTCGCAACCGCCATCCGCGCGGGCGGCGGCTACGCCCACGGCCGCCTCGCCTTCAAGCTCTCGGGCGCCCACGAGCACTGAGCGGGCCGGGCGCCTCGGTGGAGGAGCCCTGCCTTCGTCGGGGGAGCGGGGCGGTGCCGCCTGACGGCGGCCCGGCGGCCCGGCAGCCGAGGGCTCAGGCCCCGAGGGTCATCAGCAGCGCCTGGAGCGCGCGCTGCTCGGTGGCAGCGTCGGGCGAGGGCGAGCGCACTGAGGAGAGCACCGGGTCGATCTGTTGGTCGATGAAGGTCCAGGCCCCGCAGTCGGCCGCGTTGAGGGTGTCCTGGCGGTCGTCCCAGGCGGTCTCGAGGTCGGTGGCGCGGGCGGATGCGCCGGCCTGGTCGCCGCTCTGCACGAGAGCCAGGATGTCGGTGGTGATCGTGCGGAAGTCGTTCATGTCCGACACGGGGAAGTTCGCCTTCGCGGAGGCCGTGGCCTCGTCCTGGGTGAGGGGTGCCGCGCTGCTGCAGCTGGGTCCCGGGCCTTCGTCGGCCAGCGCGCTCGCGTGGGGCTGACTGTTCGTGAAGGCGAGGAGCCCGATCGTGGCCGCGGCGACGAGGCCGAGCGCCAGCACGGAGAGTCGGCGGCGACGGGGCGACGACGGCCGCGCATCCGCTGCTCGGTCTCGCTCGACGAGGTCGGTCTTGCTGATGGTCAGGTAGATCACCGTGGCGAGGATGGCGGCGAGGAAGATCAGGCTGGTGGTGAAGGTGCCGAGACCGAGCCCGCCCTCTGCCGGGGTGAGGCCCAGCCAGTCGCCGATGTTCGCGCCGAGGGGCCGGGTGAGGATGTACGCGATCCAGAAGGTGAGCACCGGGTTCGCGCCGTAGCGCCAGAGGGCGGTGACGATGCCGATGAGCACGAGCGGCAACAGGATCGACAGGCCGGGCCCCCAGCCGGTGAGCTCGAGGGTCCAGTCGCCGAGCGCGGTGCCGAGGGCGAAGGTGACGAGCACGGCGACCCAGTAGAACGCCTCGCGGGGCCGGGTGACGATGCTGTGGATCGAGAGCGTGCGTTCGCGGGCGAACCAGATCGCGAACACGATGGCCAGGGCGACCGCGAAGACGCTCGAGCTGACCACGAGGGGCACCCCGGCCTGGTCGGTGAGGATGTCGGTGTAGAGGGTTCCGGTGATGCTCATCACGACGACGGTGAGCCAGTAGGCGGCGGGCCGGTAGCGGCTGAGCCGGATCTGCACGGTGAGCACGAACGCGCTGACGATGGTGAAGATGATCGCGGTGGGTACGAGGCCGACCCCGAGGGCCATGTTGATGTAGTCCGCGAAGCTCTCACCGACGGTGGTGCAGAGGATCTTGATGATCCAGAACCAGATCGTGATCTCGGGGACTTTGCTCAGCAGCTGCCGAGTCGACGTGGTGGCCCGGAGGTCGTGTGCGCTCATGATGCCGCCTTCGCGTGTCGTCGGGTGAGAAGTGCGACGCAGGCGGCGATCGCGACCGCCAGCACGAGGCTGACGAGTCCGGTGCCTATGCCGATGCCGCCGCGGTCGGGGCCGACGCCGAGCCAGTCCGCGAAGGAGGCGCCGAGCGGCCGGGTCAGGATGTAGGCGACCCAGAACGTGACGATCGCATCGGCCGAGAAGAAGGTGTACGCGACGGCGGGGATGCAGATGGCCACGAGGAACAGCAGCCCCGATCCGAGGTAGCCGAGGCCCAGCACGTGCGCGGCCCAGTCCCCGGCCGCGGTACCGAGCGCGAACGTCGTGAGAACGGCCGCCCAGTAGAAGGCCTCCCGGCGGGGAGTGTCGATCGCGTGGATCGACAGGGTGTGCTCGGTGCGGCGCCAGACCAGGAACACCACGGCGAGCGCGATCGCGAACCCGGCGGTCGAGACCTCGTAGGGCACCCCGAACTGCACGTGCACGACGTCGGCCGCCATCGTGCCGAACACGCTGACCAGCACGACGGCGAGCCAGTACACCCACGGCACGTACGTGCGGGTGCGGAACTGCAGCACCAGCGCTCCGGCGAGCAGCACGAACGCGATCGCGACCCCGATGACGGGCTCGATCGTCGTCACGACGAAGTCGGAGGTGGTCTCGCCCATCCCGGTGGTCAGGATCTTCGTCACCCAGAACAGCACCGTGATCGGGGGAACCTTGCTCGCGACGGCAACGGGGCGCACGAGCACGCGGTCACCCATGGTCGCGCTCGCCGGCCCGTCGTTCCCGGATGACGGCGATGGCGATCGGGATGATCGAGACCACGACGATCCCGACCGCGATCAGATCGACGTTGTCCGCGACCGCCGGGATCCGCCCCAGGTAGAACCCGGCGACGGCGAGCAGCAGCGCCCAGGCCAGGCCGCCGATACCGTTCCACAGCAGGAAGCGGCGGTAGGGCATCCGTGACATGCCGACCACCGGCGGCACGAAGGTGCGCACGACGGGAACGAACCGGGCCAGCACGAGCGAGTGGGCCCCGTAGCGGGCGAAGAAGTCGTCCGCCTTCTCGAGGTAGCGGGTCTTCAGGATGCGCGCCCCGGGCTTGAACAGCCGCCGACCGAACCGGCGGCCGATGGTGTACCCGACCGTGTCGCCGAGGATCGCCGCAATCGCGACGCCCGCGACGAGGACCGGAAGAGGCAGTCCCAGCGTGCCCGACAGCAGGGCGGCGGTGAAGATCAGCGAGTCGCCGGGGAGGAAGGGGAACAGCAGCCCGGTCTCGATGAAGATGATCCCCATCACCACGGGCAGCACCCATGGCCCCGCACCCTCCAGGAGTGCGGTGGGATCGAGGAGGCCCCCGGATCGGATCAGCACGCGCGCCCTTTCAGTCGACTGTTCGTGCTCGAAGGCTAGGTAGTGCAGGTGCGAGAACACGCCCCAAATCGCGGCTCGTTCGTGAGAGAACGTTCAGACTCCCCGCCGCGCGTGACGCGCGCGGAAGAATGGCACCATGAGCAGAGCGTCCGGCCATCCCGTTCGTGTGCTCGTCGTCGAGGACGACACGCAGCTCGGCCCTCTCCTGGTGCGCGGCCTGGCCGACGAGGGCTACGACGCGGAGTGGTGCCAGGACGGCACCTCCGCGCTCATCCGGGCCGGACGGGGCGACCTCGCGGTGGCGATGCTCGACGTGATGCTGCCCGGCATGTCGGGGTTCGAGCTCTGCCGGCGGCTCCGTGACGGCGACCCCGGCCTGATCATCCTGATGCTCACCGCCCGCGACGACGTCGACGACCGGGTGAAGGGGCTGGATGCCGGCGCCGACGACTACCTCGTCAAGCCGTTCGCGTTCGCCGAACTGGCCGCCCGCCTCCGCGCGCTCCGCCGGAGGGAGAGCGTCGCGGCGAGCCCCCGCCTCGAGGTCGCCGGGCTTGTCGTCGACAGTCACGACCACGCGGTCACCGCCGGCGGCACCCCGGTGCAGCTGAGCCCGAAGGAGTTCGCCCTGCTGCGGCTGCTGGCTCAGAACGTCGACGAGACGGTTCCGCGCGAGCAGATCCTGCAGGAGATCTGGGGCTCGATCCAGCACACCGACCCGAACATCGTCGACCAGTACGTCAGCTACCTGCGCCGGAAGGTCGATCCAGTGGGCAGCGGGGTGACCCTCCGCACCGTCCGCGGCGTCGGGTTCCGGCTGGAGCGCTCATGACCCGGGCCCTCGGGCGTCTGTCGATCCGCGCCCGGATCACCATCGGCACGATCCTGATCGCGGCGCTGTTCTTCACCGGGGTGGCCATCGTGGTGCGCCAGCAGGTCGACGCCATCCTGCAGAACGCGAGCTACGAGGTGCTAGTCAGCGACGCCACCCCGTTCGAGACCGCCATCCAGCAGGAGCCGGGCGACCCCGTCGACAACCCCGGGGAGGGCCAGCTCATCGCGGTCGTCGACCCCACCGGCGCCACCCGCACCTCGACTCTTCCCGACGCGGTCACCGGCACTCTCGGGTCGATCGACCTCGGGCGGTCGGGCCCTCAGCACCTCGCCGCCGGCGGGTCCCGGTATCTCGTCGCCGTCGAGACGGTGGACTCCCCGGACGGCGATTGGACGATCATCTCCGCCCGGGACGAGACCGCGTCCGCCCGAGTGCTCCGTGACCTCACCGTCGGTCTTGTCGCCGGGCTCGGCGCCCTCACGCTGCTGTTCGGCGTCGCCTCCTGGATCCTCACCGGTGCGGCGTTGCGTCCGGTGAGCCAGCTCCGGCGGAGCGCCGATCGCATCGTCGCCGCCGACTCCGCCGACTCTGCCGCGTCCGCGTCCGCCGCCCTCCTGCCGATCGGGCCGGCCGACGACGAGATCGCCGAGCTGGCCACCACGCTCAACGCCCTCATCTCTCGATTGCACGCCGCCGCGGCACGTGAACGCCAGATGGTCTCCGACGCCAGCCACGAACTCCGCACTCCGCTCGCCGTGCTGCAGGCCCAGCTCGAGCTCCTGCGTACCGGCGACCGGGCGCGCCTCGACACGGATCTGCTCGCCGCCGAGCAGGCCGCCGCTCGTCTGAGCCGGCTCGTCGACAGCCTCCTCGAGCTGTCCCGCCTGGACAGCGGTGGGGCTGCGGTCGTCTCGACCGTGACGGAACTCGTCGACGAGGCCGGCGACGCGCTCGATCGCGCGCGGCTGGTGGCCGCGGGTGATGAGGTCCGGATCGATCTCGTCGCGCCGCTCGACCCTCCCCGGGCGGGAGTCGCGATGGCGCCGCTGCACTACGGCCGGGTGCTCGACAACCTGCTGTCGAACGCGGTGCAGGAACTCGACGGTCGCGGTCGGGTGACCGTCACGGTCGTGGTCGAGGATGACCGCCTCGTGACGACCGTGGCCGATACCGGGCCCGGCATGTCACCGGAGTTCGTCGCCCACGCCTTCCACCGGTTCTCGCAGGACGATCAGTCCCGCGCGGCAGGACGCGGCAGCGGACTGGGGCTCGCGATCGTGGCCGCTGCCGCCGCGTCGGCCGGGGGCACCGCTCGCCTTTCCGCCGCCGACCCGCACGGTCTCGTGGTCACGGTCGATCTTCCTCTGGTGCGGACTTTTGGACTGCCGACCCCGCCAGCTGCGACGCCCGGGCCGCCGGCACGCCGAGCATGAGGAGCGTCGTCGTGGCCGCCGCCGCCGCGTCGGCACCCGCGTCGGCGAGGGTGAACAGAGCCGACCAGACCACCTGGGCGAGCGCATCCGCCGGCAGGTGGCGGCCGAAGACGCCGGTGTCCTGGCCGCGCGCCACGAGACCGGCGAGCTGCTGCTCGACCGGGGCGAGCAGGGCGTGGATGCCCGTGCCGAACTCGCCGCGCCGGAGCACCACGAGCACCCGGTAGCGGTGGGCGACCGGCCACAGTCGCGCGACGAACCGGGCCCACGTGACGTCGGCGGGAACAGCGGCCTCGCCGGCCGCAGGAGCCGCATTGGCCGCGGGAGCCGCATCGGGCGCGGGATCATCGCTGGCCGCGGGAGCCTCATCGGGCGCGACCCCGACGAGCACCGCCGCGAGCTCGTCGGCCGCGCGCTTCGCCAGCGCGTTCACCAGGTCGGCCCGCGTCGGGAAGTACCCGTAGACCGTGCGCCTGACGACGCCGGCGGTCGCGGCCACCTCGCCCATCCCCGCCTCGGGCGAAGCGCCGAGCACCCCGATCGCCACGTCCAGGATTCGATCCCGCGTCTCGGTCACACTGCCCACCCCGACCTCCTCCGCTCGGAATCCATGATTGCACACTGCTGTGCAATGGGCGTAGATTGCACACCGGTGTGCAATCGCGTTCGACGGCACGCCGCCCATCCGACCGACGCCCCGAGGAGACACGCCATGTCCCGCACGACCGACGCACCCACCGAGCTCCGCCCGTTCCGAGCCGCCGTCCCCGACGAGGCGCTCGCCGACCTGCAGCGGCGCCTCGAGTCGACCCGCTGGCCCACCCGAGAGACGGTTCCCGACTGGTCGCAAGGGGTCAGAACAGACGAGCTGCGCGCCCTCGTCGCACGATGGCAGAAGGGGTACGACTGGCGCCGTCTCGAGCAGCAGCTGAACGAGCATCCGCAGTACCTCACCGTCATCGACGGGGTCGACATCCACGTGATCCACGTGCGCTCGAAGAACCGCGGCGCCCTGCCGCTCGTCCTGACCCACGGCTGGCCGGGCTCCTTCGTCGACTTCCTCGCCCTGATCGGCCCGCTGACCGACCCGGTCGCGTACGGCGGTGACGCCGCCGACTCGTTCGACGTCGTCATCCCCTCGCTGCCCGGCTTCGGCTTCTCGGCCGCGCCCACCAGCACCGGCTGGAACGTCGCCCGCATCGCCCGAGCCTGGACCGAGCTGATGCGCCGCCTCGGCTACGAGACCTGGGCCGCCCACGGCGGCGACTGGGGTGCCGCCGTCACGACCGAGCTGGGTGTGCAGCGCCCCGAGGGGCTGCTCGGCCTGCACCTGAGCACGCCCTACGCCTTCCCCGACCCCATCCCCGAGACGCTGTCACCGGATGAACGGCGAGCCGTCGAGGGCCTCGCCCACTACGCCGGCCCGCTCGGGGGCTCGAACCATCTGCAGGGCACCAAGCCCCAGACCGTCGGCTTCGCCCTCGCCGACTCGCCGGTGGGTCAGGCCGCCTGGATCTACGAGAAGTACCAGTCGAAGACCGACAACACGGGGCGCGCCGAGGAGGCGATCGCGCTCGACACGATGCTCGACCAGATCTCGCTGGCCTGGCTCACCGACAGCGCGGCATCCTCGGCGCGCATCTACTGGGAGAACCGCTCGGCCACGATGGCGGGCCCGGTGCTCGAGCTCCCGGTGGCGGTGACGGTGTTCCCGCGGGACATCCCGCGCCTGCCGCGCACGTGGGTCGAGCGCGCGTACCCCGGCCTGGTGCACTTCACGGAGGCTGAGCGGGGTGGGCACTTCGCGGCGCTGGAGCAGCCGCGCATCCTCGTCGATGAACTACGAGCGGGGCTGCGCAGCCTGCGCGGCTGAGCGCCTCGGGGCTCGCCCCGCTGTTCAGGCCGGCTGGAGGCGGCTGAACAGGTTGACGACGTTGCCGTCGGGGTCGCGCAACAGCGCGGAGCGGTTGCCCCAGGGCATGGTGGTCGGTTCGAGCACGACGTCCTCGACCGCGGGCTGGAGCCGCGCGAACTCGTCGTCGACGTCGGCGACCTCGAACTCGATGACGACGGAACGATTCGTCGCAGGAGCGAGCGCCCCGCCGAGCATCGCGACGGTCGCCGAGCTCGCGATCGCGAGGGTCGCGCCCGGGCCGCTGAACTGCGCGAAGACCGGCGCTGGGCGCTCGGCCCGCTGGCCCGTGACGCGCTCGTAGAAGGCGACGAGGCCCTCGAGGTCGTCGGTGATGATGCGAATTGAGGCGAACGACATGGATTTCCTTCCGTGGTGCTGATGACGTGCGAGCTCAGCTTCCCGGGTGGTCGCGACACCGTCCTGTCGGTGTTCGGTGAAAGTCGGCGACCGCGAATCAGTCGTCGATCACCGATCGCAGCCGGCCGTACGAGATGGCGAGGTCCTCAGAACGAAGGATGCGCAGCGGAGGTCTCTCGTCGGTGACCTCGAGGGCGAGCATCCGGTCGCCGCGGAACGCCCGGACCCCGTCGCGCAGTCGGCACCAGGCGATCAGGTACCAGTGCCCTTCCTTGCCGATCGACCCCAACGGCTCGACCTCGCGGAGGGTGTCGGCGCCGGTGGCGTCCTGGTAGCGGAGCCGGACGACGCGGTTCGACCGGAGGGCCGCGGCGAAGCCGGGCGGGGTGACCGTGTCCTCGTCGCTCTCCAGGAGGTGCACCCGGGAGGCGAGCGCCGTCGCGCGGGCGGCGTCGCCGTCGGGCATGACGGCCAGCATCTTCCGGGCGGCGGTCTGGGCGGATTGCCGGAACGGGCTGTTCCGCAGGGTGCCGAGCCCGATCAGCACCGCGAGGGCCTCGTCGAGGGTGAACCCGGCCGGCCCGAGCGTCGCGGAGGCGTCGATGACGTAACCGCCGGTGCGGCCGGGCTCCGCCCAGATCGGCAACCCGGACTCCTGCAGCGCGGCCAGGTCCCGCTCGATGGTGCGCACGGACACCTCGAACCGCTCCGCCAGCCGGCGGGCGCTGCGGGGCCGCGGGGAGGCGGCGCGGAGCTCCTCGACGAGGCCGTACAGCCGATCGGTTCGATTCACCCGTCCATCATCCGCCAGCTCGGCCCCACCCAGCGGTCGCGGTCTGCGACCATGGGCTCATGCTCGTGTGGCTGACGGACTGGCAGCTGGTGGAGGATCGGATCCTGATCCGGGTTGGCGACATCGTCGATTGGGTGGTGTACGAATCTTCGGCTGCGTTGTACGGCTACGTCGCGACCTTGCGTCCTGTGTAACCTTCGCCGCGCATCCGGACACTACTTGTTATGAGCGAGAACGATTCTGACGAGGTCGACCTCTGGCGCCGGGCGCGCGAGGGCGACCCCGCGGCGTTCGGCGAGGTCTTCGATCTGCATAAGGATCGGGTCTTTCGTCATGCCTACCGGATCCTTCTGGACTGGCACGACGCCGAAGACGTAGCGGGCACGGCCTTCCTCGAGCTCTGGCGCAATCGAGGCGCGGTCCGCGTCGTGAACGGGTCGCTTCTTCCGTGGCTTCTCGTGACCGTGTCCAACGTCGCCTCGAACTCGCGCCGGGCGACGGCTCGCTATCGGAAGCTGCTCGACCGGCTGCCTCGCACCGAGCCCGTGCCCGCGGTCGATGACGAAGCTCTGGCCCGTCTCGAACCGTTCGGCGATGAGCTCCAGGATGCGATGCGGGACCTGAACCCGGTGGACCGCCAGCTCGCGACCCTGGTCATCCTCGAGGGGTTCTCCGTGCTCGACGCCGCCGAAGCGGTGAACCTCTCCCCAGGGTCGGCGAAGACCCGACTGTCCCGCATGAAGGGCCGGTTGCGGAAACGGCTCTCGGTCACCGCCGATTCGACCAGCGCAGGAGATTTCTCATGAACGACATCACGATGGATCCGCTGTTCGCTGCCGGATTCCGCGAGGCTCTGACCGATCACGTCGGCAAACGCAGGAGCCCTCGGCGGAGGTTCGCCTGGGCAGGTGTCGGACTGCTGAGCCTTATCGCGGTGTCCGGGGCGGGCGTGGCGACAGCATCCCTCACGGCACCTCCCGGCGCCCCCGTCTTCGCCTCGCTGAGTTCGCCCGTCTCCGCGACGTTCACGGAATCGGGAGTGCTGAGCTTGGGAGCACCGCCGGCGGAGGCGACCAGCATCAGCTTCTCCGCGGTGTGCGGCTCGGAAGGCACGTTCTGGGTGGCGAACTACGGCGGCATCTCCTGCTCGGCGAACCAGCTGGGTGCCGTCAAGCGCGGGGTGGTGGATCTGTCCCTCTGGCAGCAGTCCACTCTCAACATCGAGCTCGATCCTGGCCTGGAGGTCGACGTCACGGCAGCGTTCAGTCGCGAAGTGCAGACGGAATGGGGCACCAATCAGGCCGGAGAGACCTACGGGGCTCAGAAGCAGAATCAGATGGCCGACCTTGCCGCGGCGACGGCGACGAACGGGCAGAGGGGCTACGTGCGGGTCTCCGAGGTCGACGCTGCGATGATCGATCCCACTCAGGCCACCATGGAGGACGTTCAGCGCTACCTCGATTCGGGGGAGGGGCGGGCCGATCGCTTCGTCCCCGTGTACGAATCCGACGGCACGACGGTCGTCGGCGAGTACCTCATCGCCGGCTACGACACCCAGGAACGACTCGCGCGCGAACAGATCGAACGAGGGTTCGACCTCGGATTCACCCCTCCCGCCGAGGGATGAGGGGAACACGGGCTCAGCACGGCACGCGTCCACGCCGCCTTAGGGTGGGGGCATGGGTCGGACCAGTCGCGCCACGAGAGGCCTGACGGCAGCCGGGCTGATCCTGATTCTCCTCGGGGCGTTCCTCACTCTGGCCCTCCTCGTGCCGTCGAACTACAAGGGGTCGACGTACAAGTGCATCGTCGAGGGTCCGTACTCGGAGGCGGCCGAGGTGTCCGAACGCCCCGACGGCATCGCCGGTGCGCCGTCGCTCTGGCCGATCGGGCGGTCGTGCACCTGGGCTGCTGCCACGGGCGACGGCACGGTCACGACCTACTCGGGCAGCTGGCCGGGAACGTTCGTGGTGGTCTGTCTCATCACCATCGGAACCGCCCTCCTCGTCGCTCGGTCGATGGTGATCCGATGGGACTAGCTCGCCGGCCGCGTCAGGTGACGGATGCTCGGACCCGCGTCACCCCGAATGCTCGGCGCTTTGGCGCCGCCGGGGTCGCGACCGCCGCCCTCGTCCTCGCGCTCGCTGCCTGCACGCCGATCGAACCGCACCCCACCCCAGACGTCGCCATCGACCTGCTGCAGCAGGACTGGCGGAACGTGCCCGGAATCAGCGCCGACGACAGCGGCTTGAGCGTGACCTCGACCGGGCGGCAGATCGTCGACCAGGACGGTGGGGGAGGGCGACCCGACCCGCCGGTCGACCTCGCGGGAACGCATCTCGTGTCCGACGGCGACTTCGTGATCAGCGCCACTATCGAGAACGCCACCGCCGACGCCACCCTCGCGATCTACGACAGCCCACCGGTGATCGCCGACGAGTTCCGCATCGAGCCTCCGGGCCTTCGCCTCACCCTCCGCGGCGACCAGCTGCAGGTGGACGTCCTCGACGGCTCGCCCCAGGACACCCAGCCTGCGCAGACCGAGACAGTCCCGCTCTCTGACCCCGAGGCAGAGCTCGGGGTGTCCCGTACTGGTGACAGGATCGAGATCTCGAGCGCCGGCGACGTCGTGGTCTCACTGCTTCACGCCGCCGTCTTCGACTCCGGGACCCTGTGGCTGGGCCTGTCGAGCGCCGATGGGTCGTTCACGGTCAGCTCGTTCACCGCCGCGGCGTCCGCCGGCGCATCCCTCACCACGGCGGGGCCTATCGCCGCCCACGCAGAACGATCGTCCAACGGACTCCAGACACTCGCCTCCCGCGCTCGCCCGGGCTTCCTGGTCGGCGCGGCCGCAGCCCTCGGCCCGCTCGCCGCCGACGCGGACTACGCCGGCGCCCTCATCCGCGATTTCGGCGCCGTGACCCCCGAGAACGCCATGAAGCCGCAGGCGCTCTCCCCCCGCCAGGGCGAGTACACCTTCGAGGAGGCCGACGCCCTGCTCGACCTGGCGGAGAGCAAAGGCATCGCGGTGCACGGCCACACCATCGCCTTCAGCGAAGCGATGCCGAGCTGGATGCGCGACCTGCCCGCCGACACCGAGCAGGAGCGTCTAGACAGCGGCGCGATCCTGCTCGACTACGTGACGACGGTGGTCACCCACTTCGCGGGCCGCCTGCATTCCCTCGACGTCGTGAACGAGCCGTTCGACGTCGATCAGAGCACACGCCTGCAGCAGAACATCTGGTACCGCGTCTTCGGGCCGGCCTACCCGGTCGTCGTGTCGCAGGCCGTCCACGACGCCGACCCCGCCGTGCTGCAGTTCATCAACGAGAACGGTGCCGACGTGCCGGGTGAGCGACAGGATGCTCTTCGAGAACTCGCTCTCGAGACCAACCGGCAGGGCGGCCACATCGCCGGCGTGGGGCTCCAGTCCCACGTCTACGACCTCGACACCGATGCCATCTCCGCCGAGGATCTCGAGACGACGTTGGAGGCCTTCGGCGACGCGGGCCTGACAGTCCGGATCTCCGAGAACGACGTCCCGGACTCCGAGGGCGAGCGGGTCCAGGCGGATCAGTTCGCGACGATCCTCCGCACGTGCATCCGGTCGGTGACCTGTGTCTCGTACACGACCTGGGGAGTGGACGACCGGTACGACTGGTTCCTCGGCGACGACGGCACGCCGGAGCAGGGCCACGACCTCCTGTTCGACGACGGCGAGCCGACGCCTGCGTATCAGGCGCTGCGAGATGTCCTCGACGGGTGACCCCCACGTCGTCGTTCCGTCATCGTGAGCTCAATCGGCAGCGACCGTGACAGGGGTGCCGCCGGTGAGCCGCGTGAGCTGCTCGAAAGTCAGCGGCACGACGGTGTGCGGAGTGCCGCCCGCGGCCCAGATCGTGTCGTACGCGGACAGCGCGTCATCGATCACGGTGCGCACAGGGGCCGGATGCCCCACGGGCGCGACCCCGCCGATGGCCTGACCCGTGATCGTTCGCACCTGCTTCGCCGTCGCCATCACGACCGTCGCCGCACCGAGCTGGCCGGCGAGAACGCCCGTGTCCACTCGGTGACGGCCGCTGGTCATCACCAGCACAGGCTCGTCGTCGGCCAGGAACACGAGGCTGCTGGCGATGGCCCCGACCTCGCACCCGAGCGCGCCAGCGGCCTCGGCCGCGGTGCGGGTGGAATCGGGCAACTCGCGCACGCGTGCGGCGATCCCCGCGTCGGCGAGGTGCTGTTGCACGATCCGGCTGCGCTCGGGCAGCTGCTGGTCATCGGTCATGGTGGGTGAATCCTTCCTCAGGTATCGTGATCGCCCCGCCCCGTCACGAGGTCGCGGGTACCCGTTCGTCGGTTCCCTTGATCACCCAGTAGACGACGGCGAGCGAGAGGATGCCGACGACCGGTCCGAGAACGGCTCCCAACGCGGTCGAGATGGGCGCATGGCCGACCGAGAACACCGACACGTCCCACAGCCCGTGCAGCAGCATCGCCCAGATCAGCGAGCCGGTGACGCGGCGCACGATGTAGAACGCCGTCCCCGATGCGAACGCCAGCACCGCCTGGAGCAGCGAGCTTCCCAGTGGGGCGCCGAGTGCGGCGTTGACGAGGTGCATCACCCCGAACAGGGCGCTGGAGAGGAACCAGACCCAGCCCTCACCGAGGCGCGACCGGAGCGCGGTCAGCAGCAGGCCCCGGGCCATCAGCTCCTCGTTGAACCCGACGAGAACCCCGAGTGCCACCAGCGCGAGCAAAAACGACGCGTCGAATTGCGACCAGTCCGTGTTGATCAGGTTCAGCACCGCGGCGGCGAGCATGATGACGGGCACGAACACCGGCCAGCTGTGCTGTGACCGGCGCCGTTCGAAGAGCGCGGGGCGCCACCACCCCAGCAGCGTCGCGACCACCACGAGACCGATGGCGCCGACGGCGAGATCGAGCACGGCTCCCCGCCAGGTCGACTCGGCGGAGGTGCCGATCTCGGGGAAGGGCACACCGCTGATGGTCGACACGACGAAGATCACCAGGACGTAGCCGGCCCAGATCGCCAGCCCGATCCAGATCCGAGGAGTGACGCGCACGATCAAGCCTTCCGCTCGGAGGACGAGGCAGAGTCCTGCTCGATTATCTCGTCATCCATGTGTGACCCGTAGAAGTCGGACTGCCCTCGCATGAGCTCGGCCATCGACACCTCGCGTCCTGCGCCGTAGACCGTCTCGGTGAAGTGGAGCTCCTTCTGGATCGCCCAGATCTCGTCGTGGCGCTCGGGCGGGAGGATCGACGCCGGCGATCCGACCGCGACCCATCCGATCGGCACCACCGCCCTCGCCTCGAGCACGGTGTTCACCTGCACGACGCCGTTGATGCGCACCTCGGCCCCGCGGCCGATGCGGCTGCCGGGGAACAGCGAAGCACCGGTCGCGATGAACGCGTCGTCGGCCACGGTGCTGCCGTTCACGTGGGTGTGGGGCCCGATCATGACCGCCGTCCCGATCGAGACCGGGTGGCGGGATCGGCCGCGGATCAGAGCGTGTTCCATCAGGACGGTGTTCTCGCCGATCGTGACGGCGCCGTCCTCGGCGGTGACGACCGCGCTGTGCAGGACTCGGACGCCCGCCTCGATCCGCACCTGGCCGACGATGACCGCGGACGGTGCGATGTAGGCGGACGCATGGATCGAGGGTTCGTGGCCACGGTGTCTGATGAGCATTCGCTGGCTCCTCTCGTCATCCGTCACGATAGCGAGGCTGCGGCGCGAAAGATTTTTCGTCGATTCGGGAACCGAGGCGCGGCTGACGACAATCTCTTAGTGTGACCACCACTACACCTGACGACGAAGAAGCCACCTGGGCTTCGGCCCGAGCCGGCGACTCGCGCGCGTTCGCCATGATCTTCGACCTGCACCGCAATCGCGTCTTCCATCAAGCACAGCGGATGTCCGCCACGATGCACGACGCGGAGAGACGTCACCGCGGCCACCTTCCTCGAGGCGTGGAGACGACGGGAATCCGTCCGGGTGGTGGACGGCTCGGTCATCGGCTGGCTACTCGTCACGGCCAACTACCTCGCCCGGAACGTGGACCGGTCGCGACGTAGGTATCGGACCCTTCTGGAACAGATGCGGGAACCGGAGCACCTCAGGGACCCGGCGGACGATGTCGCTGACCGGATCGACGCGCAGTCCATGACCGGTCGCGTGCGGGACGCCCTCGCCCGTCTGCCCAAACGGGATCAGGACATCATCACCCTGTGCCTGATCGAACAGCTCTCGACCGCCGACGCCGCAGCCGTCCTCTCGATCCCGGTCGGAACGGTGAAGTCCCGGCTGTCTCGCGCCCGGCAACGGCTCGCGGCCGACGTCTCGGCGACACTGAACCGCACCACGATCACGACCGGAGGAACACGATGACCGGACCGGACCTCGACCCGCAGCTCGCTGCATCCATGCGCCGGGTGATCATCCAGAACGCACGATCGACCGCCGGCAGGAGATTCTCGCTCCGACGGATCGCGGCGGTGGTCGCGACCGCAGCGCTAGTGGCCGGTGTCACGGCCGCGGCCGTCGCGGTCGTGATCGCCGGGGTTCCTCAGTTCGCCGGGCCGCCGGCGGCTCTCTCACCGACTGAGACGTCGACACCGAGCCCGACCCCTACGCCCACCCCTCCGACGCCTACGATCACGGTCCCGACCGAGACGCCCGCCCCGCCCGCTCCGCCCCTGGTCGAGGAGACCCCGACCCCGGATCTCGTGGCCGGATACGACGCGCGGACCCTGTGGGATCTCTGCATCGCTCGCGGCCAGGACGAGTTCCCCGGCGCCGTCGCGACCAGCGAGTACGACCTCCGATTCGTGCAGCCGACCCCCGATGGCGTCCCCGAGGTGACTGTCGGTTTCGACACTCCCGACGACCCGATGCCGACAGGCACGATCTGGATCTGCCGGTTCGGAGGCGACCCGGCCGCCCCCACGCTCGACTTCTTCACCGCGAAGGACATCTGATCGAGAAACCCGCGACGCGCCTGATCGAGCCTTCCGTTCACGGAAGGACCATCACCCCGTCCACCCGGCGCGGCAGGTCGACGGGCCCGTCGCGCAGCTCCGGCGGCAACTCGGCGGCGGGAGCGTTCTGCCACGCGACCGGACGGAGGTACCGCCTGATCGAGGTCGCCCCCACCGAGGTGTGCACGGAGTCGGTGGAGGGCCACGGGCCACCGTGATTCTGGGCCCAGGCGACGGCCACCCCCGTCGGGTACTGGTCGTAGAGGATTCGCCCCGCCCGCTCGGCGACCGCGACACGAGCCATCGGCACCCCGGCGTCGCCGGGTTCGATGAACAGCGTCGCGGTGAGAGTGCCGGGCAGCGCCGAGGCGAGCCGCGCGGCGTGCTCGTCGTCGCGATAGCGCACCACGACGGCCACCGGCCCGAAGCATTCTTCGGCCAGACGGGTGGGCAGCTCGTCGCCGACGAACTCCACGAGGGCCGGGGTCGTCGACCCGATGGTCGAGCTCGCCGAACCGCGGCTCACCAGGGCAGCGCCCGGAACCGCGGTCAGCTCGTCGAGTCCGGCGTCGTAGGCCGAGGCCATCCCGGCGGTGAGCGCCGGCTTCGCGCCGACGTGCGCGACCGACGCCGAGAGGGCCCCGACGAGGGCGTCGCCGGCCGGCCCGACCGGCACGAGCGCAATGCCGGGCTTGGTGCAGAACTGTCCGCCGCCCTGCACGATCGACGCGGCGAGGCCCTCCGCGATGCTCTCGCCCCGAGCTGCAGCAGCGGCGGGAGACACGAGCACCGGGTTGATGCTCCCGAGCTCGCCGTAGAACGGGATCGGCGAGGGCCGGTTCGCGGCGAGCTCGGCCAGCGCGCGTCCACCGCCCGGTGATCCGGTGAAGCTGGCGGCACGGATGCCGGGCGCCTGCACGAGGTCGATCCCGGCCGCGTAGCCGTAGACCACCGACACCGCCCGTCCCACCAGGGGGTCCGTCACCTCGGCGATCACCGACGCGACGAGGGCGCTGGTGGCCGGATGCGCGGGATGCGCCTTGACGACGACTCCCGCCCCGGCGGCCAGTGCGGCCGCCGTGTCCCCTCCCGGCACCGAGAAGGCGAGGGGGAAATTGCTCGCGGCGTACACGGCGACGGGGCCGATCGGGACGAGCATCCGCCGGAGATCGGGCCGGGGGCCCATCGGGGTGTCGCCCGCGTGGTCGATGACGGCTTCGAGGTAGGAGCCCTCGCGCAACACCTCGGCGAAGAACCTCAATTGGTAGCCCGTGCGGGTGAGCTCGCCGTTCAGGCGCACCGCGCCGAGGGCGGTCTCCGCGTCGGCGGTGGCGACGATGTCTTCGCGCCGCGCATCGAGGGCGTCGGCGATCGCTTCCAGCAGCCGGGCTCGCCCGGAGCGCCCGAGTGCCTGGAGCTCCGCCGTCGCGGCGGTGGCGGACGAGACGGCAGAGGCGAGGCCTGCCGCGTCGGTCTCCTCGAGGTCGAGGGTGCGGCGCACTCCGGTCGCCGGGTCGGTGGTGGTGATGGTGGTCATGTCGTGCAGATCCTTCGTCTCGGCCGCGGGGAGGGGAGGGGGCTTCGATTCACATCCACCCCGTCGAACCGTCCGGCTTCACGGGCACGCGTCGTTCCCAGTGCACCCAGTCGTTCTCGACGAGGGCGGATTCGTCGATGGTGATGCCCCAGCCGGGACGGTCCGGTCGCAACTCGAGGTGTCCGTCGACCGGGGTGTAGGGGTCGTGGCACCACGACACCGGGTCGGGCTTGTACTCCAGGATCGAGAAGTTCGTCGTGGCCGCCGCGAAGTGCACGTTGGCCGCGGTCGCGAGCGGCCCGAGCGGGTTGTGCGGCGCGACGGGCACGTAGTGGGCCTCGGCGAGGTGCGCGATCTTCACCATCTGGGTCAGCCCGCCGACCACGCAGATGTCGGGCTGCACGATGTCCGCGCCCTGCACGCTCAGCAGTCCGAGGAACTCATTCGGAGAGTAGAGCGATTCGCCGGTGGCGAGCGGCACCGACAGCGCCGACAATTCCGAGCGGATGCGCGCCCAGGACGGCAGGTGCTCGGGGCGGATCGGCTCCTCGAGGAAGAGCGGGTCGTTCGGGGCCAGTGCGGCGCCGAGCGCCACCGCCTGCTGCGGCGCCCACAGGCAGGCGTGGGCGTCGAAGGCGAACTCGACGTCGTCGGGATGCGCATCCCTCACCTCGCCGAAGTACCGCCCCAGCTCGGCGGCGACGACGCCGAAGCGGTGCCGATGCAGTTCGGTTCGGTAGGGGCTGAGCTTGAAGGCGGTGAAGCCGCCGCTCTCGTGCAGCTCGCTCGTGCGGTCGAGCAGCTCGGGGAGGTCGGGTGCCGAGTACAGACCCGCGTAGACGCGCACCCGGTCGCGCACGGCGCCGCCGAGCAGCTGGTAGACGGGCAGCCCGGCGGCCTTGCCCGCGATGTCCCATAACGCGTGGTCGATCGCGGCGAGGGCGGCGAGCCCCAGGGCGCCGGGTGGGAACCGCGACGACTGCAGCAGCAACTGGGACACGTACGAGGTGCGGCGAGCGTCGATGCCCTTGATCTGCTCGAACAGGTACTCCAGCAGCGGAGGGAAGGCCAGGTCAGGGCCGTGGTTGTAGACCTCGGCCCAACCCTCCAGCCCGTCGTCGGTGGTGATCTTGACCAGCACTCGCGGTCGGTCGCCGACGCGCTGCAGGTAGGTGTCGAGCTGCTCGATGACCGTCATGCCCGCACCCCCGCGGTCTCGGCGCGGTGCAGCGGCGGCGCCGCGGGCCAGTCGGCGATCGCATCGCGCACTTCCGCGCGGGCGGACTCCCCGAGCGGGGCGCTCGGGGGCCGCAGATCACGACGGCAGAGACCCAGCTGGTTCATGGCCTCCTTCACCACCGCGACGTTGTCGGCCGAGCGGTTGCGAGCCCGCAGGTGCTCGAACTGCCGGATGCTCCGCCACACGCTCTCGGCTTCGGCCGGGTCGCCCCCGCGCAGTGCCGTCAGCATCGCCAGGGAGGTCGCGGGCACGACATTGACCAGACCGGAGGTGAAGGCGCGCGCGCCACCCTGCCAGTAGGCCGGGGCGTACGACTCGGCCAGTCCGGCGATCCACAACACCTCGGTGGCGGTGGCTGCGACGACGTCGGAGCGCACGCTGGCGAACACCACCGGATCGGGCACCGAGTACTTCAGCGCCACGACGTTCGGCGCCGCGTCGATCAACCGGGCGATCTGCTCGCCGCCGATCAGCGTCGAGCTCAGGTAGGGCACCACCCCGATCTCAGGCACCGATCGCGCGACGGCGAGGTTGTAGTCGACCCAGCCCTCGGGCGAGAGGTAGGGCAGCACCGGCTGGTGCACCATCACGGCGTCCGCCCCGCGGTCGCGGGCGAAGCGGGCGTCGGCGATCGCGGTGCCGAGGTCGAGCCCGACCCCGCCGACGATCACCGCCCGACCTGCCGCCGCCTCCGTCACCGTGCTCAGCACCGCGCGGCGCTCGTCGGGCGAGAGTGCGTAGAACTCACCGGTGTTGCCGTTGGGCGTGAGCGCGGTGACGCCGGCGGCGATCAGGCGGTCGACGAGCGCGGCGAGCAGCGGATGATCGACCTCGCCGTCTTCGTCGAACGGCACCACGGGGATGCCGACGACGGTGGAGAGCCGGGCGATCAGGGCGTCGCGGTGCAGACCGGTCTTCGTCATGACGTGGTCCTTTCGGTGGGGGGAGCGATCACGTCGGCCGATGCGACGACCGGTTTGATGCGCACCCAGAAGGCGTAGATGGCGGCACTGATGAGGCAGCTCAGCCCGGCGAACACGAGTGGCCCGACGTAGGAGTTGTCGCTGACGGTCAGGAACAGGCCGATGGTGATGGGGCTGATCAGGTTGCCGAGCTGCGACCCGAAGTTCTGGAACCCGGCGACGGAGCCGACCGTGTCCCGGGACTCGGCGACCTCGGCCGGAAGGCTGAGGATGGCCGCGCCGGCGAAGGAGTGGGCCGCGCTCGAGACCGTCAGCACGACCATCACGAGGACGTTCGACTCGATGAACGGGCTGAAAGCGATGCAGGCGCTCAGCACGAGCCCGGCGATGATCGGGATCTTGCGGGCGGCACCGGCCGAGACCTTCCCCGAGGCGAGCAGCCGGTCGGACACGATGCCGCCGAGGATCGTCGCCCCGATCGCGATCACGGCGGGGATCGCCCCGACGAGACCGAACTCCTCCTTCGACAGTCCCCGGTCGTTCAGGAGGTAGCTGGGGTACCAGGTGAGGAAGAAGGCGCCGGCGAGCGAGCGGAAGACGTAGCCGAGCATGAGCGCCCAGACCTGGTTGTTCCGTAGCAGTGCGCGCCAGGGCTTCTTCTCGCCGGTGCTCGCGGCGGCCACCATCTCACCCTGGTCGGAGTTGATGTACTCGAGTTCCTCCGCGTTGACGCGACGGTGCTTCTCGGGCGCGCGGTAGACGGCCAGCCACCCGATCACCCAGAGCGCGCCGACGACGCCGATCAGAAGGAAGGCGAAGCGCCATCCGGCGAACAGGGCGAGGGCCGTCACCACCGGGATGGACAGGGCGGTGCCGATCTGCTGACCCATGTCGAACAGGCTCGACGCGAAGGCGCGCTCGCGGCGCGGGAACCAGCGGGAGACGACCTTGACGTTCGCCGGCTGCACCGGCGCCTCGCCGATACCGAGACCGAGTCGGAAGACGATCGTCGAGGCCACACCGGTGGAGAGCGCAGTGAGGGCCGTCCAGACCGACCACCAGCCGACGGCGATGGGATAGATCACGCGCGGCCCGAACTTGTCGAGCAGCCAGCCGGAGGGGATCTGGAAGAGGGCGTAGGTCCAGAAGAACGACGACAGCAGAACGCCTTGGACGGCGGGGCCTATCTCGAACTCCTCGGCCATGAAGGGCAGTGCCACGGCGAGCGCCGCACGGTCCAGATAGGCGATGGTCAGACCGAGGGCCGAGAAGCCCACGATCGTCCAGCGCATGCTGCTGCGCTTCCGGCGGACATCGGGCGTGGCCGTGGCGGCCGGTTTTGTATCATTGTGAAGCATCGTTGCTCCTTCGTAAGCGACGGTGACCGCTCCGTGAGGAGCGTTGAACGACGGGGCGGCTCGGGATCTTGGCGGTGAACGAGCCGTCTCCCTCCTACCTGGTCGATCCCCCTTCCGCGGTCGTCGGGTCGACCGGGGCGATGTGCCTCCGGGCGAAATCGGCGATGTGCTCGTGAACCAGCCGGGCCGTGCCGTCGGCGTCTCCGGCGCGGGCTGCATCGAGCATCCGTGCATGCTCTTCGGCCTCGTGCTGCCACGAGGCGCTGCGTGCCCACGAACCGGCCGAGATCAGAGCGATCTGGTCGCGGAGGCCGTCGAGGGTCTGGAGCAGCAGCGGGTTCCCGGAATGCCGATACAGAGAGCGATGGAACGCCCGGTTGGCGAGGCTGCGTTCCGACCCGCTCTCGGCGGCCGCGGCGCGGGCGAGGGCGTCGGACGCCTCGGTGAGATCGGCTCCCGAGGCGACGCTGCGGCGCACGGCCTCGGGTTCGAGCAGCAGCCGCATGTCGTAGATCGCCACGGCGTCGTCGTCGCTGAAGACGCGCACGGTCGCGCCCGAGTACGGGCGGATGACCACGAGTCCCGTTCCCTCTAGCGTCTTCAGGGCCTCGCGGACGGGGGTCTTGGATACCCCCAGGCGACCGGCGAGCTCGGATTCGACGAGGGCTTCACCAGGGGAGAGCTGTCCGTTGAGGATCGCGTTCTTCAGGATCTCGAGCACGTGCGAGGTGCGTGACGTCGTCCCGACCGGACCGAACTGCATCGTCGCTGTCATCGTCACTCCTCGTGGTGTTTCGTACATCATATATGACCCAGGCCTCCAGTGCGAGTCCTTACCGGTCGAGGGGGGATCTGTCAACGTCGTAGGTGCGAGGGGGTCGCGGTGGGCATGATGACATCGTCACCGGGCGAACACGATCCGGGGCCGGCTACGCCGTTCGAGCAAGGGAGACCGATGATGGCAACCCAGGTGAGCAAGGCACTCCTCGTGCGACTGGAGGCGCTGCCCGGCAAGGCGGACGACCTCCGGGCGTTCCTGAACCAGGGGCTGACGATCGTGGAGGGGGAGCCGAAGACGGTGCGGTGGTTCGCGCTGCAGTTCGGACCCACGTCGTTCGGCATCTTCGACGCCTTCCCCGACGACACCGGGCGCCAGACCCACCTGTCGGGCGAGGTCGGCCGAGCGCTCGGCGAGAACACCGGGGTGCTGTTCGGCGAGCCCACCGTTGAACAGGTCGATGTCGTCGCTGAGAAGCAGCCCGCCTAGGCGCGCGGCAGGATGACGGCCATGGAGCACCGCCCGTTCGGGCACTCGTCGTCGAACGTCTCCGTGATCGGGCAGGGCACCTGGTACATCGACGACGCCCACCGCCCGACCGCCGTCGCTGCGCTGCGTCACGGGATCGACAGCGGAATGACGCACATCGACACCGCCGAGATGTACGGCGACGCCGAGCTGGTGGTCGGTGCTGCGATCGCCGGGCGGCGGGAGGAGGTCTTCCTCGTCTCGAAGGTGCTCCCGAGCAACGCCTCGCGTGCCGGAGTGGTGGCGGCATGCGAGCGCACGCTGACCCGCCTGGGCACCGACAGGCTGGACTGCTACCTGCTGCACTGGCGCGGCTCGCATCCGCTGGAGGAGACTTTCGCCGGCTTCGAGCAGCTGCGCGAGCAGGGCAAGATCCGGTCGTGGGGCGTGAGCAACTTCGACGTCGACGATCTGGAGGACGCCTGGCGGTCGGGCGGGGAGGGGCGCCTGGCCTGCAACCAGGTGCTTTACCACCTCGAGGAGCGCGCGATCGAGCACGCCGTGCTCCCGTGGTGCGAGCGGCAGGGCGTCGCCGTGGTCGCGTACAGTCCCTTCGGTCATGATCGCTTCCCGGATGCGCGCACGCCGGGCGGCCGCGTGCTGGAGCAGATCGCGGCGGAGCACGGCGCGACCGCCCGGCAGGTCGCCCTGCGCTTCCTCGTGCGCCGGCCGGCCGTCTTCGCCATCCCGAAGGCCTCCACCGTGGAGCACGCCGACGACAACGCCGGGGCGGGCGCCCTGACGCTCAGCACCGCCGAGCTCGACCGGATCGACGCCGCATTCCCCCGCGGTTCCCGGCCGCGGCGGCTGCCCATGCTGTGACGCCCACCTCCGTGGGCGTTCTGCAGCTCAGGGGTGGCTCCCGTGGGGGGCGCTACCGGCGTGAGTCGTGCCGAGATCCCGGAACTGCATGGCGGAGAGTTCCGGCGGGACATCGCCCTCACCCCAGGCCGCCATCACGTGGCTTCCGAGGTCGGCGTGCGCGATGAACCCGGAACAGTGCGAGCGGCACCAGAGTGCGTATGTGATGCCGGCGAGCTGCATCGGGAGAAATGCCCAGCCGCTGCGGTCCCGAGCCAAGGACTGCGACGTCTCGGCGGCGGCGTCCATGCGTTTCCTGGTCTCCTCGCGGGGGAGACCAGGCGGGATGGCCTGCAGCATCAACGAGCCCGCCGCGAGGGCCGCGATCGAGACGGCGTCGGTCATGGTGCCGTGCGGATGGCCGCCACTGCCGAGGCGCTCGCCCAGGCGCACCAGCGTCCTGACGGTGAAGGCCGAGCCGGTCGCCGAGCGGACCTCGACGGAGGCCTCTGACGGGACCCCGTCGTCTGATCCGGTACCGATCAATCGTGTGCCCGCGACCCAGGGGTCAGGAACGATCGCGAGCACGCCGCCACCGACCTTCACTTCGCTCGACCCTCACTCGGCGACGTCGTCGGTGGGTGCGACGAGGCAGAACGGATGCCCGGCCGGATCGAGGTACACCCGGAACGTGTCGGTGCCCGAGCCCGTCGGGGTCGCGCCGATGGCGAGCACCGCGCGCTCGCCCTCGTCGAGGTCGGCGACCTTGACGTCGAGGTGGAGCTGCTGGGGCACCGACTGACCGGGCCAGTCGGGCGCGCGGTAGTCGTCGACGCGCTGGAAGGCGAGCAGCGGGCGGCCGGTCGCGCCCGGTGGCAGTACTTCGGCCCAGTCGGGGTCGTCCTGCACGCTCTCGCCACCGATGAGCTCGGCGTAGAAGCGGGCGAGCGCGCGGGTGTCGGGGCAATCGAGCACGACCACGTCGAGGGATCCGATCATGCGCCACACCCTAATCGCGCGGGCAGGTGATGGATAGCCTCGGGCACAGGTGGGGTGCGTGGTGGCACGCTGGGGAGGGGAGGCGGCGCGCAGCGTGCGGGCCGAGCATCCGAGCGATAGAGCGATAGAGCGATCGAGCATTAGAGCGATACACAGACAGAGCGACTGAGCGATCGAGCGGCAGAGCAATAGACCGGGAGAGCGAGACACCCATGACGACGAACGACGACGGCACCGCGGATGCGCCCCGCGACGAGGAGCTCGCTGCGCTGATCAAGGCGGCCGACGAGGACGAGGGGGCGGGGGCGTCGGAGATGTCCGACCGCCTGCGCGACCGCACCGAGCAGAGCGCCGCCGAGCCGGAGCAGGCCGGCGACCTCGAGGACTGAGCGTGCCGAGGCGGGAGGGACGGCGGAGGCGGGCTGAGGGCGTGTTCGCCGCGCATCCGACGATTCTGGTCGTGGGGTCGGCGCTGTTCCTGGTCTTGACGATCTGGATGTGCGCGGCCCACGGGTGGCGGCTCGGGGAGACAGTGGGGCACGGGTTCCGCAGTGCGCCGCTCTGGGTGGTGGCGCTCGTGGGGCTGCCGCTCTGGTCGCTCGGCGTCGTCGTCGGCGTCAGACGGGTCGTCGCGGGGACGAAGCGCGATGGCGCCCGGCGTGGATCGTCCCGCATCGAGCCGGCTGTCGGGGAGCAGCGGCGCGTCGAGCAGCCCCGCACCGACCCCGCCGAGCAGTGACCCGGCGGCCGCGTTAGCTTAGGGGAATGGCTGCCCGACCCAGACGTGCGAACCTGACCCTTCCGCTGCTGGCGGTCGCCGCGATCGTCGCGGGCGTGGTCACGGTGGTCGTCTCGACCCCGCAGTCCGCGTCGTTCGGGTGGTTCGCCTATGCGCCGCTGTCGGGCACGATGTTCAGCCCCGCAGGGGCGGTCGTGATCGGCTGGGGGAGCGTGCTGGGAGCGATCGTCGTGGCGGGCGGCATCGCCGGGCTCGCGTTCTGGGCCGGGTGGATGCTCGGGCGAATGCGATCGAAGAACGCCCCTGACACGACGAAGGCCCCGCCCGCCGAGAGGGCGGACGGGGCCTGACGGCCGGCGGCTCAGTTGTTGTCGAGCGGGAGGCCCGGCGGGTTGACGAGCGAGGTCTCGACCGCCTCGTTCTCGAGGTTGTAGGCGGCGAGCCACTGGTCGTACTGGCCGTTCTCGATCAGGTGGTTGATGGCGTCGGCCACCGGCTGCGCGAGACCCGAGTCCTTCTTCACGGTGGCGGCGATCAGGCCGTCGAGGGTCTCGCCGGCGCCCGAGAAGGTGCCCGCGGTGCGGGTGGGGTTGGCGCCCGACTGCGAGGTCGTGTTCTGGTAGGCGATGCTCGGGTTGGGGCCGAACGAGGCGTCGATCTTGCCCGAGTTGAGGGCGAGCGTGGTGCTGTTCGCGTCGGGGAAGTAGACGACCTCGAGCGTCTTGCCCTCCGCCTCGAGCTTCGTCTTCCATTCGAGCAGAATCTTCTCCTGGTTGGTGCCCGAGCTCACAGCGACGGTCAGGCCGTCGAGGTTCTCGTAGTCGCCGTCGAAGTCCCAGTCGTTTGAGGCGAGCACCTGGAAGGCCAGGTTGTCGCCGCGGTACGAGGCGAAGTCGTACTTCTCCTTGCGCTTCTCGGTGTCGGTGATGTTCGAGAAGCCGACGTTCGTGGCGCCGGTGTCGATGCCGACGAACAGGTTGTCCCAGGTGGAGTTCTGCACGACCGGCTCGAGGCCGAACACGGCGGCGACCAGGCGGCCGAGGTCGGGCTCGGCGCCGGTGAGGGTCTCGTTGTCGTCGCCGGTGAAGGCAAGCGGCGGGAAGCCGGCGGGCAGGGCGCCGACACCGATCACGAGCTTGCCGCTGTCGAGCACCTCCTTCGGCAGGGTGTCGCGGATGCTCTCGACCGTCGACACCTCGATCGACGTCTCGGTGGCCGCACCGTTGGAGTGGGCGCCGACGGTGACGGTGCCGTCGGGGGCCGCGTCGGCGCCGGTGGCCGACGCGTCGGAAGCGCAGGCGGCGAGGCTCGACACGAGCAGGGCCGCGGCGGCGAGGGCTCCGAGCGTTCGGAGGCGGGTGGGGGTGGAGTGGGGCATGGTGTGTCCTTCGCTGTGATGGTGGGTGATGCAGGGGTGAGAAGAAGAGAGGGGAGGCGCTACGCGAGCACCTTGTCGAGGAAGTCCCGCGTGCGCGGATGCCGCGGCGCCGCCAGCACCTCCGCGGGCGGCCCCTGCTCGAGCAGCACGCCCTCGTCGAGGAACACCACGTGGTCGGCCACCTCGCGGGCGAAGCCGATCTCATGGGTGACGACGACGAGCGTCTTGCCGCTGCCGGCGAGGGTGCGGATGACCTGCAGCACCTCCCCGACGAGTTCCGGGTCGAGCGCGGAGGTGGGTTCGTCGAACAGCAGCACGTCCGGGTCCAGGGCGAGTGCCCGGGCGATCGCCACGCGCTGCTGCTGGCCGCCCGAGAGCTGCCGCGGGTAGGCGGAGGCCTTGTCGGCCAGGCCGACTCGCGTGAGCAGGGCCAGGGCGCGGGATCGCGCATCCGCTGCTCTGACACCCTGGGCGACGGGGGCCTCGACGACGTTCTCGAGCACGGTCAGGTGCGGGAACAGGTTGAAGTTCTGGAAGACGAAGCCGATGCGGGAGCGCTGGCGGAGGATGTCGCGTTCGCGGCGCTCCTTGAGGCGGTCGCCGCGCACGGTGACGCCGATCAGCTCGCCGCCGAGGGCCACGTAGCCCTCGTCGAGTTTCTCGAGGTGGTTGATGGCGCGCAGCAGGGTCGACTTGCCCGAGCCGCTGGGGCCCAGGATGACCGTCACGGTACCCGCGGCGAGGGTGAGGTCGACGCCCTTCAGCACGGTGCGGCCGCCGTACGACTTCGTGGCGTTGTGAATCTCGATCGCCGCGCTCATCGGACACCCCCGGGGGACGAGTGAGACGACCGGGCCGACTGGGACGACTGGGACGACTGGGACGACCGAGCCGACCGCACCAGCCCACCCAGCCCGCCCCGCACCCGCTGCCACGGCGTCGCCGGCAGCACCCGCACCGACCCCCGGGCGTAGAACCGCTCGATGTAGTACTGCACCACCGAGATGGCGCTGGTCAGCACGAGGTACCAGATCGTCGCCACCACGAGCAGCGGGATGATGTCGGTCGGGTACGTGCTGCCGAGGTTCTGCACCACGCCGAACAGGTCGAGCAGCGACACGTAGAACAGCAGCGAGCTGGCCTTCAGCAGTCCGATGATCTGGTTCACGTAGGCGGGCACGATCGAGCGCAGCGCCTGCGGCAGCACGATGCGCGTGAACTGCCGCCGCGACGGGATGCCCAGCGCTTTCGCCGCCTCGTGCTGCCCCTGGTCGACGGCCAGGATGCCCGACCGCACCACCTCGGCGCTGTACGCGATCTCGCTCAGGCTGAGCCCGATCACGCCGAGCGCGAGGGAGGACAGCAGCGTGAACGTCGGCACCTCGAGCTGCGGACCGAACGGAACGCCGATGCCGATCGTGGGGTACAGGTTGCCGAGGTTGAACAGGAAGATCAGCACGAGGATCAGCGGCACCGAGCGGAACAGCCAGATGTACAGCCAGCTCAGCGTGCTGAGAACCGGGTTGCCCGAGATGCGGCCGAGCGCCACGACGATGCCGCCGAGGAAGCTCACGACGGCACTGATCGCGGTGGCGACGAGCGTCAGCTGCAGCCCCTTGAGAATCGCGGGGGCGAACAGCCAGGTGCCCACCTTCGACCACTCCCAGGCGGGGTTGGTGAAGAGGGTCTGCACGACGTTCAGCAGGAGCACGAGCACGACGGCGGTGATCACCCAGCGCACGGGGTGGCGCAGCGGCACGACCGGTCGCTCGGCGAGTCGCTTCAGGTCGATTCCGGGCGGCAGGGGCGTGCCGGGCGCGGTGGCGTCATCGGGCGCGCCGCGCTCGCCGGGTGGGGTGGCGGATGCTCGGCCGCCGTCGCTCGCCGCGCGCACCCTCGTCGACAGCCCGCTCATGCGAGCACCTCCTGCGTGCCGCGGCCCGTGCCGAGCCGCCGGTTCGGCAGCGCCGCGTAGAAGTGCGCGAGCGACTCGTCGTGCCGCCGCCGGATGTCCTCGACGTCGAGCGGCTCGGCCCCGAGTGATTTCGCGAAGCCGTGGATGACGACCTCCTCGGCGCTCAGCGCGGTGTCGAACAGGGGCGTGTACCCGGTCTCGAGGTAGAGCCGCTGGGCCTCCGGCTGGCGGGGCCCGGTGGTGAGGTACACGCGGGTGAAGCCGCGGCGGCGCGACTCCTCCTCGAGCTCGGCGACGACCCGGCGGGCGAGGCCCTGACGACGATGGTGCTTCGAGGTCCAGATGCGCTTGAGCTCGGTGGTCGCCGGGTCGAAGGTCTTGAAGGCGCCGCCGGCGATGGGCGTGCCGTCGCGCAGCAGCAGCACGAAGGCGCCGTGCGGGGGAGCGAACTCGGAGGCCGGGTAGCGGCTCAGCTCGGTCGACGCCGGTTCGCCCCAGGCGTCGCCGTAGCGGGCGTCGTACTCCTCGGTCAGCTCGGTGACAAGCGGGAGGGCGAGCGGGTCGTCGGCGGCGACGTAGCGGAACTCGTCAGGCTGCGGCACGGGAGCGCTCCTCGTTCGTGATGCTCGCCGAGGTGGCAGCAGCCGCGGCATCGCGCCGAGCCACCTCCTCGCGCACGAGCGGGATGACGTACCGCCCGAAGTCGATGGTGTCGTCCACGTAGTCGTACCCGCGCGCCGAGATGATGTCGACGCCGAGGTCGACGTAGTCGAGCAGCGCCGCCGCGACCGTCTCGGGCGTGCCGACGAGCGCGTTCGAGTTGCCCCGTCCGCCCGAGGCCGCGGCGACCTTCGTCCACAGGGCCCGGTCGTAGCGGTCGCCCTGCTCGGCGATCGAGAGCAGCCGCTGCGAGCCCGCGTTCTCGGGGTTCCGCAGATCGCCGGCGGCCGCGCCGAGCACGCCGGTGCGCTCCTCGATCCGGCCCAGGATGCGCTCCGCCTTCTCCCAGGCGAGCTCCTCGGTCGCGCCGAGGATGGGCCGGAACGCCACCTGCAGGCGCGGCCTCGACGGCCGTCCGGCGGCCAGGGCCGCATCGGTGATCGTGCGGATCTGCTCGGCCGTGCTCGCGAGCGGCTCGCCCCAGAGCGCGTAGATGTCGCTCTCCGCTGCGCCGATCGCGTACGCGGCGGGGGAGGACCCGCCGAACGAGACCTGCGGTCGCGGCTGCTGCACCGGCCAGACGTCGCTGACGAAGTCGTCGAAGCGGTAGTGCGTGCCGTGGAAGCTGAACGGCTCCCGGCTCGTCCACGCCTGCTTCAGGATGCGGATGTACTCACCGGTGCGCTCGTACCGTTCGTCCTTCGTCAGGAAGTCGCCCTCGGCGGCCTGGTCGGCGGTCGACCCGCCCGTGATGATGTGCACCGTCAGCCGGCCGTCGCTGATCTGATCGAGGGTGGCGATGACCTTCGCCGCATAGGTGGGGTACGACACGTTCGGCCGGTGCGCCAGCAGGATCTGCAGGCGGTCGAGCTTCGAAGCCACGTACGCCGCCGCGGTCGCGGGGTCGGGCGAACCCGAGTGGTAGGCGAAGAGCACGCGGTCCCAGCCGGTGTCCTCGTGGGCCCGGGCGAGGCGCAGCGTGTACTCCTTGTCGAAGCTCGCGCCGCTGCGGGCGCGGGTCTCGCTGCCGTCGTTGGTGGCGGCGATGCCGAGGAATTCGATGGGCATGGGGTTCCTTCCGTCGCAGCGGGGCGCTGTCGTGGGGCCGACGTTAGGTGCGCCGGGGGCCGCCCGCCAACGAACCGCGTTCACAAAGCGAAACCTGCGTCATGGTTGGTCACAGTGCTCGCATCGAGCGGATGCGCGGGCGATCCTCGGGGCATGTCCGCACGTATCCCGGCCCCCTCGCACCCGGCCCCCACCCGCCCCGCCGCCCCGGTCTCGATCGCGATCGTCGGCGCCGGCCCGCGGGGTGTCGGAGTGCTCGAGCGCCTGGCGGCGAACCTCGACGAGCTCTGGGGCCGCGACCGGCGCACCCGTGACGGCGCTCCGGCGCTCGTCGTGCACCTCGTCGACCCCCACCCGGCCGGCCCCGGCCGCATCTGGCGGCACGACCAGTCCCCGCTGCTGAAACTCAACTCGATGGCGGCCGACGTCACCATGTTCACCGACGAGACCTCCACCGTGGACGGGCCGGTGCGCCCCGGGCCCTCGCTGATCGAGTGGGTCGACCGGGTGCGTTCGGGGAGCATCCGGGTGCCCGCCGACCGCCTCGACGACGCCCTGCGTGCCGAGCTGCGGCACCTCGGGCCGGCGAGCTTCCCGACGAGGCGCCTGCAGAGCCTCTACCTCCGCTGGTTCCACGAGGAGGCGCTCGCCGCACTCGGCCCGGGCGTCGAGGTGCGCGAGCACCGGGCCCGCGCGACCGCGGTGACCGAGCTGCCGGATGGCCGCCGCCGCGTCGGCCTCGACCGGGGCCGGGCCCTCACCGTCGACCTCGTGCTGTACTCCCTGGGTCACACGGGCGCCGATCCGCAGCCCGAGCACGCCCGGCTGATCGACTTCGCCCGGCGCCGAGAGCTCTACTACCTGCCACCGGCCTTCACCGCCGACGCGGACACCCGCGCCATCGTGCCCGGCCAGCGGCTGATCGTGCGGGGCTTCGGGCTCGCGGCGGTCGACCTGATCGTGCTGCTCACCGAGGGGCGCGGGGGAGTGTTCCGCCGGGAGGAGGGGCGGCTGAGGTACGAGCCCTCCGGGCGGGAGCCGCGCATCCTGATCGGTTCACGGCGCGGGGTGCCGTACCACTCGAAGATCGGCTCGGCGCTCGCCGGCGAGGCCCCGACGGGGCGCTTCTTCACCCCCGCGGTCGCCGCGGAGCTCGAGGCGTCGCGGGGTTCGCTCGACTTCGCCGCCGACGTCTGGCCGCTGATCGCGCAGGAGATGCTCTGGGGCTACTACCGGGAGCTGGCGACCGGCCACCCGGAGCGGGTGCGGATCGGCTGGGCCGAGTTCGCGGCGCGCTTCGAGGCACTCGACCCGCGGGCGTCGATCGCGGCGACGGCGTCGGGTTCGCCGGCGGCAGTGCCGTGCGGTCGCGGTTTCGCCGCCCCGGTGGTGAGCGACGCGGCCGACGAGGAGCGGGTGCGGCGGGATGCCGCGGCGCTCACGGAGCTGATCGAGCACGCGGTCATCCACGAGATCGACCGGCTGTTCCTGCCTACCCTCGATCGTCCGCTCGATCGTGTGCTCGATCATCCGCTCGATTTCCCGGCCGACGGTGCGGAGGACCTGCAGCAGCGCGTGCGCGACTACATCGAGCGCGACCTGCGCCTGCGCACCCGGCCCGAGCACAGCGCCACCCTCGGGCTGTTCATCGCGCTGCTCACCTCGCTGTTCGCCCTCGCCGAGATCGTCTCATCACCCACGTGGACGGCCCGGTCGCGCGTCGAGGACATCAACGGCTGGTGGCTCGGCTGGTTCAGCTTCATCGCGAGCGGCCCGCCCGCCCATCGGCTCGAGGAGCTGCTGGCGCTGTCGGAGGCGGGGGTGGTGCACTTCCTCGGCGCCGGGCTGCGGGTCGAGGCCGACGAGGAGGGAGGGGTGTTCCGGGCGAGCTCCGCCGACCACGAGGAGGTCACCGCCAGCGCCCTCGTCGACGCCCGCCTGCCCGAGACGAGTGTGACCCGCAGCGACAACGCACTGCTGCGCGCGCTGCTCGACGCGGGCGCCGCGGTCGAGGACGTCGCCCACGACGCCCACTTCCGCGCGCCGACCGGCCGCCTGGCGGTGCGCCCCGACGACCGCCGGGTGCTACACGCCGACGAGCCCTCCGGCCGCAGCTACGCCATCGGCCCGTACACGAACTCGCCCTTCGTGGGCGCCTTCTCCCGCCCCCGCACGAACGCGGTCGCCTGCCGCGAGAACGACCGCGTGGCCCGCGCACTCCTCCGCCACCTCGCCGACCTCGCGGCGCCGGAGCTGGCTGCGCCCGCTGCACCCGCCGCGGACAACGCCACTCCGCTCCCGCCCGACGCCTTCACCGACCGCCTTTGGGGCGAATTCGCGGCCCGGCCCCGCTGACCCGCGGCCCCGCTGACCGGCGGCCCCGCTGACGCGCGGGGTCAGGCCTGCGCGACCGCGCGGGCGGGCATCCGGTCGACCTCGACGGCCACGAGCAGCTCGTCGTCGACCGTGACCGGATGCACGGCCCCCACGATCTCGAGCGCCGTCTCGGTCTCGCGCTCGGCGCACGACGGACCCACCCAGAGTTCCACCGCGCCCGGCTCCACGATGCGCGTGAGGTCGACACCGCTGAAGGCGAGCCGGGTGGTCGGCACCCGGAAGCGCACCACCGCTTCCTCGCCCGGCTCGAGCGCCACCCGGTGGTAGCCGAGCAGCTGGGCGACCGGTCGGGTGACGCTGCCCACGAGGTCGCGGGCGTAGAGCTGCACGAGGTCGGTGGCCGCGCGGTCGCCCGTGTTCCGGATGCGCACCGAGGCCCTGAAGGCGTCACCGGCGGTGACCTCGGCATCGGCGGTCAGCTCGGAGCGCTCGAAGGTGGTGTAGCTCAGGCCGTGGCCGAACGGCAGCACGGGAGTGCTGTCGGCGCTCGTGACCTCGGAGGCGCCGCCGAGGATCGGGTGGTGGTAGGAGAAGGGCTGGGCGCCGGCCGAGCGCGGCAGCGACACGGGCAGGTGGCCGCTCGGCGACACGGCTCCCGAGATCACGTCTGCGAGAGCCGTGCCGCCCTCCTCGCCCGGGAAGAACGCCTGCAGCACGGCCGCAGGGCGCGCGGCGCCCGAGATCGCCCAGTCGATCGCGTAGGGCCGGCCGGTGACGACCACCATCACCACCGGCGTGCCCGACGCGACGACCGCTTCGACGAGCTGCCGCTGCACACCGGGGAGCTCGAGACTCTCGACGTCGTTGCCCTCGCCGACGGTTCCGCGGCCGAAGAGGCCGGCCCGGTCGCCCACGACGACCACGGCCACGTCGGCGTCCCGGGCGCTCGCGACGGCCGCCGCGATGCCGGAGCGGTCGTCGCCTTCGACGTCGGCACCCTGCGAGTACGTCACGGTGGCGGCGGAACCGAGGGCGTCGGCCAGGGCGGCGCGCACCGTGGGGATCTCGATGCCCATCGGGGTTCCCGGGTGGTGCGCCAGCACGTGGTTGACGAAGGAGTAGCAGCCCATCAGGGCCTCGGCCGAATCGGCATTGGGCCCGATGACCGCGACCTGGGAGGGCTGCGCGAGCGGGAGGACGCCGTCGTTGCTCAGCAGCACGACGGATTCGGCGGCGAGCTGCCGGGCGAGCATCCGGTGCTCGGCATCGTCGAGGTCGATCGTGGTGGGAGCCTCGTCGAAGGTCTCGTCGAGGAGGCCGAGCTCCTCCTTCTCGCCGAGCACCCGCAGCACCGAGCGGTCGATCAGGCTCTCGGGAACGCGGCCGGCGCGCACCTCCTCGGCGAGCGCCAGGTACGCGTCACCGGTCGGCAGCTCGACGTCGATGCCCGCCTCGAGGGCGAGCCGGGCGGCCTCGCCGAGCGAGCCGGCGACGGCGTGCATGCTCGCCAGGAAGGCGACGGCGAAGTAGTCCGACACGACGGTGCCGTCGAAGCCCCAGCCGTCGCGGAGCAGACCGGTGAGCAGGGCGGCGTTCGCGGCGACCGGCACCCCGTCGATCTCGGTGTACGAGTTCATCACCGAGCGGGCGCCGCCCTCGCGGATCGCCATCTCGAACGGCGGAAGGAACACGTCGGCCAGCTCGCGGGCACCGAGGTGCACCGGCGCGTGGTTGCGGCCGGCCTGCGAGGCCGAGTAGCCGGCGAAGTGCTTCAGGGTGGCGTGCACGCCGGCCTGCTGGAGACCGCGCACGTAGGCGGTGCCGATGGTGCCGACGACGTACGGGTCCTCGGCGATGCACTCGTCGACCCGGCCCCAGCGGGGGTCGCGCACGACGTCGAGCACCGGCGCGAGCCCCTGGTGCACTCCGACCTCGCGCATCGAGCGACCGATCGCGGCGCCGACCCGCTCGACCAGCTCGGGGTCGAACGCGGCGCCCCACGCCAGCGGGGTGGGGAAGGTCGCGGCCTTCCACGCGGCGAGCCCGGTCAGGCACTCCTCGTGCACGAGGGCCGGGATGCCCAGCCGGGTCTCCGCGACGAGCCGTCGCTGCTCGGCCCAGAGCCAGTCGGCCCGCTCCACCGGGTCGATCGGGCGGGTGCCGTAGACCCGGGTGAGGTGGCCGATGCCGTGCTCGACGGCGTCGCGGTAGAGACCGCGGGTGTTCATGTCTCCGGCCATCGGCGCGACGGCGTCGTCGCTCTGATCGACCCAGAAGCCCACGAGCTGGGCGAGTTTCTCCTCGAGCGTCATCTGGGCGAGCAGCCCGTGCACACGGTCGGAGGCGGGGAGGGGAGTGGTCACGACGGGTTCGCTTTCGGCTAGCAGGAGAGGGTCAGCCCTTGACGGCGCCCGTGAGACCGCCCACGATGCGCCGCTCGAAGAGGCTGAAGAAGATGAGGGCCGGGATCATCGACAGCGAGGTGAAGGCCAGCACCTTCGCCGTGTCGACCGAGTACTGCGACGCGAACGCCTGGGTGCCGAGCGGCAGCGTGAACGCGGCCTCGTTGTTGAGGATGAACAGCGGCAGGATGTAGGAGTTCCAGCTCGCGACGAAGGCGAGGATGCCCACGGTGATCACGCCGGGCACCGCCAGCGGCAGCACCATCCGCCAGAAGAAGCCGAGGCGGCTGCAGCCGTCGATCGACGCCGCCTCCTGCAGCTCGCGCGGGATCGCCGAGAGGAACGGCACCAGCACGATGACCGTCACCGGCAGCCCGAAGGCGATCTGCGGCACGATGACGCCCGCGAGCGAGTTCATCAGCCCGAGGTCGCGCACCAGGATGTAGAGCGGCGTGATCGCCACGGTCATCGGGAACATCAGACCGGCGGTGAACAGGGCGTACACGGCACCGCGCCCGCGGAAGGCGTAGCGCGAGAGGGCGAAGGCCGCCATCAGGCCGAGCACCACGACGAACAGGGTGGTCACCACGGCCGCGATGGTCGAGTTGGCCATCTGGCCCCAGAACACGCCGCTGCCGAGCACATCGGAGTAGTTCGACCAGTTCCACTGCACCGGCAGCCCGGCGGGGTCGACGGTGATCTCGGAGTTCGACCGGAAGCCGCCGAGGATGATGTAGGCGATCGGCGCGAGCATGAGGCCGACGAGCACGAGCGCGACGAAGTAGATCACGAGGCTGCTCGAGCGGCGCCGGGTGCCGACGGGGGCGGCGGATGCGGCCGGTGCGCGCCTGGTCGTCGACTGCTCCGTCACCGGCTTCTGCAGGGTGGGGGTTGCCATCATTTGCTGCTTCCGGTGAGGGCGCCGTCGGTGTCGCGGCGCAGCACGAAGCGCTGGTAGAGCAGCGCCACGGCGAGGGAGATGAGGAACATGACGACGGCCACCGCGCTGCCGTAGCCGTAGCTGCCGGCGTTGCGGCCGTTGGCGACCATGTAGGTGGCCATCGTCGAGGTGCCGGCCGTGGAGGCGACGTACTGGCCCCAGATGATCCAGACCAGGTCGAACAGCTGCAGCGACCCGATGATCGACAGGAACGCCCAGATGCGCACGGTCGGGCCGAGCAGCGGCAGCACGATGTGCCGCTGGATCTGCCAGAACGACGCGCCGTCGATGGCCGCCGCCTCGGAGAGCTCCTCGGGGATGCCCTGGAGCCCGGCGAGGAAGAGGATGACGGCGAAGCCGATGTACTTCCAGGTGATGATGACGAGCAGGGTCCAGATCGCCCGGCCGGGCTCCGAGATCCAGTCGGCGGCGAAGGCACCGAGCCCGGTCTTGTCGAGCAGACCGTTGACGGCGCCGCTCGACTGGAGCATCAGCCCCCAGCCGAGACCGACGACGACCTCGGAGATGACGTAGGGCACGAAGATCAGCACCCGGATGACCGACTGGAACCGCAGCTTGCGGTTCAGCAGCAGGGCGAGCCCCAGGGCGAGGGGGCCCTGCAGCACGAGCGACATCACGACGATGAAGGCGTTGTGCCCGAGCGCCTCGTGGAAGTCGGGGTCGGTGAGGATGGTGACGTAGTTGCGGATCCCGACGAAGTCGACCGCCGGGCCGTAGCCCGACCAGCTGAAGAATCCGTAGTACGCCGCCATCGCCACCGGCAGGATGACGAAGCCGCAGAAGACGATCAGGGCGGGGCCGAGCAGCAGGGCCAGTTCGCCCCGGGTCGCCCAGCGGCGACGGCGCGCCGTGGCTCCCGTCGACGGCCCGGGCGTCGGCGTCGATGTCGGCGTCAGCGGGGGTGCGGTCACGGTAGCCACGGCGCGCGCCTCAGGACTTCGCCGCGGCGTCGTTCACGGCGTCGACGATGCTCGCGGCATCACCCTTGCCGGCGAACATGTCCACGACGGCGACGTTGAGGGCGTTGCCCACGTTCTGGCCGTAGAGCGTGTCGAGCCAGACCACCACGTAGGGGGCCTCGTTGTAGGCGGCGAGCACGTCCTTCAGGGCCGGGTCGCTGACGACGCTCTGAGCGTCCTGCGAGGCGGGGAGCGTCTGGAACGCGTCGGCGTAGGCCTCCTGGTTCGACTTCTCGACCATGAAGTTCAGGAAGTCGACGCACTCCTTCGGCGCGTTCACCCAGCAGGAGAACCCGTCGACGCCGCCCATCATGGCGCCGGGCTCGCCGTCGCCGCCCTCGACCTCGGGGAAGGGGAACCACTTCAGGTCGGCCAGCGGCTTCTCGTCGGGGGTGAGGGAGGTGATCACTCCGGGATCCCACGCGCCCATCAGCTCCATGCTCGCCTGCTTGTTGGCGAGCAGGCCGGCCGAGGATCCGGCGCCCTGCTGGGCGGCGGTGGTCAGGAAGCCGTCGTTGAAGGGAGCGGTGTCGATGAAGGCCTGCAGGTCCTCGCCCGCCTTCAGCCAGCACGGGTCGTCGAACTTGCGGCTCTCGGCGGCCGAGTCGAGCACGTCCTTCGAGCAGGCGCGCAGGGCGAAGTTGTAGTACCAGTGCGCGGCGGGCCAGGCGTCCTTCGCGCCGACGGCGATCGGGTCGATACCGGCCGCCTTCAGCTTCTCGTCGGCGGCCTCGAGGTCGGCGATCGTCGCCGGAGGAGTCGTGACGCCGGCCTGCGAGAACAGGTCGGAGGAGTAGAAGATGCCCGAGGGGAGCACCGAGACCGGCATGCCGTAGTTCTTGCCGTCGACCTCGAACGCCGAGAGCGAGCTGCCGACGGCGGCCTTCGCGTCGGCGGAGATGCCGTCGCTGAGGTCCATCGCCTGGCCGGCCTTGACGACGTCGGCGAGCTTGCCGCCGCCGCGGGCCATGAACACGTCGGGGGCGTCGCCGGAGTTCAGGGCGGTCTGCAGCTTGCCGTCCATCTCCTCGTTCTGCAGCGACTGCACCTCGATGGTGACGCCGGGGTTCGCCTTCTCGAAGGCGGCCGCGGTGTCCTCCCAGTACTTCTTTCCGTCGCCGGTGGTGGAGTTGTGCCAGAAGGTCAGCGTGACGCTGCCGTCGGAGGATTCGCCGGAGCTCGGGGCGCAGCCCGACAGGGCCAGGGCGCTGAGGGCGAGCGCCGCGCATCCGGTGAGGATCTTCGAGCGTTTCATGAGTGCAACCTGCTCTCTCTTCGTTGAGATGCATCCGCTGTGGACGGATGGGTGGTCGGGGTCCCGGCTCGGCCGGGCGCACTCAGTGTCGCAAGCGCTCGCCGGGTCGTCAAACGTTTTCGAAACTGTTTTCTGTGGGTCTAGGCTGAGCCATCATCGAGAGGAGCCGACGATGGCCCGCTACCGCAATCCGGTTCTCGCCGGCTGCCACCCCGATCCGGGCGTGTGCCGCTTCGGCGACGAGTTCGTGCTGGTCACCTCGAGTTTCGAGTACCTGCCCGGCCTGCCCGTGCACGTCTCCCGCGACCTGGTCGAGTGGCAGCAGGTGGGCCACGCCATCGAGCGGCCCGGGCAGCTCGATCTCGCCGGGCTGGAGTCGTCGCGCGGCCTGTTCGCGCCGTCGGTGCGGGTGATCGGCGACCGTCTCGTGGTGGTCTGCACCGTCGTGGGGCCCGACGACGGCTCCTGGCCGGGGCGCACCGGGCACTTTGCGGTGACCGCGACGGATGCGCGGGGACCCTGGTCGGATCCGGTCTGGATCGACGGGGTCGGCGGCATCGATCCGTGCCTGACGGTCGACGGCGATCGGCTGTGGCTCACCGGCACCCGGCCGGCGGCGGACGCGCGCTGGGCCGGACAGACCGACGTCTGGCTGGTCGAGCTCGACCCCACGACGTTCCAGCCGCTCGGGGTGCCGACGGTGATCTGGGGCGGGGCGATGATCGGTGCCGTCTGGGCCGAGGGGCCGCGCATCCTGAGCCGCCCGGGGGGAGGGTGGATGCTGCTGGCCGCCGAGGGGGGAACGGCCGGGGAGCACGCCGTGTGCGTGGCCTATGGCGACGAGCTCACCGGGCCCTACGTCAGCGACCCCGGCAACCCGCGGCTCAGCCACCGCGAGCTGGGGCGCCGCGGCGAGTTCGCGGCCGTCGGTCACGCCGATCTGGTTCAGGATGCGACGGGCGCCTGGTGGGCCACGGTGCTCGCGACCCGCCCGGTGGCGGCCGGCGACGGTGGTGTGCGCGAGGGGCTGCTCGGGCGCGAGACCTGCCTGGTGCCGGTCGAGTGGGAGGACGGCCGGCCGCTCTTCGCGCCCGGCGTGGGGCGGGTGCAGCGAGAGGTGTCGACGGCGGGAGGCGGTGCGCCTCCGGCCGCGGCGCCCCTGGTGGTGGCGGGCTTCGGGGCCGGCGCGCTCGACCTGGCCTGGACGGGCGTCGGGCGCCACCCCGTCGAGTTCGCCGAGCTCGAGGCCGATGGGGTCCTGACGCTCCGGGGCGGTGGGGAGCCCGCCGAGGTGGGGCCGCGCTCGTTCCTGGGGCGTCGACTGCCCGGTGAGCGGGTCGACGTGTCGGTCACGATCCGGGTGCCGCCGGGCTCGGCCGGGCGCGGCGGACTGCTGCTGCGGGTGTCGGAGCGGGCGCTGCTCGAGCTGTCGGTGGACGCGGGCGGGGTGGTGCAGTGCCTCCGGCTCACCCCGGGGGAGCGGTCGGTGCTCGCGACCGGGTCGGCCAGCGGGTCGGGGGAGGCGCGCCTAGAGCTCTCGATCGACGGGCTGGGCGGCCGCGCATCCGTCGACGGGGCCCTGCTCACCGAGGTCGATCTCACGGAGCTCGCGCCCGAGGCGGGTCGCGACTTCGTCGGCGCCTGGGTGGGGCCGATCGCCGTCGGGCCGCCGTCCGAAGTGGTGACCGCGTCGGACTTCCGGCTCGTGGTGCGGCCGTGAGCGGGCGGCCCACGATCCACGACGTGGCGGCGGCCGCGGGCGTCTCGGTCTCGACGGTGTCGAAGGCGGTGAACGGCCGCTACGGCATCTCGGCCGAGACCACGCAGCGTGTGCTGCAGGTGGTGGAGGAGCTCGGCTACGAATCGAGCCTGATCGCGAGCAGCATGCGCTCGCGACGCACCGGCGTGATCGGCGTGCTGGTGGCCGATTTCGAGCCGTTCAGCGCCGAGATCCTCAAGGGGGTGGCGGCGGCGCTGCACGACTCGCGCTACGACCTGCTCGCCTACAGCGGCTCCCGGCAGAACGCCAGCACGGGCTGGGAGCGGCGGTCGCTGAGCCGGCTGAGCGGCACGCTGATCGACGGGGCGATCCTGGTGACGCCCACCGTGGTCGGGGTGACCTCCGACGTGCCGATCGTCGCCGTCGACCCGCACACGGGTCGCGCCGATCTGCCGACGGTGGAGTCGGACAGCTTCGGCGGAGCCCTCCTCGCGACGCGCTACCTGATCGAGCTCGGGCACCGACGCATCGCCTTCGTGGCCGGCCGGCCCGACCTCCGCTCGTCGAACCTCCGCGACGCGGGGTACCGGCGCGCGCTTGAGGAGGCGGGCATCCCGTTCGACCCCTCGCTCGTGCGGGTCGGCCTCTACGAGAAAGAGATCGCGCGGGAGACGGCGACCTCGCTGCTCTCGTCACCCGACCGGCCCACTGCGGTGTTCGCGGCGAACGACCTCTCGGCGATCGCGACCATCCAGACGGCGGCCGAGCTCGGGCTCGACGTGCCGGGCGATCTCTCGGTGGTGGGCTTCGACGACGTGCCCGAGGCGGCGAGGCTGAATCCGCCGCTGACCACGGTGCGCCAGCCGATGCAGTCGATCGGTGCCTCGGCGGCCGAGCTGCTGATCGGACTGCTGGCGGGGGAGACGCCGGAGCGCACCCACATCACGTTGCCGACGCGACTGGTGCGGCGGGCGACGACCGGGCCGCCGCTGGTGTAGACGTCGGCGTCGGCGTAGCTGGGCTCACACGGCCAGCCGGGGCTCACACCGCCGGGCGCGGCTCAGACGACCGGGCTGGGCCGCTGACCGACGGCGGGGGCGGGGTTGAGGAGGGCCGACCAGGTGCCGTGGTGCCCGTCCCACTCGGCGCTCGCGGCGACGTCCCACCGGGCGAGCATCCGCGTGACCAGGGCGAGCACACGGGGCTGGAAGGCCCCGTCGACGTGCAGCGGAGTGGTCGCGATCACGTCGCCCGTGAAGCGGCGCACGTCGAGACGCCACCGGCCGTCGTCTTCGACGACGACCGCGACGTCGGCGAGCGACGGGTCGAACATCAGGCTGCGTCGGGAGCGTCGTCGAAGCGCGCGGCGTGCTCCGGGTCGAGGAACCGGAAGGTGCGCTTGACGTAGCCGACCAGGTCGGGGTGCACGAGCTGTTCGGGGCGCACGAAGGGAAGGACGTTGTCGAAGCCGGCGGCGGTGTTCTCGTTCATGATGTCTCCTCGAAAGCTAGATGTGCAACTAGTTAGATACTCTAGCAATTAGAAAGCCATGCGGTAAACGGCTTGACATCACCTGCGCTTTGGGGCTAGAACGCCGATCAGAAGTCGTCGATGTGCAGATGGTTGCACGTGTCGGCGAAGTCGGTGAAGTTGATGAACGACGGCTCGTTGCCGGCGGCGTAGCGGCAGTTCGACTGACCCACGCGGGAGCCGTTCGGCATGATCGGGTCGAGCACCGCGATCAGCGAGAGCGAGGCGTCGTTGGCGCCGAGGGTCGGCACGCCTCCCACCGAGGTGAAGTCGACCGCGTGGCCGCCGCCCTGCCGGTAGTGCGCGGACTGCGTGCCCGCCCCCTCGATCTGGCCGGTGCAGCGACGGCTGATGTCGCTCACCCCGGCGCTGCCGAAGGCGCGAACGGCGGCGACCATCGCCTGCAGGATGACGACGTCGATGCCGCAGTTCTCCACGTCCTGGCCCTGGGCGATCCAAGCGATCTCGAAGATGTGGTCGGGGCTCGAGCCGTGGAACTGACCGGCGGCCACGTAGCCCATCAGCTCCTGCGCCAGCGCCTGGGCGTCGCCCGAGACGGGGCCGATCACGGCGCCGCCCTGGTGCGCGGCGGCGGCCGCGGCGGCTGCTGCTGCGGCGGCGGCGGCCGCGCGGGCCTCGACGCCGGCCTGATACTGCTGCTCGGTCGTGGCGACGTCGCTCTGCAGGCTGGTCAGCTGGGCCTGCAGCTCGCCCTGGTGCGCGTTCTGCTCCTGCAGCGCAGCGACCATGGCCTGCTGCGCGGCGGCGGCCTCCTGCAGGGCGTCCTCCGCGGCCTGGGCGAGCCCGGTGAGCTCACCCTTCGCCACCTCCGCCTGGGCGCTCAGCGTGGTCGAGGTGTTCGCGTCCTGCTGCGCCGCGGCGTAGACGGCGTTCACGGCCTGGGTCAGCTGGCTCGCCGAGCTCAGCTGGGCGAGCAGCTGATCGGCCCCCTGCGAGGAGCTGGTCAGCAGCATCGAGGTGACGTCGCTGCCACCGGTGCGCACGAACTGGGCCGCGATCATGGCGGCCCGCTTCTTCGACTCCTCCGCCTTCGTCGCGGCGGCGGCGGCGCTGGCGGCCAGCGCGTCGGCCTTCGCCTGGCCCGCCGCGAGGGCGGCCGCGGCGACGTCGTTCTCGTCGCTGCGCTGGGTCACGAGCGCCTGGGCGGCGCGCGCCTTCTCCTGCAGATCGGCGATGATGCCCTGGATGCGCGTGATCTCGTCCTGCTTCGCGCTCTCCGAGGCGCGGGCCGCGATCACGTCGTCCCAGCTCGGGTAGTCGTCGGCGAAGGCCGCGCGCGGTGCACCGGTGATGGTCGCGGTCGCCGTGAGGGCGAGGGTGAGCAGCACCGTCACGGCGAGGGGCAGGCGAGCGGATGCGCGGCGGCGGGGTGAGCGGTTCATGGGTCCTCGAGCGTCGGAACGGGTCGGCGGAGCGCGGCGACTCGGCCATTCAACCGCCGGGGCGCGGCGGCGGGGGGATCCGGGCCCGGCGGTTCGCGAATCGTTGCTGCCGGTGAACGACCCTCGGCGGGGTGTGCGGTGTAGGGTCGCGGCGTGGACGGTGCGAGCGCAGGACGGTACGGGGAGACGGCGACGATCGAGGTCGATCCGCGGAGCGTGGGGCGCATCCGCCTCGCCTACAGCCCGCACACCGACGGCGCCGCCGACCCGGGTGAGATCGTCTGGACCTGGGTGCCCTACGAGGAGCGCGACGGCCGAGGGAAGGACCGCCCGGTGCTCGTGGTCGCCACCGAGCCGGGCGGCGGTCTGCTCGGGGTGGCCCTCACCTCGAAGCCGCACGACGACCGCTGGGACGTCGCCATCGGCAGCGGTCCGTGGGACTCGGCCGGGCGGCCGAGCTGGGTGCGGCTCGAGCGGGTGTTCCGGCTGCAGCAGGGCGGGGTGCGGCGGGCCGGGGTCGGGCTCGACGAGGCGCGGTACGGGCTGGTCGCGGGGGCGCTCTCGGACCGCTACGGGTGGCCGGCCCCGACCGGTGCGAAGCCTGCTCCGGCGCCGAGCCGCACGCCGGCGCCGTCTCGCACGCCGGCGCCGTCTCGCACCGCGGCACCGTCTCGCACCGCGGCACCGGCCTCGGCCGGGTCGGGCGTGGGGGCCACCGTGCTGCGGGTGCTCCGCCGCCTGTTCCGCTAGAGCTGGAGCGGGTTCGCCGCCAGCCGCGCCGGCAGGCCGGCGGCGACCGCGGCGGCCGCCGTGGAGCCGGGCTTCCGCTCTGCCTGATCGACGATGCATCCGGTGAACTCGCCGACGAGGTCGAGACGCGGATACGCCTCGAGCACCTCGGCCCGGAACTCGGCGTCCCAGGCCTCGGGGTTCCGCCCCGAGATGTCGAGCGCCGTCGCGATCTCGAGCAGGTACCCCTCGGCGTCGACGGCCGGGTCGACCGCGTCGGCCATGTGCGCGACGATGATGGCCGCCGCCCGGTCGCGCCGCTCCTCGGTCCAGCCGGCGCCCGCCGCGAAGACCCAGGCGACCAGTCCGCCCGCCTCCTCGAACGGCAGCGTGTGGCTGTCGAAGGCCGGCTCCAGTCCGAGATCGTGCAGCGCCGCCGAGACGAAGAGCAGTTCGTCGTCGACCGCGAGGCCCTCGCTGCGGGCCGCGGCCGCCGCCCAGAGGTAGGAGCGCACGCCGTGGTTGACGAACGCCGGCGAGTGGAACCGCCGTGCCACCTCCAGGGCGGCCCGGGCGGCGGGGGTGTCGGGCAGGGGCAGGTCGTCGAGTCGCATGCGCCCAGTGTGCCGGTGCGGCGGATGCCCGAACCGCCGTTCCCCGGCACACGGCGGTTTCGGCACGAGAACTGACCGGAACGCGACGCCGGCCGGCCCGCGCATCCGCCGCCGCGCATCCGCCCCTCGCGGTCACCGCCCGGCATTCACCCGGCAGTCACCGCCCGGCAGTCACCCGGGCGTCACCGCCCGGGGTACTCGGCCGCCGGATTGTTCGCCCGCAGCACCTCGAGCCGCGCCCGATACTCCACCTCGTCGATGTCGCCCTGCGCGAAGCGCTCGGCGAGCACCGTCTCGGCGCGCCGCCCGGGCGCGGTGCCCGCGGCTCTCGCCTCCCAGGCGCGGCGGCGCCAGCGGCGGCCGACCGTGGCGAAGAGCACCGCGAACAGCGCGATCCAGAACAGCGGGATGAGCAGAACGAACCAGCCCGGGCCGCCGCCGTAGCCGAACCCGTGGTGGGGGCCGAAGGCGGTGACGGCAGCGAGGGCCGGGCTGGTGGTGAGTGCGGTGAGCATGAGCTGTCCTTCCGAGACACGGTGGGCGTCGATCGGCGCCTGGATCCAGCTTCATCGAGCCGCCGCCCGCGCGAATCGGCCCGGCGGATGCACTCCGCCGCCGGGCCTGCTCCCCGGGGCAGACCCGTCGCTACTCCCCGGGGAGTACATGTCGCGGTGCCACGAGCCCCGCCTCGTAGGCGACGATCACGAGCTGCACGCGGTCGCGCGCCGCGAGCTTGGTGAGGATGCGCGAGACGTGCGTCTTCGCGGTCAGCGGGCTCAGCACGAGCCGCCGGGCGATCTCCTCGTTGGTCAGCCCCTCGCCGACGAGCGCCAGCACCTCGCGCTCGCGGGCGGTGAGCGGGCCGAGCATCCGCGTGTCGGCCGACCCCGGACGCCCGGCGGCCACCCGCTCGAGCAACCGCTTCGTCACCCCGGGGCTGAGCAGCGCGTCGCCGCCCGCCACCACGCGCACGGCGCGGATCAGCTCGACCGGCTCGGTGTCCTTCACGAGGAAGCCGCTCGCGCCCGCCCGGATCGCGCGCTCCACGTACTCGTCGAGCTCGAACGTCGTCACGACCACGACGCGGGTGGCGGCGAGAACGGGGTCGGCGCTGATCTGCTCGGTGGCCCAGAGGCCGTCGCCGTCGGGCATCCGGATGTCCATCAGCACCACGTCGGGCCGGGTCGCCCGCACGACCCGCAGCACCTCCTCGCCCGAGCCGGCCGCACCGACCACGTCGATATCGTTCTCGGCGCCGAGCAGCGCGGCGAATCCCGCCCGGATCAGCTGCTGGTCATCCGCCACCACCACCCGGATCACGCGCGCCCCTCCTCGCCGGGGAGGAGCGGAAGCTCGGCTCGGACGCGGAAGCCGCCCGCGGCCGTCGGGCCCGCCGCGAAGCGACCGCCGAGCAGGTGCGCGCGCTCGCGCATGCCCTCGATCCCGCGCCCGCCGCCGGGCCGGCTGCCGCTGCCGACGCCCGGCTGGGTCGGGATCGGAGCGAGGTTCGGGCCCGGCGTCGAGGTCGGGCCCGGGGCGCCGTCGTCGTCCTCGATCGTGAGCACGAGCATCCGCCCCTCGACCCCGACGCCGACCCGGGCGGCCCCACCACCGGAGTGCCGCAGCGCGTTCGTCAACGACTCCTGCACGATCCGGTAGGCCGCGAGCTGCACGGGCCGGCTCGGCGACACCGCGTCGGGCAGGCGCAGCTCGAGCGTCACCGCGACACCCTGCTCCCGCACCCCGTCGACGAGCGCGGGAAGCTGCGCGAGCCCCGGCTCGGGCACGAGAGGAGCGCCGGCCGCGCCGTCGTCGCGCAGCACCCCGAGCACCGAGCGCACCTCGTCGAGGGCCGTCTTCGACGCCGCCTTGATGTTCGCCAGCGCCGCGCGCCCCTGCTCGGGATCGCGGTCGATGAGGTGCAGCCCCACCCCCGCCTGCACGTTGATCTGGCTGAGCGAGTGGGCGAGCACGTCGTGCAGCTCACGGGCGATCCGAACCCGCTCGGCCTGGGCCGCGCTCTGCCGCCGCTCGGCCGCGCGTCGCCGCAGCTCGTCGTACCGGGCGCGCCGGTTCCGGATGCTCTCCCCGACCACCACCAGGAGCACCAGCGCCAGCGTGACCGCCGTCACCGGGGCCGCCTGCCAGGGCACCCCGAGCGCGATACCCAGCCCGATCGTCACGACCCAGCCGACGGCGACCGCCCCGATCGCCCAGCGCCGCGCCCCGCGCACCACGGCGCCGACGATCGCGAAGGCCAGCGCCACGTACGGCGGCGCGGCCCCGCCCGCGACCACCAGCGTGTACGCCCCGGCCGCCGAGGCGACCACCGCCACCACGGGCCCGGGGAACCGCCGCGCGAACACCAGCGCGACCGGACCGACGATCGCGAGGCCGAGCCGCGCGGCGAAGCGCCACGACTCCTCGCCCGCCGCGCCGTCGCCCGCCGAACCCTCGAACGCGCGGCCGACGCGTGCCAGCCAGAGCGTCGTGGGCACCTGCACCACGAACGAGACGATCACCGGCAGCCACAGCGCGGCGCGGCCCGAGAACCGGAACCGCGGTTCCCACTCGCTCGCGCGATCCGGCTCGGTCATGGCCCGATCGTAGCCGCGGGCCGCGGCGCGCGCGTCCTCCCGGGGGAGTACGTGGTGGGGCGCGAGCGCGGGCGCGCACCTCGTCGGGCGGGCCGGTCGGGCCCTACCGCCCAGGCGCGCACCTCGTCGGCCGGGCCGGTCTGGCCCTAGCATCGCTGCATGAGCAGTCCCACCGGCGAGCCGCGCCGAATGACCAGGGTGAGCAGCACTCTCCTCCCCGCCCGCCGCGTCGCCGGCGTCATCCGTCTCGCCGTCGGCCTCGCCCTCGCGGTCACCATCGGCATCCAGATCGGCGACCGTGTCGCCAACGACGCCTTCGACCCGTGGGAATACTTCAGCTACTTCACCATCCAGACCAGCCTGATGAACATCGTCGTGCTCGTCGTCGGCGGGATGCTCGCCCTGCGTCTGACCCGCGACACCCACCTCTTCACGACGGTGCGCATGGCCACCCTCAGCTACGCGATCGTCACCGGCCTCGTCTACAACCTGCTGCTGCGCGGCATCCCGCGCGAGGGTTTCCAGGGTCTGTCGTGGCCGAACGAGGTCGTGCACGTCTGGGTACCGATCATCCTGGTGCTCGACTGGCTGCTCACGCCGGGCCGGCCCGCCCTGCCCTGGCGCTCGCTCTGGTTGGTGCCGGTGTACCCGGTGGCCTGGGCGGTGTACACCTTCATCAGGGCCGCGGCGAGCGGTGGGGAGATCTACCCGTACCCCTTCCTCGACCCGGCGACGGGAGGATGGGGGAGCGTCATCGCCTACGTCGTGGGCCTCACGGCGTTCCTCGTCGGGCTCGGCGCGCTCGCTGTGCTCTGGTCGCGACGGCGGATCCGGAACAATGGCGGCCTCGAAGAAGTTGACGCATAGTAAATAGTGGATGAAGGAGAAGTGATGACCCGCACCGAGATCATGTCCAGCCGCTCCGGCGGCGAGGGAAGCGCACCCGAGGGCACCGGTGCCGGCGCGCCTGCGACCCAGGCGGCGCCCATCGCCGTCGCTCCGCCGCTGCACGAACTGATGTCGCCCGAGCAGAACGTGCAGCGCATCATGCGCACCGGCACCATATGGTTCGGCGTCGCGGTCGGCGCGACCGCGGTGGTCCTGGGCCTGCTGCTCTCGGCCGGCTGGCGCCCGAGCATGCTCAACCCGAGCGAGGGCGTGCTCTGGTGGGTCGGGTCGTTCCTCGTCGTGCTCAGCATCGGGCTGATCGGGTGGTCGGGATGCCCGATCCTCGAGGTCGACGTTCCCACCGCCGATCGCAACAAGACCCGCACGATGCAGCTCGGGACGATGCTGTTCATCGTGGGTGGGGCGTTCGCGATGTTCGCTGTGCTGATGGGGCCTGCGCTCTAGGCGCTGACGCTCGCGCGGCGGCCCTGTCAGGGCTGGAGCGCCGCCTCGGTGCTCGCGAGCAGCGCCCGGGTGTCCGCGAAGCGCGCGTCGAGCGACGGGGTGCCGAGGACCACGGCGACGAGCGTGACCGGGGCCGTCCCGATCACGCACACGGCCGAGGTGAGCAGGGTGAAGCCGGCGTAGCTGGTCGAGCCGGTCTTGAGCCCGTCGACGCCGTTCTCGCCGAGCAGGACGTTCTGGTTGACGATCGTCCCGAGGTCGGCCTGCTCCATCGACGCCGTGCCCGCGATGGCCGCCAGAGCCGGATCGGCGTGCGCGAGTGCGGCGACCCGCAGGAGGTCGGCCGGCGTCGACGCGCTGCCCGGGTCCAGCCCGCTCGCATCCGCCAGCGCCGTGCCTCCGAGCCCGTGCTCGTCGAGCCAGGCGCGAGCGGCCACGAGGAACGCCTCCTGCGACCCGAAGGCCCACCGAGCCGTCGACTCGGCGTAGTTGTTGGCGCTGGTCAGCAGCGTGACGGCGAGGGCGTCCCGCAGCGACACCTGCTGGCCGTCGAACATCGGCTCGGTGAACTGGCCGTCGGCCTCGACCGCGGCGGTGACGTCGAGGTCCGCCTGGCCGAGGGTGATCGTGGGGCCGGGGTCGGCGGCGTCGACGAGCGGATGCGCGTCCAGCACCACGAGCGCCGTGACCACCTTCGTGATGCTCGCGATCGGCACCGGCGTGGTGGCGGCACCGGGGCTCTGGCCGAGCAGCTGCGCCGTGCCGTCCGGAGCCGCGATGCCCACCGCGCCCTGCCCCTCCGCCGGCCACACAAGCGCCGCCGGATCGACGGCCGGCGCCGCGCTCTGCGTGGCTCCTGCGGTGGGTGCCGAGGTCGTGGGCGAGGGGAGGTCGCTCGTCGCGGTCGCGGTCGCGGTCGCGGTCGGGGTCGCGGTGGCGTCGGTCGCGGCAGTCGGAGCCGGTTCGGCCGCGCATCCGCCGAGCCCCGCCAGTGCAGCCGTCACGGCGGCCCCGATGGCCAGGAAGCGCAGGCGGTGCTGAGATTGCATCAGCCGATCCTAAGCGCCCCGGCCCGGCCGGCCGGTGTCGCGGCGGCCGTCAAGGCGCGACGGCGGAGTAATGCAGCGCCGCGTCGACGGTGCCGCGGCGGTGGTCACGGTGTCGCAGGGGAGTAGCGCAGCGGCGCGTCGATGGGGTCGCGGGGATGTTCACGGTGTTGCAGCGGAGTAGTGCAGGGCCGCGTCGATGGGGTCCCCCGTCGCGGTGAAGCGGAACTCGGTGCCGCCCTCGGCAGCGGTGAAGGCGCCCGAGACGAGTTCGTCGGTGCAGGGGCCCTCGACCACCGGGCCGGGGGTTCCGCCGCTCACGGAAAGCGTGAGCGAGCCGCCGCCCCGGCAGGCGAGGTGGAACGAGTAGTCGCCGGCGGGCAGGCTCTTCATGGTGACGAGGTGGTTCTGGCTGGTCTCGGCGTCGAGATGCACGGTCATGCCCGGCGCCGCGCGGTCGAGGCCCAGGCTGATCCTGACCTCGTCGGCGACGCGGGCGAACCAGCGGGACGTCTCGGCTTCGTCGTACGGCGCGGTGGGGTCGGTGGCCGACAGTGCCTGGACGGTGGAGGTGGGGGTGGGCGTTGGTCTCGGGGTCGCGCCCACGGCCGCCGTGCTGGAGGGTGTGTTCGCGGCGGATGTCGGTGGAACCTGCCCGGCGTTCGGGGTGCAGCCGGCGAGGAGGGCCGAGGTGCCCAGGACGGCGGCTACGGCGACTGTGCGGATGGACCTGGTGGGGTTTCGCATCGGTCCAGCCAACCGCAGTCGTCGGTGGGGGGTCCGGGCTGCCAGCACTCTTTGCGGTTCGCGACCGCCCGGACGGCCCGGACGGGCTAGCGGTCGAACAGGCTGCCCAGGCCACCGAGGCCCGGGATCCCGAAGTTCGAGCCGAACTCCGACAGCTGCTCGCCGAAGCCCGTGGCCTGCTCGCCGATGCCCGCGACGGCGTCGCCGGCTCCGGCTGCGAGGTCCTCGGCGCCGGTGGCGACCTCGCCGAGACCGAGCTGGTCGACGCCGAGCTGGTCGAAGCCGAGCTGGTCGAGGCCGAGCTCGCCGAGCCCGAACTGGCTCAGGTCGCCGCTCAACGCCTCGAAGTCGGTGCCGAGGTTCGCCGCCTGCTCCACCAGGGGAGCAGCGACGCTGCTCACGACAGCCCCACCGGCGACCGCGACGAGCAGTCCGCCGGCCACGCCGGACCCCGCTCCCGCCACCGCCCCGACGCCCGCGGCCCCGAGCGCCGCCCCCGCGCCCCCGCCGCGTCCGCCGGCTGCTCCGGCTGCGTGCCCGGCGCCCACCCCGTGCCCGGCGCCTGTGTTCAAGCCTCCGGTCGGCATGACCTTCGTGAAGAGGCCGCGGAGGAAGCCGGGGTGGTGCGCCTCGCCGCGGGTCGCCGCGCGGGCGAGGTCGTCGGACGACGCCGACGCCGGCTGCTCGTAGGCGGGCAGCTCGGCCCGCAGCCGCGACTCGACCTCGACGCGCTGCGCCGGCGTCAACCGCGCGAAGGCATCGCGGTGCACCTGCTCCAGCTGCCCCGGATCGGCGGTCTTCAGCAGGTAGTCGTAGCGGGCGATGGCCCCGCGATCCTCGGCGCTGAGCGCGGCGCCGGCTACCGGGCGGCTGGAGGCGGATGCGGACGCGTGGGCCGAGGAGGCGCGCGCAGATGTGGAACCGCCGGCCGCGGCACCAGCAAGAGCGCCGGCTCCAGCCCCGGCCCCGGCCAGCGGCGCAGGCTGCGGCGAAGGGGTAGGCGTCGGCGCCGGCGCGCCCGTCACCTTCTCGGCGGCCGAGCGCACGAGATCGCGCCAGTCGGTCGAGCCCGAGCGGCCACCTGACGAGCCGGAACCCGACCCGCCACCCGACGCCCCCTTCTTGTCGAGGGCCTTCGATGCCAAATTCAGGATGCGCTGCAGGTTGCTCACGGGGGCCTTCCGGTCGGGTGAGGTCGGGCGGTGTCTTCCATCGATCCTGGCCGGGCTTCGTGTGGATCAGCCCAGCAGAGCATCCGTGAACACCGAGAACCCGCTACATCACCGCGCCGAAGTACGAGTACTTCACGAACACCTCCGAGGCGATCCCCGCCTCCTCGAGCACACCCTGCACGGCGGTGAGCATGTACTTCGAGTCCCACCCCAGGTAGAGGAAGTGCGACTCGTCGAGCTCGTCCCAGTGACCCGTCCACGCGCGGGCGTCGTAGATCGGGCCGCCGCGGCGGTCGCTGAACGCGATCACCGCCGGGCGCGCATCCGCCCACAACCGCTTGAACACTCGGTTGAAGAGATACTTGACGTCGTAGACCTCCCAGTGCTCGCCCCGGTACTCGACGTACTCGTATTCACGCTCCCAGCCGCGCGGCCAGCCCCGGCGGCGCACCGCGTCGAGGATGGGCGTGAGGTTGTCGTCGTCGATCAACGCGGTGCCGGGTCGCCGCCAGACGTCGAGGAAGCGCCTCGTCAGCTCCACCGTGCGCGCCGCGATCGCCGCCGTGCCCCACGACTCCACCGACGCGAGCTCGGCGGTGAGCGGCACCTCGCTCGCGGCGTACAGCGGCCGCTTGGCCGGGAACGACTCGTCGAACGCCCGCTCGGCCAGCGGCTCCTCGAGCAGGGTCAGGTTGCCGAGCGTCTGGGCCAGGGCGCGGGCGCTGTTCTGCTCGTCGTCGCCGTAGTCGGCCCACGTGCGCACCCCGTCGCCGCTCCAGCCGTCGCCGGGCGCCAGCGGCGCGACGTGCTCGAGCACCAGACCGCCGAGACCGCCCAGACCATCGAGACCATCGAGACCGGCTGCACCCGAGAGCCGCCCGAGCACGTACGCGGCGTGCGGCAGCTCGGTGTACTTCAGCCCCACCTTCACCCGCTCATCCGACGGAGTGATGCGCGACAGCGCCCGCACCAGACTCTCGTCGCCCTCGGCGCGCGCTCGGCACAGCCGAGCCACGAGCCGCTCGTTCGTCAGCCCCACCACGATGCGCCTCAGCTGCAACGACTGCAGCATCTCGGCCAGCGCCACGAACGCCTCTGCCGAGGTCTGCCCCCGCACGAGGTCGTGATAGGCGCGCATGACGAGCGGGTACAGCCCCCGACCGAAGGTGTTCAGCCAGCCGAGCTGCCGGGCGACGACCGGGTCGCCCTCCTGCGACGGGTCGAGCAGCACCCGATAGGCCGCCGAGTACTCGCGCCACTCCGCCGCGTGCCGCCGCAGTGTGGCGAGGTCGAGCCGCGGGAACTCCTGCCGGAACGCGTCGTAGACCCCCCGCTCGCCCGCGACCACGACCTCGCGACCGGTTCGCATCACGAGGTAGTGGCGCCAGAAGCTCGCGATCGACTCGCCGGTGTTCTGCTCGATCGGCAGCCAGTACTCGCGCTCGATCTCGCTCTGCTCGGCGTGCGAGAGCCCCATCAGCACGTAGTTGTGGATGAGCTCGTGGTCGCGCAGCGGCTCACCCGTGGAGTTCAGGCTCTCGAAGATCTGCTGCGCGTTCGCGTCGGCGCCGAGCGTGATGGCCACGTGCTCGAGCTTCTGCAGCCCGCGCCAGATCAGCGGCACCTCCTCGACCCGCACCTGGCTGCGGAAGAAGGCGTAGTTGTCGTCGAACCGCGACTCCCGCAGCTCCTCGCCCGCCCCGCGACGGTCGAGCACGACGCTCTCGAAGACCTCGGCCCACGCCCGGTGCGGCCGCAGCTTCGTGCGCAGGCTTCCGGATGCGCCTGCCGCCGTCTCCCGCACGAGCACCCGCTCGAGCTCCGCCGCCAGTTCCGGCTGCTCGTGACGCACCGTGTGGTGCAGGGCGGCGATCAGCAGCATCAGCGTGGTGATGCGCTGCTGCCCGTCGATCAGCACGAGGGCGGCGTCGTCGCCCGACGCCACGGTGCCTTCGGTGTCCGAGGTGTCGGCGGTGCTCGAGGCGTCGGCGGTGTCCGAGGTGTCGGCGGTGTTCGCGGTGCTCAGGATGGAGCCGATGAAGTGGGTCTGCCCGTCGTCGCTGCGCGCCACCGACCGGATGTCGCCGAGCAGCTGCTCGCAGCCCCCGATGTCCCACCGGTACTGGCGCTGATAGACCGGCACCACGATCGTCGTCGCGGGGTCGGAGAGCCAGGCGATGGTGTTGACCGCGGTCGCCTCGACGTTCGTAGCAGTGACCATGTGTGTTCGCTTCGCCTCTCGGATCGCCGTGCTGCGCAGCAATCGAGCTTACGGGATGCGCCCGGCCCGCCCGCGGTTGCGACACCGCGGCGGGGCGCCGCTCAGGGTGCGTGCGTTACGGTCGCATCATGAGAAGCACGGCCGAGGCGCGACGCTCGGAGGCGGCCCGCGAGGCCATGACGCAGTTCGCGCGCGGCGGCTATGACGGCACCCCTGTCGGCGTGGTGGCCGAGGCGCTCGGCGTCTCGCAGCCCTACCTCTTCAAGCTGTTCGGCAGCAAGACCGGCCTCTTCATCGCCTGCGTCGAGCTCTGCTACGACCTGATCGAGCAGAACGCCAGGGCGCGGCTCGCCGAGAGGGCCGCCGCCGGGCATCCGGGAACCCTCGACGACATCGGGTACGCCTTCAGGCACACCATCGCCGAGGCCGATCTGCTGCGCTTCCAGCTGCAGGCCTGGGCGGCGTCGGCCACGCATCCCGAGATCAGGACCGTGGTGGCGGCCCGCTTCAGCCGATCGCTCGAGCTGAGCCGCGAGCTCACCGGGGCGAGCGCCGACGAGGTGAACGAGATGTTCGCCCGCGGCGCCCGCCTGGTGGTGTCCACCGCCCTCGGCATCGAGCTGCTGAGCTAGCTCCGGGCGGGCGGATGCGCCTCCGCGCTAGCTCGTGACCGTCAGCGTGTTGGTCACCGAGACCAGGCTCACGGTCGCAGCCATGATGAACCCGCCGACGTACGGGTTGCCCGTCGCGCGGTAGAGCTTCCGCGACACGACGGCGGCCACCGCGAGGATGACGATCACCGGGAACAGCCAGATGCTGAAGATGCCGCCGAAGCCCGGCACCAGCTCGCCGCTGCTGAAGAACACCGTGTACTGCACCACGACCAGCACGATCGGGGCGAGGGCGTTGAACAGGGCGAGCACGGCCGTGTTGACCCATTCGCGCCCGCCGAGGGTGAAGCGGTTGAACACGTTCACCGCGACCGAGTTGGCGAAGAAGTAGAGCAGGAAGAACGGCAGCACCAGCAGGGCCAGCGGGATCTTGTCGGGCGTGAACCACTTCACCGCGAGCACCCAGAGGCGGAAGTCAGTGGTGAAGAAGTAGTCGACCACGGCGACGATGCCGAACGCGGCGACCACCACGACGAGGCCGAGCAGGACGGCCTGGAAGAACTTCTTCCAGCCCGGCAGCATGCCCGCGGCACGCAGGTCGAGCCCCGTCCTGCGGCCGACGGCGAACCACGAGACCGCCATGATCAGGAGGGCGGCACCACCGTTGATCGCGGCCCACAGGGCGATGAAGAACACCGCGCCCTGGGGGAACAGCGAGGGGGCCGAGTTGAAGGCGAGCGTGCCGATCGCGTCGCTCTGCGACAGGGCCACGTAGGTCACCCCCGAGATCAGCGCCGAGACGACCATCGAACCCCAGAACCAGACGAGACCGGTGCGGTTCAGCGGCTTCGCGTCGGGCAGCTCGGTGCGACGCAGGCCCGCGAAGGCGCGGGTGCCGAGCAGGGCCCGGGCGAAGGCCACGAGGAAGATGCCGAAGCCCACGAGTCCGAGGGCGTTGAAGAACTCCTTCCACTGCCAGACCTGGGCGCCGGGGTCGATGGCGTCGGGCGCTCCGAGGGTGGCGTCGAAGTAGGCGATGACGTCGCTCGTGGTCTGCTTCGAGAACGGGCCCCACGGGTGGGTCTGGGCCGGCGTGTAGAGGATCCGCCGAGCATCCGTGCCGTCGACCGACTCGGTATAGAACGTGCCGGCCTCGCGGGTCTCGCCGGCGGTGGCCGGGTCGACGCCGAAGTTCAGGAAGGACTGGGCGTTCGGTGTGCCGACGAAGTCACGCGGTGCGGTGAGCGCCACCCCGTTCGCGTCGTAGCTGCGGAAGAAGAACTCGTCGTACTGGTCGGCGACGAGACCGACGTCGCGGCTGCCGTAGATGTTCGTGTACTCGCCGTCGGCGTCGGCGTAGAACGCCTCGTTGTCGACCAGCAGCACCGAGGAGATCAGCGGGGTGGGAGCCTCGTTGTCGGCGACCACGCTGTAGTTGGCGGCGCGCGCTCCGTTGGAGTGCCCGGTGATGCCGATGCGGTCGGTGTCGACGTAGGGCAGGTCGGCGACCAGCTTGACGGCGTCGTACATGCCGGTGCCGTTCACGGGGATGGCCTCGTTCGCGAGCGGTTCGGAGTTGCCGTGGCCGTACATGTCGATCGAGACCACGACGTAGCCGCGGCGGGCGAGCTCGACGTAGTTGGCGTCCTGCATCTCGCGGTTGTTCCACCAGCCGTGGCTGACGACGATGGCGGGTGCCTTGTCGTCGGCGGTCGCGGTGTCGGGCTTGAAGAGCAGGGCGCTCAGGGTCTCGCCCGAGGAGGTCTCCCAGCGCAGGTCCTTCACGGCCACGTGGCCGCCGGAGGTCTGGACGAGGGAGGCTCCGACGGCGGAGATCAGGCAGAGGGCGAGGGCGATCGCCAGCCAGAGCGCGTTGCGGCGCGGTGTGATGTGCTTCATTGCTGTTCCTTCACGGTAGTGACTGGTCGCTAACCTAACCCGCAGTGGCTGTCGACACCGGCCGATGGTGCCTGATCTGCACATCTGTGCAGAGTCGTCGGGCGCTCGCAGGAGCCGGATGTTAGCCTTGCCTAAGTTGGGCCTGTTAAAACGTGCTGGCCCTCCGACGAAAGGACATGATTCGCGTCATGGGTTACATCAAGTCCGCCGCTCTCGAAGAGACCGGCTACGTGGTTCTCGACCGCTACAACAAGGAGATCGACCCCAAGGAGTGGCTCGACATCGAGTACGTCGACTGGAAGTCCTCCGGTGACACCCGCTTCGCTCCGCTCGCCAGCGCCAAGGGCGAGATCGAGTGCAACGGGTTCTGGAACCACAAGCCGCCGCGCACCGACAAGGACGGCGTCTGGATCGACTCGCAGACCGAGATCGCCCCGACCCTGACCGAGCGCGCCCAGGAGCCGGGCGCGAACGTCGGCCGCTGCCGCGTGATCGAGCTCCAGCCGAACACGTACGCCGACGCCCTGTACAACCTGCACCAGGACGACAACAACCGTCTGAACCCCGACGGCACCGGCTGGGTCGTGCGCGGATTCTTCAACCTCACCGACGACAAGGACAGCTACTTCGTGCTGCGGCACAACCGCACCGACCCCGAGGGCGAGGTGCGCATCGCTCTTCCCGCCGGCGCGCAGCTGATCGTCGACACGCAGCGCCTCTGGCACGCGGCCGCCCACTACGGCACCGAGCCCCGCTACTGCCTGATCACGTCGTGGGAGTCGGGCCCTCAGCTCGACGAGTACATCGCGAAGTACAACGGCCAGGAGCACGTGCCGAGCGTCGAGGTCGAGCAGGACGTGCTCGACGCCGGCCAGGCCGAGCAGACCCGTCGTATCGCCGCCCGTGCCGCCGCCCTCGCGGCGCGCGGCCAGGCCGAGAAGGCGGTGATGAGCGAGGCGTAGGCCCCGTCCACCGAGAAGGGCCCCGACGCTTCGGCGTCGGGGCCCTTCTTCGTTCGTGCCGCTCGCGACTACGCGTTCGCGAGGGCGGGGGTGAGGCGCACCAGGTTCGCCGTCGACGAGTCGTCGAGCTCGGCGATCGCGTCGCGCGACTTCAGGAAATCGCTGAACGAGCGGAAGCCGAGGGCCTTCTCGCTGAACGACGGGTCCATGCGCTTCATCTGCGTCTTCACGAGCGAGCTGTGCAGCCACTCGTCGTCGTCCTTCTCGTGGCCGAGTCGCAGGGCGCGCTCGAGCAGGCTCGAGGCGAGGGCCTGAGGGTCCTCGGGCTCGGGTTCGGGCTCGGTCTCCGGCTCGTCCTCGATGATCTCGGGCGGGTACTTCGCGCGCCGCGGGCCGCGCTTCTTGGCGGCCGGGGGTGCGACCTGCTCGAGCGCATCCTGCAGCAGGCGCTCGGCGGCGGCCACGTCGGTCGCCACGGCGTCGGTGGCCGCCTCGGCGGCGGCGGTCGCTGAACCAGAGGTCGTCTCGGTGCTCTCGGTGCTCTCGGTGGCGTCGGCTGTGTCGTCCGACGCGGCGGCCTCGACGGGGGCGGCGCTCTTGCGGCCCCGACGGGAGCCGCCCGACGAGCGTGAGGAGGCCTCGTTCGCCGCCGGCGCCGCTGCAGGCTCCAACTCGGGCACCGGCTTCACGCCCGGCAGGGCGTCGTAGGTGGCGAACTCGTCGCAGGCCGCGGCCAGCGAGCGGCTCGTCGACCCGGCGACGCCGATGCCGACGACGTAGCGGCCGAGGCGCTTGCAGCGCTGTGCCAGCGCGATGTAGTCGGAGTCGCCAGCGACGATCACCACGTGGGTGAGGTCGGGCAGGCGGAACATGTCCTCGATGGCGTCGACGGCGAGGCGGATGTCCGCGCCGTTCTTCGCGTAGGCCGCCGCCGGGAACAGCTGCACCAGGTCGACAGCGCGCCCCACGAGCTGGCCGCGGTAATCGGCGTTCACCGATGCCGACCAGTCGGCGTAGGCGCGGGTGAGCACCAGGGTGCCGAAGGAGGAGGCGAAGTCGATCACCGCTCCGATGTCGACGGTGGCGCGGCGCAGCTTCTCGGAGTTCTCGGCGTCGCCGCCGCCGAAGCCACGCGACTTGTCACGCATGAACTGGCTGCGACCGTGCACCTGGTCGTAGCGCGAGATGATGATGTTGTCGAAGTCGATGTAGACGGCCACACGGGCGTCGACGGTTTCGGTCATGGGCGTGCTCGTTCCGATCGGGGAGGTGACCCCAGTCTGCTGCCTCGGGCGCTAGTTGTGCGCGGTCAGCCAGGCGATGGGGTCGACGGGGGTCTCGTCGAGGTGGATCTCGAGGTGCAGGTGGGCACCGGTGGAGGTGCCGGTGTTGCCGACCGAGCCGAGCTGCTGGCCGACCACGACGGCCTGGCCCTCGGACACGACCGGTGAGCCGGAGAGCATGTGCCCGTACCAGCTGCTGACGTTCTGGCCGTCGATCACGTGGTCGACCACGACGTACACGCCGAGGCCGCCGTTGTCGGAGCCGTTCACGAGCCGCACCACGCCTGAGGCGACCGCCGAGATGGGCTTGCCCTGGCCGGGGGTGAAGTCGACACCCTTGTGGTTGGTGCTGCCGATGCCGCCGGGGGAGGAGCGGGGGCCGAAGCCGTCGCTGATCGGCACGCCCACCGGGAAGGGCCACTGCACGGCGCTGTCGGGGTTGTTCGTGTAGGTCGAGGCGGTGCGGAAGCCGATGGAGGCGACCTTCGCCGCGACCTCGGCGGCGCGGGCGGCGGCCTTGGCGGCGGCGAGCTCCTCGGGGGTGGTGGCACCATAGCCGTCGCGCCAGACCGAGGCGGCGGTTCCGGAGGACGTTAGCAGCTCCTGCGCAGCGGGCGCCGCCTCGATCTCGGGGGTGTACGCGAAGGAGTCGGAGGTCTCGATCGCCGAGAGCGAGGTGGCGGCGGCCAGCAGTGCGGCGAACGACATGGCGACGACTGCCTGCCAGCGTGGCTTGCGCGGGGCGCGCCGAGCGGCGGGGGCGGGCCGGGCGGCGGCGACCGTGGTTGCGGCGACGGCGGTGGTCGCGACCGCGGTGGTCGTCACCGCGGTGCTCGTGGCCGGCGCCGGTCGGCGCTTCGCCGCCGCCTCGGCAGCCCGCTCCTGCTCGCGCAGGGCGCGACGCGACAGAGGCGCCGACGGGTTGTCGGAGGGGGGAGTCAAGGTCACTCGGGTTTCGCTTTCGTCTCACGCCGCGGAGGTGGGCGGCGCATGTGCGGCTCGAGGCCGCACCGATCGTCGTCATCCAGCTTACAGACGCCTCATAGGTAACGCCTGAAAATGCCGATCACCCCGCCGACGTGCCCTGCGACGGATCGATCTCGTCGATCAGGGCCACGGCGATCGACAGGGTCGGCGTGGTCGAGTTGGTCGAGGTGTTGCCCGCCATGGCGATCTGCGTGCCGGTCTCGGGCCGGGTCAGCACCACCGAGCTGAAGCCGAAGATCGCCCCGTCGTGCCCCAGGTACTCGTTGAAGTTCGTGATGCCGAGCCCGTAGCCGAAGTCGAGCTTCTGGCCCTCGAAGCGCTGCGTCTGCAGGCGCCGGGCCTGGGTGAGCGGCCCGAGCAGCCGGCCGTCGGCGAGCACGTCGCCCCAGGCCGAGACGTCGTCGAGCGTCGAGATGAGCGCCCCCGCCCCGGCCGGCACCGCCGGGTTCACCTCGTTCACCACGGTGGGCGGCACCGCGGGGTCGATGGCGCCCGCGCTCGTCACCGTGGGCACGTAGCCCTGCGGATGCGGAGACCCGATCTCGTCATCCGCCGGGTAGTAGGTGTTCAGCAGCCCGGCCGGCCCGATCACGCGACGGGTCAGCACCTCGGCCAGCGAGGCGCCGTCGACCCGGGCGGCGATGGCCCCGAGCAGTGCGTAGTTCGAGTCGCAGTACTGCACCTCGGCCCCCGGCGCGAACTCGGGCGGGTTGCGCAGGATGACCTGCAGCGTCTGCTCCAGGCTCCACGGCATGGCCGGGTCGGCGGCGAACCGGTCGTCGAACCGGGCGTCGGCGGTGAAGTCGGCGATGCCCGAACGCATACCGAGCATCTGCTCGAGCGTGATCTCCTTGGCGTTCGGGACCTGGGGGTACCACCGGTCAAGAGTGTCCTCGAGGGCGAGCAGGCGTTCGTCGACCATCCGCAGCACCGCGGTCGCGGTGAACGTCTTGGTGATGCTGGCGATGCGCACGAAGTCGCCGGAGCGGTAGGGCTCCTCGGTGTCGAGGTCGGCGACGCCGGCCGTGCGCAGCCACAGCGCTCCGTTGGGCAGGCGCACGCGCACCGCGCAGCCCGCCAGGCCCGACGCGGTGAAGGCCTCGTCGAAGGCGGCCTCGAGACCGGATGCGCGTTCCGCCGTCGGGGCGCCCGCCGCCGTCGACACGGCCATCCCTTCGCCACCGCGCGGGCTGCAGGCCGCCAGGGCGGACAGGGCGAGGGCGCCGCCGCCCGCGCCGATCAGTGCGCGCCGGGTGAGGGGGCGCCCGGGGGAGGTCATGCGCCCGCGGACGGTGCGGACGGTGCTGCAGCCGGTGCGGCGGTCGATGCGGATGCCGATGCGGCGGTCGATGCGGCGCGGGGCTTCTTCGCGGTCTTCACGGCCTTGGCCGGCTTGGCGCGGTTGCGCTCGATCGCCCGGCGCACGAGCTCCTTGAACGCCTCCTCGTCGACCGAGTGCCCCTCCGCGAACTCGACGCTGCGCCGCTGGTTGCCCCCGAGCTCGCCGTTGAACAGTCCCGCCGGATCGTCGAGCGAGGCGCCGTACATGAAGCCGAGCTTGACCTTCGACTTGAAGATGTCGCCGACGATCAGGATGCCGTCGAGCTCCCAGACGGGCGAGCCCATCCACTTCCACTCCTCGACGATGCCGGGGTCGACCTCGAGGATGATCCGGCGCATCTCGGCGAGCTTCGCCCCGCGCCAGTCGGGATGCTTCGCGATCAGCTGGTCGATCTCGTCGCTCGCGCTCATGCCGGGTCCTTCCGTTGCGGGTCGGCCCAGAGTACCGCCGCGAGCGGCCGCGGCACAGAGGTCTACCGGCTCCGGCCAAACGAGCGTCGTCTAGTCGGACACCGGAGCCGGCCGCCGGTGCCGTGTGCGCACGAGCAGGACGATCGCCAGCACCACCGGGGCGGAGGCGATCAGCACGATCAGGGGAACGAACGGCACCGCGGCGAACGAGAACGTCGCGTCGACGGGTTCGAGGGCCGCACCGCCGAGACCCACCCCTTCCGGCAGCACCTGCACGGCACCGCTGAGCCAGACGAGCGCGGCGACGCCGTCGAGACGCTGCCGCACCTCGATGGCCGATCCGGGCAACACCTCGGCCAGCTGCTCGCTCGCGGAGGTGCCGGCCAGACCGAACGGTCCGCCCGCGGTCACGGAGGAGACGGCGGTCACCCGCGTGTCCCCGGTGTTCTCGAGCGTGTAGACGATGTCGAGCGCGCCCACGGCCAGCGGGTTCCAGCTGCCTGAGTAGTCCACGCGCATCCCGCTGACCGCCGCGGAGGGGGTGAGGTCGCCCTCGACACGGAGGTAGACCCGGCTGCCCAGCCGCCGGTCGACCTGCACGGTCGCCGAGTCGGAGGCGGTCGGCGTGGAGGAGATCAGACCGGCGGGATGATCGCCGGGACGCGCATCCGCGGGCACCGTGATGCGGAACGGCACCGCCGTGGTCTCACCGGGCTGCAGGGTGACCTGGGGGACGGCGACGGAGATCCAGGCGCCCGCGTCGGTCGAGGGTGTGCCGGCGGGGAGCAGGTCGATGCTGCCCTCCCGGGTGGTGAAGGCGTCGGCGGCGTAGACCTGCAGTTCGAGAGGGGCCGCCCCGTCGTTCCGGATCTCGAAGGCGTCGTCGATGACGGCCCCCGGTTCGACGGCGTAGTCGAAGTTCGCCCGTCCGGTCTCGGTGGTGCCGTCGGGCAGTGCCCGGTCGGCGGGCGCGACGCTCCAGCTGGGGCCGGTGTCGGCGGAGGCGAAGGGAACGGACGGCGCGGCCGTGGCGGCATCGGGGAGGCCGCCGACGGGTGCCGCGATGAGCGCGAGGGCGAGAGTCGCAATGGCCAGGCGGGGCGAGAGGGTGCGCATGGAGATCCTGAGCTCGGGGGAGGAGAGAGGGGAGAGGGGAGAGGGAGGAACGGGGTGGGGTGAGGCAGGGGGCGGGACGTGCATCCGCCCCCTGCCGGGTCGAGCCGAGCGGTCAGCTCAGCGCGGTGATGGTGAGCGTGGAGGTGTAGTCGCCCGCGGGCGTCGAGCTCGGGATCACCAGACGGAGCTCGGCCCCGATGGTGGCGCTCGCCGCGGTCGAGCTCGCCGCGAGGATGCCCGAACTGCCGAGCCCGGGGCCGCCCTGGAGCTGGGGCGCCACGGCGGCTCCCGCCGCGACACCCGTGCCCGAGTCGGTCACGGTCGGCGTCCAGCCGAGCGCGTCCGCTCCGAAACCGCTACCGCCGCTACCGCCGGCACCGCCGATGCCCGCCGTGAAGGCCGCCACCTGACCCGAGATGCTCCACTGGTAGGCGGAGGTGCCACCCGTGCGGGTGTCGGTGACCGTGATCGGGGTCATCGGACCCTCGGCCACGAAGGTGCTGCCCGCCTGGGTCGCGGTGCCCAGGGCGATGGCGTCGCCGCCGGCGAAGCTCCAACCGAACGAGCCGTCCTCGGGCTCGGGGGTGACGACCGTGGGAACCGTCACCTCGATGTCGCGGGAGTCGGCCGCCGGCTCCTCCGGGGGAATGACGACCGCGCCCTCCAGCGAGTAGCTCACCGCGAGCGGGCTCGCCGGCTTGGCCGCGTCGCGCGAGCCGCCCGAGCTGTACCAGTAGCTCGCCTGGCCGGTGGCGGTCTGGAAGTCGACGAAGCTCTGCGGGAACGATCCCCAGCTCGCCCCGCTCGTGGCCTGCGGGGTGCCGGAGGTGGTCACCGGAACCCCGAGGTAGGCCGGGGTGACGCTGAAGCCCTCGTCGTCGGCGGACGCCCCCGCGATGTCGGCCAGCACGATCTGCCGGGCGGCGACCGGCACCCACTGGCTCTGGTCCTCCATGCTCGTTCCGTAGCCGCTGGCGGTCGCGGTCAGCACGCCGTCACCGGACGGATCGAGGGTCAGGACGGGGTCTGTGGCCGTCCAGTAGGTCAGGCCGCCGTAGAAGGCGACGGTGAACGACCCGGTCCACGAGATCTCGATCGAGCCGTCGGCGGCCGCGGTGCCCGAGCCGCCGCCGAAGACGACGGCGTTCTTGGTGAGGGAGGCGGTCGATCCGGGCGACACGGCGGTGCCGGCCGGGGTCTGGCACTTCGTGGCCCAGCTCGCGGGCACGAGAGCGCCCGACGCATCCGGCTTGACGATGCTGACGTCGCCGCTCTCGGCGGAGTAGAAGCCGTCGGCCTCGGTCCACAGGCGTGAACTGCCGGTGTCGCCGGCGGTGCCGGCGCTGAGGAAGTTGCAGCCGCCGAAGTAGGCTCCGCCCCCCGCCTCGTTGCTGAGGCCCCAGGTGAACGAGGCGTCGGTGATGGTGCCCGCGGAGGGCGCGGCGCTCGCCGCGGTGGTCGCCGTGAGGGCGAGACCGGCGGCGAGCGCGGCCGCCGCGGTGACGGCGAGGGGGCGGCGGAGCGCGCTGCGCCCCTGCCTTCGGATGGTCGAATCCACAGTGCTGCGTGAAGCCACAGTGCTGCCTTTCTGAACGGTTGACGAGCGCCCTAAGTTAGGACAGCCTAACCATAGTAAGTTAAGCCTAACCAAAGCTAGAGTGGATTCCGTGACCTCCCTGCCCCGCCCCCTCCTCGCCGTCACCGGCGCCCTCGTGAGTCTCGTCCTGCTCTGCGGATGCTCGTCCGACGCCGGTGGATCGGCCGCCGTCGGCCCGGCCACCCCCGCTCTCGCCGAGGTGACGCCGGTCGCGAATCCGAAGGCCTGGGAGGGGCCGTCGAGTGTCGAGGCCCGATCGAGCGCGGTCGAGGCGATCGTCGAGCCCCCTCAGGTGCTCCCGACGACGGTGACGGATGCGCAGGGCACGACCGTGACCGTGACCGACACCTCGCGCATCCTGGCCCTGGACGTGTACGGCTCGCTCTCGCGGATCGTCTTCGAGCTGGGCTTCGGCGGGAACGTGGTGGGCCGGGACGTCTCGAGCGGCTTCGCGGAGATCGCCGATCGGCCGCTCGTCACCCGGAACGGCCACGACCTCAACGCGGAGGCCATCCTGGCGCTGGCACCGACGGTGATCGTCACCGACACGAGCCTCGGCCCCTGGGACACCGTTCTGCAGCTGCGCGACACGGGGGTTCCGGTCGTCGTGGTCGACTCGCACCGATCCCTCGCCGGCACCGGGGAGCTGATCGGGCAGGTGGCGACCGGGCTCGGGGTGCCGGCGCGCGGCGACCTGCTGGCGGCGCGGACCGGGGCCGAGATCGACCGGGCGGTCGCGGCGATCTCCGCCGTCGCCCCCGCCGATCCTGCCGAGCGGCTGCGCATCGTGTTCCTCTACGTGCGCGGGCAGGCCGGCGTCTACTATCTGTTCGGCCAGGGCTCGGGTGCCGACGACCTCGTCACCGCGCTGGGGGGCATCGACGTCTCCGCCGAGATCGGCTGGAGCGGCATGCGCCCCCTGACCGACGAGGGGCTGGTCGCCGCCGCGCCCGACCTCGTGCTGATGATGACCGGCGGCCTCGAGTCGGTCGACGGCGTCGACGGTCTGCTCGAGGCCGTACCCGCGCTGCAGCAGACGCCCGCCGGGCAGCACCGCCGGGTGGTCGACATGCCCGATTCGCAGATCCTCAGCTTCGGGCCCGACAGCGCCCGGGTGCTCGAGGCGCTGGCCGTGGGGCTCTACGCCCCGGATGCCGCCCGGTGACCGCCACGGTCGCTCCGGTGGCGGTGCCGGCTCCGCGCCGGGTCGCCCCGGTGCCCTCCGGGGCGGGTCGGTACCGGTTCACGGTGCTGCTGCTCGGGATCGGCATCGTGCTGCTGGCGGTGGTCTCGGCCGGTGTCGGGCAGCTGCCGATCCCGCTGCCGGAGATCGTGGGATCGCTCGCGCTGCACGGCAACGAGCTGCTGGCCGGGGTCGGCGCCCCGGCGGTGCTGCCCGTGCCGGCGGTGCCCGCGCATCCGAACGCCGACGCCACGCTGTGGGCCATCCGCTTCCCGCGGATCGCGATGGCGGCGGTCGTCGGGGCGTCGCTGGCCGTGGGCGGGGTGGTGATGCAGGGGGTGTTCCGCAATCCGCTGGCCGAGCCGGGGGTCGTGGGGGTCTCGGCCGGGGCGGCGCTCGGGGCCGGCACGGCGATCGTCCTCGGGGTCACCTTCCTCGGCATCCTGACGGCGCCGGTCTTCGCGTTCGCCGGGGGCCTCGGAACGACGCTGCTCGTCTACCTCACCGCGCGCTCGCGAGGGCGCACCGAGGTGGTGACGCTGCTGCTCACCGGGATCGCCGTGACCGCCGTCGCGGGGGCGGGCATCGCCTTCCTGATGTTCGCCGCCACGACGCAGCAGCGCGAGCAGATCGTGTTCTGGCAGCTCGGCTCGCTGAACGGCAGCCGGTGGCAGGACGTCGCGATCGTGCTGCCGATCTGCCTGGCCGGCACGGTCTTCGCGCTGCTGCTCGCGCGGCGACTAGACCTGATGGCCCTGGGGGAGCGGCAGGCGCGGCATCTCGGGGTGCCGGTGGAGGCGACAAGGGTGATCGCCATCGTCGTGATCGCGATCCTGACGGCCGCGGCCGTGGCGCTCTGCGGGATCGTCGCCTTCGTCGGTCTCGTGGTGCCCCACCTCATGCGCATGCTGCTCGGCCCGGGCCATGGGCGGCTGATCGTGGCGAGCGCACTGGGCGGGGCACTGCTGCTGCTCGCCGCCGACCTGGTGGCGCGCACGGCGGTGCCCTATGCCGATCTGCCGCTCGGGATGCTGACCGCCCTGGTGGGTGGGCCGTTCTTCTTCTGGCTGATCCGGCGCACGCGGCGGCGGTCGGGCGGGTGGGCGTGATGCGTGGGGCGGGAACCCGGGTCGTCGCCGACGGGGTGGGGGTCGTGCTGGAGGGCCGCGCCGTGCTCAGCGGGGTCGAGCTGGCCGTCGATGCGGGGGAGCTCGTCGCGCTCGTCGGGCCGAACGGAGCGGGCAAGTCGACACTGCTGCACGTGCTGGCGGGTGACGTCGCGCCGACGTCGGGCTCGGTGACGCTCGACGGTCGCGCCGTGGCGTCCTGGCGCGCGGCAGATCTGGCGCGCATCCGCTCGGTGCTGACGCAGTCGAACGAGGTGTCGTTCCCCTTCACCGTGCGGGAGGTCGTGGCGATGGGACTCGCCCCGTGGACCGCGCTCCCGCCGGCCGAGGAGGAGGCGCGCATCGACTCCGCCGTCGACGACGCGGAGCTCGCGGCGCTCGAGCACCGTCGTCTGCCCGAGCTCTCGGGCGGAGAGCAGGCGCGGGCGGCCTGGGCCCGGGTGCGGGCGCAGGGTGCGGGGCTCGTGCTGCTGGACGAGCCGACGGCGAGCCTCGACATCCGCCACCAGGAGCGGCTGCTCGGACACCTGCGTCGACACACCGAGGAGGGCGGGTCGGCCGTCGTCGTGGTGCACGATCTCGACCTCGCCGCCGCGTACTCCACCCGGGTCGTGGTGCTCGAAGCCGGTCGGGTGCGCGCCGACGGGCCACCCGCCGACGCTCTCGACGCGGCGCTGCTGAGCGCCGTGTACCGTCACCCGATCCTCGTGCACCGGGTCGCCGAATCGGGCGAGCTGCTCGTGCGGCCGGCACGGACGACCGTTCCCCTCGGAGGTCCATCCCATGCCTGACCGCAGCAGGCTCGCATTTCTCGTGGCCCTCACCGCCCTCGCGGCCGTCGTGGCGCTCGTGCCGGCGACCGCCCCACCGACCGCTCCGCCCGCCCACGCGGCCGGGTCGGTCAGCGTCGCGAACGCCGACGGCGTCGCGAACGCCGATCCCGACTACGCGACACCCGTCACCGTGACGGGCAGCGGCTTCCAGGCGGTCACGGGCGGCTTCGGTGGCGTGTACGTGCTCTTCGGCTGGATCGATCCGGCCTCGTGGCGCCCCAGTCAAGGGGGCCAGGTGGGCGTCGACTACCGCTACGTGCCCGACAGCGAGGCGAAGGACAACGCCGGCTTCCAACGCTTCGTCGCGTTCCCCGGCAGTGACACGGCCGACGCCGCCAACGCCGTGATGGACGCCGCGGGAGGGTGGAGCGTCGACCTCGTCGTGCCCGGGGCCCGCTTCGAGAGCCTCGATCGCGACGGCGAGGTCGGCGAGGTGGACTGCCGCGAGGTGCAGTGCGGCATCATCACGATCGGGGCGCACGGGGTGAAGAACGCGAGCAACGAGACGTTCACGCCGATCTCGTTCGCCGTGGGCGCCGGTGCGGGCGGTTCGGGTGCCGGCTCGGGAGCCGGCTCCGGTGCCGGCGGTTCCGGTGCCGCTTCGGGAGCCGGCGCGGGCTCGACCGGCGGTTCGGCGGATGCGCCCACCTCCGCCGCCGCGTCGGGAGCGTCGGCGGCGCGCGTCGGCTACACGACCTCGACGGCCGTCGCGGGCAACGCCCTCAGCTTCGCCGGCCGCGGGTTCACGCCGGGTGAGCAGGTCGTGGCGACGCTCGGCGACGGGGTCGCCGCCGTCGGTCCGCTGGTCGCCGGCGCCGCCGGAGAGGTCGCCGCGGTGATCGACGTCCCGGCCGATCTCCGGGCCGGAACCCATGTGCTCATCCTCACGGGCGCGGCCTCCGGTGCGGTCGCGCAGACGGAGGTGACGGTGCAGGCGGCGGCCGGTGGCGGCGGCTCGTCGTCGCTCGTGCCTCCGGCCAGCGCGGGCGCTGCGGTGCCGCCCTGGCTGTGGGTCGCCGTCGCGGTCGCGCTCCTGATCACCGTCTCCCTGCTCGTGGCGAGCCTCGTCACCGGAGTGGTGCGAGGGGCCCGTCGCCGCCGTGCGCGGCGCTCGGCCCGAGCTGCGATACCGGGATCGGTACCGGCACCGCGATCGGTTCCGACCGGGGGGTCGCGGTTCGAATCCAGCACCGAGGTGCTCGAGACGGTGCGGCGGTGAGCGCGGCGCGAAGGGCCGCGAGACGCGCCGGGTTCGGGTGTGTGCTCGTGCTCGCGGTCGTCCTCGGGGCCGGAATGCTCGCGGGTGCGGGTGCGGGGGCGTCGGCGTCGGCCGCCACGGAGCCGGGTGGGGACGACCGGCCCATCACCGTGACCGTGCCCGAGGGCGGCAGCGGAGGCGGCGTGGTCGCGAACGCGCAGCTGCGCTGGGGGCTCAGCCGGGAGGCGAGCAGCGGGTCGTTCGCGGGCGGCTGCAACTTCCTCAGCGCGGGCGCCGCGGGCGATGCCGGCGGGGCACGGGTGTGGACCGAGGCCGACGGGCTCTACGCCGCCCGGAGCGGGTCGGTGCGGATCGAGAAGCTGAGCGCATCCGGAACCTGGCGGACGGCCGACTTCGCGAGCCGCTGCCTCGATCCGAACGGCGTCCCGGTGAGCGCGGGGTCGCTCACCGCCTCGACGAGCAGTCAGGTCGTCCTGGACGGTGGCGTCGGGCAGGTCGGGGTCGACGGGGCGACGATCCGCTGGACGGGTTCGTTCACCGTCGCCTTCTACGGCGGCATGACCTACTGGACCGCCACCGACCCCGAGCTGACGATCGGCGCCGACGGCAGCGGCCGGCTCGTGGCGACGCTGGGCGGCTACGCCACCAGCATGGACGACCTCACCGAGTGGGAGCCGCTGCCCGCCCGCGAGGTGGTGCTCGCCGAGCTGAACGGCGTCGACCTCGGCGCCGCCGGCGGGTTCACCGCCCAGCCCGAGTATCTCGGTGTCGACGGCGGCGACCCGGCGCAGGTCGCCCGCACCGCCGTGAACGAGGCGTACTGGGGATCGTTCCCGTCGAGCTTCGTGGACTTCCAGGCGTCGACGGGGCAGGCGTCGTACTGGTTCAGCTCGGGTGGCCAGCGCGACCCCGCCAAGCCCGCCACCCCGCTGATCGTCAACTACGACGCGACGGCCCCGGCGGTGGTGCCCGAAGCGCCCGCCACCCCCACGGGGGCCCAGCCCTCCAATGCGGTGGTCGCTCGACCGCCGGGCGGTGGCGGGGTGGCCGCGGCGGGTGCGCCCGGGGCGGGTTCGGCCGCGTTCCCGGTGGGTGACACCCTGACGGCTGCCCGCTCCGAGCCGGGGCTGGTTCCGGATGCTCTCGACGGCGCCGAGGGCCTCCTGCTGCCCCTCGCCGCCCTGGTGCTGTGCCTTCTGGCGAGCACGCTGTGCGTGCTGCAGCTCTCGGGCCGGCTGCCGCTGCCGTGGGTGCGAGCCGCTCAGGCCGGGTCGGCCGGGGCCGCCGAGGCGCGGCCCGCCGTCGCGCGACGGTAGAGCCCGGCCGCGACCGCCGCGCCCACGACGGGGAACACGATGAACGCCCACACCTGCGCCACCCAGTCACCTCCGCCGAACACCGCGGTGGCGAGCGATCGGGCCGGGTTGAGCGAGGCGTTGTCGATCGGCAGGGCGACGAAGAGCATCAGGGTCAGCGTGCCGCCGATCACGAGCGGCGCGAGCGGGGTTCCGGTGCGGGGGTGGGTCGTGGTGAGCACCACGACCACCAGCACGGCGGTCGCGACGACCTCCACTGCCGCGACCGGCACCAGGCCGAAGTGGCCGGGGGAGAGCATCCCGTACCCCGTCGACGCGAAGCCCGCCCCGACCGCCGCCGACCCGCCGTCGGCGCTGCCGAGGAGGAGAGCCCGCACGAGCGCCGCGCCCGCCACCCCGCCGACCACCTGGGCCGCGAGGTAGACCGGCACGAGGCCCCAGCGCAGCCGGCCCGCCACCGCGACGCCGATCGTGACCGCCGGGTTGAAGTGCCCGCCCGAGACCGGGCCGAGCACCGCCGCACCGATCGCGACGGTCAGCCCAAGTGCGACGGCCACGCCGAGCAGTCCCGTCCCCGGCTGGGCGGCGACTCCGTTCGAGTCGGGCGAGGTGAGCAGGGCTGCCCCGATCAGCCCGAACACGAGCAGGAAGGTGCCGCCCGCCTCGGCGGCGGCCCGGCGGAGAGGCGAGGCGCCGGAGGGGACGTGGGCGGGGTTCTTCTGGCTCGGCATGACGTGAGGCTACGCATCCGGATGCCCGTGCCGACACGACCGGCGTCGCAACCTCGTGCCACGTCTGTCGAGCCGCGCGGTGGCCGATGCGAGACTGGGGCGATGCTCACCGATCTCGACCTCCCCGCCGCGCTCGCCACCCCCGACGGCGCGGTCACCCTGCGACGCGCTGACGTCGGCGACCTCGACGCGCTCATGCGGCTGCTCGCCGACGACGCCGTCAGCGCCTCGCGCGGCGACCTCGCCGACGCGGCGGACGCCCCGGCTTACCGGGCCGGGCTCGTCGACACCCTCGGCGACCCGTCGAACGACCTGCTCGTCGTGGTCGGCGCCGACGAGGAGGTGGTCGCGATGATGCAGCTCACGCGCATCCCGGGCCTCGCCCGTCGCGGTGCCACCCGGGTGCTGATCGAGGCGGTCCGGGTGAGCAGCGCGCGGCGGTCGTCGGGCATCGGCTCGGCGATGATGCGCTGGAGCACGCAGGTCGCGGCGCCGGCGCTCGGCGCGGCGCTCGTGCAGCTGACGTCGGACGAGGCGCGCACCGACGCGCACCGCTTCTACGAGCGGCTCGGGTTCGTCGGGTCGCACCGCGGCTTCAAGTTCCGGGTAGGGGAGAGCGCTCTCCGCTGACGTCCCGCTGCGCGTGAAAATCCAATAGGATTCGAGCACCGCTACTCCGGATGCGATCCCGAAGGAACGACATGCGCGCAGCTCCCGCTCTTCCGCCGACCCGTCATCGGCCCGAGCCCGCCTCGGCGGCGCCCACCCTCGGGCAGTACCTCCGGGGCCGCCGGGCCCAGCTGCAGCCCGCCGACGTCGGGCTCGTCGCCGAACCGGGCCGCCGGGTCTCCGGCCTCCGCCGGGAGGAGGTGGCCGACCTCGCGGGCATCAGCCGCGAGTACTACATCCGCCTCGAGCAGGGCCGCCACCACCAGGTCTCCGAGCAGGTGCTCGCCTCGCTCTGCCGCGCCCTGCGCCTCGACGCCGACGCGTCCGCCTACTTCTACCGCCTCGCGCTGCCGGCTCCGCCGCGCTCACCGGGCCGCCCGGTGCCGCCCGTGAGCGACCTCGTCCTCCGGCTGGTCGAGCAGTGGTCGGATGCTCCGGTCTACGTCCTCGACCGCAACCAGGACATCCTCGTCGCCAACGAGCTCGCCCACGCCCTGCAGCCGAGCTTCGCCGTCGCCGGGGGCAACTGCGTAGCGGCGGCGTTCCTCGCCCCGCAGGAAGCCCGCGGGCTCGAGGGCTGGCGCCGCACCGCTCGCGCTGCTGTCGCCGCCCTGCGCTTCCACGGCGACCCGGACGACCCGCGGCTGCAGGAGCTCGTGGGCGAGCTGTCCGTGCGCGACGCGGATTTCCGCGAGATGTGGGCGAGTCTCGAGGCGCGCCCGCTGACCTTCGGCGAGGCCCCGGCCTTCGTCGACGGCTTCGGCTTCGGCGAGATGCCGTGGCAGTGCCTCGACGTGCCGGGCGGGCACTTCCTGCTCGTCTGGCTCGACCCGCCCGACACCTTCGCCTCGGGCGCGATCGCCCACCTGCGCCGCACCCTGCGCGCCTGCGGGAACCAGGGTCCGACCCTCGTGCGCCCGGGCGAGGCCCTCGTGCGCCCGGGCGAGGCCCCGGGCACGCCGTCCCGCCTCATCCGCCCCGACGAGTTCCACGACCACCTCACCCGCGCGGCCGCCGCGGGCGCCGCCGCATCCGCGGCGTCCCTCCGCACCGCCTCCTGACCCGCCCGCTCGTCCAGCCCCCTTCGCGACCGCGGTCGGCCCGCGCGCGGCGTGGGGGTACGGGCGACGTCGGCGGTCAGAGCATCCGCTCGAAGAAGTCGGCGGCGAGTGAGCCGAAGCTCGGCGCCTGCTCGTCGAGGCCCGCCGACGGGGTGTCGGGCCAGCTGTGCCGCCCGCCCTCGATCGCGTGCCACTCGGCGACCCCGCCGGCCGCGCGGATCGCGTCGCGCAGCGCCTCGCCCTGCTCGACCGGCACGATCTCGTCGGCGGTGCCGTGCACGATCGAGAACGGCACGACCGCGCCCCGCACCTGGGCGACCGGGCTCAGCGCCGCCAGCCGCTCGGGGGTCACCGGAGCGCCGAGCAGCCGGGTGACCTCGTCGTCGGCGTCGGGATCGGTGCCCCGGAGGTCGGCCGGGCAGGCCGCGACCGCCGCCGCCCGCACGCCGCTCGCCGGATCGAGGGCGACCATCGCCGCCAGCTGCGCTCCCGCCGAGAACCCCCACACGGCGACCCGCTCCGGGTCGCCGCCGAACTCCTCGGCGTGCGCGATCGTCCACGCGACGGCGTCGAGCGCGTCGTCCAACGCGGCCGGCCAGACGGCGGTGCCGCTCAGCCGATACGTCGGCGCGACCGTCACGAAGCCCCGCCCGGCCAGCAACGGATTCAGCCACGGATGCAGTGCCGCCCCGCGGTCGCCCTCGTGCCACCCGCCGCCGTGCAGGAACACCACGACCGGGGCGAGCCCCCGACCGGATGCGCCTGGCGCCCGGGTCGCCCAGCCCCCACCCTCACCCGCCGCCCCGCCCGCGCCCTCCGCGGGTGCCAGCACATCGAGCCGCAGAGCCCCCTCGGGCCGCTCGGCATAGACCAACCCGGGCCAGAACCGGAGGGGCGTCGCGTCGTCGATGACCATGCTCCGAATCTACGACCCCGTCGGCATCCGCACGAGCGAGCATCCCGACATCGGCCGGGCGCAGTCGGCCGGGCGCGGTCAGGCGGCCGGGGTCAGCGGGCCGCGTAGTGGGCGGCGAGGCGGCGGAGGCCCTCGTCGAGCGAGACGGACGGGGCCCAGGCCAGGGCGTGGCGGGTCGCGCGCTGGTCGAACCAGTGCGCGGTCGAGAGCTGCTCGGCGAGGAAGCGCGTCATCGGCGGCTCGTCGGTGCCTGGCCGCACCGCCCACCAGCGCTCCACGGCGCCGCCGGCCGCGCGGGCGAGGCCGGCCGGCACGCTCCAGCGCGGCGGTCGCACGCCGGCGGCGAGGCAGATGCCCGCGAGCAGCTCGGCCACCGGTCGCGGCTCGCCGTTGGTCACGACGAAGGGTCGGCCATGGGCGTCCGGATGCGCGGCCCGCTCCAGCGCCGACGCGATCGCCGTCGCGGCGTTGTCGATGTAGGTGCTGTCGATCAGCGCGGTGCCGTCGCCGAGCAGCGGCAGCCGGCCGTGCCGGGCGCGGTCGACGATCCGCTCGACGAGCTGCGTGTCACCGGGGCCCCAGACGAGGTGCGGGCGCACGGCCACCACGGCGAAGCCCGGCCGGTCGTGCGCGAGGGCGATGAGCTCGCCCTCCGCCTTGGTGCGGGCGTAGAGGCCCCGGGCCCGGGCGGGATCGGCGGGCTCGGCCCCGGCGCCGACGAGGGAGCTGCCCGCGTGCGCGACCGACGGCGACGAGATCTGCACGAAGCGCGCGACACCCGCGCGCTCGGCGGCGTCGAGCAGCAGCCGGGTGCCCTCGACGTTGACCGCCGTGAACTCGTCGGGGTCGCCGGCGAGCGACACCTTCGCGGCCAGATGCACCACCGCGTCGACGCCCTCGACGGCCCGGGCGACCGCGGCGGCGTCGGTCACCGAGCCAGCGACATCGGCGACCGAGCCGCCGCCACCCCGCCCTGCGAGCCCCGACGGCCGCCGCTGCAGCGTGCGCACACGAACCCCGCGGTCGGCGATCTCGGCCGCCACGGCCCGCCCGAGCAGCCCGCTCGCCCCGGTGACGAGAACGGTCACGGCGCGCTCAGCCGCCGGCCCTCGAGCACGCCCTCGGCCCAGAGCGACAACCCGGCCCGGTCGATCTTCGAGTTGTGCCTGATGTCCGTCGGCAGCTGCGCCACCGAGAACACCGCGACGAGCGGATGCCCGGTCGACTCCCGCACCCGCCGAGCGAGCTCCGGCGCGGCGAGGGCGGCCCGCCGAGCCCTGGGCGAGGCCTCGACGACTGCGACGAACTGCCGGAGGCCCTGCGGACCCACCCCGACGACCGCCGCGCGGCGCACCGCCTCGACCGTCTCGATGGCCTGTTCGGCGCCCACCGGAGCGACCGGCCCGTCGGAGGTCGCGATGACGTGCGGCAGCCGCCCCTCGATCCACAGCCGCCCGTCGGCGTCGAGGTGCCCGACGTCGCCGGTGCGGTGCCAGCGTCCATTCTCGGGCGTGTCCCGCACGGCCTCCCGGTCGGTGAGCCACAGCCGGTCGTAGCCGCTCTTCAGGTGCGGCGCCGAGATCAGCACCTCGCCGAGCATGCCGACAGCCCGCGACGGTGACCCCGTCGCCCGGCCCAGCTCGTCCAGCGCACTGATCCGCACCTCGACCCCGGCGATCGGATGCCCGACGCACACCCCCTCGTCACCCGACCCCGAGGCGCGAACGGCCCGCACGTCGTCGAGCGTGATGTCGGAGACCAGCAGGCACTCGGTCATGCCGTAGAGGGCATGCGCCTGAGCGTTCGGCAGCACGGCGACGAGCTCGGAGAGCATCCGCTCGCTCACCGGTGCCCCCGTGGAGAGCACCGTGCGCACGCCCCCGAGCACCACCCGCTCGGCGGGCTCGAGCTCGCCCGCGGTCGCCACCACGTTCAGGATGGCGGCGGGGGAGAGGAAGACGATGTCGGCCGCCGCGGCCGAGACCGCCGCCGCCACCGCGCGGGCGGTGAGGGTGCGGGGCGCCGAGACGTCCATCTCGGGGGTCGACGACCGCGCGCCGAGCGCCGGCCCGAGCAGCGCGAAGGGGGCGAAGCCCGTGACGAGGCCCGAGTCGGGAGTGACGGCGAAGTGCTCGCCGAGGGCGTCGCGCACCGCCGAGAGCTGGGCGTGCGTGTAGACGACGCCCTTCGCCGGGCCGGTCGACCCGGAGGTGAACAGGATCGCCGCGGGATCGCCGGGTTCTGGCGCGGCGGGCAGATCGAGCGACGGCCCGTCGTACAGCTCGCGCAGGCTCACGGTCACACCGAGCGCCCTCGCCGACGCGCGAGGCAGGCGAGCGGTCGAGATGCGGATGCCCGGCCAGCCCAGCGCCCGGGCCGCCGCCAGCCCACGGGTCTCGCCGATGACGAAGTCGGGGTAGGCGCCGCGGAGGGCGCGTCCGAGCCCCTGCACCCCGAGCCCCGCGTCGGCCACCACGACGACGGCGCCGAGCCGCAGGCAGGCGTAGACCACCGCCGTGAGCGTCGCGCCGGGGGTCGTGAGCAGCGAGACGCGGTCGCCCTTCCGCACGCCGAGGCGGTGCAGCCCCGCGGCGAGGCGGGTGACGCGGTCGTTCAGCGTGCGCCACGAGACGTGGCGCACACCGTCGCCGCGCAGCTCGACCACGGCGTCGGTGTCGTCGTCGCGACGCTCCTCGAGGTGGGCCCAGAGGGGGGTGAAGGATGCGCGGCCGGCGCCATCGCCATCACAGGAAGGAGCGGTGGCGGTACCGGCGTCGCCGACGATACCCGCACCGGCAAGACCGCCCGCACCGGCACGACCACCCGGGCCGACGTACTCGTCCAGCCAGGTCAGCACCGACTCGGCGACCGGCGCATCCTCGGCCACGAGATGCCCGGCCCCCTCGAAGCGGTGCACCTGCGCGTGCGGCAACCGCCCCACGAGGTCGTCGAGGTACCGGTCGCCGAAGACCGGGTCGCGCGGACCCCAGAGCATCAGCGCCGGCACCTCAAGCGCGGCCACGTCGGCGGCGAGCCGCGTCAGCCGTGCGTGGCTCGGGTGCGAGGCGTCCACGGGGATGTCGGCGACGAACGCGCCGATCCCGCGTCGGCGGGAGGCGGTCGGGTAGGGCGCCCGGTAGCCGGCGCGAACCTCGGGCGGGAGTGGCGGAGCGGCCAGCGAGAGCGTGACGTCGAGAAAGCCGGTGGTCTGCACCGACCCGGCCCCGAGCATCCCGCGCGCCCGGGCGAGCCGGAGCGGCGCCGGGATGGGCACGTCGGCCGGCTGGTGCACGGCGGTGTTCAGCAGCATCACACCCGCCAGCAGCTCGGGATGCGTGGTGGCCCAGCCGAGCGAGACCACTCCACCCCAGTCGTGGCCGAGCGTGACGACCGGGCCGGTGAGACCCAGCGCCTCGGTGAAGGCCGACAGGTCGTCGATGCGCTGGGGGAGGATGCGCGACCGGCCGCTGCGCGAGGAGTAGCCCATCTCGAGCTGGTCGACCGCGACCACACGCCACGCGGGGCCGCCCGCGCGGGCGTCCTCGAGGGTGCGGGCGACGACGTGCCGCCAGAGGTACGACCAGGTCGGGTTGCCGTGCACCGCGAGCACGGTGCCGACCGGCTCGGCCCCGAGGGCGGCCAGGGCATCCGCGGTGTCGACGTAGTGCCAGGAGTCGCCGCCCGGCACCGTGAGCAGGCGCGAGTGGGCGGTGTCGAAGCCGTCGAGCCCGGCGGGGGGAAGGGCGGCGGGGGAGACGGCGGAGCGGGCGGGCGGCGGCGAGGCCGTCACCAGGCGATCTCCATCAGGGCCGTGTTCAGCCCGGAGCCCACACCCATGAGCAGCACCCGGTCGCCGTTCTTCAGCGTCTTCTGCTCCTCGGCGAGCGTGATGGGGATCGACGCCGGACCGACGTTGCCGAGGTGCGGATAGGTCACCGGCACCCGGCTCTTGTCGAGCGTCGCGGCCCGCACCATCGAGTCGGTGTGCACCGACGAGACCTGATGGGTGATGTAGCGGTCCATCTTGCCCCAGCGCCACTCGGTCTGCGCCTCCTTCCAGGCGGAGAGCACGAGGTCGAGCCCGCCCTTCAGGAGTGCTCGCGCATCCGTGAACATGCCGTCGACGCTGCCGACGCACAGCTCATGGAACTGGGTGGCCGCGCGGGTGACGCCGCCGAGGATGCGGTGGCCCGACGGATGCGCGTCGGCCGGGCCGATCACGGCCGCCGCCGCCCCCGAGCCCAGCGTGAGCGACGCGAACTCGCTCATGAAGGCCTCGCGGTCGATGTCCTCCCGCAGCAGCCGTTCGATCGTGTTGACCTGGATCTCGTCGGCGTCCTCGCCGTTGACGATCAGGGCGTACTTCACCTGGCCCGACTCGATCATCGCGGCGGCGAGCGTCATGCCGGTGACGAAGCCGAGGCAGGCGTTGGCGACGTCGAAGTTGATGGCCGAGCTCGGCAGCCCGAGCCCGTCGTGGATGCGCACGGCCACCGACGGCTCGAGGTGCTGCCGGGTCACCGAGGTGTTGATCATCAGCCCGATCTCGGAGGCGTCGATGCCGGCCTCGGCCAGCGCACGGCGCCCGGCCGAGATGGTGGCGGCGTCGGAGCTCTCACCGGGGCCCCAGTTGCGCCGCTCGAGCACGCCGGCCACACGGCGCAGCAGACCGCTGCGCAGCTTCAGGCGCTTCAGCGCCGTGGCGAGCTTCTGCTCGATCTCGTCGGAGGTGGTCACCCTCGACGGGATCGTGCTCGCAACGGACAGCAGGGCCACGTTGCGGAATCGGGTAGTCGAATTGCCGGTCACGAATCCTCCGCGGCTCTCCAGAACGCGCGTGATCGCACGCACGAGACCAGTAATCTACAGGGAGTGCGCTGGGTGGAGGCTGAACCGGTCATCCTCGCATCCTAGGCACGCCCCGCCCCCGGCTGCACACGGGGGCCTCGGAGCGAGCTTCCGAGGCCCTGACATCGGCCCCGGAAAGCGGGCGTAGCATTGCCCGCGTGATGCGCCCAACCCAGACGACGGTCGGCGAACTGCGTGCCTCCGGACACGTCCAGAAGACCCTCCGCACCGAGCTCCGCGACAACCTCCTCGACGCCCTGCGGGAGGGCCGCGACCCGTGGCCGGGGCTGCACGGCTTCGAGTCCACCGTCATCCCGCAGCTCGAGCGCGCGCTCATCGCCGGGCACGACATCGTGCTGCTCGGTGAGCGCGGCCAGGGCAAGACCCGGCTGCTCCGCACCCTGTCCGGCCTCCTCGACGAGTGGTCGCCGGTCATCGACGGCTCCGAGCTCGGCGAGCACCCCTACGAGCCGATCACCAGCGTCAGCCTCCGCCGCGCGGCCGAGCTCGGCGACGAGCTGCCCGTCGCCTGGCGCCGCCGCGAGGAGCGCTACGTCGAGAAGCTCGCCACACCCGACACGAGCGTGGCCGACCTGATCGGCGACGTCGACCCGATGAAGGTGGCCGAGGGGCGGAGCCTGGGCGACCCCGAGACCATCCACTTCGGCCTGATCCCGCGCAGCCACCGCGGCATCGTGGCGATCAACGAGCTGCCCGACCTCGCCGAGCGCATCCAGGTGGCGATGCTCAACGTGATGGAGGAGCGCGACATCCAGATCCGCGGCTACGTGCTGCGCCTGCCGCTCGACGTGCTCGTGGTGGCGAGTGCGAACCCCGAGGACTACACCAACCGCGGCCGCATCATCACCCCGCTGAAGGATCGCTTCGGTGCCGAGATCCGCACCCACTACCCGACCGAGCTCGCCGACGAGATCGCGGTCATCCGCCAGGAGGCCGAGCTCGTCGCCGACGTGCCCGACTATCTGATCGAGATCCTGGCCCGGTTCACCCGCAACCTCCGCGAGTCGGCGTCGGTCGACCAGCGCAGCGGCGTCAGCGCCCGCTTCTCCATCGCCGGGGCCGAGACGATCGCGGCGGCGGCCATCCACCGCGCCACCCGGCAGGGCGAGCCCGACGCGGTCGCCCGACCGGTCGACCTCGAGACGGCGGTCGACGTGCTCGGCGGCAAGATCGAGTTCGAGTCGGGCGAGGAGGGCCGGGAGGACGAGATCCTCGACCACCTGCTGCGCACCGCCACCGCCGAGACCGTGCGGGCGCACTTCCGCGGCCTCGACTTCGCGCTGCTGGTCGACGCGCTCGAGGGCGGGTCGCTCGTCACCACCGGCGAGCAGGTCGCCGCACGCGACTTCCTGGCCGGGCTGCCCTCGCTCGGCGAGTCGGAGCTCTACGACGAGATCGGCGACCGCCTCGGCGCCACGAACGACGGTCAGCGGGCGGGCGCCATCGAGCTCGCCCTCGAGGGGCTCTACCTCGCCCGCCGGGTGAGCAAGGAGTCGGGCGGCGGCGAGACGATCTATGGCTGAGCGGGCGACCGCCGTCTGCGCATCCGCCCCCGGTGAGCGGATGCGCGACCATGCCTAGGGCGAACCGCCGCCTGACCCGGGCCGCCCGCTACGGGCGGTACGTCGACGGGCCCGACCCGCTGGCGCCGCCCGTCGACCTCACCGAGGCGCTCGACGCCATCGGCGAGGAGGTGATGGCGGGCTACTCGCCCGAGCAGGCCCTGCGCGAGTTCCTCCGCCGCGGCGGCCGGGACCAGAACGGGCTCGACGACCTGGCCCGCCGGGTCGCCGAGCGCCGTCGCGAGCTCACCCGCGAGCACAACCTCGACGGCACGCTGCAGGAGATCACGGAGCTGCTCGAGAAGGCGGTGCTCGCCGAGCGCAAGCAACTCGCGCGCGACGCCCTGATGGACGAGGGCGACCGGGCCCTCGCCCAGATGCAGCTCGACAACCTGCCCGCCTCCGCCGCGGCCGCGGTGAGCGAGCTGAACGGCTACGACTGGACGAGCTCCGAGGCGCGAGCCGACTTCGAGAGGATCAAGGACCTGCTCGGCCGCGAGATGCTCGATCAGCGCTTCGCCGGCATGAAGAACGCGCTCGAGAACGCGAGCGACGCCGACCGCGAGGCGATCACGCGGATGCTCGCCGACCTCAACGAGCTGCTCGAGGCGCACGCCCGGGGTGAGGACACCCCCGAGCAGTTCGAGGGGTTCATGGCGGAGCACGGGGAGTTCTTCCCCGAGCATCCGGAGACCATCGACGAGCTGCTCGATGCGCTCGCCGCCCGCGCCGCGGCCGCCCAGCGGATGCGCAACTCGATGACCCAGGAGCAGCGCGACGAGCTCGACGCCCTCGCCCAGCAGGCCTTCGGCTCGCCCGAGCTGATGCAGGGCCTCGGCCGGCTCGACGAGACCCTGCGGTCGCTCCGGCCCGGTGAGGACTGGGGCGGTTCCGAGCGGATGAGCGGCGAGCAGGGGCTCGGGCTCGGCGACGGCACCGGCGTCTTCCAAGACCTGGCCGACCTCGACGAGCTGAGCGAGCAGCTCGCCCAGTCCTACAACGGTTCCCAGCTCGACGATCTCGACCTCGACGCCCTCGCGCGGCAGCTCGGCTCGGACGCGGTGGTCGACGCCCGCACGCTGCAGCAGCTGGAGAAGGCGCTGCGCGACACCGGCACGATGAAGCGCGGGTCGGACGGGCAGCTGCGCATGACCCCGAAGGCCATGCGGCAGCTCGGCAAGGCGCTGCTGCGCGACGTGGCCCAGCGGCTGTCGGGGCGCCAGGGCGCCCGCGACGTGCGGCAGGCCGGCGCGGCGGGGGAGCGCTCGGGCTCGACGCGCGAGTGGGCCTTCGGCGACACCGAGCCGTGGGACGTGACGCGGACGATCACGAACGCCGTCACTCGCGTCGCCGGCGCCGGAGGCGACACCGCCGCGGGCGTCAGGATCGAGATCGGCGACGTCGAGGTGCAGGAGACCGAGGCCCGCACGCAGGCCGCCGTGGCGCTGCTCGTCGACACCTCGTTCTCGATGGCGATGGACGGCCGCTGGGTGCCGATGAAGCGCACCGCGCTCGCGCTGCACACGCTCATCACGAGCCGCTTCCGCGGCGACGACCTGCAGCTGATCGCCTTCGGCCGCTCGGCCCAGGTGATGCCCATCGAGGAGCTCACGGGGCTCGAGGCCGAGTGGGACAAGGGCACCAACCTGCACCACGCGCTGCTGCTCGCGAACCGGCACTTCCGCAAGCACCCGAACGCCCAGCCCGTGCTGCTGATCGTCACCGACGGCGAGCCCACCTCGCACCTCGAGGCGAACGGCGAGGTGTTCTTCGCCTACCCGCCGCATCCGCTGACCATCGCCTATGCCGTTCGCGAACTCGACAACTCGGTGCGCCTGGGCGCCCGCACGACCTTCTTCCGGCTCGGCGACGACCCGGGGCTGGCGCGGTTCATCGACTCGATGGCGCGCCGCGTCGACGGCTCCGTGGTGGCGCCCGAGGCCGACGACCTCGGGGCGGCCGTCGTGGGCTCGTACCTCGGCTCCCGCGGCAGCGACCCGCTCGACCTCGGCTAGTGCCCGGTGCCCGGCCGGCGCTGCAGCCGGGTCTCCTCCTGGTCGAGCAGCGCCTGCGCCTCGGCCAGGATGCGTGACGGGTAGGTGCCGACGGCCCGCAGCTCGAGCATCTTCTCGCGCTCGGCGGCCACGATCGCCAGCCGCAGCTCCCGGTAGAGCCGGTGCGGGGTCTCGTCGGGCTGCTCGCGCCGCCCGGCCCGCTCCCAGGCCGCCTCGGTGCGCAGGAACGTGGCCTGGCGCGCCCGCTCCACGACCTCGGGGTCGACGAGGTCGCTGCGCTCGGCGACCTGCTCGTCGAGCTTCTCGAGCCCGGCGCTGCTGATCGTCTCCAGCAGCTGGGCGAGCTCCTTGCGGTCCTCCTTGGCGTCGATGCCCTCGACCCCGAGCAGCCGGATCAGCCACGGCAGCGTGCCGCCCTGCAGCACGATGCTCGTGACCGCGACGGTGAAGGCGATCAGGATCAGCTGCGGGCGGTAGGGCGTGTCCTCGGGAAGGGACTGCGCGGCCGCGAGCGTCACCACACCGCGCATGCCCGACCAGCCGAGCACCACGCCGCCGCGCCAGTCGATGCGTTCCTGGCGCTGCTGCTCGAGATCGGCCCGGCGGCGCTCGTAGTCGCGTTCCAGCCGGTTGCGCACGCGGGCCTGCCGCTTCGTCGCGACCGGATGACTCCGGTAGTAGTACAGCGCCAGCAGCGCGCGGTAGGTTCGGCGTTCGTTGCGCTTCTCGCGCTGACCGAGGGCGAACACGAGCGGCCCGATCCAGAGGTACCGGATCAGCACCAGCGCCACGGTGGCGAGCAGGCCGATGCCGAAAGAGGCCTCGACCGTCAGGATCTCGGGCTGCACGGCTTCGATCAGCGTGCGGATCTCGAGACCGATCAGGAGGAACACGCCGTTCTCGAGCAGGAACTGGATCGTGCGCCAGTTGATCCGGTCGCTGATCCGCGACTGCGGTGAGAACTTGGTGGGGGAGGCGTGCCCCGTGTAGAGCCCGGCGACGACGACGGCGAGCACCCCGGAGGCCCCGAGCTGCTCCGCCGGCACGAACGCCACGAACGGCACGGCGAGAGACAGCGCCGTGTCGAGCACCGGGTCGGACAGCTTCGAGCGCACGTAGACGGTCACCGCGCCGGCGGCCAGCCCGACGATCACGGCGACGACGACGGCGAACAGGAAGTCGGTGACACCCGCCCACGGTGCCGTCATCGCTCCGGCGGCGGCGGCCACGGCCGAGCGCAGCAGCACCAGGGCGGTCGCGTCGTTCACGAGGCCTTCGCCCTCGAGCAGCGTGAGCAGTCGTGGGGGCAGACCGAGGCGACGGCCGATCGAGGTGGCGGCCACCGCATCCGGAGGGCTGATGATCGCGCCGAGCGCGACGGCCGCGGCGAAGTTGAGGTCGGGCAGCAGGGTGTAGAGCAGGAAGCCTGTGGCGAAGGCCGTGACGATCACGAGCACCACCGACAGGCTCGCGATGGGAGCGAGGTTGCGCCGGAAGTCGACGACCGGCACGCTCACCGCGGCGGCGTAGAGGATGGGCGGCAGCAGGCCGTCGAGGATGATCTCGTGCGGCACCTCGATCTCGGGCACGCCGGGCAGGTACGACAGACCGACCCCGACCACCACGAGGATGATCGGCGCCGCGATGCCCAGCCGTTTCGAGAAGGCGGCCACGGCCACGATCACTGCGACGGCGATGATCCCGTAGATGCCCAGTTCCATCTGATCGACCCTAACCGGTGTCAGAAGATCGGCCAGGGCACCGCGGGCATGCGGCCCTCGGGCGCCGGGAACCGGCCGTCGGCGAGCAGACGATCCGCGCGGTCGGCGAGGGCGACGATCTCGTCGTCGGTGAGCAGCGGCGTGAGCGCGTCGACGAGGTCGCCGTCGGTGAGCGCCGCGAGCACCCGCTCGACGCCGGCGAGCTCGTCGTCGCTGAGGGGCTCGTCGATCCAGCCCCAGAGCACGGTGCGCAGCTTGTGCTCGGCGTGGAAGGTGAGGCCGTGGTCGACGCCGTGCCGGTGTCCGCTTGCCAGGGGCAGCACGTGGCCGCCCTTGCGGTCGGCGTTGTTCGCGATGACGTCGAAGACCGCCATGCGGCGGAGCGTGGTCGTGTCCTCGTGGATGAGGGCAATCGGCCTGTCCTCGTCGTCGTGCCCGTCGAAGACCCGGCGCCAGCCCGAGGTGGGCACGGCGTCGGCGGGGACCAGGTCGACCGCGTCCTGCTCGGGGTCGACGGTCTGCCAGAGCTGCACCATGCCGGGCCCGAGCGGGCCGTCGCGGAGCCAGGTGCGGGGCACGACCCCGCCGCCGAGCACCTCCGAGACGAGGTACGCGGCGGCCTCGCGGTCGGCGAGGGTGCCGTCGGGGAAGTCCCAGAGGGGTTTCTCGCCGGCAACCGGCTTGTAGACGACCTCCAGCTCGCCGAGGCGGGCGAGGAAGGTGGCGTTCGAGGCGGTGGTGATGCGTCCGATCAGCTCGAGCTCGAGCCCCTCGCCGGGCTCCTCGCCGCCCATGGTCAGACGTCGTCGCCGACGGGGCAGACGTGGCCCTCCGGGTCCATCGGGGTGCCGCAGAGCGGGCAGAGGGGGCGGCCCGCGCCCACGATCTCGCGGGTGCGCTTCGCGAACGCGCGGGCGGTGCCCACGGGCATCCGCACCACCAGCAGCTCGGCGGGCTCGACCATCGGCTCGCCGGTCTCCCACTCGAGCTCGGCCGAGAGGTCGTCGGGCGCCGCCTCGGTCTCCACCAGGGGGTAGGCCTCGACGACGAGCTGGGCGGTCGTCGGATCCCAGCCGAGGCCCATCGCGCCCGCCCGGAACTGCTCGAACACGGGCTCCAGCGGGTCGTTGTCGACGAGCTCGACCGGGATGCTGCTCGGCACGCTGAAGCGGTTGCCGTCGTTCACCATCAGCTCGTCGAGGATCTCGTCGATCTTCTCGGCGAGCACCGCCGACTGCTCCTTCTCGAGCGCGACGCTGACGAGCTGGGCGCCGGTGCGGGCTTGCAGGTAGAAGGTGCGGGAACCCGGGTTGCCGACCGTGCCCACCACGACACGGTCGGGCCAGGCGAAGTCGTGGACGATTGTGGGCATGCCCCTATTTTATTGACCGGATGCCCGGCCCGCTCGGATCCGGACGGACTCGCGGGTCACGCGGGGCCCGCTCCGCCACCCACCGGCGCGTCGGCCGCGGGCGGGGCCGCCCGGAGCCAGGACAGGTCGCCCGCCTCGGTGTTCGTCGCCACCACGTCGGGCCGGTCGGCGCCGTAGCGCACGATCGAGACGGAGGCGGGGCTCACGCTGATGCGCTGGAAGAGGTCGAGGTGCATGCCGAGCGCGTCGGCCAGGATGCCCTTGATGATGTCGCCGTGGCTGACCGCGACCCACACCGCACCGGGGCCGTGCTCGGCCTCGAAGGCCGCGTCGAGGCGGCGCACCGCGGAGGCGCCGCGCAGCTGCATCGTCGCCATCGACTCCCCGCCCGGGAAGGTGACGGCGGAGGGCTGGCGCTGCACCGTCGACCAGAGGGGCTCGCTCGCCAGCTCCTTCAGGGTGCGGCCCTGCCAGTCGCCGTAGTCGCACTCGGTGAGGTCGTCGTCGATGCGGAGCTCGAAGGGACGGGGGCCGGGCAGCTCGCCCGGCGGCTCGCCCGGCAGCTCGCCGACCAGCGCCCTCTGCCGGCGGTCGAGGATGACGCCCGCCGTCTGCCGGCAGCGCTCGAGCGGGCTCGACACCACCGCCACGAGTGGCACCAGGGCGAGCCGCTGGGCGGTGCGGGCCGCCTGCTGCTCACCGACCTCGTCGAGCCTCACCCCGGGGGTGCGGCCCGCGAGCAGTCCGGAGGCGTTGGCGGTGGTGCGTCCGTGCCGCACGAGGATGACTGTGGCCATCCGATCAGCCTAGACACTCGACGGTGGGCATCCGTCGGCGCGGGGGTGTCAGCGCGCCCACTGATAGGGCGTCGTGGTCGACACCCGCACGAGACCCGAGCGCTCCAGGATGGGCCGGGAGAACTCGGTGCTGTCGCTGTGCACGAGCCGCGCGCCTCCGGCGAGGGCCGAGCGCGCCCGGGCCGCCGTGAGGGCTCGGTAGACGCCTCGCCCGCGGTACGCGGTCTGCACCGCGCCGCCCCAGATGCCCACGAACTCGGTGCCCGGAACCGGCTCGAGGCGGCCTCCGCCGACCATGCGGCCGTCGGCCTCGGCGACCCAGAGCTCCATCCCGTCGCCGCGGGCGAGCCGAGCCACCAGGGCATCCGCGATCGCCTCGTCGACCGGCTCGCCGAAGGCCTCGTCGACCGCGGCGCTCATGGCGCGCACCTCGGCCTCCTCGCGCACCTGGCGCACCGTGACCCCGGCGGGCGGCTCGGTCGAGATCGCCGCGAGGGCCTCGAGCGGGCCCACCATGATCGACTCCGGCTCCTCCGCCACGAAGCCCTCGGCCACAAGCGCGTCGTGCAGGCCCGGGGTGTCGTCGTGGCCACGGGTCTTCCACTCGATGCGCCGGATGGCCGGGTCGGCGGTGAGGTGCTGCAGAGCATCCGGAACCAGCGCCCGGATCGCCGCCTCGTCGGCCCCGCCGAGATCGCGGTAGCTGACGAAGCCGCGCCCACCGGCGAAGGTCACGAGCCGCAGCGGACCGAGACGCTCGACCCGCAGGGCGCTCGGTGTCGCGGCGTCGCCGCGAAGCGGCTCGTCGTAGGCGCGCAGGTACTCCTGCCGGGCGGCGGCTGCGCTCACGGGACGATGACCGCGCGACCGCGCACCGTGCCGGCCGCCAGCGCCTCGTAGGCCCTCGGCCCGTCGTCGAGCGAGTAGCGCTGCACCTCGACGCCGACCTGGCCGGTGCGGGCGAGCTCGAGCACCTCGATCAGCTCGGAGCGCGAGCCCCAGTACGGGATGCGGAGGGCGGCGTCGTAGGCGATCGACCCGAAGCCGACATGGGCGGTGCCGCCGCCGATGCCCACGATCGTGACGTCGGCCTCGGAGGCCGCCGAGGCGACGGCGGTGGCGATGGTGGGCTCGGCGCCGACGAAGTCGAACACCGCGTCGGCCCCCAGGCCGCCCGTGAGGCGGCGGATCTCGTCGGCCGCCGAGGCGTCGCTGATCACCGTGTGGTGGGCGCCGACCTCCTTGGCGAGCGCGAGCTTCTCGTCGTTCACGTCGAGCGCGATGACGGTGGCGCCGCTCAGGGCGCGCAGGATCTGGATGGCCACGTGACCGAGGCCGCCCGTACCGATGACGACGGCGTGGCTGCCCGCGCCGAGCTTCGGCAGGGAGGTCTTGATGGCGTGGTACGGCGTGAGGCCGGCGTCGGTGAGCGAGACGTTCTGCACCGGGTCGAGGTCGCCGAGCGGCACGAGGTGGCGGGCGTCGTCGACGAGCATGTACTCGGCCATCGAGCCCGGGGCGCCGAGCCCGGGCGGCTTGATGCCCTCGGCCTGGGCGTTCAGGCAGTAGTTCTCCTTGCCTTCCGCGCACTTTCGGCAGCGGCCGCAGCCCCAGGGGCCGTAGACCGCGACGGCGTCGCCGACCGCGAGGTGTTCGACACCCTCGCCGAGCTCGGCCACGATGCCCGCGCCCTCGTGGCCGAGGGTGAGGGGCAGCGGATAGCCGCCGCCGAGGTACTCCTCCTCCGAGAGGCCCATCACGAACTCGTCGGAGTGGCACACGCCCGCGGCGGTGACCTTGAGTAGCACTTGGCCGGGGCCGGGGGAGGGTTTCGGGATCTCGACGATCTCGGGGTGGGAGCCGATGCGGGTGTACTGGAGTGCCTTCATGGTCTCCACGGTACGCCTGGGGGGTAGGGCGTCAGCTCTCGGGCGTGTCGAGGGCGTCGAGGGCGGCCGCGGCGGCGGGGGCGGCGGGCGCGTCGGCCGTGGCGGCAGCGTCGAGGGCGTCGAGCTCGCGCAGCGCCTCGCGGGCCCGGGCCAGCCGGTCGGCCTCCGGCTCGTCCCACCAGCGGGGTCCGCGCTCGCCGAGTCCGTGCTTGGCGAGCCCCACCCGCTTCCGCGACGCGGCCACCCGCTCATCGTCGCCGCTGCGCTTCCCCGCCCCCACCCCGCTGCGCCCCCGGCCGAGGTGCGACCGCAGCGCCGTCGTGAGCTCGTCGGGCAGCGACGGGTCGGTGCGGGGCCAGCGGCGCCCGTTCACCACCAGCCAGCGCTCGTCGTCGGTCACGCGGTCGACGCTACGCCTCGGGCGACGGTGGCACACTGGGTTCGTGACCGTCATCGACGAGCTGCGCGCCGAGGTGGCCGCGCATCCGTCGAACGCCTGGGCAACCGCGGCCGGCTGGCAGCCCCTCGTCGTGGGCTCGCCCGAGTCGCGCGTGCTCATCATCAGCCAGGCTCCGGGGCGGAAGGCGCAGGAGACCGGCATCCCGTGGAACGACGCCAGCGGGGTGCGCCTGCGCTCATGGCTCGGCATGAGCGACGCCGAGTTCTACGACCCGGCGAACCTCGCGATCGTGCCGATGGACTTCTACTACCCGGGCAAGGCGGCCTCGGGCGATCAGCCGCCCCGGCGCGGTTTCGCGGAGCAGTGGCACCCGCGCATCCTGCCGGCCCTGACCGAGGTGCGGCTGACCATCCTGATCGGCGCCCACGCCCAGCGCCTCTACCTCGGCCCGCGCCGCGGCCGCACTCTCACCGACACGGTGCGCGCGGCCTCCGACTACCTGCCGTTCTACCCGATCGTGCACCCCTCGCCCCTCACGCAGGGCTGGCGGATGCGCAACCCCTGGTTCGAGGCCGACACCACCCCGCAGCTGGCCGCCCTGGTGCGCGACGCCCTCGATCGGCGGAGCACGTAGGCTGGGGCGTCGGCCGGTCGGCCGCATCCCGAGCGACTGAGAACGAGCATCCGTGAGCCTGATCCGCCTGAACGACGTGAGCATCGAGTTCGACGGGCGCACGGTGCTGCGCGAGGCGTTCCTGAAGCTCCGCGGCGGCGACCGGGTGGGGCTGATCGGCAAGAACGGCACGGGCAAGACCACGTTCCTCGAGCTCGTGCTCGGGCGCATCGAGCCCTCCTCGGGCAGCGTCGACGTCACGCTGGGGACCACGATCGGTTACTTCTCCCAGTTCTCGGAGCTCGACGGCGACCGGAGCATCCGGAGCATTCTCGGCGACCACTTCGCCGCCGTGCACGAGACGCAGGCCCGCCTCGACACCATCGGCGAACAGCTCGCCCAGCCCCTGGACGACGAGCGGATGACCGCCCTGCTCACCGAGCAGGGCGCGCTGTTCGAGCGGATGGACGCGATCGACGGCTGGTCGTACGAGAACACGATCGACACCGTGCTCACCAGCCTCGGCTTCGACGAGTCGCGGCGCGAGCTGCCCGTCGACCGGCTCTCGGGCGGCTGGCGCAACCGGGCGGCGCTGGCGCAGATCCTCGTGCAGGCGCCCGACGTGCTGCTCCTGGACGAGCCCACGAACTTCCTCGACCTCGACGGCGTGCGCTGGGTCGAGACCTGGCTCGGCCGGTACCAGGGCGCGGTGCTCGTCGTCTCGCACGACCGGCAGTTCCTCGACGGGGTCGTCACCCGCATCGTCGAGATCGAGAACCACCGGCTGCAGGAGTACGAGGGCGACTACTCGGCCTACGTGCAAGCCAAGCAGTCGAGGCTGCGGATGCTCGAACGGCAGTTCGCGCACGAGGAGGAGCTGCTCGCCTACGAGCAGGCCGCGTCGGCCGCCCGTCGCGAGGCGGCGCGCAACCGCTCGGACGACACCTTCGTGGCGCGGCGGCTCGCCGACATCAAGAAGAAGCAGGCTCCGCGACCGATCGACCAGATCATCACCGAGATCTACGGCGGGCTGCGCGTGAGCAACGACCTGCTCGAGGTGGTGCGGCTGAGCAAGGGGTTCGACGGGCATCCGCTCTTCACCGACGTCACCTTCAGCCTGCACCGCGGCGACCGCGTGGCCGTCGTGGGGTCGAACGGCTCGGGCAAGTCGACGCTGCTCGACGTGCTCACCGGCGAGACCGAGGCCGACAGCGGGCAGGTGCGGTGGGCCAAGGGGGCGCGGTTCGTCTCGTACAACCACGTCTACGCCGCGCTGGATCTGACCGACACGGTCGGCCACGCCGTGAACGCCTACCCCGACTCGCTGGCGTTCTCGGCGACGAAGAAGAGCGTCGGGCGGTTCCTCGCGATGCTGCAGTTCTCGGAGGCCGAGCTGAAGCAGAAGATCGGCACCCTCTCGGGCGGCCAGCGGGCGCGTGTCGCGATCGCGCAGTGCCTGCTCTCGGGCGCGGCCGTGATCGTGCTCGACGAGCCGACGAACCACCTCGACATCACGAGCACGCAGGTGATGGAGCGGGCTCTCACGCACTTCCCGGGGGCGGTGCTCGTGGTCTCGCACGACCGGTTCTTCGTCGACAAGCTGGCCGACCGCCTCCTCATCTTCGACGGCACCCCCCAGGTCACCCTCCGCGCCGCCTCCGGCGCCCTCTGACCCTGCGGGTTCGGTCGCCACCCCCGTTGGGGTGCGTTGCCGGATCGTGATGGAGGGCAGGGCGGTGCGCTGGGATACTGGCGCCATGAGACTGACCAGGACCTTCACCGCCGTCGTGATCGCCGTCGCCGTGGCGGGCGGCGGGTTGAGCGGATGCGCGGCGAGCCCCGCCGAGGCGCCGACGACGCCCATCGGCGGCGACATCGTCGCGCCGGTGACGATGGAGGCGAACGACCTGCAGGGCGCCACCGTCGACCTCGTGGTGGGGCAGGTGCTCAACGTGAAGACGGGCGACCTCGCCACCGACAGCTACACCGGCGAGGTCGCCGACACCCAGGTGGCGACCTTCGTCAAGGGCGCCACGGGCGGCAGCGCCGAGACCAACCCCGGGGTCACCGCGGTCGGCCCCGGCGAGACCGAGGTCACCATGACGAACTCCGACGGGGGCATCCAGCCGCTGACGTTCACGGTGGTCGTGACGGCGAAGTAGCGTCCGCCCTCGCTAGAACGGCGCGACGCCCGAGCGGTCGACGAACGTGCCGGTCGGCCCCGAGCCGCCGCGCGTCGCGAGCTCGACCACGGCATCCGTCCCCTCCTGCACCGTCTGGTGCCCGCTGTTGCCGTTGAAGTCGGTCGCCGTGTACCCCGGGTCGGCCGCGTTGATTCGCATCTCGGGATACGCCTTCGCGTACTGCACCGTCAGCATCGTCACCGCCGACTTCGACGACTGGTACAGCGGGGCGACGATCTGCGACTCGATCCGCTCGGGGTCGGTGACCGCGCCGAACGAGCCCATGCCGCTCGACACGTTCACGATCGTCGGCGCCGACGACTGCGAGAGCAGCGGCGCGAAGGCGCGGGTCATCCGCACGATGCTCACGACGTTCGTGGCGTAGACGTCCTCGGCGTCCGAGGCGGTGAGTTCGGCGGCGGGGCGCATCGGCCCCGGGATCCCCGCGTTGTTGATCAGCACGTCGAGACCGCCGTCGCCCGCGATGGTCGCCACCGCGGCGTCGACCGACGAGTCGGACGTGACGTCGAGCTGCACGAAGCGCGCTCCCAGCGCATCCGCCGCCCGCTGCCCGCGCTCGGGGTCTCGGGCGCCGACCCAGACGGTGTGGCCCGCCTCGACGAGTCGGCGGGCGGTTTCGTAGCCGAGGCCCTTGTTGGCCCCGGAGATGAGTGTCGTTGTCATGCTCCGAGTCTGCGCCCGCCCCGCGACCCCGCCCAGGTGCCCGTCGACGGGTGGAACGGCAGTACCACCCTCGCCGGGCCGCCCGGTGCGAGACTTGCATAATGGATGCCCGCCCCACCTCCGCCGGAGCCGGCGAACTCGGCGAGCTCCTCCGTACCTGGCGCGACCGCCTCTCGCCGCTCGACGTGGGCCTGCCCGCCGGTGACACCCGCCGCGCCGCCGGCCTGCGGCGGGAGGAGCTGGCGATGCTCGCCGGCCTCAGCGTCGACTACGTGGTGCGCCTCGAGCAGGGGCGTGCCCGCCGCCCCTCGGCGCAGGTCGCGGCCGCCCTCGCCCGCACGCTGCAGCTGAGCGACGCCGAGCGCGACCACCTCTACGTCGTCGCCGGCCTGCTCCCGCCCTCCGCTCCGAGGTGCCGGCGCACATCCCGCCCGGGGTGCAGCGGCTGATCGCGCGCCTCGGCGAGGTGCCGCTCGCGGTCTTCACCGCCTCATGGGACCTGCTCACCTGGAGCCGCCTCTGGACCGCCCTCCTCGGCGACCCCGCCCGCTCGACGAGCCACCGCGCGAACCTGCTGATCTGGCATTTCACCGGCGTCGGCTTCATGACCTCCGAGCGCCGCATCGCGAGCCGCTCCAACAGCGTCGAGGCCTTCGAGGCGTCGCTGGTGGGCGACCTGCGGCGGGTGCTCGGGCGGTATCCGGATGATCGAGGGGTGCGCTCGCTCGTCGCCGACCTCCTGGCGGCGAGCCCCCGCTTCGCGGGGGTCTGGCACAGCGGCGCCGTCGGCGAGCACCAGTCGGAGCGCAAGGTCGTCGAGAACGACCTCGTCGGCGACATCGAGCTCGACTGCGACGTCTTCACGGTGGCGGGAACCGACCTCCGAATCGTCGTCTACACGGCCGCGGCCGGCACCCCGGCGGCGGCCTCGACTTCCTCCGCGTCTCGGCCGTTACCGCGCCCGGAGTCGTCGCGACCTGATAGATTCTCACTCTTCCAGTCGAAGGGTGTTGGGATGGCCGTCTTTCCGCGCGGCGCGCGCGTCTTCGTCGACGAGTGCAAGGCCCGCGGGTACTGGATCGCCGCGACGGCGGTGGCACCCGGTGATGCGGCCGCGGTCGAGAAGGCGCTGCGCAGGTTGACCCGCCCCGGCCAGTCGCGCATCCACTTCCGCAAGGAGTCCGACTCGAGCCGGCGGCAGCTGGTGGCCGCCGTGTGCGCGATGGAGGTCGAGGTCGTGCTCTACCTCGTCTCCGGATGCTCGGATCGCGTCGCCCGGCCGCTGCTGCTCACGTCGCTCGTCGGCGACCTCGTGGCGTCTGAGGCTTCGCAGCTGGTGCTGGAGCGGGACGAATCGGCGGAGGCCGCGGACCGGACGCACATCGCCTCGGCGCTGCGATCGACGCCGGGCGCGGGGCTGCAGTACCGGCACGTGTCGCCGGGGGAGTGCCCACTGCTGTGGGTGAGTGATCTGGTGGCGTGGTGCGCCCACCGCGGCGGCGACTGGCGACGGCGAGTCTCGCCGCTCATCACCGACGTGGTCGAGGTCGGGGCTTGACCACGGGCGGGCCTTAAATGCGCGAGCCCCGCTCGTCGAACCGTCCGGATGACTGCGAGGCCTACTTCAGCCCGCTAGAGCGGGCTGCGCTGAAAGATTATCACCTTCGCTGGGGGAAAGGAAGTCAGAAGAGGGGATCGGGGGCGGTGCGCGGGGGAGCGGCGGCCGCGGAGGGAGCGGCCGCGGGGGCGGCGGCGGCCGCGGAGGGAGCGGCTGCGGGGGCCGCGGCGGCGGCGGGG
>NZ_JANTEZ010000007.1 GCF_024978135.1 Herbiconiux gentiana | reverse complement strand
CCCGGCCAGCGGCCGCGCCCACCCGCGGCCGGCCGCCAGCGCCCGGCCGCCGCGCCCACCCGCCCGCGGCCGCGGGCCGAGCCGTCGAGCTAGTCCTCGACCCCCGCCACCACGAGGATCGGCAGGTGATCCGACTCGCCCTGCGGCAGCGTGTCGATCGAGTCGATGCGCGTGTGCGCCGAGGTCACGAAGTCGAAGTGCCCCTTGAAGTACTTGTACCGGGCGTACGTCGGCTTGTCGCTGAACGACAGCAAATAGCCCGACTCCTCCATGCGCTCACTGAGGTTGCTGCGGAACCACGGGTAGTTGTAGTCGCCCACCATCACGGTCGGCAGCCCCGGCCCCATCACGCGCAGCGCGCTGTGGGCGGCGGCGATCTGCTTGCGGCGCAACGAGTTCGTCGCCGTCAGCGGCGCGGCGTGGAACGACCCCACGAGGATCTCCCGGCCCAGCGAGTGGTCGTACAGCTTCGCGGCCAGCAGCCGTTCGTGCGCCGGTGCCATCACCCGGTCGTGCATCGACTTGCGCAGGGCGAACACGCGCGTGCCGCGCAGCTCGAAGCGCCCGTCGCGGAAGTAGATGGCGAGCCCCAGCCGGTTCGTCTTGGTCGAGTCGGCCAGCACGAGGTGCTCGATCACCGGGGGCATGTCCTCGGTGTCGCACTCCTGCAGGCAGAGGATGTCGACGTCGTAGAGCTTCGAGAGGTCGATCAGCTCCCCGCTCGCGTGGTGCTTGCGGAGGTTGTAACTGATGATGTTCAGTTCACGTCGCATTGTCGTCGAACACGCACCTTCTGTCGCCGCAGCCGATCGGGTCGGCGATCGGGTCGCCCGGCTGTGGTCACGATTCTGTCACGGTGTGGCGACGTCCACCCTGAGTGCAGCCCGCGAGCGTCGTGACGAACATCCGGTAGCGCTCCTCGAGCGGTTCGCGGAGCGCCGGATCGGGGTCGACCACGTGCCGCCCGGTCGCGAACCGCTCGGCGACGACGGCCAGCGACTCGCCGGTGAGGGCCGCCGCGGCGAGGGCGGCCGCACCCCGGGCGCTGCCGGCCTGCTCGGTGACCACGACGGGGCGGTCGAGAACGGATGCGCGGAGGCGGTTCCACAGCTCGCTCGCCGCCGCGCCTCCCGCCAGATGGTGGCGGTGCGAGGCGACTCCGAGTTCCGCAAGCCGGGAGAGGCCGAGGCGTTCGACGAAGGCCACCCCCTCGAACACCGTGCGGAACCGGACGGCGGGGTCGTCGACCGCCGCGGGCAACCCGGCTGCACCGGCGCCAGACGACCCGCCGGCGCCCGACGGCCCGGCTGCACCGGTGCCGAACGGCACGGCGAACCCCGCGAAGTCGGCATCGGCGACGGGGAAGCGCTCGCCGGGCCGCGCCAGCGGGTACGCCACGGCCGACGACGGCCCGACGGCCGCGATCGCCTCCGTCACGGCCGCGGGATCGATCCCGGCCGTCACCCCGGTCGCGAGCACCCCCGCCCCCGTGTTCGAGGCGCCGCCCGGCCAGAACAGGCCCTCGGGGGAGACGTGCGAATACACCCCGGCGCCCCCGTCGACCACGTCGTGAGCCGAGACCGCCTTGAGCACGAGGGTCGTGCCGAGCACGCCGACGCTGTCGCCGAGGGCGACCGCGCCGGTGGCGATCTGGCCGGTCGAGCCGTCGGTCATCCCCGAGACGATGAGCACACCGGTCGGCAACCCGATCCGGGCGGCGACCCCCGCGGACACCTCGCCGACGACGCGGCCGGGGGCGACCAGCTCGGGCAGCGTCTCCCGCGGCAGGCCGAGCACGGCGAGGGCCTCGTCGTTCCAGGTCGCGGCGACGGGGTCGATGCCGCTCTTCAGGGCGTGCGAGGTGTCCGAGGGCAGCAGCCGGGCGGCGAGGGCCGCCGCGACGACGTCGGGGGTGAAGACGAAGCGTGCGGCCGAGGGGGCGCCGGCGTCCGGATGCGCGTGGCCGGCTGCGCCGTGCATCCAGGCCGCGCGGGCGAGGGCGCCGGAGGGTCGGCCGTCGAGACCGGCGGCGGCGAGCATCCGCAGTTCGTCGACACCGCGGGGGTCGTCGTAGAGCACCGCGTTGCCGACCGGAGCGCCGAGCGCGTCGACGGGGACGACGGTGCCCGAGGTGCCGGTGATCGACAGGGCGCCGATCTCGCGGGAGCGATCGCCGAGCGCGCCGGCGACCGCGGCGACGAGCTCGAGGGCCAGTGCGCCGTGGGCCGGCCGCTGGGTTCGGGTGGCGCCCCGCTGCACGACCGGCAGCGGCGCGCGTCGCTCGGCCAGCGCGGCGCCGGTGGCGACGTCGATCGCCTGCACCCGCACCTCGGAGGTGGCCAGGTCGACGCCCAGCACGATGCTCACGCGCGACCCGCCTGCAGGGCGAAGAGCGCCGGTGCGAGGCCGTCGAGCCCGGGCACCGCCAGGTCGGGCTCGGCCAGCTGGGCGGCGGTGGGCACGGGAGGCGCCTCGCCGCGCAGCACCCACACCGTGCCGAGTCCGAGCGCGGCCGCGGGGCGCACGTCGGTGTCGAGACGGTTGCCGATGTGCACCGCCTCGTCGGCCGTGACCCCGGCCTCGGCGAGGGCCCACTCGAACAGCTCGGGGGAGGGCTTCTCGTGACCGACCACGGCCGACACGCCCCAGACGTCGATGTACGGGGCGACGCCGTCGCGCTCCAGCGCCGCGATCACCGCCGCCTCCTGATTGGCCAGGATGCCCACCCGCACCCGCCCGTCGAGCGCGCGCAGGAAGGGCAGCACGTCGGGGTACAGGGTGCCCGCCGGGTGCACCCAGCGCCTGCGCGTCTCGGCGTGCAGCTCGGCCCGCCGCGAGCGCGAGCCCAGGAAGGCCGACGCCAGCGCGCCCCGCAGCGACCCGCCCTGCGCCGAGCGCACCTCGTCGTAGATGGTGCGGAAGGCGGCGCGGTCCACCGGCCCCACCCCGTCGGCGGCGCGCAGCGCGTCGAGGGCGCCGAGCACCGCGGCGACGAAGTTCTCGTCGTCGTAGATCGGCCCGCCGACGTCGAGGAAGACGGCCCGGAGCGCTCCGGTCACGACCCGGCCAGGTTCCGGCGGCGTTCGATGAAGTCGGTGCGCTCGAAGTAGTGCGAGACCGTGTCGTCGCCCAGCCCGCGCACCCCGCCGACCGACAGGGCGTCCAGCCGCACCCGGGCACCCTTCACGGTCATCAGGGTGATGGCCTCCGCCGCCCGCCCGCTGTCGGCGATCGCGACCATGCCGTGGTTGCCGAGCAGCACGCTCGAGGGCAGCACGTCGTGCTCGGCGACGTAGCCGCGCAGGCGGTCCAGGAACACCCGACCGAGGTCGATGCCCGGGGCGGCGTAGGGCACGAACAGCGGACGCCCGATCACCACGGCCTCGTCGGAGTAGACCCACTCGTCGAACGCCGATTCCGCGTGCACGCTGGCGAGCAGGCCCACCACGGGAGTGGGATGCGTGTGCGCGACGAAGGCCGCGGGCCGCACCGACTGCACGGCGGCATGCACCAGCGTCTCGATCGAGCCACGGCGTCGCACACCCTCGTGCACCCCGGCGTCGAGCAGGGTCGTGAGGTCCTCCTGGCCGGCCGAGGGGTCGTCCATCAGGGTGATCAGCGGCTCGACGTCGGTCACCACGAATCCCTCGCGTGTAGTGTCGGCCATGTACGCCCCGGACGCCTTGATCACGATGCGGCCGTCGTCGAGGCGCTGGGAGGTGTTGCCCTCGGCGAGGATGACGAGGTCCTTGCCGGGATCGCCGAGCGAGGTGGCGAGGGCGATCAGCTCGTCGCTGACGAGGTCGGGCTGCCAGGTGGTGGTCATGGGGTGTCCTTCTGCCGAGGGGGCGGGGTGGTGCGGGGTGCGCCGCTGCTCTCGCGCACGACGAGTTCGGGGTCGAGCAGCACGCGCCCGTGCTCGTGCGCGGAGCCGCCGTCGATCTCGTCGAGCAGGAGGCGCACGGCCCGCGCGCCGAGCTCGGCGCGGGGCTGGCGCACGGTGGTGAGTGGCACGGTGGTGGCCTGCGCCCAGGAGAGGTCGTCGAAGCCCACCACCGAGACGTCGTCGGGCACGCGGATGCCGTGCCGTGCGAACTCGATCAGGAGGCCGATGGCGATGAGATCGTTGGCGCACATCACGGCGGTCGGCAGCTCGGTACGCGGGCGCGCGGCGAGCGACGCCCCCGCGCGGCGTCCGTCGTCGATCTGCCACGAGTCGGTGGCGAGCCGTTCGACCACGGAGTCCGGGGCCTCCGCGGCGGCGGAGCTGAAGCCCTCGAAGCGGTGGTCGACCTGCGCCGTGCCGCCGAGGCTGCCGACGAAGGCGAGGCGCCGGTGGCCGAGTTCGACCAGGTGCCTCCCGGCGAGGCGTCCTCCGGCGAGGTCGTCGGTCTTCACCCAGCAGCGCAGGGAGTCGTCGGACACCCGGTCGAGGTAGACCAGGGGGATGCCGCGCCCGTCGAGCCGGTCGAGCGGCGGGTCGTCGTCGTGCACCGGGGCGATCATGATGCCGTGCACGCGCTGCTGCACGAGCACGTCGAGATTGTGCTGCTCGCGGGTGGCGTCCTCGCCGTTGTGGATGATGACGAGGCCCACGCCGAGCGCGGCGGCCTCGGCCTCGGCCCCCAGCGCCACGTCGATGAAGAAGGGGTTGGCGAGGTCGGCCAGCGCCAGCCCCAGCGTGCGGCCCCGCCCCGCGCGGAACTTGCGGGCCTCCTGGGTCGGCGTGAACTCGAGGTCGGCGATCGACCGGAGCACACGCTCGCGCGTCTCCGATCCGACGTAGCCGGGGCGGTTCAGCACGTTGCTCACCGTGCCGGCCGACACTCCCGCGTGCCGTGCCACGTCCCTGATGGTCGCCATGGGTCCCCCTTCGTCGCAAGCGGTCGTCGACTGCCGGTTCAAGCGGCAGGGCCCGCGCCGCGGACGGCACGGGCCCTGCTGGGTCGTCTCTCGTCGGATCCGCGGATCAGAACGAGAAGTCGCCCACGTTGTCCTTGTTGAACACGAACAGCGGGCCGAGGACGATCTCGCCGTCGGCGCCGACAGTGTAGTCGCCGAGCTTGCCGGCGGTGAACGTGTCACCCTCCTTGCCGGTGATGTCTCCCTTGATCAGGGCGTCGGCCGCGTAGGAGGCCAGGTAGCCGAGGTCTTCCGGGTTCCACAGACCGAACTGCTCGACGATGCCGCTGTCGACGTAGTCCTTCATCTCGCTCGGCAGACCGAGGCCCGTCACCCACACCTTGCCCTGGTACTCGGGGGTGTCGGAGAGGTAGTGCGCGGCCTCCTTCACCGAGACGGTGTCGGGGGCGATGATCGCCTTGAGGTCGGGGATCGACTGCATGAGGCCCTGGGCCTCCTGGTAGGCCTTCTCGTCGACGTCGTCGCCGTAGGCCACCTTGGCGACGGTGATCTTCGGGTGGTCCTTCTTGATCAGCGCCTGGATGGCGTCGACCCACGCGTTCAGGTTGGCCGCGTTGGCCCCGCCCGAGAGGATGGCGATCGTGCCGCCCTCGTCGCCCAGGTGGTCGGCGGTGAGCTTCACGAGTCCCTCGGCGACGCCGTCGACGGTCGCCTGGTTGACGAAGACGTCGCGGCAGTCGGTGTCGGTGTCGTAGGCCACGACCTTCACACCCTGGCTCTGCGCCTGCGAGAGGTCGTTGCAGACGGCGGTGGGGTCGTTCGCCGCGATGGCGATCGCCTTCTGACCGGTCTGGATGGCGGTCTGGATGAAGGGCACCTGGTCGGCCGAACCGGTCGCCGTTGGCCCCACTTCCTTGAACGTCATGCCGAGCTCGTCGGCCGCCGCGGCCGCACCTTTGTCGGAGGCCTCGAAGTACTTGTTGCCGAGGCTCTTCGGGATGACGGTGATGCTGGAGTCACCACCCCCGCCGGCGGAGCCGCCGTCGGTGGAGCTCGCGGTGCCGGAGCCGCCGGCGCAGCCGGTGAGCAGCAGCGCGGTGGCCGCGAGGGCCGCTGTGGAGATGACCAGGGTCTTGCGGGAGAACCCGCTCGGTGTGAACCTCATTGTTCTGCCTTTCGTCGATGTGATCGTGGTGCAGGGGTGGTGGGAACGGAGTGCGTCAGGTGCCGACCGCGACCGCGGTGGCCTTCGACCGTCGTCGGCGGGAGATGAAGCCCGCGACACTCGCCACGACGACGGAGAAGATGAGGGCGACACCGGTGACGATGCTGATGGTGTCGGAGCCGATGCCGGCCAGCTGGAGCGTCTTGTTCAGGGCCGCGATCAGCACGCCGCCGGCGAGGGCGCCGAGGATGGTGCCCTTGCCGCCCCAGATCGACACGCCGCCCAGCACGATCGCCGTCACCACCTGCAGCTCGAAGCCGAGCCCGTTGGTGCCGATCGCGTTGGAGTACTGCAGCGTGAAGTAGACCCCGGTGGCCCCGGCCACCAGGCTGCTCATGACGAACAGGATGAGCCGGGTGCGGTTCACCCGCACGCCGGAGAAGGCGGCGTTCTCGGGGCTGAGGCCGATGGCGAACACCCCGCGGCCGAACGGTGTGAAGTGCAGGAGTGCGCCGAACACGAGCGCCAGGATGACGATCGCGAGCGTCACCACCGGCACGGGCAGTCCGCCGAGCGGTGCCGTCATCGCGCGGGTGATGTCGGTGGGGAAGGTGGTGATCGAGGTGGTGCCGAGCAGCCCGACCGCGATGCCGCGGAACAGGGCCAGCGTGCCGATCGTCACCGCCAGCGAGGGCAGTCCGACGATCGTGACGAGCACCCCGTTCAGCACCCCCACGAGACCACCGGCCAGCACCCCGAGCACGGCGGCGACACCGATCGGCACCCCGGCCTGGAAGGCCAGACCGAAGATCGCGCTCGAGAAGCCGAGCACGCTGCCCACCGACAGGTCGATGTCGCCCGTGATGATGATCAGCGTCACCGGCAGCAGCATGAGCAGCACCGGTGCCGCGTTCAGGATCATCGTCTGATAGGTGTACGGCTGGGCGAAGAACGGCACCGTGAAGGTGGCGATCACGACGAGCAGCACCACCGCCAGGATGATCGCGGACTCGGTTCGGAGCAGGCCCCGGCGCCACAGCGGCTTGCCGTGCTTCAGGTACTGCCGCTCGGGGGCGGGAGAGGAGGCGGACGGTGCGAGGGTGGTCTGGCTCATGACTCGCTCCCCTTTCGCTTGGCGCGCCGTGTTCGGCTGAGGAACAGCACGCGGTCGAGCAGGATGGCGCCGACGATGAAGATGCCGACGATGGCCTGCTGCCAGAGACTCGGCACCCCGAGCACCGGCAGCGCGGAACTGATCGTGGCGAGGAAGAAGGCGCCGAGGGCGACGCCCCAGATGGTGCCCGACCCGCCGACGATGGCGACCCCTCCGACGACCGCCGCGGCGACCGCCTCGAGCTCGTAGCCCGTTCCCACTCGAGCATCGCCGGTGGCGTAGATCGAGAGGTAGACCAGCCCGCCGAGACCGGCGAGGGCGCCGCTCGTCACGAAGGCGTTCAGGGTCAGGCGGCGCTCGCTGAGGCCGAAGAGCTTCGCGGCCTCGGGGTTCGAGCCGAGGGCGTACAGGTCGCGGCCGGCCCGTCGGCTGGTCATGAACCAGCCGACGATGAGCACCACGATCAGCACGAGCAGCAGCAGCACCGGGATCCCCACCCACTGCATCGTGCCGAGGGCCCTGAACTCGGGCGGGAGCCAGCTGGACCGGATGAAGTGCGGCCCGATCCAGAGGATGGCGATGCCGCGGTAGGCGTAGAGCGTGCCCAGTGTGATGACCAGCGACGGCACCCGGAGGAACGCCACGAGCAGACCGTTGATGAGACCGAGGAACGCGCCGAGCGCCACCCCGATCAGCACGACCAGCACGATCGGGATGCCCTCGACGTTCGCGAACAGCCAGCCCGAGGTGTAGGTCGACAGGCACAGGATCGACCCGATCGACAGGTCGATGTTGCGCGTGATGATGACGATCGCCTCGCCGAGCGCGATCAGGATGAGGATCGTGGGCTGCCGCAGCAGTTCACGCCAGCCGCCGTCGCTGAACAGGAACGTGGGCTGGATGGCGGCGGTCACCGCGATCAGGGCCACGATGAGCACGACGAGCCCGGACTCGCGTGCGCGCAGCAGCTTCTGCAGGCCGCTTCGTCCGGTCTCGATCGGGGGGACGGTGTGCGTGACGCTCATGCTGCGGTCTCCCTGTCGTCGCCGGCGGCGTGGGTGGCCGCGTACATGACGTTCTCGGGGGTGGCATCGGCCCGAGCGATCTCGGCCGTGATGCGGCCCTCGCGCACCACGAGCACGCGATCGGCCATGCCGAGCACCTCGGGCAGCTCCGACGAGATCATCAGCACGGCGACGCCGGTGGCGGCCAGCTCGGAGAGCAGCCGGTGCACCTCCGATTTCGTGCCGACGTCGATGCCGCGGGTGGGCTCGTCGACGATCAGGATCTTCGGCTGGGTGGCGAGCCACTTGCCGAGCACGACCTTCTGCTGGTTGCCCCCCGAGAGCATCGAGGCCTCGGTGTCGAGCGCGTGGGTCTTCACCTGCAGTCGCGTGGCCCAGGTGCGGGCGCTCGGCTCCTCCATCGAGGCCGTGATGAAGCCGAACTTCGACAGGCGGTCGCGGATGGCGAGGGTGATGTTCGACTGCACGCCCGCCTCCATCGCGAGGCCCTGCTTGCGACGGTCCTCGGGGACGAAGCCCATCCCGAGTCTCATCGCCGCGGCCGGATTCTTGGCGGGCACCGCCGAACCGCCGACGCGCACCGAACCGGAGTCGTAGCGGTCGACCCCGAACACGGCCCGGGCGATCTCGCTGCGGCCGGCCCCGACGAGCCCGGCGAAGCAGACGATCTCGCCGGCCCGCACGGAGAAGCTGACGTTCTCGAACACCCCGACGCTGGTGAGGTCGTCGACCTCGAGCACCGGGGCGCCCGCCGTGGTCTCCTGCTTCGGGAACAGGTTCTCGACGCTGCGCCCCACCATCTGGCGGATGATCGTGTCCTCGGTGGTCTCGCTGGTGGTGTTGGTGGCGATGTACGTGCCGTCGCGCATCACCGTGATCCTGTCGCAGAGCGCGAACACCTCGTCGAAGCGGTGCGAGATGAAGATGAGCCCCTTGCCCTCGTCGCGAAGCTGGCGGGCGATGCCCATCAGGCGGTCGACCTCGACCCCCGAGAGGGCGGCGGTCGGCTCGTCCATGATGATGACCTTCGCGCCGACGGAGATCGACTTGGCGATCTCGACCACCTGCTGGTCGGCGATGGAGAGGCCTCGCGCCTCGCGGTCGGGATCGATCGGCACACCGAGTCGCTGGGTGAGCTCGCGCGTCTCGCGGCGCATCCTGGCCCGGTCGAGCAGGCCCAGCTTCGTGTACGGCTGGCGGCCGACGAAGATGTTCTCGGCGACGGTGAAGTCGGGGAAGAGGGTCGGCTCCTGGTAGATCACCGCGATGCCGGCCTCTTTGGCGTCGCGGGTGCTGTGGAAGTCGACGCTCCGGCCCTCGAGCGTGAACTCGCCGCCGTCGCGCTGGTAGAGCCCGCCGACGATCTTCACGAGGGTCGACTTGCCGGCGCCGTTCTCGCCGACGAGGGCGTGGATGCTGCCGGCCTCCAGAGTCAGGTCGGCTCGCACCAGGGCGGCGACCGCGCCGAACGACTTGCTCACGCCGGTGAGCTGCAGCAGAGGCGCATCGGTCATGACGTGCTCACCTCGATCCCGATCGAGTAGCTCCGGCTCTCACCGGGCTCGAGTCGCGGCAGCACGCCGCGCTCGCGGGCGGCGGCCCGGCCCTGGATCTCAGGGGTGTTCGCCGGCTCGAGGCCGAGCACGAAGTGCTTGGTCGCGGTCAGCTTCCACTGGAAGATCGCCGGAAGGGTCTCGGAGTAGCGGAGGGTGAACCGCAGCCCCCGGTCGGGGTTGGTCACCCGGGCGACGTGCTCCTCGCCGGCGGTGTGCACGAAGACCTGCTCGCGGAACCCCACCGTGGGCTCGCCGACCGCGGCGCGCTCGTCGAAGCCGGCCGCCGCATCCGGGTCGCGGGGCTCGACGCTCGCGGCGGGGATGTCGATGGTCGAACCGGTGTCGAGCAGCGGCCAGCCGAGGTTCACGTGGTAGAGCACCATGTGCGGGCTTGCGGTCTCGGCCTCGTTGGTGACGAGGTCGTCGATGGTGAACGACGAGGAGCCGACGGGGGAGGTGATGGTTCGGCGGAGCAGGAGGTTCTCGCCGAACACCGAGGTCTGACGCACTTCGCCGACGACGGTCACGGCCTCGGTCGTCGCCTCGGTCGAGATCAGGCGGGCCGAGAGGTTGCTGTAGGGGCCGTGCATGCCCACCACGCCGTCCTCGTCGTGGGTCGGAGGGCCGAAGCTGTTCAGGCCGCAGGTGGTCACGAGCCCGCCGCCGAACGAGCGCAGCCAGCCGCGACCGTCGGAGTCGTAGGCGTCGGGGCGGGTGAAGCCCGTCGAGGAGAGCCAGGCCAGGGGCAGCCCCCGGAACGAGGCCGCACCGATGTCGAGGCCCCGGTCGGGGAGCACGTCGAACTCGAGCCCGCCCCCGTTCACGACCCGCAGACGCCGGGCGCCCCGGGAGGGCCCGTCGTCGTCGACGAAGCGGTCGACGCGCGCGATCTGGTCGAGCGAGCCGACCCGCAGGAGGGCCTCGTCGATCGGGGTGCCGAAGGCGGTGGCTGCGTCACTCAACGGGACCGAGCTCCACGTTTCCGGGCCCGAAGTGCTTCAGCACCACGAGATCGTCGGTGCTGCTGCGGTTGGTGACCGTGACACCGGCCTGGGCGGCGGGGGCGGAGACGAAGAACTCGTCCTGGCTCAGCTGCCCGAAGCGGATGACCGTGGCGGCCTGGGTGTCGTGGCCGCCGAACGAGCCGACGCCCTGCACGACGATCGCTCCGTACGCATCCTGGTCGGTGACGGTCACGCTCTGACCGGGGCGCACGGTGAGCTCTTTGGCGCTGAACGAGTCGGAGCGGAAGACGATCCAGTTCTCGACGTAGGCGCGTCCGCCGTCGGCAGCCGAGGTCTCGGTGGCGTAAGGCACCATGAAGCGGTTCGGCACGAAGTCGGTGTCGACGTTCTTCTCCCAGTCGAGCAGATCGAGCAGGAACTCGAAGTCGCCGTGGTGCTCGTGCGGCACGTCCTTCCAGAGCAGCTCGGCGGGCACCTCGCGGTTGTTGCTCCACGACTCGCACATGCAGAAGACGTCGCTCGCCGACTGCGGCTCGTAGGTGCAGATGCTGGCGGGGGCGTGCAGCACGCCGGCCGGGATGTCCCAGCCGGTGCCGAGCTGGGTGCGGTAGCCGAGGGAGTAGTCGGTGATGCGGTTGTCGCCGCCCTCGACGAAGCGCTCGAGACGCTCCTTGAGCTGGGCGCGGGTGGTGTTCGGCTGCAGGCCGAGGAAGGAGACGGCCTGGTCGCCGAGGTAGTTGTTCATGTGCGGCGAGTAGTAGTACGCCTCGGGCTTGCCGACCTTGCCGACCAGCGCGGCCTTCTCGTCGGAGTGGTGCACGTGGAACGGCAGCGGCTGCAGGTTGTCGTAGAACTTCGAGTACATGCTCCAGCCGCCGAAGCCGTTCCACAGGCGCTCGCCGATGACGTCGGCCTTGTGGTGCTCGACGAACTCGTCGAACGGCAGCAGGCCGCCCTCGGGGTCGACCACGAGGCTCAGACCCTCGTGCGCTCCCGTGAGCGGGCCGTTGTCGGCGCGGATGGTGCTGGCGAGCCAGCGCTCGTCGATCCCGCCGCGGGTCTGCTCGAAGGGGAAGTAGTCGTCGGGGTGCAGTCGGATTCGCCGGCCCGGCGTGCAGAACGCCCGCGGCACCCACGCCGGCGCGAAGCGCACCACGCCCTGGCCGGCCTCGAGCACGCGGTCGAACGCGGCGGTCTGGGAGACGACGTTGTCGTAAGTCTCGGAGGTCATCTTCGACACCCTTCACTGTTTCAGGCGTCGCCTCACGGACTCGGCGACGCTGCCGATCTTCGGGTTCACTGAACCACGAGGGGAATGTAACACCGCCTTTTCGGGTGTGTCAACGAATTGTGAGGAGACATATCCGGGTGGCGTGATTCCGGGCATCCGGAGAGCCGTTTGTTAGATCTCGGCGCCGATGTAACATCAACATCACAACCAGGTAACGGAGGCGATGATGCCCCTTTTGACCGAGTCCGAGCGGCGGCGCGAGCAGCTGCTGGCCATCCTCGAGCGCGACAACGTCGTGCGCCTCACCGAGGCCGCGGCGGCGCTCGACGTGTCGGTGATGACCGTGCGGCGCGACCTCGCCGACCTCGAGGGGGAGGGCCTGCTGCGCCGGGTGCGCGGCGGCGCGATCTCGGTGATCGGGCCCCGGCCGTTCGGCGAGCGGCAGTCGGAGCACTCCCGCGCCAAGGAGATCATCGCCGAGAAGGCGCTGGCCCTGGTGCCGCGCTTCGGGTCGATCGCGTTCGACGCGTCGACCACGGTGATCACCCTGGCGGAGCGGCTCGGGCCGCGCTCGGGTCTCACGGTGGCCACGAACTCCTACCCGACCTACGCGGTGCTGAAGGCCGCGCCGGGGGTCACCCCCATCCTGATCGGCGGCGAGACGGAGGAGTCGACCGACACCTTCGTGGGCCCCCTCGCCGTGCAGGCCGCGGAGTCGCTGCGCTACCTGCGCTTCTTCGCCTCGGCCAGTGCCATCGACAGCGGCTACGGCACCACCGAGGTCTCGCTCGCCGAGGCGCAGATGAAGCGGGCCTTCTTCCGCGTGGCGAAGGAGCTCGTGCTCTGCATCGACTCGTCGAAGCTGCAGCAGCAGTCGACCGCCGCCTCGTTCGAGCTCTCCCGGGCGGCCGTGCTGATCACCGAGCTCGCGCCGGCCGACCCGCGCCTCGACGAGTTCCGCGACGTGGTCGAGCTGCGCTGAGCCGCGGGCGCCGGGCCCCGCTCAGCGCGCCGCGGGGGAGTACCGGGTCGGCGCGAAGGTGCGCGCCACCAGCGCCCGCAGCGCCTCCAGGCTCGAGTCGCCCGCCACCAGGCCGCGCGCCCGGGCCTGCACCAGCACGTTCCCGATCGCCGTCGCCTCGACCGGCCCCGCGAGCACGGGCAGACCGGTGCGGTCGGCGGTGAGCTGGCAGAGCAACGCGTTCTGCGAGCCTCCGCCCACGACGTGCACGACCGAGACCGGCTGCCCCGAGAGCTCGGCGGCCTGCCGGATCGAGCGCGCGTAGGCGTCGGCGAGGCTCTCCAGGATGCTGCGGGTGACCTCGGCCCGCGAGCCCGGTGCCGCGAGCCCCCGATCCGCGAACCACGTCGCGATGCGGGCGGGCATGTCGCCGGGCGCGATGAACACGGGGTCGCCCGCGTCGAACACGGGCACATGACGGGTGACGGCGGTGGCGGCGGCCAGCAGCTCGGGCAGGGCGATCGGCCCGCCCGACTCGCGCTCCCACTGCCGCACCGACTCCGACAGCAGCCACAGCCCCGAGACGTTCTGCAAGAAGCGCACCCGCCCGTCGACGCCGCCCTCGTTGGTGAAGTTCGCGGCCCGGCTGGCCTCGGTGATCACCGGATGCTCGAGCTCGACCCCCACGAGCGACCACGTGCCGCTGGAGATGTAGGCGAACCCCGGCTCGGTCGCGGGCACGGCGGCCACGGCCGAGGCGGTGTCGTGCGACCCGATCGCGGTGACGGTGAGCCCGGCGGGTGCACCCAGCTCGGCGGCCACCGCGGGCAGCAGCGGCCCGATCTCGTGCCCGGGCCGCACCGGCTCGGGCAGGAGGCGGCGGGGGATGCCGAGCTGCTCGACGAGGGCGTCGTCCCAGCCACCCGTGCGTGGATCGAGCAGCCCGGTCGTGGAGGCGTTGGTCGCCTCCGCGCGGCGGCTGCCTGTCAGCCAGAAGGCGATCAGGTCGGGGATGAGGAGCATCGTGTCTGCGCGGTCGAGCCACCCGCCCTCCTGCTCGGCGGCGAGCTGGTAGAGCGTGTTGAAGGGCAGGAACTGCAGTCCGCTGCGGCGGTAGAGCTCGTCGAACGGCACCTTCTCGTGGGTGAGCTCGACACCGCGGGCGGTGCGCTCGTCGCGGTAGTGGAACGGTGTGCCGAGCATCCGCTCGCCGTCGAGGAGCGCGTAGTCGACGGCCCAGGAGTCGATGCCGATGCTCTCGAGCCCGGGTTCGTCGCGCACCGCCGACGCGAGGCCGGCGGTGACGCTGCGGTAGAGCTCGAGGATGTTCCAGTGCAGCCCGTCGGCCACCCGCACGGGGTTGTTGGGGAAGCGCGCGACGGGCACGAGCCGAAGCTCGTCGTGCCCGACGTAGCCGAGCATCACCCGCCCGCTGGTCGCCCCGAGATCGACCGCCGCCACCGCTGCCGTCATGTCCGGAGCCTAACGGAGGAAGGCCGCGGCGACGCCCGCGTCGACGGGGACGTGCAGGCCCGTGGTGTGGGTGAGGTCGCTGCCCGTGAGCACGGCCACGGCGTTCGCCACGTGGTCGGGCAGCACCTCGCGCTTCAGCAGCGTGCGCTGGGCGTAGTAGGCCCCGAGCTCCTCCTCGGGCACGCCGTAGACCGCGGCGCGCTTGGCGCCCCAGCCGCCGGCGAAGATGCCCGAGCCGCGCACGACACCGTCGGGGTTGATGCCGTTGACCTTCACGCCGAACTCGCCGAGCTCGGCCGCGAGCAGCCGCACCTGGTGCGCCTGGTCGGCCTTGGTCGCCGAGTAGGCGATGTTGTTCGGCCCGGCGAAGACGGAGTTCTTCGACGAGATGTAGACGATGTCGCCGCCCATCTCCTGCTCGATCAGCACCTTCGCGGCCGCCTTCGAGACGAGGAAGGAGCCCTTCGACATCACGTCGTGCTGAAGGTCCCAGTCCTTCTCGGTGGTCTCCAGCAGCGGCTTGGAGATCGACAGGCCCGCGTTGTTGACGACCAGGTCGAGCCCGCCGAACTGCAGCAGCGCCGCCTCGACGCCGGCCCGGATCTCGGCCTCGCTGGTGACGTCGGCCTGCACGCCGATCGCGACGTCGGTCGACCCGAGCTCGGCGGCGGCCGCCTCGGCCTTCGCGAGATCGAGGTCGGCGATGACGACGCAGGCGCCCTCGGCGGCGAGCCGGGTGGCGATGGCCTTGCCGATGCCCGAGGCGGCGCCGGTCACCAGTGCGATGCGGGTGGCGTGCGACTTCGGCTTCGGCAACCGCTGCAGCTTCGCCTCCTCGAGCGCCCAGTACTCGATGCGGAACTTCTCGGCCTCGTCGATCGGGGCGTAGCTGCTCAGCGCCTCGGCGCCCCGCATCACGTTGATCGCGTTGATGTAGAACTCGCCGGCCACGCGGGCGGTCTGCTTGTTCGCGCCGTAGCTGAACATGCCGACACCCGGCACGAGCACGATGGCCGGGTCGGCGCCGCGCATGGCGGGGGAGCCCTCGACGGCGTTGCGCTCGTAGTAGCCGGCGTAGTCCTCGCGGTAGGCCGCGTGCAGCTCCTTGAGTCGGGCGATCGAGTCCTCGACGCTCGCGTCGGCCGGGAGGTCGAGCACGAGCGGCTTGACCTTGGTGCGCAGGAAGTGGTCGGGGCAGCTCGTGCCGAGGGCGGCGAGGCGCGGATGCTCGGCCGACGCCAGGAAGTCGAGCACGACCTCGGCGTCGGTGAACGAACCGACCTGCGCCCGGTCGGTCGAGGCGAGCCCGCGGATCGTGGGCGCCAGGGCGGCGGCCTTCGCGCGGCGCTCGGCCTCGGGCAGGGCGCCGTAGCCGTCGAGCGCGGGGCCGAAGGGCTCGGGGCGGCCGTGGGCCGCGATGTACTCGGCGGCGGTGTCGATGATCCAGAGCGAGTTGCGCTCCGACTCCTCGCTCGTGTCGCCCCACGCGGTGATGCCGTGCCCGCCCAGGATGCAGCCCACCGCCTCGGGGTTCGAGGCCTTGATGGCGGCGATGTCGAGCCCGAGCTGGAAGCCGGGGCGGCGCCACGGCACCCAGACCACCTTGTCGCCGAAGATCGTGCGGGTCAGCCCTTCGCCGTCGGCGGCCGTCGCGATGGCGATGCCCGAGTCGGGGTGCAGGTGGTCGACGTGCGCGGCGTCGACGAGACCGTGCATCGCGGTGTCGATCGAAGGGGTCGCGCCGCCCTTGCCGTGCAGGGTGTAGTCGAAGGCGGCGACCATCTCGTCCTCGCGGTCGACGCCGGGGTAGACGTTCGTGAGCGCGCGCAGGCGGTCGACGCGCAGCACGGCGAGGCCCGACTCGGTCAGGGTGCCGAGGTCGCCGCCCGAGCCCTTGACCCACATCAGCTCGACGTCCTCGCCGGTGACCGGGTCGACCTCGAGGCCCTTGGCCGAGGTGTTGCCTCCGGCGTAGTTGGTGTTCTTGGGGTCGGAACCGAGTCGGTTCGAGCGCGCGATCAGCTCGGCGGCGGCCTGCGAGGTCATGGATGCTCCATTGGATGTCATGGCGTGTTAACTTCACAGAACATAACACCGCGTCGGGCCGGGGTCAACGGTTCGGCCCGGGCGGCGGCCCACTGGGCGAGTGGCTCGCGCGCTCGGCGGTTCGCCGATCAGCGCAGCTCGACGAGATCGCGGAGCGGGTCGAGCCGCGCATCCGCCGGATCGAGCTCGGTGACGAGCAGCGATATGCCCGACCACGGGATGGCGACGGCCATGGCCCGGCGCGAGAGCTTCGAGGAGTCCAGCAGCAGCACGGTCTCGCGGGCGGCGCGCACGAGCTCGCGCTTCACCTGCGCCTCCTCGATGATCGTCTCGGTGGTGCCGTGCTCGGCGTCGACCGCGCTGGCGCTGGTGAAGAAGCGGTCGTAGGTGAGCATGCCCGCCGCGGCGCAGGCGATCGGGCCGACGAAGCTCTCGGTGCGGGGCTCGAGCTCGCCGCCGATCAGCACGGCGCGCACCCCCCGCACGGTGCGCGCCCGGGCGTGGTTGTGGGCGGAGTTGGTGGCGATCACGAGCTCCGTGGCCGGCCGGAGCTGGGCGAGCAGGTGCTGCGAGGTCGAGGAGGCGTCGACCGCGATCGACCCCGTGGCCGGCACCAGGTCGAGGGCCTTCTGGGCGATCACCGTCTTCGCCGCGTCGTCGACGCCCTGCCGCTCGGTGAAGGAGCGCGCCTTGACGGTGGCGACGGCTCCGCCCCGCACGCGCGTCACCACGCCCTCGTGCTCGAGCGCCTCGAGGTCGCGCCGCACGGTCATGGTCGAGACGCCGAGGGCGGCCGCCGACTCCTCGAGCCGGATGATGCCGTGCTCGTCCAGCCGCGCCAGCAGCAGCTCGCGCCGTTCGGCGCCGATCACCGCGGCCACCGGCCCACCGCGGCGCCCCGGCCGCGAGCCCTCCGGCTCACCGCTGCCACATGCCCGCGGGGTCGGCGAGCAGCTGCTCGAAGGCGATCTCGGCCGCCCCCACGATGAGCAGCCGCGACCGCAGCTGGGCCCGTTCGATGGTGAGCTCGTCGGCCAGCTGGGCGAACGAGGCCGCCCGCACGCCGTCGACGATGCGCTCCGGATGCGCGGCGAACAGCGACCCGAGGAACCCCCCGAGCAGGATGCGGGAGGGATTGAACACGCTCACGAAGTCGGCCAGCGCTAGGGTCAGCACGTCGAGCTGCCGCGTGATCTCTGCCTCGACCGCCGGGTCGGAGCTCGTCAGCAGCAGCCGGTCGAACTCGTCGGCGTCGAGGTGCTCGCGCCCCATCGCCGCGAGCAGCCCCGCGAGGTGCACCTCGGTCTCGAGGCAGCCGACGCGGCCGCAGTGGCAGTCGGTACCGCCGCCCGCCACGCTGATGTGACCGAGCTCGGCGGCGTAGCCCTGCGCGCCCCGCAGCGGCACGCCGCCGACGAGCACGCCGCCGCCGATGCCGCTGGCGCTGCCGTTGACGTACACGAGGTCGTCGATGCCGCGGCCGGCGCCGTAGACGCTCTCGGCGATGATGCCCGCCTTGGCGTCGTTGGCGACCGTCGCCGGGTACCCCAGCGCCTCGGTCACCAGCTCGGCGAGCGGCTCGTCGTGCCAGTCGAGGTGGGGCGCCAGCGTGACCACACCGGTGTCGGCCCGCACCAGGCCGGGCACGGCGATGCCGACGCCCGCGATGCGGAAGGAGGTGTCGAGCTCGCTGCGCATCCCGTCGATGACGGCCTTGACGATGTTCACCGTCTCGCGCACGGTCGGCACGCCCGCGGTCTCGTAGCGGATGCGCTTGTGCACCACACCGCCGAGCCCCACGAGGCCGATGATGATGGCGTCGGTGTCGGGGTTCACGGCGATCGCGGCGACCTGCTCCGAGGGGGTGACCGTCGGGCTCGGTCGGCCGACGCCGCCGTGCTCGGTGCTGGCCGTCTCGTGCGCGAGGCCCAGGTCGACGAGCTCGCCGACGAGGGCGGCGATGGTCGAGCGGTTGAGGCCCAGGCGCCGCGTGAGGTCGGCCCGGGTCTGCGCGCCGCCGTGGTGCAGGGTGGTCAGGATGGTCGACAGGTTGTGCCGGCGGGTCTGGTCGTTGCTGTTGCCGACGCCGGCGCTGACCGGGCGCGGGGTACCGAGGATGGACAAAGGACCTCCTCGGACGGCGGGTGGCGGGTGGTGGGCGGCAGGTGGTGGGCGGCGGGGAACAGGGCAGCGGGCGGGGACGCGAAGGGGGCGGCCGTTGTGACGACCGCCCCCGAAGCTTAACGCCGGGTGACCGGCGCGGGTGTCAGCGGCCCGACCGCCGCTTGTTGATGATGTCGAACGCCACGGCGAGCAGCAGCACCATTCCCTTGATGGCCTGCTGCCAGGCGGCGTCGACCGAGAGGATCGACAGGCCCATGTTCAGCACGCCCATCACGAGACCACCGATGACGGCGCCGACCACGGTTCCGACACCGCCCTGCACCGCCGCTCCACCGATGAACACGGCGGCGATGGCGTCGAGCTCGTAGCTCTGACCGGCGCTCGCGACGGCCGACCCCGCGCGGGCGGTGGCGACCACACCGGCGAGGGCGGCGAGCACACCCATGTTCACGAAGATGAAGAAGTTCACCCACTGGGTCTTCACACCGCTCATCTGCGCGGCGAACAGGTTGCCGCCCATCGCGTAGACGTGGCGGCCGAACACCGTGCGGTTGAGCACGAAGGTGTACAGCAGGATGAGCACGGCGAGGATGATCAGGATGATCGGGGTGCCCGAGTACGCGCTCAGCTGCCAGGCCAGCGCCATCACGGCGATGACCAGGATGGCCGACTTCACGATCGCGGAGACGGCGGGCTCGCGCGGCAGCTCGAGCTTGCGCAGCGTGGCGCGGGTGCGCACCTGCTGCACGATGAAGGCCACCGAGGCCAGCACGCCGAGCAGCAGCGTCAGGGTGTCGCGACCGTCGAGCGCCTCGCCGAGCAGCGGCGGCAGCCAGCCGGCGCCGATGGCGGTGAACTCGTCGGGCAGTCCCGAGATGGTGCCGCCCGTGAGCAGCACCAGCGTCAGGCCGCGGAAGATCAGCATGCCGGCGAGCGTCACGATGAACGCCGGGATGCCGACGAAGGCGACCCAGAAGCCCTGCCACGCGCCGATCACGGCGCCCACCACGAGGGCGAGCAGCACGGCGGCCCACCAGGGCAGGCCCCAACTGTTCATGGCGAGGGCGGCGACAGCTCCCACCAGCGCGACGACCGAACCGACCGAGAGGTCGATGTGGCCGGCGATGATGACGATCACCATGCCGATCGCGAGGATCAGCACGTAGGAGTTCTGCTGGATCAGGTTGTTGATGTTGCCGGGCATCAGCAGGCGCCCGTTGGTCAGCACCTCGAACAGCAGGATGATGATCGCCAGGGCGGCGAGGATGCCGTACTGACGGAGGTCGACCCGCATGCGGCGGGGCGACTTGACCGGGGCCGGGCCCGAGGGCTCGGTCGGTGCTTCGGTGGCAGTGTTCGTCATCGGGGTCAGTCCCTTCCCGCGGTCATGTAGTGCATGAGTGTTTCCTGCGTCGCGTCCTCACGGACGACCTCGCCGGTGATCCGGCCTTCGGAGATGGTGTAGATGCGGTCGGAGAGACCGATCAGCTCGGGCAGCTCTGAGGAGATGACGATGACCGCCTTGCCCTCGGCCGCGAGCTGGTTGATGATGCCGTAGATCTCGTACTTCGCTCCCACGTCGATGCCGCGGGTGGGCTCGTCGAGGATGAGCACGTCGGGCCCGGTGAACATCCACTTCGACAGCACGACCTTCTGCTGGTTGCCGCCCGAGAGCTTGCCCACGATCGACGACACCGAGGGCGCCTTGATGTTCATCGAGGCGCGGTAGCCGTCGGCCACCTTGTTCTCCTGGTTGCGGTCGACCACCCCGCCCTTGGCGAGCTTCTGCAGCGCCGCGGCCGAGATGTTCTCGGAGATGTCGCCGATGAGGTTCAGGCCGAACTTCTTGCGGTCCTCCGTGGCGTAGGCCAGGCCGTTCTGGATCGCCTCGCTCACCGTGCGGGTCTGGATCTCCTTGCCCGCTTTGTAGACCTTGCCCGAGATGTTCGTGCCGTAGGAGCGGCCGAAGATGCTCATCGCGAGCTCGGTGCGCCCGGCGCCCATCAGCCCCGCGAAACCGACGATCTCGCCCGCCCGCACCGTGAAGGAGGCGTCGTCGACGACCTTCCGCTCGGTGTCGACCGGGTGGTACGCCGTCCAGTTCTCGACCCGGAAGTACTCCTCGCCGATGTCCGGCGTGCGGGGCGGGAACTGGTTGTCGAGCGGGCGGCCGACCATCGAGCGGATGATCCGCGCCTCGGTCGCGTCGGCCTCCTTCATCGAGAACGACTCGATCGTCTTGCCGTCGCGGATGATCGTGACGGTGTCGGCGATCTTGCGGATCTCCTTCAGCTTGTGGCTGATGATGATGCAGGTGATGCCCTGCTCGCGCAGGTGGTTGATCAGGGTGAGCAGGTGCTCGGAGTCGTCGTCGTTCAGCGCGGCGGTCGGCTCGTCGAGGATCAGCAGCTTCACCCGCTTGGACAGCGCCTTCGCGATTTCGACCAGCTGCTGCTTGCCGACGCCGAGCTCGAGCACCGGGGTGGCCGGGTTCTCGTTCAAGCCGACCCGGGCGAGCAGCACGGCGGCCTCGCGATTGGTCTTGTTCCAGTCGATGATGCCCCGGGAGGCGTTCTCGTTGCCGAGGAAGATGTTCTCGGCGATCGACAGGTAGGGGCTCAGGGCGAGCTCCTGGTGGATGATCACGATGCCGTCGTGCTCGCTGTCGTTGATGGTCTTGTAGGCGGTCGGGTGTCCTTCGAACTCGATCGATCCGCCGTAGCTGCCGTGCGGGTAGACACCCGACAGCACCTTCATCAGGGTCGATTTTCCGGCGCCGTTCTCACCGCAGATGGCGTGCACCTCACCGCGCTCCACGACGATCGAGACGCCGTCGAGCGCCTTCACACCGTTGAAGTCCTTGGTGATGTCGCGCATCCACAGAATCGCGTTGCTCATGGGTCGCGTCGCTCTCTTCAAGCAAAGGGGTTTGAACAGGATGATCGGCGGCGGCCTCCGTGGAGGCCGCCGCCGATGGTGTCAGCGCTTCAGCGCGGGTCAGAGCCCGACGTCGGAGGCCTTCAGGAAGCCGGAGTCGATCAGCTTCGACTGCACGTCGTCCTTGACGACGACCTCGGGGTCGAGCAGGTAGGCCGGGACGACCTTCTCGCCGTTGTCGTAGGTCTTGGTGTCGTTGGTCTCGACCTCTTCACCGGCGGCGATGGACTGGACCATCTCGAACACGCGGTCACCCAGCGCGCGGGTGTCCTTCCAGACGGTCATCGACTGCAGGTCGTTGAGGATGGCCTCGACGTTCGCCTTGTCGGCGTCCTGTCCGGTGATCACCGGGTAGTCGGCGCCGGCGGTGTAGCCGGCCGACTTCAGCGAGGCCTCGATGCCGAGGGCCAGGCTGTCGTTCGGGGAGAGCACCACGTTGACCTTCTCGCCGCCCGTGTAGAACGAGGAGAGACGGTTGTCCATCTCGGCCTGGGCGTCGTCCGAGCCCCAGCCGAGGATGCCGATGGCCTTCCAGCCGTCCTCACCCTCGGGGTTCTTGCCGGAGGGGATGACCAGCTTGCCGCTCTCGACGTATGGCTCGAGAACGTCCCACGCGCCGTGGAAGAAGAAGCCGGCGTTGTTGTCGTCGGGGCTGCCGGCGAAGGGTTCGAGGTTGAACGGACCCTTGCCGTCCTTGAGACCCAGCTTCTCCTCGATGTACTGACCCTGCAGCTGTCCGACCTTGTAGTTGTCGAAGGTCGCGTAGTAGTCCACGTCGGGGGTGCCGTTGATCAGCCGGTCGTAGGCGATGACCGTGATGTCCTGCTTCTTGGCGTCGGCCAGCACCGGGCCGAGGGTCTCGCCGTCGATGGCGGCGACCACGAGGATCTTCGATCCGCCGGCGACCTGGTTCTGGATCTGCGAGATCTGCTGCTCGGTCTTGTTGTCTGCGTACTGCAGGTCGACGGTGCAGCCGGCGTCCTGCAGCTTCTTCTGCAGGCCTTCGCCGTCGTTGATCCAGCGCTCGAGGCTGCGGGTCGGCATGGAGATGCCGACGTTGCAGTCGGCGACCTGGGCGCCGTCGGTGCTGCCGGCGTCGGTCGATCCGCCCGAGCTGCAGGCGGCGAGGCTGGCGGCGAGACCGCCGACGACAGCGAGCGCCATCAGTTTCTTCGTCATTGACATGGTGGTGTCAGTCCCTTTCGTGATGTGAAGGGGAAAGGCGCGTAGCCATTACTCCCTTGTAAGGCGTCAACTCCTGGTGCATCTTTGTTGACTCACGAAACATATACCCCTGTCGAGCGCAACGCAAAGCTTTCGTGGAGCGCGATCATGCCGTGTCCGAATCGTGATCTTTGACACCGACTCCTGGTAGCGAATATGTTGGGAGCGATAACTTTTACGCGCGCTCCTCGCCGGAGCGAGTCACCAAAGACGTTGAACTGGAGCTCGGCCATGTCCTACACCCCCACCCGCGACGACAAGTTCTCCTTCGGTCTGTGGACCGTTGGGTACAACGGCGCCGACCCTTTCGGCGGCCCGACCCGCGCCCCCCTCGACGTCGTGCACGCCGTGGAGAAGCTGTCCGAGCTCGGCGCCTACGGCCTCACCTTCCACGACGACGACCTGTTCGCCTTCGGTTCGAGCGATGCGGAGCGCCAGACCCAGATCGACCGCCTGAAGCAGGTGCTCGCCGACACCGGCGTCATCGTGCCGATGGTCACCACCAACCTGTTCTCGGCTCCCGTCTTCAAGGACGGCGGTTTCACCTCGAACGACCGCGCCGTGCGCCGCTTCGCGCTGCGCAAGGTGCTGCGCAACCTCGATCTGGCCGCCGAGCTCGGCGCCAAGACCTTCGTGATGTGGGGCGGCCGCGAGGGCGCCGAGTACGACTCGGCGAAGGACATCCGCGCAGCGCTCGAGCGCTACCGCGAGGCCGTCAACCTCCTCGGCGACTACGTCACCGACAAGGGCTACGACATCCGCTTCGCCATCGAGCCCAAGCCCAACGAGCCCCGCGGCGACATCCTGCTGCCGACCGTCGGCCACGCGCTGGCGTTCATCGAGACGCTGGAGCGCCCCGAGCTCGTCGGGGTGAACCCCGAGGTCGGCCACGAGCAGATGGCGGGCCTGAACTTCGCGGCCGGCATCGCCCAGGCGCTCTACCAGGGCAAGCTCTACCACATCGACCTCAACGGCCAGCGGGGCATCAAGTACGACCAGGACCTCGTCTTCGGCCACGGCGACCTGCACAACGCCTTCGCGCTGGTCGACCTGCTCGAGAACGGCGGCCCCAACGGCGGCGCGTCGTACGACGGCCCCCGCCACTTCGACTACAAGCCCTCGCGCACCGAGGACGAGACCGGTGTGTGGGAGTCGGCCAAGGCCAACATGCGCACCTACCTCATCCTCAAGGAGCGTGCCGCGGCCTTCCGGGCCGACCCCGAGGTGCAGGAGGCGCTCGCCGCCGCCCGCGTGCCCGAGCTCTCGGTGCCGACCCTCGGCGAGGGCGAGTCCTACGACGCCTTCCTCGCCGACACCTCGGCCTACGAGCAGTTCGACGCCGACGCCTACTTCAACGGCAAGGGCTTCGGCTTCGTGCGCCTGCAGCAGCTGGCCCTCGAACACCTCACGGGCGCCCGCTCCTAGCGCGCACCTCCCACCGACCCCGCGCTAGCGCGGGGTGAAGCGGCTCAGGATGCCGGCGAGGTCCTCGGACCCGCCGGCATCCTGCGTGAGGGCCCGCTGCTCGACGGCGGCGATGTGCGCGTCGACGAGGCGCTCGGCCTCCGCTCCGTCGCCCGCCCGCAGCGCCTCGACCAGGGCCACGTGCTCGGCGAGGCTGTCGTGCTGCGGATGCGCCTGCCCGTGCACCGCGAGGATCAGCGTCGTGCGCCCCACCACCTCCTCGAGGTACCGCCGCAGCAGCGCGTTGCCCGTCAGCCCCGCGAGCAGCATGTGGAACTCCGCCCCGAGCCGTACCGAGCGCTTGTGGTCGCCCTCGTCGGCGGCGAGCCGTTCCGCCTCGATCTGGGTGCTCAGGATGCGCTCGCCCTCGTCGCTCCAGCGCAGGGCGACGAGTCGCACCACCTCCCGCTCCAGGGCGCGGCGCACCTCGAACGCGTCGAGCGCCTCCTCCCGGCTCGGCTGCGCCACCGTGGCCGACTTGGTCTTGCCGACGTCGACGAGCCCCTCGGCCGCCAGTCGGGCGAGCGCTGCCCGCACCAGGGTGCGGCTGACCCCGAAGTGCTCGCCGAGATCGCTCTCCGGCAGCCGGGTGCCGGGCTTCAGCGCGTTCTCGCGCGAGCTGCTCGACCGCAGCCTCGCCGCCCACGAGGCCGACGACCTCTCCGGCCTGGTGGCGCGGGCACTGCGCGAGAGCGCCACCGACGCGATCGCGCCGCTGCCGGTGCCGGCCGTGTCGGGTCGGGTCGACGACTGGACGGCGCGGATCGCGCATCCGGTGACCGACCGACGCGAGCTGCTCGAGGAGTTCGTGCTCGAACCCGGAACCGGCAAGGCCGTCGAGGTGCGCGCCGGAGAGCTGCTTCGCGTCGAGCAGCTCGACGGGGCGCAGTGCGTCGACTTCAACGTGTTCAACCTGCACGACTACCGCGAGTTCTTCCACACCGGTCGCACCCGCACCCTGCACGGCATCAACCCCGGCAAGGGCGACTTCCTCTGGTCGTCGCCGCCCCGCGAGCGGGCGATGATGTTCATCCTCACCGACACGGTGCACGTCAACGACGTGGTGTTCCCGCGCTGCAGCGCCAACCTCTACAAGACCGCCTACGGCTTCGCGACGCACACGAACTGCGCCGACATCCAGGCCGAGGCGCAGCGCGAGTACGGTCTCACCCCCGACGACGTGCACGACTCGTTCAACCTGTTCATGAGCACGACGGTCGAGAACGGGATGCCCGCCATCCACCACCAGTCGTCGGTGCCCGGCGACCACGTCGAGCTGCTCGCGGTGATGGACGTGCTCGCGGTGCCGAACATCTGCGGCGCCGACGTGATGAAGACGAGCAACTTCGCGATCAAGCCGGTGCGGGTGACCCGCTGGCGGGCGTCGGCGTCCGATCTCACCGCGGTGCCCGAGCTGCGGGCCTACGACACACAGCGCACGGTCGAGCAGTTCCGGCAGCCGGTCATCCGCACCGAGCGGGCGCTCGAGCGCGATCCGTCCTACGTTCCGGCCTTCGCCAACACGCCGATCCGCTACGAGGCGGTGCCGGTGACCCTCTCCGTTGAGTCGGCCGAGCAGCTCGAGCAGCTCTGGCGGCGCGACCTCTACACCTCGGCCGGCGACGCCCTGCGCGACGTGCTGCTCGCGTGGTGGGCGGCGGCGCACCGTGCCTGACGTCGACTTCGCCGTGCTCGGCGAGTACGAGCGCTACAAGCTGATGGCGAGCCTGATCGTGCCGCGGCCGATCGCCCTCGTCACCACGGTCGACGCCGCCGGGGTGGTCAACGCCGCTCCTTTCAGCATGTTCGGGATGATCGGCGAGGAGCCTCCGCTCGTGATGCTCAGCCTCAACCGCACGAGCCCCACCGGGCGCCGCGACACCGCCCGCAACATCGACGCGAACGGCGAGTTCGTCGTGCACCTCGTCGACGAGCCGCTCGCCGAGGCCGCCGACCGCTGCGGCGAGAACCTGCCGCACGGCGTGAGCGAGCTCACCGCGGTGGGGCTCGCCACGACGCCTTCGCGCGTGGTCGCGCCGCCGAGCATCCAGGCCGCCCCGGTCGCGCTCGAGTGCGTGCTGCACGAGAAGCTCGAAACCGCGAGCCGTGAGGTGTTCTTCGGCCGCATCGTCTCGCTGCACACCCGCGACGAGCTGATCGACACGGAGACCTGGCGGGTGCGGCTCGCCGACTACGCCCCGATCGCGCGCTTCGACGCCAGTTTCTACACCACCACCCGCGACCGCTTCACGGTTCGCGGCGCCCCCTCGTCGACCGCCGTCGACGAGCTCTGAGCTCCACCCCCACCCCAAGGAGAACCCAATGTCCCGCACCCCCCGCCTCGTGCTCGCCGCCGGGGCCCTCGCCCTCACCGCGGCGACGATCTCCGGATGCTCGGCCACCGCATTCGGAACCGACTCGTCGAGCCCCGACCCCTCGCTCACCATCGGTGCCGTCGACCTCTCGGCCGACTGCCCCGCGACGGTCGTGATCCAGACCGACTGGAACCCCGAGGCCGAGCAGGGCGACCTCTACCAGCTGATCGGCCCGGATGCCCGCGTCGACGCCGGGGCCAAGTCGGTCTCGGGCCCCCTGTTCGCTTCGGGCGAGTACACCGGAGTCGACGTGGAGGTGCGCTCGGGCGGGCCGGCGATCGGCTTCCAGAGCGTGACGAGCCAGCAGTACTCCGACCCGAGCATCACGCTCGGCTACGCGAACACCGACGAGGCCGTGCAGCTCTCGGCCGACATGCCCACCACGGCCGTCTTCGCGCCGTTCGAGGTGGGTCCGCAGATCATCATGTGGGATCCGGCGACCTACCCCGACGTGAAGACCATCGCCGACCTCGGCAAGACGGATGCGGTGGTGCGCTACTTCGGCGGGGCGACGTACATGGACTATCTGACCGGGTCGGGCATCCTGCCGCTCGATCACGTCGACGGGGGCTACGACGGCACGCCCGCGAGCTTCGTGGCGGCCGACGGCGCCGACGCGCAGCAAGGCTTCGCGACGGTCGAGCCCTACGTCTACGAGAACGAGCTCGAGGACTGGCGGAAGCCGGTGGCGTACCAGCTGATCCACGACGCGGGCTACCCGATCTACGCCTCGGCGCTGTCGGTGCGGAGCGGTGACCTCGAGTCGCTCTCGCCGTGCCTGACGAAGCTGGTGCCCATCATCCAGCAGGCCACCGTCGACTACTACGCCGACCCGGCGGCGACGAACGCGCTCATTCTGAAGGCCGTCGACGAGTTCGACAACGGCTGGGTGTACACGCAGGGTGTGGCCGACTACTCGGCGGCGACCCAGGTCTCGCTCGGGCTCGTGGGCAACGGCGGCGACGACACCGTGGGCGACTTCGACCTCGACCGGGTGCAGGAGATCATGGACATCACGACGCCGCTCTTCGAGAAGCAGGGCGCGACCACTGCCCCCGACCTCTCGCCGTCGACCATCGTCACCAACGAGTTCATCGACCCGTCGATCGGGTTCTGACCTGGTCGGCGCCTCAGGGGGTGATCTCGGCCACGCGTTCGAGCGGCGGCCGGGGGCGGTCGCGCTGGGTCGCGATGGCGGTTCCGGCCGCCACGCAGACCAGCGCGATCGCGACCACCTCGAGCACGGTGAACTGCTCGTTCAGGATGAGCCAGCCGAACACTGCGGCCACCACCGGGCCGAACGAGGTGATGATGGCGTAGAGCCGCGGGGTGATGCGGCGCAGGATGAACGTGTCGAGGCTGTAGGGCAGGGCCGACGAGAGGATGCCCACCCCGACCAGCAGGGCGACGACGTTCCAGTCGACGGCCCCCGCGTCGAACGTGGCGATCGCGAACGGCAGCAGCAGCACGAGGCTGACGATGCCCGCCACGCTCAAGCCCTCCAACCCCGGGAGGCCGACGGCCACCCGGCGCGTCAGCACGATGTACGCCGCCCAGGCCGCCGCCGCGGTGAGCGCGAGGGCCACGCCCCAGCCGTCGATCGTGCCGTCGAGCCCCGTCAGCATCACGACGCCGATGCCGGCGGCGATCGCGCAGACCACGTCGAGCAGCCGCCGGCTGGTCACCAGCGCGAGCGTCAGCGGGCCGAGGAACTCGATCGTCGCCGCGATGCCGAGGCCGAGCAGGTGCACCGACTGGTAGAACGACACGTTCATCACGGCGAGGGCGACACCGAGGGCGAGCGCCGGCCACAGCCGCGCCCAGGTCAGCTCGGACCGCTTCGGCCGGTAGAACGGCAGCACCACGGCGCTCATCACGAGCTGCCGCGCGGCCACCACGACGAACGCCCCCACCACCGGGATCACGAGCCCGGCCAGTGCCGACCCGAGGTTGATGCTCACCTCGGTGCCGAGCTGCACGGCCGCCCCCACGGTGGTGCGTCGCGCCGCCGCCTCGTCCCTCACCCTCCGACCCTACGGCCTCCCTCGCTGTCGCTCGCGCCGATCGAGCCGTCGAAAACCGCCCTCTCCGGGCCTCCAGAGGGCGATTTGCGACGGCTCGATCCCGCGGATGCGCGAAAGCGACCCGGGTCTCCCACCACCGGAGACCCGGGCCGCGGCTCGGGGGTGCGGCGCCGGAGCGCCCGCCGAAGGGCGGGCGCCGACGCCAGGGGGCTAGGCGCCCCAGCCGGCCTGAACGCCGCCGGCGCGCTCGGCGACGATGCGCTCCTGGTAGCCGGAGGCCTTGAAGGCCGCGATCGGGTCGCCGGCCAGGCCGCGCGACTCGCGCCACGCCGCGAGGGGCCCGCGCACGTCGGTGTAGAAGGCGTCCATCAGGACGGCGTTCGCCCCGAGGACGTCGTTCGCGTTCTGCGCCTCGAGCAGTGCCGCGCGGTCGACGAGCAGCGCGCGCGCCGTCATCTCCTGCACGTTCAGCACCGAGCGCATCTGGCCGACGATCTTCTCCTCGACGTTGTGGCACTGGTCGAGCATGAAGGCCACGGGCGATCCGACGTCGTAGCCGCCGCCGCGCACGACCTCGTAGAGGATGCGGAACAGCTGGAACGGGTCGGCCGCCCCCACGATCAGGTCGTCGTCGGCGTAGAAGCGCGAGTTGAAGTCGAACGAGCCGAGCTTCCCGAGGCGCAGCAGCTGCGCGACGATGAACTCGATGTTCGTGCCGGGCGCGTGGTGGCCCGTGTCGAGGCAGACGAAGGCGCGGTCGCCGAGCGCCGCCACGTGGGCGTACGAGGTGCCCCAGTCGGGAACATCCGTGTGGTAGAAAGCCGGCTCGAAGAACTTGTACTCGAGCACCAACCGCTGCTCGTCGCCGAGCGCGGCGTAGATCGTCTCGAGCGAGGAGGCCAGCAGGTCCTGACGCGAGCGGATGTCGCCCTGCCCCGGGTAGTTGGTGCCGTCGGCGAGCCAGATCTTGAGGTCCTGCGACCCGGTGAGGTGCATGATCTCGATGCACTCGAGGTGGTGGTCGATCGCCTTCTGACGGGTGGCCGGGTCGCTCGAGGTGAGCGAGCCGAACTTGTAAGCCTCGTCCTGGAAGGTGTTCGAATTGACGGTGCCGAGCTCGACGCCGAGGTCGTTCGCGTAGGAGCGGAGGGCCGAGTAGTCGGAGACCTTGTCCCACGGGATGTGCAGCGCGACCTTCGGCGCGAGGCCCGTGTAGCGGTTGACCTGGGCGGCGTCGGCGATCTTCTCCTCGGGGGTGCGCGGGGTGCCGGGCGTGCCGAACACCTTGAAGCGGGTGCCCGAGTTGCCGAAGGCCCAGGAGGGGAGCTCGATCGCCTGGCGTTCGAGTTCGGAGGCGATGTCGCTGAACTGCACCATGGGAATTCGTCCTTGCTGTCGTGGTGATGATGTGGTGAAACGTTTCACTGGGCCGGGGGCCAGCCTAGGCCACCTGGTCCTCGAGATGGAAGACCTCGGTGAGACGGAGGAACCCGGTGTCGGGCGCCCCGTCGAGCTCGACGAAGAACTCGCCCATCTCGGCCTGCCAGCGGGCGTTCACCTCGGTGGCGGCCATGCCGGCCTGCGCCTCGGCGAGCGAGGGCGTCTCGAAGTAGCCGATCAGCAGCCCGTCGCCGCGGAGGAACAGCGAGTAGTTGTTCCACCCGGTGGCCTTCAGGGCCGCGGCCATGTCGGGCCAGATCGCTCGGTGGCGCTCGGTGTACTCGGGGATGCGTTCGGGCTTGACCTGCAGCTGGAAGCAGACGCGTTCGTGTCCGTCGTCGCTCGTCATCGGGCATCCTCTCGTCGTCGAGTGCGGTGAATCGATTTAACCATCGATTGTCGCAATGCGCCAGAGCAGCCCCTGCGCTACTCTCGTGAAACGTTCTACCCACCGCCGGGACGACGGCGCCGACCCCACGAGGTGTGCATGACCACGGCCAACGTGCGCGACGTCGCCGCTCTCGCCGGGGTGTCCGTCGGAACGGTCTCCAACGTGCTGAACCAGTCGAAGCCGGTGTCGGCCGAGACGGCGAAGCGCGTGCTCGACGCCATCGACAAGCTCGGCTTCGTGCGCAACGACGCCGCCCGGCAGCTGCGGGTCGGGCAGAGCCGCACGGTCGGCATGATGGTGCTCGACGTGTCGAACCCCTTCTTCGCCGACGTCGAGCGCGGCGCCGAAGACCTGCTCGGCGAGCACGGCCGGCCGCTCATCCTGGGCAACAGCGGCGAGTCGACCGCCCGCGAGCTCGCCTACCTCGACCTGTTCGAGGAGCAGCGCGTCTCGGGCCTGCTGATCACCCCCGTCGGCTCGGTGCAGCGCCGGCTCGAACGACTCCGCGAGCGCGGCTCGCCCGTGGTGCTCGTCGACCGGCACGACAACGCCCAGACGTTCAGCTCGGTGTCGGTCGACGACCTCCGCGGCGGCGAACTCGCGGCCGGGCACCTGCTCGACCTCGGTCGCCGCAACCTCGCCTTCGTGGGCGGCCCGACCGAGATCCTCCAGGTCTCCCAGCGCGCACGCGGGGCGCAGCAGGCGGCGCTCGAGCGCGACGGCGGGCGCATCCGGATGCTCGAGCTCGACACCATGCGTGCCGAAGCCGGCCGCGCGGCGGGGGAGCAGCTGCTCGCCCTGCCCGCCGTCGACCGCCCCGACGCCGTCTTCGCCGCGAACGACCTGATCGCCCTCGGACTGTTGCAGGCCCTCACCCGCGCCGGCGTGCGCGTGCCCGACGACATCGCGCTGATCGGCTACGACGACATCTCCTTCGCGGCGAACGCGGCCATCCCGCTCTCGTCGATCCGGCAGCCGGCGCGCGAGATGGGGCGGGCCGCCGCCGAGCTGCTGCTGGCCGAGATCGAGTCCCCCGGCCGAACCGAATACCGCCACATCGCCTTCCAGCCCGAGCTCGTCGTGCGCGAGTCGACGGCCGGCCGCTGACCCGCCGGCGGGGTCGCGCAAACGCGCCTTCCCTTCGGCGGAGAGGGGCTTTTGCGCGACCCGGACGCGACCCGGGCGGGCCCCCGCGCGGGGCGGACGTGCGAAACACCGCCGCAACACCCGAGCAGTAGGCTCACCGCATGGTTGACCTGTTCGACGGCTACGGCGCCACCCTGCTCACGCGATCCCGGCGTGCGGGGGCGAGCCCGTGGGACGAGATGTTCCCCGAACCCAAGTCGCAGGACGGCGTCGAGGCACGCGCCGCCTACAAGGACATCTACAGCGCCCTCGCCCGCATGACGCAGGAGGAGCTGCGCGGCCGCACCGACGCGCTGGCCAGCTCCTACCTCGCACAGGGCGTGACGTTCGACTTCGCCGGCGAGGAGCGGCCGTTCCCGCTCGATGCGGTGCCGCGCGTGATCGAGCAGAGCGAGTGGGTCGACGTCGAGGCCGGGGTGAAGCAGCGGGTCAAGGCGCTCGAGGCGTTCCTCGCCGACATCTACGGCTCGCAGGCCGCCGTGCGCGACGGGGTCATCCCGGCGGCGCTGATCAGCTCGTCGAACCACTTCCACCGCGAGGCCGCCGGCATCGTGTCGCCGAACAACGTGCGCATCCAGGTCTCGGGCATCGACCTGATCCGCGACGAGAAGGGCGCCTGGCGGGTGCTCGAGGACAACGTGCGCGTGCCCTCCGGCGTCAGCTACGTCATCTCGAACCGCCGCGTGATGGCGCAGACCCTGCCCGAGCTGTTCGTCAGCATGCGCGTGCGGCCGGTGGGCGACTACCCGAACAAGCTCCTGCAGGCGCTGCGCGCATCCGCCCCCGCCGGCGTCGACGACCCCACGGTCGTCGTGCTCACCCCCGGCGTCTACAACTCGGCCTACTTCGAGCACACGCTGCTGGCACGCCTGATGGGTGTCGAGCTCGTCGAGGGCCGCGATCTGTTCTGCTCGGGCGGCCGGGTCTGGATGCGCACGACCGCCGGCCCCACCCGCGTCGACGTGATCTACCGCCGGGTCGACGACGAGTTCATCGACCCGCTGCAGTTCCGTGCCGACTCGATGCTCGGCAGTCCGGGCCTGCTGCTCGCCGCCCGCCTCGGGAACGTCACCATCGCCAACGCGGTCGGCAACGGCGTGGCCGACGACAAGCTCGTCTACACCTACCTGCCCGACCTGATCCAGTACTACCTGGGCGAGAAGCCGATCATCCCGAACGTCGACACCTGGCGGCTCGAAGACCCGGGCGCGCTCGAGGAGGTGCTCGACCGGCTCGACGAGCTCGTGGTGAAGCCGGTCGACGGCTCGGGCGGCAAGGGCCTCGTGGTCGGCCCCGACGCCTCGCCGAAGGAGCTGGAGACCCTGCGCAACCGGCTGATCGCCGACCCCCGCGGCTGGATCGCCCAGCCCGTCGTGCAGCTCTCGACCATCCCGACCCTCGTCGAGGACGGGATGCGCCCCCGCCACGCCGACCTCCGCCCCTTCGCGGTCAACGACGGCAACGACGTCTGGGTGCTGCCCGGCGGCCTCACCCGCGTGGCGCTGCCCGAGGGCCAGCTCGTGGTGAACAGCTCGCAGGGCGGCGGCTCGAAGGACACCTGGGTCGTCGGACAGGACCCGTTCGCCCTGGTCGGGGCCGCCTCGCGCGACGCCCACGACATCCAGGGCCTCGTCGCCGAGCAGGCCGCGAACACCCAGGCCATCCCGATCATCGGGCACGGGCACCAGCCCGACCACTCGCCCGAAGACGCTCCGCGCAGCGACCAGTCGCAGCAGCAGCAGCAATCCCGGGTGTCGACGGATGCGCATCCCGGCCCCGTCACGAAGGGAGACGTGTGATGGCCATGCTGTCCCGCATCGCGGAGTCCCTGTTCTGGATCGGCCGCTACATCGAGCGCTCCGACGGGACCGCGCGCATCCTCGACGTGCACCTGCAGCTGCTGCTCGAGGACCCGTGGATCGAGGAGAACCTCGCCTGCCGCTCGCTGCTGTCGGTGATGGGCAGCGACGTGCCCGACGACAACCGCTCGCTGACGCGCGCCGACGTGCTCGCGCTGCTCGCGGTCGACCGCACGCATCCGGCGTCGATCGCCTACTCGCTCGGCGCCGCCCGCGAGAACGCCCGGCGGGCGCGCGAGATCGTCTCGACCGAGCTGTGGGAGTGCCTCAACACGACCCGCGCCCGCATGCCACGGAAGATCGCCGGCGAGAAGACGCACGAGTTCTTCGGCTGGGTGCGCGACCGCTCGGCGCTCGCCGTGGGCATCATGGACTCCAGCGCCAGCCGCGACGAGGCCTGGCACTTCTTCACTCTCGGCCGCTCGATCGAGCGGGCCGACATGACAGCGCGACTGCTGGCCACCCGCAGCCTGACCGAGGCGAGCGGCCCGTCGTGGACCACGATCCTCCGCTCCTGCGGCGCCTACGAGGCCTACCTCCGCACCTACCGGGGCGTGCCGAGCGCGCGCAACGCGGCCGAGTTCCTGCTGCTGGACCGCCTGTTCCCCCGCTCCATCCTGTACTCGGTGTCGCGCGCGGAGCAGTGCCTGCGCGACCTCGGGCCGCGCAACGAGCGCCTCGGGGTCACCGACAGCGCTCAGCGGCTGCTCGGCCAGATCAGGTCGCAGCTGGAGTACCGGCCGATCACCGAGATCCTGCACGAGCTGCCGCGCCACATGGACAGCGTGCAGGACGCGACGAGCGCCGCCAGCGAGGCCATCCGGCAGCGCTACTTCCCCACCAACCTGGCCCCGAGCTGGATCGGAGAGAGCGCATGAACCGGCTGCGCATCCGGCACGTCACCGGGTACCGCTACGAGGGCGAGGTGCAGGCCTCGTACAACGAGGCGCGCATGCTGCCCGTCTCGTCGGAGGCGCAGTTCGTGCTGCACTCCTCGCTCGAGATCGCCCCGGTCTCGTCGAACCACGGGTACATCGATTACTGGGGCACGCGGGTGTCGTCGTTCGAGGTGCTCACGCCGCACAAGGAGCTGTCGCTGACGGCGACGAGCCTGGTGGAGGTGCGCAACCGGCCGCACGCCGCGCATCCGCTCGACTGGACCGAGCTGGCCGCCCAGGCGGCGACCTCGACCACCTACGTCGAGCAGGCGAAGCAGACCCGGCTCACCACGCCGGCCGACGACCTCGTCGCCTTGGCCGAGTCGATCGCGGCCGCCCACACCTCGCCGTGCGACGCGGCGCTGGAGATCTGCACCGAGATCGGCCGGCAGGTCGAGTACGTGCAGGGCGTCACCGGGGTGCAGTCGACGGCGCGGGAGTCGTGGAAGGACAAGCGGGGCGTCTGCCAGGACATCACGCACATCGCGATCGGCGCGCTGCGCTCGGTCGGTATCCCGGCGCGCTATGTGTCGGGGTACCTGCACCCGAAGCCCGGCGCCGCGATCGGCGAGACGGTCACCGGCGAGTCGCACGCCTGGGTCGAGTGGTTCTGCGGGGAGTGGCGCGGCTTCGACCCGACGAACCTGATCGACATCGGGGAGCGGCACGTGATCGTGGGGCGCGGGCGCGACTACAACGACATCGCGCCGCTGCGCGGGGTGTACGCCGGGCCGTTCGGGTCGCAGCTGTTCGTGAAGGTGGAGATCACGCGGGAGTCGTGAGCTCGGTGGGCGGATGCTCGACTGCTCCGTTAGGGGGGTGCCGTCGCCCGGTGGCGCCACCGCGGGAGATGCCACAATGACGTATGCCTGAGCAAGCGTCGCCGAGCGCGCACTTCACCGCCGTGTTCGAGGACGCGCAGGGCGTCGCCATCACCTACTACGGCTGGACGGTGGAGCAGCCCCGCGCCGTGGTACAGATCTCCCACGGGCTCGGCGAGCACGCCCTCCGCTACGCCGCCCTCGCGGCCGAGCTGAACGAGGCCGGCTATAGCATCTACGCCGCCGATCAGCGCGGCCACGGGGCGACGGGCCTCGCCCAGCACGGCGGCGACCGCAGCAAGATGGGGCGGCTCGGTCCCGGCGGGCTGCGGGCCACGGTCGACGACATCCGTCAGCTGGGTGTGCAGGTCGCGCGCGAGCATCCTGAGGTGCCCCTCGTGCTGCTCGGTCACAGTTGGGGCTCGCTGATGGTGCAGATGCTGGTCAACACCCCCGCGCTCGCGCACTACGCCGGCGTGGTGCTGGTGGGCACGGCGTACCGGATGCCCGGGTCGATGGACGGCGGAGACCTCACCCGCCGGCACCGCCCGCGCGCAGGTCAGCCCGGCGCGCCCGGCAACGGCTTCGAGTGGCTCTCGCGCGACCTCGAGGCGCAGCAGCGTGCGGCCGACGACGAGCTGATGTTCCCCGCCGAGGTGCTGAAGCTGTTCGGGGTGGCCGACGGGCTGCGGCTGTTCGGGCGGCCGGCCCGGCACCTGGTGGCCGACGTGCCGGTGCTGATCATCGTCGGCGACGACGACATCCTCGGCGGTCGGGCGAGTGCCACGAAGCTGCGGCAGGCCTACCTCGAGCGCTCGGGGCTGAGCGACGTCGAGCTCCATGTGTACCCGGATGCCCGGCACGAGATCCTGAACGAGACCAACCGCGACGAGGTGGTGCGCGACCTGCTCGCCTGGCTCTCGCGCACCGTCGCACCGACGGCGGGGGAGTAGCCCGTGGACGCACTGCTCGAGCTCCCCATCATCGACGGCCCGCTGATCTGGGTCGTCGTCGGACTCTCGGTCGTGGTGCTCGGGTACCTGATCGTGCGTCCGCCGCGCATCCGCTGGCTGCTGACCGTGCTGGTCGGGCTGCTCGCCGGGGCGATCGTCGCATTCGGGGTGATCGCCTGGGCCGAGCTCACCGACGCCTTCGGCATCGCGCTGCCCATTCAGGTGAAGGCGATCGCGGTCGCGACCTTCGCCGCGGTGGGGGTCGCCGTGGTCAACCTCTGGCGGTCGCGGTGGTGGCGCAAGGTGATCGCGGTGCTCGGCGTGCTGCTGTTCGCGGCGTCGGGCACCCTCGGCGTGAACGCGTACTTCGGCCTGAATCCGACGGTGGCCTCGCTCCTCGGCATCACGGTCGAGCATCCGATCGTCATACCGACGCCTACACCGGGCCCCACCTCGACCGACGACCCGGATGCGGGCAAGCCCCTCTACGAGACCTGGACGGCGCCGGCGGGGATGCCGACGGTCGGCACCCAGGGCACGCAGGTCATCCCGCCCACGGCGTCGGGCTTCTCGTCGCGGCCCGCCGGCATCTACCTGCCGCCCGCGGCGCTCGTGCCGGGCGCGCCCAAGCTGCCGTTCCTGCTGCTCATGATGGGGCAGCCGGGCAACCCCGAGACCGACTTCGTGGCGGATGCGCTCGACGCCTATGCCGCGCAGCACGACGGCCTGGCGCCGATCGTGATCGTCGCCGACCAGCTGGGCGACCCCAACCAGGACCCGGTCTGCGCCGACACCGCCGCCCTCGGCAACGCCGAGACGTTCATCGTGCAGGACGTCATGAACTGGGCGCGGGCGAACCTGAACATCCTGCAGGATCCGGCCCACACGACGATCGCGGGCTACTCCAACGGGGGCGGATGCGCGTTCAAGTACGGCGCGAAGTATCCGGAGATCTTCGGCAACGTCTTCGACATCTCGGGCGAGGAGTACCCCGGGTCGGAGGAGCCGCAGCAGGTGATCGCCTCGCTCTTCGGTGGGGACGCGGCCGCGTTCGAGGCGCAGAAGCCGGAGAGCATCCTGACCTCGGGGGCGCACGCGTACCCCGACACGTTCGCGATCTTCACGGTCGGGGGTAACGACCCGGCCTTCATGCCCGAGGCGGCCTCGGCGTCGGCGGCGGCCACCGCGGCCGGCTGGAAGACGACGTACTACGTCGTCCCCGGCGCCGGTCACGTGCAGGACGCGATCCGCGGCGGCATGGAGAAGGGCTTCGAGCTCCTCTACCCGCGCCTCGGCCTGGCGCCGCCGGCGTAGCTTGGCTGTGCCGGGTAGCCCGCGGGATCCCTCGTGGGCTCGCTCGCCGACGCTCGCCATCACTCGCGCCGGAGGAAGCCTCGAAGTTGGCTGGCCACGGATTCGGTGACGGCGGCCGGTCCGCCGACGATGATGATCTTGCGCGGATTGAGCCTGCGGAGCTCGGAGGCGATCTCCCCAGGGATGCCGTCACGACGAATGAGGAGCACGGGGCCGCTCTCGGCCGCGGCTGCGGCTGCGGACGACAGGGCGTCAGGAAAGTTCTCACCTGAGGCGACGTAGACCGTTCGCGTGGACGCATCGAAGTTCGCCGCCGAGGCGTTGGCTGCGACGACGAATCGGTCGCTGCCTCCGATTCTCGAGACGGGCGCGATGGTCATCAGCGCCCCGGCGACCGAATCGGAGATGGCGTTGATGCCGCCGAGGACGACTATCTTCTCAGGCCTCAAGCGCTTCAGTTCGTCGGTGACCGCGGTCGGGATGTCATCTCGCGTGGTCAACAGAATCGGTCCGGCCGAGCGGCCGGCGAGAGCGCCGGCGACCAGTGAGTCGGGGAAGTTCTGCCCGGACGCGATGTACGCGACCTTCGCGCCATCGTGGAACATGAACGCCGATGTCGCAGCGGCCGTGGCGAAGCGGTCGGCGCCGCCGACTCTGATTGCCGGACGGCCGGTGACTGATTCGATCTCGGTCACGACCTTGTCGCTGATGACGGCTGACCCTCCGATCACGACTACGCTTCGGGGGCGGTAGCGGCGCAGCTCCGTCGCCACGTCCGCGGGAAGCTCGTCCTTCCGTACCAGCAGCACGGGGGCCCCGACGCTGCGAACGGCTGCCGCTGCAGCCGACGCCGCGAGTGCATCCGGGTAGGTCTCGCCAGAGGCCACGTAGACGAGCGAGAACGTGTCTTCGCTGAAGAGACGTTTGGAGACCGCGGCGGTGACCTCGAAGCGGTCGGCGCCTGCCACGCGGATGACATCGGGGGTGTCGGCGATATTGCGGATGAACACCTGGTCGTCGGTCGACACAGAGCCCTCGATCAAATTCGTCGAGGTTGAGACGAAGACAGCGAACCGGCCGTCACCGGAGACCACGGAGCTCACGGGCAGGATGTTGCCCGGCCTGGCCGCTCCGCCGCTCGCCCAGGGCTTGGAGAGCAGCATGACGTCGTTCGTCACCATGTTCCTCAGGTAGCTCTGCTCCGTCCCTCCGGAGTTCGTGGCTGCGGTCACTCCGTTCTCCAGTGAAGAGAACGTGATCGCGGAGCCGTTCGCAGACACGCTGGGCCGTGAGCCCTTGACGATCGCACCGGACTGGGAACGGCTCACCAGGGTGGTTACTGCCTTCGCGAGGTCGCGAGTGAAGACGTGTGGTCCGCCGGTGAGCGTTTCTCCGGTCAGATTGCTCGCCGAGGTGTCGAAAGCGACCGTTCTGCCGTCTGCAGAGATGCGCGCAGAGGCGACGTGTTCATTTGCACCCGCGGTTCCGGCTGCATCTGCACTGACCAGTGACGTCGTCGATGAGTCGAGATCGCGAAGGTAGACCTGATCTCTGGAACCCGACACCGAGGTCAGTGCGGATGCGGTCACGAACGTGACTCGCCGTCCGTCGGCGGAGATAGAGGGGAGTGTGGCGCTATCCGTCGCCGACGACGAGGGAGTCGCGGAATCCACGCTCACGGTTCGGGTGGTTCTTGCGATCAGATCGTGGACGTAGACCTGCGTGACGCCCCGCGACGGTGTGGTCGTGAGGTTCGACGCGCCGCTTTCAAAAGCAACCACGGTGCCGTCGCCGGAGATAGTCGCTTTGCCGCTCGCCGTGTTCGCGGCGGCGGCGCTGCCATCGGCGGAACTGGCGAGCTGGAAGTATCCGGTCAATCGGTCCCAGACGAGGACCTGTTGGACACCGCCCGGAAAGGCGACCCCGAGATTCGCTGCTCTCGTCGAGAAAGCTACGTAGCGACCGTCGGCAGAGACCGCCGGGTCGATCGAGTTGTCGGTGCCCGCGACGCCGGCACTCGCCGATATCATCGTCGTCTTTCCGTCGATGACGTCTCGAAGGTAGACCTGCGAGATGCCCGCTGTGGGGACATCCGTGAGATTGCTCGCCTTGGAGGAGAAGGCGACGTAGCGGCCATCGGCGGAGACGGAGGGGGAAGTTGCACCTCGATCGCCAGGGAGTGTGTCGCTGGCGCCTCGCGCGACGCTGACCAGTTGCGAACGTGCCGGTGACGGGAGCGCCGCTTCAGCAGGCGCCACCGTCGCCATCGGCGCCAGCAGAGCGCCGAGTGCCAGTACCGAGCCGACGAGCAGGGGAGATCGCATCATGTTCCAGTCCTCGACATTAGGCGAGAAATGCTCGCGTTAGTGAAGCTTGAAGCTTACGGCGAGGATGCGGTCTTCGACCGTGAGTACTTCTTACTTAGTCGAAGCCGACGATGGACTCCGGGTCTTCGACGTCGGAGACGATCGTGGGCATGGAGGCGGTGATGACCGAGCCGTCGCCGCGCACGGTGCCCTCGATGTCGGAGGTGGTGGGCGCGCCCTCGATGGTGGGGCGGTCGTCGGCCAGCGGGACCGTGACCGGCGTGCCGGGGGTGAGCAGCACGCGCGCACCCCGCACCCAGACCTCGACCGAGCGGGTCGACCCCGACTCGGGTGAGGCGTAGGTGATGGTCGATGTGGTGTCGCCCGCGCCGCCCGCCGTGGCACCGGCCTCGGCCGCAGCAACACCGGCCGCACCAGGCGCCCCGTCGATCGCCGCAGCCGGCGACGGCGCCGACGGGGCACCGGGTGCCCCGTCGATCGCCGCGGCCGGCGAGGGCGCCGACGGACCGAGGATCGTGAAGGTCATCTCATGCTGGTGCAGGTCGACCTCGATCAGCGAGCCGTGGATCGTCACGTGGAACACCAGCGACGACCACTCCTCGGGCAGCCGCGGGTCGAAGGTGAACTTGCCGAGGTAGTCGCGCATGCCGCCGAAGCCGAACGCCAGGGCGCTCCAGACGCCGCCGGTCGAGGCCACGTGGATGCCGTCGGCGGTGTTGTGGTGCAGATCGCCCAGGTCGACGAAGAGGGCGGCCTGGAAGTAGCCGAGCGCGAGCTCGCGGTAGCCGACCTCGGCCGCGATGATCGCCTGCGTCGAGGCTGACAGCGTGGAGTCGCCGGTGGTGAGCGCGTCGTAGTACTCGAAGTTCGCCCGCTTCTCGGTGGTGGAGAACTCGTCGCCCTGCAGCAGCAGAGCCAGCACCACGTCGGCCTGCTTGATCACCTGGAAGCGGTAGATCACCAGCGGGTGGAAGTGCAGCAGCAGCGGCCGCTTCGAGGCCGGTGTGTTCTCGAGGTCCCACAGCTCCTTCTCGAGGAACTGCGCGTCTTGCGGGTGGATGCCGAGGTCGGCGTCAAACAGGATGTGCATCGCCTCCGCCGCCTCCGACCACTCCTCGATCTCGTCCTCGGTGAGGTCGAGGCGCTTCGCCATGGCGGAGTAGTCGTCGGGCCACTCGTGCCGCAGCCGTCGGGTCTGCCGCACGGCCGCGCGCAGGTTGGCGCGCGCCATCACGTTGGTGAAGAGGTTGTCGTTCACGACCGTGGTGTACTCGTCGGGCCCGGTGACGCCGTGGATGTGGAAGGTCTGCGGCCCGTGGTCGCCCTCGCGCCCGCGCCAGAACCCGAGGTCGGCCCACATGCGCGCCGTCTCGACCAGGATGTCGATGGCCCCGCGGCGCAGGAAGTCGTCGTCGCCCGAGGCGGCGACGTACTGCGAGAGCGCGTGGGAGATGTCGGCGTCGATGTGGTACTGCGCCGTGCCGGCCGCGTAGTACGCCGACGACTCGAGGCCGTTGATGGTGCGCCACGGGAACAGGGCGCCGCGCTGGTTCAGCTCGATCGCCCGGTCACGGGCGGCGGGCAGCATGCCCTGGCGGAAGCGCAGCGCGTTCCGCGCCACCTGCGGCGAGGTGTAGGTGAGGAAGGGGAGCACGTAGATCTCCGTGTCCCAGAAGTAGTGGCCGCCGTAGCCCGAGCCCGAGACGCCCTTCGCGGCGATGCCGCCGCCGTCGGTGCGCGCCGTCGACTGCGCGAGCTGGAAGATGTTCCACCGCACGGCCTGCTGCACGGCCGGCTGCCCGGCGATCACCACGTCGGACCGCCGCCAGAAGTCGGCCAGCCACTCCTCCTGCCGCGCGAACACCTCTTCGATCGGCGTCTCGCGGATGCGGTCGAGCGTGCGGTTCGCCCGGTCGGCCAGCTCGGTCGTGGGCACCGTGGAGGAGGTGTGATAGGCGATCGTCTTGATCAGCCGGATGCGCTGCCCGGCCTTCGCGCGCACGCGGTAGACCTGCTTGGCGATGTCGTCGTCGATCTGCGCCGACTCGTCCCACTCGTTCGTGGTCTCGAGGTGGTGCTCGGCGCCGACCGCCAGGGTCATGCCCGAGTTCGCCGTGCGGTAGCCCAGCACGTAGCGGCCCTCGTGGATCCACTTGAAGCGCGGCAGCAGCACCCGCTCGCTGAACGAGGAGGCCTTGCGCGGATCGCCGATGCCGTTGCCTCCGGCCCCGGCGACGGGAGTGTACTCGTCGACCCGGTCTTGGCGGTTGAGGATCTGGCTCGAGATGAGCACCGAGGCGTCGGAGTCGAGCATGGTGACCTCGTAGTCGATGACGGCGAGGTGCCGGTCGGTGAACGAGACCAGGCGCCGCGAGCGGATGAGAACGCGCTTGCCCGAGGGCGTGCGCCACTCCACGACCCGCTCGAGCACGCCCGTCTTGAAGTCGAGCCGACGCGAGTACTCGATGGTGTCGGCGTCGGCCACCACGAAGGGCTCGTCGTCGACGTAGAGGCGGATGACCCGTGCATCCGGCACGTTCACGATGGTCTGGCCGACCCGGGCGAAGCCGTACGCCTCCTCGGCGTGCTTGATCTGCCAGGTGTCGTGGAAGCCGTTGATGAAGGTTCCCTCGGCATAGGCCTTGTGGCCCTCCTCGAAGTTGCCGCGGAGGCCGAGGTAACCGTTGCCGACCGCGAACAGTGTCTCGGTGCGGCCCTGCGTGTTCGTGTGGAACTCGGCTTCGGTGAGCGCCCACTCGTCGAGCGGGAACTGGCTGCGGTCGAGCGGGTCGGAGGCGATGGGGTTCATCGAGTGCTTTCTCGGGGAGGGTGCGCGGTGACGGGTCGATCGATGCTAGCGAACAGCGGATGCGCGGGGCAGCGCCTGGGGAGGAAAACCGCCCGGGACGAAGAAGTGCAGGAGAAGAAGGAGGTCAGCGCAGGGCGGGGATGAGCTCGTCGAGGTCGTCCACGACGATGTCGGCCCCCGAGTCGAGCAGCTCCTGCGCCCCGACCCCGCGGTCGACCCCGATCACGAGCGCGAATCCGCCGTCGCGCCCGGCCTGGACGCCGGAATGCGCATCCTCGACCACGATGCACTCGTCGGTCGACAGCCCGAGCAGTGCGGCGGCCCGCTGGTACGTGTCGGGCGCCGGCTTGCCCGAGATGCCCTCGGCGGCGGCGACCAGGCCGTCGACGATCACGTCGAAGCGGTCGCGGATGCCGGCCGTCGTGAGCACCGCCTCCGCGTTGCGCGAGCTCGACACGACGGCCACCTCGTACCCGGCGGCGATCGCGCGCTCGAGCATCGTGGCCGAGCCCGGGTAGGGCGCGATCCCGTCCTCGAGCAGGGCCGCCGCGAAGGCGTCGTTCTTGCGGTTGCCGAGCGCCCAGACCGTGCCCTCGCCGGCCGGGTCGTCGGGCGTGCCGTCGGGCAGCGACAGGCCGCGCGAGTCGAGCAGCGACTTCACGCCGTCGAAGCGCGGCTTGCCGTCGATGTAGAGGTAGTAGTCGTCGTCGCTGTACGGCGCGGATCCGTGCGCCTCGAGATACGGGGTGAACAACCGCGACCAGGCACGCATGTGCACGTCGACGGTCGGGGTGAGCACTCCGTCGAGGTCGAACAGGAACGCTTTCGACGAGGCGATGCGCGTCTGGTCGCGGACTGCGGTTTCGGTCATGGTCAAACGCTACGCGCTCCACGTGAACGACGTGTAATCGCCGTGTTTCGATCACGGGCACAGCGGATGCCCGCCGCGACCGTCCGCGGCGAGCATCCGCCCCCTCGATGAGAATCGGTGAGACCCCTCACCCGATGCCGATCGCGCCGATGCCGACGCCCACCGCGAGCATCACCAGCGCCACGATGACCGCGCGCCAGAGCACCTTCTTGTGGTGGTCGCCGAGGTTCACACCGGCCAGCGAGACGAGCAGCAGGATGGCGGGCACCAGCGGGCTCTGCATGTGCACGACCTGTCCGGTGATCGACGCGCGGGCCATGTCGACCGGGTCGATGCCGAACGCCGAGGCGCTCTCGGCGAGCACAGGGAGGATGCCGAAGTAGAAGGCGTCGTTCGACAGGAAGAAGGTCATCGGGATGCTCAGGAGCCCCGTGATCACGGCCGAGAACGCGCCCAGCGAGGCGGGGATGGAGGAGGCGACCCAGGCGGCCATGGCGTCGACCATGCCGGTTCCCTCGAGCACGCCGATCAGCACGCCGGCCGCGAGCACCATCGACACGACGCCGACGATCGAGGGGGCGTGGGCGACGATGCGCTCGGCCTGCTGCGAGACCCGGGGGAAGTTCACCAGGATCGCGACCGCGCTGCCCGCCATGAAGACGTAGGCGAGTGGCAGCACGTCGGCGACGAGCAGCACCATCACGGCCACGGTGAGCACGAGGTTGAACCAGAACAGCTTCGGGCGGAGGGTGGGACGGTTCGGGTCGAGCATCGTGTCGGCCATGGCGGTGTCGGCCGGGTTGACGAGGGCCTGCAGGGCTCCGGTGGAGATGCGCTCGACCTGGGTGGCGGTGCGCGCCGAGCCGCCCGAACGACCCGAGCCGCCCGAACGGCCGGAACCGCCGACCCCGGGACGCGGAGCCGACGGGCGCCGGAACAGCCCGCCTCGCGCCGAGCCGGCACGAGCATCCGGAACCTCGCCCTCGGAACCCGGCAGCGCCAGCGACCCCAGCCGCTTGCGCTCGAGCCGCCCGAGGTGCCACGCGAACAGGAAGATGACGGCGAGGCCGGCCAGCATCGACGGGATCATCGGCGTGAACACGTCGCTCGGCGAGAGCTCGAGCGCCGCCGCGGCCCGGGCGGTCGGCCCGCCCCAGGGGAGGATGTTCATGGTGCCGTTGGCGAGGCCCGCGACGCAGGTCAGCACCACGGGGCTGAGGCCGAGGCGCAGGTAGATCGGCAGCAGGGCGCTGGTGACGACGATGAAGGTGGTCGATCCGTCGCCGTCGAGCGAGATGACCGAGGCGAGCAGCGCGGTGCCCACCACGACCTTCACGGGGTCGTTGCCGACGAGGCGCAGGATCAGCCGCACCAGCGGGTCGAACAGCCCGACGTCGATCATCAGACCGAAGTAGATGATGGCGAACATCAGCAGCGCCGCGGTGGGGGCGAGGCCGCCGATCGCGTCGAGCGCCATGTCGCCGATGCCGAGGCCTGCGCCGGCGAACAGGCCGAAGATGGTCGGCACGATGATCAGGGCGAGCACGGGCGTCATGCGCTTGGTCATGATCAGCACCATGAAGGCGGCGACCATTCCGAATCCGAGTAGTACGAGCACGGGAGACTCCTTCGTCTGTTTCCGGAAGACTAGGAACAGGCCCGGTGCCGGCGCGCGCTACTGCGCATTTGCCGCGAACACCGCATTGCGCTCGTTCTGCGCATTCTGCTCATCGGGTCACCGGCCGCGGGGTTAGCATTCGGGCATGGCGACGAGGCTGCAGACGGGCGAGCGGATGCGCGGCCGCACCCTGGCGCGCCGGGCCCCCTTCACCACCCAGGTCAACCGCTCCATCGTGGCGGCGATGATCCTCGTCTCCCTCATCACGGTCGCGCTGTTCGCGCTCACCGGGTTCAACCGGCTCGTGCAGCAGACGCAGGAGTCGGCCCTCCGGGTCGCGCAGAGCGTCGCCGAGACGCCGTCGGTGCGTCAGGCGGCCGAGACGGAGAGCGACCGCGCGACGCCCTCGACGGATGCCGAGCTGATCGACGGCACGGTCGACGACTACGCCCGCGCGATCGAGCAGCGCACCGGAGCGCTATTCGTGGTGGTCACCGACGACACGGGGCGACGGCTGGCGCATCCGAACCCCGACGAGATCGGCGACCAGGTCTCGACCAGCCCCGACGCGGCCCTCGCCGGGCAGGAGACCGTCAGCTGGGAGAGCGGCACCCTCGGCGACTCGGCGCGCGCCAAGGTGCCGATCTACGGGCTGGCCGATCCGAGCCGGGTGGTCGGCGAGGTCAGCGTGGGGCTGCCGCCGGCCGAGGTGTGGTCGACGGTGCTGACGGATGCTCTGCCCGTCGCTCTCTCGTCCGCCCTCGCCCTGGGCGTCGGGGCGGTGCTCGCGGCGTTCATCACGCGGCGGCTGCGTGCGACCACCCTCGGGCTCGAACCCGAGGAGCTGCTCAGTCTGGTGCAGGACCAGCAGGCCGTGCTGCAGGGGGTCGACGACGGGGTGGTGGGGCTGTCGACCGACGGCGTGGTGACGGTGTGCAACGACCGGGCCGCGGCGCTGCTGGGGATCTCGCTGCCAGGCGCGGTGGGGCGGGAGTTCGATGACGTGGTGACGGATGCGGTTGTTCGGGAGAGGGTGGCCGGGTCGTCGGGTGCGGGCGTCGGCGCGCTCGCCGAGCCGTTGCTGGTCGCCGGGCACCTGCTCTACGTCGACGTGCACGAGGTGCGACGGGATGCGCGGCTGCTCGGCCGCGTCGTGATCGTGCGCGACGTCACCGATGTCGAGGACCTCACGCGCCGACTCACCGCGGTCGGCACGCTGGCCGGAGCGCTCCGGGAGCAGCGGCACGAGTTCGCGAACCGCATCCACGTGGTGTCGGGACTCGTGCGTGCGGGCGACACGGCGCAGGCGCTGGAGTACCTCGACGGGGTCGCGGGGCACGGTCCGGTGCGCTTCCCGGTCGAGAACGCGCAGCTCGTGCGGGAGCCGTACCTGCAGGCCTTCCTCGGTGCCAAGGCGGCCGAGGCCGAGGCGCGCGGGGTGATGCTGCGGGTGGGGCCGGATGCCGACGTGGTGGGTTCGCTCGTGCATCCGGAGGACGTCACGACCGTGCTCGGCAACCTCGTCGACAACGGGATCGACGCCGCCGCGCGCTCGGGGCGCACACCCCGGTGGGTCGAGGTGGAGGCGCTGCGGCACGGGGACGAGCTGCATCTGTCGGTGATGGACTCGGGGGACGGGGCGGGTGCCGGGTCGGCGGCGGATGCTCCGGCCGACGCTTCCCCCGAGCAGCGAGCGGAGGGCGCCGGCCCCGGCCCCGGCCCCGAGCCCGTGCACGGCCACGGCATCGGACTGCGCCTCTCGGCCGACGTCGCCCGGCGCCACGGGGGTCGGCTCTGGCTCGCGATGGCCGGGGCATCCGACCACGGAGCCGTGTTCTGCGCCGAGCTGCACGGCCAGTTCGAGAAGGAGGACGGCTCATGAGCGAGCTGCGTGTCGTCATCGTCGACGACGACTTCCACGTCGCCCGGCTGCACACCCGCATCGTCGAGGCGACCGGGGGATACACGGTGGCCGCTTCCGCGGGGTCGCTCGCCGACGCACGGCTCGCCATCGAGCAGACCCGGCCCGACCTGCTGCTCGCCGACATCTACCTGCCCGACGGCTCCGGCCTCGACCTCGTGCGCGGCTACGACCTCGACGCGATCGTGCTGAGTGCGGCGGTGACGGCCGCGGCGGTGCGCACCTCGTTCCAGCGCGGGGCGTTCGCGTACCTCGTGAAGCCCTTCGCCGACGAGGCGCTCGCCGAGGTGCTGCGCGGCTACACGCGGTACCGAAACCTGCTCGACGGTCAGCCCGAGCTCTCGCAGGAGCTGATCGACCGGGCCCGGCGGGTGCTGCACGGCTCGGCCGCCCCGTCCTCGGCGCGGCGCTCGCCGACCGAGCAGTCGGTGCTCGAGGCGCTGGCGGGGTCTCCGGATGCGCTGTCAGCCCCTGTGGTCGCCGCGCAGCTCGGCATCTCACGGGCGACGGCGCAGCGCTACCTGTCGGCGCTCGCGCACGACGGGCAGCTGCTCGTCGAGCTGCGGTACGGCAGCACCGGGCGGCCCGAGCACCGGTTCCGGCTCCCGCGCTGAGCGGCCGCGCATCCGCTCTGCCGCCCTGTCGGCGGCCAGGGCTACGCTGAACCCATGCACGGTGAATACAAGGTGCCCGGCGGCAAGCTGGTGGTGGTCGATCTCGACGAGGTCGACGGGCGCATCCAGAACTTCCGGCTGGCCGGCGATTTCTTCCTCGAGCCCGATGACGCGCTGCCGCTGATCGACGAGGCCGTGAATGGTCTGCCCGCCGACAGCGACGCCGCCACCATCGCGGCGGCCGTGCGCGGTGCGCTGCCCGAGGGGGCGGTGCTGCTCGGCTTCACGCCCGAGGCGGTGGCGGTCGCGGTGCGGCGGTCGCTCGCGCGGGCGACGAGCTGGGACGCGTACGAGTGGCAGCTCATCCACACCGGGCCGGAGACGCCGCAGATGCAGCTCGCGCTCGACGAGGTGCTCACGAACGAGGTGGGCGAGGGGCACCGCAAGCCCACGCTGCGCATCTGGGAGTGGAACGAGCCGGCGGTCGTGATCGGCAGCTTCCAGTCGCTGAAGAACGAGGTCGACGCGGCGAACGCGTCGAAGTACGGCTTCGAGGTCGTGCGCCGCATCTCGGGCGGCGGCGCCATGTTCATGGATGCGAACTCGGTCGTCACGTACTCGATCTACGCCCCGGCCGCGCTCGTGCAGGGCATGAGCTTCGCCGATTCCTACGCGTTCCTCGACGAGTGGGTGATCACCGCGCTGAAGTCGCTCGGTATCGAGGCGTTCTACCAGCCGCTGAACGACATCTCATCGGTCAAAGGCAAGATCGGCGGGGCCGCGCAGAAGCGCCTCGGCAACGGCGCCGTGTTGCACCACGCCACCATGAGCTACGACATGGACGGCGAGAAGATGACCCAGGTCTTGCGGATCGGCCGCGAGAAGATGAGCGACAAGGGCACCACCTCGGCCGCCAAGCGCGTCGATCCGCTGCGCAGCCAGACCGGGCTGCCGCGGGCCGAGATCATCGACCGGCTGATCGCAACCTTCACGGGGCTGTACGGGGCGGTGCCGTCGTCGATCACTCCGTCGGAGCGGGCCGCTGCCGAGGAGCTGGTGCGCACGAAGTTCGCGACGCCCGAGTGGATCGGACGGGTTCCGTGAGCTCGTCCTCTCCCCTTCCTGTGTTCACCGTCGACGACCTCGAGGTGGCGCCGGTCTTCGACGTGCCGTCCTTCTCGAAGTCGGATGCTCTCGACCTCGGTGTGATCGCCGCCGACCTCATCCGTGCCCGGGGTCTCGACCTCGCGGTCGACATCGTGCTGGCGGGCGACCTGGTGTTCCGGGCGAAGCTCGGTGCGACCGGGCCCGAGAACGACTTCTGGCTCGCGGGTAAGGCGGCGGTGGCGGTGTACTTCGGTGTGCCCTCGCTGCTCGTGCGGCGCCGGCACGAGGCGGCGGGCACCCGTTTCGACGGGCTCGACGAGCCCGGGGTCGACCACGCGGTGATGCGGGCCCACGGCGGCTCGATCCCGCTCTTCGTGCGCGGGGAGCTGCTCGGCACGATCACGGCGTCGGGGGAGCCCGACGTGGTCGACCACCAGCTCGCGGCGGACGCGCTCGCGGCCTACGTCGCGCGCTGACCTCTCTGAACCGGCCGGTCTTCGTCGAGGCCGTGTCGAGGCGACGGGCCTTCTGGCCCGGCTATGACCATCTCGGGCAAGCGCGTCAGCGCGCGGCAGCCGTGTACTGCCGCGCGCTTCGCGCTTGCCCTCGATGACTGTGACTGGTTTGTGTAGGTGGGCGCGTTGTCACGCTGCCGGGCGTGTGATGGTGCGTCGGCGTGTGGTCGGGATCGGGGTTTGTTCGGGATCATTCCATCGGGGCGGGATCAGATGCGGCACTCCGTCGTGCATGACCAGTTTCCAGTCCGCCTTGTGCAGGTGCGAGTGGTGGAAGTGACACAGCAGAACGCCGTTGTCGATATCGGTTCGACCCGGCGGATGATCATCCGAAACCCATTCGTCGACGTGGTGCGTCTCGCAGTACGAGGGCGGGCGGTCGCAGTTGGGCCACACGCATCCGCCGTCCCTGGCGGCGAGTGCCCGGTTCTGCGCGGCGGTGAAGAGCCGCTTCGTCTTGCCGTGGAACAGGACCTCGCCCCGGTCACCGAAGAGCGTCACCGCCATCGGCGAGCTGCAGCGCAGCTGCGCCACGGTCGACGCGGGCACGGGCTCGTCGAGTCCGTCGATGTACCCGACTCCGCGCCCGGCCTCGAGATCGGCGAGCGTCATGTGGAGGTTGACCGTCGTCGTGGCCCCGTTGATGCGGGGCATGTCCTCGGCGCCGGCTGCCCGGGCGATCAGTTCCGTGATGGTGTCGGCGTTCTTCTGCGCCGCCGTGCGATCGTCGGCGGTGACGTAGTCGCCCTCCTCCATGAACCGCGGACCACTCACGCGCGGGCTCTGCATCGCTTGTAGGCTCGACATCCAGATGCCGCCCTGCTCCGGCATCAGTGCGAACTTCCCGCGGACCATCCCGTCGGAGGACTGCCAGAGGGTCAGGGACCGCAGCTGTTGGTGCATCTCGTCCCGAGGTTCGGCGCCGTCGGGGTCGAGCACGTCCCGGAGGTGGATGGCCATCTTGGCGGTCTCGTCGGCCGAGAAGTGGCAGGCAAGAGTTTTGTCGACGAGGGTCTCCTCGGCACCTGTCACGACGTCGGGCGAGCATCCGCGGTCGGCGAGTTCGGTGCACCGACGAACGATGGTGGCCGCCGCCTCGATCGGGAGCGCACCCGAGTCGAGCGCCTCAGAGACCAGGGGGAACGGCGCCGGCCCCTCGCCGCCACCGAGCAGCACTTCGCCCCGCAGCCGCTTCCCCAATTCGAGCCGGGCCTTGCACTCTTTCGCCGATGCGCCGGTGACGTTCGCGAGCAGCGCGACCGGCGAGGTGAAGTTCTGCGACCGGCTCAGCCCCTCCTCACCGAGCTCGCGGCGCGACCGTACCGCGACCTCCCCGGCGACCCTGATCTGCCCCGCCGACGACAGTCGCCCGACCGCCTCGAGCTTCGCCATGAGCTCGAGCAAATCGTCATCCGACAGCCCGCCCACCCCAGCCGCGACCGACCCCACGACGACCCGAAGATCGTCGGCGATCTTGTCGAGCAAAGCGTCCGGATACATACTGAGATTCTATCAGAATGACCTGACGAAATCTCGATTATCGAAGATCTTTTCGACGGGCGCGCCCGCCTCTGGGCTAGGTGTTCAGGGCGGACAGGAGTTCGGGCCAGACGTCGGGCTGCACCTCGTAGGGGGTCGAGAACGAGAGGCGCTGCACCACGCCCTCGAAGCGCTCCCGCAGCTGGGACGCGACCTCGGTGGGCGAGCCCACGACGGCGAACTCGGCCAGCACGTCGTCGGTGACGAGCTGCGTCATGGCGTCCCACTCGCCCTTGACGGAGCCCGCGTGCATCCGCTCGTGCAGTTCGCCCCAGCCGTGCAGCTCGAGCACGCCCTTGTAGGCGGGGGTCGAGCCGTAGAACGCGATCTGTTTCTTGATGGCGGCGATCGCTGTGTCGAGCTCGGCACCGGTGCGGCCGACGGCCACCAGCGCGGGCAGGCTCACCTCGACCGGCTCGCCGGCCCGGTCGGCGGATGCCCGCCCGCGCTCGAGCGCCGGCAACGAGACCTCGCGGAGGTAGCGCGCCGTGGTGAAGCTGTGGCTGAGGAACCCGTCGGCGACCGCCCCAGCCGTCTCGGTCATCAGGGTGCCGACGGCCGCGAGAGCGATGCGCGGATTGCCGTGCGGGTTCGGCCCGGGGCTGAAGACGGGCGACATGAGCGTGTGCGAGTAGAACTCGCCCTCGAAGCGCAGGCGCTCGCCGGTCTCCCAGCTGGCCCAGATGGCGCGGATCGCCTCGACGTACTCGCGCATGCGCTTCGCCGGGTGCGACCAGGGCATCGAGAAGCGGCGCTCGATGTGCGGTTTGACCTGCGAGCCGAGGCCCAGCACGAAGCGTCCGCCGGAGACGAGCTGCAGGTCGTTCGCGAGCATGGCCGTGTTCATCGGGTTGCGGGCGAAGGCCACGGCGATGGCGCTCGAGAGGCGCACGCGCTCGGTGGCGCGGGCGGCCAGCGTCAGCGCCACGAACGGGTCGTGCCTCGTCTCGGTGACGAGCACGCCGTCGAACCCCTCGCGCTCGGCGACCTTCGCGGCCTCCTCGAGCTGCAGCGGGGTGCTGGCGATGTCGCCCCCGGCATCCACGGCGAATCGCCGCCCCGCATCAGATTCACCGGCCAGGAGGCTGCCGTCTCCAGCCGAGCTGCCCGGTGCTGCGTCGCGGTGCTGCGGGTGATCGTGGTTCTCGTCGGTGAGCATGCGGCAATCGAATCACACTCTTCCGCCGGGCCTTCGTCGACTGTGGACGCCCGACAACTGCGTTGCCATTCACGTCGATTCGTCTGTCGGCCGGTCGGTGCCGAGGACCGATTCGGCCGCAGATGTCGGCTCATCAGGGAGCAGGACGTGCTCGGCGGCCGGCGCCCAGCCGAATGCGCTCGACTGCACCCCGCCCGAATCGAGGATGGGCCGCACCACCGATCGGGCGAGATCGACGGTCATCGTCGAGCTCGGTCGGTCGGGTGGTCGGCGGGTGCGATCGGCGGTGCCCCGACCAGGGCGGGCTCTGCGAGCTCGGATCGCAGTCGCCGTCACACGCGCGACGACGGCGACGGCGAGGGCCACCCAGATGGCGGCCCCTGCTGGGGCGACGGCGACGTCCGCTGTCGTGAGGGTCGGATGAGTCACGGGGTTCCGCCGGTGCGGTTCAGTCGAGGATGTGGTGAGTCCGCGCGGAGGCGCTGGGCGAAGCGGTGGGCCGGGCGTTCGACCAGGCGGTGGAAGGCGGCAGCTACCGCGAGGGAGAGGGCGATCGCCACGACGGCCATGAGGACGATGCCTGGCGCGCCGAGATCCGCGAGCGCCGAGCCGGGTAGCGCCGAGAAGCCGTCGGTCAGCGCCGAGCCGGGCAGCGCCGAGAAGCCGGCGGGAGCCGGCGGGCAGAGGCCGAGGGTGCAGGCCGCGTCGTGCGCCGGCACCGCCAGGCGCACCACCGCGAGGAGGACAGGCTCGTGCACGAGGTACAGGCTGAACGAGACCAGGCCGAGCCACTGCAGCGGGCGCGACGAGAAGGCGCGGCGCACGGGCGGCCAGAGGCCGGCCAGTAGGATCAGCAGCATCGACGCCGCAAGGTGCCCGACGGTCTCGAGCGCCGAGCGGGCCGGCGGCGCGATCAGCGGAGACGTCGTCAGCTGCCAGCCCAGGAAGGCCGCCTCTGTGGTGAGCGCGAGCGCGACCACCGTCGTCACCGTCACGCCCCCGCGCCGCCGCCGAACCACCGCGTCGAGCCCAGCGGCCGCCCGGGCGAGCGCCGCCCAGTTCAGCGCCAGCACGACGCCCAGCCCGAACATCGGAAGGTAGAGCAGCGTGGGGTTGCCGAGCACCCCGCCGAGCGACGAGCAGGCGACGAGCATGACCAGCGCCAGCACGGCCGGCACCCGCTGCAGCACCGCGAGGTACAGCACGAGCAGCAGGGAGAACAGCACCTCCCACTGCAGCGTCCAGAGCGGCGAGAGCGCCCCGCTGGTGCCGGTCAGCAGGGTGGCGTCGTTGAGTAGCGCCCACGGGTCGAGATGCGTCGGATGCCCGTCGACCCACGCCCCGAACCCACTGCTCGTGCGCCGCACCAGCAGCACCGTGACCACCATGAAGGCGAGCGCCGCCCAGACCGGCAGGTAGAGCCGGGCGAGGCGCGAGAGGGTGTACCGACCGTAGTCGAAGGTGCCCGGCGGGCCGCGGGTGGCGAGTTTCGTCAGCACGACGCCCGAGAGCACGAAGAAGAGCCAGACCGCGTGCGAGGCGGCGATGCTGAACCCGTTCGTCGTGAGGGCGAGCGCCGACCCGCCGAGCCAGTCGGCCACGACGTTCTCGCGCACGACGAGCAGCGCGTGACCGAGCGCCACCGCCAGCGCGGCCAGCCCGCGCAGCCCGTCGAGCGCCGCCACGCGCCCCGCCACGCGCGCCACCGAGACGACGGTCGGAGGCGGGCGGAGCGGCAACACCGGCCCACCCTACACGATCATGAGACTATCTCAACTAGAGGTTGGGCGATGGCGCTCCACCTCCGCCAGGTCGGCGTCGAGGTTCGTGCGCGCCCCCGCGAGCCCGGCGCGCAGGGCGGCCTCCGCCACGGCGACGTCGGGGCGCAGGAACGGCGGTGCCAGCGGGGCGAGCGCCGCCAGGTCGTCGAGGGCCTCCGAGGCGAGCTGCGCGAGGTCGGCCGAGGTGCGGGCGGCCGCCGATCCGGCGGCGGTGACCGCGGCGTCGCGGGGTTCGCCGCGCGGCTCGTGGTAGGCGGCACCGAACTCCGCCGACTCCTGCGCGTCGAGGTCGGCTAGCTCGAGGGCGCGTTCGCGGCGGGCATCCGCTCGCTCTTTCACGGCGTCGGCCTCGAGCGGATGCTCGTGCCGCGTGTACCCCGCGACCATCGACGTGAGCGCGCATCCCATGGCGAGCATCACGCCCGAGGCGGCACCCCCGCCGGGGTCGCCCACCGGTTCGGCGAGCCGGCCGACCCAGGCGCGGATCGACGCGCCGCCGGTGCTCGCTCGGATCTCGTCGCTCATCGGCATCCGCCCCTCGGGTCGCGGCCGCTGTGACACGAACGGCTCGCTCACCAGCATCCACCCGGAGGCCCGATCGGCGCCGCCAGAGGTCCGCCAGAGATCCGCCAGAGGTCAGCCTCGGTCGACGAGCTCCTGGTAGTCGGGGTGCGCGTCGATGAAGTGCGCCACGAAGCTGCACTGCGGCACCACGGTGAGGGCGCTCGAGGTGCGCACGTCGTCGAGGGCGTATTCGACGAGCGCTCCGGCGAGGCCGGCCTTGCGGCGGCGGGGGTCGACCTCGGTGCGGGTGAAGACGATGCGGGATCCTTCGAGCTGGTAGTCGGCGAACCCCGCGACCTGGTCGTCGAGAGCGATGGTGTAGCGGCTCTGCCCGGGCTCGTTGCGGATCATGGTGCTCATCGGGCCCGACGATACGCCGCCGACCTTGGAACTGCCAGAATTGGGCAATGCCTGTCGCCGGATCGCCCCTCGACGACTTCGACGACGACGCCCGGGGCGAGGGGCTCGTCATCCAGGGCGACAACCTGCCCTTGATCGGGGCGTTCGCCGACGGGTCGTTCACGCTGATCTACCTCGACCCGCCGTTCAACACCGGCCGGTCGCAGGCGCGTCGCACCACCACGGTGAAGCGGGTGCCGCTGCCCTCGGCGTCGGTCGGGCATCCGGATGTCGCGGTCGCCGCCGACACCCCGGCCGCCGCCACGGGCGCACCGCCCGCAGAGCCCGCGCCGGTCGCCGAGGTCGAACCGGTTCCCGGCCGCTACGCCGGTTTCAAGGGGCGGCTCTACGACCGCATCAAGGGCGACCTGCTGCAGTACGACGACCGCTTCGACGACTACTGGTCGTTCCTCGAGCCGCGGCTGGTGGAGGCGTGGCGGCTGCTCGCCGACGACGGCACCCTCTACCTGCACCTCGACTACCGCGAGGCCCACTATGCGAAGGTGCTGCTGGATGCGCTGTTCGGGCGCGAGTGCTTTCTGAACGAGATCATCTGGGCCTACGACTACGGCGCGAAGTCGAAGAACCGGTGGCCGACGAAGCACGACACGATCCTGGTGTACGTGAAGAACCCGGCCACGTACTACTTCGACTCGGAGACCGTCGACCGCGAGCCGTACATGGCGCCCGGGCTCGTGACGCCGGAGCGCGCGGCGCGGGGCAAGCTGCCGACCGACGTCTGGTGGCACACCATCGTGTCGCCGACGGGGCGGGAGAAGACGGGGTATCCGACGCAGAAGCCCGAGGGCGTGCTGCGGCGGATCGTGCAGGCGTCGAGCCGCGAGGGCGACTGGGTGCTCGACTTCTTCGCCGGGAGCGGCACGACTGGGGCGGTGGCGGCGGCGCTCGGGCGCAACTACGTGCTCGTGGATCAGAACGAGGCGGCGATCGACGTGATCCGCCGGCGGCTGCCGGGGGCTCGGTTCGAGGCGGGGACGGCCGCGCCCTAGGGCGGCGGCACCTTCGGGGCGGCCGCGCCGGGGCGGTCGCCTCAGTCGGACCAGCCGCCGAGGTGGGCCGCGAGGTCGGGTTCGTCGGGAAGCGCCCGGAGCGGCGCCGGGCGGCGTTCGACGGTGAACTCGTCGGCGTCGGGGCGGCGGTCGCGCCGGTGCTCGGCGCGCGTCGCGGCGACGGTGAGGGTGAGCGACGTGGCCGGGTCGTGCAGCTCGATCCAGCCGAGGGTGCCGACGCCGACCTCGTCGGTCGCCCGGGCGAGGGCGGTGCAGAAGGATGCGCGGTCGGCACGCGGGACGGTGACGAGCGTGTCGGCGGTGACGGTGACGCGGGCATCCGCTCGGGTGGAGGTGGTGGCGGCGGCGCCGCCGGGGGTGGGCCCAGGAGTGGACCCGCTGGAGGTGGACCCGCCCGAGGTGGAGGCGCCGCTGGAGCTGCGGCCGAGCACCCGGGCGTCACCCGGGAAGAGGGCGGCCAGCGAATCGTCGAGCACGAGGCGCGCCGCCGGGAGCGCCTCGAGGAGGAGATTGGCGCAGACCGCGGTCGCGGCGGGGGTGCCGGGCGGGAGGGTGATGACGATGTCGGGGGCCGCGCTGCGGAGGCCGCGGCCGACCGAGCCCGGCACGCCGATGCGGTTGAGGAGGAGCAGGGTCTCGCGGTTCATCCGGCGGCGGAGGTCGTCGGGGTCGTCGGCGCGCCCGGCGAGGTCGGCGCCGTTGTGCCAGGCGACGGCGGTGGGCACGTGGGCGAGCACGGCGCCGCGGGTGAAGGCGCGGTGGGCCCACTCCCAGTCCTCGCCGCCGTACTCGTCGAAGCCCTCGTCGAAACCGCCGGTCGCGGCGAAGAAGGCGCTCGAGCAGGCGAGCACCGAGGAGATGACGTAGCGGTAGGAACGCTGGTCGGCGTCGAGCAGGTCGCGGCTCCGGGCGTAGGCGTCGTGCAGCCACGTCGGCTCGGGCAGCTCGGCGAGCGGGCCGGCGACCTCGACCGGGGCGGGTGCGAGCGGGCCCGCGACCTCGACCGGTGACGAGCCGTTCTCGAATGCCGCGTGCCGCCGACGCCCCACCGTCACGGCGTCGTCGCGCACGGCCGGCAGCCGCGTCAGCTCGGCGACGTACGACGGCTCGGGCGCGGTGTCGGCGTCGAGGAAGCACAGCACCTCACCGCGAGCGGCCGCGGCCCCCCGGTTGCGCGCCGTCGCCGCCCGGAACCCCCGGTCGGGCAGCGTGATCAGCCGCACCCCCGCCGGCACCGACGGCGCCACCGCCGAGCCGTCGTCGACCACGATCACCTCGAGCAGTTCGCGCGGATACGTCTGCCGTCCCAACGCGCCCAGCGTGCGCGCCAGATCGTCGGGCTGCTCGTAGTGCACCACGACCACCGACACCAGCGGCGGATGCTCCGCCCGCACCCCCTCGAGCACACTCCAGTCGTTCCCCGGCACCCGCGCGCCCTGCCCGCCGAGCCCGCCCGCCCCGCCCGCACCGCTCACCACGCGACCCCCCGCCAGAACTCCCGATACATCCCCGCCACCTCAGCCGTATCCGGCCCGAGCCGCACCCCATCGTCGAGCCACGTGCTCGCCGGATCATCCAGCGCCCTCGCGATCGCCGCCGCCAGCCCCTCGCCGGTCGTCACCGCCAGCGCCCCCTCGTGCAGCCCCGCCATCTCCTCCATGTACGGGCTCGCGACGACCACAGGTCGCCGCCCCGCCCCGAGCCACGACGCGAGCGACCCCGATGCCGACACGTGCTCGTGCGCGATCACCGGCACCGTCGTCGTCCGACTCCGCGAGAGCAGCGCCGCGTCGGGCAGATAGCCCGTAACCTCGAACCCCACACCCAGCGACCCGGCGAGCGACTCGAGCGCCGCGAGATCCCGCTCGTGACCGTCCGAGGCCCGCCCCAGCACCTCCACGACGACGGCCCCCGGCAGCCCCGCCACCGCCCGGATCACCCGGTCGTGTCCCTTGCCCGGGTACACGAACCCGAGCACGCCGACGGTGGGTGCAGCATCCGCCGCACCAGACAGAGGAGACGGAGGAGAGGAGGAAACCGGCGCCGGGTCGACCGGCAGCGGGATCACCGCCACCCGCGCCGACGAGAAGGCGCCTACGCCCACGTGCCGCCGCAGCAACCCCAGCTCATGCTCGCTGTTCACCACCACCCCGGCCGCCGCCCGCACCACACGCCCGTACGCCTCCGACCGCCGGCGCAGCCCGTCGGCCCCGTCCGAGGGCTGGGGCACGTCGTGCAGCGTCACGGTCACGGGGCCCGAGGCGGCCAGCGACTCCACGGCGGTCGCCGCCGCCGCGGGGTCGGCCCCGAACAGCCGGTCGGTGAAGTGCAGGTGCAGGCGGTCCGGATGCCCGGCCCCCGCCGAGGCCCCCAGCGCGTCGGCCAGCTGCTGCGCGTACCGCGTCACCCCGTGTCGCGGGTCGCCGCCGACGTGCAGGCGGGGGAGCGTCACGACGCGAGCCCGAGCAGGGCCAGGGTCGACGCGTGCCGGCTGAGCCCGGCGGCCACGGCGCCCGGATGCGCGGCGTACCACTCGAGGTGCGCCGCCCGCACCTCCTCCGCCGAGACGGTCCGCCCCTCGACGGTCCACGACGCGGAGGGCTCGTCGCCGAGACCGAAGGCCTCGATGACGGCGGCCTCCCGAGGCGCGTGCACCGAGTCCAGCAGCGGCAGCCCGGGGTCGGCCGCCGATCCGGGCAGCCCGAGCCGGTCGAGCACCCGCGTGCCGAGCGCCACCCAGACCGGGTTCCCCGGGTGATTGATCGTTCGCATGAGGTCGAAGCTCGGCGCCGCGAACAGGTCGGAGGCGACGACCGTGCCGTGCCGCTCTTCGCGCAACCGCAGGGCCTCGATGGACTCGGCGGCCACCGCCCGCACGGCCTCGACGCTGAGCGGCGTCAGCCGCAGTCCCGCCGCCGACGCCAGCACCCCCGCGTCGTGGTACGACACCAGCGGCGGGTTCGCCGAGGGATCCTCCGGCGGCCGGATGATCAGGTGCCGCGGGTACAGCCCGGCGAAGCGGATGACCGGCAGCACCGCATGCCTGGCCCCCGGCCGCGTCTGCTCGAGCAGCTCGCGCGTACCCAGCGGCAGGCCGCGGTAGCCGTCGCGGATCGGCTGGGCGACCACCGCATCCGCCCGCCCGAGCCACGCCGCGAGGAACGGCAGGTCGTCGGCCGTCAGCTCGTGCACCGGTGGGATGCGCACCGTCGTCGCGACCGACGCCGGCACGACGAGGCGCAGCGATTCGGCCTGGCAGTTGCCGAGCGCGAGCAGCACGGTCTCGTCGGCGCCGACCGCCGGCCGAGAGTAGAAGGCGCCGTAGTGACGCCGGCGGGCGTCGTCAGGGGTCGGGATCACTCTCTCCACTCTCCACCGATTGCCCGCGCCCCGCACGAGCGGAACCCCCCGCTTCGGCCTAACGTCGATCCCGACATGACTGCGCGCCTGAACCCGATCCGCGTGGCCAGCGTCCCGGCCGGGCATCCGTACGTGCGGTCCGTCGCGCCGGGGCCCGAGGCCGCCCACATCCTGCCCGACCCCGAGCTCGGCCGTCCGCCCGGGCAGTGGTGGCCGCCGGCGCTGCTCGACCCGCAGTACCTCTTCGCCGCCCTCGACGGCTTCGACCTGCTGCACGTGCACTTCGGTCTCGAGTCCGTGCCCACGCCTCAGCTGGTCGAGGCGCTCGCGCTCGTACGTGCCGCCGGGCATCCGATCGTCTTCACCGTGCACGACCTGGAGAACCCGCAGCTCACCGACCAGGCCCTGCACCGGGCGCAGCTCGACGTGATGATCGGGGCCGCCGACGAGCTGATCACCCTCACCCCGGGTGCCGCCGCCGAGATCGAGGCGCGCTGGGGCCGAATCGCCACGGTCGTGCCGCACCCCCGCATGGCCGAGCATCACCCCGTGGTCGTGCGGGTTCCGGATGCGCGGCCGCGCGTCGGCGCGCACCTCCGTGACCTCCGGCCGAACATCGACGCGCTCGCGGTGGCACGGTCGCTGGCCGCCGCCGCCGGGGCGCTCGCCGCAGCGGGGCGACCGGTCGACGCGGTGCTGCGCCTCGACGAGCGGGTGCGCGACCGCGCCGTCGCGGCCGAGCTCGAGCTCGTCGTGCGGGAGCACCCGGCCGTCACCCTCGAACGCGGACCCCGTCAGGGCGACGCCGCGCTCGAGCGCTGGATCGCGGGGCTCGACGTCGCGGTGATGCCCTACTCGCACGGCACCCACTCCGGCTGGGCCGAGCTCTGCTGGGATCTCGGAGCCGTCGTGGTCGACGACGGTCACGGCTACATCGCCGAGCAGCTGCGGGACGGTGTCGTGGTGGCCGGGTCGGGCGAAGCTCCGGAGGCCGTGCTCGACCGTGCGCTCCCGCTCGCGACGGCGCCCGGGTCGCCCGAGCGGAGCGCCGTGGTCGCGGAGCGCCGGGCCCGCCGTGAGGCCGAGCGGGCGGCCATCGCCGAGGCGCACTCCGCGGTCTACCATCGCGCTCTGAGGAGCAGCGTGCATAATTAGGTAATGCTTACCTATGTACCGCGCACCCGATCGGACCGTGACGGCCGCCCCTCGTACCGTCCGTTCCGGGCCGAGGTCGTGCGCATCGTGGAGCTCAGCCCCTGCTTCCGCCGGGTGACCTTCACCGGCCCCGACTTCGGCGACTTCGGCACTGCCGGCCTCGACCAGCGCATCAAGCTGGTGCTCCCGAACGCCGACGGCGGGATCGGCGACTGCGGCTGGGACGACCCGGCCGTGCTCGCCGACGGCTCCTGGTACGAGCGCTGGCGCACGCTGCCCGAGGAGGCGCGGAACCCGATCCGCACGTACACGGTGCGGGCGATCCGCCCGGGTGAGCGGGAGCTCGACGTGGACTTCGTGGTGCACACGAAGGCCGGGCATCCTGGAGCCGACGGGCCGGGCGCCGACGGGCCGGGCGCCGAACGGCCCGCTGCCGACGGGCCGGGCACCGCTTCGGTCGACGGGCCCGCCGCCGTGTGGCTCGCGGGCGCCCGCGCGGGCGACGAGCTGATCATCGTCGGCCCCGACGACCGCAGCAGCGACTACGACCTCGGCCTCGACTGGCGGCCGGGCGAGGCGATCGACTACCTGCTCGCCGGCGACGAGACCGCGGCGCCCGCGATCTGCGCCATCCTCGAGTCACTGCCCGCCGGCACCCGGGCGCACGCCTTCATCGAGGTGCCCTGCTCGGCCGACGCGCAGCCGGTGCAGACCGCCGCCGAGGGCTCGATCACCTGGCTCGCCCGCGACGAGGGCGGGGTGCTGCAGGACGCGGTGCGCGGCTGGCTCGACACCCACCGCGAGGCGATCGCGCCGGCCCTGGCGTCGGACGTGCAGGAGCTCGCCGACATCGACGTCGACGTGGACATGCTCTGGGACTCGCCGGTCGACGTGCACGGGCGGTTCTACGCCTGGCTCGCGGGGGAGTCCGCGGCCATCAAGTCCCTGCGCCGGCTGCTCGTCAGCGAGGTGGGGGTGGATCGCCGCAAGGTGGCGTTCATGGGGTACTGGAGACGCGGCAAGGCCGAGGGGTCATGACGCGGGCCGCTCCGGCGGCAGCATCCGCTCGCCTGATCGGGCAGCGACGGCCGGCCCGTGTGCTCGGGCTGGTGGCGCTGCTGCTCGGGGTCGTCGTGGCCGCCCTGCTGAGTCTGCTGCTCGGGTCGCGGTCGATCGACCTCGGCACGGTGCTGGGCATCCTGACCGGCGGAGGCCCGGCCGGCGCGGGCACGGGCACGGGCGCCGGCGCCGCCTCGACCGAGCAGATGGTCGTGCTCGACCTCCGGGTGCCCCGCACCATCATCGGGCTCGTCGCGGGCGCGGCGCTGGGGCTCGCCGGTGCGCTGATGCAGGGGCTGACGCGCAATCCGCTGGCCGATCCCGGGCTGCTCGGCGTGAACTCGGGGGCGTCGCTCGCGGTGGTCATCGCGATCTCGGTGTTCGGCGTCACCAGCCCGGTCGGGTACATCTGGTTCGCGTTCGCCGGAGCCGCAGCGGCAGCCGTGGTCGTCTACGCCGTCGCCTCGGGCCGAACCGGGCCGACACCGCTGAGCCTCACGCTCGCCGGCGCCGCGGTGACCGCCGTGCTGACCTCGCTGATCACCCTCGTGCTGCTGCGCGACCTCGACACGCTCAGCCAGTACCGCTTCTGGTCGGTGGGCTCGCTGGTGGGCCGCGACGCGTCGACGGTGCTGCCGCTCGTGCCGTTCCTCGTGATCGGCGCGGTGCTCGCGCTCGTGCTCGGCCGCGGGCTGAACGGGCTCGCGCTCGGCGACGACGTGGCGCGCGGGCTGGGGCAGCGGGTCGGTCTGACGCGCGTGGTGGCGGGGGTGGCGATCATCCTGCTCTGCGGGTCGGCGACCTCGCTCGCGGGGCCGCTGGTGTTCGTCGGGCTGGTCGTGCCGCACCTGGCGAGGCGGATGATCGGCACCGACTACCGCTGGATCCTGGCCTACTCGGCGCCGCTCGGGGCGATGCTGCTCGTTCTGGCCGACACCGTGGGGCGGCTGATCGCGCAGCCCGCCGAGCTCGAGGCGGGAATCGTGGTGGCGCTGATCGGCGCGCCGGTGCTGATCGTGCTGGTGCGCCGCGACCGGGCGGTGACGCGGTGAGCGGCGCGGGTGCGCTCGGGCGGGTGCGCGCCGGGGGGCGCCGCCGGCTGGTGGTGGTGGTCGGGATGCTCGCCCTGCTGCTCGGCGTGATCGCCGTGCTGGCGCTGATGCTCGGCGACCGCGTGGTGGCTCCGCAGGACGTGCTCGCGGCCGCCCTCGGCCAGGGCTCCGGCGGTGACCGCTTCGTCGTGCTCGGGCTGCGGGCGCCCCGGCTCGCGCTCTCGCTCGTCGTCGGCGCCTGCTTCGGCCTGGCCGGTGCGGTGTTCCAGGGCCTCCTCGGCAACCCGCTCGCGAGCCCCGACATCATCGGCATCTCGCAGGGGGCCAGTGCCGCGGCGGTCACGGCCGTGCTGCTATTCGGAGCGAGCGGGCTCGCGGTCTCGGGCGCCGCGTTCGCCGGTGCCCTCATCGCGGCGGCGCTGATCCTGCTGCTGGCCGGGAGGGTCGGTCGATCGGGCGCCGTCGGATCCGGTGGCGCCGCCGGCTCCCGCTTCGTGCTGATCGGCATCGCCCTCGCCTTCCTCGCCCAGGCCCTGATCGGCTACCTCCTCACCCGCGCCGACGTGCGCGACGCCCAGGGGGCGCTGCTCTGGCTCGTCGGCAGCATCGGCACGGTGCAGCTGCCGCAGCTCGTCGTCACGGCGGTGGCGGCCGGGCTGCTGGCGGTGCTGCTCGCGCTGCTCGCTCCGCGGCTGAGGATGCTGCAGCTCGGCGACGAGGCCGCCACCGCCCTCGGGGTGCGCGTCACGCCGGCGCGACTGCTGCTGCTGCTCGTGGCGGTGGCGTTCGCCGCCGTCGCGACGGGCGCCGCCGGCCCGGTGGCCTTCGTGGCCTTCGTCTCGGCGCCGATCGCGCGGCGCCTCGTGGGCGGGCTCGGTCCCGCCCTCGTCGCCAGCGCCCTCGTCGGGGCCGCCGTCGTGGCCGGAGCCGACGTTCTCGCCCAGCACGCCGTCGCCGGCCTCCAGGTGCCCGTGGGCATCGTGACCGGAATCGTGGGCGCGCCCATCCTGCTCACCCTGCTCGCGCGGGGCAACCGCACCCGAGGAGCCGCATGACCTCCCTGCCCCCCGACCGCGCCGCCGCGCGTCCGTCACCCGCACCCGCGTCGCCCGCGGTCGCCGCACCCGCGCCGCACGAGCTGCGTGCCGACGGGCTGAGCCTCGCCTACGACGGGCGCACCGTCGTCGAGGGCCTCGACGTCGTCATCCCCGACGGCCGCGTCACCGTCGTCGTCGGCCCCAACGCCTGCGGCAAGTCGACCCTGCTGCGCTCCTTCGCGCGCCTGCTCCGGCCCGAGAAGGGCACCGTCACCCTCGACGGCACCGAGGTGCACCGCCTGCCCAGCCGTCGCCTCGCCACGCAGCTGGGCCTCCTGCCCCAGCAGCCCGTCGCCCCCGAGGGCATCACGGTGGCCGACCTCGTCGGCCGCGGACGCTTCCCCCGCCAGGGCCTCTTCCGCCAGTGGACCGCCGCCGACGAGCACGCCGTCGACGAGGCCCTGCGCGCCACCGACACCCTCGCCATCGCCGAGCGCCGGGTCGAGGAGCTCTCGGGCGGCCAGCGCCAGCGCGTCTGGATCGCGATGGCCCTCGCCCAGCAGACCGACGTGCTGCTGCTCGACGAACCGACCACCTTCCTCGACGTCACCCACCAGATCGAGGTGCTCGACCTGCTGCTCGAGCGCAACCGGGTGCAGGGCATCACGATCGTGATGGTTCTGCACGACCTCAACCTGGCGGCCCGCTACGCCGACCACCTCGTCGTCATGTCGGCCGGCCGCATCGTCGCCGAGGGAGCGCCCGCCGACGTCATCACGGCCGAGACCGTGCGCACGGCCTTCGGGCTCGAGTCGATCGTCGTCGCCGACCCGGTGAGCGGATCGCCGATGGTCGTGCCGAAGGGCCGGTTCCACGACGGGGCCTGATGATCTATGGTTGTTAGGTAAGCCAAGCCTTACTACAGCATCCGATCACCCCGACTGGAGACACCCGTGCCCCGCCGCCTGAAACTCGCCGCCCTCACCGCATCCGCCCTCGCCGCCGCCCTGGTGCTGGCCGGATGCTCGACCGGGGCCTCGGGCGACGCCCCCGCCTCCGACTCCGCCGCGACCGGCGGCGACGTCACCATCGAGCACGCCTTCGGCGAGACCACCGTGCCCGCCGACCCGCAGAACGTGGTCACCCTGGGCTGGGGCAGCACCGACGCGGCCATCGCGCTCGGCACCATCCCCGTCGCGATCCCGTTCGACTCCTATGCGGGCGACGACCAGGGCGTGCTGCCCTGGGTGCGCGACGCGGTCGACGCGGCGGGCGCCCAGCTGCCCGAGATCCTGCCCGAGACCACCGACGACGAGCCTCCTTACGAGGCGATCGCGGCGGCCGATCCCGACGTGATCCTCGCGGTCTACTCGGGCATCACCGAGGAGCAGTACCAGACCCTGAGCCAGATCGCGCCGACCGTCGCCTACCCCGACCAGGCCTGGAGCACTCCGTGGCGCGACCTCGTGACCACCGTCGGCAAGGCCCTCGGCAAGAGCGAGCAGGCCACCGAGGTGCTGCAGGGCATCGACGACCAGCTCGCCGCGGCCGCCGCCGCGCATCCGGAGTTCGAGGGCAAGACGATCGCCGCCGTGGTCGACAGCGCGGGCACCTTCTACGTCTACAAGAAGGAAGACCCGCGGGTCGAGTTCATGCTCGACCTCGGCTTCGAGAGCGCCCCGGCCGTCGACGAGCTGGCGAACGGCGACTCGACCTTCTTCTACACGCTGAGCTACGAGCAGCTCGACCAGCTGAAGGCCGACGTCGTGCTCGACTACGCCGACACGCCCGAGGCCGCCGCGTCGTTCCTGACCGCCCCGCAGACCTCGGTCATCCCGGCCGTGCAGTCGGGCAACGTGGCGCAGCTCGTCGGCACGCAGTACATCGCGGCCGTCTCGCCGCCCACCGCGCTGTCGCTGCCCTGGGGCCTCGACCAGCTCGTCGACGCGCTGGCCGCCGCGACGAAGTAGCGCCGCCGACCGCCGGCGCCGGGGCCCCACACCCCGGCGCCGGCCCGTGCGAGTCACGGGTCAGAGCAGCTGGTGCATCCGTCGTCCGAGCAGCTCGCGCAGCACGATGGCGGTCGAGGTGCGCCGGATGCCCCGGCATTCCATCAGCGCCTGCGTGATGCGATACACGTCGTCGGCGTCGACCGCGATCACCTCGATCTGCAGATCGCTCTCACCCGAGATGCCGAGGCAGCCCACCACCTCGGGGATGCGCGCGATCTCGTCGATCAGCCCCTCGAACCGCGCCTGGTCGATCTCGGCGGTGACGAAGGCGCGCAGCGGTCGGCCCACGGCCGCGGCGGGCACCTTCGTGGTCTCGGGCAGCAGCACCCCGTCGTAGAGTCGGCGGATGCGCGCCTGCACCGTGCCGCGCGCGAGGTTCAGGTGCTCGGCGAGGTGGGCCACCGTGGCCCGTGGCACGCGATCGAGCTCCCTCAGGATGCGCCGGTCGGTGCCGTCGAGGAGCGGGTCGACCGTGGCGGCGGCGGCGGTCGCGTCAGATGTCATCGATCATTCCGATCAGTCTCAGGGCCTCGCACTGGGCGCGAGTGAGCGTTCTGACCACTCAGGTTAGTCACTCTTGCGCCCGATCGAGCGCGATCGCATCATGATGACCATGACGATCACCGCCGACCAGCCTGCCGCCCCCACGCACACCACCGAGCCCCCTCTGCTGTCCGCCCGCCCGCACGCCGCGGGCCACGAGCGCGTCGAGGTGGTGCGCGGAGCCCGCTCCGGGCTCGTGATGATGGTCGCCGTGCACTCGACGCGGCTCGGGCCGGCGCTCGGCGGCTGCCGGCTCTGGCGTTACGACACCGTCGCCGACGCGGTCGCCGACGCGCTGCGGCTCTCGGCCGGTATGACCGCGAAGAATGCCCTGGCCGGGCTCGCGCACGGCGGCGGCAAGGCCGTGATCATGGCTCCCGACGAGCCGCTCGACGCCGCCCGGCGCGAGGCGGCATTCCTCGACCTCGGCGATCTCGTCGCCTCCTTCGAGGGGTCGTACGTCACGGCCGAGGACGTGGCGACCGGGTCGGCCGACATGGCCGTGGTCGCCCGGCGTACGCCGTCGGTGGTGGGGCTGCCGGAGTCCGACGGCGGGCACGGCGACCCGGGCGAGTTCACGGCCCGCGGGGTGCACGCCGCCCTGCTCGCGGTGCTGCCGCGCATCGGGATCGATTCGGTCGAGGGCCTGCGGGTCACGGTCGCGGGCTTCGGCCAGGTCGGCAGCCGGCTCGCCCGAACGCTGGTGCGGTCGGGCGCGATCGTGACGGCGACCGACGTGAACCCCGCCCGTCGCGCCGCCGTCGAGGAGCTCGGCGCCGGCTGGGTCGAGCCGGCGGAGGCGCATCGACTCGAGGCCGACGTCTTCGTGCCGGCCGGGGTCGGCGGCATGCTCACGGGCGCCGTGATCGACGAGCTGCGCTGCCGGGCCGTGGTGGGCCCGGCGAACAACCAGCTCGCCGAGGCCGACGGGGGCGACCGGCTGGCGGCGCGCGGCATCCTGTACGCGCCCGACTACGTGGTGAACGCGGGCGGCGTCATCCACCTCGGCTCGCCGGGCTCGTCGCGCGAGGAGGTGCTGGCGCGCATCGACGCCCTCGGCGCGCGGCTCGACGAGGTGCTGGCGCTGGCCGAGGCGGACGGGCTCACGCCGTCGCGGGCGGCAGACCTGCTCGTGGAGCGCCGCCTCGCATCCTGACCCACCCGCCCACCGCGCCACCCACCCACCGCGCCACCCACCCACCGCGCCACCCGCCCACCGCACCGCCCGCCCGCCGCGCCACCCGCCCACCGCGCCACCCGCCCGCAGTGCCGGGTGCCGGGCGGCCGCGCACCCTGCGCACCCGAGGTGGACGCTCGCTGTGAGTCGGTTGCGGCGCCGCGCGACAGGGCCAGGGTGATTCGTGAGGGCGATCAGCCCCCACCGACGAGAGAGGAGCCCACGATGAGTGCAGGCGACAAGATCGAGAACGCGGCCGAGAAGCTGGGCGGCAAGGCCAAGGAGGCCTTCGGCAAGGCGACGGACGACGACTCGAAGGTTGCGGAGGGTCGTGCCGACCAGTCCAAGGCCGACCTCAAGAACGCGGGCGAGAACGTCAAGGATGCGTTCAAGAACTGACCCCGCACACGCGGTAGCGCAAACGGCCCTTCACCCTCGCGGGAAGGGCCGTTTCTGCGACCCGGGCGCGCTAGCGGGGCGCGTGCGGCCCGGGTCGGGCGCGTGCGGGCCGGAGCGGCGGCTCAGCCGAGCAGGGCGGCCGACGCCGGGTCGACGGCGGGGGCATCCGTCGCCGCCGCGATCTGCGCCGCATAGGCGAGCGCGCTGTCTTTCGGGGTGCGCTCGAGGGTGTCGTAGTCGACCCGCACGATGCCGAAGCGCTTGCCGTAGCCCCAGCCCCACTCGAAGTTGTCGAGCAGCGACCAGACGAAGTACCCGCGCACGTCGGCACCGGCGGCGATCGCATCCGACACCGCCTGGATGTGGTCGAGGATGTACGTCGTGCGCAGCTCGTCGTGCACGGCGCCGTCGGCCGACACCTCGTCGTCGTAGGCCGCACCGTTCTCGGTAACGTAGAGCGGCGGCAGCGTCGGGTACTCCTCGCCGAGGCGCACGAGCAGGCGGGTCAGCCCGCTCGGGTTGACCTCCCAGCCCATGCCGGTCAGTGGCAGTCCGCGCAGCGGGAAGGTGACGTACTCCGAGCCGACGAAGGGCGAGCCCACCGAGCGGATGCCCCCGGCCACCGCGTGCGGATCGGCCGGCACGAGCGACGGGTCGGCCGGCACTTCGAGCGGATGACCGCTGACCATGTCGTCGTGGTAGTGGTTCACCCCGAGGAAGTCGAGCGGCTGGGCGATGATCTCGAGGTCGCCCGGGCGCACCAGCGCGTCGTCGCCGAAGGTCAGGCCGAGGTCGGCGAGGTCGGTGCGGATGTCGTCGGGGTAATCGCCCCGCAGCAGCGGGTCGAGGAAGATGCGGTTGTTCAGCGCGTCGACCCGGCGGGCGGCCTCGAGGTCGGCGGGGTCACTGGCGTCCTTCGGCACGGCGTTGGTGAGGTTCAGTGTGATGCCGATGTGCGCGGCGCCCAGCTCGCGCAGGCGCTGCACGGCGAGGCCGTGGCCGAGGTGCTGGTGGTGCACGGCAGCGATCGCGGCGGCGGGCTCCTGGCGGCCCGGGGCGTGCACACCCGAGGCGTAGCCGAGCAGCGAGGAGCAGAACGGCTCGTTGAAGGTCGTCCAGTTGGCGACCCGGTCACCCAGCGCCCCGTGCACGATCTCGGCGTACTCGGCGAACCGGTAGGCGGTGTCGCGGTTCGCCCAGCCGCCCGTCTCCTCGACGGCCTGCGGCAGATCCCAGTGGTAGAGCGTCAGCCAGGGCAGCACGCCGGCCTCGAGCAGCTCGTCGACGAGCCGCGAGTAGAAGTCGAGCCCGGCCGGGTTCACGTCGCGGTCACCGGGGCGGATGCGCGCCCAGCTCGTCGAGAACCGGTACGACTGCAGGCCGAGCCGCTTCATCAGTGCGACGTCCTCCGGCATGCGGTGGTAGTGGTCGACGGCCACGTCGGGGGTGTCTCCGTTCAGCACCGCGCCGGGCACGCGGGAGAACGCGTCCCAGACCGAGGCCTCCTTGCCGTCCTCGAAGGCGGCGCCCTCGATCTGGGCGGCAGCGGTCGCCGATCCCCAGAGGAATCCGGGCGGGAATGAGGTGGTCATGCGGGGCACTGCTCCTTCGCCTGGTGCTGGCACGCTCGCTCCGGGTACGAGAGAGCGCTCTCTGCAGTGTACAGGCCGCCCCGTTCGTAATAGAACTTCGCATAAGGCGGGGCATCCGGATGCTCGTGCGACGCTGGTTCATCATGACCGACGACTCGCGCCCCCTCCGCTCCGGCACAGTGACCCCGAACGGCACGGCGACCCCGCACGGCTTCGCGACCCGGCAGGTGCACGCCGGCGACGTGCGCGGCGACGGCATCAACCCCCGGGTGACCCCCGTGCACCTCACCGCGGGCTTCGTCTTCGACGACTTCGAGCAGGCAGCGTACAGGTTCTCGGGGGCCGACGACGGCTTCAGCTACACCCGCCTCGCCAACCCGACGAACGCGGCGGTCGAACGCCGGATCGCAGCCCTCGAGGGCGGCACCGAGGCGGTGCTCGTCGGCAGCGGTCAGGCGGCGGTGACCGTCGCCGTGCTGGGCCTCCTGCAGGCGGGTGACCACCTCGTCTCGGCGAACAGCATCTACGAGGGCTCGCGCGGGCTCTTCCTCGACAACTTCGCCCGCCTCGGCATCGAGACCGACTTCGTCGTCGACGCGAACGACCCGCTCGCCTGGGAGCTGGCGGTGCGGCCGAGCACCCGCGCCTTCTTCGTCGAGTCGATCCCGAACCCCAAGAACGACATCGTCGACCTGGCGCTCGTGGCCGAGGTGGCGCATCGGCACGGCATCCCGCTGATCGTCGACAACACCTTCGCGACCCCCTACCTGCTGCGTCCGCTCGAGCACGGGGGCGACGTCGTCGTGCACTCGGCCAGCAAGTTCCTCGCGGGGCACGGGGCGGTGCTCGGCGGCGTGGTCGTCGCGGGGGAGACCTTCGACTGGGACGGCGCGGCCGCCGACGGCAGCCCCCGCTTCCCGCACCTGACCAGCCCGGTGCGATCGCTCGGCGGCCGCTCGTTCGCCGAGCGCTTCGGGCGCGGGGCGTTCCTCGCCTACGCCCGCGACGTCGTGGCCGCGCGGCTCGGGCCGACCCCATCGCCGCTGAACGCGTTCCTCATCCAGCAGGGCATCGAGACGCTGTCGCTGCGCGTCGACCGGCAGTCGTCGTCGGCGCTCGCCATCGCGCGGTGGCTGGAGGAGCAGCCCGAGGTCGCCGGCGTGGACCACGCCGGCCTGCCCTCGAGCGCCTACCACCAGCTGGCCCGGCGCTACCTGCCCGACGGCCAGGGCGCCGTGTTCGCCGTGACGCTGCACGGCGGGCTCGACGCGGCGAAGACCTTCTACGACCGGCTCGAGCTGTTCACGCGCATGACGCATCTGGGTGACGTGCGCTCGCTCGTGCTGCACCCGGCGACGACGACCCACGCCTGGCGCACGCCCGAGCAGCGCGCGGAGGCGGGCATCGCGCCGGGGCTGCTGCGGCTGTCGATCGGGGTGGAGGACCCGGCGGATCTGATCGCCGATCTGGCGCAGGCGCTGGCTGGGCTGCCGACGGGGGCCGATGAGGCCATCGGCACGGCCGCCGCGGCCGCTGACGCCCCGGCCTCTGACGCCCCGGCGGCGGGTGCGGGCGAACGGGCGGGCGTGCCCGCGTGAGCCGCCTGCAGCACTTCGGCTGGTTCCTCTCGCGCGGCTTCGGCCCGCACGGCTGGGGCCACCCCTACTTCGACTGGAACGACCGCTGGACGAGCCCGCAGCTCTACCAGCAGTCCGCCCGCGACCTCGAACGCGCGGGCTTCGACCTCGTCATCATCGAGGACGCCCTCTCCCTCGGCAACGCCGACACCCTCGACCTCCGCATCCGCTCCGCGTACGGCGGCCCGAAGCACGACCCCCTGCTGCTCGCGCCCTACCTCTTCGCCGCGACGGAGCATCTCGGGATCGCGCCGACCGTGAATCCGCTCGCCTACCCGCCCTACCAGGCGGCCCGCCAGTTCGCGACGCTGCAGCACCTGAGCGACGCGCGCTTCGGCATCAACGTGGTGACCGACGTCGGCTCGAGCCGCCACTTCGGCGCCGCCCCGCTCGCCCACGACCAGGCGTACAACCGGGCCGAGGAGTGGCTCACGGGCATCCGCGAGCTGTGGCACAGCTGGGGGGCGGATGCGCTCATCGCCGACCCCGCGACCGGCCGTTTCGCCGACGGCAGCCGTCTCGACCCCGTGCGGCACCGCGGCGAGCACTTCACCTTCGACGGGCCGCTGAACGCGCTGCCCTTCCCGTCGCTGGGGCCCGCGGAGCTGAGCGGCGACCCCGTCGTGGTCTCGCCCGGCGGATCGCCCCGCGGCCTCGGCTTCGCGGGCGCCCACTCCGAGGTGCAGCTCGCGCTGGCCTCGCTCGACCTCGACACCGTGCGGGCCTACCGCGCGAAGGTGCACGAGGCCGTGGCGGCCGCGGGGCGCACTCCGGCCGACATCGATGTGCTGTTCGTGTTCAAGCCGATCGTCGCGGCGAGCCCCGAGGAGGCGCAGCGCATCGTCGACGCGTCGCTGCACCCCGACGACGCGGCGCTGCACACGGTGGCCGCCGCCTGGTCGAGCGACCTCGAGACCGACCTCACCGGGCTCGACCTCGACCGCCCGGTCGACCCGGCGATCTTCGGCGACCACGTCTCGAAGGGCAGCATCCGCGGGCTGCTCGGCCGGTACGACTCGTTCGCCGACGCTACCCTGCGCGAGCTGCTCACCGCGAAGGCGCGGCTCGGCCGCATCTCGTCCCGAGAGGGCTACGTGGGCACCGCCGAGGAGATCGCCGACTTCATCGAGGAGTTCGGCGAGGAGGCCGACAACGACGGCTTCATCTTCTCGGGCGATCTGCACCCGGTGACCGTGCATCGGATGCTCGACGAGCTCGTGCCCGTGCTGCGCCGCCGCGGCATCCTGCGCTCGAGCTACGGCGACGCCGGGCTGCGCGGCAACCTCCGCTCGTTCTGACGGCGCGGGCTCAGTGCTCGCGCGGGCGCTGCGCGGGGGTGGAGGAGGTGTCGGGCAGCACGAGCGCGCCCATCTCCTCCGCAGCGAGCTGCGCCCGCACCGCGGTGTCGTCGCGCTCGGCCTCCGCCTCGCGCGCGGCAGTCGCGTCGGCCGCCGCGCTCTCCTCGAGGGCCGACTTCTGGCGCAGCGGAGTCGCCTTCAGGAAGAAGCTCAGCACGAACGCCACCAGCACCACCGCGAGGCAGACCCAGAACACCGTCGAGGTCGCGTTCGCCCACGCGTCGACGAACGGCAGCGTCAGCCGCGGGTCGGCGCCGACGAGGAACGAGGTGTCGCCGCTCAGGGCGTCGCCGAGGCTCGACGGGTCGGCCTGCGCGTTCGCGAGCACCTGCAGGATGCCGGCGTTCGCCGGGTCGGCCTGCACGGCCGGGTCGGCCGCCGCGGCCTGGGTGCCGGCGATGATCGCGGGGTCGGTGAACGAGGCGGCGAGCGTCGAGCCCAGGCGACCGAACAGCACCGAGAACACGACCGCGGTGCCGAGCGTTCCACCGATCGAGCGGAAGAAGGTCGATGACGAGGTGGCGACACCGATGTCCCGCGGGCCGGCGGAGTTCTGCGCGGCTATCGTGAGGGTCTGCATCAGCTGGCCGAGCCCCAGGCCCACCACGAGCATCCCGATCAGCACGTACCAGACCGGCTTGTCGGCCGAGACGAAGGTGAGGTAGAAGAACGCGGCGCTGAGGAGGCCGGTGCCGAGGATGGGGAACAGGCGGTAGCGGCCGGTGCGCGAGATCAGCTGGCCGGAGACGATCGAGGAGATCATCAGGCCGAGCACCATCGGGATCATCAGCAGGCCGGCCTCGGTGGGGGTGGCCCCGGTGGCGATCTGCAGGTAGTTCGGGATGGTCATCATGGCGCCGAACATGCCGAAGCCGACCAGCACACCCAGGATGGTGGCCATCGAGAAGGTCGGCGAGCGGAACAGCTTCAGCGGGATGATCGCGTCGTCGCCCATGCGGCGCTCGACCAGGATGAACATCACCAGGCCGATGGGGGCCAGCACGTAGCAGAGGATGGCGCCCCACGAGCCCCAGCCCCACTCGCGCCCCTGCTCGGCGACCAGCAGGATCGGCACGACCGTGAGGATGACCGCGACCACACCCCACCAGTCGATGCGCACCGCGCGCTTGGTGTGCGGGATGTGCAGGAACAGCAGCACGATCACCATCGCGACGGCGCCGATCGGGAGGTTCAGCAGGAAGATCCAGCGCCAGCCGGTGATGCCGAGGATCTGGTCGGCGCCCGAGAGCAGGCCGCCGAGCAGCGGGCCGATCACGCTGGAGATGCCGAAGGTGGCCAGGAAGTAGCCCTGGTACTTCGCGCGCTCGCGGGGGGCGAGGATGTCGCCCATCACGGTGAGCGCGAGCGACATCAGTCCGCCGGCGCCGAGACCCTGGATGGCGCGGTAGACCGCGAGCTCGTACATGTTCGTGGCGAGGCCGGCGAGCAGCGAGCCCACCAGGAAGATCGCGATGGCGATGATGTAGAGCGGCCGGCGGCCGAAGATGTCGGAGAGCTTGCCGTAGAGCGGGGTCGAGATGGTCGACAGGATGAGGTAGCCGGTCGTGACCCAGGCCTGCAGGCTGATGCCGTCGAGGTCGTCGCCGATGGTGCGCATCGACGTGCCGACGATGGTCTGGTCGAGCGAGGCGAGGAACATGCCGGCCATCAGGCCGAAGATGATGAACAGGATCTGGCGGTGCGTCATGCGCCCGCCCGACTCGGCGAACGCCTGGTTGCGGGCGTCGGCCTTGGCCTGACGGTTCGTGGGTTGTGCGGCGGATTCGGCGCGAGACATGGGCGTCCTCGGGGGCAGAGAAGGCGGACCGCGCAGAAACTTGCGCAGACTGCAAAGTTACACCCTCTGCACCCCGCCCTCAACCACGGCCAGACCGGCGACATCCTGCCGACCAGGCCCTCGTTGACCGGCATCGGCGCAAGAAAGCACAGGATCGGCAGGATCTTGCCTTTTCGACGAGCACGACGATAACCTGGCCCCATGCAGGAGCGAATCGGCAGAATGTCGCCGCCGAGAACTGATCGTGTCGAGATCGGCACGGCCGTGCGGCAGAACCGGCGAGCCGCGCTGCTCGATCAGCACGACCTCGCCGACCTCGCCGGCATCTCCGTGCGCACCCTGCGCGACATCGAGACGGGGCGGGGGAATCCGGGCGTCGACGCCCTGCTCTCGGTGCTCTCCGTGCTGGGCCTGCGCGTCGAGGTCGCCCGGTGACCGATCCCGGGGAGCTGACCGACCTCCGCTTCGTCGAGGCGGCCGACGTGTACAAGGCCGGGAGCCTTGCGGCGTCGCTCGAGCGGGTGCCGGGAGCGGGCATCCGCTTCTCGTATCGGCCCGACTTCGTGGCGAGCGCCGATGCCACCCCCATCGCGTCGACGCTGCCGCTCGACGCGGTCGAGGTCACCGGGGGAGGTGGCCTGCCCGCGTTCTTCGCCGGGTTGCTCCCCGAGGGCCGCCGCCTCACCGTGCTGCGGAGCGCGGTGAAGACCAGCCTCGACGACGAGCTCACCCTGCTGCTCGCGGTAGGGGCCGATGTGCCGGGAGACGTGCAGGTCGTGCCTCGGGGCACGGCTCCGGTCGATGCGCCGTCCGTGGTCACGGGCGGCCTCGCGGAGCAGGAGTTCTCCGCCGTCGTGGACGAGATCGACCGGCACGGCCTGCCCGGCGTGCAGGACAAGCTGAGCGCCGAGATGATCAGCAGCCCGCTGGCCCTCGAGGACGGTCGGTTCATTCTGAAGCTCGACCCGCCCGCCTACCCGCATCTCGTGCGGAACGAGGCGGTCCATCTGTCCGCGGCGCGGTCCCTGCGGCTCCCGGTCTCGAGTGCGACCGTCGTGCACGACCGGCTCGGCGCCGACGGGCTGCTGGTGCGGCGCTTCGACCGGGTCCGGGTGGGCGACGGATGGCGGCGACTGCCGGTCGAGGACGCGACCCAGGCGCTCGCGCTTCCCCCTGCCGACAAGTACCGCATCGACGCGGCCGACGCCGTAGCCGCGCTGTCCAGGCTGTGCGCGGCACCGGTGGTCGCGGTGCGCAACCTCTATCTGCAGTTCGTCTTCGCGTGGCTGACCGGCAACGGTGACCTGCACGGCAAGAACGTCGCGGTGCTCGGAGGCCCCGACGGCCGGACGGCGATCGCGCCGATCTACGACGTTCCGTGCACGCTGCTCTACGGCGACGACAGCCTGGCGTTGCCGATCGCGGGCCGTACCACCCGGCTGCGGCGGCGGCACTGGGCCGAGTTCGCCGATGCGATCGGTCTGCCGCAGCGGGCAGCGCGGTCGGCCGAGGCCATCGCGCTCCGCGCAGCGGGGTCGGTGGAGCTCTCCGCGCTGCCCTTCGAGGGGTCGCCGCTGAAGGGTGCTGAGCGGGAGCTGCGGTTCCGCCGGGCCGAGCTGAGGGACTGACGGAGGGGACCGCCGCGGCGTGGGCGGCGGGGTCAGCCGCCGAAGAGCTTGCCGAAGAAGCCCTTCTTCTCGGGCTCGTAGCCCGCCGCGGTGAGCGCGGCGACGAGCGGCGCCTTCACCTCGTCGGTCGTGAAGGCGTAGCCGTAGGTGTTGCCGACGTGCGTGCCCTGGCGGTCGGTCGACTCGGCGGCGACCGGGGTGGCGCCGAACTGGAAGGACACCGACTTCTGGCGGCCCGAGAACGTCGAGGTGCCGCCCGAGATGCCGATTCCGCCCGGGCGCGCGCGAGCGGTGACGCTCGAGGAGGTGTCGGTCTCGTGGAAGGTCCAGGTGCCCTCGGCCGGGTCGAGGGCGACCCGCAGCTCGTAGCTGCGGTCGATCAGGCCGGCCGCCGTGAAGGAGGCCCACTTGATGTCGGCGTACTTCCAGGTGGCGCGGACGCCGTCGGGCTCCGCGGTGTAGACGAAGGGGAGCTCGTCGCTGTTCAGCGCGAGCACGGCGTTCTGGGCGTCGGTGAGCGAAGCGGCCATCAGACGGTCGTCACCGCGCTCGACTGGATCTCGCGCAGCTCGCCCCACAGCGACAGGGCCTGCGAGCCGGTGGCGGTGGCGGTGATCTGCACCAGGTCGGCGATCGGCCCGTTCTCGACCACCGCGATGCGCACGCCCTGCATGAGCGTACCCACGCGCTCGTCGGGGTAGCTGAACTCGATGCGGTAGCCGTCGCGGCCGAGCACCTCGAGCTCCTCGCGGCCGCCTTCGACGACACCGGGGATGGCCTCGACGCGCGCGACCACCTCGTCGATCGCCGCCTGCAGCGGGTAGCCCGCGGTGAAGCGCGTCACGGCCACCACGATGTTCGGGCGGAAGGTGCCGGGCTCCACGGCCTTGCCGGCGGCCAGCACGGCCCCCGGCGCGGCCAGGGGCGACCAGTCGTCGGGCACGGTGAGACCGATGGAGGGGAAGCCGGGAGCCGCGTCGCCGGGGAAGGTCAGGGTGTTGGGCATGGTTCGAGCCTTTCTGAAGTGGAGGGGGAGGGCAAGTCGGGTCACAGCCCGAACAGGCCGCCGATGGCGTCGATGGTGTCAGAGGCGTCGATCTCGAACTCGAAGCTCACGCCGCCGCCGATGCCGAGCGCGGCGCCGACGTCGATGGTGCCGTTGAAGGTGTCGCCGTCGACCCCGACGTCGATGTTCGCGTGGCCGCCGATGCCGGCGTAGACCTCGCCGCCGACGGTGGCGGTCGCGCCGGCCACCGAGGCGGAGGCCTCGGCCTCGGCCTTCGCCCCCGCGAACGCGTCCACGCCGGCGTTCACGCCGATGCTGTCGGGGCCGATCGAGGCGCCGATGTTCGCGTTGGCTTCGGCGCCCGCCATGACGGATGCGCTGCCCTCCGCCTCGGCGAAGCCGTTCAGTGCCGAGACGGAGCCTTCGGCCTCGGCCTTGGCGCCGACGAATCCGCCCGCGCTGGCCTCACCCTCGAACCCCTCGTCCCAGCCGAAGGACCCCTCGGCCGAGGCAGTACCCTCGGCGCCCGCCAGCACGTTGGCCGAGCCCTCGCCACCGAAGGTGTCGTCGCCGAACTCGCCCTCGGCGGCCGCTCCCGCGCCCCACTGCCAGGTGCCCTCGGCCTTGCCCTCGGCGGTGCCGATGCCGGTCGAGCCCGAGACGTCGGTGTCGGAGCGGCTGCCGGTCCACGGCCCGTTGCCGTCGTCACCGCCGTCGTTCGCGCCACCCCCGCCGCCTCCGCCCCCGCCGCCCGCGGAGCCGTTGCCGGTCGAGCCGCCGCCGGAGCCCCCGGAGCCCCCGGAGCCCCCGGCACCGGACCCACCCGACCCGCCCCCGATCGAATCCGTCGACGCCGCGTTCTGCTCGTCCGCGTTCTTCAGCAGCCCCTCGCTCCCGGCCGTCAGCGCCGCGACCGCCGCCTTCAGCTGCGAGGTGTGCATGCCGTTCCAGTCGCTCCGGAACGTCACCGCGTCGGGGCCCTGCCAGGCCTGCGTCTGATTGATGCTCGAGGTGAGGGTCGTGCCGACCGTCTCGAGCTGCGAGGCGGCCGTGTCGAACTTCTTCGCGAGCGTGCGGAGCTCGTCGACATCGGCGCCGTAGAAACCACCAGGCATGACACCCTCTCAGCGTGTGCGGGGTTGGAGGACGGGGGAGGAGACAGCGAAGGGGCGGAGGCCGCAGCCCCCGCCCCGCGAACGCTAGGCGTTCGAGGTCGACTCCTGGTCGCTGGCGTTCTTCGACGCCTTCTGCGACGCGTCCTCGAGAGCGGTGATGACCTGCTTCAGCGCGGCGGTGTGGGTGGTGTTCCACTCGTTGCGGAAGCCCTCCGCGTCCGGACCGGTCCACTGCACGTTCTGCAGCGCGCTGGTGAGCGTGGTGAGGATCTGCTGCACCTGCTGCGACTGCGTGTTCAGCTGCTTGCTCAGTCCGCGAACCTGCTCGACATCGAGACCCCAAACGGCCATGATTCTCTCCTTCATCTCCGCGGCCCGGACTGTCCGGATCCGCTACTTCCTGTGAGTGCGTCTCACAAGGAAGACACTATTGACACCTGTCGCAGACGGCGATGGGGAGAAGTCCCCATCAGTCGTCCCTGGTGGCCACCTGCAGCTTCACGACCCGGCCGCCCTGCACGTAGAACCCCCGGCCAGGCGGAAGATCCGCCCGCTTGAACCGACCCAGCGAGGTGCCGAGCAGCGAGTCGCCGTCGAGATCTCCCGGCACCAGCAGCAGCCCGCGCTTGGAGTTCTTGAAGGCTCCGCCGAGGGTCCACGCCGCCGACCAGGTCGACGACTCGCTCTCGCCGATCACGAACACGTCGTCGCGCAGCGCCCGCTTCACCAGCCGGTCCACGTCGGCCTCGGCCGGGCCGCCGTTCAGCTCGCCCACGTTCTCGACGAACACCGCGAACTGCGTCGGCCTCAGCGTCTCGGCGTCCAGCTGGGCCGTGACGTCGTCGGCGAAGGCCGAAATCTGGGCCGGGTCGCTGAGCGACAGGCTCCAGAGCGGCAGAGGCGTCAGGCTCGTCTTGCGTGGCGAGATGTGCACGAGACGGATGCCCGGGTCGGCCCGTCGCAGCGCCGTCGCGATGGTCGCGAGCGCCGTCGACCGCCCGCTGCCGGCGGTTCCGGCGACGAGCATCGCTCCCGCGGGCGCGATGCCGAGGGCGCCGAGCGTGTCGTCGCGCACCCCGATCACGGGCTGCCCCGCCGCGACCGCGGGGAGCGTGCCGAGCGGGATCGCGTCACCGAGGGTCAGGATCGGTGGAGCATCCGTCACCCCCTGCCGGCGCATCGCCTCGGCGAGCTTGGAGATCTCGCGGGACTGGATCGCCACGTTCGAGTCGGCGCCGAGCACGGCCATCTGCACCTCGTTGCCGTCCATCACGCCGCGACCGGGCGGGGAGACGGCGCTGAGCGTGTCCTTCGGGGCGCCGAGCAGGGCGTAGTCGTCGTCGTTCGCCATGCGAAGTACGAGCCGGCGCTGGATGGTCGAGCCGAGCGAGGCCGGCACCGAGTTCGGCCGGTCGCCCGCCACGACGATGTGCACGCCGACCTGGCGGCCGTCGGTGGCGATCTGCGCGAAGGTCGTGAACCAGGCCGAGTGCCCGCCGAACTCGTACTGCTCCCGGAAGGCGCCGATGCCGTCGACGAGCACGAGGATGCGCGGCTCGGCGGGCGCGTCGGCGATCCGCCGGTACTCCCCGATCGATCCGGCGCGAACCGCCGAGTAGCGGATCGAGCGGTCGTCGACGAGGTCGCGCAGCATGCGGAGCAGGCGCACGACGCGCTCCTCGTCGTCGCCCGAGATGATCGCCCCGACGTGGGGCAGCTCCTCGAGCATGCTGAGGCCGCTGGAGCCGAAGTCGAGGCCGTAGACGTGCACCGGGCCGCCGCGCGGCGTGACCGCGGCCGAGACCGCGATGGTGCGCAGGGTGGCGCTCTTGCCCGAGCCACCGGTGCCGAGCACGGCCATGTTGCCGTCGCGGTCGGGCTCGTAGAACACCGTGGGCTGGCTCTGGCTGGCCGGGTCGTCGATCACGCCGAGCAGCAGCCGCTCATCCGTTCTCGGGTTGGGCAGCAGCGAGAAGTCGTAGACCGCCGCGAGCTCGTCGAGCCAGGGCTTGCGGGGCTCGGGGATCTTCGCCATCGAGGCGGCGTGACGGATGCTCGTGACCAGCCGCGCGATGTCGGTCGGCCCCTGCTCCACCGACTCGGGGGTCTCCTCGTCCTCGGGCACCTCCCACGCGGCGCCGGCGCCGAAGTCCATCTCGACGAGGTCGATCCGGGGGCGGGGCGGGGTGCTCGTGGTCCAGCCGCCCGCGTAGCCGGTCTGGAAGGGCGCGAGCCGTCCCGGTCCGGTCTTCGCGGCGCCGCGGCCCGGGATCGACTGGTCGAAGTAGGCGGCCATCGGGTCGCCGAGGATGTCGCTGGAGTCGTCGGCGTCGGCCATCCGCAGGGCGATGCGGAGGTTCGTGTTGGCGCGCAGGTTGTCCTTGATCACGCCCGCCGGTCGCTGCGTGGCGAGGATGAGGTGCAGCCCGAGCGAGCGTCCGCGCTGGGCGACGTCGACGACGCCGTCCACGAACTCCGGCACCTCGTTCACGAGCGCGGCGAACTCGTCGACCACGATCAGGAGGCTTGGCGGGGTGTCGGGGTCGCCCGTCTTCTCGAGCGAGATCAGGTCTTTCGCCTTCTTGCGGTTGAGCAGGTGCTCGCGGTAGCGCAGCTCGGCCCGCAGGCTCGTCAGGGCCCGCCGCACGAGGTGGGGGCTCAGGTCGGTGACGAGACCGACGGTGTGCGGCAGGCCGACGCACTCGGCGAAGGCGGCGCCGCCCTTGTAGTCGACGAAGAGGAAGGTGGCCCGGTCGGGGCTGTGCGCCGCCGCCATGCCGAGCACCCAGGATTGCAGGAACTCCGACTTGCCGGCACCGGTGGTGCCGCCGACGAGCGCGTGCGGTCCCTGGTTGCGGATGTCGAGGTAGAACGGCTCGGTGCCCGAGTGCCCGACCAGGGCGCGCAGCGAGCCCGCCTGCTTGCGGCGCACGTGCGGGGAGCCGTCGCGGAGCGCGATCGAGTTGCTCTCGCGCCAGCGGTCGATCACCGCCTCGGGCTCGTCGGCGAGCTCGGAGCCCACCAGGGTCAGGTACGACACCTGGCGGGGCAGGTCGGAGTCGTCGTCGACCGGCGCCCCGACGTCGACGACCGGCGAGAGCTGGCGGGCCAGGCGGTGCGCGGTGTCGGCGTCGACGGTCTCGCACTCGAGCGGGAAGGTGTGCTCGCCGAGCCGCACCTGGCCCGCGGTCGCGCCGGCGGCGTCCTGGTCGACGCTCACGAAGCTGCGACAGGCGGCCGGCAGGGCGGCGATCGAGGGTGCCGACCAGACCACGTGCACGTTCGCATCGGCACCGCGTTCGACGAGCCGGGTCAGACGCCCGCGGTCCAGCGGTGCGTCGTCCTCGATCACGACGAGCACCGACGGGGTGATCGGATGCGCGACCTCGTCGTCCCCGCTCTTGGCGTCCGGGTCGATCGGCCCGCGCGGTGAGGGGGCGCCGGCGGTGCGACGGGAGATGAGGTCCTCGAGGCGGGCGAGCAGCGCGGATCCCGAGCCGGGGTTGTCGGCCAGGTGGTCGCCGGCCAGCGGACTGTGCGGCGAGCTGGTGTGGGGCAGCCACTCCAGCCACTCCCAGGTGGAGCGGGAGCTCGGCGAGACCAGCGCCGTGACCACGAGCTCGGCGGGGGAGTGCAGGGCGGCGAGCTGCGTCACGATGCCGCGGGCGACGCCGTGCCGCTGCTCGGCGGGCCCGGCGACACCGAGGGCGCCGGCCTTCCGCAGCTCCACCACGATCGGCACGCCGTCGATCCGCGAGAAGCGGTCGGCGGTCTGCTCGACCTGGGCGTAGTACTCGGGCAGCGCGTCGTTCTCGTTCGGCGTGGTCACCACGTCGCGGCTCAGGGCCGTGCCGAGCCCGAGGCGGGCGGTCAAGAACGACGGATGCTCGGGCCGATGCGTCCACATCAGCTGACCCAGGCGCTGCACCGCGTCGATCGTCGCGGCCACCGCCGGGGCCTCGGTGAGCCGCACCGCCCGCTGCACCCGCTGGCGCTCGTGCATGGAGGCGACGAAGGCATCGAGCGACTCGGTGAACTGCTTGATCGCGTTCCGCAGCTGTGCCCGGGTCTGCAGCTTGTGGTCGAGCCAGGTTCCGATCATCAGGATCGGGCTCAGCGCGATGAAGACGAGGCTGAGGGCGTTGCCGGTCGCGGCGAACAGGATGGGGCCCATGATCAGCGGGGCGATCAGCGCCACCAGCGGGAAGCGGAGGGGCTGCGGCTGCTTCGGCGGGGTCGGTGCGGGGAACTCGGAGCCGGGGTACCTGGCCACGACCCGCGGGGAGCGGTTGAACTCGATCACGGGGGTGGACGGGGCCGCGCCGCCGAGCCGCTGCAGCGGCACCACGCAGATCGCGGTGTCGCCGAGAACGACGACGTCGGCGGAGCTCAGGGTGGTGCGTGCGACCTGTTCGCCGCCCATCAGCAGACCGTTGGCCGACTTCATGTCGACGATCTCGACCTGCTCGCCGATGTTGATGCGGGCGTGCCGCTTCGAGACCAGGCCGTCGCTCAGGCGCACGTCGATGCCCCGCTCACGGCCGATGTAGCTGGAACCGAAGGGGAGCGGGAACTCGGCCCCCGCATCCGGCCCGCTGAGCACCCGGAGCGTCGCCGCCGCGGGGCCGTGGCCGCCCGAGCTGAAGCCCTCGCTGTGCCGGGCGAGCTCGAGCACCGAGCCGGAGCGCACGCCCGCCTCGATCAGGTTGGACGTGGGGTCGACCAGGCGCTGCTCGCCGCCCGTGCCGGTGACCTGGAGGGTCAGGCCCTCCGGCACCTGGGCGCGCTGGTACTCGCTCAGCTGCGGATCGGCGAGGTGGATCGCCTCGGCGATGTCGCCCACGCTCGCCGTGGCGTCGGCGGTGATCTGCAGGTTGCTCGCCGAGCCGCCGGGGCGGCGGAGGGTGGCCTTGATGCGCATCCGGTGTTACCTGTCGTCGCTGTCGTCGTGGGGCTGGTCGAGCAGGGGGAGGTCGGCCTTCGTGACGAGGCGCGAGAGCACCGCGTACTCGACGAGTCGCGCCCGGCGGTTGGTGGCGAGGGCGCCGACGCCGCCGCGCAGACCCTCGACGCCGGTGCGGCTGAGCTTGTCGCAGACGTTGTCGAGCTTGCGGTTGAAGCGGCTGAGCGCCCAGCCGAGCCGCTCGGCCGCGAGCTGGCTCGACGGGATCTCGCTGGTGCCCGTGCCGTCGCGCTTCAGCATCGGTTCGGCCAGGGCCAGGATGAGCAGCTTCTGCGAGGCGGTGAAGGTGACCGCGCCGACCGTGGTGGCCCCGCTGCCGTCGGGCACCGGGGTGGAGTCGAAGAAGGTCGGGGCGCTGGTGTGCACGGTGAACTCGTAGCTCGTGGGGCCGGCCGTGAAGACGACGGTGGTGAGGCCGAACACGATGGGCATGCGCGCACCGGGCGCGAGCCACGCCTGCATGGTGCGGCTGGCGTCGGAGACGGTGGCGCTCAGGCGCGAGCCGACGTTGGACAGCCACCACATGCCGTCGTTGTTGGCGATCTGCAGGAAGCGGCGGTGCAGGTACTGGTTGTCGTCGATGTCCAGGTCGGCGTCGCGGCCGATCTCGAACGGCTTCGCGGGGTCGAGGGCGAACCACTCGCCGCAGAACTCCACGCTCGCGTCGGAGCGGGACGCGGGGGCGGTGGGCGGCGGGGCGGTGGTCTCGTCGGGGGAGCTCATGTCGAGCATCCGGTCGCCGCGTCGGAACCCCGGCCGTCGCTCCGCACCACGCTCACGTCGATGCACACGGGCTGTCCTCCTTCGGGAACCACCGTGACGGTGGGCTTGTCGATGCTGCGGGCCTGCTGCTCGGCGCCCGGGGTGGCGGGGGCCCAGCGGTAGGTGTCGCCGTCCTGGGGGTCGGGGTTCGTCCAGGTGAAGACGACGCCGTCGGGGCCGGGGGTGGCCACGATGTCGGTGGGGGCCTGCACGGCGGCGTTGTCGATCTGCACGGTGTCGACGGGCTCGTCGGTGGCTTCGGCGTTCTGCTCGGCGGGGCTGCCGGCGCCGCCGTTCAGCGCGAACACGAGGGCGCCGACGCCGACGAGCAGCACGAGCGCGGCGCTCGCCACGATCCACGGCACCCGGCTCCGCCGCGCACCCGTCGCGGCGGGCGCGGGTCCGGCGTCGACCGCGCCGCTGCCCGCGCGCTGCACGGTCTCCTCGAGCACGTCCTCCGCCCCGCCCGCGCGCACGCGCCCTCCTCCTCGTGGCGAGTGGTCACTTTCGGCGCTGAACACGGGGTTTTGGGGCGGAAAGTGACCACTCGCCGAAGGGGAGGGAGCTGACACAGGGGGTCGGGGAGCGGGCGCGGGCGCGACGGGTGGGGGCGTGCGGCGGCCGCGGGGTGGGGCCGGGGCCGTGGGGTCGATCGTGACGATGCCGCGGATGCGTGTGTTGCCGTCGTCCTCCTCCTCGAAGTCGTCGGAGGGGAGGGTGTCGTCGAGCACGTCGGCCGGGGTGACCGACATCGCGAGCTCGAGCTGGATCTTCTGCAGCGCCCGGGCGAACTCGAGCGCCGACGTGTACCGCTCGTCGGGCCGCTTGGCCATGGCGGTGGCGAGCACCTGCTCGAGCGAGGCGGGCACGTCCATCCGCCCGGTCGGCGCCAGCGGGGCCGACTGGATGCGCGCGATCAGGTCGAGCCCCGTGTTCGCCCCGCCCGGCACCTCGAACGGCGAGCGGCCCGCGAGGATCGTGTACACCGTCGCACCCAGGGCGTAGATGTCGGCCGCCGCCCCGCTCTGCGCCACCGCGCCGAACACCTCGGGCGGAGACCACGGGATCGACATCCCGACCGACTCCTGCTCGGCGCCGCCGCCGCTGCCGTTGGCGCCACTAGAGCCCGAGCCCACGCCGCCGACCAGCGCGACGGAGATGCCGAAGTCGGTGAGAGCCGGGCGATTGTATTCCGTGACGAGAATATTCGCCGGCTTAATGTCGCGGTGCAGGATTCCCGCGCGGTGCGAGGTCTCGACCGCACCCGCGACCTGGACGCCGATACGGAGCGCCTCGGCCACGCTGATCTTCTCGCGCCGGTACCGGGCTCCGAGGTTGGGTTTCGGGCAGTACTCCATGGCGAGGTAGGGGCGGCCGTCGCCCGCGATGTCCGCCTGGTAGATCGTGACGATCGACGGGTGCGTCGAGAGCTGCGCCATCAGGTTCGCCTCGGCGTCGAAGCTCTCCCGGGCACCCTCGGTGAGGGCCTCGGCGAGCAGCACCTTGATGGCGACGCGGCGGCGGGGCATCCGCTGCTCGTAGAGAAAGACGTCGGCGAACCCGCCCGAGCCCAGCAGCTCGACGAAGGAGAAGCCGGGGATCTCCGGCGGGGCCGAGGGCGGGCGCCGGGCGCTCACGCGATGTCCTCGAAGGCCACGGTCACGCCGTCGCCCAGGTCGATGACGTCCCCGGTCAGCACGAGCTCGGGCTCGTTCGGGCCGAGCCGCTTGGGCGGGGTGCCCTCGCGGTGCAGCACGCTGCCGTTCGTGGTGGCGAGGTCGACGGCGAGAACGTGCCGGCCCTCGAGGCGGATCTCGAGGTGGTTGCGCGAGATGTCCTGCTCGGGGCTCGCGACCGTGACGAGCACGGGCACGGCGTCGGCCTGCACGCGGTTGGCGCGGGGGCGTCGGCCGATGATGACGGGGCGGTCGAGCGCGTAGCTCTCGCCGGTCGAGAGCACGATGCGGCCGAGGGCGCCGTCGGGCAGCGCCGCGGCGGCGTCGGGGGCAGCGTCGGCGAGGCGGCGCATGGCCTCCAGTTCGGAGACCGTGACGGTGAGGCCGTCGTGGTCGTCATCGGCGCCGGCCGGGCGGGCCGGCGGGGCGGTCGCCGGGGCCGGTGGCCGCGGGGCGGGTGTGCTCGGGGCGGCGGGCGGCACGGTGGTGCCGAGCAGGGCGGGGCTTCCGGATGCGGCACCGACGCTCCCGAAACCGGGCACGCTGTCGATCAGCCCGGTGCTCGGTACGGCGGGCGCCGACGTGGCGGCGGGCGGCGGGGCCTGCGGTGCGGGCGCGGGGGCCGGTGCTGGCGCGGGAGGCGTCGGCGCCGGAGGGGCGGCCGGCGCCGGGGCGCTCTCGTCCGCGGTCTCCTCGTCGTCGTCGAGCTCGCGCACGGCGGCGTCCTCGACGGACTTCACCACCGTCGCACCCCAGAGGTGGTCGTACGCGTCGTCGGGCAGCTCGGCCTGGGTGCTCTCGAGCTCCTCGGCCTGCGCACTCCCGAGCTCGGTGGCCGCCGCGGGTGGGGGCCCAACTGGTTCGCTCTCCGACGCCACGTCCTGCGTGAGCTCGACGTCCGGGGTGGGGTCAGCGCTCGGAGCGGGCTCGGCGCTCGGGGCGGGCTCGGCGCTCGGGGCGGGCTCGGCCGAGGCTGGGAGGACGGCCTCGACGGTCGGCTCCGCGGGTGCGATCTCGCTCTCGGTCGCCACGTCCTGGGTCAATTCCACGTCGGGTGTGGGATCGGGTGTGGGCTCGACGGGAGCCACCGCGGCCGGCGCCGCTGTCGGCGGGGCTGCTGCAGCAGGCACCGGAGACGCCGACTCCAGCGCCACGACCGCCCCGGCCTCGGGCGCCACGACCGCCGCCGCCTCGGGCGCCGGCGCACCGCCCAGCGACACCGACACCGACGACGCCAGCACCACACCCGACGCGATCCCGAACCGCTCACCACCGTCGGTCGCCCCGGCGTCGGGCGTGCTGATCGTGAGCCCGGTCGCCGCCGGCACGCTGCGCTCGCTCCACGTGCTCACGTCGGCCCCCGACACGACCACCGGGTCAGACCCGTCGCGCGAACCCGAGCCGATCGACACCGACACGTCACCGCGCACGGCCACCCGCACGCCGCCCCCGTCGACCGTCGCCACCGCGAACGGCGGCAGCGCGCCGAGGCTCGCACCGAACGCCTCGGCGAGCGACGACAGCACCGCGCCGAGCCCCTCCCCCGACTCCAGCGCGGCCCAGATGCGCCCGAGCAGCGCGGCGTCCACCGTCGGCGGCAGCACCGCGATCCCCCCGGCCGCGACGACCGCGCGCCAGGCTCCGGGGCTGTACAGGATCTCACTCATCTCAGTTCCTTCCGCCCACGTCGACCGGAGGCCGGGGGATGGTGTCCTCGCCGTGCGGGTCGCGCCGCCGTCCCGGCCCGTCGGGCGAACCGGCCGCATGCGCCTCGGCACCGGCGCGGTCGTAGGCGTCGACGACCACGGCCGTGAGGTTGTCGCGCCCGCCGTGCAGCAGGCCCTCGTGCACCAGGCGGCTCGCGGCCTCCTGGCTCTCGTGCTCCTCGATCAGGATGCGCTCGATCAGTTCGTCGTCGAGCTCACCCGAGACACCGTCCGAGCAGATCAGGATGCGGTCGCCCGACTCCACCGGAACCAGCCAGTAGTCGGCCTGGTACGGCCCGCCGGCCCCCAGCGCGCGGGTGATCACGTTGCGCTCGGGGTGCGTCGCGGCGGCCGCCCGGGAGAGCGTGCCCCCGTCGAGCAGCTCCTGCACCACCGAGTGGTCGACGCTGATCTGCTCGAGCTCCCCGTCGGCCAGCCGATAGGTGCGCGAGTCACCGAGGTTGAACACGAGCCACTGCGCCCGCCCGTCGCTCTCGGCGATGGCGACACCCGACACGGTGGTGCCGGCGCGACGCAGCCCCGTCGCCGCGATGGCCGCGATCGACTCGTGCGCCCGGCCGAAGGCGTCGCGCAGCTCGGCGGCGTCGACGCTCGGCGTTCCGGTCAGCGCGGCGAAGGCGTCGACCGCGAGGGCGCTGGCGACCTCGCCGGCCTCGTGCCCGCCCATGCCGTCCGCCACCAGGAAGAGCGGCTGCGCGGCGAGGAACGCGTCCTCGTTCGCGCGCCGTCGGAGGCCCGTGTGAGTGGCGGTGCCCACCTGCAGCTGCAGCTCCGAGAGGGCGACGCCGGTCGCAGCCCCGGGCGTCACGCCGCGCGCGGCCCCGGGCGCGACGTCGCGCACCACGCTGTCGTCGCTCATGCCGAGCCCTCCACCTGCAGCACGCGCGTCCCCACGCGGATGCGGTCGCCCGCCTCCACCCGCACCCGCTCGCCGGCGTCGAGCTCGAGCTCCGCGCCGTCGCTCCGCACGAGGGCCGTGCCGTTGGTCGACCCGCGGTCGCTCACCCAGACCCGCCCGCCCTCGAGACCGAACTCGAGGTGCGTCTTCGAGACCGACAGCGTGTCACCCTGCAGCGCGATCAGCAGATCCGACGGGTCGCCACCGGGGGCCACCGGGTCGCGCCCGAGTGCACCGTGGCGCGTGATCGGCACGACCTCGCCCGTGTCGAGCCGGAACACGATCACGCCCGCCGGCACCGAGACCGGCCCCGAGCCCGACAGCCGGGTGCTCTCGAAGTCGTCCTCGGCGGGCTGGGGGGCGGATGCGCGTTCCGCGCCGGCTCCCGCGCCCGCACCCGAGGGCGCGAATCCGGGCACGTGCGCGATGGGCGCGAACGACTCGGTGGCGGGCGGCGCCGGTGGCGCGACGGGCGCAGCGGCGGGAGGCGCGGCGCCGGCGTTCCGCGCAGCGCTCGCGCGCGCATCCGGAACCGGAGCGGGAGCCGGGGACTCGTCGAGCAGCAGCTGCCCCGGGCGGGCCTTCAGCGGGTTCGGGCCCGCCTTGACGTCGATCACCCAGGTGTCGGCGAGCTTGTCGTGCCAGCCGCGGGTCATCTTGGACGCGTCCCAGAGCGGGGACAGCCAGACCACGTACTGGCCGATCAGGAAGACGAGCGAGGCGGCGGCGACCACGAGCCAGCGCAGCAGCATGCGCAGGATGCCGACCTTGCCGAGCGTCGCGAGCCGAACGATGCGCAGACCCATCAGGGCCTTGCCGGGGGAGAACCCGAGCTGAGCCTGCAGCACGATCGAGACGATCGGGTAGATCACCGAGGCGGCGAGCAGGATCACGGCGCTCGGGCCGGTGAAGGCGATCGAGGTGTCCCGGGTCTGGAACGCGACGACGCCGAGAGCCATCAGCGGCAGCACGATCACGAGCCAGAGCACGGCGCCGAACACACCGTCGAGCAGGAACGCGAGCACGCGCCGGCCGTAGCCGGCGGGGATCAGGTCGCCCTCGCGGATCGGCTCGACCGCCGGATCGGGTCGCCAGCCGTCGATCGGGGCCGACCCCGGGCCGGCGGCGGGAGCCTGGCCGGCGACAGAGCCGAGCGCCGCCGACTGGCTGCGCGCCGCCGAGGCGGGGGTGCCGCAGACGAGGCAGAACTGCGCGTTGCGCGGCACGGGCGAGCCGCACTGAACGCAGGGGTGGGCGGCATCGGTCATGGCGTGTCTCCTCCAGGCGTCGTCGCTCGGTCTGCGGGGCCAGTGTCCACCGTAGGGCCTGACCCGGCCGCCTTCGGCGCCTTCCGCCCGCGCAGCAGCGACCGCACCGACCACCGCGCCTTGAACCGCGTCCACCACGACACCGACGCCGCCATCGTGCTCACCACGGCGTCGACCTCGGTCCAGTACCGCTCCACCTCGTCGTCGGCGGGCTCACCCGGCCCGAACACGCTCGAGTCGGCCCGGGTCGCCACCTCCAGCACGGGCGCCGCGGGATACGCGGTCGCGAGCACCCGGGCGCCGTCGCGGCGGGTCACCCCGGCGGGAACCGCGGTGCCGAGGTCGCCCGCCCGGTCCACGATCTCGTCCCAGCCGCCGCTCACGCGATCGGCCGGACGCGCCGCCAGCCGCCGCCGCTTGCGGCGCCGCAGCTTCAGCAGCGCGATCGCGAGCAGCGGCCCGAGCACGAGCAGGAGCAGCACGAGGCCGCCACCGACCGCCAAGGCCACGGGCAGGAAGTCGAAGCCGTCCTTCTCGGCGTCCTGCTGCTCGGTGTCCTCGGTGCGGATGTCCGGCGGCAGCTCCGCGGGGGCCTGCGGCGGGGGCGGCGGCTGCAGCACCTGGGCCTTGGGGTCGGACTTCGGCTTCGGCGCCTCCTCGAGCGGCACCTGGTCCTCGGGCGGCGTCGGGTCGAACGGCACCCAGCCGGCGCCGTCGAACGGCACCTCGACCCAGGCGTGCAGGTCGTCGCCCGTGATCTCCTGCGTCGCCTCGGGCCCCGCGTACTCGTCGGGGTGGAAGCCCATGACGACGCGCGCGGGCATGCCGAGCGAACGCACCATCAGCGCCATGGCGACCGCGTACTGCTCGTCGTCGCCGACCATCTGCTCGGCCGAGAGCATGCTCGCGATGCGCTCGGCGCCGTGCCCGGCCCGCGAGACCGCCTCGCCCTCGAGCCCGTGGCTGAAGAAGCCGTTCTGGCTGAGGTTCGCGGCGAGGTTGCGCACCTTCTCGATCGGGGTGTCGGCGTCGCCCACGTACTCGGCGGCCAGTGAGCTGACGACATCCGGCACCCCGGTCGCCCGCGGCATCGCGATCGAGGAGACCTTGCGGCTGGCGAGCTGCTCGTCGTTGAAGGTGGGCGGCAGCACGGCGTCGACGGTGTAGCCGTCCCCGTCCCGCAGGCCGAGGGTGTCGAGCGCCACCCCGGTCGCCGCGTTGTAGTGCAGGGCGCCCTCGAGCTGGTCGGCGCGGTCGCCGGTGAAGCGCAGGCCGTCGAGGTACCCGACGTCGGGCATCCAGACCCCGGTCAGGCCGGTGACGCCGATGTCGAGGCTCACGGGGTCGCCGACCACGTCGTTCGCGATCTCGCTCGAGACGCGGGTGAAGGTGCCCGAGCCCGCCGACCCGTCGCCGGCCACGTCGTAGACGATGCCGTCGTAGCTGTCGAGGGTCGCGAGGCGGATGCGCGCATCCGTCGGCAGGCCCTTCACCGTGAACAGCGACTCCTCCTTGAAGTCGCGCACGTAGCTGCGGAAGCCCACGAGCGGGCTCGCGTAGTCGTGCAGGTCGAGCGGCGGCACGACGCTGTCGCGGAGCACCTCCCGGGCTGACGCGGGAACGAGCAGCCCGCCGGTGACGGCGCCCACCACGAGGGCACCCACCACGAGGCCGGCACCGGCGGCGAGCCGGGTGGTGCGCAGCGCCTTCGCGGTCGCGGGGTCGAGCGAGCTGCCGCCGCCGAGGTCGGTGCCGCGCGAGGCCCGGGCCCGGGCCTCCTGGCGGCGCCAGGCCGTCCAGACGAGGGCGACGCCCGCGAAGGCGAGCCCCTGCACCACGGGGAACGCGGCCTCGCGCGTGCCGAAGGCGATGCCGAGCACGAACAGCAGGGTGAGCGGCAACAGGGTCCAGCCGGCGTGCTTCAGCCGCAGCGCGAAGCTCGTGGCGAGCACGGTCGCGACCAGCGCCGACAGGAACGGCACCACCAGCGTGCCGTCGAACTGACCCACCGGCACCACGAGGGTGAGCGCGTCCTTCCACGAGAACACGATGCCGAGCACGAGGGTGCGCAGCGTGTCGCGGGTGGGGATGACGCCGAAGATCGTGGTGCCGGGCGCCGCGAGCGGCCCGCCGAGCAGCAGGTAGACCACGACGGTGACGGCCGCGACGACGAGCAGGTTCCACGACAGCCGCCAGCCGGCGGCGCCGATCAGGATGCCGAGCACCGCGCCGCCGACGCCAGCCACCAGGTAGCCCACACCGCCGAAGGCCGGCCCGAGGGTGAGCACCGAGACGATCGCGAGCAGCAGCACGACCCCCGCATCGGTCGCGATCGACCAGGCCGGGCGGGCCGTCGTCGGCAGGGGCGGCAGCAGGGGGGTGGATGCCCGGGCGGCACGGCGCGGGCTGGCCGCACTGGCGCGGCGGGGGCTCGGGGCGTCGGTCATCAGCTGTTCGCCCTCCGCAGAGCGCCGGGCAGGTCGGTGAGGTCGCCGACGGTCAGCAGCGTGAGGTCGCCGAGCTTGCGCAGCGACATCCGCTCGCCGGGCCGGGAGGCGATCGCGATCACGCGCACGCCGAGCGGGATGTGGATCGTCGAGGCCTGCAGCTGCGTGGGGGTGACGCCGCTGCCGAAGAGCAGGAACGCGACCGACGCCTGCGGCACCGCGGTGCCCGTGGTCTTGGCGAGCTGCACGACCGTCTCGCGGCTGGTCTCGCTCTGCTCGACGGCCGAGAGCTCGTCGAGCAACCGCCGGCCGGTCTCGACGTGCAGCGAGCTGGAGGGCGTGAGCACGGTGATCTCCCGCTCCTCGATCAGCGCCTGAACGGCGAGCGACCCGCAGACCGAGACGGCGAGCTCGAACTCCTCGTCGCCGGCCTCGCCCTCGGAGTAGTCGGCGCGGTTCGTCGAGAGCGCGATGGCGAGGTGCGAGCGCCGGGTCTCCTCGAACTGGCGCACCATCAGCTTCCCGGTGCGGGCGGAGGTCTTCCAGTGGATGTACCGCCGGTCATCCCCCGGCACGTACTCGCGCAGGGCGTGGAACGACACGTCGTTCTCCGAGAGCACCCGGCTCTCCACGCCCTCGAGGTCGCGCAGGAAGCCCGACGACGAGCCGCCGAGCGAGATGGTGCGCGGATGCACGTACAGATCGACCGGGTCGGTCCAGCGCAGCTCGCGCCGCAGCAGCCCGAGCGGGTCGCCGCGCACCGAGCGCACGGGCCCCACGACGATCACCGCACGGCGGCCGGTCGGGATGCCGAACAGCTCGTCGTGCTCGGCCTCGGGGGCGAGGCGCGGCAGCTGGAACGAGGCGAAGGCCGAGCCGACGGGCAGCTCGATGCGGGCGGGCAGCAGAGGGCGGGCCGAGGTGTTCGAGACGGCGAGCCGGCCGACGGCGCGCTCGCCCACGACCACGCGGGTGAGCGCGAGGTCGAGCCGCACGGCGTAGGCCGATCGCCCCACCGCGAAGCCGATCGCGATCAGCAGTGCCGCCAGCAGCACGAAGCCGATCACCAGCAGCTCGCGCCAGCCGAGCACCGCACCCACGACGATCGCGACGACCGTCACGGCCAGCACCGCCCAGCCGAAGCCCGAGACGGTGCCGAGCACCGGGCGCACGGCGGGCGCGACCGCGGAACCGGCGCGCCGCGCCGTCGTCGACACCGCGGGCCAGCCCGTCTCCGTCACCCAGCGCGCGGGTGCCGATCCCCGGATCGCCCGCGCCCCCTCCGCCGCCCGGCTCATGCAGCCGGTTGCCTCGACTGCGGCGCGGCGACGTCGGCCAGCACGCGCGCGAGCACGCCCTCGGCGGTCGCGCCCGAGAACTCGGCCTCGGCGTCGAGCACGAAGCGGTGGGTCCAGACCGGCCCGGCGAGCTCCTTGATGTCGTCGGGCAGCACGAAGTGCCGGCCCTGCGAGGCTGCCCAGACCTTGGCGGCGCGGATCAGCGCCATCGCGCCACGCACCGAGACGCCGAGGCGCGACTCGGGGGCGTTGCGGGTCTCCTCGGCGAGCTGCGCCGTGTAGCGGAGGATGGCCGGGTCGACGTGAACGGTCGCCGCGAGGTCGGCCATGTCGGCGACCGCCGAGGTGGTGATCACGGGAGAGAGCCCCGACGACGGGTTGCGGTTCGCGGAGCCGGCGAGGATCTGCTCGGCCGAGGCGAGGTCGGGGTAGCCGATGCTCGTCTTGATCAGGAAGCGGTCGAGCTGCGCCTCGGGCAGCCGGTAGGTGCCGGCCTGCTCGATCGGGTTCTGCGTCGCGATCACGAGGAAGGGGCGCCCGACCTCGTGGGCCACGCCGTCGACCGACACACGGGACTCCTCCATCACCTCGAGCAGCGCCGACTGGGTCTTGGGGCTCGCGCGGTTGATCTCGTCGGCGAGCACGATCGAGGCGAAGATCGGGCCCTTGTGGAAGTCGAACTTCCGGGTGTCCTGGTCGTAGATGGTCACACCGGTGACGTCGGAGGGCAGCAGGTCGGGCGTGAACTGGATGCGCTGGCTGGTGCCCTGCACCGTCGCCGCGATCGCCTTCGCCAGGCTCGTCTTGCCGGTTCCCGGGGCATCCTCGAGCAGCACGTGGCCCTCGGCGATCATCGCCATGAGGGTCAGGCGCACCACGTGGTCCTTGCCCAGCACGGCCAGCCCCACGTTCTGGGTCAGCCGGTCGAAGGTGCCGGCGAACCACGTCGCCTGCTCGGGGGTCATCGTCATCGTTCCTCTTTCATCGGTATCCGCTGTCGTCGCGGGTGTCAGCGTCTGACCTTCATCGGCGTGCCCTCGCAGTTCATGCGGGAGGCCTGATTCTCGAGCGAGTAGGCGCCCGTGTCCTGCGTGTACCAGTTGAGCTCCTTCGAGCCGTTGCCGTTGCCGTCGACCGGGATGGTCGTGCTCAGGTACTCGCCGCCGGTCCACTCGCAGAACACGCTGGACTGGCCCAGGAAGTTCTCGACCGTGATCTTCATGCGCACGCACGGCGGGCCGTTGGTCAGACCCGTTCCGTCGCAGCTCTTCCACGACGAGAGGAAGGCGCCCTTCGGAGGTGCGTCCTTGCTCGAGGCTCTGGTCTCGTTCGAGGACGTCTGGCCGGCCGAGTCCTTCACGACCACGCGGATCGAGTGGGACTCGCTGTAGGCGTCGCCCACCGTGACGGTCCCGTTCCCCGCGTTCGAGCTCAGGTTGCCGTCGATGTAGACCTCGATCGAGGTGATCGGTCGCCCGTTGCCCGCGGGCGCGCTCCACGACAGCGTCACCGACTTCGCGTTCCCGCTCGCCGAGACCGACGGCTGGGCCAGCGGGCCGAAGGGCACACCGGTGTTCGAGTCACCGCTGGCCGGGCCCTCGTAGTTGGTGCCGTCGAGTGGAGTGGTCGCCCGTACCCGGACCGAGTAGCTCGTGCCGTTCTGCAGCCCGGCGATCTGGTACGTCTGTGCATTGCCCGGGATGGCGGTCCAGCCGCTCCCGTTCAGGCTGTACTGGTAGATCAGCTCGCCCTGGGTGGCGCCGTTGCCGTCGGCGCTCGCGCCCCGGTCGAAGGTGACGCTGCCGTCGCCCTCCGAGGTGATCGTGGCGGGCCCGGCCGCGCCCGGCGGGGTGAAGCTGCGGCGCGGGGCCGACGCCGCCGACGGAGCTCCCTCACCGGCCTTGTTGGTCGCGGTGACCGAGAACGAGTAGTCGCTCTCGGAGGTGTCCAGCCGCACGGTCTGGTCGGTGGACGTCAGACCCGGCAGGGTGTCGACCGGGCTGCCGCCGCGCAGGATCGTCAGCGTGTACTTCAGGTTGTCGTCGCCGTTGCCCGATGGCTTGCCCCAGGCCACGTTGATCTGCGATTGGTTGCCGACGGGGTCGAGCCGGGTCGTGCTGGGCTGGCTCGGGGCCTCGGGCTTGCCGGCCGGGATCTCGGTCGCCGAGAACGAACTGAAGTCCGAGGGCTCGGGCGCCTTGTTCACGGCCTGCACCCGCACCTGGTACGCGGTGCCGTTCTCCAGGCCCTCCCAGACGATCGAGTTGCCCGTCACGCCGTAGCGGGAGGGGGCTCCTCGCGCCGGGGCGGGGGAGATCTCGAGGTTGAACGACTGCACCGCTGAGCCCGGGGTCGGGGGCGTCACCCAGCTCACCTCGAGGCTCTTGTCACCGAACTTCAGGGTCGGCGGCTGGGGCTGGTCGGGACGGGCATCCGGTCGAGCGACAGCCGAGGAGGGCGACGGGTCGGAGATGCCGACCGAGTTCGTCGCGGTGACGGTGAAGGTGTATTCCACGTCGTTCGTGAGCCCGTCGAGCGTGCAGGTGGTCGAGGCGCAGCTCTTCGTGTAGCCCTGCGGGCTGGTCACCGTGTAGCTCGTGATCTCGGCGCCGTTGTTGACGGGCGGGGCCCAGTTCAGCACCACCGTGCGGTCCTGGATGCTCGTGACCGTCGGCGTCGCCGGGGCGTCGGGTCGGCCCTGCACGGTCAGCAGGATGCGGCCGTCGGCGCGCCTCGAGGGGTCCCCCGTGGCGTCGATGATGCCGTACCGCACGATCATGGTGCCGACGTAGTCCGCGGCCGGGGTGACCGACACCGTCGATCCCGAGAAGTCGGCGTTGCCGGTACCGGTCTCGATGGCGACCTCGGTGATGGTCAGCGGGGTGTCGGGGAAGGGGTTGAAGTCGTTGTCCAGCACCGGCACCGAGACGGTCTGGCCCTGGTTCGCCTGTGGCACGACGTCGTCGGTCGCCGACGGGGGCGTCCGAGTCGTGGCGAGCACCGAGATCTGGACCGCTCCGCGCACCGGCGGGTTGACTCCGTCGGAGACCTCCACGTCGAGGGTGGAGGGGTTCAGCGGCGCGTCGGCGTCGGCGCGGGCCACGAGTGTCGAGCCGTCGAGCCGCACCGAGACGCCGGCGGGGGCGTCGCCCACGATCGCGAAGGTCAGGGCCTCGAGCTCGCCCTCGTCGGGGTCCTCGGCGGCGGAGCGCAGATCGATCGCCTGCTCGTCCTCGCCGGCCGCGACGGTGACGGCGGCGCCCTTGAAGGTCGGCGGGGTGTTGTAGTCCGAGACGACGGTGATCGGGATGACGAGGGTCGCAGTGCGGCCCTCCGGGTCGTCGGGCCCCGTGCCGTCGGTGACCTCGAAGCTCAGGGCGTCCGGCCCGTCGTAGCGCGGCTTCGGCGTGTAGCGCAGCGTGTTCTCGTCGACGAGCAGCTCGTCGCCGTTCGAGTTCGCCGCGCGCACCGTGTCGGCCTCCGTGATGCGCACCGACTTGCCCTCGCCGACGAGCACGTAGTCCGACAGCTCGACGTCGACGGTCTGGCCGTCGTTCACCACGAGCGGCTCGATGCCCGGCCGCAGCACGGGCGGCAGGGTGTCGCTGCCCGGCACGTTCACGAACGCCGAGGCCGTCAGGCCGTCCTGGTCGGTGACCGTGTAGGTGATGATCTGCGAGGTCGGCAGCAGGGTGATCTGCAGGTTGCCGTTTGAGAGCGGGGTGGCGGCCGGGTCGGCACTGGTGACGGTCAGTCCGTCGATGGTGCCGTCGGGGTCGTCGTCGTTCTCCTTCACGTTCACGTCGACGGTCTCGCGGTCGAGCATGTCGGCGACGGGAACCTGGTCGTCGCGGGCGATGGGCGAGGCGAGCGGAGCATCCGGACTCACCTGCATCAGCAGCGTGCCCGTCGCCGTCGCGCCCCAGCGGTCGACGATCGTGTACTGCAGCGTGTAGTCGCCCGCCGTGTCGGGGGCGGTGACGAGCACGCGGCCGCCCTCGACCGACGCGGTGACCCCGTCGGGCACGGTGAGGCCCTCTGAGCGGATGGCGATCGGGTCGCCGTCGGGGTCGTTGTCGTTCTCCATCACGTCGACGGCCACGGTGCGCCCGGGCCGCGCGCTGATGGCGTCCTTCACCGCGTAGGGCGGCTGGTTCGACTCGCTCGCCGGGATGATGCCGACGAGCACCGAGGCCGTCGCCGTGGCGCCCAGCCGGTCGCGCACCGTGTAGGTGAAGGTGTCGGTCCCGGATGCGTCGGGGTACGCCTCGTAGACGAGCCACGCCTCCCCGACCTCCGTGATGCGGCCCTTGCCGGGCGCCGAGCTCTGGCCGACGAGCTCCACCGAGTCGCCGTCGGGGTCGATGCCGTCGAGCGGGATCGGGATGCGCACGGTGGTGCCCTGCAGCGCCCGGATCGTGACGTCCTGCGGGCGCGGGGGAGCGTTGGTGCCGTCGTCGGGGCCGACGATGCGGATGGTGATGTAGCCGGCGTCCTTCTGGCCCTGCGAGTCGACGGCCTCGTAGGTGGCGTAGACCGTCTTGGGCTCGGGGCCGGCCTTGAAGCGCACGGTGTCGCCGGCCACGAAGATGCTGCCGTCGGCCGGGTCGACGAGGGGCTCGATCAGGGTCGGCGAGAGGGTCAGCGTGTCGCCGTTGGGGTGGGTGTCGTTCGCCAGCACCGGGATGGTGACGATGTCGTTCACGCGCACCGTGACCTCGTCGTCCTCGGCGTTCGGCGGCAGCAGGCGGTCGGGAGCGGCGATCGGCGTGATGAAGACCTCGCCGCGGGCCGAGGCGGCGCCGTTCGAGACCGTGTAGGTGATGGTGAGCGGGTCGTTCAGCCCGCGATCGGTGATGCGCAGGATCTCGTGCTCGAGCACCTCGACGCTGACCCCAGCCTCGGCCGGCACCTGCACCGACTGCACGGCGAGGATGCCGCCGTTCGGGTCGGTGTCGTTCGCCAGCACGTTGACGAGCGTGGTGCCGCCGTTCGGCAGCTGGGCGGTGTCGCGCACGGCGATCGGCGGGTCGTCGCTGTCGGTGACGGGCAGCACGGTGACCCGGACCAGGCCCTCGGCGGTCTTCGGGCCGTCGGAGACGAGGTACTGCACGTAGTAGTCGCCGGGGGTGCTGCTGGTGAAGTCGAAGGTGCCGGTGGTGTAGTCGGGTTGGATGGTGGCGCCCGGCGTCTCCGTGACCTTCGCGAGTCGCAGCGGCGCGCCCGAGGGGCTCAGGTCGTTGTCCATGGGCGCGACGGTCACCCGCTCGTCGACGGTCGTGACGACCGTGTCGCCGTTGGTCACCGGGGCGAGGCTGCCCGGGTCGCGCACCTGGAAGCGCACGGTGCCCTCGGTCTCGGTGCGGCCGTCGGAGACGACGACCGTCACCTCCTTCGGGCCCGTGTTCTGGTCGATGCTCGTGAAGGTGAGCTGGCCGTCTGGACGGTACTGCACCTGGTCGTCGGTGCCGCTCGAGGCGCCGACGACGTAGAGGTCGTCGCCGTCGGGGTCGATGAAGTCGGGCAGCACGTTGTGGCTCACGCTGGCGCCGAGCTCGACGAGCACGTCGGTGACCCGCTTCTGCTTCGGCGGGGAGTTCTCGCCGTCGCCGCTGACCTTCAGGCGCACGGTGGCGCTGTCGCTGCCGCCGCGACCGTCGTCGACGGTGTACGTGAAGCTCGCGGTGCCCGAGGCGTCGGGCGAGACCACGACCTGCAGGGCTGCTCCGTTCAGGATGCGCTGCACCTCACCCACACCGGGCTGCGAGCCCTCCAGCTTCGCCGTGAGCATGTCGCCGTCGGGGTCGAGGTCGTTGTCGAGCACGGGCAGCACCACGGTGCGGCCCGCCCGCACGCCGAAGTCGTCGTCCTCGGCCGTCGGCGGGGTGTTCTCCTCTGAACGGTCGGGCAGCAGCACCTGCAGCTCGTCCTCGGTGCTGTCCTCCTCCTCGTCGGAGTCGCTCTGCTCGGGCGGCGGAGCGATGTCGTCCCAGTTGTCGACCTTCTTCATGTCCTGGTTCACCAGGAAGACGACACCGGTCGAGACGTCGTTCAGCACCACGACGTCGCGGTTCACGCGGAAGCGCAGCTCGGCGTTCGCCGCCAGCCCGTCGATCTGGTCGTCGACGTCGTTCGCGTCGCCGGAACAGTCGCGCACGAACGCCCCCGATCCCGACCAGGCGGCGTACGCGCATCCGTTCAGGAAGACCGGGGCGGCCGGCGTGCCCGGTTCGGCCCCGCCCGCCTGCACCACGGTGGCCTCGCCGCCGTCGAGCGGCTGGCGGATGAGGGAGGTCTTCGTGGCGATCAGCACGTCGGAGGCGGCCGGACCCGTGGGCTGCACGACCCCGCCCGACGCGTCGGCCAGCTCGACCGCACGGCCGCCGGGGAGGTGAACCGTGCCGGAGCTCGCGTCGAAGACGACGGCCTGGTCGCCGACCGTGGTCAGCGTCAGCCGCGCGCCCTCCTCGACCTCGGGGAAGTCGGTGCTGGTGGGCTCGACCGGCAGGGCGCCGTTCTCGTCGCGGTCGAACTCGAGCAGCTTGCCGGCCGAGGTCGAGAGCGCGTGCACGTTGCCGGCCGCGTCGGCCACCGCCGCGCCGGCTCCGCCGAGCTCGGCGAGCGGTTCGTCGGGGTCGAGCTGCAGGCCGGCGGCGTTCGAGGAGGGCCCGGCCCACAGCTCGCCGGTCTCCCGGTCGAGCACGGTCAGGTTGGGCCCGCCGAGCGACACCGACGACTCAGGCGGCAGGATGAGCGGCGCCTCGAGCGCCATGGTGACGGGGTTGACCGGGGTGAGCGAGGAACCGCTCGCGTCGAGCATGAGCACCGTCTCGTCGCGCTGCAGCACGTCGAATTCGGTGGAGGAGGTGCGGAGACCGCCGTCGATCACCTGGGCGGGGTGGTTGAGGTGCCCCAGCAGCAGACCGGTGGGCTTCGTCACCCAGACTCCACCGTCGTTGAGGTCGACGTCGGCGGTCTCGATACCCTCGTAGAGGAACGCCATCGTGGTCACGCCGATCGCCAGCGCGGCGATGGTGGCCACCGACGCCGTCGTCGCCTTGCGACGGCGGATCGCCTCGAACAGCCTCACACGGGTCTCCACATCGTCAACGGTGTCCAGCGGTGTGGGTAAGACAGCGGTTCAGGACGCGTGGGTGGGCGATCTCTGCGGCTCTCGACTTCGGGTGGGGAGAGCCCCGCACATCGGCAATTCAAGCATGGTTCCGAATTTCCGCCCAAATCGGGTGGCACCATTTCGAGGGGGTACAACTCCCCATTGCGCACCGGGCGCCTCAGGTGCTCCCCGCTATGCTCGTCGGGTGTCGAGGTCGAGGGAGCGACGGCAGCAGCGGGTGCTGCGCCGCCGTCGCGCAGTGCTCATCGGCGCCGTCTCCCTCGTGGTGGTGGCGCTCCTCGTGGGCGGCGCCCTCGCGGTGTCCGGCGTGCTGCGGCCGGCGGGCGGGGTGGCCGCGGCCCCCACCGCGCTGCCGGCGCCGTCGTTCACCGCCGCACCCTCCGCAACCCCCACGTCGGATCCCGACCCGGCGCCCGCCGCCTCCGCGACCGCGGCACCGCCCCCCTCCGCCTCCCCCGAGCCGACCACCCCGCCGGCTCCGCCCGCCTTCGACCGATCGGCGAACTCCGTGGACGATCCGCTCAGCCCCTGGGTCGTGGTGAACAAGCTGCGCCCCATCCAGAACGGCGCCGACTACTCCCCGCCCGACCTCGTCGACCTCCCCGGCGACATCCCGAACCCGAACGGCTACCAGCTGCGCGCCGACGCGGCGTCGGCCCTGGTCGACATGTTCCATGCGGCCCAGGCCGAGACGGGCATCCAGCTCGTCGCGCAGAGCGGCTACCGCTCGTACAGCGTGCAGGTGCGCGCCTACGACTACTACGTGAACTCGCTCGGCGTCGAGGGCGCCGACCTCACGAGCGCCCGCCCCGGCTTCAGCGAGCACCAGACCGGCATGGCGATGGACATCCTCGACACGGTCTCCGGATGCTCGACCGACGGTCGCTGCTTCGCGAACACCCCCGCCTACACCTGGCTGCAGCAGAACGCGTACCGCTTCGGCTACGTGCTGCGCTACCCCGACGGCGGCACCCCGGTCACGGGCTACGAGTTCGAGCCGTGGCACTGGCGCTGGGTCGGGGTGCCGCTCGCGACGGAGCTGCACGGCACGGGCATCCCCACCCTCGAGGAGTACTTCGGCCTCCCCGCGGCGCCCGGCTACGCCGGCTGACCCCGGCCGCTCCCCACCGCTCCTCGCCCGGCCGCCGCGTGTCTCGCCCGCCGCGACCCCCAAAGAGCTATTTGACGGTCGGATGCGCGGCCGCGCACGATGGCTCCATGTCCTCCCTCGACGTGCTCCGTGCCACCGCCCACCCCGTGCGCCTCCGTCTGCTGTCGCTGCTGACGGGCGCCGCTATGAGCGCGGCCGAGGCCGGACGCGAGCTGCGCGTCTCGCAGGCCGCCGCCAGCTATCACCTGCGGGTACTCGAGCGGGCCGGGCTCATCCGCGTGGTCGAGGTCGTGCGGCTGCGCGGAGGTGAGGCGAAGCGCTACCGGCACGAGTCGTCGGCCGAGCCGTTCCGCCTCGCGGAGTCGATCGCGTCGGGCGGGGGAGCGTCGGAGGAGCGGAGCGAGTATGTCGAGGCGGTGATCGACGAGCTGCGACGGCGCTCGGCCCTGCGCGTGGAGGGGGCCCACCTGACGACCGACGCCGAGCTCTGGGTCGACCCGGCGGTCTGGCGACGGGTCGTCGCAGCCGTCGGCGCGGCCTCGGCCCTGCTGCACGATGAGGCCCGCCCGGCGCGCACCCCCGGCACGGCTCCGGTCTCGATGACGGCTGCGCTGTTCCCGCTGCGGCGGCCGTGAGCGCGGGGCGCCCGGCACTGCCCGGGCCGCTCCGCCATCGCGCCTTTCGCTGGCTGCTCGCGGCACGCACGACGAGCATCCTGGGCAATGCGGTCGCGCCGATCGCCCTGGCCTTCGCCGTGCTCGACCTCACGGGCTCGGTGACCGACCTCGGTCTCGTCGTCGCGGCCCGTTCGGTGACCAACGTCGCCGTGCTGCTCGCCGGTGGCGTGCTCGCCGACCGGCTGCCGCGCGACCTCCTGCTGGTGGGGGCTTCGCTCGCCGCGGCCCTCACGCAGGCGGCGGTCGCGACCCTGGTGCTCACCGGCACGGCGTCGATCCCGGCGCTCGTGCTGCTCGGGATGCTCAACGGCGCGGTCGCGGCGGTCAGTCTTCCCGCGGCGGCGGCGCTCGTGCCCGAGACGGTGCCGTTCGGCGAACTGCGCGCGGCTAACGCGCTGCTGCGCCTCGGGCTGAACGGCTCGACCATCGTCGGCTCCGCCGCCGGCGCCGCGCTCGTGGCGGGGGTCGGACCGGGCTGGGGGCTCGCGATCGACGCGGCCGGGTTCGCGCTGGCCGGGCTGCTGTTCTCGCGGCTGCGGCTGCCCCGGGCATCCGTCGCCCCGTCGGCGCCGGGTCGTCGCGGGCTGCTGCCCGGCCTGCGTGGGGCGCTCGCCGAGCTGCGTCACGGCTGGCGGGAGTTCACCCGGCGGCGCTGGGTGTGGGTGGCGGTGCTGCAGTTCGGCGTGCTGAACGCCGCGTTCGTCGGGGCGACCACCGTGCTCGGGCCTCTCGTGGCCGACGAGACCGTGGGCCGCGCGGGTTGGGGCCTCGTGGTCGCGGCGCAGGCCGGCGGACTGGCGCTCGGCGCGGTGCTCGCGCTGCGCTGGCGACCGAGCCGGGCGCTCGCCGCGGGGGTCGGGGGGATGCTGCTGACGACCGTGCCGATCGCGGCGCTGGCCGCCGTCGCCGCCGGCGGCGCGCCCGCACCCGCGTCGGCCGCCCTGCCCGCCCCCGCCGCCCTTCCCGCGTCCGCCGCCCTGCCCGCCCCCGCCGCCCTGCCCGCGCTCCTCCTCCCCGCGCTGATCCTCGCCTTCGCGCTCGGCGGGATCGCCCTCGAATTCTTCGCCATTGCCTGGGACCAGTCGCTCCAGACCCACGTGCCGCGCGAGGCCCTGTCCCGGGTCTACTCATTCGACATGGTGGGCTCGTTCCTGGCGATCCCGGTGGGCGAGGTGCTCGTGGGGCCGCTGGCGCAGGGCCTCGGAACGCCGCCGACCCTGATCGGCTGCGCCGCGCTGGTCGTCGCGGCGACCGCGGCGGCGCTCGCCGTGCCGGCGGTGCGACGCCTGCGCGTGTGAGCGATTCGAGCGAACCGCCCCCGAGCGGCCCGCCCCCGCGCTGCCCGCGCGGGCGGTCGCCTAGGCGTCGCGCGGGGCCGTCGACGCGCGCACGACCAGCGACGTCGGCATCATCGTGACCCGGTCGACCGGCTTGCCCTCGATGCGCCGCACCAGCACCTCGGCCATCGTGCGCCCGAGCTCGAGCGACGGCTGGTCGATCGTGGTCAGCGCCGGCACCGCGGTCGAGCCGAAGTAGTTGTTGTCGAAGCCCGCGACCGCGATGTCGTGCGGGATGCGCAGCCCCCGCTCGAGGATGACCGAGTAGGCCCCCGCCGCCATCTGGTCGTTCGCCGCGAACAGCCCGTCGATCGGCTCGCCGCGGTCGAGCAGCCGGCGCATCGCCTCGGCGCCGGAATCGGGCGTGAAGTCGCCGTACTCCACCAGCGCGGCCGGGAGCCCCGCCGAGTCCATCGCGCGCCGCCAGCCGCGCAGGCGGTCGAAGCCGGGAGGCATGTCCTGCGGGCCGGCGATCGTCGCGATCGAACGGCGGCCGGTCGCGATGAGGTGCTCCGTCGCCTCGGCCGCGCCCGCCACGTTGTCGACGTCGACGAAGTAGCTCTCGCTCTCGCTCTCGAGCAGCGGCCGGCCGCCGTAGACGATCGGCAGCGACAGGTCGAGCCGGTCGTAGGAGTGATCACCCTCGTGGTGCGAGACCACGAGCGCCCCGTCGGCGTTGCCGCCGAGCAGGTAGCGCCGCGTCTTATCCGAGCGCATCTCCGAGGCGATCAGCATGTTCAGCGTGAAGTCGGTGTCGGAGAGGTACAGCGCCACACCCTGCACCACGGTCGCGAAGAACGGGTCGCTGAACAGCTTGGCCGTCGTCTCCGGCACCACCAGCGCGATCACCTGGGTGCGTCGGCTGACGAGCGACCGCGCCGCGCGGTTCGGAACGTAGTTGAGCTTCAGGATGGCCTCGTTCACGGCCTCGGCGATCGCATCCGACACGTTGGGAGCGGCGTTGACCACCCGCGACACGGTCGCCCGCGACACCCCGGCGGCGGCCGCCACCATCTCGAGCGTGGGGGCCGGATGCGCGTCCCGCCCACGCCCCGACGACATCTCGCTCACGGGGCCTCCTCAGGTCTGACGGTTCCAGTGTAGGTCGCGCGTCAACCCTTGACCGCGCCCGCCATGATGCCCGAGACGAGCTGCTTGCCCGCCAGCACGAACAGCAGCAGCAGCGGCAGGGTGGCGAGCACCGCACCGGTCAGCACGATCGAGTAGTCGACGTACTTGGCCGACTGCAGCTGGCTCAGTGCGACCTGCAGCGTCGGGTTCTGCGGCACCACGAGCAGCGGCCAGAGGTAGTCGGTCCACGCGGTCATGAAGGTGAACAGTCCCAGGATGGCCATCGCCGGGCGGGCGGCCGGGATCCCGACGTGCCAGAACGTGCTCAGCATGCTGGCGCCGTCGACCCGGGCGGCCTCGATCAGCTCGTCAGGGATGACGTCGACGAGGTACTGCCGCATGAAGAACACGCCGAACGCGGTGACCAGGGTGGGCACGATCACGGCGCCGAGGGTGCCGGTCCAGCCGAACTGCTTCATCACCATGAACAGCGGGATGATGCCGAGCTGGGTGGGCACCGCGAGGGTGGCGATGACGAAGACCAGCAGGCCCTCGCGGCCGCGGAACTTGAGCTTCGCGAAGGAGTAGCCGGCGAGCGTCGAGAACAGCACGACCGAGACGGTGATCACGCTCGAGACGATGATGCTGTTCAGCAGCGAGGTCCAGAACGGCACCGTGTTCATCACCTCGCCGACGTTCTGCCAGAACTGCCCGCCGGGCAGGAGCGGCGGCCAGGTCTCGGTGAGCACCGAGCTCGGGCTGGTGCCGGCGATGAACGACCAGTAGAGGGGATAGGTGCCGGCGACGAAGAACACGATCAGCAGGCCGTAGGTCAGGAACCCGGGCCGCTTGTCGATGCCGAGCGGCTTGCGTCGCCGGGTGACGGCGGGGGCCGGTGCGGTGGTCGTGGTCACGAGCGCTTTCCCTTCTTGATGGCCTTCTTCGCGATGAACCGCGACTCCACCGAGGCGATGCGCCGGGAGATCAGGAAGTTCAGCACGCCGAAGAGCACGATGATGAGGAACAGCAGCCAGGCGACCGCGGAGGCCTTGCCGAAGTTCTGCCGGTTGAAGGCGAGGTCCCAGAGGTAGAGCACCGTCGTCTGGTACTGCCGCTGCGGGCCGCCCGGGGTGGCGGTGGTGGGGTTGAAGAGCTTGGGCTCGGTGAAGATCTGCAGGCCGCCGACCGTGGCCGTGATGACCACGAAGATCATGGTGGGGCGGATGCTCGGCAGGGTCATCGAGAAGAAGCGACGCACCGGGCCGGCACCGTCGAGCGCCGCCGACTCGTAGATGTCTCGCGGCACCGCCTGCATCGCGGCGAGCAGGATCAGGGCGTTGTAGCCCGTCCACCGCCAGTTCACCATGCTCGCGATCGCGAGGTGGGAGGGCAGCGTCTCGGTCTTCCACATCACCGGGTCGATCGAGAGGGTCTGCAGCACGTTGTTGATCAGGCCGTACTTCTCGTCGAAGGCGCTCGAGAAGATGAGCGTCACCGCGACGGGGGTGACGACGTAGGGGATCAGCACGCTCATCCGCCAGAAGGTCTTGGCGCGGATGTTCTGGTCGAGCACGGCGGCGATCAGCACGGCGCCGACCAGCTGCGGGATGGCCGAGAGAAGGAAGATGCTGACGGTGTTGAACAGCGAGTTCCAGAAGAAGGGGTCGGTGAGTTCGGCGACGTAGTTGTCGAGGCCCACGAAGCCGGCGGGGCCGGAGAGCAGGTTCCACTCGTTCAGCGACACGACGAAGGTGTAGACGAGCGGGAACAGCCCGACCAGGCCGAAGAGCACGAAGAACGGGGCGATGTAGAGGTAGGGGGAGGCCTTCACGTCGAAGCGGCTGCGCCAGTACGCGAAGGGGGTGCGCTGCTTCGGGCGATAGGGCTCGTGCGGCGTCGTGTCCGATGACGTCGGCGGCGTGAGGGTGGCGGTCATGGCGGCTTCCTGGTGGCTGCGGCGGGGTCGAGAAGAAGGGGTGGGCGGCCCAGGCCGCCCACCCCCGGGTGACTACTTGTTGACGACGAGCTGGTTCAGTAGCTCGAGCGCGTTGTCCCAGGCGGCGGCGCCGTCGGCCTTGCCCGAGTCGATCTGCTGGATCGCGGGGCCGAACACCTGCGACTGGATGACCGAGTCGTCCGGGCCCTTGTACTGGGCCACGACACCGTCGGCGCGCTGGGCGAGGATCTCACCGATGGGGGCGTCGTTGAAGAACGTCGACAGCTCGTTCGTGCCCGTCACGGCGGGGTCGGTCTGGGCGGCCGTCACGCTGGGGAAGGTGCCGGCGACACCGAAGGCCGTGGCCTGCGACTTCGCGTCGGTGAGGTAGGCGGCCAGCTCGGCGGCCTCCTTCGGGTGCTTGGACTGGGTGGGAACGGTCAGGAAGCTGCCGCCCCAGTTGGCCGCGCCGCCGGGGAAGACGTTCGCGAAGTCCCAGCCGGTGGAGGCGTCGCCGCCCGCGGCGGTGACCTGGCCCTTCACCACCCCGAGCATCCAGCCCGGGCAGACGAAGGTGGCGAAGGTCTGGTCGGTGAAGGCCTTGCCCTTGCCCCAGTCCCAGGCCGTCTGGTTGGCCGACAGGCCCGACTCGGTGGCGGAGGAGAGGGTCGTCCAGAGCTTCTCGAGGTCCTTGTTGCCCTCGACGTTCAGCTCGCCGTCCTTCGTGTAGTAGCCCTCGGGCTGCTGGTTCACCATGGCGTTCCAGAGAAAGCCGGACTGGTCGTAGAACGCCTTGCCGGTGGCCGCCTTGTACTGCTGGCCCACCTCGAAGTACTTGTCCCACGTGGCGTCGTCGCCGCCGAAGAGCGTCGCGACCTCCTCGCGGTCGGTCGGCAGGCCGGCCGCCTCGAACGCGGTGCGGTTGTAGCACAGGCCCTCGGGGCCGATGTCCGAGCCGTAGCCGATGATGCGGCCGTCCTTGTCGGTGGCCTGGGCGAGCTTCCAGTCGACCCAGCGGTCCTTGATCTCGTCGGCGCCGTAGTCCTTGAGGTCGGTGAACTGATCGGAGACCTGCATGACGGCGCTCAGCCAGCCCTCCTCGACGGCCTGCACGTCGGGCAGCCCGGCGCCGGCGGCCGCCTTGGTCTGCCAGTCGGTCTTGGCGTTGTCGCCGGTGTCGATGTTGGTCGGCTTGATCGTGATGTTCGGGTGGTCGGCCTCGTACTGGGCGTAGAGGTCGTCGTAGCCCATCGTGCCGAACGTCGTGACGGTCAGCTCGACCTTGTCGCCGGAGCCTCCCGACGAGGACGAGTCGCCGGCCGAGCATCCGGTGGCGAGAAGGGCGATGGCGGCCGCGCCCGCGACGGCGGCTACGGCTTTTGTGCGTCGTGAAAGACTCACGGTCACTCCTTTGTGCGTGTCTATGAGAGCGCTCTATCACGCGACCGTGCGTGCTGTGAGAGCGCTCTCTTGGGATTACCAGGAGCGTAAGCGCCCGCCCATCCGACGTCAAGGAGGTTGATGGAAATTCGTGCCGTTCAGTGCTCGCTGACGGCCGGGCGGGGCGGTGTCAACCCCATCCCCCTCATAGGGGGCACAAATGAAGCTGTGATGCCATGGACCTCATGCCCCGAAGCAGTACCCGACGTCCTTCCGCGCGTCCGTCCCGCCGCCGCCCGCTCACCCTCCTCGTGGCCGCCTTCGCGGTCGCGTCGCTCGCCCTGACCGGATGCGCATCCGGCGGTTCGGGCGACGGCTCCGGCTCGGCGGCCTCCGCCGACTCGGCCGCCGCCGACGCCCGGGTCGCCCTCGAGGCGCTCTCGCCCGCGAGCGGCAGCCTCACCGGCGGTGCCGAGGTCACGGTGGCCGGATCGGGGTTCGCGGGCGACTCGCCTGTCGCCTCGGTGCGATTCGGCACCGAGACCGCGCCCGCCTTCACCGTCGTCGACGACCGCACCCTGACCGTGGTGACCCCCGCATCCGTCGACTACGCCGTGGGCGCCGTGCCCGTGACCGTCGCGCTCGAGGACGGATCGGAGGTCGTGCTCGACGGCGGCTTCGGCTACGAGGTGCAGACCCCGGTCGACAGCCAGCTGAACTACGCCTTCACCTACTGGAAGGACTACAACCTCGCCGAGTGGGGGCAGTTCCCCGACAACGACTGCGGCAACTTCGTGAACCAGGCGATGCTCGCCCGCGGCTGGGTGCAGGACGAGAACTGGTACAGCGAGTACGCGACGACGGGCGACTACAGCTACAGCTGGATCCGCGGCAACGAGATGGATGCCTACTACGCCTCCCGGCCCGACACCACGCGCCTCGAGCTGACCCAGCGCGACCAGGTGAAGCTCGGCGACGTCGTGATGTTCGACTGGGACCCGCAGAACGACAACGGCGTCGACCACACGATGATCGTCTCGAAGGTCACACCGAACCTCGACGGCACCATCGCGATCAAGCTCGTCGGCCACACGGTCGACGCGCAGTACCGCGACCTCGACACGGCCATCACGGTCGAGAACCCGGGCGGCACGGCGCACTTCTGGTCGATCGCCTAGGCCGCGCTCCGGCGTGGTCCGGGGCGCTCCGGGCAGGCGTTAGCCTGGGTCGCATGAAAGCGCGAGACTCGGGTGGGCGACCTCGGGAGTACCGCATGTCGGTGCGCGCCGAGTCGGCCGAGGCGACGGGCGAGCGCATCATGGACGCGATGATGGCGCGCTTCGCCGACACGCCCTACGAGCGCATTCGCCTCGACGACGTCGCCGCCGACGCGGGGGTGGCGGTGCAGACGGTCATCCGCCGCTTCGGGGGCAAGCCCGGGCTGCTGACCACGGTGGTGGAACGCGAGCTCGGCCGCATCTCCGCGGCCCGCGAGGCCGCCGCGCAGTCCTCCGTCGAGGCGACGCTGGAGGCGCTGGTCGCGCACTACGAGGTGTACGGGGCGCTCATCCTGAAGACCTACTCGGAGGCGCCGCTCGTGCCCGGCCTCGACGACCTCGCCGCGCGCGGCCGGGCGTACCACGTGGACTGGTGCCGCCGAACCTTCGAGCCGCACCTCGACCCGGAGCTCGACGGCGCCACCCGCCGCCTGCGCCTCGCCCAGCTCGTCGCCGTCTGCGACGCGACGACCTGGCGCATCCTGCGCGCCGACGGCGGCCTCACCCCCGCGGAGACGACGACGGCGCTCCGCGCCTTCGTCGCCCCCCTCCTGCCCTAGCCCGCCGAGCCGTCGAAAAACGCCCTCTCAGGGCTCCGAGAGGGCGATTTGCGACGGCTCGATGCCGCGGAGGGGGGCGGGGCGCGGGGTTAGGCGCCGAGGGCCGCGTCGACGATGAGCTTCGCCTCCGCCTGGACGCGGCGGAGGTGCTCCTCGCCCACGAAGGACTCGGCGTAGATCTTGTAGACGTCCTCGGTGCCCGAGGGCCGGGCCGCGAACCAGGCGTTGTCGGTGACGACCTTGACGCCGCCGACCGCCGCGCCGTTGCCCGGCGCGTGCGAGAGCTTCGCCAGGATCGGGTCGCCGGCGAGCTCGGTGGCCGTGATGGCGTCGCCGTCGAGCTTGCCGAGGGCCGCCTTCTGCGCCTTGGTGGCCGCGGCGTCGACGCGCTCGTAGACGGGCGAGCCGAACTCGGCGGTCAGCTCGGCGTACAGCTGCGAGGGCGTCTTGCCCGTCACCGCGAGGATCTCCGACGCGAGCAGCGCGAGCAGGATGCCGTCCTTGTCCGTGGTCCACACCGTGCCGTCGAAGCGCAGGAACGACGCCCCCGCCGACTCCTCGCCGCCGAACGCGACCGATCCGTCGATCAGCCCCGGCACGAACCACTTGAAGCCGACCGGCACCTCCCAGAGGGTGCGGCCGAGCGAGCCCGCGACCCGGTCGATCATGGAGCTGGAGACGAGCGTCTTGCCGATCGCCGCATCCGGCTGCCAGCCCTCGCGCCGCGAGTACAGGTACTGGATGGCGACGGCCAGGTAGTGGTTCGGGTTCATGATGCCGGCGTCGGGGGTGACCACGCCGTGACGGTCGGCATCCGCATCGTTGCTCGTGGCGATGTCGTACTTGTCGCGGCTGGCGACCAGGGAGGCCATGGCGTAGGGCGAGCTGCAGTCCATGCGGATCTTGCCGTCCCAGTCGAGCGTCATGAACGCCCACTGCGGGTCGACCGTCTCGTTGACGACCTCCATGTTGAGGCCGTAGCGATCCCGGATGAGCGACCAGTACTCCACCGAGGCCCCGCCCAACGGGTCGGCGCCGATGTGGATGCCCGACTTCTGGATCGCGTCGAGGTCGATCACGTTCACCAGGTCGGCGACGTAGTGCTCGCGGAAGTCGTAGGTGCCCGAGGGCGCGCCCTCGCCGCGACCGACGCGCTTGACGTCGGCGAGGCCGCCCGCGATCAGCTCGTTCGCGCGGTTCGCGATCCAGCCCGTGGCGTCGGAGTCGGCCGGGCCGCCGTGCGGGGGGTTGTACTTGAAGCCGCCGTCGGCGGGCGGGTTGTGCGAGGGGGTGACCACGATGCCGTCGGCCTGGTCGTCGTGCCCGGCGCGGTTGTAGGCGAGGATCGCGTGCGAGACGGCGGGCGTCGGCGTCCAGCTGTCGCGCGAGTCGGTCCAGACGGTGACGCCGTTGGCGGCCAGCACCTCGAGCGCGGTGTCCTCCGCGGGCTTCGAGAGCCCGTGGGTGTCGCGGCCCATGAACAGCGGGCCGGTGATGCCCTGATCGGCCCGGTACTCCACGATCGCCTGCGTGATGGCGGCGATGTGGTCCTCGTTGAAGGCCGTGTTGAAGCTCGAGCCGCGGTGCCCGCTCGTGCCGAACGCCACCTTCTGCTCGGGGTCGTTCACGTCGGGGTGCAGCTCGTAGTACGCGCTCACGAGCGCGTCGACGTCGATCAGGTCTTCGGGGAGGGCCACTGTGCCGGCTCGTTCGAACATGCCCCAAGTCTGGCACCCGTCGCCCGCCCGTGCCATCGCCGCTCGATAGGCTCGGGGCATGTCGGAGACGTACAGCTACCTCGGCCCCTCGGGAACCTTCACCGAGGCCGCCCTCGCGCAGGTGCCCGAGGCGCAGGGCAAGGAGTGGCGCTCGGTCAACAACGTCGGCGAGGCGTTCGACGACGTGGTCTCGGGCCGCAGCGTCGCCGCGATGATCGCCATCGAGAACTCCATCGAGGGCGGGGTCACGTCGACGCTCGACGCGCTGGCGAACATCCCGAACCTGCGCATCGTGGGGGAGTACCTCGTGCGGGTGCAGTTCGTGCTCGTGGCGCGGCCGGGCACGCGGCTCGATGACGTGCGGGTGGTGAACGCGCATCCGGTCGCCTACGCCCAGACCCGCAGCTGGCTGGATGCGAACCTGCCGACGCACGGCCACATCCCGTCGACGTCGAACGTGGCCTCGGCGCTCGCGCTGTTCGAGAACGACCTCGCCGACGCGGCCGTGGCGCCGCCGCAGATCGTGCAGCACCACGCGCTCGAGGTGCTGGCCGAGAACATCGCCGACAACGCCAACGCGGTCACTCGCTTCGTGCTCGTCTCGCGCAGCACGGCGCTCCCGGCGCCGACCGGGGCCGACAAGACGAGCATCATCGCCGAGCTCCCGGATGACCGTTCCGGAGCCCTGCTCGAACTGCTCGAGCAGTTCTCGACGCGCGGGGTGAACCTGTCGCTGCTGCAGTCGCGGCCGATCGGCGACGCCCTCGGGCGCTACCGCTTCGTGATCGACGCCGACGGGCACATCACCGACGAGCGGGTGGCGGATGCGCTGCTGGGCGTTCGCCGGTTCAGCCCCAGTGTGATCTTCCTGGGCTCGTACCCGCGGGCCGATCAGGCGCCGGTCGAGTACGTCGACCGCTACGGCGACGAGGTCTTCCGCGAGGCCCGCGACTGGCTCAGTGGCCTGATCGCAGGAGACCCCACCCCCTAGCGAGGACGGTTGGCCAGCCGTTCGATCGCGTCGACCGGGATCGAGACCCAGTCGGGGCGGTTGCGCGCCTCGTAGCTGACCTCGTAGAGCGCCTTGTCGAGCTCGAACGCGTCGAGCAGCACGCGCTGCGCCCGCAGGTCGAGCCCCGAGCGCGAGACGTAGCCGTCGATGAACGCGTCCCGCGCCTCGTGCGCCCAGGCCCGCGCCGCCTCGGCGTGATCCGACTGGGCGAGGGTGCCGGCCACGTAGTCGAACGAGCGCAGCATCCCGGCCACGTCGCGCAGGGTCACGTCGGGCTCGCTCCGCTCGGCGAGCGGCCGGAGCGGCTCGCCCTCGAAGTCGAGCAGCACCCACCCGCGCCCCGGCACCGCGAGCACCTGCCCGAGGTGGTAGTCGCCGTGGATGCGCTGGAACGCCGGCCACGACGCCTCCGCCGCCGCGGCGAACACCGCGTCGACCGCGCTCGCTTGCGATGCCAGCGACGGCACCTCGGCGAGTGCCTGCGCAGCCCGGTCGCGGAAGCTCGCCACGATCGCATCCCTGTCCGAGGCCGACGCTTCGTGCACCGGGAATAGGCGCGCCAGCTCGGTGTGCACCTGCGCCGTCGCCTCGCCGAGCGCCCGCGCGAGCTGCTCGAACGACTCCCCGGCCTCGGCCGAACGCAGCGCCACGCGCCAGGCGTCCTCCACCTCGGGGATGAACTCCTGCGCGAAGGCCAGGTGCCCGGATGCGCGCCCGCCGTCGACCCGGGGATCGTTCCACGACCCCGAGACCGACCCCACGGCGCGCGGCACGAGGCGCGAACCGGCGTCGCTCAGCGCCGACTGCACCACCACGTCGGGATTCTGCCCGTCGCTCAGCACCCGGAACAGCTTGCAGATCACCGGCTGCGCCGGCTTGCCGTTCAGGTGCACGAGATCGAAGATGATCGAGGTGTTCGACTGCTCGCCGCGCAGCACGCGCGAGTCGGTGACGCGGATCTCGGGGCTCGTGAGCGCGTGATGCCCCGCCGCCTCGGTGCCGTCGGGCGATTCGCCCGCGACGGCTTCGTCGTCGATCATCAGCGCGAGCAGTGCCCGTGTGAAGGCCGGATCGTGCGGCGCGTCGTAGACGTAGACCGCTCCGCTCGGCCCGTCGACGCGCTCCACGAGAGCGCGCTCGCCACCGAGCAGCGGCGCCGACCGGAACGACAGCGGCACCTGGTAGAGCACGGGAGCCGGCCCCGACTCGTCGAGGAGCAGATGCGTCTCGAGGCCGACCTGGTGCTTGTGGTCGACCAGGGTCCAGACGCCGACGCGGGTGAGCGCGGGGCTCTGCTCCGACGACGCGTACCAGCGCTGCTCACGCATCCAGTCGGCGAGTTCGGGTCGCACGTCCGAGTAATTGTCCAGGCTCACCGTGGGCACGCTCATGCTCGAAACCGTACGCCGGGGGCCGCCGGCCCGCCAGGGCGGGTCATCGCTTCGCAGTGCCTTCCGAGGCCGGCGCGCTACCCGATCGACCGGGCGAGCCGCAGCCCCACGTCGTCGTGCGTCGAGCGCGGCGGGGCCCCGCGCCGCACGTCGGCCCGCACGTTCCAGACGTCGTCGGCGAATCCGCCGCCCCGGAACACCCGCGCTCCGCGCGAGGGGTCGTCGTCGGGGTCGAGCAGGTCGAAGCACCACTCCGAGACGTTACCGAGCGTGTCGAAGAGCCCGAAGAGGTTCGGATGCCGTGCCCCGACGTCCTGCGGCGACCGCACCCCGTCGGCGGCCGACCACGCGACCTCCCCGAGCGGCCCGTAGACCGGCCCCGTCGACCCGGCGCGGCAGGCGAACTCCCACTCCGCCTCGCTCGGCAGGCGGAACCCCTCGGAGTCGCGGTGCCAGACCACGTCCTCGCCGTCCACCCCGTAGGCGAGGTCGAGTCCCTCCCACTCCGAGGCGGCGTTGCACAGGCGCACGGCGCGCAGCCAGCTCAGCTCGACGGCCGGGCGGCGCGGATGCGCGGCACCGACCCCGATCAGCTCGGCCACCAGCTCCTCGGTGACGGGGAAGACGCCGAGCTCGAACGCCTCGAAGCGCTCGGTGCGGCGAAGGCCCCGCCGGGCATCCACGATCTGGATCGAGCCCGCCGGGATCGAGGCCAGCTCGATGTCGCTCACGCTGAAATCGCAGTCGAGTACCCCGAGTGAGCGCAGCTCACTCGGCGCTGGCGTCGCGGCGACGATCCTCAGGATCGTCGCTTTCAGCTCCAGCGCGCTTACCGGCTCTCACGTCGTTGATGCGGTGGTTCTCCTCGCGCACGAGGGCCTGCGTGCGGCGCTCGGTGACGAGCCACTCGGGCGGCGCCTCGAGCAGCTCCTTGATCTCGGCGGTGGTGAGCGCATCCGTCACCCCGGCGCGGGCGAGGCCCGAGATCGAGACGCCGAGCTTGCGCGCCACGACGTCGCGCGGGTGCGGGCCGTTCAGCCGCAGCACGACGAGCCACTCGGGCGGCGACTGCAGCAGCTCATTCAGGGTCTCGCGGGTCATCGGCTCCTCCTGCAGCTCCGCGGGGGCGGCGGGCAGGTAGATGCCGAGCTTCTTCGCGGCGGTCGCCGGCTTCATGGTCTGCGGCGTCTTGGAGGGGCTCATCCCGACAGCGTATCCTGGGCGGGCTCGACGAAAGGGGGCGGAATGGTGCTGCGCGTCGCCTTCGTACCCGGCGTCACCCCGTCGAAGTGGGTGCGCATCTGGGGTGAGCGGTTCCCCGACGAGCGGCTCGAGCTGCGTGCGCTCGACACCGTGGCCCTGGGGGCGACCGACGAGCTGGCGGTGCTCTTCGAGGTTCCGGATGCTCCCGCCGACGCGTCGCCGTCGGCCGACGTCGAGCCCGCCTCCGAGGCTCCGACGTCATCCGGGCCGGCCGACGATGAGCCCGCTTCCGGTCCCTCCTCCGGTCCCGCCGACGTCGTGATCGCGCGGCTGCCCGTGCGCACCGAGGGCGTCCACGCCATTCCGCTCTACGAGGAGCTGCCGGTCGTCGTCGTACCCGCCGACGACGAGATCACGGCGGTCGACGAGATCGCCCTCGACGAGCTCGAGGCGATGCTCGGCGAGCGCCTGCACGCCCCCGCCGCAACCCCCACCGGCGGCCCCGACGCGGTCGCGCTCGTCGCGGCGGGCGTCGGCGCCGTGCTGCTGCCCAAGTCGCTCGCCCGCCTCTGGGCCCGGAAGGACGTCGACTCCCGCCCCGTGACCGGCGCCCCGTCGACCACGGTCGCGCTGGTCTGGCGCACCGACCTCCCGGCCGACCGCGCGGCCCTCGTCGCCGAGTTCGTCGGCGTGGTGCGCGGGCGCACGGCCAACACCTCCCGGGCCGCCGCGTCCGCCGAGCCCGCGGTCAAGCAGAAGCCGACCGCCAAGGCGAAGGCGCGCGCCGCCGAGGTGCGGGCGGCCGAGGCCAAGGCGAAGGCGGCGCGACGCAAGACGGTGGCGCCGGGGCGCACTCGTCCGCGACGGGCTCGCTGAGCATCCGCTCGCCGTTCGCCGTGAGGAGCCCTGGGGTCAGGGCTGACCGGGCGCCGTGGACGCCTCGACTGCCTTCGCCGACGTAGCCGCCGAGGCACCGACGCTCGGCGCTACCGCCGGCACCCGCACGAGCAGCGCCGCCGGAGCGACCCGGCTGCGCACGGCCCGCGCGGTGCCCCACTCGTCGCCGTCGAGCTGGATCTCCTCCTCGGTCTCGAGCCGCAGCTCGAAGTCGCGACCCTTCGCGTAGGTGACCGAGCGCACGTCGTGATTGAGGTCGATGATGCGCCGGCCCGCCGCCGACTTGCGCAGCACGCCGTTCTCGAAGGCGATCTTGTTCCACACCTTCAGCCAGCCGAACGGGCCCTCGGGTCGCAGCGCGACGATGTCGAGCAGCCCGTCGTCGGGCTCGGCGTTCGGGATGAGCAGCAGCCCGCCGGGCAGCAGCCCGCAGTTGCCCACGATGACGGTGTGCGCCGAGGTGGAGCGCCAGGCGGAACCGTCCATGCGGAAGCGCAGCTTCACCGGACGCAGCTCGGGCAGCGCCCGGCCGATGCCGTCGACGTAGGCGAGCCAGCCCACCCGCTTCTTCAGCGCCTTGTTGGTCTTCGCGATCATCTTGGCGTCGAGCCCGAGGCCGGCCATGACGAGGAAGACGTGCTCGGCGGTGGATCCGTCGCCGCGGGTCACCTCGATCACGCCCAGGTCGATGGCGCGGTCGTGGCCGGTGAACGCCGTGGTGACGGCGAGCTCGACATTGGTGAGGTTCAGCTCGAGGTTGCGGGCCAGCAGGTTTCCGGTGCCCACCGGGAGGAGACCGAGCGGCACGCCGGTGTCCCGCAGGGCCTCGGCGACGGCGCGCACCGTGCCGTCGCCGCCCGCGGCCATCACGACGGACGCCCCCAGGGCGACAGCCGTCGCGGTCGCCTCGCCGCCCGCCTCGTGGGCGGTGGTCTCGAACCACAGCGTCGGGCCCCAGCCGGCCGCCGTCTCGGCGGCCTCGACGAGCGCACGCAACTTCGCCGCGTCGACCTTGACCGGATTGACCACGATCGCCGCCCGCGGGGGTGTGCGCGTCTCCGCTTCCCGTCCCACGGGATCACCGTATCGTGCGGGAGCGCGGGCCCGGCCCGGCGCTTTCCGTCAGACGTCGAGCGTCGGGGGCGGCCCGTAGACTGGAGGGCGTGATCGATCCCGTTCTCTTGCGTGAAGCCCCCGATGTCGTCCGAGCCTCGCAGCGTGCGCGGGGAGCATCCGTCGAGCTCGTCGACACCGCCCTCGCGGCAGACCTGTCGCGCCGCGCAGCGCTGACCGAGTTCGAGACCCTGCGGGCCGAGCAGAACGCCTTCGGCAAGACCGTCGCGGCCGCCCCCAAAGACGAGAAGAAAGCCCTCGTGGCCCAGGCTCAGGAGCTCGCCGCCTCGGTGAAGGCCGCGCAGCAGCGGGCGACGGATGCGGAGGCGGCGTTCACCGACTCGGCCCGGCGCATCCAGAACATCGTCGTCGACGGCGTGCCGTCGGGTGGGGAAGAGAACTTCGTCACCCTGCGCGAGGTCGGCACCAAGCCGTCGTTCGGCTTCGAGCCGCGCGACCACGTCGAGCTCGGCGAGTCGCTGAAGGTCTTCGACCTCGCCCGCGGCGCCAAAGTCTCGGGCGCGCGCTTCTACTTCCTCACGGGCATCGGCGCCCGGCTCGAGATCGCGCTGATGAACCTCGCGCTCGACCGCGCGCTCGCCGCGGGCTTCACCCCGCTGATCACCCCCACGCTGGTACGGCCCGAGACCATGGACGGCACGGGCTTCCTCGGCGAGCACGCCGACGAGGTCTACTACCTGCCCGCCGACGAGCTGTTCCTCACCGGCACGAGCGAGGTGGCGCTCGCCGGGTTCCACATGGGCGAGATCCTCGACCTGTCGGCCGGATCGCTGCGCTATGCGGGATGGTCGACCTGCTACCGCCGGGAGGCGGGGTCGCACGGGAAGGACACGCGGGGCATCCTGCGCGTTCACCAGTTCAACAAGCTCGAGATGTTCAGCTACGTGCTGCCCGAGAACGCCGAGGCCGAGCACGAGGCGCTGCTGTCGTACCAGGAGGGCATGCTCACCGACCTCGGCCTCGCCTACCGCGTGATCGACGTGGCGGCGGGCGACCTCGGTTCGAGCGCCGCCCGCAAGTTCGACACCGAGGCCTGGGTGCCGTCGCAGCAGACCTACCGCGAGCTCACCTCGACCTCGAACTGCACCACCTACCAGGCCCGCCGCCTCGACACCCGCTACCGCACGGAGTCGGGCAAGACGGCGCCGGTCGCGACCCTGAACGGCACGCTCGCCACCACGCGGTGGATCGTGGCGCTGCTCGAGACGCACCAGCAGGAGGACGGGTCGGTCGTCATCCCCGAGGTGCTGCGGCCGTACCTCGGCGGGCTCGCCGTGATCGAGGCGCCGTGAGCGGCACTGATGCGTCGGCTGCCTCGTCTGGAGCTTGGCTCGTCGCGCTCGACATCGACGGCACCGTGCTGCACGAAGACAGCTCGCTGAGCGACATCGTCGGCGCCGAGGTGCGCCGCGCGGCCGCCGACGGGCACGAGGTCATGCTCGCCACCGGCCGCTCCTCGGTGCACACGCTGCCCGTGGTGGCGCAGCTCGGCATCACGCCGGAGTACCTCGTCTGCGCCAACGGCGCGGTCACGATGAAGCGCGACGCGTCGGCGCCGCTCGGCTACCGGCAGGAGCACGTGGAGGTGTTCGATCCGGGGCCGGTGCTCACGACCATCCGCTCGCATCTCGCCGAGGCCGTGTTCGCGGTGGAGGACGACGCGGGCAACTTCATGTACACCGAGTCGTTCCCGCAGGCGGCGCTCGGCGAGCAGACGCGGCTGGTGACGTTCGAGGAGATGCTGGGCATCCGCGCGACGCGCATCGTGGTGGTCTCGCCCGACCACGACATGGAGGACTTCCTCGCGGTCGTCGACCGCATGGGGCTGCACCGGGTGTCGTACTCGATCGGCTGGACGGCGTGGCTCGACATCGCGCCCGACGGCGTGAACAAGGCGACCGGGCTCGAGCGGGTGCGCGCGGCGCTCGACATCCCGCGCTCGCGGGTGATGGCGATCGGCGACGGGCGCAACGACCTCGACATGTTCCGCTGGGCGGGGGAGTCGGGGCGGGCCGTGGCCATGGGACAGGCGCCCGACGACGTGATCGCGGCGGCGACCGAGGTCACGGCGTCGGTGTACGACGACGGGGTGGCGCAGGCGCTCGCGACGATCTGAATCCGCCCTTTTCCTGTGCTCGCAGGTGGGCGGGTATGCTCATGGCTGATCGTCAGGGCCTTCGGGCGCGCGACGGTCGGGAGGGCTGTCCGAGCGGCCGATGGAGCCAGTCTTGAAAACTGGTGGGGTGTCAAAGCCCTCAAGAGTTCGAATCTCTTGCCCTCCGCAACGCGTCGCGCGGTAGAGCGGGCGGATGCTCGTGCCGCGGGTCAGCGGCCCTCTTCGCTGTACGGGGTGACGGCGTCGTCGCCGTCCTCGGGGGTGGCGCCGTCGGCCTCGCCGTCACGCTCGCCGGCGAGCGGATCGGCGATCCCGCGGAACGCCTCGCCGAGCACGCCGCCCGTTTCGTCGTCGTCGGGCGCGTCGCCGACCGTGCCCCGGTCGTCGCCCTCGAGCCCCTGGGCCAGGCCGTTGGTCTGGTCGAACGGCTCGTTCTGGCCGGAGGTGGTGGTGTCGTCGCTCATGATGGTCTCCTTCGACCTCGGTGTGCTGACTCCCAGTTGAGGCACGGTCGGCCGGTGCCGGCAACCGCCCCCGGCGGTGTCGGGGGTGCGTGGTTCAGTTGTGGCATGACGCTGGGAGAACTGCGCACGGTGCTGACCGCCGATCTCGAGATCGCCTTCCACGACAGCGGGTCGAATGCCGGCCTGGCGGCTGACGCGCCGACGGCCGTGCTCGTGCACGGGTTCCCGTACGACGTGCTGAGCTTCGAGGAGGTGGTGCCGGTGCTCGCCGCGCGAGGAGTGCGGGCGATCACCCCGTACCTGCGGGGCTACGGGCCGACCCGGTTCCGCGACCCGGCCACGCCCCGCTCGGGTCAGCAGGCCGCCGTCGGGCAGGACCTCCTCGATCTCATCGACGCCCTCGCCCTCGAGCGACCAGTCGTCGCGGGCTTCGACTGGGGCGGCCGCGCGGCCTGCATCGCGGCCGCCGTCCGCCCCCAGGTCATCGGCGGTCTCGTCACCGTCGGGGGTTACGCCATTCAGGACATCGCCGCCTCGATCGATCCCGCCTCGCCTCTCGACGAATACCGCGACTGGTACCAGTGGTACCTTCACACCGACCGCGGCCGGGCCGGGCTCGAAGCCGACCGCGACGGGCTCTGCGGTCTGCTCTGGCGGTTGTGGTCGCCCGAGTGGGCCGGCGCGTCCGCGGCTTTCGCCCGCAGCGCCCCTAGCCTGCACAACCCCGACTTCGTCGACGTCGCCGTGCACTCCTACCGGCATCGCCACCGCCACGCCGAGGGCGATCCCCGCTTCGCCGAGCTCGAGGCCTTCCTGGCGACGACGCCGCCCATCGGGGTTCCGACGATCTCGCTCGACGCGCTCGCCGACGGCTTCGGCCCCGACGATTCTCGGCGCACCCGCGACCGCTTCACGGGCCCGTTCTCGATCGTCGCGCTCCCCGGCGTCGGTCACGACGTGCCGCAGGAGGCGCCGCAGGACTTCGCCGACGCGGTCGCGACCCTCGCGGGCCGCTGAACCGTTCCCCCGCCCACACCGGCCCCGCCTACACGAGCCCCGCCTACACGAGCCGGTGGAGCGCCGGTAGCGTGGAGGGATGAGCGACGGCACGAGCATCCCCTGGTCCGATGGTAGCTGGACGCATCCGCCCGTGTCGGCCGAGGAGGAGGGCGGCGCGCTGGTCGTCACCGCGGTCGAGGGAAGTGACGCCTGGCGCGAGACGTACTACGGCTTCGTGCACGACAGCGAGCACGGGCTGCTCGCGCCGTTCGCGGTCGGTGAGGCGATGGAGGTCGAGTTCGACGCGGACTTCGCCGAGCAGTTCGACCAGGCGGGGGTGTTCGTGCGGGCATCCGTCGACCGCTGGGTGAAGGCCGGGGTGGAGTTCGCCGACGGGCTGCTGCAGCTGGGCGCCGTGGTGACCGACGGGCGGTCGGACTGGTCGGTCGCGCCGGTGCAGACGTGGCTCGGGCGGCGGGTGCTGGTGCGGGTGAGCCGCGGCCCGGATGCGCTGATCGTGCGCGCCGGGGTCGACGGCGGGCCGCTGCAGTTCGTGCGCGTCCTGCCGTTCGACGGGGCCCTCTCGGCGGCGGCCGGGCCCCACCTCGCGGCGCCGTCGCGCCCGGGCCTCGCCGTGCGCTTCCACGCCTGGCGCCGCACGGCGGCCGAAGCCTCGCTGCACTGACGCCGCGCCCCCGCGCGCCCGCGCGCCCGCGCCCCAGCGCGGCGGCC
>NZ_JANTEZ010000006.1 GCF_024978135.1 Herbiconiux gentiana | reverse complement strand
CTGGCGGCCGGCCGCGGGTGGGCGCGGCCGCTGGCCGGGCGGGGCCCGGGCGGGGCCGCGGGTCGTCAGCGGCGGTCGTGGCCGCGACCGGCCGGGCCCCAGACGACGATGCCGACGACCGGCACGAAGAGCCAGAAGATCCACGACCAGGCGAAGCCGCCCGGGATGAGGAAGCCGCAGGCGAGAAACAGGCCGAGCGCGATGAGCGGGGTGACGCTCACCGCGGCGACGCCGGCGGCACCGCCGAGCGGCGCGGGCCGGGTGGCCTGGTCGGGGTAGTAGGCGGGGCCGCCGTAACCGGGGCCGCCGTAGCCAGGAGCGCCATAGCCGGGGCCGTCGGAGCCCGGGCCACCGTAGCCGAGAGCGCCGTACGCGGGCGCAGCCACCGGCTGCGGGGGCACGGCGGCCGGGTGCGACTTGGCATCCACCGCGGGCGGGGTCGCGTCGGCGGAGGGCGCGTCGGCCGAGGGGAGGTCGGCGAAGAGCGGGGCGAGATCGGCGCGGGTCACCGCGCGGCCCGCCGAGGCCGTGCGGTCGGCGAGTTCCTCCGCGGTGAGGCGTCCCTCGGACTCGGCATGGGCCAGGGCCGCGATCGCGGCGTCCCGGTCGGCGTGGCTCAGGCGGAGGTGGGCGGTGTGGGCGTCGTCATAGCTCATGCTGCAACCATGCCCGACGACGGAGCCTGAACGGTAGCCCCGAACGAGGAGATCGCACCGGGCGTAACGTGAGGGAACCGCATCCCATCGGAAGGACACCATGACCTCGCTCGACTTCGGACCCCTCGTTCTCGGCGGCAACACCTTCGGCTGGACCTCGAGCCGCGAGGAGTCGTTCGCCGTTCTCGACGCCTTCGTCGAGGCGGGAGGGCGCTCGATCGACACCGCCGACGTGTACTCGGCCTGGGTGCCCGGCAACTCCGGCGGCGAGTCCGAGACGGTCATCGGCGAGTGGTTCGCGAGCCGCGGTCGGCGGGACGACGTGGTGATCGCCACGAAGGTCTTCTCGCTCCCCGAGCGACCCGGCCTGTCGGCGGACAACGTGCGCGCCACGGTCGACGACTCCCTGCGCCGGCTGCAGACCGACCGCATCGACCTCTACTACGCCCACCGCGACGACCAGCGGGTCGCGCAGGAGGAGTACGTCGGCGTCTTCGACGAGCTGGTGCAGGCGGGCAAGATCGTCGAGGCCGGCGCCTCGAACTTCACGGCCGACCGCCTGCGCTCGGCCGTCTCGATCGCGAAGGCCGCGGGCCTCACCGCCTTCACCGTCGCCCAGGACCAGTACAACCTCGTCGACCGCTCGTTCGAGACCTCGCTGCGCGACACGCTCCAGGAGCTCGGCATCGTGGAGCTGCCCTACTCGGGCCTCGCGAGCGGGTTCCTCACCGGCAAGTACCGGCCGGGCCAGGCCGTCGACTCGGCGCGGGCCGGTGGAGCATCCGCCTACCTCGACGACCCCGCGAACGTCGAGCTGCTCGGCACCCTCGACGCCATCGCGGCCGAGCGCTCGGTGCCCGTGGCGGCGGTGGCGCTGGCGTGGCTGCGCCAGCAGCCGACCGTCGGCGCTCCGATCGCGAGTGCGCGCACGGTGGAGCAGCTGCCCGCCCTCGTGCAATCGTTCGGCCTCGAGCTCGACGCGGAGGAGCTCGCCCGCCTGGCCTGATCGCCGCCTCAGCGGTGCGGCGGCGTTGCGGCGACGGCGCGACGGCGCGGCGGCTCGCGCTTCACCGGCGGTTAACCTCCGGCGGCTACGGTCGGCGGGTGAACGACACGAGCTGGACGCGGGAGGCGCTGATCGCGCGCACCGACGTCGCCTTCGCCCTCGACCATGTGCGCCGACCGGTGACGCCCGAGCGGGCACGCCTGCGGCTGGAGTACTTCGACGTGATCTCGGCCGTGACCGGCGGACGGATGAGCGCCGCGGCGGCTACCGTGCGTTTCGAGGAGATGCTCGACGAGATCTGACCCGCCCGCGCGGCCGCCCTCTCGCGCACTGACGCGGGTGCGCTGATGCTCTGGCGCTGGGGCGCGGGCGGGCCCTAGGATTCGGGCATCCACCGGCACCGTCGCCGGAGGGCATCGCCGTGCACCCGTCCCTTCGGGAGATCGCCATGAGAACGTCCCTCCGCACCGTCGCCCTGGTCACCGCCGTCACCCTCGGGCTGTCGTTCGGCGCCACCACCGCCACCATGTCGGCCAGCGCCGACGAGGGTGCCGGCGGCCTCACCGTCGAGGGGCTCGTGCGGGTGGTGCCGCGCGAGGCACCACCGATCGTCGCCACCGAGCCGACGACCGGTCCGCCCGCGGCGCCCGACGGGCCCGACGGCTTCGACTACGCCGTGATCACCGATGGCGGGGCATCCATGCCGCTGGCCGACCCGCTGCAGGGAGCCCGTCTCGGCGACCGGGTGCAGGTCGAGCTGGCGCTGCCCGACGCCGTGCTCGACCAGCTGTCGGCACCGGTGCGCGACGAGCTCGACGCCGCTGGGACGACGGCGGATCCGTCACCAGAGCTGCTCACCGAGGTCGCCGCCGCGGCGGTCGACGACGGCCCCCGACCCTCGGTCACCGGGTGGACGCTGCTCGCCCCCCGCCCCGCCGCCCCTGACGACGTCGCCGAGACCGCCCCGTCCACCGAGCAGGGCACCGACAGCACCGCCGAGACCACCGCCGCGACCGCCGCCGCCCCCGCCAAACCCCACCTCCTCAACGTCGTCGTGCTCGCCCAGCCCGGCGAGAACTCCAGCGCCGAGTTCCCCACCTCCGTGCTCGACCGCATCGTCAAGAACCTCGGACTCTTCTGGGTGCAGCAGTCGGCCGGCCAGATCTCCTCGCTCGCGGCCTCCGGGGGATACAAGCGCATCACCGTGGCGAGCTGCGATCCGTCGGTGGCATGGTCGAAGGGCGCCGCCGCGTTCGGCAGCACCGAGGAGTCGTACTGGAGCGGCACCCGCAGCACCCCCACCCATCTCGTGGTGATCGCGAGCGAGGCCTGCGGGGCGGGAACCGGGCTCGGCACCGTGGGCACGGGCATCCACGACGGCGGGGAGATCTGGGCCGTGGTGAAGCCGGTGACCGACGAGAGTCAGGTGATGGCGCACGAATTCGGCCACAACATCTCGCTCGGGCACTCGAACAGCGTGCAGTGCCCCGATGCGCCGACGACCGTCGACACGGCCCCGCCCTGCTACGACGCGGTCTACGACGACTACTACGACGTGATGGCCGGGGGCTTCCGCCTGCAGAACTCCCAGGGCGACGCGCTGGCCACCACCGAGGCCCTGGCCGCCCTCAACGTCACCCACCGCGTGCACCTCGGCGTGCTCGCACCCGGCCGCGGGTTGCAGACGGTGGCACTGCCGAGCGGACAGAAGACCGCCACGATCACCTCGACCCTCGCAGCCGCCTCGTCGACCTCGGGCACCCGCGGCATCGTGGTGACCGACCCCCGGTCGGGTGACCCCTACTACCTCGAGTACCGCTCAGGCACCGGCACGTCCATCGCCACCGGGCGCGACGCCGAGAGCTACTACAACACGATCGGCGCCTACGGCTACGACCCGAGCTACGGGGTCGGCGTGCGCGTGCTGCGGCTCCGGCTCGACCGCTTCGACGGCTTCGAGGGGGTCGACGAGTCATCGGCCGCCCTGCTCGACACCGCCGGGGGCGACGGCGTGCGGCACCGCTTCCTCGCCGCCGGCGACAGCCTGAGCACCGATCTCGGCGGACTCACGGTGTCGGTCGGCTCGCTCGGCAGCGCATCCGCGACCGTCACCATCAGCCTCGGCGCCGTCGACGTCTCGGGCGTCACCACCCGCGACCGCCTCTCGGGCGCCGACCGCTACGGCACCGCCATCGCCCTGTCGAAGGCCGCCTTCCCCTCGGGTGCACCGGTCGTCTACCTGGCCACCGGCACGACCTACCCGGATGCCCTCGCCGCCGGCCCCGCGGCGTCGAAGCAGGGCGGCCCGCTGCTGCTCACCACCCCGGGAGCACTCCCCTCGGCGGTCCGCGCCGAGCTGGCACGCCTGGATCCCGATCGCATCGTCGTCGTCGGAGGCGTGAACAGCGTCTCGGCCGCCGTCGCCGACGCGGCGAAGACGATCGCCCCGGTCACCCGGCTGAGCGGCGCCGACCGCTACGCCACCGGACGGGCGATCGTCGCGTACGCCTTCCCCGCCGCGCCGTCGGTGTTCGTCGCCACCGGCGCCAACTTCCCCGACGCGCTCTCGGCGGGGGCGGCCGGCGCGAAGGCGTCGATGCCGGTCGTGCTGGTGAACGGCGCCGCCGGCGTCGACTCCCCGACGCGGTCGCTGCTCGAGAAGCTCGGAACGACCGACGCCGCGATCGTCGGCGGGCCGCTCACCGTCTCGTACGACGTCGAGGCCGAGCTGCAGCTCGTGTCCACCATGCAGCGCATCACCCGCCTCGCCGGCGACGACCGCTATGCCACCAGCTCCGTGATCAACCGCAGCTACTTCTCGACGCCGACCGCGCGGGTGATGCTCGCCAGCGGCTCCGGGTTCGCGGATGCCCTGGCCGGCGGCCCCGTCGCCGCCCGCTTCGGCGCCCCGCTGTTCGTGGTGCAGCCCGATTGTGTGGCGACCGAGGTGCTGGCGGCCCTCGACGCGTTCGAGACCGAGCACGTCACGCTGGTGGGCGGCACGACCTCGCTCAGCGAGAGGGTGCGGTCGCTGACCCCGTGCTGAGCGGGGCGGCGCGGCCCGCTCCCGGATGGGGCCGGCTGGGCGCCCGCTCGCGGGCGGGGGTCGGATGGCGCGGCCCGCTCCCGGGTGACTCGGCGGCGGTTCCCAGGCCCGGGGTCGAGACTGCGAGGCGTGCAGGTCGAGCGGGGTCAGGGTGCGTCACGGTCGACCGGCCGGGCGGGCATCCGTCGCCTGGTACCGCTCGGGCTGCTCGTGGCCGGCGCGATGCTGCTGGCCGGATGCTCGGCCGCCGCCGGAGGTGCCGCGCAGTTCGGGGCGGCGGGGCCCGCGCCCGGTGGCCCGTGGGTGATCGACTCGGGTGCCGAGGCTCCCCCGGCCGGGCAGCGGCAGAAGATCGTGACCATCGGCGACTCGATCATGTCGGGCAACGGGCTCGACACCGAGGAGGCCTGGCCCGCCGTGCTCGCCCGGGCCGACGACTGGCAGCTCACGAACCTGTCCGAGGACGGCTCGGGGTTCGTGCAGCCGGGCGACGACGGGCGCACCTTCTCCGAGCAGGTGGCGCAGGTGATCGACGACGGGCACGGCGATGCGGATGCGCCCGCCCTGATCATCGTCTCCGCTAGCAGCAACGACCTCGGTCTCGATCCGGGCAAGGTCGAGCACGCCGCGAAGAAGGCGTTCCTGGCGCTGCACCGGGCGTTCCCCGACACGGCTCTGGTGGGGCTCAGCGCCATCTGGGGCGATCAGGACACCCCGCCCGAGCTCGGCGGGATCAACGACGCGGTGCGCTCGGCCGCGGAGGCCGAGGGCGCGCGCTGGATCGACCTCGGGGAGCCGCTCGCCGGGCGGTTCGACCTGATGCAGTTCGACGACACGCATCCGACCGCGGCGGGGCAGCGGGTGCTCGCGACGGCGGTCGACGAACGGCTGCGGTCGATGTTCGACGCTGCTGACAGCAGTGCGGTGTTCTGATAGCGTGTGGTCAGACCACACGGTCTGACCATATGGGCAGACCGTTCGCCGCCGTCGAGGAGGACCGCATGGGCGCTGCCGCCGCCGCTTCCTCGTCCGCCGCGCCTGCCCCCGAGGGCGTCGACGGCGGGCGGGCTTGGGAGGTCGTGCTGCGGCGGATCGAGGGCGACCTCGTGGCGGGCATCCTGAAGCCGGGCGATCATCTGCCCGCCGAACGCGCCCTCGCCGCCGAGCTCGGCGTGGGGCGGTCGAGCGTCCGTGAGGCGATCCGGGTGCTCGAGGTGCTCGGGCTGATCAGCACGCGGGCGGGGTCGGGGCCGCAGTCGGGCGCCGTCATCATCGCGCGGCCGACCGGCGGCATGAGCGCGCTGGTGCGGCTGCAGGTCGCGGCGCAGGGCTTCGCCGTGCCCGACGTCGTCGCCACTCGGGTGGTGCTGGAGTCGGCCGTGGTCACCGAGCTCGCCGCGAGCTCCGTGCGCCCCGGGCTCGAGGAGGCCCGGGAGCTGCTCGACGCCATGGAGCAGCCGGGTGCCGACGGGGCGCCGCTCGGGCGCGAGGAGTTCCTCACCCTCGACCAGGCCTTCCACCTCGCCCTCGCCGCGGCGTCGGGCAACGCGGTGATCGCCGCGATGATGTCGGGGCTGCGCGACTCGATCGAGCAGTACATCCGCGTCGGGGCCTCGGTGCTGCCGGACTGGGCGGCGACCGAGCGGCGGCTCGCCGCCGAGCACCGCGCCATCGTCGGCGCGATCGACGACGGTGACGCGGAGGGGGCGCGCACGCGCATCCGGAACCACATCGAGACCTATCACGCCGAGACGAACGTCTCGAGCATCCACGACCGACACGATCACTGACCACCGACCACTGACCACCGACCGCCGGCCCCAGGGCCGCCCCACCGAAGGAGCCATCCATGGTCCAGCGCCGCATCCCGAAGATCCGCGACCTCGCGCCACTCATGCAGTTCAAGGCCCCCGATCTGCAGGCGAAGCGCCGCCGGCTGAACGCCGCGCTGACGATCGACGACCTGCGCACCATCGCGAAGCGCCGCACCCCGAAGGCCGCCTTCGACTACACCGAGGGAGCCGCCGAGGCGGAGATCAGCCTGCAGCGGGCGCGTCAGGCGTTCCAGGACATCCAGTTCAACCCCGCGATCCTGCGCGACGTGTCGACGGTGTCGACCGGGTGGGACGTGCTGGGGGCGCCGGTGTCGCTGCCGTTCGGCATCGCGCCCACCGGCTTCACGCGCATGATGCAGACGGAGGGCGAGATCGCCGGCGCCGGCGCGGCGGGGGCGGCGGGCATCCCGTTCTCGCTGTCGACGATGGGCACGACCGCCATCGAGGACGTGAGGAAGGCGAACCCGACCGGGCGCAACTGGTTCCAGCTCTACATGTGGAAGGACCGGCCGCGCTCGATGGCGCTGGTCGAGCGCGCGGCGGCGGCCGGCTTCGACACGCTGCTCGTGACCGTCGACGTGCCGGTCGCGGGTGCGCGGCTGCGCGACAAGCGGAACGGCTTCTCGATCCCGCCGCAGCTGACGCCCGGCACCGTCATCAACGCCCTGCCGCGGCCTGAGTGGTGGATCAACTTCCTCACCACCGAGCCGCTCTCGTTCGCCTCGCTCGACCGCTGGTCGGGCACGGTCGGCGAGCTGCTCGACACCATGTTCGACCCGACGGTCACCTTCGAGGACCTCGAGTGGATCAAGGAGCAGTGGCCCGGCAAGATCGTCGTCAAGGGTGTGCAGAGCCTCGGCGACGCCCAGCGCCTGGCCGAGATCGGCGTCGACGGCATCACGCTGTCGAACCACGGTGGGCGCCAGCTCGACCGGGCGCCGATCCCGTTCCACCTGCTGCCCGACGTCGCCCGCGAGTTCGGCTCGGAGTACGAGGTGCACCTCGACACCGGCATCATGTCGGGCGCCGACATCGTGGCGTCGGTGGCGCTGGGGGCCCGCTTCACGATGGTCGGCCGCGCCTACCTCTACGGGCTGATGGCCGGCGGGCGCGAGGGCGTCGACCGGATGATCGGCATCCTCGGCGAGCAGATCTCGCGCACCATGCGGCTGCTGGGTGTGAACTCGCTCGAGGAGCTGAACCCGTCGCACGTGACGCAGCTCGAGCGGCTGGCGCCGCGGGCGGTGGCTCCGGCGGTCGCGGCGGCGGCCTCGGCGGCTCCGGCGCGGGCGCGGGCCGTTAAGGCGCGGGGCGGTTCGGCTGGGTCGGGGTCGGGCGGTTCGGCTGCTTCCGGTGGGTCGGCGGCCGCCTCGAAGCCCGCCACCTCGACGTCGAACACCGCGCGCAAGCCGGCCAAGCCCGTCACGGCGGCCGAGGCCGCGACCGGCGCCGACGCCTGATGAGCGGGGGCGGCCTGCGGGTCGTGATCGCTCCCGACTCCTTCAAGGGGTCGGCGAGCGCTGTCGCGGTCGCCTCCGCACTGGCGGCGGGCTGGCGCTCGGTGCGCCCCGCCGACGAGCTCGTGCTGCGCCCGATGGCCGACGGCGGTGAGGGCACGCTCGACGCCCTGGCGACCGCCTATCCGTCAGCCGAGCGGATGCCCGTCACCGTGCTCGGCCCCGCCGACGCCTCGGTGGCGGCGCACTGGCTCCTCGTCACGGCACCCGACGGCACCCGCACCGGCGTCGTCGAGCTCGCGGCCACGAGCGGGATCGAGCTGCTCACCGCACTCCGCCCCCTCGACGCCCACACCCTCGGCTTCGGCCAGGCGATCGCGGCCGCCCTCGACGCGGGCGTCGACCGGCTGGTGCTCGCCATCGGGGGCAGCGCCTCCACCGACGGCGGCGCCGGGCTGCTCACCGCGCTCGGCGCCCGGCTGACGGATGCCGCCGGCACCCCGGTCCCCTCCGGCGCCGCCGGCCTCGCGTCGCTCTCCCGCGCCGAGCTCTCGGGCCTGCGACCGCTCCCGCCCGGCGGTGCGGTGGTGCTGACCGACGTCACCTCGCCGCTGCTCGGCCCCGCCGGCGCGGTCGCGGTCTTCGGGCCCCAGAAGGGCCTCACACCGAGCACCTCCCCCGCCGTCGAGGCGTCGCTCGCGCACCTCGTCGAGCTCGTCGACGGCGGAGCGGGCCTCGCACTCGTGCCGGGCGCCGGGGCGGCGGGCGGTGCCGGGTTCGGGCTGCTCGCGTGGGGTGCGGTGCTGGAACCCGGCGCGGCCGCGGTCGCGCGTGAACTGGGTCTCGCCGACGCCCTGGTCGGCGCCGACGTCGTCGTCACCGGCGAGGGCCGCTTCGACGGGCAGTCAGAAGCCGGCAAGGTGCCCACGCACGTGCGGGAGCTCGCCGCGGCGGCCGGCGCCCGGCCCGCTCTCGTGGCCGGCGTGATCGACGCGGAGCCTGTGGGCTTCGCCGCATCCGCCGCCCTGGTCGACCCGCAGCTCGCGGGGAGCGCCGCCGCCTCGCTCGCCGACCCGCTGCGCTGGCTCACCGCGGCCGGCGCCCACCTCGCCCGCACCCTCGCGCCCTGACGGCGCCGACCCCGGGCTGACGGCGCCGACCCCGGGCCAGCCCGGGTCGGGTCGCGCTCGACCGGAGCGAGACCGGTCCGAGGCAGCCCGGGTCAGTCGGCGATGTCGGCGCGGGTGGGCGGGTTGGCGCCCGGGCGCGAGACCGTGATGGCGGCGCAGCGCACCGCGAAGTCGCCGATCAGGCCGAGGCGGATCGGGTCGAAGGCGTGGCCGTCGCGCAGCGATTCGAGGGGCACGCCCTCGTCGACGAGCCCGGCCAGGCGGTCGATCAGGGCGCTCATGAAGGAGTCGCCCGCGCCGATGGTGTCGGCGACCTCCACCGCCACTCCGGGCACCGGCCGGCGGTGCTCGGCGGTCGCGAGCAGCGCGCCGTCGCCGCCGCGGGTGACGGCGACCACGGCCGGGCCGAGCTCCAGGATGCGGTCGGCCGCCTCGTCGGGTCCCGCGCCCGGGTAGAGCCACTCGGCGTCCTCGTCGCTGAGCTTCAGCAGCGTGGTGAGCGCCGCGAGCTGCTCGAAGCGGGCGAGCACCGTCGCGTGGTCGGGCACGATCGAGGGGCGGATGTTCGGGTCGAAGGTGATCAGCGGCGGGGTCTCGCCCGCCGCCAACGCGGTGAGCAGCGCCGCCACTTCCGAGCCTCCTGGCTCGAGGAAGGCCGCGATCGAGCCGGCGTGCACGATGCCGGCGGCGGTCAGCGCGGGGTCGTCGGCCGCGAGACCCGCGGGCAGCGACCAGCGGAGGTCGAACGTGTAGGAGGCGGAGCCGTCCACACCGAGGTGGGCCGTCGCCGAGGAGGTGGGCTCGTCACGGATCGACCCGGGCGCGAGCGCCACCCCGGCGGAGCGGACGTGCTCCGCGATGGCGGCGCCCCGGTCATCCGTGCCGATCTCGGTGACGAGCGTCACCGGACGCCCCAGGCGGGCCAGCCCGAGCGCGATGTTCATGGGCGAGCCGCCCGGATGCTCGACCGGCTCGGCACCCGGCCGCTGCACCACGTCGACGAGCGCCTCGCCGATGGCCACGATCGTCGTCGAGCCCGGGATGGGCTCGGTGATCTGCGGGGCGGGGGTGTCGTCGCTCATGCCGGGCCTCTCTGCCAACCTCTGCCGTCGGCGACCGCGCGCGCCGAACGCCGCCAGTCTAGGGGGCGGGGGTCAGGAGACCGTGCCGCCGTCGTGCACCGTCACGGTCGGCTCGAGGCCGTCGGCGCCGACGACGCTCTTCCAGGCGTCGAAGCCGATCTGGAACGCCACGACACCGGCCTCGGGGAGGGAGATCTCGATGGCCTCGAGGATCTCCTGCGCGGTGAGGCCGAGGTCGAGCGCGACCCGGATGTGGCTCTCGATCTGCCCCTTAGGCGCCCTCAGCACCGTGAGGCTGACGATGAAGATGAGCTCCTTGGTGGCGCGGTCGAGCAGGCGCGGCTTGAGGTAGGCGGCGTTGACGAGCCCGTTGGTCGCTTGCAGCACCTCGAAGTCGTGCTTCGCCATGACCTTGTGGTAGTCGAGCACGTAGCCGCGGCTCGTCGCCATCTCATCGATGTAGGCCTGCGCGTCGGCGAACTGCGCCGCGTCGGTGCCGGCCTGGGCGTCGGGTGACTCGGTCATCTCGTCCTCCTGGTGTCGATCCGTCGCCTCCATCATCGCGGGTGGCGGGGGCTGGTGGCGGGCGCGGACAGCGCGGGCTGCTGCTGGGTGATGCAGTGGATGCCCCCGCCCCGCTCGAACAGCGGCCGCGCATCCACGGTCACCACCTCGCGCCCGGGGTACGCCTCGCCGAGGATGCCGCGGGCCCGGTCGTCGGCGGCGGTGTCGCCGAAGCTGCAGGCGACGACGCCGTCGTTCACGACGAGGTGGTTGACGTAGCTCCAATCGACGAAGCCGTGGTCGTCGCTGAGGGTCGAGGGGGCCGGGAGCGAGGTGATCGTCATCGGGCGGCCGAGCGCCTCGAAGGCCTCCTCGAACTCGCCGCGGATGAGCGCCGACACCTCGTGGTCGGGATGCGCCGCGTCCTGCTGGTCGTGCAGCAGGATGCGATCGGGCGCCGCGAAGGTCGCGACGATGTCGACGTGGCCGTTCGTGCCGAGCTCGTCGTAGTCGCGGGTGAGCCCCCGGGAGAGCCAGACGGCGTCGGTCGCCCCGATGGTGCGGGCCAGTTCGGCCTCGACGCGCGCGCGGTCGGCCAGCGGGTTGCGGCGGGGGTCGAGCTGCACGGTCTCGGTGAGTAGCACGGTGCCGGCGCCGTCGACGTGCAGTCCCCCGCCCTCGGCGACGAGCAGCGAGCTGATCACCTCGGCACCGGCGTGCCCGCCTGCGATCCGTCCGTGCTCGGCCGACTTCCGCCACTCGGACCACGCCGGGGCACCCCAGCCGTTGAAGATCCAGTCCACCGCACCGAGCACACCGGGGCGGTCGTCGTCGACGACGAAGGTCGGGCCCGTGTCGCGCATCCAGAACTCGTCGACGGGGGCCTCGACGATCTCGATCGACGGGTCGAGCATCCGGCGAGCGCGCGTCAGCTCGGACGGGTCGACGATCATCGTCACCGGCTCGAAGCGAAGCACGGCGTGGGCGACGGCCGTCCAGGTGGCGTAGCCCTCCTCCCGCGTCTGCGCATCGGCGCCGAGCGTGAAGCCCTCGCACGGGAAGGCCATCCACGTGCGCTCGTGGCGGTCGGTCTCTGCGGGCATCCGCCACATGAGGGCTCCTTCGGGGTTCGGGTGGGTGGTCGGCCGGTCGGCGATGGCCGTCACCACCCGGTGTCGAGCACCCGGCCGAGCGCGTCGACGAAGAAGTCGGCCGACTCCCGGGTGATCACCAGCGGCGGTTTGATCTTCAGCACGTTCTGAAAGTCGCCGGTGGGCTGCATGACGACCCCGAGCTCGAGCAGGCGGGCGCAGATCGCCGCGGTCTCCTCGGTCGCCGGCTCGAGGGTCGCGCGGTCGCGCACGAACTCGAGACCGAGGTACAGCCCCGACCCGTGCACCCGCCCCACGATCTCGTGCAGCTCGCCGAGAGCCTCGAGCCGGCGCTTCAGGTGGCCGCCGACGTCGCGGGCGTTGCCCGGCAGGTCGTCGCGCTCGATGACGTCGAGCACGGCCATCCCGATCACCGCGGAGACCGGCGAGCCACCCGTCGACGAGAAGAAGTACCCTCCCGTGCGGTAGCGATCGGCGATCTCGCGACTGGTGACGACGGCCCCCACCGGCTGGCCGCCGCCGATCGACTTGGCGATGGCCACGACGTCGGGCACCGCATCCTGCTGCTGGAAACCCCAGAACCACTCGCCCAGCCGGCCGAACCCGACCTGCACCTCGTCGCTGATCGCGATGCCGCCGTGGCGCCGCACGGCCGCGTAGACCTCGCGCAGGTAGCCGTCGGGCAGGGCGACACCGCCGGCGTTGCCGAAGTACGACTCGCTGATGAAGCCGGCGGGCGGGCGCCCCTCGGCCGCCAGCGCGTCGATCACCGCGACGGCCTCGGGCGCGTAGCGGGCGGCGTCGGCGCCACGGTGCTCGCCCCGGTAGTCGTTGGCCGCGGCGACCGTGTGCACCCACTCGGGCCGGGTCGACAGCGCGTTCGGGTTGTCGGCGATCGAGGTCGAGACGGCGTCGCTGGCGTAGGTCCAGCCGTGGTACGCCTCGCGCATGGCCACGATGTCGGGCCGGCCCGTCGAGGCCATCGCCAGCCGCACGGCCAGATCGGTGGCCTCGGAGCCGGAGTTGACGAAGAACACCGTGTCGAGCCCGTCGGGCAGCAGCGCCGCGAGCCGCTCGGCGAACTCGGCGATCGCCCCGTAGTGGAACCGCGAGTTCGTGTTGAGCAGGCGCAGCTGCCGGGTGGCCGCACCCACGACGTGCGGGTGGGCGTGCCCGACCGAGGCCACGTTGTTGACCATGTCGAGGTAGACCCGGCCGTCGACGTCGGCGAGGTGCTCGCGCCAGCCGCGCTCGATCTGCGGGGGCGTGGCGTAGTAGTGCTCCTGCACCTCGGCGAGGACGCGGTGGCGGCGCTCGAGCAGGTCGTGGGGTGGGGTTCCGGATGCTCGGCCCGCGTCTGCCGCGAGGGTGCCCTCCGCGCCGACGAGGCGCGACGGGCCGCTTACTGCCCCGGCGAGGGCCGACGGGTCGCCCTCCACGCCGATGACGGCCGACGGGTCGCCCTCCACGCCGATGACGGCCGACGGGTCGCCCTCCACGCGCCGCCAGGCCGACGCCAGCTCGGGTGTGACCCGGGCGGGCGGCACGGAGCCGCCGGTGCGGTGGCGCTGCACGAAGAGGCGGGTGCGGGCGGGCAGCTCGTGCCCGGTCGCGCCGGCCGGCAGCCCGGAGATGCGGACGGTCTCGTCGCCGGCGACCCACGTGAGCACGTCGGCGTCGACGGTCACCCGGCCGGCGCCCGGCGCGATCGGAGCCGGCGCGGCGAGCCACAGCGTCACCCCGGTCGGCACGGTCGCCGCGGTGTTCCGCGGGCCCGGCGTGGATCCGGTGAGCACCGGCCGCCAGGCGGGCAGCGTGACGATGCTCGCCCCTCGCTCCAGTGCCGTGGCCGCCGCGTCGTCGAGGGTGTGCGGCCTGAGCCAGGCGCCCTCGTCGTTGAGCGGCGAGACGGTTCCGGCGTCGAGCTCGACTCGCGGGCCCTCGGGGAGCGTCAGGGGGCCGGCCTCGAGGGGTCGCTCGGGACGGGCATCCGTCGCCCCCAGCGCGTCGCGGATCACCTCGGTCATGACCGCCACCGGCACGGCCGCCGCCGTCTCGAGCACACGGAACTCGCGGTCGAGCGCGACGCTCGCGTAGCTGTTCTGCTCGTCGAGCCGCACCTGAGAGCGGCCGCTCAGCACGAGCACCGCACCGCGCAGCACCACCAGCGGCCAGAGCGCGACGATCTCGGCGTCGTCGAGCGGACGCAGGGTGTGGAACGCCCGGACGGCGGGCAGCACGCTCGTCACGTCGGCGCCGTCGTGGTGCAGCACCGAGGACAGGGTGGTCGCGAGCTCGCCGACGCGCCACGACTCCGCGACGTCGCCGAAGTCGATCACGGCGTCGGGGAGGTGCCCGCCGACCGGCCTCAGCATGTTGTCGTCGGTGATGTCGAAGTGGCCGGCCTGCACGGGCAGCTCGGCCGAGACGGGGTCGAGCGTCTCGAGCGCGTCGCGCACGGCCCGTTCGACGAGCGCGCGCACCGCCGCGTCGGGCTCCCCGGGCAGCAGGGTGTCGATGACGCGCACGGCGTGCCGCAGGTTCCACTGCAGCACGCGACCGCTCGCAGGGTGGCGGAAGTCGGCCAGGGCGAGGCTGACCCGCGCCGAGAGCTCGCCCATCCGCTCCACCACGGCCGGGGAGAGGTAGTCGGAGCCCATCAGCGTGCGACCGGTGATGTTCGCGATCACCCGGGCGTGGATGCGGCCCTCCGAGGAGCTCCACCAGGCGGCCATCGGCCCGCGGGGGCCCTCGACGAGGAGCGGGATGCGCAGCCCGGGGTCGCGCTCGGCCACGACCGCGGCGGCGGCATCCTGCATCGCGATCTCGGCCTCGCTGAAGACCGGGTTGCTCAGCTTGAGCACCCCGAGAGGATCGTCGGAGCCGTGCGGGAAGACGCGGAAGTTCTGGTCCTGCTGGCTGCCGAGCGGACGCAGGTCGATCTCGAGGCCGAAGGAGTCGGCGAACAGGCGGCGCACCTCGTCGTCGCCGAGGGTCGGCGTGGGCAGTTCCCCCTGAGCGAAGTAGTCGAAGACCTCGGTCATCGGGGCGGCTCCTCGGATGGTCGGGTGCGGGGCGGTCGGGTGCGGGGCGGTCGGGTGCGGGGCGGTCGGGTGCGGGATGACGCGCGCGTGCGGTCGGCGCTCGGCGGCGGGGCGAACGGGTGCGGGGTCATTCGGTGCACTCGACAAGCATCACAGCGGCGACCCCGGTGTGGTGGCCACGGCGCCGGCGACGACACCGGCCGTGTCGCGGGCGACGACCACGACGAGCGGGCCGAACGGTCCGAACCACTCGCTGACGGGGGTCGAATAGGCGCCGGGTGCGGCCCGGTGCTCGCCGACGAGGATGGCGGTGGCTGTGGCGGTGGCGCTGGCGCTGGCGCTGGAGCTGTCACCGGCGCTGCCGCTGGCGGTGGCGCGGCGGACGGGGACGGCGACCCCGTCGACGTAGGCGGCCAGCTCGTCGGCCGCGCCGCCCTCCACGACCACCCGGAACCGCACCAGCGTGCCGTCGCCCTCGGCGTCGGCTTCGACTTCGGCGCTCACGTCCGCGACGCGCACCGTCAGCGACCCCTCCGCGACGGCACGCGTCGCCGCGAACGGCGCCTCGTCGGCGAGCGGCGGGGTGCGCGGCGGGGCGACACGACGGGGGCGCAGCACTTCGATGGCGGCCGCCAGACGCAGCAGCTGTGAGTCGCTGTAGGCCGGGCCGGCGATGGTGAGCCCGACGGGCATCCGCGTGTCTGACATGACGCCGAGGGGCACGGTCACCGTGGGGATGCCGAGGTGCCGGGGCACCAGGTTGCCGTTCGAGACCCACACGCCGTTGCGCCAGGCGATGTCGGCCGAGGCCTCGTTCACATCGGCGTCGGCCGGGCCGACATCGGCCGCGGCGGGGAAGACGACGGCGTCGAAGCCCTCGGCGGCGAGCCAGTCGTCGAAGTCGACCTGGCGGGTGTGCTCGAGCCCGCGGAGGCCCTCCTCGACACCGGGCGCGGCCGTCCAGTCGGTGCGACCTTCGGCCGCGGCGGCCACGTAGTCGGCGAGGTCGTAGGAGATGTCGAAGGGGAACCGCCCGTAGCGGTCGGGCAGAGCGCCCGGTGGCTCGGGGAAGATCCGGGCGGCGTCCACGTCGGCGAGGCGGTTCAGCGCCGGGTCGCCGTTCTGCCGCAGGAAGGTGTCGAACGCCGCAATCGCGAGCTGACCGACCTCGGCGTCGAGGAACTCCCGGGTCACGAAACCGCGATCGACGAAGTCACGGCTCCCGGCGTGCAGCTTCTCGTAGTTCTCGACCACGGGGAACGCCGTCTCGACGACCTCGGCGCCGGCCGCCTCGAGGTCGGCGCGCAGGGCCCGCCACAGCTCGATCACCGAGTCCCGCGTGCGGATCGGGAGGGCGCTCTCGGGATCGCCGTTGAGGTAAAGACGGGGCGCGGCCAGGCGGACCCCGGCCAGGGGCAGCTCGGGAAGCTCGGCGTAGGACTCCGGCCGCACCTCGGAGGGGCGCGGGAGCGCGACGAAGGGCTGCGTGCGCCAGAAGTCGCCCTCGGTCTCGGGGTCGTCGGCGACCACGACGTCGAGCACGTGCCGCAGGTCGTCGACACCGCGGGTGTGGGGCACGACGACGTCCATCGTCGGCACGAGCGGCCAGTTGCCGCGCACCGAGATGACCCCCCGCGACGGCGTGTAGGCGACGAGCGCGTTGTTCGACGCGGGCGCCCGACCCGACGACCAGGTCTCCTCGCCGAGCCCGAAGGCCGCGAAGGCCGCGGCCGTGGCGGTGCCCGAGCCGTTGGACGAGCCCGAGCCGAAGGCGGCGGTGAGGTAGTCGGGGTCGTACGGGGACTCGGCGCGGCCGTAGAGGCCCCGCTGCATGCCGCCGGCGGCCATCGGCGGCATGGTGGTGAGCCCCAGGAAGACGGCTCCGGCCTCGCGCAACCGGGCCACGGCGAAGGCGTCGTCGCCCGCGACCAGCTCGGCGAACGCGGGCGACCCGGCGGCGACGGTCAGGCCGCGCACGCAGTAGCTGTCCTTCGCCGTGAAGGGGATGCCGTCGAGCACGCCGATGGAGTCGCCGCGGGCACGCCGGGCGTCGGCGGCGCGGGCCTCCTCGAAGACGGCCGGGTTCAGCACGGGCACCGAATTGAGACGGATGCCCGACCGGTCGTAGGCGCCGATGCGGTTGAGGTATCGGGCGACGAGCTCGACGCTGCTCACCGAGCCGTCGGCGAGGGCGGCGTTCAGCGCGGCGATGTCGGCCTCGACGACGGTGACAAGAGGTGTGCCCATGAAGAGAACATACAGACCCGTCGTCGCCAGACCACCGCGCCCGCTGCGCTGCGCTCAGGGGACGCCGACGGACTCGTCGCGCCCTGCGCTCGTCGCGGTCGCGGTCACGGTCTCGTCGAGCTCGACGTCGAAGGCCGCCCCCGTCTTGGCCCGCACCTCGTCGACCGTCACACCCGGGGCGGTCGCCCGCAGCAGCAGCCCGCCGTTCTCGACGTCGAACACCGCGAGGTCGGTGATGATGCGGTCGACGACGCCCGCGCCGGTGAGCGGCAGCTCGCACTCGACGACGATCTTGGGCGAGCCGTCCTTCGCGACGTGATCGGTGGCGACGATCACCCGCGGGGTGCCCGCGACGAGGTCCATCGCACCGCCCATGCCCTTCACGAGTTTGCCCGGGATGGTCCAGTTGGCGAGGTCGCCGTTGCCCGCGACCTGAAGGGCACCGAGGATGGCCGTCGCCACGTGGCCGCCGCGGATCATCCCGAAGCTCGTCGCCGAGTCGAAGTAGCTGCCGCCCGGCAGCAGCGTGACCGTCTGTTTGCCGGCGTTGATGAGGTCGGCGTCCTCCTCGCCCTCGAACGGGAAGGGGCCCATGCCGAGCAGGCCGTTCTCGCTCTGCAGGGTGACCCGCACTCCCGGCGGCAGGTGGTTGGCGACGAGGGTGGGGATGCCGATGCCCAGGTTCACGTACTCGCCGTCGCGCAGCTCGGAGGCGGCGATGGCGGCCATCTGGTCACGGGTCCAGCTCATGATGCGGTCCTTTCGGCGTGGGCCGGTGCGGTCCTCGCGGTGGCGGATGCGGTCATTCCGGCGGCGGCGGATGCGATCCTCTCGGCGGCAGCGGATGCGGTCCCGGCCGCGGCGGTCGGGCGCGGCCGGACCGTGCGCTGCTCGATGTCCTTCACCCGCGGCTCCGCGGTCACCAGGCGCTGCACGAAGATGCCCGGGGTGACGATCGTGTCGGGGTCGAGGTAGTCGTCGACGACCTGCTCGGCCTCGGCGACGGTGAGCCGGCCCGCGGTCGCCACGAGCGGGTTGAAGTTGCGGGCCGTGTGCCGGTAGACGAGGTTGCCCTCGCGATCGGCGCGCCAGGCGTGCACGAGGGCGACGTCGGCGACGATGCCGCGCTCGAGCACGTAGGTCTCGCCGTCGAAGACCTCGAGCGGCTTGCCCTCGGCCACCGGGGTGCCGACGCCGGTTTTCGTGTAGAAGCCGGCGATACCTGCCCCACCGGCGCGGAGGCGCTCGGCGAGCGTGCCCTGCGGCGTGAACTCGACCTCGAGCTCGCCGCTGAGGTACTGCTCGGCGAACAGCTTGTTCTCGCCGACGTAGCTGGCGATCACCTTCCTGACCTGGCGGTTCTCGAGCAGCACCCCGAGACCCTTGCCGTCGACGCCCATGTTGTTGGACACGATCGTGAGGTCGCGGGCCCCGGTGTCTCGGAGCGCCTCGATCAGGTCGCTCGGATTGCCGCTCAGCCCGAACCCGCCGACGGCGATGGTCGCCCCGTCGACGACGGTCTCGGCCAGGGCCTCGGCGGCGGTCGACCACAGTTTGGACATCGTCACTCCCTCGTGAATGGGCGGTTCGCTGCGTGGACAGCGAATACCTCTTCGCCGACGCTAGGGCGACCGCCGTCGCGCGTCAAAGCCGGTGCCCGCAGTCTGAACACCGCCTCGCGCTATGCTCACGATGTGGACAATCGGACCCTCTCGCATGGCTGAGCCGGTGCGCGGAGCCCAGCTCGTCTCCCGGGTGGGCCGCATCCTGAAGGCCGTCGGCGAACACCCGGGCGGGCTCTCGACCGCCGCCGCCGCCCACGCCACCGGACTCACCCGCCCCACCACCCATCGGCTGCTCACCTCGCTCGCGATCGAGGGCTTCGTCGACCACGACAGCGCGAACGGCCGATGGTTCCTCGGCCCCGAGCTGTACCTGCTCGGCTCGCTGGCGGCCGACCGCTACGACATCACGGACGCGGCGCGCGAGAGCGTGCGCCTGCTCGCCCGCGAGACCGGCGAGAGCGCCTTCTTTTCCGCCCGGCGCGGCAGCGAGACGGTGTGCCTGCTGCGCGAGGAGGGCAGCTTCCCGGTGCGCTCGTTCGTGCTGCGCGAAGGGGTGCGGTTCCCGCTCGGGGTGGCGTCGGCGGGGCTCGCCATCCTGGCGTACCTGCCCGAGGAGGAGGTCGAGCGGCATCTGGCGAGCGCGGCGCTCGAGCGGCAGTGGGGGCCCCAGCATGCGACGGATGCTCTGCGAGCGCGCATCGCGGAGACACGCGAGACGGGGTACGCCGTCAATCCGGCGCTCATCCTCGAGGGCAGCTGGGGAATGGGGGCGGCCGTGTTCGACGCCGTGGGGCGGCCGCAGTGGGCGCTGAGTCTCACCGGAATCGAGCCGCGGTTCCGGCCGGAGCGCCGGCCCGAGCTCGGCCGGCTGCTGCTCGAGCAGGCGCACGAGGTGTCGAAGCGTCTCGGGGCGGGGCGTCCGGGGGCGGGGCGCTAGGTCCTGGCGTCGATAGCATCGGGGTGTGACCTTTCCCGTGCGCCTCGCTCTCGCCATCGTCGTCCTCGTGCTGGGGCTCGCGACCCTGACCGCCACGCTCATCCTCGGCCTTGAGAACGCGCCGTCGTGGCTGCATCTCGTCAACTGGGTGGGCGGCGGCATCTTCGGCCTCGGCATCGCTCTGCTCGTCAACGCGATCCGCTCCCGCTCCGTGCCGGCGGTGGGCTGACCCGGTGAGCGACGTCCCCGGCGCCGAGCTCGGTGCAGACCTCGAGACGCAACCCGAAGCGCAGCTCGACGCCCAGCTCGACCGGATCTTCGCCGCGCGGGACCGCGACGACATGGGGCCGAGCATCGCCGCCCTCCGGGTCGTGCACGCCGAGCATCCGCAGAACCCGCGCGTGCTCTACGAGCTGGGCGGGGCCTACGACACCGCCGGTGACGAGGCGACCGCCGCCGCGCTGTACGAGCACGCCATGTCGCTCGGGCTGGCCGGCGACCTGCGCCGCCGCTGCTTCCTGCAGTACGGCAGCACGCTCCGCAACCTCGGCCGGATCGAGGAGTCCCTGGCGACCTTCGACCGGGCCCGCGCGGAGTTCCCCGACTCCGTCGCGCTGCGGGTCTTCGAGTCGCTGACGCTGCATGCCGCCGGGCGGCCGGACGCGGCCCTCGCCGAGCTCCTCGAGGTCGTGGCCGACCACGTCGACTCCCCCGAGCTCGACCGGTACAAGCCCGCCATCCGCGGCAACGCCGCCTACCTCGCGTCCCTCGACATCCCTGACCGGGCCGACCCGACCCCGTCACCCCGCGCCGAGCCGGGAGCCCCCCGCTAGGCTCGCCGCATGGCAGCCCGCATCTCGCACACGACGATCGACAGTCGTGACGCCCTGGCCCAGTCCGTGTTCTGGAGCGCCGTGCTCGGTTTCGCCGAGGACCCCGACGACCCGAACGTGCCGGGCGACGAGGAGTGCATGATCTTCTCGCGCGACCGCACCCAGAAACTGCTCTTCATCGAGGTGCCCGAGGCCAAGCAGGTCAAGAACCGGCTGCACCTCGACCTCGAGCCCGAGGAGGGCACCCGCGACGACGAGCTCGAGCGGCTGCTGCAGCTCGGCGCCCGGCAGGTCGACGACCTGCGGCACCCCGACGGATCGGGCTGGGTCGTGCTGGCCGATCCCGAGGGCAACGAATTCTGCATCCTGCGCAACGATGCCGAGCGGAGCCGCGCATGAACGCCCGGGATGTGCAGGAGAAGACGTTCGCCGGGACCAAGTGGCGTGAGGGGTACGACATCGAGGAGGTCGACGCGATGCTCGCTCGGGTCGCCGAGACGTTGACGGCGTACGAGGAGGGCCGGGCCGCTCCGGGTCAGGTGCTCACCGGCGACGAGGTGGTGCACCAGCGCTTCTCTCAGACGAAGTTCCGCGCGGGGTACGACCAGGACCAGGTCGACGACTTCCTCGACCGGGTCGCCGTCGCCCTGCGCGAGCTCGAGGGCCGCTGAGAGCCGAGCGGCCGCGACAGCGACACCGACCCCGACGCCGGCGGCGCGCTGGGCGGATGCGCGGCGGCGGCCGGGCGGGCACGTAGCCTTGGTCGGTGCCCGCCGACTACGACCGCTACGGATCCGACGTTCTCGCCGACTACAAGCGCCGCGCCAAGCCCGTCGCCCTGCCGAAGGTGCCCGCCGAGTTCGACCTGGTCGTGGAGGAGGTCGCCTCCGACTTCTGCGGGAGCGTGACCCGCGTCGAGGGTCACGCCGTCGAGCTGGAGGACCGGCACGGCAAGCGTCGGATGTTCCCCCTCGGCGCCGGGTTCCTGCTCGAGGGGCGGGCGATCGAGCTGGTGCATCCGGGAGTGACGAGCCGAGCATCCGCCCCGAAGCGCACCGCCTCGGGCAGCATGGCCGGGCCGGAGGAGCGCGCGCGGGTGGCGCGGCCGAGCCGCATCTACGTCGAGGGGCGGCATGACGCCGAGCTCGTGGAGAAGGTGTGGGGCGACGACCTGCGCGGCGAGGGCGTCGTGGTCGAGTACCTCGAGGGCGTCGACGACCTCGACGCGATCGTGCGCGAGTTCGCGCCGAGCCGCGAGCGGCGCATCGGGGTGCTGGTCGACCACCTCGTCGAGGGTTCGAAGGAGAGCCGCATCGCGTCGGCGGTGCAGCGCGGGCCGTTCGGGGCGCACGTGCTGGTGGTCGGGCATCCGTTCGTCGACATCTGGCAGTCGGTGACGCCCAAGGCGATGGGCATCAGGGCGTGGCCGACGGTGCCGCGGTCGATCGAGTGGAAGCACGGCATCTGCGAGGCCTTCGGCTGGCCGCACGCGTCGCAGGCCGACATCGCGCGGGCCTGGAAGCGCATCCTGTCGCGGGTGTCGACCTACACCGACCTCGAGCCGGTGCTGCTCGGCCGCGTCGAGCAGCTGATCGACTTCGTCACCGAACCGCAGTAGCGACGCTCAGAGGCGGGCGTAGCGCGCCCGCACGAAGGTGTACACGCCGTAGGCGATCAGCCCCGCGCCCACCGCCACGAGGATGACCACCCCGAACGGCAGCGACGCCAGCGACTTCAGCGCCCCGTCGAGGCCCGTCGAGCTGCTCGGGTCGACCGTCACGGCGGCGACGACGATCAGCACGCCCATCACGAACACCGCGACGCCCTTCGCCACGTAGCCGACGACTCCGAGCACCCGCACGGCCCTCCCGGCGGTGCCCGAGGGCATGCGCAGGTCCTCCTCGAACTTGCGGGTCACACCCTTGAACACGAAGTAACCGCCGATGCCGGCTGCGGCGACACCCACCACGCCGAGCAGCAGCGGCCCACCGGGCAGGGCCAGGATGCTCGCGCTCGCCTGCTTCGTCGAATCGCTGTTGCTCGTCGAACCGCCCTGCGCGAACGTCAGCGCGGTCACCCCCAGCGCGATGTACGCGACGGCCTTGCCGGCGGGGATGAGGCTGCGCACCCAGCGCTTGTCGGAGGTCGAGCCGATGCCGAGCACGGCCTGCACGATCAGCCAGAGCCCGAGGGCGAACAGCCCGACCACGACGACCCAGATCACGATGGTGCCGCCCGGCAGCTTGGTGATCTCGGCCATGGCGCCCGACTGGTCGGACGACTCCCCGCCCTGATTCAGCGCCACGCGGATCGCGAGGTAGCCGAGCAGCAGGTGCACCAGGGCGCTGGCCGCGAAGCCGACACGCGCGAGGATCTGCAGGGCCCGGCTGTTGCCGGCGCTCGAGGCGGCGCGGCGGGCGGTGGTGCTGGCTCGAGAGCTCATGAGCTGGTGCCTTTCGGGTGACGGGACGGATTCGAAGGGGACGTGGGCCGGTTCGAAGGGGATGTGGGCGGGTCGGATCAGGTGCCGTCGCGCTGCGGCTGCGAGGCCGGCCCGGTGACGGGCTCGCCCGAGACGCGCACGGTGCGGCGGGTGTCGACGGCGATGATCACCCCGAGGATGACGAGGGAGAGCGCGACCGAGGCCGTCGTGTCGCTGATCCAGTGGTAGCCGAGGTAGAGCCGGCTGACGATCTGGGCCGCGATGGCCACGATCGCCACCGTGAACGCCGCGATCGCGAACCAGCGACGCTGAAGCCGACTCGCCAGCAGGTAGGAGGTGATCAGCAGGAAGTCGCAGGTGCCGAGCACATGCCCCGACGGGAACGAGAACGACCGGTCGGGCCCCATCAGCATCTCGCCGATCGGGGGCCGCGGGTGCTGCACGATCGGCGCGATCACCTGCGCGAGCACCACCCCGGTGACCATCCCGATCGCGAGCAGGAACGGCCGCCAGAGGTGCCGCGCGGCGACGATCCACCCGATCAGCACCACGAGGATGATGATCGGCAGCGCCACCGGACCGAACACCACGGCCAGCACCACCATGAACGACGTGGTCGACGGCCGCACCGTCGACTCGAACCAGTCCTCGACCGGGGCGTCGAGCCGCTCGAACCCGGTGTGGGTCACGACCCCGACCAGCAGGGCCACGAAGGCGATGAGCCCCACGACGATCAGCACCGCCGACGTCAGGTACAGCCGCCGCCGGGTCGCGGCCGGGAGGTAGCGCTCCTCGACGACGAACTTCTCGTTCCAGGCCGCCAGCCGCCCCGACTTGAGCGTCGTCATGGCACCGCCCTCTCGCTGATCCACCGCTTCGGCCGAATCAGCCTCGAGTCCTGCCTACCACTCTTCGGTCAACGGCGGTTGACCCATTTCGATGCCGAGAGAAGCGGATGCGCGGTCAGTCGTCGCCGAGGAGGATGGCGGCCGCGGCGATCATCTCGAGCATCCGCTCTCTCATGTGACCGATGTGCTTCTTCACCGCCGGCTCGATGGCCGCGTAGTCGTGGGCGACGATGGCCTGGTAGAGCTCGTCGTACTCCTCGGCGCAGGAGAGCAGCCGGCTCTGCAGCGAGGCGGCCCGCAGCCAGAAGCGCTGGATGCGTCGGCGCGTCTCGCGCACCGTCTCGGCCACCAGCACGTTGCCCGCCAGCGCATTCGCCTTGCGGTGGAACAGCTGGTCGGCGAGCGCCCACGAGGCACGATCGTCGTTCGCGGCCGCCCGGTACATGTCGTCGACGTAGCCCTTGAGGGCGGCGGCGCCCTCGTCGGTGAGCGTCGAGGAGGCCTTGCGGGCGATGTAGGTGTCGAGCACCTCGAGCAGGTCGCAGGCGTCGTTCACCTCGGTAGCGGTGAGCTGGGAGACCGTGAAGCGCGCGTTGTCGGTGCGCTTGACGAGCCCCTCCTTCTCGAGCCGCTGCAGCGCCTCGCGCACCGGGGTGCGGCTGATGCCGAGCTGGTTCGCGAGGCGGTTCTCCGACAGCGGGGAGCCCGACCGCAGCCGGAACCCCGTGATCTCGGCGAGCAGCCACTCGTACGCGTCGTCGACGCGGCTGCCCGTCTCGGTGCCCGTGGCCATCCATCACCTGCCTTCCGCTCGATTCTACCCGCGCGGCGAGGGCCCCGGCCCGGTTCCCGCGGTTCGCATGCGGTGACGGATGCGGCACTGAATTCACAGGGGGATCGTCCGCGCCGGGTCCAGGATGGGGGGATGGCCCAGCAGATCCAGTACCGCACCCTCGGCGGGCCCGAGGTGCTCGAGTTCGTGACAGTTCCCCAGCCGACGCCGCCGAGCGACGGCGTCGTGGTCGAGACGAGAGCGATCGGCGTCAACCCGATTGACGTCAAGCTGCGATCGGGGCTGCGGCCGAGCCCGCCGATCACCGAGCCGCGGGTGCCGGGGTCGGATGCGGCCGGCATCGTCGTGGCGGTCGCCGACTCCGCGCCCGGCTCGTGGGCCGTCGGCGACGAGGTCATCGTGCAGGGGGCGTCCGGCGCGTACCGCACGCACCTGCCGGCCTCGGCCTCGCAGGTGGTCGCCAAGCCCGCGGCGGTGTCGTGGAACGCGGCCGCCGGCATCGGCGTGCCGGCCGGCACGGCCTATCAGGCGCTGCGCTCGCTCGGGGTCGCGGCGGGGCAGACGCTGCTCGTGCACGGCGGCTCGGGTGCGGTCGGCCAGGCGGCCATCCAGTTCGCCCGCGTCTGGGGTGCGACCGTGGTCGCCACGGCGAGCGCCCGCAACCTCGACCGTGTGCGGTCGCTCGGCGCGATCGCGGTCGAGTACGGCGACGGGCTGCTCGCGCGCGTTCAGGCCGCAGCGCCGAACGGGATCGATCGCGTGCTCGACGCCGCGGGCACCGACGAGGCGCTCGAGGTCTCGTTCGCCCTGGTCGAGCGCCGCTCCGACATCGGAACGATCGTCGTCGGCGCGAAGTCCGACGAGCTGGGCATCCGGGCCTGGGCGGGCGGCAGCCCGCATCCGCTCACCGCCGAGGAGCAGGCCTGGCGCCGGGAGGCCTACGGCGTGGCCGCCGACCTCATCGCGGCCGGCCGCTTCGAGGTGGAGATCGCGGGAGTTTGGCCGCTCGCCGAGGCGGCCGCGGCGCAGGAGGCCCTCGCGGCGGGTGGGCTGCGTGGCAAGGTCATCCTCGACCCGCGCGCCTGACCGCGGGCTGGCCGGCGCGCCGTCGGGCCGTCACGCCATCACACCATCACGCCGCGAGCAGCAGAGCGGTTCGGGTCTCGGCCGGATCGCCTGCGGCAGCTCGTTCCAGGGCGGCGCGACCATCGAGGTGCAGCACCGTCACTCCCGGGCGCGCCAGGCGGCTGTCGTCCTCAGCGGCGAGAACCGCCGCCGATTCCGTGAGCAGTTCCCCCGCCGTGACGTCGAGCACCCGGCACAGCACGGCCACGATCTCCGACGATGCCTCCTTGCGCCCCCGCTCGATCTCGGACAGGTAGGGCAGCGACACCCGCGACTCGTCGGCCAGGCGCCGCAGCGTCAGTCCGCGCTCGAGCCGCAGTCGGCGGAGGACGTGCCCGATCGCGTGGCGCAGCAGCATGACGTCAGGCTAGGCCGTGAGGGGCTCGCCGCGCATCCGCCCGCCCCGCCCTTCTGCTCACAGCAGAACCGGGTCGCGCAAAAGCCCCCTCGACCTCTTGGCAAGCGGACTTTGCGCGACCCGGTGGGGCCGAGCGGATGCTCGGGGGCGCTACGCGCGGGTCGCGGCGAGGGTGGACGCCGGGGCGCGGAGCGACGCGAGCACCTCGGCGAGCTGGTCGACGGCCCAGTCGAGCTCGTGCTGCTCGACCACGATCGGGGGCGCGAGGCGGATCGTCGAGCCGTGCGTGTCCTTCGCCAGCACTCCGCGCTCCATGAGCAGCTCGCAGACCGCGCGGCCCATGGCCAGCTCGGGGTCGATGTCGATGCCGGCCCAGAGCCCGGCCCCGCGCACGGTGACGACACCCTGGCCGACGAGCTCCTCGAGCCGGAGGCGCAGGTGCTCGCCGAGGCGGGCGGCGCGCTCCTGGTACTCGCCGGTCGCGAGCATCCGCACCACGGCGAGACCGACGGCCGCCGCCAGCGGGTTGCCGCCGAAGGTCGAGCCGTGCTCGCCCGGGTGCAGCACGCCGAGCACCTCGCGGTTCGCGACGACCGCCGAGACGGGCACGATGCCGCCGCCGAGGGCCTTGCCGAGCAGGTAGACGTCGGGCACGACACCCACGAGGTCGCAGGCGAAGGTGGCTCCGGTGCGGCCGAGGCCCGACTGGATCTCGTCGGCGATGAACAGCACCTCGTGCTCGGTGCACAGCTCGCGCACGCGCGGCAGGTACTCGGCCGGCGGCACGATGATGCCCGCCTCACCCTGGATGGGCTCGAGCAGCACGGCCACGGTGTCGGGGTGCGCGGCCAGGGCGTCGGCCAGAGCATCCGCATCGCCGTAGGGAACACGCACGAAGCCGGGGGTGAACGGGCCGAAGCCGTCGCGGGCGGAGGCGTCGTCGCTGAAGCTGATGATCGTCGTGGTGCGGCCGTGGAAGTTGCCGTCGGCGACGATGATCGTCGCCCGGCCCTCGGGCACGCCCTTCACGCGGTAACCCCAGGCGCGGGCGACCTTGATGCCCGACTCGACGGCTTCGGCGCCGGTGTTCATGGGGAGCACCATGTCCTTGCCGGCGAGGGCCGCGAGCTCCTCGACGAAGGGGCCGAGGCGGTCGGAGTGGAACGCCCGGCTGGTGAGGGTGACGCGGTCGAGCTGCTCCTTGGCGGCGTCGACGAGCAGCGGATGCCCGTGCCCGAAGTTCACCGCCGAGTACGCCGCGAGGCAGTCGAGGTAGCGGCGGCCCTCGACGTCGGTGACCCAGGCGCCGTCGCCCGTGGCGACCACGATGGGGAGGGGGTGGTAGTTGTGGGCGGCGTGCTGCTCGACCTGGCGGATGGCCTCGGCGGCGGCCGTGCCGGGCACGGCCATGCCGGGGGCGGCGGTGCCGGTCGCCTGCTCGGCGGCGCTCATGCGCGCAGCTCCAGGGTGCAGCACTTCACGCCGCCGCCGCCGAGCAGCAGCTCGGACAGGTCGACGCCGATCGGGTTGTAGCCGCGCTCGCGCAGCTGCTTCTCGAATCCGGTCGCGCGCCGGGCGATCACGACGTTCAGGCCGTCGGAGATGGAGTTCAGGCCGAGCACCGACCCGTCCTCCTCGGAGACCAGGATCGCATCCGGATACAGCCGCTCGAGCGTCGCGCGGCTGGCGTCGTCGAAGGCGCTCGGCAGGTAGGCGATGTTGGCGGTGACGTCGTCGGTGAGGGGGTCGAGCACCGAGATCGCGGTGTCGAGGTGGTAGAAGTTCGGGTTCACGAGGGTGAGGGTGACGACCTCGCGGCCGAACAGCTCGGCGACCTCCTCGTGGCTGCGGGTGGCGCTGCGGAAGCCGGTGCCCGCGAGGATGCGCGAGCCGACGAGCAGGAAGTCGCCCTCGCCCTCGTTGACGTTCTGCGGGTCGACCACGCGGTAGCCGCGCTGCTCGAACCAGCGCATGAAGGCGGGGCCCTCGGGCTGGCGCTGCTCGTGCGTGAAGCTCGCACCGTAGGCGATGCCGTCGATGACGAAGCCGCCGTTGGCCGTGTAGACCATGTCGGGCAGGCCCTCGATCTGGTCGATCAGCTCGACGGTGTGGCCGAGACCCACGTAGGTGTCGTAGAGGGTCTGCCACTGGCGCACGGCGAGCGAGGTGTCGGTGGGGACGGCCGGGTCCATCCAGGGGTTGATGCGGTACGCGACCGTGAAGTGGTCGGGGCGGCACATCAGGTAGTGGCGGGGGCTCGCGGTGCGGGCCTCGGTCGCGGGCTGATGGGTCTCTTCGAGCGTGGGCGTCGACATACGTTCTCCTACAGGGTGAAGTGCGAGAGGCGGATGGCGGACCAGCGTGCTGTCCTGAGGCCCCGACCGGGGCACGCCGCTCCCAGTGTCGCACGCACGATCCGACGGATGCCGCGCATCCTGCTCGCGTTTCGTGCGCCTTGCGCGGCTTCACGCACGTTTCTGCCGTAAGATCGTCGATCATGGACGCTCTGGACCACCGCATCATCGACCTGCTCAAGATCAATTCCCGGAGTGGCTACGGCGACATCGGGCAGGTCGTCGGCCTCTCGGCCTCGGCGGTCAAGCGGCGCATCGACCGGCTCGTGGCCGACAACGTGATCACGGGCTTCACCATCCAGCTCAACCCCGCGCTCGACGGCACGGTCACCGAGGCCTACGTCGAATTGTTCTGCCGGGGCACGGTGGCGCCCGCCGAGCTGAAGCGCATCCTCTCGGGGGTGCCCGAGGTCGTCGACGCCGGCACCGTCACGGGCAGCGCCGACGCGATCGTGCACATCCGCTCGCGCGACATCCCCAGCCTCGAAGACGCGCTCGAGCGGGTGCGCATCGCCCCGAACGTCGACCACACGCGCAGCGCGATCGTGCTGTCGAACCTGATCAGGCGGTGAACGGATGCCCGACGCGACCTCTCCCGGCTTCACACCCTCGATCGACCCGGCGTCGTCGGTGCCGCCGTTCGAGCAGCTGCGAACGGGCATCCGCGACGCCATCGTGAACGGCTCGCTCGCGGCCGGGGCCCGGCTGCCGACGGTGCGCACGCTCGCGGCCTCGACCGGGGTCGCGGTCAACACCGTGGCACGGGCGTACCGCGAGCTCGAGGCGGATGCGCTGATCGAGACGCGGGGGCGGCTCGGGTCGTTCGTGGCGGCCACCGGGTCGCCGGTGCAGCGCGAGATGCAGGCGGCGGCGCGGGCCTACGCCGACCGGGCGGCGGCCCTCGGGGTGGCGCCGGACGAGGCGGCGGCGCTGGTCGCGGCGGCGCTCGGCCTGCGCCCCTGAGTAGTGGTTTCTTCCCGGGCCGATCCGTCAGCGGCCGACTGACGGCCACGGCGCCGGCCCGGGGGACGGAGGCGGCCGGGCAGCTCGGTCGGCCGCGTCGCCGCTCCCCCATCCTTCCGCTCCGCCCCGCCGGGGCTGGAGCCGGGCGGAGCGGAGCGGGTCAGAGGACGCCGTCGAGGAGCGGGGTGGGGTTGCCGAAGCGGTGGTCCGTGGCCGAGACCGCCTGCTCGCGCAGGAACGGGAGCAGCTCGAGGCGTCCGGCGAGGGTGACCTCCCCGGCGTGCACCGCCAGCTCGGGCGACCCGTCGAGAGCGACGGCGAGCGCCCCGGCGTCGCCGCCGATCAGCCGGATGCGCGGCACCTGCCCCACGAACTGCGGCGCCCGCTTCAGCCAGGCCGCGTCGTTCTCGATCACGACCTTGACCCCGCGCTCCTTCAGCAGCACCCGGAGGGGCCGCGGCAGCTTGCTCGCCGAGCTCACCGACACCTTCGCGCGGGCGAGCGTGGCGGCGGCGAGCACCCGCACGAGCTCGTGCAGCGGCCGCCCCTCCGACAGCCGGACGGCGACCGGCACCGGCAGGTAGCGGAGCACGTTGCGCTCGACCTCGAGCGCCGACGGATCGCTCGGCGCGAAGAACGAGGTGAGGGCGGCCTGGTCGCTCTTGGCTCCGCGGCGGGCGAAGTCGAAGTCGGTCCAGTCGAGACCGGCGGTCGCCGACTCGAGCAGCTGCACGACAGCCGGCTCGAGGCCGGCGAGGTTGGGGCCCTCTCCGGGTTCGCCCGGCTCGGCGCGCCAGTCGCCGAGGTGCACCAGGTAGTTCGGGCCACCGGCCTTCGCGCCCGCGCCGACCGACGACTTCTTCCACCCGCCGAACGGCTGCCGGCGCACGATCGCGCCGGTGGTGCCGCGGTTGACGTAGAGGTTGCCGGCCTCGACCGTCGCCAGCCACTGCCGCACCTCGTCGGAGTCGAGGGAGTGCAGCCCGGCGGTCAGGCCGTAGGGCACCGCGTTCTGCAATTCGATCGCCTGCTCGAGGCTCGTGGCATGCAGGATGCCGAGCACCGGCCCGAAGTACTCGATGAGGTGGAAGTCGGAGCCGGGGAGCACACCCTCGCGCACGCCGGGCGACCAGAGCCGCCCGCTGCCCTCGAGCTGCTTCGGCTCGACGAGCCAGCGCTCGCCCTGGCCGAGCGTGGTGAGAGCCTCGGCGAGCTTGCCGCTCGCGGGCTCGATCAGCGGACCCATGCGGCTCGCCGGGTCGGTCGGCCAGCCGACCGTCAGCGAGGTGACGGCGTCGACGAGCTGCCGGCGGAACCGCTCCGACCGCGCCACCGAACCCACCAGGATGACGAGGCTCGCGGCCGAGCACTTCTGCCCGGCGTGCCCGAAGGCGCTGGACACCAGATCAGCCACGGCCAGGTCGAGGTCGGCGCTGGGAGTCACCACGATGGCGTTCTTGCCGCTCGTCTCCGCCAGCAGCGGCAGGGTCGGCCGCCACGACCGGAAGAGTGCAGCGGTGTCGTAGGAGCCGGTGAGGATGAGCCGGTCGACCCGCTCGTCGGACATCAGCTGCCGACCGAGATCGCCCTCGTCGACGTCGACCAGGGTGAGCAGCTCACGCGGGATGCCCGACTCCCAGAGCGCCTCGACCATCACCGCCGCCGACCGCCGCGCCTGCGGGGCCGGCTTGATGATGACGGCGCTGCCGGCGGCGAGCGCCGCGAGAACTCCCCCGGCCGGGATGGCGACCGGGAAGTTCCACGGCGGCACCACCACGGTGAGCCGCGACGGCACGAAGACCGCCCCCTCGACGGTGTCGAGTTCGAGGGCTGTGTGGGCGTAGTAGCGGGCGAAGTCGATCGCCTCGCTCACCTCGGGGTCGGCCTGGTCGATGGTCTTGCCCGTCTCGGCCGCCATGACCTCGATCAGGCGGTCGCGGTTGGCCTCGAGGGCGTAGCCGGCCCGACGGATGTACCCCGCGCGCTCGGCGGCACTCCTGGCCCCCCACCGCTCCCCGGCGGCGACCGCGGCCGCGACGATCCCGTCGAGCTGAACCTCGTCGTCGACCCGCGCGGACTCGATCGTCTCGGTGCCGAGGGTCGACCCTGCCACCCGGGCAAGGATCCGCGCTCCCCACGCGCGGTTGGCGGCGAGGGACGTGTCGGTGTCGGGCGTGTTGCGGAATTCTGCCGCGGCGGGCTCCAAGTCCCCCGTCAGCCGGTTCTGCGTGCGCCGCGGCCCGAGCTCGGCCCCGGCGGAATCCCATGGTTCCGGCCACGGCCGGGCACCCGCCTCCGCGACGGCGTGGACGACTCCCCCCGCGTCGGCGGTAACGACTCCCTCCGCGCCGTGGTGCACACCTCCCACGCTGCCGGCGGGAACGACCCCCTCCGCGCCCGGCTGGATGCCTCCCTCTACGCCCGCGTCGGGCTCGTCGCCCTCCGGCTCCCCGCGGAGCTCGGCGAGGGAGACCTGGCGCGCCTGCTCCGCCTCCAGTTCGGCGAGCGCCTCCCGCAGCGCCTCCGCGGCCTCCCGTTCCAGCGCTGACAGCGACCGACCCCCACTCGCGCCACCGTCACCGTCGCCGGGGTCCTGCCCCTGGCCCTCCTCATAGTCGTCACCCGCACCACCGTCGCCACTGCTACCACCGTCACCGTCCACCTGCTCGTGGACGGCACCGTCGCCGTGCTCGTGGTGGTCGGCGCCCGCGCCGCCAGCGCCGCCGTCGCGGCCTACGCCACCCTCCGCGGGGGGCGCCGACAGCTCCGCCTCCAGCGCCGCGAGCGACGCCAGGAAGCGGTCGCGCTCCTTGGCGAAGGCCGAGGGGGTCGAGGCCAGGTCGAAGAGGGACGACATGAAGTTGGCGTCGGAGGCGTTCTCCTCGAGGCGGCGCACGAGGTAGCCGATGGCCACGTCGAACTCCTTCGGCGCGACGACGGGCGTGTAGAGCAGCAGCGAGCCGACGGTCTTGCGCACGGCCTCGGCCTGGCCCGTCGCCATGCCCAGCAGCATCTCGACATCGACCGCCTCGGTAACCCCGCGCTGCTCGGCCAGCAGCCAGGCCCACGCGAGGTCGAACAGGTTGTGGCCGGCGACGCCGATGCGCACGGCGCCGACGTGCTCGGGGCGCAGGGCCCAGTCGAGCACCCGCTTGTAGTTGGTGTCGGTCTGCTGCTTGGTGTCGAAGGTGGCCAGGGGCCACCCGTGCAGCGCCGCGTCGACGTGCTCCATCGCGAGGTTCGCGCCCTTCACGACCCGCACCTTGATCGGGGCTCCGCCGCGGGCGCGGCGTTCGGCAGCCCACGCGTGCAGGCGCTGGAGGGCGGGAAGCGCATCCGGCAGGTAGGCCTGCAGCACGATGCCGGCCTCGAGGTCGAGGAAGTCGGGCTCGTCGAGGATGCGCTGGAAGACCGCGATGGTGAGGTCGAGGTCGCGGTACTCCTCCATGTCGAGATTGATGAAGGTGCGGTCGGGCAGCCCGTTCTCGATCTCGAGCCCCAGCGGACTCTTTCTCGCCGCGATGCGGTAGAGCGGGATGAGCGTCTGGGCGACCCGCTCGACCGTCTCGTCGAAGGCCCACATCGACAGCTGGGCCGCGACCGACGAGACCTTGACCGAGACGTAGTCGACATCGGGGCGCTGCAGGAGCTTCTTCGTGCCGTTCAAGCGGTTCGCGGCCTCGGCGTCGCCGAGCACCGCCTCGCCGAGCAGGTTGATGTTCAGCCGCACGGCGCCCTCGCCGGCCTCGCGCAGCTTCTTCACCGCCGGCCCGAACTTCGAGGGGCGCGAGTCGACGATGAGGTGCCCGACCATCGCCCGCAGCACCCGCCGCGCCAGCGGAACCACCGCGAGCGGCAGCACCTCGCCGACGGCGCCGCCCGTGACCACCGCCGCCCGCAGCGCCGGAGGGAGGAAGTGCGGCACCCGCTCGGCCAGTCGCTTCAGGTTCTTGGCCGCCACGGCGAGGTCTTCGGGGCGTGCCACACCGTCGACGAAGCCCACCGTGAAGCCCAGGCCGTCTGGGTCTTTCAGCACCCCCGCCAGCCGCGCCGCCGCGGGGTCGACCGGCGCATCGGCGCTCTCGTCGACCCACCGCCGCGCCAGCGCCACCGCGGCCTCGCCCAGTGAAGGCGCCGCGAGGGCAGGCTCGGACGGGTGGGAGTGCGGCGCGGTCATGCTCCGAGAATAGATCGCGGGTGCCGCCGTTAGGCTCAGGGCATGCCAGCTGTGCAGAACTTCGACGTGGTCGTCGTCGGTGGAGGACACAACGGCCTCGTGGCCGCCGCCTATCTCGCCCGCGCGGGCCGACGGGTCTGTGTGCTCGAGCGCCAACCGGTGCTCGGCGGCGCAGCCGTCTCGGCGTATGCCTTCGACGGCATGGATGCGCGCCTCAGCCGCTACTCCTACCTCGTCAGCCTGCTGCCGCAGACGATCATCGACGACCTCGGCCTCGAGCTCCGGCTGATCCGCCGCCGCTACTCCTCCTACACACCCGAGCCGGGCACCGACCGCGGCCTCCTCATCGACAACAGCGACATCGAAGCGACCCGGGCGTCCTTCGCCGCCATCGGCGCCGACCGCGACGCCGAGGCCTTCGACGCGCTCGGCGCAGACCTCGCGCGGGTGGCCGCGGCCGTCTGGCCGACGATGACGGGCCCGCTGCCGACCGAGTCCGAGGTGCGACGGATGCTCGGGGACGACGCCCTGTGGACCGAGCTGTTCGAGCATCCGCTCGGCCGCACCCTGCGCGACCGCTTCGAGAACGACCTCGTGCGCGGTGTCGTCGCCACCGACGGCCTGATCGGCACGTTCGCATCGCTCGACGACCCGTCGCTGCAGCAGAACATCTGCTTCCTGTACCACGTGATCGGTGGCGGGACGGGCGACTGGGACGTGCCGGTCGGCGGGATGGGCGCCGTGACCGGCGAGCTCGAGCGGGTGGCGCGCGAGGCGGGAGTGGAGTTCCGCCTGGGCGCCGAGGTGGTGTCGATCGCACCCAGCGGCGAGGTGGTCTACCGAACCGCCGCCGTGGACGGCGACCACGATGACGATCACGACCCCGATGACGACACGATCACCACCCCCACCCGAGACGAGACTGTGCACGGCGACTACGTGCTGGCGAACGTCGCCCCCGCGGTCCTGGCCCACCTGCTTCCGGGCGGAACCGGTGCGACGCCCGCCCCGGCACCCTGGCCGGCACCCATCCCCGAAGGCGCTCAGACGAAGACCAACCTCCTGCTCAGCCGCCTCCCCCGCCTCCGCGACGAGACCGTGCCGCCCGAGGCGGCCTTCGGCGGCACCTTCCACATCAACGAACTCGAGTCGCAGCTCGAGCGGGCGGTGCTCGACGCCGAGGGCGGGCGCATCCCGAGCCCGGTTCCGGCCGAGATCTACTGCCACTCGCTGACCGATCCGAGCATCCTGTCGCCTGAGCTGCGGGAGCAGGGCGCGCAGACCCTCACCGTCTTCGCCCTGCACACTCCGCACCGCCTCGTCGCCGGGTGCGACCGGGCCGAGGCCCGCGCCGAACTGCAGGCCGCCGTGCTCGAGTCGCTGAACAGCGTGCTCGCCGAGCCGATCGAACCGCTCCTGCTCACCGACGCGCACGGCCGCCCCTGCATCGAGACCAAGACCACCGCCGACCTCGAGCAGGCGCTCGGCCTCCCCGGCGGACACATCTTCCACGCCCCGCTCAGCTGGCCCTTCCTGCCCGACGACGCGCCGCGCGCCACCGCCGCCGAGCGCTGGGGTGTCGCGACCGAGCACGCGCGCATCCTGCTTTGCGGCGCGGGCACCCGCCGCGGCGGCGGCGTCTCGGGCCTCGGCGGCCACAGCGCGGCGATGGCCGTGCTCGACGACGCCCTCTGACGGCCGCGACCCCGACCCCGAGTCACCACCCGCGCCGGCCCGCCGCTCCGACCAACCACCCGCGCTTCGCCCACCGCGCCCGACACGAGACCACCGGATGCCCGCCCCCTTCGATCGCCCCACCACCCATCACCTGCCGGCGCTGCGCCCCCTCACCGTGGTGGGCGTCACCCGGGTCACCCCCGTCTTCGCGCGGGTCACCCTCACGGGCCCCGAGCTGGACGACTTCCCCGCCACCGGCCCCGATGACCACGTCAAGGTCTTCTTCCCCGACCCGACGACCGGCGTGCTGACGGTGCCCACCCCCCGAATACCGGCGGCCGGCCCCACCACCCGCCAAGCCCCCGGCGACGCACCGGCCCCGATCCACCCACCAGCGAAAATCCACCCACCAGCAACCATCCACCCCCGCGACTACACCCCCCGCACCTTCCGCCCCGCCACCCCCAAGCGCCCGGCCGAGCTCGACCTCGACGTCCTGCTGCACGGGGACGGCATCGCCTCCACCTGGGCCGCGAGCGCCCGCCCAGGCGACCCCCTCGCCGTCGGCGGCCCCCGCATCTCGAAGGGCCTCCCCCTCGACGCGACCGGCGTGCTGCTCCTCGGCGACGAGTCCGCGCTCCCCGCCATCGCCCGCTGGCTCGAGCAGCTGCCCGCCGCCACACCCGTCTCGGTGCTGCTCGAGGTCGACGACGCCCGCGCCCGCGCCTACTTCCCCGACGAGCTCCGGATGCGCGCCGACATCCTCTGGCTCCTCCGCGAGCACGGCCCCGGCCAGCTCCTCGCGGCACTCCGCGGGCTCGGCCCGCTCGACGACGGCACCTTCGTCTTCGGCGCAGGCGAGGCCGACGCGCTCGTCCCCCTCCGCCAGCACCTCCGCAAGGAGCTCGCCCTGCCCGCAGCCCGCGTCGCCCTCAACGGCTACTGGCGCCGCAGCTGACCCGCCCGGCCGCTCCGCGGAGGCTCGGCCCCGGCCGAGCCGCGTGGCACCGCCGCAGAACCCCTCAGCTCCACTCGCTCCACGTCGGCACCTTCGTCGACGGCAGCTGCGTCCCCGCGGCCCACCCCTCGATCCACTCCGGCATCCGCCCGTCGGCCGGCGCCGCCCCCACCCCCGGCAGCTCCATCAGCTCCGGCACGGTCACGATCCCGCCCGCCCGCTTCAGCAGCCGTGCCCGGATGAACGCCCGCGCGTACACCTCCCCCTTCACCACGAATCGCTGCTCGACGTACAGCGAGCGCTCGTCGAACCCGAGCATCCGCGTCTCGATCTCGAACCGCTGCCACAGCTCGAGCGACCGCCGGAAGCTCATTGTCTCGGCGACCACCACCGGGTACCAGCCGCGTCGCTGCAGCTCGGGCCACAGCCCGCTGCGCGTCAGCACGTCGAGCCGCGCGATGTCGAGCAGCGAGAAGTAGACCCCGTTGTTCATGTGCCGCAGCACGTCGAGATCGGTCGGCAGCACCCGGAACGGGCGGCTCCCCACGTCCCAGATGCCGAGCGGCGAGCGGAAGCGCGCGGTGAGCGTGCCGAGGACGGTCCGGAAGAAGAAGTGCACGCAGCGATCGTAGACATCGTGCGGCGGAACGGCCGCTCTGTTGTGAAGACCTACAAACGGGGGCGGCACGATCGGGCGGGCCACTCATCCCCGACGACTAAAATCAGCGGATGCCCGTGCCGAAGATCATCCTCTACTACGTCTTCGCGCCGGTGGCCGACCCCGCGGCGGTAAGGCTCTGGCAGCGCGACTTGGCCGAGTCGCTGGGGCTGCGGGGGCGCATCCTGATCTCGGAGCACGGCATCAACGGAACGCTCGGCGGGGAGCTCGACGCGGTGAAGCGCTACGTGCGGAAGACCCGGGAGTTCGAGCCGTTCGCTGAGCTCGACGTGAAGTGGAGCGAGGGCACCGGGCTCGAGGACGGGCCGGCGTCGAAGCACACGGTCTATCGCGCGAGCACCGACTTCCCGCGGCTGAGCGTCAAGGTGCGCGACGAGATCGTGAGCTTCGGCGCGCCCGGCGAGCTGACGGTCGACGCCGGCGGAGTGGTGGGCGGGGGTACGCACCTCGCTCCCGAGGAGCTGCACGAGCTGGTCGAGACCAAGCGCGCCGCGGGCGAGGAGGTGGTGTTCTTCGACGGCCGCAACGCCTTCGAGGCCGCCATCGGGCGCTTCGAGGGGGCGGTCGTGCCCGACGTGGCGACCACCCGCGACTTCGTCGCCGAGCTCGACAGCGGCAAGTACGACCACCTGAAAGGCAAGCCGGTGGTGACGTACTGCACCGGGGGCATCCGCTGCGAGGTGCTGTCATCGTTGATGACCGCCCGCGGTTTCGGCGAGGTGTACCAACTCGACGGCGGCATCGTGCGCTACGGCGAGGCCTTCGGCGACCGGGGCCTCTGGAAGGGCGCCCTCTACGTCTTCGACGGCCGCGGCTCGCTCACCTACGCGCCCGACACGCAGCCGATCGGCCGCTGCGTGGTCTGCGGCGAGGCGACCTCGGCCATGCGCAATTGCGCCGACCCCGCCTGCCGCGAGCAGCTCGTCGTCTGCGCCGAGCACGCCGAGCCCGTGCACTGCGCCGCCCACGCCTGACTCGTGCATCGCGCGGGACCGGCCCGACCCGGCAGCCCGCTGCCGCCGTATGCTCACACCATGACCGACCCGCACGGCGGCACCGCCGACGCCTACGACCCCACCGTCGCCCACCCCAGCCATGAGCTCGTGCACGACCGCGCCGACGCGCTGCTCGCCCTGCATCACGCGCCCGAGATCCTCACGGTCGTCAACGTCTGGGACGTCGCCAGCGCGACCGTGCTCGCCGACCTCCCCCAGACGAAGGCGCTCGCCACGGCCAGCCACGCCATCGCCGCCTCCTACGGCTACGAGGACGGCGAGCGCATCCCCGTCGACCTGATGATCGAGGCCGTCGGCCGCATCGCGCTCTCCACCTCGCTGCCCGTGAGCGCCGACCTCGAGGGCGGCTACGGCGACGTGGGCGACACGGTGCGCCGCGCGATCGGCGTGGGTGTCGTGGGCGCCAACCTCGAAGACCGCATGCGCCCGCACATCGAGTCGGTCGAGAACGTCGCCGAGGTGATGAAGGCGGCCGAGGCCGAGGGGGTGCGCTTCGTGCTCAATGCGAGAACGGATGCTCTGCTGATGCGCGGCGACCGGCCGCTCGACGACGCGGTGGCCGACGCGATCGAGCGCGGCCGCGCCTACCTCGACGCCGGGGCGGCCTGCGTGTTCGTGCCCGGGCTGATCGACGAGGAGCTCGCGACGCGGCTCGTCGAGGGCATCGGCGAGCGGAAGGTGAGCGTGATCGGCGTGCCCGGATCGCTCTCGCCGAAGCGCTACGAGGAGCTCGGAATCGCCCGCATCTCGTACGGGCCGTGGCCGCAGCGTGTGGCCCTCACGGCCCTGCAGCGGTCGGCGCTGGAGCTCTATGCGGGCGGCATGCTCCCGCCCGACACGCAGCTGCTCACCTGAGCCGTCGCTCGGCGGCGCGACCGTGCCGGAGAGGCCGGGCTCGCACCTGAGCCTCAGCGGCCGCGCCGCGCCGCGCGCGCCTCGCGCCGTTCGAGTGCCCGACGGTGCGAGAACCGCCGCGCATCCGTGCCCGACAGCGCCAGCAGCACCAGCACGTCGAACGACAGCCCCACCAGGTTCGTCTGCAGGGTGATCTGCGGCCCACCGCCGAAGAAGTCGACGGCGGTGATCAGGATGGCGACCGACCCCAGCCCCATCGCCGTGAAGCGTGCCCAGTTGTGGCCGTGGAAGATCAGGAACGCCAGCACCGAATAGAGCGCGCTGATGACCAGCGCCAGGGCCACGAACACGGCGGCCACGAGCGACGACAGGTAGGCCGAGTCGGCCGGCGTGAGCGCTCCGGTGAGGGTGCGGAAGTCGATCTGCCCGTCGCCGATGGAGAAGGCTACGACGATCACGGCGATCAGTGCCGCCACGACCCGCGCGGCCATCAGCAGCACACCCAGATAGATCGAGGCGGGGCGCCCGCTGCCGGCGATCGGCGACTCCGAGAACACGGCGGCGGGGCTCGGCGCCACCGGCTTCTCGGCGTGCGGCAGGCCGTCGCTGCCGGCCTCGGTCGCCGACGGCACGGGCACCTCGGTCAGGTCGACCACGGGCAGGTCGCCGTCGGTGACGATGGCGTCGCCGCCGCCGTTGACGTGGTGGTAGCCGGTGGAGAAGTTGCGGATCAGCTCGACCGACACCGCCGGGTTGCCCTCGACGAGGGTCGAGACGATGTGGTCGCGCTCCTTGTCGGTCTCCTTGTCGATGCGGTGCGTGACCTGCAGCGTGAAGAACGAGATGCCGATGCTTCGGTCGTAGGTGCCGGCCGCCAGCCAGTCGGCCTCGTGACCGCCGGGGAGCAGCCAGCCGGCCGGGCAGCGCCAGAAGCGCACGTGGTGGCGCTTCGACGGCGTGCCCTCGACCTCCTGCTGGTAGGTGAAGGCCTGCACCGTGCCGAACAGGTACAGGCGCGAGACGGGCGCGCCCGGGTAGCTGCGGTTCAGCAGGGTGCCGCGCACGGTGCGCAGCGCCGAGGTGATGCCCATGTCGTCGGCCCGGTGCCAGCCCGCACGGATCATCGCCTCGTGGATCTGCTCCTCGCTGCCGCGGAGCGCCACGTTCACCGGGTCGCCGAGCAGCCCCTCGCGCGTGCGGGCCCGCCCGATGAAGTAGTCGGGCACGTAGAACAGGGTCAGGATGCTGTGCACCCGCGGCAGCAGCAGGTAGGCCACGACCACCCAGAACACGAGCAGGAACCAGAGCTGCTGCCAGCCCCGGGCGAACGACTCGGTGATGACGAGGAAGGCCAGCCAGCCGATCGAGACGGTGCCGACGAAGAAGAACACGCTGTCGACGACGAGCCCCACCGAGGCGCGCAGAGTGCGGCGACGGATGTGCTCGGCGAGGGAGGAGTCCTCGAGCTCGCGCTCAGCCGCGTCGGCGTCCCGTGGAGCCATCCACAGCGTCCTTTCGTCTCTGGGATTCTCTCAGGGATTCCGGGTTTCCTGTGACAAGCCGCGAGCGCCACCCTAGGCTGGACGGGCGGTGGCGGCCGCGCGTTCCCCTTCCGGACACCGACAGGACAGGCATCCATGCCCACCGGCGTACCCATCGAATTCTCAGGCCTCACGAAGCAGTTCGGGCAGGTGGCTGCGGTCTCCGACCTCTCCTTCACCGTCGAACCAGGCCAGGTCACCGGGTTCCTCGGGCCGAACGGTGCCGGCAAGACCACCACGCTCCGAATGCTGCTCGGTCTCGTGCAGCCGAGCTCGGGCAGCGCGAGCTTCGGCGGCACCGCCTACGCGCAGCTCGACTCCCCGCTCTCCACCGTCGGCGCCTCGCTCGAGGCCGCCAGCTTCCACCCCGGCCGCTCGGCCCGCAACCACCTGGCCGTGTACGCCCAGGCCGCCGGCCTGCCGAAGACGGCTCCGGATGCGGCGCTCGAAAAGGTCGGGCTCGCCGGCTACGCGAACCGCCGGGTCGGCGGCTACTCCCTCGGCATGCGCCAGCGCCTCGGACTCGCCTTCGCGCTGCTCGGCGACCCGGGGGTGCTCGTGCTCGACGAGCCGATCAACGGCCTCGACCCCGAGGGCATCAAGTGGATCCGGCTGCTCCTTCGCGCCATGGCCGCCGAGGGCCGCACCGTGCTGATCAGCTCCCACCTCCTCAGCGAGGTGCAGCAGACCGTCGACGAGGTCGTCATCATCTCCCACGGCACCCTGGTGCACCGCGGCGAGCTGTCGACCCTCGACACCTCCGACACGAAGCAGGTGCAGGTGAACGCCGACGACCGCGACCGACTCGCCGAGATCATCCGCGGGGCCGGCTACACCGTCTCGAACCTGCGCTCGGGGGTACTGGTCGACAACGCCGAGGCGGGGGAGATCGGGCGGCTCGCGTTCGACGCGGGCATCCCCTTGACCGGGCTGTCGCAGAAGCGCACGGGTCTCGAGGAGAGCTTCCTCACCCTCGTCGGCGAGGAGGGTGCGCTGTGAGCCTCGTCCACGCGGTGCGGTCGGAGACCACCAAGATCACCAGCACCCGGCTCTGGTGGGTGCTGGCCCTCATCATGGTCGGCTACGTCGGCATCTGCGCCGGCGGGCTCGGTGCGATCTTCGGCGGGCTCGGCACCAACACGAACGGCCCGGTGCTGCCCGACGCGCAGATCCCGCTGCTCATCTACGGCTTCGCCACCTCGGTCGGCTACGTCTTCCCGGTGCTGTTCGGGGCGCTGGCGGTCACGAGCGAGTTCCGCTTCCAGTCGCTGACGCCCACCTTCCTCGCGACCCCGCGACGTGGGGTGGTGCTCGCGGCGAAGCTGATCACGCTGTTCCTCGCGGGCGCCGGCTTCGGCGTGCTCGCCCTGCTGGCGTCGATGGGTGCGGGTGCCGCGGTGCTCGCGGGCTTCGGCATCGACCCTCTGCTCTCCGACCCCGCCACCTGGGCCTTCGTCGGCCGCTCGCTGCTGGCCATGGCGCTCTGGGCCGCGATCGGCGTGGGCCTCGGCACGCTCGTGCCCAGTCAGGTCGCGGCGATCGTGATCGTGCTGGCGTTCACCCAGTTCGTCGAGCCGCTGCTGCGGCTGGGCTCCGGCATCACCGACTGGTCGGCGCAGATCGGGCAGTTCCTGCCTGGCTCGGCGAGTGACGCGCTCGTGGGGTCGAGCATCTACACCGCCATGTCGGGCGGCGGCGGGGTGGCCCTGGAGTGGTGGCAGGGCGGCCTGGTGCTCGCCGCCATCGCCGCGGTGGCCACGCTGATCGGCTTTGCCACCAGCTGGCGGCGCGACGTCTCCTGACCCGGATGACGCCACTGCGTCCCGGCCCATCGTCCCGACGCATCATCCCGACCCATCATCACCCGATTCGAGGAGGAATCATGTCCCGTGCCTACCTGGTGACCGAGAAGGGTGCGGCGGCCGAACTCGTCGACCGCGACCTGAGCGAGATCTTCGGCGACGACGAGAGCGCGGATACCACCGGCACCGTCGACCTCGAGGTGCTCGCGACGAGCGTCAACTACAAGGACGGCATGGCCCTCACCGGTCGCCCCGGCATCGTGCGCCGGTACCCGCTCGTGCCGGGCATCGACGTGGTCGGGCGGGTGACGGCCTCACGCGCATCCGCCTTCTCGATCGGTGACGTCGTGCTGCTGAACGGCGACGGTCTCGGCGAGACGCGGCACGGCGGGCTGGCCGAGCACGCGCGGGTGCGGGCGGATGCTCTGCTGCCCCTGCCCGAGGGCCTCACCCCCGAGCAGGCCGCCGCGATCGGCACCGCGGGCTTCACGAGCATGCTCGCCGTGCTCGCCCTCGCCGACGCCGGGGTCGAACCGGATGACGGGGAGGTGCTCGTCACGGGCGCCGCCGGCGGGGTCGGGTCGATCGCGATCGCCCTGCTCGCCGGCCGCGGCTACTCGGTGGTCGCGTCGAGCGGTCGCGCCGAGGCCGAGGGCGACTACCTGCGCCGGCTCGGCGCCGCTCGGGTGATCGACCGCTCGGTGCTGGCCGACGACGAGGGCGGGCCGCTGCAGAAGGCCACCTGGGCGGGCGCCGTCGACAGCGTGGGCAGCCGCACCCTGGCGACCGTGCTCGCGCAGACCCGGTACGGCGGAACCGTGGTGGCCTGCGGTCTGGCGCAGGGCTCCGACCTGCCGACGACGGTGCTGCCGTTCATCCTGCGCTCGGTGACGCTCACCGGGGCGAATTCGGTGGAGGCGCCGCGGGCGCTGCGGGAGCGGGCGTGGGCGGCGCTGGCCGAGGAGCTCGACCTGGAGCTGCTCGATTCGCTGACCACGACGGTCGGGTTCGAGGACGTGCCGGCGGTGGCCGAGCGCATCCTCGCGGGCGAGGTGCGGGGGCGCACGGTGGTGCGCGTGGGCGCCTAGCCCTACTCGATGATCTCGGTGCCTTCCAGCGGCGGCAGCCGCAGCGCGCGCAGCAGCTGGATCGAGTGGGAGGTCGTCACGATGATCCGCGAGAACTCCTGGCCCTCGAGGTCGATCACCACCGAGGTGCGTGTGCCCTTGACGAGCAGGAAGTCCTTGCCGTCGTGGAACTTCCAGGTGCCGACCGCCAGCGTCAACGGCACGGCCGCCCCGGGCGCGCGGATGCCCCGTACCCACACCCACGGGTCGTCGGTGAGCGCGGCCGAGCGGATGCTGTCGAGCGGCACCACGATGTCGGTGCGGCGGAACGACAGCACCTTCTCGGCCCGGGTGAGACGGATCTCGAGGCGATCGGTGTGGACGAAGAGAACGGCCATGCGTCTATCCTGCCGTGGGCGACCCGGCGAGCGGGAGGCCCTGCGCCGAGTCGGGGGTAACGATTCGAGAGATCATCGCGATCAGGCGGCCGGCGTCGCAGCGGCGGCCGCCCGCGCGGCGGCGGGCAGGGCATCCAGGATGCGGCCGATCGCCCGGTCGTCGTGCGCGGCCGAGACGAACCAGGCCTCGTAGACCGACGGCGGCAGCGAGACGCCCGCGTCGAGCATGCTGTGGAAGAAGGGCGCGTAGCGGAAGCCCTCCTGACGCTGCACGTCGGCGTAGTCGCGCGGGGCGACGTCGGAGCCGAAGGTGAAGCTGAACAGGCTGCCCGCCCGCTGCAGGCTGTGCGCGACCCCGGCCTCGGAGAAGGCGGCCGAGACGGCGTCGGAGATGGTCGTCGAGACGGCGTCGAGCGTCTCGTAGACCGCCGCGTCGGCCAGGCGCAGCGTGGTGAGACCCGCGGCGACCGCGATCGGGTTCCCCGAGAGCGTGCCGGCCTGGTAGACCGGGCCGAGCGGGGCGAGGTGGTCCATCACGTCGGCCCGCCCGCCGAGCGCCGCGAGCGGCATACCGCCGCCGACGACCTTGCCGAAGGTGACGAGGTCGGGGGTGTACGGATGCGCGACCGCTCCATCGGGCCCGGCGGAGTTCTCGAGCCCCCACCAGCCGGCGGCCCCGACGCGGAACCCCGTGAGCACCTCGTCGACGATCAGCAGCGCACCGTTCTCGTGCGCGATGTCGGCGAGCGCCGCGTTGAAGCCCGGCGCGGGAGGAACGACGCCCATGTTCGCGGGAGCCGCCTCGACGATGATCGCGGCGACCTGCTGGCCGAACTCGGCGAAGGCCGCGCGCACCGCATCGAGGTCGTTGTACGGCAGCACGATGGTGAGCGCGGCTGTCGCGGCCGGCACCCCGGCCGAGGCGGGCAGGGCGAGGGTGGCGAGCCCGGAGCCGGCCTCGGCCAGCAACGGGTCGGAGTGGCCGTGGTAGTGGCCGGCGAACTTGATCAGCACGTCGCGGCCGGTGAACCCGCGGGCGAGGCGGATGGCGGTCATGGTCGCCTCGGTTCCGGTCGAGACGAGCCGCAGCTTCTCGATCGGGGCGACACCACCGGCGATGACGCGGGCGCGCACGAGTTCGGCCAGGTCGGTCTCGGCCGGGGTGGTGGCTCCGAACGAGAGACCGCGGGCCGCCGCATCCTGAACCGCCCTGACGACCTCGGGATGCGCGTGCCCGAGCACCGCGGGGCCCCAGGAGCAGACCAGGTCGACGTACTCGCGGCCCTCGGAGTCGGTGATGTAGGGGCCCTTCGCCGACACCATGAAGCGCGGGGTGCCGCCGACCGAGCGGAAGGCGCGCACCGGGGAGTTCACGCCGCCCGGGATGGAGCGCTGGGCGCGGGCGAACTCGGTGGCGTTGCTGGTCATCACAGGCCCTTCAGGCTTCGGGCGACCTCGACCGCCCAGTAGGTGAGCACGGCCTCGGCGCCGGCTCGACGGATGCTCGTGAGCGACTCGAGGATCGCCCGCTCCCGGTCGATCCAGCCGTTGGCGGCCGCCGCCTCGATCATGGCGTACTCCCCCGACACCTGGTACGCCCAGACCGGCACGGGCACCGCGGCGGAGACGTCGGCCACCAGGTCGAGGTAGCTCAGGGCGGGCTTGACCATGACGATGTCGGCGCCCTCCTCGACGTCGAGCACGGCCTCGCGGAGGCCCTCGCGGCGGTTCGCCGGATCGAGCTGGTAGCTCTTGCGGTCACCGCGCAGCGTCGAGCCGACGGCCTCGCGGAAGGGGCCGTAGAACGCCGAAGCGTACTTCGCCGCGTAGGCGAGGATCGCGACGTCCTGGAAGCCCTCGCCGTCGAGCGCGTCGCGCACGGCCGCGACCTGGCCGTCCATCATTCCGGAGAGGCCGAGCAGGTGGCTGCCCGCGCGGGCCTGCTCGAGGGCCATGTCCCGGTAGCGCACGAGGGTGGCGTCGTTGTCGACGGCTCCCCGGGCATCCAGCACGCCGCAGTGGCCGTGGTCGGTGAACTCGTCGAGGCAGAGATCGGTCTGCACCACGAGCGCGTCGCCGGCCTCCTCGACCACGATGCGTGTGGCGGCGTTGAGCACGCCGTCGGGGTCGGTGGCGGCGGTGCCGACCGCATCCTTGTCGGCGTCGGCGGGCACACCGAAGAGCATCACACCGCCGAGGCCGACCTCGGCCGCTTCGGTCACTGCTCCGCGGAGACTCTCGAAGGTGTGCTGCAGCACGCCGGGCATGGAGTTCAGCGGCACGGGGGCGTCGATGTCGTCGCGCACGAACAGCGGCAGCACGAGCTGGGCGGGGTCGATGCGGGTCTCGGCGACCAGGCGGCGCAGCGCCGGAGTGCCGCGCAGCCGGCGCGGTCGGATCTCGGGGAAGGAGCCGGAAGTCATGACCTCCAGCTTAGATCGGTGCGCCTGGGGCGATGCCGGGCGCGGGCGATGCCGGGGCGTCCTGCGGGACTAGAACAGATGTTCGAATGTCGATAGGGTGGAGGCATGAACATCGACTTCCAGACCTCGCTCTTCGACGACCTCGACGCCGACCCCGGGCTCGAGCCGCTGGGCGGCGCGGTCGAGCGCACGATGCTCGGCGACGGGGCCTGGGTCGACCTGCGGCCGGGGTGGGTCACGAACTCCGACGCGCTGTTCGAGCGGCTCGCCCTCGACGTGCCGTGGCAGGCCGATCGGCGGGAGATGTACGACCGGGTGGTCGACGTTCCGCGGCTGGTGTCGCGCTTCGGGGTGGGCTCGGTCTATCCCGATCTGGCGCTCACCCGGGCACAGGATGCGCTGAACGACCATTACGGCCGCCCTCCGGGCCAGGTGTTCGAGACGGCGGGGCTGTGCTTCTACCGCACGGGCGACGACAGCGTGGCCTGGCACGGCGATCGCGTCGGGCGCACGATCGACCGCGACACGATGGTGGCGATCCTCTCGGTGGGCGCCGCGCGCACGCTGTCGGTGCGACCGAAGCCGGTGAACGGCCGCGCGGTGGGTGAGACGCTGCGTTTCCCGGTCGGGCACGGCGACCTCATCGTCATGGGCGGCAGCTGCCAGCGCACCCACGAGCACGCCATCCTCAAGACGAAGCAGGCGGTCGGCCCGCGCATCAGCGTGCAGTTCCGCCCCGACTGGCCGCGCTGACGCGCCGCGTCACCCTGGTCGCGCAAATGCACCTGGGCTGGACCGCGAAGGGGACTTTGCGCGACCCCGACGGGGAGATCGGCGCGGGGGCGGGTCAGTCGGCGTCGGCGTCGGCGCGCTGCTTCGCGACCTCGATGACCGCGTTGATGAGCGACTCGGCCGAGCGCCCCTTCGCGATCACGTCGACGCGCAGGCCGTAGGCCCGCGCGTCTTCGGCCGTGCGCGGGCCGATGGCCGCCACGAGCGTCGACGACGGGATCGGCCCGAGCTGCTGCTGCACCTGCTCCGCCACCGACCCCGAGGTCACGAAGATCGCGTCGATCGACCCCTCGGCGACGTCGGTGCGGATCTGCGGATCGACGGCCACACCGACCGTGCGGTACGCCACCACGGACTCCACCGTGTGACCCCGCGCGATCAGCCCCTCGGTGAGCACGGGCTTGGCGATGTCGCTGCGCAGGGTCAGCACCTTCAGTTCGGGCCCGAACTGCTCGAAGCGCTTGAGCTCACGCAGCAGGCCGGCGGCCGAGTTGTCCTCCGGCGGCACCAGGTCGACCTTGTAGCCGGCCGCCGTCAGCGCGGCCGCCGTGGTCTCGCCCACAGCGGCGATGTGCGTCTCGGGCGGAACCACGGCCTGATGCGCGGTGAGCACGTCGACCGTGGTGGCGCTCGTCATGGTGAGCCAGTCGAACCGACCGGCGGCGAGGGCCCGCAGCGCCTGCTGCAGCGTCTCGTCGTCTTCGGTGGGGGCGAAGTTGATCATGGGCGCGACGATCGGCTTCGCGCCGACGGCCCGCAGGTCAGCGGCGACACCGTGACCCCACGGGCCTCCGCGCGGGACGAGGATGCGCCAGCCGCCGAGCGGGCGCTGCGCCCAGGCCGTCATTCGGTGCCGCCCGGCCAGCGTGCGGAGGTGGTGGGGTCGGCTCCGCCGTCGGCCGACGGGCCTACCGGCGCGAGCTCGGCCGCGCCGTCGTCGAGCAGCTGACGCGCCACGGCCTCGCCGAGCAGCGACGCCACGTGGATGTCGTCGCCGAGCAGCAGGGCCGATCGCTCGCAGCCCAGCTCGACGGCCCCGTCGGCCTGGTAGACGGTGGCCGAGAGGGTCAGCTCGTCGCCCGAGACGGTGGCCGTGGCTCCGATCGGGGCGGCGCAGCCGGCCTCGAGCGCGGCCAGCACCGAGCGCTCGGCGAGCACCGCGGTGCGCGTCGGCGGGTGTTCGATGCTGAGCAACTCGGGAATGCTGTCTCCCTCTCGGGTCTCGATCGCGAGGGCACCCTGCCCCGGCGCCGTCGGCCAGAGGTCGAGGGCGAAGATCTCGGATGCTGCGTCTAGCCTATCGAGCCTGGTGAGCCCCGCTGACGCCAGCACCACCGCGTCGAGGTCACCGGCCCGCACGCGGCCGAGGCGCGTGTCGACGTTGCCCCGGATGTCGACCACCGTGAGATCGGGCCGCAGGGCGAGCAGCTGCGCCACCCGTCGGGGTGACCCGGTGCCGACGCGGGCACCCTCCGGCAGCTCCTCGAGGGTCAGTCCGTCGCGCGCGCAGAGCACGTCGCGCGGGTCTTCGCGCACCGGCACCGCGCCGATGACGAGGCCCTCGTAGCGGGCGGTCGGGAGGTCTTTCAAGGAGTGCACGATCAGGTCGCAGTCACCGGCGACGAGCGCTTCCCGCAGGGCGCTGGCGAAGACGCCGGTGCCGCCCAGCGACGCGAGCGATTCCTTCGAGCGGTCCCCCTCCGAGGTGATGATCACCGCCTCCACCTCGACGCCGGTGGCCTCGACGAGGGCGGCGACGACGTGCCCCGTCTGGGCGCGCGCGAGTGCGCTTCCCCGTGTGGCGACCCGAAGCTTCCTGTTCACGATGACTGCTGTTCCTCTAGACCTCTGTGGATGCGGCGGCGACTGCGCCGCTCAGGGTGCGAGCCCCGACACGGCCGGCTTGAACCCGAGCCGCACGTTCTCGCAGCACCCAGGGCGACACACGTCGTACCAGGGCCCGAGCCCGGTGACGTGGGGCCGCTCGCCGGCCGGTGTGCCCTCGATGCGCTCGACGACGAGGTCGACGAGCCCGGCGACGTAGGCCGGGTCGACCCCGGGCGTCGGGGTGCGCACGCCGTACAGGCCGTGCTCGGCGCAGCTCTCCAGCGCCTCGTTGTCGAGGTCCCACATGACCTCCATGTGGTCGCTCACGAACCCGAGCGGCACGATCACGACCGCGCGGATGCCCCGAGCCGGGAGCTCGGCGATCGCGTCGTTGATGTCGGGCTCCAGCCAGGGCTGCGAGGGCGGGCCCGAGCGGGACTGGTAGACCAGCTGCCAGGGCACGTCGGGCTGACCCTCGAGCCCCGACGTCGCCGCCAGCTGCACGACCTCCGCCACGGCCTTGTGCTGGGCGGCGTAGGCGCCCTCGGGGCCGAGCTCCCGGAACGACGGCCCCGAGCGCTCGGCGTCGGCCGTGGGGATCGAGTGCGTGCTGAACAGCACCTCCACCTCGGTCGCCAGGTCGATGTCGTCGAACTTCTCGCGGATGCCGGTGAGCGCCGCCGAGAGGCCGTCGATGAACGGCTGCACGAATCCGGGGTGGTCGAAGAACTGCCGCACCTTGTCGATGGTCATCGTCGAGGCGAGGCCGGTCTCGTCGAGCGCCATGGCGAAGTCCTCGCGGTACTGACGGCACGAGCTGTAGGAGCTGTAGGCGCTGGTGGCGACGGCGATCAGGGTGCGCAGCCCCCGGGCATCCGCGTCTCGCAGCACCGAGGGGAGGTACGGGTCCCAGTTGCGGTTGCCCCAGAGCACGGGCAGATCGATGCCCCGGGCGGCGAGCTCGGCCTCGAGCGCCGCCTTGAGCTGGCGGTTCTGCGCGTTGATCGGGCTGACGCCGCCGAAGGCGCGGTAGTGGTGGGCGACCTCCTCGAGACGCTCGTCGGGGATGCCCCGGCCGCGGGTGACGTTGCGGAGGAAGGGGATGACGTCGTCCTGGCCCTCGGGCCCGCCAAACGAGGCGAGCAGGATGGCGTCGTAGGCCGTCGGCTCCGAGACGTGCTCGGGCCCGGCCGCGGCCGCGGGGCTGGCGTTGCGCACGACCGGCGCGACGGTGTCGGTCACTGCAGAACCTCCACGATCTCGGCGGCGTCGATGCGCCGCCCGGTGTAGAACGGCACCTCTTCGCGCACGTGCCGCCGGGCCTCGGTCTGGCGCAGCGCCCGCATCATGTCGACCAGGTTGGTGAGCTCGTCGTCCTCGAGCGCCAGGATCCACTCGTAGTCGCCGAGCGCGAACGAAGCGACCGTGTTGGCGAGCACCGAGCGGAACGCGCCGCCCTTGCGGCCGTGGTCGGCGAGCATCGCGCGCCGGTCCTCCTCGGGCAGGATGTACCAGTCGTAGGAGCGCACGAACGGATAGACCGTGACCCAGCCCCTCGGCTCCTTGCCCCGCATGAAGGCGGGCAGGTGGTTCGACGAGAACTCGGCGTCGCGGTGCACGCCCATCGCGTTCCAGGTCGGCAGCAGCGGCGCGAACAGCTGCGTGCGACGCAGCTGACGCAGGGCCCACTGCAGGGTCTCCGGCACGCTGCCGTGCAACCAGACCATTACGTCGGCGTCGGCCCGCAGGCCCGAGACGTCGTAGAAGCCGCGGAGCATCACGTCCTCGGCCTCGATCATCGCGACCGCCGCGTCGAGCTCGGCCACCGCATCCGGAACCTCGCTGCCGTCGAGCACCAGCGCCCGCTCGGGGTTGCGGCGGAAGACCGCCCACAGCGTGTAGCCGAGCGCCGGCACCTCCTCCGAGTCCTCGACGTCGCGGGTGGTCTCGTCGGTTCGGACTGTCGGGTCAGTCATGATCCCTCTTCGTTTCACTGGTGGTACGGCGAGGCGGTGGCGCGCCCGTACGACCGGCTCGAGACCGGTTCAGACGGGCCGGGGCGAGCGGATGCCCGGGCCTCGACTACAACGCTACCCCTTCGAAGCGGCGCGGAAGCCGAGAACGGCCACTCCGGCCAGCACCACGACGGCGCCGCCGATGCCCGCGTGGACCGCGGTCGGATTCTCGGCGCGGAGGCGGTTGAAGCGGCTCTTCAGCCGGTGCGCCGCGTGGCGCGCCTGCTTCGGCACGTTCAGCTTGAACTCGATCGCGTCGAGCGTCGAGCGCAGCTCGTCGCGCGTCTTCTGGATGTCGGCGTGCAGCGCCGGCGTGCTGCGCTCGGCCGGCGTGGTCGCGGTCTTCGACACCGCCTTGTCGCTCACTGGCCGAGCCCCTTCACGGTGTTGACGTCCTTCTTGATGCTCTCGATGGTCTCCTCCGGCACCGGCGGCAGGCCCTTCTTCAGCGACCTCACCCCGATGAGCACCAGGATGCCCGCGATCAGCAGCAGGGCGACGCCCACGATCAGCGCCGAGAGCCAGGCCGGCAGCGCGGTGGCGATGCCGAGCACGGCGGCGGCGATCAGGGTGGCGAAGGCGAAGAACGCCAGCAGGGCGGCGGCCACGAACAGGCCGACGCCGATGCCGAGCTTCGCGAGCTTCGCGGTGATCTCGCGCTTGAAGTTCTCGAGCTCGTCCTTCAGCAGCTGGATGATGAGGGTGGGCAGCTCGGCCAGGAGGGAGACGAGCGAGCGTCGGGCCTTCTTGTCGCGTTCTTCGGTCACGATCGGAGTCCTTCTAGTCGTCGGAGGGCTGGTGCTGGTCGTCGGAGGGCTGGGTGGTCGAGGCGGGCTTGGTGCCCGACTTCTTCGCGGCGGCGGGCTTGGCGGGCGACTTCGTGACGGCGGGCGCCTTCGGCGCGGGCGTGCGGGGGGCGGTCGAGCCGGCCTTGCGGGCGGCGGCGCTCTGCTGCGGGCCGTCGAGCGGCTCGCGGCCGATCAGCCCGGCGAGCGTCTTGCGCGCCTTCTTCGACAGCTCCGCCTTCGCGGTGTCGACCCGGGCGCCGGCGAACTCCTGCACCTTCTGCACACCCGACTGCACCGCGGGGGTGTTCCACACCTTGTCGGCTCCGGCCTTGATCTGCTCGTAGCGCTGACGGCCCGCCCTCGTGCCGAGCACGTAGCCCGTCGACAGCCCGACGACGAAGATGATCTTTCCGCGCATGTGTGAACTCCGATAGGTCGGGGACAGGGTGCTCCAAAGCGTAGTCCCCCCGTCCCGCGGCCGCATGGACGCGGTCGTGGGCGGCCTCAGCCGGGCAGGCGCGGGTCGCCGCGCAGCTCGGCCGCGATGCCGGATGCGGTGGCCTTCGCCTGCTCGACCGTCGCGGCCAGGCCCGTGCCCGACACCCATGCGCCGACGACGTCGAGGCCGGGCACGGCGGCGACGGCCTCCGACAGCTGCGCCACCCGGGCCTTGTGGCCCACCGTGGCGAAGGCGAGGGAGTCGTCCCAGCGCACCAGGTCGGAGTCGACGACGGCGGCGCGCGAGAGCGGCACCCCGAGCAGGGTCGAGGCGTCGGCGACCACGGTGTCGAGCTCCGGCTCGACGAGGGTCTCGCCGCCGCGGCCGTAGCTCAGGCGCAGCACGTGGCGGTGCGCCGGCAGCCGGGCGGCGAGCCAGGCCCACTTGGCGGTGGCGTGGGTGAGGGCCTTCGCGGTGACACCGGTCGTGCCGGGCGCGACCAGCACCCCGGTGCCCCGCGGGTGGTCGTCGAGGCGGGCGTCGTCGATGACGAGCGTGGCGATGGCGACCGAGGCGGGCTCGGGCCAGGCCTCGGCGGGCGGCAGTCCCGGCACTCCGGCGTCGGCGAGGAGGGCGAGCGCAGGCCGGAAGCCCGCCGCCACGACGAGGGCGCGGGCCGTGACGTGCCGAGGTTCGGCGGTGGCGGGGGCGAGCTCGACGCTCCAGCCCGGCCGTGCATCCGCCCCCTGGTCGAGGCGCTGCCCCTGATCGAGGCGCTGCACCGAGACCACCCGCGTGTCGGTCTCGAGGGTGCCGCCGTAGAAGGCGAGCTGCTCCTCGAGCGCGGTGACGAGGCGGTGCATGCCGCCGACGATGCCCTGCACCTGGCTTCCCGCCGGTGCCTGCTCGCGGAGGGCCATCACGGCCCCCGAGAGCGACCCCTGAGTGGTCATCGCCTGGGTCAGACCGGGTGCGACCGTGCGCACGTCGACGTCGGACGGGTCGGCCGAGTGCACCCCCGCGACCACCGGCGTGACGAGCCGGTCGAGCACGCGGCGGCCCATGCGGCGGCGCACGATGTCGCCCAGGTCGTGCTCGGGGCGCACCCGCAGCAACGGCATCAGCCGGTCGAGGTAGGCCCGCAGGCTGCCGCCCCAGCCGATCACCCGGCGCACGTCGTCGGCCAGCGGCACCCCCGGAATGCCCAGGATGCCCGCTGCCGGCAGCGGGGCCGTGCCTCCGGTCCAGCGCACCCACGCGCCGGCGCGGTTCGGTGCCACGACGTCGTCGCCGAGACCCACCTCGGCGGCGAGCGCCGCCACCGTGCCCTTGCGGGTGGCGAAGCTCTCGGCCCCCGAGTCGAGGCGGATGCCCGCCAGCTCGTGCGCGCCCACGAAGCCGCCCGGCCGCTCGCGGGCCTCGACGACGTGCACCGAGTGGCCGAGCTTCGCGAGCTGCAGCGCGGCCACGAGACCGGCGGCACCGCCGCCGATGACCAGCACGTCCACGTCGGCGGCACCGGACACGTCGGCGGCACCATTCGCGTCGGCGGCACCCGTGGCGTCGGTGTCTGCCCGATCGCTCATCGCGACTCCTCGGCCGCCGCCCCGCCCCGCTCGTGGACGAGTTCGACGATGCGGGTGAGCACGTCGGGATCGGTCTCGGGCGGCACCCCGTGGCCGAGGTTCAGCACGTGGGCGGGGGCGCTCCGGCCACGGCGCAGCACGTCGAGCACGTGCGCCTCGAGCACCGGCCAGGGCGCGGCGAGCAGGGCCGGGTCGACGTTGCCCTGCAGGGTGACACCCCCGCCGAGCCGTCGCGAGGCCTCGTCGAGCGGCAGCCGCCAGTCGACGCCCACGACGTCGGCGCCCACCTGGTGCATCGGCACCAGCACCTCGCCGCTGCCGACGCCGAAGTGCACGACCGGCACGTCGAGGTCGCGGATCGGCTCGAGCGCGGCGCGGGAGAAGGGGGCGACCCGCTCGACGTAGTCGGTCTTCGAGAGCGAGCCGACCCAGGAGTCGAAGAGCTGCGCCGCGCTCGCGCCGGCGAGCAGCTGGGCGCGCAGGAACCGTCCGGTCACGGCGGCGGCCCAGGAGAGCAGGCCCTCCCACGCCTCGGGGTCGGCGTGCATCAGGGTGCGGGCGCGGATGTGGTCCTTTGACGGGCCGCCCTCGACCAGGTAGGCCGCGAGGGTGAAGGGAGCGCCGGCGAAGCCGATCAGAGGGGTGCGGCCGAGCGCGGCGACCGTGAGGGCTACGCCCTGCTCGATGGCGGTGAAGTCGGCGCCGTCGGGATCGGGGAGCGCAGAGACGTCGGCGAGGGTGCGCACGGGCTGGGCCAGCACCGGCCCGCGGCCGGGCACGATCTCGACGTCGACGCCCGCGAGCTTCAGCGGGATGACGATGTCGCTGAAGAAGATGCCCGCGTCGACGCCGTGCCGCCGCACCGGCTGCAGCGTGATCTCGCTGGCCATGGCCGGATCGAGGCAGGCATCGAGCATCCGCGTGCCCACCCGGAGCTCGCGGTACTCGGGCAGGGACCGGCCCGCCTGACGCATGAACCAGACCGGGGTGCGGTCGCCGCGAACGCCCCGGTAGGTCGTCACGAGGGCGGAGTCGGCGGTGCGGCCGTCGCGGAGGGGATGCGTCTCGGGCAGGGTCACCCCCCGATGATACGGAGTCGCTCCGGGCGGGAGCGGGGAGAACTCCCCATGGGGCGATGGCACGGCCGATGGTAGACAGGCGGTGTGAGCCAGAATCCACCGACGCCCCCGTCCGGACCGAACGAACCCGGACTGCCGCCGCTTCCTCCTCAGCAGTGGCAGGACCCGGCTCCTCAAGGCCACTGGCAGCAGCCGCAGCCTCACCCGGGGTATCCGAATGAACCCGGCCAGCCCGGCCAGCCCGGCCGGCCGCCCAAGAAGGGGCTCGGCACCGGCGCCATCCTCGGCATCGTCGGCGGTGGCCTGCTGCTCGTCATCGTCGTGATCATCGTCATCGCCGTCGTCGTCTCGCGCGTGTTCGCCGGTGCCGCCGGCGGCGACTCCGGAGGCGGCAGCGGCTCCGGCGACTCCGGCACCGCCTCCGAGACCGTCGAGGCGTTCTTCACCGCGCTCTCCGACGCCGACTCCGAGACCGCGCTCGGCCTGATCAGTCAGGCCCCCGACGACGACACCCTGCTCACCGACGAGGTGCTCGCCGCGTCGAACGAGCTCGCCCCGATCACCGACGTCGCGATCGTCGACGACACCACCGAGAACGGCTACGGCGACGTGACCGTCAGCTACTCGCTCGGCGGAACCCCGGTCACCGCCGAGTACAGCGTCGACGACTACGACGACGACGGCTGGAAGATCACCGGCGGCCTCAGCTACCTCAACGTCGACCGCTTCGACGGTCTCGGGCTCACCGTGAACGGCCAGGAGGTCAGCGGCACCGAGGTGCAGCTCTTCCCGGGCACCTACCAGCTCGCCACCACCCTGCCGAACTTCACGCTCACGGGCACGACGACCGTCACCGCCACCGAGCCCTTCGGCTCGGTCGACGTCGGCGACATCGAGCCCGGCCTGAGTGACGCCGCCCTCGCCCAGTTCCGAACCCTCGTGCAGTCGGCCGTCGACGCCTGCGTCGCATCGACCACGCTGGCCGCCGGCTGCGGCCTCGAGCTGCCCGCCACGCTCGACGACGGCACGCAGCTCACCGACGGCACGATCACGCGCAGCATCTCGGCCGACGCCACCGTCACCATCCAGAACATGGTGCCGACCCTGAGCTACGACAACCCCACTCTCGCGCAGGGCGAGTTCATCGGCTCGGTGTCGACCTCGGGCCAGTGCACGCAGAACGGTGCGAGCGGCACCTGCGACGTGCTCTTCGGTCCGTCGCTCGGCGCCCCGTCGATCGACATGGCCTCAGCGAACCCCACGGTGCTCTGGGACTGACCCCGAGGCGCCGCCGGTCGGGGGTGGGCGGATGCGCATCCGCCCGCTCCCGGCAGGGGCCGGTCGTTGCAGGAGTACAATCATCTGGTGCTCATCTGCCTGACCGCGAACCATCGCAACGCGAGCTTCGACCTCCTCGAGAAGCTCTCGCTCGGCACCTCCGACGTGGCCAAGGGCCTCGTCGAGCACAGCGACTTCGTGCAGGGCGCCGTGGTGCTGGCCACGTGCAACCGCTTCGAGGCCTACCTCGACATCGACGAGCCGCTCACGGCCGGCATCTCGCTGGCCGTCGAGGAGGCGGCCGCGACGTTCGGCGGAGCATCCGACATCGACGTCGCCGAACTGCGCGACAGCCTCACCGTGCTCTCGGGCGACAGCGTGGCCGACCACCTCTTCGCCGTGTCGTCGGGCCTCGAGTCGGTCGTCGTGGGCGAGGACGAGATCGCCGGGCAGGTCAAGCGTGCCCTCACCACCGCGCGACTGTCGGGCACCACCTCGAGCGACCTCGAGCGCCTGTTCCAGCGGGCCTCGCACACCTCCCGCGACGTGAAGACGAAGACGGGCCTCGGCGGCGCCGGGCGCTCGCTCGTGCGGCTCGCCCTCGACCTGGCCGAGAGCCGGGTCACCGATTGGGCGCAGACGCGCGTGCTGCTCGTCGGCACCGGCCAGTACGCCCGGGTCACCCTGGCCAATCTGCGCGACCGCGGGGTCACCGACATCCGCGTCTACTCGCCCTCGGGCCGCGCCGTCGCCTTCGCCGCGAAGCAGCAGATCGCGCCCGTCGCCGCCGGCGACTACCTCGGCGCCATCGCGACCGCCGACGTGATCATCACCTGCTCGACCGCCGAGACCTACGTGCTCGACGCCACGCACCTGCAGGCCGCCGCCTCGGTTCCGGGGGCGTTCACCCGGCGCCTGGTGATCGACCTCGGCCTGCCGCGCAACGTCGACCCGCTGGTGTCGGGTGTCGGCGGCGCCGAGCTGCTCGACCTCGAGACCATCAGCCTGCACGCCCCCCTCGACGAGTTGAACGCCGAGTCGGATGCACGCGCCCTCGTCGACCGCGCCGCCGCCGAGTACCGTGCCGGCAAGGCCGAGGCCGAGGTCACCCCGGCCGTCGTCGCCCTGCGCTCGCACCTGTTCGACCTGCTCGACGACGAACTGGGCCGCTCGCGCGACCGCGGCGACTCGGAGGAGACGCAGAAGGCGCTGCGCCACCTCGTCGGCGTCATCCTGCACTCGCCGTCGGTGCGCGCCCGCGAGCTCGCCCGCGACGGTCGCTCGGCCGAGGTGTTCGCCGCCGTCGAGACGCTGTTCGGCCTGGGCGGCGCCGCGGCCGACCGCGCAGCCGGCGCCGCTGCCGCTGCGGCCTCCGCCTCCGCCTCCGCCTCCGCCGGGGGCTCGCCGGTCTCGCTCGAGTCCTACCGCCGCGCCGACGGCTGAGCCGCTCCCGTGACGCTGTCATGACGCTGCCGACGATCCGGGTGGCGGCACTCGCGCTGATCCGCGAGCGGCGACTGCTGATGGTGACGGCGCGCGCCCGCGACGTGCTCTACCTCCCCGGCGGCAAGATCGACCCCGGCGAGACCGCCGCCGAGGCCGCGGCTCGCGAGGCCGTCGAGGAGGTCAGCGTCACCGTCGACCCGGCCGCCCTCGAGCCGCTGTTCACGGTGACGGTGCAGGCGCACGGCGAGCCCGTCGGCCGCCTGGTCGAGATGCAGCTCTTCGCCGGCACGACCCCCGACGACCCGCGCCCCTGGGCCGAGGTCTCGGCGGTGCACTGGGTCACCACCGCCGACTCGGATCGCTGCCCGCCCGCAGGCGCCGAGACCCTCGCGCGCCTGGCGGCCCTCGACCTCATCGACTGAGCCGCGATGCCCCGGCCCGGCCCGGCCCGGCCAGCCCCGGCACGGCCGGCCCGTCCCGCCGATCTCCGCCCGGCCCGCCCCGCCCGCGATCGCTCTCCCTCGTCGCCGTCACCCGCCAAGTCGCATCACCCCACGCCGACCTGGGTCACCGACGAGCTCACGAATCGCCTGGGCACGGCTACCAGCGAATCCACCTTGGCCGTCAGTCTGCCGGTCTTCTCATACCCGGGTTCGGCCCTGACCCGGAACGTGAACGTCTGCGTCTGACCCGGCAGCACCGACGAGACCGAGCAGATCTGGGTGCGCGGCGTCGCGGCGGGGCAGCTGCCCGCCCCCGGCAGCCCGAGCACCTCCGTGATCGCGAGCTGGCCCACATCGATGGAGATCAACGCCGCCTGCGGCTCCGAGTCGTCGTTCCTCACGTCGAGTCGGTAGAAGTACTCACCCGGCCGGCCGGGAATGGCGCCGATCGAGCTGCCACCCACGATGACCGGTGGTGTGAAGATCCCGGCAGGCAGCGGTGTCGTCACACCGGGATCGACCGGCCCCGCCGTCGGCGTCAGGTCGGAGTAGCTCTCGGCGCCCCACCTCGGCTGATCGCACTGCCAGCCCAGGCTGATCTGCGCCGGGTAGTGCACGAGGTTGTAGTCGGTGAGGTACATGCGCGCCGGCACGGTGAGCGACCGCTTCGTCGACACGACGTAGTCGCGCGTGGCGAAGCGGTTGCCCTTCGCGTCACGGTACTCGGTGCGGTAGTCCGCGAGCACGTCGTCGGAGCCGCCCGGGTCGGGGTAGTGCACCACCGGGAGATCGACGGCGAAGACCGGCCCGTTCGCGTACAACCAGTCGGGCACGCTCGGAGCCGGATAGCGGCACGCGGAGACCGCCGTCGACGCCGCACCGCCCACCGTGCTGCCGGGCCGGCCGAGCTGTCCACCTCCGGGCGTCGAGCCGCGCGGTTCGCCCCGGTTCGCGCAGGTGAGGCTCGAGTCCTTCAATCGGTCGACGAACGCGGGAAGCCCCGGGGTGTAGCTGCAGTCGATCGCGAGCGCGGACGCGGATGGGGCGGGGACGAGGGCTGCCGACACCACGACGACTCCCACGACCACCCGAGCGAGCAGCCCGCCGAGGGGGAAATGTTGGCGCTTCCGCATGGTACATGAGGATACCTCAGCGGGCTGCGAGAAGAGAAGAGATTTCGAGGGCGGCGACCACCAGCTCGACGTCGGCGGGCGTGTTCCAGACGTGGAAGGCGACGCGGCAGCGGCCCGAGCGCGCCGAGGCGGCCACGTCGGCCGCCGTGAGCGCCGCGATCGCGCGACCGTCGGCGTCGGGCCAGGTCACGATCGCCGAGTCGTCGCTGCCGACCGACGCGACCCCGGCCGCCCGCAGCCGTGCGCGCAGCGAAGCGGCGAGACCGACACAGTGCGAGCGCACCGCGTCGAGGTCGGCCGACGCGAACAGCTCCAGCGACGCGGCCGCACCGATCCACACGGGCCAGGCCGGCGAGAGGTCGAGTCGCCGCGCATCCGGAGCCAGCTGCATGGCGGGCCCGTAGCACGAGCCCCAGACGTCGTCGCCCGAGTACCAGCCGGCGAGCAGCGGCTGCACCCGCCCGAGGTACGACGGGCGCACCGTGGTGAGCGACGCCCCGCGCGGCGCGCAGAGCCACTTGTAGCTGTGGCAGACGGTCACGTCGAAGCGGGAGGCGTCCACGGGCATCCAGCCGCAGGCCTGCGTGGTGTCGCAGAACGTGGCCGCCCCGTGCCGCTCGGCCGCGGCCACGATGGCGTCGGCGTCGGCCACCGCACCGGTCGCCGACTGCACCAGCGAGAACGAGACCAGGGTCGTCGTCGAGCGGATGCTCTCGGCCACCCCCTCGACGGGCACGCACCGCACCGAGATGCGCCCGAGCTGCTGCTGCACGAGGAAGGGGAACACCATCGAGCTGAAGTCGCCCTCGACCAGCAGCACCTCGGAGCCCTCGGGCAGCGACGCCGCCACCATCCCCGCCGTCGCCGAGACCTGCGACCCGGTCGCCACCCACCCGACGGGCACACCCACCAGCTCGGCGTAGGCCGCCCGCGCCTGCTCGACCGCGAGACCGTAGGCGCCGGGAGCGCGGTGCCCCTCGGCCCAGGCCGCCAGGTCGGCGGTGAGCGCGGCGACCGTCTCGCGCGGGGGCACTCCCACCATGCAGGCCGAGAGGTAGCCCGGGCGGGCGTCGAAGTGCTGCTGCAGCTCGGCGACCGAGAGGGCCGGAGCGGCGTCGAGGAGTGTCATGCCTCCAGCATCGAGGTCGCGCATCCATTGGTCCATGCCCAGTCGTTCATGGCATCCATCACGTAACGTTATGGATGCGCTACGCTCCCCACCATGGCCCTCGCACCCCCGTCCGGCAGCTTCGACCTCGACTCGCAGACGCTGCGGGTGGTCGCGGCCGTCGCCGAATACGGGTCGATCACCCGCGCCGCCACCGTGCTCGGCTACAGCCAGCCGGCCGTCAGCCAGCAGCTGAAGCGGGTCGAGGCGCGCCTCGGCATGCCGATCGTGACGCGCTCGGGGCGGGGCATCCGGCTGACGGATGCGGGTGAGGTGCTCGCCCGTCACGCCGATGCCGTGCTCACCGCCCTCGACGCGGCGGCGGGCGAACTCGCCGACCTCGCGGGGCTGCGCTCGGGGCGGGTGCGGCTGGCGGCGTTCCCCTCGGCGTCGTCGACCATCGTGCCTCGGCTGATCGGAGCCCTCGCCGCCGAGCACAGCGGTGTGCAGGTGACGTACCTCGAGGCCGAGCCGCCGGAGGCGGTCGCCGGCGTGCGGGACGGGGTCAGCGACCTGGCCGTGGCGTTCCGGCACCCGGCCGACCGGCACGACCCGTTCGATGCGAGCGCCGAAGGGCTGACGGTGCACGAGTTGGCCCGCGACGACGTGCTGCTGCTCGCCCCGGCGGGCCACCCGGCGGCGAGCGCGGGCGACCCCGTGGACCTCGCCGAGCTGCGAGGGGAGAACTGGATCGCGGGCTGCCCGCGCTGCCGAGGTCACCTGCTCGACTCCTGCGCCCGCGCGGGCTTCGCGCCCAGCATCGCCTTCGAGACCGACAACTTCGTCGCCGTGATGAGCATGGTGGCCGCCGGTCTCGGGGTGGCACTGCTGCCCGAACTGGCGATCTCGGCCTCGGCCCTGCCGCCCGGCGTGACGGCCCACCGCACCCGGGCCGGTGACCACCGGATGCTCGTGGCGGTCACCCGCCCGGGCGCCGACCACATCCCGGCCGTCGCCGAGACGCTGCGGCTGCTCACGGGCCTGACCGCCGGGGGCGCGTCCGCCCGCACCGGCCGCGCGGCTCAGTAGACGTACTCGAGGAAGTCGGTGCCGAGCACCCGCATCGCGTCGAGCACGGCGAGCCGGCCCGAGAGCTCGGCGTCGTTGAAGCGCATGGTGACGGCGTAGGAGATGCCGCCCTGCGGCCCCGTGATCACCCCGGCCTCCGAGCGGATGCCCGCATCCGTGCCCGTCTTGTTGAACAGCCGCAGCCCGTGGTCGGCCTCGACGTGCGCCAGCGGGTCGAGGCCGAAGGCGCTCGCCACCAATGAGAGGTCGGTGCCGAGGCTGAGCCAGCCGCGCACGAGCCGCGAGGTGGTCTCGTCGACCACGGTGCCGGCGTGCAGCCGCCCGAACAGGATGGCGAGCTCGCGCGCCGACCCCACCGAGAGCTGCGGCGCGTCGTCGGGCCCCCGCTCCTCGCGCACGATGTCGAGCAGCAGCGTGCGACGAAGGCCCAGCGACTCGGCCCGGGCCCGCACCGTGTCGAGCCCGATCCGGCGCAACAGCACGTTGGTGGCGAGGTTGTCGCTCGTCGCCCCGATCAGCGCCGCGAGGTCGCTCACCGGCAGCGCCGGCACCTGCAGGTGCTGCCAGAGGCCCGAATCGGCGATCTCGTCACCGGCCGTGCGGTTCAGGATGCTCAGCGCCTCCGCCCCCGGCCCGGGACGCACGGGGCGCGGCCGCGACTCGGTGGACGAACCGTCCCGCGCCGAGATGCGCGCCGCCACCTCGATCAGCAGCAGCACCTTGCCGATCGACGCCGTCGGAACCGAGAGGTGGTCGTCGACCGAGAACAGCACCTTGCCCGAGCCCAGGTCGACCGCGCAGGCCGTCACCTGAACGCCCGACAGCGCCAGTTCGGTCAGCGACGCGAAGCCCTTGCGGAAGATGCCGCCGTCGTTCTCGATCGCGTCGGACCGCCGGCCGCGCGGAGCGGCCTCGTCGCGGTCCTCCCGCGCCCGTCGGCGGATCGATTCCGGCATGCTCAGCTGCTCCTCCCCGCTCGGGTCACCAGATGGTGACACGGTCGGCCGGGTCCAACCAGAGAGCGTCGGACGACGCCACGTCGAAGGCGGCGTAGAACTCGTCGATGTTGCGCACGATCTGGTTGCAGCGGAACTCGTTCGGGGAGTGCGGGTCGATCGAGAGCAGCCGGATGACCTCCTCGTCGCGCGACTTCTGCTGCCAGGCCTGCGCCCAGGAGAGGAAGAAGCGCTGGGCGCCGGTCAGGCCGTCGATCACCGGCGGCTCCTCGCCGTCGAGCGAGAGCAGGTACGCCTTCCAGGCGATGCCGAGCCCGCCGAGGTCACCGATGTTCTCGCCGATGGTCAGCGCCCCGTTGACGTGGTGGTCGGGCACCTGGGCCGGGGCCAGCGCGTCGTACTGCGCGATCAGCGACGAGGTGAGGGTCTCGAACGCCTCGCGGTCGGCCTCGGTCCACCAGTCGGTGAGCCGGCCGTCGCCGTCGAAGCGCGAGCCCTGGTCGTCGAAGCCGTGGCCGATCTCGTGCCCGATCACCGCACCGATCGCTCCGTAGTTGGCCGCCGCGTCGCGGTTCTCGTCGAAGAACGGGTGCTGCAGGATGGCCGCCGGGAAGACGATCTCGTTGAAGCCCGGGTTGTAGTACGCGTTGATCGTCTGCGGCGTCATGAACCACTCGTCGCGGTCGAGCGGCTTGCCGATCTTGCCGAGCTCGCGCTGGAACTCGAACTCGCTGGTGGCCCGCACGTTCGCGATCAGGTCGCCCGGGTCGATCGACAGCGCGGAGTAGTCGCGCCAGCGCGCCGGGAAGCCGATCTTCGGGGTGAACTTGGCCAGCTTCTCGAGGGCGCGCTCCCGGGTGGCCGGGCTCATCCACTCGAGAGTCTCGATCGACTGCCGGTAGGCCTCGATCAGGTTCTCGACCAGCACGTCCATCGCGGCCTTCGCCGTGGGCGGGAAGTGCTTCTCGACGTAGATGCGACCGACGGCCTCGCCCATGGAGCCCTCGACGAGCGAGACGCCGCGCTTCCAGCGGTCGCGGATGCTCGGGGTGCCGGTGAGCGTGCGGGCGTAGAAGTCGAAGTTCTCCTCGACGAAATCGCCGGAGAGGTAGGGCGCCCAGCCGTGCACGACGTTCCAGGCGAGCCAGTCCTTCCAGCTCTCCAGCGGAGCCTCGACCAGGGCGGCGGCGAGCCCGGTGACGAAGCTCGGCTCGCGCACGACGAGCTCGTCGAACACACCCGCGGGGGCCTCGAGCGAGTCGCGCCACAGGCCGAGCAGCTCGCCACCCGAGCTCGCGAGCGACAGCAGCTCGCCCCAGGTCAGGAGGTTGTACGTCGCCTGCGCGTCGCGGGTGCGCACGTTGTCCCAGTGCGAGGCCGCGATCAGCGTCTCCAGCTCGAACACGCGCTGGGCTCGGCGGGGGGCGTCGTCGAGACCGGCCAGGGCGAGCATCCGCTCGATGTGACCGACGTAGGCCTCGCGCACCGCGGCGAACTTCTCGTCGCGGAAATAGCTCTCGTCGGGCAGCGAGATGCCGCCCTGCTCGGCGAACACGAGGTAGCGCTCGGGGTCGCCCGGGTCGTTGTCGACGAACAGCCTCAGGATGCCCGGCACGCCCTGACGCTCGAGTCGCCCCAGCGTGCGCGCGAGCGAGGCGCGGTCGTCGATCGCGTCGACCAGCGCGAGCTGCGGCTCGAGCGGAGCGGCGCCGAGCGACTCGATGCGCTCGACGTCCATGAAGCTCGTGTAGAGGTCGCCGAACTTGCGGGCCTCGGTGCCCTCGGGAGCGTCGGTCGACTCCTCGATGATCGCGCGCACGGCCTTCTCGGCCTCTTCGGCGAGCTGGTAGAACGAGCCGTAGCGGGCCTTGTCGTCGGGGATCGCGGTGCGGGCGATCCACCGGCCGTTGACGTGGCGGAACAGGTCGTCCTGCGCGCGCACGGTGGGGTCGAGTTCTTCGAGGTCGATTCCGGAAGCAGTCACTAGGCAACTCTAATCACCCCCCTCCGACACCCATCCAGGCTCCCGTGCAGTTCTAGGCTGAGGGGATGCCCAGCCTCGACCGCGACATCCTGCGACTCGCGGTGCCGGCCCTCGGGGCCCTGGTCGCCGAACCCCTCTTCCTGCTCACCGACACCGCCCTCGTGGGCCACCTCGGCGAGACGCCGCTCGCCGGATTGGGCGTCGCGAGCACGCTGCTGCAGACCGCGGTGGGCCTGCTGATCTTCCTCGCCTACGCGACCACACCCGCGGTCGCGCGGCGGCTCGGAGCGGGCGACCGGCCCGGCGCGATCAAGGCGGGCATCGACGGCATGTGGCTCGCGCTCGCCATCGGGGTCGCGCTCGCGCTCGTGGCCTGGCCGCTCGCGGGCCCCCTGGTCGGGCTGTTCGGCTCCACCTCCGCGGTCTCCGCCGAGGCGGTCACGTACCTCACGGTGTCGCTGATCGGGCTGCCCGGCATGCTCGTCGTGATCGCGGCCACCGGGCTGCTGCGCGGGCTGCAGGACACCCGCACCCCGCTCGTCGTCGCCGTGTCCGGCTTCGCCGCGAACGCCGCGCTCAACGCCGTGCTGATCTACGGCGCCGGCTGGGGCATCGCGGGGTCGGCCGCCGGCACCGTGCTGGCGCAGTGGGGGATGGCCGCCGTGTACGTCGTGATGGCGGTGCGGGCGGCCCGGGCATCCGGAGTCTCGGTGCGACCCGGCGTCGACGGCGTCTCGGGGGCGGCCCTCGCGGGCGGCTGGCTGCTGCTGCGCACCGCGAGCCTGCGGGCGGCGCTCGTGGGCTCGGTGGTCGTGGCGTCGTCGCTCGGGGTGACCGAGCTCGCGGCGTTCCAGATCGCGCTGACGGTCTACTCGACGCTGGCCTTCATCCTCGACGCGCTGGCGATCGCCGGGCAGGCGCTGATCGGGCACGGGCTGGGCGCCTCCGAGGTTCAGCGGGTGCACGCCGTCACGCGGCGGCTCATCCGCTGGGGCATCGGCGCCGGCGTGGCTCTCGGCGTGCTCGTCGCGGTGGCCGCACCGTTCGCGGGGCCGGTGTTCAGCTCGTCGCCCGAGGTGCAGCAGGCCGTCACCGCGACGCTCCTCACGATGGCGGTCGGCATCCCACTGGCCGGGTTCGTGTTCGTGCTCGACGGCGTGCTGATCGGGGCCGGGGATGCGCGCTACCTCGCCCTCGCGGGGCTGCTCACGCTGGTGGCGTATCTGCCGCTGCTCGTGGCGGTGGAGCTCGTGCATCCGCCCGGAACCGCCGGCCTCGTGTGGCTGTGGCTCGCGTTCGGGCTGGGCTACATCGGGGCGCGGGCGCTGACGCTCGGGCTGCGGGCGCGCGGGTCGCGGTGGATCGTGACGGGGGCGCCGGGCGGGGCGGCTTAGATCTCCACCCTGAGGCCCCGCACCGCCACGTCGATCCCTCCGTCGAAGTGGGCGGATGCCCGTTCCCGGGCGGCCTCGACGGTCAGCGTCTCGGCGCGATGCGTCAGCACGAGGCGTGCGGCCCCCGCCGCCGTGGCCGAGCGGCCCGCGTCCTCCGGGGTGTGGTGCACGGCGTCGCTTCGCACCGGCTCGTCGTACCCGCACTCGACGAGGAAGAGATCTGCTCGCTCCCCGATCTCCTCGAGCGACAGGCAGGGCGCCGAGTCGCCGGAGTAGGCGAAACGGCGGCCGTCCTCCTCCACCGTGAGCCCGAAGGCGGGCACCCCGTGCTGCACCGGCCCCCACTCCACGCGCAGCGAGCCGATCGACGCCTCACCGAACCCGCTCATCGGCCGGTGCTCGAACACGCGCGGCAATTCGTCGACCGAATTCGGGCCGAGATACGCCGCGAGTCGATCGAGCATCCCCTCGGGGGCGATCAGCGGGATCGGGCCGCTCGGCCGGTGCTCGCTGAAGCGCAAGGCGTAGTAGGCCACGAGCAGGTCGGCGGAGTGGTCGGCGTGGCGGTGCGAGACGACGACGGCATCGAGCTGGTCGAGCGTGATGCGGCGCTGCAATTCGGCGAAGGTGCCGGTGCCGGCGTCGAGCCAGACCGAGGTGCGTCGGCCGTCGGCGGCGGGCTCGCTCTGCAGCAGGTAGCCCGAGCAGGGCTCGTCGGGTCGCGGGTAGGGGGTCGCGGTGCCGAGCACGGTGAGGAGCATGCACCTATCCTCCCGTGCGCGGCTCCGCGTTCCCGCCGGCGGGGGCGGCGGCGCCGGCCCGGCCGCTTGCGGGCGCCGGCGCGTCGCCCCCGCCGCCGGCGTACTCGTGGAAGAGCTCGTGCTCCCGCTCCCGGTGCGGATAGAAGAGGAACACCAGCACCGCCCCGATCAGCATGGTGAGCATCCCGGTCGCGTAGGCCCAGTCGGCCCCGTCGAGGAACGACTGCCGCGCGGCCTCGACGATGCCGTCGGCGTACTGCGGATACTGCTTCGCGATCGACACCGCCCCGTCGAACGACTTCTGCAGCTGCGCGGCCACGCTCGACGTCACCTCGGACTGCACGGTGGCGGGAGCATCCGCTATCGACCGCGCGATGGCCGCCGAATAGCCGGCCGTGAGAATGGCCCCCAGCACCGACTGCATGATCGACCCGCCGAGGTCGCGCTGCAGATCGGACGTGCCCGACGCCATGCCCGCCCGCGCGACCGGAACCGAGTCGGTGAGCGAGCGCGACGAGGGCGGCCCGGCGAGCCCCACCCCCACGCCGATCAGTGCGTAGCCGACGCCGACGGGCAGGTAGCTCACGCCGACGTCCCAGAACAGCAGCATCGTGAGGAAGCCGAGCAGGCAGAACGCGAAACCGAGCAGGAACACCACCCGTGCGCCGAAGCGCAGCACGAGCCGGCTCGACAGCGGGGCCGCGAGCACCATCAGCAGGGCCGCGGGCAGGATGCTCGCCCCCGCCTCGAGCGCCGAGTACCGCAGCACGTTCTGCAGGAACAGCTGCCCCACGTACATCGCACCCATCAGCGACCCGAACACGATGATGCCGCCGACGGCCGCCACCCAGAAGGTGCGGCGCGACGCGATACGCAGGTCGTAGAGCGGATGCGCGGCCCGCCGCTGCCGCAGCACGAAGCCCACTCCCGCCACCACCGCCACGGCGCCGAGCCCGAGGGCGAACAGCTGCGCCCCGGGCACCGCCGCGAAGTTGATCCCCAGCACCAGCGCGGCCACCAGCACGATCGACAGCACTCCCCCGAGGTTGTCGACCGGATCGCTGCCCTCGTTCACCTTCGCCGGCACCACGAGCAGCACGATCACGAGCGTCACCGCCGCCAGCGGGATGGTCATCAGGAAGACCGCGCTCCAGTCGAAGACGCCGATCAGGCAGCCGGAGGCGAGCGGGCCGAGGGCCGAGATGGCGCCGCCGAGGCCCGACCAGAGGGCGATGGCGGCGATGCGCTTCGGGCCGGTCCAGAGCGCGGCGATCAGCGCGAGGGTGGTGGGGTAGGCCATGCCGGCCGCGACGCCGCCGAAGACCCGGGCCACGAAGAGCACCTCGATGCCCGGCGCGAAGGCGGCCAGCAGCGCGGCGGGGATGCTGAGGGCGAGGCCGAGCACGAGCATCCGCTTGCGCCCGTAGCGGTCGCCGAGGGCGCCGAGGTAGAGCACCGAGCCCGCCAGGCCGAGCGAGAAGCCCACCGCCACGAGGTTGAGCGCGGTCTGCGAGGCGTCGAAGGCCTGGCCGATGGAGGGCAGGGCGACGTTGGCGACCGAGAGGTTGAGGTTGGCGACGCCCGAGGCGAGCACGAGGGCGAGGAGCACGAGGGGGCCGCGGGCGGGGGCAGTGCCGGCGGTGGTGCCTGGGGTGGTCTTCGTGCTGGGGCTCGCTGCTTCGTGCGCCATGCGCCGCAACCCTCCCCCGATGCCCGGCGGCACCTGGCACGACAGTAGCGCCCCGCCGCCCCGCCGTGCCAGAGCGGTGGTCAGGCGGGAACCGGCCCGGTGGTGTCGCCGAGGCGCAGCTCGCAGGCGAACTGAAGGGAGTGCGCCTCGTCGCCCGCGATCAGCGCGGCCACCGCCTCGCCGGCCGCGCGGCCCTTGTCGGCGGCGGGCTGGCGCATCGTGGTGAGCTCGTGGCCGGTGAGGCCGTCGATGCGCACCCCGTCGAAGCCGGTCACCGAGAGGTCACCCGGCACCGACAGGCCCCGCTCCTCGGCGGCGCGCAGCACCCCGACGGCGAGCAGGTCGCTCTGCGCCATGATCGCGGTCGGCCGCTCCCCGGCCGGCACGTCGAGCAGCGCGGCGGCCGCGGCGGCGCCGTTCTCGACCAGGTTGTACCCGGCCGTGTACGCCGTCAGCCCCGGGAAGACGCGGGCCGCCCCGCGCAGTCGGTCGGCCGTCACGGGGGCGGTGATCTGCGGCAGCTCGTCGACGGCCACCGGGCGCGACACCCGGTCGGGGTCGACGCCGAGCAGCACGGTGCCGACCCTCCGGTGTCCGAGCTCGTGCAGGTGCCGGGCGAGCTCCTCCGAGGCGGTGACGTTGTCGAGCCCGATGTCGACGACCCCCTCGCGCTCGCCCCCCTCGATCGACACCAGCGGGATGCCCCGCCGCCCCAGCGACGCGATCACGTCGTCGAGCACGGTGCTGCAGCCCATCAGCACGGCGGCGTCCACGGCGGCCGAGCGGATGCCCTCCCCCACCGCTCCCGTCTCGGTGAGCAGCAGCAGGCCGTTGCTGTCGACCCCGAGCCCGTCGGCGATGCCGTCGAGCGTCTGCACGTTCACCGGGTCGCGGAAGGCGTGCAGCAGCCGCTCGTCGAAGACGATGCCCACGACGCCCGAGCGGCCCTGCCGCAGCGACCGGGCCCGCGGATCGGGACCGCCGTAGCCCAGCGCGGCCGCCGCCGCGAGCACCCGGTCACGGGTGGCGGCCGACACGGGCCCGTTGCCGCTGAACGCCAGGGACGCCGTCGACCGGGACACCCCGGCGCGCTCCGCCACGTGCGACAGGGTCGCCCGGTGCGTGCCTTGCGATCCGCCGCTCATGCTCGCTACTGTAGTCGAATCGATTCGATCGAAACGATTCGATTCGAGGTCACACCGCATATCCGGCCCCTGACCTCGCCGCCGCTTCGTCGCCACCGCTCCGCCACCGCCAACGCCACCGCCACCTTCGAGTCACCGAGGATTCCCATGACGACCACCATGCTCCCGCTCCGCCGGCTGCACGCCTGGCGCAACGCGATCTTCGTGGTCTTCGCCCTCAGCGGCGTCTCGATCGCGAGCTGGGTCGCGCGGCTCCCCGCCGTGCGCGATCAGCTCGGCATCGACACGGCTCAGGTCGGTCTGCTGATCTTCGCGATGTCGGCGGGTTCGGTGGTCGGGCTGATTGCGGCGCCCCCAATCATGGCCCGCATCGGCGCCCGGGCCGGCATGGCCGTGGTGCTGGGCCTCGTCTCGGTGGGCCTCGTCGGCATCGGGCTCGGTACCGACACGATCGTCGCGCCCGCCGTGGTGGCCGTGGGGCTCGCCCTCTTCGGCTTCGGCAACGGGGCGGTCGACGTGATGATGAACGTCGAGGGCGCCGCCGCCGAACGCGCCATCGGCAAGACGCTGATGCCGCTCATGCACGCGTTCTTCAGCTTCGGCACCGTCGCCGGGGCGGGCATCGGTGCTCTCGCATCCGCTCTCTCGGTGCCCGTCGTGGTGCACCTCGCGGTGATGGCCGTCGTGGTGCTGGCCTCGGTGCTCGTCGCCATCCGCTTCGTGCCGAAGGGCGCGGAGGCCTCCGAACTCGACGACGCGCCGAAGAAGCCCCTCCGCGAGCGCCTCGCCGAGTCGCTCGGCGTGTGGAAGGACGTGCGGCTGCTCGCCATCGGCCTGATCATGCTCGGCATGGCCTTCGCCGAGGGCTCGGCCAACGACTGGCTGGCCATCGCGATGGTCGACGGCTACGACCAGTCGAACACCACCGGCGCCATCGCGTTCGGCGTGTTCACGGTGTCGATGACGGTCGGCCGCGTCGCCGGCGGCCCGGTGCTCGACCGCTTCGGGCGGGTCCCGGTGCTGCGGGTGAGTGCCGGCCTCGCCGTGCTCGGGTTGCTGCTGTTCATCTTCGCCCCGGCGCCGTGGCTGGCCTTCGTGGGTGCGGCCCTGTGGGCGCTCGGCAGCTCGCTCGGCTTCCCGGTGGGCATGTCGGCCGCCGCCGACACCACCGACCCCAAGGTCTCGGCCGCCCGCGTGAGCGCGGTGGCGATCATCGGGTACACCGCGTTCCTGGTGGGGCCGCCGGTGATCGGCCTGCTCGGACACGAGTTCGGCATCCTGCACGCCCTGCTGCTCGTGCTCGTGCTCGTGCTGCTCGCCGGCCTCGCCTCGCCCGCCGCCCGCGAGCGCGCGCCCCGCCGCTGACCCGGGCCGGTCGGCCTCACCTGGCGACCGGGCTCCCTCACCTGCCGGCCGGTCGCCCCCCACCTGCCGACCGGGCGGGTGAGGCCGGGCGGGCGGTTACGCTCTACTGGTGCGTCTCGTCATTGCCACCTGTTCCGTCGACTACGCCGGCCGCCTCAGCGCCCACCTGCCGCTCGCGAAACGGCTGCTGATGCTGAAGAGCGACGGCAGCATCCTGGTGCACTCCGACGGCGGCAGCTACAAGCCCCTGAACTGGATGAGCCCGCCCTGCACCATCACCGTGCAGGAGCCCGACGCCGACCAGGCCGAGGCGGGCATCACCGAGCTCTGGAAGGTGACGCAGAAGAAGACCGACGACGTGCTCGTGGTCTCCCTCTACGACGTCGAGCACGACTCGGCGCACGAGCTCGGCATCGACCCCGGCCTCGTGAAGGACGGCGTCGAGGCGCACCTGCAGAAGCTCCTCGCCGAGCAGATCGAGCTGCTCGGCGACGGCCACACCCTCGTGCGTCGCGAGTACATGACCGCGATCGGCCCCGTCGACATCCTGGCCCGCGACTCGGCCGGGGCATCCGTCGCCGTCGAGATCAAGCGCCGCGGCGACATCGACGGCGTCGAGCAGCTCACCCGCTACCTCGAGCTGATGAACCGCGACCCGCACCTCGCCCCCGTGCAGGGCGTCTTCGCCGCGCAGGAGATCAAGCCGCAGGCGCGCACGCTGGCGCTCGACCGCGGCATCCGCTGCGTCACGCTCGACTACGACGCGATGCGCGGCCTCGACGACGCCGACTCCCGCCTGTTCTGACCCGCCCGCCACCTCCCCTCCCGTCGGGTCCCCCTGCCGTTCCGCCCCTCCGGCCGCGCGCCCTCCGTCGCGTCCCACCTTTTCGCCGACTGGTCACTTTCGGCGCCACCCGCGCCACTTTCGCGCCGAAACCGCCCACTCGCGCGGATCTCGTAGGGGCGAGTGGTCACTTTCGGCGCCACCTGCGCGAGGTTCGCGCCAGAAGTGACCACTCGCGGGGTCGTTAGGGTGGGAGCGTGGCTTCCCGCAGACCCGCCTTCCCCAAGTCGTACTCGAACCGGCCGCTGCGCAAGGCGCTCGAGACCTTCGCGGCGCTGCCGAACCGCACCACCCTCGACGCCCTGCTGAAGGCGATGCGCACCGGCGGCCTCGTGGTCGACATCACCGGGTCGACGGATGCGGCCGACCCGCAGCTGCGCACCGTCCTGTCGACGACGGGTGAGCTCGTGCTGCCGCTGTTCACCTCGATCGCCGAGCTGCGGCTCGCGGTCCCCGAGGAGCAGCGGGCGCTCGCGCAGGCGATGATCCTTCCCGCGCCCGAGGCGCTCGCGCTCGTGTCGACGGCCGACTTCGTCGCCGTGCAGTTCGACGTCGGCTCCCTGGGCCAGGTCGTGAAGCGCGAGTTCGTCGAGGCCTGACGTTTCGGCCCGAGCATCCGCTCGCCACGCCTGAGAGCTCAGGATGCGCAGCCGCCCCAGCGCCGCCACCCACCCTCACCGGGTTCAGCAAGCGCGACCGACCGGCACCGCCACCCACCCACCGCCGGGGTCAGGATGCGCGACCGCCCCAGCGCCGCCACCATGCACCCCGGAGTCAGGCCGTGAAGGCGAGCGCCAGCGTGGCGAGGGGGACGATGATCGCCACCGCGATCAGTCCGAGACCCATGAAGCGCGGCCACGAGATCGTGACGCCCAAGGCCGTGAGGCGCTGGTGCCAGAGCAGGGTCGCGAGCGAGGCCCACGGGGTGACGAGCGGGCCGAGATTGACGCCGATCAGCAGCGCCACCAGCCGCAGCTGGCTGCCCGCCTGCGGCTCGAGCACGAGGTAGGCCGGGAGATTGTTGATGCCGTTGGCGCTGACGGCCGCGACCGCCGCGAGGTGCAGCAGACTGAGCGGGTCGTCGCCGCTGCCGCTGACGGAGGCGAGCAGATCCTCGAGGCCGTGGGCATGGGCCGCCTCGACCAGCACGAACAGGCCGAACGCGATGCCGAGCGCCTGCCAGGGCACGAGCCCGACCGAGATCGCCTCCCGCCGGCGCACGAGGAACGCGGCGAGCAGCAGCACGGCCGCCACTCCCGCGACCCACGCCACCTCGAGGCCCGAGACGAGCATCGGCAGCAGCAGCACGACGACGATCGCCGAGTAGACAAGCAGGCCGCGATCCCGGATGGGCGTGCGCTCGGGCACGAGGTACCGCCCGACGAGCCGCGACCGGTAGACGACGGAGAGGATAGCTACGCTCACGACCACACCCACGAGCGCCGGCGCCCAGACGATGCCGAGGAACTGCACCGGTCCACCGTCGAAGGACCGCGCCGCCAAGAGGTTCGTGAGGTTCGACACCGGCAGGAAGAGGGAGGCCGTGTTCGCCAGCCACACCGTCGCGAGGGCGAACGGGATCGGCGAGACGCCGACGTGCAGCGCCAGCACCACGACCACCGGGGTGACCAGTACGGCGGTGGTGTCGAGAGAGAGGAACGCCGTGCTGACCACGGCGAGCGCGATGACGAGCAGCCAGAGCGCCCAGATGCGTCCGCGGCCCCAGCCCGCGATGCGTTCGGCGAGGGCGGTGAAGACCCCGGCATCGCTCGCCAGTTCGGCGACGATCGTGATGGCGATGACGAACGCGAGCACCGGGGCGACGCGTTCGACGAGGGCGCTGAAGTCGGGCCAGGGGAGCACCCCGGAGGCGACCACCACGACGGCTGCGGCGAGCAGGAGCAGGGTGATGACCACGGGGGCGCGGCGGGCGAGGGAGCTGACCATTTCAGGTGGAGTCTAGGGCGGCGAAGCTGCGGGCCCGCTCCGCTCGGCCGCGGGGCGACCCTAGGATTGGGCGGGTGACTGAGCAGAACCCGTCCAAGCCGTGGTCGTGCATCCTCTTCGACCTCGACGGAACCATCACCGATTCCGCTCCGGGCATCATCGGCCGGCTCTCGCGCACCCTGCAGGCGATGGGGCGGCCGGTGCCGCTGCCGGCTGAGCTCGTGGCCTTCGTGGGGCCGCCGATCCTCGACGGCTTCCGCGACGTGGCGTCGATGACGGAGGCCGAGGCCCGGGAGGCGCTCGTGGTCTACCGCGGGCTCGCCGCGTCGGAGGGGCCGCAGGACGATGCTCGGGTCTACCCGGGGATGATCGATCTGGTGCGCACGCTGCACGCCGCCGGGATCCCGCTCGCGATCGCGACCTCGAAGTCGGAGACGCAGGCGCTGCGCATCCTCGAGCACCTCGAGGTGGCCGACTGCTTCGAGGTCATCTGCGGCTCATCGGAGGACGAGACCCGGAGCGCCAAGGCCGACGTGGTGGAGGAGGCGCTGCGCCGCCTGCGCGCGCAGTCGGTCGACCTGGCGAACATCGTGATGGTGGGCGACCGCGAGCACGACATCATCGGCGCCGCGGCCCACGGGGTGCCGGTCATCATGGTCGAGTGGGGCTACGGCTCCCCCGCCGAGGCGGTCGGCGCGATCGCGGTCGTCCACTCGGTCGACCAGCTCTCGTCGGCGCTCCTCTAGCCCCTCCCGGAACGCCGACGGCCCGCCGGCGTCGGGGGACGGGGCGGGTCGTGGGCGAGGGTGGGGTCAGCCGTGCAGGCGGCGGCGACGGATGCCGAGGACGACCGCAGCGGCACCGCCGAGCAGCATCAGGAGGCCGAAGCCCGACGCGACCAGCGGCTCGGCGCCGGTGCTCGCCAGCGAGGAACCCGCACCTCCGGCACCGCGCGAGCCGCCAGCCCCACCGGTACCGGATCCGGATCCGGCTCCGCCGACACCGGGCGTGGCGGTACCCGACGGTAGCGGCGTCACCGTCGTGGTGGGCCGGGGAGTGGCGGTGCCGGTCGGGCCCGGAGTGGGTCGCGGCGTGGCAGTCGGGGTGGGCGTCGGCGTCGGCGTGGGCCCGGCGGTCGCGACCGCGGTGAACGGTAGCGCCACGACGACGCTCGGCGACTCGGGGTTGCCGTTCATGATGCGACCGGTGATCGTCACCGTGCCCGAGAACGACCCGGCGGCCGTCGGCGCCAGCGCGAGGTCGACCGTCGCGCTCTCCGAGGGACGGTAGATCTTCCCCGTTCCGAACGTCGAGCCGGCCACCTTCACCGCGCTCACGACCGCCCCGCCGGCGTCGGTCACCCGCACGTCGGACTCGGCGAACGACAGCGGGTCGATGCCCCGCACGGTCAGCGTCAACCGCCGCAGAGAGGTCGACCCCACCTTCACCGATCCGAAGTCGAGCGTCGACCCACCGTCGGGAGTCGTCACGTCGAAGTGCGCCCGTGCCGTGGTCAGCGACTCCGACCGGAAAGCGAGCAGGAAGGGAGTCGTGCCCATGCGGTCGGCCGACACCACGGTCAGCGTGATGGGCTGCATCGCCACGGTGGGAGCGGGCGGGGCCGTCAGCGTCACGGAGATGGTGCGCCGTTGCCCCGGCGCGATGACCTCGCCCGCCTTGATGGTGGTGCCGGTCAATGAGAAGGGAGCGGTCAACGCCGAGAGCGGCGCCGGATCGATGGTGATGTTGTCGACGCCGTCGTTCAGCAGCTCGATCGTGCGAGGGATCACGCTGCCCTGCTTCACGTACCCAAAGTCGGGCAGGAGCGCCGGCGTCGACACCGAGATCTGATCGCCGGGAGCCGCAGACGCCGGGGCGACCGCACCACCCAACACGCCGGCGACCAGGAGAGCCCCCGCGAAGACAGCGGCGGAGCGTGAGCGGTGCAGAAAGAACATGGCCCCAACCTCGCGCAGAAGCCGCTGAGGGCGTTATGAGCAATCACTACTCACCGCGAAGCCAGCCGGCACCAGCCGGCACCCACCCTCCCTCCGTAGGCTGTCCCTATGGACGGATTCGACCTGCTGCCGAGCGCGATCATCCTCGGCGCGGTGCTCGTCACCCTGGCCGCCGCGTCCACGGTCCTGCGCCGCCGCGGCACGAGGCAGAAGGCCACCGCCGCCCAGCGCCGCACCGTCGCCCCCACCCGCCTCCCCGTCGACGAGCTCGTCAAGCGTGCGAACATCCAGCTCGTGCAGATGGACGACGCCATCCGCGACGCCGCCGACGAGCTCGAGTTCGCCCGCGCCGAATTCGACGACGCCATCGTGCACGAGTTCGCCGAGGCGCTCGACACCGCGAAGGCACGCGCCTCCGAGGCCTTCGCCCTGAAGCAGCGCCTCGACGACTCCTTCCCCGACACCGAGCAGGAGCAGCGCGACTGGAGCAAGCGCATCCTCTCCCTCAGCGACTCGGCCCTCGCCCTCGTCGCCGCCCAGACGCGAGCCGTCGGCGAGCGCCGCCGCGCCGAGACCGCCGCCCCCGACGCCCTCGCGCGCCTCCGCGACGGCATCGACGACGCCCGCGAACGCCTCCCGCTCGCCTCCGCCACCCTCGACGAACTGCGCGACGCCTACGACCCGGCGGCCCTGAGCGCCGTCGACGACGCCGACAGCCTCGCCCGGGACGCCCTCGACGCCGCGGCCGCCGCCACCCGGCAGGCCGAGCAGGACTTGCAGACCGCCGCCGTCGCCCCCGTCGCCAAGGACGTGCAGCGCGCCGAGCAGCTCCTCCGCGAGGCCGTCACCCGCCTCGACTCCGTCGATCGCACCCGCGACGCCCTCCGCCGGGCCCGCGCCGACCGCGCCAGCGCCCTGGCCCAGGCCGCAATCCGCCTCGCCGATGCCGAGGCCCTGCGAGCGACGGTCGCCGACGCCGACGCGGCCCAGCACATCCTCGACGCCGAGAAGCGGGTGCGCGACACCGTCGCCCTGGCCGAGACGCGCCGCCCCGCGCATCCGACTGCCGACATCGACGCCCTCAACGCCGCTGCCACCGAGCTCGACCACGCCCTGCACACGGCCCGCACCGCCCAGCAGCGCCTGGACTCGGCCCGCGACGCCCTGGCCGGCGCCCTCGCGATCGCCGAGAGCCACATCAGTGCGGCGAGCGAGCTGATCTCGTCGCGCCGCAGCGGCGTCGGCACCGACGCCCGCACGCGCCTGGCGGCCGCCGAACGCGAACTGCAGCTCGCCCGCCTCGAGGCCGACCCGGTCGCCGCCCTCGACGGGGCCCGCCGCTCCGCCACGCTCGCGACCGACGCCGACGCCCTCGCCCGCTACGACACGATGCACGCCCGCTGATGCCCAGGCAGACAAGCCGGCAGACCCGCCGACAGACCCGTCGCCGGATGCCCGGACGAACGATCCGCATCCTGAAGCCCGCCGCGCTTGCGCTCGCCACGCTCCTGGTCGCCCTGATCGTGGGCTTCCTCGTCGACGCGCACATCACCTACGCCGCCGAGCTCGCCCCCGTGCAGGCGGTCGCCGACGACCCCGCCGTCGCCATCCACTGGACCCACGGCGCCGTCGTGATGACCCCCACCGGCGAGTCGAACGGATCCGGCGAACCGAACGGATCCGCCGAGCCGAACGGCACCGGCCTCGTCTTCCTCGCGGGCGCCAAGGTCGACCCGCTCGCCTACGCCGACAAGCTCAGCGGCCTCGTCGACAGCGGCACCACGGTGGTGATCGTCCGCCCGATCCTCAACTTCGCGATCCTCGAGTTCCGGCCGTTCAGCACCTTCACCGATCTGGCCCCCGGCGTCGACGACTGGTACGTCGGCGGCCACTCCCTCGGCGGCGTCAAGGCCTGCCAGTACGCGACCGATGCCGACGTGAAGGGCCTCGTGCTCCTCGGCTCGTACTGCGCCGGCGACCTCAGCGACGGCGGCATCCCCGTGCTCTCGGTCTCGGGCACCGACGACGGCCTCAGCACCCCCGCGAAGATCGACGACTCCCGCGTCGACCTCCCGCCCGACGCCCGCTTCGTGGTGATCGACGGCGCCAACCACGCCTCGTTCGGCGACTACGGCGTGCAGCCGGGCGACGGCACGGCGAGCATCGACGACGAGCGGATGCGCGCCCGGCTCACCGAGGCCCTGACCACCTTCATCGAACCCCGCTGACCAGCAAAAGCCAGCAACAGCCCGCAGAAGCCAGCAACAGACCGCAACAACCGCAGAAACGACGAATGCCGGCCCCCGGAGGTACTCCTCCAGCCGACCGGCATCCCATTCGTCCGTGCGCGAGGGGGGACTTGAACCCCCACGCCCTTGCGGGCACTGGCACCTGAAGCCAGCGCGTCTGCCAATTCCGCCACTCGCGCGAACTAGGAGAGATTAGCACGCGCGGAAGGCAGGTGCGAAACCGGCCCACGCGACCGAGAACCTGCCCGCCGGGGTGCTGAGAGTGCATTAACACCCAAGACAAGTAACATCGACGTAGCATTCACGCCTTAAAGAGCCCGCGCCGCCTGCGCGGAGCATCGAACGACACCCCGACGCCTCCCTCCCGAGGCCGAGCGATGCCGGGAGAACAGGAAACGGAGAGACGTGGGAATACTGGACAACTTCGAGAAGGGTCTCGAGCGCGCCGTCAACGGCGCCTTCGCGAAGACCTTCCGCTCGGGGCTCCAGCCGGTCGAGATCTCCTCCGCGCTGAAGCGCGAGCTCGACACGAAGGCGGCCGTCGTCTCGCGCGACCGCATCCTCGCGCCCAACAGCTTCCGCGTGCTGCTCGCCCCGGCCGACTACGAGCGCATGACGGGCATCGGCCCGACCCTCGTCGACGACCTGAACCAGATCGTGCAGCAGCACGCCGCCCAGCAGGGCTTCCAGTTCGCTGGCGGCGTCGCCATCGAGCTGGTCGACGACCCGAAGCTCACCACCGGCGTCATCCAGATCGACTCGGCCAACGTGCAGAGCGAGGTCAGCTGGATGCCCGTGCTCGACGTCGCGGGTCGCCGCCACCCGATCACCAAGGCGCGCACCGTGGTGGGGCGCGGCAGCGACGCCGACATCACGATCGACGACACCGGCACCTCCCGCAAGCACGTCGAGATCCTGTGGGACGGACAGCACGCCCAGGCGCGCGACCTCGGCTCCACGAACGGCTCGCAGCTGAACGGCCGGCCGTTCCAGCGGGCGAACCTCGACCCCGACTCGGTCATCCAGATCGGGCGCACGACCATCGTCTTCCGCATCGTCCCGCAGACGGCGCCTGGAGGCCGCGGGCCGAGCGCTCCGGGTGCGAACGCCCCGAGGAGCGCGCCGCGCAGCGCGCCGAACGGCGGCACCCCCGACGCCGGCGGATTCTGGCGGTAGGCGGGCCATGAGCGAACTCACACTGCTCATCCTGCAGCTGGCCTTCCTGGCCCTGCTCTGGGTGTTCATCTTCATCATCGTCTACGCGATGCGGTCCGACCTGTTCGGCCAGCGCGTGCGCAAGCTCCGCAGCGACGCGACCCCGGCCGCGGCCGGAGCGACCGGAGCGGCCGGACCAGGCAGCGCAGCAGCCGGCGCCGCAGCAGCACCCGGCGGAGCCCAGCGCCCCACAGCCGCCGCAGCCCCCTCCACCCCCGCGACCCCCGCACCCCCCGCCCCCAAGGTCCCCACCTTCGTCCCGGCCCCCGGCACCGAGCTCTCCGGCCCCCCGCGCGCCACCACCGCCAACGCCGGCCGCCTCGTCATCACCTCCGGCCCCAAGAACAACAGCGAGATCCCCCTCGGCACCGAGCCCCTCACCATCGGCCGCTCGAGCGACTCGAGCGTGGTCATCCGCGACGACTACACCTCCACCCACCACGCCCGCCTCATGGTCTGGGGCGAGGAGTGGGTCATCCAGGACCTCGACTCCACCAACGGCACCTTCCTCGACGGCCAGCGCGTCACCTCCCCCGTCCATGTTCCCCTGAACACGCCGATCCGAATCGGCGCCACGAGCTTCGAACTGCGGCGGTAGCCCGTGGCGATCGTTACGGTGAGCGCAGCCGTCTCCCACGTGGGCAAGATCCGCTCCAACAACCAGGACTCCGGGTTCGCGGGCGAGACGCTCTTCGCGGTGGCCGACGGCATGGGCGGGCACGCCGGCGGCGACGTCGCGAGCGCCCTGGCCCTCCAGCGGCTGGCCGAGATCGACGGCGAGTACGGCTCGGCGGTCGACGCCGAGTTCGCGCTGCAGGAGGCGATCGTGGCCGCGAACGCCGTGCTCACCGAGACGGTGTACGAGCATCCGGAGCTCACCGGCATGGGCACCACCCTGAGCGCCCTCGTGCGCGTGGGCCACTCGGTCGCCCTGGCCCACATCGGCGACTCGCGCGTCTACCGCCTGCGCGACGACGTGCTCACCCAGATCACCGTCGACCACACCTTCGTGCAGCGTCTCGTCGACTCGGGCCGCATCACGCCCGAGGAGGCCAAGACCCACCCCCGGCGCTCGGTGCTGATGCGCGTGCTCGGCGACGTCGACGCGGCCCCCGAGGTCGACCTCCAGGTGATGGACACCCGACCCGGCGACCGGTGGATGCTCTGCTCCGACGGCCTCTCGGGCGTGGTCGAGCACGACGACATCGAGAAGATCCTGAAGAACCAGGTCTCGCCGAGCGACGCCGCCAACGCCCTGGTGAAGGAGAGCCTCGACCACGGCGCCCCCGACAACGTCACCGTCGTGGTGGTCGACGTGCACCAGTCGCTCGAGACCCCCGAGATCGAGCCCGTGGTCGTGGGCTCGGCGGCATCGCCCATCGCCTTCGAGCGCCGCACCGGCCGCCGCACGACCCGGTCCACGAACCTGGCCGGCATCCCCGGTCTGCGGCTGCACCCCCGCGGCCCTGCGAGCACCGAACCGAGCCACTTCGAGCCCGGCTCCGAGGACTACCTCGACGAGCTGATCGAAGAAGACCGGCGCCGCAGCCGCCGCCGCAAGATCACCTGGCTGGTCGGCGCCGTCATCGTGGTCGCCCTGGTCGCCGCCGGTCTCTGGGCCGGCTACCGGTGGACGCAGACGCGCTACTACGTGGGCGAGTCGAACGGCCACGTCTCGATCTACCAGGGCATCCAGCAGGGCGTCGGGCCCGTCTCGCTCTCGCACGTCTACCAGGAGACCGAGATCGACACCGACGCGCTCACCCCCTATGCGCAGAACCAGGTCGAGAACACCATCACTGCCGATTCGGTTCAGGATGCCCGCGAGATCGTCGAGCGCCTGAACTCCGCCACCCCCGCCGACGACGGCAGCAGCACCCCGACGCCGGGCGCGACCCCGACGCCCACGCCTGCCCCGTCCGGAACGCCCGCACCCGCCGCGACCGAGACCCCGGCGCCCTGATGTCGGCCGCCCCCACCGCCCCCGTCTCGTCGAGCCCCGCCCCCACGCCGGGCAAGGGCATTCGGCGCATCCGTGTGCCCCAGAAGCTGCGCAACCTCGAGCTGTTCCTGCTGCTGTTCGTCTGCGCCACCAACGCCTTCGCGGTCGTGATCGTGCAGTTCGGCGCCCTCGGCTACGCCGACCTCACCGTCGTCACGCTGGGCGCGGGGCTCGCGGTGCTGGTGTTCGCCATGCACATCGCGCTGCGGCTCGTCGCCACCAACGCCGACCCGTTCATCCTGCCGATCGCGTCGCTCCTGAACGGCATCGGCATCGCGGTGATCTATCGCATCGACATCGCCGAGAAGCTCACCGGCTGGGAGTCGACGGCCCTGCGCCAGGTGGTCTGGACGTCGGTGGCCGTCGCCCTCGCGATCGTCGTGATCGTCGTCATCCGCAACCACCGCGTGCTGCAGCGCTACACCTACGTGGCCGGGCTGGCCGCCGGTGTGCTGCTGCTCCTGCCGATGCTGCCGGTGCTCGGCCAGGAGATCAACGGCGCCCGCGTCTGGATCCACGTCGGCGCGTTCTCGTTCCAGCCCGGCGAGGTGGCGAAGATCGCCCTGGCCGTGTTCTTCGCGGGCTACCTCGTCTCGCGCCGCGACAGCCTCTCGATGGTGGGGCGACGGATGCTCGGCCTCCGCTTCCCGCGCGGCCGCGACCTCGGCCCCATCCTCGTGCTCTGGGCGCTCTCGATGGCGATCATCATCTTCCAGCGCGACCTCGGAACGGCCCTTCTGTACTTCGGCCTGTTCGTCGTGATGATCTACGTGGCCACCGGGCGGGCCAGCTGGGTCGTGCTCGGGGTCGGCCTGTTCCTCGCGGGCGGGGTGATCGCCGGTCAGGTGCTCGTCTACGTCAACGACCGCTTCACCAACTGGCTCGACGCCTTCAACCCCGACATCTACGACGCCCAGGGCGGCAGCTACCAGCTGGTACAGGGGCTGTTCGGCCTCGCCAACGGCGGCCTGATCGGCACCGGACTCGGCGAGGGCCGGCCCGACATCACGCCGCTGGCGCAGAGCGACTACATCATCGCGTCGCTCGGCGAGGAGCTCGGGCTGGCAGGGCTGTTCGCCATCTTCGGCCTCTACCTCCTGTTCATCTCGCGTGGACTCCGGATCAGCTTCGCGGGGCAGGACGACTTCGGCCGGCTGCTCGGCGTCGGCCTCTCGTTCACGCTCGCCCTGCAGTGCTTCATCGTGATCGGCGGCGTCACCCGGGTCATCCCCCTGACCGGTCTGACCACGCCGTTCCTCGCGGCCGGCGGCTCGTCGCTCGTGGCCAACTGGATCATCGTGGCGCTCCTGCTCCGCCTGTCGGACACAGTGCGCAATCAGCCGAGGCTGGTGATCTAGACCCGTGACCCGAGAACTCAAGCGCGTGAGCATCGTCGTGTTCGCGATGTTCCTGGCGCTGCTCGTCTCCACGACGCTGATCCAGTTCTTCCAGGCCGACAACCTGGCGAGCGACGCCCGGAACGCCCGCACGATCTACGCCAGCTACGACGTCGAGCGCGGGCCGATCCTCGTCGACGGCCAGCCGATCGCGGTCTCGGTGCCGACCGACGACGAGTTCAAGTACCAGCGCAGCTATCCGCAGGGTCCGCTCTACAGCGCGGTGACCGGGTACTACACGCTCGGCCAGGGCTCGAGCCAGATCGAGCAGGCGATGAACGACTACCTCAGCGGCACGAGCGACTCCCAGTTCCTGGAGTACCTCGACCGCCTCGTCACCGGCAAGAACCCGCAGGGCGCCTCGGTCGAGCTGACGATCGACCCGGTCGTGCAGCAGGCGGCCTACGACGCGCTCGGCAGCTACCAGGGCGCCGTCGTCGCCATCGAGCCGTCCACCGGGCGCATCCTGGCCATGGTGTCGAAGCCCGACTACGACCCGAACGCCCTCGCGGCCCACGACAGCCAGCAGGTGCTCGACACCTACGACCAGCTGCTGGCCGCCCAGGGCGACCCGCTGATCAACAAGACCATCAACGACCTGAACCCGCCCGGTTCGACCTTCAAGATCATCACCACCTCGGCGGCGCTGCAGAACGCCGGCCTGCCGGTCGACCACACCGAGCCGAACCTCGCGCGCCTGCCGCTTCCGGGCAGCGACTCGACTGTCGCGAACGCCGGCGGCGGAACCTGCGGCGGCGGCGACCAGGTCTCGATCGCCACCGCGTTCGTGCTCTCCTGCAACATCCCGATGGCGGAGCTCGGCGTCGAGATGGGCGAGTCGTCGCTCGGCGACATGGCCAACGCCTTCGGATTCGGCAGCGAGCTGTCCATCCCGATGGACGTCTCGACCAGCCAGTACCCCCGCGGTCTCGACGACGCCCAGCTCGCCCTCTCGGCCTTCGGCCAGGGCAGCGACGTGGCGACGCCGCTGCAGGTCGCGATGCTCTCGGCCGCGGTCGCGAACGGCGGCACGATCATGACGCCCGACCTCGTCGACGAGATCAGGGCCCCCGATCTGAGCGTGCTGCAGAGCTTCGAGCCCGAAGAGTTCTCGACCCCGCTGACCGATGTAACAGCTTCGGAACTTTCGAAGCTGATGGTCGAGGCAGTCGATAACGGCGCGGCGACTAATGCAAGAATAGACGGCGTCAGTGTGGCTGGTAAGACCGGCACCGCAGAGAACGGGGAGGACGATCCCTACACCCTGTGGTTCACCGGTTTCGCCCCGGCTGACAACCCTCGGGTCGCCGTCGCTGTTGTCGTGGAAGACGGCGGTGGGCTGGGCCAATCGGGCACAGGCAACGAATTGGCCGCGCCGATCGCGAAACGAGTACTAGAGGCGGTGCTGAGTAAATGAGACCCACAGCAGGGGTGACCTTCGGGGGCCGGTACGAGCTGTCGAATCGCATCGCGATCGGCGGCATGGGAGAGGTCTGGCAGGCGACCGACCTCGTGATCGGCCGCACCGTCGCGATCAAGATCCTGAAAGACGAGTACCTGGGCGACCCGGGCTTCCTCGAGCGCTTCCGCGCCGAGGCCCGGCACGCCGCGCTCGTCAACCACGAGGGCATCGCGAACGTCTTCGACTACGGCGAGGAGGAGGGCAGCGCCTACCTCGTGATGGAGCTGGTGCCCGGTGAGGCGCTCTCCACCATCCTCGAGCGCGAGCACGTGCTCTCCACCGATCGGGTGCTCGACATCGTCGCGCAGACCGCGCTGGCCCTGCAGGCCGCGCACGCCGCGGGCCTCGTGCACCGCGACATCAAGCCGGGCAACCTGCTGATCACCCCCGACGGTCGCGTGAAGATCACCGACTTCGGCATCGCCCGCATCGCCGACCAGGTGCCGCTCACGGCCACCGGTCAGGTGATGGGAACGGTGCAGTACCTCTCGCCCGAGCAGGCGAGCGGTCAGCCGGCCTCCCCCACCACCGACATCTACTCGCTCGGCATCGTCGCCTACGAGTGCCTGGCGGGCAAGCGCCCGTTCACCGGCGAGTCGCAGGTCGCCATCGCCATGGCGCAGATCAACGAGACGCCGCCCGACCTGCCCACCACGATCGCCACCCCGGTGCGCAACCTCGTGCTCTCCTGCATCGCCAAGAAGCCCGAAGACCGCCCGTCGTCCACGGGCGCCCTGGCACGCGCCGCCATGGCGCTGCGGCGCGGTGACATCGCCTCCGCGGCGGCCGCCGTTCCCGCGGTGCTCGGTGACGAGCCGCTGCCCCCCACCTCGGCCACCACCGTCATGCCCGCAGCCGGGGCGCCCACCCAGGCCACCACCGTGCTCGCCGCGGCGGGCGCCGGTGCCGCCGGAGGCGCGGCCGCGAACCCGCTGCTGTTCCCTGCCGATCCCGAGACCGACGCGGTCGAGGAGGCACCGAGGAAGCGCAGCCCCTGGACCTGGCCCCTGATCGTGCTGATCATCATCCTGCTGGTCATCGGCATCGGAACCCTCGTTACAGTGCTGTTCCAGGGCAACAGCGGTTCCGTCACCGCGCCGACCACGGCCACGAGCGCTCCCCCCACCTCGGCGGCGCCCACCTCGGCCGCGCCCACCCCCACGCCCACGAACTCCCGCATCGCGGTCTCCGAGGCCGAGCTCAAGGGCAAGTCGTTCGCCGACGCCTCCGCCGTCCTCGACGGCCTGGGCCTGTCCGCGAGCCGCGTGGTCGGCAACGCCGCCCCGTCGGCCGACCAGGTCGACGTCGTCTACCAGGCCACCCCCGTCGGCAACGTCGACCCGGGAACGACCATCCAGCTCACCGTCTACGGCGACGTGATCGTGCCAGACGCCCCGTCGTCGGCCCCCACCACCGACTCCGGCAGCGTCGAGCCCGGTGAGGACTTCACCGTGTCGTGGTCGTCGTACAGCTGCCCCTCGGGCACCACGCTCGACGGCTACACGCTGCAGGCCACGAATGCGACGCTGCAGGCCGAGCCGGGAACCGCCACGAGCGCGGAGTTCACCGCGACCGGCCCCGAGACCTCGACGATCGAGATCAAGTACCAGGTCACCTGCTCCGGCTCGGCCTCGGGATTCTCGCCGGCGCTCACCCTGTCGATCTCCGGCGGCGGCCCCACGCCCAAGCCGAGCGAGACACCCGCGGGTTGAGTCCTGCCGGTAGCCTGACCTCGACACCTGTCCGACCGAGAACCCCGTGGAGCAGCACCTGTGACCGATGACACCCGCCTCCTCGCCGGGAGGTATCGCATCGGTGAGCTCATCGGGCGCGGCGGCATGTCGAACGTCTACTCCGGGCGCGACGAGCGGCTCGGGCGCCAGGTGGCGATCAAGCTGCTGAAGTCGTCGCTCGCGGGCGACCCGGTCTTCCGCACCCGCTTCCGGCAAGAGGCGCAGGCCGCCTCCCGCATGGCGCACCCCACGATCGTGCGCGTGTTCGACGCCGGCGAGGAGCGGGTGGCCGAGGCCGGCGGCTTCGAGGGAATCGTCCCGTTCATCGTGATGGAGTTCGTCGAGGGCAAGCTGCTCAAAGACGTGATCAAGGAGGGCCCGGTCGACTCGGCCGAGGCGATCCGCATCACCGAGGGCATCCTGACCGCTCTGGAGTACTCGCACCGCGCCGGCGTCGTGCACCGCGACATCAAGCCGGGCAACGTGATGATCACGCACGGCGGCCAGGTGAAGGTGATGGACTTCGGCATCGCCCGCGCCATCTCCGACTCCTCCGCCACCGTCGCGCAGACCACCGCGATCCTCGGCACGGCGCAGTACTTCTCGCCGGAGCAGGCGCGCGGCGAGTCGGTCGACGCCCGCACCGACCTCTACTCCACCGGTGTGGTGCTCTTCGAGATGCTCACCGGTCAGCCCCCGTTCAAGGGCGAGACGCCGGTGGCCGTGGCCTACCAGCACGTCAGCGAGATGCCGGTCGCCCCGTCGACCATCAATCCGCAGGTCTCCCCGGCCATCGACCAGGTCACCCTGCACGCCCTGGCGAAAGACCGCTTCGCCCGCTTCCAGAACGCCGTCGAGTTCCGCACCGACCTGCAGATCGCCGGCGCGGGCAAGATCCCGTCGAAGCGGGTGCCGGCCGACGACTTCCAGTCCTCGCTCTTCGGCGCCCCGCCGAGCCTCACGCAGGGCAACGACTCGGCGCTCATCCAGCTCGCCGGCGACGACGAGTACTCGGTGCGCACGCAGTCCCGGCCCCCGGTCGTCTGGATCTGGGCGGGAGTCGTCTCGGTCGCCGTCATCCTGGTGGCGATCGTGTTCTGGGTGCTGACCCTCACCCCCACCGACACGCTGCCCTCCACCTCCCGCGAGATCCCCACCATGACCGGTCAGAGCTACGAGGCGGCCGACGCCACCCTGCAGCAGCTCGATCTGGTGTCCGCGCGCTACGACGTCTACAGCGACACCATCCCCGCGGGTCAGGTCGTCGACAGCGATCCGCCCGCCGGCACCATCGTCGGCCCGGGCACCGTCATCGACGTGCGGGTGTCGCAGGGCCGCCAGTCGGTCACGGTTCCCACGGTGGCCGGTCAGTCGGCGACGGATGCGAGCAACGCCCTCACGACGGCGGGCTTCTCGGTCGGCCAGACGGTCAAGGAGAACTCGCCCGACGTCCCGTCCGACGTCGTCATCCGCACCGATCCCGACGGGGGGACCGGCGCTTTCGCCGGCGACACCATCGAGCTGGTGGTGTCGACCGGGCTCGTCTCGGTGCCGAACGTCACCGGCGAGCCGTACACCGATGCGCAGACCACCCTCACCGGCCTGCAGCTCGAGGTCACGGTGCAGCCCGATCCCGGATGCGCGGCCACACCGCAGAGCGCGGGCGTGAGTCAGCCCGTGTCGAGCCAGTCGATCCGCGAGGGCGACGCCGCGCAGAAGTCGGCGATCACGATCTTCTACTGCAGCGGCGCCTGACGAACAGGGGCTAGACCGCGCGCAGCAGCGGGTTCAGCGTGGCGGCCCGTTCGGGCGCCTCGGCGAGGCCCGCGGTCGCGAGCCAGTTGCCGAGCATCCGGTAGCCGCCCTCGGTGAGCACCGACTCGGGGTGGAACTGCACCCCGTAGACCGGGGCCGTCACGTGGCGCACGCCCATGATGACGCCGCCGTCGGTGCGCGAGGTCACCACGAGCGAATCGGGCACCGTGCCGTCGACCACGGCGAGCGAGTGGTACCGGGTGGCCGTGAAGCCGTCGGGAACACCGTCGTAGAACGGGTCGTCGTCGTGCCGGATGACCGAGGTCTTGCCGTGCATGAGCTCTTCGGCGTTCGTCACGGTGGCCCCGAGCGCCTCGGCGATGGCCTGGTGACCGAGGCACACCCCGAGCAGCGGGGTGCCCGAGTCGAGGGCGGCCAGCACGACCGGGATGGAGACCCCGGCCTCGCTCGGCTTGCCCGGGCCCGGCGAGACGAGCACCGCGTCGTACCCGGCGATGGTCTCGGCCGCGTCGGCGGCGTCGAAGGAGTCGTTGCGCACGACCTCCGTCTCGGCCCCGAGCTGCTGCAGGTAGCCGTTCAGCGTGTAGACGAAGCTGTCGTAGTTGTCGATCACGAGAACACGGGTCATCGATCCACCGTCACATCCTGGCTGGGGGCCGTCATCTGATCGACCCAGGGGAACACGAAGAACGCGAGCAGGTAGAGCACCGCCGCGAGAAGCACGAGCACGATCAGGATGCGCAGCCAGATCGGCCCCGGGATCAGTCGCCAGAGCGTCGCGTACATCAGGCTCCCACCAATCCCGAGATCTCCGCCGGGGCTCCGACGGAGCGCGGCGTCCAGTCGGTGAGCACCGAGTAGGCGATGATGCGCTCACTCGCCACGTAGAGCGGGTTGCAGCTCGTCATCGTGAGGATGCGGTCGGTCGGCGCCGCGTTCGGCACCTGCGGCACGGGGTCGATGACCCCGACACCGTAGGGCGTGACGTACTCGAGCCCGCGGAACGTGTAGGTGTACCAGCCGGCCTGGGTCTCGACGTAGATCTTGTCGCCCAGCTGCAGCTCGTTGATCTTCAGGAACGGGCTGCCCCAGCCGTCGCGGTGCGCCGCGATGGCGAAGTTGCCGACCTCGCCCGGCATCTGCGTGGTGGTGTAGTGACCGGCCCCGCCCTTGTTCAGCACCGAGCGCGGGTCGACCCCCTCGGCGATGGTCTTCTTGAAGTCCGAGCCGAAGCGCGGCACGTAGACCACCGCGAACTCCTCGGCGTCGCCGGGAGCGGCGTCGGGTGCCGGCGGCTCGCCGTAGGCGAAGGCCGGGCTCGCGGTTGTGCCGTCGGTGTTAGGAGCGACCGGGGCGGCCGTGGCACCGTCGGAGGCGCCGCCGTTCTGCCAGCCGTCGATCAGCTGATCGGCGTCGGAGGCCTGCTGGTTGCTCAGGATCACGCCGTTAAGCGTGAACTGCCAGCCGAGGAAGAGCAGCACGAGCAGACCGGCCGTGATGAGGAGCTCACCGAACACCCCGATCACCCGGGAGACGGGGCTGCGCTTCTGCCGTCGGGGGCGCCGGAGCTCACCCTGGGCGCTGTCGGTCATCCCCCAATCCTAGGAGTTGTGGCTGAGCAGCGGCCACGAAGCCGCCGCCTGTGGAGAACCGGTGGAGAACGGGGGATGATCCCCGTTAGAATCGTCGGCATGGCCCGAGACAAAGCATCAACGAAGGATGTCGCCCGTCGCACTCGCGACGTCCAGCGCTCCAGCTCCGACGACTCGGCGCAGAACCCCAACCCGGTCTGGTTCAAGCCGGTCATGTTCGGGTTCATGATCGTCGGTCTGCTGTGGATCATCGTGTTCTACGTGAGCCAGGGCCTGTTCCCCGTTCCCGACCTGGGCAGCTGGAACATCCTGATCGGCTTCGGCATCGCCTTCATCGGCTTCATCATGACCACCAGGTGGCGCTGAACTACACCGGTGTGATTATCCCCAATGTGGAAACTCCTGTGGAGAATTCCACAGTGTGGATAACTCTGTTAGTCGATCTAGCATTCAGACCAGTGCACGAATCACGGTGAGGGCCACGAGGGCCGCCGCGATCGCCGCGACGCCGACGATCTGCGCCGTGCGCTGACTCCGGTTGCGGGTGCGCACGAGCACCAGCGCCACCAGCCCGCCGGCGACGATACCGCCCACGTGGGCCTGCCACGAGATGCCCGGCACGAAGAATCCCCAGGCCAGGTTGAGCACCACCAGCACCACGAACTGGATGCTGTTGCCGCCGAGGTGCCGGTTGATGATGAAGAAGGCGCCCATCAGACCGAAGATGGCTCCGGATGCCCCGACCGTCCCTTGCAGCGGGTCGCCCAGCAGGTCGACGGCCACCGAGCCGCCGAAGCCCGCGATGAGGTAGAGGGCGAGGAACCGCACCCGCCCGAGCATCCGCTCGAGCACCCCGCCGAAGATGAACAGCGAGTACATGTTCAGCAGGATGTGCAGCGGCAGCAGCGACGCCGTGGAGTGCGTGAAGATCGCGGTGATCATGCGCCATGGCTCGAGCGGAGCGCCCGTCGCGGGCTGCACGTAGGCCGGAGCGAAGAGCAGGGCGTTCGTGACGCCGAGGCCAGGGATGAGCTGCAGGCCGAAGACGACCACGCAGAGCGCGATCAGCGAGTACGTGACGACGGGTGCATCGGCGCCCGTCACCCGGCGGGCGAACGCCCGACTGCGCTTCGGGCGCGGGATGCTCGCCCGGTCTCGGCGCGCGCACTCCACACAGTGCACGCCCACCGCCGCCTGCACCTGGCACTCGGGGCAGATGGTGCGCCCGCAGCGCTGGCAGAGCACGAAGCTCTGCCGGCCGGGGTGGCGGTAGCAGTAGTCGTCGGCCGAGACCGGGGCGCTCGTCATCGGTGGATCAGCGTCGGTGGATCAGCGAGTGCGTCTCAGACCTCGGTGACGGTGACGTTCTCGAGTACGACCTCGTCGAGCGGGCGGTCATAGGCGTCGGTGGCGACGCCGGCCAGCTTGTCGACGATGCGACGCGAGGCGTCGTCGGCGACCTCGCCGAAGATGGTGTGCTTGCCCTGCAGCCAGGTGGTCGGGCCCACGGTGATGAAGAACTGCGAGCCGTTCGTGCCCTTGCCGCCCTGCAGGCCGGCGTTGGCCATGGCGAGGATGTAGGGCTCGGTGAAGTCGAGCTCGGGGTTGATCTCGTCGTCGAAGCGGAAGCCGGGGCCGCCGGTGCCGTTGCCCAGGGGGTCGCCGCCCTGGATCATGAAGCCGGGGATGATGCGGTGGAAGACGATGTTCTCGTAGAGGGGCGCCGTGGTGGGCTTGCCGGTCTTGGGGTCGGTCCACTCGATCCCGCCGGTGGCGAGGCCGACGAAGTTCTTGACGGTCTTGGGAGCGTGGTGACCGTAGAGGTTCACGACGATGGGGCCGTGGTTGGTGGTGATGGTCGCGACATGGGTGTGAGCGGGCATGGCTCGATTCTGTCACACCGGCGCGCCGCATCCAGTGAAGGCCCAGGCGATGGGGAGCGGATGATCAGGGCCGCGAACTACTGCCGCGGTGCAGAGCGTGCCAAGATGAGGTTGTCCGTGCTTTCGCCGATGGAGGTTTCCCATGAGTCTTTCCCGCAAGCGTCGCAAGGCGCTCAAGCGCCTGAAGGGTTCGGCAGAAGAACTGTGGCTCGACCAGCAGGACGTGCTCGACCGTGCCAACACGATCATCCGTGAGGCCGGCAAGCAGGCCAGCTTCCTCACCGAGGAGCAGGTCAAGCCCCGCGTCAAGAGCGCAGTCGATTCCGTCGCCCCCACGGTGAGCCGCAAGGTCGCCGAGGTCAAGGTGGCCGGTTCGACCGTGAAGAAGCAGTTCTCCTCCGAGGTCATCCCCGCGCTCGCCAGCACGCTCGGCTCCGCCGCAGCGGTGCTGCAGTCGTCCAAGAACCCGGAGTTCCTCAAGGAAGCCGGCAAGAAGGTCCAGAAGGCCGGCAAGGCCGTCAAGAAGTCGGCCCCGAAGTCGGGCGGCTCGAAGGTCGGCACCGCCTTCGTCGTGAGCCTCGGCGTCGTCACCCTCGTGGGTGTCGGCTATGCCCTGTGGCAGACGTTCCGGGCCGACGACGAGCTCTGGATCGCCGACGAGGACCCGGAGCCCGAGACCAACCCCGAGAGCTGACCCCCAGCCCCTCGCACGACAGAAGCCCCTCACCGACCGGTGGGGGGCTTCTTCGATGTGGAGTGGAGCCTGGGAGAATCGAACTCCCGACATCCTGCTTGCAAAGCAGGCGCTCTACCAACTGAGCTAAGGCCCCGTTCGGGGAGTGAATCTACGGGTGGGGCTACAAGGACTTGAACCTTGGACCTCTTCGTTATCAGCGAAGCGCTCTAACCGCCTGAGCTATAGCCCCGTTTTTTTGACCAGAGTAGAGATTACCCTACGCAGTGCCCGATCACACAATCGAGCCGGTCGGGCGTCACTTGTTGGTGAAGCCCAGCATGATGCCGCCGGTGATCCGCACGGCCAGGTTGTACAGCGCGGCCCAGATCGCTCCGAGCGCGGTGATGACGATGACGTTCAGGATGGCCACGACGATGGAGAAGCCCATCACCTGCGGCAGCGAGGCGAAGTCGAACAGGTCGAAGTTGCCGGCGCCCGCGATGTCCTGCAGCAGCGTGTTGATCGAGTCGAACACACCGGTCTGGTTCAGCACCGACCACACCAGGAAGCTGGCGACCACGGTCACGATGCCGAGGATGATGGCGAGCAGGAACGAGATCTTCAGCACCGACCAGAAGTCGATGTAGACCAGCTTCAGCCGGACCTGCTTGGTGTTGGCGACTCTTGCCGTCTTCTTCGCGAATTTGTCGCCAAGATTACTCATCCGTCGTTACGTCCTCTCCAGGCGCAGACCCGGCGTCTGCGCTCTCCTCGAGTGCCGTCGTCAACACGGGCTCAGCACCCGCCTCGAGCTCGGACTCCAGGTTGCGTTCGGTGTTCTTGGCCACCGCGATGATGCGATCATCGTCCGCGAAGCGGGCGAAGACCACGCCCATCGTGTCGCGTCCCTTGGCCGGAACTTCGGCCACGGCAGAGCGTACCACCTTGCCGCTGGCAAGAACCACAAGCACCTCGTCGTCCTCCCCGACGATCAGGGAGCCGATCAGATCGCCCCGGGCATCCTGCAGCTTGGCCACCTTGATGCCCAGACCGCCGCGGCCCTGCACGCGGTACTCGTCGACCGAGGTGCGCTTGGCGTAGCCGCCCTCGGTGACGATGAAGACGAAGCCCTCGTCGGAGACGACGGAGGCGCCCTGGAGCGAGTCGTCGCCGCGGAACTTCATCCCGATCACGCCGGAGGTGGCCCGGCCCATCGGCCGGAGCGCCTCGTCGCTCGCCGTGAAGCGGATCGACATGCCCTTCTTGGACACCAGGAGCAGATCGCTGTCCTCGTCGACCAGCAGCGCCGAGACGAGCTCGTCGTCGTCGCGCAGGTTGATCGCGATGATGCCGCCCGAGCGGTTGGTGTCGTACTCGGTGAGCGACGTCTTCTTCAGCAGCCCGCCCTTGGTGGCGAGCACCAGGTACTGGGCGGCCTCGTAGTCGCGGATGTCGAGGATCTGCGTGATCTGCTCGTCGGGTGCGAGCGCGAGCAGGTTGGCGACGTGCTGGCCCTTGGCGTCGCGCCCGGCTTCCTGCAGCTCGTAGGCCTTCGTGCGGTAGACCCGGCCGCGATTGGTGAAGAACAGCAGCCAGTGGTGGGTGGTCGTGACGAAGAAGTGCTCGACCACGTCATCCGCTCGCAACTGGGCGCCCTTGACGCCCTTGCCGCCGCGGTGCTGGCTGCGGTAGTTGTCGCTGCGCGTGCGCTTGACGTACCCGCCGCGGGTGACGGTGACGACCATCTCCTCCTCGGGGATGAGGTCTTCGATGTTCATGTCGCCGTCGAAGCCGAACATGATCTCGGTGCGCCGGTCGTCGCCGAACTTCTCGACGATCTCGCCGAGCTCCTCGGTGATGATCTCGCGCTGGCGCTGCGGGCTGCCGAGGATGACGTTGTACTCGTCGATCTTCAGCTGGAGGGCCTCGGCCTCCTCCTGGATCTTCTGCCGCTCGAGCGCGGCGAGGCGGCGCAGCTGCAGCTCGAGGATGGCGCGGGACTGCAGCTCGTCGATGTCGAGCAGCTCCATCAGGCCGTCGCGGGCCTCCTCGACCGTGGGCGAGCGGCGGATCAGCGCGATCACCTCGTCGAGGGCGTCGAGTGCCTTCAGGTAGCCGCGCAGGATGTGCATGCGGGCCTCGGCCTCGCGCAGGCGGAAGCGGGTTCGGCGCACGATGACGTCGATCTGGTGCGCGACCCACTCGGTGATGAAGCCGTCGAGCGGGAGGGTGCGCGGGATGCCGTCGACGATCGCCAGCATGTTGGCGCCGAAGTTCTCCTGCAGCGAGGTGTGCTTGTAGAGGTTGTTCAGCACGACCTTGGCCACGGCGTCGCGCTTCAGCACGATCACGAGGCGCTGACCGGTGCGGCCCGAGGTCTCGTCGCGGATGTCGGCGATGCCGGCGAGCCGGCCGTCCTTCACCAGGTCGGCGATCTTGATCGCGAGGTTATCGGGGTTGACCTGATAGGGCAGCTCGGTGACCACGAGGCAGGTGCGGCCCTGCAGCTCCTCGACGTTCACGACGGCACGCATCGTGATGGAGCCGCGGCCCGTGCGGTAGGCGTCGTGGATGCCCTTGACGCCGAGGATCTGCGCGCCGGTGGGGAAGTCGGGGCCCTTGATGCGCTGCATCAGGGCCTCGAGCAGCTCCTCGCGCGAGGCATCGGGGTTCTCGAGGTACCAGATGGCACCGGCGGCGACCTCGCGCAGGTTGTGGGGCGGGATGTTCGTGGCCATGCCGACCGCGATGCCGACCGAGCCGTTGACCAGCAGGTTCGGGAAGCGGCTCGGCAGTACGACGGGCTCGAGCGTGCGGCCGTCGTAGTTGTCCTGGAAGTCGACGGTCTCTTCCTGGATGTCGCGCACCATCTCGAGCGCGAGCGGAGCCATCTTCGTCTCGGTGTACCGCGGGGCGGCGGCGCCGTCGTTTCCGGGTGAGCCGAAGTTGCCCTGGCCGAGCGCGAGCGGGTAGCGCAGGCTCCACGGCTGGATGAGCCGCACCAGGGTGTCGTAGATCGACGTGTCGCCGTGCGGGTGGAACTGACCCATCACCTCGCCGACCACGCGGGCCGACTTGGAGAAGGCCCGGTCGGGACGGTACCCGCCGTCGTACATCGCGTAGATCACGCGGCGGTGCACGGGCTTCAGGCCGTCGCGCACGTCGGGCAGGGCGCGCCCGACGATGACGCTCATCGCGTAGTCGAGGTAGGAGCGCTGCATCTCCAGCTGGAGATCGACCTGCTCGATGCGATCGCCGGTGGGCGGAGTGATTTCGTCAGTCATGTGTCAGTCTCGATCGAAGGGTCAGATGTCCAGGAAGCGCACGTCTTTGGCGTTCTTCTGGATGAAGTTGCGGCGCGATTCGACGTCTTCGCCCATCAGGGTGGAGAAGATCTCGTCGGCCGCGGCCGCGTCGTCGAGGGTGATCTGGCGGAGGGTGCGGGTGTCCGGGTCCATCGTGGTGTCCCAGAGCTCGCGGTAGTCCATCTCGCCGAGACCCTTGTAGCGCTGGATGCCGTTCTCCTTGGGCATGCGCTTGCCGGCCGCCTGGCCGTCGACGAGCAGCGCGTCGCGCTCGGCGTCGGAGTAGACGTACTCGTGCGGCGAGTTCGACCACTTCAGGCGGTAGAGCGGAGGCATCGCGAGGTAGACGTAGCCGAGCTCGATCAGCGGACGCATGTAGCGGAACACCAGGGTGAGCAGCAGCGTGGTGATGTGCTGGCCGTCGACGTCGGCATCGGCCATCAGCACGATCTTGTGGTACCGCGCCTTGTCGGGGTTGAAGTCCTCGCCGATGCCGGCGCCGAACGCCGTGATCATGGCCTGCACCTCGTTGTTGCCGAGCGCGCGATCGAGTCGGGCCTTCTCGACGTTCAGGATCTTGCCGCGCAGCGGCAGGATGGCCTGGGTCTCGGGGTTGCGGCCCTGGATGGCGGAGCCACCGGCCGAGTCGCCCTCGACGATGAAGATCTCGCTGCGGGCGGGGTCGCGGCTGGAGCAGTCCTTCAGCTTGCCCGGCATGCCGCCGCCCTCGAGCAGGCCCTTGCGGCGGGTCTGCTCCCGGGCCTTGCGGGCGGCGAGGCGCGCCTGCGAGGCCTGGATGGCCTTGCGGATGATGTCGCGGGCCTGCACCGGGTTGCGGTCGAACCAGTCGGTGAGCTCGGTGCCCACGACCTTCTGCACGAACGCCTTCGCCTCGGTGTTGCCGAGCTTGGTCTTCGTCTGACCCTCGAACTGCGGCTCGGCGAGCTTGATCGAGATGACGGCGGTGAGGCCCTCGCGCACGTCGTCGCCGGAGAGGTTGTCGTCCTTCTCCTTGATGATGTTCTTCTCGCGCGCGTAGCGGTTCACGAGAGAGGTGAGCGCCGCGCGGAAGCCCTCCTCGTGGGTGCCACCCTCGTGCGTGTTGATGGTGTTGGCGTAGGTGTGGACGCTCTCGGTGTAGCCCGTCGTCCACTGCATGGCCACCTCGAGCGCGATCTTGCGCTCGGTGTCCTCCTGCTCGAAGGAGATGATCTCGTCGTTGACGAGATCGGCCTTCTTGGAGCGGTTGAGGTACTCGACGTAGTCCTTCAGGCCGTTCTCGTAGAGGTAGGTGACCGAGGTCTCCTCCTCGTCGCCCGATTCGCCACCCCGCTCATCCGTCAGCTTGATGGCCAGGCCCTTGTTCAGGAAGGCCATCTGCTGGAAGCGGGCACGCAGGGTCTCGTAGTCGAACTCGACGGTCTCGAAGATCTCGGCGCTCGGCCAGAAGGTGATGCGCGTGCCGGTCTCGGTGGTCGACTCGCCCTGCTCGAGCGGCGCCTGGGGCACACCGATCTTGTAGCTCTGGCGGTAGACGCTGCCCTGGCGGCGCACCTCGACGTCGAGCTCGCTCGACAGCGCGTTCACGACCGACGAGCCCACACCGTGCAGACCACCCGACACCGCGTACCCGCCGCCGCCGAACTTGCCGCCGGCGTGCAGGATGGTGAGCACGACCTCGACGGTCGATTTCTTCTGCACGGGGTGGATGTCGACGGGGATGCCGCGACCGTTGTCGGTGACCGTGATGCCGCCGTCTTTGCGCATGACCACTTCGATGTGGGTGGCGTAGCCGGCGAGCGCCTCATCGACGGAGTTGTCGACGATCTCGTATACCAGGTGGTGCAGACCTCGAGGCCCTGTCGAGCCGATGTACATGCCGGGGCGCTTGCGCACCGCTTCGAGGCCTTCGAGAACCTGGATCTGGTCGGCGCCGTACTCGTTGTCGGGGTGGACCTTGTCCGATTCAGACATATGGAAATGGGCTCCTCAGTGCCGCGCCCAACGGCCGGGCAGGCGACCCTTAATTCTATCAAACCCGGGATGGGAAAAAGCGCTCAGACGCCCCGTAGACGAGATTTCTCCGAGGGCGTGACCATATTTGCCCCGTCAGCCATAGGTATCGCGAGGACCCCGCCCTGGAATCGATCTGGAGCCCCGTTTCCACGACGGGGCGTGGGGGGCTTCGAAGCGAATGGACTCGATACCCGCCTCGGGGAACCGCTGGGCGATCGTCGTCATGATCAGCACACGCATGTGCCGCAGCTGCGTCGCCCAGGCCGTCGAGTCGCACTGCACGGTCAGCACGGAGTCGGTGATGCCGATCGGACGACTGTGCTCGGCGGTCTCGGGGCCGGCGATCTCGGTCCATGCCAGCAGCAGGTCGCTCTTCGCGAGCGACGAGCCCCAGCCGAGCTCGCTGGAGAGACCCGACATCACGTCGCCGAGGCCTTTCGGGTCGCGACCCACCCCGTAGGGCACGCTCGCCTCGTCGTCGCCGCGGGCCCTCGTCTTCTTCTCCCGCCACCGGGCTGCCCGCGACGTCGGGTCGCCGAACGCGGTCTTCAGCCGCAGGTAGACGTTCTGCGATTCCGGGTTGCGGCGGGTGGGCTCAGGCATCGGGGGCCTCTGGCGTCTCCGCCGCTTCGGGCGTCTCCGCCTCCACGATCGCGCCGGCCTCGATGCGCACCGTGTGGGCGGTCAGCTCCTCGGGCACGTCGTCGTAGACGGCCGCGGTGATCAGCACCTGCTGGTAGTCCTTCACCGCATCCGCCAACCGCCCCCGCCGGCGCTGGTCGAGCTCGGCGAACACGTCGTCGAGGATGACGATCGGGTCGCCGGTCGACGAATCGGCCCGCAGCAGTTCGGCGCAGGCCAGCTTCAGGGCGAGGGCGAACGACCACGACTCGCCGTGGCTCGCGTACCCCTTGGCCGGGAGGGTGTTCAGCCGGAACAGCACGTCGTCGCGATGGGGGCCGACCAGCGTGATGCCCCGGTCGCGCTCGGCCCGGGCGACCCGGTCGAGGGCGGCCCGAAACGCCTCCGCCAGGTCGTCGCGGCTGAGCCCCGCACCCACCGAGGGGGCCGGCTCGCCGCTGTCGTCGGTGTCGGTCTCCGGATGCTCGGACAGCACGCTCATCACGACCTCGAGTGTCGGCTCCTGATCCGACCCCGCCACGGCCTGGTAGGCCTCGCGCACGAAGGGTCCGAGCGCGGCCACGATCGCGAGGCGCTCGGCCATGATCTCGGCGCCCAGGTCGACCAGCCGCTCGTTCCAGAGCTCGAGAGTGGTGAGCTTCGCATCCTTCAAACCGGATGCCCGTGCCGACTTCAGCAGGGCGTTGCGCTGCTTCAGCACCCGCTCGTAGTCGGAGAACACCCCGAGCAGGCGCGGTGCCTTTGCCCCGAGCAGCGCGTCGACGAAACGACGGCGGGTCGACGGCTCGCCGCGCACCAGCGCCAGGTCTTCGGGGGCGAACAGCACGGTCGAGATGTACCGCGGCAGCTCGCGCGGCTTGATCGCCGCCCGGTTGACCTGGGCGCGGTTGGCGGATGCGCGGTTCAGCTGCAGCTCGACCAGCAGCTCCCGGCCGTCGTGCTCGAGCCGGGCCCGAACGATCGCGGCGTCCTCACCCGCGCGGATGAGCGCCTGATCGTTCGAGACCCGGTGCGAGCCGAGAGTGCTGAGGTACCCCAGCGACTCGACGAGGTTGGTCTTGCCCTGACCGTTCCGCCCCACGAACAGGTTCGCACCCGGCTCCAGCGCGACCTCCGCGGTGCGGTAGTTGCGGAAGTCGGTGAGGCTGAGATGACGGACGATCACGACCTGGGCGGGTCGGCTCAGTCGAGCTCTTTGACCGCGTGGCCGCCGAACTGGTTGCGCAGGGCGGCGACGGCCTTCATCGAGGGCGAGTCGTCCTGACGCGAGACGAAGCGGGCAAAGATCGCGGCGCTGATCGCGGGCATCGGCACGGCGTTCTCGATGGCCTCCTCGAGGGTCCAGCGGCCCTCGCCGGAGTCTTCGACGTAGCCCTCGATCTGGTCGAACTCGGGGTCGGCCTCGAGGGCGCGCACGAGGAGGTCGAGCAGCCAGGAGCGCACGACGGTTCCGCGCTGCCAGGCTTTGAAGGTGCCGGTGACGTCCTTGATGATGTCCTTCTTCGCGTCGAGGAGCTCGTAGCCCTCGGCATAGGCCTGCATCATGCCGTACTCGATACCGTTGTGCACCATCTTGGCGTAGTGGCCGGCGCCGACCTCGCCGACGTGCACGAAGCCCTCGGCCCGCGGGCCCTCGGGGCGCAGGGCGTCGAAGACGGGCATGGCGCGCTCGACCATCTCGGCCGTGCCGCCGACCATCAGGCCGTAGCCGTTCTCGAGGCCCCAGACGCCGCCCGAGACTCCGGCATCCATGAACTGGATGCCCTTGGGGCTGAGCAGCTCGGAGTGCTTGAAGTCCTCGGTCCACTTCGAGTTGCCGCCGTCGATGATGAGGTCGCCCTCGTCGAGCACGTTCGACAGGTCGTCGATCACGCTGTCGGTGATCTTGCCAGCCGGCACCATCACCCAGACGATGCGGGGCGCGGGGAGCGCGGCGGCGAGCGCGGCCAGGTCGGCGACGTCGCTCACGGCGGGGTTGGTGTCGTAGCCTACCACGCCGATGCCGGCCTTCTTGAGGCGGGCACGCATGTTGTTGCCCATCTTGCCGAGTCCGATGAGGCCGATCTCCATGGCCGTCTCCTTCTGTGTCATGTCGCGGGTGTCGAGTGGTTCAGAGCTGCTGCAGCAGATGCAGCGGGCTCAGCGCAGCAGCAGGTTCGGCTGCAACAGGTACTTGTAGTCGTCGGAACCGGGCTGGTCCTTCGACGACTGGCTCGTGATGAGCACCGGCCCCGGCTTGTTGGGGTTGTCGGTCTTGGTGAACGAGATGCGCACGAACTCCGAGTGCACCGCGCTCAGCCCGTCGAGCAGGAACTGGGGCTTCAGCGAGACCACCGTGTCCTGACCGGTGAGCAGCGCGTCGATCGACTCGGAGGCCTGCGCCTGCTCGGAGCCGATGGCCTCGAGGGTCACACCGTCGATCGTGAAGGTGAACCGCAGCGCCGCTTCGCGCTCAAGCACCAGGGACACGCGCTTGGTCGCCTCGATCAGGTCGGCGGTGTTGATCACCGCATAGTTGTCGACGCTCTCGGGGAACAGGCGCTTCACGGGAGGGAAGTTGCCCTTGATGAGCAGGGTGGTGACGGTCTTCTTGTCGCTCTTGAACGCGATCAGCTCGCGATCGTCGGAGTTGGTGATGGCCACCGAGATGGTGCCCGCGTTGCCGAAGGTCTTGCCGACCTCCTGCAGGGTGCGTGCCGGCACCAGCGCGGTCGCGGTGGTCGTGCCGGAGTCGTTGGAGTCCCAGTCGATGTTGCGCACGGCGACGCGGTAGCGGTCGGTGGCGACGAGCGAGATGCTGTTCTCGCTGACCTCGAGCTGCACACCGGTGATGACCGGGGTGACGTCGTCCCGCGAGGCGGCCACGGCGACCTGCGAGACCGCGGCGGCGAACTGCTCGGCCGGGAGCAGCCCCGACTCGGCGCCCACCTGGGGCAGGGTCGGGTACTCCTCGACCGGCATGCTCAGCAGGGTGAAGCGCGCGGTGCCGCAGCTGACGACGATGCGCGAGTCCTCGGTGCTGAAGCGCACGGGTGCGTTCGGCAGGCGACTCGCGATGTCGGAGAGCAGGCGACCGGAGACGAGGATGACACCCGGCTCCTCGATGTCGGCGGCGATCTGCGTCTGCGCCGAGACCTCGTAGTCGAAGGACGACAGCTTGAGACCGTCGTCGGTGGCCTCGATCAGCACTCCGCTCAGGATCGGCAGCGTGGTGCGCTGAGGAAGCAGCTTCACGGCGAAGGACACTGCTTCGCTGAAGACGTCTCGGTTTACTTGGAACTTCACGCAGTCACCTCTGTCGGCATTTGAGACCTCTGGTCGGATTCATGTTATCCGCATGCGGCGACGACGGCTGTGACGCGTCATGACCGGCTCGAATCACAAGGTTGTGGGATGTGATTTTCATTAATGTTGGATTTTTAACAGTCTTAACCGCTGTGGATATGTGGATAAGTCTGTTTAAAGCTCGACACTGAGCGGAACTACACCCGTGTGAGTTGTTGGCACCGTGTGAATGACATGGTGACAGCGAGGGACGGGACCTGAACGGCCGGAGAACGATTCCACACGATCGGGGCGGTGTTCAACATCCTGAGCCGGTTTCTCCACATCTTTTTCACAATCTGTGGAAAACGTCGACAGGCGGCTCTCAGGCGCTCTTGTAGCGCTGGTTGTGCTTGATGCGGTTCGAGATCTCGGTGACCTGGTTGTAGATCGAGCGCTTCTCGGTCATCAGCTTGCCGATCTTGTTGTTGGCGTACATCACCGTGGTGTGATCCCGACCGCCGAACAGCTGCCCGATCTTCGGCAGCGACAGACTCGTCATCTCGCGGCACAGGTACATCGCGATCTGCCGGGCTGTGGCGATCGCCTGCGACCGGCTCGAGCCGTAGAGGTCGTCGACCGAGAGCTTGAAGTACTCGGCGGTGTGGTTGATGATGTCGACCGGCGCGATGACGTTGTCGTCGTCGAGCGTGATCAGGTCTTTCAGCACCGTCTGCACCAGCTGCATGTCGACGGGCGTGCGGTTCAGGCTCGCGAAGGCCGTGACGCGGATGAGCGTGCCCTCGAGCTCCCTCACATTGCTCGAGACCTTGGTGGCCATGAACTCGAGGATGTCGTCGGGCACCCGGAGCCGCTCGCTCTGCGCCTTCTTGCGCAGGATCGCGATGCGGGTCTCGAGGTCGGGGGTCTGCACGTCGGTGATCAGACCCCACTCGAAGCGCGTGCGCATCCGGTCTTCGAAGCCCGTGAGGTGCTTGGGCGGCAGGTCGGAGGTGATGACCACCTGCTTGTTGTGGTCGTGCAGGGTGTTGAAGGTGTGGAAGAAGGCCTCCTGCGTCTCGGCCTTGCCCTGCAGGAACTGGATGTCGTCGATCAGCAGCAGGTCGATGTCGCGGTAGCGGCTGTGGAACGCGGCGCCGCGGTTGTTGGCGATCGAGTTGATGAAGTCGTTCGTGAACTCCTCGGAGCTGACGTACCGCACCCGCACCCCGGGATAGAGGGAGATGGCGTAGTGCCCGATGGCGTGCAGGAGGTGGGTCTTGCCGAGCCCGGAGTCGCCGTAGATGAAGAGGGGATTGTAAGCCTTGGCCGGCGCCTCGGCGACGGCGACCGCGGCCGCGTGGGCGAAGCGGTTCGAGCCGCCGATGACGAAGTTGTCGAAGCTGTACTTGGGATTGAGCCGGGTGTCGTTGTTGCGAGCCGGGCCGACGGTCTCCTGAGCGTGGGGGATCGACTCGGCGTAGCTCGAGGTGACGACGGGCTGGGTCAGCTCGTCGCGCGTGTCGACCGCCACCGAGGGCGCGGGGTTGTCGGCGCCGCTGTCGTAGTCGTCGATGTCGGGGTTCACGACCACCGAGAAGTTCGAGACCGCCAGCGCGTCGTCGAGGGTGCCGAGCGCGGAGAGGAGGGAGGGACGGACCCGTTGCTCGAGCATGTCGCGGGTGAAGTCGTTCGGCACCTCGAGGTAGAACGAACCGCCCAGGATGCCCTTCGGCACCACCAGGCCGAGGAAGCCCCTCAGCTGCGGGGTGATCCGGTCATCGGTCGACAGCACCTGGAGGACCGTTCGCCAGTTGTCCTCCGTGGAAGCGGCACCGTCTGCCAATGGAACTCCTGTCGAACGCGCTCGTCTCGTCGAACCGTTCCGTTCGACAGCGCCGTCATCCTGCCCCCGGGACGGCTGTTAGTAACTGTAGGAATCTAAGCTAACTACTGGCACGACAGAGGGCAAGTTCGCTGTATTGACGGGGTGCGTGTCATACACAGATTTTGTCCACAGCGTGTGGATAATTGATCCTTTGCGCCGCCGGTTTGACCCCGGGCGTTCTGGGCCGTAGATTTAGTCAGTTGACTTGTGTGGTTTTGCAGCCGCACCTCTTACTTAAGCCGGGCGTTCACCCTGAAGGCCTGCCCCACCGGAGATCATTATGAGCAAGCGAACCTTCCAGCCGAACAACCGTCGCCGCGCCAAGGTGCACGGCTTCCGTCTGCGCATGCGCACCCGTGCCGGCCGCTCGATCCTTTCGGCTCGGCGCCGTAAGGGTCGCACCGAACTCTCCGCGTAGGCCCCAGACCCGCGGTGCTGGCCAAGAGCAACCGCATCACGCAGGGCGCCGACTATCGCGGCACCGTGCGTCGCGGCAAGAAGTACGTCGGTCCCAGCACCGTCACCTACATTCGCGCATCCGATGATTCGTCGTCGGATGCGCGTTTCGGGTTCATCGTGGCGAAATCGGTCGGCGTCGCCGTCGTGCGCAACCGCGTGCGTCGCCGATTGAAGGCGGCGAGCTTCGCACTGCTCCCCTCGCTCGCCCCGGGCACCGACGTGGTCGTGCGCGCACTGCCCGAAGCTGCGTCACAGCCTTACGGCGTACTCTTCGAAGAACTGTCGCGTTCTCTCACCAAAGGATCAGTACTCGCATGATGTCAGTGGTGACGGCGATCGTACTGCTCCCCCGCAATCTGGCGGTGCTGCTGCTCCGCGCTTACCGCGCGGTGATCTCCCCCTTGTACGGAGACGTCTGCCGCTACTACCCCTCGTGCTCCTCCTACACTCTGCAGGCCATCCAGCAGCGGGGCGTCGTCGTCGGTTCGGCGATGGGCGTCTACCGCATCGCTCGCTGCCACCCATGGGCGAAGGGCGGCGTCGACGACGTGCCTCCCGCGCGCCGGCAGAGATACCGGCTCACGCCGTTCGGTTTCGTCATACCAGCTAGCCACGGAAAGGGCTGACCCCACCCCATGGAAATCCCGCTTCTCGATACGATCCTCTGGCCCATCAAATGGGTCGTGGAGCTGATCCTGGTCGCCTGGCACTACGTCTGGACCTTCTTCGGTCTCGACCCCGCCGCCGGTCTGACCTGGGTGCTCTCGATCGTGGGTCTGGTGCTGGTCGTCCGTGCCGCCCTCATCCCGATCTTCGTACGTCAGATCAAGAGTCAGCGCAAGATGCTCGAGGTCGCACCGCAGCTGAAGAAGATCCAAGACAAGTACCGCGGCAAGAAGGATCAGTTCTCGCGCGAGGCGATGTCGCGCGAGACGATGGAGCTCTACCGCAAGACGGGCACGAATCCCCTGGCTTCCTGTCTCCCGCTGCTGCTGCAGATGCCCATCTTCTTCAGCCTGTTCTCGGTGCTGAACAATGCGCAGAAGGGTCAGGCCGGCGTCGGCCCGCTCGATGCGAACCTCGGCAAGCAGTTCGGTGACGCCACGCTGTTCGGCGTGGCTCCCCTGCATGACACCTTCATCGGTTCATTCAACGCCGGGGGCCCCTGGCAGGTCATGGTCATCGCGGGCCTCATGGTCGTGCTGATGACCGCGTCGCAGTTCTACACTCAGCTGCAGATCATGGCGAAGAACCAGTCGCCCGAGGCTAAGGCCAGCCCGATGTACCGCCAGCAGCGCATCCTGCTCTACATCCTGCCGCTGGTGTTCGTCTTCTCGGGTGTCGCCTTCCCGCTCGGCGTCATGTTCTACTGGCTGACCTCGAACTTCTGGACCATGGGTCAGCAGTTCCTCGTCATCCGCAACATGCCGACGCCCGGCTCGGAGGCCGCGAAGGCCCGTGAGGCGCGCCTGGCGAAGAAGGGCAAGCTGGAGCCCATCAAGGGCGCTCCGGCCATCGAGACTATCCCCGAGGCCCCGAAGACCACGCAACGACAGCAGCCCGTCAACAAGAACCGGGCCAAGAAGCAGGGCGACAAGAAATGAGCGATGTGACCGAGACCACCACGACGGACGCGCCGACCTCCTCGGTCCCGTCTCCCGCTGCCCCTTCCCCCGCCGTCGCGGCCGCCTTCGCGTCGGCGCCCGTCGCTCACGAGGCACTGGCTGTAGAGGACCCCGGCGTGGACGCTTCCGACGCCGCCGCCGCGCCCGCACCATCATCGGCCACGCCGACGCGCTCTGCTGCCTCCCTCGACGACGAGGGCGACGTGGCGGCAGACTACATCGAGGAGCTGCTCGACATCTGCGATCTCGACGGCGACATCGACATCGAGGTCACCGACGGCCGCGCCTACATCTCGGTCAACGCCTCCGGCGAGAGCAACCTCCGCGTGCTCTCCCGTCCCGACACCGTCGCGGCCCTGCAGGAGCTGACCCGCCTCGCCGTGCAGACGAAGACCGGCGAGTTCTCGCGTCTGATCCTCGATGTCGGTGGCAGCCGTGAGCAGCGCCAGCGTGAGTTGGAGAAGCTCGTCGACGACGCGGTGGCGCGGCTGGACGGTGGCGCGGATGCGGCACACCTCGAGCCAATGTCGTCGTACGAGCGCAAGCTGGTGCACGACATCGTCGCGGCTCGCGGTCTCACGTCGGAGTCCGAGGGTGAAGGCCGGGATCGGCACACCGTCGTCTCGCGTGCGTAGGGATTCACCTTCCTTGTCCTCGACCTCAGACCCGTCGTTGTCGCCTACGTCGTCCTCCTCCGGCGCAGCTGACGCGGCCGACTCGTCCGAGACCGCGACCGTGACCGTGATATCGGCTGAGGTCGAACCACCCGCCGCGGCTCGCGTCTTCGGCGACCGCGTCGACCTGGCGCGCGCCTACGCCGCCGACCTGGTCGCGCGCGGCGAGGAACTGGGCCTGATCGGCCCGCTGGAACTCCCCCGACTCTGGACCCGCCACATCGTCAACTGCGGCGTCGTCGCACCACTGCTCCGCCCAGGCGTCGTCGGCGACATCGGCAGCGGCGCCGGCCTGCCGGGTATCATGCTGGCGATCGCCCGTCCCGACGTCGACTTCGTGCTGATCGAACCGATGGAGCGGCGCGTCGCGTGGCTCGCCGAACAGAAGCACAACCTCGGCCTCACCAACGTGACCGTCGTGCGCGAACGCGCCCAGGAGTACCCCAAGGGCCGCCTCGACCAGCTCACCGCCCGCGCCGTCAGCGCTTTCAGCAAGCTGATCCCCATGGCCACTCCCCTGGTGCGCTCGGGCGGCGAGCTCGTCCTCATGAAGGGCGCCTCAGCAGCAGCCGAGATCGAGGCCGCCGAAAAGGCCATCCGCAAGTACAAGCTCACCGCCGTCGAGGTCCTGGAACTCGGTTCCGACGTCGGCGTCGACGTCACCCGCGTCATCCGAGCCCGCGTCCCCTAACCCACCGCTCCCCCCGGCTGTGCGCGAGCGCCGGCGAATCTGCCTGCCGGACCCTGCAGCGTCGAACCGGTGCTGACCAGTTCTATTCACAATCGACGCGCTATGACTTGGGCAGTCGACCACCATTCATCACGACCCTGATAGCGAAATCAAACGCCTACGCGATCCTGAGAACGGCATTCACACTGCCTATGTCGAATGACATGCGAGATCACCCAGCCTTTTCGCCGCGCAGTCACCGCCATTGATGGGAGGCTCATCTGTCGATGTTTCACGTGAAACTGTGATTCGAAACATTGGATAGCGGGACTGACCTGCCTGCGCCTCGGTGCGGAGATCCCGCCAAGCAGCCGGTGGGATGGCTCACGCGCCTTCGAAGGGCGACTGAGTTTCACCGTCAGGCATTGGCGGGCGCCCACCGCGCACCAGCTGCACCCGGCTCCCGCGCAGCGGCGCCCCACTCCTAGGTCCGCCTCGCGAGACCTAGTCGGTGTCCCTGCCGCCGGGATAAGAGCCGCGCCCCCCCGTGGGCGGCTGCTCTGTCGATGTTTCACGTGAAACATGAGCCGTCGAGATCACGGAGAGGGGCCAACCTGCAACCGCCTCCGTGGGGAGATCCCGTCAAGCAACCGGCCGGATGGCTCACGCACCTTCGAACAGCGACTGAGCTTCGCCTTTGGGGCATTAGCGGGATTCCAGCGCGCACGAGCTGCACCCGCGGATCCTAGGTAGGAGCGCCACACTCCTAGGTCCGCCTCGCGATACGCAATCGGTATCATTACCTCCGTTTAAGCAGCCGCGCCTCACGAACCAACTGTTTGGTTCTGCGCCGGTTGCGCCATTGGTAGCTTCCCTACCACCCGGTGGGTCTGAGCCTCAGATTCGGGACATCCCCGACGTTGGCAATAGGTCCGCTCCAATGTCAATGGAGCTCCGGACAGCAGTTCACCACCAGATGTTGCCCGTCTCATCGGGGGAACCCCTGTTGATGGCCTGACCAATGCCCGCAGATCGGCTGACACGGGCTGGCGAACCGGCGCCGTGGTCTTCACTGTCAGTGATGTTCGGTACGATCGAAGTCGTCCGTTCGGGCTTCTCGCTCGCCCATGTTTCACGTGAAACATACCGACAGGATTTAGTGCATGACCAGTGATCCCACCGCCTTTGATGCGTCGACTCCACTGGCTCGGGAACTGGCGAACCTGTCACAGCGAAAGCGCGCTCTCGCAGTCCGGGAGTTCCCCCTCCCCCACTCGCCACGCATCCTGACAGTCGCCAACCAGAAGGGCGGGGTCGGTAAGACCACCACCACGGTGAATCTAGCCGCGGCCCTGGCCAGCGAAGGTGCCCGCGTGCTGGTGATCGACCTCGACCCTCAAGGAAACGCATCTACCGCGCTGGGAGTCGATCACCGCGGAGATCAACCGAGCGTCTACGACGTACTCATCCGCGACGGCTCGATGTCCGAGATCATCCAGCAGAGCCCCGAATCGCCGAACCTGTACTGCCTGCCGGCGACGATCCACCTCGCTGGGGCAGAGATCGAGCTCGTGCCCATGGTCGCGCGCGAGCAGCGCCTGCGCGGTGCGCTCGACCGCTTCCTCACCGAGAAGACTGACGCCGGCGAGACGTTCCACTATGTCTTCATCGATTGCCCGCCGTCGCTCGGCCTGCTGACGATCAACGCTCTCGTGGCAGCGCGCGAGGTTCTCATCCCCATCCAGTGCGAGTACTACGCACTCGAGGGCCTCAGCCAGCTGCTGAACAACATCAGCCTCATCGAGCGTCATCTCAATCCGACGCTCGCGGTGTCGACTATCCTCCTCACCATGTACGACGGACGCACGAGGCTCGCCTTCCAGGTCGCCGAAGACGTTCGAACGCACTTCCCCCAGCAGACCCTCGCGGCGGTCATCCCCCGCTCCGTGCGGATCTCCGAGGCGCCGAGCTACGGCCAGACCGTGATCGGGTTCGATCGGGGTTCGCCCGGCTCTGTCTCCTACCTCGAGGCCGCAGCAGAAATCGCAGAAAGAGGAGCCCCGAACCGTGGCAACTAAGAAGAGAACCGGCCTCGGCCGTGGCATCGGCGCCCTGATCCCCACCGACGAGCCGAGGGTCGAGGGCTCTCGGCCGGTCGACGTGTTCTTCGACGCCCCACGGCGTGATGCACAGACGGATGCACCTGAGCTCGTCGCCGTGCCGGGTGCGCGCCTGGCGCAGCTCGATCCGGCGTCGATCGTCCCGAACCCAAAGCAGCCGCGCAGCGTGTTCGACCCCGCGGATCTGGCCGAACTGGTGCACTCGATTAAGGAGATCGGGGTGCTCCAGCCGATCGTCGTGCGGGAGCTTCCTCGGGAGGGCGACGCCGAGCAGCGGTACGAGCTCGTCATGGGCGAGCGGCGGCTGCGGGCGACCAAGGAGGCAGGGCTCGACGCGATCCCGGCGGTCGTCAAGAACACGGCCGACGAGGACATGCTGCGCGACGCGCTGCTGGAGAACCTCCACCGGTCGCAGCTGAACCCGCTGGAAGAAGCGTCCGCGTATCAGCAGATGATCGAGGACTTCGGTATCACGCAGGAGCAGCTCGCGGAGCGGATCGGTCGGTCTCGGCCGCAGATCACGAACACGCTGCGTCTGCTGCGGCTGCCGGTTGCGGTGCAGAACCGAGTCGCCTCTGGAGTGCTCAGTGCGGGACATGCGCGAGCGGTGCTGGCGGTCGGCGATGTCGAGGCGATGAACAAGCTCGCCGACAAGATCGTGAACGAGGATCTGTCGGTGCGCGCGGCGGAGGCTCTGGCGTCGTCGGCACCGAAGCAGACCCGCGCGAAGACGACGGCCGGGCAGAAGCGCGGGCATCTCGACGAGATCGGTGAGCGGCTGGGCGATCGGCTGAACACGCGGGTGAAAGTGAGCCTGGGGCGGTCGAAGGGCCAGATCGTGATCGATTTTGCGACGATCCAAGACCTCAACCGCATCTTGACCGAGCTGGGCGAAGAGGGCTTCGGTGCTGTGAAGACACAGGGCCCGCACTTCGTCTAATTCCGAGGGGCTCGGGGTGGCTCCGTCGGGCCCGAGCGAGTGCTTCACCAACGTCAGCGCCAAGAGGTTGGCCCACCAACCGGGCACCGACGCGGGCGAGTCGGGCTAGCGCCCGTGCACGTGGTCCACGGACCCCGACGCGGAGCTACTAAGCGCCAGCCGGTGCTGCATGTCCCGATGGCGAGCGTGTGGATTCACGACGCTGTGACCCCTGGCCGACCGAGCGCGGCGCCATCCAAAGAAAAACGCCCGCCACCCGAAGGCAGCGGACGTTTCACGTGAAACATTCCTCAGCGCCCCGCAGCCGCCTCCGCGATCGCGACCTCGCTGAGCGTCCCGTACACCTCACCGAGAGACCGCCCGGTGGCCAGAATCCCCTGCGGCACCATCGACGTCTCCGTCAGCCCAGGCAGCACGTTCGCCTCCAAGAACCACGGCACCCCCGCGTCGTCGATGATCAGGTCGATCCGCGAGATGTGACGCAGCCCGATCGTCTCGTGGATGCGCAACGCCGTCTCCCCCGCCAGCTGCGACGTCTCGTCGTCGAGACGAGCCGGCACGAAGAAGCGCGTCTCCCCCGCGTTGTACCGCGCCTCGAAGCTGTACACGCCCGAGCGGGGCTCGATCTCCACGCCCGGGAGGGCGAACGGGCCATCGCCCAGGTCGAGGATGCCCACCGAGACCTCGACGCCGCGCACACGCTGCTCGATGAGAGCGACGTCGCCGTAGGTGTAGGCGTCGACGACGGCCCGCGGAAGGTCGTCGGCCGAGTCAATGATTCCGACACCGAGGGCTGAGCCGCCCTGCGCCGGCTTGACGACGAGGTCGGTGCCCAGCGACGCGGAGACGCGCGCCAGCACCTCGGTGGCTCCGAGTTCGCGGAAGGTGTCGCGCGGAAGGGTGATCGACCGCGGGGTCTGCAGGCCGGCGCGCGACACGAGCACCTTCGCGGTCGGCTTGTTCCACGCCAGACGCGACGGGTCGGAGGTCGAGCCGACGTACGGGATGTCGAGCGCGTCGAGCAGCGCACGCAGCGCGCCGTCTTCGCCGCTCGCCCCGTGCAGCGCGGGCCACACGACGTCGGGGCGGGTCTCGTCGAGGAACTGCAGCAGGCTGGCGTCAGGGTCGCGCAGGATGACTCGGTGGCCACGCTCGGCGAGGCTGTCGGCCACGCGGCGGCCCGACCGCAGGGAGACGTCGCGCTCGTGCGAGATGCCGCCGGCCAGCACGACGACGGTGTGAGGAGTTGCTTCGCTCATGAGCTCAATTCAGGTTCGGGGGCGGTGCTGAGAAGTTGCGGTCGCGAACGGTGCCGAGCGGCCCGGTCTTCGAGAAGGTCTCGACCAGGTCGGTCTCGCCGCTGATCACGGTCTGCAGGCGACGGATGCCCGTGCGGATGGCTTCGGGCGTCGGGTAGCAGAACGACAGCCGGATGTTGCTGTGGCCGTTGCCGTCGGCATAGAAGGCAGTGCCCGGCGTGTAGGCCACGAGTTCCTTCACGGCGCGGGGCAGCATCTGCTTCGAGTCGAGGTAGGGCGGCAGTGTGAGCCAGACGTAGAAACCACCCTTGGGGTCGGTCCACTGAAGGCTCGGGAGGTAATCGTTCAAAGCCCCGATCATGGCCACTTTTCGCTCCTTGTACACGCCACGGAATCGGTCGACCTGGGCGCGCCAGTCGATGGTGTCGAGGTACTCCGAGATGATCAGCTGGTTGAAGGAGCTGGGTGAGAGCACGGCGGCCTCGTTGGCGAGGATGAGCTTCTCACGGATGGCGTGCGGTGCCAGGGCCCAGCCGACCCGGAAGCCGGGGGCGAGCGTCTTCGAGAAGGTGCCGAGGTAGATCACGCCCTCCTGCTCGATGGAGCGCAGAGCGGGGGGCGGCGGTGCGTCGAAGTGCAGCAGACCGTAGGGGTTGTCCTCGAGTACGAGGATGCCGTTGTCCTTCGCGATCTGGAGGATCTCCAGTCGTCGCTCCCAGCTGAGGGTGACTCCGGCCGGGTTCTGGAAGGAGGGGATCGTGTAGAGGAACTTGATCGTCTTGCCCTCGGCGCGCAGGCGAGCGATGTTCTCACGCAGCGACTCGGGGATCATGCCGTGCTCGTCCATCGCGACGTGATGCGTCTGCGCCTGGAACGACCGGAAGATCACGACCGCGGTGACGTAGCTGGGCCCCTCGGCCAGCACGACGTCTCCCGGGTCGAGGAAGAGCTTCGACACGAGTTCGAGCGCGTGCTGCGACCCGGTGGTGACGACGACGTCGTCGGCGCTGGCCTTGATGCCCTCCATCGCCATCACGTCGAGGATCTGCTCGCGCAGCTTCGGCACACCCTGGCCCGAGCCGTACTGCAGCGCGACCGAACCCTGGTCGCGCATGACCCGGTTCATCGACTCGATGATGAGCTCCTGGGGCAGCGCCGAGACGGCCGGCATCCCACCGGCCAGCGAGACCACCTCGGGTCGGGACGCCACGGCGAACAGGGCTCGCACCTCGGAGGCGGCGAGGCCGGCGGTGCGCGCGGCGTAGTTCGAGTACCAGGGATCGAGGTTGTTACCCGATTGCTGTGGGGGGTTCTGGCTTTTCACTGACGTACATCCCGACGTAGACCGAAATCCCATCGTATGACATGCAAAAGTGGCCCGGCGCGTGAAAGCGACGGGCCACTCGGCGGGGACTGGCTACAGCCTGCCCCAGTAAGGGGGACGGGTTCAGATGAACGCGGCCAGGTCGGCCTCGAGGGCCGCCTTCGGCTTGGCGCCGATGATGGTCTTGACGACCTCGCCGCCCTTGTAGACCTTGAGCGCCGGGATCGAAGTGATCTGGTACTTCATGGCGGTCTGCGGGTTGTCGTCGACGTTCAGCTTGACGATCTCGAGCTTGTCGCCGTGCTCGGCGGCGATCTGGTCGAGGATCGGGGCGACCGCGCGACACGGGCCGCACCACTCGGCCCAGAAGTCGACGAGGATCGTCTTCTCGGAGTTGATGACGTCGGCCTCGAAGCTGGCGTCGGACACGGCCTTGGCGTTGGACATTGTTCCTTCTTTCGTGAGGTTGGTGGGTTCCGGGTGCGGGCCGCGATCTACGGCGGGCACGGGGCGGATGCTAGGAAGCGGTGACGAGATCGCTCGCCTCGGCCTCGGCCTGGTCGAGCGCGGCGAGGAATGCCTCGGCGTCGAGCGCCGCGACCGTTCCGGACGCCGCCGCGGTGACGGCCTGGCGGTAGTGCGGGTCGATGACGTCGCCGGCGGCGAACACCCCGGGGAGATTGGTCATCGACGAGCGGCCCTCGACGGCGATGGTGCCCTCGGCGGTCAGGTCGAGCTGGCCGTGCACGAGGTGCACCCGCGGGTCGTTGCCGATCGCAACGAACAGACCCTGCACCGGCAGCTGGGAGGTGGAGCCGTCGACGGTGTTGCGCAGCTGCAGGCCCTCGACGGCGTTCTCACCCTGGATGCCGACGACTTCGGAGTTCCAGACGAATTCGATCTTGTCGTTGGCGAACGCCCGCTCCTGCATGATCTTCGAGGCCCGCAGGGAGTCCTTGCGGTGCACCAGGTAGACCTTCTCGGCGAAGCGGGTGAGGAAGGTGGCCTCCTCCATCGCCGAGTCGCCGCCACCGACGACCGCGATGGTCTTGGTCTTGAAGAAGAAGCCGTCGCAGGTGGCGCACCACGAGACCCCACGGCCGGACAGCCGCTCCTCGTCGTGCAGGCCGAGCTTGCGGTAGGCCGAGCCGGTCGCGAAGATCACCGAGCGCGCCTCGAAGGTTCCGCTGTAGCCGGTCTCGACCGACTTCACGTCACCGGCGAGGTGAACGGCGGTGACGTCGTCGAGGACGACCTCGGTGCCGAACTTCTCGGCCTGCTCCTGCAGCTTGAGCATCAGCTCGGGGCCCTGGATGCCCTCGGGGAAGCCGGGGAAGTTCTCGACCTCGGTGGTGTTCATCAGCTCGCCGCCGGCCTCGACGCTCGAGGCGAGGAGGAGGGGCTTCAGGCCCGCCCGGGCGGCGTAGATCGCAGCCGTGAATCCGGCGGGGCCGGAGCCGATGATGATGATCTCGCGCATGTCGTTGTCTCCTGTGAGGATGGTCGCGGGGCACACCGGTGGCGTGCGGCGCTGACCGGTACAACACATCCTATCCGCGCGGTATTCCGCGGGTGCGGGGCGCTGAGCGGGCTCTCAGCAGCGCCTCACCGAGCGGCCGGCGGCCCCACCGAGCGGCCAGGCGACCCCACCGAGCGGCGGGCGACCCAGCCGAGCGGCCGACGGGCTCAGCGCCCGCGGCTCAGCCGAGCCCGAACGGGCCCCAGCGCATCCGCCAGCTCAGGCGATCGCACGACGGCCAGCGCCCCCAGGTAGACCGCGAGCATGACGACCCCGATGACGGCCATCGAGACGAGCGGCGTGACGTAGCCGGTGGTCAGGAAGGTCTCACCGAGCAGCGACTGGATTCCGAGGTAGACGAGCACCCCCGCCGCCGCGGACGGGATCGCCGCGACGAGGAAGCGGACGAAGCTCCGCGCCACCCGACCTCCCCCGGTTCCGCCCAGCCGCCGCCGGATGATCACGGCGGCCACGACGACCTGCACACCGGTGGCCAGTGAGAGGGACACGGCGATGCCGACCGCCACCAGCGCATCCGGAAGCAGCAGGCACGACAGCACCAGCACCACGAAGATCGACGCCTGGAGCACCTGCAGGAAGAACGGCGTCTTCGTGTCGCTGAGCGAGTAGAACACCCGCTGCAGCACGAAGAGCACGCTGAACGGGATGAGCCCGACGAGGAACCCGATCAGAAGGTTGCCCATCGCCTGCGTCTGGGCGTAGGTCTCGACAAATATGCTCGCAAAGGGATATGCAGCGACCATCAACACGATCATGCCGAGCACCATGAACAAAAGGGTGATGCGCAGGGCGGCGGAGACGTCACGACGCAGCTCCGGGATCTCCCCGCGGTTGGCGTGCCCGCTCATCTTCGTGAAGTACGCGGTGACCAGCGAGACGGTGATCAGCGAGTGGGGCAGCATGAAGATCAGCCAGGCGTTCTGGAGGGCCAGCACCGAGGCGTTGTCTCCCCCCGACGCCGTCGCGGCCACGGCCGTCTCGACGAGCCCGGCGGCCTGGCTGACGAGCAGCATGCCGAAGGTCCAGCCGGCGAGCTTGCCCGCGGCTCCCAGCCCGACGCCGCGCCAGGCGAAGTCGGGTCGGTAGCGGATGCCCGCCCGGCGCCAGAACAGGAACAGCACCAGCGCCTGGGCGGCGACCGCAGCCGTGGTCGAGCCGGCGAGCAGGGTGATCTTGTCGGGGCCCCAGTCGGTGACGAGCCGCTCCCCCTCGGGGTCGACGCCGAACAGGGCCATGAAGGCGACCAGCCCGACGATGGACACGACGTTGTTGATCACCGGCGCCCAGGTGAACGGACCGAACACCCCCTTGGCGTTCAGCACCTCACCGAGCACTGTGTAGAGCCCGTAGAAGAAGATCTGCGGCAGACACCAGTACGCGAAGGCGATGCCGAGCGCTCGTTGATCGTCGCTCCAGCTCGGCGCCGAGATGGTCACCAAGAGCGGGGCGAGCACGGTCGCGACGAGCGTCGTGACGCCCAGGATCACGATCGAGATCGTCAGCAGCTTGTTGATGTAGCCGCGTCCGCCGTCGTGGTGCAGCATGGCGCGCACGATCTGTGGCACGAGCACCGCCGAGAGGGTGCCTCCGGCGATGATCGCGTAGATGTTGTTCGGCAGTTGGTTGGCGATCGCGAAGGCGTCTCCGCTCGCGCTGCCGACGACGCCTATGGTCTGGGCCAGGATGATCGCCCTGACGAAGCCCATGACGCGCGACACGATCGTGCCCGACGCCAGAAACGCACTCGCGCGCCCGATGCTCGTCGGGCTCACGAGGCATCCTCGACCGACGGGGCTCGCCGCTCCTTGCGCCGCCGCAGGATGTTGCGTGCCAGTCCGCCGCCGAACAGCAGCACCAGCGCGACCACGAAGATCACGGTGCCCCAGGTCTCCCAGTCGGCGCTGACGTTCACCGCGACCGGCGACGGGTTCGCGATCAGCACCCCGCTCGAGCTCGTCAGTTGGAAGCTCAGCGTGACCGAGCCGTTCGCCACCGCCGTGACGGGGATCTGCGCGCTCTTGCGCGAGTTCGCCTCCACCACAACGCCGACGTCGTTCTGGTCGATCAGCAGCCGCCCGTTCGAGGCGGTGACGTGCACGATGACCGAGACGGCGTAGGGCAGCTCGTTGCTGATGGTGAGGGGCAGCGGAGCCGAGCTCGACAGCAGGTTGATGTCGGAACCCTCGACGATCTGCACGCCCCTGAGGGTCGTCGCGGTCTCCTCGTTGAAGGAATCCGTCGCGACGCTCCAGCCGCCCTCGTTGGCGACCCAGGAGTTCGACAGCAGCGCGAGCAGATCGGCCCGGTGCCGACCCGAGAGCAGCTGCGGGTTCGACAGAACCGAGGAGTAGGCGTCGATCTGCTGCCCGCCGAGGAGGAGGTTCGCGATGCGGGTGACCCGCTCGTCGGACTGCGGCCCGTCGACCAGCGAGACCGTCTGCGTCGGCGTGCGCTGCAGCAGGTCGTCGAGGGAGCCCGGGGCGCTCCACGGCAGCGCCTGCACGGTCGAGACGACCTGGTCGATGCTGTTCAGGTTCATGGCCGCGCGATCGAGCACCGCCAGCACGGGGGTGGGGCTCTCGGCCGTGCCGCCGCCCGTCTCGGCGGCGAGGGCGAGGGAGGCCGCCAGCTCGCCGACCGCCTGACCTCGCGCGGTGTCGGTCGTGGCGGCCACCGCATCCTGGATCGCCTCGGACACGGCGTGATCGGCGGCCAGCACGGTGTGCTCCCCGGTGGTCGCCACCGCCTGCACGGCTTCGCCCGCGTCGCCCGACGCGGGGGTGAGCTGCTGCGAGTCGACGATGCTGGCCGAGTAGCCGGATGCGGCGAAGAAGGGCAGATCGGCCGCCGTGACCGAACCGGCGCGCGGCCAGGCGATGGTCGTCGAGGCGTAGTCCCAGTCGGTGAGCTGCTCTAGGGTGGGCACGGTCGGGGCGGCCGGGGTGGGTGAGGTGGTCGCCGGGGCGGTCGTGGTGGGTGTGGCCGTCGGCTCGATCAAGGGATCGACGTCGGTGAAGTCGGCCGGGTCGAGCGCGTAGTCGAAGGAGGTGGGCTGCAGCGCCGAGGAGGCGCCGGCCTGGCGTTCGCCCGAGAGGTCGGAGTCGCCGTAGCTGAGCGGGATGACCGGGTTCGAGGCCGACTCGAGGCGCTGCAGCCAGGCGACCGCCGAGTCGGGCGCGGTGGAGCCCAGTGCGCGGATCGAGACGATGATGCGCGGGTCGACCGCGATCGTCACGGGACGCCCGACGACCGCGTCGAGCTCCCGCGTCAGCACACCGGTGTCGTTGGTGAAGGCCTCGAGCGCGGCGGGCTGGATGAGCCCGGTGGAGCTGGCGACCGAGGTGATCGGCGCGATCACGGTGACGTCGGCGCGGGAGGTGATGCCGTCGTCGACGACGACCGTGCTGCGGGTGCTGACGGGGTCGGAACCGTCCGTGGTCAGGGTCGCTTCGAGACCGTGCGCCCCTCCGAGCCCGGCGGGCAGCTGGGCGGCCGGCACGGTGAGCGTGACGGTCCCCGCTCCGGTGGGGGCGGGGACCGTCACGAGGGCCACGAGCGATCCCCCTTCGCCGCCGTCGAGCCAGCTGCTCAGCGAGGAGGAGGTGCGGAGGGCGCTGTCGTCGATCGACAGCGACACGGTTCCGCCGGCGGAGGCGCCCGTCACCTCGACGGTCACGGTGAGGTCGGCACCAGGGGCGATCACACCGTTGCCGCCGGCGGCGAGCGCGAGCGACACCGGAGAGGACGCGTCGGTCGCCGTCGTGGGCACCGGGACCGCGCTCGCGGAGGGCGACGGATCGGGTGTGGTCGCGGCCGCTCCGAACGGGGTCGCGAACACGGCACCGGCGATCAGCGCGCAGGCTGCGATCGCGGGCGCAACTCGGTTCAGTCGACGCGCAGGTGATGTCATAGGCCGTGACGGGCGCACGAGGTGGGCCTCGCATCCGTCGACCCGATTCTAGGAGGCTCGGCCTGGGAGATCGGGGAACCGCAAGGGCCGGGCGGGGCGCGCGGCTAAAATGACTCGGTGCAGTCCGTTCAGCAGTCCCTGGAATTCCTCGCGACGCTCGCGGGCGAGGGCCCCGTGGCGAAGCTCGCCACCGCCTTCCACGCCGCCGGGCACGAGCTCGCCCTGGTCGGCGGGCCGGTGCGCGACGCCTTCCTCGGCCGACCCATCACCGACCTCGACTTCACGACGGATGCCCGTCCCGACGAGATCCTCGCGATCGTGACCCCGATCTCCCAGGCGCAGTGGGACGTGGGTCGCGCCTTCGGCACGATCGCCGCCCGTATCGACGGGGAGAGCGTCGAGATCACGACCTACCGCTCCGACCAGTACGACCACACCACCCGGAAGCCCGCCGTCGAGTTCGGCGACTCGCTCGAGGGCGACCTGCTGCGCCGCGACTTCACGGTGAACGCCATGGCCCTGCGCCTGCCGTCGCTCACGCTGATCGACCCCTCCGGTGGCATGGACGACCTCATCGCGGGCGTGCTGCGCACCCCGGGCGCCCCCGAGGTCTCGTTCGGCGACGACCCGCTGCGCATGCTGCGCGCCATCCGCTTCACCGCTCAGCTCGGCTTCACCGTCGCGGTCGACACCGCGGTGGCGATCAGCGAGATGAGGGACTCGATCGGCATCGTCTCGGTCGAACGGGTGAACGACGAGCTGTCGAAGCTGCTGAAGACGGATGCGCCCCGGCTCGGCATCGAGCTGCTGGTCGAGAGCGGCCTCGCCGAGCTCGTGCTCCCCGAGGTGCCGGCCCTGCAGCTCGAGAGCGACGAGCACCACCACCACAAGGACGTCTACCAGCACAGCCTCACCGTGCTCGACCAGGCCATCGACCTCGAGAAGACCCGCGGGCGCCTCGACTCCCCCGACCTCGTGCTGCGACTGGCCGCGCTGCTGCACGACATCGGCAAGCCGTCCACGAAGCGCAACGAGCCGGGCGGCCAGGTGTCGTTCCACCACCACGACGTGGTCGGGTCGAAGCTCGCGCGCAAGCGGCTGCGGGCGCTGCGCTTCGACAACGATACGATCGCCGCGGTGTCGCGGCTGATCGAGCTGCACCTGCGGTTCTTCGGCTACACCGACGGGGCGTGGACCGACTCCGCCGTACGACGCTACGTGCGGGATGCGGGCGACCAGCTGGAGCGCCTGCACATCCTGACCCGCGCCGACGTGACCACGCGCAACCGGCGCAAGGCCGACCAGCTGGCCTTCGCCTACGACGACCTCGAGGAGCGCATCGCGACGCTCGCCGCGCAGGAGGAGATCGACTCGGTGCGACCGGATCTGGACGGGGAGCAGATCATGCGCATCCTGAACCTGAAGCCGGGGCGCGAGGTGGGTGAGGCCCGGGCGTTCCTGCTCGAGCTGCGGCTCGACGAGGGCCCCCTCGGCGAGGAGGAAGCCGCCCGTCGGCTCGAGAGCTGGTGGCACGCTGGAGCTAGGGGGATTGCATCGCAATCCCGCGACGCCAGTGCTGACTGAGCTGCGCTCAGTCAGTTCCCGCTAGACCGCAGGCGTGTTCTTCGCGATGAACGCCTCGAGGTCGGCGCGCGCCACGTCGTCGGGCAGCTGCACCGGCGGCGATTTCATGAAGTAGGCGGCGGCCGGCTCCACCGGGCCGCCGAGGCCGGCGTCGAGCGCCACCTTCGCGGCGCGCACGGCGTCGATGATGACACCGGCCGAGTTGGGCGAGTCCCACACCTCGAGCTTGTACTCCAGGCTCATCGGGGCGCCGCCGAAACCGTGGCCCTCGAGGCGCACGAAGGCGAACTTGCGGTCGTCGAGCCACGGCACGTGGTCGCTCGGGCCGATGTGCACGTCGCCGGCAGGCAGGTCGATGTCGATGTTCGAGGTGACCGACTGCGTTTTCGAGATCTTCTTCGAGTTGAGGCGGCGGCGCTCCAGCATGTTCTTGAAGTCCATGTTGCCGCCGACGTTCAGCTGGTAGGTGTGGTCGAGCTGGATGCCCCGGCTCTCGAGCAGGCGGGCCAGCACGCGGTGCGTGATGGTGGCGCCGACCTGGCTCTTGATGTCGTCGCCCACGATCGGCAGCCCGGCCTCGACGAACTTCGCCGCCCACTCGGGATCGGACGCGATGAACACGGGGATCGCGTTGACGAAGCCTACCCCGGCGTCGAGCGCGGCCTGCGCGTAGAACTTCGCGGCCTCCTCCGAACCCACGGGCAGGTAGCAGACGAGCACGTCGGCGCCCGATTCGCGGAGCGCTGCGGCGACGTCGACGGGAGCCGCCTCGGACTCCTCGATCATCTCGACGTAGTACTCGCCGAGCCCGTCGAGGGTGGGGCCGCGCTGCACGGTCACGCCGGTCGTGGAGACGTCGGCGAACTTCAGGGTGTTGTTCTCGCTGGCCCAGATCGCCTCGGCCAGGTCGACGCCCACCTTGGCCGCATCGACGTCGAACGCCGCCACGAACTCGATGTCGCCCACGTGGTACTGGCCGAAGCGCACGTGCATCAGGCCGGGCACCGACTCGGTCTCGTCAGCGTCCTTGTAGTACGTCACCCCCTGGATCAGAGAGTTCGCGCAGTTACCGACGCCCGCGATCGCGACCTTGATGCTCATTCCGTCAGCCCTTTTCCGTCGTGTCAAAACTCCACGATCCTATGCCTGATCAGCTGGGTGACGGATGCGCGGGGCCCGGCAGCGCACCGGCGACGCCGCTCAGCCGACCAGGCGGTACCGCTCGACGACGCCCACCTCGTGCACCTGGCCGCCGCTCAGGGTGAAGCGGGGCGGGTCGCCCGCGACGGTGAGCTGCGTCGCGTGGGCGGCCATCGCCGCCGTCTTGCGCCGCAGCGGCTCGCCCAGGAGGGGCATGGCGACGTCGGCGGCGCCGGAGCCGTCGACCCGCGGTTCGACGATCGCGAAGAAAGGCACGCCGTAGTGAAGCGCGACGAGCCGGGCGGTCTCGTGCATGCGCACGTGGTCGGGATGCCCGTACCCGCCCATCCCGTCGTAGCTCACGACGCTCGTCGGCGACCCGACGGCGAGCCGCTCGATGCCGGCGACCGCGGCGTCGACCACCTCGGCGAGCGGAGCCAGGCTCAGGGCCCCGGCGGGAGCATCCGCCGCCGCCCTCGCGAAGCCGTCGTCCCCCCACTCCATTCCGGAATCGGAATACGCGCCGAGGAATGTCTGGGGCACTCCCCCGAGCTCGTCGAGTGCCCGGGCCAGCTCACCCTCGCGGTGGGGCGCCAGCGCCGGGGTGCCCTCGAGGGGGTGCAGCTCGCCCGGCACGACCTCGCCGCGTTCGCCGCGGGTGCCGGTGAGGATCGACGGACGGCGTCCTGCGTGCACCAGTGCGGCGAGCGTGCCTCCGGTCGAGATCGACTCGTCGTCGGGATGGGCGTGCAGGAAGACGGGACGCTCGCCGAAGACGGCGGTCGGATCGGACTCGAGCTGCTCGACCGCCCCGAGGAGGTCGGCGGCGGCCTCGGCCCAGTCGCGAGCGCGGCCGAAGCGTGCCGCCGTCGCGGCGAGTGCGGAGAGCTGCCCGGGCTGCGCGAGCAGGCCACCCATCACCTCGGCCCAGTCCTCGGGTCGGCGGCTGCGCACGTGCACACCGCTCACCCCGTCGGGAACCGATTCGGCCAGTCCCCCGGCGCCGGTGGTGACGACCGGGGTGCCGCTCGCCGCCGCCTCGAGCGCCACCAGTCCGAAGGTCTCCGAGAACGAGGGCACGATCAGTAGGGCGGCCTCGCGCAGCAGGGCCGCCGTCTGCACGCGGGTCTGCGCCGGGAGGAAGGAGACGTCGTCGTCGAGTCCGAGCTCGTGCACGCGTCGGCGCAGCGCCTCGGCGTACTCGTCATGGCCCGGGCTGGTGCCGCCGGCGATCACGAGGCGGGGGCGTTCCGGGCCGAGCAGCGCGAGCGCCTCGACGGCCAGGTCGATTCCCTTCAACGGCTGCACGCGAGCGAGCACGAGCAGGGTGGGGCGGGGGGCGGAGGTCGCTGCCGCGTGCTGGAAGAGGGAGGTGTCCACACCCGGCGCGAGCACGCGCACCCGCTCGCCGGGGAGAGCGTAGGCGTCGAGCACGGCCGCGCGCTCGGCGGCGCTCAGGGCGAGGGTGAGCTCGGAGGCGTGCACGAGCATCCGCTCGACCGCCAGCCGTTCGGCCGGCTCGGGGTGGTCGCCCGGAGCGAGGTGGGCGTTCTTCAGCGCCGCCACGGTGTGCAGGCTCTGCACGTGCGGTACGCCCCACTCCTGCGCGACCGGCAGGGCCGCGGCGCCCGAGAGCCAGTAGTGGGAGTGCACGAGGTCGAACGGCGTCAGCTCGCGCATCCGCTCGCCGAACGCGCCGAGGTGCGCCGGCAGCTCGCCCTTGGCGACGGATGCCCGGGGCCCCGCCTCGAGGAAGCGGACCCTCGTGCCGCCCGCCGTCCTGGCCTCCGTCGCGGCGACCTCCGCCTCGGACCTGGCCCGGGTGAGCACCTCCGCGTCGTGACCCGCCGCGGTGAGCGCGTCGGCGAGGCCCACGACCACCACGTTCATGCCGCCGGCGTCGCCCGTGCCCGGTGCGTCGAGCGGGGACGTGTGCAGCGAGACGAGGGCGATGCGACGGGGTTCTGGCACAGTCCGACCCTGACACACGAGCGCCGGGAACAGTGCTTCTGGTAGGGTATGGAAGTTGTCCTGTGCCTGGTGGAACTCTCCACGCGGGTGCGGGGCAGATGCATAACCCTCCTGTCACAGAGATTCTGTGGCCGTTCTAGTCCGAAGGAGGTGGGTTTGTGACGCATCAGTACGAACTCATGGTCATCCTCGATCCCGAGATCGACGAGCGCACCGTGGCACCGAGCCTCGACAAGTTCCTCAACGTCATCCGCACGGATGGTGGCACCGTGGACAAGGTCGACATCTGGGGCCGGCGTCGCCTGGCCTACGAGATCAACAAGAAGACCGAAGGCATCTACGCCGTCGTCAACCTGACCGCGTCCTCCGACGCGACCAAGGAGCTCGACCGTCAGCTGAAGCTGTCCGAGGCCGTCATGCGCACCAAGGTGCTGCGGGCCGAAGAGGGCATGGCCCAGGTCGCCGCCGCGTCGAAGCTGGCTGCAGAGAAGGCCGCCCGCAAGGCTGCCGCTCCCGCGAAGCCCGCCGTCAAGGCCGAGGCCGGCGAGTAGTCCGACATGGCCGGCGAAACCGTCATCACCGTGGTGGGCAACCTCACCGCCGATCCTGAGCTGCGCTACACGCAGAACGGGCTCGCGGTCGCGAACTTCACGATCGCCTCGACGCCTCGCACCTTCGACCGCGCGTCGAACGACTGGAAGGACGGCGAAGCGCTGTTCCTCCGGGCCTCGGTGTGGCGTGAGTTCGCCGAGCACGTCGCCGGGTCGCTCACGAAGGGCAGCCGTGTCGTCGCGACCGGTCGTCTGCGTCAGCGCTCCTACGAGACGAAAGAGGGCGAGAAGCGCACCTCGATCGAGCTCGAGGTCGACGAGATCGGTCCCTCGCTCCGTTACGCCACCGCTCAGGTGACCCGTGCCTCCAGCGGCGGTGCCGGTGGCGGCGGCGGCAACTACAACGGTGGCGGTCAGCGTGGCGGCCAGTCGGCCGTCGAAGAGCCCTGGGCAGCCAGCGCGCCCTCGACCTCCTCCTCCAACGGAGGCGGCGGGAACGACGTCTGGAACACGCCCGGCAGCTACGCCGACGACACCCCCTTCTAAACTTCTCTTCTTTCAGAACAGGAACCAACCATGGCTGGAAAGTCAAGCGGCGACCGCCGCAAGCCGCTCCGCGGCGCCAAGGGTGCGAAGAACGCCGCACCCGCGAAGTCGATCCGGGTCGGCGTCATCGACTACAAGGACGTTGCGACCCTTCGCAAGTTCATCTCGGAGCGTGGAAAGATCCGCGCCCGCCGTATCACGGGTGTCTCCGTCCAGGAGCAGCGCCTCATCGCCCGTGCCGTCAAGAACGCCCGCGAGATGGCGCTTCTGCCCTACGCCGGCTCTGGCCGTTAAGGAGTAGCACCATGTCGAAAATCATCCTCACCCACGAGGTGACCGGTCTCGGTACGCCCGGTGACGTCGTTGAGGTCAAGAACGGGTTCGCCCGCAACTACCTCATCCCCAAGGGCTTCGCGGTGACGTGGAGCCGTGGCGGCGAGAAGCAGGTCGAGCAGATCAAGGCTGCCCGCTCCGCTCGCGAGCTCGCCACCATCGAAGAGGCGCAGCACCTCAAGCAGTCGCTCGAGAACGCCGTCGTCAAGCTCACCGTCAAGGCGGGCCAGGGCGGACGTCTGTTCGGCTCGGTGAAGACCTCCGACATCGCCGACGCGGTGCAGGAGGCCGGCATCGGCTCGCTCGACAAGCGCAAGATCGAGATCCCGAACGCCATCAAGGCGACCGGGAACCACGAGGCGACCGTGCGTCTGCGCGACGACCTCTCGGCGACGATCTCGCTGCAGGTGGTCGCGGCCAAGTAGCCGTACCTCGAAGGGGTGCCACGAGCCGAACGGCTCGGGCACCCCTTTTGCATGCCCGAACTGTCCCCACATCTGTACACAGGAACCGGCCTTCCGACGAAGGTTCAACCGGTGGTCGAGGGATGCGGGAACCCACACTCTGTGGAATCGGGATATGCCTGGTCAGGAGGCTCTTTGTCTTACTTCTGGTGGAAGTTTCCACAGACCATTCCACACCTTGTGCACACGGCGGTCGGCGTTTCACGCAGATCGTCCACAGAGTTATCCACAGCCCGGTTTGATTGTGGACAGCGCTCGTTCGTAGTCTGGGCCGGCGTCCCTCCCCACCGCCGTTGTCGGTGGTCGGCGGTAGATGTGAACAGAGCCGCCTCGGGCGGCAGAAGCGGAGCAGACCTTGTCGATCGCCCATCTCGGTCTCGCGGGTGAAGAGCGCCAGGGCGCACCCCGCGCCGGCGACCGCACCCCGCCGCACGACCTGCTCGCCGAGCAGAGCGCGCTCGGCGGCATGCTGCTGTCGAAGGACGCCGTGGCCGACGTGGTCGAGGTCATGCGGGCCGTCGACTTCTACATCCCGAAGCACGAGGTCATCTTCGAGGCGATCCTCAACCTCTACTCCCACGGCGAGCCCACCGACGTCATCGCGGTCACCGACGAGCTCATCAAGAGCGGTGAGCTGAGCCGCGCCGGCGGCGCCGACTACCTGCACACCCTCACCGGCCTGGTTCCCACCGCCGCCAACGCCGGCTACTACGCCCAGATCGTCTCCGAGAAGGCCGTGCTGCGCCGCCTCGTCGAGGCGGGCACGCGCATCGTGCAGATGGGCTACGCCAGCGAGGGCGAGGTCACCGACCTCGTCAACAACGCCCAGGCCGAGGTCTACGCCGTCAACGGCGGCGTCGAGGCCGAAGACTACGTCCCCCTCACCGTCGCCGTCACCGCGGCCATCGACGAGATCGAGGCGGCGGCCGGCAAAGACGGCTCGATGACGGGGGTGCCCACGGGCTTCGCCGATCTCGACAACCTCACGAACGGCTTCCACCCCGGTCAGATGATCATCGTGGCCGCACGTCCTGCGCTCGGAAAGTCGACGCTCGCGCTCGACTTCTGCCGGGCGGCCTCGATCAAGAACGACATGCCGTCGATCTTCTTCTCGCTCGAGATGGGCCGGTCCGAGATCGCCATGCGCCTGCTCTCGGCCGAGGCCTCGGTGCCGCTGCAGAGCATGCGCAAGGGCCGCATCGAGGGCCGGGACTGGACGACGCTGGCCTCCACCCGCGGCCGCATCAACGACGCCCCGTTCTACATCGACGACAGCCCCAACATGACGCTGGTCGAGATCCGTGCGAAGTGCCGTCGGCTGAAGCAGAAGGTCGGCCTGAAGCTGGTCGTCATCGACTACCTGCAGCTCATGACGAGCGGCAAGAAGGTCGAGAGCCGCCAGCAGGAGGTGTCGGAGTTCTCCCGCGCCCTGAAGCTCATGGCGAAGGAGCTCCAGGTGCCGGTCATCGCGCTCTCCCAGCTCAACCGTGGCCCCGAGCAGCGCGCCGACAAGAAGCCGGCCATCTCCGACCTCCGCGAGTCGGGCTCGCTGGAGCAGGACGCCGACATGGTCATCCTGCTGCACCGCGAGGGCGCCTACGAGAAAGACAACCCGCGCGCGGGCGAGGCCGACTTCATCGTCGCCAAGCACCGCAACGGCCCCACGGCCACCATCACGGTCGGCTTCCACGGCCACTTCTCCCGCTTCGCGGACATGCCCCCGGCCTGAGTGCCGTGGCCGGTCGCCGGCGCGGGCCAGGGTCCGCCCCGCGCTAGGGGGCGGAGGCGGCGGTGCGGTAGACGTCGGCGACGCGGTCGAGGAAGGTCGAGACGACCTCGCGGTCGGCCTCGGGCATCTCCTCCACGATGGCGGCCACCCCGAGAATCACGGGCAGCAGCTCCTGCACGGTGCGGTCGACCGAGGCGCGCGCCGGCACCACGACGATCTTGCGGCGGTCGCGCTCGTGCGGGTGCCGCTCGGCGTGGCCCAGGGCGACGAGGCGGTCGACCACGAGCGTCGAGGCGGCGGTCGACACCTTCAGGCGCGTGGCGAGCTCGCTGGGCGTGAGGGGCCCGTCCTGGATGAGGTGCTCCATCGCGGTCAGGTCGGTCTGGTTCACGGTCAGCACGCTGCCGAGTCGGCGTTCGAAGGCGCGCGAGAGGGCGTCCACCTCCCGGAGCTGCTGCGAGATCGGGGAGACCTCGGGCATTCCGCTCTCGGGCAGCTCGTCGCGCGACCACGGGGTCGTGCTGCCGGACTTGCGGGCATCGGTCATGACTGACATGCTAATCCCATATGTAGTTAAGTTGCTTAGCAATCAAGTGACTTTCACGTCGAGAAGGAGCAGTCATGCGGGGCATCGCCCGATTCGTCAGCGGCCGGGGCACGGCCTGGATCACCCTCGCCCTGACCGCGATCGCCGTGGCGCTGCTGTTCGCGCTGCTCCCGCAGGGCGAGAGCGACGCCTTCCCGCCCTCCGGACTGCCGGAGTCGAGCGAGGCCGCGCAGGTGTCGGCACTGCTCGAGGACTTCCCCGACGCCGACACGACGGCCGCCCTCGTCGTGTACACCCGCGGTGGCGACGCCCTCAGCGAGTCGGACCGCGCATCCGTCACCGAGGCGGCCGGCCGGCTCGCCGAGGACTCGATCGCGCCCCAGGCCGTCGTGCCGCAGTTCAGTGACGACGGCACCGCCGCCCTGGTGGCCGTTCCCCTCGAAGCGGATGCGGACGCCGACGTGAACGCCCTCGCCGACCGGGTGCGCGCCGACGCCGACGCCGGCACCGAGGGCCTCACCGCGCTGCTCACCGGCCCCGTCGGGTTCCAGGCCGACATCTCGAACGCCTTCGCCGGAGCCGACTTCCGGCTGCTGCTGGTCACCGTGCTGGTGGTCGCGTTCCTGCTCATCGTCACCTACCGCAGCCCGGTGCTGTGGATCGTGCCGCTCGTGGTGGTCGGCCTCGCCGACGGTCTCGCCCGGGTCGTCGTGACGGCGCTCGCCGAGCCTCTGGGCATCACCATCGACGCGTCGATCGGGGGCATCCTCTCGGTGCTCGTGTTCGGCGCCGGCACGAACTACGCCCTGCTGCTCGTCGCCCGCTACCGCGAGGAGCTCACCCGCGAGGAGAACCGGCACACCGCGATGCTGACGGCCTGGCGGAGCGCCGGGCCGGCCATCGCGGCGAGCGGCGGCACCGTCGCCCTGAGCCTGCTGACCCTGCTGCTCGCACAGCTCTCGGGCAACCGCGCCCTCGGCTTCGCCTGCACGGTCGGAGTGGGCATCGCCATCCTGTTCGCGCTGCTCGTGCTGCCGGCGGCGCTGGTCGTCTGCGGACGTGGCCTGTTCTGGCCCTTCGTGCCCCGCGTGCAGAGCGAGGCGGACGCGGCGGCCCACCCCCGGAAGGCGGGAGTGTGGATGCGCCTCGGCCGTGGTGTGGCCAAGCGCCCGGCCGTGGTGGCGATCGTCGCGGTGCTCGGCATCGGCGTGCTGTCGCTCGGGCTGATCGGCGTGCAGGTGGGTCTCTCGCAGACCGACCAGCTGATCGGCGGACCCGACTCGGTGAAGGCCCAGGCCGTGATCGACGAGTCATTCAACGCGGGCCTGACCGGTCAGACGATCGTGCTCGCCCCGGATGCGGTGGCCTCCGACGCGGCGACGCTCGCCGAGGGCGTGGCGGGCGTCGAGTCGGTGCGCCCCGGGGAGAGCGCCGCCGGTGTCACCCGCCTCGACGTGACCCTCGACGCCGAGCCCGAGAGCGACGCGGCCTTCGCGACCGTCACCGCCCTCCGCAGCGCCTACGCCGACGCGGGCGGCGAGCTCGCCGACACGCTCGTGGGCGGCAACGACGCGACGGCGCTCGACACGAACACCGCCTCCGAGGCCGATCAGGCGCTGATCATCCCGCTCATCCTGGCGATCGTGTTCGTGATCCTCGCCCTGCTGCTGCGGTCGCTGGTGGCGCCCGTGCTGCTGATCGCCAGCGTGCTCGCCACGTTCTTCGCCAGCCTCGGCGCGTCGAACGTGCTGTTCCAGAACGTGCTCGGCTTCCCGGCGTTCGACGCGAACGTCGTGCTGTTCGCGTTCCTGTTCCTGGTGGCGCTCGGCGTCGACTACAACATCTTCCTCACCACCCGGGCGCGGGAGGAGGCGGCCGGCCACGGCACGCGGGAGGGGATGGTCCGCGCCCTCAGCTCGACCGGCGGCGTGATCACCAGTGCGGGCATCCTGCTGGCCGCCGTGTTCGCGGTGCTGGGGGTGCTGCCCGTGGTGGCGCTGACCCAGATCGGCGTGATCGTCTGCATCGGCGTGCTGCTCGATACCCTCGTCGTGCGCACCGTGCTCGTTCCCGCCCTGGTGTTCCTCACGGGGGACCGGTTCTGGTGGCCGTCGCGCCCGGCGCCCGCTCGCGCCCGGCACACAGCCGGGGCGAAATAGACTGGGGGCATCCCTACCGTCGAAACGAGGCATCCGGAGTGACCGAGACCCGCCGCAGCACCGATCGGTCGCCCTACTGGGGCGTGCCGGTGGCCCGGGCGATCCCGTTCATCGTGACCGCCCTCGTGATCACGTTCAGCCCGAACCACTCGGCGCAGGTGGGCCTGTTCGCCTACGGCGTGCTCGCGATCGTCTCGGGGCTCATCGTCGCCGTGCTGTCGTGGCGCACGATCACGGTGAGGTCGACGCGGGTCGTGTTCCTCGTGCAGGGGATGGCGAGCGTGCTCTTCGGCGCCCTGGCCCTCGGCTTCAATGCCGGCGGCCTCGGCTTCCTCCTGTTCTGCGCCACGATGAACTCCGCCATCGGCGGTTTCCTCGAGCTCTACGCGGGCCTCAAGGCGGGCAAGAACCCGGCCGGGCGCGACTGGGCCGTCGGCGGCGGCCTCACCGTGGTGTTCGCGCTGGTGCTGATCTTCTTCCCCACCGACCCCGTCTTCGCGGTCGGGATGCTCGGGGCCTACTCCGCCGTCATCGGCCTGTTCCTCGTGATCGGCGGCCTGTCGCTGCGCTGGGGAACGCAGGCGTCCGTCACCGCCACCGGGTCTGAACCCACCAGAAGGGCATCGTGAACCAACCAACGAGGCGCGACCGGCTGAAGCCGGCCGAGCTGATCGTCCTGTCCGCCATCCTGTCCGGCTTCGTCGGGCTGGTGGTGCTGATGGTGTCGCGCGAGTTCCTGCTGGCCGGCATCTTCTTCGGTGTCGCGTTCATCGTCGTGCTCGTCGTGATGGCGATGCTCTCGCTGTCGATCAAGCCGAACGACCGTGAGCAGCACGAGATCGACGGCGACGAGCCGCAGCAGGGCCCGCTCGGCCACTAGGGCGGCCGCCCACGCCGGCGCCCGCCCACGCCCGGCCGCCCTCGGGGCGCGGCCGGGCATCCGCTCGACCTCGAGATCTAGCCCTGGTCGAGGATGTGGTCGACCAGCGCCGACGCCAGCCCCGTGTACCCCGCCGGCGTGAGCGCCACGAGCCGTGCCTTGGCCTCGGCCCCGATGTCGAGGCCCTCGACGAAGGCCACCAGCTCGGCCTGCCCGATCCGGCGACCGCGGGTGAGCTCCTTCAGCAGCGCGTACGGGTCGCTGATCTGTGAGCGGCCCTCGGTGATCTCGGCGCGCACGACCGTCTGGATCGCCTCGCCGAGCACCTCCCAGTTCTCGTCGAGGTCGCGGGCCAGCGCATCCCGGTTCAGGGAGATCTGACCGAGGCCGCCGAGGATGTTGTCGAGCGCCAGCAGCGAGTGGCCGAGGGCGACGCCGATGTTGCGCTGGGTGGTGCTGTCGGTGAGGTCGCGCTGCAGGCGCGAGGTGACGAGGGTCGCCGCGAGCGAGTCGAGCAGCGCGCTGGAGAGCTCGAGGTTCGCCTCGGCGTTCTCGAAGCGGATGGGGTTCACCTTGTGCGGCATGGTCGACGACCCCGTGGCACCCGCCACCGGGATCTGCGTGAAGTAGCCGATCGAGATGTACGTCCAGACATCGGTGCAGAGGTTGTGCAGGATGCGGTTGGCGTGACTGATGCGGTTGTAGAGCTCGGCCTGCCAGTCGTGCGACTCGATCTGGGTCGTCAGCGGGTTCCAGACCAGGCCGAGCGAGGTGACGAACTCGCGCGAGATGCGCTGCCAGTCGGCGGAGGGGTCGGCGACCAGGTCGGCGGCGAAGGTTCCGGTGGCTCCGCTGAACTTGCCGAGGAACTCGGTGTCCTCGATCTGCGCCTTCACGCGCTCGAGGCGGTGCACGGTGACCGCGAGCTCCTTGCCCATGGTGGTGGGGGTCGCCGGCTGGCCGTGGGTGTGGGCGAGCATCGGCTCGTCGCGGTACAGCACGGCCTGGCGGCGCAGTTCGGCGATCACACGCTCGAACGCGGGCAGCCAGACGCCCTCGACGGCGTCGCGGATGGTCAGGGCGTAGCTGAGGTTGTTGATGTCCTCGCTGGTGCAGCCGAAGTGGGTGAGCTCGGCGACGTCGTTCAGGTCGAGCGCCGCGAGCTTCTCGCGCACGAAGTACTCGACCGCCTTGACGTCGTGGCGGGTCGTCGCCTCGAGCTCGGCGATGCGGTCGATGTCGGCCTGCCCGAAGTCGTCGACGACGGCGCGCAGCTCGGTGACGAGCTGGGGCTCGAGCGGCGTGGAGCCGAACATCCGGTGCTCGGTGAGGAAGAGCAGCCAGTCGATCTCGACGCGAACGCGGGCGCGGTTCAGGCCGGCCTCGGAGAGGAACTCGCCGAGCTCGGTGACGGCGGGGCGGTAGCGGCCGTCGAGGGGGCTGATCGGCTGGGGAGGCAGAGGGGGCATGGCGGGGTGCGGTCTTTCGATGAGGCGGGCGGGGTTCAGGATGCGGCGGGGTTCAGGAGGCAGCAGGGTTCAGGATGCGGGTTCCAGGATGCACGGCTCAGGTTGCGGCGGGCTGCCGGAACGCGGGCTCGAGCTGCCGGAACAGTGCCTGGTCGGCGTGCTCGATCAGTGCGAGCACCGAGTCGAACATGGCCGCGTCGGAGTAGTAGGGGTCTGGCACGTCGGTGCGGCCGGCGGGGTCGGCGTCGAAGGAGAGCAGCAGGCGCACCTTCTGCCGGTCCTCCTCGGTGCGGGCCCAGGAGCGCAGCACACGCTCGTGGCTGCGGTCGAGCGCGACGACGAGGTCGAGCGAGTCGAACCAGGCGGGGTCGAACTGGCGCGCGCGGTGGGTGCTGCCGTCGTAGCCGCGGCTCTTCAGCGAGGCGACCGTGCGCGGGTCGGCGTGCTCGCCGACGTGCCACTCCCCCGTGCCCGCCGAGGTGACCACGACGCGGCCCGAGAGCCCGGCCTTCTCGACCAGGTCGCGCAGCACGATCTCGGCCATCGGCGAGCGGCAGATGTTGCCGGTGCAGACCATGCAGATGCGGAAGGCGGCCTCAGGGGGGTCTTCGGGCTCGCGCGACATGCCTTCAGTCTCTCATCGGCGGTCGCGACGGCCTGCGAGGGGCCGAAGGATCGCACCGATGATCGCGGAGAGGATGGCCAGCACCAGGGCGCCGAGCACCGTCCACCAGAACCCGGCCAGGGTGAGGCCGAAGCCGAACAGTCCGGTGAACACCGCGGTGAGCCAGAGCAGCAGCGCGTTGACGAAGAACGAGATGATGCCGAGCGTGAGGATGTAGAGCGGGAACGCCACGACCCGGATGATGCTGCCGATGATGCCGTTCACGATGCCGAAGACCAGCGCCACCAGGAGGTAGCTGACGATGGTCTCGACGGTGCCGCCGTCGCCGATCGGGTCGATCTTCACCCCGGCGACGATCAGGGTCGTGAGCCACAGTGCGATCGCGTTGACGACCAGGGAGACCAGGAATCTGCGCATGCCCCCCACTATCCCAGCTGGATGGTGCAGAGTCGAGGCATGGTGAACCTGCCCTGGCGGCCGGCCTACCCGATCCTGACCGACCGCCTCGCCCTGCGCCCGCACCGCTCGGGCGACCTCGACGACCTGCTGCGCTACCACTCCGACCCCGAGGTGGTGCGCTACATCCCGTGGCCCGCGCGCACGCGCGAGCAGACCGAGGCGGCGCTCGACTCGCGCACCCGGCAGGGCGAGGTCACCGCTGAGGGGCAGTGGCTCGTGCTGGCCATCCAGCTGCGCGACGACCTCGGTCTGGCCGAGGGCGGGCGGGTGATCGGCGAGGTGCTCCTCAAGTTCGACAGCGAGGCGGATGCCCGGGGCGAGCTCGGCTACGCCATCGCCCGGGACGCCGAGGGGAACGGCTACGCCACCGAGGCCGCGCGCGCCGTTCTCGAGCTGGCCTTCGCCCGGTTCGGGCTGCACCGGGTGGTCGCCCGCCTCGACGCGCGGAACCGCGCATCCGCCGCCCTGCTGGAGCGGCTCGGGATGCGTCGCGAGGCCCTCTTCGTGGAGGACGAGCACTTCAAGGGCGAGTGGACCGACACCCTCGTCTACGCGATGCTCGACCGCGAGCACAGCTCGGCGCATATTCCCGAGGCGGGATGAGACCGAGAACTACACTGGACGGATGACCTCCGGCTCCGAAGCAGCCCCCGCCGTCCCGGTGAGGATGCGCCCCGAGATCCTCGCGCTGCCCGCCTACCGGCAGGGCCAGGCCGCGCCGACCGGCTTCAAGCTCTCGTCGAACGAGAACCCCTACGACCCGCTGCCCGGCGTGCTCGAGGCCGTCGACCGGGCGACCCGGCAGCTGCACCGCTACCCGAACGCCGCCGCACCCGAGATCACGGCCCGCCTGGCCGAGGAGTGGGGCGTCGAGCCCGACGAGGTGATCGTGGCCGCCGGATCGGTGGCCCTGCTGATGCAGTTCACGATGGCCGCGGCCGGGCACGGCGACGAGGTCGTCTTCTCGTGGCGCGCGTTCGAGGTCTACCCGTGGATGACGGTGCTCCCCGGCGCCACCGCGGTGCCGGTGCCGAACACCCCCGACCACCGGCACGATCTCGACGCCATGGCGGCGGCGATCACCGACCGCACCCGGCTCGTGCTCGTCTGCAGCCCGAACAACCCCACCTCGAGCGCCGTGACGGCGGTCGAGTTCGAGGCCTTCATGGCGCAGGTCCCGTCCGATCTGCTGGTCATCCTCGACGAGGCCTACGCCGAGTTCGTCACAGACCCCGCCGCGGTGAACGGGCGCGCCCTGGTGCACCGCTACCCGAACCTGGTGGTGCTGCGCACCTTCTCGAAGGCCTACGGCCTGGCCGGACTGCGCATCGGCTACGGCATCGGGCCCGCCGCGGTGCTCGCGCCGGCCCGCACCACGATCGTGCCGCTGAGTCTCACCGACCACGCGCAGGTGGCGGCCCTGGCGTCCCTCGATCGCGGCGACGAGCTGCGCGAGCGGGTCGCGAACATCGCCGTGCGGCGGGACGCAGTGTACGAGGCGCTGCTCGAGCAGGGCTGGTCGGGCATCCCGAAGCCCAACGGCAACTTCGTCTGGTTCCCCGTGGGCGAGCAGACGCCCGAGGCGCTCGAGGTCTTTCGCCGGCACGGCATCATCGCCCGGGGCTACCTGCCCGACGGCGTCCGACTGACGATCGGCGAGGAGGAGAGCGTGCAGAACGTGCTCGCCGCCGCCGACGAGATAGCGAGGATCCTCCGATGACCGACACCCCGACGGTCCAGTTCCTCTCGGTCGAGGGCGAGTTCGCCCCGACCGAGTCGGCCGAGGAGTACCGCTCCTACCTCGATCGCCTGAGCGACACCGAGCTGCAGCAGTTCTACCGCCAGATGGCGGTGGTGCGCCGCTTCGACGGCGAGGCCACGAATCTGCAGCGGCAGGGCCAGATGGCGCTCTGGGTGCCGAGCCACGGCCAGGAGGGCGCCCAGGTCGGTTCGGCTTACGCCGCCCGCCCGCAGGACCACATCTTCCCGAGCTACCGCGAGCACGCGGTCGGGCTCGTGCGCGGCATCGACATGCTCGCCATCGTCGAGCTGCTGCGCGGCAACACCCACGGCGGGTGGGACCCGGCCGACCCGACGAACGGCAACTTCCACGGCTACTGCCTCGTGATCGGCTCGCACTCGCTGCACGCCACGGGCTACGCCATGGGCCTGCAGCGCGACGGACTCGTCGGAACCGGCGACCCCGAGGTCGACGCGGCCGTGCTGTGCTACTTCGGTGACGGCGCCACCTCTCAGGGCGACGTGAGCGAGGCCTTCGTGTTCTCGGCGTCGAGCCAGACGCCGAACGTGTTCTTCCTGCAGAACAACCAGTGGGCCATCTCGGTGCCGGTGAGCGTGCAGTCGCGCGTGCCCCTCTACCTGCGCTCGCGCGGCTTCGGCGTGCCGAGCGTGCAGATCGACGGCAACGACGTGCTCGCGAGCTACGCCGTGACCGCGAAGGCGCTCGACGACGCCCGCTCGGGCGCCGGACCGCAGTTCATCGAGGCGCTGACGTACCGCATCGGCGCGCACACCACCTCCGACGACCCCACCAAGTACCGCGAGAACGCCGAGCAGGAGTTCTGGGTGAAGCGCGACCCCATCGTGCGCTTCGAGAAGTATCTGCGTGGGCTCGGCGAGGGCGACGCCTTCTTCGACGATGTGCGCACCGAGGCCGACGACTTCGCGGCCGACATCCGCGCCCGCACGCTCGTGCTCGAGGCCCCGCCGATCGGCACGATGTTCGACCACGTGTACTCGGAGCCGCATCCGGTGATGACCGAGCAGAAGCTGTGGCTCGAGAGGTACGAGGCGTCGTTCCAGGAGTCGTTCCAGGAGGAGCAGGCATGACCACCGTGAACCCGTCGACCCCGACGTCGGCCACCCCGCCGGCCACCCCGCCCGCGCCCGCACCCGCCGTGCAGGAGCTGCCGATGGCGAAGGCCCTGAACCTCGGCCTCGCCAAAGCGCTCGCCGACGACCCCAAGGTGCTGCTGATGGGCGAGGACATCGGCCGTCTCGGCGGCGTCTTCCGGGTCACCGAGGGGCTGCAGGCCCAGTTCGGCGCCGACCGGGTGGTCGACACCCCGCTGGCGGAATCGGGCATCATCGGCACGGCCATCGGTCTCGCGATGCGCGGCTACCGGCCCGTCTGCGAGATCCAGTTCGACGGCTTCATCTGGCCGGGCTTCGACCAGATCACCAGCCAGCTCGCGAAGCTGACGAACCGCGGCGGCGGCGCGTTCTCGATGCCCGTGGTCATCCGGGTGCCCTACGGCGGGCACATCGGTGCCGTCGAGCACCACCAGGAGAGCCCGGAGGCCTACTTCGCGCATACCGCCGGCCTGCGGGTGGTGAGCCCGTCGACCCCGAACGACGCCTACTGGATGATGCAGGAGGCGATCCGCTCCAACGACCCCGTGATGTTCTTCGAGCCGAAGAGCCGCTACTGGCCCAAGGGCCCGGTCGACTTCACCGGCTCGGCCGCTCCGCTGCACGCCAGCCGCGTGGGGCGGGTCGGCAGCGACGTCACCCTGCTCGCCCACGGCGCCATGGTGAGCGTGCTGATGCAGGCCGCCGAGATCGCCGACGCCGAGGGCATCAGCGTCGAGGTCATCGACCTTCGTTCCATCAGCCCGATCGACTACGGGCCGATCATCGACTCGGTCACCAAGACCGGCCGGCTCGTGGTGGCGCAGGAGGCCTCCGGCTTCGTCAGCGTCGGCTCCGAGATCGCCGCGACCGTCGCCGAGCGCGCCTTCTACTCGCTGCAGGCCCCCGTGCTGCGGGTGGCGGGCTTCGACACCCCCTTCCCGCCCGCGAAGCTCGAGACCGTCTTCCTGCCCGACGCCGACCGCGTCATGGAAGCCGTCGACCGCGTGATGGCCTACTAGGCCACCGCACCCGACCAGGTACGTCAGGAGAACCCATGTCGTCGCAGTTCAACCTCCCCGATGTCGGCGAGGGCCTCACCGAGGCCGAGATCGTCTCGTGGAAGGTCGCCCCGGGCGACACCGTCACGGTGAACCAGGTGATCGTCGAGATCGAGACCGCCAAGTCGCTCGTCGAGCTGCCCTCCCCGTTCGCGGGCACCGTCGAGAGCGTGCTGGTCGAAGAGGGCACGACCGTCGAGGTCGGCACGCCCATCATCACGGTGTCGGCGGGGTCGGTTCCGGATGCGCGTCCCGCCCCCATCCGCGTGGTGCCCGCCGCCGACCTCACCGAGACCGAGTCGATGGTGGCCACCGCCGAGCGCACGGCGACCGCCGACGAGAAGCCCGGCGCCGTGCTCGTCGGCTACGGCATCAAGGGCCACGTCGCCAGCCGTCGCTCCTCGCGCCGCAGCACCACCGCCATCCCCGCCATCGGCGAGGCCCCCGAGGGCGCCCGCCCGGCCCAGCGCGTCGCCCGGGTGCAGCAGCCCATCCCCGGTCTCCCCGTGATCGCGAAGCCGCCCATCCGCAAGCTCGCGAAAGACCTCGGCGTCGATCTGAACGAGGTCGCCCCCACCGGGCTGATCGGCGACATCACCCGCGACGACGTCGTGCGGCACGCCGACCAGGCGAAGGTCTTCCACAACATCGAGACGCCGCAGTGGGCGCCGGTGCGCGAGGAGCGCATCCCGGTGAAGGGCATGCGCAAGCAGATCGCCAAGGCGATGGTGGCGAGCGCATTCACCGCCCCGCACGTCAGCCTCTTCGTCGACGTCGACGCCACCCGCACGATGGACTACGTCAAGCGGCTGAAGGCCTCCGCCGACTTCACCGGGGTCAAGATCTCCCCCCTCCTGATCATGGCGAAGGCCATCATCTGGGCGGTGCAGCGCAACCCGATGGTCAACTCGGCGTTCACCGAGAAGGAGATCATCGTGCGCAACTACGTGAACCTCGGTATCGCGGCGGCCACCCCGCGCGGCCTGATCGTGCCGAACATCAAGGATGCGCAGGACATGTCGATGCGCACCCTCGCCGAGTCGCTCGAGCAGCTCACGCTGACCGCGCGCGAGGGCCGCACCTCCCCCGCCGACATGGCCGACGGCACCATCACGATCACGAACATCGGCGTCTTCGGCATGGACACCGGCACGCCCATCCTGAACCCGGGCGAGGTCGGCATCGTGGCGCTCGGCACCATCAAGCAGCGCCCCTGGGTCGTCGACGGCGAGGTGCGGCCGCGCTTCGTCACCACGGTCGGGGCGAGCTTCGACCACCGCGTGGTCGACGGCGACGTCGCCAGCCGCTTCGTGGCCGACGTGGCCTCGATCCTCGAGGAACCGGCGCTGCTGCTCGACTGAATTTGCTATTGATAATCACTATCAATAGTGTGGGGGTGTGACCTCCCGACTCCTCCCCGTCCTCGCATCTTCCGCGGTGCTCGCCCTCGGCCTCGCCGGATGCTCGTCCGGAAGCTCGGCCGACACCGCCGACCCCGCCACCGACGGCATCAGCATCGTCGCCTCCACCAACGTCTACGGCAGCATCGCTGAGGCGGTGGCCGGCGACGCCGCCAGCGTGACGTCGATCATCGACAGTCCCGACAAGGATCCGCACGAGTACCAGGCCGACGGCCAGAACCAGCTCTCGCTGTCGAAGGCGCAGATCGTGATCGAGAACGGCGGCGGCTACGACGACTTCATCGACACGATGCTCTCGGCCGCCGACGACTCCGGTGCCACGGTGCTGAACGTCACCGACATCTCGGGCTACGACACCGAGCCGGCCGAGGGCGAGTTCAACGAGCACCTCTGGTACGACTTCCCGACGATGCAGAAGCTCGTCGATCAGCTGGTGACCGAGCTGTCCGCGCTCGACGAGAGCGGAGCATCCGCCTTCTCGGCCAACGGGGAGAAGCTCAAGGAGCAGCTGACCGCGCTCGAGGGCGAGGAGGCCGATCTCGCCTCCGCGCACGAGGGGGCCGGCGTGGCCATCACCGAGCCGGTGCCGCTCTACCTGCTCGAGGCCGCCGGGCTCGAGAACAAGACGCCCGACGAGTTCAGCGAGGCCATCGAGGAGGACACCGACGTGCCCCCGCTCGTGCTGAATGAGACCCTCGCACGGTTCGACGACAAGAGCGTCGACGTGCTGGTCTACAACGAGCAGACCGGCGGTCCGCAGACGGATGCGGTGCTCGAGGCCGCGGAGAAGAACGGCATCCCCGCGGTGGCGGTCACCGAGACGCTCCCCGACGGGGTCGACTACGTCGAGTGGATGACGGCGAACCTGAAGGCGGTGTCCGACGCCCTCGGCTAGGCGCCGCTCGGTCGGCCACCGGGCTGCGGGGCTCCGCGCCCGCGGCAGTAGGGTGTCACAGTGACCGACCCGGTGCTGACCCTGCGCGACGCGAGCCTCGCGTTCGGCCCGCGCACCCTGTGGTCGGGGCTCGACCTCGACGTGCAGCCGGGCGAGTTCATCGCCGTGCTGGGCTCGAACGGCTCGGGCAAGTCGAGCCTGCTCAAGGTCATCCTCGGGCAGCAGCGGCTGAGCGGCGGCTCGGTCTCGTTCCTCGGGGCGCCCGGCCGGCGCGGTGACCGCCGGATCGGCTACGTGCCGCAGCAGAAGCTCGCCGACGACGGCACGCCGCTGCGCGCGCGCGACCTCGTGGCCCTCGGGCTCTCGGGCCATCGCTGGGGCGTGCCGCTGCCCTCGGCGGCCCGCCGCCGCGAGGTCGACGCCCTGCTCGCCGCCGTCGGCGCGACCGAGTACGCGAACGTCGGCGTCGGAACCCTCTCGGGCGGCGAGCAGCAGCGCGTGCGCATCGGGCAGGCGCTCGCCGGGGAACCGCGGCTGCTGCTCTGCGACGAGCCGCTCCTCTCGCTCGACCTCACCCACCAGCGCGCCGTCAGCGAGCTGATCGACCGGCAGCGGCGGGAGCGCGACTTCGGCGTGCTCTTCGTCACCCACGACATCAACCCGATCCTCGACATGGTCGACCGGGTGCTCTACCTCGCCGGCGGCGGCTTCCGGATCGGGACGCCGGAGGAGGTGCTGCGCTCGGAGGTGCTGAGCGAGCTCTACGGCTCGCGGGTCGACGTGATCCGCACGCACGGGCGGGTGATCGTCGTCGGCACGCCCGACGGGGCCCACGGGCATCCGGACGACCAGCTCGCCCACCACGACGCGCACGACCACGGGACGCACGGCCACGGCACCGCCCCCGGACTGCTCGGAGGACTGCCGTGAACGGCGACATCTGGTCGGAGGTCTTCGACTTCGCGAACTACGGCGAGCTCGTGGTGCTGCTGCGCAACTCGATCATCGCGGGCGCCGTGCTCGGCGTGGTCGGCGGCCTGATCGGGGTGTTCGTGATGTCGCGCGACATGGCCTTCGCCGTGCACGGCATCAGCGAGCTGTCGTTCGCCGGCGCCGCGGCCGGGCTGCTGTTCGGCATCGGGGTGGTCGAGGGATCGATCATCGGATCGCTGATCGCCTCGCTGATCATCGGGCTGCTCGGCTCGCGGGCCCGGGACCGCAACTCGATCATCGCGGTGCTGATGCCGTTCGGCTTGGGGCTCGGCATCCTGTGCCTGTCGCTGTACCCGGGGCGGTCGGCGAACAAGTTCGGGCTGCTCACCGGGCAGATCGTCGCCGTCGACGACCCGCGGCTGAACTCGCTGATCGCGATCTCGATCGTCGTCGTGCTCGGGCTGCTGCTCGTCTGGCGGCCGCTCACCTTCGCCAGCGCCGACTCCGACGTCGCCTCGGCCCGGGGGGTGCCGGTTCGCGCGCTGTCGATCGTCTTCATGCTGCTGCTCGGCCTCGCCGTGGCGGTCTCGGTGCAGATCGTCGGCTCGCTGCTGGTGCTGTCGATCCTCGTCACCCCGGCGGCGGCCGCGCTGCGGCTGTCGTCGTCGCCCGTGGTGGTGCCGCTGCTCAGCACGCTGTTCGCCGTGCTGTCGCTCGTGGGCGGCATCATGCTCGCGCTCGGCGCCTCGGTGCCGATCAGCCCCTACGTCACGACCATCTCGTTCGCGATCTACCTGGTCTGCCGCCTCGTCTCCTGGCGACGGACGCGCCGGGGACTCTCGGGGCGGGTACCGTTGACGACGAGGACGGTGATGCAGTGAAGAGGAACACCTGGCAGCGCGAGGCCGTGCGGAGCGCCCTCGGAACCCAGATGGGGTTCGTCAGCGCCCAGAGCCTGCACTCCTCGCTGAAGAACTCGGGTTCGCAGATCGGTCTCGCCACGGTGTACCGCGCGCTGTCCGATCTCGCCCAGGAGGGCGAGGCCGACTCGCTGCAGTCGCCCGAGGGCGAGGCGCTCTACCGCGCCTGCTCGCTCGCGCACCACCATCACCTCATCTGCCGCAGCTGCGGGCTCACGGTCGAGATCGAGGCCGACGAGGTGGAGGCCTGGGCGCAGAAGACGGCCACGCTGCACGGCTTCAGCCGGCCCGAGCACGTCGTCGACATCTTCGGCTTCTGCTCCGCCTGTGTGCCCACGCCCTGATCGTGTAAGCTAGTCAGGTTGGGTGGAATCCTCCGCCCTCTGCGGGCCCGTCATGAGTCGGGCCTGTCGACAAGTCATCTTGGGTGAGGCACTCGTCTCACGGTAGCCAAATGGAGGAAGCAATGGCAGCAGTCTGCCAGGTGACAGGAGCCGTTCCCGGCTTCGGTCACAACATCTCGCACTCGCACCGGCGAACCAATCGCCGCTTCGACCCGAACGTGCAGAAGAAGAAGTACTACGTGCCTTCGCTTCGCCGTAACGTCACGCTGACCCTGTCGGCGAAGGGCATCAAGGTCATCGATGCTCGTGGAATCGAGTCGGTTGTCAAGGACCTCCTCGCTCGTGGGGAGAAGATCTGATGGCAAAGCAGCAGGACGTCCGTCCCATCATCAAGCTCCGCTCGACGGCGGGCACCGGTTACACCTACGTGACCAAGAAGAACCGTCGCAACGACCCCGACCGTCTCGTGCTGAAGAAGTACGACCCGGTCATCCGTAAGCACGTCGACTTCCGAGAGGAGCGGTAAACACATGGCTAAGAAGAGCAAGATCGCCAAGAACGAGCAGCGCAAGGTCATCGTGGAGCGGTACGCCGCGAAGCGCCTCGAGCTGAAGAAGGCCCTCGTCAGCCCCACGTCCACCGACGAGGAGCGCGAGACCGCCCGCCTGGGTCTGCAGAAGCTGCCCCGCAACGCCTCGCCGATCCGCGTGCGCAACCGCGACGCCGTCGACGGCCGCCCCCGCGGAAACCTCAGCAAGTTCGGCATCAGCCGTGTCCGCTTCCGCGACATGGCGCACCGCGGCGAATTGCCGGGCATTACGAAGTCCAGCTGGTAAATTACCCACGGTCGTACCGACCAACCGAACTGGCCCTGTGGCCGGGACCGTTCCACCGAAAAGCTACCGAGGTAGCGAAGAGGTCCGAGGAGGACACCTTAAATGGCTGACAAGTCACTCAACAAGACCGAGCTCGTCGCAGCCGTCGCCGCCGCTTCCGGCCAGACGCAGGCTTCCGTCAACGAGGTGCTCGACGCTCTCTTCTCGACGCTGGCCGACTCGGTCGCCTCGGGCACCAAGGTCACGATCCCGGGCTGGCTCGCCGTCGAGCGCACCTCGCGTGCCGCTCGCACCGGCCGCAACCCGCAGACCGGCGCCACCATCGAGATCCCGGCCGGTCACTCGGTCAAGATCTCGGCCGGTTCGAAGCTGAAGGCTGCTGCCAAGTAGTCTCGCTCCACCAGCTCAGAAGGGCGACGGCTTCGGCCGCCGCCCTTCTGCCATTAACCCTGTGCCGTTAACGACGGAGGCCCAGGCCGGCCCGCGTACAGTGGACTGGTGCTGAGAGTCGTCCGCGTAGCAGGCCCCGCCGTTCTGGTGCTGGCCTCGTTCGCGGCCCTCCTGATCGCCCTCGCCATCGGCGGCGGCGCCGCACCGCAGCTCCTGGAGGATCCGGGACCCGTCGTGCGCTTCGGTCTCCCGATCACCTCCACGCTCGTCAACATCTCGGCCGCCGGCATGATCGGCGCCATCGGTCTCGTCGTCTTCGCCATCCCGCCGTCGAGCCCGGCCTGGGGGCGTGTCCTCGACGTCGCCGCCGCATCCGCCGGTCTGTTCACGGTGACGGCCGCTCTCACGGGCTTCTTCAGCTACCTCAGCGTCACCGCCCGGGCGCTCAGCTTCGACGACGCGTTCAGCCAGGGGCTCGGGCAGTTCCTCACGCAGATCGAACTCGGCCAGGCGTGGCTGCAGACCACGCTGCTCGGCGCCGTGGTCACCGTGCTCTGCTTCGCCGTGCGCAACCACACCGCGCTGGTGTTCGTCGGTCTGCTCGCGGTCGTCTGCCTCGTGCCGATGGCCCAGCAGGGGCACGCCGCGGGGGTCGACGGCCATGACGCCGCGATCACCGCCCTGGGCCTGCACCTCATCTTCGCCGCCGCCTGGCTCGGCGGGCTGGTGGTCATCGTGCTGCTCAGCCGGCAGCTGACGACACCGGTGCTCGTCGACGTCGTCGCCCGGTACTCGACCGTCGCCATCGTGTGCTTCGTCGTGGTGGCCGCCTCCGGCTACGTCAGCGCCGAGCTGCGGGTCGGCTCGCTCGACCGGCTGCTCACGCCCTACGGCCTGCTCGTGCTGGTGAAGGTGGGCGCGCTGATCGCCCTCGGACTGATCGGCGCGCTGCACCGCCGCTACGTCATCGGCAAGCTCGGCAGCACCGATCGCCGTCGGCACTTCTGGTGGCTCGTGGTCGCCGAGCTCGGTTTCATGGGCATCGCCACGGGGTTCGCGGCGGCTCTCGCCCGCACGGCGACCCCGGTGCCGGAGACCGTGCCCGAGACGCAGACCGCCGCGCAGATCCTCACCGGTGAGAAGCTGCCGCCCGAGCTGACCGTGGCGAACTTCCTCACCCAGTGGAACTTCGACCTGATCTGGGTGCTCGTCTGCGCCTTCGCGATCTTCTTCTACGTCGCCGGGGTGCTGCGGCTGCGACGACGCGGCGACCGGTGGCCCTGGTATCGCACGGTGCTCTGGATCGCGGGCATCCTGCTGCTCTTCTACGTCACCAACGGCGGGCTGAACGTCTACGAGAAGTTCCTGTTCAGCGCGCACATGTTCGGGCACATGACACTCAGCATGATGGTGCCGCTGCTGCTCGTGCCCGCCGCGCCCGTCACCCTCGTGCTGCGCGCGGTCAAGAAGCGCACCGACGGCACCCGCGGCGTGCGCGAGTGGACGCTGCTCGCGGTGCACTCGAAGGTCGCCACCGTCATCGCCAACCCTGTGGTGGCCGGCGTGCTCTTCGCCACCAGCCTCGTCACCTTCTACTACACGCCGCTGTTCCGCTGGGCCACCGAGAACCACTTCGGGCACGAGTGGATGATCGTGCACTTCCTGATCGTCGGCTACCTCTTCGTGCAGGCGCTGATCGGCGTCGACCCGGTGCCGTACAAGCTGCCGTACCCGTTCCGGCTGCTGCTGCTGCTCGGAACGATGGCGTTCCACGCCTTCTTCGGGCTCGCCCTGATGGAGGGCACGGGCCTGCTGCTCGCCGACTGGTTCGGCGCCACCGGCCGCGACTGGGGGCCGAGCGCACTGCAGGATCAGCAGAACGGCGGCGGGATCGCGTGGAGCATCGGTGAGATCCCGACGTTCACGCTGGCGCTGATCGTGGCGATCCAGTGGAGCCGGGTCGACAAGAAGGAGACCAAGCGGCGGGATCGCAACGCGGATCGGACGAACGAGGCGGAGCTCGGGGAGTACAACGCGATGCTGGAGCGGCTGGCCGAGAAGGACACGGCGCGCTAGACCCCGGCCGCCGCCCTCAGCCCCGTGGGGCGAACTGGATCGAGCCGTCGGCCCGGATGCTCAGCGCGAAGGTCACGTCGTAGGGGATCGAACGGTCGATCGCGGTGACCGTGCCGTCGAAGAGCGAGCGGATGTCCACCCGCACGTGCGCGCTGCCCGACGCCGTGGGAACCACCCAGCTGTCCTGCCCGGCGATGATCGTCAGGGCCGGGAAGGTCTCGATCGACCAGGCGGGCTCGGTGACGATGCGGTCGTCGACCTCCAGCCCGAACGGACAGCCGGGCGGATAGAGCAGCGTCTCGGTGGCGCACTCGGCGAGGAAGTCGTGCACCGTCGTCTGAACCTCGTCGAGGAAGCGCGTGGTGGGCTGCACGTCGACGATGGCGCTGACCGAGCTGCCGGTGCTGGTGGCCACGAGTTTCGAGGGGTAGGCACCGAGGTAGTGCGAGGTGTGCCCGAGCACCGTGAGGCTCGGCACGAGCAGGTCGTAGCTGCGGTTCGCGCGGAAGGCGCCCGCGTCACCGGCCGCGACCTGCACCGTTCCGGCGGTGAAGGTGCTCGCGTGCGAGACGGTGACGTCGGCCCGCGCGCTCGGCGAGCGCAGGAACTCCCACTCCGGGAAGACGAGCCAGCTCGTGCCGGTCTGCACCACGTCGAACTCGGTCTGACCCTCCACCTGCTGGTCGCCGGTGCCGGTGAGTGTGTAGGAGTAGACGATGCGGTGGCGACCGGGGATGATCTCGGTGTCGCTGACCTCGGTGATGCCCATCAGGCCGCCGAGCGCATCCGGAGTCACCAGGGCCGCCTCACCGGTGCCGGCCGCGTCGCCGCTCGTGAGCGCGACGCCCGGGGTCGCGAGGGCGCCGGCCACGTCGTGCTCGGCCAGGGCCTCGAGGTAGAGCCGCACGAAGGTGCTGGCGCTGAACAGCTCACGGTTCAGGATGCCCACCGCCGACACCAGGGCCGCGACGGTGAGCACGAACAGGCCTACCCAGATGACGATCGATCGGTGCAGGGTCTCGCGCCTGTCCACACCTCCCGCATCCATGTGCACAGTTTAGGCGGGAGCCGGGGGACCGCCCCGGGCGGCGGGTAGATTGGAGGGATGGCCAGGCCCACCCTCTCCGCCGAGCAGCAGCGCGTGTTCGAGCTGATCGAGGGCACCCGCAAGCACGTCTTCGTCACCGGTCGGGCGGGCACCGGCAAGTCGACGCTGCTGAACCACCTCTCGGCGACCACCGAGAAGCAGCTGGTCATCTCGGCCCCCACCGGCGTCGCCGCCCTGAACGTGGGCGGTCAGACCATTCACTCGCTCTTCCGGCTGCCGATCGGGGTGATCGCCGACAGCGAGATCGAGCAGAACGCCGAGGTGCGCAAGCTCCTCAACACCATCGACACGCTCGTCATCGACGAGGTCTCGATGGTGAACGCCGACCTGATGGACGCGATGGACCGCTCGCTCCGGCAGGCCCGCGGCCGCCGCTCGGAGCCGTTCGGCGGCGTGCAGGTCGTGCTGTTCGGCGACCCGTACCAGCTCGCCCCGGTGCCGGGCGACGGCGAGGAGCGCGCCTACTTCGCCGACCACTACCGCTCGATGTGGTTCTTCGACGCCGCGGTGTGGAACGAGACGGAGCTCGAGATCGTCGAGCTGACCGAGATCCACCGGCAGCACGACGACGAGTTCAAGCACATGCTCAACGCGGTGCGCTTCGGCATGGTCACGAAGGAGATCGCCGACGTGCTGAACGGCACGGGCGCCCGCTCCCCCGCTCCCGACAGCGCCATCACGCTCGCCACCCGCAACGACGCCGTCAACCGCATCAACCAGACCGCCCTCGGCCGGCTGCCCGGCCGCGTGCTCAGCGCGAAGGCCGAGATCAGCGGCGACTTCGGCGGCCGAGCCTATCCGGCCGACCTCAATCTGGAACTGAAGGTCGGGGCGCAGGTGATGTTTCTGCGCAACGACGCCGACCAGCGCTGGGTGAACGGCACAGTCGGCACCGTCACCAAGATCGCGTCGACCGTCTGGGTCGAGGTCGATGGCGAGGTGCACGAGGTCGACCCGGTCGCCTGGGAGAAGCACCGCTACTCCTACGCGCCCGAGTCGAAGAAGCTCAGCAAGGAGGTCATCGGCGAGTTCACGCAGTTCCCGCTGCGGCTCGCCTGGGCGGTCACCATCCACAAGTCGCAGGGCCAGAGCTACGACGAGGCGGTCGTCGACCTCGGCGCCCGCGTCTTCAGCCCGGGGCAGACCTACGTGGCGCTGTCGCGCCTCACCTCGCTCGAGGGGCTGTACCTGACGCGGCCGCTGCGGCCCTCCGACATCATCGTCGACCCGGCAGTGCAGGCCTTCATGCGCCGCCGGGGGTCGGCTCCCACTCCCACTCCGTAGCTTAATGAGCTTTGCTCGGGTATCATCGCGGGATGATCTCTCGGGTGCGGGTTGTGGCGATGGCGGTGGCGGTCGTGGTGATGGGTGGTGTCGCCGGGGTGCCGGCGGCGGGGGCGGAGGAGCCCGGCGCTTCTGCCTCGAGCGCGCCGGTGCCGTTTGTGCGCGAGAAGTTCGAGCTGCCCGGGGGGAAGCCGGCGGGGAATGACCTCGCGGTCGATCCCGTGAGTCGCCAGCTGTACCTGGCGGGAGACAGCACGAGGGGTGTGTCGGTCTTCGACACCGTCACGCGTCGATTCAAGTCGTCGATCACGATCGGGGGCGACCGGGCGAACCTGACCAGCATCGCGGTCGATTCCGGACTGGGCCGGGCCCTCGTGCTGGACGACGACGACGAGACCATCTCGGCCATCGACGTGACGACGAACACCGTGATCGGTCGTATCCCATTGCTCGGGCCCGGCGAGACGTTCCGCCCGCAGAGCATCACGATCGACCAGACCGCCCATCGCGCCTACGTGGTCAACTGGGACGCCGCATTCCTGTCGGTGATCGACGTGAAGTCGCTCAAGGTCATCGGTGTGATCGACGAGTTCGGCGGCATCGAGGACGGCTCGATGGCGGCGGGCGTCGACGAAGCCCTCCACAAGGGGTATGTCTCCAACGGCCGGTCGGGCGTGATCTCGGTGTTCGACACGCGCACCGGCGGGAGTCTTGCGTCCATCGCGGGCGGAGGGATGTTCCCCGTCGACGTCGACGTCGATTCGTTCAATCATCGGGCCTACGTCGCGAACGCCTGGAGCAAGACCGTCACGGTGATCGACACGACTCACGACGTCGTGGTCACGACGGTCGCGGTCGGCGACGAGCCCGTCAAGGTCTCGGTCGACCCGAGCACGCGGCTCGTGTACGTGTCCAACAACCAGGACGACACGGTGAGTGTGATCGACGGCAGCGTCGACCGGGTGATCACCACCTTCGAGCGGAGCGGACCGTTCGGGGTGGGCGAGCACCCGTCCACCACGGCCATCGACCCGACCACGTCGACGGCGTACATCCTGGCGGGGTTCGACGCCGCGATCGTCGTGGTGGGGAGCGGGCGGGTCGGGGAGTCGTCGATCGGGCGGGTGGCGGGGGCGGATCGGTACGGGACGGCGGCCGCGGTGTCGCGGGAGACGTATGCGCGGGGCGTGCCGGTGGCGTACGTGGCGTCGGGGGCGGCGTTCCCGGATGCGCTGTCGGGCGGCGCCGCCGCCGCGAAGCTCGGCGGGCCCGTGCTTGTGACACCGAGCGGGGTGCCCGAGGTGGTGGCCGCCGAGCTCGATCGGTTGGATCCGGGGAGGATCGTGGTGCTGGGTGGTGCGCTCGCCGTCGGGGAGGCGGTGGTCGACGCGCTCGAGTCGTATGCGCCGGTGGTGGAGCGGGTCGGGGGTGCGGATCGGTTCGCGGTGTCGGCGGCGGTCTCGGCGACGACGTTCGCGGAGCATCCGGCGGTCGCGTACGTGGCGTCGGGGGTGACGTTCCCGGACGCGCTGGCCGGCGGGGCCGCGGCGGGGCGGAACGGGGGTCCGGTGCTGCTCGTGACGAAGGAGGGGGTGCCGGGGCCGGTGGCCGCGGAGCTCGGGCGGCTGAAGCCGGAGCGGATCGTGCTGCTCGGTGGGCGGGAGGCCGTGTCGGCGGCGGTCGAGGCCGAACTGGCCGCGATCGCTCCCACGACCCGGCTGGCCGGAGCGGATCGCTTCGACGTGTCGGCGGGCATCTCGCACGAGGTGTTCCGGGCCATGCAGACCGACACCGTGTACATCGCGTCGGGTGAGACGTTCCCGGATGCGCTGGCCGGGGCACCCGCGGCCGTGACCGACTACGCCCCGGTGCTGCTGGTGCGGCGTGACGCCGTGCCGGCGGCCACGGCGGCCGAACTGGATCGGCTGCGTCCGTCGCGCATCGTCGTGCTGGGCGGGCCCGCGGCGATCAGCGACGCGACGATGGCCGAGCTGGCCACCCACCTGCGCTGACGGCGGGGTACGCCCCCCTTAATGGGGCGGGCTCGGCCCCGCAGCGGCGCGGGAGCGCCGATAGCCTTGCGGCGAGGGGGTTCACCATGGCCACGCTGCTCTACCGCATCGGCCGGTTCGCCGCGCGACGGAGCATCGTCGTCATCGTCGGCTGGATCGTGCTGCTCGTGCTGATCGTGGGCGGCGGTCAGCTGCTGAAGCAGTCGTTCGCGTCGGCGTTCGAGATCCCGGGCACCGAATCGCAGCAGGCCATCGACATGCTCGACCAGCGGTTCCCGCAGGCCGCGGGTGGCTCGGTGCGGGTCATCTTCGAGGTGCCGGCCGGGTCGAGCATCCGCGATTTCGAGGCGCAGATCGGCGACGCCGACGAGGCGATGCGCGCGGCCCCCGACGTGATCGGGGTCAGCGGGCCCTTCGACGCGAACGTCACCGGCCAGGTCTCCGACGAGGGCGAGTACTCCGACCGACTCGCGTTCAGCACGGTGCAGCTGAAGGTGGCGAGCTCCGACTTCACCGAGGCCGACGCCGAGGCGCTGAAGGCCGCCGCCGAGGGGGCCGCGACCGGAGGGATGACCGTCGCCTATTCCGGCCTCACCGACGTCAGCACCGAGGCCGCTGACACCGAGCTCATCGGTCTCGGGGTCGCGTTCATCGTGCTGCTGATCACCTTCGGCTCGCTCCTCGCGGCCGGCATGCCGCTCGTGACCGCCGTGATCGGCGTCGCGATCGCCTACTCGCTGATCGTGCTCTCGACCGCCGTCGCGAGCGTCTCGTCGACCGCTCCCCTGCTCGCCACCATGCTCGGCCTCGCGGTGGGGATCGACTACGCGCTCTTCATCGTCTCGAGACACCGGGCGCAGCTGATCCGGGGGATGGATCCGAAGGAGTCCGCCGCAGTCGCGACGTCGACGGCGGGCAGTGCGGTCGTGTTCGCCGGCCTCACCGTGGTGATCGCGCTGCTCGGGCTGGCGGTGGTGCAGATCCCGTTCCTCACCGTGATGGGGCTCGGCGCCGCGGTGGCCGTGGTCGTGGCGGTGCTCGTCGCCCTTACGCTGCTGCCGGCCATCCTGGGGCTGTTCGGCCGGAAGCTGGTGCCGAAGCCGACCTCTCGCTCGGCCAAGCGCGAGCTGGCGGCGGAGGGCACGCACCGCACGCTCGGCGCCCGTTGGGTCGCGATCGTCACGGCGAAGCCGGTCGTCACCGTCGCGGTCGTCGTCATCGGGCTGATCGTGGTCGCGCTGCCCGTCGGCTCGATGCGGCTGACGCTGCCCGACGCCGGGTACAACCCGCCGGGGTCGGTCTCGCGCGACGGCTACGACCTGCTGAACGAGGGCTTCGGGCCCGGGTTCAACGGCCCGTTGCTGGTGACGGCCGACGTCTCGGCGGTGAAAGCGGCCGACCTGGGAGCGGCCATCACGGCCTTCGGCGACCGCTTCGGCGGGCTCGACGACGTCGAAGCGGTGAGTCAGGTCATCCCGAACCCCACCGGCGACATGCTGATCGTCTCGATCACCCCCGACTCGGCGCCCGACAGCACCGCCACGCAGAACCTCGTGCAGAGCATCCGTCAGGGCGAGCCCGCGTTCGAGACCGCCAACGGCTTCGGCTACCGGGTGACCGGCCAAACGGCCCTCGGCATCGACGTCTCCGAGCGGCTGCAGAGCGCCCTGGTGCCCTACGGCATCGTCGTGGTGGGGCTCTGCATCATCCTGCTGACCATCGTGTTCCGCTCGCTCGCCGTGCCCGTCACGGCCACCATCGGCTACCTGCTGTCGGTGTTCGCGTCGTTCGGCATCGTGACGGCGGTGTTCGAGTGGGGCTGGCTCGCCGACGTGCTGGGGGTGGCGAAGGTCGGGCCGGTGATCAGCTTCTTCCCCATCCTGTTGATGGCCGTGCTGTTCGGCCTCGCGATGGACTACCAGGTGTTCCTGGTGTCCCGGATGCGCGAGGAGTTCGTCAAGACGGGCGATCCGCACACGGCGGTGCGGCACGGCTTCATCGGCGCCGCGCGCGTCGTGACGGCGGCGGCGCTGATCATGTTCGCCGTCTTCGCCTCGTTCGTGCCCGGCGGCGGAGCCGTGCTGCAGCCGATCGCGCTGGGCCTCGCGGCGGGCGTCTTCATCGACGCGTTCCTCGTGCGCATGACCTTCATCCCGGCGGTGATGATCCTGCTCGGGCGCTGGGGCTGGGCGCTGCCGGCCTGGCTCGGGCGCATCCTGCCGAACGTCGACCTGGAGGGCGAGGGCGTGCGCGAGCTGCTCGGCGCGACCGAGTGGCGGCCCCTCGACGACGCCGGGCGGCCGTTCGCGGTCGCCGCCTCGGGCGCGTTCGTGGCCGGGTCGGGCGCCGCGCCCTTCGAGCTGCGGGCCGAGGCGGGTGAATTGGTGCTCGTCACGGGGGCGTCGTCGACGCATCCGGATGCGGTGGTCGCCGCGTTCGCGGGCCGCCAGGAGCTGCGTGGCGGGCATCTGCGGGTGCTCGACCAGCCGCTCCCGTTCCACGCGGCCGCCCTGCGGCGCAGTTCGGTGCTGGTGCAGCGACCCCTGGATGCTCCGGCCGACGACTCGGCCGGCGAGCTGCCGTCGGGCGCCCCCGGAGTGCTCGCCCGGCTCGAACGCGAGCTCGGGGCCGAGCTCGACGAGCTCTGGGGTGCTCCGATCGCCGAGGAGTGGTTGCGGAGCCTCGCCGTGGCGACCACCACCCGGGCCAGGCTGATCGCGATCGATGCGACGGGCATCCCGACCCCGCTGCTGCAGCGGGCGCTCGCCGTGCTGCACGACGCGCTCCCGCTGGCCGCGACCATCGCGGTGGCGCACCACGGCGCCCGGCTCGAGCTGAGCGGGCGGAGCCTGCGGGTGCTCACCCTCTCCCCCGCACCCGCGGGCCTGGAGCTGATGGCGCACCTGCCCGCGAAGGAGCTCGGTGCGCCCGTCGCGCCGCCCGCCCTCGAGGCGGGGGTGGGCGACGACGCCGCCCCGGACTACCCCGCCGCCCCGGGCTCACCCGCCCCCGGTGCCCCTGGCTCCACCGCTCCGGACCCCGGCGCCGCCGACCCCGCCGCCCCGGCCGACCCGACCTCCCGAGAAGAAGTGACCGCATGACGAGCCTCAACTCCCTCGTGCGCCGCGGTGACACCGCTCCCGTGTCCCCGCTCGGGCGCCGCATCGCCATCGGTCTCGCCGTGATCACGCCCCTGCTGATCGCCGGCGTCGCCGTCAGCGCCTTCCAGAACCCCGCAGGCGCGGACGCGGCGTCGGGCGACAGCTCCACGACGAGCACCGCGCCGAGCACCGCGCCCCTGCTCCCCGCGGCCGTGGTGAACCTCGACCAGTACGTCGACGTGACCGCCGACGACGGCACCACGTCGAAAGCCGTCTTCAGCAAGCTGCTCACCACCGACCTCACCGACGGCACCTCGGGGAACGGCTTCAGCTGGACCCTGACCGACGCGAAGACGGCCTCGGACGGCCTGGCCTCGGGCGAGTTCTCCGCCGTCGTGACCATCCCTTCCGACTTCAGCTCGTCGTTCCAGTCGGTGGGCACCGCGAACCCGGTGCAGTCGACCCTGCAGGTGCAGACGAACGCGGGCAGCAGCTACGCCACCCAGCAGCTGGCCAACGCACTCACGGCCGACCTCCAGGCCTCCGTCTCGCGGCAGATCACCTCGGGCTTCGTGACCAAATCGCTGAGCGCCTTCGAGACGGTGCGCACGAGCCTCGGGGACGCCGCCGGCGGCGCGTCCACGATCGCGGGCTACATCGACCAGTCGGGCACGGGGGCGGACGATCTGGGAGCCGGCCTCACCAAGGCTGTGGACGAGGGCGCGGTGCCGCTCACGACGGGAGCCCAGGGTCTCGCCACCGGGCTGGGCGCGCTGTCGACGGGCGCCGCCGCGCTGCCGGTGGCCGCCGACGGCTTCGCCAAGGCCTCCTCCGACATCTCGGGCGGCATCACCCTGCTGAAGAGCGTGCTCGCCGACGAGACGGCGGCGAGCTACGCGATCGACGAGCGGCAGAAGGCGCTCGAGTCCGACATCGCCGCGCTGAGCGCCGACGTGCCGACCCTCACGCCCGAGCAGATCCAGAGCCGCCTGGCCCAGCTGCAGGACACGGCCGCGGGCATCCGGGTCTCGTCGTTCACGGTGACCCTCGGTCTCGGCGTCGACGCCCTCGGCGTGACGGCGCTCGAGCAGTACTCCAACGGCCTGAGCGCGGCCCAGGCGGAGTTCGCCGCGAAGGTGCCCGAGCTGTCCTCGAACATCACGCTCGCCGCGACCGGGGCGAACGGTCTGGCGACCGGCATGGCCTCGCTCACCGACGGCCTGCGCAAGGCGGCGACGGGGGCCTCCGACCTGGGTGGCGGTCTGCACAAGCTGGCCGGCGCGCAGACGACGCTGGCGACCAATCTGCAGAAGGGGGCCGACGGCATCCCCGCCTACAGCCCCGAGCAGCAGACCCAGCTGGCGACGGTCGTCACCGAGCCCATCCTCACGGCGCAGACCGTCGTGGGAGGCTCCCCCTCCCCCGCCGCCGCCATCGCCGCCGTCGTGATCCCGCTGGCGCTCTGGCTCGGCGCCTTCGCGGTCTACCTCCTGCTCGTGCCGTTCACCCGCCGGGCCCTCGACTCGACGGCGTCGACGCTCCGCGTGGTCGTGACCGCGCTCGCCCCGGCCGCTCTGCTCGGGCTCGTGCAGGCGGCGGTGGTGTCGGTGGTGCTGTTCGCGGTCGGTGTCGATCCGGCTCGGCTGGCGGCGGGCATCCTGTTCTCGCTGCTGATGTCGCTCGTGTTCGTCACCCTGCACCAGGGTCTGATCGCGCTGCTCGGCCAGGCCGGGCGGGTGCTCTCGATCGCGCTGCTGGCGGTGCAGATCGCGGCGGCGGCGGTGATCCTGCCGAGCGGGGTGACCTCGTCGCTGTACACCGGCCTGGCCGGGCTGCTGCCGCTGACCAATGCCATCACGGGGCTGCAGGCGCTGCTGACCGGCGGGTCGACGGATGCGCTGCCGAGCTCCGCCGCAGCCCTGGCCGTGTTCGGGCTGATCGGCCTGGCGCTCGCTCTCGTCGCCGCCTCGCGCAAGCGGTCGCGCGACGTGGTGGTGCTGCCCGCGCTGCCGGCCGGACGCGCCGCGACCGCCTGAGCGCCCGGCGCCAGCGACCGCCAGCGACCGGCGGCGACTCGGGCCGCGACCGCCTAGGCGACCCGCGCGGCCTTCTCCTGCGCGAGATCCAGGAACAGCTCGGTATTGAACCGGTACGCCACCAGCACCTCGTCGATCACCCGCTCCCGCTCCCCGGCGTCCCAGTCGACGGCGTCGAGCTGCGTGCGGTAGGTCTCCTTGAACTCCTTCGGCTTCGCGATGTCGCCGAACAGGTAGAAGCCCACGCCGTTGGTCTCGAAGCCGAACTGGCGCTGCATCAGGGTGCGGATGATCTGGCCACCCGACAGGTCGCCGAGATAGCGCGTGTAGTGGTGCGCGATGAAGCCCCCGTTCCAGGTCGCCGCGACCTCCTCGATGCGCCGCACGTAGCGGGCGGTGGTGGGCAGCGGCACGATCTGCTCGCGCCAGTCGTCGCCGATCAGGAAGCGGAGGTCCTCGACGATCGCCGGCAGTCGCGTGAGCTTCGGCGAGATGAACGCGGCGGCCACGGGGTCGTTCTTCATGCGCTCGGCGGCCGCCTCGATCGCCTCGTAGATGAAGAAGTGCTGGGCGACGAGCGCGATGTAGTCGTCGCGCGACCCCTTCCCGCTCATCAGGTCGGTCATGAATCCGGCACCCTCGCTGTCGGAATGTCCTGTCCAGGTGCGCTCGCGGAGCGCCTGCGAGAAGGGGATCACTGCAGCCATGCGTTCAGTCCAGCCGTCGGAGGTTAGGTTGGCCTAACTCTAGCGGAGGGCACCCTGGTGAGGGCTAGTGCGTCGTCAGGAATGCGGCCGCGGTTCGACGCCGAGCACCGCGCAGGCCTCGTCGTAGAGCGCCACGATCTCCCGTCGCACCTCGGCGCGTTCGGCGATCGTGCCGGCGGGCCAGGCGACGGATGCGCGATGCACGCCGCCCGCCGTCGTGACGTCCCACAGCCCCCCGTCGCCGTCGAGACCGACCATCAGGGCCGACTCGGCCGACGGGTCGACGAAGGCGCGGGCGATCAGCAGGTTGTCGTCGGCGTGGTCGCCGTTCATGTGGCGGAGGATCGCGTCGACGACCTCGGGTGCGAATGCGGTCATGCTCCCGAACGCTAGTCGAGGAGCTGGGCCTGGAGGAAATAGGTGCTGCGGGCGAATGCCAGGGCCGCGGCGTTGCGGTCGACCAGCCGCAGCACCGTGGCGTTGGCGAATCCGGCGACCGTGCCGGCGTAGCTGTGCTGCGTCACCGGTGTGCCGTGCTCCTTCAGGCGGCTGACGAAGCCGTCGATGTCGACCCCTCCGGCCCACGCTGTGCCGTCGGCTCGATGCAGCAGCACGGGGGCCGGGATGACGCCGCCCTCGTCGTCGCCGAGCAGCGCGTGGTAGGCGACCACCGCATCCGCCGCCCCGCTCTGCGCGAGCCGCAGCGCGTACCGGCCGCCGAGGCCGAGCCCGATCAGGCCGACCCGCGCTCGCTCGGCCGGCTCGCCGGAGTCGGCGGCGGGCCCGTCGGGCGTGCGGGCGATCGCCACCGCGTCCTCGAGGGTCGCCAGGGCGAAGCCGGGGTCGAGGCGGGCCTCGAGCTCCGCAGCGCCGTCGGCTTCGATGCTCGCCACGCCGTCGAACAGGTCGGGCACGACGACGAAGAAGCCCTGAGCGGCCAGCGCACGGGCGTAGGCCTCGAGGTAGGGCAGCCGGCCGTAGGCGTCGTGCACGATCACCACCGCCGGCCGCCCGGCCTCCCCGAAGTGGAGCGGCCAGCCCGGCGACGGGATCTCGACGAACTCGGCCATCAGCCGACGCCCTTCTCGGCGGCGAGCCGCAGATGGTTCACGTGCATCGCGGTCTGGGCGAGGGCCGAGAAGCGGTGGAACGGGCGCAGGTTCGCCCAGCCCGCGGACCAGCGGATGCCCTCGGCCACCTGCCAGACGCTGGCGCCCGAGCTCTCCTCCAGCAGTGCGGCGACCTCCGCCGACCGCGCGAGGTGGTGCTCCCGCGTCTCCTGCACCCGGGCCGCGAGACCGGTGAACCGGTAGCCGTGGCCGGGCAGCACCTGATACATGCCGTCGGAGGCATATGCGCCGCCGGGCTCGAGCTCCTCGAGCCGGCCGAGCGATTCGAGGTGGTCGCCGATCGCGTCCTCAACCGGACCACCCAGCCCGATGCCGCCGAAGATCGAGGGGAGGAGATGGTCGCCCGTGAACACGAGCGACTCGTCGCGCACGACGACCGCGATGTGCCCCGGCGTGTGCCCCGGGGTGTCCAGGACCTCGAGCCGGCGCCCCGGGACGTCGAGCAGCTCGCCGCCCACGACGAGCCGGTCGGCGGACGAGCGGGCCGCGGTCACCTCGATCGACATCGGCTCGAGCGCCTCGCGCCGGCCGGCCGGCACACCCCAGCTGATCAACCGGGCCGTGGCCGCGCCCGGGGACTGCCGATCGCGCACGTCGGCGAGCCGGTCGATGGCGGACTGTTCGCGCTCGTGCAGCACGATCTGTGCGCCCACCCGCTCGCGCAGGTGCTCAGCGAGGCCGAGGTGGTCGCGGTGCAGGTGCGTCGAGATCGTGCTGCGCACGTCGTCGACCGAGCGGCCGAGCGTGTCGAGGGCGCTCTCCAGCCGCTCGCGGTTCTCCTCCGAGTCCCACCCCGGGTCGATCACGTGCACGCCGCCCGCGTCGTCGAGCACCAGGTAGCTCAGCGTGTAGCGAGGGGAGTTGGTCGATGCGAGGGCCTGCGGCAGCACGTGCAGCCAGTCGCGCACCGCGGCCAGCGGAGGAAGCCCCTCCCCCGAGGTCTCGGCCCTGAGCTCCTCGTCGCTGACCGCGACGACACCGGACGCCGGCGCCGAGCTCACGGCAGCCGCGCGATCGTCGTGAGGAACAGCTCGGCGAACCGGGGCGCGTCGACATCCAGCGCCACGTCGATCGGATGCGCGGCCGCTCCGCCCGTGGCGTGCACCGTGTCCTCCCCCACCCGTCGCCGCCGGTCGACCACGGTCTGGCCCCGGCTCGCACCGCCGAGCTCGACCCGCACCGGGTGGCGCTCCACCCGGAGGGCCCCGGGATCGACCAGGGCGCAGAGCGCGCCCGCGTCGCCGATGTGGCCGCCGAACGCCGCCGGGTCGGCCGCCTCGGTGGACTCGGGATCGGCCATCTGGAAGTGCAGCAGCGCCCCGGCCAGCCGCTCCGACGCCGACTCCGAGGCGAGCAGCGCGCGGGCCGCCTCTTCGTCGATCGTCACCTGGTTGAACACGTCGAGCCCGTACATGAAGGCGGGCACCCCTGAGTCCAGCACCGCAGCTGCGGCCTCCGGGTCGTGCCAGACGTTGAACTCCGCGACCGCGGTCGCGTTGCCGCCCGAGGCGGAGCCGCCCATGAAGAGGATGCGCTCGATCTTCGGCACGACCTCCGGGTGCAGGCGGAGCAGCAGCGCGAGGTTGGTCTGCGGGGCGAGAGCCACGATCGTGACCGGATGATCGGAGGCCAGCAACAGGTCGCGGGCGAGATCGACGGCGTGACGGGCATCCGGAACCCGCGTGGAGGCGGGCAGGCCCTGGTCGCCGAGGCCGTCGGTGCCGTGCACGTGCGAGGCCCGCGGCGGCTCGATCAGCGGCCGGAGCGAACCGGCGGCGACCGGCAGCTCGGGTGCGCCGGCGATGTCGAGCACGGTCAGCGTGTTGGCGACGACGTTCTCGAGCGAGGTGTTGCCGGCCACGCAGGTGATGCCGATGAGGTCGATGTCAGGATGCGCGACGGCGAAGAGCACCGCGAGGGCGTCATCCACACCGGTGTCGACGTCGAGCAGTACGCGATGGGCCACGGGCCCAATCTAGCGCGGGGTGCGCGTGGACCAGAGAGCCCACGCCACCAGCACGGGCTGGAACAGCAGGCGGAACGCGCGCTTGCGGTCGGTGTCGAGGCCGAAGGCGCTGCGACCGTGCAGCCACTGGGAGACGTTGCCCGGGAAGATCGCGGTGAAGAACAGGGCGGCCACGGTGCCGACGGCCTTCTTGTGACCGGGGAGTGCGACGAGCGCGGCACCCAGGGCGATCTCGGCGACACCCGAGGCGAGCACCACGGTGTCGGTGTCGACCGGCACGAACTCGGGGACCTGGGCCTGGAAGTCGCGACGCGCGAACGTGAGGTGGCTGGTGCCGGCGAAGACGAGCGCCGACCCGAGGGCGACGCGGGCGATGGTGCGGAAGGGGATGGCCATGGAGCAATGATGCTCCGTTCGGAGCGGATGACGGGAATCGAACCCGCGCTATCAGCTTGGGAAGCTGAAGTTCTGCCATTGAACTACATCCGCGTGCTCACCACGGCGGGCGAACGCGTCAAGTCTATACACTGACTGCGTGCTCCTCTCCGACCGCGACATCCGAACCCAGATCCGCGAGAACCGGGTCAGCCTCGAGCCCTTCGATGCGGCCATGGTGCAGCCCTCCTCGGTCGACGTGCGGCTCGACCGGTACTTCCGGCTGTTCGACAACCACAAGTACCCCTTCATCGACCCCGCGGAGGATCAGCCCGAGCTCACCCGTCTGATCGAGGCGAGGCCCGACGAGCCGTTCATCCTGCACCCGGGGGAGTTCGTTCTCGGCGCGACCTTCGAGCGCGTGAGCCTGCCCGACGACCTCGCCGCCCGGCTCGAGGGCAAGAGCTCGCTCGGCCGGCTGGGGCTGCTGACGCACTCCACCGCCGGCTTCATCGACCCGGGATTCTCGGGCCACGTGACCCTGGAGCTGAGCAACGTCGCCACGCTTCCCATCAAGCTCTGGCCCGGCATGAAGATCGGGCAGCTGTGCTTCTTCCAGCTCTCGAGCCCGGCCGAGCGGCCGTACGGCTCGGCCGAGTACAGCTCGCGCTACCAGGGGCAGCGCGGGCCGACTGCCTCGCGCTCGCACCTGAACTTCCACCGCACCGACGTGTCGACTGTGACGGACGGGTCGGCGGGGGAGTAGGGGCCCGGCAGCCCGGCCCCGTCAGCTGCCGGCGCCGCCCGGCAGGCCGGCCGCGCCGAGCCGCGTCGCGCCGCGCGAACGCGCCCGCTGCTCCTCGAGGGCCTCGGCGAAGCTCGCCTCCCAGTCGTCGGCGACGTCGATGCCGAGCCGGCGGGCCTCCTCGACCGAGAGCTCCTTCGGGAACCCGTGGGTGTCGGAGAGCCGGAACACCTCGGTGCCCGTCAGCGTCTGCCCCTCATAGAGCGCCAGGGCGGCGAGCCCGCCCTCGAGCGTGCGGCGGAAGGCGTTCTCCTCCTTCACCAGCACGGCGACGACCTCGTCGCGGGACGCGGCGACCTCGGGGTAGTCGGCGGCGTAGAGGTCGGCGATGACCGGGACGATCTCCGAGAAGAAGTTCTCCGACAGGCCGAGCGAGAGCGCGAGGCGGATGGCGCGGCGCAGCAGCCGCCGCATCACGTAGCCCTGCTCCTTGTTCGAGGGCCGAACGCCGTCGACCGCGAGGAAGGTCGCGCCGCGGAGGTGGTCGGCGATGATCCGCATGGCGGCGGTCTCGTCGTCGTAGGAGCGGCCGGTGAGCTGCTCGAGCTTCCGCACGATCGGCCAGAGCAGCGAGATGCGGAACACGTCGTCGGAGCCGAGCGACGCGGCCGCGATGCGCTCGAGCCCGCCGCCGAAGTCGACGTTGCGCTTGGCGAGCTCCTCGAACGAGCCGTCGGCGAGGCGGTGGTACTGCATGAAGACCTGGTTGCCGATCTCCATGAACTGCCCGCCGTCGCTGGCAGGGTGCGCCAGGCCGTACGCCGGGTCCTGGTGCTCGGCGCCGAAGTCGTAGAAGACCTCGCTGTCGGGGCCGCACGGGTCGCCGATGGGGGTGGCCTCGAGCGAGCCGCCGCGCGACCACCAGTTCTCGCCGCCGTCGTAGAAGAAGATGCGCTCGCCGGGCTTCACGCCGCGGGCGTCGCCGTCGGCCTGTGAGCCGATCTCGGCGATGCCGTTCGAGACGCCCTTCTCGGCGAACACCTGGGCCCAGATCGTCGCCGCCTCGTCGTCGCGGGGGATGCCGTTGGCCGCGTCGCCGATGAAGCAGGTGACGTAGATGTTCTCGGGGTCCAGGCCCACCACGTCGGTGAGGAACGCGTAGAACTGCCGGATCTGCGTCTCCTTGAAGTAGTCGCCGAGCGACCAGTTGCCGAGCATCTCGAAGAAGGTGGTGTGCCGGTTGTCGCCGACGTCGTCGATGTCCTGGGCGCGCACGCAGGGCTGGGAGTCGACGAGGCGGTTGCCGGCGGGGTGCGGCTCGCCGAGCAGATAGGGCAGCAGTGACTGCATACCGCTGCCGTTGAACAGCGTGCTGGTGTCGCCCCGCGGCACGAGCGGCGCCCGCTCGATCACCGTGTGCCCGTTCTTCTCGAGGAAGGCGAGGTAGGAGTTGCGGATCTCGTGGGCGTCCATGGCATCAGCTTCGCACAGCGCCGCCGCCCACGGGGCTGATCCCGACCCCCCAGCCCGGGGGCGTGCCGAGCCCGTGCCCGACTCGTGCTCAGCGGGTCGGCAGGGCCTGCAGCTGCGGCAGCTGCAGGGTCAGCCAGGGGCTGAACGCCCACGGCGTCAGCGCCACCGCGGTGCCGAGCTCCTCGGCGTCGGCCCAGCGCCACTCGGCGACCTCGTCGGGGTTCGGATGCACGGCGGAGGCCGCCCGCGCCGTGAACACCGGGCAGATCTCGTTCTCCACGATGCCGGAGGCGTCGATCGCGAGATAGCGGAAGTCGGGCAGCGCGAGATCGAGACCCGTGATCTCGAGACCCAGCTCCTTCTCGGCCCGCCGCACCACCGCATCCGTCATCAGCTCACCTGGTGCCGGGTGGCCGCAGAACGAATTGGTCCAGACCCCGGGCCAGGTCAGCTTGCCGAGCGCTCGCCGGGTCACGAGGATGCGCCCGTCGTCGTCGAAGACGTGGCAGGAGAAGGCGAGGTGCAGGGGAGTGCGCTCGGTGTGCACCGCGCTCTTGTCGGCGACGCCGATCGGGGCGCCGTCGTCGGAGAGCAGCACGACCTGTTCGTTCACTGGGGTCATTTCGCTATTCTCCTTTATTAGTAGACAGCCATGTAAAGTCGAACCGTGGACACGCACGATCTGGTCGCCGTATCGGAACGCCGACGGCAGCACGTCGAACGGGTTCTGGCGTCGTTCTTCAGCGATTCCCACTATCGCGCCACCGCGCTGGGAGCACCATATGCGGCGCTCTGGCAGACCCTCGAGCGCAACGCCTCCGGCGGCAAGCTGTTCCGGCCGCGCATGGTGATGGCGGCCTACGAGGCCCTGGGCGGCACCGACCTCGACGCGGCCGCGCACGTCGGCGCCGCGTTCGAACTGCTGCACACGGCGCTGATCGTGCACGACGACGTGATCGATCGCGACTTCGTGCGGCGCGGCGGCCCCAACGTGTCGGGCAGCTACCGCGACATCGCGACCACGGCGGGCATCCCGCTGCCCACCGCCGAGCACCGCGGCATGTCGGTCGCCGTGATCGCGGGGGACCTCGCGCTGTTCAACAGCTACCGGCTGCTCGACCGCTCCGGGGCCGAGGGTGTGCTGCGCACGCGCCTGCACGACATCCTCGACGAGGCGATGTTCGTCTCGGCCGCCGGAGAGCTCTACGACGTCGACTTCTCCATCCGCGCCGAGCCCCCGACCGTCGACGAGATCGTCGACATGGAGCGGCTGAAGACGGCCGGCTACTCCTTCGAGGGTCCACTGCAGGCCGGCGCCGTGCTGGCGGGCGCCTCGGGCGAGGCCGTCGACGCGCTCGGGATGTTCGGCCGCAGCATCGGCATCGCCTACCAGATCGTCGACGACCTGCTCGGGGTCTTCGGCGACGAGAGCGACACCGGCAAGACCACGCTCGGCGACCTGCGGGAGGGCAAGCGCACCGTGCTGCTCGCCCACGCCGTGACCCAGCCGGGCTGGACGGCGGTCGAGACGCTCTTCGGCTCGCCCGAGCTGACCGCAGAGGGAGCCGACCGCATCCGCGCCGTGCTCGAGGCGGGCGGGTCGCGCCGTTTCGCCGAGGCCCTCGCCCGTGATTTCGCCAACCGGGCCTGGGAGGCGCTGGTGACGGATGCGCTGCCCGACGCCGTGCGCCAGGAGTTCCAGCCCGTGGTCGCCGCGGTGCTGGGGCGGGTACGCTGAGCGCATGACCGGGCCGAGCCTCTACGACCAGGTCGCCATGGAGACCGCGTCGGTCGTCATCCGCCGCTACTCCACCTCGTTCGGGCTGGCCTCGCGCCTGCTCGCGCCCGCCGTGCGGCAGGACATCGAGAACATCTACGCCCTCGTGCGCCTCGCCGACGAGGTCGTCGACGGGGTCGCCGCCTCGGCCGAGCTGAGCGCCGCCGAGATCACCGAGCGCCTCGACGCGCTCGAGCGCGAGACCTGCAGCGCCCTGCTCTGCGGGTACAGCACCAACCTGGTGGTGCACGCGTTCGTGCTCACCGCTCGCCGCACCGGCTTCGGCGACGAGCTCACCACCCCCTTCTTCCGTTCGATGCGCGCCGACATCTCGGCCAGCCGGCACACGCCTGAGTCGTTCACCGACTACGTCTACGGCTCCGCCGAGGTGGTGGGCCTGATGTGCCTCGCCGCCTTCCTGCGGGGCGAGCGCGTCAGCCCCGCCGAGCACGCCGTGCTCGTCGACGGCGGCCGTCACCTCGGGGCCGCGTTCCAGAAGATCAACTTCCTGCGCGATCTCGCCGCCGACTTCGGCTCGCTCGGCCGCAGCTACTTCCCGGGCATCGACGTGACCACGTTCACCGAGGCCGAGAAGACCCGCATCATCGCCGACATCGACGACGACCTGCGCATCGCCCGTGCGAGCCTGCCCCGGCTGCCCAAGAGCAGCCGCCGGGCGGTCGCCCTGGCCCAGAGCCTGTTCGAGGAGCTCACCGATCGGCTGCGCGCGACGCCGGCCGAGGTGCTGGCCACCTCGCGCATCCGTGTGCCCAACCCGGTGAAGGCGCGGCTCGCGCTCTCGGCGGCGGCAGGGCGCCTGCCGCGCGAGCGGACCACGACCACCACGGCCCGTCGGGCCACCGAGGGAGACACGACCAAGTGACGGCGAAGACAGCGCTCGTGATCGGCGGCGGCATCAGCGGACTCGCGAGCGCGGCCCTGCTGGCCCGCGACGGCTACACGGTGACCCTGCTCGAGAAGAACGACGAGCTGGGCGGGCGCGCGGGCACCTGGGAGAAGGACGGCTTCCACTTCGAGACCGGCCCGTCCTGGTACCTGATGCCCGAGGTCTTCGACCACTTCTTCCGGCTCTTCGGCACCACCGCCGACGCAGAGCTCGAGCTGGTGAAGCTCGACCCGGGGTACCGCGTCTACTTCGAGGGCGAGGAGAAGGCGATCGACCTGCAGGCCGACCGCGCGAAGAACCTCGACCTGTTCGAGTCGCTCGAGCCCGGCTCGGGCGTGCGCATGGCCGGCTACCTCGACTCGGCGCAGGAGACCTACGAGCTGGCCAAGGAGTTCTTCCTCTATTCGACCTTCGAGAAGCTCGGGCCGGTGTTCACGGCCAAGCCCGTGCTGAAGCGCCTGCCGCGCCTGCTCAGGCTGCTCACCGAGCCGCTGAACTCGTTCGCGGGCCGCACGGTGAAGGACCAGCGGCTCGTGCGGGTGCTCGGCTACCCGGCCGTCTTCCTCGGCAGCTCGCCGTATGCCGCTCCGAGCATGTACCACCTGATGAGCCACCTCGACCTCGACGAGGGCGTGCTCTACCCCCAGGGCGGCATCACCACGGTGATCGCCGCGATCGAGCGGATCGCTCGCGCCGAGGGCGTGCAGATCGTCACGGGCGCCGACGTGAAGCGCATCGTGACCGCGGTCGACGGAGCGACGGCCGACGTGCCGCAGGCGGTCGACGCCTTCGACTACGAGACGACGATGTACGACACCGACGTGATCGACCGCGACGAGCTCGCCCGCCTGCTGGCGGGGGAGGAGCCGGGCGGCGAGCCCGCCCGCGCCGGCGGCGCCGACGCCGACGCCACGGACCGGCCCGCCCCGCGCCGCCCGCGCGTCGGCGGCGTGCAGTACATCGACCACGGGGGCCGCGCGCACTCCCTCGAGGCCGACGTCGTGGTCTCGACGGCCGACCTCTGGCACACCGAGACGAGCCTGCTGCTGCCCGAGCTGCAGACCTACCCCGAGTCGTACTGGGAGAAGCGCACGGCCGGCCCGAGCGCCCTGCTCGTGCTGCTCGGCGTCGAGGGCGAGCTGCCCGAGCTCGAGCACCACACCCTGTTCTTCACGAAGGACTGGAAGTCGAACTTCAGCAAGATCTTCGACGACCTCGAGGTTCCCGACCCCGCGTCGCTGTACGTCTGCAAGCCCAGCGCCACCGACCCCGGGGTCGCCCCCGAGGGCCACGAGAACCTCTTCGTGCTCGTGCCGCTGCCGCCCGACCCGGCCATCGGCAAGGGTGGGGTCGACGGGGCGGGCGACGCGCGCATCGAGCAGCTCGCCGACACCGTGATCGAGCAGATCGCCACCTGGGCGGGCATCCCCGACCTCGCCGAGCGCGTGGTCGTGCGCCGCACCATCGGCCCGGCCGACTTCCTCGAGACGCTGAACGCCTGGCGGGGAACCGCCCTGGGGCCGGCGCACACGCTGCGCCAGAGCGCCATGTTCCGCGCGCGCAACGTGAGCACCAAGGTCGACGGCCTCTACTACGCGGGCGGCTCGACGACTCCAGGCATCGGCCTGCCGATGTGTCTGATCAGCGCTGAACTGGTGCTGAAGCGGCTGCACGGCGACACGACCACGACGGCTCTGCCCGAGCCGCTCGCACTCTAGGGCGAGCCCGGCATGGGCATCCTGTATCTCGCCGCCCTGCTGGTGTCGCTCACCGGCATGGTGGTGCTCGATCGGCGGTTCCGGCTGTTCTTCTTCGACGCCCCGCGGCGGGCGGCGATCGTGCTCGTGACCGGCGTGCTGTTCTTCGTGGTGTGGGACCTGTGCGGCATCGGCCTCGGCATCTTCTTCCGCGGCGAGACGGCGTTCATGACCGGGCTCCAGGTGGCGCCCGAGCTGCCGGTCGAGGAGCTGTTCTTCCTCACCCTGCTCTGCTACCTCACGATGAACGTGTTCCGCGGGGCGCAGCTCCTGCTCGAGCGACGGAGGGCGGCATGACCTACTGGGCCCTGAACGCCGTGTTCCTCGCCGTGGTGGCGGTCGTGGCGGTGGTCGCCGCCGTGGTCGTGCGGCGGGCGCATCCGCATGCCCGTCGAGGCATACTGGGCGTCTTCGGACTCACGCTCGGCCTGCTGCTGGTGCTCACGGCGCTGTTCGACAACGTCATGATCGCGGTCGGGCTCGTCGGATACGACGAGGGACGCATCTCGGGGGCCTTCATCGGCATCGCCCCGCTCGAGGACTTCGCCTACGCGCTCGCGGCGGCGGTGCTGCTGCCGTCGCTCTGGCTGCTGCTCGGTTCGCGGAGCCGCGCATGATCCGGCAGCTGCTGGTCTCGTCGCGGCCTCTGTCGTGGGTGAACACCGCGTTCCCGTTCGCGGCGGGGTACCTGATGACCACCCGCGAGGTCGACCTGGTGTTCGTGCTCGGCACGATCTACTTCCTCATCCCGTACAACCTCGCGATGTACGGCATCAACGACGTCTTCGACTACGAGTCCGACCTGCGTAACCCGCGGAAGGGCGGGGTCGAGGGCGCTGTGCTCGATCGGTCGCTGCACAGGGTGACGCTCTGGGCCGTGGCGATCACGAACATCCCGTTCCTCGTCTACCTCGTCGCCGTCGGGTCGCCCCTGTCCTGGCTCGTGCTGGCCGTGAGCGTCTTCGCCGTGATCGCGTACAGCATGAAGGGGCTGCGCTTCAAGGAGCGGCCGTTCCTGGATTCGCTGACCTCGTCGACCCACTTCGTCAGCCCGCTGGTCTACGGTCTCGTGCTGGCGGGGGCGGTGTTCACGCCGGCCCTCTGGGCGGTGCTCGGTGCCTTCTTCCTCTGGGGGGTGGCGAGCCACGCCTTCGGCGCGGTGCAGGACATCGTCGCCGACCGCGAGGGCGGCATCTCCTCGATCGCGACCGTGATCGGCGGGCGGGCGACCGTGCGCTTCGCCTTCGCCTGCTACGTGCTCGCCGGCCTGCTGCTGCTCGCTTCGGACTGGCCAGGGCCCATCGCCGCTGTGCTGGCCCTGCCCTACGCGCTGAGCGTCGTGCCCTACTGGTCGGTGCGGGACGAGGACGCCGAGAGCGCCAACCGGGGCTGGAAGCGCTTCCTGCTGTTCAACTTCCTGAGCGGCTTCGTGGTGACGATGCTGCTGATCTGGACCTGGGTGCTGCGTCCGTGAGCTGACCGGCCGTCTGTCTACACTGCTGGGATGGAACGACGGCCCGCCCGGGAGCGCATCGGAGCCGCGCGCTCGCGGGTGCGGGGGATCGCGGAGCGCCGGCCCCGGCTGCTGATCGGCATCACGGCCGCGTGCGCGGCGCTCGCCCTGGTGGCCTCCGGGATCTCGGTCTGGGCGGTCGCGTCGGAGCCGGCCCCCGAGCCGACCCTCGTCGCCGACGGGCCGGGTCCGTCGGGGCTGACGCTTCGACGGCAGGCCGGCAGCCCCGAACGCACGGTCGACTACAGCTTCGGCCACACCATCGACCACGCCGTGCCGAGCCCTTCGGCGCGGCTGGACGCCGCCATGCGGGTGCCGTTCGAGCTGGGTGCCGACGCGACGGCGTTCCGGGTGCATCTCCGCAACTGGCAGTTCGACACCGAGCAGGTGTTCACCGACCCCGTGACGATCACGGGCATGGCGGTGGGGGAGCAGGCGGCGTCGCCGATCGGGGCGGGAGGAGCATCCGTCACCGGTCTCAGCGGCGAGTTCGAGGGCGCGCCCGTGGGGGTCTCGGGAACCGTGAACCTGGCGGCGGAGGGGGTGGTGACCGACTGGATCGAACCCGACCGGTTCGCCCTCGAGGCGCACACGGGCTACCTGCTCGCGCTCGGCTTCACGGCGCCGGCGGGGGCGACCCTGGCCACGACACCCGGGGTCTCGTGGCTCGACACCGGCGGGGCCTCGCAGCGCTTCGCCGCGAGCGGGCCGGTCGGGCAGGCGGTGTCGCTCGGCTACTTCGACGTCTGGATCGAGTACCGCGTCGATCCCGACGTGCCGGTGCTGGTGAGCATCGGGCACTCGCTGAACGCGCCGGGCAGCTACGACGAGGCGGCCTCGCCCACCCGCGGGCAGGCCACGGCGTGGCCGCAGCAGTGGGCGCTGTCGAACGACGCGGCCGCGGTGACGTTCGCGTCGCCGGGCGCGCAGACCCCGGTGTTCGCACCCGGCTCGGCGAAGTGGGACGAGTACGGCGAGCTCGACCCCGACGTCGTGACCATCTGGACCGCGTCGAACGACATCGCGCACGGCCGCCCGCTGGCCGACATCCAGCGCGACTGGGCGGGGATGGTGGCGACGGTGCATCGATCCTGGCCGGATGCGCGGGTGTACGCCCTGACGGAGCCGCCCCGCGATCTCGGCCCGGCCGAGGAGCAGACCCGGCTCGATTGGAACGCATGGCTCGCGCTGGTGCCGGCCGGGATCGACCGGGTGATCGACGCCGACTACGCGCTGCGCGACCCGCTGCAGCCGTCGCTGCTGAGGGCCGACGTGAACGCCGACGGGATCCACTTCTCGGCGCGGGGGCACTCGATCATCGCGGGCCTCGTGCCGGTGCCGCGGCTCTGAGGCGGCGGGTGGGGGCCGGCGGGTGGTGACCGGCGGGCGGGGCCGCCGGGCTGGATCGCGGGTGCGGGTCGTCCGCCGTTCACGGGGGCGGGGTAGGGTGCGGGCGTGAGCACGTCTGCACCCCTCGACCGGCGGTTGGGGCTCGGCGACGCCGTCGTGATCGGGCTCGCCGCCATGATCGGGGCGGGCATCTTCTCGGCGCTCGCTCCGGCCGCGGCGGCCGCCGGGTCGCTGCTGCTCGTCGCGCTGCTGGTGGCCGCCGTCGTGGCCTACGCGAACGCGAGCTCGTCGGCGCAGCTGGCCGCGCAGTACCCGGCGGCCGGCGGCACCTACGTCTACGGACGCGAGCGCCTGGGGGAGTGGTGGGGGTTCGCCGCGGGGTGGTGCTTCGTGATCGGCAAGACGGCGAGCTGCGCCGCGATGGCGCTGGCGTTCGCGGCGTACGCGGTGCCGGCTGCGTGGCAGCGTCCGGTGGCGGCGCTCGCCGTGGTGGCGCTCGTGGCCGTGAACGCGTTCGGCATCACGCGCACCGCCCGGGTGGCGCGGGTGCTGGTGGTCGCGGTGGTGGCGGTGCTTCTGCTCGTGGTGGCGTCGGGGGTCGCGGGTGCGGGCGGTGCGGGGGTGGGAGCCGGCGGTTCGGGCGAGGTCGGTGGCGCGGGCGCAGGCGGCGCCGCCGGCGGCCTCGCGATCGGCGAGCCCACCGCGTACGGCGTGCTGCAGGCGGCCGGGCTGCTGTTCTTCGCCTTCGCCGGCTACGCCCGCATCGCGACCCTGGGGGAGGAGGTGCGCGACCCGGCGCGCACGATCCCGCGGGCCGTCGCCATCGCGTTCGGCATCGCGCTGGCCCTCTACGCCGTGATCGCCGCCGTCGCGCTCGGCGCGCTGGGGCCGGGCGGGCTGGCGGGGCAGGCGGATCCGCTCGTGGCGGTCGTGCGCGCGAACGGGTGGGACTGGGCCGCTCCCGTCGTGAGGGTGGGTGCCGCGCTGGCGTGCCTCGGAGCGCTGCTCGCGCTGGTCGCCGGGGTGGGCCGCACCACGCTGGCGATGGCCAGGGAGGGCGACCTGCCGCGGGGGCTCACCGCCGTGCATCCGCGCTACCGGGTGCCCCGGCGGGCCGAACTCGTGCTCGGCGCGGTGGTGGTGGTGATCGTGCTGAGCGTCGACCTGCGCGGGGCGATCGGGTTCTCGTCGTTCGGGGTGCTGCTCTACTACTTCGTGGCGAACCTGGCGGCGTTCACCCAGGCGGCGGATGCGCGGCGGTACCCGCGCGCCCTGCAGCTCCTCGGCGCGGTGGGGTGCGTGGTGCTCGTGGTGACGCTGCCCCTGCCCTCGGTCGTCGCGGGCGCCGCGGTGGTGGCGCTGGGGCTGCTCGGCCGGCTGCTGGTGCGCCGGTGGCGCCGCCATCGCGCGACGGGGGCGGCCCGCAGCTAGGCGCCGGGCGAGAGGGGGCCGCGGCGGGTTTCGGGCGCGCTCAGCCGGCCGCGGCGGCGTCGAGGGCGGCCGCCAGGAAGGGTGCCGTGACGCTGTCCGCCGCCCGCGCCACCTCGCCCGGGGTGCCGGCGACCATCACCCTGCCGCCCGCCTCACCCGCGCCGGGCCCCAGGTCGATCACCCAGTCGGCCTGCGCCACCACGCGCATGTCGTGCTCCACCATGATCACCGTGTTGCCGCCGTCGACCAGGCGCTGCAGGTGCTCCAGCAGCCGGTCGGTGTCGGCCGGGTGCAGGCCCGAGGTCGGCTCGTCGAGCAGGTACAGCGTGTCTCCGCGCTGCACCCGCCGCAGCTCCGAGGCGAGCTTCACCCGCTGCGCCTCGCCGCCGGAAAGCTCGGTCGCCGGCTGGCCGAGGGCCACGTAGCCGAGCCCGACGTCGAGCAGGGCATCCAGGTGCCGCACCGCCTCGGCGTCGCCGTCGAACAGTTCACGGGCGCGACGCACGCTGAGCCCGAGCACCTCGGCGATCGTCGCCCCCTCGAACCGGATCTCGAGCGTCTCCTCGTTGTACCGCGCCCCGTGGCAGGTGCTGCACGGCGCGTGCACCGTCGGCAGGAAGAGCAGCTCGACCTCCATCGTGCCCTCGCCCTTGCAGGTGGGGCACCGGCCGCTCGGCAGGTTGAACGAGAAGCGGCTCGCCGCGTAGCGCCGCCGTCGTGCCTCGGGGGTCGCGGCGAACAGCGTGCGGATGCGGTCGAACAGCCCCGTGTACGTCGCCACGTTGGACCGCGGCGTGCGGCCGATCGGCTTCTGGCTGACCTGAACGACCCGGCGCAGCCGCTCGACCGGCCCGGACGCTCGCCCCGCCGTGGCGACGGGAGCGGGGGTGAGCAGCAGGCTGTCGGCCGCCGCCTCCCCGGCCGAGGGCTCGGCTCCTGCCGCGTCCTCCCGCTCCTCGACCTCGCTGGCCAGTCCGGCGCGCAGCAGCTCGGGCACCGCCTGGTTCACCAGCGTCGACTTGCCCGATCCCGAGACGCCCGTGACCGCCGTCAGGCAGCCCACCGGGAACGCCGTCGACAGACCGTCGAGGTTGTTCCGGGTCACGCCGTCGAGCTCCAGCCAAACGTCGGCGGCTCGAGGGCCGGATGCGAGGCGGCGCCCTCCCGCCGACCCACCCTCCGCGCCGAACAGATACCGACGCGTAACCGACTCCTCGGCGTCGCGCAGCCCCTCGAGCTCGCCCGAGTAGACCACCCGTCCACCTTCGACACCGGGGCCCGGGCCGATGTCGACGATCCAGTCGGCCTCGCGGATGACGTCGAGCGAGTGCTCGACGAAGAACACCGTGTTGCCGCTGTCCCGCAGCCGCCGCAGGATGCCGAGCAGCGCGGTGGTATCGGCCGGGTGCAGCCCCGCCGACGGCTCGTCGAGCACGAACACCACGCCGAACAGCTGCGAGAGCACCTGCGTGGCCAGGCGCATCCGCTGCAGCTCGCCCGAGGAGAGGGTCGCGGTGGTGCGGTCGAGCGACAGGTAGCCCAGGCCGAGATCGGTGATCGGCGACAGCCGGGCGAGCAGCTCGGCGATCAGCCGCTGGGCGGCCAGGCGCTTCTCGGGGGCGAGCGGTTCGGCGGCCGGCCCGGCGGAGGCGGCGACCGGCCCGGTGGGGCGGTCCAGCGGCTCCCAGTCCGGCTCCAGCGCGACGGCCATCATCGCGGCGACCTCGTCGAGCGGCATCCCGGCGACCTCGACGATGGTGCGCCCCTCGAAGGTCACGGCCAGGGCCTCGGGCTTGAGGCGACTGCCGCCGCAGCTCGGGCACGGCACACTGCGCATGAACGTCGAGGCGCGCTCGCGCATCCGGGCGCTCTTGGAATTCGCGAAGGTGTCGAGCACGTAACGCCGCACCCCGAGGAAGGTGCTCATGTAGCGCGGCTGCCGACCGGCCGCGACCGCCTTGCGCACCTCGGCCGGCGAGCGGTCGGTGAAGATCGGCACCTGCGGCGACTCGTCGGTGAACAGGGCCCAGTTGCGCTGCTCCTCCGAGAGCTCGCGCCAGGGCACGTCGACGTCGTAGCCGAGCGAGATCAGGCTGTCGCGCAGCTGCTTACCGTGCCAGGCGGTGGGCCAGGCCGCAAGGGCTCCGTCGCGGATGCTCAGCGAGTCGTCGGGCACCATGAGCTCGAGCGGCACGTCGAACACGCGGCCGATGCCGTGGCAGGTGGGGCAGGCGCCCTGCACCGTGTTGGGCGAGAAGTCCTCGGCGTAGAGCATCGGCGCTCCCGGCGGATACGTGCCCACCCGGGAGAACAGCATGCGCAGCACGCTGAAGATGGTCGTGGCGCTGCCGACCGACGACCGGGCGCTGCCACCCGAGCGCTGCTGCGGCAGGGCGACGGCGGGCGGCAGGCCCTCGATCGAGTCGACGTCGGCCACGCCGACCTGGTCGATCAGCCTGCGTGCGTAGGGCGCGACCGACTCGAAGTACCGGCGCTGGGCCTCGGCGTAGAGCGTGCCGAAGGCGAGGGAGCTCTTGCCCGAACCCGAGACGCCGGTGAACGCCACGAGGGCGTCGCGTGGAAGATCCACGTCGACGCCCTGCAGGTTGTGCTCACGGGCCCCTCGCACCTGCACGAGGTCGAGGGGCGTGTGGGGATTCAGAGTCAGGCGATCAGGTAGTCGTGCAGGGCCTCGTCGCGCAGCATGCCGAGCGCGCGACGCTGGATCTGGCGGGCACGCTCGCGGGAGACCCCGAGCACGTCGCCGATCTGGTCGAACGACATGGGGTCTTCGCCGTCGAGGCCGAAGCGCATGCAGACAACCCGGGCCTCGCGAGGAGGCAGGGTGGCCAGTGCGACCGAGAGGTCGTGGTGCTGCAGCGAGGCGGCGGCCGCGTCGAAGGGCTGGGCCTGCGTGGTGTCCTCAATGAGGTCGCCGAGCTCGGCGTCGTCGTCGCCCACCGGCGTGTGGATGGAGACCGTGTCGCGACCGTGGCGGATCAGCTCCTGCACCTTGGCCGGCGGCAGGTCGACCGCGGCGGCGACCTCGTCGATGGAGGGCTCGCGGCCCAGCTCGATCATCAGCCGGCGCTGCATGCGCGTGATGGAGGAGATCTTCTCCGAGGTGTGCACGGGGATGCGGATGATGCGGCCGCTGTCGGCGAGGGCGCGGTTGATGGACTGCTTGATCCACCAGGAGCCGTAGGTCGAGAACTTGAAGCCGGCCTGGTAGTCGAACTTCTCGACGGCCCGCACGAGGCCGATGTTGCCCTCCTGGATCAGGTCGAGGAAGGGCAGGCCGCGCTCGAGGTAGCGCTTGGCGATGGAGACCACGAGGCGGAGGTTCGCCTGGATCAGCTGGCGCTTCGCCGCCTGGCCGTCGCGGGCGAGGTACTGGAGTTCGCGCTTGAGGGTGGCGTCGATGACGGGGTTCTCGGCGAGCTTCGCGTCGGCGATCACGCCGACCTCGATGCGGCGGCCGAGGTCGACCTCGTCCTCGGCGGTGAGGAGGGCCGTGCGGCCGATCTGGCGCAGGTAGTCCTTCACGGGGTCTTCGGAGGCCCCACGGATGTCACTGAGGCGGGCCTGGGGCTCGGCGTCGTCGATCTCGGGGGCGGTCGTGACTGCGGTGCGTGACATGTTGATCTCCGTGTCTACTTCGACTACTTCACTTGCACTGCGACCGCTCCGAGTCGTGCGGGGCGGTGCGTTCGATCAGGTCGTATCGGCAGGCTAGCCCGCCTCGGGTTGTGCCCCCTAATGGGGCCAAGGGGGGTTGACATTCGCTGTCTTTAACGCCATGTATCTAGTTCGTCTAACTTCTCGTCTGTCAGATCTTAAGTCAAGCCCGCGTCGGGAGAGTTCGTTTCCCGACTTAAGATCGAGTTATGACGAGCAGAGCGACGAGGGCCGGGCGCGGCCTCGCCGCCGCCGCTGTCGCCCTGTTCCTCGCGGCCCTGTCGCACGTGGCGGCCGGGGGCGGGGCACCCGGGGTCGTGGGTGCGGCGCTCGCCGCCGCATTCGCCGCGATCGTCTGCGTCGCGTTGGCGGGCCGCCGGCTCTCGTTGCCCCGGCTCGCCATAGCCGTCCCGACCAGCCAGTTCGCCTTCCACCTGCTCTTCGGGGTCGGGGCGGGTTCCGGCTCGGGGCTCACCGTCGCGACCGCCCATCACCACGGCCGGTCGTTCTCGACCCTGGTTCCGGATGCTCTGCAGAGCACTCTCGCCGCTCCGACGCACAGCCACGACTCCGGCTGGATGTGGGCGTCGCACGCCGTGGCCGCGGTGCTGACGGTGCTGGTGCTCGCCCGCGGCGAACTCGTCGCTCGGCGGCTCCTGGAGCTCGGCCGGCACCGGGTCTGGGAGCCCGTGCGGGTGCTCGCCGGGCGGGTCGCCGGTGTGACCCTCGCCCGTCTGGTGGCCGGGCTGCACGCGGCGGTCACCGAGAATTCATCGCTGGTCCACCGGTTGCGCACGTTCAGCGTCGCGGTGGGGCCGGTGCTGAAGGAGTGGATGTTCGCGCTCGGGAGCCTCGGGCACCGGGGGCCGCCTCGGGCGCTCGCCGCGAATCCTTCTCTCTGAACCGTCGACGTCTCGCGTTCGGAGGGTCGGTGTGCGCGCGCTCTCGCGACCCCACAAACCTTCGAACGAAATCGGAACCATGACCACTCAGACCTCCTCTCGGCGTGCCCGCACGACCGGGATCGCGACCCTCTCGGGTCTCGCCGCCCTCGCCCTGGCGATCGCGGCACCTCTCTCGGCCGGCGCGCACGTGCGAGTCGACCCGGGTCAGGCCGGCCCCGGCGGCTACACGACCCTCACCTTCAAGGTGCCGAACGAGTCGGCCACGGCGAGCACCACCTCGCTCACCGTCGACCTGCCGACCGACACCCCCTTCACCAGCGTCAGCTACCAGCCCGTGCCCGGGTGGACCGCCCAGGTCACGACCGCCGCGCTGCCCGAGCCGATCGAGGTCGGCGACGCCACCGTCACCGAGGCTCCCGTCTCGGTCACCTGGACCGCGATCGACGGGGCCGGGATCGGCGACGGGGAGTTCCAGCTCTTCCCGATCTCGGTGGGCCCGGTGCCCGACACCGGGTCGATCGTGCTGCCCGCGCATCAGGGCTACTCCGACGGCACGGTCGTGGACTGGGACGAGCCGCTCGGGGCGGACGGGGCCGAGCCGGAGCACCCGGCGCCGGTGCTGTACGTGAACGACGCGCCGCCGGTGGACGAGCACGCGGGGATGGCGCCGGTGACGGCGGGGTCGGGTTCGGGTGGCTCGGCTTCTGTCGCCGCGGGCGGCTCCTCCTCGGGCGACGAGCTGGGCGCGCTCGGTCTCGGTTTCGGGATCGGGGGCTTCGTGCTCGGCGCGGGTGCCCTGGTCGTGGCAGCGCTGGCGCTGCTGCGCCGGCGTCCGACCGGCGCGGCCGGCGCGTCCGGTGGGGCCGGCGACGGGACGGTCGGGCGATGACCCGCGGGAGGGTCGGTGGGCCGGAGCAGGCGCGGGTGCGGGCTGGCCGCCGATCGCGACTCGTCGGTGGCCTGGCTGCCGGGGTGTTCGCGACCGGGCTCGGGCTCGCGGGCCTGGTGGCGGGCGGCTCGGCCGCATCCGCCCACGACTTCCTCGTCTCGACCTCGCCGGCCGCCGATGCGACCGTGACCGAGGCGCTGAGCGAGGTGTCGTTGACGTTCAACGAGCCGCCGCTGACCGAGCTCGGTGCGGGCATCGCGGTCGAGGTGCACGACCCCGCCGGAGCAACGGTGTCGAGCGGTGAGGTGTCGATCGTCGACAGCACTCTCTCGATCGCGGTGGCGCCGTCGACCACCGGGTCGTACGAGGTGATCTGGCAGACGGTCTCCTCCGACGGGCATCCGGTGTCGGGGGAGTACGCCTTCGACTACGAGGGGCCGGTGGCCGCGGCGCCGACGGCCCCCACCGCGGCGGCGACGGCCGCGGCGACCCCCACGGCGACGGAGCCCCCGCCGAGTGCCGCGGGCACGCCCGCCGCCAGCGCCGATCCGGCGACGGAGACCCCGACGGCGTCGGCTGTGCCGGCCGCCGACGGCTCCTCACCGGTGCCGCTGGTGCTCGTGGGCGTGGGTGCGGCGGTCGCGCTGCTGCTCGCGGTCGTCGTGGCCCTGGCGGTCGTGCTGAGGCGCCGGCCGACCGCCTGAGGCGGGCCCCGGCCCGGCCCACTCCGCGGCCGGGCCCGCTCGGCGGCCCGGACCGCGGGGCGGGTAGCCTGGCTGCGTGACGAGAGCGCAGCGGGCCGACCACCTGCGGGCCGGGCCGGTCGCGCTCGTCGCGGCCGGCGGAGCGGCGGGCACGGCGCTGCGGGCCGCGATCGGGCTGGTCGTGCATCCGGTCGGCGGGTTCCCCCTGGCGATCTTCGGCATCAACCTCGTCGGGGCCTTCGTGCTCGGGCTGCTGCTGCAGGCCCTCACCGCCCGCGGGCCCGACACCGGCCGCCGGCGCACACTGCGCCTGCTCGTCGGCACGGGTGTGCTCGGCGGCTTCACGACCTACAGCGCGCTCTCCTCCGACAGCGCGGTGCTGCTCACCTCGGGCGGTGTCGCGCTGGCCCTCGCCTACGGGCTCGCCACCGTGCTGCTCGGGGCGGTCGCGAGCTGGGGCGGCATCGCGCTCGGCGCCGCCGTCGGCAGCCCCGAGGGTCGCGACCGGATGCCCGTCGACTCCGACTCGTCAGGAGACCCGCAGTGACGCCGCTGCTCTTCGTCGCGGTGGCGGCGGCCGGGGGCGTCGGGGCGGCCCTGCGCTTCGTCGTGGACGGGGTCGTACGGGCGCGCATCCGCTCGAGCTACCCGGTCGGGGTGACGATCATCAACGTGACGGGGTCGTTCCTGCTGGGGCTGCTGACCGGGCTGGCGCTCGCGCAGCTCGTGTCGGAGCAGTGGCTGCTCGTGCTGGGCACCGGGCTGCTCGGCGGCTACACGACCTTCAGCACCGCGAGCTTCGAGACCGTGCGGCTGCTGCAGCTGCGCCGCCCGGGCGCGGCGCTCGCGAACGGCCTCGGGATGCTGGCGGCCTCGGTCGCGGTCGCGACCCTCGGCCTCTGGCTCGGAACCCTCGCGGGCTAGCGCGTCGGCCGTGCACCCTGGTCGACGAGCGGGCTAGCGCGCCCGGCCGCGCACCGGGATGAGCAGCAGCAGCCCCGCGAGCAGCACCAGCGCGATGCCGGCGATGCCCCAGTACTGCACGTTCGCCCCCGCGGGGCTGACGGCGGCGCCGATGCCGATGAACACCGTGAACATCAGCGGAGCCAGGAACGACGCGGCGCGCCCGGTGGTGGCGTACAGCCCGAAGATCTCGCCCTCGCGCCCCGCCGGGATGCGCCGCGAGAGGAACGACCGGCTCGCCGACTGCGCCGGCCCCACGAAGGCGCAGAGTGCGAGCCCGAAGGTCCAGAACACTGTCTGCCCGCCCTCGTGCAGCGCGAACACGAAGCCTGCACAGACGAGAAGCCCCACCAGCGCCGTGACGATCACGGGCTTCGGCCCGAAGCGGTCGTCGAGCAGCCCCACCAGGATCGTCGACACCCCCGCCACCACGTTGGCCGCGATCGCGAAGATGATCACCTGGCCCGAGCTGAAGCCGAACGATCCCGCGGCGAGCACGCCGCCGAAGGTGAACACGCCCGTCAGCCCGTCGCGGAAGACGGCGCTCGCGATCAGGAAGTAGGCGGTCTGCCGGTCCTCCCGGTAGAGGGTGCGGATGTGCCGGAACAGGATCCGGTACGACTCGACGACGCCCACGCGGGGGGCGGCGGCCCGGGCATCCGTCGCCGCCCGGTTCTCGGGCACCGTCAGCAGCACCGGAAGCGCGAAGACGCCGAACCAGATGGCCGACACGAGCACCGTCACCCGCACCGGGTACCCGTCGGTCGAGGGCACCCCGAACAGCGCCGAGCCGCCGATGGGCGCGATGAAGCCGAAGTAGACGAACAGCAGCAGTACGATGCCGCCCACGTAGCCGAGGCCCCAGCCGAGCCCTGAGACCTTGCCGACGGTGGCGGGCGTCGACACCTGCGAGAGCATCGCGTTGTAGTTGACCGAGGCGAACTCGAAGAAGATCGTGCCGACCGCCAGCAGGATGAGCCCGAGCCAGAGGAACGAGGCGGCGGGCGCCACGAAGAACATCAGCGCCGACAGCAGCACCACGATGTAGGTGTTCACCGCGAGCCAGAGCTTGCGGCGCCCCCGCCGGTCGCTGCGCTGCCCGGTGATCGGGGCGAGCAGGGCCACGAGCACACCGGCGATCGTCATGGCGATGCCGAGCTGCGCCGACACCGCGGTCTCGCCGCCGAACGCGTCGCTCGTGAGGTACACGGTGAACACGAAGGTGGTGATCACGGCGTTGAACGAGGCGGAGCCCCAGTCCCACAGCCCCCAGGCGAGCACGTGCCGGCCCTTGGGCCGCTCCGCGGTCGGGGGCAGGTCGGTGAGGGCGGCGCCGTCGGTCATGGGGCTACCGTACTGCGGGGTGGTGAACGGCAGGCGCTGTGAAACGGGTCGGATGCGCGTGCCGCCCGGTCGGTCATAAGAAGCTCATAGCCCGGCCGGAGCCGCCCCCCAATCGAGCGCCGTCAAATGGACGCATGACCGACACCGACCCCCGCGACCTGCCGCCCGTACCGCCCCTGACCGGAGCGACGCCCTCGATGCCCTCGACGCCCTCGTCCCCCTCGACTCCCTCGTCCTTCCTCCCCAACCGCGCCACCCGGCGCAGCCGCCGCGGACGCGTGGCCGTCGTCTCGAGCCTCGCCGCCTTCGGCGCTGCCACCCTGCTCATCGTCGGCGGCGCGTCCTACGCGTCGGGCCTCGCCGCCGCGACCGCGTCGGCGGGCTCGACGCCGACCGGCACCTCCTCCTCGACCGTGGTGGAGCTGCCGTCGTCGCAGCTGCCGTCGTACGGCTACTCGTCGCCCTACGGGCGGGGCGCCGGCTCCGGCTCCGGCAGCTCGAGCAGCACCGGCACCTCGACCCAGACCGACGCCGTCGCCGCCACGGCGGCGCAGACCGCGGGTGTCGTCACCATCGTGTCCGACCTCGGCTACCAGGGCGCCCAGTCGGCGGGCACGGGTATCGTGCTCACCTCCGACGGGATGATCCTGACGAACAACCACGTGATCGAGGGCTCGACGAGCATCCGGGTCACCGACGAGCTGACCGGCGAGAGCTACACGGCCACCGTGGTGGGCACCGACAAGACCCACGACATCGCCGTGCTGCAGCTCGAGGACGCGAGCGGTCTGACCACCGCGGCGCTTGACACCTCGGGCGCGCTCGCGGCGGGCGACGCCGTGACGGCTGTCGGCAACGCGGAGGGTACGGGCGACCTCGTGGCCGCCGCCGGCACCGTGGCGGCGCTCGAGCAGACCATCACCACCCAGAGCGAGTACGGCATCTCGGGTGAGACCCTCTCCGGTCTGATCCAGGTCGACGCCGACATCGTCTCGGGCGACTCGGGCGGCCCGCTGCTCGACGCCGAGGGTGAGGTCGTGGGCATCGACACCGCGGCCTCCTCGGGGTCGGTCGACATCACGGGCTTCGCCATCCCGATCCGGGATGCGCTCGACATCGTCGCCCAGATCGAGGCCGGTGCCGACACCGACACGATCGAGATCGGCTACCCGGGCTTCCTCGGCATCGGCGTGGCCGACACCGGAACCGGGGCCGGGGCCGGCGTGGCCTCGGTGATCGAGGGCACTCCCGCCGCCACCGCGGGGCTTGCGGCGGGTGACGTCATCACGGCCGTGAACGGCGACACGGTGGCCTCGGCCGAGCAGCTGACCGCGGTGCTCGGCGGGATGGAGCCGGGCGAGACGGTGACGCTCGCGGTGACCACCGCATCCGGCACCAGCACCACGGTCGACGTCACGCTGATCGCCGGCCCGGCCGCCTGACCGTCGGGAATACTGGATGCCCGCTGAGAGTTGAGTCGAGTGCACTCAAGTTCTGCCACCTGGACTTGACGCCGGATGGCGTGGGTGGAAAACTTGAGCACACGAGGCTCAAGCCTCACAGGCTTTCAGTATTCAGCACTACCGACAGAAGGAGAACAGCCACATGGCTCGTGCAGTAGGAATCGACCTCGGTACCACCAACTCGGTGGTCGCCGTGCTCGAGGGTGGAGAGCCCACCGTCATCGCGAACGCGGAGGGCTTCCGCACCACGCCCTCCGTCGTCGCCTTCGCCAAAGACGGGGAGGTGCTCGTCGGTGAGACCGCGAAGCGCCAGGCCGTCACCAACGTCGACCGCACCATCTCCAGCGTGAAGCGCCACATCGGCACCGACTGGAAGGCCGACATCGACGGCAAGAAGCTCACGCCGCAGGAGATCTCGGCCCGCATCCTGGGCAAGCTCAAGCGCGACGCCGAGTCGTACCTGGGCGACACCGTCACCGACGCCGTCATCACCGTGCCCGCGTACTTCAACGACTCCGAGCGCCAGGCCACGAAGGAGGCCGGCGAGATCGCGGGCCTGAACGTGCTGCGCATCATCAACGAGCCCACCGCAGCCGCCCTGGCCTACGGCCTCGACAAGGGCAAGGAGGACGAGCTCATCCTCGTCTTCGACCTCGGTGGCGGAACGTTCGACGTGTCGCTGCTCGAAGTGGGCAAGGACGACGACTTCTCGACCATCCAGGTGCGCGCCACCTCGGGCGACAACCGCCTCGGCGGCGACGACTGGGACCAGCGGGTCGTCGAGTACCTGATCAAGCAGTTCAAGGACACCACGGGCGTCGACGTCTCGAAGGACAAGATCGCCCTGCAGCGCCTCAAGGAGGCCGCGGAGCAGGCCAAGAAGGAGCTCTCGTCGGGCATGTCGGCCAGCATCACGCTGCCCTACCTCTCGCTCACCGAGAACGGCCCCGCCAACCTCGACGCCACCCTCACCCGCGCGAAGTTCGAGGAGCTGACGAGCGACCTGCTCGCCCGCACCGAGAAGCCCTTCCGCGACGTGATCGCCGAGGCCGGCGTGTCGGTCAACGACATCGCCCACGTGGTGCTCGTCGGTGGATCGACCCGTATGCCCGCCGTGGTCGAGCTCGTCAAGAAGCTCACCGGTGGAAAGGACCCGAACAAGGGCGTCAACCCCGATGAGGTCGTCGCCGTCGGTGCCGCGCTGCAGGCCGGTGTGCTGAAGGGTGAGCGCAAGGACGTGCTGCTCATCGACGTCACCCCGCTGTCGCTCGGCATCGAGACCAAGGGCGGCATCATGACCAAGCTCATCGAGCGCAACACGGCCATCCCCACCAAGCGCAGCGAGACCTTCACGACCGCCGACGACAACCAGCCGTCGGTCGCCATCCAGGTCTTCCAGGGCGAGCGCGAGTTCACCCGCGACAACAAGAACCTGGGCACCTTCGAGCTCACCGGCATCGCTCCGGCCCCCCGCGGCATCCCGCAGGTGGAGGTCACCTTCGACATCGACGCGAACGGCATCGTGCACGTCTCGGCGAAGGACAAGGGCACCGGCAAGGAGCAGTCGATGACCATCACGGGCGGCTCGTCGCTGCCCAAGGAGGACATCGAGCGCATGGTGCGCGAGGCCGAGGAGCACGCCGCCGAGGACAAGGCGCGTCGCGAGGCCGCCGAGGTGCGCAACCAGGCCGAGACGCTCGCGTACTCGACCGACAAGCTCATCAAGGACAACGCCGACAAGCTGCCCGACGACGTCAAGAACGACGTGCAGGCCGATGTCGACGCCCTCAAGACCGCGCTCGCGGGTGAGGACGACGCGGCCGTGAAGACCGCGTTCGACAAGCTCAACGAGAGCCAGCAGAAGCTCGGCCAGGCCATCTATGCTTCTGCACAGGCCGACGCCTCGGCGCCTGCCGGCGAGCAGGGGGAGCCGACCGAGTCGACGTCGAGCAACGACGACGACGTGGTCGACGCCGAGGTCGTCGAAGACGAAGACGAGCCGAAGGGCAAGTAATCCAATGACTGACGACAACCTGAACGGTCGTCAGCCTGCTGACGAGTCGGGGGCCTCCGAGGAGGAGACCCCCGACTCCGGCCTTCCCCAGGGAGAAGGACAGATCCAGGCTGAAGGACCGGACGTCGAGACCTCGCTGTCCGACGCCGACCTCTCGTTCCTCTCGGGGCAGAGCTCGGCCGACGAGCTGGCCGCCGAGCGGCTGGCCGACCTGCAGCGGGTGACCGCGGAGTACGCCAACTACCGCAAGCGCACCGAGGCCAACCGCGACACCGATCGCGAGCGTGCCGTGGGCGACGTGGTGAAGGTGCTGCTGCCGGTGCTCGACGACCTCGACCGTGCGGCCAAGCACGGCGATCTCGAGGAGGGCGGTCCGTTCACCGCGATCGCCGGCAAGCTGCGTTCGGCCGTGGAGCGCGTGGGCCTCAAGCCCTTCGCCACGGCGGGCGAGGAGTTCGACCCGCAGATCCACGAGGCGATCTTCCAGCAGCCCACCGACGGGGTGACGGCTCCGACCGTCGCCGACGTGGTGGAGTCGGGCTACTACCTCGGGTCAACGCTGCTGCGCGCCGCCAAGGTCGTGGTGGCGGTGCCGAATGGCTAGCCAGGACTGGTTCGACAAGGACTTCTACAAGACGCTCGGGGTGTCGAAGGACATCTCCGACGCCGACCTCAAGAAGGCCTATCGCAAGCTGGCCCGGCAGTACCACCCCGACTCGAACCAGGGCGACGCCCAGGCGGAGTCCCGGTTCAAGGAGATCAGCGAGGCGTACTCGGTGCTCTCCGACGCGGAGCAGCGCAAGGAGTACGACCAGATCCGGGCCATGGGCTCGGGCGCGCGCTTCACGGCGGGCGGCGCCGGCCAGGCCGGGGGGTTCGAAGACGTCTTCGGCGGCATGTTCGGCGGTGGCGGTGGCGGTGCCCGTGGGCAGAGCTACAGCTACCAGCAGGCCCCGGGCGGCTTCGACGACATCCTCGGCGGCATGTTCGGGCGCGGTGGCGGCCGAGCCGGCTTCGGCGGCGCCTACGGCCCCACCCGGGGTCGCGACGTCACGGCGCGCACGACGATCGACTTCGTCACCGCCGTGAAGGGCGACACCATCAAGCTGCAGACGGCCGATGGCAAGCCCATCACCGTGAAGATCCCGGCGGGTGTGGCCGACCAGCAGAAGATCAAGCTGCGCGGCAAGGGCGAGGCGTCGCCCGACGGCGGCGAGGCCGGAGACATCGTTCTCACGGTCTCGGTGCGCAAGCACCCGGTCTTCGAGCGCGACGGGCTCAACCTGCGGGTGAACGTGCCGGTCACGTTCGTCGAAGCGACGCTCGGCGCCACGATCGAGGTGCCCACGCTCGGCGGGGCCCCCGTGAAGCTCAAGGTCGCGGCGGGCACCCCCTCGGGGCGTGTGCTGCGGGTGAAGGGCCGCGGGGTCTCGACCTCGAAGGGCACCGGCGACCTGCTCGCGGTGGTGCAGGTGGCGGTTCCGTCGCACCTGTCCGCCGCTCAGCGCGAGGCGCTCGAAGCGTTCCACGCGGTGGAGCCGCCCGAGAACCCGCGCATCGAGCTGCTCGAGAAGGCTCGCGAATAGCGAACGGCCCCGGCGCGACTCCCCGTGAGTCGGCCGGGGCCGTCTTCTCAGCAGGGACTATATTCACACGACACTGATCCGACGACGGGAGGGCGAGATGGACGGGGTCGACGAGAACTCGCCGCTGTTCGCCATCGCGGTCGCGGCGGAGCTCGCGGGCATGCACCCGCAGACGCTGCGCCAGTACGACCGCCTGGGGCTCGTTCGCCCCACCCGCACGGCGGGCAAGTCCCGCCGCTACTCGATGCGCGACGTCGTGCAACTGCGCGAGATCGCGCGGCTGTCGTCGGAGGGCGTGTCGCTCGAGGGCATCGCGCGCATCCTGCAGCTCGAGAACCAGGTGGCCCAGCTCAGCGCCCGCGTGCGCGAGCTCGAGGGCGCCCTCGCCGACGAGCTCCTCAACCGCCCCGGCCGCCGCGTCTTCGCCGCCGGCGTCGAGGGCGAGGTCATCTCGCTCAAGCACGGCACCCGCACCCAGCGCCGCACGGAGCTCATGATCTGGACGCCGCGCCCCGACACCGACCGCTGATCCGCTCGCGCCCGAGCGGCCCGATCGCCCGTGCCATCTGACGATTACTCATTGACGATGGTCTCCGCCGCTCGCACGCTTGACGTATGACAGGCACCGGCCGACAGCGCCCTCATGCCTTCGTGATCTGCGGTGCGGCCATCGCCGCGCCCCTCGGCGCCGGGGTCGTCCTCCTCGCCGTTCATCTGGCGCTCTTCGATTCGAGCTTCTACCTCGGCGAAGCGACGCTGATCGTCGAGGCGGTCGGTCTCGTGGCGATCGCGGCGGTGGCCGGACTCATCACTGCGAGACGCGTCGGTGTGGACAGGCCGGTGGCCCTCATCGGCTGTACGGCCGGGGCTGCGGTCGCGGCGTGGGTGGTCACGGTGGGTCTGCTGGGGCAGGCGGCGGGAGTGGTGCTCGTGGCTGCCGTCGTCGTCGTCCCCGACGCGGCTCCGACGGTGACGGTCGTGGTGGTGGGAGGGTTCGCCGCGCTGGCGGTGCTCGAGGAGGCGGCCGCCACGGTTCTCCTCTCGGTGCTCTTCGGGCGGGCGCTCCGGCGCCGGGGAGCACCTCCGCCTCGACCACCCGTGTTGATCTGATGATTACTCATTGACGCCGGTGGCCTTCGGGGTGAGGGTGGGGTGCATGACGACGTCAGGTGGGCAGGGCGCGCGACCGAGGCGATGGATCGAGCGTGGGCAGGTCGGCGCGGCCGCCATCGTGGGGCTGCTCGACGGGGTGGGGCTCGCCGTGCTGGTGGCGGGGTTCGGCTGGTGGAGCCTGGGCGGGTGGGACGAGGCGGCCGAGAGCGTGGGTGGGTGGCTGCTGCTGACGCTGACCGCCGTGGTTCTCGCGGGCGCGTGGTTCGCCGGAAGCGCGCTGCTGCGCCGGAAGGGATTGCAGCGGGCGCGCTCCATCGTGTCGTGGTCGCTCGGACTGTCGGCGGTGCTCGTCGCGGTGCTGACCGCGATAGCGGGCTGGGTGGCAGTCGTGATCGGCACCTTCTCGGCACTCCTGCTCTGGTCGGGTGACTACGTCGACGACATCGCGGTGACGGCGGTGCTGCTCGTGTCGGCCGCGGCGGTTCTGCTCTCCACCTCCGTCTGCCTGCTCGTCACCGTCGTGCTCGCGAACCCGCCGCCGCCGGTCGGCGCCGGGCCCGGGTGGCGCAGCGCGTAACGTGGGGGCGTGCCAGAGTTCTCGTTCGACGCCCTCCGCCGCCGGCCCGACGTCGAGGCCGACAATCTGTTCGCCGCCGACGCGAGCGACCGGCTGATCCTCGACGAGGCGCTCGGGGCGCTCGAGGCGGCGGGGGAGCGCGGAGTCGTGGTGATCGGCGACTCCTACGGCGCCCTCACGCTGGGGGCGGCGGCGGTGCTCGACCTGCACGGCATCCGCGTGCACCAGGACTCGCGGGCCGGGGAACTGGCGCTGGCGCAGAACGCCCGCCGGGCATCCGATCGCGACCTCACCGGGCGGTTCGAGAACCTGCCGCTCGGCCCGGAGCTGCTCGAGGGCGCGCGCGTGGTGCTGATGCAGCTGCCGCGCTCGCTCGCCGAGCTCGACGAGCTGGCGCACGCGATCGCGGCCTGGGCCGACCCCGCGATCGTCGTCTACGCCGGCGGGCGCCTCAAGCACATGACGCCCGCGATGAACGAGGTGCTGGAGCGGTCGTTCGGGCGGGTGACCGCGACGCTCGCCCGCCAGAAGTCGCGGGTGCTCGTGGCGTCCGAGCCGCATCCGCACGCCGAGCCCGTGGCGATGCGCCGCGAGTTCCAGGCCGACCCCGCCCCGGGCCTCTGGGTCTGCGCCACCGGCGGGGCCTTCGCGGGCACGAAGATCGACATCGGCACCCGCTTTCTGCTCGAGCACCTCGACGGGCTTCGACCGGATGCACGCACCGCCGTCGATCTCGGCTGCGGCACCGGCGTGCTCAGCGCCTATCTCGCGCGCGCCCGGCCCGAGCTCGCGGTGATCGCGACCGACCAGTCCGCCGCCGCGGTCGAGTCGGCGCGGGCCACGATGGAGGCCAACGGCATCCACAACGTCGAGGTCGTGCAGGACGACGCCCTGAGCACCTTCGACGACGGCAGCGCCGACCTCGTGCTGCTGAATCCGCCGTTCCATCAGGGCTCGACGGTGCACGCGGGCATCGCGCTGAAGCTCTTCCAGGCGGCGGGCCGCGTGCTGGCGCCGGGTGGCGAGCTGTGGACCGTGTTCAACTCCCACCTCGCCTACCGCTCCGCCCTGCAGCGCGCGGTCGGCGAGACGCGTCAGGTGGCGCGGAACGCCAAGTTCACGGTGATGGTGTCGACGAAGCGCTGACCCCGGTGTCGGTGGGTGGCGTCGGGCCGGCCGGGCGCGTCGGGTCGGCGGGCGGGGCCGCGTCGGCGGGCCGGGCCGGGTCGGTGGGCGCGGCACGCACGGGGAGGGTCGCGAGCATGGGCACCTCGGGGGGCGTCGTCGCGGGCATCCGTCGCCGGGCGCGTCGAAGGGCCAGCTCGAAGACCACCAGCAGCGCCACCGAGCCGATCACACCGACCCAGCCGTAGAGGGTCGGGATGCCCGGGTCGGCGCGGATGCGGTCGATCATGTCGAGCTGCTCGCCGTAGATGCCGACCATCGCGAAGAACGCGGTGGCGTAGACGAGCACACGCAGCTGCCAGAGGCGGCGGATGCCCGCGACCGCCAGCAGGCTGAGCACCCACAGTCCGTACCAGGGGTGCAGCACCGGTGAGCAGAGCGCGATCGCCGCGAAGCTGCCCACCAGCAGCCAGAGCGGATCCGACCGGCGATTCACCGTGACGAGGTAGGCGACGACCGCGCAACCGGCCGCGAGGAAGGCCAGCACGACCACGCGCTGCGCGAGTGGCCCGTCGAGGCCGGCGCCGTTCGCGAGGTCGCGGGCGGCGAGCGAGAGGATGCGCGAGGGCGAGTAGAACGAGCCGAGATCCAGCGGGGTGCCGAGGCCGAGGATCCAGCCGAGGCCTGAGCCGATGCCCACGCCGAACGCGACCACACCACCGACCGCGATGGCGGCGACCGCGGCCCAGCACGCGAGCAGGCGACCCCAGCCGAAGGGCTCGGGCGCGGCGGGGGCGGTGGCGTCGGCGGCGTCGACGTAGTGGGAGGGGGTGGTGGCGCTGGGGGCGGCGATCGAGTGGGTGGTGGCCGTGGGGTCGATGGTGGCGCTCGGGGCGGCGACGTCGGGGGCGGCGGCCGCCCGGCGGGGCGAGCGGATGCGGCGGCCCGCCCAGATGATGCCGATCACCGGCAGCGCCACCACCGCGATCGGCTTCACCCCGATGGCGAGGCCGATCAGCACCGCCGCGAGCAGCGGCCGCCGCCGGAGCGCCTGGTACGTTCCGGCGACGATCAATCCGATCATCAGGGCGTCGTTGTGGGCCGAGGCGACGAAGTCCATCAGCACGAGCGGGCTCGCACCGACCGCCCACACGACCGCGGCCTCGTCGTAGCCCCGCAGCCGCGCGATCCGCCAGGCGGAGTAGATCAGCAGCGCGAGACCCGCGACCGCGCCGAGCCTGGTGACGAACAGCGTCACCTCGAGCGGGAACGAGTCGGTCGCCCGCACCACGATGCCCTGCAGCCAGACGAACACCGGGCCGTAGGGGGTGACGGTGGTCGACCACTTGTAGTCGACGCCCGTCTCGTACCAGTTCGGCAGCTCGGCCATCACGTGCGCGTACGGATCGAGGCCCGAGGCGAGCAGCCGCCCCTGACCGATGTAGGCGTAGCTGTCGCGGCTGAACAGGGGCAGGGCGAACAGCAGCGGTGCGCCCCAGGCGACGATCGCGGTGACCACCCGGCGGAGAGGACCACCGTCGCCCGAGCCCGAGCCCGAGCCCGAGCCCGAGCCCGAGCCCGAGCCCCGGCGCCGCAGCGACAGCCCCAGCGACAGCCACGCGAACAACAGCAGCAGCACCCCGCCCACCACCAGCATCGCGGCGACGTACACGGCCCCGCGGCTGTTGCGCAGCGTGGACACGAGCTCCACGCCCCACAGCCCCGAGCCGGGAGCCAGCCACCCGCCGACGACCGACCCCGCGAGGATCATCAGCGACCCCACGAGCCCGATCACAAGACGGAGGCGGTGACGGGCGGAGAGCACAGTCTGTCTTACCACGCCCCCGTGGGGCGCGCCGGGTCAGGCCGGTTCGGGCATCCGGAACCCGAGCGCCACGCGGCGGCGGCGCACGAGCAGCTCGCTGCCGATCAGCACCGCCGTGGTGCCCACGAGCGCCACCCCCACGATGATCACGGGGATGCGTGTGTCGGTCTCGAGCCGCGGGATGAGGTCGAGCGGCTCGGCCAGCCCGATCAGCATGAAGAACACGGTGGAGTAGACGACGGTGCGCATGCTCCACAGGCGCTCCGCGCCCTTCAGCGCGAGCAGCGTGAGCAGCCACAGCCCGTACCAGGGGTGCACGACCGGCGACGAGAGCACGATCGCCGCGAAGCAGCCGAGCAGCAGCGTGAGCGGCTCGAGGCGACGCCGGGCGATCACGAGGTAGGCGGCCAGCGTGCATCCGGCCCCCAGCAGCGCGAGCTTGACGACCGTCTGCGCGACCTCGCCGTCGAGCCCGACGCCCTCGAACAGCCCCCCGACACCGATGCCCAGGATGTTCGCGGGGGCGTACCACGACGAGATGCTCACGGGCGTGGCGAGCGCGCCGAGCCAGCCCATGCCGATGCCGAGGCTCCAGCCGACGAGGGCCAGCCCGCCGAGCGCGATGCCGGCGACCGCGGCCCAGCGGCGCACGATGGCGCCCCAGCCCGCGGCCGCGCCCGCCCAGATCAAGCCGATGATCGGCAGCGCGATCAGCGCGATCGGCTTCACTCCGATGGCGATGGTGACGAACACCGTGCCGAGCAGCGGGCGGTCGCGCAGGGCGTAGTAGACGCCGCCGACGATGAAGGCGAGCATGATCGAGTCGTTGTGGCCGGCCGCCACGAAGTTCATGACGACGAGGGGGCTGGCGGCCACGATCCACAGCACGCCGGCCTCGTTCAGGCCGCGCAGCCGGGCGATGCGCCAGGCGTAGTAGGCCAGCATCGCGAGACCGGCAGCGGCCAGCAGGCGGAAGGCGAACACGGCCACTTCGGTGGGAAGCGCATCCGTCGACTGCACGACCACGCGCTCGAGCCAGACGAACACGGGGCCGTAGGGGGTGCTGGTGTCGGCCCAGAGCGGGTCGACACCGATGCCGTACCAGCCGGGGAGCGCGGCCATGCCGGAGGTGTAGGGGTTCAGGCCGGCGGCCATCAGACGGCCCTGGCCGATGTAGGCGAACATGTCGCGGCTGAACAGGGGGAGCGAGAACAGCAGGGGGGCGGCCCAGGCGGCGGCGGAGGCGACGACCTCGTTCAGCGAGGTGCGGCGGGCGGCGCTGCGGGAGTCATGGGCGGTGCGGGTGTCGCCCTGCAGTCGGGTTTCGTCGCGGCCGCCCCGGGTGCCCCGGCGCTCGAGCAGCGAGAGGCCGAGCGTGATCCAGGCGACGAGCAGCATGAGAGCGCCGACGACCACCAGCAGCCCGGCGATCGTGACCCCGCCGCGGGAGTTGCGGATGAACTCGAGCGCGGCCCAGTCGTGCAGCGTCGACTCGGGCCCGATCCAGCCGACCCCGTAGGAGCCGAGGGCGATGGCGATCGACCCGGCCAGGCCGAGCAGGAATCGCACCGAAGGGGGGAGTACGCGCACAGTGCTGTTCTTACCACGGTGGGATGGACAACAGCCGAACACGGCGGGAATGCTGGTGGCGTCGATGTCGTTCTGGTAAGTTGAGTCCAGTCGACTCAAGTCTTGATCCTCACTAGGAGACACACACCAGATGGCAACCAACCAGGGAACCCCGAACGGCGACGAGCGCCAGAGCGCGCTGGAGCAGTACGGCGTCAACCTGACCGAGATCGCCGCGAGCGGCAAGCTCGACCCCGTGATCGGCCGTGACGCCGAGATCCGCCGCGTCAGCCAGGTGCTGACCCGCCGCACCAAGAACAACCCCGTGCTCATCGGCGAGCCCGGCGTCGGCAAGACGGCCGTCGTCGAGGGGCTCGCCCAGCGCATCGTGGCCGGCGACGTCGCCGACTCGCTGAAGGGCAAGCAGCTCGTCTCGCTCGACCTCGCGGCCCTCGTCGCCGGCGCCAAGTACCGCGGCGAGTTCGAGGAGCGACTGAAGGCCGTACTGAAGGAGATCAACGACGCCGACGGGCAGATCATCACCTTCATCGACGAGCTGCACACCCTGATGGGCGCCGGCGGCGGCGAGGGCTCGGTCGCGGCCTCCAACATGCTGAAGCCGATGCTCGCGCGCGGCGAGCTGCGCCTGATCGGTGCGACGACGCTCGACGAGTACCGCGAGTTCATCGAGAAAGACGCGGCGATGGAGCGCCGCTTCCAGCAGGTCTTCGTGGGCGAGCCCTCGGTGGAGGACACCATCGCGATCCTGCGCGGTCTGAAGGAGCGCTACGAGGCGCACCACAAGGTGGCGATCGCCGACTCCGCGCTGGTGGCGGCAGCCGCCCTGTCGAACCGCTACATCCCCGGGCGCCAGCTGCCCGACAAGGCCATCGACCTGATCGACGAGGCCGCCTCGCGGCTGCGCATGGAGATCGACTCGGCACCCGTCGAGATCGACGAGCTGCGCCGCTCGGTCGACCGGCTCCGGCTGGAGGAGCTCGCGTTGAAGAAGGAGAAGGACGAGGCCTCGCAGGAGCGCCTCGCCGCCCTTCGCGCCACTCTCGCCACCCGCTCGGCCGACCTGGCCGGGTTGCAGGAGCGCTGGGACCGCGAGCGGGCCGCCCTCAACCGCGTCGGCGAGCTGAAGGAGAAGCTCGACGCCGCCCGCATGCGCGCCGAGAAGGCGCAGCGCGAGGGCGACCTCGAGCGTGCGTCGCGCCTGCTCTACGGCGAGATCCCGGTGCTCGAGCGCTCGCTCGCCGAGGCCGAGGCCGCGGAGGTCGACGCCGACGGCGCCGAGCGGATGGTGAACGACCAGGTCGGGTCGGACGACATCGCCGCGGTCATCGCGGCCTGGACGGGCATCCCGGTCGACCGCCTCACCCAGGGCGAGACCGAGCGGCTGCTGAAGCTCGAGACCGAGCTCGGGCGCCGGCTGATCGGCCAGCGCGAGGCCGTCGGTGCGGTGGCGGATGCGGTGCGCCGTTCCCGCGCGGGCATCGCCGACGAAGACCGCCCCACCGGCTCCTTCCTGTTCCTCGGCCCCACCGGCGTCGGCAAGACCGAGCTCGCCAAGGCGCTCGCCGAGTTCCTGTTCGACGACGAGAAGGCGCTCGTGCGCATCGACATGTCGGAGTACGGCGAGAAGCACTCGGTCGCCAGGCTGCTCGGCGCCCCTCCCGGCTACATCGGCTACGAGCAGGGTGGGCAGCTCACCGAGGCGGTGCGCCGGCGGCCTTACTCGGTCATCCTCCTCGACGAGGTCGAGAAGGCGCACTCGGAGGTCTTCGACGTGCTGCTGCAGGTGCTCGACGACGGGCGGCTGACCGACGGCCAGGGCCGCACGGTCGACTTCCGCAACACCATCCTCATCCTCACCTCGAACCTGGGGTCGCAGTACCTCGTCGACCCGACGCTGTCGGCCTCGTCGGCCCGCTCGCTCGTGCTCGACGCGGTTCGCGCCGCGTTCAAGCCCGAGTTCGTCAACCGGCTCGACGACATCGTCGTGTTCTCGGCCCTCTCGGCCGACGACCTCGCGCAGATCGTCTCGCTCTACGTCGACCGGCTCTCGCGCCGGCTGGCCTCGCGGCGCCTGTCGCTGGCGGTGACTCCGGATGCGCGTACCTGGCTGGCCTCGCACGGCTACGACCCGATCTACGGGGCCCGACCGCTGCGCCGGCTGATGCAGCACGAGATCGACGACCGGCTGGCGCGAGCGCTGCTCTCGGGGGCGGTGCGGGATGGGGATACGGTGCGGGTGGACGTCTCGTCCGACGACTCCGGGCTCTCGGTCTCGTCTGTTGCGGACGCTCTGCCTGAGTAGAAAGTACTCGGGGCCCACCCGCCCCTCCCGCACCCACTCTTGATGGGATGGGCCGACTCGCGGCCCGCGGGAGGGCTCCCCATGCTGCATCACCGACGCGTCGCCGTGCTGGCGGCTGCCGCGCTTCTGACGAGTGTGTTGCTGAACGGCGCCCTCACGCCGGCCTCGGCCTCGGCGCCGGCAGAGGTCGAGGCGCCGCCGACCGACCCGGGCGCTGCGCCGTCACCCACGCTCATTGATCCGGGCTCGCATCTCAAGACGTTCGACCTGCCGAACCCGCTGGGCGCGCCAAGTGACGTCGTGGCCGGCCCCGACGGTTCGGTCTGGGTGGCGATCTTCAACGACAAACAGATCCTGCGGGTGAGCCGGAACGGGGTCGTCCTGTCGACCTTCCAGCTCACGGGCGGCCCCACCGACCTGACGACCGACGCCGACGGCGGAGTCTGGGCGGCGGAGTTCGCCTCGAACGCCATCGCCCACGTCGACCCGACCGGCGCGGTCTCAGAGACCAAGCTGCCCACGGCGAACGCCTTCCCCTCGGCGGTCGACGCCTCGGGCCCGCACGTCTACTTCACCGAATCGGCGAACCACGCCTTCGGCCGCATCGCGCGCGCGACGGGGGTAGTGGAGGAGTTCCCCCTCGCCGGCTCAGTCGCCCCCACCGACATCCGTGTGAATGTTGATTCCTTCGTTTGGGTGACAGACCCGGATGCGCGCACATTATGGATTTCCGGACTGAAGGGACAAGCTCTGATGGGCTTCCCGCTTGCGGGTGACTCATACGGAATCGCCGGGACCACCGGTGCCGACCAAGTCCGTCAGGTCTTCAACGGGACTCGGGTACTCTCGCTCACTCGACTGGATCCACCGGACGTGCTCACAAGTCTCGACGGCGCGATGAACCTGGTCGCGGTGATCAATGTGCCGCCGCGGGGTCAGATGTGGTTTGTGGACGCCGGGGCCGGGACGATCGGGTGGATCCGTATGAGCGGCTCGAAATCGAATCCGGTAGCGGTCGATCTCCCTGTCGGAGCGCCGGTGGGTTCGGCCATCACCGACGACCGATACATATGGACGGTTTCGAAGGACTCGGGTCAGCTCATCCGACTCGACATGAGTGTATCGACTGTGGCAGACCGGGTCGGGGGTGCTGATCGCTTCGCCACTGCAGCTTCCGTCGCCTTGGCTGGGCATCCCAAAGGAGCCGAGGCCGTCTTCGTGGCGAGCGGCGAGTCGTTTCCTGACGCTCTTGCGGCGGGACCGATCGCGGCCCAGATGTCGGCTCCCGTGCTGCTGACCCGGAAGAGCGAGCTACCCGAAAGCGCTAGAACCGCTTTGCAGATGCTTCGGCCAACGCGCGTCGTGGTCATCGGAGGAGAGGCTGCAGTGAGCGAAGGCGTCGTACGGGCTCTTCAACAGATGGGCTTGAAGGTCGAACGAGTCGCTGGTGCTGACCGGTTCGCTGTGTCACGCGCTCTCATCGCGAGCGATCTCGCACCCAAAGAGCCCAACCGCGTGTATGTGGTGACGGGTCGCGACTTCCCGGACGCCCTGGCGGCCACGCCGATTGCTGCGTCGGAGAAGGCGGTGTCGTTGCTCGTCGACGGGAGGAGCACGGCGTTGAGCGACCTAGACAAGCAGGTGCTCCAGAGGATCGCAGCTCGGCCGAACGGGGAGGCCGTGATTGTCGGCGGGGAGGCCGCTGTCACTGGGGAGCTGGAGTCAGCGATACGCGGAGTCATTCCTACGTCGCGAATCGCCGGACCGGATCGCTTCGCGGTCGCCGCTGCGTTGAACCGTGGCCTATCCGGCGCGAACGCTTCGGCGTTCCTCGCGAGCGGCGAGTCCTTTGCCGACGCGCTGACGGGGGGCGCGCTGGCTGGGGAACTGAGGAAGCCCCTCTATCTGGCTCGGCGGGGGTGTGTGCCCGAGAGCATCGCGGCGGTCATGGCGGTGAACGTCAATCGGGTCACGTTGCTGGGGGGAGAGGCAGCGCTGTCGCCTGCGGTGGCTTCGATGACGGCCTGTTGAGGTTCGGGTCGGGGTGGCCGGGTTGTCTCGGTAGGTAGGAACTACTTCGGGTCGATGAGGGGCGCCGGGGCGCATCGTGGACAGGAGGTCTGGTCGTCGGTCGGAGGAAGGGCTCGCGTCATGCAGGTAGGTCCACGTGTTGCAGCATCCGCGCGGCGGGTGGTGGCGGTCGCCACCGCGGTCGTCGTCGCGGGGATGGTGGCGGCCCCGCTACCGGCGGTCGGACGTGAGAGCGCGGGTCAGCCGACTCCGCATCTCGTGGAGTTCGAGCTGCCGAGTTCGAAGGGGGCTCCGAACGATGTGGTCGCCGGGGCGGACGGGACCGTGTGGGTCTCGGTTTTCAACGACAAGCAGATCGTCCACGTGAACCGGGACGGTACGGTTCGGTCGGTGGTGCCGCTCTCCGGCGGGCCGACCAGCCTGGCCTCCGACTGGGCGGGCGGGGTCTGGGCGACCGAGTTCGCCTCGAACGCGATCGTGCACGTCGACGACAGCGGCCTGGCCACCGAGTATCCCGTTCCGACGCCGGCGGCGATGCCCGCGAACATCGTCGAGTTCCGCGGCTACGTCTACTTCACCGAGTCCAACACGCAGAAGCTCGGCCGCTTCCATCTGGCCACGAAGACCATGGTGGAGTATCCCCTCGTCGGATCGGTCACCCCGTGGGACCTCAGGGGCGACCTGGCGACTGGCAGCCTCTACATCACCGACACCGGTACGGGCACGGTCTGGAAGCGGTCCATGGATGGTGCGGACCAGGGCAGTTTCGCCGCGGCGTCGGGTGTCTCCTCGTTCGGCCACACGGTGGGCTTCGGCGACCCGGTGACGCACGGCTACTCCGACGGTCAGATCGACGAGCTCGACCCGGCCGCGGGAACACGGTCGACCGTGGTGTCGGGTCGGACGGAGATCGCGGGGGTGGTGGCGGGCGGCGGCTCCCCGGCCGAGGTCTGGTTCGTCGACCGCGGCACCGACTCCTTCGTCGTGGTCGATGACACCGGAGCGACGCAGGAGTTCCCGCTGCCCGGGACCGGCCGCGGGCTCTCGGGGCTCACGATGACCGACGGCCGCTATCTCTGGTCGGCCGAGCGTTCGACGGGCAAACTGGCCCGCATCGACGTCGTCGCCGCGATCGTCACCGACCGCCTGGGCGGCGCGACCCGCTACGAGACGGCGGTGCAGGTGTCGACGGATGCGTATCCGACCGGTGCCGCCATGGCCTTCGTCACGAGCGGCGAGACTTTCGCCGACGCCCTCAGCGCGGGGCCGGTCGCCGGTCTGAATCACGCGCCGCTGCTGCTCACTCCGCGTGCCGGGCTCGCCCCGGTGGTGCGGGACGAACTGGTCAGGCTCGGGCCGTCCCGCGTCATCGTGGTGGGCGGGCCGGTGGCGGTGTCGGAGGGGGCGTTCGACGCCATCCGCGCGGCACTGCCGGACGCGTCGGTGGAGCGCATCGGGGGCGCCGATCGGTACGCCGTGTCCAGCGCGCTCATCGCGTCGAGCCTGGTTCCGCGTGGAAGCGAGAAGATCTACCTCGCGACCGGACGCGACTTCCCCGACGCGCTCTCGGCCGCACCTCGGGCTGTGAACGACAAGACGGCGGTGCTGCTCGTGGACGGCAAGAGCGATCGCCTGAACGCCGCCCAATCGGCCGCGATCGCAACCCAGCTCACGACGAAAGACGGCCGCCCGAAGATCGTCGGCGGGCCTCAGGCGGTCTCGCCGGAGCTGGAGGCCAGCGTCCGCGCGAGCTACAGCACGGTGCAGCGCTTCGGCGGTCAAGACCGGTTCGAGGTCTCGACGGCCATCAACATGGGCTGGACGGCCGGGCCGCCGTACATCGCGAGCGGCGCCGGGTTCGCGGATGCCCTGACCGGAGGGGCGGTCGCCGGTGCGCAGGGCCGCTCGATCATCCTGTCCCGCCAGGAATGCCTGCCGCCGGCGGCGCTCGCGATGATGATCACCACCCAGACCCGCCGCGCGACGCTCCTCGGTGGCGAAGCCGCCCTCGCCCCCGCGGTGAAAGCGCTCACGGTGTGCCCCTGACAGCTCCTCCGAACCCCGGCGAAGCGGCGTAACACCAAACACTCGACACTCCGGCGCGGTCTCGTCACATCGCGATCGTCGAGACGAGACCCGATGAGACGGCGCGGCCGGGGGCGTAGGGGGAGCCGGGCGCACCTGGTGCGGGGCGGGTGGTGCGCCGCGGGGGTGGAGCGGCGAGGGCGCGGCGCGGGTCAGGCGTCGGTGAGGAGGAGGTCGGCCAGGGGGAGGCGGGTGCGGGGCGCGGTCTCGCGGGCGCGGAGGGTGTCGTCGGGGAGGGCGTCGGCCGGGGCGAGGTGGCCGAGGGCCGTGATGGTGACCGGGACGAGGGCGTCGGGGAGGCTGAAGGCCTCGGTCAGCGCGGCCACGTCGAAGCCGCCCATCTGGTGCACGTGCAGTCCGTCGTGGTGGGCCTGCACCGAGAGGTGGGCCATGGCCTGTCCGAGGTCGTACTCTGCCCAGCGGCGGGGCTTGCCGTCGGCGTCCACCACTTCGGCGACGGCCACGATCAGCACGGCGGCCGATCCGGCCCAGACCGAGTTGAAGCCCATCAGGCTGGCGGCGACCGCGTCGAACTCGGGGGTTCCGCGGCGGGCCACGATGAAGCGCGCCGGCTGCGAGTTGGCGGCCGACGGGGACCAGCGGGCGGCCTCGAGAGCGGCCGTGAGCACGGTCTCGTCGATGGCCTTGGCGGCGTCGAAGGAGCGAGGGCTCCAGCGCTCGGCGAGGGTTGTGAGGATCGGCGCACTGGTGGAGGCGGCGCGGTCGAAGGCGGGGCGGGAGGTGTCGGTGATGGTCATGAGGGTGTCCGTTCGTCGAGGCGGGCGCGGCACCTCGTCGTGCCGGCGTAACCGGACTTCAGTCCGGATGAGGGGTGGAACGCGGCATCCGATCGCCCTATTCCCGAGGGCGATGCGGGCCGGCCGGGTGGTGCGGGCTGGGGTCAGGCCGGCCGGGTCGGACTTGCGCCGGGTTCGGGCAGGCCGGGGCCGCGCCGGGGGCGGGCGGCCGGGGTCGCGCCGAGGGCCGGCCAGGCTCGCGCAGGCCGTAGCCGAACTCAGATCGGGCCGTCGGTGCGGCCCGCGCGGTGCTTGCGCACCCGCTTCACCACGAACCAGATCACGGCCCCCGCCACGACCGCGATCACCACGTACTGGAAGATCCCGGCGTACTGCTCCACCACGTGCCACTGCTCGCCCAGCCAGAACCCCGCGAGGATGAACACGGTGTTCCAGATCAGCGAGCCGGCGGTGGTGAGCAGGGCGAACGTGAGCAGGTGCATCCGCTCGATCCCCGCCGGGATGGAGATGAAGCTGCGGAACAGCGGCAGCATGCGCCCGAAGAACACCGCCTTCGGGCCGTGGCGCTGGAACCACGCCTCGGTGCGATCGACGTCGTCGACGTCGACGAGCGGGATGTGGCGCGCGATCGTGCGCATGCGCTCGCGGCCGAGCCAGGCGCCGAGGCCGTAGAGCGCCAGCGCGCCGACGAGCGAGCCGAGCGTGGTGAAGACGATGGCCGCCACGACATTCAGATCGCCGCGGCTGGCCGCGAAGCCCGCCAGCGGCAGGATGACCTCGCTCGGGATCGGCGGGAACAGATTCTCGATCGCCACGGCGAGGCCGGCGCCGGGGGCGCCCAGCGTCTCCATCAGGCCCACCACCCAGTCGCCGATCGGCCCGAGGCTCGCCGTGCCGGAATCGGCGGCGGAGAGGGAGGAGGTCAGTGGGTCGGCGTGCGCCAGGCTCATGCCCTCACTCTATTGAGGGCGGCTGAACCCGGCCTGAAGTGGGTTCAGGATGCTCGCCCAGCGGCCGAGGGCGAGGAGGAGCCACGCGTCAGGACCGCACGAGGCGCGCGATGGCGTCGGTGGCCTCTTTGAGCTTCTGCTCGGCGACCGGTCCGCCCTCGGCGACGGCCTCGACGACGCAGTGGTTCAGGTGGTCGTTCAGCAGCCCGAGCGCCACCGATTCCAGCGCGCTCGTCATCGCCGAGATCTGCGTGAGGATGTCGATGCAGTACTTCTCGTCGTCGACCATGTTCTGCAGCCCGCGTGCCTGGCCCTCGATGCGCTTCAGGCGCTTGAGGTAGGCGGTCTTGTCGGCGATGTAGCCGTGGTGGGCGTGGGCGCGACCACCGCCTCCGTCGCCCTCGCCGGCGGTGGTGGTGTCGACGGCGGGTGCGGGGGTGGCGTCGGGCGACATGGTCACGCTCCCATTCTGGTCGGGCGGAGATCGAGGCGGCGGAGGAGCTGGGCGTTGAGGGCCACGATGATCGTCGAGAGCGACATCAGGATCGCCCCCACCGACATCGGCAGGATGAAGCCGATCGGCGCCAGCACGCCCGCCGCCAGCGGCACCGAGAGCAGGTTGTAGCCGGCGGCCCACCAGAGGTTCTGGGTCATCTTGCGGTATCCGGCCTTCGAGAGGCGGATGACCGACAGCACCGACCGCGGGTCGTCGCTCGCCAGGATGACGCCGGCGGAGGCGATGGCGACGTCGGTTCCGGCGCCGATCGCGATGCCGACGTCGGCCCGAGCCAGGGCGGGGGCGTCGTTCACGCCGTCGCCGACCATCGCGACCTTCCGGCCCTCCGCCTGGAGCTCGGCGACCTTGGCCGCCTTGTCCTCGGGGCGCACTCCGGCGAACACGCGGGTGATGCCGAGCTCGGCCGCGACCGCCTGGGCCACGGGCTCCGCGTCGCCCGTGATCATGACGACCTCGACGCCCTGCCGACGCAGCCCGTCGACCGCGGCGCGCGACTCGGGGCGTATGCCGTCGGCCAGCGTGATCCGCCCGATCTCCTCGTGATCGCGCAGCACGTGCAGCACGGTGTCGCTAGCGGCACCGGCACCGGCACCAGCCGCGGCACCGGTGCCCGCAGCGCGCGCGGGGGCGGCGAGCGGATGCGCGGCGTGCTGCTCGAGCAGGCGGGGGCCGCCCACGTGCACGGTCACGGCCTCGGCCGGGGTGGCGCCGACGCGGGCCGATACGCCGACCGAGGGGGAGGAGGTGAAGGCGGTGGCAGGCGGGAGGGTGAGGCCGCGCATCCGGCCCGCTTCGACGAGCGCTCGGGCGAGGGGGTGCTCGCTGTCGGACTCGGCGGCGGCCGCCAGGGCCAGGACGTCGGACTCGTCGATGCCGGGGGCCGGGGTGATGGAGGTGACGACGGGGGCGCCCAGGGTGAGGGTGCCGGTCTTGTCGAAGAGCACGGTGTCGACGGTGCGCATGGTCTCGAGGGCGAGGCGGTCCTTGACCAGGATGCCCGCCTTCGCGGCGCGCTCGGTGGCGATCGAGACCACCAGCGGGATGGCGAGGCCGAGGGCATGCGGGCAGGCGATGACGAGCACCGTGATGGTGCGGATGACCGCGTCGTCGGGGCTGCCGACGAGCGTCCAGACGATCGCGGTGATCACGGCCGAGCCGAGGGCGAACCAGAACAGCCAGCCCGCGGCCACGTCGGCGATGCGCTGGGCGCGCGAGCTCGAGTTCTGGGCGTCGGTGACGAGGCGCTGGATGCCCGCCAGCGCGGTGTCGTCGCCGATCGCCCTGACGCGGATGCGCAGGGCGGTGTCGGTGGCGACGGTGCCGGCGACGACCGGGGCGCCGGGGCCGCGGGTGACGGGGCGGGACTCTCCGGTGATCATGGACTCGTCGACGGCGGCGGTGCCCTCGACGATCTCGCCGTCGGTGGGCACGCGACCGCCGGGGCGCACGATCACCAGGTCGCCGACGACGAGGTCGGCGGGGGTGACGGTCGAGGTGGATCCGTCGGCGGCGACGCGCTCGGCCTCGTCGGGCAGCAGCGCGGCCAGGGAGTCGAGGGCGGAGGTGGTCTGGGCGAGGGAGCGCATCTCGATCCAGTGGCCGAGCAGCATGATGACGATGAGGAGGGCGAGCTCCCACCAGAAGTCGAGCTGGTGGTCGAGGAGGCCGAGAGTGGCGCCCCAGCTGGCGACGAAGGCGACGGTGATCGCGAGGGCGATCAGAAGCATCATGCCGGGCTGCTTCGCGCGGAGCTCGTCGACACCGCCGGTGAGGAAGGGGCGGCCGCCGATGACGAACATGACGGTGCCGAGGATCGGCGAGATGAGGATCACCGGGCCGTCGGCGGGGAGGTCGTAGCCGAGGATCATGGCGAACATGCCGCTGAAGGCGACCACCGGGATCGCGACGACGAGCATCACCCAGAAGAGGCGGCGGAACATCGCGACGTGGCCGGAGTGGTCGTGGCCGCCGTGGCCCTCGTGGCCGGCGTGGTCGGTGTGCCCCGCATGGCCGTCGTGGTCGTGGTCGTGGTCGTGGTCGTGGCCCGAGTGCTCGGAGTGATCGTGGCCCGAGTGCTCGGAGTGATCGTGCGCCGAGTGCCCGGAGTGATCGTGCGCTGAGTGCCCGTGATGGTCGTGCTCGTGCTCGTCGTGCGAAGCGTGCTGCTGCGGGGCGTGGTCGTGCGCGGGGGAGTGCTGGTGCTCGGGCATGGCATCCACGCTATACCCCCAGGGGGTACCGCGCAACGTCCCGCGCGAGGCGGCGGCGCGCGATGCTACCGTGAGCCCGTGACTGAGGCGCGAGCATCCGGAACCCCCGCCGAAGCGGCGAACGACGGCAAGGCCGCCCGCATCGCCGGAGTGATCGTGGTGGGCATGTGCGCCGCCGTCTGGTGGCCCGCCTTCACGCTCGGCGCCTGGGGAGACTTCTTCTTCGACCAGCTGCTGACCATCTGGGCGGCGGCGACCGGGGCGTTCTTCGTGGTGGTGCTGTTCGGCCGGGGCCGTCGGCGGTGGTGGCGGGCGGCGGCACTGCTCGCACCGAGCCTCTACCTGGCGGCGAACTTCGTCGTGCAGCCCGAGGCGTCCGACGTGGCGACACTCGTGGTGGCGGTGCTGGGCGCCCTGGTGGCGGTGCTCGCGGTGCCGACGACGGTGTGGGTGCTCGCCCGCATCATCTGGCCCGAGTTCGGCGAAGAGGTGTCACCGCGCCGTCGCGTCGTCGTGATCGGCGTGGTCGCCTTCGTCGCGGTGACGTCGTTCCTGCTCGGTGCGAATCAGGCGCACTTCATGACCTGCGGCGAGTTCACGCTCAGCGGCAACTCCGAGCCACCCGGATGCACGCCCGACTCGGTCTACGAGGAGTGAGCAGCGAGCGCTGACCTGAGCGCCGCCGCGAACCCGTCCACGTCGGCCTCGGTGGTGTCGAACGCGCACATCCACCGCACCTCGCCCGCGGCCGCGTTCCAGTCGTAGAACCGGTACGACGAGCGCACCGCGTCGGCCACGCCCGGCGGCACGATCGCGAACACGGCGTTCGACTGCGTCTCCTGCGTGAGCGTCACGCCGGGCAGGTCGACGACGGCCGCCCGCAGCCGCGCCGCCATGGCGTTCGCGTGCGAGGCCGAGCGAAGCCACAGATCCGAGCCGTAGAGCGCGATCAGCTGCGCCGAGACGAAGCGCATCTTCGAGGTGAGCTGCATGTCGAGCTTCCTCAGGAACGGGATGCCGGCCACGGCGTCGGGGTTCAGCACCACGACGGCCTCGCCGTAGAGCAGCCCGTTCTTGGTGCCGCCGAGCGAGAGCACGTCGACGCCCGCATCCGTCGTGAACTCGCGCAGCGGCACACCGAGCGACGCCGCCGCGTTCGAGATGCGCGAGCCGTCGAGGTGCACGGTCATGCCGAGCGAGTGGGCGTGGTCGCTGATCGCCCGGATCTCGGCGGCCGTGTAGGCCGTGCCGAGCTCCGTGGTCTGCGTGATCGAGACGGTCAGCGGCTGGGCGCGGTGCTCGTCGCCCCACCCCCAGGCCTCGACGTCGATCAGCTCGGGGGTGAGCTTGCCGTCGGGCGTGGGCACGGTGAGCAGCTTCAGCCCGGCGACGCGCTCGGGGGCGGCGTTCTCGTCGGTGTGGATGTGCGCGGTCGTCGAGCACACCACGGCGCCCCAGCGCGGCAGCATCGACTGCAGGCCGACGACGTTCGCGCCGGTGCCGTTGAACACGGGGAACGCCTCGGACCGGTCACCGAAGTGGCGCCTGATGACCTTCTGCAGCTCGGCGGTGTAGACGTCCTCGCCGTAGGCCACCTGGTGGCCGCCGTTGGCCTGGGCGATGGCCTCGAGCACCTCGGGGTGCGCCCCGGCGTAGTTGTCGGAGGCGAAGCCGCGGTAGTCCAGGTCGTGCAGAGTCTCGGTCACCCACCGATTCTGCCATCCGCCACGCGCGAGCCCTGCCGCGTGAACGCTCGGGGTCGCGCAAAAGCCCCTCCGGGTCGAGGTGAAGGGACTTTTGCGCGACCCGGCCCGGGTGCGGGCGGGCGAGGGGGCGGATGCTCGGGGTCAGCCCCTGAGGGCGTCGGTGAGCTTCACGCGGGGGCCGGTGCGCAGCAGCGAGTTCGCGTAGATGCGGGAGCCGATCACGACGACGACCGCGGTGGTGGCGAGCAGGACGACGAGCGACACCAGGGGCTCCCACCACTCGGTGTCGCCGAGGAAGAGCCGCAGCGGCATGCCGATCGGGGCCGAGAACGGCACGTACGACATCACCGCCATCACCGTCTCGTTGGAGTTGAAGAAGATGACGAGGAAGTAGGGCAGCATCACGAGCGTGGTCACCGGCGAGGTGACCGAGCCGACGTCCTCCTGGCGGGAGACGAGGGCGGCGCTCGCCGAGTAGAGCGCGGCGATCAGCACGAAGCCGAAGACGAAGAAGACGACGAACCAGGCGATCGCGGGGCCGAGGAGGCCGAGCAGGCCCGACTGCCCGGTGATGGCGAGGCCGAGCACGGCGGCCAGGCCGACCAGTGCGGTCTGGCCGAAGGCGAGCAGGCTGTTGCCGATCACCTTGCCGGCGAGCAGCTCCCGGGCGTTGATCGTCGAGAGCAGGATCTCGACGACGCGCGTCTGCTTCTCCTCGACGACGCTCTGCGCGATGGTCGAACCGAAGGTGACGGCGGCCATGAAGAACACGACACCGAACGCGATGCCGACGATGTAGGCGAGGAAGCCGTCGGAGTCGCCCGGCTCGAGCAGCTGCACCGGAGGGGCGACGCTGAGCAGGGAGACGAGGGTGGTGGGGGTGTCGCTGAGGGCGAGCACTTCGTAGGGGGCCTCGGGGGCGGTGCCGGTTTGGGTCGTGCCGGTGCCGGTCGTGCCGGTCGCGGTGCCGCCGGTCGTGCCGGTGCCGCTCGCGGGGGTCGCGCCTTCGACGGTGCCGGGCAGCACGATCGCCGCCTCGACGTCGCCGTCGCGCACGAGCTGCTCGGCATCCGCGACCGTGGCCGCCTGCGTGACGTCGAGGCGGTCACCGAGCGCCGAGACCAGCGGGGCGGTCTGGGGCACGACCGCGACCTTGGGGGCGCCGGCGTTCGCCGCGAAGATTCCGCCCGCGACGATCGAGCCGAGCACGACCACGAGCAGGATGCCCGTGGAGATCAGGAACGCCTTGCTCCGCAAGCGCATCGAGACCTCGCGCGCCGCGACGAGCCGCACGCCCTGCACGGCCGAGAGGGCGGCGGGACGAGTGGCGCGGGCGGGCCGGGCGGCGTGGCCGGTGGGGGCGGGACGGGTGGCGCTCATCGCACGACCTCCTTGAAGATCTGGGACAGGGTGGGCAGAACGGGGGCGAAACGGCGAACGGGGCCGGTCTCGAGGGCGCGCCGCAGCACGGCCTGGGCCGCATCCTCACCCGAGGGCCCGCGGTCGACCTCGAACACCGCGTAGTCGCCGTCGAGCTCGACCACCCGAACCCCGGGCAGCTCGCGCACCCAGCCGGCGTCGCTCGCGAGGTCGATCTCGTAGCGGGCCGCGGAGTGCTGCTCGCGCAGCTCGTTGCGCGAGCCCTGGGCGCGGATGGTGCCTCCCGCGATCACCACGAGGTCGTCGCAGATGCGCTCCACGATGTCGAGCTGGTGCGACGAGAACAGCACGGGGACCCCGGTCGCCGCGTGCTCGGTGAGCACCGACTGCACGGTCTCGACCGCCATCGGGTCGAGGCCCGAGAAGGGCTCGTCGAGCACCAGCACGCTGGGGTCGTGCACGAGCGCGCCGGCGATCTGGGCGCGCTGCTGGTTGCCGAGCGAGAGGCTCTCGACGGTGGCGTTCGCACGGTCGCCGAGGCCGAGGCGGTCGAGCAGGTCGGCGGTCGAGGACGCGGCGGCCGAGGCCGACATGCCGTGCAGGCGGCCGAGGTAGACGATCTGCTCGGCGACCTTCATCTTCGGGTACAGGCCGCGTTCCTCGGGCATGTAGCCGAACAGGGCGCGGTCGGCGGGCGTCAGCCGCGTGCCGTCGAGCGTCACGGTGCCCCCGTCGCTCGCGAGCACCCCGAGGATGATGCGCATCGTCGTCGTCTTGCCCGCCCCGTTGCCGCCGACGAAGCCGGTCATCCGGCCGTCGCCGACCGTGAAGCTCACGCCGTCGAGCACCCGGTTCGAGCCGAACGACCGGCTCACGTTCTCGATCTCGAGCATGCTGCCCTCCGCTCCCGCGCTGCGAGGTGCCGCGCTGCCTTCACGCTAACGAGCGGATGCACGGCGGCGCGTCCCCCGCGGGACGGGTCTCGGCGCGGACGGGTCCGCCGCGCGGCGGAGGCGGCACGCGCGAGGGCGGGGCGGGCATCCGGAACCCACCCCGCCCTCGCGGCGCGACCCGCAATCGCAGGCGGGCCGTCATTCTCGCGCTGTTACGTGCGGGCCGCGCGCTCGCGGGTCGTGCGCTCGCCCTCGACCTTCACCTTGCCCGGGTTCACGGCGGAGAGCGGACTCGTGATCGCCTCGAGCGGTTTGCGTTCGGAGTTCACCCCGAAGATGAACGCCACGATGCCGCCGGCGAGCATCACGATGCCGGCTCCGATGTAGCCGATCGAGATCGGCCCGCGGTCGGAGCCGTCGCCGATCAGGGTGCCGAAGAGCACCGGGGCGACGGCACCGACGATCTGGCCGATCGAGAAGAAGTACGAGATGACCTGCGAGCGCATCTCGAGCGGGAACAGCTCGCTCACCGTCAGGTACGCCGACGAGGCGCCGGCGCTGGCGAAGAAGAACGACACGCACCAGAAGATCGTCTGGGTGGTGGCGTTCAGCACGTCGGCCTGGAACAGGAAGCCCGAGACGGTGAGAATGATGCCGGCGAGCCCGTAAGTGAGCAGGATCATCTTGCGCCGGCCCCAGGTGTCGAACAGGTGGCCGAGCACGAGCGGCCCGAGCAGGTTGCCGATGGCGAAGGGGAAGAAGAAGTACTGCACCGCGTCGTTCTCGACGCCGTAGAAGTTCTGCAGTGCCAGGGCGTAGGTGAAGAAGATCGCGTTGTAGAGGAACGACTGCGTGATCATCATCGTGAGGCCGACGACCGTGCGGTTGGGGTAGTCGCGGATCAGCACGCTGGCGATCTTCTTGAACGGCACCCGGTCGAGCGGCGTGACCTCGATCGACTGGTCGTCGGGCACCGGGTCGAGCTTCTTGCCCGTCGACTTCTCGACCTGGGCCTCGATGTCGTCGACCGTCTTCTCGGCCTGGTCCTCCTTGCCGTGGGTCATCAGCCAGCGCGGGCTCTCGGGGATGTGCCGGCGCATGTAGATCATGATCAGACCGACCACCGGGCCGATGAAGAACGCGAGCCGCCAGCCGATGTTCTCGGCGAAGTTGTCGGGGTTGAGGAAGAACAGGTTGGCCACCGAGCCGAGGGCGGCGCCGCCCCAGTAGGTGCCGTTGATGGCGATGTCGACGCGGCCGCGGTAGTGGCTCGGGATCAGTTCGTCGATCGCCGAGTTGATGGCGGCGTACTCACCGCCGATGCCGAGACCGGCCACGAAGCGCATCGCGAACAGGAACTCCATGTTCGGCGACAGACCGGCGAGCGCCGAGCCGACGAGGTAGATGCCGAGGGTGATGATGAAGAGCTTCTTGCGCCCCCACTTGTCGGAGAGGCGACCGAAGACCAGGGCTCCGACGACCTGACCGACGAGGTAGATCGTTCCGGCGAGGCCGACCTGGGACGAGTCCATGCCGAGCGACTCCTGGAAGCCGTTCGAGGCGATGATCTGGATCTCCAGGCCGTCGAGGATCCAGGAGACCCCGAGCCCGAACACCACCATCCAGTGGAACCTCGTCCAGGGCAGCCGGTCCATCCTGGCCGGCACCAGGCTCCTCACGGCCTTGGGCTTGGGTGTCGCCCCCGCCGCATCTGTCGTCTTCGACACGTCGCACCTCCGTTTCGCCGGTCGTTCTGCGGGCGGATGCGGATGCGAGTGCGGGCGACGCCGGCGGCGAAACAGAACGTACGCCGAAGTTGCAGTTTGCGCACCGTTTTCGAATCGGGCCCGCCGGCGTCAGGGGCGGCCCGGCACGGCGACGCCCGTCTCGTAGGCGAAGACCACGGCCTGGATGCGGTCGCGGAGCCCGAGCTTCTGCAGGATCTTCGAGACGTGGGTCTTGACCGTGGCCTCGCCGAGGTAGAGCTCGCGGGCGATCTCGGCGTTGGAACGGCCGGCGGCGAGCAGCTCGAGCACCTCGCGCTCGCGGTCGGTGAGGGCGGCCAGTTCGGGGGCCGCCAGCTCGGGTGCCGGGGTGAGAGCGGCGGATGCTCGGCCCGCGTCACCCGCAGCGGGCACCTCGGCTCTGCGCTCGGTGAAGCTCTCGATGACCCGCCGCGTGACGTCGGGAGAGAGCAGCGCGTCGCCGCGCGCCACGACCTGCACCGCCTCGACGAGGCTCTCGGGCGAGGAGTTCTTCAGCACGAAGCCGCTCGCTCCTGCCTCGAGGGCGGCGAAGAGGTAGTCGTCGCGGTCGAAGGTGGTGAGCACCAGGATGCCCGCCGTACTGCCCTGCCGGAGCAGCCGACGGGTGGCCTCCAGGCCGTCGAGCTCGGGCATCTGCACGTCCATGCAGATGACGTCGGGGGCGAGCTCGCGGCCGAGCTCGACCGCCTCGCGGCCGTTGCGCGCTTCGCCGACGACCTCGATCCCGTCCTCCGACTCGAGGATGATGCGGAGACCGACCCGCACCAGATCTTGATCGTCGGCGAGCAGCACGCGGATGGGTGCGGTCACGAGGCCTCCTCGGTGGCGGCGGGGTCGGTGGCGGCGGCGGTGGAAGGCGCGGCGGTGGACGCGGGTGCGCGGGCGGCGGCGGTGTCGGGCATCGGGGTGGGTGCGCTGGTCGCGAGGGGCAGCCGGGCGCGAACGCGGTAGCCGCCGCGGGGCTTGGGGCCGAGTTCGAGTTCGCCGCCGGCGGCCGCGACGCGCTCGCGCATGCCGATCTGGCCGAGGTGCGCGCCGCCGGAGTCGGGGCCGCGGGCCGGGTCGGCGGCGCCCGCGCCCGCGCCGGTGTCGCTCACCTCGAGCTCGATCGCGTCGGCCAGGAAGCGCAGCCGCACGTCGGCCGTCGCGCGCGGGCCGGCGTGCTTGCGCACGTTGGTCAGCGACTCCTGCGCCAGACGGTAGACGGTGAGGCCGATGGCGGGCGGCACGGGGCGCTCGGCTCCGACGGTGGAGAAGGAGACGGGCAACCCGGCCGCGCGGGCCTCGTCGACGAGCTCGCCCAGCTGGGCGATGCCGCGGGTGGAGGCGGTGGTCGAGGGGTCGTCGCCGCGCTCGCGGAGGGCCCCGAGCATCCGCTGCAGTTCGTCGACCGCTTCACGGCCGTTCTCTTCGATGACCGAGAGCGCCTGCACGACCCGCGGGTCGACCGGTTCGCCGCCGGAGCCCCGCTCGAGCACCCGCCGGGCGGCACCGGCCGAGAGCCCCATCACCGAGACGTGGTGGGCCACGACGTCGTGCAGCTCCCGGGCGATGCGCGAGCGCTCGAGCTCGACCGCCTGCCGGCTGCTCACCTCGCGTTCCCGCTCGAGTTCGAGGGTGCGCTGCTCGAGTGCCTCGCGCTGCCGCGCCGAGGCCCAGGCGGCGTTGCCGAACACGTACGCTCCGCCGAAGTAGAGCAGGTTCGTGATGACCTGGATGAGCCCGATCGCCGCGAGCTGGGAGAGCGCGCCGTCGCGTGAGATGTCGGGCGTGGTGTCGGGGTTGAGCGCCTGGAAGATCAGGATGCCCACCAGCCAGAGCAGCATGCCCACGCTGATCAGGATGCGCAGAGCCGTCGCCAGCGTGCGGTTGCGACCCCACGCGCCCACCGTGTAGAGCGCGATGAAGAGGCAGATGTTGTTGAACAGCTGCTCCCAGACGCCCGAGTACTGCCCCACGACGAAGGTGACGGCGACCACCAGCGCCACGGCCTCGGGCCAGCGGCGGCGGAAGGCCAGCGACCCCGCGACGAGCACCGCGAAGATCGCACCTCCCCACCAGGGAGCGTGCTCTCGCCCGGTCACCGCGCTGGAGAACAGAAGCCAGCTGAGGAAGGTGGCCACGGCCAGTGCGCCGGCCGCGACGGCGTCACGCCGGTACCCCGCCGGGCCGGGGCGCGGCCGCTGCCAGTCGTCGGGGTCTGAGCTCATGCCTCCACGCTAGCGATCAGGGCCGGGCGGCCCATCCGTCGCGCGGGGGAGGGGGAGAAGTCGGGGCGATCTGCGAACAGTGGAGGAGCGGTGGTCAGTGCGGAGCGAGCGGGAACCACGACGGCACCAGCCGCCGGTAGCTGCGCAGGAAGGCCTCCGGGTCGCGCGGCTCGGGCTGCTCGAGCCACGCCGCGATCGCCCCCACGCTGCCGTTGGCGACGAACGGCCCGACCATGGTGGCGAGCAGCGGGTCGGCCGCTTCGTCCTCGGTGCTCGGGAAGAGCGCGTGCTGGGCCAGCAGCTGACGGCTCGACTCCTCGAAGTGCGCCGCGAGCATGGGGCGCAGGCTGGTCTCGCCGCTGTGCCCGCCCTGCTCGTCGGCGAGCAGACCGCGCTCGTAGATCGTGGCGTGCGACTCGATGTTCTCCAGCACGGCGAGCGTCACCGCGGTCACGGCCTCCGCCGCCACCGCCCGGGGCACGGATGCCAGATGCCGGTCGCGCAGGGCGTCGAGCTCCTCGCGCAGCACGCTCTCGAGGAGCGCCAGCGGGGAGGCGGCGTGGGCGTAGAACGTCGAGCGGTTGACCCCGGCCGCCGACGCGATCTCCGAGGCCGTGACCTCGTCGATCGGGCGCTCCGAGGCCAGGCGCAGCACCGCCTCGGCGAGCTTGGCGCGACTGCGTCGGTGACGTGCATCCATGGATCCTCCGGAGGAAGCCTAAGGGAATACAATTATCCGACAAACGTTGGATATAACAACGCACACGGACAACGAAACAGGAAGAAGAGAACCATGGCTGCATACGACGTCGCCGGACGATCCGCGATCGTGACGGGAGCCGGCTCGGGCATCGGGCGCGCGGTCGCGCTCGAACTGGCGAAGAACGGAGCGGCCGTGCTGGTCAGCGACGTGCGTGAGGAGCCGGCCCAGAAGGTCGTCGACGAGATCCGCGCCGCGGGCGGCACCGCCGAGGTGCTGGTCGGCGACGTCAGCGACCCCGAGTTCGCCGAGGCGAGCGTCGTGGCCGCCGAGAAGCTCGCGCCGCTCGGCATCGCGGTGAACAACGCGGGCATCGGCGGCGAGGCCGCCACCATCGGCGACTACTCCCTCGACAGCTGGCGCAAGGTCGTCGAGATCAACCTCAACGCGATCTTCTACGGCCTCAAGGCGCAGCTGCCGGCCATGGCGAAGAACGGCGGCGGTGCCATCGTCAACATGGCGTCGGTGCTCGGCTCGGTGGGCATCCCGATGTCGTCGGCCTACGTCACCGCGAAGCACGGACTCGTCGGCCTGACCAAGAACGCCGCCCTCGAGTACGGCGCCCAGAAGGTGCGCGTCAACGCGGTCGGCCCCGGCTTCATCCACACCCCGCTGGTCGACGCCAACCTGTCGGCCGAGGCGCAGGAGGCGCTCGCCGCGAAGCACGCCCTGGGCCGGCTGGGCACGCCCGAGGAGGTGGCTTCTCTCGTCGCCTTCCTCTCCAGCGACGCCGCTTCGTTCATCTCGGGCAGCTACCACCTCGTCGACGGCGGCTACGCGGCCCAGTAAGGGCCTGGTCCGGTCGCCCCGGCACGAGATGCGCCGGGGCGACCCGCCAGACCGTCGCGGAGCGCGTAGCCTTCGGGTACCGGGCCGTCCGTGGCTCGCGATGGAGGTAACGATCATGGCCGAGAAGACCCAGCGCAAAGAGACGGCCAAGACGGCCGCTCGCTCGCTCAAGGAGAAGCGCGCCGACAAGAAGGCCAAGGGCGACAAGGCCGACCACTCGGCTGACGCGGTGTCGAACACCAAGAAGAAGTAGCTCCCACCGAGCGACCAGCCGAGCGGATGCGCGGCTGCTGCTAGTGCAGCACCAGCCGCGTTCCGTTCAGCTCGGCCGCGGGCGCGTTCCACAGGGCGACGACCGCCTCGGCGAGGGTGCTGACGTCGGTCGCCCCGGCGAAGGACTTGTCGGGCGATTCGGCGCGCATCCGGTCGTCGACCAGGGAGCGCACGGCGAAGGTGACCGCCGCCGCATTCGGGGCGTCTTTCGAGAAGCCCTGGGCGACCGAGCGCAGCCACGACTCGGAGGCGGCCTTGGCCGCGGTGTAGTCCGCGCCGGAGGCGGTGGGCGCGTCGACCGAGACCGACGAGACGAAGGCGGCGCGGCCGGCCGGCGACGCCACGAGCGCCGGATAGAACGCGCGCAGCACGGCGCGGAGCGTGCGGAACGAGCGCTCCACCGCCGCCCAGCCCTCGTCGCTCTGCCCGATGATGCCTTTGCCGCCGACCCAGCCGCCCACGAGGTGGACGACGCCGTCGACGGGAGCGCCGAGACGTTCGCTCAACGCCGTGACGGCGGCCGGGTCGCTCAGGTCGGCGACCTCGATGCGGATGCCCGGCACACGCTCGGCGACCGCCGCGACCCTCGCGGGGTTCGACCCGACCGCGACCACCTCGGCCCCCGCCTCGACGAGGGCCGCGCACACGGCGACGCCCGACTCGCTGCTCGCTCCGGTCACCACGACGCGTCGCCCCGCGACCCCGGGCCCCGCGATCCCGGGCCCCGCCACTGTCTCGCTCATGCCCACATCCTCCCGCACCCCTGCCCCGTCCCGCTGCGCCCCTCCTCCCGCCATGAGAGGGAGGGGCGTGCGGCCTCAGCCGCGGGCCGTGATGCCCGCCGTCGAGGAGATGACGTCGCGCATCTTCTTCTCGAGGGCCTCGTAGAACATCGACAGCGGGAACTCGTCGTCGAGCACGGCGTCGGTGAGCCCGCGCGGCGGCCCCGAGAGCACCTCGTCGGAGAGCCCGCGAGCCCAGACCGAGGCCGGGTTCGGCGTCACCGTCGCGGTGATCAGCTCGTAGGCGGCCAGCCAGTGGGCCGTTTTCGGGCGGTCGATCGAGCGCCAGTAGAGCTCGTCGATCGCGTCGCCGAGTGCGGTGACGGCGTCGGCGACCTCGGGCCAGTCGATGGTGAGGCGGGTGTCGGTCCAGTGCAGCACACCGCGCTGGTGCAGCCAGGCGAACAGCAGCTGCCCGCCGAGCCCGTCGTAGTTGCGAACGCGAGAGCCCGTGATCGCGAAGCGGAAGATGCGGTCGAACAGCACCGCGTACTGCACCAGCTTCGCGTGCTCGAGGAGGGTGGCGTCGCCGTCCGACAGTGCCGAGCCGTCCGACAGTGACGACGACGACGCCGACAGCCGCCGCTCGATCTTCACGGCCTCCCGGAACGCGGTCAGGTCGCACCGCAGTTCCTCCAGCGAGTACAGGAAGAAGGGCATCCGCTGCTTGATCATGAACGGGTCGAACGGCAGGTCGCCGCGCATGTGCGTGCGGTCGTGGATGAGGTCCCACATCACGAAGGTGCGCTCCGTGAGCTCCTGGTCCTCCAGCAGGCGTGCCGCGTCGGCGGGCAGCTCGAGCCGGGTGATCTCGGCCGCGGCCCGCACCACGCGGCGGAACCGTGCGGCTTCACGGTCGGCGAAGATGCCGCCCCAGGTGTAGGCCGGGATGCTCGACGTGGCCACCGACTCCGGGAAGAGCACGGCCGAGTTGGTGTCGTACCCCGCCGTGAAGTCGAGGAAGCGGATGGGCAGGAACAGCGCGTTCGAGTACTCCCCGGCCTCGAGCTCGGCGATGAACGACGGCCAGAGCACCTCGATCAGCACCGCCTCGACGTGCCGGTCGGTGCTGCCGTTCTGCGTGTACATCGGGAAGACCACCAGGTGGCGCACCCCGTCGGCCCGGTGCGACGCGGGCGCGAAGGCGACGAGCGAGGCGAGGAAGTCGGGCACGCCGAAGTCGGAGGCGACCCAGCGGGCGAAGTCGTCCTGCACGGCGTCGAGGTAGGCGGCGTCGTGCGGGAACCGCGGCGCGAGCGAGGCGACGGCCTCGACGATGGTCGAGACGAGGTCGCGGGCGGCGGCGTGGTCGACCGGGTCGGGAACCGACCCGTCCTTGACCTGCAGCGGCTGCAGTGCGGCGACGGCCGACTTGAGGTCGAGCCAGGCGGGCAGCGAAGCGACGTCTTCGACGACCTCGGGTTCTCCGATGATGGACTCGGCAGTGCGGTGGTCGGCGCTGACGGCTGAGACGGGGCGTGCGGACATGGTGGAACCTCCAATCGGTCGTTCCCCCGAGCCTAGGCGCAGGGCATCCGCTCTTCTTTGACCGCGGCGGTGATTAGCTGCGCCAGAGCCGCGGATGCGCGCAAGGAACCCGCGACGGCCCCAAATGCCGCACTCAGGAACGCCGCGCCGCCCCGGGTACCATGAGACCCGATGGAGAAGCACCAGGCCGCGCCCCCGGCGAGACACCGCGCCGCGACCGAGCGACCCGACCACTTCCTCCCGCACATCCAGGGCCTGCGCGCCATCGCCGTGCTGCTCGTGGTGGTCTACCACTTCTGGCCCGGTCGTCTCACCGGCGGCTACATCGGCGTCGACGTGTTCTTCGTGATCTCGGGCTTCCTGATCACGCAGCAGCTCGCCCGCCAGCTCGAGCGCACCGACCGCATCGCGCTGCCGTCGTTCTACGCCAAGCGGGCCCGTCGCCTCCTTCCGGCCGCCATCACGGTGCTCGTCTTCGCGAGCCTCGCGACGCTGTTCATCATGCCGCTGTCGAGTCTGACCGAGAACGTGCGCGAGATCCTCGCGTCGACGTTCTATGTGGAGAACTGGGTACTGGCCCTCAACTCTGTGGATTATCTCGCGGCGGCCAACGAGGCCAGCCTCGTGCAGCACTACTGGTCGCTCTCGCTCGAGGAGCAGTTCTACCTGTTCTGGCCCGTACTGATGCTCGGCGCCTCGGTGTTCGCGGTGCGGGTCCTGAAGCGCCGCAAGTGGGTCGGGCTGATCGCCGTGCTCGCGATCGTGGGGCTCGGCAGCTTCGCGCTCTCGGTCGTCGTCACGGCCACCGACCCGGCCGCGGCCTACTTCGTCACGTACACCCGGGTGTGGGAGTTCGCGGTGGGCGGCGCCCTCGCCCTGCTGCCGAGACTGCGGCCGACGCGGGCGTGGCAGTCGAACATCCTGGGCTGGGGCGGCATCGCCGTGGTGCTCGGCTGCGGCTACTTCTTCACGGCCGCGACGCCGTTCCCGGGCTACATGGCCGCGCTGCCGGTGCTCGGCACCGCGGCGATCATCGTGGCGCACCACCGCGAGAAGCCGTGGGACGCCGGCCGTGTGCTCAGCTGGCGCCCCGTCAGCTTCATCGGCGACATCTCCTACTCGCTCTACCTCTGGCACTGGCCGCTGATCGTGATCGCCCCGTACATCCCGGGCTGGGGCCTCAGCATCTACAACCGCATCGCGCTGTTCCTGTTCTGCTTCGTGCTCGCCTGGCTGACGAAGCGGTTCATCGAGGACCCGGCGCGCGACTGGCGCTTCTTCACCACCCGGCGCCCGCGCACCACGCTGATCGCCGTCGTGGCGGCCATGGCGGTGTCGACGCTCTTCGTCACGGGCGCCTGGGCCGTGCAGCAGCCCAAATACGACGCCGAGGCCACGCAGCTCGCCCAGACGCTGGCCGATCCGCCGCAGTGCTTCGGTGCCGCATCCGGGCCCACGGATGGGCTCGCCCCGATCGACCCGTGCGTCAACCCTGAGCTCGACGGCCTGATCATCCCGAGCCCCGGCTTCGGCAACGCCGACCGGCCCGAGCACCCCGACTGCCTCTCGACCCTGAACGACGCCACGGTGCGCGACTGCCAGTTCGGCAGCGACGACGCCGACGCGCCGCAGATCGCGCTGATCGGCGACAGCCACGCCTACGCGCTGATGGACCCGTTCATCCAGATGGCCGAGACGAACGGCTGGCACCTCACCACGTACCTGAAGGGCGGATGCCCGTGGACGACGACCCCGCTCGCCGCCCGTGACGCCTTCGCCGTCTCGTGCGACTCCTGGCGCTCCTCGCTCAGCGCGGCACTGACCTCGCACGAGCCCTTCGACGCCGTGTTCACGGCGGCACTCACCGATCGCACGGTCTCCGGCGCCTCCGACGACGGGACCGCGGCGGTCGGCGGCTACGTCGAGGCGTGGACCCCCGTGCTCGACGCAGGCACCCCGATCGTCACCGTGGTCGACAACCCCGCGTGGGAGGACGACCCGAACAAGTGCCTGCGCACCGAGGACGCCTCGCTCTGCACGGTTCCCCGGGAGGACGGTCTCGCGAGCTTCGACCCGATCGCCTCGGCCGCATCCACCGCCGTCGCCGCCGGCCAGGACGTGACGCTGCTCGACTTCAGCGACACCTACTGCACCGCCGACGAGTGCCCCGCCGTCGTGGGCGGCGCGAACGTCTACCGCGACGTCGACCATCTCACCCGCACCTTCGCGTTCACGCTCGAGCCGTTCATCGCGTCGGCGATGTCCGACGCGATCGCGCGCTGAGACCTCGAGACGCAGAGGCGATGGGCGTGCTGGGGGTGCTGACCGGGTTCGGCATCATCGGGTTCGTCATCGCGGTGGGCTACGGGGTGCAGCGGCTGGGCATCCTGCCACCGGATGCTCGGCTCGTGCTCAACCGGATCGCCTTCTTCGTGGCGACCCCCGCTCTGCTGTTCACCGTGCTGTCGCGGTCGCATCCGTCGACGGTGTTCTCGGCGCCGCTGCTCGTGACGGCGATCAGCGTCGCCGTGGCGGCCTCGGTGTACCTGCTCGCGTCGCGCATCTGGTTCCGGCAGCCGGTCGCCGAGACGGCCGTGGGCATGGCGTCGTCGGGGTACGTCAATGCGAACAACATCGGGCTGCCGGTGGCGATCTACGTGCTCGGCAGTGCGCAGCTCGTGGCGCCGCTGCTGCTCCTGCAGCTGATCGTGCTGGCGCCGTTGACGCTGACCGTGCTCGACATCGCGACGCGGGGGAAGGCGTCGGTGGGGTCGATCCTGTCGCAGCCGGTGCGGAACCCGATGATCATCGCGTCGCTCGTGGGGCTGCTGCTCGCGCTGTTCGGGGTCGAGGTGCCGGCGCCGGTGCTGGCGCCGTTCGAGCTGATCGGCGGGGCGGCGGTGCCGCTCGTGCTGATCGCGTTCGGCATGTCCCTGGTGGGGCAGAAGCCGCTCGCGCCCGGGTCGGGACGGGCGGCGATCATCGTGGCCAGCGCGGTGAAGCTCGTGATCATGCCGCTGACGGCATATCTTCTGGCGCGGTTCGCATTCCACCTGCCGGCGCATCAGGTGTTCGAGGTCGTGGCGCTCGCGTCGCTGCCGACGGCGCAGAACATCTACAACTTCGCGGCGCGGTATCAGCGGGGGGTCGTGATGGCGCGCGACACGGTGCTCGTGACGACGATCGGCTCGGTGCCGCTGCTCGTGGCGGTGGCGGCGCTGCTGGCCTGAGGTGGCCTCCCCGGGCGTCAGTCGTCGAGCCGGGTGAGGCGGGTGCGGGCTCGGGTGGCCAGGCGGTCGGCGGCCTCGGCGGATCGCACCGCGGCGGCCCGCTCCTTGCGCAGGCGCGCGGCGGTCACGTTGGTCTCGGTGAGTTCGCCCTGCACCTCGTCGAGGCGCTCGCGCAGCGCCTGCTGCTCCTCGGCGAGCTCCTCGTGCCGCGCGCGGTTCTCCCGGATGCGCAGCTCCGTCGTCGCGAGCTCCGCCCGGGCGTCCTCGGCGTCCTGCCGCGCCTCTTCCGCCTCGCGCTTCGCGGTGGCCAGCGCCCGCTCGGCGCGCTCGGCGGCCGCCCGCTCGCGGGCCTCCTCGCGTGAGACCTGCGGTTGCCCGGCGGCGGAGTCCTTCTTCGCCGGAGGCCGCCGTGCCGCCGTCGAGCCCGTGGTCGTGGCCGCCGGCGAGGCGGAGGACGCCGTCGTGTTCGACGCCACCGCCGGCACCGGCCCCGCCGACGCCACCGCCACCGCGCCGTCGAGCTCGACCGGATCCACCCCCGTGCTCGAGAACGTCCGCACGAGCAGCCCGCTCCGCACCGCCGCCGCCGCGGCCCGGTCGACCACCGCCGCCTGCAGGGTCTGCTGCACCTCGACGGCGGCGGCTTCCGACACCGCCACCCCGAGCTCGTCGCCGAGCGCCCGCGCCGCCGACGCCGCCGTCGCGAGCAGCTGCTGCCGCTCGCGGCCGAGCTGCCGCACGGCGTCGCGGTCGCCCGAGGTCTGGGCATCGCGCATCCGCTCGCCCAGGTCGAGCAGCGGCTCGACGTCGGAGGCCCGGTGCCGCACCAGCGTGTTCACGGCCCAGGCCGCGACCGAGGGCTTCGCCAGAGAACGGATGCGCGTCGCCAGCTCGGCGTCGCCCCCCGCCTTGGCCTCCGCGGCTCGGGCGTTGCGCGCCGCGATGAACCCCGAGGGGGCCTCACCGTACAGCTGCCCCGCCGCCTGCTCGAGCGGATCCACCCGACCTCCCGCCGTCGAACCTGCCCCGAGCCTACGGTGAGGGCCCGGGCGGGGCCACGATGGAGGCATGCCCACCCGACTGCTGCTGCTCGCCGACACCCACCTGCCCACGCGGGCCAAGGCGCTGCCCGACGAGGTCTGGCGGGCGGTCGACGAGGCCGACGTGGTGTTCCACGCGGGGGACTGGGTCGACGAGGCCACGCTCGACGCGCTCGAGGCCCGGGCCGCGCGGGTGGTCGGCGTCTGGGGCAACAACGACGGCGCGGGGCTGCGGGCGCGGCTGCCCGAGATCGCGCGGGTGGAGTTCGAGGGGGTGCGGTTCGCGATGATCCACGAGACGGGGTCGCGCGAGCGGCGCGAGCAGCGGATGGAGCAGGCCTTCCCCGACACCGACGTGCTGGTGTTCGGGCACAGCCACATCCCGTGGGACAGCACGGCGCCCGGCGGGCTGCGCCTGCTCAACCCCGGGTCGCCGACCGATCGGCGGCGCCAGCCCGTGTGCACGATGATGACCGCGGTCGTCGACGACGAGGCGCTGCGCGACGTCGAGCTCGTGCCGGTGGGGCGATCGTGATAGCAACAGAGTATGAGTGACGACGACGACGCGATCCCCGGTGACGGGCGCGACGAGAGCGAGAACGAGCGCCTCGACCGCAACTGGAACGAGATGCTTCAGGAGCTGCGGGTCATCCAGACCGGCACGCAGATCCTCACCGGCTTCCTGCTCGCCGCCGCGTTCCAGTCGCGCTTCGACGACCTCGACGACTACCAGCGCACCGTGTACCTCTGCCTCGTCGTCGCCTCGATCCTGACGACGGTCTTCGGGCTCGCCCCCGTGAGCCTGCACCGGGCTCTGTTCCGGATGCGCGCGAAGGACCGGGTCGTGCACCTGACCGACCGCATCCTGGAGTTCACGATGATCGGCGTCGCCGTCACGCTCGCGGGCACGGCGCTGCTGATCTTCGACTTCGTGCTCGGGCGCGCGGCGGGCCTCGTCGCGGGCGCGGTGGTGCTCGCGGCCGTGCTGGCCCTCTGGGTGGTGGTGCCGCGCGTCGCCCGCCGTCGCCGCCACCTCGACCTCCGCGCCTGACCCGACGCGCCCGGCGGCGGGCTACGTCAGCGCCAGGCCCGTGACGATCTGCTCGACCACGGTGGCCGGGCCCGCCGAGACGACGACCGCGATGCCGGCCTCGTCGGCGCCCAGCGGTTCGAGGGTCGCGAGCTGCGAGCCGAGTAGGGTTGCCGGCATGAAGTGATCCCGGCGGGCGCGCAGGCGGTCGCCGATCAGCTCGGCCGGTCCGACGAGCTGCACGAACACCGCGGCCGGGGTCTCCTCGCGCAGCACGTCGCGGTAGCCGCGGCGCAGGGCCGAGCACGCGACCACGACGCCGGCGGGCTCGCCCGAGGCGCCCGCGGTGCCGGCCGCGTCCGCTCGCTGCACGCTCGAGGCGGCGGCCGCCCCGACCGTGCGCAGCCACGGCCAGCGGTCGTCGTCGGTGAGCGGGATGCCCGCCGCCATCTTCTCGACGTTCGCCGCCGGGTGCAGGTCGTCGGCGTCGACGAAGGCCCAGCCGAGCCGGTCGGCGAGCAGCACGCCGATCGTCGACTTGCCCGATCCCGAGACCCCGGTGGTGAAGACGACCCGATTGCGCATGCCCCAAGTCCACCATGTCCGGGCGGGCCCGCCTACGTCAGCTGCTCCCGCAGGAAGGCCACCACGCGCTCGCGGGCCACGAGAGTCGGATGACCCGGCACCTCGCGCACCTCGCCTGTCAGCACCGAGTGCGCCGACGCGGAGAAGCCGCCCGCATTGCCGGGCGCGGAATCGAGCTCGATCACCTCGAAGCGGTCGCCGAGCGCGGCGCTCAGGGTGTCGAAGCGGGCACGGGGAGCGTTGCGGTCTTCGGAGAAGCGCAGGCCGAGGGCGCAGAACGGGGTCTCGCGCGAGCGCTCGACCACGCGGTCGAGCTCGGCGCGCGACATCGACGGGTCGGCCTGCCGTGCCCGCCCGACGGGGAACGGCGCCGCGGGCTGGCTCACGACCGAGGCGAGCACGCTGTCATCCACCGCGGTGGCCAGGGCGAAGCCGCCGGTGAAGCACATGCCGATCACACCGACCCCTTTTCCCGGAGTGCGGCTGGCGAGGTCGGCGGCGACCGCGCGCAGGTAGGCCGTGACCGGTCGCTTCGCGTCGATCGCGAAGGCGCGGAACTCGGCGCTGACGCAGATGCGCGCGACGGTGCTCAGCACGTAGCCGGGCGAGGATGCGCGTTCCGGCACCCCGAACGGCGACGGCACCACCACGGTGAACCCCTCGTCGACGAGGTGCTGGGCGAGGCCGAGCACCTGGGGCGTCAGGCCGGGGAGCTCGGGGATGAGCACCACGCCCGGGCCCGAGCCCTTCTCGTAGCAGTCGTGGGTGACGCCGGCGGCCGTGACGGGGCTGCGCGCCCAGCCGTCGAGGGTCGCGGTGGGGGCGGAGGCGGCAGTGGAGGCCATGGGGCCAGTCTGCACCCGCGTTGGACGCGGCCGGTGGGGGCGGTGGCTGTGGCGGTGGCTGCGGCGTCGGCGTTGGCGTCGGCGGTGGCGGGCTCAGGCCAGGCGGCGAACGATGTGCTCCCACGAGTCCGCGATCCGCGGCAGCATCACCGTGAGGTCCTCGTCGGGAAGCCAGACCACCGAGTCAAGGATCGCGAGGAGGTCGAACGCGAGAGCGGGGGCGTCGCCCTCGACCCCGGCCTGCGCCAGCAGGCCCCGGATGTGCGCCGCGGCGAGATGCCTCGCCGGCACCGCGTAGCGCTCGGCAGCCGGGCGCTCGGCGGCGCGCAGCAGCGGGATCTGCCCCGCGGCCGTCCTGAGGCGCTCCCGCCCGAACGCGACGAGCCGCTCGATCGGCGGCGCCCCGGGCCCGAGTGGCGGGGGCCCGCTCAGGAAGCCCGCCTGGAAGCTGCGCTCGGAGTCGTCCACGAGCGCCTGGAACAGCCCCGCGCGCGACCCGAAGCGGCGGAAGATCGTGCCCTTGCCCACGCCGCAGGCGGCGGCCAGCCCGTCCATCGTGAGCGACTCGATGCCGTCGCCCTCGATCAGGCGACGGGCGGTCGTGAGCAGCAGCTCGCGGTTGCGGGCCGCGTCCGACCGCTCGGGGGGCCGGAGGCCGACGGTGGGTGTCAGGGGACCGGGCGGCGCGCCGATCGGATCCATGCCCGGACTGTAGCACGGAGCATCCGGGAATAAACGGACCGGAGTCCGGTTGCACTCCTTGTCCGCGGGCCTCCGCCCGCCCCATCTCACCTCAGGAGACATCATGACCCAGAAGTCCGTCCTCGTGCTCGTCGGCAGCCTTCGCGCCGCCTCCACCAACCGCCAGCTGGCCGAAGCGGCGGTCGACCTCGCTCCCGAGGGCATCGCGCTGACCATCTCCGACGCCCAGCGCGAGCTGCCCCTCTACAACGAGGACATCGACGTCGAGGGCCAGCTGCCCGCCTCGGTCGTCGCCTTCCGCGAGGCCATCGACGCGGTCGACGCTGTGCTCGTCGTGACCCCCGAGCACAACGGCACCGTTCCCGCGAACCTGAAGAATGCGATCGACTGGGCGTCGCGCCCCTACGGCACCGCGGCGATCGTCGGCAAGCCGGTCGCCGTGATCGGCACCGCCTTCGGCCAGTACGGCGGGGTCTGGGCCCAGGACGAGGCCCGCAAGGCATTCGGCATCGCCGGCGCGAAGGTCGTCGAGCCCACGCTCTCAGTGCCGAACTCGGTCGTGCGCTTCGCCGAGACCCACCCGAAGGACGACGCCGAGATCGTCGCCCAGCTGGAGGAGTTCATCAACGCCTTCGCCGCCTCGCTCGACGCGGTCGACTCCGAGGAGCAGGCCGCCTAGAGCCGCCCGCGTCGGTTCGCTCGGATCGCGCCGCGCTCGCGCGAGAGCGCAGGCCGCGCATCCGGAGACCACGAAGGGCCCCCACCGCGAGGTAGGGGCCCTTCGTCGTAGCGCCAGGCTGATCGGCTGATCGCCGACCGGCAGGCCGCGACCGACCGGCTACTCGCCGACCGGCTGCTCGCCCGCCTGCTGCCTGGCGACGGCCTCGGCGTAGTCCTTCTTCACGGCCTCCATGTCGAGCGCGCGCACCTGGGCGATCACGTCGTCGAGCACCTGCCCGGGCAGCGCGCCGGGCTGGGCGAAGATCGGGATGCCGTCGCGGTAGCCGACGAGCGTCGGGATCGAGGTGATGCCGTAGCTCGCGGCCAGCTGCTGCTGGTCTTCCGTGTCGACCTTCGCGAAGGTGATGTCGCTGTTCGCGTCGGACGCCTTCTCGAAGACGGGCGCGAACTGCTTGCAGGGGCCGCACCAGTCGGCCCAGAAGTCGATCAGGACGATGCCGTCGGCGACCGTCTCGTCGTGGTTGTCAATGGTCAGGGTCTTCGTGGACATGCTCCAGTCAACACCCGTGGTGCCGAAAAGCTTCCGGATGCGCGGGCCGCCGCCGAGCATCCGGAACCCCGCACCGGCCGAGCGGGAGCGGCGGACGCCTCAGCTGACGTGCACCTCGGGCCGGTGGCGCCGGTCGTGCTCGGCCCGGCGCAGCACCTCGCGGGTCACCGGGGCGACCTCGCCCGTGCCCGTGACGAGGTACTTGAACATGTTGGAGATGGGGCTGCCCTCGGTCCACTCGAAGTAGATGCCGGGCACCACGCCGGTGAGATCGCGGATCTCGAGCAGCACCGTGGCGATCGTGTTCGGGATGTTGCCGCTCGTGACGCGTAGCACCCGGTAGCCGTGCACGGCCTCGCCGCGCACCAGCAGGTCCTCCTCGAAGTCGGAGGAGTCGGAGGGGTAGACCTCGAGGAAGATGACGGGCGAGCGCATCGGGATGCCGCTGTCGCGCCGCTCCTCGCTGATCTTCTGGCGGTACTCCTCGGCCGAGCCGTCGTCGGGCTCGTTCGCGATGATGCGGATCGAGTCGTAGTCGTCTGCGTCGGTGAGCACGAAGTCGAGGGCCATCGCGTCGAGCGTGACCGAGGTGGCCCGCAGCTGGAACGAGCGGTGCACCCGGGAGACGATCGAGACGATGATGATGCCGAGGATGAACAGCGCGGCGATGCGCACGCCGTCGGGCCGCTCGATGACGTTCGCGACGGTGGTGTAGAGGAAGACCACCGCGATCACCCCGAAGCCGATGGCCGCGGCCCGCTGCTTCTTGCGCGCGGCCGACAGGGTCACCGCCACCGAGGCCGAGGTGATGAGCACCAGCACACCGGTGGCGTAGGCGCCGGCCTGCGCGTCGACGTCGGCCTGGAAGACGAGGGTGATGACGACGGCGATGGCCGCGAACACCAGCACCAGGGGGCGCACGGCGGCCGCCCAGTGCGGCGCCATGCCGTAGCGCGGCAGGTAGCGCGGCACGAGGTTGAGCAGGCCGGCGAGGGCCGACGCCCCGGCGAACCAGAGGATCGCGATCGTGGCGATGTCGTAGGCCGTGCCGAACCCGTCGCCGAGGAATCGGTGCGCGAGATACGCCAGCGCGCGCCCGTTGGCGGGGCCGCCCGACTCGAAGTCCTTCTGCGGGATGAGCAGCGTCGTGACGATGGACGAGGTGATGAGGAACGCCGACATGGTGATGGCCGCCGTCGTGAGCAGCCGCTTCGCACCGCGGATGCGCGCGACCGGCTTCTGGGGCGTGTCACCCGGGGCGCCGTCGATCTGCGGCATCACGGCCACACCGGTCTCGAAGCCCGAGAGCCCGAGTGCGAGCTTCGGGAACGCGATCAGCGCGATGCCCACCATGACGAGCGGGTTGCCGTGCTGGGCGGTGAGCGCCGTCCACCAGTCGCCGATGACCACCGTGTTCTCGGCGACGTGCACCAGCGACACCACGATCACCACGGCGTTCAGCAGCAGGAATGCGGCCACCAGCACCACGGCGATGTTGATGGCCTCCTTGAACCCGCGGAGGAACACCACGCCGAGCGCCAGCACGAGCACGAGGGTGAGCAGCACCTCGTTGCCCTCGAACCACGACGGGGCGAACGGGTTCTCGATCGCGTGCGCCGACGCGTCGGCCGCCGAGAGCGTGATGGTGATCATGAAGTCGGTGGCGGCGAAGCCGAGCAGCACCAGCACCACGAGCTTGCCGCCCCACCAGGGCAGCAGTTTCTCGAGCATGGCGATCGAGCCCTCGCCCTTGAAGCTCTCGCGGGCCACCCGCCGGTAGACGGGCAGGGCGCCGAGCAGCGTCACCAGCACCAGCACGATCGTGGCGATCGGGCTGAGCAGCCCGGCCGCGAGCGCCGCGATGGCGGGCTGGTAGCCGAGCGTCGAGAAATAGTCGACGCCGGTGAGGCACATCACGCGCCACCACGAGTGCGTCTTCTCGGGCTTCGAGGCCCCGGGGCCCGGATGCCGGCCGGCAGTGTCCTGCAGGCCGTCGGTCAGCCACCGCCGCAGACGGCTCTGGGGCGGCGGTGCATCGGGCCACGGCTCGCCGGGCACCATCGGCGACCCGGCGCCGACCGTGGGTGAACTCATGCGCTCACTCTATGACTCGCGGAAGGCCCGCTGTCGCTAGCATCCAGTGCATTTATGAGGTACCCTCAGACATTCTCGAGGTTCTGTCAGAAAGGCACGACGATGGCCGTATCGACCCGCACCGCACCCACCCGATCGGTCAGAGCGGCCGCCTGGGCGGTCGTCGCCGCGATCGCGCTGGCCGTTCCTCTGGTGCCGACTTCCGCACAGGCGGCCGAGGAGAAGACGGTCAGGGTTAGTCTCACGTCGGCGGGGGCGGTGGCTGATCGCGAATCGCGGGACGCGACGGTGTCGGCCGACGGTCGCTTCGTCGCATTCTCCTCCCGGGCGACCAACCTCGGCGGCCCGACTGACGAGACGTCGCAGATCTACGTGCGCGACGTCGTGACGAGGCAACTGCGCCTCGTGAGCGCCGAGCGCGACGGTGCCGCTCCGGCGAACTCCGATGCCGATGCGCCGTCGATCTCGGCCGACGGCCGCTTCGTCGCCTATTCCTCCTCGGCCACGAACCTGGAGCCGACCTCGAGCGCCGCGACCAGGCAGGTCTTCGTGCGAGACCTGGCACCGGGCGGTGCGACACGGCTGGTGTCGATCAACTCCTCGCACCTGAACGGCGGCGTCAACGATTCGACGCACCCGAGCATCTCGGCAGACGGGACGAAGGTGGCCTTCCAGTCCACCTCCTTCGACCTCATCGACGGGATGGGGATGGTCGGGAGTCAGATCTACGTCGCCGACCTGACGATCTCTCCAGCCCAGATCGACCTGGTGTCCAAGCGCGACCAGGTCTCGCCGGCGGTACCCGGGAACGCCGACTCGGTCGCCGCGGCGATCTCGGCGAACGGCTCGGCTGTGGCGTTCCAATCACTGGCCTCCGACCTGACCGCGGATGTGCCGATCGAGGGTACGTCGCAGGTGTTCGTGGGGTACGCCAGCGGGCGCACCCGTCTCGCCAGCACCGCGGCCGACGCGCCGGTCGGCGGAGGCGGCTCGTCGTTCGACCCCGACATCTCCGCCGACGGTGCGGTCGTGGTCTACGCCTCGCTGGCTGCGAACCTCGTCAGCGGGTCGATTACGACGTCGAGCAAGAACCAGGTCTACTCGCGCACGATGAGCGCCCCCGGTTCCGAGCTGGTCAGCGTGGCGAACGCCGGAGGGCCCGGCAACGGCGATTCCTCCTGGCCCGACGTCAGCGCCGACGGCACGCGGGTGGCCTTCTCGTCCGACGCCACGAACCTCGCAGCGGTCGACAACCGCGGATTCCGGCAGGTGTTCCTCCGGACTCGTCCGGCGGCTACCACCACGATCGTCAGCGCGACCGCGGCCGACCCGGCGCGCGGAGGAGCGGCGGGGGCCGACCGCCCCCACCTCTCGGCCAACGGATCCTTAACCGCCTTCCAGTCGTCGTCGCAAGACCTGACGAGCGAGGTGGGTGGCCATCTGTCGATCTACCTCCGGGGAGGGTCGGCGGCGACGCCCACGTCGATCGAGAGGATCGGCGGGGCGGACCGGTTCGTCGTGTCGGCGGCGGTCTCGGCCAAGACGTTCCCCGTCGGAGTGCCCGTCGCCTACGTCGCCTCGGGCGAAGGGTTCTCCGACGCTCTGTCGGGCTCGGCCGCTGCGGGATATCAGGACGGTCCGGTGCTGCTGGTGCGCAAGGACGCGGTGCCGGAGGCGGTGAGGGCCGAACTCGATCGCCTCGACCCGGCGCGGATCGTCGTGCTGGGCGGAGTGAATGCCGTGAGCGATCAGGTGAAGGCGGCTCTCAAGTCACTCGCTCCCACCGTCACCCGCATCGGTGGCGCGGATCGCTTCGTCGTCTCTGCCGCGATCTCGACCGCCGTGTTCCCGATCGGGGCCCCGGTCGCGTTCGTCGCGTCGGGGTCGACCTTCCCCGACGCCCTCGCAGGATCGGCTGCTGCGGGGAAACTGGGCGGCCCGGTGCTTCTGGTCACGAAGGATGCGATCCCTGGCCCGGTGAAGGCCGAGCTCGAGCGACTGCGGCCCGGTGCCATCGTCGTGCTGGGTGGCCGGGCCTCGATCGGTGACGCCGTAGCCGACGCCCTCGACAAGGTCGCTCCGGTGTCGCGCCAGGCCGGCCAGGACCGCTTCGAGACCGCGGCGCAGGTGTCGGCGGCCAACCACCCGCTCGGGAGTGACACGGTGTACGTCGCGTCTGGGGAGACCTTCCCCGACGCGCTGTCAGGCTCGGCGGCCGCCGTCACGGTGGGCGCTCCGGTGCTGCTCGTCACTCGCACCGGGGTCCCGGCTCCGGTCGCGACCGAGCTCGACCGCCTGCAGCCTCGGCACATCATCGTGCTGGGCGGGGCGAACGCCGTGCCCGAGGCAGTGCTGCAGCAATTGAAGAGCCACCTGGCGGGCTAGGTCCGTCGAAGGGCGGCGTCAGCCGAAGATCATGGGGCGGTCGTCGTCGTCGGTCGCGAGCTCTGAGGAGAGGTCGAGGTCGAGGTCGACCACGACGGGCACGTGGTCGGAGGGGGCGTCGCCCTTCCGCTCGTTGCGGTCGATGCGGGCATCCGTCACCAGGTCGGCGAACGGCTGCGAGCCCATCACGAAGTCGATGCGCATGCCCTCGTTGCGCGGGAATCGGAGCTGCTTGTAGTCCCAGTAGGTGTAGCCGGTGGGCACCAGGGGGCGCACGACGTCGGTGAGGCCGATGCGCTCGAACTCGGCGAAGGCGGCGCGCTCGGGGGCCGAGACGTGGGTGGACTCCGCGAAGACACCGATGTCCCAGACGTCGGTGTCGAGGGGGGCGATGTTCCAGTCGCCCATGAGGGCGAGGGGCTGCGTGGGGTGCGCGTCCATCCAGGCCGCGGTCTGGGCGGCGAGCTCCTTCAGCCAGACCAGCTTGTACTCGTAGTGCGGGTCGCCGAGGGCGCGGCCGTTGGGCACGTAGAGGCTCCACAGCCGCACGCCGTCGACGGTCACGCCGAGGGCGCGGGCCTCGAGCGGCAGCGAGCCGTCGTCGAGCGCCTTGCCGAAGCCGGGCATGCCCGTGAAGGTGTTCGCGACGTCCTCCATCGGCAGCCGGCTGGCGAAGGCGACGCCGTTCCACTGGTTCAGGCCGTGCAGCACCACGTCGTAGCCCGCCTCCTGGAAGGCCTCGAACGGGAACTGCGACTCCTTGCACTTGATCTCCTGCATGGCGAGCACGTCGATGTCCTCGCGCACCAGCCAGTCGACGACACGGCCCACTCGGGCCCGGATGGAGTTCACGTTCCAGGTGGCAACACGCATGCCTCCACGCTACCGCCCGGCGCTCACTAGGCTGACGGCATGGCGGCCCGGGGCGACGACGACGGCACCCGCCCCCGCCCCGACCGCGACGACGCCCGCCCCGGGGGCACGCGCCGCGACCGCCCCCGCCCCGACCGCGACGCCCAGGCCGAGATCGCCGCCACCCTCCGCGCCCGCCTCGAGCAGCGCTTCGAACTCCCCCTGGAACGCGTCACCACCGTCACCCAGCAGACCCTCGCCCTCTTCCCCACCCGGGTCTGGCGCCGCTTCCTCGCCGGCAACGGCTTCCTGCTCTCCTCGGGCATGAGCTACCAGGCCCTGTTCGCGGTGTTCGCTGCGGTCTACCTGATCTTCGCGATCGCGGGACTCTGGCTGACGCAGTCGCCCCAGACGATGGATGCGCTCGTCATCCTGATCAACACCTACGTGCCCCGACTGATCGGCGACAAGGGCATCATCTCCCCGGCCGACCTCTCGACCATCGCGAACTCGAGCACGTCGCTCCTCACCATCACGGGTGTCGTCGCGGTGCCCGTGCTGATCTGGACGGCCATCGGCTGGATCACCTACTCCCGCATCGCCGTCCGCACCATCTTCGGCATGCCCCGCGACACCCGCTCCTACCTGCTGCTCAAGGCGCGCGACTTCGTGGTCTCGCTCGTGATCGGCGCGGTGCTGTTCGCGGCGGCCCTGCTCAGCGTCGTGAGCACCTCGGCGCTCGACTGGTTCACCTCGTTCCTCGGCATGGGCTTCCGCGACTGGTCGCGTCCGCTCGTCATCGCCGTCAGCCTGCTGGTCGTCTACCTCATCGACGCGGCGGCCCTCGGCGTGCTCTTCCGCTTCCTGGCCGACGCGCGGCTGACACTGCGACGGATGCTCGGCGGCACCCTCCTCGGCGGGGCCGCCCTGCTCGGCCTGCAGCTGCTCGGCAGCACGCTGCTCGGCGGGGCGAGCCGCAACCCGCTGCTGTCGACCTTCGTGGTGTTCATCGCCCTGCTGCTCTGGTTCCGGCTGACCAGTGTGGTCACGCTCGTGTCGGCCGCCTGGATCGCCGTCTCGACCGAGGACCACGGCGGCTCGCTCTACGAGCCGACCGCCGCCGAGCGCGCGGCGCTCGAGCACGAGGCGCTGCTGATCGCGGCGGAGGTGCGGCTGCGCGACGCCCAGCGCGAGCTCGACGAGGCGGGCTGGTGGCGTGGGCCGGCCGCGCGCTGGCGGCGGGACGCCGCGCTCGAGGAGCTCCGCTCGCTCGAGGCGGTGCGCCTGGAGGCTGTTCCCTCGACGCCGGGCCGTGTCCGGGCCCAGGATTAGGGCATGACCTCCCCGACTCCCATCGCCGTCACCGGCGCGACCGGCGCCGTCGGCGCCCGGGTCGCGCAGCAGCTGCACGACGCGGGCGTACCGCTGCGCCTCGTGGTGCGCGACGCCTCGCGAGCCCCGCGCTGGGAGGGCGGGGCGGCGGTCGAGGTCGTCGAGGCGAGCTACGGCGACTCCGCGGCGGTGCGGCGTGCGCTCGAAGGGATCGAGCTGGCCTTCATGGTCTCGGCCGCCGAGAGCGCCGACCGGGTCGCCGAGCACGCCGCGTTCATCGAGTCGGCACGGGCATCCGGGGTCGGCCACCTCGTCTATACCTCGTTCTTCGGGGCGGCCCCCGACGCGGTGTTCACCCTGGGGCGCGACCACTACGCCACCGAGCAGCTGCTTCGCGCGTCGGGCCTCGGGTTCACCGCGCTGCGCGACAACTTCTACGCGGACTTCCTGCCGATGCTGGCGGGGGAGGACGGGGTCATCCGCGGGCCGGCGCGGGACGGCCGCGTCGCCGCGGTGGCGCGGGCCGACGTGGCCGACGCGGCGGTGGCGGTGCTGCGCGAGCTGCACGCCGCGGCCGCGGGCGCGAGCGGCGGTGGCGCGGGCGCGGGCACGATCTCGCCGCACGTCGGAGCGGTGTACGAGCTCACCGGGCCCGAGGCACTGACCCTCGCCGAGGTGGCGGGCATCGTCTCGGAGCTCGGCGGACGCGGGCCCGTCGTCTTCCACGACGAGACGATCGACGAGGCCTACGCCTCCCGCGCCTCGTACGGGGCGCCCCCGTGGCAGCTCGACGCCTGGGTGAGCACCTACACCGCGATCGCGACGGGCGAGCTCGCGCGGGTCACGCCCGACGTCGAGCGGCTCACGGGCCACCCGCCGCGATCCCTCCGCGACCTGCTGGCCGCGGCCGCCGGGCCCGCTCGGTAGGCTGGGCGGGTGACCGACGCGCGCAGCAGACTCATCGAGTACATCAAGGCCGATGCCGTGTTCCACGGCGACTTCACGCTCACGAGCGGCAAGAAGGCGAGCTACTACGTCGACCTCCGTAAGGTGTCGCTCGACCACCGGGTCGCCCCGCTGATCGGGCAGGTGATGCTCGACCTCATCGCGCCGATCCACGACGTGGCCGCGGTGGGCGGGCTCACGATGGGCGCCGACCCGATCGCCTCGGCCGTGCTGCACCAGGGCGCCGCGCGCGGCCTCGAGTACGACGCCTTCGTCGTGCGCAAGGAGCCGAAGGACCACGGCCGCGGCCGTCAGGTCGAGGGCCCCGACGTCGCCGGCAAGCGCGTGATCGTGCTGGAGGACACCTCGACCACCGGAGGCTCCCCGCTCGCCGCCATCGCCGCACTCGAGAAGGCCGGCGCGATCATCGCGGGGGTCGCCGTGGTGGTCGACCGCGCCACCGGCGCCGGAGAGCGCATCGAAGAGGCCGGCTACCCCTACCACTACGCGATCGGCCTGAGCGACCTCGGTCTGGAGTAGCCCGTGGCGCCGACGAGCCGCCGCACCGTGCGCCTGACGGTGGTGGGGGCGGTGCTGCTCGCGGTGGTCGTGGTCGCGGCGCTCTTCGTCGTGGGGCTGCGGGTCGGCCAGAGCGGCGCGGCCGGCGAGACCTCGGCTCAGGATGCTCGATCCACCCCCTTCGTCACCCCGTCGCCGTCCCCCACCCCGTCCTCGTCGCCCACCCCCGCGGCCCCGGCCCTCCCGCCCGCACCCACCGCGCTGGCGGCACCCGGGGAGCACCCGTACAGCGCCCTCTTCGGCGGTGAGTGCCTCGGCGCGTTCGACTCGCCCTGGGCCGAGACGTTCTCCGTCGTCGACTGTGCCGCCGCGCATCCGTCCCAGCTCACGACGCGGGCGCTGTTCCCCGAGCCGGCCGGCGCGCCCTACCCCGGCGAGGCGGCCCTGGCCTCGCGGATGAACCTGCTCTGCACCGCGCCCACCGCCGTGAACGCGGTGGCGGCGCCCGACGTGGCCGACCTGCGGTGGCAGGCGTCGTTCCCCGCGACGACCGAGGCCTGGGACGCCGGCGACCGCGTCTACCAGTGCTTCTTCACCACGGCATCGGGCGCCCCGCTCACCGGTTCGCTGGCACCCTGACCCGCATCGCGGGCGACAAAACCACCCCCTGAGGATCGCTCACCGCGGGTAGGCTGGCCGCATGCGCACGCTCACCCGGTTCCGGATGCTCGCCGCCCTGCTGCTCGCCGCCGCCCCCGCCCTGGCCACCACACCCGCCCTGGCGGCCGCCCCCGCCCTGGCCGCCACACCCGCCCTGGCGGCCGCCCCCGCCCTGGCCGCCACACCCGCCCTGGCGGCCACCCCCGCGCTCGCGGCCGAGCCCGCCTTGGCGGCCACCCCCGCGCTCGCGGCCGAGCCCGCGCTCGCGGCCGAGCCCGCCCTCGCGGCCGAGA
>NZ_JANTEZ010000005.1 GCF_024978135.1 Herbiconiux gentiana | reverse complement strand
CGGCGGGGGCATGACCCTCGACATGTACTGCCACTGGAACTACGTGCTCGAGAACCTCTTCGGCCGCGTCGAAGCGGTGTCGTCGAAGGCCGTGACGCACATCCACGAGCGCTGGGACGAGCAGGGCAACCGCTACGAGGCCACGGCCGACGATGCCGCCTACGGCATCTTCGAGCTCGAGGGCGACATCATCGCGCAGATCAACTCGAGCTGGGCGGTGCGGGTCGACCGCGGCGAACTGGTGGAGTTCCAGGTCGACGGCACGCACGGCTCGGCCGTGGCGGGGCTGTTCGGCTGCAAGGTGCAGCCGCGGGTCAACACGCCGAAGCCGGTCTGGAACCCCGACCTGCCCACCGACCAGGACTTCGCCTCGCAGTGGACCCAGATTCCCGACAACCAGGAGTTCACCAACGGGTTCCGGGCGCAGTGGGAGCAATTCCTGCAGGACGTCGCGGCCGGCCGCCCGCACGGCTACGACCTCGCCGCGGGGGTGCGCGGGCTGCAGCTCGTCGACGCCGGGCTGCTGTCGTCGGCCGAGGGGCGCCGGGTCGAGATCGAGAAGGTGGCGCCGTGACTTTGGCCCGCCGCTACGTGGGACTGGTCGAGCCATTCCTCAACATCGACGGCGCGTAAACGGCTGATGGAAATTGTCGTCGCCCCCGACTCCTTGAAGGGTTCCATGGCCGCCAGCGACGCGGCTGCTGCCATCGCCCGCGGCTGGTCCCGCGTCCGACCGGCCGACTCGGTACGCATCTTCTCGATGGCAGACGGCGGCGAAGGCACCATCGACGCGATCGAAGCCGCGTCGCTCGGCCGCACCGCCCGCATGCCCATCACGGTGATGGGGCCGGACGGCCGGGATGTGGACACCACATGGCTACTTCTGGACCCCAAGGCACCCCGACGCTCTGTCGCGGTGGTGGAACTGGCGAATACCAGCGGCATCACCCTTCTGGATCATCCCCGTCCGTTGGACTCCCACACCTACGGGTTTGGGCAAGCCATCAGTGCAGCGCTGGAGTATCGGCCTTGTGAACTGCTGCTTGCGCTTGGGGGAAGCGCCTCAACAGACGGCGGCCATGGCGCCCTCTCCGCACTCGGCGCCAGCTTTGTGGACGCTGGTGGCCGCAACGTCGGGCTGGGCAATGCAGCGCTGGCTCGCATTGCCGAGATCGACGTCACGAACCTGAGAACCATTCCTGCGGGAACAAAGGTCCGAATACTCTCCGACGTCATGAGCCCGCTCCTTGGGCCAACCGGCGCCGCTGCGGCATTCGGCTCACAAAAGGGCATCGAAGCCGACGGCATCAACGATGCTGACCACAACCTGGCGCGATTGGCCGCAGCACTTCAGCCAAGCCTTCCGGCCGATCCGATGCAATCAGGCGCGGGCGCTGCTGGCGGGACCGGGTTTGCGATGATCGCCTGGGGCGCATCGGTCACATCCGGGGCGGCGGAAATTGCAGCCGTCACTGGCTTGGACGCTGCGATCGCCTCCGCGGATCTCGTCATCACTGGGGAGGGTAGTTACGACCCCGAATCCGAGAACGGCAAAGTCGCCGGTCACGTTCGCCGACTCGCCTCCGCCGCCCAGGTGCCCTGCGCCCTGGTCGCCGGCAGCATTCCTGGCGCTCCAGCTCCTGGCTTCTTCGTCCGAGCGGTTGCTCTCAGCGACCTCGCCGGCGACGTGCGCTCGTCAATGAATGACCCGGAGAGGTGGCTTCACGTGGCTGGCTCGCTCCTGGCAGAAGAGTTCGCGGCATGACCAGCGCGCGCGGCATCGCTCTGGCAGTCGACCTCGGGGGAACGAAAGTCGAAGCGGCACTGGTCACCCAGGACGGCCACGTGCTTTCCGATACTCGGCATCGTGCGCCCACAGGACGTACACGATCCCGAGAGGGCACCGCTCGAGCCGTGGAAACCGTTGTGACGCGTGCGCTCGAAGCCGCACCCGGTGTTGAAGTCGTGGGGGTTGGTGTCGGGAGCGCTGGTCCGCTCTCCATTTCCACCGGGACGGTATCGCCTCTCAACTTGCCAGCCTGGCGCACCTACCCGCTGGCCACCCTCATACGGGACATCACCGGGCTGCAACCGACTGTGAGACTGGACGGCACCTGCATCGTACTCGCCGAACACTGGGTCGGAGCGCTCCAGAACTACCGGACTGCTCTCGGGATGGTCGTCTCGACCGGCGTGGGCGGGGGACTGCTTGTCGACGGGCGAATAGTGCGCGGCCGGACCGGGAACGCCGGCCACATCGGCCAGATCCAACTCGCTACCCGCACCAGTCCGGGACTCGACTACTCAGTAACCCTCGAAGGCATCGCGGCCGGGCCCCAGATCGTCACTTGGGCTCGCACACAGGGATGGGCGGGTACTTCGGGCGAAGACCTCGCCGACGCGTACAAGGCCGGCAACGCGGTGGCCATCTTGGCGGTGCAACGGTGTGCGAAAGCGATTGCGGAGGGTATTTCCTCTGTAGGCGCCCTGCTGGATCTTGAAGCAGTTGCAATCGGCGGGGGGTTCTCAAAAGTCAGCCAGGACCTTTTCTCTTTCATCCGCCAGAATCTCGGCGAAATCGCGCCCCTAAGCACAATGGGGGATATTCGCGTCGTGCCGTCCGCCCTCTCAGGCGACGGGCCGCTCATCGGAGCTGCCGGACTCGTGCACCGGTCCGACCTGATCGTCTAAGCCGGCTTCCGACCCTTGCGATGACCGCATAGCAGGTAACCCGCTGACCGTAAACGAGGACGAGACGTTGGCGGATCTCGAGTTCTCGAGTGAGCTGCTGATAAGACACGACGACTCCGCTCATCCGTTGGGTGGGGCCTCCGCGCGGGCCGACTGCGCGAGTCTCGGTAGCCAAGAATGCCGTCGGACCGGTGTTGAAAGGCGCTTCAGTGCCGCTGCGTCTGATCGTTGCTCGCCGCACAGCCTGCGTGCATTAGTCCCTTCCAGAGTGACCACATTTTGACCACACTCGAGTTCCATCGTCCTGACCCGAGGGCCATTGACGTGAACGAGAATCCCTGCATTTCCGGGGATCTCTGCCAGCATCGCCGTCGTTCCAAGCGAAGATATAGAGTTCAAATCCCACCGTCTCCGCACTGCACCGCCAGATCCCCGCGATCTGGCGGTTTTCCGTTTTTTCGGAAGACGTGCTGAGGATGCCGGGGACGCCAGGCGAACCCCGATCGGGGCTCAATTCGTCTGACGAAGCCGGCCGGGATTAGCGTTCGCCTGTGGTGGAAACATCGGTCGGCGAGGCGTCAGTCCCGACCTCGCTCGCTCGGCATTCCGCAACCGCGCACCGCGTCGTTGCCGGGACGCTACCCGGAGGAGCGGCCGTCTCCCTCGCCGACGTGGACGAGCTCGCGACTCTGGACACGGGCCCCGCTCCGAGGGTCTGGTCCGAGCGTTCGGTCACGATCCTCACGGGGGTGCTGCTCGCCCTGGCGCGGGCGGGGCGCCTCGACGAGGCTCAGCGGCTGATCAGGACCCACCTCAACGGGACGACGCTCCGGCGCCCGAGCCGGGCGAGCGAGCAGGCGGGCGTGGCGCTGCTGTCGGCCGCAGCCGAGGTGTTCGCGGCGGCGGGCTGGCCGCGTCAGGCCACGCTGTTCGCCAGGCGGGCGCTCTCGTACGCCGAACGGGCGGCGCTGCGGCCCGCCGAGTTCCGCGCTCGGGCGCTGTTGGCCCTCGCCCGCGCTCTGAACGGTGAGTACTCCGCGGCCGAGGAGAGTGTCGCCGCCTGCGGGAGTCTCCGTCAGGCCGGCGGGTGGGCTCCGTCGACCGCGTGGTACCCGCTCCTCCTCGCGGAGATCCTGATCGCATCCGCGCGGTTCGACGTGCCCCGGCTGGACGGGATCGCCGCAGAGCTGCGGACGATCGCGACGGACGACCCGACGTGGGCGGTCACCGCGACCGCGACCGAGGGGATGTCGCTGCTGCTCCAGCGGGACCTCAACCGCGGACTCCCGCTGATCCTGGCCGTGATCAACGGCAGCGACAGCGGTTCGACGTTCTCGATGGTGCAGGGTTTCGCGCTCGGCATCTATGCCGACCTCCTGCTCTCGCGCGGGGACGCGCGGCGGACGCTGACCGTGCTGCAGGGCCATCCGTCCCCCGCCGGGCACGCGCTCTGCTTCGACATGCAGCGCGCGGCCGCCCACCTGCTCCTCGGCCAGAACCGGGAGGCGTTGACCGCGTCGGACGAGTGCCTGGCTCTCGGGGTGGAGCACTGCCTCCGGACCATCCCGCCGTTGCTGTTCAGGCGGGCGATCGCCCATCTCCGACTCGGCCACGATCTCGAGGCCGACGACCACTTCGAGGAGGCCTTCCATCTCGTCGGCGCGTCGGGGTCGGGCACGCCGCTGCTGACCCTCCCCGCCGGCGAACTGCGGATGCTCCTCGGACGTCTGGTGGAACGGCGACCCGAGCTGGGTGCCGAGGCCGCTTCGTTCGATCGGCTGATCGACCGTGTTCCTGTAGTCGACCAGACCCGTTTCCACCTGCCCGATCTGACCCGTCAGGAGGAGCGACTGGCGAAGCACCTCCGGTCAGGAGACGGTTACGCGGTGCTCGCGGAGAAGTTCTTCGTCTCGCCGAACACCGTGAAGACTCAGGCGAGGTCGCTGTATGCGAAGCTGAACGTCAGCAGCCGGGGCGACGCGGTGACGGTGCTCGAGCGTGCCGGGTTCTACAAGTAGCCTCGTCGGCCCTCGCGTTGGATGCCAGGTGTCTTCGCGTGCCGCCATGCGCATCTGGCTTCCGACCGCCCCGGCCGACCCCGCGGGAGGATCAGTACCAGGTGACCGCGAAGCTCGCGGGCGCCGCGCCCTCGTCGACCGCGTTGAAGGAGATCGTGTCGACGGTGGGGTACCTCATGTGCTGCGAGAGCGGCTGCAGCAGCACGGGGTTGCTGATCGCCCCGGGGGCCAGCGTGCCCGACCAGGAGAGGTTCGTCGGCGAGTACACCTGTCGGGTCGAACCCGCCCACTGGGGGCTCTCGTTGATCGCGAGCAGCAGGTAGTTGTCGGAGTGCTGCACGTACATCCCCGAGACGATCACCGAGGTGGTGCCTCGGAACTCGGTCGTCGAGGTGTTCATGATCGAGAGGTTCGTGTTGCTGCGCACGTCGCGGAAGGTGGTCGCGCTCTCGGGCGACAGGATCAGCGCGAACGGGTACGAGGGCTCCGTGCTGGCGGCGGCTGCCGGAGCGGCCACGGCGGCGGCGACGACCGGCACCGACCAGGCACCCATCGCCAGAACCGAGCGTCGGTCGATGTCTGGCACGGTGGATCCCCTCGAGCAGCGGTCGGACTGCTCTTCAGCGTTGGGGTAGGGGGTTATCCGACACAAGGCCCTGAAGCGGACATGTCCGCTTCCGGTCAGCGTCACGCCGGTCGGATGGTCTCCCCCGCCCGCCCCGCGAACGCCCGCGCCGTGCCCGCCACGGTGCGCTGCATCACCTGCACCGCCCGCGACGGCGTCACGTCCCGCGGCCGCGCCAGGCTGATCGTGCGGGTCAGCGCCGGCCCGGCGAGCCGCACCGACCGCAGCCCGGGCCGGTCTATCAGCACCATCGCCGGCACGATCGCCACCCCGAGCCCCCGTTCGACGAAGCGCAGCACCGCATCCATCTCGGCGCCCTCGAGCACCACCGACGGGGTGAGCCCCGCTAGCGCGAACGCCTCGTCGGTCGCCGCCCGCAGGTCGTAGCTGCGGCTGAAGACGATCTGGGGGAGGGCCGCCACCTCCGCCAGCGACACCGAGGCGCCGGTCGCGAAGGGGGGCGCCGCGGCCGAGGAGATCAGCACCAGCTCCTCCACGAGCAGCGGGCTCACGGCGACGCGCTCGGCGGTGGTCGCGTGCGAGGTGGTGATCAGCGCGAGGTCGAGCTCGCCGCCCGCCAGCTCGTCGAGCAGGCGCCGGGAACCGTGCTCCGAGAGGTGCAGCTCGACCCCGGGATGCTCGGCGTGGAAGTCGCCCAGCACCTCCGCGACGAGGCTGATGCAGAGGGTCGGGGTGGCTCCGAGGCGCACCCTGCCGCGCTGGAGACCGGCCAGTTCGGCGAGTTCGCGTCGCACGGAATCGGCGTCGGCGAGCATCCGCTTCGCCAGGGGCAGCAGGGCTTCGCCGGCCGCTGTGAGGGTGCTGCCGCCCCGGGCCCGGGCGAAGAGCTCGTCGCCCAGGTCGTTCTCGAGCGAGGCGATCTGGCGGCTCAGCGAGGGCTGCGCCAGGTGCAGGTTCTCGGATGCGCGGGTGAAGTTGCCCTCGCGGGCGACCTCGACGAAGCCGCGCAGTTGATCCAGGTTCATTTCGATAGCATATCTGCATAGTGAGCAGCTAGAACATGCATTGGAGTAATCGAAGCGACGAGCCTAGCGTGAAGGCATGCGACCCACCGAACGACAGATCTCCACCACCGTGCTCGTCATCGGCACGGGAGGATCCGGCCTGCGAGCGGCGATCGAACTGGCCGAGGCCGGTGTCGACGTGCTCGCCCTGGGCAAGCGCTCCAAGAGCGACGCCCACACCTCCCTGGCGGCCGGCGGCATCAACGCCGCGCTCGCCACGATGGACCCCGACGACAGCTGGCAGCAGCACGCCGCCGACACCCTGAAGGAGTCGTACCTGCTGGCCAACCCGCACACGGTGCAGATCGTGACCGAGGGTGCGGCGCAGGGCATCGACGACCTCGAGCGCTACGGCATGCCGTTCGCGCGCGAGGGCGACGGGCGCATCTCGCAGCGCTTCTTCGGCGCCCACACCTACCGCCGCACCGCGTTCGCCGGAGACTACACGGGGCTCGAGATCCAGCGCACACTGGTCAACCGGGCGGCGCAGCTCGACGTCCCGATCCTCGACACCGTCTACGTCACGCGCATCCTGGTGAACGACGACGGCGCGGTGTTCGGCGCCTACGGCTTCGACGTCGAGAACGGCACCCGCTACCTCATCCACGCGGATGCGGTGATCCTCGCCGCGGGCGGGCACAACCGCATCTGGCGCCGCACCTCGTCCCGTCGCGACGAGAACACGGGCGACTCGTTCCGGCTCGCCGTGGAGGCGGGCGGGCGGCTGCGCGACCCGGAGCTGGTGCAGTTCCACCCGAGTGGCATCATCGAGCCCGAGAACGCGGCCGGCACGCTGATCAGCGAGGCGGCGCGCGGCGAGGGTGGCATCCTGCGCAACGGGCTCGGCGAGCGGTTCATGCACAGGTACGACCCCGAGAGGCTCGAGCTGTCGACCCGCGACCGGGTCGCGCTGGCCTGCTACACCGAGATCAAGGAGGGCCGCGGCACCCCGAACGGCGGTGTCTGGCTAGACGTCTCGCACCTGCCGCGCGAGACGATCATGACCCGGCTGCCGCGCGTCTACCAGACCATGCTCGAGCTGCAGATGCTCGACATCACCACCGACCCGATCGAGATCGCGCCCACCGCGCACTACTCGATGGGTGGGGTCTGGGTGCGGCCCGAGGACCACTCGACCGACGTGCCGGGACTCTACGCGATCGGCGAGGCCTCGTCGGGGCTGCACGGGGCGAACCGGCTCGGCGGCAACTCGCTGATCGAGCTGCTCGTCTTCGGTCGCATCGTCGGACAGGCGGCCGCCGCGTACTCGACGGGGCTGACGGCGCAGAAGCGCTCGGCCGCCGCGGTCGACACGGCGCGTTCGGAGATCTCGTCCCTCCTCGAGGGCGACGGGCCCGAGAACGTGCGGGCGCTGCAGCGGGCCATCCGCAACACGATGACCGAGCACGCCGGGGTCGTGCGCGACGAGCAGGGGCTGCGCGCCGGTCTGGCCGAGCTCGACGCCATCGAGGCGCGCATCGCCGACATCGGGGTGCACCCCGACATCGCCGGCTACCAGGACCTCGCGCACGCCTTCGACCTCAAGTCGGCGGCGCTCGCGTCCCGGGCCACCCTCGAGGCGGCGCTCGAGCGGCGCGAGACGCGGGGGTGCCACAACCGGAGCGACTACCCCGACCTCGACCCCTCGTTGCAGGTGAACCTCGTCTGGTCGCCGTCGGCCGGGGTGACGCGGGAGTCGATCCCGGCCATCCCCGACGAGATCGCGGCGCTGATGGCCGAGGAGGTCTCGGTGGGCGGGAAGCTGCTCGAGTAGGGGTCGGGGGCTCGGGCGGCCCTCGGCGATCGCGGAGGTCGGGGGGCTTCCGGCCGGGCCGCCGGCGGTGGCATCGTGGGGCATGGCCATCGAACGGATCCGCCCCCCGGGGCTCGTGCACAGCCCCGCCTTCAGTCACGTCGCCGTGGTGCCGCCGGGCGCGACCACCATCTACGTCGGCGGCCAGAACGGCGTCGACGAGTCGGGTGCGATCGTCGCCGCCGACGTCGGAGCCCAGGCGTCCCGCGCCCTGCAGAACGCGCGGGTGGCGCTCGCCGCCGCGGGGGCGACGCTCGACGACGTCGTGCAGTGGACCGTGCTCTTCGTCGAGGGCGCCGACCTCCGGGCGGGCTACGGGGCGATCGCGGGGGAGCTCGCGTCGGAGCATCCGCCCCTCGTCACCGCCGCCTTCGTCGCGGGCCTCGGCGTGCCGGGGGCCCTCGTGGAGATCGCGGCGGTCGCTGCGCTCGCCCCCTGACCCCTGGGCCGCGCCCCGGCCCAGCCCCGCCCCGGCCCAGCCCCGCCCCGCCCCGTCAGTCCCCCTCCCCGGACGGCGACGTGCCCGCGAGCCGCTGATAGGTAGCGCGTGCGCCGTCGTCGCAGATGCTGATGAACAGACGATGGAACGCATCGACGAAGTCCCGATCGGACGCGAGAGCGCCGAACATCCTGGTGTCGCGCAGGAAAGCGCCGGCGTCGGATCGCTCCCGCTCCGCGGCTCGGCGGCGTTCGGCACCGTTCACGTCCACGACGTGGATCGGACCGCCCGACTCGTCGACGCCGATCGCGTACCGGGCCCAGCTGGCGAGCACGGCCGCCCCGAACTCCACGGGCCGACCCGCGGCGCGGTTCTCCAGGATCGACGGCACCACGAATTTCGGGATGCGATTGCTGGAGTCTGCGCACAGCCTGGCCAGGGTGTCGCGGATGGCGGGGTTCGAGAACCGCTCCAGGAGGACCCGTCGATACTCCCGGAGGTCGATCCCGGGGACGGCCGGCACCGTGGGGAGCACCTCCGACATGTACCGCTCGAGGAAGCGCACGAGGTCCTCGTCGGCCATCGCCTCCTCCACGAACTCGTGACCGGCGAGAGCGCCGAAGTACGCCAGCGCCTGGTGGGAGCCGTTGAGCAGACGGAGCTTCATCAGCTCGTAGGGAGCGACGTCGTCGACGATCTGCACGTCCGTCTGCTCGAACGGCGGCCTGCCCGCGGTGAAGGAGTCCTCGACCACCCACTGGAAGAACGGTTCCGCCGCCACCGGCCAGGCGTCCTCGACCCCGAGCCGATCGCGCACGTACTCTCGATCCCGGTCGGTGGTGGCCGGGGTGATCCGGTCCACCATCGAGTTCGGGAACGCCACTTCCTCGTCGATCCAGCGCGCCAGCTCCTGATCCCGCAGGGCCGCGAACGAGACGAGCGCATTCCGGGTCACCTCGCCGTTCATCGGCAGGTTGTCGCACGACAGCACGGTGAACGGGACCCGACCCGCGGCCCGCCTCCGGGCGAGCGCTTCCACGATGAGGCCGAAGACGGTGCCCGGATGCTCGGGGTGCTCGAGATCGCGCCGCACCTCGGCATCGGCGGCGTCGAAGGTGTTCGTCGTGAAGTCCGTCTTGTAACCCCCTTCCGTGATGGTGAGGGACACGATGCGGGTGGAGACGCCCGCCATCTTCTCCACGACGGCCTCCGGGTCGTCGGGCAGGTAGAGGTAGTCGACGATCGACCCGATGATGCGCTGTTCCCGTCGCCCGTCCGGATGCCGCAGCTCGAGCAGGTAGAGGCCGTCCTGGTCGCGCAGGATGTCCCGCATGTGGCGGTCGCCGGGGAGCACCCCGACGCCGCAGATCGCGAAGTCGCGTGCGAGCCCCTTCTCGAGCAGTTCGTCGATGACGGCGGCCTGATGGGCTCGGTGGAAGTTGCCCACGCCGATGTGCATGATCCCCGCGGTCAGCCCCGAGCGATCGTAGCCGGGGAGGGGGATGGGGACGCTCTGCGTCTCAGTTGCGGACATGGTCTTCTCGCTTCCGGGCTGATGTCGACCCTTCGACAGCGGTGAGGTGGTCCCGCCGCAGGCCGTCGAAGACGCCGACGGCCCGACGGAAGGCGGCGGCGGCCTCGGGAACGCGGTCCATCTGGTCGACCCATCCGTGGACGAGCGACGGCGATCGGAGGTGGACGGTCGGTACGCCGCTGTCGGCCAGGCGCTCGGCGAACCGCGCGCCCTCGTCGCGGAGGGGGTCGTGGCCGGCGGTGGCGAGCACGGTCGCCGGCGATCCGGCGACCGACGGGGCGTCGAGCGGGGCGAACGATGCGCCGGCCGATCGCGAAGGCCCTCGATAGGCGTCCCAGTAGTAAGCCATCGCCTCGCCGGTCAGCAGGAAGCCGTCGGCGAATTCGGCGTGCGAGGGCGCGCGCATCGACGGGTCGAGGGCGGGGTAGAACAGCAGTTGCGCATCGACGTGGACCTGGCGGTCGGCTGCAGCGAGCCCGACCGCCGCTGCCAAGTTGCCTCCTGCACTGTCCCCGGCGACGCCCAACCAGCGCGGCTTCGTCGCGGCCACGGCGCGCGTGACGGCCAGGGCGTCGTCATAGGCGGCGGGGTGCGGGTGCTCGGGTGACAGCCGGTAGTCCACGGAGATCACGCGGACACCCATAGCGGTCGCGAGGCCGGAGGCCGCCGGCTCCGCGGAGTCCAACCCGCCCAGCACCCAGCCGCCGCCGTGGAGGTAGACGACGACGTCCTCCCCGGTCGCGCCCACCGGATCGTAGACACGAACCGGTACCCCACCCTGCGCCGACCCGACCACGTCCGCGCGGACGCTGCCGATGAACGGAGACGGGGTGTCGGGGTGGAGGTGCCGGAGGAGCTCGGAGAATCCGGCCCGAAGCTCATCGGGGGTCGAGTCGAGGGCGAGGGAGGGAGGCTGCTGATTGATCTCGGCGAGCAGAGCCGCGGTCGCCGGATCGAGGCGCGCGCTCATCGCGGCTTGTACAGCTGCTTGCGTCGCAGGTGGTCGACGGCCACCGCTCCGACGAGGATGGCGCCGACCACGACGTTGTTGTACTGCGGAGGGATCTGCGCCACGATCAACGCGTTGTCGATGACCGAGAGCAGCACGGCTCCCACCGCGACCCCGGTGATCGAGCCCAGCCCACCGAGGAGGCTGACCCCGCCGATGAGCACGCCGGTGACGACCACGAGGGTCACCGACGATCCGCCGGCTTCCACCTGTCCCGCACCGACACGGGCGGAGTAGATCATGCCGGCGATCGCCGCCGTCACTCCGGCCAGGACGTACAGGACGAGGTCGATCCGGACGACCCGCAGCCCGTTGCCGACGGCCGCCTGCCGGTTGCCGCCGACTGCTCGCACGTTGATGCCGAAGCGCGTGCGCTCCAGAACGAGGTAGAAGAGTGCGCCGACGATGAGGCCGTACCAGATGACGTTCGGCACGAACAGGACCGAGCCCTGGCCCAGTTTCATGAAGTCGGCCGGGAGCGGGACCACGTCGTTGCCACCCGTGATGAGGGCGCTGAGGCCCAGGGCGATGAAGAAGGTCCCGAGGGTCGCGATGATGGGTGGCACGTGCCAGTAGGTCACGATGAGGTGGTTGACCACGCCCGCCAGTGCGCCGACGGCGAGGGCTGCCAGGATGCCGACGACGATCGGTACGCCCTGACTGATCAGACTCGTGCCGACGAGGGCGCTGATCGTGAAGATCGCGCCCACGGAGAAGTCGAGGCCCCCGCCGATCACGAGCAGTGCCGCTCCGCAGCCCATGATGAAGTAGATGACGCTGCCCCGCAGGATCTCGACGAGATTGTCGGGGTTCATGAAGTTGGGGTTCCGGACCGACGCGATGACGGCGATCACCACGACGACGGCGAGGAGCCAGGTCTCCTGCCGGAGGAGGACGGCTCGCAGGATCGGAGTCCGGGGTGTGTCGCGCCGCTCGGTCTGGACGGCCAGTTCTGCGGTTGCTGTCGTGCTCATGATGCCTCCTGGAGGGTGTCGGCAGGAGCGGCTCCGGTGATCAGGGAGATGATCTCGTCGCGGCTGACATCTGCGGTCGTGCGGGTGCCCACGGTTCTGCCGAGCCGGAGGACGGTGATGCGATCGGAGTGCTTGAAGACGAACTCGAGGTCGTGGCTGATGCAGATGACGGCTTTGCCGTCGGCCCGCAACCGGTCGAGCGTGCGGCCCACGTACGCGGATTCCTGGACTCCGAGGGCAGCGGTGGGCTCGTCGAGGAGGATGATCGGCTTGTTCATCCGGACCGCTCGGGCGATCGCGACGACCTGACGCTGACCGCCCGAGAGCAACCCGACCGGCGTGCGGACGTCGCCGACCCGGGCGTTGAGGTCTTTCAGAGCGGCTGCGGCTTCGGCATCCATTCGCTTGCGATCGAGGAACACCCCCCATCGATAGGGAAGGTTCCCCAGGGCCATGTTGGTGCTGATGTCGAGGCACTCGACCAGGGCGAGGTCCTGGTAGACCACGGCGATGCCCCGGTCCTGCGACTGAGAGGCGTCGTGGCGGAGATCCATCTCCTGCCCGTTCACGAGGATGGTGCCACCGTCGCCTTTGTGGATACCGGTGACGATCTTGATCATCGTGGACTTGCCGGCTCCGTTGTCGCCGACGATGGCATGGACCTCGCCGGGATAGGCGGCGAAGTCGACATGGGAGAGCGCGTTGACGGGCCCGAAGGACTTGCGGACGGCGCGGAGCTCGAGAGCGGGGGAGGTTTGTGAGAGGGGGGACATCGCGTGCCTTCGTTCCAGTGTGCGGATGGTGGACGGCGGGTGGGGCTCCGGCCGCGCCGGAGCCCCACCCGGGGGAGGGCTAGCCCCAGTTCTTCGCGACCAGGTCGTCGTAGTCGTCGGTGCCGGCCATGATGAATCCCATGGGGATCTGGAGGGTCTCACCCCCGGCTTCACCGCTCTTCAGCGCTTCCACGGTGGCGACGAGGGACTTCTTCGCGGCACCGCACAGGTCCTGCATGAGGATGCGGTACTCGGTTCCGGCCTGGAGGGCTTCCTTCCCGCCGTTGTCGGGACCGTTGCCGAGGAACTGGACCTTGCCGGTGAGGTTCTTCGCCTCGAGCGCGGACAGAGTGCCTGCGGTGGCCGTGCCGAGGTTGGTGGTGATGACGTTGACCTCGGGGTGGGCCGTCAGCAGGGCGTTGGTCTGGTCCAGCGCCTTGGATGAGTCGTCCCCGGTGTAGACCTCGCCGACGATCTCGAAGTCGTCGAGACCCTCGGCGGCCGACTTGACGCCATCCATCCACGACTTGCCGATGCCGGTGTCGGCCGAGGTCATCAGGCCGACCTTCTTGTCGCCGGGGATCGTCTCGATCGCCTCCACGTACAGCTTGCCGAGCTCCGTCCAGTCCACGCCCACGTTGATGTCGGCTCCGCTGTCGTCGGCGCCGTCGCCGTAGAAGGTGGTCGTGACGATGCCGGCATCCTGGGCCTGCGTGAGGATCGGCCCGAAGGCGTCGCTGGCGGGAAGGGTCATGATGGCCCCCTTCTTGTTGGCGATGGCGCTCTGGATCTGGGTGATCATGGTGGTCGGATCCATGGCCGATCCGGTGGGCCCGCTCTCGGTGAAGTCGACTCCCTGGCTCTTCGCCTCCTCGGCGAGACAGTCGCCGATGGCGCGCCAGCTCGGGTAGTTGGGCAGCGGGTTGACGAACTGGATCGACAGCGTGCTGCCGGCGGTCTCGCTGCCGGCGTCGGTGCCGCCAGCGGTGTCGGAGGTGCATCCGGCGAGTGCGAGTCCGGCCGTGAGGACGACCGTTCCGGTGAGGGCGATGATGCGGATTCTTCGGGACACGGGTGGTGCCTTTCTGTTGGGCAACCGGGGTTGCTGTGATGCGATGAACCGCGCGTCGTCGCGCGATTCGGGCGAGAGCCCCGGTGCAGGGGACTCAGACGCGGAGGACGCGTGGACCGAGGGCCGCGAAACGTTGGGCTTCCCTCTGGGGCAGGGCTTCCTCGGTGATGATCAGCTCCAGGTCTCTGACGTCAGCGAACTTGCAGAAGCTGGTGACGCCGAATTTCGTGGCGATGCCCACGAAGATCCGACGCGTGGATCTCTTCACCGCCATGCCCTTCACCGCGGCGACGGCCGGGTCCGGGGTGCCGAGGCCCTTGTCGGGGGTGATGCCGTTCGCGCCGAGGATGGCGACATCGATGTTGAGCACGGAGAGCATGTCGGTGGCGAAGTGGTCAACGGTGGCGAGCGTCCTGTCCCTCACGCGACCGCCGAGGAGCAGGGTGGTGTGCTGGGGGCTCGATGCCAGCGCCATGGCGTTGGCCAGTGACGCCGTGACGATCGTGAGGTGGTCGTGGAGCAGCGTGAGCTCCTCGGCGATCAGCAGCGGCGTGTAGCCCTCGTCGAGGAACACCGTCTGAGCTCCTCCGAGGGACTCGACCGCGGCCGACGCGATGCGGCGCTTCTCCGGGACCCGGGTCACCGACCGGTAGTCCAACGTCGACTCGTAGCTGCCGCTCTCGAGTGGCAGCGCGCCTCCGTGGGTGCGTTTGATGAGACGGCGGTCTTCGAGCTCCTGCAGGTCACGCCGGATCGTCTCGGCTGCGACCCCCAGGTCATCCGCAAGACGGCTGACCGTGACCTCACCGTCATCGCGCACGATCGTGACGATGCGTTGACGACGCTCTTCGCTCACCTGGCCCATGTCCACCTCCTCGTGGTCGTCGGGTTCTAGCCCTTGAGCATTTGTACCTTCGTGGGTCAGGTGTTTGACCGGTCATTTCTCAAGATCGAGCACCCGATTTCTGCCCGAACAAACACGCGATCGCGTGCGGTTTCCTGCGACGTAGGCGATTTGTCGGAGCGTGTCTGTACTCGGGATGCCCGAATGGCAAGTTTCCCTGCCCGAATTCTGGGGTCGGGGTGGGGGTCGACGGCCCTAGTGCGGAGCCCTCGGCCTGCAGTCGACCTCTGCTTCAGCGGGTTCGGATGGGGGTGGCGGTGCCCTCCACGCGGATGCCGCCGGTGGGTGGGATGGTGGCGACGAGGAGGCTCGGGCGGCCGACGTGGCGGCCTTGGTGGATGGTGAGGCGGGCGGGCGTGGTGACGACGCCGAGGTGGCGGAGGTAGGCGCCTAGGGAGGCCGCCGCCGAGCCGGTGGCGGGGTCTTCGGTGATGGCGCCGACCGGGAAGAGGTTGCGGGTCTCGACCTCGAACTCGGCGGGCGGGGCCGCGGCGGCGGCGGGGGCCGGGGCGGCGGCGGGCGGGGCGTGCAGGACGGTGACCGTGCCGCGCCAGTCGCGGCGGTCCATGAGGGCGCGGAGGGACGCCGGGTCGAAAGTGAGGGCGTCGAAGACGGCGGGCGAGGCGAGCGCCACCACGGGATGCCAGTTGCCCGCGAACGCCTCCAGGAGTGGGAAGCGCGGGTCGAGGTCGGCCGGGGTGACGCCGAGCAGGGCCAGGAGTTCGGCCGCGACGTCGGCAGAGGGGGCCCGGACGGCGGGGGTGACGCTGGTGAAGGCGGCGAGCATCCGGTGGCCGTCGAGGGTGGAACCGAGGGCGGAACCATGGGTGGGATCGAGGGTCGTGTCGATGGCGATGGGGCCGACGGGAGTCTCGAAGCGGAACGCGCCGGGACCGCGGCGCTCGGCGAGGGCGACCGCGGTGGCGATGGTGGCGTGGCCGCAGAACGGCACCTCGGCGGTCGGCGAGAAGTAACGCGCCCGCACGTGGTGGTCGTCGCCGGCGATCGCGGGGTCGACGAGGAACGCCGTCTCGGAGTAGCCGAGCTCGGCCGCGATCGCCTGTAGGGCGGCGTCGTCGAGGCCGGTGGCGTCGAGCACCACGCCCGCGGGGTTGCCGCCGTCGGGGGTGGCGGCGAAGGCCGTGAGCCGCAGCACCTCGGGGGTCGCGTCGGGTCGGGTGGGGGTGGCCGGATGCGCGTCATTCAGGTTCTCATTCTCGCCGAGTGATGGCGCAGCCACGGTGCGGGGCCTCGTCGACAGCTCAGCCCCTGCAGCTCAGCCCGTGCAGCGTCAGCACCGGCACCCTCAGCAGCTCAGCCCGAGCAGCGTCAGCAGGATGACCGCCTGCACGGACGTGGCGCTGTTCCCCGAGGTGGTGCCGTACGTCGAGTCGACCGCCTGGACGGCCAGGGGCACGGTCCCGACGCTGAGCAGCGGCAGTTCCGAGGCGCTGAGGGACACGGGCGGGGCGGTGAAGGTCTTGATCTCGGTGGTCGTCGTGCCGGTGCGGAGCAGGCGGTAGCCCGTCGCCCCGGTGACCGGGGTGAAGTTCAAGCTCACGGTGCCCGAGCCCGAGGCCGAGCAGGTGATGGTGCCCGGCGTGGCCACCCGGTACACGGTCTGCGTCACGGCGGAGGACGCCGACGCACTCCAGTTCGTGCCGACCGTGCCGGTGAGGGCGAAGGTCGCCGTGACAGCCTGCCCCTGGAACTCCGCAGTGGTGCCGGTGAGTCGCAGCGCGAAGCACAGGGCGATCGAACTGGTGCCCGGCAGCGAGGCCACTGCCGGCGGCAGCGCGAGGGTGCCGTTGAGGGTGCCGACGGTGGTTCCCGTGGTGGGCACGGAGCTCCCGCAGAGTGCGGCGGTGGTCGCGCTCCACAGGGTCACGACGACCTTCGCGGCCAGCGTGGCGTTCGAGTTCGTGGCCGAGACGGCGAGCGCGAGCGGTGCGGTTCCGGTGTTTGCGTAGGTGAGGGCGCCGAGGTGGGTGGTGTCGGCGGTCGTCGGGGAGGTGACCGGTACGGCGAACTGGGCCGTCGGCGGAACGGTGAGGGTCGAGGTCACCGAGACCGTGGCCGCGGAGACCGTGCCGCCGAGGCCGACGGGGTTCGCCGTCCATGAGGCGCTCGCCGCCCAGGTCGAGCTGCCGACGCAGAAGACCGCCACGAAGACGATGGCGAGCAGGCGCAGGCGGCTGGCGGTCGTGCGGGACATCGTGGCGTGCACCTCTCCGGTCGCCATCCAGTCTGCGGATGCCCGCCCCGTCGCCCCCGCACCCCGTCCCTCCCCGTCGCCACCGTGTCGCATCCGGTCGCGCAGGTGCCGGTAGTGGCCGGGATAGCAGAGGGCGGGACCGAGTGTCAACCCTCAGGGGCCTTCTCGAATTCGCGCCATGATCGCGAGGAGTGCGTGCAAAAACGCCCCGGCCACCTGGAGGACCCCACCCGATGGGCAAGTTGTACTACGGCAGCAACGGTCATGAGATCGAGATCGACGACCGGCTGCTCAGCCACCTCAAGGTGGTCATCCTCGCGAAGCTGCGCCGGGGCGAATCGTTCGCCTTCTCCTGGATCGTCGACCCCGAGCAGGGCAGCGGCCGCGGCACCGTCTGGCTCTCGCCGGGAATCGACCTCGAGTTCCGCTTCTACGGCAACCGGCCGCCCCTGCTGAACCGGGCTTGGATCAGCGCCCTCAACTCCACCGCCGAGCGCGGCGAGCTGACGATGGTGCCGGAGCCCGGCGACCCGGCGGAAGGGCTGCCGACGCCGCGCGGCTGACACCGACCGTGCCGCCCACCACGCCCGGCGTCACGGCTCCGACGACGTCGCCGCCTCCAGATGCCCGCGCGACTTCTGCTCCAGGAACGAGCACAGCTCCGCCGCCACCACCAGCTCGCCCGACAGCTCGGTCAACCGGTCGACGTCGAGGGTGAGCTCGTCGTGCCGCGGCGCGAACACGACCTGCCAGGTCGGGTCTCCGGGGGCGGTCGGCTCGAGATAGGCGTAGGGGCCGGCGTTCTTCAGCCGCACGACGACCAGCCCGGTGTCGCCGCCGTCGCTGTCCTCGTGCCGCAGCACCTCGAGCTCGCCGGGCATCGGATGCTCGGCGGCGACGAACTCGGCCAGCCACTCCTCGAGCAGCTCCTTGGTACGGAACGGCACCGCTGCTCCTCTCGCCACGACGGGGCGGCCAGACGGCCGCAGCAGAATCCTGACAGAGAGCCCGCCGCCGTCGGATGGCCGGAGGGGGGCTTGACGGCGACGCCCTCGCACCCCTATGGCGCGACGCCGACGCCGACGCCGACGCCGCCCTCGCACCCGTCAAGCGCCGTGCGAGTCGCGGCCGGCGCCGTCATCCGGAGCACCAGGCCGTGGGGCTCCGCGCGTCGGGCCCAGCCGGCGTCGTGGGTCGCCTGCACGACCGTCGCGCCCCGGTCGAGCTCCGCATCCACCGCCGCGCGGATGAGCCCCTGCGCCTCGTCGTCGACCCCGGAGGCCGGCTCGTCGAGCAGCACCAGATCGGCCCGCTGGGCGAGCGCCTGCGCCACGAGGGCGCGCTGGCGCTGACCGCCCGAGAGCTCGTGCAGCGATCGCCGGGCCAGCCGCCCGATCCGCAGCGCGTCGAGCGCGTCGTCGACGATGCGCCGATCGGCGGCGCGCACCAGGCCGACCGCTCCCCGTGCCCGCCAGCGCCCCATCGACACGACCTCGCGCACGGTCAGGGGCATCCGTTCAGAGACGGCGCTGCGCTGCACCACGAGCGCCGTCGTCATGGCTGGTCGACGCTCGAGGTGGCCCCCGGTGGGTCTCAGGATGCCCGCCAGCACCGCGAGCAGGGTCGACTTGCCCGCCCCGTTCGGCCCGAGCAGCACGGTCAGCCGCCCCTCCGGCGGTTCGAGGTCGACGAGCTCCACCGCGGGACGACCGCCGTAACCCGCAGTCACCGCGGTCAGCCGCACGAGGGGGCCGGTGGTCGGGGATCGAAGAACGCTCACGCGTCGATCCTAGCTTAATGAGAATGGTTATCAATTAACGCTAAGGTCGGCACCATGACCGAATTGCTCGATCCCTTCGCCACCGGTTTCCTGCTGCGCGCTCTCGTCGGCGGGGTGCTGGTGGCCGTGCTGTGCGGGGTGGTCGGCACGTGGGTGGTCATCCGCGGGATGGCGTTCCTCGGGGAGGCGATGGCCCACGGGGTGCTGCCGGGAGTCGCCGTCGCCACTCTGCTCGGCTTTCCGCCGGTCGTCGGCGCCGCGGTCAGCGCCGGTGTGATGACCGCGGGTATCGGTGCCGCGTCCCGCCGGGGGCGGCTGTCGGACGACACCGCCATCGGCCTGCTCTTCGTGGCCAGCCTCAGCCTCGGGGTGATCGTCGTCTCGCGATCGCGGTCGTTCGCCACCGACCTCACGGCGATCCTCTTCGGCGACGTTCTCGCCGTCTCCTGGGGGGACATCGCGCTGCTGGCGGGGGCGCTGGTGCTCGCGCTGGCGGTGTGCCGTGTGTTCCACCGCTCGTTCGTCGCGGCGACGTTCGACCCGCGGATCGCCGCCACGCTCGGCCTGCGGCCGTGGCTCGCCCAGCCGGTGCTGGTCGGGCTGGTGACGCTCGTCGTGGTGGCCTCGTACCAGGCGGTCGGGAGTCTGCTCGTGGTCGGCCTGCTGCTCGGCCCGGCCGTGGCGGCGGGGCGCTGGGTGCGGAGCATCCCCGCCACCATGGCGCTGGCCGCTGCACTCGGTGCGCTGGCCGTGCTCGTCGGGCTGCTCGTCTCGTGGCACGCCTCCACCGCCGCAGGGGCGAGCATCGCGATCACGGCGGTGCTGCTGGCGGCGGCGTCGGCCCTCGCCCGCGGCGCGGTCACGGCGTCGGCCGAACTCCGTGCCGCACTCCGTGCCGCTCTCACCTCGACCTCGACCCCCAGCCGTGTCCCCGCTCGACTCGGCGACCCCATGAAGGAGACCTCGCCTCGATGAATCCCTCGTCCATCCCCGTCCGTCCCGCTGCAGCCGCTGTGCTGCTGGCTCTCGTGTTGGGCGGGTGCGCATCGTTGCCGGATGCCGCCCCCGGCGTCGGGTCCGCGGCCGCTGCCCCGTCTCCGGAACCGTCCGGCGATGGGCACGGTTTCGTCGCCGGTGCCGTCGAGATGCCCGAACCGCAGCTGCGGCTGGTGACACTCGGTTCCACCGGCCTGCAGGCGTTCGATCCGGCCACGGGGGAGTCGCTCACGATCCCCGGCGCCATGGGCGACGCCGTTCGCACCGACGACACCGCGCCCGACGACGACGGCACGCTCACCAGCGACGGCCGTCACGCCTTCGTCACCCGGGCCGATGGCGACGTCTCGGTCGTCGACACCGGCACCTGGACGGTGCCGCACGGCGATCATTCGCACTACTACCTCGCCGAGCCGCGCCCGGTGGGCCGGCTCGACGTCGGGGGCGACCGGGGGCGGCCCCGCGCGGCGTCGAGTCCGGCGCTCACGACCCTCTCCTTCCCCGGTGCCTCCGAGGGCGCCGCGGGCTTGGGGGTCGCACTCGACACGGAGGCTCTCGCCGCCGGGCGGCTCGAGGAGCGCGCCCGCATCCCCCTCGTCCCGGCCGGCGCGTTGCTCCCGCTCGATGGCCGGCTGATCGGCACGGTTACCCCGTCGGACGATGCCCAGTCGGCCCTGGTCGTCTACGACGCCGAGGGCGACCCGCTCTCGACCGGGGTCGACTGCGCGGGCGCGGCGGGTGCGGCACTCACCCGCGTGGGGGCGGTGTTCGGCTGCGCCGACGGCGCGGTGCTGGCGACCACCGAGGCCGCGACGGAAGGCGCCACCGAGGCCGCCACGGAAGACGGCGACGCGGCGGGTATTGCCTTCGAGCGCATCCCCTACCCCGAGGGCGCCTCGGCCACCGACCGCGCCACCTCCTTCGCCGCCCGGCCCGGCCGCCCCGACCTCGCCGCGGTGGCCGGGGACCGCGGCGCCTGGCTGCTCGACACGCGCGCCCGCAGCTGGACGCTCCTGACGAGCCCCGCGCCCCTTCTGCGCGCGACGGCGGTGGGCGACGCCGACGGCACCGTGGTGGGCGTCGACGTGGAGGGTCGCATCGTCGTGCTCGCCGCCGACGGGTCCGTCGTGCGCAGCGAGCCCGTGCTCGCGGGGGAGCTCGTCGGAGGGGAGCTGCCCCCAGCGATCGTGCTGGAGGTCGACGCCGACCGCGCCTACGTCAACACGCCGTCGACCGGCGCCGTGCTCGAGATCGACTACCGCGACGGGGCGCGGATCGCCCGCACGCTCGCGATGCCCGGTGGCAGCGCGGCCCTCGCGGAGGTCGGGCGATGACCCGGCCTCGGCGCAGGGCTCGAGTGGGGGTCGCAGCGGTGCTCCTCGTGGCCCTCTCGGCGCTCGCCGGCTGCGCGGCGCCGACCGCGCATCCCGCCGACGATCGCCCCCTCGTGGTCGCCACCACGACCATCCTGGGCGACGTGGTCGGCGAACTCGTCGGCGACCAGGCCGAGGTGCTCACCCTGATGCCGCCCGGCGCTGACCCGCACTCCTTCGAGATCTCCGCGGTCGAGGCCGCTCGGCTCCGCTCCGCGTCGCTGGTGGTCTCGAACGGTCTCGGCCTGGAGGAGGGACTGCAGCACCACGTCGACGCCGCCGCGGAGGAGGGGGTGCACGTGGTCGAGGCCGGGGGTCTGATCGAGCCGATCGACTACTCCGACGGTGACTCCCGGGGTGAGCCCGATCCGCACTTCTGGACCGACCCCACCCGCATGATCGACGTCGTCGACGGCCTCGAACCGGAGCTGGCAGCGGTCGAGGGAATCGATCCCGGCCCTCTCGCGACGGCGGTCGACCGCTATCGCGCCGAGCTGGTCGACCTCGATGGCCAGCTCGACACCGTCTTCTCGGCCATCCCCGACGAGCGCCGGGCGCTCGTCACGAACCACCACGTCTTCGGCTACCTCGCCGAGCGGTACGGCTTCCGGGTGATCGGAGCGGTCATCCCCGGTGGGACGACTCTGGCGGCACCGAGCGCATCCGACCTGCGGGAGCTGGTCGACGCGATCCGTGGCGCAGGGGTCTCGACGATCTTCGCCGACGCCTCCCAGCCCGACCGCATCGTGCAGGTGCTGGCCGAGGAGGCGGGGGTCGATGTCGACGTCGTCGCCCTCTACACCGAGTCGCTCTCGGCCCCCGGCAGGGGCGCGGCCACCTATCTCGAGATGATGCGCAGCAATGCGCAGCTGATCGCCACCGGCCTGTCTCCGTGACGGCCGCCACCGCACCACCGGCGGGTCGCCCCGACCTGCCACACCGAAAGGAAACGATGAACACCACAATCACGTCCCGACGACGGATGCTCGCCTCGCTCGCCCTGGCGACCGGAACGCTGCTCGGCCTGTCCGCCTGCGCGGGCGCCGCAGCCGGAGACCCGGCCGCCGGCACCGCCCCCGGAGGCACCGGGGACGCGGCGGCGCTGATCGGCCCCCGCGTCGCCCTGACCTATGACGGCGGCTTGCTGGTGCTCGACGGCACGAGCCTCGAGACCCTCGCCGACATCGAGCTCGCCGGGTTCAACCGGGTGAACCCGGCCGGAGACGGCCGCAGCGTGATGGTCTCGACCACCGAGGGGTTCCAGGTGCTCGACACCGGCGCCGGAAGCGCCGACGCGCCCGAGCTCACCGACCTGGTCTTCGAGGCGTCGGCCCCGGGCCACGTCGTGCGCCACGACGGCCGCACCGTGCTCTTCGCCGACGGCACCGGCGACACCACCATCGTCGACTCCGCCGACCTCCTCGCGGGAGCGGCTGCCGGGCGGCTCCCCGAGACCGAGACGGTCCCGTCGCCCCAGGCGCACCACGGCGTCTCGATCGAACTGGCCGACGGCACCCTCCTCACCACGATCGGCACCCCGGATGCCCGCACCGGCGTGCGGGCGCTCGACGCCGATCGCACCGAGACCGCCCGCAACGAGGAGTGCCCTTCGGTGCACGGTGAGGGAGCGGTGCGCGGTGAGATCGCGGTGTTCGGCTGCAGCGACGGCGTGCTGCTCTACGACGACGGCGTGTTCACCAAACTCACCGCGCCCGACGCCTATGGGCGCACCGGCAACGCGTACGTCACCGACACCTCTCCGATCATGGTGGGCGACTACAACGCCGATCCCGACGCCGAGGGCTACGTGCTCAGCGCGCTGACGATCGTCGACGCCGAGACGAAGACCTCGCGGGTGGTGTCGATGCCCGAGGGCGTCGGCTACACCTGGCGTGACGTCGCCCGCTCCTCCGACGACGGCGCCGTCGTGCTCGGCACCGACGGAGCGCTGCACCTGTTGGACGTGACGACGGGGGAGTTCGGAGCATCGTTCCCGGTGATCGAGGCGTGGCAGGGTCCGGCGGAGTGGCAGGACGCGCATCCGGCCCTCGTCGTCGACGGGGACACGGCGTACGTGACCGACCCCGCGACCTCGTCGATCCACTCGGTCGACGTGAGGACGGGGGAGCTGCTCGCGACGGGCGAGCTGGGCGCCGTGCCGAACGAGATCGCCGTCGTCGGCTGAGTTCGCTGGGAGCTCGCTGGATGCCCGACCTCAGTGTGCTGGAGGCCCGCCGCCATTCCGCCGCGAACGGGGCCGCGCCGTCGTCCGCAGCGCTTCTATGGATCCGACAGGATGGACCCGAGGAGAGGTGCCGGAGTGAACAGAGCCCTGGTGGTCATGCCGACCTACAACGAACTCGAGAACCTCGAGCCCATCGCCCGGCGGGTGCTGGCGACCGGCGTCGCCGACCTGCTGATCGTCGACGACAGCTCGCCCGACGGCACCGGTGAGCTCGCCGACCGACTCGCCGCCGAGAACCCCGCGGTGCAGGTGCTGCACCGCGCCGGCAAGGAGGGCCTCGGCGTCGCCTACCTGGCCGGCTTCGCCTGGGCCCGCGAGCACGGCTACGACGCGATCATCGAGATGGACGCCGACGGCTCCCACCAGCCCGAGGCCCTGCCCGAGATGCTCGCGCTGCTCGAGAGAAGCGATCTCGTGCTCGGCTCCCGTTGGGTGCCCGGCGGCGAGGTGCGCAACTGGCCGCTCAGCCGCAAGGTGCTGAGCCGCGGCGGCAACCTCTACGCCCGGCTCGCCCTGGGCATCGGGGTGAAGGATGCGACGGGCGGCTTCCGCGCGTACCGCACCACCGCGCTCGACACGATCGGCCTGGATGACGTGGCCTCGCACGGCTACTGCTTCCAGCTCGACCTGGTCTGGCGCGCCCTGCAGTCGGGCCTCAGGGTCACCGAGTTCCCCATCCTGTTCGTCGAGCGCACGCACGGCGAGTCGAAGATGAGCGGATCGATCGTGCGGGAGTCGCTCGTGAAGGTCACGCAGTGGGGGCTCGACCGTCGGCTGCGCTCGGCCCGCGAGGTCGTGCTGCACGGCCGCCGCCTGCCCTCGGTGCGCGCCGGCTCGAGCGTGGTCGGCGCGGGCCTCGTGCGCCTCTAGCCGAGACCCCGAGACCCCGAGACCCCGTCTGTGTGAGAATTCGGGAGATGGACGACGCGGCCCGAGCTCTCGTCCGGACCGAAACGTCCGGTACCGAGCTCGACGACGCCCGTGCGCTGTACCAGGCGGGCTACAACGGGTCGGACTTCCGAGCCGAGCTGAGCGATCTGGACTTCTCCTACCGCTATGCCGTCGCCGGCGGTCCGGACATGAGTCTGCGGTCCTCGATGTACCTCGGCACCATCCGAGGCACGGTCCAGCCGGAGAACGAGTACATCGTCTCCTGGCTGCTCGGTGGCCGGGGCGCCGTCGACCTCGGCGCCGACGAGTCGGTGCTGGTCCGTGGTCTGCCCGCGATGTTCCCGACCGGCAAGCGCTACGCGTTCGACTTCGCCGACTACCGGCAGAACCTCGTGCACTTCGACGCCGCCTTCCTCGAGCGCGTGGCGGCCGACCACGAGGGGGTGCTCCCGGGGCCGCTGCACTTCGACCACCGCGCGGTGCCGAACCCCGAGGCGCTCCGCCGGTGGAACGCCTGCATCGACGAGGCCGCGCGGCTGATCATCCGTGGGGAGCCCACACCGCTGCAGCAGGCCGAGATCGACCGGCGCACCGCGATCGTGCTGCTCGACTCGTTCGCGCACGAGGCGGTGCTGATGCCGCCGGTGCTGCTGGCGCCTCGCAACGCCCGGCTGCGGCAGGCGGTCGAGCGGATGCACGCCAGCGCCCATCTCCCGCTCGCCCCCGCCGAGGTGGCGGAAGAGGTGGGGCTGACCCCACGCGGACTGCAGCAGGCGTTCGCGCGGCAGCTCGGGGTCACCCCCACCGAGTACCTGCGGGCCGTGCGACTGGATCGCGTGCAGGCCGAGCTGACACAGCTCGGGCCGCGCGACACGACGGTCGCCCAGGTGGCCGCCCGGTGGGGCTTCACCCACGCCGGGCGGTTCTCGCGCTCGTACGCGGCGCGCTTCGGGGAGTACCCCCGCAACACCCTCCTGCGCTGAGGCGCCCGGTTCAAGGGCGCTCGCTGTTCGTTCTGCGGACAGCCCCGGTGCGCTATCCGGATAGAAGGAGCATTCTCCCAGCCCCCAGGCACTCGAATGGATCCACCGACCGAAGGGGGTGCCCATGCCGTACCGCACGCAGGAGATCCTCTCCCAGTGGCTCGAGGAGTTCCTCGCCGCAGGTCGACGCATCGACGGCCTCGTCGAGGTGCTCCGCCAGGACGGCGAGGACGGTGCCGACACGGGCCTCGTGGTGATCGAGCTGGCCAATGCGCCCACCACCCTCTACCTGGAGCCGGTGGCTCCGGGCGATCCACGCTGGGCGGTCACGTTCCTGGCCCGCGACATCGACGCGGCCCGCTCGTCCGAGCGCGTCGGCGCGCTGGCGGCCGAGCTCGCGGTGGTCGCCGAGCTCTGCCGGCATCTCGAGGCCCGGTCGGCCTCCTGGGAGTCACCGACGCCCGTGGTTGACATGATTGGCTAATGGCATTAGCTTTGGGCTAACACCATTAGCCATCTGGAGGCAGCCATGACCGAGTTCCTCACCATCGACGGGGGCGCCATCGCCTACGACATGAGCGGCGAGGGGCCTCTGGTCGTGCTGGCGCACGGCATGGGAGACAGCCGGCACTCCTACCGCTTCGTCGTTCCCGCCCTCGTCGCGGCCGGCTACCGGGTGGCGAACGTCGACCTCCGCGGCTGCGGCGAGTCGAGCACCGGCTGGGCGGGCTACAGCCGCACCGACATCGCGGGCGACCTCGTCGCGCTGGTGCGGCACCTCGGCGGTCCCGCCGTGATCGTCGGCCAGTCGATCAGCGGCGGCGCCGCCACCATCGCCGCGGCGAGCGCGCCCGAGCTGGTCGTGGGGCTCGCCGAGCTCGCGCCGTTCACCCGGGCGCAGTCCGTCGACCTCGGCGGTCTCCTCCGCGACAAGCGGCACCGCGCCGGAACGGTGCAGCTGGCGAAGGTGCTGATGTCGGGCAGCCTGAAGGCCTGGCTCGCCTACCTCGATCTCGCGATCCCCACGAAGCCCGTCGACTGGGCGGCGGAGCGCGCCCGCATCGAGACGAGCCTCTCGGTGCCCGAGCGCATGGCGGTGCTCCGGGCCATGGCGAAGACCAGCCCCGCCGACGCCGGTGCCCGCCTCGCCGACGTACGGTGCCGTGTGCTCGTGATCGAGGGCTCGGCCGACCCCGACTGGTCCCGCCCCGAGGCCGAGGGGGAGCGCATCCTCGCCGAGCTGCCCGCCGGGCTCGGCGAGCTCGCGGTCATCGACGGTGCCGGGCACTACCCGCACACCGAGACCCCCGAAGCCGTACTGCAGCTGCTGCTGCCCTTCCTCGCCGCCACGCTCAGCCCCGCCGAGCAGGCCGACCAGGCCGACCGGGCTGGCCGGGCCGACCGTGCCGACCGGGCCGACCGTGCCTAGGGCCGGCCTCGACGCCGCCGTCGTCACCGAGGCGGCGGCCGCCCTGGCCGACGAGATCGGTCTGGGCGGGGTCAGCATGAGCCTGGTGGCCGAGCGGCTCGGCGTGAAGACGCCGTCGCTGTACAAGCACGTCGACGGGCTCGCCTCGCTCACCCACCGCATCGCCGTGCTCGGTGCGAGCGAGGCCGCCGACGTGCTGCGCGACGCGATGCAGGGGGTCTCCGGTCGCGAGGCGCTCGCCGCCGCGGCCCAGGCCTTCCGCGGCTTCGTCACAGCGCACCCCGGGCGCTACGCGGCGACCACCGGCGCCCGCCCGGCCGACGCCGACGACCCTCTGGCGCCGGCCCTCGAGCGCACGCTGACCTCCCTCGAGGCGGTGCTTCGCGGCTACGACCTCGACGACGCCGACCGCATCGACGCGCTCCGGATGCTCCGCAGCGCCCTGCACGGCTTCGCCACCCTCGAGGCGGCCGACGGCTTCCAGCTCGACACCGACGTCGACGCGAGCTTCCGCTGGCTGATCGACTTCGTCGACGGCGGTCTCCGCGCCCGCGCCGCCCGCTGATCCCGCGGCCGAGCCCCCTTGACGAAGGGGTGCGCCGGTGCGATCGTTTAAACGATTCACCTGACGGCCCGGGACGCGGCGCCGGAGTTGTCGAAGGAGACGAGCTCGCGTGACACCCGATCCCGATGCGGCCGTGCTCGACGGGCTGCGGGTGCTCGTGCTCATCGGGGTCGGCGAGCACGGCGATCCGTGGCACGGGCTCGAGGCGACCGGCGGTCGTGCGGGCGAGGTGCTGCGAGGGGCCGGCGCGGCGGTCGAGGTGCTCGGCACCGATCGAGCGGATGCCCTGCCAGGAGCCCTCGCGAGGAGTGACCTGCTCGTGGTCGCCGTCAGCGGGGATCCCGCCCTCCCGCCGCCCGACTCGACGGCGCTCGTCGACGCGATCTGCACGCACGAGGCACGGGGTGGCGGAGTGCTCGGCCTGCACTCCGCCACGCTGGCGTTCGCCGGCGACCCGCGGTGGGCCGAGCTGCTGGGTGGGCGGTGGGTGCCCGGGGTGTCGGGGCATCCGCCCATCGGGGAGGCGCTCGTGCGGCGTGCCCGTGCGCTGCCCGAGCTGGCGGTGCCGGTGCAGCTGCCGGTGCCGGAGTTCGTGGTGCACGACGAGCGGTACAGCGACCTCGAGGTGTCGGGGGAGGTCGAGACGGTGGCGTTCCACACCGAGGGCGGTGTCGAGCATCCGCTCGTCTGGGTGAAGCGCGCGACGGCGAACCCGAGCTCTGCCACCGCGGGCCGGGCGACCGCGGGCCGGGCGACCGCCGGCCAGGCGACCGCGGGCCGGGTGGCCTACGACGCGCTCGGGCACGGCGTGGAGTCGTACGACTCGCCCGAACACCGCCGGCTGCTGGTCGCCCTCGCGCGATGGGCGGTCCCCGCCGCGTCGACCGACGCGTGACCCGCGCGGGGCAGGCGCGGCGCCGGCCGCCGGCGGTGTTCTTCGTGGTGCTGGGGTTCATCCAGGCCATCTGGCCGCTCACCATGGACCTCTACCTCCCCGCGTTCCCGCAGATCGAACGCGACCTGGCGACCGTGCCGTCGCTCGTGCAGGCGACGCTGACGGGGGCGTTCCTCGGCATGGCGGTGGGTCAGCTGGTGGCGGGTCCGCTGTCCGACCGGGTGGGGCGGATGCGCCCACTGATCGGCGCGCTCGTGCTCTACACGGCGGCGACCGTCGGCTGCGCCCTCGCGCCGTCGATCGAGCTGCTGATCGCGCTGCGCGCCGTGCAGGGTGTCGGGGCCGCGGCGTCGTCGGTGATCATCCTGGCCATCGTGCGCGACAGCCGCGAGGGCTCGGGCATGGTGACGCTGCTGGCCCGGCTGCAGATCGTGAACGGAGTCTTCGTCGTGACCGCGCCGGCCCTCGGGGCGCAGCTGCTCGGCCTGACGGACTGGCGCGGACTGATGGGGCTGCTCGTGGCCTACGGGGCGGTGCTGCTCGTGTGCACCTTCGCCGTTCTCGCCCGGCACGAGACCAACCCGCCGGAGCGACGGGCCGAGCGGGCCCGCGAGCGCCCGCACGCCGGAGCCGACTACGCCGCGCTGCTGCACGACCGCCTGTACGTGTCGGTGGTGGTCGCGGGCGCGCTGCAGTGGGCGGCGATGATGGGCTACATGGCGTCGTCGGCTTTCCTGTTCCAGGGCGTCTACGGGCTGACGCCCACGCAGTACGCGATCGTCTTCGGCGGTCATGGGGCGCTGATGATCGTGGGCGCGCAGCTCAGCGCCCGGCTGTCGCGCGGCCGCGACATCCCCAGGCTGGCCCGGCTCGGTGCCACGCTGCTCGCCGCCAGCGCGGTGCTGCTGCTCGCCTCGGTGACCCTCGCGCCGGGGCTCGGGCTGGTGGGGCTGCTGGTGCCGCTGTTCCTGTTCACCACCTCGTTCGGGGTGGTGTCGCCGGCGCTGCAGACCTCCGCGCTCGGGGCGCACGGTGCGCGGGCCGGAACCGCGGCCTCGCTGATCGGGGCGTCGAACATGGTCGCCGGCGCGGTCGGAGCGCCCCTCGTCGGTCTGCTCGGCACCTCGACGGCGATCCCGGCGGCCGCGGTGATGACCGTCTGCGCCGGCGCCTCCGCCGGGGTGCTCTGGCTCGGCACCCGGCCGCGAAGCCAGCCGGTGCGCCCGGGAAGCCAGCCCCTGCGCCCGCGAAGTTAGCCGATACGCTCCAGCAGCTCGTCGATGCGGTCGGTGGCGAAGAGCTGATCGGCCGTGATGATCGCGAGCCCCGTGACCCCGGCGAGCTCGCCGAGCTTCGACACCCGGATGGTGAGGTTGCGCGTCGCCAGCGGCAGCGAGCGCTGATAGACCCGCTCGCGCACCCCCGAGAGCAGTACCTCCCCGCACTCGGCGAGCTGCCCCGAGAGCACGATCGACTCCGGGTTCAGGATGCTCACCAGATCGGCCACGGCGTCACCGAGCACCCGCCCGGCCTGCCGCACGAGCCGGACGGCCTCGATGTCGCCCTGACGCACGAGGGTGACCACGTCGGCGACGTGCTCGACGGACGTGCCCGCGGCGTCGAGGTCGCGCACCAGCGCCCAGCCGCCCGCGTACGCCTCGACGCAGCCCACGTTGCCGCAGCGGCAGCCGAGCGGGGTCGCGGAGTCGGCGAGGGCAGCCCGGGTGTGCCCGATGTCGCCGGCCGCTCCCTCGCTGCCGCGGATGATCTGCCCGTTGAACACCAGCCCAGAGCCGATGCCCGTGCCGACCTTCATGCTGATCAGGTTGTCGTGGCGCAGCGGCCGGGCCTCGGCGACCGCCCGGGAGTTCGCGTCGTTCTCGACGACGACCGGCACCTCGAAGCGGTCGAACCAGCCCGCGATGTCGAAGCGGTCCCACCCGGTCATGATAGGCGGGTTCACCACGCGCCCGGCGGCGAACTCGACCGGGCCGGGCACCCCGATTCCGATCCCCCAGACGAGGTCGCCCTCGATCAGCTCGTCGAAGGCCCGGTCGACCTCGCCGAGCACGCGCTCCGGGCCCTCCCAGACGTCGACCCGCACGGTGCGGTGCCGAAGCGGTGACCCGGCCAGGTCGCAGACCGCGGCGATCAGCCCGGTGGCGCCGATGTCGGCCGTGAGCAGCACACCGCGCGAGCGGTTCAGGGCGAAGCGGCTGGAGGGCCGGCCGCCGGTCGACTCCCCGCCGCCGATCTCGGCGATCAGGCCGGCCGACTCGAGCGCGGCGAGCCGCTGGTTGACCGTCGACCGCGACAGGCCGGAGATGTCGATCACCTCGGTGCGGGAGAGCTCACCGTGCTCACGGAACAGCGCCAACACCTCGCCGACGTGGGTTCGCACATCTTTCACCTTACGCAGAGCTCCATCGCCGAGGTGTCCCGCTGAGGCGGGCTTGTCTTCATTCTATCTACACCTGACCCGAAAGACGGAATCTTTTGGTTTGCAAAAAACCAAAAGGGGGCGTAGTTTCGCAATGACGGCACGTAGTGGTGCCCCGACCCCCCAAGGATCACAATGTTCAGCAAAGACGCAACATGGATGCGCACCGCGCGGATCGCCGTACCCCTCGGCATCGCGGCTCTCGCACTGGCCGGCTGCGCCGGCGGCGACACCGGTTCCGGTTCCGCCACGGGCTCCGGCTCCGGCTCCACCAAGGTCGCCGCGGTCATCAAGGGCCTCGACAACCCCTTCTTCCAGGCCATGGAGTCGGGGATCAAGGACACGGCCGGCACCGACGGTGTCGACGCCACGATCCAGGCCGCCGCCGACGTCGCCGACACCACGGGCCAGGCCGACAAGCTCACCGCCCTCGCCGGCCAGGACTTCGGCTGCTACATCGTCAACCCGATCACCGGCACCAACCTCGTGCAGGCGCTCACCCAGGTCTCGACCTCGGGCAAGACCATCGTCAACATCGACAGCCCGATCGACGCCGACGCCGCGAAGACGGCCAACCTCGACATCGCCACCTACATCGGCACCGACAACGAGGCCGCGGGCGGCAAGGCCGGCGACTTCGTCATGGAGAAGGTGCCCGCCGGCTCCGAGGTCGCCATCATCGGCGGCGTCGCGGGCGACGTCACCTCCGGTGCGCGCGTCGACGGCTTCAAGGCGGCCATCGGCAGCGACCTGGATGTCATCCAGGAGTCGGCCGCCGACTGGAAGCGCGAGGTCGCGCTGACCACCGCCACCGACATCATCGCCGCCAACCCGAACGTCAAGGCCTTCTTCGCCGCCAACGACGACATGGGCCTCGGCATCGTCAAGGCGGTCGAGAACGCCGGGCTGACCGGCCAGATCACCGTGGTGAGCGTCGACGGCAACAAGGACGCCCTCGAGTCGGTGAAGGCCGGCGGTCTCTCGGCGACCGTCGCCCAGTACCCGTACGCCATCGGCTCGCTCGGTCTGCAGGCCTGCGAGGTCGCGGCCTCGGGCGCCGAGCTGCCCAAGGAGATCGAGTCGCCCACGGCGCTGGTGACCAGCACCGAGGCCGACGAGGCGATCAGCGCCTTCCCCCAGCCCTTCGCCCCCTTCGAGAACCCGCTCGAAGCTCTCCTCCCCTCTAAGTAGGCCTTCATGACGACGATCGAACACGTCCGTCCACCACGACTCCAGGCGGTCGGTGCCCAGGTGCGCCAGATCTCGTTCTGGGCCGAGAACGCCGCACCGATCGGGCTCGTCGCCCTGGTGATCGTGTTCTCCGCCCTGAGCCCGACGTTCCTGACACTCGGCAACATCAAGGCGATGCTGGTCGCCGCGGCCATCCTGGTCATCCTGGCGATCGGGCAGTCGTTCGTCATCACCACCGGCGGCATCGACCTCTCCATCTCGGCGACGATGACCTTCGGGGCCATCGGGTTCGGCCTGGCCTTCCAGGCCGGACTCGGCTTCTGGGTCTCGGCGGTGGTGGCCATCGTCGCCGGGCTGCTGATCGGTCTGATCAACGGCCTGCTGATCGCGAAGGGCAAGGTCACCGACTTCATCGCGACGCTCGGAACCCTGTCGGTGGCCACGGGGCTCGCGCTCATCGTGTCCAACGGCAAGCCGATCACGATCAACAGCACCGAGCTGCTGACGCTCACCTCCGGGTCGCTCGGCATCTTCGGCTACCCGATCATCCTGGCCGCGGTCATCGCCGTGCTGGCGTGGTTCTTCATGTTCCGCACCCGCTTCGGCCTGCACGTGCAGGCGGTCGGTGGCAACGAGGAGAGCGCCGTCGCGAACGGCATCTCGGCGACGCGCATCCGGATGGCCGTGTACCTGATCTCCGGCGGTCTCGCCGGCGTGGCGGCCCTGCTGCTGGTCGCCCGGGTCGGCGCCGCCGAACCGGCGATCAACACGCAGTTCCTGCTCAACTCGATCGCCGCGGTCGTGCTCGGCGGCGTGAGCCTCACCGGCGGCAAGGCGAAGATCGTCGGCCCCGTGATCGGCGCCCTGCTGCTCACCGCCCTGACGAACGGGCTCACCCTGCTCGGCGTCTCCCAGTTCTACCAGCCGCTCGCCGTCGGACTCGTCGTGGTCCTGGCCGCTCTCCTGACGAGGTTCCAGAAGAAATGACGACTCCAGACCAGTACAACGAACGCCCCTCGGTGGCCCCGCACACGGGCACCACCGCCACCCGCGACTTCATCCTGCAGGCGACCGGCATCACCAAGTCGTTCGGCGGGGTGCACGCGCTGAAGGGCGCGTCGATGACCATGCGCCGCGGCGAGATCACCGCCCTGATCGGCGACAACGGCGCCGGCAAGTCGACGATGGTGCGCTGCCTGTCCGGCATCCATCGCCCCGACTCGGGCGAGATCCTGCTCGACGGCAAGCCGGTCACGTTCGAGAACCCGAACGCCGCCATCCAGCAGGGCATCGAGACGGTTCAGCAGAACCTCGCCCTCGTGGAAGACCTGACCGTCTGGCAGAACTTCTTCCTCGGCCGCGAGAAGACCCACGGCTTCGGGCCCTTCCGCACCCTCGACCGCAAGCTGATGAAGCAGACGGCCGCCGACCTGCTGAAGAACCTCGCCGTGAACGTGCCGCCCGTCACCAGCAAGGTGCGCCGGCTCTCGGGCGGGCAGCGGCAGGCCGTGGCGATCGCGCGGGCCGCCGGCTGGGGCTCGCAGATCGTGATCATGGACGAGCCGACCGCCGCCCTCGGAGTGCAGGAGACCGCCCGGGTCGAGGGAGTCATCGAGACCCTGCGGGAGTCGGGTGTCGCCGTGCTGCTGATCAGCCACAACTTCGACCAGGTGATGCGCCTGTCCGACCACGTCTGGGTGATGCGCGCCGGCATGGCCGTGGCCGAGCGCCGCTCCGCCGAGACCAGCGGCGACGAGCTCGTGGCCCTGATCACCGGCGCCAAGGCGGCCTGAGCATGGGCGACGACCGCCGCATCCCGTTCCGTCGGGCGGCTCAGGATGCGCGGCTGCCCATCGGGGTCCACGCGGGGCTCTGGGTGTCCGACTGGTCGCCGGCCTCGGCGCGGGCGGCCATCGAGGGCAGTGCCGCCGCCGGCTACCAGCTGATCGAGATCCCGGTTCCGGGCGGAGCGGGCCAGGCCTCGGCCGCCGACACGGTCGCACTGCTCGAGGCGACGGGGCTCGACGCGGTGGTGTCGCTGGCGCTGGATCCGGCCTCCGACATCAACACCGTCGACGCCGCGGTCTCGGCGCGGGGCGAGCGACGGCTGCTCGACGCCGTGGAGTTCGCCCACGCGATCGGTGCGGGCTACGTCGGCGGGGTGACGTACTCGGCCATGACGAAGTACGCGCATCCGGCCACCCCCGCCGACCGCGCCAACTCGCTCGACGTGCTGGAGCGGGTGGCCGCGGTCGCCCGTCAGGCCGACGTGCGGATCGGGCTCGAGTACGTCAACCGCTACGAGAGCAACCTGCTCAACACGGCCGCCCAGACCGCGGAGTTCCTCGACGAGCTGGCGCTGCGGGGGGCGGAGAACCTGCTGCTGCACATCGACACCTACCACGCCAACAGCGAGGAGGTCTCGCTGGCCGCGGCCGTCTCCGACGCCGGCGCGCGGCTCGGGTACCTGCACCTCTCGGAGAGCCACCGCGGCGCCCTCGGCACCGGCTCGCTCGACTGGGCCGGGCTCCTCGAGGCCCTACGCGACTCCGACTACAGCGGACCCCTCACGGTCGAGACGTTCTCGCCCGCCGTGGTCTCGAGCGGCACCCGCGACCAGATCGGCGCCTGGCGGAGCCTCTGGACCGACCCGACCACCACCGCCCGCGAGTCCCTGCGCTTCCTGCGCGACCAGCTCGCCACCACGACACTCATCACCACGAACTGAAGGATCTGAACGACATGACCACCAACACGCTCGGCGTCCACGCACTCGTCTTCTCGGGGGGCACCACGCCCGACGAGGTCGAGTACATCATCGGCGAGACCAAGAAGGCGGGCTTCGACCTGCTGGAGCTGTCGCTGCACGACGCCACGAACCTCGACGTGCCCGCGGCCCGCGCCGCCCTCGAGGCCGCCGGTCTCGGCATCGTCTGCTCCCGCGGTCTCGCCTTCGACGCCGACGTCTCCAGCGACGACCCGGCCAACGTCGCCCGCGGCGCGCAGCTGCTGCACGACTCGCTACAGATCACGCACGGACTCGGGGGCACGCACTTCACCGGTGCGCTCTACAGCGCCCTCGGCAAGTACGGGCACGCGCTCACCACGGCCGGCCGGGCCAACGTCGTGGCGACGCTGAAGGACCTCGCCACGGAGGCGGAGGGCCTCGGCATGACCCTGGGCCTCGAGATCTGCAACCGCTACGAGACCAACGTGATCAACACGGCGGCGGATGCGCTGCGGCTCGCCGACGACATCGGTCACGACAACGTGCTGATCCACCTCGACACGTACCACATGAACATCGAGGAGGACGACCTGGTGCGCCCTGTGCACCTCGTGGGCGACCGCCTCGGCTACGTGCACATCGGGGAGAACCACCGCGGCTACCTCGGCTCGGGGCACCTCGACTTCGGCGCCTTCTTCCACGCGCTGTCGGACATCTCGTACGACGGGCCGATCACCTTCGAGTCGTTCTCGTCGGCCGTGGTCTCGCCGACGCTGTCGAACGATCTGGCGATCTGGCGCAACCTCTGGAACGACGGCCCGGCCCTCGCCGCGCACTCGAACGCCTATCTGAAGAACATCATCGAGGGAACCCGTGTCGCTGCCTGACGACTCGGCCGGGCATCCGCTCGACGGTCTCGCCCGGCGGGCGCTCGCGCTCGTCGGGGCGGGGGCGGACGGATCGGCCACGGACGGATCGGCCCCGGCCGGGCGCGCGGTGCTCGGCATCGCCGGCAGCCCGGGGGCGGGCAAGACCACGCTCGCCCGGGCGCTCGCCGAGCGGGTCAATGCGCTGAGCGTGGCCGACGGCGGGCCGGGGGCGCCGTTCGCGGCCCACGTGCCGATGGACGGCTTCCACCTGGCCGAGTCGACCCTGCGCCGCCTCGGCCGCGCGGAGCGGAAGGGCGCCATCGACACCTTCGACGGCTGGGGCTTCCTGGCCCTGCTCGGGCGGCTGCGCACGGAGACCGGCACGACGATCTACGCCCCCGGCTTCGACCGGGCGATCGAGGAGCCGATCGCCGGCGAGATCGCGATCGAGCCCGAGACGCGGCTCGTCGTGATCGAGGGCAACTACCTGCTCGTCGACGACGGGCCGTGGGCCGAGGTGAAGCCGCTGCTGACGGAGTCGTGGTTCTGCGAGACGCCCGACGAGGTGCGGGTGTCGCGCCTGGTCGTGCGGCACGAGCTCGGCGGCCGCTCGCCCGAGGCCGCGCTGGCCTGGGCCGAGACGGTCGACGGCCGCAACGCGCTGCTGATCGAGTCGACCCGGCCGCGCGCCGACGTCGTGGTCTCGGGCGTGACCGGCGAGATCCTCCCGGCCTAGCGGCGTCCGGCGCCGGTGCCGGGGTCGCGTCCGGCGTCGGCACCGGTCGCCGTCTCGTACCACTCCGTGAGCGCGGGGTCGGCGGTGTCGATGCCCTTGCCGGCGCCCTCATGGGCGGCGACTTCGGTGGCACCGAACACGAAGTCGTCGCCGTGGTCGGCGATGCCGCGCCGCACGCCCTGGGCGATGGCCGCCCGGGCGAAGCGGTGCCGCATCATGTACGGATCAGTGCGGAGCTCCCTGGTCCACGCGACCATGATGCCGATCACGATCAGCGCGAACGGCAGAGCCGACACCACCATGATCGCCTGCAGTCCGGCGAGGGCCGTCTCGCCGCCGGCCAGCAGCAGCGCGAGCGCCGCGGCGCCGAGCAGCAGCCCCCAGGTGATGATCACCCAACGCGAGGGCTCGGGCTTGCCCCGCTGACTCATGGAGCCCATCACGATCGCGGCCGAGTCGGCGCTCGTGACGAAGAAGAGCACGATCGACACCAGGGCCAGCACCGAGATCACGGCGCCGAACGGCAGCTCGCCGAGCACCGCGAAGAGCACGGCCTCCGAGGAACCGGCCGCGCTGATGCCACGGCCCTCCGACTCGAACAGCATGGCCGTTCCGCCGAGGATGCCGAACCAGGCGACGCAGACCGCCGACGGCACCACGATCACGACGGTGACGAACTCCCGCAGGGTGCGACCGCGGGAGATCTTGGCGATGAACAGGCCGACGAACGGGGTCCACGAGATCCACCAGGCCCAGTAGTAGGTGGTCCAGTCCGACATGAAGGCGGCGGCCTCGTCGCCCTGGGCGGCATTGCGGGTGAGCATCGCCCCGAGGTCGGCGGCGAAGGCGGGCAGGCTGCCGGTCAGCACGTTCAGCAGGAACAGCGTCGGGCCGGCGACGAAGACGAACAGGCCGATGATCGCGGCGACGACCATGTTGATGTTCGACAGGGCGCGGATGCCGCGCTTCACGCCCGACACGGCCGAGAGCACGAAGGCGGCGGTGAGGATCGTGACGATGGCGACCAGCGCCCCGTTGCCGAGTGGTCCGATACCGGCGACGAACTCGATGCCGCTGGAGATCTGCAGCGTGCCCATGCCGAGCGTCACCCCGGTGCCGAACAGGGTGACGATGATGGCGAACACGTCGATCACCGCCCCGATCCAGCCCTCGGTGCGATCGCCGAAGATCGGCCGGAAGATCGCCGAGATCAGCGGCGCCCGCCCGCGGCGGTAGGCGGCGTAGGCGATCGCACCGCCCACGAGTGCGTAGAACGACCACGCCATCGGCCCCCAGTGCAGGATCGACTGGGCCAGGGAGTCGAACATCGCGTCACGGCTGCCGGGCTCGGAGTCGAAGCCGGGCGGCACGTCGAGGAAGTACGCCAGCGGCTCGGCCGGCCCCCAGAACAGCAGGCCGATGCCCATGCCGGCCGAGAAGAGCATCGCGATCCAGGAGACGGTCGAGAACTCGGGCGCCTCGTCGTCGGCGCCCAGCCTGATGCCGCCCGTGCGCCCGTAGCCGACCACCAGCATGAACAGGATGCACGCGACCGCCAGCAGCGAGAACAGCCAGCCGAAGTTCGTGGTGACCCAGTCGAGCGAGGCCGCGCCGACCGTGCTGATGCTCTCGGGCGCGACGAAGCCCCACACCACGGTCGCGACGACCAGACCGCCGGCGATGCCGAACACCGTCCAGTTCGTGGTGAACACCCGCGAGGTGCTCTCGACGCCGACGCCGGGGATGAGCGCGGGATGGGTCGCCCTGCGGAGGATCGATCGTCGGGGCGCGCGGGACTGCTCGGTCCTCGTCATATGGGAGACCACCCTAACGGGGGGTATCCGATCCACCCGAATCGAGCGGGAGCCGCTACCAGGCGTAGGCCTCGGGGGCCTGCCCGCCCGGGCCGGGCCAGATGCGGTCGAGCTCCGCGAGCTCGTCGGCGCCGAGGCCGATGTCGAGCGCCGCGATCGCCCCCGTCAGCTGCGCCGCCGTGCGGGGCCCGACGACGGGCGCCGTGACGACCGGCTGGTGCAGCAGCCAGGCGAGCGCGAGCTCGGCCGGGTCGAGGCCGAGGGTGGCCGCGTAGCGCTCGTACTCCTCGATCTGCGGGCGGCGGTCGCCGAGGTCGAGGTCCTTCGACCGCGACCGGTCGGCCTTCTGCAGCACCCCGCCGAGCTGTCCGCTCGCCAGCGGCGACCAGGGCAGCAGGCCGAGGCCGTAGTTCAGTGCCGCCGGCACCACCTCGAGCTCGATCGTGCGCTGGGCCAGGTTGTAGACCGACTGCTCGGTGACGAGGGGCATCCGACGGCTGGCGAGGGCCTGCTCCTGGTACTGCGCGAGGTTCCAGCCCGCGAAGTTCGACGAGCCGAGGTAGACGATCTTGCCCTGCTCGCGCAGGGTGGTGAACGCGTCGAGCACCTCGTCGACGGGCACCGTGCGCTCGATGTGGTGCATCTGCATCAGATCGATGCGGTCGGTGCCGAGGCGCTTCAGCGAGGCATCGACCCCGGCCCGGATGTGCACCGCCGACAGCCCCCGGTCGTTCGGCCCCTCGCCCATCGGCCCCTGCACCTTGGTCGCCACGACGAGCTGGTCGCGCACACCGCGGTCGCGCATCCAGTCGCCGAGCAGGGCTTCGGACTGCCCCGCGTTGTCGCCCCAGGGGCCGCCGCCATAGACGTCGGCGGTGTCGACGAAGGTGATGCCGTTCTCGAGCGCCAGGTCGAGGATCTCGTAGGACGGCTCGCGGCCGATGACCGGCCCGAAGTTCATCGTGCCGAGCGCGATGCGGCTGACGGTGGCGCCGGAGCGGCCGAGGCGGGTGTACTTCATGCGGTGATCCTGTCGTCGGGCGTGCGCACGAGGGCGAACGCGAAGGGGTCGAGGTCGAGCGAGGCGAGGGGCTCGCCGTCGAGGTCGGTGCTGCCGGCCGGCAGCACGACGGTCACGGCGGCGCCGTGGTTGATCACGGTGAGCACGTCGCCGCGGCGGGCGACCTCGACGAAGTCGAGCGGGCGGTCGGTGCCGGCACCCTCGGCGGCACCGGCGTCGCCGGCGTTCTCGGCCACCGAACCGGGCAGCTCAGAGCGGATGCCCGCCCGAGCCAGTGCCGCACCGGTCACCGCGAGCATCCCCTCGTCGTCGGGGATCGTCGCCAGGTACCACGCCCGCCCCGCCCCGCTCTCCAGGGAGGTCAGCGCCGGCGACCCGGGCACCCGCCCGCCGTCGTACCGGGCCAGCACCTCGACGGCCGGGTCGTGCACCGTCAGCTCCTCGGCGAGGAGCTCCCCCCGCAGCGACAGGCCGGAACCCGACACCGCCACCGACGATCCGGCGTCGAGCGCCCCGAACTCGGTGACGCTCACCCCGAGCACCGACCGCAGCGCCACCTGGAACCCGCCCTCGCGGAAGGCGTCCTGCGCATCCACCACGTCGCTGAACGCCGTGACGAGCAGCTGCCCGCCGCCGCGCACGTAGCCGGTGAGGTTCGCGGCCCCCTCGTCGCTCAGCAGGTACTGGTGCGGCAGCACCACGAGCCCGTAGCCCGAGAGGTCGCTCGTGGTCTGCACGATGTCGATCGAGACGTGCCGGCGGTGCAGTGCGGCGTACCAGCGCTGCACGAGCGCGAGGTAGTCGAGCACCACGGGGTGGTCGGGGCTCGAGATGGCCCAGTGGTTCTCCCAGTCGAGCACCAGGGCGACGGATGCGCGGCTCGACCCCGCGCCCGACGGCAGTTCGGGCAGCCCGGCCAGCTCGCCGCCCAGCTGCACGACCTCGCGCCAGGTGCGCGTGTCGGTTCCGGCGTGCGGCAGCATCGCGGAGTGGAACTTCTCGCTGCCCCGCCTCGACTGCCGCCACTGGAAGAACAGGATGCCGTCGGCCCCGTGCCCCACGGCCTGCATCGACAGCGCGGCGAGCTGACCAGGCGCCTTGGGCGCGTTGCTCGGCCGCCAGTTCACGGCGCTCGAGGCCTGCTCCATCAGCAGCCACGGCGTCTCGGGCTTGAGCGACCGCATCAGATCGCGGGTGAACGCGGCCGCGCGGAACGCGGTGGGGTCGTTCGGGTCGGGGTAGCTGTCGTCGCTGATCACGTCGAGCTCCCGGGCCCAGCGCCAGTAGTCGGCCGGGGGGAAGGCTCCCATGAAGTTGGTGGTTACCGGTTGGGTGGCCCCGGCCGCTTTGATGACGTCCCGCTCCATCGTGTAGAGCTCGAGCAGGGTGTCGGAGGTGAAGCGCTTGAAGTCGAGCAGTCCGCCCGGGTTGTGGCTGTACGGGGCTTTCCGCGGCGGCACGATCTCCTCGAACGAGCCGTAGCGCTGCGACCAGAACATGGTGCCCCACGAGGCGTTCAGGGCGTCGACGTCGTCGGCGTAGCGTCGGCGAAGCCAGGCGCGGAATGCCACGGCGGCACTGTCGGAGTAGTCGTAGTGCAGGTGGCAGCCGTACTCGTTGTTGACGTGCCAGAGCACGACGGCGGGGTGGTCCTTGTAGCGCTCGACGAGCTCGGTGACGAGGCGGGCGGCCAGGCGACGGTAGTCGGGCGACGACGGGGCGTAGTTCTGGCGGCTGCCCTGCCAGTACACCGCCCCGTCCTCGTCCTGCGGCCGGATGCCCGGGTAGGCCGTCACGGCCCAGGCCGGCGGCGAGGCGGTGGCGGTGGCGAGGTCGACCGCGATGCCGTTCTCGTGCAGCAGGTCGATCACCCGGTCGAGCCAGTCGAAGTCGAAGGTGTGCTCGTCGGGCTGGATGCGCGACCAGGCGAACACGCCCACGGTCGCCGTCGTGACGCCGGCCTCGCGCATCCGCTCGACGTCGTCGGTCCAGGTGGCCTCGGGCCACTGCTCGGGGTTGTAGTCTCCGCCGTAGTGCATGTCGTCCTTTGTTCGGTGGTCAGTCGCCCGCCGGATGGCGGGTCGACTGGCGCGGCACGAGCACGGGCTCGAACCGGGTGATCAGGGGCTCGTCGGGCACTGCGCCGAGCCGCTGCAGCAGCAGCCGCGCGGCGTTGGCGCCCATGTCGTGGCTCGGCTGGCGCACCGAGGTGAGGGGCACCACGGCGGCCGCGGCGAAGTCGATGTCGTCGTAGCCGACGATCGAGACCTCGGCGGGCACCGCGATGCCGTGCCGCAGCAGGCCCTGCAGCACGCCGAGCGCCACGTGGTCGTTGCCGGCGAAGATGCCGTCGGGCCGGTCGGCCGCGGGCAGGGCCGCGATGCGGTCGCCGATCTCGCGGCCGATGCCGGGGTTGAGGGTCTGGGTCTCGATGAAGGTGAACCGTGCCCCCGCACGCTCGACCGCCGCCCGGGCGCCCTCGAGGCGTTCGCGCATCTGGTCGACGCGCACCGGGCCGCCGACGAAGGCGACGTGGCGGCAGCCCGACCGCAGCAGGTGCTCGGTGGCGAGGGTGCCGCCCAGCACGTCGTCGAGCGAGATCGACGGCAGCACGCCGTCGTGGTCGACCCGGTCGACCAGCACCACGGGCACGTCGCGCTTGCGGAAGCGCTCGAGCAGCTCGAGCGAGCCGCTGACGGGCGCGATCAGCACCCCGTCGAGGCGCTGCCGCTCGAACAGGTCGAGGTAGCGCGCCTCGCGCTGCTCGGAGTCGTAGCTGTTGCCGACGATCACCGAGTAGCCGGCGAGCTCGGCCTCCTCCTCGGCGCCGAGCACGACGTCGGAGAAGAACGGGTTCGTGATGTTCAGCACGGCCATGCCGATGGCGTTGCTGCGCCCCGCCCGCAGCTGCCGGGCCGCCACGTTGGGCACGTAACCCAGCGCGCTGATCGCCTCGGCCACGCGGTCGGCGGCGGTGCGCGAGACGAGCTCGGGGCGGTTGAGCGCGTTCGACACGGTGCTGACCGAGACGCCGGCGTGCGCCGCGACGTCTCGGATGCCGATCTCGGTCACGATGGAACCCCCGTCTGATCGGCGCTTCTCGGTGCGCGGACGCCTTGCTCAGTCATTCAGCCACGATTCCACGGGCGGGCACAGCGCGTCGAGCTCCGACCACAGTTCGTCGGCGATCTCGATCGAGGCGAACTGCACGGCCTCGTCGACCTGGCGGGGCGAGACGACGCCGCAGATCGTCGAGTGGATGCGCGGGTCACGCGTCGAGAACTGCAGCGCCGCCGCGATCAGCGGCACCCCGGCCCGCTCGCAGGCAGACCCCATCGCGTCGACGGCCGCCAGCAGCTCGGGCGACGCCTGGCCGTAGTGATAGCGCTCCGAGCGGCGCGGCCAGTTGGCCAGGATGCCCCCGCCGAAGACCGCCGCATTCATCACGCCGAGCCCGGCGTCGTGCGCCGTCTGCAGCAGCCGGTCGGCCGTGCGGTCGACGAGGGTGAAGCGGTTGTGGGTGATCAGGGCGTCGAAGAGGCCCGTCTCGACGAAGCGCCGGAGCATCGAGGCCGGGCCGCCCGAGATGCCGATGCTGTCGACGAGGCCCTCGTCGCGCATCCGCCGCAGCGTCTCGACCGGGCCGCCGGCGGCCATCGCCGCGTCGAAGCCGATGTGCTCGGGATCGTGCAGGTAGAGCAACGGCACGCGGGGGAGGCCGAGGCGGTCCAGGCTCTCGGCGAGCGAGACGCGCATCCGCTCGCCGTCGAAGGAGCCGGTGACCGGGTCACGGTCGAGCTTGGTCTGCACGACGAAGCCCTCGGGCAGCCCGCCCGCCTCGCGCACGGCGAGACCCACCCGGCGCTCGCTCTCGCCGTCGCCGTACTCGTTCGAGGTGTCGAGGATGGTGAACGCTCCGTCGAAGGCGCGGCGGGCGGTCGCCACGGCGACCTCCTCGGGCACCGCGAGGCCGTGCACGGGGGAGGTCACCCCCCAGGCCGAGGTGCCCACGCACAGGCTCGAGACGGTCAGTCCGGTGCGGCCGAGCCGAGTGGTCGGGAGGCTCATTCGAACGAGTCCCCGCCTCGGATGCGATCGACGAGCACGGCGGCGAGCAGGATGATCGCCACGATCAGGTCGAGGTAGTCGGGGTCGAAGAACTGCACGTTCAGGATGTTCGTGATGCCCGCCACGACGAGCAGCCCGAGCAGCCCGCCCAGCGGGTTGCCGACCCCGCCGCGGGTGATCGAGTAGCCGCCGATCATCAGCGCCGCGTAGATCTGGAACTCCAGGCCCGTGCCGAGCACGTTCGACGCCGAGCCGAGCTGGCCGACGTAGAGGATTCCTCCGATCGCGGCGCCGATGCCGCTGACCATCAGGGCGATGACGCGCACCTTCGTCACCGAGATGCCGGCGCGGGCGGCCGCGCGGTCGTCGCCGCCGACGGCCTGCACCTTGCGGCCCACGCGGGTCTTCGACACGATGCCGGCGGCGATCAGCGTGACGCCGATGCCGATCAGCAGCAGGGTCGGGAAGCCGAGGATGGCGCCCTGGGTGACGGTGTAGAGCGGGTCGATCAGGGTGCTCGGCGGTGCGCTCACGACGATCACCTGGCAGAGGCCGCGGAGCAGCGTCAGCATGCCGAGGGTGACGGCGAGCGGCTCCGCGCCGAACTTCACGATCACGAGCGCGTTGGTGAGGCCGACGACGGCGCCCACGACGACGGTGATCAGCGCGACCAGCCAGGGGTCGAGTCCGGCGGCGACGAGCTGGTTGAAGATCACGGCGCCGAAGCCGACCATCGAGCCGATCGACAGGTCGACCACGCCGGCCAGCAGGGCGAAGGAGGCCATCACCCCGACGATCAGCGGGATGGCGACGCTCACGCCGACGATCTGCACGTTCGAGGGGGAGAGGTAGGCGGGGCCCACCCAGATCAGGCCGATCAGCAGGGTGACCACGAGCGCGGCCGAGATGCTGCCGACGGGGCCCTTGAAGGTGCCGAGGATGCGCCGGGCGGTGCTCTGCTGCGGGTCGTCGAAGAGCGGGGCCGGCCGGGCCGGGGCGGTGCTGGTGGTCGTCATCGCGCTGTCCTCTTCAGTCGGTAGCCGTCGATGCCGACGGCGATGATGAGCAGTGCGCCCTGGAAGACCAGCGCCCAGGCGGGCGGCAGGCCGAAGAACGCGATCGAGGCGGGGATGGTGGCGAGGAAGCCGATGCTCAGCAGCAGCACGAGCAGGTTGCCCTTGCCGCCGGAGAGGCTGATGCCGGCGAGGATGACCGCGCCGATGACGATCAGCTGGAACCCCGCTCCGGCCGCCGCCGTGAAGCTCGGGGTGACCGCGCTGAACATCACGCCCGCCAGGCCCGCGACGGCTCCGGCTCCGATGAAGGTCGCGAGGCGCATCCGTCGCAGGTTGATGCCGCGCGCCTTGGCGGCCTGGGCGTTGCCGCCCACGGCAACCACGTGCCGGCCCCAGCGGGTGAAGTGCAGGGCGAGGCCGGCCACGATGATCACGATCACCATCGGCCAGAAGATGTTCGGCAGGCCGAGGAAGCGGCCGAGCCCGTAGAGCCGGAGGTCGGAGGCCGAGGGGATCTGCGCGGAGGTGAAGAAGATCAGCATCACCGCGAGGCCGCCGAAGCCGGTGGCCAGGGTGACGATGATCGGGTTAAGCTTGCCGAAGACGACTATCAGGCCGTTCAGCGCGCCCCAGGCGGCGCCGGCCAGGATGCCGATCACGATCGCGACCGGGGTCGGCAGGCCGTTGTTCAGGGCGGTGACCGTGGCCCAGGCGCTGAACACCAGGGCGACCGGGAGGCTCAGGTCGAGCAGGCCGCCCGAGATGACGATGATCGCCTGGGCGACGGCCAGGATGCCGGAGATCGACATCGTGAAGGTCACGGCGAGGAGGGTCTGGCTCGACAGGAAGTCGGGCCGCACGACGGTGGTCGCGACGATCAGCACCAGCCAGACGGCGGCGATGCTGAGGGCGTCGCGATAACCCGCCGGCCCCCGGCGATCGGGGCGGCGCCGGCCGCCTCGACCCTCGGGGGCGGCGGCCGGATCGGCCGCGGTGATGAGTGACGTGGTCATGGTCTTTCCCGTGTCGGTTCGATCCGGAGGTGGTGCCGAGCCGGCCGCGCGTGGTCGGCCGGCTCGGCACCGAGGGCTGCTCGGGCCTAGGCCTTGCAGAACAGGTCGTACTCGGTGGAGCCCTTGGGGGCCGAGGCGAGCTGGCTCACGCGGTCCTCGATCGAGGGGATGGACGCGGCCTCCTCGGCGGTGACGGGGCAGGGCTTGACGCTCACGGCGGCGTCGTCGCCGGTGTCCTTGACCGCGGGTGCGTCACCGGCCTCGATCGCGTCGGCGATCTCGAAGGCCGAGGCGGGGTAGCCCTCGAGGAAGTACATCACGCTGCCGACCAGGTTCGGGTCGACGTTGTCACCCGTGATGAGCCCGCCGTCCTGGCCCCACCCCATGATCGAGCCGTCGCGGCCGAGCTGGGTGGCGGCCTGGAGGGCGCCGACCACGGCCTGGTCGTTCAGGCCGACGACGAGGATGTTCTTCGCGTCGGGGTGGGCGGCGAAGACGCCGGGGGCGTTCGCCAGGGACGTGGTGAGGTTGCCGTCGGCCTCGTAGGAGACGTAGTTGCCCTCGGGGATGTCGGGGCAGGTCTTCTTCACGGCGTCACGGGCGTTGCCCGTTCGCCAGGTGTTGATCTGGCCGGCGGCGGTGCCCTCGGCGGAGATGACGAGGTCGACCTTGCAGTCCCACTTCTCCTTGGCGAGCTCGCCGAGACTGGTACCGCCCTCGGTGCCGGCGGCCGCGTTGTCGACGCCGACGAAGTACCAGCCGGGCTGGGCGATGTCGAAGGTGACGACCGGGATGCCCGCCGCCTCGTACTTCTTGGCGATCACCGGGTTCGCCGAGGGCTGCCCGTTGAACATCATCACGACGTCAACGCCCTTCTGGATGAAGATGTCGGCGTTCTTGGTGGCGGTCGCCTCGCTGTTGTCGTTGCTCAGCTCGACGAAGTCCCAGCCGCGCTGCTCGGCGAGACCCTGGGCCACGTCGCCCTGCAGCTGCTGCCAGTCGGCGTCGGGCTGGCCGCCCGTGGCGAAGCCGACGGTGAAGGTGCCGTCGTCGGCGGCGCCGGTCGCGCCGGAGTCGCCTCCGGCGGTGGAGCCGACCGTGCTGCAGCCGGTGAGGGCGAGGCCGGCGGCGAGGCCGATCAGGCCGAGGCGGGCGAGGCGCCCGCGGGTGGTGGAGTGCGTCATTGCAGTTGTCTCCTCGGTGAAGGGTGGGTGGGGTGGTGCGGGGTGGTGGTCGGGTGGTGCTGTGGTGGTCTGGGCGGCCCGGCCGGTGGGCCGGGCGGTGTGGGCCGGGCGGCCTGGGCCGGGCCGGGTCAGGCGACGACGGTCGCCGAGTCCTCGGGGGTGGCGACGTCGGCCGGGAGGGCGCCGGTGATGAGACCGATGATGGTCTCGGGCGTGATGTCGGCGACGGTTCGGGTGGCGATCGTGCGACCCAGTCGCATCACCGTGACCCGGTCGGCGACCTGGGCGAGCTGCTGCATGTTGTGGCTGACGAGGATGACGCTCACGCCGTGGTCTCGCAGCCGCCCGATGAGTTCGAGCACCTGCTGCGACTCCCGCACGCCGAGCGCGGCGGTCGGTTCGTCGAGGATGACGATCTGGCGGCCCCAGAGCAGCGCCCGCGCGATCGCGAGGCACTGCCGCTGACCGCCCGACATGCCCTTGACCGAGACGTTCACCGACTGGATGCCGACGCCGAGCTCGGCCAGCACCTCGCGGGAGCGACGACGCATCCCGCCGTCGTTGACGACGTTGAGCAGCCGCAGGAACGGGTTCTTCGACAGCTCCTCGCGACCGAGGTAGACGTTCTGCACGGCCGACATGGTGTCGACGAGCGCGAGGTCCTGGTAGACGGTCTCGATGCCGGCCTCGAGCGCGTCGGAGGGGCGGCGGAAGCTCTGTTCGACCCCGCCGATCTCGATCGAGCCCGTGTCGGGCACGACGGCGCCCGACAGGATCTTCAGGAAGGTCGACTTGCCGGCGCCGTTGTCGCCGACGAGGCCCATGACCTCGCCGCGGCGCAGGGTCATCGACGCGTCGGCCAGGGCCACGACGGCGCCGTAGCGCCGGGAGATGCTCGTCGCCTGGAGCGCCACCTCGGAGGCGGCGGACTGCGGAGCGGATGCGTTTTCGGCCATCGGGAACCTCGTCGTTGAGAACCTAAAACGTTCTAGATGAAACGTTCTAGGAGAGAATCGCACGCGCCCGGCGCGACGTCAAGAGTCAGATTGAAACGTTTTTCAGCTAGCGCGCGACACCGCGGCGAACGGCAGCCAGGTGTCGGCGAGCGGAGCGCCCGAGCTCCGCCAGACGGCGAGGGCCACGACGTGCGCGGTGTACACGGTGAGGGGCATGGCGCCGACGGCCTGCAGCGGGCGGAGCGCCACCCCGAGCATCCGTCGCCAGCCGCTCGCGGGCTCGGTCAGCATGAGCAGCGCGGCCGTCAGGGCGAGGGCGGCGCCGATCGCGCCGAGGTGCACGAGCAGCTCGGTCGGGAAGGGGCGTTCGCCGGCGTGCTCGTGGGCGCCGCCGGTGATGCGGGTCGCCAGGGTCGCTGTGGCGAGCACGGCCCCGGCGCCCAGGAGCAGGAGCTGGGTGCTCCGCCGCCGGAGCATCAGGCGCGAGAAGGCGAGGCCGAGGATGAGGAAGCCGAACCAGAGCAGCAGCGGGTACGGCCCGATCGCGAGCCACTCGAACAGCTGATTCAGCACCTGGTGCCGGGCGAGCTCGTCACGGGCAGGTGCCGGCAGGGCGGCGGCCGACGCCGACGCCGCCACCACGGCCACCGCGGAACCCGCGAGCAGCAGCGGCGTGCGCACCCGCAGCACGGGCAGCGCGATCAGGAACAGCAGGCCCCAGGTGTCGAGCACCACCGCGACACCCGACGCCATCGTCTGCAGCACGAGCCCGAGGGCGATCAGGGCGACGCCGCGCACCGCGATCTCCCGGCGGAGCTCGCGATCGGAGAGCCCGCGCCGCTCGGCGCTCGCCAGGTACAGGCCGAGGGCGATCCCGCCGATCACCGCGAACAGGGTGCGTGGGCGCTCGCCGCCGCCCGCCACCTCGACGAGGTCGAGGGCGCCGGTCGGTGCGGCCGGCTGCGCGTGGGCGACGAACATGGTCAGCACGGCGACCCCGCGCGCGATGTCGATCGCGGGGATGCGCAGGGACGACGGCGCCGGCGGGCGGCGGGTCGGTGCGGTGGCGGTCGAGGTCATCCGGGGCTCCGAGGGTCGAGGTCCAGGTGCAGGTCGAGGTCCAGGTCCAGGTGCAGGTCGAGGCCCAGGCGCAGGTCCAGGTCCAGGTGTCCAGAGGTCCAGGTGTGTGGTCGTCCAGGCGTCGGGCGTCTCAGCAGGTGCTGAGCGACGCCACCCCGGATCCGAGCGAGACCGGGCCGCCGAGCAACGTGACCTTCGTGTTGTCGAAGGAGCGGAAGCTCGCCTTCACGTCGGCCGGCACGCAGTTCTGCGGCACCACCAGCAGGGGAGCACCCAGGGCGCCGGCGTAGGCGGAGCCGGCCAGCGCATCCGGGAAGTTCGCCCCGGTCGCCAGGAAGACGCGGTCGCTCGTGGAGTAGGCGTCGTCGTTCACGGCGAGGGCCGTCTCGTAGCGGTCGTCGCCCGCGAGTCGCTTCACCGCGACACCCGGGAGGGCGTCGAGCGAGGACGCGATGCCGGGGGAGACGGTGTTCGGCCCGCCGGCGATCGAGACCGTCGAGACCTTCAGGTTCTTCAGCGTCGTGGCGGTGGCGGAGTCGATCGAGGATGCTCCGCCGTTCACGAGGATCACGGGCCGCCCGAGATGCCCGCCCGCGCCGCTGGCGCTCAGGGCGTCGGGGAAGTTCAGGCCGGTCGCGACGTAGGCGCCGTCCGCCCCGTTCGGGAAGGCCGAGGCGGCGATGTTGCGGGAGACCGCGAATCGGTCGTCGCCGGCGATGCGCTTCACGGTGCCCGCGAGCTTCGCCACCTGCTGCTTCACGGTGTCGGAGACCGCGTTGACGCCGCCGACGATGACCACGGTGCTCGGGTCGAGCCGAGTGATCTCGGCCCGCACCTCGTCGGGCAGGGTGTCGGGGGTGGTCAGCAGCAGCGGCCCGCCCGCGGCGACCGCGGCCGGACCGGCCGAGAGGGCGTCGGCGTAGCCCGTGCCGGTGGCGAGGTAGACCGTGTCGGCGCCCTTCGGGAACGCCCGCTGCGAGATGGCGACGGCGCCCTCGAAGCGGTCGTCGCCCTGGATGCGGTCGACGTCGATGTGCGGGAAGCCGAACCAGTCGGTGTAGACGAACCAGAACAGCAGGTTGCCGATGCTTGAGCAGCGGTTGCCGTTGCTGCCCTGCACCTTGGCGGCCGCGTTGGGCTGATAGGGCGTGTACGAGTAGAGGGCCGCCGTCGCCACCGTGCGCAGGGTGATCGTGGCCGCGCCGCAGTCGGCATTCGGCGAGTAGTCGATGGAGGTCGGGCTGCCCACCGGCAGGCGCGGGTCGGTGCGGTAGTCCTTCAGCTGACGGGCGGCGTTGTAGACCTGGAGGAAGAAGCCCTTGTACGCCGGGTCGCAGCTGTCGGTGTCGGGGCAGCCGTAGCCCGTGGCCTGGTCGTAGAGGGCGTTGCTCGGGTCGTTGCTGAGCACGACCGACGACTCCTTCTGGATCAGTGCGAGCAGGGCCTTCTGGCTCACCCCGCAGGCCTTGCCCGACGCGGCGATCATGGCCGAGGCCTTTGTGAAGCCGCCGGCCACCGCCGTGCAGTCGTCGTTCGCCGGCTGGGCCGGCGAGGCGGGGAAGGAGCGGATGTCGATGCAGTTGCCGCTGGCGCATTGCGGGGTGTTCGCCACGAGGAAGTCCTGCACCTGGTCGGCCGTCATCGCGCCGCCGTCGTACATCTTCGCGTCGGAGATGATGTCGTCGTTCCGGAAGCTCGCGACGCTGCCCTCCGCCAGGTAGGCGTCGACGCTCGGGCCGGGCGGCGTGGGCGGCGGGTTCTCCGTGGCGAAGGCGGGCGCGGCCGTCGCGGCGACCAGCACCACCACGAGGGCGGCGGCGGACGACAGCGACCGGAGCATCCTGACTCTCATGGGGTCACGCTAGCTGCGATCGACAGTTGTCGGAAGAGACCGGGGGTGAACTCCCGGCGACTAGGGTCGTTAGCGGGCTGCGCTGCCCGCACCCGCACTTCCCCCGAAGGAGATCCATGTCCTCGCACTACGACGTCGTCGTCCTGGGAGCAGGCCCCGGCGGTTACGTCGCCGCCATCCGCGCCGCCCAATTGGGCAAGAAGGTGGCCGTCATCGAATCGCAGTACTGGGGCGGTGTCTGCCTCAACGTGGGCTGCATCCCCTCGAAGGCGCTGCTGCGCAACGCCGAGCTGGCGCACATCTTCCAGCACCAGGCCGAGCAGTTCGGCATGTCGGGCCAGGTCGACTTCGACTTCGGTGTGGCCTTCGACCGCAGCCGCTCGGTCGCCGACGGCCGCGTCAAGGGTGTGCACTTCCTGATGAAGAAGAACGGCATCACCGAGATCGACGGCCGCGGCTCGTTCCAGGATGCGCATACCATCGAGGTCGTGCTGGGCGCCGGCGGCACCGAGACCGTCACCTTCGACGACGCGATCATCGCGACCGGCAGCACGGTGCGCCTGCTCCCGGGTGTCGAGCTGAGCGACAACGTCGTGACCTACGAGACCCAGATCCTCACCCGCGAGCTGCCCCGCTCGATCGTGATCGTGGGCGCCGGCGCCATCGGCATGGAGTTCGCCTACGTGCTGAAGAACTACGGCGTCGACGTGACGATCGTCGAGTTCCTCGACCGCGCGCTGCCGAACGAGGACGCCGACGTCTCGAAGGAGATCGCCAAGCAGTACAAGAAGCTCGGCGTGACCATCCTCACCTCCACCAAGGTCGAGACCGTCGTCGACGACGGCTCGCAGGTGACGGTGACCTACACGGCGAAGGACGGCTCGAAGGGCGAGTTGGTTGCCGACAAGGTGCTGATGTCGATCGGCTTCGCCCCCCGCGTCGAGGGCTTCGGCCTCGAGACCACGGGCGTGCACCTCACCGAGCGCGGCGCCATCGCGATCGACGACTTCATGCGCACCAGCGTCGACGGCATCTACGCCATCGGCGACGTCACGGCCAAGCTGCAGCTCGCCCACGTGGCCGAGGCCCAGGGTGTCGTGGCGGCCGAGACCATCGGCGGCGCCGAGACCCAGTCGCTCGGCGACTACCGCATGATGCCCCGCGCCACCTTCTGCCAGCCGCAGGTCGCCTCCTTCGGCCTCACCGAGCAGCAGGCGCGCGACGAGGGCCACGAGCTGCTCGTGTCGAAGTTCCCGTTCACCGCGAACGGCAAGGCCCACGGGCTCGGCGAGCCCACCGGCTTCGTCAAGCTGATCGCGGATGCGCAGTACGGCGAACTGCTCGGAGCCCACCTCATCGGTCCCGACGTCTCCGAGCTGCTGCCCGAGCTGACGCTGGCCCAGAAGTGGGATCTCACGGCCACCGAGCTCGCCCGGAACGTGCACACGCACCCGACGCTGAGCGAGGCGCTGCAGGAGGGCTTCCACGGCCTCACCGGCCACATGATCAACATGTGACGCGGCCGGCCGTGGCCGGGCGTGGCAGGCTCGTGGGGTGAATCCGCCCACCGAGCCGCCCGCCAGGCCACCCGCGGGGCCGCCCGCCGAGCCCCCGGCCTGGCGCGGGTTCGAGCGCGGTGAGCGCTCCTACGGGCGTATCGTCGTGGCCCTCTTCGCCGCCGGCTTCGCGACCTTCGCGCAGATCTTCGACGCCCAGGCGGTGCTGCCGGCCCTCGGCCGCGAGCTCGGCGTGCCGGCGGCGGGCGCCGCGCTGACCGTCTCGGCGACCACCATCGGCCTGGCGATCTCGGTGCTGCCCTGGGCCTCCCTCGCCGACCGCATCGGGCGCACGGCCGCCATGAAGATCTCCCTCGTCTCGGCCACGCTGCTGTCGCTGCTGGTGCCGCTCATGCCGGGCTTCGAGTCGGTGCTCGTGATGCGCGGCCTCGTCGGGCTCGCGCTGGGGGCCGTGCCGGCCATCGCCGTGGCCTACCTCGCCGAGGAGCTGCACGGCTCGTGGGTCGGGGTCGCCGCCGGCACCTACGTGGCGGGCAACACGATCGGGGGCATCGCGGGGCGGCTCGTGGCCGGGCCGCTGTCGGAGGTCGTCGGCTGGCGCTCCGGCCTGCTGGCCGTGTCGGTGCTGGGGGCGATCGCCGCCGCGACCTTCTTCCTGCTGGTGCCGCCGCAGCGGGGGTTCGTGCGGCTGCGGTCGGCCGCGGTGCCGCTCGGCACGCGCATCCTGTTCCAGCTGAAGGACCCGGTGATGCTCGCGCTCTACGCGGTGGGCTTCCTGCTGATGGGGTCGTTCTCGGTGGTCTACAACTACCTCGGCTTCCACCTCACCGGTGCGCCGTTCCTCGTGCCCCAGGCCCTCGTCAGTCTGCTCTTCGTCGCCTACCTCTCGGGTACCGTGGCGAGTCGGGTCTCCGGTGGTCTCGGCCAGCGCATCGGCTACCTGCGGGTGATGCTCGTTGGGATCGGGGTGATGGCGGTCGGGCTGGTGCTGCTGCTCGGCGACTCGCTCGTCGTGGCGATCGTCGGGCTCGTCGTGTTCACGATCGGCTGCTTCAGCGCGCATCCGGTGGCCAGCGGACTGAGCGGACGCTGGGCCCAGCTCGGCCGCGGGCAGGCGACCGCGCTCTACCAGCTCGCCTGGCTCGGCGGTACGGCGTTCTTCGGCTGGGCGGTGGGGCTCGTCTACGACGCTGCGGGCTGGCCGGCGACCGTGGCGACGGTGCTCGGAATGTGCGCGGCGGCGGCGCTCGCGTTGGTGGTCGGGGTCGGCCTGCTGGGGCGGAAGCGACCGGTCCCGCCCGCCTGAGGATTCTGAACAAGGCTCAGCGGGCCGGCGGCTCCGTGTCGACCAGCCGCACCGCGACCGCGATGACCACCGGCGGGGCGAGGCTCGGCTCGGCGTCGGTGGCCCGGCGCAGCAGCTCGCCGACGCGGCGCAGGGTGTCGGGGGCCGGCAGGGCGTCGGCCGCGGCGATCTGCACGCGCACGGTGGCGACGCCGTCGGCGCGCTCGATGTCGACGCTCGATCCGGCGGGTCGCAGCTCGAGCGTCTCGGCGACGACGCCCGCCGCCGCCTCGAGCAGCGGCTGGGCGGGGTAGACGGCGGTCACGCCCTCGGCGGCGCGCACGAGCGCGGTCAGCCGCCGCGAGAGCTCGGTGTCAGACATCGGCGGCACCGCCCCTCGGGTAGACGTCGTCGACGGCCACGTCGATCGCGCCGATGACGAGCTCGGTGTGGCGGGCCAGCTCGGCCCGCACCCGCTCGCGCAGCCAATCGACGGTGGGGGCGATCGGCAGGCCGTACGCGACGGCGCAGCTGAGGTCGAGGCGGATCACTGCACCCGGCTCGCCGACGTCGCCGTCGAGGACGCACCGGCCCATCACCACCCCGCCGAGGGTGTCTCCGGCCTGGCGCACGAGGCCGCGCACGGCGGCCTCCGTGAGGGTCAGGCGCAGGGCGGGGTCGGGATGCGCGACCGGCACGTCGCGCCCCGAGGCGATCTCGGCGCGGATGATCTCCAGCAGTCCCGCGATCCACAGCGCGTCGCGGTCGGGCTCCCGCTCGGCCTGACGGGTCAGCAGCCCACCGGAGAGCCCGGCGAGCCGGGTCAGGTTCGCCAGCGCGAGGCGGCATCCGGGAGAGTTCTCGATCGAGGGGTCGTACGGGGTGCGTCCCCGGTCGAGGTACTCGCCGAGCTCGGCCAGGGTGTGGCCGTCGAGCTCGGGGTCGGGAGCGGAGTGGTCGGGATTCATCGCCACGCCTCCATCTCCCGCAGCAGCGACTGCCGCGCCCGGGCGAGCAGCCCGCGCACCGTCGAGACGGGCAGGCCGAGGCCCTCGGCGATCTCCTGGTAGCGGTAGCCGCCGATCTCACGCAGAAGCCAACACCGCTGCTGCTCCGCCGGCAAGCGGTTGAGCGCCAGCCACATCGCGTCGAACTGCAGTCGCGCCTCGACGATGCGGTCGGGGGAGGAGGCGTCGGGAGCGGGCGGATCCCAATCGTCGATGTCGTCGTGGCTGCGGTGGAGGCGCATCCGGTCGATGGCCTTGGAGCTGACGATGCGCATCAGCCACGCCCGCACGTGCTCGGGACGGTCGAGGTCGCCGAGGCGCCGCCAGCCCACGAGGAACGACTCCTGCACGACGTCGTCGGCCTCGCCGTCGCTGCCGAGCAGGCGCGAGGCGTACACGCGCATCAGCGGGCCGTGCCGCCGGGCGATCAGGGCGAAGGCCTGCACGTCGCCGTCGATGGCGCGGGCCGCGAGGAGGGCGTCATCGGCCTGCAGCAGGGCGTCGTGCTCGATGGTGTCCGCCTCCTTCCGGCCCTTCGGCGCTCCGGGCTCCGCGGTGAGAGCCCCCCAGAGTGCCTATCATCGTTGCTCCGCGACCCCGTCCGAGGTATCCGTTTTGCGAAAGTTGTGACGAAACGTTCGTTCTCTACGTCTTATCTGTGACCGCGTATTCCGCGACCGGGCAGACCCGCCCCGGACGCCGCGCCGTCTTCGAGATGGAGAGAACGACGAGCACCTACACAGCAGGCCAAGAACCCGGTGGAGCCCTGCGCCGCTTCGAGAGCGCGGGCGCCGACCCGCGTGAGGCGGCGACCACCTATTCCGACGCGTACGGCGGCGGCAATCTCCGCGTGCGCGCGACGTCGGGCGACTTCACCTACCGTTACGCCTACATCGGCGACGAGCGGGTGACCCTCCGCACCTCCGAGTGCTCCGGCATCCTCAGCGGCGACGTGCTGCACCTGCAGGAGTACGTGGTGGGCTGGTTCCGCCGCGGCGGCGGCACGCTCGATCTGCGGCGCATCATCCGGCGCGGATCGGACACCTCCGACCCGCTGCTGCTGCCCTCCGAGCGGCGCTTCAGCCTCGAGTTCGAACCGCACCGGCAGAACCTCATCCACTTCGCCCCCGACTTCCTCGACAAGGTCGCGACGGAGTTCCACGACGGCCCCGTGCAGCCGGTGTCGTTCGACTACGCGGCTCCGGCCGACCCGTCGGTGCTCGACCGGTGGCGCACGGCGGTCAGCGAGGCGACGCAGGCGATCGCCCGGGTGGGCGCCGGCCCGCTGGTGCGGCTCGCCGCCGAGCTCGACCTCGCGCGGGTGCTGCTGCGCCTGTTCCCGTGGCGCGCGTGGGACGTCCCCGAGAGCATCCGCACCCCGGCCGCCTGGCGCACCCGGGTCGCGCTGGACTTCCTGCACCACCACGCGCACGACCCCATCGCGCCGGCCGACGCGGCCGAGGCGGCGGGCATCCACACCCGCACCCTGCAGCAGGCGACCCGACGGCACTTCGGCATGTCGCCGTCGACCTACCTGCGCAACGTGCGGCTCGACCGGGTGCACCAGGAGCTGCTCGAGCGCGACCCGGGGTCGGCGACCGTGGCCGAGATCGGGCGCGACTGGGGCTTCGGCAACCTGGGGCGCTTCGCGGCGTCGTACTCGGCGCGGTTCGGCGAGCGGCCGAAGGACACGCTGCGGCGGTAGCCGGTCGCGCGGCCGCTGGACTACAGCTCTCGGCGTTCCTTGAGGCGCAGGCGTCGCGCCTGGAACGCCGAGAGGCCGCCGAGCAGCAGCAGACCGATCGCCAGCGCGACCGCGACCTGCCAGAACTCGTTGCGCGTGAGCAGGTTCGCGAACAGCACGATCAGGCAGCCGCCGTTCAGGCCGAGCGCGAGGTACGAGTACTGCGCCGAGGTCCAGCGCGGGCGGTCGGCGGGCGGCAGGGGGCTCGGCATGCCCCCATTCAAGCAGAGCGGATGCGCGTGCCGGCTGCGCGCTCGGCTGGAGCGCGCGGCTGGCGCATGGGTCGTTCCTGGACCACACTGAAGCCGACGGTGTGGTGGGCGCCGTCGGACACACAGGGGGACGACGATGACCGGTCGCGCACGCAGACGAGCAGGAACGATACTGGGCGGGCTGGCGGTGACGGCGGCGCTGGCGCTCGCCGTGCCGCTGGGGGCGGTTGCGGCACCCGCAGATGCCCCCGCTCCCGCGGTCGACCGCGTCGCCGGCGCCGACCGCACGGCCACCGCCGTCGCGATCTCGAAGGCGACCTATCCGGCCACGGCCCCCGTGGTCTACGTCGTCACCGGCACCGGGTACGCGGATGCGCTCTCCGCCGGTCCCGCGGCGGCCGTCGAGGGCGGCCCGCTGCTCCTGACGGCGGGCGCCACCCTGCCGCAGGCGGTGGCCGAGGAGATCACGCGACTCGACCCCGAGCGCATCGTCGTCGTCGGCGGTCCCGCCGCGGTCGGCCGGGCCGTGATCTCGGCCCTCGTCCCGCTGGCCCCGTCGGTCGAGCGGGTCGCGGGCGACACCCGCTTCTCGACCTCGCTGGCCGTCGCCGAGCACGCCTTCGGGGCGGGTGCGGACACCGCCTACGTCGCCACGGGACGCGACTTCCCCGACGCGCTCACCGCGGGTGCGGCCGCCGGCTTCCACGACGCTCCCGTGCTGCTGGTCGACGGCCAGGCGTCGGCGCTCGACACCCCGACCCGCGACCTGATGACGCGACTCGGCGTGCAGGACGCCGTCGTGGTGGGCGGACCCGCATCCGTCACCCCCGCCCTCGAGGCCGACCTCGAGACGGTCGCCACGACCAGGCGGATCGGCGGCGACGACCGCTTCGCGACTTCGGCCGCCGTGAACCTCGACGGCTTCGCCAGCGCCGAGCGTGCCTTCCTCGTGACCGGATCCGATTTCCCGGACGCCCTGGCCGGCTCGGCCGTCGCGGGCAGCGTCGGGGCCCCGCTCTACGCGGTGCGCACCGACTGCGTGCCCGAGCAGACCCTCGCGGCGCTGCGGCAGCAGGGGGTCGACCGGGTGACGCTGCTCGGCGGACCGAACGCGCTCGGCGCCGGCGTCGCAGCGCTCACGGGCTGCGGAGACTTCCCGCAGGCGCCGGTGCGCGTGCCGGTCGGCTGCGACACGGTGCTGCCCGAGGCCACGGCGGAGGCGCTGGCGGGCGGGGCGCTCGACCCCGTCGTGCGTGGCGGAAGCGACCCTCTGGACTTCGCCGACGCGCGGGCGGGATCGCTCCGGTGCGCCTTCCAGGGCCCCGACGTGCCGCCCGGCCGCTACCCGGCGTCGGCCCGGCTCACGATCGTGCCCGACGTCACCGACGACGACTACGCCTGGACCGCGAACGGTGAGACCTTCGGGGGCGCCTCGTCGATCCCCGGCGGTGGGCCGGAGTCGAAGGAGTTCTGCCGGGTCGGCGGCACCTTCCCGATCTGCGGCCTGATCGACCACGTCGACGGCTACGGGCTGCGCCTGTCGGTGTCACCGACCTCCGGGGCCGTCACCCCCGAGCTGGTCGCGGCGGCGCGCAGCGCGTTCGCCGGTGCGGTCGCCGCGGTGGCCGCGGCGGGGGAGCCAGGCCCGCTCTGGCACCCGGCCGGGGCCGACCTCCCCGGCGCGACGGACTGCGACGGGCTGATCCCCCTCGGCCGTGTGGCCGAGATCGTCGGGGACGGGACGACCCACGTCTACCGCAGCTACGAGGGCGAGTACGCGCTCGCGAGCTTCCGCAGCAACCGTCAGGTCGGCGGCTGCGGCTGCGCCTGGTCGGGCGAGACGGCGCCGACCGTCTGGGCGTCGGTGCTGCCGGGCGGCGCGGGCTACTTCCGCGAGTCGACCCCGGTGGGCGGGGGCGGTTGGACGCCGACGACCGGCTACCCGGGCGAGGCCTTCGTCTCGACGGCGGGCGACCAGGTGAGCATCCTCGTCGACAACGCCTGGGTCGCGGTGCGGGTCACGCCGGGCCAGGAGGCGCTGCTGCCGCAGCTCGCGGCCGCCGTCGTCGACTCGGTGTCGGGGGACTGACGCGGGGTCGACCGACCCGCTGCCGGCGCGGGTCGGCCCGCGTCACTGGAAGACGCTGCGCAGCACCAGGGTGCGGCCGTCGGCGGCGAGGTGCGCCGTCGTGCGGATGTCGCCCGGCGAGAACGCCGCGTCGAGCGCGTCCGAGGTGAGGTACGGACCGTCCGGCAGTGCGGCTTCGAGACCGCTCTCGACGACCGGGTCGGCGGTGGCCGGCGCCGGCTGGGTGTCGGCGGCGAGTTTCTCGGCGTCGGCGGCGGGCAGGGTGACGACGGCGTCGATCCAGTAGGTGGAGGGGCCCGGCACCGAGTCGTCGCCGAGCGTGCCCGACATCCAGGTGACCGACTCGGCGTCGGCGAGCAGCGGGAAGCGCGAGGTGAGCGGCTCGAGGTCGGTGCGCAGCTCACCGGTGCCGCTGCGCTGGGTGCTGCTGCCGCTGTCGGTGCCTGTGCTGCTGCCGCTGTCGGTGCTCATCGGGGCCTCCGTGGTTCGTGAGTCGGTTCGGGGGGTGCCGGCCTGGCCGGGCGACAGGATGCCCGCGCATCCGCCGAGCGCCAGCCCGACGCTGAGCGCCAGCATGACCGGGCCGGCGACCCGGCGCTTCGCAGCTCGATCACCGGCCACTGGGCTCCTCCGGCTCCGAGACCTGCACCGACCCAGGGTCGCCGACGGTCCAGGTGACCGTGCGGGTCACCGATCCCGAGCTGTCGAACGGCTTCGCCCAGCCGAGCTCGGTGAACCGCCCGTTCTCGTCATCGGACGCGTTCGAGGCGATGTCGGCCTGTCCGCGATTGAAGTTGTAGTGGTCCTCGGCGTGCACGGTGACGACCATCGTGGCCTGGTCGCCGTCGACCGTGACGTCTCCGCTCGACCACTGCTGGTAGCCGCCGATGGCCTTCTGCCAGTTCTCGGTCTCGGGGTAGCCGTCGCCGGCCGACGCGGCGCCCGTGAACTGGAAGGAGTCGCCACCCGAGCCGATCAGCTCGTCGGCCGCCGCCTGCGCGCGCTCGATCTCGCTCTGCACGTTCGACGCGATCACCGGGTCCTCGCGCACGGCCTCCTCGTAGTCGAACTCCCACGGGTCGCCCGTGTTGTCCCAGTAGTGCGAGTAGGCGTCCATGCCGTCGTCGAGGTCGCGCTTCAGGATGCCCGCGCCGGCGAGCTTGGCCTTCCACTCCGCCGCCGAGACGTAGTCGCCCGGGTTCGGGCTCTCGGAGTCGTACTCGAAGTCCTCGTCCCACTGGAAGGTGGGTCGGTCGGGTGGGCCGATCGTGTACTGGCCGTCACCCGTGGTCACGGGGTCGGTGCCCGGCCCATGGGGCGAGAAGGGGTTCGTGCCGGAGTCGAACCAGGCGGGCATCGTGCTGAACACGGGGGTCTGACCGCCGCCGACCCAGGCAGGCATGGTGCTCAGCACCGGGCCGGTCCCGCCGCCGGCGGCACCCTCCTGGCTGGTCGCATCCTGCTCGTCGGCGTTGCGCAGCAGGCTCTCGGCTGCGGCGGCGAGCCCCGCGCCGACCTTCTGCAGTGCGGGCGCCAGCTGCCCGTTCCAGGTCGAGGTGAACTCGACGCCGTCGGGTCCGCCCCAGGATGCTCGGCCGATGTCGCTCGTCAGCGCCGACCGGATGGCCGCGAGCCGCTCCCCGCTCGTCGCCACCGACTTCGCCAGCCGCCGCAGCTCGGCGACGTCCGCCCCCACGAATCCCGTCATCCCGCTCACCCCTTCCGCGTGCCGTGTGCTGCGACCCTATCCCGGGCGTCTGCGCGGGTCGATGGGGAGAACTCCCCGTCGCCGTCGTCCGACCGGGGTGATTTGCGAAGTTTAGAACGTTTTATTGACCATGGATAAAGCCATCTAAACCGGACAACCTCACCGCATGGATGCGATCGACAACCCGTACACGCCGAACGCGGGCGCGCGCCCCGAGATCCTGATCGGCAGAGACGAGCAAACCGCCGCATTCACCACCCTGCTCCATCGCCTGCGCCGCGGTCGCACTGAGCAGTCGATGATCATCACCGGCCTCAGAGGTGTCGGTAAGACGGTGCTTCTGAACTCCTTCCGTTCCATCGCCCAGAGGGAAGGATGGGAGGTCATCGAGTTCGAAGCGGTCAAGCACGGGGAGAACCGCTTCCGTCAGACGATGGCGTCTCAGCTCAAGGCTGCGCTGCTCCGACTGTCGCCGAGGGCGCGGTGGACGGCGATCGGGCGCAGGGCGGCGGAGGTGCTGAGCGCCTTCGCCGTATCGGTCGATGCTGAGGGCACGTGGTCCATGGGATGGGACGTGCCTCCGGCCGAGGGGTCGGCCGATCACGGTGACCTCGGGATGGACTTGACCGATGTCCTCGTAGCACTCGGAGAGGCTGCGGCAGAACAGGACAAGGGGGTTGTGCTCCTCCTCGACGAAGTGCAGTTCCTGAACGCACCGCAGCTCGAGGCCATCATCCAGGCGGTGCACAAGATCGTGCAGCGAAGTCTTCCTGTCACGTTCGTCGGCGCAGGGCTCCCACAGATCGCCGAACTGGCGGGCGACGCGAAGTCGTACGCGGAGCGTCTCTTCACGTTCCCCCGGATCGACTCGCTCGATCGCGCCGACGCGAGCGCTGCGCTCGTCGAAACTGCAGCGGCCGAAGGGGCCGTCTATGACGGCGACGCGGTCGATCTCGCGGTCGAGATCACGAACGGGTATCCGTACTTCATCCAAGAGCTGGGCTATCAAGAGTGGACGGTCGCGACCGGGAACCGTATCACCCGCGGCGATGTCGAACTCGCCCGCGATGCATACGGGGCCAAGCTCGACACCTCGTTCTTCCGGGTTCGACTCGACCGGGCGACCCCATTGCAGACCGCCTACATGCGCGCGATGGCCGAGCTCGGATCGGAGCCTCAGAAGGCATCAGATGTGGCGTCACTCATGGGACGGACGTCCACTCAGCTCGGCCCGACCCGCGCTGAGCTGATCGAGATGGGTCTCCTCTACACGCCCGAGCACGGCTACGCGGCGTTTACGGTGCCCGACTTCGACAAGTTCATGAAGAGAGCGGTCCCCACCCTCGATGTGCCGCCGCTGATCCCTCGCCGCAAGAGGTCGTGACTCCGCTGCGCTCACCCGCGTGCGGGTCGGCGGTTGCGGGGGAAGACGCAGACGATCGACGCTCCGCTCGGCGGATGCTCGATCCGCACGGTGCCGTGGTGGCGGCGCACGATCTCGGCGACGATCGCGAGGCCCAGGCCGTAGTGGCGGGTGACGGCTGTTTCCGGGGCGGCGTCGGTGCCGGTGTCCGGGTCGGCGTCGACCCCGGCGGCGGCGGCCGCGCGGCCGCTCGCGAAGCGCTCGAAGGCGGTGGCCGCGACCTCGGGCGGGAACCCGGGCCCGTCATCGGCGACCCGGACGACCGCGTCCCCGCTCGCCGCCGAAGTGACCGTCACCGTCACCTCGCTGCGCGCGTGGTCCAGCGCGTTCGTCGCGAGGGCGATCACGAGCCGGAGCAGCGCCGCGCGGCTGCCGATCGTCTCGACGGCGACGGCCGCCCCGTCCCGGGACAGGCGGAGCCCGCGGCCCGCCGCCCCGTCCCGGAGCAGCGCGACCGCCTCGTCGGCCGTGGCCGCCAGGTCGACCGGCGTCGGGTCGGCGGCCTTCCGAGGGTCGGCGGCGATCAAGAGGTCCTCGAGGATCTCGGTCAGCGCCCGGGTGTCCGTGACGATCTCGTCGACCGAGCGGGTCACGTCATCGGGCAGCTCGGGCCCGCTCCGTCGCCGCAGCATCTGGGCGCGGGTGCTGAGCAGCGTCAGCGGGGTGCGCAGCTCGTGACTCGCGTCCGCGACGAAGCGGCGCTGCAGCGCGAGCGCGTCGGACAGGGGTCTGATGGCCCGTCGCGCCATCAGGTAGGCGGCCCCGAACGCGAGCACGGCGGCCAGCAGCCCGCCCACGATCAGCGCGGTGGCGAGTCGCCCGAGCTCCTCCCCGCTCTCGCGGAGGTCGAGGGAGACCTGCACCACGCGATCGTGGTTGCGGTCACCCGTGTCGGAGGTGGTGAGCTGGAGGTAGTCGTGCCCGTCGACGCTCCGTCTGATGCTCACGTCGGCGCCCCCGGCGGCCACCGTGGAGATCGCCGAGGTGTCGACGAGGCCCGCAGGGATGGCGTTCGACGAGATGAGGGTGTCACCGCTGCGCCCGTCGATCATCGACAGGTACGAGCCGGCGGGGGCGTCCCCGGGCGAGTCCAGCTGGCTGAGGGTCGTCAGGGTCCGCTGGTCCGCCTCGGCGATGCTCGTGCTCACGAGGGCGAACACCACGGCACCGACGATCGCCAGCAGCACCAGAACGAGCGCGGTGAACTGCGCCGTGAGCCGCAGGGATGCCCGCCGGAGGTCGTCCGGCCGTGCCGCGGTCACGGCAGCGGCCCCAGCCGGTAGCCGACCCCGCGCACGGTCGTCACGCTGCCTCGCCCGAGCTTCTTGCGCAAATAGTGCACGTAGGTGTCGACCACGCCGGGGTCGTCGGCGTCGGGGAACACGGTGGCGAGCAGGTCGTCGCGTTCGAACACCTGGTGGGGGCGCCGCGCGAGTCGTTCGAGGAGGTCGGTCTCGCGTTCCGAGAGGGTGACCGTGTGGCCGTCGCGAGTGGTGACCGTTCGCCCGCCGACGTCGAGCGAGCCGGCCGGCAGGGCCAGCGTGGGCACCGTGCTGCGGTGGCGGCGCAGCAGCGCGCGCACCCGGGCCAGCAGCTCGTCGATGTCGAAGGGCTTCGCGAGATAGTCCTCAGCGCCCCGGTCGAGGCCCTCGACGCGATCGGCCGGGTTGCCGAGCGCCGAGAGCACGAGGGCGGGCGTCAGGATGCCCCGGCTCCTCAGCCGAGTCAGCACCTCCAGCCCCTCCAGCACCGGCAGGCCCCGGTCGAGCACGACCACGTCGAACTCCTGGGTCAGTCCCTCGTGCAGCGCCCGCTGACCGTCGCGGGCGAGCACCGTGTCGTAGCCCTCCCCGGCGAGAAGCTGCTCGAGCAGCTGAGCCAGGCGCGCGTCGTCCTCCACCAGCAGGATGCGGGCGCGCTCGGGCATGGTCGAAGTATAGGCAGGCGACTCCTCCGTGCTCATGAGCGCGCGAGGCCGCGTGCCTGCGTGAAGCCGGCGGTCGCGGTGAGTGCGCCGTCGAGATCGACCGTCAGCACCTCGAGGTCGAAGCGGTCGACCAGTTCCTGGCATCGCTCCGGCCCGGCGGCGACCAGTGCCGTGGCCAGCACGTCGGCGGTCATGATCCCCTCGGCCAGCACCGACACCTGGCTGTAGGGGGCGGATGCGCGGCCGGCGCCGCGCCAGATGTGCTCGCCCCGCTCGGCGGTGCCCGAGGTCGCGAGAGCGAGGCGTCGCCCACCGAGCTCCACCGCCGTGAGCAGAGCACCCCGGTCGTCCGGGTCGACGACGCCCGCCCGCCAGGGCTCGCCCCCGATCGCCCCGGCGACCAGGATGTCGCCGCCGGCCACGAGCATCCAGTCGGTCTCGCCGGCCGCGTCGAGGCGGTGGGCCGCCGCCGCGATCGCCCGGGCCTTCACCGTGCCCGAGAGATCGATGACCCCGTCGGGCCGGTGCGGGGTGAAGGCGCCGCCGGTGCGGGCCGACCAGTCGATCGCCTCGGCATAGGTCTCGCGCAGCTCGACACTCGAGCGTGTGAGGGCGAGTTCGCCGCGGGCCACCCGGCTGAGCTCGGAGTCGGGGCGATAGAGGCTGAAGCGGCGGTCGTGCTCGTCGAAGGCGTCCTCGACGCCGGCGAGAGCGGATGCGGCCGCCGTCGGTCCCGCGAAGCGCAGGCTCACCGTGGTGCCCATGGTGGTGAAGACGTGCACGCCCACGGTCAGAGCCCGGCCTGGTCGAGGGCCGACTGCAGCGAGGTGAGGTAGCCGTCGCTCGTGTAGGTCGCACCCGACACGCCCTGCACGTTCGCGGATTGCGCGGAGAGCACCTCCTGACGCAGTACGGGGGCCGCACGGTTGCTGATCGAGACGGAGCGCTGGTCGTCGTCGGTGAGGTGCAGTGCGGTGACGTCGGTGAGGGTGCCGCTCTCGACGGTGATCTGCACCTGCACGGCGCCGTAGCGGGTCTGCACGGAGCTGCCGGTGAACGTGCCCGAGGCCCCGGCGGGGGTGGGCGCCGAGGCGGACGGAGATACCGAGGCCGGGGTCGAGGTGGAGGGTGTCGGTGTCGGTGTCGGTGTCGGTGTCGGTGTCGACGAGGCGACCGGCCCGGGTGCCCCCGCATCCGGAACCGACGCGCTCGGCGCCTGCTGGTTCTGGGTGCCGAGCTGCCAGCCCACCGTCAGCACGGCGACCGACGACAGGACGCTCAGCACCAGCGCGCGCGCCCTCACCAGTCGAACCTCTCGACGTGCAGCTGCGACTCGGGCAGACCGGCGGCGCGGGCGTCGCGGGCGACGAGCTCGGCCCAGGCCGACGGCCCGCAGACGTACAGGTCGGAGTCGAGCAGCTCGGGGAACACGCTGGTGATCGTCACTCCGCGGCCGAGGGCGTCGGCCGACATCCAGGTCGACAGCCCGGGCGGGCGGGAGCCCAGCATCGAGTACACGGCGCTGCGCCGCATGCTCGGGAGCGCTCCGATCTCGTGCCAGAGATAGCTCCCGCTCGGTTCGGTCGCCCGGAGCAGCACGGTGGCCTCGCCCGGCCTGAGCGGGGAGTGCTCGAGCAGCGAGCGGATGGGCGTGACACCGATCCCCGCCGCGACCACGGCCAGCCGCGGGGCGACCCGGTGAGCATCGGTGAAGACGCCGTAGGGGCCCTCGAACGAGACCCGGGTGCCCGGGCGCACCCGGCTGATCGCGGCGCTGCCCCGGCCGAGGTCGCGAACCGTGATTCGGGCCGCCATCGCGGTCGGCACGGCGGAGAACGAGATCGGATGCGCGTGCCACCAGGTGCCGCCCGACCAGAACCGCCAGATCGCGTACTGCCCGCCGGCGGTCTGCAGCCGGTCGAGGTCGCGGCCCACGAGGTGGATCGAGACCACCCCCGTCGCCACAGTCTCCACTCCGGCGACCCGGATGCCGTGCCGCAGACTGCGCCACGCGGGCACCGCGAAGCGGAAGACGCCGATCGCGCCGAAGGCCAGGGCGTAGAGACCGATCCAGTAGATCCGCTGCGCGGTGCCGGCGGCGAGCACTCCGCCGGCGCTCAACTGGTGCGGCAGCGCGACGAGCACGGCCAGGTAGCTCAGCAGGTGGACGAGGTGCCAGGCCTCGTAGGAGAACCGGCGCCGCACCGCGACGACTGAGGTCACCACGACCGCGACAAGCAACCCCAGTGCCAGATAGGCCAGGGCCAGGTCGGGGCCCTCGAACAGGGCGATCGTCTCGGCGACGACGTTCGAGCCGTCGCTCAGCGAGTAGCCGACGGTGAGCAGGATGCCGTGGGCGAGGATCAGGTACAACGCCGGCTTGCCGAGCTGCCGGTGCAGGGCCATCGCTGCGTCCTGACCGACCACGCGATCGATCACGGGGATGCGGGCGGCCAGCACGAGCATCAGCAGGAGGAGATCGGTGCCGATCAGCCCCGTGACGATTCCGGCCGAGGTCACTGCCGACCCGGCATCCGTCACCTGGGCGACACCGCCGTACGCCAGCCAGAGCGCCACGGCGGTGGCGACGGATGCCCAGACGAGCGCCACCATGGCGTCGGCCGCGCGTAGTCGTCGCCGCGTCCTCGTGCGGCGGTCGCGAGCGACGGAATCGCTCGCAACGGCCGTTCGTCGGGTGGACACCGGGGCCGGTGGGGTCCTGAGGCTCATGATCCGCTCGATTCGCTGGGGCCGTCTGCTGACCCTCCCAACGATCGTCCTGAATTCTTCCAGCTTTCTTAGGCGCCTTCTCCGGCGAAGAGGTGCTTGAGTAAGCGCATGTCGACTGACGCCACGGGTCTTCCCGCACCCCATCCCGACGAGCCGCACCGCGGCGGCATCGCGCAGCGCCTGAACTGGCTGCGCGCCGGCGTGCTCGGAGCGAACGACGGGATCGTCTCGGTCGCGGCGATCGTGGTCGGGGTCGCCGGAGCGACCAGCGCGACCGGACCGATCCTGACCGCCGGTGTGGCGGGTCTGGTCGGTGGCGCGATCTCGATGGCGCTGGGGGAGTACGTGTCCGTCAGCAGCCAGAGCGACAGCGAGCGCGCGCTGATCGCGAAGGAACGCGCGGAACTGCGCGAGATGCCCACCGAGGAGCTCGACGAGCTGACCTTGATCTACCGCGCCAAGGGGCTGAGCGAGAGCACGGCGCGGCAGGTGGCCGTGGAGCTGACCGAGCACGACGCGCTCGCCGCCCACCTCTCGGCCGAACTCAACATCGACCAAGACGACGTCGTCAGCCCCTGGCATGCGGCCGCGGCCTCGGCGGCCGCGTTCACGATCGGGGCCGTCCTGCCGCTGCTCGCCATCCTGCTGCCGCCCGCCGAGTGGCGCGTGCCGGTGACCTTCGTGGCCGTGCTGGTGGCGCTCGCGATCACGGGCACCCTCTCCGCGACGATCGGCGGCAGCTCGCGCCGGCGGGCCACCCTCCGCGTGGTCCTCGGCGGAGCCCTGGCGCTCGCCGCCACCTACGCCATCGGCGCACTCCTCGGCGCCTCGGGAGCCGTCTAAGAATTCTCGAAGAATCGGCTATGAGGCTGGCATCGTGTTCGACACCTTCTTCGGCTTGCCCCTCCATCCGCTCGTAGTCCATGCGACGGAGGTGGTGGTACCGCTGGCCGCCGTGCTCGTGCTGCTGACCGCCGTCTGGCCTCGGTTCCGGCGCTGGGCCGGGTACCTTCCGCTGGGAGTGGCGGTCGTAGCCCTCGCGCTCGTGCCGATCTCGAAGGAGTCGGGCGAGCGCCTCGAGGAGCGGGTGGGGGAGAACGACCTGATCGAGACGCACTCGGCCCTGGCCGACGGCCTGCTGCCCTGGGTCATCGGCCTCGTCGTGGTGGCGGGCCTGCTGCTCTGGTGGAACCTCACCGAGAAGCGCGCCCGCGCCGCCGCCTCGGCTTCGTCGGCCGATGCCCGACGCGCCCCGGAGCGCCCCCGCCTCCGCCCTCGATGGATCCCCATCGTCCTGATCGCGCTGGCCCTCGTGGCATCCGCCGGCACCACGGTGCAGGCCGTCCTCATCGGCCACAGCGGCGCCACCGCGGTCTGGCAACAGGACATGGACCCGAGGACCCGCTAGCAGCGCGTCAGCGCCCAGGGCTAAGACTGAGCGATGACTGCTCGTTTCAGAGCCAACCCCGCTCCTCTGCGACGCGCACCGCATCCGCCCGATTCTTCCCGCCCGTCTTGCCGATCGCGCTCGACAGATGGTTGCGCACCGTGCCCTGCGACAGGTGCACCGCCCGGGCCACGTCGGAGATCGAGCCGCCCTGCCGCGCCGCCGCGAGCACGTAGGTCTCCCGCTCCGTGAGCGGTGAGTCCCCTTGCGCCAGCGACTCCGCCGCCAGCTGCAGATCCACCACCCGGAGCCCCATCGAGACCCGGCGAACGGCGTCCGCGAGTTCCGCCGCCGGGGTGTCCTTCACGACGAATCCGGCCGCGCCCGCCTGCATGGCGCGAGCGAGGTACCCCGGTCGCCCGAAGGTGGTCACCATGAGCACGCGGCACTCCGGCAGCTGAGCCCCCACCAGCGCCGCGGCGGCGATGCCGTCGATGCCGGGCATCTCGATGTCGAGCAGGGCGACGGTGGCTCCGGATGCTCGCACAGCCTCGACGACCTCGTCGCCGCGACCGACCTGGGCCACCACGTCGATGTCCTGCTCGAGATCGAGCAACGCGGCCAGCGCCCCCCGCACCAGCGCCTGGTCGTCGGCGATCAGCAGCCGGATCACCACGTCACCCTCACCCTGAAGCCACCGAGATCGCTCCGGCCGAGCGTCAATCGTGCGCCCGAACCCTCCACGCGCTCTCGCAGACCGGTCAGCCCGGAACCCGACTCGGCTGCGGCCGACGGGCCGCAGCCGTCGTCGGCCACCTCGATGCCGCGGGGGTCCAGTCGCACGCGGCAGGTGCGGGCGCCCGAGTGCCGCACCACGTTCGTCACGGCCTCGCGCACCACCCAGCCGGCGAGCTCGCGCCGGTCGGCGGGCACCTGCTCCGTCGAGCCGGGAAGGTCGGCCGAGACGTCCGCGCTCTCGAGGGCGGCGCGGGCGGCGGCGAGCTCTCCGCTGATGCTCACGCCGCGGAAGCCGTGCACCGTCGCCCGCACGTCGGCCAGCGCACCGCGGGCGAGCTGTTCGATCTGCGCGATCTCGCTGCGGGCGGCGAAGGAACCCGCATCCTGGAGTCGACCGGCGAGCTCGGCCTTCACGATGATCACGGTGAGCGAGTGGCCGAGGATGTCGTGCACGTCGCGCGCGACCCGGCTGCGCTCGCGTTCGGCGGCGAGCTCGGCGACCTGGTCCTGGGCGGCACGCAGGCGGTCGAGGGTCGAGATGTTGCCGGTGAGCGTCGCCATCATCACCGAGACCGACAGGATGACCGCCGCATTCAGGGCGCTGAGGCCGACGTCGGCGTCGTCCCACACCCCGACGGCGAAGGTCAGGCCCGCGAGCACGAGAAGCGTCGCCCACAGTCTCCACCACGACAGGCGCGAGACCGCGATCGCGACGCCCACGAAGGTCCAGAGCCATCGCACGTCGGCGCCGATCCACGGCACGAGCAGCAGGCTCACCACGAACAGCGACCCGGCCGGCACGAACCGCGCCGCACCCGTGGGGAGCCGGCGCATCACCGGCACGGTCGCCAGGAACATCGCCGAGAAGACCACCACGAGCAGCGTCGGCACGAGGTCGACGAGGGCGGGCCGCGCCCAGATCTGGATGAGGATGGGCACCGTCCACGCGAGCGACATGCCCGCACCGATGAACCACCCGCGGTCGGAGAACCCCACGGGCCTCGCCGCCGCGGCAGCGGGGGTGCGGGTGCGCTCGACGTCGTTCATCACGCTCACTGTACGGCCGCGGCCGCCCACTCAGCTGCGTCGGGTGTCGCGGCGGAAGAAGTAGACCGTCCCCGCCACGAACACCGCGAGCCAGACCACCGCGTTGATCAGGGCGCCGAGGTCGAAGCCCTCGCCCGTCAGCGGTGAGCGCGCGAGTTCACCGATGCCGTAGACCGGGGTCAGCCTGCCGATCGTCTGCAAGAAGTCGGGCATGTTCGACAGCGGGAAGAACAGTCCGCCGAGGAACGCGAGCAGCACGACCACGAGGCTCGTGATCTGGGCGACGTTCTCGCCCGGCACCATGTAGCCCACCATCAGTCCGAGGGTGGTGAAGACCGCTCCGGCGAGCAGCCACGCGGCGAGCCCCGACACGATCCACTGCACGGCGGACAGCTCGACGCCCGCGATCATCGCCACGAGGTAGGTCGCGATGATGGCGACGAGCCCGAACATCATTCCGGCGATGGTCTTCACCGCGACGTTGACGAGCGGGTTCAGCGGGGTGAGACGCAGCTGCCTGGTCCAGCCCTGCGCCCGCTCGGCGGCGACCGAGGCGCCGGTCTGGGTGGCCGACATCATCGCGCCGTACATCGCCATCGACACCATGATGTAGGCGGCGACCGAGACGCCACCCGCCGCGATCGGGGTGTCGGTGAGGGGGGTGTCGAGCAGCTGGTAGCCGACGATGAAAAACATCAGCACGGGGAACGCGACGGTGAAGAACAGCCCGCGCGGATTGCGGATCTTGCGCACCAGCTCCAGCCGCAGGTAGGTGAGGGTGAACCCGCCGAGGGCGGGGACCGGGCGGTCGAGGGTGATGGCGGTCATCGTGCTGCTCCGTTCAGGGGGGCATCGACGGATGCCGCGAGGTGGGTGGGGGCATCGATAGATGCCGCGGGTTCGGTGGTGAGGGCGAGGAACACGCTCTCGAGGTTCTGGGCCGTGATCTCGAGGTCGCGCGCCTCCGTCGTCGTGAGCAGGTGCCGGGCGAGACCGTCGGAGTCGCGGGTGTGCACCGTTACCCGGTCGCCCGCGGTCTCGACCGAGTCGACACCGGGCACGGCCGACAGCGCGGTGAGGTCGGCGTTCGGCAGGGTCAGCTGCACGACGCGCCCCGAGACGAGGTTCTTGATCTCGGCCGTCGTGCCGTCGGCCACGATGCTGCCGCGGCTCATCAGCACGATGCGGTCGGCGTACTCGTCGGCCTCCTCGAGGTAGTGCGTGGCGAACATCACGGTGCGCCCGCGGGCGGCGTCGGCGCGGATGGCGCTCCAGAACGAGCGGCGCGCCTCGACGTCCATACCCGTGGTCGGCTCGTCGAGGATGAGCAGCGCCGGGTCGCTCACCAGCGCCATCGCGAAGCGCAGCCGCTGCTGCTCGCCGCCCGAGCACAGGCCCACCCGCCGGTTCGCCAGCTCCAGGATGCCCGCCCGCTCCAGCGCCTCGTCGACCGGCCTCCGCTCGGCGAACAGGCTCGCGGTGAGCTCGACCGTCTCGCGCACGGTGATGTCCTTCAGCAGGCCACCGGTCTGGAGCACGGCTGAGATCAGCCCCCGGGCCACGGCCCCACGCGGGGTGTGGCCGAAGACCTCGATCGAGCCGGCGTCGGCGTTCGTCAGGCCGAGGATCATGTCGATCGTGGTGGTCTTGCCGGCGCCGTTCGGGCCGAGGAAGGCGACGATCTCGCCGGGCTGGACGGTCAGGTCGACGCCGCGCACGGCGTGCACGGAGCCGAAGCTCTTGACGACCCCGCGCGCGTCGATCGCGGCGGGTGGGCGGGTGGTGGAGGAGGTCATGTCCTCATGCTGGCGGCGGCGGGGCCGAGGTGCCTCGGCCTCCTGTCACCTTTCGCCCATGACGTTTGTCACGGCCAAGGCGCAGGTGCAGGCGCAGGGGCGGACGCCGCCGCCGCGCTCAGTGCGCGTGCGCCCGCCGCGTCGAGAGCACCCCCGCGAACACCACCACGAGCAACCCCACCACCGGCACGATCAGGAGCCCCACCCGCAGGCTCGTGGCATCCGCGACCGCCCCCACGAGCGGCGGCGACACCAGGAAACCGAGCCGCAGCAGCCAGCTCACGATCGTCAGCCCCGTGCCCGGCCGGAACCCCGGCAGCTCGTCGGCCGCCTGCATCGCCGCCGGGATGAGCGTCGAGACCCCGAGCCCGGCCAGCCCGAAGCCCGCGATCGTGCCCCACACCGAGGGGAACGCCAGCGCGAGCCCCATGCCCACCAGCACGATCGCGCCGCCGGTGCGGGCCACCGCGCGCTGGCCGAAGCGGTCGACGAGGCGGTCGCCGAGCATCCGCCCGATGAACTGCATGCCCTGCAGGGCCACGAAGCCGATGCCCGCCACGAACGCCGAGGTCTCGAGCGACCCCGAGAGGTAGAGCGCAGACCACGACGCACCCGAATCCTCGACCACGGCGCCGGCCGAGGCGATCACCACGAGCGCCAGCAGCACCCCGTAGGTGACGAGGCGGCCCGTGCGACGAGGGGCGGATGCGCGTTCCGGCGCGGCCGCGGCCCCGACCGGCTCCACCGGCTCCACCGGCTCCACCAGCTCCACCGGCTCCGGACCCGGCAGCAGCAGCCGGTACGCGACCACGGCGACGACCGTGAACAGCACGCCGCTCACCGCGAGATGCAGCGGGATCGGCACCGCGATCTGGGCGGCGGCGGCCCCCATCACCCCGCCCGAGACGGCGCCGATGCTCCAGATCGCGTGGAACGAGTTCAGGATCGAGCGCCCGTACAGCCGCTGCACCCTGAGCGCGTGGGAGTTCTGGGCGACGTCGGTGATCGAGTCCATCGCGCCGGCGATGAAGAGCCCGCCGGCGAGCACGGCCCACGACGACCCCGATGCCGCGATCAGGATGCCCGCCGCACTCAGCACCGTCGCCACCACCGCCACCCGCGACGAGCGGAACCGCCGGATCAGCGCACCGGCGCTCAGCCCGGCGAGCAGCGCCCCCACCGGGAACGCGGCCACGGCGAGCCCGAAGACCGCCTTGCTGAGGTCGAGCTGCTCGACGATCTCGGGGTAGCGCGGCAGCAGGTTGGCGAAGATGGCGCCGTTCGTGAAGAACAGCATCGCCGTTCCGAAGCGGGCACGGCGGGCGGCGGTGGTCGGCGTCGTTCGGGTGGAGGCGGCGGTCACCGTTCCGACGGTAACGCACCATCGGGCACCGCGCCCGCCACCGTGAGGACGGTCGCGGCGCCGGCGCCCTGCGGCGGCAGGCCCGCCACGTCCCCCGCCAGGCTCGGCACCGCCCCCGCTACGTGATGCCGCCCCAGCGGCAGCATCAGCGGCTTGCCCGAGGTCGGGTCGGCGATGATCCGGTTCTCCAACCCGAACACCGCGCGCACGACGTCCTCGGTGAGCACCTCGGCGGGGGTGCCCGCGGCGTGCACCCGTCCGTCGGCGAGCGCCACCAGGTGATCGGCGTAGCGCGCCGCCAGGTTCAGGTCGTGCAGCACCATCACGATCGTGGTGCCCCGCGTGCGGTTGAGGTCGGTGAGCAGGTCGAGCACGTCGATCTGGTGGCTGACGTCGAGGAAGGTCGTCGGCTCGTCCAGCAGCAGCAGCTCGGTCTGCTGCGCGAGCGCCATCGCGATCCAGACGCGCTGGCGCTGGCCGCCCGAGAGTTCGTCCACCGGGCGGTCGGCCAGGGCCACGGTCTCCGTGGCCTCCAGGGCGGCGGCGACTGCGGCGTCGTCGGCGGCGTTCCAGCGGGCGAACAGGCTCTGGTGCGGGTGCCGCCCCCGGCCCACGAGGTCGGAGACCGTGATGCCCTCGGGCGCGATGGGCGACTGCGGCAGGAGGCCGAGGGTGCGTGCGAGCTCCTTGGCGGGAATCCGGTGCACCTGCTTGCCGTCGAGCAGCACCTGGCCGCCCTTCGGCGCGAGCAGGCGGGACATCGAGCGCAGCAGCGTCGACTTGCCGCAGGCGTTCGCGCCCACGATGGCGGTCACGGCGCCGGGCGGCACGGCCAGGTCGAGGCCGTCGACGACGGTGCGATCGCCGTAGCCGAGGGTGAGGTCGGCGGCGACGAGGGTGTGGTCGCGGGTCACAGCGAGCCTCCTGAGCGGTTCGAGCGGATGATCAGATACACCAGATAGGGAGCGCCGAGCACACCCGTGACGACCCCGACGGGGTAGCGCGTGCCGAAGGCGAACTGGCCCACGAAGTCGGCGACCACCACGAGCAGGGCGCCGACGAGGGCGGCGGGCACGAGCAGGGAGCCGCCCGGGCCGACCAGCCGCGCCGCGATGGGCCCCGAGAGGAACGCGACGAACGCGATCGGGCCGGCGGCCGCCGTGGCGAAGGCGATCAGGCCGACCGCCGCGACGATCACGATGAGCCTCGTGCGGTCGACGCGCACGCCGAGCGCCGAGGCGGTGTCGTCGCCGAGCTGCGACACCGCGAGGTTGCGGCCCTGGCCGAGCAGCACCGGCGAAAGCACCGCGACCGCGACGAGCACCGGCAGCACCTGCGGCCAGCTCGTGCCGTTCAGGCTGCCGGTGAGCCAGCGCATGGCCTCCTGCAGATCCCACTGCGCGGCCTGCGAGAGCACGTAGGCGGTGACGCTGTCGAGCATCGCGGCCACGCCGATGCCGATCAGGATCAGCCGAGTGCCGGCCACGCCGCTGCGGTACGAGAGCAGGTAGATCAGCAGGGCGACGGCCAGCCCGACGACGATCGCGAACACCGAGACCTCGGTGGCACCGAGCGACAGCGTCACGATGGCGAAGGCCGCGGCGGCGCTCGCGCCCGAGCTGATGCCGATGATGTCGGGGCTCGCCAGCGGGTTCCGCAGCATGGTCTGGAAGGCGACACCGCCGAGACCGAACGACAGCCCCGCGAGCACGGCGAGCGCGGTGCGGGGCAGGCGCAGCCGGCCCACGGTGAACGAGGCCCCGGGTACGTCCTGGCCGAGGATGACGCCGATGACGTCGGCGGGCGGGTAGAAGGTGCGGCCCGCCATCAGGCTCACGGCGGCCATCACGGCGATCAGCAGCGCGAGCACCACGATCACCGTTCGGCGGCGGCGGGCTCGCGCGGCGCGGCCGTGCTGCACCGCATCCGTCGTCGAGGCCCGAGCGCGGTCGAGGAGCGTCACAGGCTCTTCACCTTCTGTCGGCGCACGATCGCGATGAACACGGGTGCCCCCACGAGCGCGGTGATGATGCCGACGTCGATCTCGGCGGGCCGGGCGACGATGCGCCCGAGGATGTCGGCCGCGGTCAGCAGACACGCGCCGACGACGGCCGAGAACGGCAGCAGCCAGCGGTGGTCGACCCCGACCAGCAGCCGGCAGGCGTGCGGCACCACGAGCCCGACGAAGCCGATCGGCCCGGCGATCGCGGTGACCGCACCGCAGAGCACGACCGCCCCGAGGGCCGCCCCGCCGCGAGCGAGGGCCACGCGCTCGCCGAGACCCGCCGCCAGTTCGTCTCCGAGGGCGAGCGAGTTGAGCCCGCGCGCCGAGAGCAGGCAGATCGCGAAGCCGGCGAGCACGAACGGCAGCACCTGCTGGATGCTCGTGAAGGTCGCCCCGCCCACTCCGCCGATCTGCCACGACCGCACGCTGTCGGAGATGTCGCCGCGCGGCAGCACGATCGCGCTGGTGAACGACACGAGTGCGGCCGAGGTGGCCGCGCCGGCCAGCGCCAGCTTGAGCGGCGTGGCGCCCCCGCGACCGAGCGAACCCACCACGTAGACGAAGACGGCGGCGACCGCGGCCCCGACGATCGCCACCCAGATCTGCGCCGATGCGCTCGCCAGCCCGAAGAACGCGATGCCCGTCACCACCGCGAGCGACGCCCCCATGTTCACGCCGAGGATGCCCGGGTCGGCCAGCGGGTTGCGGGTGACGCCCTGCATCACGGCACCCGACACCGCGAGCGCGGCCCCCGCCAGCACGGCGAGCAGGGTGCGCGGGATGCGCGTCGCGACCGCGGCCCGGTCGAAGCCGTCGGTGGCGCCGCCCAGGGCCGCGACGATGTCGTCCCAGCCCACCTCGCGCGACCCCACGGCCACGCTCGCCGCCGCGAGCGCCACCAGGACGGCCGCCGCGATCAGCAGCCAGAGCGCGCGCAGCCGCCTCGGGCGCCGTACGACGGCGGCTCCCGAGGCGGCGGGGGCGAGGGCGGTGGAGGTCACGCCTTGTCGGCGGCCTCGGCGAGCAGCGCCAGGTAGTCGTCGAGCACCCACGAGATCGACAGCGGCGTGGGGTTCGCGGCGGTGCCGAGCGGGCTGGTGCCGGGCAGGGCGACGATCGCCTTGTTCGCCACGGCGGGCATCTGCGACAGCAACGGGTCGGCCTCCAGCGCGGTCAGCAGCTCGTCGCCGCCGTAGGTAACGATGATGTCGATGTCGGTGAACGCATCGGCCTGCTCGGCGCTCTGGGTCAGGGCGAAGAGGTCGGTCGTCGCCGAGGCGGTGGCGATGCTCTCGGGCGTGGTCAGGCCGAGGTCGTCGAAGAACATGGCCCGGGTGTCGTGCGTCGTGTAGAAGCTGACCTCGCTGAGGTCGGCGGTGTCGACGTGGGTGAGGAAGGCGGCCGAGGTGCCCTCGAGCTGCGGGTACTCGGCGGCGGCGTCGGAGATCTGCGTCTCGAGGTCGGCGATCAGGGCCTCGCCCTCGGCCTTCTTGCCGATGGCCCCGCTGTTCAGCTCGATCATCTCGCGCCAGGGGGTGCCCCAGGCGGTCTCGGGGTAGGCCACGACGGGGGCGATCTCGCTCAGCGTGTCGTAGTCCTCCTGCGTCAGGCCGGAGTACGCCGCCAGGATGACGTCGGGGTCGGTGTCGGCGACGGCCTCGAAGTCGATGCCGTCGGTCTCGTCGAAGAGCACAGGGGTCTCGGCGCCGAGCTCGGTGAGCTTCTCCTCGACCCAGGGCAGCAGTCCGTCGCCGTCGTCGTCGCCGAAGTTCGCGGCGGCCATGCCGACGGGCACGACGCCGAGGGCCAGCGGCACCTCGTGGTTCGCCCAGTTCACGGTGGCCACGCGCTCGGGCTGCGTCTCGATCACGGTGGTGCCGAGGGCGTGCTCGATGGTGATCGGCTCGAAGGCGCCGTCGGTCGAGGAGGCGTCGGTGCCAGCCGACGAGGGGGACGAGCAGGCGGCGAGCGAGGCGGTGAGCAGGGCCGCCGTGGTGAGGGCGGCGAAGCGCGTGGCGCGGGGCATGGAGGTGCCTTTCGGTGGGATGCGGGAGATCGCGGATCCGTGCTGCTGTGACGGCACGTTAGGTTTGCCTAACCAAACTACGGGAGGCGACGACCGGATTGCAAACCCCCTAGGATTCGATGCGGGGACAGGAAGGTACGACGTGGGTGTGGCGAGGAAATGGGTCTTCCCGGTCATCCGGATCATTCTGATCGCGGTGATCGCAGTGGCTCTGGGCAAGCTGGCGTTCTTCCCCGACAAGCCGGCCGAGGCCGATCCGGCGGTGCCCACGGGCGCGCTGGTCGAGCCGACGGTGGCCGTCGCGCGGGGCACGATCACGAACGACGTCGTGCTCGACGCGACCGTCTCGGCCGACCCGGCGGTGCCCGTGAAGTCCACGGCCGCGGGTGCGGTCGACGAGGTGTTCGCGGCGGTCGGGGCCTCGATCGCGGCGGGCGACGTGGTGTTCGACGTCAAGGTCGAGATCGAGCGCGACCCGGCCGAGACCGTCGACGCCGAGGGCAAGCCGCTGCCCGCGATCTTCCGCTACGAGCAGGTGCTCGCGCCCATCTCGGGCACCCTCAGCTCGCTCGGGGTCATCCCCGGGCAGACCGTGGCGATCGGCGAGGCCGCCGGCCAGATGGCGCCGCCCACCTTCTCGGTGACGGGGTCGCTGCAGCCGGCCCAGCAGTACCGGCTGGTGAACCGGCCGACCGAGGCGTCGGTGGCCATCACGAACGGGCCGGCTCCGTTCACCTGCACCGGGTTGAGCATCCGCACGCCGCTGGCCGGCGCCTCCGAGGGGAGCTCGGGCGGAGGCGCTACGGGCGGCGCGACCGACGGCGGCTCCGGCGCGGGCGGCGGGGGAGCATCCGGAAGCACCACCACCGTGAGCTGCCCGGTGCCCGACGGCGTGACGGTGTTCCCCGGGCTCGCCGCCCAGCTGACCATCGCGGGCGGCAAGGCCGAGAACGTGCTCGTCGTGCCCACCACGGCGGTGCGCGGCGCCGCCCAGAGCGGAACCGTCTGGGTCGTGACCGCCGACGGCGCGAACGAGGAGCGGGCCGTGGGGCTCGGCCTCAGCGACGGCAGCACGGTGGAGATCACCGGTGGGCTCGCCGAGGGCGACACGGTGCTGCAGTTCGCGCCGGGCGCCGCCGCGGTGCCCGCCGACGGCATGGAGGGCTGCACCTCGCTGCCCGACGGCAGCAGCGTCTGCGGATCGTTCTCGTGACCCTGCTGCACCTCGCGTCGGTGACGCGCACGGTGCTCCCGCCCGACCAGCCGGCGCTGACCATCCTGAACGGCGTCGACCTCGACGTGGAGGAGGACGACCGCATCTCGGTGGTGGGCCGCTCCGGCTCGGGCAAGTCGACCCTGCTGAACCTGCTGGGGCTGCTCGACACCCCCACCAGCGGGGTGCTCGAGTTCGCGGGCAAGCCGGTGAAGCAGTACTCCTCCCGTGAGCGCGACCGGGTGCGCGGGCGTGAGATCGGCTTCGTGTTCCAGCAGTTCAACCTGCTGCCCGGGCGCACCGCGCTCGAGAACGTGATCATGCCGCTGCTCTACGCCGAGGGGCGGCAGTTCTGGCGGCGCCGGGCGATCGCCGCCGAGATGCTCGAAGAGGTGGGGCTCGGCCATCGCCTGGAGAGCCTGCCCGACCGGCTCTCGGGCGGCGAGCAGCAGCGGGTCGCGATCGCGCGCTCGCTCGTGCGCGGGCCGCGGCTCATCCTCGCCGACGAGCCGACCGGGGCGCTCGACCTCGACACCGGGCAGAGCGTGATGGAGCTGATCGACGAGGTCGCGACCCGCACACGGGCGGCTCTCGTGGTGATCACCCACGACCCGGCGATCGCGGAGCGGTCGCGCGACCACTACCGCCTCGACCACGGGGTGCTGACCCGGGCGGAGGCCTCGTGACCCGCCTGCTCACCGGACTGCTCGGGGCGGTGCTCGAGGCGTGGCAGGAGCTGCGCATCCACCGCACGCGCGTGCTGCTCTCGCTGATCGGGGTCGCCGTCGCCGTCGCGTCGCTCACCACCGTCGTCGCGCTCGGGGGCATCCTGCAGCAGACGACCGCCGAGCAGAGCGAGCGCCAGAGCGGCCGGCCGGCCACCCTCTACGTCTCGGCCTACGGCGCCGACGGCGGCCAGGTCGACGCCGAGGCGCTGCAGAGCGCCTGGGTCGAGACGGTCGCGCGCTACGGCATCGACTACGCCAGCCGGGTCGTGAACGCGGGCGTCGCCGTCGACTCGCCGAACGGCGTGCTCTCCGTCGGCACCCAGGCCGTCGACCAGCCCTACGGCGAGATGCACAGGGTGCGCATCTCCGAGGGCTCGTGGTTCACGCCGGTCGACGCCGAGCAGCTCGCGCCCCGGGTGATCGTGAACTCGGTGTTCTGGGAGCGCCTCGGACGCCCGGCGCTCGACGGGCATCCGCTGCTCTCGCTCGGCGGGCACGGCGGCACCGGGGCGACGACCGCCGTGATCGTGGGGGTGTACCCCTCGGCCGAGTGGGAGACCGAGCCGGCGATGTTCATGCTCGCCGACCAGCTCGCGGCCTTCCAGCAGGCGGATGCCGGCGCCGGAGCCGCGGTCGACCCCTTCGCCGGGTCGTCGGTGCAGTACGAGCTGTGGGTGCCGACCGGCGACTGGGAGGCGCTCGCCGCCGCGGTGAAGCGCGACCTCGCGGCCGCGGTCGGCGACGGGGCCACAGTCGACGTGATGCGGCAGGACGCCGCCCAGTACGGCGACGACCCGTTCCTCGTCACGCAGATGATCGTCGGCGGCATCGCCCTGCTCGTGCTGCTGCTGGGGGCGCTGGGGCTCGTCAACATCGCGCTCGTCACCGTGAAGCAGCGGGTTCGGGAGATCGGCATCCGGCGCAGCTTCGGGGCGACGGCCGGACGGGTGTTCTTCGCGGTGATGATGGAGAGCGTCGTCGCGACGGTCGCCGCCGGGGCCGTGGGGGTGGCGGCGGCCATCCTGGTCGTGCAGAGCCCGATGGTGCACGACCTCGTAGGGCAGGGGCTCGTCACCGACTTCCCGCCGTTCCCGGTCGACGCGGCCGTGCTGGGGCTCGTCGCGGCCTCGGCCGTCGGTGCGCTGGCCGGAATCCTGCCCGCGCTGGTGGCGGTGCGGGTCAAGGTCATCGACGCCATCCGCTACTGAGCCCCTTCGCGCTCCCTTCCTGAACGCTCCCTGAGTGCGTATGCCCTCTTGCGTGCTGTCCACGTCTCACTGGTGAAGACCCGCTTCCACGAAGCCTCTACCCAAGGAGAAGATCATGACCGACACCACCACCGCCAAGCACTCCACCACCGCGTCGAAGGGCACCAACACCGTCGCCGACGGCGTGGTCGAGAAGGTCGCCGGCATCGCCGCCCGCGAGGTCTACGGCGTGCACGACCTGGGCGGCGGAGCCGCTCGCGCCATCGGCGCCATCCGCAACGCCATCAACGCGCAGGACCGCGGCCAAGGCGTCAAGGTCGAGGTCGGCGAGCGCCAGGTCGCCGCCGACATCACCGTCGTCGCCGAGTACCCCGTCGAGCTGCAGAAGCTCGCCGACGAGATCCGCGCCAGCGTCAGCCGCGCCATCACCACCGTCGTGGGCATGGAGGTCGCCGAGGTCAACGTGACCGTCTCCGACGTGCACATCCCCTCCGACGACGAGGGCGACGACGCCGAGAGCCGCGTCCAGTGAGCTCCGCCACCACCGGCGTCCTGATCGGCGCCGTGCTCGCGCTGACCGCGATCATCCTCGGCTTCTGGGCCTTCGTGTTCGTGGCCATCGCGATGGCGATCGGCTGGGCCGCCGGCCGGGTGGCCTCGGGCGACCTCGACCTGCGCTCGCTCGCCGAGTCGCTCCGAGGGCGGCGGTCGTCGTGAGCGCGGCGGTGACGTCCGGTTCCGGCGGCCTCGCCGGCTCAGCCTCCGGGCTCGGTCGGTCGGCCGGCTCGGCCTCCGGGCACGGTCGCACCACGATCGCCCCGCGGGCCCTGCGCCGGATCGTGTCGGCCGTCACCGCCGACGCGCTCGACGTCGACGCGTCCGACGTATCGGTCGAGCTCGCCGATCACCGGGGGGTGCTCGTCGTGACGGCGAGCACCCCGATCCGCATCGCGCCACTCTCGGGCGGCGGGCGCGGGGCCGGCGGCGGGCGCGGGGCCGGTTCGCCCACCCCCGGTTCGCCCACCCCCGGTTCGCCCACCCTGCTCGAGCGCGTCGCCCAGGCGCAGACGAGCATCCGCACCCGCTGCCTGCAGCTGACCGGCTCGACCATCGACCGCGTCGACCTGCGCATCAGCAGCGCCGAGCTGACCGAACGAAGGAGGGTCGCATGACGACTCCCGCCCTCTACCGCCGCCTCGTGCGGCGCGAGACCCACTCCTCGCGGGCCGGCGCGGCCATCGCGGTGGCCGTGGTGCTGATGCTGCTGCTCGCGTGGGTCGGCACCGAACTGGTGCTGTCCGCGCTCGGGCAGCCGGCCCTGCTCGTCGCCCCGACCGACGCGGTGAACGCCCTGGCGGGTGCCGTCGCCGCCCCGGCCGGCATCGTCGTGGCGATCGGCGCCGTGGTCGCGGTGATCGGGCTGGTCCTCGTCGTCGTGGCCCTCACGCCCGCCCGCCGTGACCGGCGGCGCTCGGGCCTCGATCGCACCGCCGCCGTCGTCGACGACCGGGTGATCGCGACGAGCCTCGCCCGCACCGCGGCCTACGCCGGTGACGTCGACCCCGAGCAGGTGCACGTCACGGTGGCGCGCCGCCGCGCATCCGTCGTCGTCACGCCCAGCTCGGGCCGGCGCACCGATCTGGCGGCCATCCGCTCGGCGGTCGACGCCGAGGTCGCCGACTACGACTTCACCCCGGCGCTGCGTGCGAACGTGCGCCTGACCGAGAACGGAACCGTCGGCGCATGACCTCCACCAACCGCTTCCTCAACCGACTGCTGGTGCTCGTCGCCGGTCTCGCGCTGCTCGCCGTGGGCGGGGCCATCGCCGTCGGCGTGCTGCTTCCGGATGCTCGCGACGCCGTCTCGGGTGTCGCCTCCGATGCCCCGTCCGCCGTCTCGTCGACGCTCTCGAGTGCCCCCTGGATCCCGTGGGCCGCCGCCGTCGCGTGCCTGCTGCTGATCGTGCTGCTGCTGTGGTTCGCGCTGCGGCAGGGCCACGGCCGCACCGGCACGCTGCTGCGCGTCGACGCCTCGCCGGGGCGCGGTACGCCCACCGGCGGTTCCGTGACCGTCGACGCCAAGGTCGCCGAGCAGGTGCTGACCGACGCGCTCAGCCGGGTGCCGGCGATCGTGGCGCTCGACGTGACCGCGTTCCGGGTGCGGCGGCAGAACGTGCTGCGCGTCACCGCGCACACCCGCCGCGGTGCCTCGCCGGTCGCCGTGCGCTCGGAGATCGACCGCGCGGTCGCCCACTGGGACGCCGTGCTCGGTCGCGAGACGCCGGTCGTCATCCAGATCGTCGCCGGGCTGCGCACCCGGGTGGCCAAGGCCGCCCGGGTGGCGTGAGCCGCCTTTCTTCCCCTCTTCCTTCTGCTCTGGAGATCCGCATGACTCCCACCACTCCCGTTCCCTCCTCGTCGCCGTCGCCGGCGTCGTCGTCGTCGGCCTCGTCGGCCTCGTCTCGTCACGTCGTGCCGATCGATCTCGCTCAGGCGCAGGGGCCCGCCGACCCGAACCTCGACCCCGCCGAGGTGCTGGCGCGCACCGTCGCAGACACCGCACTCGGCGTCAGCGGCGTGCACCGCCTCGGCAGCCCTTTCGGCCGTGCGGTCGACACCGTGCGCCGCAGCGTCACCGGCTCGGGCGCCTTCCCGGGTATCACGATCTCGCGCCGTGACGCCGGCCTCGTGATCACGGTGGCGCTCGTGGTCGAATACCCGGCGAACGTCACCGAGGTCGCCGAGTCGGCACGCACCCAGATCGCCCACGCGGTGGCGCAGCTGCACGAGCAGCCGGCCTCGATCGACGTCACCATCACCGACGTGCACGGCCCGTTCGACCCCGCGGAGACCCCGCTCGAGTCGGCCACTTCGGCGGCCACCGGCGCCGCGTCCACCGCGGCCTCCGCTGTCGCGTCGGGCGTCGCCTCGGCGTCGTCCGCGGCCCGCTCGGGCGCGGCCTCGGCGAAGTCCGGTGCCGCGTCTGCTGCCGCGGCGGTGAAGGACGGGGCCGCCTCGGCGGCCGAGGCCGTCAAGGACGGGGCCGCTTCGGCGAAGTCGGGCGCCGCGTCGGCTGCCGCCGCCGTGAAAGACGGGGCGGCTTCGGCAGCCGAGGCCGTCAAGGAAGGGGCCGCTTCGGCGGCGGAGACCGCCAAGTCGGCCGGTGCGTCCGCGTCGGCGACGGCTTCCGACGCCGCCTCGACCGCGGCCGATGCCGTGCGGAGCGCCGCTGCGAACGCCGCCGACACGGTGCAGGACGCCGCCGAGTCGGCGGCCGCGTCCGACGACGCCGATGCCGCCGCCGTGAAGGGCGCGGTCGCGAAGGCGGCCGACACCGTCGATGACGCCACGACCGACGCGGCCCGTGATCTCCAGGTCACCGACGACGGGACCGCCCCCACCTCGGACGCCGCGCGTGATCTCGACCCCGCCCACGACGGCACTGCCCCCACCTCGAACGCCGCGCGTGATCTCGACCCCGCCCACGACGGGACCGCCCCCACCTCGGACGGCGCGCGCGAGCTCGACCCCGCCCACGCCGCCGAAGCGGCCGCCGACGCGGCGACCCGCGCGGCCGAGGCGGCCAGCGCCGCGGCCCAGGCCGCCGCCGACGCCGCCCGCGACGCGGCCGACGCCGTCAGGGACGCCGTCGAGCCCACCCCGACCACCCCCGCCGAGTCCGGCACCACACCGGCCGAGCCCGCCGCCATCCCGGCTGAACCGACCCCCACCCCGGCCGAGTCCGGCACCACACCGGCCGAGCCCGCCGCCACCCCGGCTGAACCGACCCCCACCCCGGCTGAGTCCGGCGCCACCGGGGCCGAGCCCGCCACCGCACCCACCCCGACCGCGTCGACCGCCGCGGCCGGCACCCTTACCGAGACGAAGGAGTAGCGCCATGGCATCGAACGACGCCGCCGAGCTGGCCAGGGAGACCGCCGACAGGCTCGCGAAGAACGCCCGCACGGCCACCGACGCCGCCGCCGAGAAGGCCCGGGACGCGGCCGACCACGTGTCCGGCGACGCCCGAAAGGCGGCCGACCGCGTGTCCGACGAGGCGCGCGAGGTCGCCAACCGCGCCGGTGACACGGCGGCCACCCTGTGGGAGCGGGCCGAGAAGGTCTACCGCGAGCATCCGACCCTCGTGAAGGTGGTCGCCGCGATCGTCGTCTCGGCCATCGGCGCCCACCTCGCCCGCCGCCTACGCGGCTGACCCGACCGCGAACACAACGGATGGAGAATCCGACCCACCGACGCCATCCCGGCCGCGGTGGGCACGGTTCTCCGTCCGTGTGCATGCCCGGGCGGGTGGAGGCCAGGCCGGCGGCCAGTGCCGGCGGCGGCGTCAGATCGCGAGGAGCGTCACGGGCGCGTGGTCCTGCCGCGTCACCCCGTCGATCACCGCGAAGCCCCGGGCGTCGGGCTGCGACTCCAGGCAGAGGCCCGCGCGGCCCGGTCCGCCGTCGCCGAGGCCGGCGGCATCCAGCCCCAGTGCCACGCACACCGCGGTGCCGGGGTAGCTGATCTCCGCCTCGTCGTGCCGCCGTCCGAGGTCGCCGCACCGGCTGAAGACGTTCACCGACCGCGGCTCGAACACCGCGTACAGCGTGACCCGGCGCGCCGCGTCATCGCGCAGGGCGTCGACCCCGAGCACCACGGTATCGACGCGATCGGCCGGCAGCACGTCGGACAGTGCGAACGTCATCACCAGCCGCCCGTCCGCCCGCTCGACGAACGCCGCGAGCAGCGGCCAACCCCCGCCAGGCCTGCCCGCCCCGCCGGGCCCCGCCGGGTTACCTTCGGCCGCCGGCGTATCGCCGCCTGCCGGGCTGCCCCCGCCTGCCGCGCTGCCCCCGTCGAACCTCTGCTCGCGCATCGCCCCTCCTCCACGGCCTCGTCCCGTGCATCCACCGTCGCGCGGATGCGTGGACGAGCTGAGGGGCTTGACACATCGGGCCGCCGCCACGGCGGGCCGGCCCCACAGCACGACGCCGCTCCAGAGGGCCGCCGCCACGGCGGGCTCAGGGCGCGGCAGGCGGCGGCGGGGTCAGAGCGAGATCGGTCAGGGCCCCGGTGACGGCCGGCCCCGAGGGAGGGGTGATGATGAACGATCCGCCGATGATGAACCCGTCGACGTGCTCATTCGTGGCGGGCCAGGTGAGGAACACCGCCAGGTAGACCGTGCCGGGCGGGAAGGTGAACCGCGTCGCCGTGAGGGTCAGCGTTCTCTCGACCGGGTCGGACGCGGCGGTGAAGGCGCTGTTCACGGTGGACACCCGGGTGCCGTCGCCCCGGTCCACCAGGCCGTCGCCGAGAACGGGTCCGAACTCCACCAGGTACGTCTGGTCGGCGGGCGTCTCCAGGCCGGTGAGCGTCACCGAGACGGTCTGGTCGGCGGCCTCGACCGTGCCGGTGTTCGTGATGGCGATGACGGCGGCGATGGTGTCCGAGCGCTTGAGCTGGAGGACGAGCGCGACGAAGTCGATCTCGAGCGTGCCGGTGCTGGCGGCGGCCGCCGGGGCCGCGACCGCGACCGCGATGACGGGGACCGCCCACGCGGCTCCGGCGAGCACGGTACGGCGGTCGACGGGCGTCGTGGGAAAGGCCATGGCGCCAGCCTAGAGACCGCCCGCCCGCCCACGCCCGCCCCCGACCGGGTCACGCCAGCAGAGCGGGTCACGTCAGCAGACCGGGCGACCTCAGCAGTTCGGCACGTTCACCGCGAGCCCGCCCCGCGCCGTCTCCTTGTACTTGCTCGACATGTCGGCACCCGTCTCGCGCATCGTCGCGATCACCTGGTCGAGCGACACGTGGTGCGTGCCGTCGCCCCAGAGCGCCATCTTCGCCGCGTTGACCGCCTTGGCGGCCGCGAGCGCGTTCCGCTCGATGCACGGAACCTGCACCAGCCCGCCGATCGGGTCGCAGGTGAGGCCGAGGTTGTGCTCCATCGCGATCTCGGCCGCGTTCTCGACCTGCCGGGGCGTTCCGCCGAGCACCGCCGCGAGGCCCGCCGCCGCCATCGACGACGCCGACCCGACCTCGCCCTGGCAGCCCACCTCGGCGCCCGAGATCGAGGCGTTGGTCTTGTAGAGGGCCCCGACGGCCGCCGCCGTCAACAGGAACTCCGTCACGATCCCGCGGTGCGCATCCGGAACCAGGGCCCGCGGCGTGTAGTGCAGCGCGAAGTAGAGCACCGCCGGGATGATGCCCGCCGCCCCGTTCGTCGGCGCCGTCACGACCCGCCCGCCCGAGGCGTTCTCCTCGTTCACCGCGAGGGCCACGAGGTTCACCCGCTCCTGCCAGAACTCGGGCCGCCGCTCGGGGTCGACGACCTCGAGGTGCGCGTGCAGCACGCCGGCCCGCCGACGCACGTTCAGCCCGCCCGGCAGCACGCCGGTGCGGGTGAGGGCGTTGCGCCAGCACGCGTCCATCGCCTGCTCGATCGCCACGAGACCGTCATCGAGGGCCGAGGCCGTGCGCGTCGCCAGCTCGTTGTGCCGCACGACCGCGGCGATCGACAGCCCCGTCTCGTCGCAGCGCGCGAGCAGCTCGTCGCCCGTGGCGAAGGGCAGGGGCACCGGATGCTCGTCCCGCCCGATCGCGCCCTCGTCGTCGCCCTCGCGCAGCACGAACCCGCCGCCCACGGAGTAGTACGTCTCGGTGGCCAGCGCGTCGCCCGCGGCGTCGACGGCCGAGAGCGTCAGCGCGTTCGGATGCCGCGGCGCGACCGTCAGCGGACGCAGCACGAAGTCGCCGACGGCGCAGCGCACCGGCCGCTCCCCGGCGAGCAGCACCTGCCCCGAGGCGGCGATCGCGGCGAGCCGCTCCTCGGCCTCTGCCGGCAGCGTCGTCTCGGGCCGCAGCCCCTCGAGCCCGAGCTGGATCGCCCCGAACGTGCCGTGCCCCGACCCGGTCGCGGCCAGCGACCCGAACAGCGTCACCCGCACCTCGGCGGTCGCGGCCCGCACGGCGGGGGAGAGGGAGTCGGCGAAGGCATTCGCGGCCCGCATGGGCCCGACCGTGTGCGAGCTCGAGGGCCCGAGACCGATGGTGAAGAGGTCGAAGACGCCGGCCAGTCGTGGCGGCGTCGCCGTGGATGGTCCGGTCATCGTGCACTGCTCCTTCGCGCCCGGCGTCGTGTGCCGGGAGGCTCCGGCCGCGCGGGGTGGGCGGGCGCGGAGTCGTTCGACCCTACCCGCGCGCCCACCGCCGATCAAGACCGCGCCCGGCGGCAGACCGCGGCCGCCCCCGCGTCACCCAGCGCGTGCAGGAGCCGGACGCGATCGCCGCCGCATCCGGCCCCCTTCCTCACAGCGCGAGACGCCGCCGCACCCACTCGCCGCGGGTGCGCCGAGCCGCCCGGGACAGTTCGGCGTCGGGCGCGAGCAGCTCGAACAGGTGGTAGCCGCCCGGCCAGACGTGCAGCTCGGCGTCACCGCCCGCGGCCCAGATGGCGCTCGCGTAGGCCACGTCCTCGTCCCGGAACACCTCGGCGGACCCCACCTCGATGTACGTCGGCGGCAGCCCGGCGAGACTGTCGGCGCTCGCCGGGGACTCGTAGGGAGTCAGCGACCCACCGTGCCGGCGGTCGCCGAGGAGGAAGTCCCAGCCCGTCTCGTTGCTCGTTCGGTCCCAGATGCCGACGCCGTCGATCTGCCGCGCGGACACCGAGTCGTTCCGCTCGTCGAGCATCCCGTACATGATCACCTGGCCGGCGAGGACTGGCCCGCCGCGGTCCCTGGCCATCAGGGTGATGCCCGCCGTGAGCCCGCCCCCGGCGCTGCCGCCGATGCTGAACAGCCGCTCGGGGTCGATGCCGAGCTCGGCGGCGTGCGCGGCCGTCCAGCGCAACGCGGTGTAGCTGTCCTCGAGAGCGGCGGGTGCCGGATGCTCGGGGGCCAACCGATACTCGACGGTCACGACCACGGCATCGAACTGATCGACGTAGTCCAGCACCGGCTCGACGCCCACGAAGCGGTCGCCGAAGATCATCCCGCCCACGTGGGTGAAGAAGAATCCGGGACCGGTGGTGTGGCCCGGGCGGCTGAACACCGAGACGAGGAGCTCGGGTGCGCCGTCTGGCCCCGGCACGATGGTCTCACGGTGCTCGAGATCGCGCTCGGCGAGCAGCTGATGGAGCGTCTTCGTGAAACCCGGACCGCGGAGCGCCTCGAGATGCTCCGGCAGCAGCGTCGGACTGATGGACTGGTTGACGACGTCGAGCACGACCTTCAGTTCGGGGTCGAACGGGGGAGGCGAGATCGTCATCACTTGCCCGCCGCCCGTTCGATCAGCTTCGCCACGTCGGCGGGCTTCTCGAGCATCGAGAGGTGGTCGGCCTTGACCTCGACCACGGTTCCGCCGGCGCGCGACGCCATGGCGCGCTGGCCGTCGGCCGGGATGACCCGGTCCTCGGTACCGATCAGGAAGAAGCTGGGCAGCGTCTTCCACGCCGGGGCACCGGACGGCTCCTGGAGGGCGCCACCGGCGATCGGCCGCTGTGAGGCCGCGAGGACAGCGGCGTCGTGTCGGTCGAGGTGCGCGGCGAACGCCGCCGCGAAGCCAGACCGCTTGACGTAGAGGTCGGGGTTCCCCGCGGGCAGGTTCGGATCCTGCACCGCGTCGAACACCTCACTCGGGTCGGCAGCGAGGGCCGAACCGGGTACCGCCCCCGCGAGCTGCACGATCGTCTCGCCCTCATCGGGTGCGAACGCGTCGATGTAGGCGAGCGCGGTGACACTGGGGGTCTGAGCCGCGGCGTTGGTGATCACCGCGCCACCGTAGGAGTGGCCGACGAGAACGACCGGTCCGGTGGTGGCCTGGTTCACGAACGCGGCGACGGTTCCGGCGTCGGCGGCGAGGCCGCGCAACGGATTCGGCGCGGACAGCACCGTGAAGCCGTCCTTCTGCAGGCGGGCGGTGACCGGGGCGAAGCTCGAGGAATCCGCCCAGGCGCCGTGCACCAGCACGATCGTCGGCTTGGCGGAGGGACGAGCGGCGATCTCGGCTGCCGCGGCAGGGGCGGCCGAGGCGGCGGCGAGGCCGGTCAGCGCGGCGACCGCGGTGACAGCGGCGGCGAGTCCCCGGTGGGAGCGCCGCGAGCGATGGAGTGACATGGAGTGCCTTTCGGTAAGTAGAACGATCGGTCGTTCTTGGTTAAAGAAAGCACTCGTTCCGGCTCCTGTCAACCTGGTTCAGAACAATTTCATCGGTAGATATACCGTTCGTTCTTGTGTATGATCACGAGCATGCCTGCACGCACCCGCGACTCACTTCCCCCTCGCGAGCATTTGCTCGAGGTAGCCGCCGGGCTGTTCTACCGCGAGGGCATCAACTCGGTGGGCATCGACCAGATCGTGCGGGCGGCCGGTGTCACGCGGGCCACCCTGTATCGGCACTTCCCCGGTAAGGAGGCGCTCGTCGTGGCCTACCTGCAGCGCGAGGACGAACTGCTCCGGGCGGTCTTCGCGCAGGGCGAGGCGCAGGCGGTGTCACCCGAGCACATGCTGGAATCCGCGCTGGAGGGCATCGCTGACGATGCGACGCGTCACCATCAGCGGGGCTGCCCCTTCATCAACGCCGCCGCGGAGTTCCCCGACGCCGACAGCGCCGTGCGCCGGGTCGTGGCCGACCATCGGGCCTGGTTCAAGGAGTCGCTCGCGCGCTATCTGAGCGACGCCGGCCGGCCCGAACCGGCCGAGACGGCCGACGCCCTCGGCATCCTGCGCGACGGGGTGCTGATCGGCAGCTACCTCGACGACTCCGCGAGGGTGCGCCGGGCCTTCCTGCGAACCGCGCGGCCTCTCGCCGGGCTCTCCTGAGGAGGCCGGGCGGGTGCCGTCACGCGCGGCGGCGGTCGCGCATCCGTCGCCCGATCACGGTCGCGAAGTACAGCACCACACCCAGCACCAGGAACCCGCCCCCGAACAGCCACACCACCGGCTCCTGCTGGGTCAGCAGCAGGAGGCACGACAGCACGCCGAGCACGGGCACGAACGTCCAGACGCGGAAGTGCTCGTGCTCGACCCGGTCCTTGCGCAGCACCAGCACCGCCACGTTCGTGCTGATGAACGTGAACAGCAGCAGCAGCACGACCGCCGAGGCGAGCGTCGCGAGGTCGCTCACCAGCGTGAGCAGCATCGCCACGATCGTGGTGCAGATGATCGCGACCCACGGGGTGCGCCGCTTCGGCAGCACCTTCGTGAGCGGGCTCGGCAGCAGCCCCTCGGTGGCCATGCCGTAGCTCAGGCGGCTCGTCATGATCATGGTCAGCAGCGCCCCGTTCGCGACCGCGACCAGCGCGATCAGGCTGAACAGCCAGTTCGGGATCGGCACCCCGCTCGCGGCCACGACCGCCAGCAGCGGCCCCGACGACTCGCCGAGCTCGTCGGCCGGCAGCGCGATCGACGAGGCGAGCCCGACGAGGATGTACACGACCCCGGCGGTGATCAGCGCTCCGAACAGCGCCTTGGGGTAGACCTTCGAGGGCCGTCGCACCTCCTCGGCGACGTTCGCCGAGGTCTCGAAGCCGACGAAGGAGTAGTAGGCGATGATCGCCCCGCCGAGCACCGCCAGCGCGGGCGAGGCCCCGGGCGGGAACTCCCCGACCCGCGAGACGTCGCCGCCCTCGCCGCCCAGCATCACCGCGACGACCACCACCACGATCACGAGGCCCGAGACCTCGATGACGGTCATCACGACGTTGCTCTTCACCGACTCGCTGATGCCGCGGGCGTTCAGCGCGGCCACCAGCAGCAGGAACACCAGCGCCGCCGGGATGGTCGGCACGGGCAGGAACGTCTGCAGGTACTCCCCGGCGAAGGCGATGGCGAGCCCCGCGGCGCTCGTCACCCCGGCGGCGAGCATGCTGAAGCCCACGAGGAACGACACGATCGGCGTCTTGAACGCCCGCTGCGCGAACACGGCGGCGCCGCCCGCCTTCGGGTACTTGGTGACGAGCTCGGCGTAGGAGCCCGCGGTCAGCAGCGCGAGCAGCAGCGCCACCGCCAGCGGGGCCCACAACGCGCCACCCACCTCGCCGGCGAGCACGCCCATCAGGGCGTAGATGCCCGCCCCGAGCACGTCGCCCAGGATGAACAGGAACAGCAGCGGCCCCGTGATCTTCTGCCGCAGCGGGCTGCCGCCGTCGCCATCGGGGGTGCCCGTCGGGGCCGTCTGTCGTGTCTCGCTCGTCATGGCGCACACGGTACGTGGCACGGTTCCGCCCGCCCACCCCCTTGCCGTGGCGGCCGGTTCGCGCCATCTTGCGACAGATGACGGGGCGCGGGCGGGGGCGGCGCGGCTAGGTTGGCGGGCGGATGCGCGTGCCCACGCGCATCCGTTCACCGCCAGTCACCACCACGGAAGGGGCGAGCGATGACCGGGATCGATCACGTCAGCCAGCACCACCGCACCACCCTCGAGCACATCGGACGCCACCCCACGACCCACAACCTCGAGTGGAACGACGTGATCGGCCTGCTCGACGAGGTCGCCGAGGTGCGCGAGGAGCACGACGGCAAATTCGTCGTGAAGCTCGGCGACGAGCGCATCGTGCTCACGAAGCCGCGGCACAAGGACGTCGACGAGCAGATGGTGCTCGACCTGCGCCGCCTGCTGAAGGGCGCCGGGTACCTGCCGGGCAAGCCGTAGCGGGCGGGTGGCTGCGAGCCGAGCCCGAGCGGGCGTAGCGTCGAGCGCATGACCGTCGTCATCGCGTTCGTCGCGAACATCCTCGTGGCCGTCGCCAAGTCGGTCGTCGCCGCGCTCACCGGTTCGGCCTCGATGCTCGCCGAGGCCGCGCACTCGTGGGCGGATGCGGGCAACGAGATCTTCCTGCTGATCGCCGACCGGCGCGCCGAGAAGAAGCAGGACGCCGCGCATCCGCTCGGCTACGGCCGGGACGCGTACATCTTCTCGCTGTTCGCGGCCTTCGGCATCTTCACGGTGGGTGCCGTGGTGTCGGTCTACCACGGCATCCAGAGCCTGGCGGCGCCCGAGGCGGTCGAGGACTACACGCTCAACTACGTCGTGCTCGCCGTGGCCTTCGTGCTCGAAGGCTTATCGCTGACGCAGTCGGTGATGCAGGGGCGGAAGGCGGCGCGGCAGTACGGTCGCGGCTTCTTCGACTACGTCGTGAACGGCTCGAACACGACGCTGCGCTCGGTGTTCTTCGAGGACACCGCCGCACTCCTCGGGCTGCTGATCGCCGCCGGTGGCATCGGGCTGCACCAGGCGACGGGCGACCCGGTGTGGGACGCGATCGGGTCGATCCTGATCGGGCTGCTGCTCGGCGGGGTGGCTCTGCTGCTGATCAGCCGCAACCGGCGGTACCTGCTGGGCGCCGGCCCGAGCGACGCGTACCGGGCCGAGACGGGGCGGATGCTCCTCGCGCACCCCGAGATCCAGCGCGTCACCTCGCTGTTCCTCGAGTTCTCGGGGCCCGGCACGCTCTTCCTGGTGGCCGCCGTCGACCTCGTCGGCGACCAGAACGAGGACGGCGTGGCCGCCCAGCTGCGGCGCCTCGAGGGCGACCTCGAGGGCGAGGAGCTGATCGGCAAGGCGGTGCTCACCCTCTCGGTCAGCGACGAGCCCTCCCTCGACTTCGCCTGAGCCGCGTGGCCGCCGTCGGTCGCTGGGGGCTGACGAGCGGCTGCGGGCCGACCGCCGGCGGCTGCGGGCTGACCGCCGGGGGGCGCCGTCTGCGAGCATGGGGGCATGACCTCACACGCCGCCGCCGTTCTGCCTGCGCTCGCCGCGCGGGCCGCCGAGCTCGACGCCGCCGATGCGCTCGCGCCCTTCCGTGGCGCGTTCGTCGCCGACCCCGGCGTGCGCTCCTACTTCGACGGCAACTCGCTCGGTCGCCCGGTCGCCGCCACGAAGGAGCGGATGGCGGCGCTCCTCGACGACTGGGGTGGCCGGCTCATCCGCGGCTGGGACGAGCAGTGGATGACCGCCCCCGAGCGGGTCGGCGACCGCATCGGCGCCCTGACGCTGGGTGCCGCCGCGGGGCAGGTCGTCGTGGGCGACTCGACGACGGTGCTGCTCTACAAGCTCATCCGTGCCGCCGTGGCCGCCCGCCCGGGCCGCGACGAGATCGCGATCGACGACGACGACTTCCCGACCGACCGCTTCCTGGTCGAGAGCATCGCCCGCGAGTGCGGCCTCACCGTGCGCTGGATCCCGGTGCCGCGCGACGGCGGCCCCGAGCCCGAGCAGATCGCCGAGCTCGTCACCGAGCGCACCGCGCTGCTGCTGCTCAGCCACGTCTCGTACCGCTCGGGCCACCTCGCCGACGTCGAGACGCTCACCCGCCTCGCGCACGAGGTCGGGGCGCTCGTGCTCTGGGACGTCTGCCACTCCGTCGGCTCCGTGCCCACCGAGCTCGACCGCTGGGGTGTCGACCTCGCCGTCGGCTGCACGTACAAGTACCTCAACGGCGGCCCGGGCGCACCCGCCTTCGCCTACGTGAGCGCGGCCCTGCAGCCCGAGCTGCGCCAGCCCATCACCGGGTGGATGGGCGCCGCCGACCCCTTCGCGATGGGAGAGCACTACGAGCCGGCCGCCGGCATCCGTCGCGTGCTGAGCGGCACGCCGTCGATCCTCGGCCTGCAGCCGATGCTCGACATGCTCGACCTGATCGAGCGAGCCGGCCTGCCGGCCATCCGCGCCAAGTCGGTCGCTCTCACCGGGCTCGTGCTCGAGGCGCTCGACGGCGAGCTCGCGGGCCTCGGCCTCACGCCGGCGTCACCGCGCGAGGCGTCGCGGCGCGGGGGCCACGTCACGCTCGGGCATCCGGATGCTCAGGCCGTCGTCGCCCGGGCCTGGCAGCGCGACGTGCTTCCCGACTACCGGGCGCCGGGGGGCATCCGCATCGGGCTGTCGCCGCTCAGCACCTCGTTCGCCGAGGTGGCCGACGGGCTCGGGGTGATCGCGGAGTGCATCCGCGCCGGTGACTGAAGCCGTCGGCGGCTGACCGCTCGGCTCAGGACGCGGTGGCCGACGCCGGCTCAGGACGCGGCGGCCGGCACCGCCGCTGACGCCGCCGCCGGCGCGATGCGCGCGATGATCGCCGTGAGCCGCTCCTGCAGCTCGAGCAGCTCATCGACGTCGACGCCGAGCGCCTCGATCACCTGCGGCGGCACCTGCTCGGCCCGCTCGCGCAGCCGGCGCCCATCCGGAGTCAGCTGCACCGCGAGCTGCCGCTCGTCGCTCGCCGACCGGGCGCGCGTGACGAGCCCGCCCGCCTCCAACCGCTTCACCAGCGGCGACAGCGTCGCGGGCTCCAGCCGCAGCGCGGCGGCGAGATCGCCGAGCGACCGCGGCTGACGCTCCCAGAGCGCCAGCATCACGAGGTACTGCGGATGCGTCAGCCCCAGCGGCTCGAGAATCGGCTTGTACACCCCGATCACCGAGCGGGAGGCCACCGCGAGCGCGTAGCAGAGCTGGCGGTCGAGGGCGAGCAGATCGGCACCGGTCGTCATATCGTTAGTATACTAATCGTTATGGCACGAAAGAAGGCGCCCCGCGAGCCGAACCCCATGAACCCCTTCGACGGCAAGCCGGGCTTCGTCAACCGTCTCAACCGCATCGTCTTCACCTTCACGGGCCCGGCCCAGGTCGGCATCGGCCGCCCCGAGGCGCCCTACGTGCCCCCGGCCGACCCCCGCTGCCCGCTCTGCGGCCGCCTCATGGCCGACCACACCATCGACCGCACGGGCGAACGCACCCAGCTCCACTGCCCCACCCCCTAGGCGGCGACCAGGGCCACCTCGATCAGCCGCCGGCGCTCGGCACGTCGGACGTCGGGTCGGCGATCTCGGGGTCGAACTCGTTGAGGTGGCCGCGCACGACCTGCTCCCAGTCGGTGCCCTCGAGGTTGCCGATCGAGCCGTCGACGAGGCGGGTCGTGTAGACGGGCTCGCCCTCCTCGCCGGCAGATGACTTGACGACCAGGTGCCCGATCGGCGCCCCCGCCCGGGTGATGGCCCACTCTGTCGGACCGCCGCTGAGCGAGTAGCTCGAGCCGCGGTGGTCGATGGTGGTGTCGCTCAGTTCGAGTGCCATGCCCTCACCGTAGGCCGCGCATCCGGACGCCGCACGGGGGATACCCGGCCGGCCTGAGGGAGAATGGAGGGATGGTGGAACGCGGCGGGGACCCGAGCGAGCCGAACACCTCGATCGAGGTGCGGCGCGTCGAGCGCGGCGACGTCTACGCGCGCGTCTCGACCATCGGCGCCCCGGGCGGGCGGGCTTTCGTGCTCGTGGCCGGTCTCGGTGTCGCCGCCACCTACTTCGAGCGCCTCGCCCCGAACCTCAACGAGTTCGGGCCGGTGCACGCGCTCGACCTGCCGGGGTTCGGCGGGGTGCCGCACCCGCCGAGCGCGATGAGCATCGAGGGGTATGCCGACCTGGTCGAGGCGGCGATCGACGAGCTCGGGCTCGACGACCCCATCCTCGTGGGCCACTCGATGGGCACGCAGATGGTGGCGGAGGTCGCTGCCCGGCGGCCCGACATCACGACGGTCGTGCTGATCAGCCCCGTCGTCGACCCCTCGGCCCGGCGGCTGCCGACGCTCGCGGTCCGCTTCCTGCGGGCGGCCTGGCACGAGCCGTTCAAGGTGAAGCTGCTGGCGGTCGGCTCGTACCTCACGTGCGGGCCGAAGTGGTTCCTGCGGGTGCTGCCGGCGATGATGCGGTTCCGCATCGAGGACAGGTTCGCGCGCATCCGGGCCGCCACGCTGATCGTGCGCGGCGAGCACGACGCGGTGGTGTCGAGACCCTTCGCGGAATGGGCGGCCACGCGCATCCCCGTCGCCTCGACCTGGGAGATCGGCGGCGCCGCCCACTCGGTGATGCACCGGCACGCGGAGGGCGTGGCGCGGCTGTGCGTCGAGTTCGCCCGCTCGCCCCGCGACACCGACGGGCTGCTGAACCGGATGTCGCACGAGGCGGCGGAGATCCCCGAGCCCGTGCACACGAGCCCGGCTCTCGCGGTCAAGGCCGTCGCCGGGCGCCTGCGCGAGCTCGTGGGGGTGCTGCGCCGTGACGACCGGCTGATCGCCGAGGGCAAGAGCCTGCACGCCGAGGCGATGGCGGAGGAGCAAGGGGAGCGCTGAGCGGTGCGTCTCGCTGCGCGGTGCGTCTGGCTGCGCCGTGCGTCTCGTTGCGCCGCCGTCTCGCCTCCCGCCCTACGCTGGTCGCATGAGCATCGACGACGTCTGGCCGCTGTTCGCCCTGCGCCTCGAGACCCCGCGGCTCGTGCTGCGGGTGGTGCGCGACGACGACCTGCCGGGTCTCGCCGACGCGGCGATCGCGGGCATCCACGGCGAGCGGATGCCCTTCATGCGCCCCTGGAGCGAGGAGGACCCCGCGACCCTCCGTCGCTCCCTGGCGCAGTTCCAGTGGCGGCGCCGCGCCGAGCTGCGGCCGGAGTCGTGGGGGCTGAACTTCGTGGTGCTGCAGGACGGGCGTCCGATCGGTGTGCAGGATCTCGAGGCCGACGACTTCGCCACCCTGCGCACGGTCTCGACCGGCTCGTGGCTCACCCGCTCGGCGCAGGGCCAGGGGCTCGGCACCGAGATGCGGCAGGCGGTGCTGACCTTCGCTTTCGACCACCTCGGGGCCGACTTCGCCGACTCGGGCGCGTTCGACTGGAACGAGCCCTCGCTGGCGGTCTCCCGCAAGCTCGGCTACCGGCCGAACGGCCTCGCCTTCGCGAGCCCGCGCCCGGGCGAGCGCGTCACCGAGCAGCGCCTCCGCCTGGCGGCCGCCGACTTCGCCCGCCCGCCCTGGCCGGTCGCCGTCACGGCCTCGCCGGCGGCCCTCACGGCCCTCCTCGGGGAGCGGGCTTCGTAACGCCCCGGCGACTAGCTCGTCGAGCCTCGGCCGGCTCGGCCGCCGCTGTCTGACCCGGCGATGACAACGTCGACGGTGGCGTCGAGGGTGGGCGTGAAGCGCTCCAGCTCACTCCGCGGGATGCGGTGCCGCTGGGCGGCCCCGCGCCACCCGCGGGCCGCGTCGGCGACCTCGCGCAGCACGGCGCGCGCCCCCACCGCGTCGAGGTCGAAGGACGGCGCGTAGTCGAGCAGGATGCGGAGTTCTGCGTCGGGAGTCGACGCGCCGCCGACCGAAGTCACCCGCTGGGCGGCGAGGGCCGGGTCGGGATTGAGGTCGAACGCGGGCGACAGCGTCCAGCCGCCGCGGGCGCGCAGGAAGCCGTGGTTGCGCAGATGGTCGTCGGTGTTGTGCAGGGCGATCGAGAACGCGATGCGCCGCCAGAGCTGACGGAGGTCGGCCGTCGCGCGAGCGCTCTGCGCGGCAAGGGCCTCGGCGATCTCGAGGTAATCGCGCGGTTCACCGTCGCCCGCCTCCAGCATCGTCATGGCGGAGATGTAGCCGACCCGGTCGTCGCCTGCCCGGTCGAAGCGCTCGAGCAGCAGCACGCTGCGGCCGTCGAGGTCGAGGTGCTGAGTCACCGGCACGTCGATCCCGGCCTCGCGGGCGAGTTCGAGGGCGACGCTCTCCCAGGCGATGACGTCCCAGTCGTCGCCGGGGTGGGGGAACTTCGCGATCAGGAGGCGCTCGCCGTCGCGCACTGAGGCCTTCGGGCGTGCCCCGCCGAGCGAACCCGTCCCGGCGTCGAGCAGCAGTTTCACGGCGGCCAGATCTCCGGGCTCGTCGCGGGCCACGCGCTCGGCAGCTCGCATCAGCTCGGGCAGCGCGATCAGCTTGGGTACGGTGTCGGCCGGATGCTCGAACGGTCCCTCGGGCGAGGTGCGGAACCGCAGGGCGCCATGCCGGGTGGCGTCGCTCACGCCGAGCAGGTAGTCGCGATCGTCGATCACCCCCATGACCTCGCCGCTGGCGGCCGCCTCGGCGCGCAGCCGCTTCGCGATCAGGGCGCGGCCCCACCGATCGGGTGCGGCATCGGCGAAGGCCCGGGGCAGCGGGGCGGCGAGCGCCTGAGACCCGGCATGCAAAGGGAGGGCGGGTTCGATCGCGTAGGACGACCGGTCGGCAAGGTAGCCGCGGTCGTAGCCGAACGACGAGACGACCGTTCGGCGCCGCACCGTGGAGAAGAGCTCGCCCACCGGTCTCGTCGTGCCGCCCTCGTCGAGCTCGGCGAGGATGCGCATCAGGGCCGCACCCGGAGGGGCAGCGCCTCGTCGGCGCGGGCTCGGCCGAGGTCGGTGCGGTAGGGGTCGGTCGACTCGACCAGCGCGTCGAGCACGCCGAGTGCCCGCGACACCGCGAGCACGGCGCCGAGACCGACTCCCGCGTCGCCGTGCTCGATCTTCGAGAGGGTGGAACGGGAGATGCCGGCGCGCTCGGCCAGTTGTGCCGAGGTGATCGACTGGAGCTTGCGCCACGCCGCGAGATTCTCGCCGATCTCGGCGGCGGACTGGGAGACGCGAAGAGGGACGGGCCGAACCATCTCGGCATCTCCTGTCTATTATCACCAGCACAAAGGGGCTTTGCGTCGCTGATCTGAGACATTACCACCCCACGCTGACGAGGGGAATAGTTCTGGCGGTAGGGTGTTGTACGAGATACATGCAAACGCATTGATCTGAGAAAGGGTCGCAGCCATGCAGTTCGGAATCTTCACCGTCGGCGACGTCACCACCGACCCCACCACGGGGCACACCCCCGACGACACGGAGCGCACCCGTGCCATCCTGACCATCGCGAAGCACGCCGACCAGGCCGGCCTCGACGTCTTCGCCCAGGGCGAGCACCACAACCCGCCGTTCGTGGTCTCGTCCCCCACCACTCTGCTCGGCTACCTCGCCGGGGTGACCGAGAACATCGTCCTCTCGACCGCGACGACCCTGATCACCACGAACGACCCGGTGAAGATCGCCGAGGACTACGCGATGCTCCAGGTCATCTCGAACGGCCGCATGGACCTCATGATGGGCCGCGGCAACACCGGGCCGGTCTACCCCTGGTTCGGCAAGGACATCCGGGCGGGCATCCCGCTCGCGCTCGAGAACTACGCGCTGCTGCGCCGCCTCTGGGAGGAGGAGGTCGTGGACTGGGAGGGCAAGTTCCGCACCCCGCTGCAGGGCTTCACCGCCACGCCCCGCCCGCTCGACGGCGTGCCGCCGTTCGTCTGGCACGGCAGCATCCGCAGCCCGCAGATCGCCGAGCAGGCCGCCTATTACGGCGACGGCTTCTTCCACAACAACATCTTCTGGCCCATCCAGCACACCGAGCAGATGGTGTCGCTCTACCGCAGCCGCTTCGAGCACTACGGGCACGGCCACGCCGACCAGGCGATCGTGGGCCTCGGCGGGCAGTTCTTCGCCCGCAAGAACTCGCAGGACGCCTGGAACGAGTTCCGGCCCTACTTCGACAACGCCCCGGTCTACGGCCACGGCCCGTCGATGGAGGACTTCACCGAGCAGACCCCGCTGACCGTGGGATCGCCGCAGCAGATCATCGACCGGTACGCCACCATGCGCGACCACGTCGGCGACTACCAGCGTCAGCTGTTCCTGATCGACCACGCCGGGCTGCCCCTGAAGACGGTGCTCGAGCAGATCGACATCCTCGCCGAGGAGATCGTGCCCGCCCTGCGCGAGATCAACGAGTCCAAGCGCCCCGCCGGGGTGCCGAGCAACCCGCCGTCGCACGCCGAGCGCGTGGCCGTGGCGCAGGCCGCCGGCTCGGTCGGTGAGGGTCACGTCGCCGGCGAGGACCGCTGGACCGGCTCGACCGCCGAGGACGACCGCACGCCGGCCGCCGCGGGGGTCGGGGCGCACACCGGGGCCGCGTTCGGCCTCTGACTCGCTGTTGTACCGAACGGGCCTTCCGCCGCAGTCCTGGTGGCGGGGGGCCCGTTTCTCATTCCTCGAACCGGGCGGTCAGCGCTGCGCCACCGCGAGGGCGACGAGGGTGGCGGTGCCGCCCACGAGCAGTGTCCAGCTCAGGATGCGCGCTGCGAGGTTGGCCCGGAGCCGCTCCCACGGGCTCAGCAGCTCGGGCCGCGCGAACGGCTTCGGGCCGGCGGGGGTGCGGGGGGCAGGCCGTCGAGTCTTCGCGGCGGCGCGCTCGTCGTCGACGTCGGCCCGTTGACGGGTCACATCGAATTCCCAGAGCAGATCCTCGAAGGCGGGGTCGTCGGTCTCGGGTGCCTCGTCGGTCTCGGGTGCCCTGTGCTCTGCTGCTCGCCGCGCCATCCGCTCCGCCGTTCCGTGATCGAACTCCGAGCGTTCCACGCCGCGGCGCCGGGGGCGATGGGGACAACTCCCCATCGGGGCGTGGCGTGGCGTGGGGTGGCGTGGCGACCGTGGCCGCGAGGGGGCTGGGGGATGCGCGAGCCGACGGCGTGGCTACCGCCGATGTCGGTGGTGCGGCGCACACTATCCGCATGGACATCTTCGATACCTGCGAACGCTGCGACGGCTCCGGGGCCGACCCGGTGCAGAACGTCTTCGACGACGAGTTCAGCCACTGCCGCGACTGCCACGGCGACGGCGTGACGCTCTCGTTCGACGAGCTGCTCGAGGAGCCCCTGCGCCTCTCGGCCTGACCGTCACCGCTCGGCGCCCCGTCGCCGAGCGCCACCCGGCCGCGATCCCGCGTGGCCGCGGAATGCCCCCTGAAGTCAAGCCGCAACGAAGCGATAACGAATCGTGGCGCTTCGTGCGAAACTTCCCGTAAGCGAGCACGATCTTCTCAGGGGAGGCGAGATGGCCACCAAGCACTACCGACGCGGCGAGGGTGCCGGTGCCATGGCCGTGGCCCCCGATCCGAGCGATCCGTACGCCGCCTATCTCGACTGGGTCGCCGAAGGTCGCCCCTCCCTTTCGGGTGGTCTCAGCACCGGCCCCACCCCCATGCCCGCGGGCCCCGCCGCCGAACCGCCGGCCATCCGCGTCACGGCCCATGTGCAGGTGCAAGACCTCGGCGGCGCCGCTGAGCAGCCCCTCCGCCCCTCCCTCTGGAAGCGGCTCACCTCTCTCGCCCGCCGCTGAGCCGCGCGCGCCGCTGAGCCGCGCGCGACGCCGGGCCGCACGCGCAGCTCAGCCGCGCGTGTCGCCGGGCCGCGCGTGTCGCCGGGCCGCGCGCGTCGCTGAGCCGCGCGGGCCGCTGAGCCGCGCGCGTCGGCGCAGAGAGTCAGGCGCGGTGAGCTCGCGTCAGCCTGCCCCGGCGGTCTCCGGTCAGCCCGCGCGGCGGTCGGGGGTGTCTGCCGCGTCGGCGGCACCGGGGCGCGCGACCGAGCCGTTGCGGCCCGGCCCGGGGGCCCAGTCGGGGGCGTCTTTGTCACCGATAAGTCGCCAGACCGCCGGTGTCAGGTCGGGGTGATCGAGCGCGATCTGCCGCAGCACGCGATAGTTGCGCGACGACGACGGCCGACGCCCGCCGTTCGAGGCGATGTTGTCGGCTCGCAGCAGGTAGATCACGAGCTCGTCGACGGAGGGCAGCTCGTCCATGAAGTCCCACGGATCCTCCCCCGACAGCAGCCGCTCCTGCACCACGGTGGCGAGCTCGTCGGCCGCCTCGGCGCGCAGCACCTCGAGACTGGCGCGCCCCCGCGGAAGATGCTCGTCGAACGTCACCAGAAGAGCCTACGCGGCACCTCCGACACCCGCCCAACCGGAGCATCGCTCACCACCCGAGATGCCGCACACGATGACGCACCCACCATCACGCACCCCCGGTGACGGGCTCGCCCGGGCCCGGCCGAATGAGGCTCAGAGCTGCGACGCGTCGACGCCGAAGGTGTCGCAGGCCGTCGGCCCGCCCGACAGCCCCGTCGAGAACCACTTCTGCCGCGACTGGCTCGACCCGTGCGTCCACGCCTCGGGGTTCACCTGCCCGCTGCTCTTCTCCTGGATGCGGTCGTCGCCGATCACCGAGGCGGCGTTCAGCGCATCCGCGATCTGCTGGTCGGTCACCGGCTCGAGGAAGGTCGTGCCGTTCTCGTCGGCGATGGTCGACGCGGCGCCCACCCAGGCCCCCGCGTAGCAGTCGGCCTGCAGCTCGGTGCGCACCGAGTCCGACGCCGGGCCCGTGTCGCCGGTGTTCTCCGACGCGAGCACCCCGGTGAGGTTCTGGATGTGGTGCCCCCACTCGTGCGCGATCACGTACATCTGCGAGAGCGTCCCCCCGCTCGCCCCGAACTGGGTGCGCAGCTCGTCGAAGAAGCCCGTGTCGAGGTAGATCTGCTGATCCGGCGGGCAGTAGAAGGGCCCGACGGCGCTCGTGGCCTGACCGCAGCCGGTGTTCGTCGACTGCTCGAAGAGGATGATGTCGCCCGGCGCCCGGTACTGCGTCCCGAGCTGCGAGGCCGCGCCGCTCCAGTACACGTCGAGCGAGGTCGCCGCGCCGGTGATCAGGCAGTCGGTGCTGGCGTTGGCGTCGGCACCGGTCTCGCACGAGACGGCCTGGTCCTGCGAGCTGTCCGACCCGCCACCGCCGCCGGCACCGCCCGCGAGCCCGCTCAGGTCGATCCCCGTCAGCTGCGACAGCAGGAACAGCCCCACCACGACCACGACGCTGCCGCCGCCGATGGCGACGCCGCGACCCCGCTTCGAGACCTTGCCGGAATCGATCTTGGCGTTCGGGTCGAATGTCATGTGCTGAATGTACTGCGGTTCGCGCATCCTGGCCCGTGTATACACAGCCGCTTGAAACCCGGTCGAGACGGGCGTAATGTGGCCTCGATGTATACAGAGAGCGGATGCGCGTGATGGCCCGCGCGGGCGAGCTCGCCTACGAGGCGCTGCGCTCCGAGATCCTGTCGTGGCAGCTCGCGCCGGGCGCGGTGCTGGCCGAGGTGGAGCTCTCGGGCCGCCTCGGCATCTCCCGCACCCCCGTTCGAGAGGCCCTCGCCCGGCTCGTGGCCGACGGGCTCGTCGAACCGCAGGGCGGGCGCGGACTCATCGTGACGCCGGTGTCGGCGGCGAACGTGTCCGAGCTCTTCGAGCTGCGGCGTGCCCTCGAGACCGAGGCGGCGGCGCTCGCGGCCCGCCGCCGCACGCGAGCGGTCTTCGTCGCCCTGCAGGACGAGCTGCGGGAGGTGCCCGCCCTGCTGACCGATCCCGATCCGGGCCGCCTGGCCTACTACGACCTCGCCCTGCGCTTCGACGCGGCCATCGACGAAGCCGTGCAGAACCCGTTCCTCGTGCAGGCGCTCACCACGGTGCGCACGCATCTCGTGCGCCTCCGCCGGCTCTCGCGCGACAACCCGGCCCGGCTGCTCGAGGCCGCCCGTGAGCACCTGCTCATCGTCGACGCGATCGTCGACGGCGACCCGCAGCTCGCGGCCGACGCCACGCGGGTGCACCTCGCCCGCAGCCTCCGCGCCACCCTCGGCTCCCTCGAGGCGGGCCTCCCCGAACCCTCCGACCGAGCATCCGCGCCACCGACCGGCACCTCGCCGACCGGCACCCCACCGGCCGGCACCCCACCGACCGGCACCCCACTGACCGACCACCCCACGCCCCCCACACCGAAAGGCGCCCCCGCCCGATGAACCTCCACCCCGTGCGCGTGCACCGCAGCGACGAGAACCTGCCCCGCGAAGACCAGCTGGCCCACAAGATCGCCCGGGTCGCCGCCGACCCCGTCGCCGTCACCGACGAGGTCACCGAGATGGTCATCAATCGCGTGATCGACAACGCCGCCGTCGCCGTGGCGAGCATCACCCGCGGCCCGGGTGTCGCCGCCCGCGCCCAGGCGCTCGACCACCCTGCCACCCCCGGAGCCGCGATCTTCGGCGTCACCACCACCGCGAGCCCCGAGTGGGCCGCCTGGGCGAACGGCGTGGCCGTGCGCGAGCTCGACTACCACGACACCTTCCTCGCGGCCGAGTACTCGCACCCGGGCGACAACATCCCGCCGATCCTCGCGGTCGCCCAGCACGTCGGCTGCACCGGCGCCGACCTCGTGCGCGGCATCGCCACGGGTTACGAGATCCAGGTCGACCTGGTCAAGGCGATCAGCCTGCACGAGCACAAGATCGACCACGTCGCCCACCTCGGCCCGTCGGCCGCCGCCGGCATCGGCACCCTGCTCGGCCTCGACGTCGACACGATCTTCCAGGCCGTCGGCCAGGCGCTGCACACCACGACGGCCACCCGCCAGTCGCGCAAGGGCGAGATCTCCACCTGGAAGGCGCACGCCCCCGCCTTCGCCGGCAAGATGGCCGTCGAGGCGGTCGACCGGGCGATGCGCGGCCAGACGAGCCCCACCCCCATCTACGAAGGCGAGGACGGCGTGATCGCCTGGCTCCTCGACGGGCCGGATGCGCGCTACGAAGTCCCTCTGCCTGAGGACGGCGAGGCGAAGCGCGCCATCCTCGACACCTACACGAAGGAGCACTCGGCCGAGTACCAGGCGCAGGCGTGGATCGACCTCGCCCGCAAGCTCAACCGCGAGCATCCGGAGACCACCGACCCGGCGAACGTCGTGTCGGTCACGATCCACACCAGCCACCACACGCACGTCGTGATCGGCTCCGGCGCCAACGACCCGCAGAAGTACGACCCAACGGCCAGCCGCGAGACGCTCGACCACTCGATCCCGTACATCTTCACGGTCGCGCTGCAGGACGGCGCCTGGCACCACGTCGACTCGTACAGCCCCGAGCGCTCCGGCCGCCCCGACACCGTCGAGCTGTGGCGCAAGGTGCAGACCCTCGAGGACGCCGAGTGGACCCGTCGCTACCACTCGCTCGACCCCGCCGAGAAGGCGTTCGGCGGTCGTGTCGAGATCGTGCTCGCCGACGGCTCGACCGTGGTCGACGAGATCGCGGTGGCCGACGCGCATCCGCTCGGTGCCCGGCCCTTCGCCCGCGCCGATTACGTGCGCAAGTTCCGGATGCTCGCCGCCGGCGTCGTGGAGGAGGCCGAGATCGAGCGCTTCCTCGCCCTGGCCGAGCGCCTCCCCGCCCTGAGCGTCGACGAGGTGCGGCAGCTGAACGTCGTCGCCCGGCCAGGCCTGCTCGAGGCCATCCCCACCCCGAAGGGACTGTTCTGATGCTGTACTCCACCGTTCCGGCGCACGAGAAGCGCGCCGCCTTCCGCCAGGCGCTCTCGAGCGGCCGACTGCTCAGGATGCCCGGCGCCTTCAACCCGCTGAGCGCCCGCCTGATCGAGCAGAAGGGCTTCGACGGCGTCTATATCTCGGGTGCCGTGATCGCCGCCGACCTCGGTCTGCCCGACATCGGCCTGACCACGCTCACCGAGGTGGCGACCCGGGGCGGGCAGATCTCGCGCATGACGAACCTGCCCACGCTGATCGACGCCGACACGGGCTTCGGCGAGCCGATGAACGTGGCGCGCACGGTGCAGACCCTCGAGGACGCCGGGGTCTCCGGCCTGCACATCGAGGACCAGGTCAACCCCAAGCGCTGCGGGCACCTCGACGGCAAGGCGGTGGTCGACGCCGACACGGCCGTCAAGCGCATCCGGGCCGCCGTCGACGCCCGACGTGACGCGAACCTGCTGATCATGGCGCGCACCGACATCCGCGCCGCCGATGGCCTCGGTGCCGCGATCGACCGCGCCAAGCAGCTCGTCGACGCCGGGGCCGACGCGATCTTCCCCGAGGCGATGGCCGACCTGTCGGAGTTCGAGGCCATGCGCGCTGCCGTCGACGTGCCGATGCTGGCGAACATGACCGAGTTCGGCAAGAGCGAGCTGTTCAGCGTCAGCGAGCTCGAGTCGGTGGGCGCCAACCTCGTGATCTACCCCGTCTCGCTGCTGCGCATCGCGATGGGCGCCGCCGAGCGCGGGCTCGACGCGCTCGTCGCCGAAGGTTCACTGAAGAGCGAGGTCGCCACGATGCAGACGCGTGCCAGACTCTACGAACTGGTCGACTACGCGGGCTACAACGCCTTCGACTCCTCGGTGTTCGACTTCGAGGTTCCGGATGCGCGCTGAGCGCCTCGACGCGGGGACGACGCCGTCCACGCCCATGCTGCTGACGAAGGAGTGCTGAGATGACCGATCCGCAGGAGATCAAGAAGGGGCTGGCCGGCGTCGTCGTCGACCACACCGCCGTGTCGAAGGTCAACCCCGAGACCAACTCGCTGCTCTACCGGGGGTATCCGGTGCAGGAGCTGGCGGCGTCGTGCTCCTTCGAGCAGGTCGCCTACCTGCTGTGGAACGGTGAGTTGCCCTCCGACGCCGAACTGGCCGCCTTCGAGCGGGCCGAGCGGTCGCAGCGCGCCCTCGATCCGGCCGTCAAACGGGTGATCGACGAGCTGCCGCTGACCGCGCATCCGATGGACGTCGTGCGCACCGCAGTCAGCGTCATCGGCGCGCTCGACCCCGCGTGGGAGGACTCATCGGAGGAGGGCACGCTCGGCAAGGCCGTGCACCTGCTCGCCGCCCTGCCCGCGATCGTCGCCTACGACCAGCGCCGCCGGCGTGGCCAGGAGCTCGTGGAGCCCGACGAGTCGCTCGGCTACTCGGCGAACTTCCTGCGGATGACCTTCGGTGACGTGCCGTCGGACGTGGTCGTGAAGGCGTTCGACGTGTCGATGATCCTGTACGCGGAGCACTCGTTCAACGCCTCGACCTTCACCGCGCGCGTCGTCACCTCGACGCTCAGCGACCTGTACTCGGCGGTCGTCGCGGGCATCGGTGCGCTGAAGGGCCCGCTGCACGGCGGCGCCAACGAGGCCGTGATGCACGTCTTCGACGAGATCGGCGAGGCCTCGGCCGCCGAGGCGTGGCTCGACTCGGCGTTGGCCGAGAAGCGCAAGATCATGGGCTTCGGGCACCGGGTCTACAAGAACGGCGACTCGCGGGTGCCCACCATGAAGGCGTCGCTCGACACCCTCGTCGCCGAGTACGACCGGCCCGACCTGCTCGCGCTCTACGACGCGCTCGACCAGGCGATGCAGGAGCGCAAGGGCATCAAGCCGAACCTCGACTACCCGTCGGGCCCGGCGTACCACCTGATGGGCTTCGACACCGAGCTGTTCACGCCGCTGTTCGTGGCGTCGCGGATCGTGGGGTGGACGGCGCACGTCCGGGAGCAGCTGGCGTCGAACGCGTTGATCAGGCCGCTCTCGGCCTACGACGGGGTCGACGAGCGGCACCTGCCGGGGGTGTAGCGGGTGGATCAGGCTGATCCGGTCGGCATCGTGCTGATCGCCGCGCTCGCCGTGGCGGCTCCGCTCGTCGCCGCGGCGGTGGGGCGGGTGGCGCGGGTGCCGCTGGTGGTGTTCGAGATCCTGCTCGGGGTGCTGGTGGGGCCGAGCGTGCTCGGCTGGCTCGGGCCGAGCCCGTTCTCGGGAGCAATCGCGGAGTTCGGGCTGGCGCTGCTGTTCTTCATGGCGGGCCGGGAGATCGACTTCGCCGCGATCGCCGGACGTCCGATCGTGCGCGCTGCCCTCGGCTGGGGCATCTCGCTGGTCGGTGCGATCGCCGTGGGGTTCCTAGTGGCGCCCGACCTCGAGGCCGCGGTGTTCATCGGGGTGGCGCTCACCTCGACGGCGCTGGGCACGATCATGCCCATGCTCCGCGACGCCGGAGAGCTGTCGACCCCGTTCGGGCGGGCCGTCACCGCCGTCGGGGCCGTGGGGGAGTTCGGGCCGCTGATCGCCATCTCGCTCTTCCTGAGCGGGCGCTCGCCCGGCATCTCGGCCGTGGTGCTGATCGGCTTCACGGCGATCGCGCTGCTGGGCATCCTGGCCGCCTCGCGCGGGCCGCGAACCGGGCTGCACCGCATCGTGACCGCGACCCTGCATACCAGCGGACAGTTCGCGGTGCGGCTGGTGCTGCTCGCGATCGCGGCGCTCGTGGTGCTGAGCGTGGTGCTCGGGCTCGACATGCTGCTCGGCGCCTTCGCCGCCGGCGTGATCTGCCGGGTGCTGCTGTCGGGCGTGAACAAGCCCGACCTCGAGCTGGTCGACGCGAAGCTCGAGGCGGTCGCGTTCGGGTTCCTCGTGCCGGTGTTCTTCATCTACACCGGCATCACGTTCGACCTGGGGGCGCTGGTCTCCGACCCGGCCGCGCTGGTGCTCCTGCCGGTGTTCGCCGTGCTGCTCCTCGTGGTGCGGGGGCTGCCGAGCATGCTGGCGGCGCCGGCCGGGTCGTCGCGGCGCGACCGCTTCGCGCTGGGGCTGTTCGGGGCGACCGGGCTGCCGATCATCGTGGCGGTCACCGGGATCGCGCTGTCGCGGCAGGCGATCCTGCCCGGGACGGCGGCGGCGCTGGTGGGGGCGGGGATGATCTCGGTGCTGCTGTATCCGCTGATCGGGCTGCTCATCCGGCGACGGGCGCGTGGGGGCGCGGCGCTGCCGCCCGACGACGAGCACGTGCCGGTCGAGGCGTAGGGGGCGCTCGGCGGGGGCCCGTGCCGGTCGAGGCTTAGGGGGCGCTCGGCGGGTGGGGCGTGTGCCAGGGTGGGTAGATGACCGACCCCGCGCTCGCGCCCGCCGATCTCGCCCCGTCCGACCTCGCGCACCTCGAGCGGGCCGTCGCCCTGGCGGCCGCCGCCCGTGACCGCGGCGACCACCCCTTCGGCGCCCTGCTCGTCACCGCCGATGGCCTCACCATCGAGGCGATGAACACCGTGAACACCGGGCACGACCCCATCGGTCACGCCGAGACCAACCTCGTGCGCGACTCCGGTCAGCAGCTCGAACGCGACGAGCTCGCCGGCTCGACGCTCTACACGAGCACCGAGCCCTGCGCGATGTGCACGGGGGCGATCTACTGGGCCGACATCCCGCGCGTGGTGTTCGCGCTGTCGGAGGAGGCGCTGCGCGAGCTCGTCGACGCGCAGGAGGGCGTGCCGACGCTGGCGCTGCCGTCGCGCGAGGTGTTCGCGCGGGGTGGGCGCGACGTGGAGGTCGTGGGGCCGGTGGCGCTGCCGGGAGCGACCGCGGTGCACGAGGGGTTCTGGGACGAGGACTAGAGCGCCTCGCGCACCTCGCTCCACGAGCTGCCCTGCTGCATGTGCTGCACGCCGATCAGGTGGTCGAAGACGATGTTCGTCTGAGTCGAGGCGACCGAGTTGTCCATGCTGAGCTCGGTGGCGACGAAGTCGCGCAGCTGCCCCGTCGAGGTGCACGCCACGTGGATCAGGAAGTCGTCGGCCCCGCCGAGGAAGAACACGTTCAGCACGTTCGGCAGGGTGATCACCCGCTGCGCATAGCTGCGGATCTCGGCCCGCGCCTGCGCCTTCAGCCGCACCTGCACGATCGCCTCGATCGGCAGCCCGAGCGACGCCCAGTCGGGCTGCGCGTGGAACGACCGCAGCACCCCGCTCGCGTGCAGCGCCCGCACCCGCACCAGACACGTCGACGGGGCGATGCCGACCCGCTCGGCCAGCTCTTTGTTCGGCAGCCGGGCCTCCCGGCAGAGCTCCCAGACGATCCGTTCGTCGATGTCGTCGATCGCCGCTGTTCCGCCGGTGTGCGCCATCGTGGCCCTCTTTCGAATTCTGCCGCGCCGTGTGCGGTTTCAGCCGAATGATATTCGGAAACGGTGACAACGAGCATCCGCTCGCTCGATAATCGAGGCGGATCGCGAATGCGACGGTCGACCACGAGCGAAGGAGCCCACCGTGATCATCGGGGTGCCGAAGGAGATCAAGAACAACGAGTTCCGAGTGGCGATGACGCCGTCGGGGGTGTTCGAGCTGGTCAAGCACGGGCACACGGTGCTCGTCGAGACGGGGGCCGGCGTCGGCTCGGCGATCCTCGACGACGAGTACGCGGCGGCGGGAGCATCCGTCGTCGACGTCGACGCGGTGTGGGCCGCCGAGATGATCGTGAAGGTGAAAGAGCCGATCGAGCCCGAATACGAGCGGATGCGCGCCGGGCAGCTCATTTTCACCTACCTTCACCTGGCCGCCGCCGAGCCCCTCGTCGCCGCGCTGATCGCGTCGCGCGCGACCTCGATCGCGTACGAGACCGTGCAGCTCGCCGACGGATCGCTGCCGCTGCTCGCCCCGATGAGCGAGGTCGCCGGACGGCTCTCGGTGATGGTCGGCAGCTACCACCTGATGGGCTCGAAGGGCGGGCGCGGGGTGCTGCTCGGCGGCGTGCCCGGGGTGCGGCCCGCCAAGGTGACGGTGATCGGCGGCGGACAGGCCGGTGAGAACGCCGTGCAGCAGGCCGTCGCCGCAGGCGCGGACGTGACCGTGCTCGATCTGTCGATCCCGCGGCTGCGGCACATCGACGAGGTGTTCGCCGGGCGGGTCAAGACCGTGGTCTCGAACGCGTTCGAGGTGGAGCGCAGCGTGCTGGAGGCCGATCTCGTGATCGGCGCGGTGCTGGTGCCGGGCGCCGCCGCGCCGAAGCTGGTCTCGCACGAGCTCGTGTCTCGCATGAAACGCGGCTCGGTGCTGGTCGACATCGCCATCGACCAGGGCGGCTGCTTCGAGGACTCGCGACCGACGACCCACGACGAGCCGACGTACCCCGTCGAGGAGACGATCTTCTACTGCGTGGCGAACATGCCGGGTGCGGTTCCGGCGACGTCGACGGCGGCGCTGACGAATGCGACGCTGCCGTACGTGGTGCGGCTGGCCGACCTCGGGTGGCGTTCGGCGGTGGAGCGGGATGCGGCGCTCGCGGCGGCGGTGTCGACGGTCGACGGGCGGTTGACGCACGAGCCGACGGCGGCGGCGTTCCCGCACTTCGGGTACACGCCGCTCGCGGCGGCGGTGGGGGTGGGGGCTGCGGTTTAGGGGTGCAGGCTACGGTCTAGGCGGGCTGGCTGCTTCGGTTCGTCGGCTCGGCTCGGCTCGGCGCGTCGGCGGAGTGCCGGAGGAGCCGCTGGGCGACGGGCGGGGAGGCGGCGCGTGACGAAGTGCAGGTGCCGGCCGTCTTCTAGGTGAACCGCGTGGGCTTCCAGGCCGTGCGCGGTGCCGCCGCCATTCGAGGAGCCCCATGCGATCGTTCAGCCGCACCCCCGCCCGCCGTCGCCCCCGCGCCGTCTGGGCCGCCGTCATCACCGCGGTGGTGCTCTGCCTGCTGACCGTCGTCGGCGTGATGCTTCCCGTGCTCGGCCTGATCGCGGGCGCCGACGCCACCACCGTCGGGGCGCTCGACGTGCCGGTGGGCGCAATCGTCGCATCGATCGCGATCTGCTCGATCGTCGCGCTGGGGTTCCTGGCGCTGGCGTTCGTGTCGCGGAACGGCGCCCTCTCGTGGATCGCGGCCGTCGCCGCCGTCGTCGCCACACCGATCGGCTCGGTCTGGCCGCTCGTCGCCACCGGGATGGCGAGCGTCGGGCAGGCGCAGGAGCTGATCCCGTTCATCCAGCAGCTGATCGCGCGGGTGGGCGGGCAGGGCCAGGGCTGAATCCGCCCGCGATCCGGGGCTTCCGTGGTGTCCTGTCCCGGGCGGCTCGCTAGACTCCGTGAGAAGGCAGTTCCGTATTGAACCCAGGGGCTCAGCGATCATGGCCACCGACTCCTCACCTCCCTTGCCGTCCGACGATCTCGATGAGCTGGGGCGTATCGCCGCAGCCGAGCTCAGGTCGGGAACCGAGCCGCGTTTCATCGGACAGCTCCGGCGGGCGGCTGCGGCGCTCGGCGAAGGGGCCGCGCGAGAGCATGCGGATGCGCTGCTCGCTCTTGCTGAGGTGGAGAGCGCGCGCAGCGAGCTGGCCCGAGCCCGGTCGGGGTTCCAGCGGGTGCTCGGAATCGACGGCATCCGGCCGGCCGTCAGGGTGATGGCCCTTTCCGGCCTCGTGATGGTGAACGTGCGGGAGGGCACCTGGTCGAGGGCGGCGAGGCTGGGGGAGGAAGCCGTCGTGCTGGCCGAGCTGCACGACCTCGACGAACTCCGATCGACCGCGATCGCGGCCAGCGCCATCGTTCCCGCCTCCCGGGGTGAGCTGCCACTCGCGCTGCAGCGTCTCGAGCGCGCTGAGCTTCCTCCGACCCGAGACGCCGGCCGGAACGACGCCCAACCGCTCCGCGCCGCCGCCCTGGTGCGGGCCCGCATCTGCCTCGCGATCGGGCTGAACGACTGGAACGCGCTGCAGCGCACGCTCGACGGCGCGGCCCTCGGTGGTCCGTCGGCCGATCACCCCCACCACTTCCGTCGCAGCGAGTGGCTGGGGTTGCAGGTATTGGCGTCGTGGCACCTCAAGAAGCGCGAGCGCGCCGATCATCTGATCACGGGCTGGAGCCGGGGGGCGGACGTCGCGAGCGACCCCTATTTCTTCGCCTTCTCGAGCGTTCTGCACGACCGTGATGGGCGATCGGGCGACGCCCTCGACAGCATCCACCACGCTCTCGAACTCGTCGGGCCCGGCGAGGACCCGCTCGGCCGCGCGTGGATCAGGCTCGTCGCGGGCACGGCGCTCACGCGCCATGGCGGCGATGACGGGAAGGTCGAGGGCCTCGCCGTCTACAAGGAGGCGCGGTCGGAACTCGCCGCTCTGGGCGCGAGCATCTTCGTCGCCCGCTGCGACTCCATCATCGCCGGCGCCGCAGCCGACGTCACCGACTCACTCAGCAGCCGACCGCTCAGCGCCTTGAGCGAACAGCAGCGCCGAGTGGCGACACTCGTTGCCCGGGGCTTCACGAGCGCCGAGATCAGTGCCCGGGTCGGCGTCTCTCGCAAGACGGTCGATTTCCACGTCGCGAACGTGCTCGCCCGGCTAGGACTCTCGAGTCGGCGCGACATCCGTCACCTGCTGAGGCAGTCGGGCGGGGAGGGAGTCGAGATCTGACGGCGAAGCGCATCGTCGCATCCCGCGCACTGGGAGGCGCTACCAGTGCTCCCGAGGCCGAACGGATCTACCGTGGCGGCAACGAGGTCGGGGCAGGATGGGCGGGGCGCGTTATGGATGATGGCGAGATCGAGCTGCCGAGCAGGAGAGCGGCTCTGCGAGCTGGGGCGTGGTCGCTCCCGATAATCGCGGTCGCCGTCGCGGCTCCCGCGGCTGTGGCGTCAGACGGAGGCGCCCTCAAGGCGCTTCCGGTCGCGCTCAGCGCTTACCCGAGCGAATTGTTCCCGCCCGTCACGATATCGGGAGGGGTCGAGCGGGCCGGCCAGGTGGTCGTTCTCGTTCTGCGCGGCGCTACGTTCTCGAATGGTGTCGAGGACAAGTCCGTCCAACTCGACCATCAGGGTTCGGTTGTGCTGTCGGACATTCTGGCGCCGGCCACCGCGATGTCAGGTTTCCTCGTGGCCATACCCAGCGAGGGGCCGACGTATTCGGTTGAGGTGCCACTGACCACACTCCGCGCACCCGCCGGCTACGACTTCGTCGACCTCACCGCTCGGACAGGGTCTGCCTACGCCGAGGTGGTCGCAGCGATCCGGATCGACCGTGTGCCGGTGCCGATCGGAGCAACGCTCGACGTCGACTTCGACACGTCGATCTACGCCTTCGCATCGCCGGAAAGCAATCCGCAGACCCATCCGATCGTCTCGGTGACAGCAACGGGCGTGCGGATCGTCCTTCAGACAGCGGTGCCGGTCGGGATGCTCAGGGTCTCCGTGATCTTCAGCCGGATCACCTCGATCTCCAGTCAGGTCACCGTGCGCACTGACTTCGGCTCGTCACCGGCCCTGGGGCCGACGACGAGATCCGTCACCCTTTCTTGAACCAACCCGCAGCACCCCGAACCGGAGGCCCATCCATGCTCCCTCGCCGCAGCGAACCGTCCTCTGTCCGCAGGCCCGTCTATCGCATCGCTGCGGCGGGCATCGCGCTGGCCGCCCTGGTCGGGGCCGGCTTCGCAGCCGCCCCCGCGAGTGCCGCTTCCCCGGACAAAGCCGTCACCCCGGTCGAGCTCGTCGACGATACACCGTCCTTACCGAACGACGCTCTCGGATCCTCGGCGGCGAGCTCGGTGGTGCAGAGCGACATGCTGCTGGCCCGGTCGCCCCTCAAATCGACCCAGGCCGTGCTGAAGGCGACGAGCTCTATGGAGACGGTGACCACCCAGGCGACCGGGTCGGAGACGGTGCTGCCGGACCCCATCGAGTACTACCCCGATCTCGTGCAGCAGTACCCCACCGCGTCGGGCAGGTTCACCGACGCAGGCCCGGAACGGGTGCTGGATGCCCAGCTCGTCGATGCGGGGGGCATCGGGCTGCTCACGCTCCGCTCGCCGTCGGTGGCGGTGGAGGCGCTCTCGCTGGCGGCGAGCGCCGAGACGCCGGTGGCCGGGAGTACGTACCGCATCGAATCGGCCTCCGGTGTCGTCCAGGTGAGTGGCGATCAGCCGTCGGATACCCTGCCGGGCGGCACGTATGTGGGCGGACCCGCTCTCATCGGCGCCGATCCTCAGACGGCAGCGGCTCCCGCCTCCAACTGGGCGGTGCAGGATGTCGGCGACTCGGCCGTGCAGATCGTGAACCAGCTCACGGGGATGTGCCTGACCGGGGACCCCGGCTCTCTGGCGGTGACGACCGCGCCCTGCGGCGGATTCGCCGCCGGACTTCAGCGCTGGGCGGTGAGCGACGGTCCCGACGGTCTCGTCCTCTTCGGCGGTGGGTCGGTGCTGCAGGAGAAGCCGGACGGGAGCGGCTACGCGCTGGTCGACTTCGAGAGCTGGAGCGCGGGGCCGAGCAGCACCCTGACGTTCACCGAAGTCCAACAGCCAGGCGGCGTCGTCCCCTCCTGGTCGGCCCCGAACTACTCGAAAGACCTCTCCCTCCCCTTCGACCTCGCGGTGGGCGACCTCGATCGCGCGGTCGACGCTGACGGGAACTACCACGACGAGGCCGCACTCGCGTATGTCGATGAGAACCACGTCCTCAACCTGGCGATCGTCGACTACAACGCCCCCGGTGGCTTCGCCGTCACACCCGTGGCCGAGTTCGCCGACGGGCCGGTGGGCGTGAACACCGAGAACGGATACGCGTCTGGCTCGATCGGGGTCGAGGTCGGTGACTTCGACGGAAACGGCGCGGACGAGATCGCGGTCATGTCGCAGGGGGTGGGGGCGTTCGGAGCAGTGACCATCAGCTTCGTGTCCTACGAGAGCCCGGGATCCGCCGACGTGCTCGCGAACACCGCGTCGCCATCACTCTTCGCTGACGGGGGAGCGTCATACATGGCCGGGCTCTTCGACACGGCTGCCGGAGATTTCGATGGTGGAGGACGATCGCAGTTCGCGGTGGCCTACCACGACAGCGGAAGCCTGCAGCCGACGGTCGAGATCATGAGCTTCGCTGCGGACTGGACGCTCGATGAATCCGTCAATCACCCTCTCGAGACCAAATACTCCGACGCATCGGGCACCATCAGCGACTTCGACACCTGGACGAATCGGGGCCTGAGGCTCGAGTCGGCCATTCTGCAGGTCGATGCCACGGGTGCCGGGTACGACTCGCGCCAGCTCGTGCTCGGCTTCAGCGGACTGCGGAAGTACGACAATGGCTGGCTGTCCCAGACCATCGTCGAGAGCTGCTTCGCGGGGCTGGCGCTCGCCTCGGGAGCGGTGACCGAGCTGGCGACGCAGTGCGTCGACCAGTCGGACCAGCCCATCACCGGCGAGAACATCACGGTCGACCTCCCTCCACTCCAGCTCGCCGCCGGCGGCTTCGACGGACGAGGCAGCGGCAGCACGCTGCCCACCTGGGGTTTCGCTACCTCGGTCTTCGTGGGGGGCTCGACCGAGGTGGTCTATTTCACGCTTTCGGGTAGCTCCTTCGATCAGATGTCGTCGACTGTGGTCTCCGACGGCCCGGTCATGCTCACCGCCCTCGACTACGACAACAGCTCGCTCCGGCTCGGGGCGCCGCTCGTTCTCGACGTCGACAGCTATCAAGACGTCGCGATGATCGCCGCTCAGCCCCCGTCGCACGTCGACTGGCTCTACGACGCTTCGAGCGGTACCACGGAGTTCATCAACATCTCGTCGAACCCCGACCTCGCCCTCACCATGAGCGACTCGACGGAGACGGCCTACACGAGCTCGTCCAGCAGTCAAGTGGGCGGCAGCGTCAGCGTCTCGGCCTCCGCCTCGGTGGGCGCTACCGTCAAGGCGGGCGTCGGCGCCGAGAAGGCGAGCGCGAGCCTCGACGTCACCGGCACGCTCACCGGAACGGTGTCGCACAACGTCGACGACCTCTCGGGCTTCTCCTCGTCGAAGAGCGTGTCGACGACGAGCAAGACCGAGAGCGACGACCTGCTCAGGGTGAAGACGCAGTCGCAGCGGGTGTATCGCTATCCCGTCCTCGGCGGCGCCGTGACGAACTCCGACGGGAGCAGTGCGTGCGAAGCCGCCTGCTACGCCTACTACGACGTCTACGTGCCGAGTTCCGAGCTCCAGCTCGACGCCGACGTGCCGGGCCGGGCCGTCGACTGGTATCAGCCGACGTGGCAGAACAACAACGTGCTCTCCTACCCCACGGGGCCTCTCGAAGAGCCGGGCGCGTACTCCTACGTCGACGACAACGGCGACACGGTCAGCGCGGCGGAGTACCTCATCGAGCAGTCCCACGTGCTCGGCGGCACCTCGGGTGTGACGGCACTCACGATCACAGGCGGCAGCAACTCCTCGCACACCTCCACGACCAGCGGCACCTTGGGCCAGGGAGTCGAGGTGAAGCAGTCGGCGAATGCGACGGCCAGTCAGGGCCTCGCATCAGAGTCGGCGCGCGAGTCCGTCGATGTGTCGGTGAACCTGACCGAGTCGTTCGGTGGCACAACCACCGGTACCACGGCCACCTCGAGCACGAGCGGCTTCCAGCTGGACGCCCCTCCGGTGGCCCGCGGGGGTTACGGCTTCACGACCTACTACTACTTCGACGACACGGGCACTCCGAAGGTGAACTACTCCGTCGATCTCACGCAGGGCGATCCCGAGTTCTGGACCCGCACCTACGGCCAGCAGGCCGATCCCGCTCTCAACCTGCCGGGCTACATCGACATCGACTACGACGACCGGCAGTACCAGGACGTGCCGAAGTTCTCGACCGAGTTCTCAAGGCAGCAGATCCGCGGCTTCGACGCCCTCATCCCGTCGGCGGCGGGCAACGACGCGGCTACGGCGTACGCCTCGTCGCCGGCCGCCGGTAACCAGGTCGTCTTCGGAGTCGACGTGCACAACTACAGCCTGGTGTCGGCGCAGAACACGACTGTCGAGTTCTTCGCCGTCCCGGTCGACGAGACCTACACCCCTGTCGGACCCGCCCAGCAGATCGGCGGGCCTCAGAGCGTCCCGTCATTGGCCGGCCAGGGCTCCACTCGGGTCTATTCGGACCAGTGGACGGCGGTGGGCAACAGCACCTCCGCCGCGCTCAACCAGGATTGGAACATCTTCGTGGTGCTGAACTCCGACGGCGAGGCGAGCGAGATCCACCCCTGGCAGGCCACGACGGCCAACGGTCAGGCGGCCTGCCCGACGACGCGCGGCGACGACGACTTCGAGAGCGCAGCCGAGGGCACGGTCGATACCGACGGCTTCCTGCTCGACCCGATGACGAACGCGACGGAGACGCTGGCCTGTGGTCAGAACAACCAGGGCTTCGGCACCGTCACCGTCACCGGCCAGAGCTCCTCGATCGACGCCGGGGAGGACCGCACGTCGAACGTGCGGCTGGCGGGAGCGGGCTTCGCCACCGGGGAGGCCGACGACCTCACCCTCACCGAGACCTCGGCCGTGCCGACGGTCAAGGAAGGCGTGCCGACCATCGGGCTCGTCCGCGTGGCGTCTGATACCGACTCGTCGACCCACCAGAGGGTGCTCGTGTACGACGGCGACCCCGATCAGGGCGGCCGGATGCTCGCCTCGACCACTCTGCGCGGCTCCAGCGCCGAGGGTGGAGGCGTGGCCCGGTTCAGCTGGACCCCGACTGGGCCGGGGGTGCACCAGCTGTACCAGAAGGTCGTCGGCGCCTCGAGCGCGGGCACCTCGGATGCGCAGATCGTCACCGTCGAGGTGGTGGCGGCCACGCCGGAACCCACGCCCACCGCATCCCCGACCCCCTCTGCACCGGCTTCACCGCGACCGTCGCCGGAGCCGTCGACCCCCGCCTCTGGCGCTTCGCCTGCTGGCCAGGACGACGGCGGTCCACTCGCCTACACCGGTCAGACGGTGCCGTGGATCGCGCTGGCGGGCGCAATTGCCGCCCTCGCCGTGGGTGGATGGGTTCTCAGGGCTCGCCGACGGCGCACCTCGGCCGAGTGAGATACCGAATCCAGCGGCATTCGATGCGAGCTGAGAGCCGAGCCGGGCGGTGACATCTGGCTCTGCGGTGGTGGGCGGCTCGCCAGCACGCTGCGCCCCGAGATCGACTCCCGGTGCCACGCCCTCAGGCGAGCAGCGCCCGCAAGTCGTCGGCCGTGAGCGAGCGCGAGAAGAGCGCATCGTCGTCGAGCACCGCGTCGAACAGCTCGGCCTTGTGCTCCTTCAGTGCCATCACCTTCTCCTCGATGGTGTCGCTCGCCACCAGCCGGTAGACGTTCACCGGATGTTCCTGCCCGATGCGGTGCGTGCGGTCGATCGCCTGCGACTCCGACGCCGGGTTCCACCACGGGTCGAGCAGGTAGACGTAGTCGGCCTCGGTGAGCGTCAGCCCGAAGCCGCCGGCCTTCAGGCTGATCAGGAACACCGGCGCCGAACCCGCCCGGAACCGCTCCACCACCTCCGGACGCCGCCGGGTCGACCCGTCGAGGTACTCGTAGGCGATGCCCTCCGAGTCGAGTCGGGCGGCGACCTTCGCGAGGTAGCTCGTGAACTGGCTGAACACGAGCGAGCGGTGCCCTTCGCCGATCACCTCGGTCAGCTGCTCGACCAGCACGTCGAGCTTGGAGGACGGGATGGACGCATGGGCGTCGTCGATGAGGGACGCGTCGAGGCTGAGCATCCTGAGCAGGGTGAGCGAGCGGAAGACGATGAAGCGGTTGCGGTCGAGGTCGTCGAGCAGGCCGAACAGCTTCTGCCGCTCGCGCTGCAGCACGGTGTCGTAGAGGTGCCGGTGCGCGGGGGAGAGCTCGACGGGCAGCACCTGCTCCTGCTTCTCAGGCAGCTCGGGCGCGACGGCGTCTTTGGTGCGGCGCAGCAGCACCGGGCGGATGCGCTGCCGCAGCGTCGCGAGCGCCCTCGGGTCGATGCCCCGCTCGATCGGCCGCTGGAACTTCTCGGCGAACAGGCGCGCCGAGGGGAACAGGCCGGGCGCCACGATGTCGAGCAGCGCCCAGAGCTCGAGGAGGTTGTTCTCGAGCGGGGTTCCGGTGATGGCGAGCCGGAACGGCACGTCGAGCTCGCGGGCCGCCTCGTGCGCCTTCGAGAGGTGGTTCTTCACGAACTGCGCCTCGTCGAGCACCAACCCGGCCCAGTCGAGGGCGCGGTAGTGGGCCGCGTCGAGGCGGAAGAGCGCGTAGCTCGTGACCACCACGTCGGCTCCGGCGGCGGCTTCGGCCAGTCGCGCGCTGCTGCCCTGCGTCGCGGTGAGGGCGCGCACGTCGAGACCGGGGGTGAAGTGCGCGGCTTCGGCCTGCCAGGTGCCGACGACCGAGGTCGGGGCGACCACGAGAAACGGGGGCGGATGCACGGCGGCGCCTGCCCCGGGCGCACCGGGCGGCTGCGCGGCGGTGCCTGCCCCGTCGACGGCACCGGCGGCCGGGTGCTCGCGGGCATGCGCGATCAGGGCGAGCGTCTGCAGCGTCTTGCCCAGACCCATGTCGTCGGCGAGCACCCCACCGAGCCTGTTGCGGTGCAGGAACGCCAGCCAATCGAAGCCGGCCTTCTGGTACGGGCGGAGGGTGGCCGAGACGGTGGCCGGCACCGGAGTCGGTGGCACCGGATCATCCGTCGCCGAAGCCAGCTGCTGCGCCGCCCGCACCGCCTGCCGCCAGGCGAGAGCGTCGGGGGTCTCGTCGGCGGTGTCGTCGAAGTCGGCGAGCCGCGCGGCCTGGTGGCGGCTGACACGCAGGCCGGTCTCCCACTCGTCGAGCGCGGTCGACTCCTCGAGCAGCTCGCGCAGCCGGTCGAAGGCTGGATGCTCGAGCGACAGATACGTCTTGTCGACCATCAGCAGCCGCGTGCGCCCCTTCGCGAGCGCCTTGAAGAGCGGGCCGAACGGAACCCGGTAGCCGTTGATGTTCACGACGATGCCGAGATCGAACCAGTCGCGCTTGAGCGTCTCGACGTGGGTGATGCTGATGTCGGGGTGCCCGATCAGCTCGCGGTAGGCGGGGCGCGGCCCGATCACGTCGACCCGCACGTTCTCGAGCGCGTCGAGCACCGCAAGCCCTTTCTCGGCGAAGGCGGCCGCGGTGACGCCGTCGAGGGTGACGGGCGGGGCATCCGCATCGATCTCGAGGGCGGCCGCCGCCGGGAAGCGTCGCAGCGCCGTGCCGAGCTGCTCGCGGGCGGCGTCACGCGTGTGCCGTTCGGACGCGGGGTCGCGCAAACCCACCCAGTCCCAGTCGAGGGTGAGCACGTCGTCGGCCAGGAATCGCGCCGTGAGCACCAGGGTCGGTGGCGCGACCGTCGGCAGGGCGACGCTCCCGTCGCTGCTCGTCAGCAGGATGCCGCGCCGCAGCGCCGGATAGTACTCCTCGAAGAACTGCGCGGTGTCGGCGGCCGGCACGGTGATGGCGGGCCGGCCGAGCGCGCGCTGCTCTTCGATGGTGAGCGGATGCGCAGCCGGTGCCAGCTCGATGCGCGGACGCTTCGGACGGCCGAGGTCGTAGGCGTAGATGCCGTGGTCGCCGATGGCTCCGGCGTGCTGGGCGGGGTGGAGATCGATGTCGGTCTCGTCCCCTTCCTCTCTGGTGCCCCCGGGGTGGTCGCGTGCCTCCGCGCCGCTGTCATCGGCTGCGCCCGGCGTCTCGGCGAAGGCGACGAGCGGGGTGAGGCGGAGGTCGCCCGACCGCTGGCGGGCGTCGAAGGAGACGGACGCGCATCCGCTCACCTGCACCGTGCCGGCCTTGGCCGAGCTGACGAGGGCGATGCCGAGCCGACGCGCCTCGGCCAACAGCTGCCAGAGCAGCGGGCTGAGGAAGTCGTCGAGCGTGAGCCAATCGGTCTCGGGCACCGCATGCGGCGGACGCGTGGCCCGGTGCAGCGCGGCGAACTGCGCGAACCAGCGGTGGTGCGCCGGGTCGAGGGCGAGCCGGTTGACCTGGTGGGCGAACGAGCCCCAGGCGATGTTCGCCTTAACGTACGAGCCCGAAGCCGAGCGGATGACCGGCCGAACCGCGAGCCGCCGCGGCGCCCCCTCGGCGGCCGCACCCTCGGCCGTCGCCGCGCGGGTGCTCGGGCCGCGCCAGCGGTCGTGGTCGCGCGGGGCCTCTTCACGCACCTCGAACTGCAGGCCCATCGGAGTCGTGCCCTCGCTGCCGGGGCCGCCGCGGCCGGTGCGCCCGCTGCGTTGCTCGCCCGCGGTGGCCGAGTGCGCGCCCGACTGCGCCCGCTCGGGCCCGGCCGGCGACAGCTCGTCGACGGCCGATCGCCAGCTCGAGGGCGGGGCGGGGGGCATGGGTCCATCGTGACATCCGCCCCCGACATCGGAGCGCGAGCGAGCTGAGCGTGCGTCGACTTTGTGTTGCCTCGAACGCCTGCTAGGCTCTGATGTTCGTGCGGGAGATCGTTTCTCACACACTGCGCCCTTAGCTCAGCTGGATAGAGCGTCTGACTACGGATCAGAAGGCCAGGGGTTCGAATCCCTTAGGGCGCACCACATGAAGGCCCCGGTTCCAGAACCGGGGCCTTCATCGTTTCCCGGTGTCGGACTGAATCGGCGACCGCTGCGAGAAGCCCGGGCTCGGGTGAGAATGGCTTCAGGGGGTGTGATGTCGATCAACGTGAAGGCTGGTATCGGGTTCCTGATCGCGTTCGCAATCGCCTGTGGTCTCTGCCTGATCTTTCTCCCCGACTTGGCCTACGGGGAGCCGGGGCGTGGCATTTTCCGGCTACTTCCGGGTGGGTCGCTTTTCATTCTCGGGATCGTCGTCAGTATCGGAGCGGTCGTTCTGATCTTCGTGAACCATCGTCGGATCAGGAACGGCAAGAAGCCGCTCTAGTCCGCGTTGCCCGATTTGGCGTCACGTCTCTTCTCGCACGTGTTGCCGGTCCTGACCATACCCGACTGGATAGTCAGCGAGCGCCCTGAGCGATGCGCGTGCGCAACGACTCGAAGTAGGTCTCGTCGAGCTCGGCTCCGGGCCCGAAAGTCATGCCGTCGATGATGAGTTTCCGGAGGGTCTCGCGGTCGCGGGATGAGAGGAGCGACTCGGTTCGGGCATCGGTCTGGAAGTCGTCCTGGGCGGTCATGACCCGAAGGTAGCCGTGGTGACAGGGATTGTCATCCGTTGGCGGGTCGGGTCAGGCCGCCGCGTCGAGGCGGGGGTGGCGGGCGCTCGTGCTGCGGGGGCGGTGGGTGGATGCGCGGCGGGGACCGAAGATCGAGCGGGCGCGGCTCGGGGTGGCCTGGGCGGGCTGCTGAAGAAGCCAGCTCAGGGTCTCGTTGGTCGTGAGGGGGCGGCGGTCGCCGAGCGGGGTCGCGTCATCGCTGTAGGGGGACGAGGCGGAGGTCGCGGCAATTCCGTGGATCACGGAGAATCCTTCTGGGCAGGGTTCGAGATCAGGATGCGCGTCGGGCGCGTCGAGGTGAGTGAGGGCGTCGACGGGGCCGACCGCCCGCGCGTCGTGGTGAAGCAGCGTGGCCAGCTGGTCCGGCGTGGAGATCGCGGGGCCGACGACGAGGATCGAGTCGGGGCGGCCGCGGAGGGCGGAGGCCCGGCTGCGCAGCTCCTCGGCGCTGATGCCGGCCAGTTCGGGCAGGCCCAGGTCGATGAGGCGCTGCAGCTGCTCGCTGAGCGGCGGAGTGGGGCGGGTCGTGGCTGTGGCGGTGGTCAAGGTCATGGCGGCCTCCCGGGTCACGGGATGCAACGACCGGGGGAGGACCGCCATTCCCCCAACTCGCGCGCGCCGGAGGTAGATCGGGCCCGACCTGGGTCGTTCAGGTCAGGCGACGAAATCGGCGTCCACCCGTGCCAGGGCCGAGGAAGGCGGGTAGGTCAGGCGACGCCGTCGGCGTCGGGGTTCGGGCTGTCGGCGTGGGGGTCTGCGGGCTCGGCCGAGGCGTCGGGGCCGTCGCTGTAGGCGCCGATGCCGTCGGGGCTGCTGGTGCCGGAGCCGTTCGGGCCCGCGCCGTCGACGTGGGCCTCGCGGGCGGCAAAGCTCTCGTGGTCAGGATCGAGCGAGGATTTCTCGCCGCGCTCGTCGACGCCGTCGGGCTGGTCGGCCGGGTCGCGCGAGTCGTCGGGGGCGGCGTCGACGGCGGGGGCGCCGAAAGAGCCCGCCTGGTCGAGGGCGTCGGGGTGGTCGGCGTCGTCGGGGGTGGGCGCGGTGTCGGTCATGGTGACTCCTCTGTCGGTGCTTCCAGCCTGGGCCCGATCAGCGGATGCGCAACCCCTCGGCCCGATCGGCCGATGCGCACCCCTGGGCCCGATCAGCGGATGCGCAACCCCTCGGCCCGATCAGCGGATGCGCAACACCTGAACGCTCGTCAGAGGGCGTCGACGTAGAACCAGGGGCCCCCTTCCCGCACGAAGCGGCTCGTCTCGTGCTGCACGCCCGCGGCGCCCGGGTGCCCGGGGCGGGAACGGTGGTGGGCGGCGAACTCGACGACGCCGTCGCGGTCGAGGGGGCCGCCCGCCGAGCGGGACAGGATGTCGAGACGGTACCACCGCAGCGAGTCGTCGAGCTCGAGGGAGGCGGGACGGGTGGTGGGGTGCCAGGTGGCGAGCAGGTAGTCGGGGTCGCCGACGGCGAAGGCCGCGAAGCGGGAGCGCATCAGCTGCTCGGCCGTTGGGGCGACGGCCGTGCAGGCGTGGAACGGCCCGCAGCATTCGTCATAGGGCGAGCCGCTGAGGCACGGGCAGCGCGCGCCGGCGGCGAGGCCGGACGGCGGCGGGGTGGAGGAGTCGGTCACCCGGTCATTCTCGCGCGCCTAGGGTGGTGGGGTGAGTGCGGGCGAGGCTGGCGGTGGAGAAGATCGGGGTTCCGGCAGCGGTGCAGGAGTGGATGCCCGGGCGGGGCAGCAGACGGCGGAGCACGTGGTCGGCGCGGGTGGGGCGCTGATCGCCTACGAGGCAGCCGGTCCGGCCGGGGCGCCGACGGTGCTGCTCGTGCACGGCTTCGCCTCCGACCGGCGCTCGAACTGGGTGCGCACGCGCTGGGTGTCCACGCTGGTCGACGCCGGTTTCCGGGTGATCGCGCCCGATCTCCGCGGGCACGGCGACAGCGCCCGGCCGCGCAACCTCGCCGCCTACGCGCTGCCCGCGTTCCGCGAGGACCTGACTGCCGTGCTCGACGCCGAGGCGCCGGCGAAAGGCGCGACCGTGCACCTCGTCGGCTACTCCCTGGGCGCGCGCCTCGTGCACGACTATGCTCAAGCGCACCCCGAGCGCGTGCGCTCGATCACGATGGGCGGCCCACCGATCGACGGATCCTTCGCCGGTTTCGATCTCGCCGCCGCCACGAGTGCACGGCACGGAAGCGGGAAAGCGCTGAACGCCGAGACCGCCCGCTACCTCGGCATGGCCTCGTCCGCCGGCAACGACCCCGAGGCGCTGCTGCGGCTGGCCGAGGCGGTTCGGCGCCGGGCGTTCGGGCCGCGGTCGTTCCAGCCGCGGGCTGGTGCCGCCGAGCATCCGCTCTTCATCGTGGCAGGCGACGACGACCCGGTGCACGAGGGCGCCCGGATGCTCGCCGAGCAGCTGTCCGGCGCGCGATTCCTCGGGCTGCCGGGCCGCGATCACGTGAGCGCCGTCACCTCGCGGGTGTTCAGGACGGCGGTGGTCGAGTTTCTGAGCGAGGTCGAGCAGGAGCATCCGAGTAGCCCGTGACCCGACGGGCGAGGAGCTGCAACGGAGTGGTGAGCACGAGCAGGAACAGCCCCCAGAGCCCGAGCCCCGGGATGAACGCCACCGCCAAGAACGTCACGAGCATCATGCCGGCCGTCACGGCGGAGGGCACGATGGTCAGGGTGCCGCGCGCCTCGGGGGCGACCAGCTGCGGGCGACGCTTCAGGATGACCTGCTGCCAGAGCAGCGCGAGGCTGCTCGCGAGCATCGTGCCGACGTAGATCATCGCGCGGCCGTCGTCGGTGCCGCTGCTCTCCGACAGCAGCTCGGTCGGATACGGCAGGAAGACGATCGTGAACAGCCAGAACAGATTCGCCCAGAGCAACCACGAGTCGTAGTCGACGGCGCGTTCGTAGACGCGGTGGTGGGCGATCCAGAAGCGGCCGATGACCGCGAAGCTGATGATGAACACCATGAACTTGCCGAGGTCGGCCCCCACGACGTCCCAGACGCTGGCGCCCTCGACGACGTCGGTCACGCTGTCGACCAGGGGAAGGATGAGCAGGGTGATCGCGATGGCCACGACGGCGTCGCTGAAGTTCACCAGTCGATCGAAGCCCCGCTCGGTGTGCATGGGCCCATTCTGCCGACATCGGGGGCTCGGCGCGCGCGGGTGAGGGCGGGCATCCTGACCCCGGGTGGGAATAGAGCGGATGCCCAGGCGGTTGAAACCGCGTAACTACTTCACAGGGGGCAATCATCTCGTCGACGCAATCGAGCAATGACCAGAACGTGCAGCAGGACATGCCGTGGCTCAGCGACGCCGAACGCGCCCGCTTGAGCGCACCCGTCAACCAGCGCGCGGTGGTCTTCACCCTTGCCTTCACCGGGCTCGTCGCGGCGTTCATGATGACGCTGCTCACGCCGCTGGTGCCGTCGCTGCCGGCTCTGCTGGACGTCTCGCCCGAGGACGGGCAGTGGGCCGTCACCGTGACGCTGCTCGCCGCGGCGGTGTCGACGCCGATCGCCGGGCGCCTCGGCGACCTCTACGGCAAGCGCCGGATGGTGCTCGTCCTGCTCGCCCTCGTGATCGTCGGGTCGGTGGTGGCGCTGTTCGCGTACTCGCTGATCCCGCTGATCGTGGGGCGGGCACTGCAGGGCGCGGGGATCGGGGTGATCCCGCTGGGCGTCAGCATCCTGCGCGACGTGCTGCACCGCGACCGGCTCGGCGGCGCGGTCGCGCTGGTCAGTGCGACGCTAGGTGTGGGCGGCGCGGTCGGTCTGCCGGTCGCTGCGGTGATCTCGCAGTACCTCGACTGGCACGCGCTGTTCATCGTCTCGGGTGCGCTCGCGGCGGCGGGGCTGGTGCTGGTGTGGCGGTTGATCCCGGTGAGCACCCTGCGGAGCGAGGGGCGCTTCGACGTGCTCGGCGCCGCGGGCCTCGCGGTCGGTCTGACCGGGGTGCTGCTCGGGGTGTCCAAGGGCGGCAGCTGGGGCTGGGGGTCGCCGCTGACCCTCGGGGCGATCGTCGGCGGAGCCGTGGTGCTGCTCGCCTGGGGTGTGTTCGAGCTGCGCACGCCGAGCCCGCTGATCGACCTGCGGGTGGCGGCGAGCCGCACGGTGCTGCTGACCAACCTGGCGTCGATCACGGTGGGCTTCGCGTTCTTCGCCAGCACCGTCGTGCTGCCGCAGCTGCTCGAGGCGCCCACCGGAACCGGCGTGGGGCTGGGCCAGACGATGCTCGTCGCCTCGCTCTGCCTGATGCCGAGCGGGCTCGTGATGTGGGCGATGTCGCCCGTGGCGGCGCGCTTGATCAAGGCGCGCGGGGCGCGGACCAGCTTCATGCTCGGCATCGCGATCATCGCCGTGGGATACGTGCTGGCCCTGTTCCTGATGACCGAGGTGTGGCACACGGTCGTGATCGCCACGGCGGTCGGGTTCGGCGTGGGGTTCGCGTACTCGTCGATGCCGACGTTGATCATGGCCGCGGTGCCGGCGACCGAAACCGCCGCGTCGAACGGACTGAACTCGGTGATGCGCACGCTCGGGTCGACCATCGCGAGTGCGGTGCTGGGCGTGGTGCTCGCCGGGAACCTGGTGACCGCGAACGGGGTGACGACGCCCAGCGCGTCGGCGTTCCAGGTGACGTTCGTGATCTCGGCGGCGGCTGCGGTGGTGGGGGTGGTGCTGACGGTGTTCATTCCGCGGCACTCGGCGGCGAGGCGCGGGGCGAGCCTGCCCGACTAGGCGCGGGGCGGGCGAGCGGCGGATGCGCGGGCCGGGGTCAGGCGGCGGGGTGCGGATGCGCGGGCCGGGGTCAGGCGGCGGGTGCGGATGCGCGGGCCGGCATCAGGCGGCGGCGATGCTCCAGGCCGCGGTGGTCGACTCGCCCGGCGCCAGGACGATGAGGTCGGTGCCCGAGTTGAAGGCGTCGGGCGGGCACGTCATGGGCTCGACCGCGAGGCCTGCGCGATGCATCGACGGGTCGACGTTGTCGGCCGTGTGCACCTGCACCCAGCCGCACTCGGGCCCGAAGGTCATGGCGGTGGCCGTGCCCTCGGGAGAGCGGACCGTGACCGTCGCGACACCGTCGGCATCGCGGGAGATCATGTGGAACGCGTGGTCGATGAAGGTGTCGGCGATGAGCCGCTCGGTGCGGAAGTCGAAGACTCCGCCGCCCTCGCTCGCCACATCGGCGACGGCCACGGGGATGAGGCGGTCGGGCGTGACCGTGAGCACCTCGGTGGCGGGCAGCTCGAGCATCCAGTCGTCGACCCGGCCTGGGCCGGCTACGAGGTAGGGGTGCGGGCCGGTGCCGTAGGGTGCCGGGGTGTCGGAGACGTTCGTGGCCGTCACCGCCTGGCGCAGGCCGGCCTCGGCGTCGAGGACGTACTCCACCGCGAGCTCGAGGCGGTGCGGGTAGCCGGCCTGCGGCTCGACGGTCGCGCCGAGGAGCACCCGGTCGACGCCGCGTTCGAGCACCGTGAAGTCGAGCCAGGCCGCGAGACCGTGCAGGGCGTGCCCGCGGGCCGGCTCGGTGAGCGCGAGCACCTGGTCGACGCCGTCGAAGGTGTAGCGGCCGTCGACCACCCGGTTCGGCCAGGGCGCGAGGGTGGCACCGCGGTAGGCGGGGCGCAGCTCGTCGAGCCCGAACGGCACGACGAGGTCGCGGCCCTCGTGCTGGAGGAGGCGCAGGGTGGCGCCGACGCTCGCGATCGAGGCGCGGTAGGCGCCGGCTTCGAGGTCGATCCGCGATCCGGACAGGGGGCGGCGGGAGGCGTTCACGAGGGCTTCTTCCAGACGAGAAGGGACGGCGGGATGCGACGTCGGTGGTTCGACCTGATCGCGCCTCCACGCTAGCGCCTTGTCGGCGACGGGCCGGGTCGGGAGCAGCCATCTGTGGACGGTCCGCCGAGCATCCGAGCCTGTGGAGGAGCTTCGCGGTAGCTTTGAGACGCACCTGCTCATCCACTGAAGGGGACACAGACGATGACCGACGACAGCCAGCGCCCGGGCGAACCGACGCCTCCGCCCGCCGCGCCCCAGTACGACGCGCCGCAGGGCCAGCAGCCCGCCCAGCCCTACCCGGCCGCGCCCCAGTACAACGCGGCGCCCCAGTACAACGCCGCCCCGCCCGCGGGTCAGGGTGCCACCGTGCCCGGCAAGACGCTCGGCATCGTCAGCCTCGTGCTCGGCATCGTGGGCTTCTTCTTCCTCGCCTTCGTCGCGCCGATCGGCGGCATCATCACCGGTGTCATCGCCGGTCGTCAGTCGAAGGCCGCGGGCGTGAAGAACACCCCGGCCAAGGCGGGTCTGATCATCTCGATCGTCGCGCTCGTGCTGCAGATCATCATCACGATCATCGTGATCGTGGCCCTCGGCAGCGTGGTCGCCGAGTGCGCCAACCTCGGTCCGGGCGTCTACGAGCTCGACGGCCGCACCTACACCTGCGGCTGATCCGCACCCACGCGGCCGACGCCGCGGAATCGACGAGAGCCCTGGAGGATCAGTCCTCCGGGGCTCTCGCGATTCCTGCACAGTTCACGGCGACGCTGTTCGCGTGCACAGCTCCGCAACATTCGGACTCTGCGGAGGCTGTCGAACTAGAGTTGGCAGCGACGATCAACGTCCAGTCCACGCTCCAGACGCTCCCAGAAAGACGGTTACCCATGGCTGCTCGCATCTACGACGACGTCACCCAGCTCGTCGGCCGCACCCCGCTCGTGCGCATCAACCGGCTCACCGAGGGCATCGACGCCACGGTGCTCGGCAAGCTCGAGTTCTACAACCCCGCCAACAGCGTGAAAGACCGCATCGGCGTGGCCATCATCGACGCCGCCGAGAAGTCGGGCGAGCTGAAGCCGGGCGGCACGATCGTCGAGGGCACGAGCGGCAACACCGGCATCGCGCTGGCCATGGTGGGCGCGGCCCGCGGCTACAAGGTCATCATCACCATGCCCGAGACGGCCTCCACCGAGCGTCGTGTCGTGATGCGGGCGTACGGCGCCGAGATCGTCCTGACGCCGGGCCCCGAGGGCATCCGCGGCGCCCTGGCCAAGGCGCACGAGATCGTCGACGCCACCCCCAACTCGATCCTCGCGCGGCAGTTCGAGAACGCGGCGAACCCCGAGATCCACCGCACCACCACGGCCGAGGAGATCTGGGCCGACACCGACGGCGCCATCGACATCTTCGTCGCCGGCATCGGCACCGGTGGCACCATCACGGGTGTCGGCCAGGTGCTGAAGCAGCGCAAGCCCGGCGTGCAGGTCGTCGGTGTCGAGCCGCTCGACTCGCCCTTGCTCACCGAAGGCAAGGCGGGGCCGCACAAGATCCAGGGCATCGGCGCGAACATCGTCCCCGACATCCTCGACCGCGAGGTCTACGACGAGATCATCGACGTCTCGCTCGACGACGCCCTGAAGGTGGGCCGCGAGCTCGCGAGCGAAGAGGGCATCATGGCCGGCATCTCGTCGGGCGCCATCATGTGGGCGGCGCTCGAGGTCGCCAAGCGTCCCGAGAACGCGGGCAAGACCGTGGTCGCCATCGTCTGCGACCTCGGCGAGCGCTACATCTCGACGCCGCTCTGGGCCGGCCTCGGCGACTGACGCCGGGGGCAAACGAGGCGTGAGCGAACGAACGGCGGATGCGCGGCGGGGGCCCCACGGCCCTCGCGAGCCGCGCCGTGCCGTCCGGTCGCGAGCCGCACGCGCCGCGTCACCGCTGCCCGAGGCCACCGCCCCCGCCCCGGAGCCCCGATCGGCACCTCGAGCTGCCCCGGCCCTGCCGACACGGGGGTTGGAGCGCATCGCGGCGCGAGCGCGGGAGGACGTGCGCGCCGCGCGGGTGCACGACCCGGCCGCTCGGTCGGGGCTCGAGATCGTGCTGGCGTATCCGGGGGTGCACGCGGTGTGGGTGCACCGGGTGGCGCACCGGTGGTGGCGAAGCCCCGGGCTCCGGCTGCCGGCGCGGCTGCTGTCGCAGTTCGCCCGGTTCCTGACGGGCGTCGAGATCCACCCGGGAGCCCGCATCGGGCGGCGTCTCTTCATCGACCACGGCATGGGTGTCGTGATCGGCGAGACCGCGGTGATCGGCGACGACGTGATGCTCTATCACGCGGTCACGCTGGGCGGCAAGAGCACCCGGCGGGAGCAGCGCCATCCGACTCTCGGCGACCGGGTGACGGTCGGCGCCGGCGCGACGATCCTCGGGCCGGTGCACATCGGCTCCGACTCGAGCGTGGGGGCGGGGGCTGTCGTGGTGAAGGATGCTCCGGCCGGTGCGATCCTCGTAGGGATCCCGGCTCGGGATCTGTCGCAGCAGGCCTCGACCGGGCCGGGCTCGCTCACCGATCCCGCCTTCTACCTCGACCCGGGCATCTACATCTGATCCGGCGTCGCCTCCGGCCCGCAACCCCGTGGGCGGGAATCCGTCACCGGGGCAGGCTCGGGACATGAGCGACGACAGGACCGAAACGAGAAACGAGCAACGAACCACCGACCGCGACGACGGCCCCGACGCCGCGCATCGGCGCCCCGAGGGGCTCGACGACGCCACTGTGGAGGCGCTGGGCAAGCTGTCCGAGGCCCTCGAGGTGATGGAGCAGGCGCGTGGGTTCCTGTACGGCTTCCACCGCCTGACCGGCAAGGCCGACCTCGCGCTCGGCGAGGCCGTCGGCCTGCTGCGCGACGCCGGACACGACGAGCTCGCCGACCGCATCGACCGCGAGGTCGTGGGCCGCAACGTCATCGAGGGCCGGTGGACGTTCCAGATCGTCGAGGACTTCGACGACACCTACTACACCGCCTTCCGCGACGCGGAGCGTGATGCCCGCGACCAGCTCGCCGCCGGCCGCCGTCATCTGTTCGAGGCGGAGATGAAGGAGGACCGCCGCACCCACGGCCGCCGCCACCACGAAGCGCGCCCCTGAGGCGAGCCGCGAGCCGCGAGCCGCGAGCCGCGAGCCGCTAGACGCGAGCCTCCGACCCGGCGGAACGGATCGACAGCGCCGCATTGATCAGCGCCAGATGACTCAACCCCTGCGGCAGATTCCCGAGGAACGCGTGATCCGACGCCGCGATGATCTCGCTGTAGAGGCCGACGTCGTTGGCGAGGGGGATCAGGGCGCGCATCCGCTCGCTCGCATCGCCCACCCGCCCCGTGCGGGCCAGCGCCTCGGTGAGCCAGAACGCGCAGGCCACGAACGTGCCCTCCTCCTCGTCGACCCCGCTGTAGCGGTAGAGCAGCGGCCCGGCCGACAGCTCCTCGTCGATGCGGGCGATGGTGGCGTCCATTCGGGCACGCGGCCCGAAGTCACGGTCGGCGTGCAGCAGGATCGACGCGTCGAGCCGATCGCTGCCGGGGTGCATCAGGTACGAGCCCCGCTCCTCGCTCCACCCGTGCTCGGCCACCCACTCCTCGATCAGCCGACGGTTCTCGCGCCAGTGCGACAGGTCGTCGTCGCTCGGCTTGATCTCGCCGATCTCGGCGAGGTGCAGCGCGTCGGTGATCGCCTGCCAGCAGCCCACCTTGCTCGAGACATAGTGCTCCTCCTCGGGCAGCTCCCACATGCCCGAGTCCTTCTTCGGCCAGTTGCGGCAGGCCGCGTCGGTGAAGGCGACGATCAGCTCGCTCGTGCGCTCGTCCAAGATGTTCCCGGCGTCGACATAGCGCGCCATGATGCCGACGACATCGGCGTAGACCCCGAGCTGCAGCTGGTCGCTGGCGTCGTTGCCGATGCGCACCGGGCCGATCCCGCGCCAGCCCTCGGCGGGGGCGTCGTGCATCTCGCCCGGCAGCGAGCCGTCGAGGCGGAAGAAAATGTGCAGCTCGCCCTCGTACTGCTTAAGCGTCTTCAGCACCCACGACACGGCCGCGTGCGTCTCCTCGCGCAGACCGAACTCGACGAGGGCGCCCACCGTGTAGGCGAGGTCGCGCACCCAGGCGAAGCGGTAGTCGTAGTTCTTCCCTCCCGTGCGGTTCTCGGGCAGGCCCGTGGTGGCGGCGGCCGCGATCGATCCGGTGGGGCTGAAGATGAGCAGTTTGAGGGCCAGGGCGCTGCGCTGCACCACATCGGTCCACTCGTCGTCCTCGTCGTCGGGGCCGTCGAACTCGCGGGTCCAGGCCTGCCAGCTCTCGATCGAGCGGTCGATGCCGCGGTCGACGTTCTCGGGCACCGGCACGTGGATCGGCTCGTCGTCGGTGCCGCAGAGCGTGAGCAGGTGGCGTGACCCCGCGGTCGCGGTGAAGGCGCCGTAGAACGACAGCGGCCCGTCGGGGAAGCCGTCGCCGGGCTCGGCCGGGTCGATCCGGCCGTGCTCGCTGCCGACCAGCACGAGGTCGATCCGGCCCACACGCAGCAGCGGTCCGTGCACCGTGTCGACGCGCTTCACCCCAGGTATGTCGCTGCCGTCCTCGCCCGAGTCCTCGACGAGAGGGCCGGATGCGCGGTCGGACACGTCCTCGTGCGATGACGTGCCGCCGCCGTCCTCCGCGTCGTCCAGCCCGGCCCCGTCGTCCTGCAGCCCGTCGAACACGGCTCCCGGGACGACCGCCCAGCGCATCGGCACCGACCCCTCGAGCCCCTCGATCCGGCGGGCGAGCTCGAGCCAGGGCAGCCGTCCGGCGACACCGGTGACCAGCGCATCCGTCACCCGCACCACGCCGGTCGCGGTGGTGAAGGTGGTCTGCAGCACGTTCGTGCCCTCGACGTAGCGGCGTTCGGTGGTGAAGTCGCCCTCGGGGCGGAGCTCGAAGCGGCCGCCACCGGGGCCGTCGACGAGGGCGGCGAAGACGGGGGGCGAGTGCAGGGCCGGAACGGGCATCCAGTCGACCTGGCCGTCGAGGGCGATCAGGGCGACGGTCCGGCCGTCGCCGATCGCGGCGTAGTCGCGCAGGTCGACGTAGCGGGTGGGGAGCTGGGGCGCCGAGCCGGCCGGTGAAGGTGTCATCGCTCTCGATCATGCCCCCGCGCGCAGCGCACGGCATCACCGGCGCAGCGACTACGCCGCCTGCCAGCAGGCTGCAAGCCCCGCGCGGAACGGGCGCGACCGTCGTAGCGTCGCCAGCATGTCCGACACCATGTACACGCCCCAGGATCCGACCACCCAGTACCCGCGCCCGCCGTTCCCGCCCCAGCAGCAGGAGGGGCCCGGCGACAGCCGCAAGATGGACCCGGCCCCCGACCACGGTGAGACCACGTACGTCGGCACCGGCCGTCTGCCCGGCCGCAAGGCGCTCGTCACCGGAGCGGACTCCGGCATCGGCCGCGCCGTGGCCATCGCCTACGCCCGCGAGGGCGCCGACGTGGCGCTGAGCTACCTCCCCGAGGAGCAGGCGGAGGCCGAGGAGGTCGCCGAGCTGATCCGCGCCGAGGGCCGAACCGCGGTGCTGCTGCCCGGCGACCTGCAGGACGAGGCGGTCGACCAGCAGATCGTCGCCGACGCCGTCGAGGGACTCGGCGGTCTCGACATCCTCGTCATCAACGCGGGCGCCATGCCCACGGTCGACAGCATCGACGACTTCGAGACCGAGACCCTCGACAAGGTGCTCAAGACGAACATCTACCCGCTGTTCTGGCTCACCAAGGCGGCCTCGTCGCACCTGAAGCCGGGTTCGTCGATCATCACGACGTCGAGCATCCAGGGCTTCGTGCCGTCGCCGTCGCTGGCCGAGTACGCGGTCTCGAAGGCGGGCATCGCCAACTGGACCCGGGCGATGGCGCAGCAGCTGATCGAGCGCGGCATCCGCGTGAACGGCGTGGCCCCCGGCCCCGTCTGGACGCCGCTGCAGCCGGCCTTCGTGCCGAACGAGAAGATCGAGGAGTTCGGCAGCGAGACGCCCATGGGCCGCGCCGGCCAGCCGGTCGAGCTCGCACCGGCCTTCGTCTTCCTCGCCTCGCAGGAGTCGAGCTACGTCGTGGGCGAGACCATCGCCGTCACGGGCGGGTCGCCGACGCACTAGTTGCAAGCGGGCCAGAGAGGCGGATGCGGGGGTCACCCGGCATCCGCCTCTCGCGTTCTCAATGCACGCAAGTCGAGGTGGGGGCAGTGGGGACCGTAGGGTTGGGGTGCAGCCTGTCGATGAAGAGAGAAGCACCATGACGTCTGAGACCACGACCACTCCCACCGGCGCGCCCGCCGCCGAGCGCCACGAGGTGCCCGCCGAGATCTCGCGCTCGTGGCTGCTGCTGTCGGCCCGGCGCACCGACGAGTTCGACCGGGCCTCCGTGTCGCGCGCCGACCAGGTCGTGCTCGACCTCGAGGACGCGATCGACCCCAAGCACAAGGACTCCTCGCGGGACGACGTCGCGTCGTGGCTGAGCGGCGGCGGCAGCGCGTGGGTGCGCATCAACGACCGCGCCAGCGACTTCTGGAGTGACGACGTCGATCAGCTGAAGGGCCTGCCGGGCCTGAAGGGCGTGATGCTCGCCAAGACCGAGGACGCCTCGCACGTCACCGAGACCTTCGACCGCCTCGGCGGCACCACGCCGGTGCTCGTGCTGGTCGAGTCGGCGCTCGGCATCGAGGAGTCGGTCAACATCGCCCGTGCCCGCGGGGCCTTCCGGCTCGCGTTCGGCAGCGGCGACTACCGCCGCGACACCGGCACGAGCGCCGAAGACATCGCGATGGCCTACCCGCGCTCGCGTCTCGTCGTCGCGAGCCGCGTCGGCGGTCTGCCGGGCCCGATCGACGGCCCCACCGTGTCGTCGAGCCACCCCGTGCTGCGCGAGCAGTCGGCCACCGCGGTGGCGCTCGGTCTCACCGGCAAGCTCTGCCTGCAGACCGATCAGCTGCCCGTCATCAACGAGGTGATCAGCCCGACCCAGTCCGACGTGACCTGGGCGCGGGACTTCCTCGCCGACTTCGAGGCGCGGGGCCGGGTCATCCGCGACGGCAGCGACCTGCCCCGCCTCGGCCGGGCCGAGAAGATCGACCGCCTCGCGCGGGCCTTCGGGGTCGGCCCGCTGTAGCGGATCGAGCGCGAATTCCGGCCATCACCGGCGAGGATGTCGGTGGTGCCCGTTATTATCGAGGAATGCCTTATCGCAGCAAGGAGACTCTCGAGCACTGGCTCGAGGAGTTCCGCACCACCCGCGAGGGGGGCGCGCTCATCAACGTCCTGGTCCAAGACGGAGGCGACGGTGCAGACACCGGTCTCGTCGTCGTTCCACTCCGCAACGAGGGCACAGAGATCTACATGCAGCCGGTCGCCGTCGGAGATGCGAACTGGACGGTGACGCTCGGCCCGCGCACCAGCCCGCGCGAGCTGTCGTCGCTCGAGCTGCAGGGTCTCGTCGCCGAGCTCGCGGTGGCCGCCTCCCTGTGCCAGTTCCTGCAGGACAAGTCGGCGACCATCGTCGAGACCGACTAGCCGAGCACGGCCCACCGGCCCGCCGCGGGACTCGCTCGGGTCAGTCGCCCAGCACGGCCCAGCCATGCGGCGGCAGGCTCGCCCGCCCCGCCGCGAGCGACGCCGAGCCGGCCAGCACCGACGACGCCCCGCCCGCCGGCACCGCGACCGCCTCGTCGCCGATGTTCAGCGCCGTCACCACCGCCCCCGACCCGGTCGCCGTGCGGACGACCAACGCCATGTTCGTGACGTGCAGCACGTCCGATCGCGCCGAGTGCAGCCACGCATGCCGACGCCGCAGCGCGATCAGCTCGCCGTGCAGCGCCAGCAGCTCGCGGGCGTCGGGGCCCGCTCCCGGCATCGCCTCGGGCTCGACGGGGGGCTCCTCCGGGAACTCCGGCCGCACCGCGTCGTCCCCGCCGAGGCGCTCCTCCTTCACGGCGCGCAGGCCGAACTCGTCACCGGCGTAGACCATCGGGGTGCCCGCCAGGGTGAACAGCAGGGCGAGGGCGTGCGGCAGATGCCGTGCATCCGGGATCGCCGAGGCGATGCGCGAGACGTCGTGGTTGCCCACGAAGGTGGTGGGCACGAAGCCCTCGAGCAGCTCGTTGCCGCGCTCGATCGCGTGCTTCAGCTCGAACAGGTTCGCGTCGGCGATGCCGTGCCAGACGCCCTGCCAGAGCTCGTACTGGGTGAGCGAGTCGAGCCCCGACTCCGCCACGATCGCGAGCGCGTCGCCGTGGATCACCTCACCGGTGAACCAGGCCGCCGGATGCGCGTCCCGCACGCGCGGCAGCACCTGTGCCCAGAACGCCGGCGGCACCGCGTACGCGGCGTCGAGCCGCCAGCCGTCGGCTCCGCGACCGAGCCAGTACCGCATCACCTCGACGACGAGGTCGACCACGGCGGGGGAGGAGTGGTCGAGCGCGACGAGCTGGTCGTGCCCCTCGAAGACGTCGGCCCGCACGGGGTCGCCGGGCTGCCAGCCCTCCCAGTCGACGCGGAAGAGGCCCGCGGTACCGGCCGACGGCCCCTCCTGCTCGAGGGCGGCGAACGCCGGATGAGCACGGCCCACATGGTTGAACACCCCGTCGAGCAGCACGCGGACACCGCGTTCGTGCGCCGCGGCGACCAGCCGGTCGAAGTCGCCGTCGTCACCGAGCCGCGGGTCGATGCGGAAGTGGTCGACCGTGTCGTAGCCGTGGGTGCTGCCGGCGAAGACGGGCCCGAGGGCGAGGCCGTTCAGCCCGAGGTCGACGACGTGGTCGAGCCAGTTCTCGAGGCGCCCGAGACGGTGCTGGGGAGCATCCGCCACCCCACTCTCACCGGAGGTCGGGCGCACCGGTGCCCCGGTGAAGCCGAGCGGATAGACATGCCACCACATGACGTGGTCGACCCAGGAGCTCATCCCGCCAGTCAACACCGTTCCGAGCCGGGTGCGGCGAGACCATAGGATTTAGGGCATGTCCAAGGTACTGAGCAGGCTCCCCGTCGGCGAACGCGTCGGCATCGCATTCTCGGGAGGCCTCGACACCTCCTGCGCCGTGGCGTGGATGCGCGAGAAGGGCGCGGTGCCCTGCACCTACACGGCCGACATCGGCCAGTACGACGAGCCCGAGATCGACAAGGTGCCGGGTCGCGCACTCGAGTACGGCGCCGAGATCGCGCGCCTGGTCGACGCGAAGGCCGCCCTGGTCGAGGAGGGTCTGGTGGCGCTGCAGTGCGGCGCGTTCCACATCCGCTCCGGCGGCAAGACCTACTTCAACACCACGCCGCTCGGCCGGGCCGTCACCGGCACCCTGCTGGTGCGTGCCATGAAGGAGGACGGCGTCGACATCTGGGGCGACGGCTCCACCTACAAGGGCAACGACATCGAGCGGTTCTACCGCTACGGCCTGCTCGCCAATCCGCGCCTGCGCGTCTACAAGCCCTGGCTCGACGCCTCCTTCGTGGGCGAGCTCGGCGGCCGCACCGAGATGAGCGAGTGGCTCGTCGAGCGCGGCTTCCCCTACCGCGACTCCACCGAGAAGGCCTACAGCACCGACGCCAACATCTGGGGCGCCACCCACGAGGCCAAGCGACTCGAGGAGCTCTCGGCCGGGCTCGACCTGATCGAGCCGATCATGGGTGTCGCCGCCTGGCGCGACGACGTCGAGGTCGCCACCGAGGAGGTGTCGGTGCGCTTCGAGGCCGGCCGCCCGGTCGCGATCAACGGCGTCGAGTACACGGATGCGGTGCAGCTCGTCTTCGAGGCCAACGCGATCGGCGGCCGGCACGGGCTCGGCGTCAGCGACCAGATCGAGAACCGCATCATCGAGGCCAAGAGCCGCGGGATCTACGAGGCCCCCGGCATGGCGCTGCTGCACATCGCCTACGAGCGGCTGCTGAACGCCATCCACAACGAGGACACCGTGGCGAACTACCACACCGAGGGCCGCCGCCTCGGGCGCCTGATGTACGAGGGCCGATGGCTCGACCCGCAGTCGCTGATGTTGCGCGAGTCCATCCAGCGCTGGGTCGGCTCGGCCGTCACCGGCGAGGTCGTGCTGCGCCTTCGCCGCGGCGACGACTACACGATCCTCGACACCACGGGCCCCGCGCTCAGCTACCACCCCGGCAAGCTGTCGATGGAGCGCGTCGGCGACGCCGCCTTCGGCCCCGATGACCGCATCGGCCAGCTCACCATGCGCAACCTCGACATCGCCGACTCGCGCGCCCGGCTCGAGCAGTACGCCTCGGCCGGCATCATCGGCGGCGCGACCGCCGAGCTGGTGGGCGAGCTCGAGCAGGGCGAGGCGACCTCGATCCTCGAGGGCGGGCACGTGTCCGATTCCGAGGACGCGCTGGAGCGGGCGACCGACCTGGCCTCCAAGGGCGCCGCCTTCGACGCGGGCACCGACTGACGAGGGCTCCGGCGCATGCCGCGGGCGCTGCTGGGCTCCGGCTTACACCGCCACACGCACGACGGCCCCGGTCACCCGCTCATCGAGCCGGGCGGCCGGGGCCGTTCGCGTGATCGCTACTCGTCGTAGTTGAGGTTGTCGGCGATGACCTCCTGGTCGTCGCCGAACACGGGGTTGATCTCCTCCGCGTCGTCCTCCTGCACCTCGTCGATGCTCACGGTGTCGTCGAGGTCGACGTCCTCCGCGCCCACGTCGGTCAGGTCGGGGTCTTCGATTCGCTCGTTCACGTCGGACATGCCGTTCCTCTCAGGGGAAGTCAGTAGCTGCAACCCCTCCAACTTACGCACACTTCGTGCGGCGGGAGGAGTCTACTGAGGAGATGTCCTCCACTCATCCCAGCGCCTCGGCCCAGCCTCCCGCCGGTCGGTCGCTCTGGCGCGACCGACCCGCCGCCCCGAGCGTCGCCACGCCGTTCGACCCCGCCCCCGTGCACGACGTGGCCGTGGTCGGCGCCGGGCTGACCGGTCTGATCACCGCCCTGCGGCTCGCTCGCGCGGGCAAGCGCGTCGCCGTGCTCGAGGCGCTCGAGATCGGCGCGCTGGCGTCGGGCAACACCACCGGCAAGGTGTCGCTCCTGCAGGGCAGCCGGTTCTCGACCATCCGCTCGCACCATTCGTCGCGCATCCTGAAGGCCTATGCCGAGATGAACCGCGACGGCCAGGAGTGGCTGCTCGGCTTCTGCGAGGAGCGGGGCGTGCCGGTCGAGTACCGCACCGCCTACAGCTACGCCCAGCACGCCGACTCGAGGGCCGCCGACACCGTCGAGGCCGAGTACCGGGCCGCCCGCGAGGCCGGCCTGCCGGTGTCGCTCGTCAGCCCCGACGACGTCGACGTGCCGTTCCCGTTCGCCTTCGGGGTCGCGCTGCCCGAGCAGGCGCAGCTCGACGCGATGGACGTGCTCGAGGCCCTGGCCGCCGAGTTCGTGGCGCTCGGCGGTGTCGTGCACACCGAGACGCGGGTCACCGGCGTGCGCGCCTCGAAGCCCGCACGCGTGCGCACGAGCCGCGGCGAGCTGCGGGCGCACTCGGTGGTGCTCGCCACGGCGACCCCCGTGCTCGACCGAGGCCTCTACTTCGCGAAGGTCGAGGGCCTGCGCAGCTACGGCCTGGCGTTCGAGCTCCCGGATGCTCGTCCCGGCGCCCTCCCGGACGGGATGTTCATCTCGGTCGGCGATCCGGCCGAGGAGGGCTCGCGCTCGGTGCGGACGGCTCCGCGCGACGGCGGCGAGCTGCTCGTGATCGGGGGCGACGGGCATCCGGTCGGGCGCCCGGGCGATCGCTCGGAGAAGGAGCGCGTCGCCCAGCTGGAGCGCTGGACCGAGGCGCAGTGGCCCGGCGCCCGGCTGACCCACGCCTGGTCGGCCCAGGACTACGAGTCGCACAACACGATCCCGTTCGTCGGGGCGCTGCCCCGCGGTCGCGGCCGGGTCTTCATCGCGACCGGGTACGCCAAGTGGGGGCTGACCAATTCGGCCGGTGCGGCCATCCGGCTGACCGACGAGCTCGCCGGCACGCCACGACGGGAGCGGGCGCACTGGCAGACGGTGCTCGGCACGCGGCTCACCCGACCGGCCGACCTCGCGAAGGGGGCGGCGGCGGGAGCATCCGTGGGGTTGCAGACGGCCAAGGGGTGGCTCGGGGCCGAGACCCGGTCGACGCCGGTGCCGCAGCCGCGGGAGGGGGAGGGGGTGGTGGCCAACGCGGGCGGTCGGCCGGTCGGCATCTCGACGGTGGAGGGCCGCACCTGCGCCGTGAGCGCGGTCTGCCCGCACCTCGGTGGGGTGCTGGAGTGGAACGACGCCGAGCGCAGCTGGGACTGCCCGCTGCACGCCTCGCGATTCGCGGCCGACGGCGCGCGGCTCGAGGGGCCGGCGCTGAGCGATCTGCCGACCCTGCCGCGCACACGACACCGGCACACCGCCTAGGGCGATCGGCCGCTCCCTCCACGATGTCGGTGGTGATGTCTACGCTGTACACATGACCACCGAGACGCCCGTGCACTGGAAGCGCAACGTCGGCCTGTTCCTCACCGGGCAGACCGTGTCGCTGTTCGGGTCGATGGTCGTGCAGTACGCGGTGATGTGGTACGTGACGTTCGAGACCCGCTCGGGTGTGGCGGTGGCGCTCTACGCGCTCGCCGCCTTCCTGCCGCAGGGCGTCGTGTCGATCTTCGGCGGGGTGATCGCCGACCGGGTGAACCGCAAAGTGCTCGTCATGGTCGCCGACGGCAGCATCGCCCTGGCCACGCTCGCGCTGGCGCTGCTGATGCTGAACGGGCTGACCGATCTGTGGATCATCATGATCGCGGTGGCCGTGCGCTCCGTCGGGGCCGGGGTGCAGTCGCCGGCCGTGCAGGCGATGATCCCGCAGATCGCGCCGCCCGACCAGCTGATGCGGGTGAACGGGTTCTTCCAGACCATCCAGTCGGCCATGGCCTTGCTCGCGCCGGCCGCCGCAGGGGCGGTGTTCGGGGTGTTCGGCATCGTGCCGGTCTTCTTCATCGACGTGGTGACGGCGGTCATCGGCGTGGGTCTGCTCGCCTTCGTCACGGTGCCCACCCTGGCCTCGGTCGCGGCGAAGCAGACCAGCTTCCGCTACGACCTCGTCGAGGGCATGCAGTACATCTGGCGGCACAAGGTGGTGCGCTGGCTGCTGGTGGTGTTCGCCATCATCTTCCTGCTCACGGTGGCGCCGTCGATGATCACCCCGCTGCTGGTGGCCCGCACCTTCGGCGAGGAGGTGTGGATGGTGACGGTGCTCGAGCTGGCCTTCAGTGTCGGCATGATCATCGGCGGTGTCCTCGTGTCGACGGTGCTCGGGCGGTTCAGCCGCATGGGGCTGATCCTGTTCGCCACCTTCGGCTTCGCGGTGTTCACCACGGCGCTCGGTCTCAGCCCGAACCTCTGGGTGTTCTACGCGTTCATGTTCGGCTTCGGTCTGCTGGTGCCGCTGTTCTCGGCGCCGTTCATGACGCTGGTGCAGGAAACCGTCGACCCCGACAAGCACGGTCGCGTGTTCAGCTACGTGGGCATCGTGATGGCGCTGGCGGCACCGATCGGCATGACCGTGTTCGGGCCGCTCGCCGACGTCATCAGCGTGCAGCTGCTGCTCGTGGTGGCGGGGGCGGTGACGGTGCTCGTCGTGGTGGTGGCGATCGCGCTGCCGTCGGGGCGGGCGGCGATCGCGGCGTCGCGGGCGGTGGGGGCTGCGGAGCCGGTGGCGGAGGAGGCGGCCGGCGGGTCTGCCCCAGAGGCGGCCGGCGGGCCCACCCCCGAGGCGGCCGACGCCCCGGCCCCACCCAGCCGGCGTGAGTAGCATCGCAGCATGAGCCGTGCGGAATCGCCCATCCGCCAGACCCGTGCCGGAGCCGTGCGCGGTGCCCGTGCCGGCGACGTGATGAGCTGGAAGGGCATCCCCTTCGCGGCCCCGCCCACCGGCGAGCGCCGCTTCCGCCGTCCGCAGCCGCCCACGCCCTGGCACGAGCTCCGCGACGCCACCGCGTTCGGCGCGATGGCGCCGCAGCACGTGCTGAAGTCGATGGAGGTCGACTCCTCGGTGCCCCTCAGCGAGGACTGCCTGACGCTCAACGTCTGGGCACCCACGGGGGCCGTCGGCAAGCCGGTGATGGTGTGGATCCACGGCGGGGGCTACTTCGCGGGCTCGACCGCCCAGCGCTTCTACGACGCCACCGTGCTCGCCGGCGAGGGCGACGTGGTGGTGGTCACGCTCAACTACCGCCTGGGCATCCTGGGTTTCGTCGACTTCTCGAGCCTCACCCCGTCTGCGGGCCCGGCCTTCGGGCACGGCTTCGAGGCGAACGTCGGTCTGCGCGACCAGATCGCCGGACTGCACTGGGTGCAGCAGAACATCGCCGCCTTCGGGGGCGACCCCGGCAACGTGACGCTGTTCGGCGAATCGGCGGGCGGAGCATCCGTCATCGCCCTGATGGCCTCGCCGCTCACCTCCGGTCTCTTCCACCGGGCCATCGCCCAGAGCGCCCCCGTCACCTCGGTCTACGGGCCGGAGCGTGCCGCGACGGTCGCAGACCGCTTCCTCGACATCGTCGGTATCGAGCCGGGAGACGCGCATCGGCTGCGCGAGCTCGACCCGTTCGACCTCGTCGACGCCGGTGCCGAGCTCGTGCACGAGGTCTCCGGGGCGGTGCCGGGCACGCTCGCGATGGCGCCGGTGATCGACGGCGAGGTCGTTCCCGAGTACCCGTTGACGGCGTTCCGCGAGGGGCGGGTGCCGCGCCTGCCCCTGATCATCGGCACCAATCACGACGAGTCGTCGTTCTTCAAGCTGATGCGCTCGCCGCTCCTGCCCATCACCTCCGACAAGGTCGAGCAGATGTTCGCCGAGATCGCGGCCGACAACCCCGGCAGCCCGGGCTTCGACGAGGCCGGGGCGCGCATCACGAGTGCCTATCCCAGCTACCCGCGCCGCCGCACCCCGTCCGAGGTCTCGCGAGACGCGGGGTTCCGGATGCCCAGCATCTGGCTCGCGGAGGCCTACAGCCGGCACGCCCCCACCTGGATGTACCGCTTCGACCACGCCACGCCGCTGCTGCGCGTCACCGGCATCGGAGCCACGCACGCCGCCGAGCTCGCCTACGTCTTCGGCTCGTTCGCCCCGCGCGGCCGCGACATCGTGTTCGGGCTCGGCGGGCGGGCCGAGGCGCTCGCGGTGGCGGGGCGGATGCGCGGCCGCTGGATCGCGTTCGCCCGCGGCGGGGCGCCGGAGCTGAGCGGCGCTGCCGACGACGCTTCGGCTGCCCCTGCCACCCCTGCCGCTGCCGCCGCCCAGACCGCCGCCTTGCTCTGGCCGCCCTACGACGTCGCGGCCCGGCCGACGCTGATCATCGACCGGGACGACCGGGTCGAGAACGACCCCGACGGCGAGATCCGCGAGGCGTGGGGGCCGGAGATCCTCGCCTTCCGGTAGCGATCTCCGAACGGGGCTCGGGCGAGCATCCGCCCACCCCCGGAGCGCCTCGTCGTCGTGATAGGAATGCTGCATGGTCGCCGAGCAGTTCGTCACGCCGTTCTGGCTCGACCTCGCGGCGACCGGCCTCGGCAGCGTGCAGGGGGCGTCGTTCGCCGCCCAGTTCAAGGACCGCCGGCTCGATCTGCTCGGCGTCGGCCTGATCGGGGTGGTCGCCGGCTTCGGCGGCGGTCTCATCCGCGACCTGCTGCTGAACACCGTGCCGGCGGCGCTGGAGTCGAACTGGTTCATCCCCGTCGCGATCGTCGCCGCCCTGCTCGGCATGCTGCTCGAGCGCCTCTTCACCCGCCTGAACGTGCTCGTCACCGTGCTCGACGCGGTGAGCCTCGGGCTGTTCTGCGCGATCGGCACGAGCAAGGCGCTCTCGTTCGGGCTGCCCGTGGTGCCGGCGATCTTCGTCGGAATCGTCGCGGCGGTCGGCGGAGGCATGCTCCGCGACATCCTGCTCGGCCTGCCGATCGGTGTGATGCACGTCGGCTCGCTCTACGCCGTGGCGGCGGGTGCCGGGGCGATCTTCCTCACGGTCGCGATCGGCGTCGGCGCGAACATCACGGTGGCGGGCATCGGCTGCGTGATCGTGACGACGCTCATCCGCCTGCTGGCCGTGCGCTTCGGGTGGAGCCTGCCCGAGCAGCGCACCATCAGCACCCTGCGGCGGCTGCGCCGCCAGAAGCGGGCCTGAACGTTTCGTCGCCCCCTCCCGTTGTCCGAGGATGAGGCCGTCGGCAGCCCTCCCCGCACACGGCTCTCAGGCCAGGTGCAGAGAAAGGCCATAGGGCTCTGCCAGCTTCGCTCAATACCGTCGAGACCGCCCCCCGAAACGACAGGATGCGCCCATGATGACCACCCGACAGAAGAAGATCGGCCTGACCGCCCTCGCCGGAGTCTCGCTCTCGGTCGCCCTCGCCGGCTGCGCCACCGACGCGACCGCCGAGTCCGACGCCGGTGCCGCGGCACCCGCCGAGACCCCCGCCGCGTCGTCGGCCGCCACCCCCGCCGCGACCTCCTCGGCCTCCTCCGGCGACTCGGCCGGCTCGTCGAGCGGCTCGACCTACAAGGACGGCACCTACGAGGCGACCGGCAGCTACACCTCGCCGAACGGGCAGGAGGAGATCGACGTCTCGCTGACCCTCGCGGGCGACGTCATCACCGCCGTCACGGTCACGCCCGAGGCCACCAACCCGAACTCCGTGAACTACCAGAACCAGTTCGCCGACGGCATCGCGCAGGTCGTCGTGGGCAAGGACATCGACGAGATCGAGGTCTCCCGCGTCGCCGGATCGAGCCTGACCAGCGGCGGCTTCAACAAGGCCGTCGAGACGATCAAGGCCGACGCGGCCTGACGACGGCCGAATCCGTCATGATCGCCGATCCCGCCCAGGTCGAGGCCGCCGCCGACACTGACCCCGCCGGTGCCGATCCCGCGGGCGCCGATCCCGTCGCTTCGGCGGCCGGGCCGTCGCGCTTCGACTTCGAGGCGATCGGCACGCACTGGCAGATCGAGACGCCGCACCCGCTCGACCCGGCGACCAGGGCCGCCGTGCTCGCGCGGGTCGAGGCCTTCGACCGCGACTTCTCGCGCTTCCGGCCCGACTCGCTCGTCACCGCGCTGGCCCGCGGCGCCGGGACGGTCGACCTCCCGGCCGACGCCGTGCCGCTGTTCGAGCTGTACGACCGGCTGCACGCCGCCACCGACGGGGCGGTCGACCCGCTGGTGGGAGCGCGGCTGGAGGAGCTCGGCTATGACGCGGCGTACACGCTGCGGCCTTCCGAGTCGACGGTTCCGGATGCGCGTGCCCGCCCGAGCTGGGCCGGTGGCGTCACACGCGCCGCCGCCGCGCGGGGCGGGGTCGCCGTGTCCGCGCCGGCCGGCACCGTGATCGACGTCGGCGCCGCCGGAAAGGGCTACCTCGTCGATCTCGTGGCCTCTGTGCTGCGTGACGCGGGTCACACCGAGTACGTCGTCGACGGCAGCGGCGATCTGGCGCACTCGGGCGGTGCTCCCGTGCGGGTGGGGCTCGAGCATCCGCTCGACCCGCGCAAGGCGATCGGTGTCGCCGAGCTCGCCGGAGTCTCGCTCTGCGCCTCGGCGAGCAACCGCCGGGTGTGGGGCGAGGGACTGCACCACATCGTCGACCCGCGCACCGGGTCGCCCGCCCGCGAGGTGATCGCCACCTGGGTCGTCGCCTCGACCACGGCGCTCGCCGACGGACTTGCGACCGCACTCTTCTTCACCGGCGCCCACCAGCTGGCGAAGACATTCCACTTCAGCTATGTCCGCATGTACGCCGACGGGCGCGCCGAGCGCTCCCGTGACTTCCCCGGGGAGCTCTTCGCATGAAAGCCCGACTCGACACCCTGATCGGTCGCGTCACGATGTACAACCTGATCGTGCTGGTGCTCGCCGCCCTGCTCGTGATCGCAATCGTCGCGGGAGCGCTGGGGCAGCTGTTCTACACGCCGCTGCAGCTCGTGCTCTCCGCCGCGGTCGCCGTGGTCGCCACCGGAGCGGCGAGCTGGCTGCTCGCGCGGCTGTTCCGCACGAGGGCCCATCTGCCGTCGTCGGCGATCACGGGGCTGATCATCGTCTTCGTCTTCATGCCGACGGCCGACCCCGCCGGGCTGGCGCTGATCGCGCTCACCGGAGTCGTCGCCGCCGCGTCGAAGTTCCTGCTGGCGTTCCGGGGCCGGCACATCCTGAACCCGGTCGCCGCGGCCGCGGTCGTGATGAGCGTCACCGGACTCTTCCCCTCGGCCTGGTGGGTGGCGACGCCGGTGCTGCTGCCGTTCGTGGCTATCGGCGCGTTCCTCGTGCTCTGGCGCACCCGCAAGCTCTCGCTCGGACTCACCTTCGTGGTGGTGGCCGGCGCGATCACCGTCGGCCGTATCGTACTCACCGGCACCGCATTTCCCGATGCTCTCGTGCTCGCGTTCGGGTCGTTCCCGATCGTCTTCCTCGCCGGCTTCATGCTGAGCGAACCGCTGACCCTGCCGCCGCGCCGCTGGCAGCAACTTCTGGTGGCGGTGGTGGTCGCGGTGCCGTTCTCGATCCCGTTCACGATCGGCAGCGTCTACTCCACCCCCGAGATCGCGCTCGTGATCGGCAACGTCGTGGCCTTCGCCTTCGGCCAGCGGCGCGCGGTTCGGCTGCGTTTCGCGGGCAGCCGCGCACTCACCCCCACTACGGCCGCCTTCGACTTCGAACCGCTCGCGCCGGTGCCCTTCCGCGCCGGGCAGTACCTCGAGCTGTCGCTGCCCCATCGCCGCGCGGACTCCCGGGGCGCCCGCCGGATGTTCAGCATCACCACGCCGCCGCCCGCCGGGCCGCACGCGGTCGCGCCGGTCTCGCTCGGGGTCAAGCTCTCGCGGCCGTCGAGTTCGTTCAAGCAGGCGCTGACCACGCTGGCACCCGGGACGACCGTGCAGGCGACGTGGGTCGGCGGGGACTTCCTGCTGCCCTCCGACGTCTCGGTGCCGCTGGTGCTGGCGGCCGGGGGCATCGGCGTCACGCCGTTCGTCAGCCAGCTGGCCGAACGCGCGGGCCGCGGCTCGACGGGGGACGTGGTGCTGATCTACTCGGCGTCGGCTCCCGACGAGCTGGCGTACGCCGACGAGATCGCGGCGACGGGCATCCGCGTGCTGGTGATCGCCCCCGACCGGCCGGATGAGCTGCCGCCGGGGTGGGAGTATCTCGGGCCGGCGCGGCTCACGGCCGACGTGGCCCGCGCGGCCATCCCGGATCTGGCGTCGCGGCGGACGTTCGTCTCGGGCCCTCCCGGGTACGTCGACCACGTGTCGGCGCAGCTGCGCACGGCCGGGGCGCGGGGCGTGCGCACCGACGCCTTCGCCGGGTACTGAGCCGGCGCGTCAGCCCCGGATGCTGGCGTAGGCGTCGAGCGCCGCGCGGCGGCTCTCCTTCAGGTCGACCATCGGCTCGGGATAGGCCGGCGTCCCGGCTTCGGGCACGTAGCGGTTCACGTAGGAGCCGTGCTTGTCGAACTTCGAGGCCTGCAGCTCGGGGTTGAAGACCCGGAAGTAGGGTGCCGCATCCGGCCCAGAACCGGCCACCCACTGCCAGTTCAGCGCATTGGCGGCCGGGTCGGCGTCGACCAGCGTGTCCCAGAACCAGGCCTCGCCGACCCGCCAATCGACCCGCAGGTTCTTGACCAGGAACGACGCCACCACCATGCGCACCCGGTTGTGCATGATGCCCGTCTGCCAGAGCTCGCGCATGCCGGCGTCGACCAGTGGGATGCCGGTGTCGCCCTGCTGCCAGCGCTCGAGCTCGGCCGGGCTCGGGTCGACCCAGGGGAAGCGGTCGAACTCCTCGCGCATGTTCTGGGTGGTGATGCTCGGCAGGTGGTACAGCAGGTGGTACGAGAACTCGCGCCAGATCAGCTGGCGCAGCACGGCCGCGGCCCCCTCGGCGTCGGCCGACGCCCGCGCCCGGTGCCCGTCGAGCGCGTGCCAGAACTGGAACGGGCTCATCTCGCCCCACCGCAGGTGCGGTGACAGCATCGAGGTGCCCTCCTCGGCCGGCAGGTCGTGCTCGGCGACGTAGTGCGACACCCGCTCGGTGAGGAACGTGTCGAGGCGCTCGGCCGCCCCGGTCTCGCCCGGTCGCCAGCGTTCGCGCAGGCCCCCGGCCCAGTCGGGCGTGGGCGACGTGGGCAGGAGGTGCCAGTCGGCCAGCGCATCCGTCGCCACCGTGCGATGGTGCAGCCCGTCGCCGACGGTGGGCGCCGGCAGCGGATGCCGCGGAGTCTGCCGCGCCATCACCGCGCGGTAGAACGGGCTGAACACCTTGTACCAGCCGCCCTGGCCGGTGAGCACCGTCCACGGTTCGGCGAGCAGCGAGCCCTGGAAGCTGTCGGCCTCGACGCCCGCCTCGCGCAGACTCGACTTGAGGTCGCCGTCGATGCCGCGCTCGACCTCGCCGTAGCGCCGGTTCCACAGCACCCGGGTTGCACCGACGTCGCCCACCAGGGCGGTGACGACCTCACGCGCGGGCCCGCGGCGCAACGTGAGCGTGAGCCCGACCGCCTTCAGCGATTCGGCGAGAGACTCGAGCGAGTGGTGCAGCCACCAGCGCGAGGCCCCGCCGATCGGCCGGATGCCCGGCGACTCGTCGTCGAGCACGTAGAGGCAGACGATCGGGTCGCCGCGGAGCACGGCCTCGTGCAGGGCGGGATTGTCGCTGATGCGCAGGTCGTCGCGGAACCAGACGACGGTGGTGGGGGTCTCGCTCACGACCCCAGTCAACCCCACGCCACCGACACCCGCCCGATCCGGTGTCGGTGCGCGCCGGCCCGATCGCTCAGCGGCCCGAGACGCCTTCGCGAAGCTTGTCGCAGAGCCGGGTCAGTTCGGCCAGCTCGTCCTGTGAGAGGTGCCCCGTCATGTGCGCCGTGATCGACTGCGCGTGCACCACGGCGGCCTGCCGATACACGTCGACTCCTTCGTCGGTCAGGCGAACCAGCGTGCCGCGCCCGTCGCTCGGGTCGTCGGTCTTCTCGAGGATGCCCCGCGCGGCCAGCCGGTCGACCAGCCGGCTGATGCTGGGTTGGGTCAGCAGCACCTTCTCCCCGAGATCCCGGATGCGCAGCGTGCGCCCCGGGCACAGCGAGAGGTTGAACAGCACGTCGTACTCGTTCAGCGACACGACGCTCGAGGGGAACTCGGCGGCCAGCTCGCGCATCACGCTCACCTGCGCGCGGAACAGCGACTCCCACGCCGCAACCGGCGACACCTCGGCGGCCATGGCACTCCTTCGACTCGGGCCTTCATCCTTCCACGAATTCTCTTCAGCTAAGATGAGAGATCCTCTGGTAAGGTGCAAGCCTCTCGGAAGGAGGGATGTTTCGTGAAGAGGACGATGATCTCCCGCGCGTCGATGGCTTTCCCGCTGCTGGTCGCGCTTCTGGTGGTCGCGCCGGTTGCGGCCCATGCGTCGGTCGAGAAAGTCACGACCGATGACTCATATCAATTCGTGTTGGGTTCCCCAGGCGTCGTGCCGAGCCCCGGAATCTTCGCGAACGACAGGGGTACCGCCGGGCTCACGATAAAGGTCGTCACCCCGCCGGCCAAAGGCGTACTGTCAGCACCACCGGACGGAATGGTCGGTGGATTCACCTATACCCCCAACGACGGGACAGTGATTGAAGACTCCTTCACCTATTGCCTGCACAGTGCGGGCACGTGCCTCTCGAACGTCTCGCGAGTCTCGATCAAGTTCAGACAGCTCGCGATAGCCAGCGACTTCCTGGCTACCGCGGTCGATATGAAGCTCGAAGCGCCGGAGGCGAAGCTCATTCTCGACAATGACGACGATCTCGCCGTGAACTGGTCGCTCCTCTCCAAGCCTCGACACGGGCAACTGGCGCAGCCGTCGAGGCTCGGTGTCGGCTTCGTCTATACCCCCGACCCGGGATTCCAGGGCATCGACATGTTCCGGTACTGCTTGTCGAGACTCAGCGGGTCCGCCGCGGATTGCATCTCACAGCAGGCCGTCGTGTCGATCTCGATTGGTGACGGAGGTATCACCCGGGTGGGGGGAGCGGATCGTTTTGCGGTGGCGGCGGAGGTGTCGCGGAGGGGGCATCCGACCGGGACGGCGCCGGTGATGGTGGCCTCGGGGGAGGGGTATGCCGACGCGTTGAGCGCGGCGCCGGCCGCGGTGAAGAGTGGGGCGTCGTTGTTGCTGGCGACGAAGGCGGCTCTGCCGGCTGCCACCGCGGGTGAGATCACGCGGCTGCAGCCGATGAAGGTTACGGTCGTAGGAGGACCGGCGGCGATCTCCGACGGGGTGGTCGCCGAGATCAAGCGGCTGCTGCCCGTGGGGGCGCAGGTCGAGCGGATCGGCGGGGAGGACCGGTTCGCCGTGAGCCGGGCGATCGCGAAACAGTTCTTCGGAACGTCGGCGCACTCGTTCGTGACCACCGGGCTGAATTTTCCTGACGCATTGGCTGCGGGTGCCGCCGCCGGGTCAGGGGGAGAGCCCGTGCTGTTGGTGAACGGCGGGGCAGACTCGGTCGACGCCGAGACGAAGGCGGCGCTGTCGGGGCTGGCGACCTCACGGCTGGCGGTGGTCGGAGGGCCGAACGCGGTGTCCGGCGGGATGGAGACGTCGCTGAAGGGGTTGGCGAGTGTCGACCGGCTTATGGGGGCCGATCGATACGAGACGGCGGTGTCCGTCGCCAAGGCGGTCTTCCCGACGGCTGACACGGTGTACTTCACGACCGGGCTCAACTTTCCGGATGCGTTGGTGGGGAGCGTGGCCGCGGGGGCGGGGCATTCGCCGATCTACACGGTGCCCGGGACCTGCGTGCCCCAGTCGGTGCTCGACGACATGGCGCGGTTGGGTGCCCAGCACGTCGTGCTACTCGGCGGCGAGAGGGCGTTGAGCCCGGCGGTCGAGCAGCTCACGCCCTGCGACTGAACTGGCGAGCGTGAAGAGGCAGGGGCGGGGGCAAGAAGCCCGCCGGTTAAATGATTGAGGGCCCGTCGTAGAGGCTAACGACGGGCCCTCTCCCTTGCACCAAGAGTGTCCTGCAATCACATTCCGCGGGAGCTGCCACAGCAAACAACTTCCGCTCCATGAATATATAACGGCTAGGTAACGGAAAGCTAGTTATCGAATCGTTATTTTTCTGGGAGTTGCCTGTGTCACCAGAACGAGGGCCACGACAGGCGGGACGAGCGCCTGGAACAGGCGGGTCGAGCGCCCAAACAGGCGGGCTGAGCGCTCAGAACAGGCGGGACTGGCGCTCAGAACAGGTCGGGCGAGGGCGTGCTGGTGTGCCGCACGCTCACGTCGGCGTGGCGGTCGAAGCGGTAGCCGACGCCGCGCACGGTGCGCACGATGTCCTCGTAGTCGCCGAGCTTGGAGCGCAGACGCCGCACGTGCACGTCGATCGTGCGCTCGTTCGGCACCTCCTCGTCGCCGGCCGACCAGAGCGAGGAGATGAGCTCGGCGCGCTCGATGGTGCGGCCTTCGCGGAGCACGAGGTACTGCAGCAGCTCGAACTCCTTGTAGGTGAGGTTCGCGGCTTGGTTGTCGAGCAGCACCCGCTTGCGGGAGAGGTCGACGACGACGCCGTCGCGAGCGCGGTCCAGTTCCTCGTCGGGGGTCTGGCGGTGCTTGGCGAGGGCGGCCGGGTCCTGCAGCGCGAGCCGCACGACCTCGACGTCGCGGCCGCCTGCGCCGCGGGGGGCGAGGGCGACGGCGGCGTAGGTCTCCGACGACGGGGCGATCTGAGCGGCGAGGGCCTTGAGCTGCTCGACGATGCGGCCGAGGTCGGTGCCGTCGGCGGCGGCCTTGTCCTCGTCGATGCCGACGTAGAGCACGAAGCCGCGGGCTTCGGTGCCGTCGGGCACGGCGCGGATGCGAGGGGCGGGCTCCGCCGCGGCGCGCGAGCGGAGGGGGGTGACGGTGGAGGGGCGGGAATCGAGATGGGCGATCGACATGGAGGCGTGTCCTAGCGGGAGCGGCCCGTGGTCGACGGGCCGGAAAGTGTCATTCCGGAGGATCCTGGTGCGGATCCGGGGACGGCAGACGGAGTCGGAAGGGATTCCGGATGCCGGGGAGCACGACGCTCTCCGCGATCAGATGCGCGGGGGTCGGTGCTCGAGCGAGAGGGGAGGAGTTCTCGTCAGCGACACATTCGACAGCACATGACGGCGCCGCCGGCCATCATGCCGGCGTTCCCGGGGGCCTCAAAGGAGGTCGGGGTGAACGCGTTGTCAGTCATGCGCCTAATCAAAGCGGATACGTGACACGAAAGTCAAGCATCCGCTCGACTTCTGTGCAGTGGCACGGCGTCGCCCGAGGTATAGGTTCGACCGCATGACCCGGAGCGAGGCATGACCCAGACGTCCCCTGCGATCCCCGACCGGGCGAGATGGCAGGCCTTCGCGGTCTGCGTCGCGGTGGCCGCGCTGACGATCCTCGACCTGTCGAAGGTGAACGTCGGGCTCCCCTCGATCGAGAAGTCGCTCGGCGCCGGGCCGACCGAGCTGCAGATCATCGTCGCCGGGTACGCCCTCGCATTCGGTCTGGCGCTCGTGCCGTCGGGCCGGCTCGGTGACCTGTACTCGCGCAGGCTGCTGTTCATCATCGGGCTCAGCGCATTCACGCTGTCGAGCGTGGCCTGCGCGATCGCCCCCGACATCAACACGCTCGTGATCGCGCGCATCGTGCAAGGTGTGGCGGCGGGCATCCAGATGCCGCAGGTGCTCGGGCTGGTGCAGCAACTGTTCCAGGGCGAGGAGCGCGGTCGCGCCTTCGGCCTGTTCGGCGCCACGATCGGCGTCGCGACGGCGTTCGGGCCCACGCTCGGCGGCCTGCTGATCGCGGTGGGCGGGCCGACCGACGGCTGGCGCCTGCTGTTCTGGATGAACGTGCCGCTCGGCATCGTGCTGCTGCTGTTCGCCTTCCGGCTGCTGCCCAAGGCGCAGGTGCGCGATCCCGGTGCGAAAAACCTCGACCTCGTCGGGATCCTGCTGCTCGGAGCATCCGTCTTCACCTTCATGCTGCCGTTCGTCCTCACGACCGGCGGGCCCGACGACAGTGACTTCCGCTGGTTCTGGCTCGCCGGCACCGTCGTTGCCGTCGCGCTGTTCATCTGGTGGGAGCGGCGGTACAAGGCGAGCGGCAGATCGCCCGCCATCTCGTTCGCGCTGTTCTCGATCAGCTCGTACCGCAACGGGTTGCTGCTCGCGACCGCCTACTTCGCGGCGGTACCGGCGGTGTTCCTGCTGACGACGCTGTTCCTGCAGGAGGGGCTCGGGTTCGAGCCGGTGTTCGCCGGGATGGTGAGCATCCCGTTCGCGCTGACCTCGGCGATCTCGTCGCTGATCGGTGGGCGGCTCGTGCTGCGCATGGGGCGGAAGCTCGTGGTCATCGGAGTGGTCGTCGCCATCGTGGGCTTCGTGCTGGTGCTGCTGGCGGCCGTGCTGCCGCCCGCCGGCTGGTCGATCTGGCTGATGGCCGGTGCGATGGCGGTCGCCGGGGCCGGCGGCGGACTCGTGATCTCGCCGAACCAGACGCTGACGCTCGCCGAGATCCCGGTGACCGAGGGCGGCGTGGCCGGGTCGATGGCGCAGGTCGGGCAGCGCGTCGGCACCGCGATGGGGGTCGCGGCGGCCTCGTCGATCTTCTTCGCGACGCTGTACCGCGAGGTGCCGGGCAATGCCGACAACGTGATGGCGTACCACGACGGGTTCCGCAACGCGTTCTTCGTGGCGTTGGGGCTGTTGGCGGTGGCGCTCGTGATCGGGTTGCTCGACCTGCGGCGGCGGGCGCTGCAGGCGTCGTCCTCTGAGTCGGATGCCGACGAGTCGGCGACTCCCGCGGCCTCGTAGGCGGGCCCGCGCCGACCTCGCCCATCGCCGCAGGTGGGCGCGGGGTGGGGGTGTGGGTCAGACCAGGCCGTAGAGGCGGTCGCCCGCGTCGCCGAGGCCCGGGACGATGTAGCCCTTCTCGTTCAGACGCTCGTCGAGGGCGCCGAGCACGAGGGTGACGTCGCGGCCCTCGGTGGCCTTCTCGAGGGCGGCGACACCCTCGGGGGCGCCGAGGAGGCAGATCGCGGTGACGTCCTGCGCTCCGCGGTCGAAGAGGAACTCGATCGCCGCCGAGAGCGAGCCACCCGTGGCGAGCATCGGGTCGAGCACGAAGCACTGACGGTCGGACAGGTCGTCGGGCAGGCGCTCCGCGTAGGTGGTGGGCTCGAGGGTCTCCTCGTTGCGCACCATGCCGAGGAAGCCGACCTCGGCCGACGGCACCAGCTTCACCATGCCCTCGAGCATGCCGAGCCCGGCGCGGAGGATGGGCACCACGAGCGGACGCGGCTCGCTCAGCGCCAGACCCTGCGTCTCGGCGACGGGGGTCTGGATGGTGATCGGCTCCACGTTCACGTTGCGCGTCGCCTCGTAGGCTAGGAGGGTCACAAGCTCCTCGGTGAGCGCGCGGAAGGTCGGCGAGGGCGTCGTGCGGTCGCGCAGCACGGTGAGCTTGTGGGTGATGAGCGGGTGATCGGCAACGTGAACTCGCATGAGGCCAATCTACTGGAGAGGACGGCGCCACCGTGCCCGAGAACGCCGCCCCGCCGCTGCCGCCCGCGAGTGTGCTCGACGAGTGGATGCGCGCCGCCCTCGTCGAGGCCAGGGCCGCGCTCGACACCGGCGATGTCCCGGTCGGCGCGATCGTGCGCGACGCGACGGGTGTCGTGATAGGCGTCGGACGCAACGAGCGCGAAGCACGCCACGACCCCACCGCCCATGCCGAGGTGCTGGCCCTCCGCCAGGCGGCCGAGACGATCGGCGACTGGCACCTGACCGGGGCGACCCTCGTCGTCACGCTCGAGCCGTGCGTCATGTGCGCGGGCGCGATCCTGTCGGCGCGAGTGCCGCGCGTGGTGTTCGGCGCCTGGGACGAGAAGGCGGGTGCCGCGGGCTCCGTCTACGACGTGCTGCGCGACCGCCGCCTCAACCACCGCGTCGAGGTGGTCGCCGGCGTGGGAGCCGCCGCCTGCGCCGCGCTGCTCACCACCTTCTTCCGCACCCCCTGACCTGCACCCGCATCCGGGTCGCGCAAACGCACCTTCGCGGCGGGGGCACGGGGCTTTTGCGCGACCCGGGCGCGGGCGAGGGCGCGGTCAGAGTGCCGCGAGGCGGGTGAGGTAGTCGGCGAGGAGGCGGGACGAGGCCGTCTGCATCGCGGCCGAGTGCCGCTCGCGGTCGGCGCGGAGCGCGTCGGGGGAGTAGCCGGCCGCCGTGACGTAGGGCTCGTCGCCCGTGAGCCACTGCTCGTGCATGTCGGCGGTGAGCTCGGGGTGGAACTGCACCGCGAGCATCCACTCGCCGATGCCGAAGGCCTCGTTGGGGTATGCGGCCGACGACGCCAGCAGCGTGACGCCCTCGGGCAGGTCGAAGGTGTCGCCGTGCCATTCGGCCATCGGCACGCCCGCGACGTGCCGAACCGGCGAGAGCGCTCCGGCCGCGGTCGGTTCGACGACCCGGTAGCCGACCTCGACGGTGGGGCCCGGATGCACGGACGACCCCAGCGCGGCCGCCAGCGCCTGCGCGCCGAAGCAGACCCCGAGCACGGGCCGCTCCTCGTCGAGGCGGGCCCGCAGGAAGTCGAGCTCCGGGTCGATGTAGCCGAGGCGGTCGCGGTCGTAGACGCCGTCGGTCGAGCCCAGCACGATCACCAGGTCGGCACTGCGGGCGCGTTCGAGACCGGCCGCGAACTCCTCGGGGGACGCCGACGCATCGACGAGCTCGACGGCGTAGCCGTGCTGCGCCAGCACGGGGGCGAAGTTGCCGAGGTGCACCGAGGGCTGGTGCTGCACGACCGCCGCCCGGCGGTCGGGCTCAGGAGTCGGCCCGGGCATCCGTTCGCTCGTCAATCGGCGCTCTTGATGATGATCGCCGAGGTGTTGAGCTCGACGTCGATCGGTGGCACGTAGACGTCGGGCTCGAGGTAGATGACCCGGGCGATCGGCACGACCTCACGGATGCGTCCTTCGACCTCGTCGATCGTCTCGGCCACGTCGCGCAGCTCGGAGTCGGGCGCCAGCGCGATCTTCGCCCCGACGAGCAGCTCGTCGGGCCCGAGGTAGAGCGTCTTGATGTGGATGAGGCGGTCGACCTTGGGCGTCGACTCGATCGCCTGGACGATCTTGTCGTGGTCGGCCTCGGTCGCGCCCTCGCCGACGAGGAGGCTCTTCGTCTCCATGCCCAGGATGATCGCGACCGCCACGAGCAGGGCGCCGATGAAGAGGGTGCCGATGCCGTCCCACACCCCGTCGCCGGTGACGACCGAGAGGCCGACGCCCACCAGGGCGAAGGCCAGGCCGGTTAGGGCCGCCGTGTCCTCCAGCAGCACCACCGGCAGCTCGGGGGCCTTCGCGCGGCGCACGAACTGCACCCAGCTCTGCTTTCCGCGGGTGTGGTTGCTCTCCTTGATCGCGGTGCGCAGCGAGAAGCTCTCGAGGGCGATCGCGATGACGAGCACGGCGATCGGCACGATCGGGTTCGAGATCTCCTCGGGGTGCGAGATCTTCTCGATGCCCTCGTAGATGGCGAAGACGCCACCGACCGAGAACAGGATGATCGACACGACGAACGCGTAGACGTAGCGCTCGCGGCCGTAGCCGAACGGGTGCTCGCGGTCGGCCGCCTTCTTCGCCTTGCGCCCGCCGAGCAGCAGCAGGAGCTGATTGCCCGAATCGGCCAGCGAGTGCACGCTCTCGGCGAGCATCGACGACGAGCCCGAGATGAGGAACGCGACGAACTTGGCGACGGCGATTCCGACGTTGGCCAGCAGGGCCGCGATGATCGCCCTGGTTCCGCCCGATGCGCTCACGTGAGACCTTCTTCCTGCGGTGGGGTGATGCCAATCCTAGGATGGCGGGATGACCGCCGCAGAGACCACCGCCCAGCCGACCGACGCCCAGCCCGCCGATGGAACAGCGCCTGCACCCGCGCTCGCCCTGCCGACGATCGCCCTGCTCGGCGCCGGAGCGATGGGCCGCGCCATCCTGAGCGGCCTGCTCGCTCCCACGGTCGAGGTCGACGGCCCCATCCGCGTGACGAATCGCAGCGCCGCCAGGGCCGCCGAGCTCGACGGCACCCCGGGCGTGACGGCGTCGGCGACCGACGGCGACCCCGAGGCGAATCGCCGGGCCGTGGCGGGCGCCCGAGTGGTGCTGGTGGCGGTGAAGCCCTCGATGGTGGTCGACCTGCTCGACGAGATCGCGGATGCGCTGGAGCCCGGCGCCGTGGTCGTGAGCGTGGCGGCCGGCGTGACCGTGGCGACATTCGAGGAGCACCTCCCTTCGTCGGTGTCTGTGGTGCGGTCGATGCCGAACACGCCCGCGGTGGTGGGGCGTGCCGTCACCGGCATCTCGGCCGGAACCCGCTCGAGCGACGACGACCTCGCGCTGGTGCGCCGTCTGTTCGAGACCGTGGGAACGGTGGTCGAGGTTCCGGAGAGCCAGCTCGATGCTCTCAGCACGATCTCGGGGTCGGGGCCTGCGTACGTCTATCTGTTGATCGAATCGCTGACCGAGGCGGCTGTGCAGAAGGGGTTCACGGATGCCCAGGCCGCCGAGCTCGTGAACGGTACCTTCGCGGGCGCCGCCGAACTCCTCGTGGCGTCGGGGAAGACGCCGACGGAGCTGCGCATCCAGGTGACGAGCCCCAAGGGCACCACCGAACGCGCCGTCGCTGTGCTGCAGGAGGCGGGCCTGCCTGAGCTCTTCGGCCGCGCCACCGACGCCGCCCTCGCCCGGGCCCGCGAGCTCGCCGCCGGCTGAGCCGCGGGGTCGGCCTCGTCAGCCCGCGAAGCCGGCGTCGCGGGCGACGACGGCGGCCTGCAGCCGGGACGAGCATCCGAGCTTCATCAGCACCCGGCTCACGTGCGACTTCGCCGTCGTCTCGGTGATGACCAGGCGGTCGGCGATGGCTTGATTGCCGAGCCCCTCGGCGAGACAGGCGAGCACGTCGCGCTCGCGCGGTGTCAGCTCGTCGAAGGCCGGTGAGGCGGATGCTCGGGCCGCCGTGACGGCTGGGGGAGCATCCGGCGCCGGCGCCCTGCTCGCCACCGCCTCGAGCACCCGTCGCGTCACCGCGGGCGACAGCATGCCCTCGCCCGCCGCGACGCGGTGCACGGCCTCGAGGAGGGTGCGGGCGTCCGTCGACTTCAGCAGGAAGCCCGCCGCACCGGCGCGGATCGCCCCGAACACGTACTCGTCGAGGTCGAAGGTGGTGAGCACGACGACGGCGGCCAGGCCCTCCGCGGTGATGCGGCGGGTGGCGTCGATGCCGTCGCGGACGGGCATCCGCACGTCGACCAGGGCGACATCGGGGCGCAGGCGCCGGGCCTCGACGACCGCCGCGTCGCCGTCGCCCGCCTCGCCGACGACCGAGATCGCCGGGTCGGTCTCGAGCATCGCGCGCAGCCCGCTGCGGATCATCGGGTGGTCGTCGACGAGCAGCACCCGGATGCCCGCGCCCATCCGCTCGCCCGTCGGCACCCGCTCGCCCGGTGGCACCCGACCCCCCGGCGGCACCGCAGGGCCCGTCACGCCCCGCCCCGCAACCGCGTGGTCGGCAGCTCGGCGTGCACGACCCACTCCTCGTCGTGCCGGCCGATCACCGCGAAGCCGCCCAGCGCCCTCGCCCGCTCGCGCATCACCTCGACGCCGATGCCGCCCGAGTGCGCCGTGTGCAGCGATTCCGCCGACGCAGGGTCGGTAGAGGAGCGGCTTGAGGAGCGGCCAAGCGCGCTTCGCACCTCCACGACCAGCCGCGGCGGCCCCTCCGCCTGCCGCACCGCCACCGTCGCCGCACACCCCGGAGCATGCTTCCCCGCGTTCACCAGCGCCTCCTGCACGATCCGCACCGCGGCCTGCTCCGCGGCCGACGGCGCCCCGACGCGCGCGAAGTCGACCCCGCCATCGAACCCGCCGGCGAGAGACACGTCCACCCCCGCCCGCCGTGCCCGCTCGACCACCGCCCCCAGCCCCTCGAGCCCCGGCGCGGTCGCCCACGGATCGGCCTCGGCACCCCGCAGCAGCCCGATCAGCTGCCGCATCTCCTGCAGCGACTCCAGGGCAGACTCCCGCACCACCGCGAGCGCCTGCCGGTCGCGGGCCGGATCGGGCTCCCGGGCGAGGCTCGCCTCGGCCTGGATGGCGATCACCGAGACCTGACCCGCGATGGTGTCGTGCAGGTCCCGGGCCATCCGGGCGCGTTCGCCCCGCACGGCCTCGGTGCGCTCGCCGTCGGCGACGAGGCGCAGGGCCTCAGCCTCCCGGGCGAGCGCATCGGCCCGCTCGGTCTCGAGCCGCGCGCGCTCCTCGGCGAGCTCCGCCAGTTCGCTCTTCTGCTGCACGTTCGCCGCCCACCAGAGCGGCAGCACCACGAGCGCCACCGCCTGCAGCACGAGCAGCACCGTCACCCGTGGCGGTGCCCCCGAGAGTACCGAGGCGACCGTGATGCCGACCAGCACCACGACCACCGTGCGGGTGATCAGCCGCCGCCCGGCCGGGGTGGTGAACAGCCAGGCCGCGAAGAGCAGGTCGAACAGGGCGAGCACGACGCCGATGCTGCCGCCGAGCATCCCGTCGGCCACCGTCGCCGCCACCCCGACGAGCAGCATGGTGAGCGGATGCCGCCGCTTCGCCAGCATGGCCGCGCACGCGACGGCGAGCGGCCCGAGGTGCGCCCACGGGGTCTCGACGAGCGTGGGGGCGTCCGACCAGGTGCCGGTGACGCCGAGCGCGATCAGCGCGGTGCCGAGCAGGAACACGACGGCCGCGGTGAGGGCGTCCTCCAGTCGCGGGTTCGCGCGCACCCGGGCGTCGGCACGCCGCAGGGCCGCGAGAGGTGAGCCGGGCCGTCGGTCGGTGCGCTCGCTCATCCCGTCATCCCATCACACGCCCGCGGGCCGGGACATCCTCCGAAGGATGGAGGCATGCTGCGAAGACACCTCCTTCGACGGATGCCCGCCGGACACCGCTCGGCGACCGTGGAGTCATGACCCCCGTCCTTCTCGGCACCCTCGCGGTGCTCGCCCTGATCGACAGCACCAGCTTCGGCACGCTCGTCATCCCGCTCTGGCTGATGCTCGCCCCGGGGCGGGTGCGCCCGCTGCGCGTGATCGTGTTCCTCGGCACGGTGGCGGTGTTCTACCTCGGGGTGGGGCTGCTGCTGCTCGCCGGGGCGTCCTGGCTGCAGGACGCCCTCGGCGGAGCCGACCCGGAGGCCCTGCTCGAGCTGCGGCCGGTGCGGATCGCCGAGCTGGTGCTCGGACTCGCCCTGCTCGGGGGCAGCTTCTGGATCGACTCGCCGAAGCGCCGGGCCGCGGCGGCGTCGAAGGGGCCCGGTCGTCTGTCCCGGTGGCGTGAGCAGGCGATGGGCGAAGGACGCAGCGGGGGACTCGTGCTGCTCGCCCTCGCCGCCGCGCTGATCGAGGTGGGATCGATGCTGCCGTACCTCGCCGGGATCGGGCTGGTCAGTGCATCCGGAGTCGACTGGCCGGCGTCGGCGCTGCTCGTCGCGGGCTACTGCGTGGTGATGATCGCACCGGCGCTCGTGCTGCTCGTCGTGCGCACGGTGGCCGCCCGGGCCGTCGAGCCGGTGCTGCGGCGGCTGAGCGAGTGGCTGAGCGCGCACGCCGCGTCGACGACCGCGTGGATCGTCGGCATCGTGGGGTTCCTGCTCGCCCGCGACGCCGCCGTCGGGCTGGGCCTCTTCGGCTAGTTCCCCAGGGCTGCGAAGGTCTCGATGTCCGAGCTCTTGCCCGACACGATGATGAGGTCGTGGTTCGACACCACCGTCGACTCGGTCGCATACGTGAACGGCTTGCCCGGGCTCTTCACGCCCACGACGGTCACGTGGTACTTCGACCGCACCCCCGACTCGGTGAGGTTCAGCCCGCGGATCGGCTTCGGCGGGTACATCTTGACCAGCGCGAAGTCGTCGTCAAACTCGATGAAGTCGAGCATGCGGCCCGAGACGAGGTGCGCGACGCGCTCGCCGGCCTCGGCCTCGGGGTAGATGACGTGGTTGGCGCCGATGCGCTCGAGGATCTTGCCGTGCGAGCGCGAGATCGCCTTCGCCCAGATCTGCGGCACCCGCAGGTCGACGAGGTTCGCCGTGATCAGCACCGAGGCCTCGATCGACGACCCCACGGCGACGACCGCGATCTGGAACTCGGGGGCCCCGATCTGACGCAGGGCCTCGACGTTGCGGGCATCCGCCTGAACCGTGTGGGTCACCCGCTCGGACCACTTCTGCACGAGCCGCTCGTCTTCGTCGATCGCCAGCACCTCGCGGCCCAGCCGGTCGAGCTCGCCGGCGGTCGCCGCACCGAACCGGCCGAGGCCGATCACGAGCACGGGCGCGTCGTGTCTGATGCGATCAACCAACGATGGGCCTCTCTTCCGGGCGCTTGTAGAGCTGCTGCCGCTGGCTGGCCGCCAGCGCTGCGGCGAGTGTCACTGTACCAACGCGGCCCATGAACATCGTGGCCGCCATGATGTAGACGCCCTCGTCGGGCAGCGAGGCGGTCAGCCCGGTCGTCAGGCCCGAGGTGGCGAACGCCGAGATCACGTCGAACAGCACGAAGTCGAGCGAGGCCTTCGAGATCTGCAGAATCAGGATGCTCGACACCGCGACCGTGGTGGCCCCCCACAGCACCACGGACACACCGAGGCGCAGCACGTCGCTCGGGATGCGGCGCCCGAACGACTCCATGTCGTGCACACCCCGCGCCTCGGCGAACGCCGCGAGGAACAGCACGGCCAGGGTCGTGACCTTGATGCCGCCCGCGGTGGAGGCCGAGCCGCCGCCGATGAACATGAGCATGTCGGTCACGAGCAGGCTCGAACCGTTCAAGTCGGGGATGGAGATGGTCGAGAACCCACCCGAGCGGGTCATCACCGACAGGAAGAAGCTCTGGAAGACGGTGTCGCCGGCGTCGAGCTGCCCGAAGGTCTTGGGGTTGTCGAACTCGAGCGCGATGTAGAGCGCGGCACCCACCACGATCAGCAGCAGGCTCGTGACGATGGTGAGCTTCACGTGCACCGACCAGCGCACCCGCGTCTCCGTGCCGTGCACGCGTCCGGTGCGGCGGCGGATGCCCCAGGCCCGCAGACTCCGCGACAGCGTGTAGATCACCGGGAAGCCGATGGCGCCGAGCACGACGCCGAGCATCAGCACGCCGAGGAAGAAGTAGTCGTCGGCGAAGGGGGCGAGACCCTCGGCGTTCGGCGCGAATCCGGTGTTCGTGAACGCCATGGCCGAGTAGTAGAAGCTGTGCCAGACGGCCTCGCCGACGGGGATGCCGTCGATGAGCATCCGCGGGAAGAGCAGAGCGGCGATCACCGCCTCGATGACGAGGGCGCTGATGGCGACCGTCGACAGCAGGGAGCCGATCTCGCCGAGCCGCACCGCCTGCCCCTCGGCGACCGGGCCGTGGTGCATGCGCAGCGGGTTGGTGTCGCTCGCGGCGATCAGGCGGGCGCGCAGGCCGAGCTTGCGCGAGATGGCCAGGCCCAGGATGCTCGCCAGGGTCAGCACCCCGAGAGCCCCGATCTGCACGCCGATGTAGACGATGGTGTGGCCGAAGGCCGACCAGTGCGTGGCCATGTCGACCGTGGACAGGCCCGTGACGCAGATGACGGAGACCGCGGTGAAGAGGGCGTCGGCGAGCGGCGTCATGCGGCCGTCGGTCGCCGCGATGGGCAGCGAGAACAGGATCGTGAAGATCAGGATGAGCGCCGCGAAGATGAGGATCGCGAAGCGCGAGGGCGAGTTCTCGGAGAACTCCCGCATGCCGTCGCGGATGCGGCCCGCCAGCGTGGCGCTCCGATTGAACGGATTGGGTCGAGCCGGGAGGGTGCGGGCGCTCACCGCAGCAATGCTACTCGGCGGGTCGGCGCGCGCTACCGGCGGGTCGGTGCGCGTCACCGGGCGGGTCGGCGCGCGCGGGGCCGGGTATGGCGCCGATCCGCCGCCTGCCCACTACCCTGGTCGCATGGCCGACATCTTCTCCGTGATCGCTGACCCGACCCGGCGTCAGCTGCTGTCGCTGCTGCTGGAACGCTACGTGTCCGCCGAGCCGGCCACCGCATCCGCGACCTCGGAGGGTGAGTACAGCGTTTCGGAGCTCGTCGGCCACCTCGAACTCAGCCAGCCGACCGTGTCGAAGCACCTCAAGGTGCTGCGCGACGCCGGCCTCGTCGCTGTGCGCGAGGAGGGCCAGCACCGCTTCTACAAGATCGACGTCGCGCCGTTGGAGGACGTGGAGGACTGGCTGATCCCGTTCCTCAGCGCCGACTTCGACACCGCCGAGGAGGACGCCCTCTGGGACAACGCCTCCGACGCCGTGCGTTCGGCGGCGGCGACCTTCGGTCAGAACGTGGGGCGGCGCGCGGCGCAGACCTCGCACGCGGTCAAGTCGGTCACCGAAGACCTCGTCTCCAAGCTCCGCCGCTAGTCGTAGGGGCTAGGCCAGTCCGCTGGGCGTATCCGCGCGGGCTCGCGTCGCACTATAGTTCAGCCATGACCACCTCCTCGCCCGAGCTCGGCGACGTGAAGTTCCTCACCGTCGCCGAAGTGGCCGAGATGATGCGGGTCTCGAAGATGACGGTCTACCGCCTCGTGCACGCCGGTGAGCTGCCGGCCATCCGCTTCGGTCGCTCGTTCCGGGTGCCCGAGTCGGCGGTCGCCGTGGCGCTGCGCAACCACATCGCCGACACCGCCTGACGGCGACTGCTACACTTCTCCGAGGCTCTTTCTGCCCCTGGCCGCCGTATCTGCGCGGTCATCCCCGAAACGTGTGAGGTCTGTGTGGGTTCTGTAATCAAGAAGCGACGCAAGCGCATGGCGAAGAAGAAGCACCGCAAGCTGCTTCGCAAGACTCGCCACCAGCGTCGCAACAAGAAGTAGCGCCGAGGCTTCCGCCTCGCCGCTGCGCGAGCAGAGCGTCAGACCTCCGGGGCTGGCGCTTTTTGCTTAAGCTGGCGCCATGCCCCTCTACTGCGCCACCCTCGTCGTGCGTGACGCGGTCACGAAGCTCGACGCCCTGGCGATCGTGGCGCTGGCGGCGGATGCGGTGGTCACCGACCCCGGCACCGTGCGCCCCAAGGTGGTGCTGCCGGGCGGAGCCTGGGTCGAGGTCGAGATCCCCAAGTTCGGCGAGCCGCCGCCCCTCGCACTCGACGTCTACTCGACGCTCGGCGACGACCACGCCAAGATCGCGGCGCTGGCGCTGCTCGCCCGGCTCGAGGAGCAGACCGCCTGGACGGTCAAACCCGACTTCGTGCTCTGAGCCCCGTCTCCTAGGCTGGTGTCGTGGCCGCCGTTCCCCTGACCTTCATCGCTAAGCCCGGGTGTCACCTCTGCGACGACGCCCGCGCCGTCGTCCGCGAGGTGATCGGGTCGCTGGGCGATGCGGTCGAGGTCGAGGTGACCGAGCTGTCGATCCTCGACAACCCGGCGCTGATGGACGAGTTCGCCGAGGAGATCCCGGTCGTGATGATCGGGGGTCGCGTCCACACCATCTGGCGGGTCGAGCCGGCCCGCCTCCGCACCGCCCTTCTGGAGGCCGCCTCATGATCCGTCACGTCGTCGCGTGGAAGGTCGCCGCCACCGAGCCCGCCTCGGCCGCCCTCGCCGCCGCCGAGATCACGCGGCTGCTCTCCTCTCTGCCTGCGCTCGTACCGTCGATCTCGTCCCTCACCGTGGGGCCGAACATGGCGTACTTCGAGTCGAACTGGGACGTGGTGCTCGTCGCCGACTTCGAGACCCTCGCCGACCTCGACGCGTACCAGGTGCATCCCGAGCACCAGGCCGTCGTGCCGCAGATCAAGGCGCTCGTCTCGCAGCGGGCGGCCGTCGACTTCGAGCTGTGAGCGCCGGGGCGCTCGAGCTCCGCACCGACCGGCTGCTGCTGAGGCGCTGGCGGGCCTCCGATCATGAGCCGTTCGCGGCGCTGAACGCCGACCCGGCGGTGATGGAGTTCTTCCCCGCGCCGCTGACCCGGGCCGAGAGCGACGCGATGGCGGAGCGGGCCGACGCCGGCTTCGACGAGCGGGGGTACGGACTGTGGGCCGTCGAGCTGACGGCGACGGGGGAGTTCGCCGGGTTCGTCGGTCTGGCGCCGATGCCCGACGGCTTCGGCGGCGTCGAGGTCGGGTGGCGGCTGGCGCGGGCGTTCTGGGGCGCGGGGTATGCGACCGAGGCGGCGCGGGCGAGCATCCGCTTCGCCTTCGAGACGCTGGGCCTACCCGAGGTGAGCTCGGTGACCTCGGTGATCAACGTGCGCTCGCAGGCGGTGATGCGGCGCCTCGGCATGACCCCGGCCGAGCACTTCGACAGCCCCCGCGTGCCCCCGGGCTCCCCGCTCGTCCCCCACGTCCGCTACGCCCTCCAGGCGCCGCCGGCCTGACGTCTTCCCCCGTGTACAATTCGACCCTCGAGATGTACAATCCGAGCATGACCGCCATCAGCGTCGCGGATGCCCGCAACCACCTGTCAGACGCCATCGCCCGCTCGCAGACCGAGGCCGTCTTCATCGAGCGCCGAGGCGAACGAGCCGCGGTGCTCGTGAGCCCCGAACGCTACGACCGCATGCTCGAGGCGCTCGAGGATGCCGAGGACGTCGCCGCCTTCGACGAGGCGGTGGCCGAAGAGGGGGCGAACGTGCCCTGGGCCCAGGTCAAGGCCGATCTGGGCTGGGTGTGAGCTACCGGATCGAGCTCCGTCCGGCGGCGATCCGGGCCCTCAAGCGGGTCGACCTTCAGGACCGTGACCGCCTGCGCGGAGCCATCGCGTTGCTCGGTCAGGACCCGCGGCCCCCGGGCGCCCGAGCTCTTCAGGGCCGGCCGGGGCTGCGGGTTCGGGTGGGCGACTACCGCATCATCTACACCGTCGACGACCAGGTTCTCGTGGTCGCCGTGGTGACCCTCGGTCACCGGAGCGACGTGTACGACCGCTGACGCGCGGCGAACCCGGGGCGCCGACGGCCGCGCCGGCGCACCTCGGCGGCGGCTACGCCCGCCGGCCGCCGGCCGCCGGCCACTGGCTACGGGGTGAGGCGCGTCGGGCCGCGGAAGAGGTAGACGACCTCGCGGAGGTTCGTCTGGTGCAGCATGAGCATCAGCACCCGCGACAGACCCATGCCGAAACCACCGTGCGGCGGCACGCCGTAGCGGAAGAAGTCGAGGTAGAAGCCGAGCTCCTCGGGGTCGAGCCCCTTCTCCTTCGCCTGCTCGATCAGCACGTCGACGCGGTGCTCGCGCTGGGCGCCCGTCGAGATCTCGACACCGTTGTAGACGAGGTCGTAGCTGTTCGTGATCGTCTCGTCGGCTGCGTTGCGCATGTGGTAGAACGGCCGGATGCTCGCCGCGTAGTCGGTGAGGAAGACGAAGTCGTGGCCGTAGGTCTCCTTGACGTAGGCCGCGATCTGGCGCTCGCCCTCCGGGTCCATGTCGTCGTCGTCGCGGGGCACGACGTAGCCGCGCTCGGCCACGATGCGCTTCGCCTCGGCGAGCGGGATGCGCGGGAAGGGCTGCGTGGGCACCTCGATGTCGACGTCGAAGAGGGCCTTGATCTCCTCGCCGTGCTTCTCCTTGACCGCGCGGAGGCCGGCGACCATGAGCTCCTCGTGCAGCTGCATGACGTCCTCGTGCGAGGAGATCCAGGAGATCTCGGCGTCGACGCTGGTGAACTCGGTGGCGTGGCGGCTGGTGAAGCTGGGGTCGGCGCGGAACGCGGGCCCGACCTCGAACACCTTGCCGAAGCCGGCGGGCTGCGCCATCTGCTTGAAGAACTGCGGGCTCTGCGAGAGGTAGGCCTTCGTCTCGAAGTACTCGACCTCGAACAGCTCGGCGCGCGACTCGCTCGCCGACGCCATCAGCTTCGGGGTGTGGATCTCGATGAAGTCGTGCTCGACCCAGTAGGTGCGCCAGGCGTGCTCGAGCGTGGTCTGCACGCGGAAGACGAGGTTCTGCTCGGGGCGACGCAGGTCGAGGAAGCGCCAGTCCATGCGCTTGTCGATGCCGGAGTCGGCCGCGATGGGCGTCTCGGGGATGGCCGCGGTGACGACCTCGAGGCTCGCGAGCTTGACCTCGATGCCGCCGAGCTTCACGCGCTCGTCGTGCTTGAGCTCACCGGTGACGGTGACGAACGAGCCCTGGGCGAGGCCGGAGATGGTCTCGGCGACCTCGGCCGTGTCGTCGGTGCGGGGGTTGACGAGCTGCACGGCGCCCGACTCGTCGCGCAGCACGACGAACTGCACCTTCTTCTGGTCGCGAACGGTGTCGACCCAGCCCGACACGGTCACCGGACCGTCTTCGAGGGCGGAGAGGTTCTTGACGAGGGTGCGGGAGGTTTCAGTCACGGGAAGAAAGTCTACCCGCGCCGCCGCGGCGCACGGGGGCCGGCGGCGGCGCGGGACCGAGCAGGCCGGACTGCACGCCGGCGGGCTCGGACTGAGCGGCGGGACTGCACGCCCGGCTGCTCAGGGTCTGGGGTCTCAGGCCTTGCGGGTGGGTACGCGGTGGTAGCCGTCGATGCCGATGGCACGGACGGTCGCGACGATGCCGGCGACGGAGACGAGAGCGAATGCGGAGAGGGTGATGAGGGTCATGAGTAAGCCTTTCTGTCCCCAATTTCACCTCTTGTGACTGTTCAGCACAATCTCATAGTTCTTCACGGCTCTTGTAGCGTGCCTTCACGATGCTTCGGCTTGCCGCTCTCGGCAAAAGCTCGGGTGGGGCGCTCGTAGAATTGACGGGTGCCCGCCCGCCAGATCCATCTCGTCCGCCACGGTGAAGTCTTCAACCCGAACGGCGTGCTCTACGGTCGCATCCCGGGCTTCGGCCTCTCAGAACTGGGTCATCGCATGGCGGCGGCCGCCGCGGCCGACATCGTCGCGCGTGACCGGCCGGTGGCCGCTCTGTACACCTCGCCTCTGCAGCGTGCCCGCGAATCCGGAGCCCCCATCGCGGCGGCGCTCGGCCTCGAGCCGTCGATCGAAGACCGCATCATCGAGCCCACCAACGCCTTCGAGGGCCGGCGCATGGAGGGCAAGGGCGGTGCGCTGCGCGACCCGCGCATGTGGCGCTTCCTCTGGAACCCGTGGCTGCCGGCCTGGGGCGAGCACTTCACGTCGATAGCAGGGCGGATGCGCGCTGCGATGACCGACGCGCACGCCGCCGCCGAGGCGTCCGGCGAGGCGGGCGACGTCGTGATGGTCAGCCACCAGCTACCCATCTGGATGGCGCATCGCTCCATCGTGGGCGAATCCCTCCCGCACGACCCCCGCAAGCGCCGTTGCGCGCTGTCGAGCATCACCAGCTTCGAGCTGCGCGACGGTCGCCTGGTCGAGGTCGGCTACAGCGACCCGGCCGCCGGGTTGCAGGCCGAGGCCACCGATGTGGGCGCCGTATGACCGGCACACCGCGCCCGTCCCGGTCTCGCGCTCGCGTCGGCTTGGCCGCCGGTCTGGCGCTCGTCACCCTGCTGCTGGCCGGATGCTCGAACGACCCCCTGGCCGAGCAGTACCGCGAGGGCAGCGATAAGGGCTACATCGCCGGCGACGGCACGGTCACCGAGATCGCGGAGGCCAACCGCCAGGACCCCGTCGAATTCACAGGCACCGACGAGAACGGCGACCCGATCAGCTCGGCCGACTACGCCGGCCAGGTGCTGGTGCTCAACTTCTGGTACGCGGGCTGCGCGCCCTGCCGCGCCGAGGCGCCCGACCTCGAGAAGTTGAACGCCGAGTACCAGGGCACGGGCGCGTCGTTCCTCGGCGTCAACGTGCGTGACCAGGCGGCCACCGCCCGCTCCTTCGCCGAGACCTACGGCGTCACCTATCCCTCCGTCGTCGACACCGACGGCGCCCTGCAGTACGCCTTCGCCGGCACGGTCGCGCCGAACGCGGTGCCCACCACGCTCGTGATCGACACCGAGGGTCGCGTGGCGGCGCGCATCCTGGGCCGGGTGAGCGAGCCGACCATTCTCGACACCCTGATCAAGACCAGCCTCGGCGTGCTTCCCGAGCCCGGGGCGACCTCGTCCCCGTCGCCCACCCCGGCTGCCGGCTGACGTGAACAATCCCTTCGCCGAGATCGTCCTGAGCGGGCAGCTGCTGCTGGCCATCCCGATCGCCCTTCTCGCCGGGCTGGTGTCGTTCGCGTCGCCGTGCGTGCTGCCCCTGGTGCCCGGCTACCTCGGTTACGTCAGCGGTATCGCGGGCATCCCGTCGCTCGCCGGCACCGACACGCGCTCGGCGGCCGAGGCGCGCAAGGCGGCGAAGGATGCCCGACGGCGCATGCTCCTCGGCATCTCGCTATTCGTGCTCGGCTTCTCCCTCGTCTTCCTGGCCTATTCGGCGGCGTTCGGCGCCCTCGGCACCTGGCTGTTCCGCTGGCAGGACCTGATCACCCGCATCATGGGTGTCGTCGTGATCGCGCTCGGGCTCGTCTTCATCGGCCAGTTCAGCTTCCTGCAGCGCACCCTGAAGCCGGCGTTCCGCCCGGCGACGGGCCTCGCGGGGGCACCGGTGCTCGGCATCGTCTTCGGCCTCGGCTGGACCCCGTGCATCGGCCCGACGCTCGGCGCCATCCAGGCCCTCAGCCTGACGAGCGGCTCGGCCTGGAACGGTCTGCTGCTCGGCTTCTTCTACTGCATCGGGCTCGGCGTGCCGTTCCTGCTGGTCGCCCTCGGGCTGAACTGGGTGACCGGATCGGTCGCATTCCTCAAACGGCATATCCGCACGATCAACATCGTGGGCGGCGTGCTGCTGGTCGTCATCGGCCTGCTCATGGTGACCGGGCTCTGGTCGCTGTGGATCTACGAGCTGCAGGCGGTGATCTCCGGTTTTGTCCCGTCCATCTGATCACATCGACTCCCCGCAGTCGCCATCGGGCTCCGACGTCACCCTGCCGAAGCTCGGCTTCGTCGGGACTCTGCGCTGGTTCTGGCGGCAGCTCACCAGCATGCGCACCGCTCTCTTCCTGCTGCTCCTGCTCGCCCTGGCCGCGGTGCCGGGGTCACTCGTGCCGCAGCGGGCGGCCGACCCGAACGGTGTCACCCAGTACTTCGTCGACAACCCCGACCTGGCCCCGGTGCTCGACAAGATCCAGGCCTTCGACGTCTACACCTCGGTGTGGTTCTCGTCGATCTACCTGCTGCTGTTCATCTCGCTGATCGGCTGCATCGTCCCGCGCACGAAGCACCACTTCGACGCGCTGCGGGCCAAGCCGCCGCGCACACCGGCGCGGCTGTCGCGGCTGGCCGGGTTCACGACGCGGGAGGTGCCCGCGACTTCCGTGTCGTCTGCCGCTGCGCCTTCGGCCGCTTCGGTCGTCGATTCGGCGCGCACGCTGCTCAAGCGTCAGCGCTACCGCACGATCGTCTTCACCGGCGTCGACCGGGCGACGGGCCTCGAGACCGCCTCGGTGTCGGCCGAGCGCGGCTACCTGCGTGAGACCGGCAACCTGGTCTTCCACTCGGCGCTCGTCGGCATCCTTCTGGCCGTGGGCATCGGCGGCGGCTTCGGCTACCAGGGCCAGCGCGTCGTGGTCGAGGGCCAGACCTTCGTCAACACGCTGCTCGCCTACGACTCGTTCAACCCCGGACGCTTCTTCAGCGACTCGGCGCTGTCGCCCTACCAGATCACACTCGACTCCTTCTCGGCGACCTACGAGACCCAGTCGCTCAAGGCGTTCGGCCAGCCGCTCGACTACACGGCCGCCGTCACGACCACCGATGCCGACGGCTCGGTCTCCGACGCGGACATCAAGGTGAACGACCCGCTGAAGATCGGCGGCACCGACGTCTACCTGCTCGGCAACGGCTACGCGCCGACGATCACGGTGCGCAACCCGGCGGGCGACGTCGTGTTCACCGATTCGGTGCCGTTCCTGCCGCAGGACGCGAACCTGACCTCGCTCGGGGTCGTGAAGGTTCCGGATGGTCTGCCCGACCAGGTGGGCATGATCGGGTTCTTCTACCCGACCCAGTCCGAGGCGCAGTCGGGCGTCTACTTCTCGTCGTTCCCCGACCTGCAGTACCCGGTGCTCACCCTCAACGTCTACGACGGCGATCTCGGGCTGAACGACGGCGTTCCCGCCTCGGTCTACTCGCTCGACACCGACAGCATGAACCAGCTCACGGGTGGCGCCACGGGCGTCGACTCGATCGAGCTGAAGCCCGGCGAGACCGCCGAACTGCCGAACGGACTCGGCTCGGTGTCGCTCGACGGGGTCAAGCGCTTCGCCTCGTTCGACGTGCACCACGACGCGACGCAGGGGTGGGTGCTGCTGTTCGCCATCCTGGTGCTGGCCGGGCTGCTGACCTCGTTGTTCATCCCGCGGCGGCGCGTCTGGGTCAAGGCCACCGCGCGTGCCGACGGGTCGGTGCACGTGGAGTACGCGGGGCTCGCGCGCGGGGACGATCCGCGCCTCGTCGACGCCGTCGCGGAGCTGGCCGATCGGCACGCCGGAACCTCCTCCACCGACAGCGCAGCTCCCGATCCGTCCACAGGCTCGCCGGCTCCCGGTACGCCCCCCGATTCCAAGGCTTAGGCTTCTCCCGTGACGCAAACCCTCGACGAGATCTCGATCATCCTCATCTACTCGGCCATGGCCGTGTACGCGCTCGCGTTCATCGCGTTCGCGCTCGATCTCGCCCGCCGCTCGTCGACCGTGAAGTCGGCGGTCGAAGCCTCGGGGTCGGCATCGGTTCCGGCCTCGGTCGCGCCCGAGCTGGCGTCCGTGGGCGCGTCCTCCGCCGGTTCCCCCGTCGGGCGTCCGCCTCGCGGCTCGGGGGCAGACGACGCGTCCCTCGTGTCCCTGGCCGGGGTAGACGCGGCCGGCCGCCGCTCCATCGCGTTGCGGCTCGGCGTCTCGTTCACCATCCTCGCCTTCGTCGTCCAGCTCGCCGGGGTCATCCTCCGCGGCATCGCGGCCTCCCGGGTGCCGTGGGCGAACATGTACGAGTTCTCCATCACCGGAACGCTGCTGATCGTCGCGGTCTTCCTCGTCGTGCTGCTGCGCGAAGACCTGCGCTTCCTCGGCACCTTCGTCACCGGTCTCGTGCTCATCCTGCTCGGCGTCAGCGCGGTCAACTACTACGTCAGCGTCGCTCCGCTGCCGCCGGCGCTCCAGTCGGCGTGGCTCGTCATCCACGTGCTCGTCGCCATCCTCGGCACCGCGTTCTTCGCCATCGGCGGCGCGCTCTCGGTCATCCAGCTGCTGCAGACCAAGGGCGACTCGGTGTCACGCCTCGCCACCGTGCTCCGCCTGCGCTTCCTCAAGACGCTGCCCGACGCCGAGACCCTCGAGCGCCTGGCCTACCGCGTCAACATCGTCGGCTTCGTGTTCTGGACGTTCACGCTCATCGCGGGCGCCATCTGGGCCGAGCGCGCCTGGGGTCGCTACTGGGGCTGGGACACGAAGGAGGTCTGGACCTTCATCATCTGGACCATCTACGCCGGCTACATCCACGCGCGCGCCACTCGCGGCTGGCGGGGGTCGCGCTCGGCCTGGCTCGCCATCGTGGGCTTCTCGGCCGTGCTGTTCAACTTCGGTGTGGTCAACGTGTTCTTCAAGGGACTGCACGCGTACTCGGGGCTGTGAGTCGGGTCGTTCGATCGAACGCCGCTTGAGCGCTGTTCGCGCGCTGCCTGAGCGCCGCCGGAGCGCTGCTTCGGCCTCGGCGACTCGGCCCGGTGGACGGGATCCGTGCGCCCGCGTCGAGCGGGGAGGTCAGCGGGCGAGGTGGGCGTGGGTGCGGGTGACGCGTTCGGCCCACCACTGCCGGCGGGCATCCGTCGCCCGGTGCGTCTCGAGCAGGGCCGGGTCGACGCGAGGGCGCTCGACCGGGATCGTGCCCCCGCGCGGAACGAGGCTCTCGCCAGGCGCGACCACGTCGCCGGTGAAGAGGTCGACGGTCGCGAGCCCGCAGTCGTAGTCGAGCTCGGGCAGCGCGGCGGCGAGGTGCGCGCCCATCGCGATGCCCACCGAGCTCTCGAGCGCCGACGAGACGACGGCCGGAAGCCCCGCCTCGGCCACGATGCCGAGGGCCCGTGCCACGCCGCCGAGCGGCTGCGCCTTCACCACGATGAGGTCGGCGGCGCCCGCTCGGGCCACGGCGATCGGATCCTCGGCCTTGCGCACGCTCTCATCGGCCGCGATCGGGATGCCGAGCGACTCGCCGACCCGCTCCCGGATCTCGACCAGCTCCTCGACGCTGGCGCAGGGCTGCTCGACGTACTCGAGGTCGAACTCGGCCAGGCTGCGGATGGCGTGTTCGGCCTCGTCGATGTTCCAGCCGCCGTTCGCGTCTATGCGAACTCGGCCCTCGGCGCCCAGGAGCTCGCGGGCCCGCCGCACCCGGGCGATGTCGTCGTCGAGCGTCTGGCCGCGCTCGGCGACCTTCACCTTGACGGTGCGGCAGCCGTCGTAGCGGGCGAGCACGCGCTCGACGTCGTCGGCGGGCACCGCGGGCAGGGTCGCATTGACGCGGATGCTCGTGCAGCCCTCTCTCGCGGCCGGGAGCTCGTGCCAGCCGAAGTCGACGGCCGCGCGCAGCCAGGAGCTCGCCTCGGCGTCGCCGTACTCGGGGAAGGGGGAGAACTCGGTCCAGCCGCGGGGGCCGTCGAAGAGGGCGAGCTCGCGCACGGTCTGGCCGCGGAAGCGGGTGTCCAGCGGGATGGCCACCACGTGCATCCGCTCGAGGAGGTCGTCGAGGTCGGGCAGCTGCGAGGTGTCGTCCACCTCCCCATCCTCGACCCCGCTCTCCTTCTGCACAATCGCGGGCCGCGCGTTGATCCTGCACAATCGCCGCCCCCGCGGAGCAGGCACGCCCGACCCGCGTAGCCTTGACCCATGACCGACCAGAGCACCGTCTCCGACATCTTCGACCCGTCCGCGTGGGTCGTCGCCCCGGGTTCCGAGGGCTTCACCGACATCACCTACCACCTCGACACCGAGGGGCGGGTGGCGCGCATCGCCTTCGACCGGCCGGAGGTGCGCAACGCGTTCCGGCCGAAGACGGTCGACGAGCTCTACAGCGCCCTCGACGACGCCCGCCAGAACCCGCGGGTCGGGGTCGTGCTGCTCACGGGTAACGGTCCGAGCCCGCGCGACGGCGGGTGGGCGTTCTGCAGCGGTGGCGACCAGCGCATCCGGGGGCGCGACGGCTACAGGTACTCCGACGAGGAGACCGCGGCGGGCATCGACCCCGCTCGGGCCGGTCGGCTCCACATCCTCGAGGTGCAGCGGCTCATCCGCTTCATGCCGAAGGTCGTCATCGCGGTCGTGCCCGGCTGGGCGGCCGGCGGCGGGCACTCGCTGCACGCGGTCTGCGACCTCACCATCGCCTCGGCCGAGCACGGCCGATTCAAGCAGACCGACGCCGACGTCGGCTCGTTCGACGCCGGGTACGGCAGCGCCTACTACGCCCGGCAGATCGGGCAGAAGCTGGCGCGCGAGGTGTTCTTCCTGGCCGAGGAGTACAGCGCGCAGCGCGCCTACGAGATGGGTGCCGTCAACAAGGTCGTGCCGCACGCCGAGCTCGAGGTCGAGGCGCTGGCCTGGGCCCGCATCATCCTGGGCAAGTCGCCCACGGCCATCCGCATGCTGAAGTACGCCTTCAACGCGGTCGACGACGGGCTCGTCGGCCAGCAGATCTTCGCGGGCGAGGCCACCCGTCTCGCCTACGGCAGCGACGAGGCGGTCGAGGGCCGCGACTCGTTCCTCGAGAAGCGGGCGCCCGACTGGTCGGCGTTCCCGTACCACTACTGATGCCGATCCCGCCCGAGGTGCCCGCGTGAGCAGACCGCTCGAGGTCGTTGCCGGTCTGCCCGCGCCCGAGCTCTCGGCGCGCTTGCGCGAGGCCCTGTCGAACGACGGCCCGGCCCTGCTCCCGCGGGAGTCCCGTGCGCGGTCCTCCTCGGCGCCCTCCTTCTTCGCGACGGGGTCCTCCGCGTCGACCGATTCCTCCTCCGGGGGCCCGAACGGCGCGCCGCTCGGCGACGCTGGCGCGGGGGCCCTGGTGCCGCTGCCTCGTGAGGTGCGGAGAAGTGTGGCCCTCGTGATCGAGACCTCCGGGTCGACGGGAGTGCCGAAGCGGGTGGCGCTCAGCACCGACGCTCTGCTCGCCTCGGCCGCGGCGTCGGAGCAGGCGCTCGGCGGGCCGGGGCAGTGGCTACTGGCACTGCCGACTCACTACGTGGCCGGCCTGCAGGTGCTGGTGCGATCGATCGCGGCGGGCACGCAGCCGGTCGTGCATCCGCCCGGCCACTTCTCGCCCCAGGCCTTCGCCGCCCTCGCGGGCCGGCTCGAGCAGCCCCTGCGGTTCAGCTCGCTGGTGCCGGCCCAGCTCGCTCGTCTCGTCGAGGCGGCCGAGGCCGACCGTGACATCCGCCGGGCCGTCGCCCGCTTCGACGCCCTCCTGATCGGCGGCCAGGCGTTGCCCGACCCGCTCCGCGAGCGGGCGCTCGACCTCGGCTTCGCCGTCGTGCGCACCTACGGCGCCAGTGAGACCGCCGGCGGCTGCGTCTACGACGGCCGCCCGATAGGGCGCACGGTGGTGCGACTGGTCGCGGGCGAAATCGAGATCGCGGGGCCGTCGTTGGCTGAGGGCTACCTCGGCGACGATGCGCTCACGGCAGCCCGCTTCCACACCGACGAGGGCCTGCGCTGGTACCGCACGACCGACACCGGCACCGTCGTCGACGGCGTCGTCACGGTCACCGGCCGCCTCGACGACCTCATCATCTCAGGCGGCATCAAGGTCTCCCTCGGCCGGGTCGAACGCCTCGTGCAGGCGCAGCGCGGCTTCGAGCAGGCGGTCGTCGTCCCGCGCGACAGCGAACGCTGGGGCCAGGTCGGGGTCGTCGTCGTCGACGACCTGCCCGCGGCGCCGACGCCGCCATCGCACGATCGGGCGCCCACCGGCCGCCCCATCGGCAGCGCCGAGACCGGTGACCCGGTGGCCGGGGGACTGCAGGCCGGCGACCCCACCTCCGACCAGCCCGTCATCGAACTGGGTGGCGCGCGCCTCGATCGTCTCCGCGAGACTGTGGTCAGAGAGGCCGGCCGGGCGGCCGCGCCCGCCGCGCTCGTCCACGTGCACACCCTGCCGCGTCTGGCGTCGGGCAAGCCCGATCGCGTGCTGATCGAACGCCTCGTCGCGGCCGGCGCTCCGGGCATCCCTGCCACCGGCGCCCCGGGCGTCCCTGCGGCCGGCGCTCCGGGCATCCCTGCCGCCGGCGCCCCAGGCGTCCCTGCGGCCGGCGCCCCAGGCGCCCCTGCCGCCGGCGCCCCGGGGAGCACTGCCCACCCCACGACCACGGTCCCGGCTCCCGACCCACTCCCAGGCGACGCCGCGTCGCGAGGATAGAATCAGCCCCGATGTCCAAGACGAAGAAGCGCCCCTCCGGCCACCCCGCCCGCACCGCCCCGCCGCGAAACGGCGCCCGCCCCGCATCAGGGCGCGCCCCCGCCGCGCGGCCGGCCGGACCGCGATCGGCGGCCGGCGCCTGGATCGCCGGGGCGCGCATCCGCACCCTCACCCTCGGTGTCGCCCCCGTCGCCATCGGAACCGGCGCCGGCATGCTGGCGAGCGATTTCGACATCTCGAAGACGCTGGTGGCCCTGTGCTTGCTCGTCGCGATCTTCCTGCAGATCGGCGTGAACTACGCCAACGACTATTCCGACGGGGTCCGCGGAACCGACGACGTGAGGGTCGGCCCGCCGCGCCTCACCGGCTCAGGGCTCGTGCCGGCGAAGCGCGTGCTCATCGTGGCCCTCGTCTTCTTCGGGCTGGCCGCCGCCTCGGGCCTCGCGATCGTGATCATCACCGGGCACTGGTGGCTGCTCGCGGTCGGCGCGGCGGCCATCGCCGCGGGCTGGTTCTACACCGGCGGCAAGCACCCCTACGGTTATTACGGTCTCGGCGAGATCTTCGTGTTCGCGTTCTTCGGCATCGTCGCGACGGCCGGCACGACGTTCATCCTCGCGGGCTACGTCAACTTCGAGGGCTGGCTGGGCGGTGTGGCCGCCGGCGCCATCGCGTGCGCCGTTCTGATGGCCAACAACATCCGCGACATCGATCAGGACCGCCTCGTCAAGAAGCGCACGCTGGCCGTGCTGATCGGGCGCACCGCTTCGCGCATCCTCTACGTCTTCTGGCTGCTGGTGGCGTACGCCGTGCTGGCCTTCTTCGCGCTGATCTACCCGAAGGCGTGGCTGGTGTTCTTCACCCTGCTGCTCACCGTGCCGGCCACGATCATCATGTTCACGGCGCGCACGCCGAAGGAGTACGTCACCGTGCTCAAGCTCACCAGCCTGTTCGGCCTGCTCTGCGGCGTGGGTCTCGGGCTCTCGTTCGCCTACTGAGCCCGGCGCTCGGTGCCGTCGACGGCGCTGTCCTCGACGTCCTCGTCCTCGGTCGAGCCGGCCTTGGACCTGCCGGCGGCGGCGGCTGCGCCTGACGCATCGACGACCGGTGCCGGGCGGCCCGCCTGGCCCCGGTTCAGCCGGGCCTCGTACAGCGTGCGCGACGCCTCTTCCCGGGGCTTCCGCAGGAAGATGATCGAGATGCAGAGCGAGATGATCGCGGCGATCACGGCGGCGATCCAGGGCTCGATGCTCAGCAGGTAGAGGATGGTGAGCACGACGGCGAAGATCCCCAGCCGGATGAGGGTGTACACGAGCCACGTGCGTCCAGGATTCACACCACGAGTCTAGGACGGGCATCCTGACCGCCCGCTCGAAGGCCGGCCGAGCGCTCGCCCGGGCCTCGACGCGAGGGCTCGCCCGACCCCCGGTCAGCCCTCGGCGGACACGCAGTCCGCTCCCGGATCCCGGGGGTACAGTTACGGCATGGCTCGCGTACTCCTAGCCCTCGTCATCGTGGTCGTGGCATTCACCGTGTACGCCCTCGTCGACTGCCTGATGGTGCCGAAGTCGCGCGTCAAAGCCCTTCCCCGCGTCGCGTGGGTGTTCATCATCATCCTGTTCACGCCGATCGGCGGCATCCTCTGGCTGGTCATCGGCCGCGGCCGCCGCTCGAACACGCCACCCGTGCGGGCGATGGGGCCCGACGACGACCCCGACTTCCTCGGCACCATCCGCCCTGTTCGCGATCCCGACGACGACGAGCGCCTCCGCGACCTCGAGCGCCGCCTCGCCGAGACCGACGACGAGCAGGACAACCCCCGCGCCGACCGGTGACCGTCAGCCCCGCGGCCACCTTCGCCCACCGGCTCGTCGACGCCTTCGTCGACCTCGGTGTGCGCCATGCCGTCGTCTCCCCGGGCTCGCGCTCGCAGGCCCTCGCCCTCGCGCTCGCCGACGCCGAGAGCCGCGGCCGGATCGCCCTGCACGTCCGCATCGATGAGCGCGACGCCGCCTTCACCGCGCTCGGCCTCGCCCGCGAGTCGGGGCTGCCGGCGCTCGTCGTCACCACCTCGGGTACGGCGGTCGCGAACCTCGTGCCCGCCGTCGTCGAGGCCAGCCACTCCGGCGTGCCGATGATCGTGCTGAGCGGCGACCGCCCCGCGCGCCTCCGTGGCACCGGCTCGAACCAGACCACCTGGCAGCCGGGCTTGTTCGGGCGCTTCCCCCGCCTCGAATTCGACGTCCCGCCGCCCACGCTCGGTGAGGTTCCGGATGCTCGTGCCCTCGCCGCGCGCGCCCTGGCCGCCGCCCTGGCGGCTCCCGACCCGTCGGCAGCGGGCCCCGTTCCGAGCGGGGACGGGGACGCGGACGCGTACACGGTCGAGTCGTCCCTGGCCGGAGCCGGCCCCGTGCACCTCAACCTGCAGTTCGTCGAGCCGCTCTCGGGCGAGGTGCTCCCCGACGACGAGCCCGCCGGGCCGGGGGCGGCGGCTCCCGAGAGTGCGGGACGCGCATCCGTCGCCCCCCGCACCCTGCACCTCGACCGCGGCCCCCGCACTCTGGTGATCGCCGGCGCCGACGCCGGCGACCGCGCCAACGCCTTCGCCCTGCACGCCGGGTTGCCGCTGATCGCCGAGGTCTCGAGCGGCGCCCGCTTCGGCCCGAACCTCGTCAGCGCCTACCGCATCCTGCTCGATCATCCCGATTTCGGCGGGCGGGTCGAGCGGGCCGTCGTGTTCGGACATCCGACGCTGAGCCGCCAGGTGCCCGCCCTGCTCGCCCGCGACGACGTGCAGACGATCGTGGTGCGCGGTCACGGTGAAGCGGTGGTCCCGCATCCGCAGACCCTCGTCGTCGACGAGATCACCGCCGACCCCGACGACCGCGGCGACCGCGCGGCCCGGGCCTGGGCCGGCCAGTGGGTCTTCGCCGGTCGCGAGCTGCTCGAGGAGCAGTCGGCGGCCGATGACGTGGCGGCGCCGCTGATCATCCCGGGTGGCGCGGCCGATGTGGCGGGGGCGCGTGACTACGCCAAGGGCGAGCTGGCGGCGCTGCGGGCCCCGGTCACCAGGCGGTTCCTCGCCGACGCGATCTGGCGCGCGACCTGGCCGCACGATCGGCTGGTGCTCGGGGCGTCGCGGCTGATCCGCGAGGTCGACACGGCGGTCGGCGGCAAGAAGATCGTGGTGCACGCCAACCGGGGCCTGGCCGGTATCGACGGCACGGTCTCGACGGCGATCGGCATCGCGCTCGCCGCCTCCGACGGCTCGACGGGGGCGCGCACCGGCACGACCCGGGTGCTGCTCGGCGACATCACGCTGCTGCACGACACCGGCGGGCTGAACCTGCCGCCGGGCGAGCCGCGCCCCCGCGTGCAGCTCGTGGTGGGCAACGACGGCGGCGGCACGATCTTCGACGGTCTCGAGGTCGCCGGCACGGCCGCCCGCGACCCGTTCGACCGGGTCATGTTCACGCCGCAGAACGTCGATCTGGCCGCTCTGGCCCAGGCTTTCGGATGGTCGTACCGCGCGGTCTCGACCCGGGGGGACCTTGATTCGGCCCTCGCGTCGCCGCCCGCGGGGTTGAGCCTGCTCGAGGTGCCGCTGTCGCGCTGAGTGGGCCATCTCGTGCGCGCTGTGCGCTCGTCGTCGTCCCCTCCTTCACCGTCGCGGCCGCTCCGGATCTTCTCCACAGTCCCGCCCCCGCGACCTCGCTGTCAGCCCCGCGAACTAGGCTCGTCCCGTGACTGAGACAACCGCATCCGCAGCGCTCGAGACCCTCAGCCGGGTCTTCGGGTACGACTCGTTCCGAGGCGACCAGGCTGAGGTCATCGATCACGTCATCGGGGGCGGCGACGCCGTGGTGCTGATGCCCACGGGCGCGGGCAAGTCGCTCTGCTACCAGGTGCCGTCGCTCGTGCGGCACGGCACGGGTGTCGTCGTGTCGCCGCTGATCGCGCTCATGCACGACCAGGTCGAGGCCATGAAGGCGGTCGGCGTCAAGGCGGCGTTCCTCAACTCCACGCAAGACCCCACCGAACGCGCGGGGGTCGAGCGCGACTACCTCGCCGGCGAGCTCGACCTGCTCTACGTCGCGCCCGAGCGGCTGTCGAGCGAGAGCACCAAGCGCTTCCTCGAGAGCGGCGACATCGCGCTGTTCGCCATCGACGAGGCGCACTGCGTGTCGCAGTGGGGGCACGACTTCCGGCCCGACTACCTCGCGCTCGCCGAGCTGGCCGAGCGCTGGCCCGACGTGCCGCGCATCGCCCTCACCGCCACCGCCACCGAGGCCACCCACAAGGAGATCACCCAGCGGCTGTCGATGGGTGAGGCGAAGCACTTCGTCGCGAGCTTCGACCGGCCGAACATCCAGTACCGCATCGACCCGAAGGTCGAGGTTCGCAAGCAGCTGCTGTCGTTCATCCGTTCGGAGCACTCGGGCGACGCGGGCATCGTCTATGCGATGTCGCGCAACACGGTCGAGAAGACGGCGCAGTTCCTGGCGGCCAACGGCGTCGATGCGATGCCCTATCACGCGGGTCTCGACTCTCGGCTGCGGGCGCAGACGCAGGCGCGATTCCTCCGCGACGAGGGGGTCGTGATCGTCGCCACCATCGCGTTCGGCATGGGCATCGACAAGCCCGACGTGCGGTTCGTGGCGCACATCGACCTGCCGAAATCGGTCGAGGGCTACTACCAGGAGACCGGTCGCGCCGGCCGCGACGGTCTGCCGTCGACGGCGTGGATGGCGTACGGGCTGAACGACGTCGTGCAGCAGCGGCGCATGATCGACGAGTCGCCCGGCGACCTCGCGCACCGACGCCGGCTGTCGGCGCACCTCGACGCGATGCTCGCCCTGTGCGAGACGGTGAGCTGCCGGCGGCAGAACCTGCTCGGCTACTTCGGGCAGAAGAGCGAGCCGTGCGGCAACTGCGACACCTGCCTCACCCCGCCCGAGTCGTGGGACGGCACGGTGGCCGCCCAGAAGCTGCTGTCCACCGTCGTGCGGCTCGAACGCGAGCGCAACCAGCGCTTCGGCGCGGGGCACCTGGTCGACATCCTGCGGGGCAAGCGCACCGAGCGCGTCGGTCAGTGGAAGCACGACGAGCTGAGCACCTGGGGCATCGGCACCGAGCTGAGCGAGCAGCAGTGGCGCGGCGTCGTGCGGCAGCTGCTGGCACAGGGGCTGCTCGCCGTGAACGACGACGGCTACGGCACGCTCGTCATCACGGCCGACAGCGCGGCGGTGCTCTCGGGCTCGCGGGCGGTGCAGCTGCGCAAGGAGGCCGAGCGGGTCGCGACCCGGGGCGGCTCCGGCTCGGGTTCGGGCTCGTCGCGGGGCGGCAGCCGGTCGGCGGCGAAAGACGATCTCGGCGAGGCCGATGCGGCGCTCTTCGAGGAGCTGCGGGCCTGGCGTGCGGCCACCGCGAAGCAGCAGGGCGTCCCGGCCTACGTCGTGTTCCACGACGCCACGCTCGCCGCGGTCGCCTCGCTCCGCCCCGGCTCGGTCTCGGCCCTCGAGGGCATCGCGGGCATCGGCGACCGCAAGCGGGAGGCGTACGGCGCCGGCCTCGTCGAGGTCGTCACGTCGGGCGCCTTCGACCCGTCGTCGCTCCCGGCCCCCGCCGAAGGGGGCGCCGATGACGCGGCCGCCGGTGCGGGTTCGGGTTCGGGCTCAGCCGCCCGCGCCTCCGGGGGTCGCACTGCCTCCGGCCGCGGCCGCTCCACCTCAGGCGCCCGTCGCGACGGCAACCGGCGCCCGGGCGGTGCGCGCTTCTCGCCGGCCTCCGACTCCGGCCCCGACTCGCCGCCCTACGACGACGCCCCGTCCTTCGACGATGTTCCGCCCGATGCCTACTACGAGGCGCCCCCCTACGACGACGCCGACGCCCCGCCCCTCTACCCCTGACGGGTGGCCCGGGCGGCCGTAAGGGGCGCGGGCGGCACCGGGGGACATCTTGACGCCCTTGACGGGCCGATCTACCCTGAACTTGACGGCCTTGACGGCCTTGATTCCCACGTTGCCCGAGGAGTTACTACATGACCATCCAGCGCGTGCCCGACGATTTCAGTCATGACGTGGCTGAGGCGGTCGAGCGTCGGTTGCGCGCACTCGGCGACGACCAGGTGCGGGGTCTGGCCCAGCTCCTCTCGCCGGACGAGGTCGCGGATGCGATGCTCCGCCCGCTGCCGATCGCTCGGGTGTCGAGCCCGGTGAATGGGGTCGTCGGCCCGTTCTACTCGACGGCCGCCCTCACCGCCTTGCGCAAGGTCAGCCGGGAGGCGATCCGGCAGGCTTCAGCGCGGGGGGACATCCTCCGGTTGTGGACGAGCGACGGCAAGGCTGTCTTCCCCGCGTTCCAGTTCGGTCCACGGGGGGAATTCCTGCCGGGGCTGCGGGCCGTGCTGGAGGCGCTCGCCCAAGGGCACGACGATCCCTGGCTCTGGGCGCAATGGCTGAACGGTCGCCCGGCGGTCGCCGCCTCGAAGAATTCGCCGACCATGGCCGAACTGCTTCGGTCCGGAGAGAGCTCCGTCGTCATCGAGACAGCTCGCCGCGCCGCCGCCGCGTGGGCCGCGTGAGCCGGCAGCCTCCGCCCGCCCTCGGCCTCGACCTAGCCGACTTCCCACGCCAGACGCTGCCCGAGGGGCGGGTCGTGCATCGCTCGCACCGCCCTGATCTCGGACCGTGCTACTTCAACGGTACGCCGCACTGCCGATTCAACCTCGGGGGCGGTCGCGGCACCTGTTACGTCGCCGACGACATCGCGACCGCCGTGCGCGAGAAGGTGCGGGAGAGCGTCTTCGACCAGGGAGTCGTACCGGCCTCCCTGGCGAACTCCTTCGTGGTGTCATCCATCCGTGTCGCTCGCAGCTTCTCCTGCGCAGACATCGCCAGCGCTGACTCGGTGACGCACGGCGTGACGCGGATGCTCGGCACGATGGACGACTACGTCGTCCCTCAGCAGTGGGCGACGGCCTTCGACAAAGCGGGCTTCGACGGGGTGCGATATGGCTCGAGCTACACGAACGGCCCCAGCACGGCGTGGGCGCTCTTCGACGAAGAAGGCGAGCATCCTTTCGGGGACGTGACTGCCGTGCTCCCCGGTGCCGCTGCCTGCGCACTGGCCGGGATCACGGTCTATGGCCCTCCCCATTCGGACGAGCTCGAGATCGTCTAGCCGCGCTGGCAGCGAATGGCCCGTGGTCGGTCGCGGAGGGCGGGGTGAGTCGGCAGAATCGGGGGATGACGACATCCGGGACGACCGACATCGCCGCCGAGCTCGAGCGGGTCACCGAGTATTGGACGCCGCGGGTCGTGGGGCGCGTGAACGACCAGTACGTCAAGGTCGCGAAGCTGCTCGGCGAGCTGGTCTGGCACGCCCACGAGGACGAGGACGAGATGTTCCTCGTCGTGTCGGGCCACCTGGTGATCCAGCTGGAAGACGCCGACGACGTCGAGCTCGGGCCGGGTCAGTTCTTCGTGGTGCCGCGGCGTGTGCGGCACAATCCGGTGGCAGCGGAGGAGGTGCACATCGTGCTCGTCGAGACGGTGACGACCGCACACACGGGTGACGTGACGGTCGCGGGCACCGTGCCCATCGATCGTCAGGTGGGGGAGTTCGGCTAAGCCGAGGCTCCTACTGAGCCGGCTGATCCGGCGAGGCCGGCTGATCGGGTGCGCGCGTCGAGTCCGCGTCCTGCGCCCGCGCCTGTTGCAGCGCCGCGTCGAAGTCGGCCTCGGGGTCGGTGAGGAGCTGTGCCGTGGCGAGGGCGTGGGCGCGCACGTCGGGGCGGGCATCCGTCGACGCGGTGTCGAGCGCGGGGCGGGAGGCCTCGCCGAGGCGCTGGAACGACTGGGTGAGGCTGAGGCGGAGGTCGCGGTCGCCGCGCCCGAGCTGGGTGGCCAGCGTGGTGGCGAGGGCGGCGCGGTGCTCGTCGTCGGGCGCGAGGCCCGAGGCGGTGCGCCAGGCGTTGCGGGCCACGACGTCGTCGGTGTCGGTGAGGAGGGCGGTCGTGATCGCCGGGAACGCGCGCGGGTCGCCGACCTTGGACAGGGTGTGCAGCGCCTGGCTGCGGGCCTGCGCGATGGGGGAGTCGAGCTCGGGCAGCACCTGGTCGACGACGGTGTCGGGGTCGTGCCGGGTGAGCGCCCAGGTGAGCATGTCACGCACGAAGAAGTCGCGTTCGACGCGGCACTGTCCGACCAGCACCCCGATGTAGGCGGGGGCCGGGCGGGTGCCGGCGGTCAGGGCGGCCTGCAGGCGGGCGGAGGCATCCGGAGCGCTCAGCGCCAATCGAAGACGAGTCGATGCGCCCGCGCCCGCGGCGTCGGGTGGAACCGAGCTCGGGGCTTCGCTGTGGGTGGCATCCATCCCGCCAGCGTACGTCAGCCCGCCCGACGCCCGAGCGCCGTCATCGCGCCCGCGATCTCGGTCGACGGCAGGGCGTGGAACTCGACCCCGCCCCGGCCGTCGCTGACGATCAGATCCCACACGCCCGGGTGCGCGATGACGGTGGCCGTCAGCGGGCCGCGGGTGAAGACGCGCACCGTCCGCAGCGCGATCTCGGAGTGGTCGACCCAGTCGGTCAGCGTGTCCTCCCCGGCGAACCGCGGCAGCCCGTACGGGTCCGACTCGTCGGTGACGCGGCCGCTCACTCCGTCAAGAGCAGCGTGTAGATCTTCGTGATGCGCCCGTCGCGCACGAAGCAGGTGTCGACACCTCGCACCACCGGCGGCGCGCCCTCGGGCCCGAGGTTCCAGGCCAGGTAGCCCATGTCGTGGTTGACGTAGATCGGGCCGGCCTCGGAGAAGACGAAGCCGGGCGCACCCTCGAGCAGCGCCCCGGCCTTCGCGTCGAGCGCGTCCCAGCCCTCGACGACCTCGTCGGGGTCGAGGAACACCACGTCCTCGGTGTAGGTGCGCTCGATCGCCGCGCGGCGGAGCGTGGCGTCGCGCTGCCCGAACACCTCGTGGAGATTCGCCCTCATCAACGACTCGATCTGCTCGGTCATGGCCGTCTCGCTCCCTGCTCGTGGATCACGCCGGCGTCTCCGGCTCGTAGACCTTGCGGAACGCGTCCTTGCGGGCGATCTTGCCCGCCCGGAACTGGAAGATGTCGCAGCCCCGCGTCTCGACGACCACCCCGTCGGGGCCGGGGCCGGTGAACGACCAGGTGCCGGCACCGCGGGTGCCCAGGATGATGGGCCCTTCGTCTTCGTGCCGCTCCTGCCCGACGTCGTGGGCGAGCATGAGCGCGAAGCCCTCCCGCACAGCGTCCTTGCCCGACCAGGTGCGGCCGGGCTCGGGGCCGACGGACGCGCTGTAGACGCAGTCGTCGGTGACGTGGCTCATCAGCGCCTCGAGGTCGTGGCGGGCCCAGGCGTCGCTGAACGCCGCCAGCACCTCGGGTGTCATGTCGCTGTGGCGGTCGTCGGTCGAGCGGGATTCGTCCATGAGTGAACTCTGGCACCGCGCGGGCTCGTCGTGTCGAAAAGTTCTGACGGGCATCCGGATGCGCTACTGTCGCCTTAGAGGGAAAAACCCCGTCGCCCCTGGCAGACGGAACCGCGTACGCGTCTCACGGGAGTCGTCACTTCTTCATCGAAGGAGTGCGCCCATGACCGAATCCGTCCCCTCATCCGTCCCGGCCCCGCCGCCGCGTCTGCGCGAAGCGTGGGTCGCGCTCGCCGGGCTCTCGGCGGTGTTCCTGTTCGAGATGCTCGACAACTCCGTCCTGAACGTCGCGCTCCCGACCATCGGCCGTGACCTCGGCGCTCCCACCGCGTCGCTGCAGTGGGTCTCGGGCGCCTACTCGGTCGCGTTCGGCGGCCTGATGCTGCTGTTCGGCGCGATCGCCGACCGCTTCGGACGCCGCCGGGTCATGCTCGTCGGCCTCACGCTGCTCGCGACCGTGAGCGTGCTCACCCTCTTCGTCACCTCGATCGATCAGCTGATCGCCGTGCGAGCACTGCTGGGCGTCGCCGCGGCCATGACCACCCCGGGGTCGATGGCGCTGGCGTTCCGCCTGTTCGACCGGGACGATCTGCGCGTCCGCGCCCTGACGGTCATCTCCACGGCCGGGCTCGTCGGGCTCGCCGCCGGGCCGACGATCGGCGGCTTCGTGCTGGCCGTGGCGCCCTGGCAGGTGCTGATCGTCGCCAACGCGCCGATCGCGGTGATCGCCTTCCTCGGCATCCGCGCCGGGATCGCCGCCGACCAGCGGGCCGACCGTCACCGCGACCCGATCGACGTGCTCGGCGCGGTGCTCGGCGCGGTGACCGTCGTCGGCGTCCTCCTCACGCCGACCCTGTTCGTCGTGGGTGCCGACACCGCACCGGCCTGGGTCGCGATCGCGGTCACCGTGGCGGCTGGGATCGGGTTCGTCGTCCGGGAGCGCACCGCGCGCCATCCCCTGCTCGACCTGCGGCTCGTCGCGCAGCCGCTCGTGGCCTCGGGTCTCGCCTACAAAGCCGCCACCGGGCTCGCGATGGCCGGCCTGTCGTACCTGACCACCCTGCAGCTGCAGCTCGCCTGGGGATGGACGCCGGCCCTCGCCGCCCTCGGCACCCTCCCGCAGGTCGTGGTGCTCCTGGCGAGCGGGCGCTTCGTCGGCCCGTTCGTGAAGCGGGTCGGTCTCGACCGGGCCGCGTGGATGAGCGCCGCCGCCGTCGTGGCCGGGCTCGCCGTGTTCGCGCTGCTCGCCCGGTTCGGGTACCCCTGGGTGCTGGTGGCCCTCGTCCTCGTTGCGGCCGGGATGCGCGTGGTCGGCGTCGTGGCCGGCAGCAGCGTGCTCCGGGGCCTTCCCGGCGACCGCACGTCGATCGGGGCAGCCCTCGTCGACACCGCGAGCGAACTGGCCACCGCCGTCGGGATCGCGGCGACCGGCACGATCCTCGCCGCCCTCGTCGGATCGAGCGTCACGGCGGAGGCCTTCGACCCGGCGCGGCTCACGGCCTTCGAGGAGGCGATCGTGATCGCCGGGCTCGCCATCACCGCGCTCGCCGCGGGGCTCGTCGTGGCGGGCATCCGCTGGTCACGCCGGGCCACGCGCCCGACGCCGGCCGACCCCGCCCCCACCTCGGCCGGCTTAGCCCTGGCTGACCCCGCCCCCACCCCGGTCGGCCCAACCCCGGTCGGCCCCACCTCGGCCGGCCACACCACCCAGGAGTCCTCCTATGTCTGACCCCATGCCCCGCCCTCCGTTCGACCCCGAGCTGATCCCCTTCCTCGACACCCTCGAGGCGCGCGGGCCCGTCACGTTGACGACCGAGATGCTGCCCCGGATGCGCGCGCTAGACGTGACCGAGGAGGCACTCGACGAGCGGCTGCACTCGCGCGGCTACGAGCGCCGGTCGCTCACCGTGCCCGGCCACCTCGGCGACCCGATCTCGCTCGCGATCATCCAGCGGACCGGCCGCACGGGAGCGACCAGCGCGTTCTACACGATCCACGGCGGCGGGATGATGTTCGGCCACCACCTCGGCAACCTCGACTCCTACGACGACTGGCTGCTGGACGACCACGACGTCGTGCTGATCAGTGTCGACTACCGGCTCGCCCCCGAGCATCCTGACCCCTACCCGGTCGAGGACTGCTACGCCGGACTCGTCTGGGTGCACGACCACGCGGACGAGCTCGGCATCGACCCGGCCCGCATCGTGATCGCCGGGCAGAGCGCCGGAGCGGGGCTCGCCGCGGGCACCGCGCTGCTCGCCAGGGACCGGAAGGGGCCGGCGCTGCTCGCGCAGATCCTGGTCTCGCCGATGCTCGACGACCGTGACTCGACGGTGTCGACGCAGCAGATCGACGGAGTGGGGGTGGCCGACCGGCAGCTGACCCGCTTCGGCTGGGACGCCTACCTCGGGCCCCGGCGTGCGGGCGAGGACGTGTCGGTCTACGCCGCGTCCGCGCGCGCGAGCGACCTGGCCGGGCTGCCGCGCACCTACATCGATTGCGGGAGCGCGGAGGTCTTCCGCGACGAGACGGTCGCCTACGCGACCGCGCTGTGGGCGGCCGGCGGCGACGCCGAGCTGCACGTCTGGCCGGGTGCCTTCCACGGGTTCACGAGCATGATGCCGACGGCCGCGATCTCCCGCAGCGCCATCGCGGCCCTGGCCGACTGGACGCGGCGGCTCCTGGGGTCGCCGACGGCTTAGCTGCGGCGAGAGGTCGGGGCCGCCGACGGCTTAGCTGCGGCGAGAGGTCGGGGCCGCCGACGGCTTAGCTGCGGCGAGAGGTCGGGGCCGCCGACGGCTTAGCTGCGGCGAGAGGTCGGGGCCGCCGACGGCTTAGCTGCGGCGAGAGGTCGGGGCCGCCGACGGCTTAGCTGCGGCGAGAGGTCGGGGCCGCCGACGGCCTAGTCGAGGCGGGTGGGCGCCGACGGTCCAGGCGCGGCGACGGGCGGGGCGAGGGTGAGCCACTCCTCGTCGAGCCGGTAACCGACGGCGCGGTTGGCGGCGATGCTCGCCGGGTTGTCGAACGAGCCGCCGGTGCGGAACATTCGGCGCCCCTCGTCGGCGAGGGCCAGCACACTCGCGGCCTTCACCGCCGCCCCGAGGCCCCGGTCCCGCCAGGTGCCGTCGACGACCGTGAAGTCGGTCTCGGTGGCGTCGCACGCCAAGGCGCCGAGCGAGAGGAAGCTCATCGCGACGAGCCCGGGCGCCGCGAAGACACCCCAGCCGCGGTGAGCCGGCGCCGGCGTCGCGCTCTCCACGGTCAATGCGTCGTGGGCGGTCGCGACGTCACCGGGGTAGTCGTCGAGGGTCTCGCGGTCCAGCGCCAGCACGGCGTCGACGTCGCCGGGGCCGAGCTCGCGAAGGGCGAGCGGATGCACGTCCCGCACCCGCTCGCGCAGGCGGTCGCGCATCCGCTCGTCGATCACGAGCCCGGCGCCCCACGAGCGCGCGACGACTACCCAGCCGCGACCCTCAAGCCCGGCCCGCTCGGGCGAATCGGCGCGCATCACCCGGCGGTCGCGCATCCGGAGCTCACCGCACCCCATGCGGCGGGGCGGCGACCGCCGGAACGACGATCACGACCCGCGGCGGGGCGGCGCTCGCCGGAACCACGATCACGACCCGCGACGGGGCCGCGACCGCTGGAGCGACGATCACGACCCGGCTGCGCCGTGCACGCGGCCGGTCGCCGGGTCGACCCAGTTCGCCGAGCCGGTGAGGCGGTGCCAGCGCTTGTGGAGGGCGAGGTCGGTGTCCGCGGCGTCGACGACCGCCGCGCCGCAGAGCTCGCAGATGCGGATGAGCACCGTCTCGCCCTCCGCCGTGCGGATCGAGAACGCGCCCTCCGGGAACACGACGCCCATGGGTACCCCTTCCGTGACCGCTCGGGGAGCCGTGGCCCCGAGGGTGCCACCACGGTACCCGACGCGCGGCCGCACGTCTCCGACCGCCCGCATCCGTCTGCAGACGGATCCCGCGTCGGCCCGCCCGGAGAAGAATGGGGTGATGCAGCCTCAGGGGAGACCACGATGATCGACGTCGACCGGGTTGATGTGCGGGCCGCCGGCGTGACGCTGCTGCGGCCGGTGTCGGTGCAGGTGGGGGTGGGCGAGGCGCTCGTGGTGCGCGGGCGCAACGGCACGGGCAAGTCCACGCTGCTGCGCGTGCTCGCCGGGGCCCGCCGGCCGTCGGGCGGCACGGTGCGGGTCGGCGGCTCCCTCGTCGATGCGCGCGACCGACGGTTCCGGCGGCGGGTGTCGGCGATGATCGGGCTCCCGCCGATGGCGCCCGAGCTGACCGTCCTCGAGCACGTCCGGCTGGTGGCGGCGACGTGGTACTCCGATCCTGACGAGAGCCGGGCGGTCGAGGGTGGGCTGCTCGCCGAGCTGGGGCTGGATGCGCTGTCCGCCCGGTTCCCGCACGAGCTGTCGTCGGGCCAGACCCAGCTGTTCGGCCTCGCTCTGCTGCTCGCGCGGCCTTTCGACGTGCTGCTCCTCGACGAGCCCGAGCAGCGCCTCGACCCGGAGCACGTCCACACGATCATCCGCGTGCTCAGGGCCCGTCGGGACGCCGGGGCCACCCTCGTCGCGGCCACCCACAGCTCGGTGCTCGCCGACGCGCTGGCCGACCGCACCCTCGAGCTGGACGCGGCCGCGTGACCGGCGAGGTCGCGTGAGCGGGCGGGTGCGGGCGGCGATCGCGGTCTGGCGCGCCCGCTCCGGCCGCGCGGTCGGGCAGAGCTCGTTCGACCTGTACCTCGGCCTGATGGTCGCGCTCGTGGCGGTCGTGCCCGTCGGTCGGGCCGTCTGGCTGAGCGCGTCGGGGCACGAGGGGCTCGCCGTGCTGTCGTCTCCGGATGCTCCGGCCGCCGCGTCCCTCCTCGCGACCGCGCTCTGGGCGGGCGCTCTGCTGCTGGGCCGTGAGCGCGGGCCGGCGCTCCGGTCGCCGTTCCTCACGCACGCGCTGGCGTCGAGCGCGATCCCGGTCGCGACGGCGTTCCGGGGGCCGGTGCTGCGCTCGGGGGCCTTGATCGCGGCGGCCTGCACGGGCGCGGCGATGGTCGTCGGCGCCAGTCTCCTCGTCGCGGGGCTGACCGATCCCGTCGGGGTCGCCGTCCTCGCCGGTGCGGGGCTCGCCGTCGGCGTCGTCGCGGCGGTGGCGTGGCTGATCGGGCAGGCGGCGCCGCGTGCGGCTGCGGTGACGGCGGTCGTGGTGGGGATGCTCGGCGGTGCGGCCGCGGTCGTCCCCGCGCTGCGCGCCGTCACGCCGTCGGGCTGGGTCGCGCTGGCGTACCCGTCAGCGCAGGCGCCGGGCGCTCCGATCGCTCTGGCGGCGCTGGGGCTCGTCGCGGCGGTGCCGGTGCTGATGAACACGCTCCGTGCCGGCGAGCTCACGGCCCAGGCCTCGCGCTGGAGCTCCGCCACGAGCTACGCCGCGGGGCTGGACTTCGACATCGCCGCTCAGCTCTACCGGCGTCGCCCGCAGCTCGGGCGAGGCCTCGTCGCCGTGGGAGCAGGGCGCGGGCGGGCGGGTCTGTTCCTCGTCCGCGACGTCGTCGGGGCCGTCCGCACTCCGGGGCGGCTCGCCGCCGGGGTGCTCGGGCTCGTCCTCGCCACAGCCCTCCTCGCGCTGGCGACCGCGCCGGCGATGCCCGGGTGGCTGCTCGGCGCGGTGGCCGGTGTGATGGCCTACGCCGCCCTCGGCCCGCTGACCGACGGCATCCGCCATGCCGCCGACACCGCCGCCGATCTGCCGCTCTACGGAATCGGCGACACGCAGCTCGTGGCGAGCCACCTGCTGTTCCCGGCTCTCGCGGCCCTGATCGCGGTGGCCGCCGGGGTCGCGGTGGTCTGGCTCCTGACGGGAGTCGCCCCGTTCGCTGCTGCCGGACCGACGGCCCTGCTCGCCGCGCTCGCGCTGGCCGGGCGGCTGGCGGCGGCGCTGAAGGGGCCGTTCCCGCCGGTGCTGCTGACCCCGGTGCCGACCGCGATGGGCGACCCGATGGCGGCCGTCCGGCTCGCCTGGGCGCTGGACGGTGTCCTCCTCGCGTCCGCCGCCGGCCTCGCGGCGGCGCTGCTGACGAGCGTCCCGCTCCTCGCGGCGGGTGTCGCGGCGGCCACCGTCGTCACGGTCGCGTACCGCTGGCGTCACCGCCGCTGACGGGCCGACGGTCGGCACCCGGCGCCTGACGCTCGGTGCATGGCCGCTCACGACGGGCCGCCGGCGGGCGTATCAGCTGCGGGCGGCCAGGAGCTCCTGCATGTACTGGATCTCGCCGGACTGCGCGAACACGATGGCCTTCGCGAGCGCGGTCACCAGCGGGTTCGTCGTGCGCGCGAGCGCGGCCTGGGCCATCTCGACGCCACCCTGGTGGTGGGCGATCATCAGCTGCAGGAACAGCGTCTCCGCCTCCACCCCGGTCAGGCCGGAGAGGCGGTCGAGGTCGGCGGAGGTCGCCATGCCGGGCATCGGCTCGCCGGGAACCATGGGGGCGGTGCCCGATCCAGCGCCGCCCGCACCGGCTGTCCCGTCCGGCGCCGACGACGAGCCCCCGTGCGCGTGCCCGTCCGACCCGTCGAGGGTCGGCTGGAGCATCCACGTCATCTCGGGCTGCGACGACGCCTGGGGCAGGCCCCACGCGTTCAACCACGCGTACATCTGCCCTGACTGCTGCGCCTGCGAGGTCGCGATGTCGTAGGCGAGCGAGCGGATGGCCGGGTCGTCGCTCTGCTCTCGGATGATCAGCGCCATCTGCACGGCCTGGTCGTGGTGGGTCTGCATGTCCCGCGCGAAGCCGGCCTCGACTCCGGTGTCGGTCGGGGTGGCGGTGCGGGGTGCTGCGAGCCAGCCGGCCGAGAACGCGACGACCGCCACGAGTACCGCGGCCACGATCGCCGCGAGGGTGAGGCGGCCGCGCGAGGGGCGCCGAGCATCCGGAGCCCCCTCGTGGAGAGGGGAGTCAGGCGACGAGGACGAGGAGGTCACCCCGCTCAGGCCACCTTGCCGGAGGCGTCGAGCCCGCCGGTGCAGGCGGCGCCGGGCTCGGGGGCGTCGTTCGAGCGCCAGAACTTCTGCACGAAGTCTCCGAGGCGCTCGTCGTCGACGCCGTCGAGGAAGACCTGATTGCCCCAGGCGGAGGCCACGACCGGCGAGGCGAGGCCCTCGTAGGGCGAGAGCACGACGTAGGTGTCGGGCAGCTCCGAGCGCAGGGTCTCGACACCGGCCTCGTCGACGACCGCGGGGTCGTAGGTGACCCAGACGGCGCCGTGCTCGAGCGCGTGCACCGCGTTCTCGTTGGGCACGGCCTGGTCGTAGACGCCGCAGTTCAGCCAGACGGCGTTGTGGTCGCCGCCGGCGGGCGGGGTCTGGGCGTAGTCGACGGTGCCCGTGACGTGGTTCGAGGTGAGGTTGTCGTAGCTCTGCAGCTCCCCGATCGAGATCGAGGCCGGGTCGACCTTGGGCTCGGCGCTCGTGACGACGAAGGTGATGACGAGGCCGAGCGCGATCACACCGGCCGCTGCGCCACCGAAGATGCCGATGCGGCGGTTGCGCTGCTGCTTCTTCTGCTGCGCGATCATCTGGGCGACCTTCTCGGCGCGGCGCGCTTCGCGCTCCTGCTTCACCGTGAGCTTCTTGGCCTGGTCTTTGGCCTTCGGGGGCACGGAGGAGGTGGGTTCGGAGGGCACGGGTCTCATTTCGACGAACGGGAGCAGGGCAGGCGGAGCAGGGTGGTGCGAGCAGGTGGTGCGAGCAGGTTGCAGCGACAACCATCGCCAGGATGCCGCAGCCGCCTATGAAAAAGCAGTGAGCAGCACCATAGCCCGGGGGGCATGCATCGCGTGCGAGCATCGGGGGATGTTGAAGACGATCGCCCGGGGCCTCGCCCGACCCCTCGCCGGCGTCGTGTACCGGCCGACCGTGATCGGGCGGGAGCTCGTTCCCCGCGAGGGCGCCGTGCTGCTCGCGAGCAACCACCTCAGCTTCATGGACAGCGTCGTGATCACCGTCATCGCCCCCCGCGACGTGCGCTTCCTCGCCAAGCAGGAGTACTTCACGGGGGAGGGCCTGAAGGGCCGCGTCTCGAAGACGTTCTTCGAGTCGATCGGCGCCATCCCGGTCGATCGCGACAGCGCGACCGCCGCGCAGGACTCCCTCGAGCGCGGCCGCGAGGTGCTCGAGTCGGGCGGCGCCTTCGCCATCTACCCCGAGGGCACCCGCTCCCGCGACGGCCGGCTCTACCGGGGCCGCACCGGGGTGGCCTGGCTGGGGTTGACGACCGGATGCCCGATCGTGCCGGTCGCGCTCAGCGGCACCGAGAACCTCCAACCCGACGGCGCGCGCGTTCCCCGTGTGACGCCCGTGACCATCCGCTTCGGCGAGCCGATCGAGTCGGCGGGCTATGGCGAGGCGGGCTCGGCGCGCGCGCGACGGAGGCTCACCGACGACGTAATGGCCGCCATCGCCGCGATGTCGGGGCAGGAGCTCGCGAACGCCTACAACGAACCGCCCGCCTCGGGGGTCGTGGAGCGGGTGCGCCGCGCCATCCACCGCAACGACCCCGACGGGGCGACCCCCGACTGACCCGCGGCGGGCGACGCGCGACACACGCCGAACCCCTACCAGCGCGTCCGCGCCGCCGGCCCCGGCGCGATCGTCACGTCCACCGGCGCCACCGCCCGCCCCTCGGCGTCGACGAACGCCAGCGACACCGGCTCCTCCCCGGCGACCAGCACCGACGACGCCCCACCCTCGTAGGGGTTGTACGCGTCCCCCCACTGCACCAATGCCCCGATCACGACCGCGAGCCCCCGCCCCGCCTCGGTGAGGTGGTAGCTCGAGCGCTCGCGCGACCCCGGGGCCCGGTACGGCCGCTTCTCGAGCACGCCGCTCTCGACCAGCTTCGCGAGCCGCGCGCTGAGGATGTCGCTCGGGGCGCCGAGGGACTCCTTGAACTCCGAGAAGCGGGTGAGCCCGCGGAAGGCGTCGCGCACGACGAGCAGCGACCACTTCTCGCCGACCACGTCGAGCGTGCGCACGATCTGGCACCGGGGCCCGTCGGCGGGCCGGCTCGCGGGGTCGGTCATGGCCACCATGGTACGTCCGGCCCCTCTGTATTGGAAATTCAAACTCAGACCGCTACTCTGACGACATGACGACAGCAGCGCGCCTCGGGCGCCGGGGCACGTTCTGGGCGGCGACCACGGTGCTGGCGCTGTGCCTGTGGTCCAGCGGAGCGGCCAGCGTGCTCTACCCGAGCTACGCCGCGGAGTGGTCGCTGCCTCCCGTGGTGACGACGTCGGTGTTCGGCGCCTACCCGCTCGCCCTGCTGATCGTGCTGCTGCTCTTCGGCGGCATCAGCGACGCGATCGGCCGCCGCCGCGCCATGCTGCTCGGCATCGCGCTGCTGGCGGTCGCCGCCCTCGTCTTCGCGGCCGCCCCGAACGTCGGCTTCCTCTTCGCGGGCCGCGTGCTGCAGGGCATCGGCACCGGCTTCGCCCTCGGTGCCGCCAGTGCGGCGCTCGTCGAGCACAACCCCTGGCCGAACCCCCGCCGCGCGAGCTCGATGACGACCGTCGCGACCTCCACCGGGCTCACCCTCGCCCTGGTGGTCTCGGGGCTCCTGGCGCAGTACGCCCCGCTCCCGCTGGTGCTCGGCTTCGTGGTGCTGTTCGCGCTGGCGCTCCTGGCCTTCCTGGCCGTGCTGCTGACCCCCGACGACCGTCCCGCCTCGGCACCGGGTCAGGATGCGCGGTCCGCCCTCCGCCCGCAGGCCCTCCGTCTGCCGCGGGGCATCGCCCTCGCCTTCGCGGCCGCCACCCTCTCCGTCGCCACCGCCTACAGCGTCGGCGCGATCTTCCTCTCCCTCGGCGCGCAGATGGCGCGGGAGCTCACGGGCACCACCGACCTGCTCGTCGTGGGCGCCCTGCTCGGCATCTCGTCGGCGACCATCGGCGTCACGGCGCTGCTGCTCGGCCGGGTGCCCGCCCTGACCTCGATCGTGCTCGGCGGCGTCGTGTCGCTCGCCGGCCTCGGCCTGATGGCGGCGGCGGCCTCGTCGGGGTCGCTGCCCCTCTTCTTCGCCTGGTGCGTGGTCGGCGGCATCGGCTACTCGTTCGCCTTCACCGGTGGCCTCGGCCTCGCGAACCGTGCGGCCCCGGCCGGGCACCGCGGCGCGGTGCTGTCGCTGCTCTACCTCTTTTCGTACCTGCTCCAGGCGCTCACCGCCGTCGGCGCGGGGGCGGCGGCGACCGCCCTCGGCCTCGCGACCGCCGTCGACCTCGCGGCCCCGGCGCTGGCGGTGCTCGCCCTGGCGACCATCGTGCTGGTGGTCGTCGAGCGGATGCGCGGCCGCTCCGTCTCGCCGGCCGACCCGGCCGCTTTGTCTGCCTCGGTGGGTGGATCCTGAGAACGACTGTGGGATGTCCACAGTGGGTCGCGCGGCCGCTCGGCCCCCGTTTGTAGGCCCGTCACCGGCCGTTTCGCCCTCGCGACCCCTCCTCGTACCGTGTGATCAGCCACGACGACGAGGATGACGATGACGAACACGATCGACCACACGCAGGGCATCGACAAGAAGGCCGACACCGACGCCGCCCGCATCGACAGCGAGCTCGACGCCTCGGCCCGTCTGCCCAAGCGCTCCACCGGCAGCGGCGTGGTGGTCGCCCGCACCGACGTCGAGTGGCTCGGCCGCTACCTCCTCGGCAGCTGGGCCGAGGTGAGGCTGGCCGCGCGTGAGCTCACCGCCCGCCCCGAGATGCAGCGCATCGAGGGCCAGAGCCTCGACGAGCACCGCGAGCGCGTCTTCGGGCAGCTGAAGCTCCTCGTCGAGGACGGGCAGGTGCATCGCGCGTTCCCGAAGTCCGTCGGCGGCGAGGACGACCACGGCGGCAACATCGCGGGCTTCGAAGAGCTCGTCACCGCCGACCCGAGCCTGCAGATCAAGTCGGGGGTGCAGTGGGGGCTGTTCGGTGCCGCCGTGCTGCACCTCGGCACCGAGTACCACCACCGCACCTTCCTCCCGGGCATCATGAGCCTCGAGGTGCCCGGCGCCTTCGCCATGACCGAGACCGGGCACGGGTCCGACGTGGCCGCCATCGGCACCACCGCCACCTTCGACGAGGCCACCGGTGAGTTCGTGCTCGACACCCCGTTCCGCGGCGCCTGGAAGGACTACCTCGGCAACGCCGCGAAGCACGGCATCGCCGCCGTGGTGTTCGCGCAGCTCGTCACCAAGAACGTCAACCACGGGGTGCACGCGTTCTACGTGCCGATCCGCGATGCGGCGACCGGGGAGTTCCTGCCCGGCATCGGCGGCGAGGACGACGGCCTGAAGGGCGGGCTGAACGGCATCGACAACGGCCGGCTCCACTTCGACGGCGTGCGCATCCCGCGCAGCAACCTGCTGAACCGCTACGGCGACGTCAGCGCCGACGGCGAGTACTCCAGCAGCATCGCGAGCCCCGGCCGCCGGTTCTTCACCATGCTCGGCACGCTGGTGCAGGGTCGCGTCTCGCTCGACGGCGCCTCGGTGGCCGCCGCGAAGATCGCCCTCACGGTCGCGGTGACCTACGGCAACCAGCGCCGCCAGTTCACCGCGGGCAGCGACACCGACGAGGAGGTGCTGCTCGACTACCAGCTGCACCAGAAGCGCCTGATGCCCCGGCTCGCCACGACCTACGCCGCCAGCTTCGCCCACGAGAAACTGCTGACGAAGTTCGACGAGGTGTTCTCGGGTGTCGCCGACACCGACGAGGGTCGGCAGGACCTCGAGACCCTCGCCGCGGCGCTTAAGCCGCTCAGCACCTGGCACGCGCTCGACACCCTGCAGGAGGCGCGCGAGGCCTGCGGCGGCGCCGGCTTCCTCGCCGAGAACCGCCTGGTGGGACTGCGGGCCGACCTCGACGTCTACGCCACCTTCGAGGGCGACAACCACGTGCTGCTGCAGCTCGTGGCCAAGCGCCTGCTGAGCGACTACAGCCGGCGCTTCGCCAAGGCCGACTTCGGCGTGCTGGCCCGCTACGTCGTCGAGCAGGCCGCCGGTCGCACGGTCAACGGCTCGGGCCTCCGCTCCTTCGCGCAGACCGTCGCCGACCTCGGTTCGACCGCCCGCTCCGTCGGTCAGCTGCGCGACTCGGCCGCCCAGCGTCAGCTGCTCACCGACCGCGTCGAGACGATGGTCGGCGAGGTCGCCGGCAAGCTGCGTCCGGCCGTCAAGCTGTCGAAGAAGGATGCGGCCGACCTGTTCAACCTGCACCAGTCGGAGATCATCGAGGCCGCCCGGGCGCACGCCGAGCTGCTGCAGTGGGAGGCCTTCACCGAGGCGATCGAGGGTGTCGACGGCACCGCGCCCGAAGGCCTCGACGACGGCACCCGCGTGGTGCTCACCTGGCTGCGCGACCTGTTCGGTCTGGGCCTCATCGAGAAGCACCTGGCCTGGTACCTGATCAACGGGCGGCTCTCGCCGAGCCGCGCCCGCGCCGTCGGCCTCTACACCGAGCGGCTCTCCGCCCGTCTGCGTCCGCACGCGCAAGACCTCGTGTCGGCCTTCGGCTACGGCCCCGAGCACGTCCGCGCGTCGATCTCGAGCGGCGCCGAGAAGGCCAGGCAGAGCGAGGCGCGCGAGTACTACCGCGCCGCCCGCGCCGCCGGCACGCTTCCGGTCGAGGAGAAGAAGCTGGGCACGACGAAGTAGCTCGTACCCCGGTACCAGACGATCGGCACCGGGGTCCGATGAGGGGCGCGACGGGCATCCGTAGCGTGGAATCGGCGCAGAGAGCGCACGAACCACGAGCACAGGAGCACGAGAGCCCATGATCGAAGCCACCTCGCTGACCAAGCGCTACGGCGCCAGAACCGCGGTCGACGCCATCGACTTCACCGTGCGACCGGGGCAGGTGACCGGCTTCCTCGGCCCGAACGGCGCCGGCAAGTCGACCACCATGCGCATGATCGTCGGACTCGACCGGCCGAGCGCCGGCCGGGTCACGGTGAACGGCCGGCCCTACGCCGAGCACCGGGCGCCGCTCCGCGAGGTGGGTGCCCTGCTCGACGCCAAGGCGGTGCACACCGGCCGTTCGGCGCGCAATCACCTGCGCGCCATCGCGGCGACCCACGGCATCCCCGCGCGCCGGGTCGACGAGGTGATCGGGCTGACCGGGCTCGAGAGCGTCGCCCGCAAGCGGGTGGGTGGCTTCTCGCTCGGCATGGGCCAGCGTCTCGGCATCGCGGCGGCCCTGCTCGGCGACCCGGCCACCCTCATCCTCGACGAGCCGGTCAACGGCCTCGACCCCGAGGGTGTGCTCTGGGTGCGCGGCTTCGCGCGGCAGCTCGCGGCCGAGGGGCGCACCGTGCTGCTGTCGAGCCACCTGATGAGCGAGATGGCCCTGACCGCCGACCACATCATCGTGCTCGGCAAGGGCCGTGTGGTGGCGAACGCCCCGGTCGGCGACCTCCTCGGCTCGACCGGCAGCTTCGTGCGCGTGCGCAGCCCCCGCGTCGACGAGCTCGCCCGGCGGCTCGGCCAGCCGGATGTCACGGTCACGAGCGTCGACGCCACCACCCTCGAGGTGCGGGGCGTGGGAGCCGAGGTGATCGGCGAGGTCGCGGCGGGGCTCGGCGTGCCGTTGCACGAGCTCACCCTGGTGCAGGGCTCGCTCGAGGACGCCTACCTGTCGCTCACCCGCGACGAGGTCGAGTACCGCACCGGCGCCGTGACCGGTGCCGACGCCGCCGGCCGTGCCGGTGCCACCGCGGTCTCCGAGGAGGTGGCCCGATGAGCGCCGCCACGACCGCCCCCGCCAGCGCGCGGGCCACCCTCCAGCCGGTTCCGGATGCGCGGCTGCGCTTCACCGGCATCCTCCGCAGCGAGTGGATCAAGCTGACGACCCTGCGCTCCACCCTCTGGGCCTACGCCATCCTGACCGTGCTGCAGGTCGCGATGGGCGCGCTGCTCGTGATGACCCAGACCGACGCCATGGCGGCGGGTGCCGCCGCCGATCCGGCTGCGGCCGCCCATGCGGCCGTGCAGATCTCGACCCTCGGCGTGCTGTTCAACCAGCTCGTCATCTCGGTGCTCGGGGTGCTCCTCATCTCGGGCGAGTACGGCACCGGGCAGATCCGGTCGAGCCTCACGGCGGTGCCGACGCGGCTGCCGGTGCTCTGGGCGAAGGCCCTGGTCTTCGCGGTGACGAGCTTCGTGGTCGGACTCGTCGCCGTGTTCGCCGCCTACGCGGTGACCTGGCCGATGCTCCAGACGAAGGGCATCACGAGCAGCCTCGGCGACGTCGACGTCTGGCCCCACCTGGTGGGGGCCGCCGGCTACCTCGCCCTGATCGGGCTGGTCGCCTTCTTCCTCGGCGCGCTGCTGCGGCACACCGCCGGCGGCATCGCCGCGGCGGTCGGGCTGCTGCTCGTCGTGCCCTCGGTGATCTCGTTCATCGGCGCCGAGTGGGCGAGGGTGCTCTCCGACTGGCTGCCCGGATCGGTGGGTCAGACGCTGTTCTTCGGCGGCGGGGTGTTCGAGCCGTGGCAGGCCGTGCTGGTTATGCTCGGGTGGATCGCCGTGGTCGCCGTGCCCGCGGCGATCCTGATGCGCCGGAGGGATGCCTGACAGTGACGACGACGGGGCCCCAGGGCCCGGGCATCCGCACCTCGGCGCCGGCGGCGCAGCCGTCGGGCGCCGAGGACCTGCGGCTGCCCAAGCCGCCGGGCTTCGTGCGCTCGTTCTTCAACCGGCACCCGTGGCTGCTCGACGGGCTGATCGCGGGCACCTACGCGGTGCCGATGGGGCTGTTCGCCCTCGTGGTCGCCGTGTCGGTGCTCTTCGGGCGGGTGTTCGGCGACGACCCGGTGTCGAGCAGTCCCCTGTATCCGGCGCTGCTGCTCTACGGGGCGGCGGCCGTGTCGGTGGCGCTGCTGTTCCGGCGGCACGTGCCGGTCATCACGGCGGCGATCTGCATCGCCGCGATGCTGCTGCCGTCGTCGAACGGCCCGCAGCTCGACGTCGCCCCGGTGCTGTTCGCGCTCTACGCGCTCGCCGTCTACCGCTCGGTGCGGGCGGCCTGGATCGGCACCGCCGCCGCGGCCGGCGTCGGGGTGCTGGCGACCGCGCTGCAGACCGGCGACGCCGTGCAGACGGTCGCGTTCGGGCTGCTGATCGCCTTCCTCGTGGTGATCGCGACGCTCGTGGGCATCACCTTCGGCAACCGGCGGCGCTACATCGACGCCCTGCTCGAGCGGGCGGCCCAGCTCGCCCGGGAACGCGACCAGCGGGCGCAGCTCGCCGTCGCCTCGGAGCGGGCGCGGATCGCGCGGGAGATGCACGACATCGTGGCGCACAGCCTCACGGTGATCGTGGCGCTGAGCGACGGGGCCGAGGCGAGCCTCGCCCGCTCGGGCACCGCTCCCGCCTCGGCCCAGGAGGCCGTGCGGCAGACCGGCGCGACGGCCCGCCGCGCCCTCACCGACATGCGCCGCTCGCTCGGGGTGCTCGCCGACGACGACGCTGCCGGGGTCACCGACGCGGCACCGCTCGCTCTGGCGCCCCAGCCGGGCGTCGCCGACCTGCCCGAGCTGATCGCCACCTTCCGGGCGGCCGGGCTGCCGGTGCGCTTCACCAGCGTGGGCGAGCCGCCCGCCGACACGGTGCTGCAGCTCACCGTCTACCGGATCGTGCAGGAGTCGCTCACCAATGCGCTGCGCTACGCGAGGGGCGTCGACCGGGTGGACGTCGAGCTGCGCTACGACTCGGCCGGGGTCTCGATCGCGGTGGTCGACGACGGGCTCGACCCGGCGCGCGGGGCCGCCTCGGAGGGCTCGGGCCGCGGGCTGATCGGGCTGCGGGAGCGCGTGCAGGTGCACGGCGGCCAGGTCAGCGCCGGGCCGCTCGGCACCCGAGGCTGGCGCGTGGCGGTGCGCCTCGGTGACCCGCCGCCGGCGGCCCGGCCCACGCCGGACACACCCGCGCCGGACGGCACCGCGCCAGACGGCCCCGCGCCGGATGCCGCCCCCACGACACCCCCTCAGGAAGGCTCCCCATGACCGACGCCCCCGCCCGCATCCGGGTGCTCCTCGTCGACGACCAGCAGCTCATCCGCCTCGGCATGCGCATGGTGATCGAGTCGTACGACGACCTCGACGTCGTGGGCGAGGCCGGCGACGGCCACGAGGCGATCGCCGCCACCGCCCGGCTCACCCCCGACGTCGTGCTGATGGACGTGCGGATGCCGGGCCTCGACGGCATCGAGGCCACCCGCGCCATCGTGGCGGCGAACCCCGCCAGCCGCATCATCATCCTCACCACCTTCGACCTCGACGAGTACGCCTTCGCCGGGCTCTCCGCGGGCGCCAGCGGCTTCCTGCTGAAGGACGCCCAGCCCGCCGAGCTCGTCGCCGCCATCCGCGCCGTCGCCTCGGGTGATGCCGCCGTCAGCCCGCGCGTCACCCGCGCCCTCCTCGAGCTGTTCGGCCCGCAGCTCCCGGTCGGTGGGGCGGATGCCCGTGCCGTCGCTCCCGGCGTGCCCTCCGCCCCGGCCGCCTCCCCGCTGCTCGCGACGCTCACCGAGCGCGAGCGCGAGGTGCTCGTCGCCATGGCGGAGGGGCTGACGAACTCCGAGATCGCCGCCCGCTTCTTCCTCTCGGAGTCGACCGTGAAGACCCACGTGGGCCGGGTGCTGATGAAGCTGGAGCTGCGCGACCGGGTGCAGGCGGTCATCTTCGCTTACGGCGCCGGGCTGGTCTGAGCATCCGACGAGGCGGCGCCCCCGCCCGCCCGAGCGACGGCCCGGGGCACACCATGCGCCATGGGGCCGCTTCCCATGGTGAGCGGGACCACCCCGGCTACGATCGGCTCGTGCCCCCTGCTCTCCGCCTCCGCGTCTCGGCGATCGCTCTGGTTGCCGCGACCGTGCTCGGGCTGAGCGCCTGCGCGGGCGGCACCGGGGGCGGCGGCGCCGAGCAGCCCGCGGCCGACGGCTCGACGAGCGCGAGCCCGACCCCCACCGCGACGCCGAGCCCCACCCCGACGGCCGTGGCCGACGCGGGGCCGGCCGCCCCGAGCATCCGCCCCCTGCCCGCCGACCCGGTGTTCGACTACCAGCTCGGTGGCGCCTACGCCCCGCCTGCCGGGGTGACCGTCGTGGTGCGGGACAGCACCGCGGCCCCGGAGGCGGGTCTCTACAACGTCTGCTACGTCAACGGCTTCCAGAGCCAGCCCGGCGAGAACTGGCCCGAGGTGCTGGTGCTGCGCGACGACGAGGGCGAGCCGGTCGCCGACCCGGGCTGGCCCGACGAGACCATCTTCGACATCACGACGCCCGACAACCGGGCGGCGATCGCCGACCGCCTCGCCGTGACGGTGGCCGGTTGCGCGGGCAGCGGCTTCGACGCGGTCGAGTTCGACAACCTCGACTCCTACACCCGTTCCGAGGGGGCGTTCGGGCTCGAGCAGGCGGCGCAGTTCGCGACCATGCTGGTCGACATCGCCCACGCCAACGGGCTCGCGGCCGGCCAGAAGAACACGCCGGAGCTCGGCGCCCGCGGCCGCACCCAGATCGGCTTCGACTTCGCCGTCGCCGAGGAGTGCCAGCGCTTCGCCGAGTGCGGCAGCTACACCGACGTCTACGGCGGCCAGGTGCTCGACATCGAGTACGCCGGACACCTCAGCGGCACCTGGGCCGAGGTCTGCGCCGATCCCGCCCGGCCCGTCGGCATCATCCTGCGCGACCGGCCGCTCGCTCCGGCGGGGGCCAAGGGGCACGTGTACGACCGCTGCTGACACGGGGTCTTCACCGTCCGTTCACCCGGGCGTCGGCGCGCATCACCGCGGGGCGTGGGCCGGGGCGTGCAGGATGAGGCGCAAGCGGTGGGGCGTGCGGTTCCCGCGGACGGGGGCGGGCGTGAGGGCGAGAAGCGGCGGGCGGGCATCCGGAGACCGGCCGGGCGGGGGGATCGACTCGTCACTCGTCGACACGATGCTGCTGTTCGACTGGAACGGCACCATCGTGATCGACTCCGACCACGCCCGGGCGGCGCTCACCACGGTGCTCGCCCGGCGGGGCCTGCGCACCCTGGGCGAGGCGGAGTTCGCGCTGCGCTTCCGCCTGCCGCTGGGGGAGCTGCTGGAGCGGCTCGGGGTCGAGCCCTCCGACGTGCCGGCGGCCGAGCAGGAGTGGACGAGGGCACTCGCCGAGTCCCGCACGCAGCTGCGCGGGGGCGCGGCCGAGTGCCTCCGCGCGCTCGCCGGTGCGGGGGCCTGGCTCGGCGTCGTATCGGGCGCCTCGCCCTCGGCGGTGCGTTTCGACCAGCGGGCGCTGCAGGTGCCGTCGGTCTGGAACTCGGTCGACACCGGGGTCGCTGACACGCTCGAGCTGCTGCTGCGGCACCGGGCCGTGCGCGACCGGGCGTTCTTCGTCGGCGACGACCCCGACGACCTGCGCTGCGCGTCGGCGGCCGGCTATCTGCCGGTGGGGGTGACGGATGCTCCCGCCGACGCCCCGGCCCTGCGCGCCGCCGGGGCGCTGCACGTCATCGGCGCCCTCGACGAGCTGACGGGCATCGTGACGGGAGGGCGTCAGCTCGTGAAGGAGCCGTAGCCCGTCGTGTTCATCAGGCCGACGGTGACGCTGACGATCCAGACCCCGACGCCGATGCTGATGAGGAGGGTCAGGGCCAGCAGGCCGATCGAGACCCACATCGGGGCGATACCCCGGCCCGAGCGGCGGCGCACGACGATCGAGCGGCCGATCGGGTAGACCGGCGCGGGGATGAAGGCGAACGCCCAGTGGAAGGGGCGGTCGAAGCCGCGGGCGAGCAGCCACTTGCGGTCGAAGAACGCCAGCACGACGCCGGCGCCGTAGATCAGCCAGCCGAACAGGGTGGCCGCCGACTGGGCGAGCAGCGCGGCCCCGGAGAGGCCGCCGTACATCGAGTAGCCCGAGCCGCCGGTCTCGAACTCGTAGCGGATCATGTCCTCGAAGCCGGTGAACGACAGGGGGAGCAGCAGCAGGCTGAGGGCGGGCAGCAGGGTGATGATCCAGATGAAGGGGCCGTAGACCGGGGTGCCCGGGTCGACACGCCGGGGCTCGGCGCCCGGGTGGGTGCCGTAGGCGGGGGCGGCGGGGTAGGCGTACTGGCCGGCGGCCGGCTGGTGCACGGCGGGCGCGTGCTGCGCGGTGGGCGCGGGCTGCGGGTGCGCGGGCTGCTGCGCGGCCGGCTGCACGTTCTCGCTCCAGCGCGAGCCGTCCCACCAGCGCAGGCCTCCCGAGCCCGCCGGGTCGTCGTACCAGCCTGCTGCCGTGCCGCCGTGTCCATCCGTCTGGCTCAACTGGGCCCCCTTCGTCATGCACAGCATAGGGGCCCCACCCGATCGTGCAGTGGGCGCAGCAGAATGGACGGGTGAATCCCGGCTACCTGAACCATGCGAGCTACGGGCCCCCGACGCCGGAGGTCGAATCGACCGTGCACCAGCTGCTCGCCGCCGCCCGGCGGGGCGAGCCGGCGGCGTCGCTGCACGCGGTCGACGAGCGGGCGCGGGCGGCCGTCGCGCGGGTGACCGGCTTCGCGCCCGAGGGCGTCGCGCTCAGCACGAGCACCTCGCAGGGCCTCATGACCGCCGCCGCCGGCCTGCGCGGCGAGGTGCTGGTGAGCCTCGACGAGTTCCCCGCCAACCTCTACCCGTGGCTGCGTGCCGAGCAGGCGGGCCGGATGCGCGTGCGCCCCCTCCCCGGATCGGGCTCTGCCGCGCCCCTGCACGTCACCGCCGAGCGGGTGGCCGATGCCCTCACTCCGTCCACCCGGGTGCTGGCGGTCAGCGCGGTCGACTTCCGCACCGGCTACCGGGCCGATCTCGGAGCGCTCCGAAAGGTGATCGGCCCCGACCGGCTGCTCGTGGTCGACGGCATCCAGAACCTCGGGGCCGCGCCCAACGACTGGACGGCGGCCGACGTGCTGGCCGTCGGCGGCCAGAAGTGGCTGCGGGCGGGCTGGGGCACCGGCTTCCTCGCGCTCTCGCCGCGCGGGCTCGACGAGGTCGCGCCCGTGCTCGGCGGGTGGACCGGGGTCGAGCACCCGGCGGCCTACGACGGGATCGAGCATCCGCTGCTGCCCGGCGCCGAGCGCTACTCGGTCACGAGCCTCTCGCCGTTCGCCACCGGGGCGTTCGCCACCGCCCTCGAGCAGTTCGAGGCGGCGGGGCCGGAGCGGGTGGCCGACGGGGTGCGGGCGGCCACCGCGAGCGTCATCGCCGCCATCGACGCCGCCGGGCTGGCGCTGCTGTCTCCCCGGGCGTCCGAGGAGCGGGCCGGCATCGTTGTCGCGGGCCTGCCCGAGGAGCGGGCCGCCGCTCTGCACACCCGGCTCGCCGCCGCCGGGGTGACGACGACGCTGCACCCGGGCGGGCGCATCCGCTTCTCGCCGCACGCGCACACCCCGGCCCAGACCCTCGCCGAGCTGCCCGCGCTCCTCGCCGCCTGACCGGGCGCGCGGGAGGGGGCGGGCGGTCGCGGTATTCTCGAGGGGCAGGCGACGAGACGGGCAGTGGGCAGCAGCATGACGAGCAGCACCGAGATCACCCCCGTGCTCGACGACTCCGTGCGGGTCGACGGCGGGGTCGCGCAGATCCTCGACCGGCGGGTGTTCCCGGAGACCGTGAGCTGGGTCGAGGCCGGAGACGCCGAGCAGGTGGCCGAGGCCATCCGCGCGATGGTCACGCAGAGCTCGGGCCCGCTGTTCGCGGCCTACGCCGGGCTCGAGCTGACCGCGCTGCAGGTGGCCGGTCTCCGGCCCGAGGCGGCGCGCGAGCGGATGCGCGTGGCGGGGCTCGCGCTCGAGACCGCCCGCCCCACCAACGGTCACCCCCGCGAGGCCGTGCACCGGGTGCTGGGCGACGTCGACGTGGCGCTGGCGGCGGCTCGCGCATCCGGAGCCGACGACGCCCGCGCCACCGCCGCGCTCGTCGAGGCCGCCGTCGAGAGCGCCCGGAGCGGCGCGCAGAGCTACCGCGACCGCAGCCGACGGCTCGGAGTCGCGACGGCGGAGCTGCTGCCCGACGGCGCGCGCATCCTGACCCACTGCTGGATGGACACCTACCTGATCGAATTCGTGCGCGCCGCCCGCCAGGCCGGCAAGCGCTTCGACTGGGTCGCCACCGAGACGCGCCCGTACCTGCAGGGCGCCAGACTGACCTCGCACACCCTCGCCGAGTTCGGCGAGCACGTCACGCTGATCACCGATGGCATGGGCGCCGCCGCGCTGGCGCCCGGCTCGACGCTCGGGCCGATCGACGCGCTCGTCACGGCGGCCGACCGGGTGTCGCTCGACGGCAGCGTCGTGAACAAGGTGGGCACGCTCGGCCTCGCGGTCGCCGCCTCGGCGTTCGGGGTGCCGTTCTACGCGCTGGTGCAGGCTCCGGATGCCCAGGCGCCCACGGCCGCCGACATCGTGGTGGAGGAGCGCGACCCCGCGGAGGTGCTGTACACGCTCGGGCGCCGCACGGCATCCGCTCTCGTGACCGACGCCTGGTACCCGGCGTTCGACGTGACGCCGGCGCGGTTCGTCAGCCGGATCGTCACCGACCGGGGGGCGTTCGAGCCGTCGCGGGTGGGGGAGTACTACGCGACGGGCGCTGCTGACGCAGGCGCGTCGTCGGCTGCGGCCGGGTCGGGCTCGATCGCCGGCGGTGCGCGATGAACGCGCCCTACGAGCTGCTCGTCGGGCGCGACGACGTGGTGGCCTACCTCGCGGGCGCCGGGCTGCTCGGGCGGGTCGCCGCCTCACCGGCCGAGGTGCGCGTCGACGAGGTGACCGCCGGCAACATGAACCGCGTCTTCATCGCCCGCGGCCCGCTCGGCAGCCTGGCCGTGAAGCAGGCCCCGCCGTGGGTGCAGGTCGTCGGGCCCGAGTGGCCGGTCGACCCGGGGCGCATCGCCTCGGAAGCCCGCACCTACGGGCTGCTCGCCGAGCGGGTGCCCGAGTCGATCCCTGTGATCGTGGCGTTCGACCCCGAGCGCTACGTGCTGGTGATGGAGGACCTCAGCGCCCTCGACGTGCTGCGCGACGCCCTCGTGCGCCAGGTCGTCTCGGGCGCCGACGCCGTCGGGATCGACTACGCGCAGCTGGGCGAGGTGGTCGGCCGCTTCGTCGGCGAACTGGCCGCCTCGACCTCCGTCTCGGCACTCGGCCCGGCCGCCCACGCCGAGCTCGTCGAGCTGGCCGCCAACCCCGAGCTCTGCCGCATGACGCTCGACGTCGTGCTCGACGAGCCCTACCGACAGCACGAGCACAACCACTGGCACCCGGCGCTCGACGAGCGCGTCGCCGCGCTCTACGTCGACGAGCGGATGCGCGGGGCCGTCGCCTCGATCCGGCACGACTTCGAGACGCGGCACGAGGCGCTGATCCACGGCGATCTGCACAGCGGATCGGTGATGATCGGGCGCCCCGCCGGAGCGCAGCGCGTGGTCGTGTTCGACCCCGAGTTCAGCTTCGTCGGCCCGATCGGCATGGACCTCGGGTTGTTCTGGGCGAACCTCGAGCTCGCCGCGATCGCCGCCGACGCCGTGGGGCAGCCGGCGCTCGCCGCGGCGCGCCGCTCGGCGATCGACACCAGCTGGGACGCGTTCGCCGAGGTCTGGGACGCGGCCGGCGCCTCCGCTCCCTCGCCGTCGCTGGCCGCCATCTCGCGCGACGCCTGGCGCTTCGCCGGGGTCGAGGGGATGCGCCGGGCGGTCGGCTTCTCGCACGCCGCCGACATCGAGTCGCTGCCCGGGGACGTGCTGGGCGAGGCGTCGATCCGTCTGTTCGACGCGGCCCGGCATCACGTGCTCACCGGCGAGGCGCTGCCCGCATCCTGAACCCCCGCCGTCGCGCCTGCGGCGCCCACCCACCCCCTGAACCCTGACGCGAAGGAACGACCGTGACGATCGAGAACCCGCCGGCCCCCACCCCCGACCCGCTGATGGTGACGGCACGCTGCCTCGTCGTCGACCTGGAGGGCACCACGAGTGCGGCCGGGTTCATCCTCGGCGACCTCTACGACTACGCCCGGCCCCGGCTCGCCGCCTGGATCGACGAGCACGCCGACGACGCGGCCATCGCCGAGGCGCGCTCGCAGGTCATCCGCGACGCCTCGCTGCCCGCCGACGCCACGACCGACGCCGTGGTCGCCGTGCTGCACGAGTGGATGGAGCAGGACGTCAAGGCGACGCCGCTCAAGACCATCCAGGGCCAGATCTGGGCCGAGGGCTTCGCACGCGACGAGATCTCGTCGCACTTCTTCGACGACGTCATCCCGAAGCTGCGGGACTGGCACGAGCACGGTGTCGCGCTCGCCGTGTTCTCGTCGGGATCGGTGGCCTCGCAGGTGCCGTGGTTCCGGCACTCGCCCTCGGGCGACCTGACGTCGCTGATCACCGACTACTTCGACACGATCAAGGCCGGGCCGAAGAAGGAGTCCGCGTCGTACGACGCGATCGCGTCCTCCCTCGGCATCCCGGCCGAGGAGCTGGTGTTCTTCACCGACAACCCCGGCGAGGTCGCGGCGGCGCTCGAGGCCGGCTGGCAGGTCGTCGCCTTCTCGCGCGAGGGGGAGCCGTTCTTCGAGGCGGACTTCGGCGCGGCGGCCGTCGTAGGGTCGTTCGACGAGGTGGAGGTCGTGGCGCCGTGAGTGGGGTCTCGCTGCCTGGCCTGAACGCTGAATCCCTGCGGACCGCCGGCGGTGCGCTCGCTGCCGAGTCGGCCCGGTTCGCGGCCCGCGGGTGGATGCCCGGGACCGCCGGCAATCTGTCGGTGACGCTCGATCGTTCTCCGCTGAGGCTCGCCGTGACGGCCTCGGGGCTCGACAAGGGGGAGCTCGGCGCCTCGGACATCGTGGTCGTGGACGAGCTCGGGGAGTGGGCCGCGGACCCGGTCTCGGCTTCTTTGACCACGTCGCTCGGCCTCGCGCGGAAGCCCTCCGCCGAGGCGGGGCTGCACGCCCGGATTGCGGCGGTGACCGGGGCGGGGGCCGGCATCCACGTGCACGCGCTCGCGGCGGTGCGGGCCGGCCACCGCTGGCCCGAGGGTGTCGAGCTCGAGGACCTCGAGATGCTGAAGGGCATCGGTCACTCCGCGCACGGGGAGCGGGTGGTCATCCCCGTCGTGCAGAACCACCAGGACATGCGGGTGCTCGGTGACGACTTCGAGCGCGTCTACCGCCCGGCCGCCGACGGTGTCGCGGAGGTGCCGGCGCTGATCGTCGCCTCGCACGGCATCTACGCCTGGGGCGCCGACCTGCGCCAGGCGCGCTGGCACCTCGAGCTCACCGAGGCGCTGCTGCAGATCGCGCTCGCGACCCGCTGACCCGCGCGCCCGGGGTCGCGCAAAGTCACCTTCGCGGGCTCCCAGAGCGGCTTTTGCGCGACCCGAGAGCCCTCAGACGAGGGCGCGAGTCAGGGGCCGCCGAGCCAGTGGTCGATGCGGTGGTGGTCGGGGGAGAAGCCGTGGGCGACACCCCAGAGCACGGCCTGGGTGCGGCTCGAGACCCCGATGCGGCGGTAGATCTCGCGGATGTACGACTTGATCGTGTTCACGCTGAGGTAGGTGAGCGCGGCGACCTCGGCGTTGCTCTTGCCCTGGGTGATCAGGGCGAGGATCTCGGACTCCCGCTCAGTGAACCCCTCGTGCCGGCCGGGCCAGTCGAGGCCGGGGGCGCTGCCGACCCGCTTGCTCGGCGGCTCGCTGACCACGCTCTCGCCCGCGTGCACCGCCTCGAGCGCGGCTACGAGCTCCCGCGCCGGCAGCGTCTTCGACAGGTACCCGTGAGTGCCCTGCGCGCGGGCGCTCTCGACGAGCTCGGGCTGGAAGTTCCAGGTGTAGACGACCACGCGCCGGGCCCGCGGGTTCTTCACCAGCCCGGCCAGCTCCTGCCGGTCGGACTCGGGCTGGGCGAAGGAGTCGTAGAGCACGATGTCGACCTCGTCGCTGAGCTCGGCGTTCGCGTCGATCTCGCAGATGACGATGCGGTCGCGGTACCGGTCGAACATGTGGGCGAGGCCCGTGAGCACCACGTCGTAGTCGTCGACGAGGGCCACACGGATGGGCTGCTTCGGCGTCTCGGTCACCTTCCTGAACCTACTCCCGCCTCGCCGTCGGAAGACCACCCCTAGGGGTGTCCCGGACCACCTCGCCGGGTGGTTCGCTGAACGGAGCCGCTCAGAACCGGGCGCACGAACGAAGGAAGACATCATGCTCGGACTCATCATCAGCCTTCTCGTCATCGGCCTCATCGCCGGTGCCCTGGCCCGCCTGATCGTTCCCGGTCGGCAGAACATCTCTATCCCCATGACCATCCTGCTGGGTGTCATCGGCTCGTTCGTCGGTGGCTTCCTCGGCTTCCTGATCTTCCAGCACGACCCGATGGACGGCTTCTTCCAGCCCGCCGGCATCATCGGCTCGATCATCGGCGCCATCATCGTGCTGCTGATCTGGACCCGCTTCGCCGGCCGCAGCACCGCGCGCCGCTAGTCGCGCATCGCACCACCGACACGGCCCTTCCCTCCGGGGGAGGGCCGTGTCGGCGTTCGTCGTTCGTTTTTTGCGGGCCGCGTCAGCCCCACTGCCGCGCCGGCCGTCAGGCGGGGAGGCCGAAGGCCTCCGCGAGCACGCCCGCGGTGAAGGGGGCGTCGACCGGCAGCGGCGCGCCGTCGACCGAGCGGATGGGCGCGAGCAGGCGTCCGCTCGAGCAGAGCCAGGCCGCGTCCGCGGTCGTCAGGTCGTCGGGCGTCAGCACGGCCTCCTCGGCCGTGAGCCCGCGGGCGCGCACGGTGTCGAAGAAGGCGGCCTGCGTGGTTCCGGCGAGGATGCCCAGGTCGGTGCGCGGCGTGCGGAACACGTCCCCGTGGCGCACCACCACGTTCGCCGTCGGGCCCTCCAGCAGCACGCCGTCGGTCGAGACGAACACCACGTCGTCGGCGTCGCGCCGGGCCGCCTCACGGAGGGCCGCCTTGTTCAGCGCGTACGACAGGGTCTTGGCGCCCTGCAGCAGCCACGGCGCGGTCTGCGCGATGTCGCTGCGGTAGCCGCGATCCAGCAGCACGACGCGCACGCCCTCACGCCGGGCGGCCGAGTGGTCGGCGCCCGAGAGCACCTGCACCCACCCGGTCGGCCCGTCGATGGTGTGGGCCGGTGTCTCGACTCCGCGGCTGTGGAACAGCTTCACGAGCAGCTCGGGCGCCGCCTCGTGCGCGGCGAGGGCCGCGTGGACCGCCTGCTCGAAGGCGTCGAGATCGGGCGCCGGAAGCTCGAGCAGCTCGGCCGAGTGCGCTAGGCGGGCGAGGTGGCGGGGCAGCTCGAGCAGCCGCCCGCCCACGACGCCGATCGACTCGAACACCCCGTCGCCGCGCGTCACGGCGAGGTCGGCGACGTTCACCACGGCCTCCGCCTGCGGCACGGGCTCGAGGGCAGGGGTGGGGGTCGGTTCCGGCGTCGCCGTCGGCGTAGTGGATCCCGGCTCCGGCGTCGCTTCGCGATCAGCGGATGCCCGCCCACCCCCTCTCGGCAGGAACACCACCACGTCGTCGTTCGTCACGGTCGTCGCGTCGGTCATGGTGGGGCTCCTCGGGTCGTGGGGGCCGCGCATCCGTTCGCGGGCCCCTCCCAGTCTCGCTTAGTGTGCCCCCTGCGGTGGCAGACGATCCGGCATGGGCTGGCCCGTCACACTGACGTGCACCGAACTGGCGAAAGACCCTGCCTGCTCTCGCATTCGGTACGCGAGCGACCACCAGTTATGATCTGCCCGCGTCAACGGGCGAGAAAGCCAGTGAGCTGGTCGAAGACACCCGCGGAGATTGCTGATGTCCCGCCGAGCACGACAATGTGTGTCGGCTGAAGACGCCGCAGCTCGCTCCTGATCGAATCCGGAATCGCCGTGGGTGTGACAAGCAGAACTGGCGCGCGTCGCTGGATCGCTGCAGCCGATCCCGATAGCGCATCGGGGAAAGTGACGCCCGAGGCGATGAAGACCGTGCGGGTGCCGACAGGGAACGCGGCCGACGCACCCGCGGACACATCGAATCGATCCTGGCCACCGATCCTGTTCACCGGAGCGATTGCTTGGAGCGCCGCGACAACTCCATCGGATACGGCGTTGGGGCCTCCGAGAACGGTGATCGTGTCTGGTGCCAAGCGCCGCAACTCGGCCGCGACCAGTGTCGGGAGACGATCTTTTCCGACGAGAAGGACGGGAGACTGACCAGCGGCAATCGCACCGGCCGAGAGTGCGTCCGGAAAAACCTCTCCTGACGCGACGAACGCTGTGGTCGGCCCATCCGACGCAACGACATCGAAAACGGTCTCCGAAACCTTCGCCGACACCTCGAAACGGTCGGCGCCCGAAATTCTACTAACCAGCGGCGAGTATGCCCCAAGCGCCTTCTCCACGTCTGAGTGGATAGCGCTGGTTCCGCCGGCTACGACAATCCGCTGCGGTTTTAGGCGCTGTAGCTCGATCGCGGTGGCGGTCGGAATGGAGTCGGGAGTGACCAGAAGGACCGGCCCGTGTTCTCTGCCTGCTGCCGCAGCACCCGAGAGCGCATCCGGGAAGGTGACACCGGATACGACATAAGCGACGGGGACCCCACTAGCGAAGGTGAGCTTGGAAATCGTGGCCGAGGTGCCAAAGCGATCTGCGCCGTCCATCCGCGTCAGGGTGGCGAAATTCGTACTCGCGACGTAGACCTGTCCCTTCGGCATTGTCGCCTCGGGCAGCAGATTGGTCGACTGGGAGCTGAAGACGACGACACCTCCGTTCGCCGTCGATGTCTCATATGAGTTGTCATCGCCGATCGCCTGCTCGCGGGGTGAACTGACAACGATGGTCGTACCTCGTCCCCTATCGAAGAGGTACACCTGGGATCGGTTGAAGGCCAAATCGGAACCCTGTGGCACAAGATCCCTCGCGTCCGAAATGTAAGACACTTGGCGCCCATCTGGAGAAATGGATGCCTTGCTACTGGTGCCGGTCGCTGCGGTGGTGCCGGAATTGTCTTTTGAAACAAGGCGGTTGAGATTCGCTTGCAGATCGCGAAGATAGATTTGGAAGCTTCCAGGTCGTGCGAGATCAGTGAGGTCCGTCGCCGCGCTCTCGAACGCGACGAATCGACCGTCGGCTGAGATCGACGGACTGCGCGATATTGAATTGCTGGCGCTCGAGCCGCTGCGGCTGACGCTCACTAGGTCGGTGTCGCCGACCATTGTGTCGCGTCGATAGATTTGCGGCAATCCAGCGGTCGGTGCCGCTGTTAACTCTCCGGCGGTTTCGAAAGCGATGAATCGACCGTCGAAGCTGATGGATGGACTGAATGAGTTGCTCGGCGAGCCCTGTGGTGATGGACTCTCAGTTATGCTGACCATCTGCGTCGTTGCGGAAATAAGGTCACGTTTGTAGATCTGGGCATTTCCGTTTGTCGGAGTGCTGACGAGGTTCGTGGCTGAGGTCACGAAGGCTACCGTGCGACCGTCTCCCGCAAGTTCGGCCTGACCGACGTCGTAGTTGGCAGCGGTCGGGGTTCGGCCGTCGGCCGTGCTCGCCAGAGAGATATCCCCACTCGACCGGGACCAAATCAACAGCTGCGCCGCCGTGGTCCCAGTCGGCGTCGGCGTCAGGTTGGTTGCGAAGGACCTGAACGAAACGATAGAGCCGTCGTCAGAGACATCAGGGGCGCTGGAATGTCCGTTTCCTGAATTCCCCCCGACGCTGCTGACCACTCGAGTCGTGCCATTCGCTCGGTCTTTCAGGTAGACCTGGGAATAAGGCGACGTGACTGACGCGATATTCGACGCGGCGCTGACGAAGACGACGAAGCGCCCGTCAGGAGATGTCGCAGCGGAAAACGCCGGGCTGTCCGCCGGGGACGAGTTGTCCGCCGCCCTGCTGACTAGTTCCACCCGCGCTAGTGGTGCTGTGCCGGCGGTTGCCGAGCCAGCTGCCGCTCCGGACCATCCCGTCACAACGATCGAAACACTCGCGGTGATCATTGCCAGCCGTCCAAGGCGCGATCGTCTTGACCGCAGTGTCAGAAGCTGTGAACGGCTGCTGGGCATAAGTTCTCGATTCATCAGTCTCGCGTCGTCCGAAAGGACAATCATTCCACGGAGATGAAGTTTTGTCACCTATGTCAGCCAGTGTCCAGATCGGATGCGTCATCTTGTCGACGCTTCCGATGCGCTGTGGTCCCGTTGCTGCGGGTCAGCGCGGGGTGCGGGAGGCGCGGAGGGTCGCGAGGGTCTCCGCCGCGAGGGCCTCGACGTCGGCGATGCCGTGGCGGGTGAGGGCGAGCGAGCGGCCGGCGCGCAGCACGCCGCGGGCCGCGCCCTCGCGCTCGGCGGCCGGCAGGGTCTCGATGTCGCTCGCCTTCGCGAAGCCCACGATCCGGCGGATCGCCTTGGCCGCCGCGAACACGGCCGCATCGTCGCGGATGCCCGCCAGCAGCTGCTCGAGCACCTCGTCGCCCCACACGCGCGGGTCGAGCCGCTCGGGCCAGAGCGCCCGGTACTCGTGCTCGAAGGCGGCCCACAGGCGGCCGGGCAAGGTGAGCACGAGCTCGGCGCGATCCGGTTCGCCGAGGGCCTCGGCGCGGGCCGCCGCGAGGATCAGGTTCGCCCAGAGGGCGCCGAGGTCGAAGCCCGTCGGGCCCACGAAGCCGAACTCGCTGTCGAACGCGCGCACGGAGGCCCGGGCATCCGGAACCCCGCCCTCGAAGCCGCCCGCCGGCCGTACGAACACCGACCCCGTGTGCAGGTCGCCGTGGATGAGCGACTGCGCGGTGGTCATGAAGCGGAACTTCGCGAGCCCCATCTCGCGCCGCAGCGCCCGGTCGGCGCGGAGGGCCGCCACGTCGGGATCGTTCGCCGGCAGCACCGCGTTGTGCGGGTGCTCGATGTACGGCTCGGTGAAGACGAGGTCCTCGGTGATCTGCGCGAGCTCGGGGTTCACGGCGCGCGTCACCAGGGCCTTGTGCTCGAGCGGGTCGAGACCGAGCGGCGAGGTGGCGAAGGCGGTGCGGGCGACGTAGCGCCCGATGGCGTCGGCCGCGTACTCGTGCACCCGCCCGGCGTTCAGCTCGTTGCGCCAGACGCGGTGGTCGGACAGGTTCTCGATCGCCAGCACGAAGTGCTCGTGGTCGAAGTCGTAGAGCGCGGGCACGTGCTCGGCGTCGGCGCGCTGGTGCGCCTCGAGCACGGTCGCCTCGCGGGCCGAGCGCTCACGGGTCATCGGCCACGACGGGTCGGTGCGCACGTGGGGCAGCGACTGCTTCAGAACGACGGATGCTCCGCCGGCGTCCTCGACGATGAAGACGAGGTTGAGGTTGCCGTCGCCGACCTCGCGCACCGACGCGATGCGGGCGGCGTCGACGACCCCGGCGAGAGCGCGGCGGCTCGCGAGGTAGGCGGCGACGGTGTCGGCGGTGAGCTGGGAGAAGTCGGGCATGGTGATCCTGGTCGGGCTGGGTGGGCTGGTCGGGCCGGGTGGTTCTGGTCGGGCTGGGTGGTCCTGGTCGGGCTGGGTGGGGCGGGGGTCAGGAGGCGCTGGTCGTTGAGCCCGCGGTGACGACCGTGCGGCGGCGGGAGAAGGTGAAGCTGAACAGCAGGGCGACGAGCAGCACGATGCCCTTGCCGAAGTCCTGAGCGTAGTAGGGCAGGCCCGCCATGGTGAAGCCCGTGACCATCACCGCGATCAGCACGGCCCCGAGGGCGGTGCCCCAGGCGTTCGGCCGGCCGATGCCGAGCACGCTCACTCCCACCAGCGCGACCGCGACCGCGTCGAGCAGCAGGGAGTTGCCGGCGGTGACGTCGCCCTGCCCGATGCGGGCGGCGAGCAGCAGGCCGGCGACCGAGGCGAGCAGGCCGCAGCCCATGTAGGCAGCCGTGCGGTACCACTGCACCCGGATGCCCGAGAGCCGCGCAGCCTCGGCGTTGGTGCCGACGGCGAAGAGCGCCCGGCCCCAGCGGGTGCGCTCGAGCAGGAACCAGAGCAGCACGGTGATGAGCAGGAACAGGATCACGGGGATCGGCACGGGGCCGATCGAGCCGCGGTCGAGCCAGAGGAAGTCGGCGGTGAACTTGCCGGGCGCCGTCGTGCCGTTCGACAGGGTCATCTGCGACGAGATCGACTTGCCGTCGACGATGATCAGCTTGAGGCCGACGATGACGAACATCGTGGTGAGTGTCGCGAGCAGGTCGGGGATGCGCGCCACGACGATCAGGAACGCGTTCAGCGCCCCGATCAGCAGCCCGCACACCAGCACCACCGAGACGGCGACGCCGCCGACCTGGTTGGCGATGACCATGGTCCACGCGGCGATCGAGACCGCGAAGCCGGCCGAGGCGCCCACGGAGAGGTCGATGCCGCCGACGGTCATCGCGAGCATCACGCCGAGGCCCGCGATCGCGGTGGGCGCGATGAACTTGAGCATGCCGAAGACGTTGTCGACGGTGCGGAAGTTGGGCTCGGACACCACGAAGAACAGGATCAGCAGCGCCGTCACGGCGACGAAGCCCCACTTCACGACGGTGCCCGAGACCCGCTCGCCCGCCGACTTCGTGGGAGCGGCCGGCCGGGCGGGCGGGGCCGTGGTGGTGCTGGTCATGGGGAAGTCCTTTCGGGGTCGGACTCGGTGGTGGTCGAACCGGCGGGGGCGCTCTCGCCGGTGGTGGCGGCGGGGGACGGGGCGGTGCCGGCAGCGGGGGACGAGGCGGCGGTCTCGCCGAGGAAGGCGTGGATGATCGTGGGGCGGTCGACGTCGTCGGCGTAGCGGTCGAGCTCGATGCGGCCCGCCACGAGCACGACGATGCGGTCGGCCACCTCGAGGATCTCGTCGACGTCGCTGGAGAAGACGACCGCGGCGGCGCCGTCGGCGGCGATCGCGGCGAGGCGGGCGCCGATCTCGCGGCGGGCCGCGATGTCGACCCCGCGGAAGGGCTCGTCGAGCAGGGCCAGGCGCGGCTTCGCCGACAGCCAGCGGCCCACGACGACCTTCTGCTGGTTGCCGCCCGAGAGGTCGTCGATCAGGGCGTCGGGCCCGGCCGTGACCACCGAGAGCGTGTCGATGACCGTGTCGGCGCGCGAGCGCTCCGACCGCCGGCGCAGCAGCCCGAGCGCGCTCGACTCGGCGAGGAACGGCAGCGTGATGTTGCGCAGCACCGACCAGCCCGGCAGGATGCCCTGCTTCTGACGGTCTTCGGGCACCAGCACGACCCCGGCGCGGATGGCGTCGGACGGCCGCTTCGGCGCGTACGCCGCGCCCTCGAGCGTGAGGCGTCCGGCCAGCGGCTGCGCGAGACCGCCGAGCAGCTCGGCCAGCTCGGTCTTGCCGGCGCCGATAAGACCGAGCACCCCGAGCACCTCGCCCCGGCGGATCTCGAGGTCGATCGGCGGGCTGTCGGGCAGGGCGACGACACCCTCGAGGCGGGCCACCGCATCCGTTCCCCGTGCGGCCGTGCCCCGCTCGTTCTCGAGCGCGGTCTGCCGGCCGAGCATGTCGTGCAGCAGCTCGTGCCAGGCGAACGGGCGGGAGGAGACCGACTGCACGAGGCCGTCGCGCAGCACGACGACGCGGTCGGCCAGCGCCTCGATCTCGCCGAAGCGGTGGGAGACGTAGACGATCGACAGGCCGTTCGCGCGCAGCGCCCGAAGCACGTCGAACAGCCGCTCGGCCTCGGCGGCGGTGAGCGCCGAGGTGGGTTCGTCGAGGATGAGCAGGCGCGGGGTGCTGCGCAGCGCCCGCGCCAGCACGAGCAGCTGCGCGTCGGAGATGGGCAGCGTCGCGGCGTCGCGCTCGAGCACGGCGTCGTTCCAGTCGAGACCGAGCGTGGCGAGGGCGGCCCGGGCATCGGCGAGGGCCTGCCGGCGGCGGCGCAGCGGATGCCTCGACGCCTGCGCGAGGTCGTCGAGCGTGAGGTTCTCGGCCACCGACAGGCCGGGCACGATGCCGTCGGCCACCTTCTGGTGCACGGTGGAGATGCCGAGCTGCCGCGCCTGCACCGGGGAGGACAGGTGCACGAGATCGCCGCCGATGCGGATCTCGCCGCCGTAGCGGGCGTTCGCCCCCGACAGCGCCTTGATCAGCGTGGACTTGCCGGCCCCGTTCGCGCCGAGCAGCGCCGTGATCTCCCCCGCGCCGAAGGCGAGGTCGACACCCTGCAGCACGACGTTCGACCCGTAGGCGACCGAGACGCCCGCGAGGGACACGACGCCACCCGCGGGAACCCCGACGGGGGACACGACGGTGTCGTGCCCCCCGGGGCGATCGGCGAGCGGGTCGGTCATTCGGAGACCGCGGGCAGCCAATCCGCCACGACCACGTCGTCGAGCGCCAGCGACGGCTCAGCGGCCCGCAGCTCCTTGACGTTCGTGACCTTGTTCTCGGCCAGGAAGTCCTGCGTGATGGTGATGGCGGGGAACTGCACGTCGGTCTCGTCGAGCTGACCGGCCAGGCTGAGGGCGAGGGCGCGCACGACTCCGGCGCCGACGGCCGCGGGGTCGGTGGCCGAGGTGGCGACCCAGGGGCTGCCCTCGGCGGTGATGACCTCGAGGTCGGCGTTGGAGATGTCGATGCCGTAGACCTTCACCGAGCTCTGCAGGTTGTTCTGGATGACCGCCTGCACGGCGCCCTTGGTGATCTCGTCGTAAGGAGCGAAGATCGCCTTCACGTCGGGGTTCTGCTTCAGGGCCGCGTCGACCAGCGGGATGTTGTCGGTCGCGGTCGACTCGGAGACCTTGCCGGTGGAGAAGACGACGTCGAGGTCGTTGTCGGCCACGACCTTGTTCCACACCTCGGCGCGACGGTCGAGCGGGGCGAAGCCGGTGGCCGAGACGTAGCCGACCTTGGCGCCCTGGCCGACGTCGGCGACGAGCTGCTTCAGCACGCCCTCGGCCATCGAGGCGTCGGACTGGCTGGTGGTGATGACACCGTCGGTGTCGGTGAGCGCGAGGTCGTAGACGATGACCGGGATGCCCGCGTCGACCGCCTTGGTGATGAGCGGCTGGATCGTGTCGGTCTGACCGTGGTCGACGATGATCGCGTCGGGCTTGGCGGCGATGGCCTGCTCGAGGTCGCTCGCCTGCTTCGCGTTGTCGTTGCGGGCGTCGGTGACCTGCAGGTCGATGTTGGCGAACTCCGCCTGGGCGGCCGCGCCGGCGCCCCAGGCCTCGAAGAAGTCGCCGGCGCCGCTCTGGCGCACCAGCGCCACGGTGACCGGGTCGCCGTCGAAGGGCGAGGGGAGGGCGGCCGAGGCGGTGGGCTTCGCCGCCGAGTCGGACGAGGACGCTTCGGACGAGGTGCTCGACTGCGCGCAGCCGGAGAGGACGAGGAGGCCGGCGGCGGTGAGGGCCGTGACGGCCGCAGCTCTGCGGAGGATGGCCATGGAGTGCTCCTTCGGGACGAGGAATGTGGGGTGAGGAGGGTGCAGTGGGTGCGGGTGCAGCTCGATTCAAGACCTCGCGTGCGTGTCGCGGCGAATCGTGTTGCGCTCTGTTACCTTCACGGGCCTTCGAGATGGATGTGCAGGAGGAGACGCCGAGCGCGCGGGATTACGATGAGCACATGACCCTGCTGACCGTGTGGAACGACACCGACCCCACCACTCCCGCGCTGCAGACGCGCGACTTCGACACCATCCACGAGGTGCTCGCCGGCCTGAACGCCCGCTTCAGCCGCTGGGAGCTCAAGGAGCTCTCGGCCGAGCCCACGCAGGAAGAGGTGCTCGAGCTCTACCGCGACGAGATCGCCGGCGTGAACACCGACCACGGCTACACGCTCGTCGACGTCGTCTCGATCACCCCCGCCGACACCGACGAGTACCGGGCGCAGGCCGCCGAGGCGCGCCAGAAGTTCCTCAGCGAGCACCAGCACGACGACGACGAGGACCGCTTCTTCGCGCGCGGCTCCGGCGTGTTCTACCTGCACGCCCAGGGCAAGGTGCACGCCGTGTTCTGCGAGGCCGGCGACCTGCTCTCGGTGCCGAAGGACACGACGCACTGGTTCGACATGGGCACCAACCCCGACTACGTCTCGGTGCGCTTCTTCCACGACGACGACGGCTGGGTGGGCCACTTCACCGGCAGCGACGTGGCCACGAAGTTCGCCACCTACGACGAGCTGGCCTCCGTACCCGCCTGAGCGTGCCGAACGGGGCGGCTCAGGACTGCGTCGCCCCGAACGCCAGCCCCAGCACGTAGGTGACGGCCGCCGCGCCGAACCCGATCGCCAGCTGCCGCAGCGCCCGGCGCAGCGGCGGACCGCCCGAGAGCAGCCCGACGACCGCCCCCGTGCCGAGCAGCGCGAGCCCCACGAGCACCGACGCGATCAGCACGGCCACAATTCCCGAGAGCCCGAACAGGTAGGGCAGCACCGGGATGATCGCACCCGAGGCGAAGAAGCAGAACGACGAGATCGCGGCCTGCCAGGCGGTGCCGATCTCCTCGTGCTCGTCGCCATCCGTCGCCCCGCCCGTGATGGTCGGCGCCGTGACCCCGGCGTCGCCCGCCCGCTGGATGCGGATGGCCGAGGTCGTGGTCGACAGGCCCCCGAAGACGTCGGCGGCTTTCGCGGCGGCGTCGACCGAGCTCATGCCCCGCGCCCGGTAGACGAGCGCCAGCTCGTTCGCGTCGACGTCGAGCTTGGGCACCGCCGTGTGCGCGTCGGGATCGGGCGTCGAGGCCGCGAGGAGCTCGCGCTGCGACCGCACCGAGACGAACTCGCCGGCGCCCATCGAGAGCGCGCCGGCCAGCAGCCCTGCGACGCCGGTGGCCAGCACGACCGTGCTCGAGACGCCGGTCGCCCCGATGCCGAGCACGAGGGCGAGGTTCGACACCAGTCCGTCGTTCGCCCCGAAGACGGCGGCGCGGAAGGTGCCCGACAGGCGGCCGCGTCCCCGCGCGGCGAGACTGCGCACGACCTCGCCGTGGATGCGCTCGTCGGCTGCCATCGCCGCGGTCGCGTCGACGTCGGTCTCGTAGGGCGAACGCGCCTCGGCCCGCTGCATCAGCGCGAGCACGAACACCGAACCGAAGCGCCGCGCGAACACGGCGAGCAGGCGGGTGCGCAGGTCGGCCCGGCGCGGCTTGCCGACGTCGTCGCCGAGCAGCTCGAGCCAGTGCTCCTCATGCCGCCCCTCGGCGTCGGCCAGGGCGTCGAGGATCTCGCGCTCCGACCCGGTCTTGCGCTGGGCCAGTTCACGGTAGACCCGGGCCTCGGCCCGTTCGTCGGCGAGGTACTGGCGCCAGCGGCGCAGTTCGGCGGGGGTCGGCGGGGTGGGCGAGGGGCGCTCGGGCGTAGACGTCATCGAGACCCAAGTGTGTCAGTCGCCCGTCGAGCACCCCGCCCGAACGCCGCCTTTCCCAGTATTTCGAGCCGCCGAAAGGTGAGCCGGGTGCGCGTTAGGAGTCTTCGGTGCGCAGATCCTGCGGGGCCGCATGCCCGACGGGCGACGAGGCGTCGCTGGCCGCATCGGGCCCCGGTGCGATCGTCGGGTCGGGCTCGGCCTCGCCCTCCGGCTCGTCGCCGTCGAGGCCCGACGGCAGCACGGTCTCTCCGGCGGTGGCCGCCGTGCCCGCACCCTCGGGCAGCAGCTCGTCGGCGTCGCCGTGTCCGTAGTCGCGACCCTCGCGGTCGTCGTCGGGCGTGATGCTGTCGGTCATGGTTCCGCTCCTCACCGGGCGGCCGTTCACCGCCCCGGAGTTCCAGCCCACCACCCTGAGCGCGGCGCGCAACCCCTAGCTGTAGCCCGACGGCGTCGGGAACAGGCCCTGCAGCGCATGGTCGCCGACCTCCTGAGCCTTGTATGCGACGGGGTCGTGCAGCGTGATCGTGCGGGCGTTCCGCCAGAACCGGTCGAAGCCGTACGACTCCCCGGTGGCCCGCGCCCCGGTGAGTTCGAACAGCCGCGAGGTGACGTCGAGCACGGTCGTCGTCGACACGACCTTGGCCGCCGCGATCTCCACCGCGACCTCGCCGCGCTCGGCGTCGGTGAGGTCCCAGCCGCGGTCGGCCGCCTCGACGAGGGCGTCCGTGGCACGCCAGGTCAGGGCATCCGCCGCCCTCGTCGCCGAGGTCAGCTCGCCGATCAGCTCACGGATGTACGGGTCGTCGACCGCGCGGTCGACGGTGGCGGTCGACCAGGGGCGGGTGCTCGTGGCGACGTACGAGGCGGCGGCCGCGAGTGCCCCCTCGGCGAGCCCCACGTGCAGGTGGTCGAGCGCGAGCTGGAACAGCAGGATGGACAGTGAGGCGTAGGGGCGGTAGGCCGGCCCCGCCTGCTCGCCGAGCCCGAGCACGTGCGCGTCGGGCACCGACGCCGCGTCGAACGACACCGAGCCCGAGGCCGACAGCCGCTGCCCGATGTTCGCCCAGTCGTCGTGGTGCACCACGCCGGGCTGCGTGGCGTCGATGATGATCGCGAGCTTCTCGCCGGTGTCGACCCGGGTGCCGGAGGCCGTGACCCGGTCGGCCACCTGGGCCCCGGTCGCGAAGAACTTGCGGCCCGACACGGTGAACCCGCCCTCGACAGGCGTGAGCTCGAGGCCCGCGTCGCGCGGGTTGCCCGCACCGCCCCAGAACCAGTGGTCCGTCGCGAGCCCGCGCTGCAGCTCCTCGATCGCCGGCTGGTTCTCGTTCAGCTGCAGCCGCCACGAGTTGACGTAGTGGTACGCGAAGACGTGCCCCAGCCCGGCATCGGCGCGGATGATCGGCCGCAGCGCCTCGAACACGGTGCGCCAGCCCAGCCCGCCGCCGCCCAGCGCGGTCGGAACGAGCGCGGGCAGTGCCCCCGTGGCGCGCAACCGGGCCACCTCGGCGAACGGAGCGGTGCCCTCGGCGTCGCGCTCGACCGCGACGGCGGCGAACTCGGCGGCCAGCGCGGCGAGGGAGCGCTTCAGGGCCGACGCGGAGGTGATCGTGACAGGCGCGCTCATCGCTGCTCCTCCTGCCACGGCGAGCGGTTCCACTGCCGCAGCACCTGGTTGCCGTGCTCGAAGCCGAGCACGCAGAGCGCGGCGGTGTCGAGCACGAGGTACTCGCCGGTGCTGATCGGAGCGCCGATCCAGGTGGCGGCGAGCGTGCGCAGGTAGTGGCCGTGCGAGAACAGCAGCACGTCCTCGCCGCGGTTCAGGGTGAGGTGGGCGCGGCGGATGATCGCCTGGTTGCGTCGCAGCAGGTCGGCCGCCTGCTCGCCGACGCCCTCGGGCGTGGGCTGCACGCCGTCGCGCCAGAGGTTCCAGTCGTCGCCGTAGGCCGCGCTGATCTGCGGGCTGGTCAGGCCCTCGTACGCGCCGTAGTCCCACTCGACGAGGTCGGCGTCGGTCTCGACGTCGGGGTAGCCGACGATCGCGGCCGTCTCGACCGCGCGGCGCCGCGGGCTCGAGAGCACGAGGCCGAAGCGGCGGCCGGCGAGCACCCGCCCGACCGCCGCCGCCTGCTCCTCACCGCGCGCGGTGAGGGGGATGTCGGTGCGCCCGGTGTGCCGCCCGTCGAGGCTCCACTCCGTCTCGCCGTGCCGCACGAGCACGACCTGCGGTGCGGTGCCGCGCGCGGCGTTCTTGAAGGTCTCGCCCGCGTCGGGGTGGTCGGGCGGGAGAGCGGCGGGATGCATCATGCGGGAGTCCTTCGACGAGGGGGCGGGAAGAGCGCCCCGTCCAGGCTAGCGCCCGAAACATGGCCGCAATCCGGGCCGGGCATCATGGCGTCATGAGCGAATCCGGCACCCTCCTGACCATCGTGAACGCCGTCGTCATCCCGATGGCCGACGACCGCGACTGGTTCCGCGGCTGGCTGGCGGTCGGAGCCGACGGCCGCATCGAGGCGATGGGGGAGGGGGCGCTCCCGCCCGGGCGCGAGTCGATCGGCTCGGGCGAGGTGCTCGACGCGAAGGGCGCGTTCCTCGCACCGGGCTTCGTCTCGGCGCACAGCCACATCTTCACCAGCGGGATGCGCGGCATGACCCCGGGCGAACCGCTCTACGGCTGGGTCGGCGAGCAGAGCACCTTCATCGCCGGCGCCGACGAGGAGGACGTGTACTGGTTCACCCTGCACGGCTGCCTCGACTTCCTCGGGAACGGGGTGACGAGCGCCTACAACTTCACCGACTCGCGGGTCGTCGGCAAGTACGACGCCGAGACCGACCGCCGCGAGATCTACGCCGTGCGGCCCGAGGCGTACCTGCACCGTCAGTTCGACGCGGCGCGGGACGCGGGGCTCCGGACGATGAACGCGATCCGCCTCGACAGCGAGTTCCAGCCGGTCGAAGAGGCGTTCGACGCCTTCGGCCGCGCCGTGCGGTACCTCGAGGCGTCGGTCCCGCCCGAGCTGTCGCTCGGAGCATCCGTCTTCGGAGCGGTGCAGTGGTCGGCGAGCGCCGAGGCCGCCCGCGACGAGGTGCGCGCCATGGACGAGCACGGGATCGGCAACCAGGCGCACTTCCTCGAGACGAGCGAGGCGCTCGACCAGCAGCGGGAGAAGTTCCGCTGGTACGAGGAGGCCGGGGCGCTGCGGCCCGGCTTCCTGTTCGGCCACTTCGTGCACCCCGACACCTACATGGCCCGCGTCGCCGCGGAGAAGGGCGCCGGAATGGTCTGGCAGCCCACCTCGAACGGGCGCCTCGGCTCCGGCGTCGCCGACATCCCGCGCTACCGGGAGCTCGGCATGCCGATCGGCGTGGGGCTCGACGACCAGTCCTGCACCGACGTCTCCGACCCGTTCCAGAACCTCCGGATCGGGGTGTACACGCAGCGGGCGGTCAATCAGGACGCCTCGGTGCTGATGCCCCGCGAGATGCTGCGGATGCACACGCTGGGCTCGGCCGAGGCGCTCGGCGTCGCCGACCGCGTCGGCTCGCTCGAGGTCGGCAAGTACGCCGACCTCCTGCTCGTCGACCCGTCGAGTCCCGACACCGGGCCGGTCTGGGACGTGCACGCCCATTACGCCTTCGCCTGCGGGTTGCGCAACCTCAAGCGCGTCTACGTGGGCGGGCGGCTCGTCGCGGAGGACGGCGTCAGCACGAATCCGCTCGCCGCGCAGGCCTCGGCGGAGCTCCATGCCCGGGTACGCGAGGTGGCCTCGCGCTCGGCCGCGAGGAGCACCGAACGACTGGCCTGGTGACCGCAGCGAACGGCTGCTGAGAAGTCCGTCGAATATCTGGTCGCGGTCCACCTGATCGCACTACGCTCCGGGAAAAGGGAAAGGTCATCGCCATGTCTGACACCACGTCCACCTCCTCCGACCCGTTCGCCGACGCCTCAGGCCCCGAGGGCCACTCGATCACCGACTGGACCGACCTCGGTCGCGAGATGTGGTCGTACCTGACCGGTCGCGGCGCGGCCGTGAACTACACCTTCGTCGACATGACCGTCGAGGTGCCCCGCGACATCGGGCCGGATGCGCCGCGAGCCACCTGGAAGATCGACGGCACCCTGCGCGTCACCACGAGCGACGACACCGCTCCCGGTTCCGACCCGCACCGCGGGCTCTGAGCCGGAGACCCGGACGGGGGCGGGCGCCATGGTGCGCCTCGACATCGACCTGACCTTCTCGGAGACCGAGTCCGACAGCACCGCCGTGCCGTTCCAGGGCACGATCAAGGCCTCGGGCACCGAGATCGTCATTCACGTGAACGAGCCGGGCCGGTTGCCGGGCAACGGTCGCCGGAGCCTCGCCGACCTCACCACGGTCGCCGACGCGCTCGCCGATCGCGGCATCTCGGTCTGTCTGGAGGGCCCGGACGGCCCGATCCTGCACCTCGGCGATGTGAAGAACAGCCGGCTGCAGCGGCTCGTCACGCGCTCGCCGCATATCCGGCTCGGCGGGTTCCAGGCGCTCGCCCCGCTGCTCGTCCGCCGCAACGGCGATCAGGCCCTCACCTTCCCGCTGCCGCCCACCACGCCGTTGCCCCTGCTGCCGACCGTGAACCGCGTGGTTCGCCGCCGGGTGACGACGACGCACTATCTGCCCGGTTCGGGGCGACCGCGCCTGATCTTCACCGTGGGTTCCGAGTACTGGAACGGGCGGCCGCCGCGCGAGTTCGACCTGCTGCCCGGCCGCACGGTGATCGGCTCGGGGCCCGACGCCGATCTGCAGCTGCCCGGGCTGGCGCCCGTGCACGCCGAGATCCGGCACGAGGACGACGACGAGTACGTGCTCTACGACATCGAGCCGACGGGCGGCGGGCACACGAGGGAGCCCGGCCCGGTGGGCGGGAGGCCGCCCCGCGGCCGCATCCTGCGCACCGGCGCGCGGATCGAGCTCGGCGAGTGGCGGCTGGCCTACTTCCGCGAGGAGTTCGCCGACCACGGCCGCCCCTACGGCGGTCGCGTCGGCGGCGAGCTGTCGAAGCAGAAGAAGCAGCCGCCGCGCGGCGGGAGCTCGTCGGTGGCCGGGCGGGTGACCGATCCGAACTGAGGTCGGAGAGGGCATCCGCTCTTCGCTACAGTCGTGCTGAACCCGAGCACGTGCCGAGAGCGCGCGTGCCGGCCGGTGCGAAGGAGACCGCCATGCTGACCGACCTCGGTGAAGCCGAACTGGCCGAGTACGAGAGCGTGCAGACCGCTCCCGACGACTTCGACGACTTCTGGCACACGACCCTTGCCGAAGCGCGGGCGGCGGGTGCGGGAACCGAGGTCGTGCTCGTGCCCGTCGAGACGGGCCTCGAGACGGTCGAGGTCTTCGACGTGACGTTCCCCGGGTTCGGCGGGCAGGGCATCAAGGCCTGGCTGCGGGTTCCCGTGGGAGCCGAGGGGCCGCTGCCGGCCGTGGTGCAGTACGTCGGCTACGGCGGCGGGCGCGGTCGGGCCTGGGAGAACCTGTTCTGGGCGAGCGCCGGGTTCGCGCACCTGCAGATGGACACGCGCGGCCAGGGCTCGACCTGGTCGGCGGGGGACACCGGCGATCCCGACGGGTCGACGGGGCCGCAGATCCCCGGCGTGATGACGCGCGGCATCGAGAGCCGCGAGGGCTACTACTACCGCCGGCTGATGACGGATGCGGTGCTCGCCGTCGACGCCGCCCGAGCCCTCACGCAGGTCGACCCCGAGCGCATCGGCGTGGTCGGGGGCAGCCAGGGCGGCGGGCTGGCCCTGGCCGTCGCGGCCCTCGCCGAGGGGGTGACCGCCGGTGCCTTCACCACCCCGTTCCTCTGCGACTACCCGCGGGCGATCCGCATCACGGATGCGCACCCCTACAAGGAGATCGCCCAGTACCTGGCGGTGCACCGCGACCGGCTCGGCGAGGTGATGGAGACGCTGCGCTACTTCGACGGGGTGAACTTCGCGCGGCGGGCGCAGGTGCCGGCCTGGTTCTCGGCGGCGATGATGGACCCGATCACACCACCCTCGACGATCGCGGGCGCCCACCGGGCCTATGCGGGCGAGAGTGCGCTGCATCTCTGGCCCTTCAACGGCCACGAGGCCGGCGGACCCGACGAGGACGTGCTCGTGCTCGCCTTCCTCGCGTCGCACCTGCGCGGCTAGAGTTCGGGTGACGGTCACGAGAAAGAGGCAAGGGATGCCGGCACACGCTGAACCGCCGCGCGGGCGGATCGAGGGGCCGTGGAGCTCCAGGCTGCGGGCGGGGGCGCCGGGAGCATCCGTCGACCTGGCCGGGTTCGACACCGGGGCGACCCCCGGGGTGCTCGATAAGGACGACGGGGAGGCGAGCTTCCGCGGAACCGGGAAGTCGCTCGCCCGGCTGCAGGAGCAGCTCTTCGCCGCGAGCACGGTCGGCAACGGTGCCCCCGCGCGCTCGGTGCTGCTCGTGCTGCAGGGCATGGACACCGCGGGCAAGGGCGGCGTGGTGAAGAAGGTCGCCGGCTCGGTCGATCCGCAGGGGGTCTCGCACCACGCGTTCAAGGCGCCGACCGAGGAGGAGCGGGCGCACCCGTTCCTCTGGCGCGTCGAGAAGCAGCTGCCGGCGCCCGGGCAGATCGGGGTGTGGGACAGATCGCACTACGAGGACGTGCTCGTGCCCCGCGTGCACGGCACCCTCTCGGCGGCCGCCATCGACGACCGCTACGCGACCATCAACGCCTTCGAGCGCCGGCTGGTCGAGTCGGGCACGACGATCGTCAAGGTGTTCCTGCACCTCGGTTACGACGAGCAGCGCAAGCGCCTGCTGCGCCGGCTCGACCGCTCCGACAAGCACTGGAAGTTCAGCCCGGGCGACGTCGACGACCGGGCGCACTGGCCGGCCTTCCAGGAGGCCTACGAGGCGGCGCTGACCGCCACGAACACCGAGCCGGCGCCGTGGTTCGTGGTGCCGGCCGACCACAAGTGGTTCTCGGCCCTCGCCGTGCAGCAGCTGCTCGAGGAGGCGCTCACCGGGCTGCAGCTGCGCTGGCCGACGGCGTCGTTCGACGTCGAGCGGGAGCGGGAGCGGCTGCTCGCCACCTGAGCGGGTATCGTTCGAGAATGAGCCAGGGCCTCCGCCGCCGCATCGCCCTCGGCGACGGGCGAGCGCTGGCCTACCGGGTCTACGGCGACCCGCACGGTGAACTGGTGCTGAGCTGCCACGGCGGGCTGATGAGCGGGCTCGACGCCGCCACCGGCCACGAGGTCGCTCGCGCGCTCGGCATCGCGCTGGTCTCGCCCGACCGGCCCGGCATCGGCGGCAGTTCGCGGAGCCCCGGCCGCACGCCGCTCGCCTGGGCCCACTTCGACGTCGGGGCTCTGCTCGAGCACCTCGCCTCGCCCGCCGGCGGGGGCCTCGACACCTCGCGCTTCGCCGTCACCGGCTGGTCGGAGGGCGGGCAGTACGCGCTGGCGGTGGCGAAGGCCTTCCCGTCGAGGGTGTCGGCCGTGGCGGTGGTGGCGGGAGCGCTGCCGCTGATCGACCCCGCGGTGTTCGCCGAGCTCAACCGCACCGACAAGCGGGTCGCCGGGCTGTCGCTGCGGGCGCCGACGCTCGCCGCGCTCGGCTTCGCGGCGACCCGGGGCCTCGCGCGCGCCTTCCCGCGGCTCACCGCCGAGGCCTCGGCCGCCGCCCTCGACGCGAGCGACACGGTGCTGCTCGCCCGGCACTCGGCCTGGTTCGCCCGCTGCGTGGCCGAGGGGGTCGCCGACCCGCGCGGCGCGGTCGACTCGTACCGCGCCTTCGTGGGGCCGTGGGGCTTCCCGCCCGCCTCGGTGACCGTGCCCGTCGTGGTGCACCAGGGCTCGGCCGACCGCCTGATCCCGGCGGCCTGGGCTGCCCGGCTGGTCGAGGTGCTGCCGGATGCGCGGCTGCGCAGCTACCCGGACGAGGGGCACTTCATCGTGCTGAGCCGCCGCGCGGAGGTGCTGTCGTCGCTCCTCAGCCCTGCGTGACCCGGTCGGCCTCGGCGGCGGGCACGGCACGGGGACGCGGGCGCAGGCACAGGGCGAGCAGCACGGCGCCGACGACGGCGCAGCCGACGTAGATGAGGGACAGGGGCACCTGGTTCCGGTCGTGCAGGCCCGACGCGAGGCCCATCGTGGCGGCGACGACGAGGTAGCAGACGGCGCTGGCGAGGCCGCCGATGAGGCCCAGGTTGCGGTCGAAGAGGCCGAGGGCGAGCCCGTAGGCGAGCGGGCACAGGGCGCCGCAGCCGAGCATCACGAAGACGGCCCCGATCGTGAGCAGCAGGAGGTCGGGCCCGACTGTGAGACCGCTGACGAGCAGCACGGCGGTGCCGACGACGAAGGACCCCAGGGCCGTGAACCCGAGGGTGCGGGGCGAGATGCGGGTGGCGAAGGCGCCGGTGGCCAGCTCACCGCCGAGATTCGCCGCACCGATGACCAGGGCGATGGCGCCGTACTGGAAGGGCGTCAGGCCGAGCACCTTCTCGTAGAGCAGCGGGGCGACGATACCGAACAGCAGCTGGGCGCTGGCGAACACCGCGAACGCGAGGGTCAGCCCCAGGAAGATCTTCTGCCGGAGCGTGCCGCCCAGCACCCGCGCGATGGTCTTCGGCACGATCGGCTGGGCGTCGGCCGGGTCGAGCGTCTCGGGCAGCACCAGCCAGACGACCAGCAGCGCGATGCCCGCGAGCACCGCCACGAGCACGAAGATGCCGCGCCACGACACGGCGTCGACGAGGAATCCGCCGATCGCCGGGGCGATCACCGGGGCCAGTCCCCACGAGGCGCCGAGCAGGCCCGAGAGCGAGGTGAGCTTCGCGCCCCGGGTGGTGTCGGCGGCGACGGCGTAGACGAGCACCATGCACGCGCATCCGCCCACCCCCTGGAGGAAGCGGAGCACCAGCAGCACCGCGATGTCGGTGGTGAACGCGATGCCGACGCTCGTGACGAGCAGCAGGGCCAGGCAGACCAGCAGGGTCGGGCGCCGGCCTTTCGCGTCGGCGATCACGCCCACCGGGATGAGGCCGAGGCTCATGCCGAGCACGTAGACCGTCACGGTGTTCTGCACGAGCGTCGACGTGGTGCCGAGCTCGGTGATCATCGTCGGGATGGCGGGGGTGTAGATGTCGATCGGCGCCTGGCTGAGCGGGATGACGCCGAGCAGGATGGCGACGAGCACGCGTCGGCTCGGCATGCGGGGGCCTCGGCGCACCGCGGTCGTGTCGGTCATCGGTCTCCCCCTGGTCGCTGCCGCGGGCTGCACCCGGCTGCCGTCAGCCTAGGGGTGGGGGAAGTCTGGAACCTGCCCCAGAAGGGGTGCAGCTTCCCGACTCCGGAAGGAAGCGTTCGGGCCGTGCGGGTGTTGACTCGTCGCATGGCACAGAAAACCTGGTTCATCACCGGAGCGTCCCGCGGTTTCGGCCGCGAGTGGGCGCTCGCCGCCCTCGAGCGGGGAGACCGCGTCGCCGCCACCGCGCGCGACACGTCGACCCTCGCCGAGCTCGTCGACCGCTACGGCGACCGATTCCTCCCCCTCCAGCTCGACGTGAACGACCGCGAGGCCGACTTCGCCGCAGTCACCGAGGCCTACGACTTCTTCGGCCGCCTCGACGTCGTGATCAACAACGCCGGCTACGGACAGTTCGGCTTCATCGAGGAGCTGAGCGAGCAGGAGGTGCGCGAGCAGTTCGAGACGAACGTGTTCGGCGCCCTCTGGATCACACAGGCCGCCCTGCCCTACCTGCGGGAGCAGGGGTCGGGGCACATCATCCAGGTCTCGTCGATCGGCGGCATCTCGGCGTTCCCGAACATCGGCATCTACAACGCCTCCAAGTGGGCGCTCGAGGGCTTCTCGCAGGCGCTCGCCCAGGAGGTCGCTCCGTTCGGGGTGCACGTGACGCTGGTGGAGCCGGGTGGGTTCAGCACCGATTGGGGCGGAGCATCCGCCAAGCACGCCGAGCCGCTCGAGGACTACGCCGCCGTGAAGGAGGCCGCCGCCGAGGCCCGCAAGTCGCGCATGGCCGAGCCCGGCGACCCTGGCGCGACCGGCGAGGCGATCCTCCGGATCGTCGACGCCGACGAGCCGCCGCTGCGGGTGTTCTTCGGCCGCTCCCCGATCGAGACCGCGAAGGCCGACTACGCCGGGCGCATCGCGGAGTGGGAGACGTGGAACGACGTGTCGGTGCTGGCGCAGGGCTGAGCGGGCTCGCTCAGCGACCCAGGGTGAGGGCGATGTCCTCCTGCACCAGGTCGTAGTTGATCACCGTGGCCGCGGTGAGCCCCGATGCCGCGGCCACGATGACCAGCGCGCCGGCGTTCGCCGAGTTGCCCGCCACCCAGACGCCGGGCACCGAGCTGAGGCCGGTGGGGTCGGATGCGGTCCACTCGCCCATCGGGCCGGCGACGGTGTCGGCGCCGAGCTGTCGCAGCAGCTCGTCGTTCGGCACGAGGGCCCCGCCCGTGAAGACGGCGTCGGCCTCGAGCGTGCTGCCGTCCTCGAGCGTGAGCCGGAGCGGCCGTTCGCGGGCGGGGTCGACGCGCTCGACGCGCACCACGTCCTGGTCTCCGACCCGGATGCCCCGTGCTGCGAGACCGCGGAGCGTCTCGGTCTCGAGCTCGGCGGTGACCCGGCCGACGATCGTCACGTCGTCGCTCAGCTGGCGCATCAGCTCGGCCTGATGGGCGGAGCGGGCCGAGGCGGCGATCACGACGACCCGCGAGTCGCGCGCCTCCCAGCCGTCGCAGTACGGGCAGGCGACGGCGCCGCGGCCCCACTGCTCCTGCACGCCCTCGATGGGCGGCAGCTCGTCGCGGAGGCCGGTGGCGATCACGAGCCGGCGGCCGCGGAGGACGCGGGGAGCGCCGCCGCCCAAGGCCTGGACCGTGACCTCGAAGGCGCCGACGCTCCCGGTCGCGCCCACGGCCCGTCCGTCGACGACGACGGCGCCGTAGCCCCGCACCTCCTCCCGGCCGATCCGCAGCAGCTCGGCGGGGTCGAAGCCGTCGCGGCTGAGGAAGCCGTGCATGTGGGAGGTGAAGCGGTTGCGCGGCTCTCCGGCGTCGACCACCACCACCCTCCGGCGGGAGCGGGCCAGCACCAGGGCGGCGTTCAGGCCGGCGGCTCCGCCGCCGACCACGATCACATCGAACTGCGTCTCATCCATGCCTCGAGCCTCGCCGAGCATCCGCTTCTGGCACAGTGGATTGCCGAGATGGCAAACCGGCACGGGTCAGGCGACGCCGCCCAGCGCCCCGATCAGACGCAGCTGGTTCTCGCGGTCGACACCCTGCGCGTGGAACTTCCCGTCGGGCGTGAAGTAGGCCACGAGGCCGTCGGGGTTCGGGTGACCCCAGGCCTTGAGGTGCTTCTCGAGGTCTTTGACGTAGTAGCGGGCCTCGCCGTCGATGGTGCGCTTCTCGGTGTGCTCGGAGGCGTCGAGCTGCTCTTCGCTCGGGCGCGGGATGTCGTCGTGGTCGGTCATGCGTCGAGCCTACGGTCGGGGTGCGGCAGGATGGGGCACGTGGTCACCGAGTCGCAGGGCGCACGCATCGGCGCGAGGCTGCGCGCCGTGCGATCGGCGCGGTCGGTGACGCTCGCCGCGCTGGGGGCCGCGACCGGCATCTCGGCCAGCACCATCTCGCGCCTGGAGTCGGGGAAGCGGCAGCCGAACCTCGAGCTGCTGATCCCGCTGGCGGCGGCGCTCGAGGTGACGATCGACGAGCTGGCGACCGATTCGGTGCCCGACCCCCGGGTGGCGGGGCGCCACGAGCACCGGCCCGGTCGCACGATGGAGCTGCTCTCGCGGGAGAGCTCGCCGATGCAGACCGTGCGCATGACGCTCCGACCGACACCCGAGGAGATCAGCCTGCGCACGCACGAGGGCTTCGAGTGGGTCTACGTGCTGAGCGGCCGGCTGCGCCTGCTGCTCGGCGACCACGATCTGGTTCTGGCCGAAGGGGAGGCGGCGGAGTTCGCCACGCGGGTGCCGCACTGGCTGGGCTGCGCCGACGACGAGCCGGTGGAGCTGATGTGCATCTTCAGCCGCGACGGGGAGCGCATCCACGTGCGGGCGCAGACCGAGCCCGACCGCCGCGCCGGTCGCTGACTCGGGCGACTGCTGCGCTCGGTGCCGTGGCGCTCCGCGCCGCGTACGCTCGGGGCATGGGACGAGCGACGGGTGCGGGTGCCGCGCGGGGCGGCGGGCTGAGGTTCGAGGGCCGCATCGCGGGGTTCGGCAGCGCATCCGGCACCCGGGTCGTGGTGGGGATGTGGGAGCGGTCGCCGTTCGGGCACTTCGCCGACGCGATGCTGGAGGACGCGGCGGGGCACCGCACCCTGCTGGCGCCCACCGAGACTGTCGCCGCGTTCGTCTCGGAGACCTACTCCTTCGACGAGGTGCGCGTGGTGCCCGTCTCGTGGCGGCGCATCGAGGGCGGGCTGGCGGTGCGGGCGGGCGAGGGCGGCTCCGCGCTCACTGCGCGCATCGCGGTCGGTGACGTGCCCCCGCTCGGGCGGCTGCTGCGCTCGGTGCCGCGACGGCTCGCGAGCGACGTGCGCTGGCTCAGCATGATCGACCCGATCGCCTCGCGTCTGGTGCCGGGTGTGCACACCGCAGGCTCGGCCGGTCACGGGCGCCTCGAGTACTACGGGGTGACCACGATGCGGCGCCTCGCCTGGGCGGAGGCGAGTGTCGACGGACAGCCGCTCGGCGCCTTCGCGGCGCTCGACCCGCCCGTGCGGTTCGGTTTCGGCTCGGCACCGCCCGAGCCGCACCTGGTCGACCTGACCACGGTCATCCGCCTGCCGGAGCGCTAGGGGCCGCCCCGGGGTGGCTTCGGCTGCACGGGTGCTGAGGGCGGCCTACCGGCTCGGGCCCGATCGGGGTTCGATGGAAGCCGAGGCACGGACAGGGGAGGCGGAGGCATGCACGAGGGAGTGACGCTCGACGCTCGACCCGGAGGCGACGCGGGCCTCGACGGGCTCTTCGCGTCGGCGGCGCTCGCGGCCGTCGACGTCGCGGCCGCGCTGCGGCTCGCGCGGGAGGTGGGTGCCGCGTCGCCGGGGCCCGGTCGCGGCCGCACCGTGCAGTACCTCGAGACGCTCGCGACGCTCGGTGCCGCCGACGTGACCGTGGCGCGGGTCGTCGAGCCGCACCTCGACGCGCTCGCCGTGCTGGCCGAGTGCCCCGACGACGTCGACCTGGGCGCGGTGGGCGTCGATGACTCGAGCACCTGGGGTGTCTTCGCGGCCGAGGCTCCCGGGGTGCGCCTGACGGCGGTTCAGGATGCCCGGGGCTGGACCCTGAGCGGGACCAAGCCCTGGTGCTCCCTCGCCGGCGACCTGAGCCACGCGCTGGTGACCGCCCACGTCGACGGGCCCGACGGCGGCGGTACCCGGCGGCTGTTCGCGGTGGCGCTCGGACGCGGAGGGATGGTCGTGCATCCGGAGGCCTGGGTCGCCCGCGGGATGCCGACCGTGCCGAGCGGGCCGGTGGACTTCGACGCGGTGGCGGCGGTGCCCGTGGGGGCGGCGGGATGGTACCTCGAGCGGGACGGTTTCGAGTGGGGCGGCATCGGGGTCGCGGCGTGCTGGTTCGGCGGAGCGGTGGGGATCGGGCGGCGGGTGCTCGACGCCGCGGCCCGGCGCCCGGGCGAGCTGAGCGAGCTGCACGCCGGGCGGTGCGCCGCAGCGCTCAACGCGGCACGGGCGGTGCTCGCCGGGGCGGCGGCGCGGATCGACGGGGGCGGGCTGGATCGCGCGGAGGCGCGGATCCTCGCGCAGGAGGTGCGCAGCGTCGTGCGCGGTGCCGGCGAGCTCGTGCTGCGGGAGGCGGCCCACGCCCTCGGGCCGGCTCCGCTCGCGCTCGACGCCGGGTACGCGGCCCGGGTGGCCGACCTCGAGCTGTACCTGCTGCAGGATCACGGCGACCGCGACCTCGCGCGGCTCGGGCGGCTGCTGGTCGAGCGCGAGACCGTGGGCTCGTCCGAGGTGGGGGCGGCATGACGGGTTACACGCACCACGACGACGGCACCGCCGAGGAGCGGTGGGCCGAGGCGTTCGCCGCGCGGGGCGGTGCGCTGCGCGAGATCGGCGTAGGGGAGCTGGCGGAGCTCGGGCACCTCGTGGTGGTGGCGGCGCATCCGGACGACGAGACGCTCGGGGCGGCCGGCCTGCTCGCCCGGGCGTACGCCGCCGGGGTGCGCACGACGGTGCTCGTCGCGACCTCGGGGGAGGCGTCGCACCCTGGGTCGACGACGCATCGGCCCTCGGAGCTCGCCCGGCTGCGCGAGGCGGAGACTGCGGCGGCGGTCGCGGCGGTGGATCCGGGGGCGACGGTCGCGTTCCTGCGGGCGCCCGACGGCCGGCTCGGCGAGGCCCCGCACCGCGAGGCGCTGACGGAGGCGCTGCTCGCCGCGGTGCGCGGCAGCGGCGCTGGCCCGGCCGGGGTCGCGTCGGCCGCCGACGGCGCGGGCTCAGCCGCGGCGCCTCTCGAGGGCTCGGGCCCCGGCGGGGCGCCCGTCGCGTCCACGTGGTTCGTCGCACCGTGGGGCGGCGACCGGCACCCCGACCACGAGGCCGCCGCCGAGGCGGTGGCCGACGCCGTGCGGCAGCTCGCCGACGAGCCGGGCGGGTCGCGCATCCGGAGCCTCGCCTACCCCGTGTGGCTGTGGCACTGGGGCGCACCCGACGGCGCCGAGGTGCCGTGGGACGCCCTCGTGCGCGTGCCGCTCGACGACGAGACCCTCGCGGCGAAGCGGGCGGCGCTCGCCGTGCACCGCAGCCAGGTCGAGCCGCTGAGCGACCGGGCGGGTGACGAGGTGCTGCTGCATCCGGGCATGCTCGCCCACTTCGAGCGGCCGTTCGAGCTGTTCGTCGAGGTGCCGGCCGAGCTGCCGGCGGGGCTGCCGGCCGAGCCGGAGCCTCAGCACGAGAACCACACCGCCGCCCGCTACTTCGACGCGCTGCACGAATCGGCCGCCGACCCGTGGGGCTTCGAGTCGCGCTGGTACGAGCAGCGCAAGCGGGCGATCCTGCTCGCGAGCCTGCCCGACCGGCGGTACCGGGAGGTGCTCGAGGTCGGCACCTCGACGGGGGTGCTCTCGCGGGAGCTGGCGGGTCGGGCATCCGTTCGCTTCGTCGGCGTCGACGTCTCGGAGGTGGCTTTGGCGCGAGCGCGCAACCGCAATGCCGACCTGCCGCAGGCCTCGTTCGAGCGGATGACCGTGCCCGCCGACTGGCCGGCCGGCACCTTCGACCTCGTGGTCGTCTCGGAGGTCGGCTACTACCTCGACCCGGCGTCGCTCACCGACCTGTTCGACCGGATCGCGACCGCCCTCGCCCCCGACGGGGCCCTCGTGCTCTGCCACTGGCGGCACACCATCGTCGACCGGGCGCTGACCGGCGACGACGTGCACGCCGTACTCGAGCGGCGACCCGATTTCGTGCGGCTCGCCCGCCACCTGGAGGAGGACTTCGTGCTCGATGTCGTCGTGCGCCCACCGGCCGTCTCGATCGCCGCGCGGGAGGGGCTCGCATGATCGGGGCGATCGACGTCGTGATCCCGGCGCGGGACGAGGAGGAGTCGCTCGGGGAGTGCATCCGCGCGGTGCTGGCGAGCCGCAAGGCGCTGCTGCACCTCGACCCGACGCCGCTCGTGCGCTGCCGGGTGGTCGTGGTGCTCGACGCCTGCGTGGACAACTCGATCGACGTGGCCGAGTCGTTCGGCGACGCCGTGACCGTGCTCGAGTCGACCGCCGGCAACGTGGGGCAGGCCCGAGGCATCGGCGTGCGGCACGCCCTCGCCGGCTTCGACCGGCCCGACGAGCAGTGGATCTGCACCACCGACGCCGACACTGTCGTGCCCGCCGACTGGCTGATCGACCACTTCTCGGTGGCGCAGTCGGGCGCCTACGTCGGGCTCGGGCGGGTCGAGCCGCGGGGCGACACCCTGCCGCCCGAGGCCCTCGCCGCCTGGCACCGGGCGCACGACGACGACGGCGTGCGGCACGTCTACGGGGCGAACCTCGGCGTGCGGGCGGATGCGTACCTGCGGGCGGGCGGGTTCCCGCCGATCCGGCTCGGGGAGGACGAGGAGCTCGTGCGCGCGATCGAGGGGCTGGAGTCGAGCGGGGCCGAGCCCGCCGGCGGGCGCATCGCGACGGTCGACGGGGTGGCGGTCACGTCCGACCGCCTCGACGGGCGCACCTCGGGCGGCTTCGCGGGCTTCCTCCGCCGTCTCGTCGACTGAGCGGCTTCCGCCCCCGCCTCTCGCGATCGAGTTGCCCCGATCCGCCCCAAAACGCGCCTTTTAGGGCGGATAGCGGCAACTCGATTGCGCGGGGCCGGGTGGCCAGGGCCGGGTGGCCAGGGTCAGGCCGCCGACCAGCCTCCGTCGGAGGGGAGGATGACGCCGTTGACGTTCACCCCGTCGTCGGACAGCAGGAACGTGATCGAGGCGGCCAGGGCATCCGCCTCGACCGCATCGGGCAGGATCGCCATGGCCTGGCGCACCCGTTCGGCCCCGAGCGGTGAGGCAAACCGCGCCTCGATGTTCGTGATCGTCGGGCCGGGCGCCACCGCGTTCGTGCGGATGCCGGAGGGCCCGTACATGAACGCCGTCGACTTGGTCAGCCCGGCGACCGCGTGCTTCGAGGCGGTGTAGGCGGCCCCGGCGGCCGAACCGCGGAGGGCCGCCTCGGATGCGACGTTCACGATCGCGCCCTTGCCCTGGGCGAGCATCACCGGAACCACCGCACGGGTCAGCTTCATCGTGCCCGTGACGTTGATGGCGAAGACGCGGTTCCAGACCTCGTCGGTGACGTCGCCCACCGGGGTCATGTCGTCCATGATCCCGGCCACGTTCGCGAGACAGTCGATGCGCTGGCCCGCGGCCGACACGATCGCGGCGATGGCCTCGTCGGAGGTGATGTCGCCCGCGACCGGCGTGACGTCGGCCTCCGGCAGCGACGCGACGAAGTCATCGAGGCGTTCGGCCGAGATGTCGACGGCGATCACCCGGCCGCCCTCCCGGGCGATGCGGGAGGCGGTGGCGCGGCCGATACCAGACCCGGCGCCGGTGACGACGACCGTCTGGCCGGCGAAGCGGCCGGCGTCGAGGCGTTCGGTCCACTCGGGCAGCTCGACGGGCACGGGGCCCTGTTCGCTGACTGCGTGCTCGGTGGTGCCACTCACGTCGCCGCCCGGCGTGCCGCCCGGCACCTCGCCGGCGGCGGCCCGGGCGACGAGCTGGTCCACGAGCTCCGCGGGGAACTGCCCGCGGCTCAGCGCCACGAGCCGCTTCAGCGCGAGGCGCCGCACGGGCCGCAGCGCGTCGGCGTCCTGCCCGCCCTGCGCCAGCAGTTCGCGGATCAAGGGCCCGCCGACCGGATGCTCGAGCCAGGTGGCGATCGAGGAGTCAGCACTGAGGGGAGCGGAGGAGGACGGCATGAGGGTCTCGCTTTCTCGGGTCGTGGAGGAGCGGACGGAGCATCCGCTCACCAACCGGACAACATTGTCCGCTAGTAGGCTACACCTCGTGCCCGAGGCTCCGAAACCCAATCGCGGCCCGAGTGCGGGCCCCGGCAACCGTCGGGCGCTGATCACCGCGGCCCGCGAGATCTTCGCGGGTGACGGCTACGCCGCGCCGCTGAGCTCGGTCGCCCGCCGCGCCGGCGTCGGCCAGGGCAGCCTCTACCGGCACTTCCCCGACCGGGTGGCGCTCGCGGTCGCGGTCTTCGACGAGAACCTCACCGAGCTCGAGGAGCTGGCCGCGCATCCTGGCACCACCGTCGACGCGCTGCTCGACGGGGTCGTGGCGCAGGCGCTGGTGTCGACGGCGATGATCGAGATGATCCGGGCCGAGCGCGACGACGAGCGGGTCGACCACCTCGGCGAGCGGATGCGGAGCGTCGTCACCGAGGTCGTCTCCCGCGAGCAGGCGGCCGGCCGGCTCGGCGCGGGGGTGACGGCCGACGACGTGTTCCTCGTGGTGTCGATGCTCGCGGGGCTGCTGTCGGTGACGCCGCCGTCGCAGCGCCCCGCGGCGGTGACCCGGGCCCGCGAACTCCTCGCCCCCGGGCTCTCGGCGCCCTGAGCGGATGCCCGACCATCCACTTGGCCCGTCCCGGTGTAAACCGGCCGCTATGGAACGGGACGGGCCAAGTCGATCGCCCGGCGCTCAGGCGCGGGAGCGGCGCCGAGTGAGGACGGTCGAGACCAGGGCCCAGGCTGCGTAGGTGAAGAGGGCGGCCGCCGCGATCGGCACGATGACCGAGCGGGCCTCGCCGTTGACCGCCGTGTTCACCCAGCCGAGCAGCGGCACGCTGTACCAGAGCACGCCCACGATCTGCACCTCGCGCACCGGCTCCTCGTCGACCAGGTCGTTGTTGTCGCCCTTCGTGCGGAATGTCGTCGAGCCGTCGGTCGCGAACGTCTTCTCGACCACGCGGTGACTCACGACGCCGGGCTTGCCCGACACGATCTGGTAGGTCAGCACGTCCCCCAGCCGGATCTCGCTCACCGGTTCCGGCCTCACGATGATCAGCGTCCCGGGCGGCAGCCCCGGCTCCATCGACTGGGTCAGCACGGTCAGCGGCCGCCCGCCCACCACGAGCGGCAGCAGGATCGTCACCACCGCCAGCCCCAGCACGAGCACCAGCAGCCCGGCGCTCAGCCCCACCCCGACCGCGTGCAGCACCCCCCGCTCGCGGCCCGCCCGGTGGCGCGGTCCGCCCGGCGGGGCGCTCTCCAGAACTGCGGATGCACGGGGTGGCGCCTCGAGGGCGCGGCGGCCGGTCATCAGGGCCGTCCCCGGTCGTCGCGGCGCCGCCGTGACAGCGCCACGGCCAGCACCACAGCGCCCGCGAGCGACAGGGCGGCGGACCAGAGCAGGGTGGAGAGGGGTGCTGCGGCGCCCGTCGAGGCGAGGGGGCCCGAGGCCGGTCCGTCGGGCAGGCCCGGGACCGGAACGCCGTCGCCGCAGGTTCCGGGGCCGGCCGCGGCGGCGGCCTCGTCACGCAGGGAGGCCGTGAAGTCGAGCGCCGCGCGCGCGTCGTGGCCGAGACGGTCGGGAGTGTCCGGCGAGAATTCGAGCGAGATGACCACGGCCACGGTCTCTCCGGGGTCGAGCACGGGGCCACGGAGGAGCACCGCGCACTCGGCGGCGTCGACGAACGGCACGGCACCGCCACCGAGCGGGGGGATGCCGGCGGAGACCCGCAGGGCGTCGGCGAAGGCGGAGACGGTGGCGCGGGCATCCGTCGCGTCGACGCGGAGGGAGGCCGGGATGCGGCTGTCGTTGCGCACCCAGAGGGTCGCGGTGACGACGTCTCCCGGCACGATCACCGGGGGTGCGGCGAAGAGCGGCTCGGTCGGCGCGTCACCGTAGCTCGAGCCGTCGACGCTCACCACGACGCCCCCGCCGGTGGTCGCGGCGGGCTCGGCCGCGACCGCGGGCGACCCGAGGGCCGGTGCAGCCGCGAGGGCGAGTGCAGCCGCGAGGGCCGGTGCAGCCGCGAGGGCCGGCGCGAGCGCGAGCGATGCCACGGCGCACCCTGCCGCGACGCGCGCCGGACCGCGGCGGCCCACGTCAGGGCACCTGCTTGCCGTCGATCGAGAGGGTGAACGCCGCGGCCGCCGCTCCGGCCGCCGACGCCGGTGCCGAGGTCGGCAGCTGCACGGCCACGCAGATGCGGGCGGTGCCGTTCGGGGCCACACGCACGCCGAGGTCGGTCGCGGGCGCCGCCGCGAAGGTGCCCTGCCAGGCCGTCGGCACCGCCGGACAGGTTCCGGTCGTGATCGCCGAGACGTTCACCGTCAGGGCCGACGAGAAGGTCGTCCCCGAGCCCGAGAGGGAGAGCCCCGCGATCCTGACCGACAGGGGCACCTGGCCGGTGTTGGTCACCACGGCCGATCCCGAGGCGACCGCGCCGGGGTACAGGGGGGCGGTGGGAAGCGTCAGAGGGGTGCTGACCGTGAACTCCGCGGTGCCCGAGCGCACCACGGCTCCGGGGCTGGTGGCCGAGGAGTTCAGCAGCGCGAAGGTGCTGCCCGAGGCGACCGTGCCGAGCACCACGGCGCCACCGACGAGAGCGGTCGCGACGAGCATCCGCTTCACCGGCGAACGCTTCACCGAACGCTTCCCCGGGCGCCGCGCATCGACGCGCCGCCCGGGGTCGCGGGGGGTCACGGGTTGACGGCGGGGGCGGTCTGCGTCAGCGTCAGGGTGAGGTTGCTGAGGTTGACCGCACCCAGCTTGGCCGCGTTCTCGGCTCCGGCGGTGTTGACGTTCGGGAACTTCAGCTTCACGGTGGCCGTGACGTTCTGGCTGACGCCGGCGGCGCCCGCGGTGACGGTGTACGTCGGGCCGGTGCCGGAGATGCCGGTGCCGGACGCGGTGAGGGTGTTCGTCGCACCGGCGTTCAGGTAGGCCGCGAGCGCCACGTCGGCCGGGTTGCTCGAGCTGGCCGCCGCGATGGTGCCGGGCAGGATCCCGAGCGTCGCCACGAGGTTGTCGCCGACCGCGACCACGCTGAGGGTGTCGGTGTAGGTGAGGGTGTCGCCGGGCACGATCTTGTAGGTGGCGATGTTGACGGCGGCGCCGTTCTGGTCGGTCCAGCTGCCGGGGCCGTCGGCGTTCGAGACCGCCAGGTTGCCCGCCGTGATGGTGCCGCCCGCGACCTGCGCCGAGGAGTTCCAGAAGGCGAAGGTCCCGGCCCCTCCGAGAAGGAGCACGACGCCGGCGGCCGCGGCGATCGCGCCCTTGGTGAGCTTGTTCATGAGGAGGAGATCCTTTCGCGCCACACCAGGGGGGCGTCTTGGGCGACAGTCGTCGCGCTGTTGGTGGCTCGAGTGTGCCGGGGCGCCTCGGGCGTCGCCAAGGGCTCGAGAAACGGATGTCGCGCCGGTGATCGAAGCTGTCGCCTCCTGCACGGCGCCCGGCAATGACTGGCCGTGCCGAGCCACCCGGCGTAGGCACGAGGCTATGAGAGCACTCACCTGGCAGGGAACGATGAAGGTCACCGTCGAAGACGTGGCCGACCCCGTCCTGATCGACGACACCGACGCGGTCATCCGCGTCACCTCCACCGCGATCTGCGGCTCCGACCTGCACCTCTACGACGTGCTCGGGCCGTTCCTCGACAAGGGCGACATCCTCGGGCACGAGCCGATGGGCGTCGTCGAGCAGATCGGCTCGGCGGTCACCCGCCTCGCCGTGGGCGACCGGGTGGTTATCCCGTTCGTCATCGCCTGCGGGCACTGCTTCATGTGCGAGCAGGGCCTGACCACCCAGTGCGAGACCACGCAGAACACCGCGTCGGGCACCGGCGCCTCGCTCTACGGCTACACCGAGCTCTACGGCTCGGTGCCCGGTGGGCAGGCCGAGCTGCTGCGCGTGCCGTTCGCCGACTTCAACGCGCAGAAGGTGGGCACCGAACTGCCCGACGAGCGCTACCTGTTCCTGTCGGACATCCTGCCGACCGCCTGGCAGGGTGTGGAGTACGCCGAGCTGCCCGAGGGCGGCACCCTCGGTGTCGTCGGACTCGGCCCGGTGGGGCAGTTCGTCGCCCGCATCGCGAAGCACCGCGGTCACCGCGTGATCGCGGTCGAGCCCGTCGCCGAGCGTCGCGCCATGGCCGAGCGCCACGGCATCGAGACCCTCGACCTCACCGATGACGTCGTCGACCGCCTGCGCGAGCTCACCGGCGGCCGCGGCCCCGACGCGATCGTCGACGCCGTGGGCATGGAGGCGCACGGCAACCCCGCCGCCTCCTTCGCGCAGTACGCGGTGGGGCTGCTGCCCGACGCGGTGGCGAAGAAGGCCATGCAGACCTTCGGCAGCGACCGGCTCGCCGCCCTGCTGCTCGCGCTCGACGCCGTGCGACGCGGCGGCACCGTGTCGCTCTCGGGCGTCTACGCCGGTGCGGGCGACCCGTTGCCGTTCATGACGATGTTCGACAAGGGCATCACGCTGAAGATGGGCCAGTGCAACGTGCACCGCTGGCGTGACGACATCCTGCCGCTGGTCGAGGACCCGGCCGACCCGCTCGGCATCGACGACCTCGTCACGCACACGGTGTCGCTCGAGGAGGCGCCCGAGATGTACGAGCTGTTCAAGAACAAGCAGGACGGCTGCATCAAGGTCGTGCTGAAGCCCGGCCTGACCGCGGCCGTCTAGCGGCCACCTAGAAGCTGTACATGACCTGGATCAGCAGCCCGTAGCTGAGCGATCCGATCACCGAGACGAGCGCGGCGGCGCCGAGCGCGATGCCCGCCGCCGCGAACGTCTTCGACAGCCCCCGGCGGGAGACCGCCACGATGCCGAGCACGATCGCCGCGATCGCGAGCAGCCCCGAGATCACCCCGTTGACGGCCGACACGGCACCCAGCACCGAGGGCTCCCCGGTGGAGATGACGGCGGCCTGGACCACCAGGTGCACCAGCCCGAGGATCGGGATGACCGCACCGACCAGCAGCGAGGCCAGCCCGAGCGGGTTGCGCCCCGGTCTCGGTTCGGGGCCACCGGCGTGCTGCAGCCCGGGCGGCGGGTACTGCTGCCCCGGTGGCGGGTACTGCCCCCCGCTCACGAGCTGGTCTTCTTGAGCGCCTCGGGCTTGTGCACGGCCTCGCGCCCGCTCTTGTCGCTCTTCACGAGGTACTGCGGGTCGTCATCGGATGCTCGGACCGTCCGTCCCGCAGCCTCGGTGTCCGACGTGATCGTCTTCTCGACCTCGCCGCTCGTGGTGGTGCCGTGGGTCGACCACTCGACGTGGTCGCCTTTCGAGAGTTTCTTCGTCATGGGCTGGACCGTACTCCCGCCCACCGGGTCGCGCGAGCCTTCGCGCTCGACCTTCACGAAGACGACACCGGCGACGATCAGCGCCCCGCCGGTCAGCTGCAGCCAGGTCGGTGCCTCGCCGAGCAGCAGCCAGGCGAAGAGCACCGCGAACAGCACCTCGACGAGTCCGACGAACGACGCGACCCGCGAGCCGAGGCGGATGGCGCCGATGATGCCCGCGAGGTAGGCGAACGCGGTGGCGACGAGCACGACGACAGCCATCGGCGCCATCCACGACACCTCGCCGACGAGGGGCATGACGACCGGCTCGAACGAGAACGTGAACGGCACCACGCCGGCGGCGCCGACCCCGCCGAGCACCACGCCGCCGAGCACGAGCCCCGCGCTGACCAGCGTGACCGGGGGGAGATCGCCCGTCGGCAGCGCCGCGATCAGGTAGTAGCCCGCGAGGCAGAGCGCGGCGCACAGCGCGAACACCACGCCGAGCGCGTCGAGCCCGCCGGCGCCCGACGGGTCGATGACGAGCACGAGGCCGGCGATGCTCAGCACCGCGCCGACGATCGTGAGCAGCGCCGGCGGGATGCGCGTGCGCGCCCAGGCCAGCAGCACCAGCAGGATGGGCGCGGTGTACTCGATCAGCAGCGCGATGCCCACCGGCATGCGCGAGATGGCGGCGAAGTAGAACACCTGGGCGCCGATCACGGCGACCAGGCCGTAGGCGAGCACGAGGCGCCACGCCCCGAACAGCAGGCCCCACCGCCCGCGGAGCGCGACGAGGGCGGCGGGCAGCAGCACGAGGCCTCCGGCGACGGCGCGCACGGCCACGGCGGCGGCGGGCGACCAGCCGGCGTCGAGCAGCGGCTTCACGAAGGGGCCGCTCGTGCCGAACGCGGCGGCCGCGGCGAGGGCGATGATCAGCCCCGAGGTGCGGTGGGTCGCGGGTGCGGGCATACGCGCATCCTCTCGTCGCGGTTCAGCACTGTCAGGAGCGTCAGGGCCTACGCTAGTGACAGTAACCCGTCGAGCTGTCAGGAGTCAACATGGTCTTCACCTATGACACCGAGGCGACCCTCGCCTTCGCCACCGCGCTGATCGACTCGACCGGCGGCATCTCGAACGGCAACCCCGAGGGGCTCGCCGACGTCGACGCGCTCGCGCGGATGCTCGACGACCACGGCTACTCGGGCCGGCGCGACCTCGACGCGGCCGAGCTCGACGAGGTGCGGGCGCTCCGCCCCGAGTTCCGGCGGTTCTGGGAGGTCTCGCGCGACGAGGCCGTGGCGCTCGTGAACGGCATCCTCCGCGACGCGCAGGCCCTGCCGCAGCTCGTGCGGCACGACGACTGGGACTGGCACCTGCACGCCACCGACGCCGACGCCCCGCTGGCCATCCGGATGCGCGTGGAGGTCGCCATGGCGTTCATCGACGTCATCCGCTCCAACGAGTTCGACCGGCTGCGGGTGTGCGAGGCCACCGACTGCTCGGCCGTGCTCGTCGACCTGTCGCGCAACCGGTCGAAGCGGTACTGCGACATCGGCAACTGCGGCAACCGGATGAACGTGATCGCGTATCGCGCCAGGCAGGCCGCCGAGGGCTAGAGCTCCGCGCCTACTCGCTCGCGGGGGCGGGCTGCGCGGGCTGGGCCGGCTTCCCCGCCTCCCCGCTGTCGACCGTCTCGGCGGTGGGGCTGTCGAGCGTCACCGAGGTGCGCGGCGACAGCCCCGGCGCGGCGGCGACGGGAACGGGCAACCGCACGATGAGCGAGCCCGGGTCCACACCGAAGCGGCCGCGGGTGGTCTCGCCGACCGGGTCGCCGTCGAGCTCGGCCAGCACGGGGGAGTCGAGCTCGAACTCGAACTCACTGCCCGACCACTGCTTGAGCGAGGCCAGCCCGTTGCGGTTGCGGGTCGCCACGTCGATGGCGACACCCACCCATCCGGCGACGATGTTCGGCTGCAGCATCACCAGCTCGAGGTCGCCGTCGTCGAGCACGGCGCCGGTGGCGATCTCGATGTTCGCCACCACCGAGCTGCAGTTGCAGGCCAGCACCATCAGGCACTTGGTCGGCTCCTCGGCCTGGCCGTCGACCGTCAGGGTCGCCTCGAAGCCGCCCTTGAACAGCGCGGGGGCGCCGGCGGCGACGTACGCGCCCCAGCCCACCTTCTTCTTCAGGTCGTCGTCGGTCTTGTCCATGATCTCGGCGTCGAGGCCCACGCCGCCCATCACGACGAACACGCGCTCCTCGCCGTCGTCGAAGGTGGCGAGGCCGACGTCGATGGCGCGGTCCTGGCCGAGCAGGGCGATCTCGACGGCGTCCTCGAGCGAGGTCAGCGGGATGCCGAGATTGCGCGCGAGCAGGTTGCCCGTTCCGCTCGGCAACAGTGCGTAGGGCACCGAGGTGCCGCGCAGCACGGCCGCGACCGCGCGCACGGTTCCGTCGCCGCCCATGGCGCAGACCACGTCGGGCTCGGCCTCGAGCGCGGACTCCGCGGCGCCCGTTCCCGAGTCCTCGACGGTGGTCTCGAACCACAGCGGCTCGTTCCAGCCCGCGCGCTGGGCCCCGGCGGCCACGGTCGCCTTCACGGCCTCGACGTCGTCGAACTTGCTCGGATTGATGACGACGGCGACCGTTCGCCGCCCGCTCTCTGCGCTCATGCCGAAACTCTAGGCCGTCGCCGGGCCGATGGCCGCCGCCGTGGCCGTCAGAGGAGCTTCTGCAGGGTGCGCAGGTTGCGTGTGGTGGTCGTGGCGCGGTAGCGGGCGCGGGCGAGCGCCTTTGCGAGCGGGGTGTCGGTGCTCGAGCCGCGAGGGCACTGCCAATAGAGCACGCCGTCGCCGGGCGTCGCCCGCTCTGGCGCTGGCGCAGGCGCTGGCGCGAGCTCGGCGGCGACCGCGGTGACCTCGGCGAACACGTCCGCATCCGAGGTGAACACGACATACGGATGCGCGGCCTCGTCGTCGGGGAACGGATACCCCGCGACGACCGCCGCCAGCCGGTCATGCGGCACGAGCACGATCCAGGCGTCGTAGCCGAAGCGCTCGCCGAGGGCCGCCTCGATGGTGGACTTGAGGGCTGCGGTGTCCCGCGCATCCGTCTCGAACACGACGTTGCCCGAGGCGAGCACCGTGCGCACCCCCTCGAACCCGAGCGAGCGGAACAGCGCACCGAGCTCGGCGCTCTTCACCGTGATGCCGTTGACGTTCACCCCGCGCAGCAGCGCCACGAACCGTGCCATGCCCCGACGCTAGCGCAGCAGGAGGGCGACCTGCTCGCGGATGTCGGCCGACAGGGCGTCGTCGCCGGCACTCACGTTCAGTGGAGAGGACAGGGTCACGAACATCGCCGCCGAGATGGTGCGGGCGAGCACCGCCGCGGCACGGTCGTCGACCCCGGGCACGGTGCGGAGCACATCGACGAAGGCGTCGTCGAGCCGCTGGATCAGCTCGAGGCCGGCCCGGTGGTGCGGCTCCTCGGGATCGCCGAAGACGAGCTCGCGCAGGTAGCTGCGGCCGTTCTCGACCTGGCGGCGGTTGCACGCGACGACCGGATCGATCAGCGTCATGATCGCGTCGAGCGGTGAGTCGGCGCGGGGGGCGGCGGCCAGGCCCGTCTCGATCGCCTCGGCGTAGTGCGCGTTCTGCACGAGCAGCAGCAGCTCGGCCTTGGTTCTGGCGTAGAGGAAGAGCGTGCCGGTGCCGATGTCGGCCGCGTCGGCGATCTGCTGGGTGGTGACCTCGTCGATGCCGTGGCGGTCGAAGAGCTCGGAGGCCGCGGCGGTGATGCGCTCGAGCTTCTGCAGCTTGTTGCGCTCGCGGCGGCCGGGGGGTGGGGTGCTCATCAGGCCTCCAGCGTAACCGGTGCTGCGCCGCAATCATTTGCGAGCGGCATCAGAAATGAGTACGCTCAGAAAAAACGACGAGAGAGCAGACATGAAGGCCTTCAGCATCGAGCGGTACCAGGGCGAGATCAGAGCGACGGATGCGCCGGAGCCGGTTGTGGGAGAGCACGACGTGCTGGTGCGAGTGCTCGCCGCGGGGGTGAACCAGCTCGACTCCAAGCTGGCGGAAGGGGAGTTCAAGGCCCTGCTGACGTACCGGCTGCCCCTCGTGCTGGGCCACGACGCCGCCGGAGTGGTGGAGGCCGTCGGTCCCGCCGTGACCCGCTTCGCGGTCGGCGACGAGGTGTTCGCCCGCCCGGCCGACCTGCGCATCGGCACCTTCGCGGAGCGCATCGCCATCGCCGAGGCCGACGTGGCGCAGAAGCCCTCGTCGATCAGCATGGTCGAGGCCGCGGGGCTGCCGCTCGTCGCGCTCACCGCCTGGCAGGCGCTGGTGGAACGGGCCCGCGTGGGGCCGGGCCAGAGGGTGCTGATCCACGGCGGGGCCGGCGGCTTCGGGTCGGTGGCCGTGCAGCTCGCGAAGCACCTGGGGGCGCACGTCGCCACCACCGCGAGCGGCTCGAACGCCGAGTGGCTGCGCGACCTCGGTGCCGACGAGGTGATCGACTACCGCTCGCAGCGCTTCGACGAGCTGCTCGACGGCTACCACGTGGTGATCGACGGGGTGGGCGGGGAGAACCTCGAGCGCTCGCTGCGCATCCTGAAGCCCGGCGGTCTCGCCATCGGCCTCGCCGGCCCGCCCGACCCGGAGTTCGCCCGGCAGCTCGGGCTGAACCCGCTCGTCCGTCTGGCGATCGGCGGCCTCAGCGCGAAGGTCAGGCGGCAGGCGAAGCGGCTCGGCGTGCGCTATTCCTTCCTCTGGATGCGGGCCGACGGAGCTCAGCTGGCCGAGATCGCCGCGCTGGTCGACGCGGGGGCGATCCGGCCGGTGGTCGGTCGCGTCTTCCCGTTCGACGAGACCCCGGCTGCGCTCGCCGCCCTCGGCCGCGGAGGTCTGCGCGGCAAGGTCGTCATCGACCACGGCGCCTGACCTGCGAGCCCTCTCCACCACCACCTGAACGAATCCGTCCCACCACCACCGATCAAGGAGTCATCATGCCCACACTCACCGGAGCCGTCGTGCTCGTCACCGGCGCCAACGGCGGGATCGGCTCGGCGTTCGTCGCCGAGGCGCTCGCCCGGGGCGCCGCCAAGGTCTACGCCACCGCCCGCACCCCGCGCGAGTGGTCGGACGAGCGGGTCGTGCCGCTCGCCCTCGACATCACCGACCCCGCGTCGGTCGCCGCGGCGGTGGAGGCCGCCTCCGACGTCTCGGTGCTGATCAACAACGCCGGCGTGCTGCCGTCGACCGCGAGCTTCCTCGAGCTCTCGGCCGACGAGCTGCGGGCCACGATGGAGACGAACTTCGTGGCGCCCGTGCTGCTGGCGACGGCCTTCGCACCGGTGCTGACCGCGCATCCGCAGTCGGTGCTCGTCGACATGCACTCGGTGGCCAGCTGGTACGCGTTCGGGGGCGTCTACAGCGCCTCGAAGGCGGCCCTCTGGTCGGCGACGAACTCGCTGCGCGTCGAGCTCGCCCCGAAGGGCGTCCACGTGGTGGGTGTGCACGTCGGCTACGTCGACACCGCCATGGCGGCTCACGCCGAAGGTCCCAAGCTCGCGCCGGCCGACCTCGCGGGCCAGGTCTTCGACGCGGTCGAGTCGGGCGCGTACGAGGTCATCGCCGACGAACTCACCGCCTCGGTGAAGGGTGCCCTGAGCGCCCCTGTCGAGGCGTTGTACCCCGAGCTGAGCGCGTCGCGATGAGTGTCACCGCGTCGGTTCGGCCCTGAGACGTTCAGCCCTGAGACGTTCAGCCCCGAGATGCCGACTGCGCGGCACCCGCCCCGAGGGGCCGGTGCCGCGCAGTCGGCGCAGCGGTGGTGGGGCGGGTCAGGCGGCGTGCTGGCGGCGGCGCTGGCGCACCAGGAGCAGCCCGCCGGCGGCGAGGAGCAGCGCGCCGATCGTGAGGATCGGGGCCACGACCGCGCCGGTGTTGCCGAGCACACCGGCGCCGGAGCCCGAACCGCCGCCCGCGCCCGCCGAGTCGCCCGGGCCGGGAGCGCCCGCCGGGGCGCTCGGCGCCGGGGTGGGGCTCGGTGCCGGTGCGGCGCCGGCCGAGACGGTGAAGTCGACCGTGGCCGTCACGCCGCTCTGGCGGCCGGTGACCGTGATCGAGTACGAGCCCTCCTCGGTCGGCGCCGTGAAGCCGAAGCGTGCCGATCCGTTCACCGAGTCCTCGGAGGCGAGGGTGACCGCCGTCGAGGTCGGGTCGAGCTGGCGGTCGCCGCGGAAGCCGGTGGCGTCGAGCACGAGCTCGCCGCCCGGGGCCACGGTGCCGGCGTTCAGCGTGGCGGTGGCGCCGGCGCTGAAGCTCGCGGTGTCGCGGTTCAGGGTGAGCGCGTTCGCCATGGTGAAGAAGTTGTCGGTCTGGTCGGTCAGCCCGACGACCTGCGCCGCGCCCGGTCCGTACGCCGCGATGCGCAGCTGGGTTCCGGTGTGCTGCTGCGACCCGCCGGCCTCGGCGGTGCCGTAGGCGACCTTCATCGTCGAGCCGTCGGCCGTGGTGAGCGCCGTGCTCAGCGTCGCGGGCGGGGCGTCGTCGACGATCTGGCTCGAGTGGGCGTGGTCGGCGGTGACGATCACCAGCGTGTTGCCGTCGGCGCGGGCGAACTCGAGGGCCTTCTGCACGGCCTCGTCGAGGTCGATGGTCTCGCCGATCTGGCCGCAGGCGTCGGCGGCGTGGTCCTGCTTGTCGATCGAGGCGCCCTCGACCTGCAGGAAGAAGCCCTGGTCGCCGGTGTTCAGCAGACCGATCGACTTCTCGGTGAGCGAGGCGAGCGAGAGCCCGGTGTCGAGACGGGCCGGGTTCGGCTGGCAGGTCACCGGTGCCTCGTCGCCGCCACCGATGGTGGCCGTCGTGGGGGCGTAGCGCGTCGGGAAGTTGCCGGGGGTGAACAGGCCGAGCACGGGCTGCGCCTGGTCGGCGACTGCGAGGCCGGTGAGCCCGTCGACGTCGCCGACGACCTGGTAGCCGCGGTCGGCGGCCTGGGCGAACAGCGTCTCGCCGTTCCACTGGCCGGCCTTGGCGGTCTGCTCGAACGAGGCCGAGCCGCCGCCGAGGGTGAGGTCGGCGCGGGTGTCGAGCAGCTGCTCGCTGATCGAGCCGAGGCCGCCGTTGACGAGGGCGTCGTCGCCGCACACCTCGCTGTCGGGGCCGTAGCACTTGCGCGCGTCGACGTGCGCGACCTCGACCGCGGGAGTCGCATCCTGGATCTCGGCGGTCGAGACGTTGCCCGTCTTCAGGCCGTTCGCCTTGGCGATCTCGATCAGGGTCTGCTGCGGGGTGCCGTCGATGTCGACAGAGATGGCGCCGTCGTAAGTCTTGGTGCCGGTCGACCAGGCCGAGCCGGTGGCAGCCGAGTCGGGCACGTAGTCGGGCAGGCCTCGCTCGTCGCCGGTGTTGTGAAGGGAGTACGTCGTGTACTGGCCGGTCAGCGGCAGGGCGTCGATGCCGGGCAGCTCGCCGGCCGCGCCGTAGGCGTAGTTGCGGGCGATCGTGATCTCGGAGTCGCCCATGCCGTCGCCGATCAGCAGGATGACGTTCTTCGCCGGTCCGTCGACGATCGAGGCGCGCAGGTCGGCGGTCTTGTCGCCGCTGTTGCGCTGGGCGCCGCCGTTGACCGAGAGGTCTCCCTCGGTGGACGCCGCGAAGGCGGCGGCCGGCAGGCCGAGGCTCGCCGCCGTGACGAGCGCCGCCGCGGCGACGAGCGCCTTCCGGCGCGTGGGTGTGATGAGTGACATGCCCCCATCTCAGGGGCCGGCGGCGAACGACAGGTGAACGGCCGTCGACGCCCTCGCGATCAGCGCCGGAACGCCTTGCGCGCCAGCCAGTTGCCGAGCGCCTGCACGGCCTGCACGAACACGATGATCACGATCACCGCGGCCCACGTGACGACCGGCTCGAACTGCCGGTAGCCGTACTGGATGGCGAAGGTGCCGAGACCGCCACCACCCACGAGCCCCGCCACGGCCGACATGTCGGTGAGCGCCACCAGAACGAAGGTGTAGCCCAGGATGAGCGGCCCCAGCGCCTCCGGCAGCACGACCGTACCGATGATCCGCAACCGGCTCGCCCCGACCGAACGCGCCGCCTCGATCACGCCGGGCTGCACCGTCATCAGGTTCTGCTCGACGATCCGGCTGATGCCGAAGGCCGCCGCCAGCGACAGTGTGAAGATGATCGCCGAGTTGCCGATGCCCACCCCCACCACGAGTCGGGCGAGCGGCTGGGCCGCGGCCAGGAAGATGATGAACGGGATCGGCCGGAACACGTTGACCAGGATGTTCAGCACCGCGGACACCGGCCGGTTCGGGTACAGGCTGCCGGGCCTCGTCGTGTACAGCCCGAGGCCGAGCACCAGGCCGCCGACCCCGCCGAAGACGAGGCTCAGCGCGACGATGTAGAGGGTCTCGTAGGTCGCCGTCGCCAGTTTCGGCAGCAGCGGGATGAGCTCATCCACGGACGTCCCCGTTCGGCAGTCGCGTCACGGTGACACCGTCGGGGAGGGTGCCGAGCGCCTGCTCGACCACCGCATCCGGCCCCGTCAGGGCCAGCGTGAGATGCCCGAAGACGCGGCCACGGATGTCGTTGACCCCGCCGAAGACGAGTTCGAAGCCGAGCCCGGCTCGGGACAGGGCCGAGAAGACCTCGGCCTGGGTCGACCCGGCGTCGTGGAAGGACAGCGTCACGAGCCGCCCCGGGTGCCGTGCCCGCAGCACGGCCTGCTCGTCCGCGCTCGGCACGCCGCGCACCACGGTCGAGACGAACCGCCGCGACGACGGCTGCTGCGGCGCGGAGAAGACGTCGAACACGTCGCCCTGCTCCACGACCCGCCCGCCGTCCATCACGGCGACCTTGTCGGCGAGGGTCTGCACCACGTCCATCTCGTGCGTGATGACGATCATGGTCACTCCGAGCTCCTCGTTGACCCGCTTCAACAGCCCGAGCACCTCGTGGGTCGTCTCGGGGTCGAGCGCGCTGGTCGCCTCGTCGGCGAGCAGCAGGCGCGGGCTGGTCGCCAGCGCCCGGGCGATGCCGACGCGCTGCTTCTGCCCGCCGGAGAGCTGCTCGGGGTGGCTGCCCGCCTTGTCGGCGAGCCCCACGAACCCGAGCAGCTCGTCGACGCGGCGGTCGATCTCGGTCCGCGGCGTGCCCGCCACCCGCAGCGGGTACGAGACGTTGCCCCGAACGGTCTTCGAGGTGAACAGGTTGAACTGCTGGAAGATCATCCCGATGCCGATGCGCAGCCGTCGCAGTTCTCGCTCGGGCAGCCCGTTGAGCTCGGTGCCACCGACGGTGATGCTGCCGGAGGTGACCGGCTCGAGCCCGTTGACGAGCCGCATTAGCGTGCTCTTGCCGGCGCCGGAGTAGCCGACGATTCCGAACACCTCCCCGGCCTCGATGTCGAGATCCACCCCGTCGACGGCGGTCACCGGCGGAGCGCCCCGGGTGGCGGAGGGGAACGTCTTGCGCACGTCGCGCAGGCTGACGAGGGGCATCCGGTCGATCAGCCCTCGTGCGCCTTCGTGTCGGCCTCCACGTCGGTGAGCGAGGCTTCCAGCTCGGAGACGGGGGTCTTCAGCAGCACCGCCGTTCCACCGGAGTTCTCGACCAGGCCGTCGGTGACGGAGGTGGTGTCCTGGAAGAGCTGCACCAGCTTCGCGTAGGTGGGGTCGTCCTTGTCCTCGGCCCGGGCGGCGAAGATGTTGACGTACGGCAGGGCGTTCGGGTCGGACGGGTCGTCCTGGGCGATGGCGTCGGCGGCCGTGAGCCCCGCGTCCTCGACGAAGTCGTTGTTGATGATCGCCGCGGCGACATCGGGCAGCGACGTGGCGGTCAACGCGGCGTCGAGGGTGGTCACCTTCACCTTGGAGGCGCTCTCGTCGACGTCGTCGAGCGTCGAGAAGATGCTCCCGCCGTCCTTCAGCTCGACGAGCCCGGCCGACTGCAGCACCAGGAGCCCGCGGGCGAGGTTGCTCTCGTCGTTCGGCACGGCGACCGTGTCGCCCTTCTGGATGGCGTCGACGGAGTCGTACTTCGTGGAGTACAGGCCGAGCGGGTAGATGGCGGTGGCGCCGATCGGCACGAGGTCCTCGTCTGCCGAGACGTTGTACTGGGCGAGGTAGACGATGTGCTGGAACTGGTTCAGGTCGAGCTCGCCCTCGCTGAGAGCCGGGTTGGGCTGGGCATAATCCGAGAAGTCGACGATCTCGACGGGGATGCCCGCGTCGGCCGCGGCCTGCTTGTAGGTCTCCCAATACGGGTCGCTCGCGCCCACGACGCCGATGCGCACGGGGTCGGAGCCGCCGCCCGCGGCGTCGGAGCTTCCGGCGCAGGAGGCGAGCCCGAGGAGCAGGGGAACCGCGGCGGCGGCGACGGCGAGCTTCTTGGCGGTGGAGGCGAGGGCGGTGGACGTGAGTGCGGTGATGGGCATGGTGGTTCCTCTCGTGGTACAGCCAGCGACGCTAGGTCGACACGGGTCGAAAACGAACTCCGCACGTAACACGACGGAACGCGGCGACACACTGTGTCGGTCGGCGTGCGCCCGGCCGACACGTCTGCCTACTGTCGCCCCATGGCCACCTTCATCGACACGATCGTCGTCGGCGGCGGAGCCATGGGCTCGGCGGCCGCCTGGCAGCTCGCCGGCCGCGGCACCGAGGTGTCGCTGTTCGAGCGCTTCGAGCCGGGCCACACCCACGGCGCCTCGCACGGGCGCAGCCGCAACTTCAACCTCGCCTACGCCGACCCGGTGCACCTCCGGATGCTCAGCGACTCCGCCCGGCTGTGGCGGGAACTCGAGGCCGAGACCGGGCGCACCCTGCTGACCGAGACCGGGGTCGTCAGCCACGGCCACCATCTGGGTTTCGACGAGATGGCGCGCGTGCTGCCGAACTTCGGCTTCGAGGCCGAGCTCGTGCCGGCGGCGGAGGCCGCGTCGCGCTGGCCGGGCATCCGCTTCGACCAGCGGGCGCTCGTGGTGCCGCAGGCGGGCCGGCTCGACGCCGACGCGTCGGTCGCGGCGCTGCAGCAGGCGGCGGCCGCCCGGGGCGCCGTCGTGACGCACCGCGCGCGGGTCACGCGCATCCGGGTGCTCGGCGACGACCGTGCGGCCGTCGAGGTGACGCCTCAGGATGCTCAGGGCGAGCCCGCGGGCGACGCCGAGCTGTTCGAGTGCCGCCGCCTGGTCGTCACCCTCGGCGGCTGGACCACCCGCCTGCTCGGCCCCGTGCTGGTGCTGCCCCGCCTCACCGTGACTCGTGAGGAGCCGGCGCATTTCCGCCCCGTCGACCCCGGCGCCGAGTGGCCCGGCTTCAATCACGTGCCCGATCTCGGCGACGGCCGCTACGGCTACTGGCCGGCGCCGATCTACGGCGTGCAGACGCCGGGGGAGGGCATCAAGGTGGGCTGGCACGGGGCCGGTGCCGTCGTCGACCCCGACGCGCCCGTCGCGCGCTCCGACCCGCGGCGGTTCGCGCCGCTGCAGCACTACGTGCGCGAGTGGCTGCCGGGCGTCGACCCCGCCGAGTTTGCCGAGATCAGCTGCACCTACACCTCGACCCGCGACTCGGCGTTCGTGATCGACCGGGTCGGTCCGGTGGCCGTGGGCGCCGGCTTCTCGGGCCACGGCTTCAAGTTCGTGCCGGTGGTCGGGCGGATGCTCGCCGACCTCACCGAGGGTCTCCGCGCCCCCTCGGTCTTCTCCCTCAGACCCGCGCGTCGCCCGGGCCCGGAGCCGTCGTGGCGTTCCCGCCCGCAGCCCGCCCGCCGCTGACCGCGAGCAGCGTCTCGCCCGGCGCGACCGCGGGGTCACCGGGTACCCGCGTCGATTGGGCGACGAGGCCGAGCCGCTCGGCCAGGGCGACCGAGCGCGTGTTGCGCGCATCCGTCACCGCGGTCACCCGCTGTGCACCCACGGCCGTTATGGCGAACTCGAGCAGCGCGGCCGCTGCCTCGGTCGCGTAGCCGCGACCGCCGAGCGCCGGATGCACGACCCACCCCATCTCGACCGTGCGCGTCGTGGCCGGCACCGCCCGCAGGTGCAGGGACACGTCGCCGATCAGGTGCCCGTCGAGCTCGACGGCGAGGGCCAGGAAGTCGTCGGCCTGCCAGAGCCGGGTGTGCCGGGTGCGGTCGCGCAGGTGCCGCCTCGAGCTCGCGGCGTCACGCTCGGGCCACGGCAGGAACTCGCGCACCGCGGGCTCGGACTGGAGGGCGAACCAGTCCGTGGCATCCGAGTCGCTGAGGCGGTGCGGTCGCAGCACGAGTCGCTCGGTGCGCAGCACGGGCGCGTCGACCGGCTGCTCGGTGCGTTCGCCGCGCAGGAACCGGGGCCGGTGGACACCCGCGGACGCGAGCGACTCCTTCAGGGCGGGAAGCGGGTTCGACCAGGCCGGGGTGTGGGGCCGTGCCGGGGTTCGGGGCCGTGCGGGGGTTCGGGGCCGTGCCGGGTGTCGGGCCGTGAGCTGGGACATACAGGGACGGTAGGCGAGCCCCTCATGAGGGGGTCATGACTTCATTTGAGGTGGCTATGAAAAGGGGCCGGCGGGTGGAGGTCGGCGGAGGCAGGGCGAACAATGGACGGGTGACGACCCCTGCCCCCGACGACCTGCTCTCCTCGGGCCGGCGTCGCGCGGTGCTGGCGAAGCTGCCGCGGATGTACCGGGCCGACGGCTCGCCCATCCGTGTGCTGCTCGTCGACGACGAGGCCGTGCTGACCAGCCTCGTCAGCCTCGCGCTCGGTTACGAGGGCTGGACGGTCGACATCGCCCACGACGGGGCGAGCGCCCTGCAGGCGTACCGCGACGCCCGGCCCGACATCGTCGTGCTCGACATCATGCTGCCCGACACCGACGGCATCTCGCTGCTGCGCCAGCTGCGCGAGCTCGAGGGCGGCGCGCCCACCCTCTTCCTCACCGCGCGCGACTCGGTCGACGACCGGATCGTCGGCCTCACCGCCGGCGGCGACGACTACATGACCAAGCCGTTCAGTCTCGAAGAGCTCGTCGCCCGGCTGCGCGGGCTGCTCCGCCGCTCGATCACGACGACCTCCGACGACGACTCGTACATCGCCGTCGGCGACCTCACGCTCGACGAGTCCAGCTACGAGGTGACGCGCGGGGGCGTCAGCGTCGCGCTGACCACCACGGAGTTCGAGCTGCTGCGCTACTTCATGCGGAACCCCCGCCGTGTGCTCTCCCGCGCGCAGATCCTCGACCGCGTGTGGAACTACGACTTCGCGGGCAAGGCCTCGATCGTCGACCTCTACGTGTCGTACCTGCGCAAGAAGATCGACGCCGACCGGCCGTCGATGATCCACACCGTGCGCGGGGTGGGCTACGTGCTCCGGCCCGTCGAATGAGCGGCACGTCGGCCGCCGCGCGCGGGCGCCGGCCGTGGAGCATCAGCCGCCGGCTCGTGGTGGGCACCGCCGCGGTCGTCGCCGCCGTGCTCGCGGCCGTCGGCATCCTCGGCGTGATCACCCTCTCCGCGTCGGTCACGACCGTCGTCGACTCGCAGCTGACGGGGTCGATGTCGGCCCTCGACCACACGGTCGAGCGGGTGCGCTACCCGAACCAGGCGGAAGGGGCATCCGGAGACCGCGGCTACGTGAAGCCGTTCGTCGACTACGTCGGGCACGGGCCCGGCGGGTTCATCGCCTTGATCGAGAACGGTACCGTCGCCGACTCGGCCATCTTCTCCGACTCCGACGCGACGCCGCTCGCCGACGGGGTCGTCGCCCAGCTCGAGTCGACCGTCTTCCAGGTGGGCGAGCACCAGAACCTCGACCTCGACGGACTCGGCTCCTACCGCGTCGCCACCGAGCTCGACAGCCGGGGCAACCTGCTCGTCGCGGGGGTGTCACTCGCCACCGTTCAGTCGGCGGTGCTGCAGGAGGCCGTGACCATCGGGGTGCTGTCCCTCGTCGGCCTCGCGATCATCATCGTGGGGGTCGTGGTCGTGGTGCGCCTCGCCCTGCGCCCGCTCGGCCGAGTGGTCGCGACCGCCGCCGAGGTGGCGTCGATGCCGCTGGATCGCGGCGAGGTCGCCATCACGCCCCGGGTCGACGCGGCCGACACCGATCCGCGCACCGAGGTCGGCAAGGTGGGCGAGGCCCTGAACCACCTGCTCGCGCACGTCGACGACGCGCTGGCGGTGCGGGCCGCCACCGACACCCGGATGCGCCGCTTCGTCACCGACGCCAGCCATGAGCTGCGCACGCCGCTGGCCGCGATCCAGGGCTATGCCGAGCTCACCCGGCAGGACGCCGCGTCGCTGCCCGAGATGACCGAGTACTCGCTGGCGCGCATCGAGTCGGAGGCGAAGCGCATGAACTCGCTCGTCAGCGACCTGCTGCTGCTCGCCCGGCTCGACGAGGGGCAGGACCTGCACCTGGATCGCATCGACCTCGGCGAGATCGTGGTGAACGCGGTCAGCGACGCCGGGGCGTCGTGGCCCGGCCACAGCTGGTCGCTCGCGGTTCCGGATGAGCCGGTGCCCGTGCTGGGCGACCGGGAGCGGCTGCATCAGCTGGTGCTCAACCTGCTCTCGAACGCGGCCGTGCACACGCCGGGCGGCACGCGGGTGGCCACGGCGGTGTCGGTCGTCGAGGGCGCTGACGGGCATCCGTCGATCGAGCTCACCGTGAGCGACGACGGCCCCGGCATCTCGGCCGAGCTGGTGCCCGAGCTCTTCGAGCGCTTCGCCCGCGGCGACTCGTCGCGCTCGCGGCGGTCGGGCAGCACGGGGCTGGGGCTCGCGATCGTGTCGTCGATCGTGGAGGCGCACGAGGGGTCGATCGAGGTCGCCTCGTCGCCCTCGGGAACCACGTTCACCGTGCGGCTCGCCCCCGTGGTGCCCGTGCGGGGGGCGCTCGCCGACGCCCCCTCGTAGTCGCGGGCCGGGTTGTCAAGCCCCTGTCGCGCGGGGGTGAGCGGGGTGGGCTGGAGGCATGCGAGCGATGACCTACCGGGGCCCCTACAAGGTGCGGGTCGAAGAGAAGGACAAGCCGAGGATCGAGCATCCGAACGACGCCGTCATCCGGGTGACGCTGGCCGCGATCTGCGGATCGGACCTGCACCTCTACCACGGCATGATGCCCGACACGAGGATCGGCCACACCTTCGGCCACGAGTTCATCGGCATCGTCGACGAGATCGGCTCATCGGTCGAGGGGCTGAAGGTCGGCGACCGTGTGATGGTGCCGTTCAACATCTACTGCGGCTCATGCTGGTTCTGCGCCCGCGGCCTCTACTCCAACTGCCACAACGTCAACCCGAACGCCACGGCGATCGGCGGCATCTACGGCTACTCCCACTCGACCGGCGGCTACGACGGCGGCCAGGCCGAGTTCGTGCGGGTGCCCTTCGCCGACGTCGGGCCGATGGTCATCCCCGAGTGGCTGAGCGACGAGGATGCGCTGCTGCTCACCGACGCGTTCTCGACCGGCTACTTCGGAGCCCAGCTCGGCGACATCGTCGAGGGCGACACGGTCGTGGTGCTGGGCGCGGGGCCGGTGGGTCTCGCCGCCGCCCGCTCGGCCTCGCTGATGGGCGCCGGCCGCGTGATCTCGATCGACCAGCTGGACTACAGGCTCGAAAAGGCCGCCTCGTTCGCCTACGCCGAGACGCGCAACTACACGCACTACGACGACATCGTCGTCGAGATGAAGAAGACCACCGGAGGGCTCGGCGCCGACGTCGTGATCGACGCGGTCGGGGCCGAGGCCGACGGCAACCTCGTGCAGCACGTGACCTCGGCCAAGCTGAAACTGCAGGGCGGCTCGCCCGTGGCCCTGAACTGGGCCATCGACGGCGTGCGCAAGGGCGGCACGATCTCGGTCATGGGCGCGTACGGTCCGCTGTTCAGCGCGGTCAAGTTCGGCGACGCGATGAACAAGGGGCTGACGCTGCGCATGAACCAGGCGCCCGTGAAGCGCCAGTGGCCGCGGCTGCTCGAGCACATCAGGGCCGGGTACCTGAAGCCGTCCGACATGATCACCCACCGCGTGCCGCTCGAGCACATCGCCGAGGGGTACCACATGTTCTCGTCGAAGCTCGACGGGTGCATCAAGACCGTCGTCGTCCCCGGTTCCTAAGGAGTCCCGATGCCGTACACCGCAGACACGCCCGTCCCGCCGCCCACCGCCGAGGAGCTGCGCGCCCGCGTGCCCGGGTGGGGCGCCGACCTCGACCACGCCGATCGACCGGCCTGGCCGAAGGAACGCTTCGCCCCCGGCGTGAGCGGCGCGCACTGGGAATACCCCGACGAGCAGCAGCCGCGCGAGGGTCGCGAGCGCAGCATCGAGCACCTGCAGCTGCCGCCCGTCTTCGGTACGGCCCAGCCGCTGCACGGCGTCTCGGGGGCCATCCGCCGCTTCGCCTACGACCGCTTCAGCGAGGGCCGGGCCGCGCACTGGCTGCTGCTCGTCGCCGGTGACCGCGTCGAGTCGACGGGTGCGCACCTGCGTTCGCTGCTCACCCTGCGCCCCGACAACCCCGTCACCGAGACGGGGGTGCTCTCGGAGCTGCACCGGCATCCGATCGCCTCGCGCCGCGGCCGGGTCGACGTGCGCCACCAGCTGCTCGACCCGGTGCTCGTCGCGGGGCCGTGGGTGCTCGCCGGCGGGGTGGTGTGGATGCTCGGGCGGCGCTTGTTGCGGCGCTGAGCTGTCCCTGCCTGCTCCTCTACCACCCCTATTTCACCCACCCCCGAAAGGAACCACTCCATGGATCTCGGACCCCTCGGCGGCTACCGCCTCCCCTCCGCCCTGCAGACCGCGTACGGCGTCACCACCGCGCAGGAGCTCGCCGACCAGCTCGGCGTCACCAAGGCGCCGACGGCCGAGCTCGGCGGCGAGGCCGACGCGGCGTACCAGTCGCTCCGCCAGGGCGACCCGGGCCCGGCTCGCTCGTTGCTCGTAGACAAGCTCGGTGTCAGCGAGCAGAATGCCGACGAGGCCCTGGCTAAGCTCCCGCCGCTGACGTGAGCCGTGAGCCGCTGCCCGCGGACGCCGGTCTCGGCGCGGACGCCGCCGCCGCGGCCGACCTCCGGGCCGACGCCGCCGGTGTCGCGCGGCGGCGGTCGGAGCTCGAGCGCCACGCCGCCGTGCTCTTCGCCGCCGCCTCGCTGGTGATGGCGGTGATCTGCGGGTCGGTGATCGTCTCGGGGTGGTTCGCCGGTGTGCTCATCGACAGCTGGGAGCGCCTGTTCTGGGTGGGTGCCCTGCTCGGCGGCGTGATGGTGGCCGTGTTCGCCGCCGCGGCCGTGCCCGGTGGGGCGGATGCTCGGCGGAGCGTGCCGCGGGTCACGTGGCTGCTCCGGCTCGGGCTCCTTCTGTTCGTGCTGGCGCCGGCGCTGTGCATCGTGGCGCTGGTGGGGGACTTCTACCGGCTCTGAGGCTGGTCGTCGTCGTCGCCGCCAGTGCTGTTGCCGTCGTCGCGCTCGCGGCGGCCGGCGGCGGCGGGGCCCGCTCCGAGGCGCAGCGTGGCGAGGAAGCCGATCGCGAGGAAGCCCGCGGCCGCGAAGGCCGAGTTGCGGGTGCCCTCGCTGAAGGCGGCCTTCGCATCCGTCACCGCGTCGGCCAGCGCCGGATCGTTCTCGAGCCCTGCGATCGCCGCACCCGAGCTGTCGACGACCTGGCTGACGAGCTGCTGCCGCTGAGCATCCGGAACCCCGCTCTCGGCGAGGCGGGCGTCGAGCTGGAGGGACGCCGTGGTGAACAGCACCGTGCCGAGCACCGCGATGCCGAGTGCCGACCCGATCTGGCGCGCGGTGCTCTGCGTGCCAGAGCCCTGGCCGCTCTGCTCGATCGGCACGTCGCGCAGCACGACGCCGGTCAGCTGCGCGGTCGCGAGCCCGACGCCGAAGCCGTAGACCAACAGGAACGGGATCAGGAGCCCCCAGGCGGTGTCGGGCCCGATCACGAGGCCGAGGCCGGCGACGCCGACGATCTCGGCCGCGAGCCCCACGCGCACGATCACGACGGCCCGGATGCGGTTGCCGAACGCCCCGGCGAAGCCCGACGCCACGAACGACCCCACCGCGAGCGCGACCAGGATGAACCCGGTCTGCAGCGCGTCGTAGCCGAGCACGTTCTGCAGCCAGAGCGGCAGCGAGAGGATGATGCCGAACTCTCCGAGCGACACGATCATCGCCGCGAGGTTGCCGTTGCGGAAGCTCGGGATGCGGAACAGGTCGAACGCGAGCATGGCGCTCCGGCCCTTCCGCTCGCGCGAGCGACCCCATAGCACGAAGGCGACGCCGCTCGCGACGGCGACCGTGAAGGCGATCGGCACGGGGGAGAGGGCGAACGGCCAGGTCCAGCCGCCGAGCTGCGGGGCCGTCTCGGTGAGCCACCAGCCGTAGCTGCGGCCCTCGATCAGGCCGAACACGAGACTGGCGCTGGCGATCACCGAGAGCACGGCGCCGACCACGTCGACGCGGCGCGGGGTTCCGGATGCGGTGAGCGGCTCCCGGGACTCGCGCACGAACACCAGCACGCCGACGATGATCACGACGCCGAGCGGGATGTTGATGCCGAACGCCCAGCGCCAGGAGAAGTAGGCGGTCAGCCAGCCGCCGAGGAGGGGGCCGACGGCCGTCATGCCTCCGATCGTGGAGCCCCAGACGGCGAACGCCAGGGCTCGCTCGCGACCTCGGAAGGTGGCGTTGATCAGGGACAGTGTGGTCGGCAGCACCATCGCGCCGCCGACGCCCTGGGCCACGCGTGCCGCGATCAGGAGATCGCCGGTCGGGGCGGTGGCCGCCAGGATGCTCGATGCCGCGAAGACCGCGACCCCGATGATCAGCAGCCGACGGCGGCCGAAGCGGTCGGCGAGCGTACCGAAGACGAGCAGGAGGGCGGCGAAGACGAGGGTGTACGACTCCTGCACCCACTGAACCTGGGTGGAGGTTATCCCCAGGTCGTCGATGATCGACGGGATCGCGACGTTCACGATGGTGGAATCGACGATGATCAGCGCGACGGCGATGCTGATGAAGACGAGGCCCGCCCAGCGGGCGCGGGAGGAGGGTGCGGTGGAGGAACCGGGCGTGGGTCGGGCGGTGGTCATGCGCTGGGGGTGCTGGTCGGGCGGTGGCCGGTGGTCTTGCGGCGGTCTGCGGTGGCCGGCTGCTGGTCGGCGGGCGTCGCCGTGCGGCCGGTCGCGAGGCGGATGACGATGGTCGCGACCACGAGCGCGATCGCGACGATCGCGGCGGTGGTGGCGACCGGCGCCGAGAGCAGCTCGCCCGTGGTGCGGGAGACCGCCACCCAGGCGAGGCCCCAGGCGAGCGACGCCGTGGGCGAGAGCCGGCCGCGGCCGTACAGGGCGAGGGTCAGTCCGGCGAGCCCGGCGACGATCACGATCAGGATGCCCCAGGCGTCCGGCGCGAGCCCGAAGCCGTCGAAGCCGGCGGTCTGCAGCCCGGCGGTGAGGTTGGCGGCGGTGGCGATCGACACCCAGCCGAGGTAGAGGCCGACGGTGCCGTCGAGCACGATCGATTCGACGACGCCCTGGCCGCGGCGCCGGGTGCGCTGCACCAGCACGAAGGTGATCAGGAGGAAGACCAGCAGCACCGCGATGACGATGCAGCTGAGCCAGAGCAGACCGGCCTGCACGCTGAGGATCCACGCGGCGTTGAGCACGAGCGTCGCGGCGATCGGGTAGCCGAGCCGACGGTTGCGCTCGCGCGCGGCCTGCTTCGGGAGGAGCTGCCAGATGGCATAGGCGACCAGGCCGGCGTAGATGACCGACCAGATCGCGAAGGCCGGGCCGGCCGGGGCGATCAGCGTGGAGTCGGCGGAGAGCGATCCGCCGGCGGCATCCTGGATCGGGGTGCCGCCCGCGGCGCCAGAGCCGACGAACGACCCGATGATCGCGAAGACGGCGCTCGAGACGACGACGACCTGTCGCACCCGGTCGGCTCTGGTGGGCTCGCTCATGATCGTCTCTCCTCGCATCGTCCGTCGGTTTCGCTAACTACCTTAGTAACTTTATTACCTAAGTGATTCCCGCGCCACTGTCGGGTTCGAGGGTCACTGTCGGCTTCGAGGGCCGCTGTCGGCTTCGAGGTGGAGACTGGAGGGATGGCGCATCGGCAGCGGGTGAAAGCGGAGGACGGTGCCGGGCAGGGCGGTCCCGGCGACGAGAAGACGTGCGCGGTCTGCGGGCGGCGCATGGAGTGGCGGGCCAAGTGGGCCGCGAACTGGAACGAGGTGCGCTACTGCTCCGACGCCTGCCGCCGGCGAGGCGTCACCGAGGTCGACCGCCGGCTGGAGAGCGCGATCCTCGAGCTGCTCGCGGCCCGGGCGGCGACGTCGAGCATCTGCCCCTCCGACGCGGCCCGCGCGGTGGGCGAGGAGGACACCTGGCGCGACCTCATGGAGCCGGCCCGCCAGGCGGCCCGCCGGCTCGTCGCGGCGGGCGAGGTGGAGATCACCCAGGGCGGGTCGGTGGTGGATCCGTCGACGGCGAAAGGCCCGATCCGCATCCGCCGCCGTCGCGCGTAGCGGCCGGGCCTGGGCTGCCGGTGCGCCGGATTCGGGCTGTCGGCCCGCGGGTCAGCGGCCCTGGCGCTTGGGGTAGGGCTTGGGCTGGCCCTTGACGATGGGGGCGCGGCCCTTGCCCTTCGAGGCCTTCGCCTTGCCGCCCGCCTTCGGGGCCGGAGCCGGCGCCTTCGCCACGCGGCCGCGAGCCTCCCCGCGGAAGGCGGCACCGGCATCCGTCAACCGCACGCCCTCGTCGTCGGCGACGACCAGCTGCTCCTCGCGCTCGGCCTCTAGCGCCGCGACCGACGCCTGGATGGTCGCCCGCGACACGTGCTCGGCGTTCGCGGCGCGCGACCAGTCGCCCTCGTCGGCGACGGCGAGGAAGTGACGAAGCGCGCTGATGTCCACGCCCCCAGGCTACCGGGCCGCGCCCTGGGCTCACTCGCCCCGAGTGTGACCAGCGGTGGTCGCCGCGCCCTGGACCTCACTCGCCCCAGGGTGCCCAGCGGTGGTCGCCGCGTTCGATCCGCTCGCGCACCGGGCCGGCCATCGCCACCATCGTCCCCGAGCGGAGGACCTGCGCCGTGCGGGTCGCGCGCTCCAGCACGTCGTCGGCGCCCCGCTCGCCCACCACTTCGGTCGCGAACTCGACGCCGTCGACGGTCTCGCGCACCCGCTCCTGCACGCGACCCGCGGACGCGGCCTCGACGAAGGCTTCGAGCATCCGCACCCCGTCGTCGTCGGCGCCGAGACCGAATCGCCCGTCGCCCAGCTGCACGGCGACCCCGTCGGATGGGGCATCACTCCTCGACCACGCCAGGATGGCTCCGGGGCCGTGCGGCCTGAAGCTGAGGTTCGCCCCATTCGCCGACCGCCCGACGGATCCGTGGCCGCGCCAACGCCTCTCGAGGTCGTCGGCGAGCCGGGACAGTCGCACCCCGACCGCGTCGACCGCGCGTTCGTCGGCGCGGGCGACCGCCTCGAGGCGCAGCCGCTCGTGCTCGGACTCTTCGACGCTGAGCCGGTAGCCGGGCAGCGCGACCGTCTCGTCGACCTCGAGGGTGACGAGGTACTCGCCGGGCCCCGAGGCGCGTGCGGCGACGGTGTCGAGCGGATGCGCGCGGCGGCCCTCCTCGCTCCACTCGTGCACCCCGGGCCGGCCAGGTCGCTCACGACTCCCGTACTCGACGGCCTCGATCGCGACGACGAGGCCCGTCACCTCCCACTGCGGGACGTCGGCGGGAGTCTGCCCGTGGTGCTCTTCCCGATATCGGGGCAACGGCGTCGGCTTGCCGGTGAACGGCGTCGGCCCTCCGGTGAACGGCGTCGGCCCTCCGCTGACGGGCGGAGCGGCAAGCAGCGAGAACGTCCGCGGCGCCCCGACGGCGAACGCCTCGCCGCAGCATGCGTGCTCCCAGCCGGGAACCGCGACCTCGATCAGCATGCTCTCACGCTACGCCCGACCCGGCGCCACGTTCGTGAAGCCCGTTCGCTACCTCCTTGCCGTCTGGGCGCCAGCCCCTTGCCGGGGCGGGCCACCCCTCGTTCACTGGGAGGACGCCCATCCCGCCACCCCCCCCACCCCACCGAAGGAGCCGCATGTCGGATCTCGACGACCCCACCCAGCGCCCCCAGACCCTGCAGGCCCCGAGCGGCGGCATCGACGCCGTCGCCGTCGTGTCGATCGTCGCCGGGCTGGCGGCCATCGTCACGCTCGTCGCGGGGATCCCCACGTGGCTGCCGCTCCTCCTGGCGGTGGTCGGCCTGTTCGTCGGCATGATCTCGGTGCTGCGCTCGCGCCCGTCGGCCGCACGGTGGGTGAGCACGGTCGGGATCGTGGTGTCGGCGGTCCCGTTCATCCTGATGTTCTTCTTCATCACGACCTGACCTCCACCTCGAACCGTCCACAGGCCCGACGGCGGATGCGGTGGTCGGCTACCATGAACCCACTCCCGGCCTCAGGGGGTGACGGGGGAGGGGCGAGATGAGCGCACGCACACGCATCGGGCGCAGGCTCGCGGCCTCGCTCGTCGCTGCGGCCCTGGTGGTCGTCGGTCTGGTCGCTCCGGGGAGCGCGGCGGCGCCCGCACAGGCCGCCACCCTGCCGGGCTGGCTGCACACGAGCGGTGCCCAGATCGTCACCGCGTCGAACACCCCCTACGTCGTCAAGGCGGCCGCCTGGTTCGGCATGGAGACCTCGAACTGCGCGCCGCACGGGCTCTGGTCGATCTCGCTCGACGCGGGAATGGCGCAGATCGCGTCGATGGGGTTCAACACCATCCGGCTGCCGTTCTCGAACGAGTGCCTGGCGCAGGCGGCGCCGAACTCGATCAACGAGCAGGTCAACCCCGGGCTGTCGTCGCTGACCGTGCTGCAGCTGCTCGACCGGGTCGTCGCCCGGGCGAACGCCTACGGCCTGAACGTCATCCTCGACCGGCACCGACCCGACTCCGGCGGCCAATCCGAGCTCTGGTACACGGGCCGGTACAGCGAGGCGACGTGGATCGCCGACTGGAAGGCGCTCGCCACCCGGTACAAGTCGAACCCCGCCGTGATCGGCTTCGATCTGCACAACGAGCCGCACGGCACCGCGTGCTGGGGCTGCGGCGACGCGTCGCGGGACTGGCAGGCGGCGGCGACCCGTGCGGGAAACGCGGTGCTCGCCGTCAACCCGAAGCTGCTCATCGTGGTCGAGGGTGTCGAGCGCCAGACCGACGGCAGCTCCACCTGGTGGGGCGGCGGCCTCGCCGGCGTGGCGAGCAAGCCCGTCACGCTGAGCGTGGCGAACCGGGTCGTCTACTCGCCCCACGACTACCCGTCGACGGTCTTCGCGCAGAGCTGGTTTCAGGCGGCCGACTACCCGGCCAACCTGCCGGCGGTGTGGGAGAAGAACTGGGGCTTCATCGCCACGAAGAAGATCGCCCCCGTGCTGCTCGGCGAGTTCGGCACCAAGCTCGAGACCAGCAGCGACCAGCAGTGGCTGGCGAAGCTGGTCGACTACCTGGCCACGAAGAAGCTCAGCTTCGCCTACTGGTCGTTCAACCCCAACAGCGGTGACACGGGCGGCCTCGTGCGCGACGACTGGACCACCCCGCAGACGGCCAAGCTCACCGCCCTCCGCCCCCTGCTCGGTACCGGCACCCCCGTGCCGACGCCCACCCCCACCCCGAAGCCGACGGCCACGCCCACTCCGACCGCGACCCCGAAGCCCACGGCGATGCCCACCCCCAAGCCCACGGTCACGCCGACCCCCACCCCCAAGCCCACGGCCTCGCCCACCCCGAAGCCGACGGCGACCCCCACGCCCACGCCGAAGCCGACGAACTCCCCGAGCCCCACCCCGACGCCGAAGCCGACGGCGACCCCCACCCCCACCACCCCGGGTGCGCCGGCGCAGGCGACCTGGGCCCTGCAGAGCGCCTGGGGCGAGGGCTACGTCGCCGACCTCACGATCACGGCGTCGTCCCCGATCACCGGCTGGACGGTCACCTGGCCCGACCCCGCCGTCACCTCCATCACCAACTCCTGGGGGATGACGTGCACGGCCGTCCCGAAGACGTCGATCACCTGCACCGGCACCGACTGGGCGGCGGCACCGGCCTCCGGCCAGTCCGTCCGCGTCGGCCTCCAGGTCGTGGCCGCCAAGGCTCCTACCTCTCCCGCCCTCACGCTCACCACCCGCTGACCCGCGGGTCGGTCGGGGTCACTCCGGCAGGCCCGTGATCGTGTAGTCGCGGGCGAGGTGCGCCGTCGCGCGGCCCCAGGCGCTCGCCGCCGCGCGGGCCTGGTGGGCGCGGAAGGACGGTTCGCCGTCGAAGCGCTCCTCGACGCGCCAGACCAGCGGATCCTCCGTCGGCGTGACCTCGAACGACACGCAGCCCGCCTCGGCGCGGGTCAGGGCGAGGTGCGCCGGAAGGTGCTCGGCGACGAGGGCGGCGTCACGCGCATCCGAGCAGATCAACCGGCCCTGCAGGTGCACCTCGGCCATGCGGCCACTGTAGCGAGCCTGATACGGCGGAGGGGCCGGACTTCTCGTAGGCTCGATCGGTGAGTCGGGGGCCGGCTCACGGGTGGGCCCCAGGGCCGGGTGACGACGGGGGAGGCGACATCAGCGACGACAGCGGCGGGAACGCAGCCAGCGGCACGAGCGACCCCACGACCGGCCAGCCCGACCCCACCGCCCTCCCCGACGACCGCGTCCCCGACGCCCCGCCCCAGCACACCGCCCTCTGGGTCGTGCTCTCGCGCTGGCTGCTCGGCGCCGAGGCCTGGCTGCGGTCGCACGGCGGGACGCGCCTGCGCAACGGCATCCGCGCGTTCTGGGCGCTGGTCGCGATCGCCGGCCTGGTGCTGCTGTTCGGCCCGATCATCAACGAGCCGCTGAGCCTCGACGACATCACCGGTTCGGCCGAGACCGCCACCGACACCTGGATCGCCCGCGACTTCGACGTCGACTACACCGTCGAACGCGGTGACGACGGCCGCCTGACCGCCCACGTCGAGGAGACGATCACCGCGTTCTTCCCCGACGGTGTCGAGGAGTCCGGCATCCGCCGCGTGCTGGCGACGCAGTACCAGGGCCACGCCCTCGAGCCCTCGGTGCTCACCACGACCGTCGACGGGGTGGCCGTCGAGGCCCGGCGCAGCGAGACCACCGACCAGCTGGCCCTCGATCTGGCTCCGCCGGCAGACGGGACAAATGACGGGGCGCGCGACGAGCAGGTGCTCACGGGCGACCACGTCTTCGTCATCACCTACGAGCTGCACGACCTCGCCTACCTGACCACCCGGGCCGACGCGACCAACACCGCCGCCGACGACGACCCCGACACGACCCCGGTCGACCTGCTCGAGTGGGACGTCTTCGGCCCCGACTGGCGCCAGGCCCTGGCCGGTCTCGACGTGTCCGTCACCCTGCCCGACGACGTCGACGCGCAGCTGGTGCAGCAGCCGCGCGGCACGCTCGCCTGGCTGCTGGTGGGCGGCGGCGAGTGGCTGACGCCCGAGGAGGGCCCGCAGCCCGGCACTACGAGCTACGGCTTCACCAACGACCAGAACATGCCGCCGTACGCGCAGGCCCGCTTCCGGATGATCTTCGACGGCGGCACGTTCACCATGCCCCCGCCGACCCTCCTGTTCTGGCTGCAGGTCTACGGCCCGTTGGCGCCGCTGGCGATCCTGCTGGTCACGCTGCTGCTCGCGCTCGCCGCCCGGGCCGTCGCCTGGAGCGACGCCCGTGGCCGCCCCTGGTTCGTCGCCCAGTACGACCCCCCGAAGGGCGTGTCGGTGCGGATGGCCGCCCAGATCCTGCGCGCGCCCGCCGCCCTCGAGCTCGCCGAGGCCCTCGAGAGCGCGCGATCGGCACCCCGCAGCGCCACGAAGAAGCGCCGCTGGGGGCGGCGGGGGGCCAAGGCGTCCGTGCCCGGCGCCCCGAGTGCGGCCCGGCAGCAGCGGTTGAGGGAGGCGTCCCGCGTCGCGGCCCGCACGGGTCGGCTGGGCGACCGGCCCCGCGCCCTCAGCCGGTACCTCTCGGCGTCGGAGCGTGCCGAGCAGGTGCACGCGGGCATCCGCCGCATACCCCGCGGCTTCGTGCGCGACCTGTTCATCGCCGCCCCGCTGGCGCTCACCGTGGTGCAGTGGGGGCTCGTGCGGCAGCTCTCGCACCAGACCGTGCTCGCGGTGGTGTGGTGGCCGGTCGCGTTCGTGTTGCTGTCGTCGCTGGTCGCGCTGGTGGTGCTCGCGCTGGCCCTGACCTCGCGCCCGCTCACCCGGCGCGGTGCTCTGCTCAAGCAGCACCTGCGCGGCATCGGCGTCTACGCCGAGAGAACGCGGATGCTCGCCCGCGGCCCCCTCCGCGAGGACGCCCTGGCGTACGCCGTGCTGCAGTCGCCACCCCGTGAGGCCGGCCGCAGCGTCGTCGCTCTGATCGACCAGGAGCTCGGCGAGGACTCCAGCCGGGGCTGGCGATCGCGATCGTTCCTCGGTGCCGGTCGCATCGGGGTGCGGATGCTCGCCCTGCTCATGGTGGCCGGGGCCATCGCATCCGTGGCGCTGCTGCCCACGCCCTTTCCGCGCTCCTTCGACTACGCCAGCTACTCGGCCGACGTGCCCGGCGCCACGTTCACATCGGTGCAGTCGTTCGACGCGGTCGCGGAGCTCACCTGCGCCGACGACGGCACTGCGCGCCTCGCCGTGACCGAGCGGCTCGACGTCACCTTCGACGACGACGGCTCGCAGGTGCCGCAGTTCGCGCAGCAGTGGCCCAGCGGGTTCGCCGGTCAGGACCTCGACCTCACCGTCTCGGAGGTGCGGGTGGACGGGGCCTCGACGCCGTTCCGCACGCGGCCCGACGGCGACTCGCTGCTGCTCGTGACGCAGCTGACCGAGGTGCTGAGCGGGGCGCACGAGGTGGAGGTCGACTACACCCTGGGTTCGGCGGCGGTGGCGGCGCAGGCCGTGTCGTCGTCGGGCGAAGCTGTCGGCACCGTCGTCGATGCGGTGCGCTGGGCGGCCCTGCTGGACGGCTGGAAATACGACTCGAACTGGGACGACGACCCGGGCCTCGACCCGCTGCGTATCGAGCTGCGGATGCCCACGGCGCTCGCGGCGGAGGCGCTCGACGGGGGGTGGATCACGCGGGACACGGACGTTTACGACGAGCCGAGCCAGTGGCCGGAGGACGTCGTGCCGTTCGGGACCGTCGGCGAGGACGACGATGCCGCGCCGTCGACCGACTCTGCCTCGTCGACCGACTCCGCCCCATCGAGCGACGCTGCCTCGTCGACCGAGTTCGCCCCGTCGACCGACTCCGTCTCGGAGGCCGACGGCATCCGCTCGACGGTGCTCGAGCTGCGGCGGGACGGCGACGCGGGCTGGCCGTGGGAGCTGACGAACTCCGACCTCGGGGCGCGCCTCGACTTCCCGGCCGGCACCTTCACGGGCCCCGACCCCGACGCCCTCGCGGCAACCCGCAACGTGGGGGTGCTGCCGGTCGCGGTGGTCGCCGTCCTCGGTGGACTCTCGCTCCTGCTCGGCCTCGTCGGACTGTCGCGGCGCCGGCGCCACCTCGAGTCGCTCACCACCCCGGGCCTCGCCCGCGACCTCACGCGCTGGCTCGCACCGGCCCTCGGCATCGCGGCGATCATCCTGTTCATCTGGGCGACCATCGACATGCCCGCGGACCGGTCCGAGTTCACCCCGCTCGCCCTCGCAGCCCTGGCGGGCGCGGCGGGCATCACCCTCGCCATCATCGCCACCCGCCGCGCCGGCGCCCGTCCTGCCTCGACTCGCGGCTGACCCGCAGATGAGCGCGCAGAGCGACGACGGCGTGGCCGAGTTCGGGTACCGCCCCACGCTGTCCCGCAGCATCGGCCGGTTCGCGAGCTTCGCCGCCGGGGTCAGCTACATCTCGATCCTGACCGGCACGTTCCAGTTGTTCTACTTCGGCTTCCTGAACGGCGGGCCCGCGTACTGGTGGTCGTGGCCGCTGGTGTTCGGCGGCCAGCTCATGGTGGCGCTCTGCTTCGCCGAACTGGCCGCGCGCTACCCGGTGGCCGGCTCGGTCTACAACTGGAGCAAGCGCGTCGCCGGCCCTACGGTGAGCTGGCTCGCCGGCTGGCTGATGGTGATCGCGTCGATCGTCTCGCTCGCCGCGGTAGTGCTCGCCTACCAGGCCACGCTGCCGCAGCTCTGGAGCGGCTTCCAGCTCGTGGGCGACGGCACCGGCGCCAGCTTCGGCGTGAGTGCGGTGATCTGGGGCGCCGTCCTGATCGTGTTCACCACGGTCGTCAACGCGGTCGGCGTGAAGCTGATGGCCCGCATCAACAGCATCGGCGTGATGATCGAGCTCGTCGCGGCCGTGCTCCTCGTGGTGGTGCTGGCGGTGAACGCGGTGAACCCGCCGACGGTGCTGCTCGATCCGGCCGGCCGCGGCGAGGGCCTGCCCGGCGGCTACGCCGGCGCGTTCCTCATCGCGGCCATCGCCTCCGCCTACGTGATGTACGGCTTCGACACGGCCAGCTCCCTGGGCGAGGAGACCATCGACCCGCGTCGGACCGCACCCGCCGCCATCCTCCGCGCCATCGTCGCGTCGTTCGTGCTGGGCGGACTCATCCTGCTCTTCGCCATCCTCGCCGCCCCCGACCTCGCCGATCCCGCCCTCGGCGAGCCCTCCGGCGGCCTCCAGCTGATCCTGCTGCAGGTGCTCGGCGGGCCGCTCGGCTCCGTCTTCCTCGGATGCATCGTGGTGGCGATCACCGTCTGCGCCCTCGCGGTGCACACCGCGGGCATCCGCCTGGTGTTCGCGATGGCGCGCGACAACGCCCTCCCGGCCGCCGCCGCCCTCGCCCGCATAGACGCCCGGCGCCGCACACCTGTGGTGCCCGCGGTGGTCATCGGGATGCTCGCGGTGCTGATCCTCGCCGTCAACATCGGCACCCCGCAGATCTTCACGGCGGTGACGAGTGTCGCGGTCATCCTGATCTATCTCGCCTACCTGCTCGTCACCCTGCCGCTCTTGGTGCGACGCCTGCGGGGCGAATACAGGTCGACGGATGCTCGTGCCGGCACCTTCTCGCTCGGCCGCCTCGGCCTGCCGATCAACGTGGTCGCGGTGCTGTGGGGTGCGGCCATGGCGGTGAATCTGGCGTGGCCGCGGCCCGAGGTCTACGGCGCGGACGGGCCGCTGCAGTACAGCGCGCTCATCGTCATCGGCGCGGTGGTGGCGGCGGGGATGGCGTGGTACCTGCTGCGGGGGCGGCACCGGGTGGGCACTCTGCCCGAACACAGTTCCGAATAAACGAGCATTCGTCATGGCATTATGATAGAATCTCAGTATGAATTCCGCAACCCTCTCCAGCCTCGGTGATGATGCGCTGCTCGAGGCGATGGCGGCAAATGAGCTCGTCGTGCGGGCGGCTTTGGCAATGCAGATCCGGTTCGCGGGCGAGGTGGGGGTGCGGTCGCGGCCCGAGCTCGGTGACGACGGTCTGAGTCGGTCGCAGAACTTCACGTCGGCGGTGGCGTTGCTCGCAAATGTCACGGGCGCGTCGGCGAAGGAGTGCAAGGCCCGGCTCGATCTCGGGAAGCGCCTGCGGGGCGAGATGTTGCTTGGCGGTGGCGAGGGGTCGGCGCCGTTCCCCCTGGTCTCTGAAGCGCTCGACGCGGGCGACCTGCCGATCGAGGCGGCGGCCACCATCGTGAAGCGCTGCCGCGAGCTCGCCGACCGCGGATGCTCGCCCGACGTCGTCGCCGGAGCCGAAGAGACCCTCGTCGACCGAACTCTTGCCTGCCACTTCTCCGCCGATGAGACCGCGAGGATGGCCATCCACCTGCGGGAAATCCTCGACCCCGACGGGGCCGAACCTCGGCACGAGGTGCACCAGCAGCTGCGGTCACTCACCATCAGGCAGTCCTCCGACGGGATGATCCGCGGCACGTTCGCCCTCACGCCCGAGCAGGGCGGCGTGTGGACGTCGAGCCTGCAAGCGATGCAGAGCCCCCGCGTGGGCGGCCCGCGGTTCATGGAGGAGAGCGACTACGTCACCGCCGACAATCGCACCTCGGCGCAGAAGAACGCCGACACCATCACCGAACTCATCGCCCGCGCCGCCGGTGCCGAGGACATGCCCCGAATCAACGGGGCCACCACCACACTCAACCTCCACATGACGCTCGCCGATCTCGAGGCCGGGCGCGGCGTCGGGTACATCGACGGACTCGACGAGCCCGTGCCCGCGTCGACCGTGGCGCAAATGCGGTGCAGCTCGCCGATGGCAGTGACGCTCTTCGGCGACCGGGGCGAGGTCCTCTTCCACGGCAAAACCAAGCGACTGTTCACCGCCGCCCAGAACCGGGCACTCGCCGCCCGAGACGGCGGGTGCGTGTGGCCCAACTGCGACCGGCCACCCTCGTATTGCGAGACGCACCACGCGGACGAGTGGGTTTCGGATGATCATCCGCCGGGGCGAACTGATATCGACAACGGGGTTCTGCTCTGCCATTTCCACCACTCGCACCTGCACAAGGCGGACTGGAAACTGGTCATGCAGGGCGGGGTGCCGCATCTGATCCCGCCCCGGTGGGCTGACTCCGAACAGAAACCCGTCCCGACCACACGCCGACGCACCATCACGCGCCCAGCGGCGTGACAACGCGCCCACCTACACAACCCGGCCACGGCAACCGAGGGCAAGCGCGAAGCGCGCGGCAGCCCCTCCGAGGCGGGACGCCCGGCGCTGGCTGCCGACAGGCTGCCGCGCGCTGGCGCGCTTGCCCTCGATGGTCATGGCTGGGTCAGCGAGGTTGCAACGCGCGGGCCGCAGCGAGGTAGGTGGCGACGGGTGGGCTGGGTGCGGCGGGTCTCGCCGGACGCGGCTCTCCGCTCGGTCAGACGCCGGGGCGGCCCCAGAGTGCCAGCGTGCTCAGCACGACCGCCGCGAGGGCTGAACCTGAGACGGCTACGGCCTTCAGGGTGGTCCAGCGGCGCTCGCGCTCGTGCTGGCGCGCGATGTCGGGGTATGCGGTGTGGATGTCAATCGCCATGGTTCTCGCCTTTGAGTGTCGGTGGCAGTCGGGTCCGGACCTCTCGGGGGTGCCGGTGATCCGATCATTCCACGTCGGACGAGCCGGGGCGAGGGCGGAACCGCGTGTGTCGGCGGCGGGTCAGGCGCGGTCGTGCAGGGTGATCCGGTAGCCGTCGGGGTCGGCAAAGGTGAAAGTGCGGCCGAACGGGCCGTCGATGGGCTCCGCCGTGATCCGGATGCCCGCGGCGACCATCGCGTCGTGGACGGCCTGCGCATCGGGGGTGTGCAGCCAGATGGCCACCCCGGCGCCGAGCTCGGGGATCGCATCGAGGTCGACACCCGGCAGGGCGCTGCGCACGGCGAACGCGGCCGGGGTGGTGGCGAAGACGACCGCGTGGGGCGGGCCGGCCTGGCGGGTGAAGCCGAGGTGCTTCTCGTAGAACGCCGCGGAGACGTCGAGGTCGCGCACCTGGAGGGAGATGAAGCCGGGGCCGGAGGAGGTCATGATCGCTCGCTTTCGTGTATGTCAGTTGGTTGACACGTTCCAGTATGTCAGAATACTGACATGAATGGGGAATCCACATGAACGGGGAAGCCAACGGAATCGAATTGCCGACCTCGGTGGGCTACCTGCTGAAAGAGGCGGCGACGGCGCTGAGGGTCGCCATGGAGGCGGTGCTGCGTCCGCTGGGCATGAGCGTGACGCACTACTCGTGCCTCGAGCTGCTGGCGCAGCGTCCTGGGCTGTCGAACTCCGAACTGGCGCGGGGCGCCTTCGTCACCCGGCAGTCGATGAACGTGCTGCTGCAGACGCTCGAGCGCGAGGGGCAGGTGACCCGACCGCAGCAGCCGTCTGCGGGGCGGGTGCTGCCGACGGAGCTCACCGCGGAGGGCCGCGCGCTCCTCGCTCAAGCGAGCGCGGCCGTGCGCGGTGTCGAGGACCGGATGAAGGCGGGCCTGGCGCCGGACGAGCAGAAGGTGTTCGCCGATCAGCTCCGGCGGTGCATCACGTCGCTCACCGAGGGCTGAGCTCGGGCAGGGCCCCGAACACGACCCGTCCGCGCGAGACGACCGCGACGATGCGTGAGGGGTCGAGCGAGGAGAGATCCTCCCAGGGCCGGCCCTCGATCACGAGGAAGTCTGCGGCGGCCCCCGGTGCGAGCACGCCGAGTCGGCCCTCTTCACCGATGGCTCGCGCGGCGCGGGACGTCGCCGCCTCCAAAGCCCGGGAAGGCGACCAGCCGAAGGTCTGCGCCATCAGGCGCACCTCCTCCATCTGGTCGCCGAAGTCGACGTGGTGGCCGTTGGCGTCGGTGCCCAGCACGAAGTCGACGCCGAGGTCGGCGGCTTCGCGCATCCGGGAGTCGCGTTCGACGACGAGGGCCGCCGCCTTCGACGCCTGCTCGGGGGAGACCCCGTTGCGGCCGGCGGCGATGCGGTCGTTGATGAGCAGCGTGGGGGCGACGGTGATGCCGAGGCCCGCGATGCGGTCGGCCTGGGCGGCGGTGAGCAGGGTGCCGTGCTCGATCGAGTCGACCTCGTGCCAGATGGCGGCGTCGATGCCCGCCTCGGTGTGGGCGTGTGCGGCGACCCGCAGGCCGAGCGCGTGCGCCTCGTCGACGATCGCGTCGATCTCGGGCGCCGTGTAGTTGCGCCAAGCGCTCTTGTCGCCCACCGAGAGCACGCCGCCGCTGGTGGCGATCTTGATGCCGTCGGCGCCGGCGCGGGCCCAGTGCCGCACGAGCTTGCGGCACTCGTCGGGTCCGTCGGCGACAGGCCTGCGCAGCGGGTAGGCCGCCGGCGTGAAGAGGTCGCCGTGCCCCGCCGTCATGCTGACCATGCCGTGCGCCTGCAGGCGGGGGCCCTCGACGACGCCCTGCTCGAGCGCGCGACGCAGCGAGAACTGGATGTCGTCGGCCGAGAGGTCGCGGAGGGTCGTGACCCCGCCGCGCAGAGCAGCCCGGGCATTGGCCAGGCCGTGCAGGGTCTGCTCCTCGGGGCGCGTGGTGAGCGGCCAGGTGAGGAAGTCGGCGGTGCCCGGGCCGGCGTGGCCGACCAGGTGCACGTGGGTGTCGATCAGGCCGGGGATGATGCTGACGCCGGCGGGGAGGCCGGCGCCGGCGGACGAGGCGTCCCCGGCGTCGGCGGGCCGCAGCCCCGACACGACACCGTCGGTGCCGTCGACCGTCCAGTCGAGGATGACGGTGCCGCGGGCGGTCGTGCCGTCCCAGAGCTCGGCGGTGAGGGAGTGGTTCATGGGGTCCTGACGGGTGGGGAGGGACGGGTCAGCTGGGGGAGGAGCGGGAGGGACGGAACGAGCGGCTCAGCTGCGCGAGTTACGCCGCGGGAACAGGTGCCCGAGGGCGGCCGGCGGGCGCATGGTCGTTCCGGCCACCACGAGCACCGCGAGGGTGACGAGGTACGGCGCCGCCGTGGCGAGCTCGGGGGGCAGCGGCACGAACAGGAACACCAGCACGAGCACCGCACCGAGGGCGAGCGGGGCGATCCCCGAGCGGCGGGATGCCCGCCAGAACCGCAGGGCTCCGACGACGAGGAACACTACCGCGAGGATGAACAGCAGCGCCCGGAACGTCTCGGGCCGCCCGAGGCCGACGGCGTCGGAGAAGCCGAACAGCGACGATCCGAGGAAGACGCCCGAGGGCATCCAGTTGCCGAAGATGAGGGTCGCCAGACCGATGAAGCCGCGCCCCGCGGTCTGGTTCTCGACGTAGGCCTGCGAGATCAGCGCGAGGTAGCCGCCCGCGAAGCCGGCCAGGCCGCTGCCGACGAGCACGGCGATCCAGCGGGTGCGGTGCACCTTGCCGCCGAGCGCCTGCAGGGCCGCGGGCTCCTCGCCGGCCGCACGCCAGCGCAGACCGAACTTGGTGCGCCACAGCACGTAGGCCGTGGCCGGGATGAGCAGCAGCCCGATCACGGCGGCGAGCGAGACGTCGTGGGTGAGGCCGCCGACGATGCCGCCGAGCTGCGACACGACCGGGATGCCCGACTGCTCCATGTCCCCGGTGAGGTCGGGCGTGCCGAGCCCGCCCGAGAGGAACGGCACGCTGAGCACCGGCAGCGAGCCGTCGATGCGAGGCGAGCGGGCGATCGTACCGCCGTCGACCCCGTTGAACACGATGTCGCTGGCGAAGCGGGCGGATGCTCCGGCGACCACGTTGATGGCCACACCCACGATGAGCTGGTTGAGCCCCATCTCGATGCAGAGCACCGCCATCAGCAGCCCGAACACGAGCCCGCCCACGACGCCGCCGCCGAGGGCGGCCCACGGGCCCCAGAACCAGCCGAAGACGCCGGCCATCCAGGTGCCGCCGATCATCATGCCCTCGAGGCCCACGTTGATGACCCCCGCGCGCTCGGAGTAGAGCCCGCCGATCGCGACCACGGCGATCGGCACCGTGAGGCGCAGCGCGGAGCCCCAGGTGGACGAGGCCGCGATGCCGGGCGCATCGGCGACGTACTGGGCGACGATGATGAGACCGAGGCCGAGCAGACCCCAGCGGAGCGCCGCCCGCAGCCGCTGCCGGCTCGGGGCGAGTGAGCGGGGGGCGGCCGCCGGGGCGGTGGGGACGGTGGGCTCGACGGTGTCGGTCATCGCGTGGCCTCCATTCCGGTCGGCAGGGGTGCGGCGGGCGGCGGGGTCTCGCGTCGGCGGCGGCGCAGGGCGTTCCAGAGCGCGACGCGCTGGTCGGCCCGTTCGGTGAGCCAGTACCCGACCGCCGAGCTCAGCAGGATGACGGCCATGAACACCGACCCGACCTCGGTCGGCAGCTGCACGAGGCCGAGCACCTGCGAACTGCGCTCGACGAAGGCGAGGATGAACGCGCCGACCGCGATGCCGATCGGGTGCGAGCGGCCGAGCAGCGCCGCCGCCAGACCGGTGAACATCAGGTCGGTGGGCAGGGTGCCGTCGAAGCGGAACGCCGTGCTCAGCACGTGCGGCATCCCGACGAGCCCGGCGATCGCGCCGGAGCCGAGCATCGCCCAGATGATGCGGCGGTTCACCTTGATGCCGGCCGACTCGGCGGCCTCGGGCGACCGTGAGGCGACCTGCAGGGTGAAGCCGAAGACCGTGCGGTACTGGATCAGGTAGAACAGGATGCCCACTACGATCGCCACGACGAGGAAGCCGGTGATCGAGGTGCGGTTGCCGATGCCGAGGTCGATCAGCACGGGCATCGCGCCCTCGGCCCCGATGATCGCGGTGCCGGTGTTCTGGCCCCCGCCGGAGCGGAACACGTCGGCGAGCAGGATCGCGACGACGGTGGTGGCGATGGCGTTCATCAGGATCGACGTGATCACCTCGCTGACGCCCCGGTAGACCTTGAGCAGTGCGGGCACGAGGGCCCAGAGGGCGCCGGTGACGCAGCACACGATGAGGGTGATCGGCAGTCGCAGGTAGAGCGGCAGGGGCAGGTTCGCCGCGACGACGGCCCCGGCCAGGGCGGCGACCCGGTACTGGCCGTCGACGCCGATGTTGAACAGGCCCATCCGCAGCGCGAAGGCGGCGGCGACGCCGGCGAGGTAGAGCGGCACGGCGTTGTTCAGCGCCGAGACGAGCGAGGCGGGCTCGATGCCGTAGTTCCACATCACCTCGTAGGCGCTCGTGGCCGAGTAGCCGCCGATCGTCAGGAAGAGGGTCGTGACGAGCAGCGCGAGCAGCACCGAGACGACGGGGCCGGCCAGGGTGACCGCGATGCGCCGGATCATGCGGCGTCTCCTTCCGACGGAGAGGACGGCGAGGACGGAGCGGCCGGGCCGGCCGAGGTCCTGACCCCCGTCATGTACTCGCCGAGCTCCTGCGCATCGACGTGCCGCGGGTCGAGCGCCCCCACGATGCGTCCGCGGTAGAACACGAGCAGCCGGTCGCTGAGGGCGAGCAGCTCGTCGAGGTCGGCCGAGATGAGCAGCGTGCCGAGGCCGCGGTCGCGCGCGGCGGTGAGCTCGCTCCAGACCGCCGACTGGGCGCCGATGTCGACACCACGGGTCGGATGCGCGGCGATCAGCACACGCGGATCGCTGCCCAGCTCGCGGCCGACGATGAACTTCTGCTGATTCCCGCCCGAGAGCGCCGACGCCGGGGTGGACGGGTCGCCGCCCCGCACGTCGAAGCGGCTGATGATGGCGCGGGCCTGGGCGGCGGCACCGGATCGGCTGAACCACGGCCCCCGCTTCACCGGCGGCCGGCCGTGGTAGCCGAGGGCGGCGTTCTCGCGCAGCGCCATCGACAGCACGACGCCGTCGCGGTGCCGGTCCTCAGGGATGTAGGCGAGGCCCCGGGCGCGGCGGGTCTCGGTGGGCAGGCCGTCGATGTCCTCACCCGCCAGGCTGATGCGCCCGGTGTGGGCGACCCGGCCGAGCAGGGCCATCAGCAGCTCCGACTGGCCGTTGCCCTCGACGCCGGCGATGCCGACGATCTCCCCCGAGTGCACCTCGAGCGAGACGTCGTCGAGCGCCGGCAATTCGCCGGCCTCGCCGACGGTGACGCCGTGGGCGGCGAGCACGACGTCGGATCCCGGCGGAACCGTGCGCGGCGCGACGGCGGGCATGGCGACCTTGACCATCAGGCCGGCGAGGTCGGAGGCGCTCGACTCGGCGGGCGTCGTCTGCCCGACCACGGCGCCGGCGCGGATGACGGTGATCTCGTCGGCGAAGTCGAGCACCTCGTCGAGCTTGTGCGAGATGAAGATGACGGCGGCCCCGGCGTCGGTGAACCGGCGCATGGCGGCGAACAGCGAGGCGGCCTCGCTCGGCACGAGTACGGCCGTGGGCTCGTCGAGGATGATGATGCGGGCGTCGCGGTAGAGCACCTTGAGGATCTCGACTCGCTGCCGGCCGCCGACACCGACGTCGCGCACCACAGCGTCGACGTCGACCTCGAAGCCGTTGCGGGCGGCGAGGTCGGCGACCCGGGAGCGGGCGGCGGCGCTGTCGAGCCGGAACGCGGATCCTGGTTCGTCGGCCAGCACCACGTTCTCCCACACGCGGAGCGCCGAGGCGAGCAGGAAGTGCTGGTGCACCATCCCGATGCCGGCCTGCTGGGCATCCCGAGGTGACGAGAACGTGCGCGGCGAACCGGCGATCTCGATCGTGCCCTCGTCGGGGCGCTCCTCGCCGGCGAGGATCTTCATCAGGGTCGACTTGCCGGCCCCGTTCTCTCCGACGATCGCGTGCACGGTGCCGGCGCGCACGGTGAGGTCGATGCGATCGTTCGCCACGAAGGTGCCGAAGCGTTTGACGATGCCCGTCAACCGCACCAGCACGTCGGGCTCGGCTGTCTCGCTCATCGGGTGCTCCTGTCGGGAGAGGTCGGAGGTCGGAGGGTCGGGGAGGGCTAGAAAGGCGGAGGGGAGGGGAACTGGGAGCGCCCGACCGCCGGCGGTGTGGGGCCGCCGGCGACCGGGCGCCGTCTGGGGGCGCGGATCAGACCGCGCTCGGCACCTCGACGGTGCCGTCGATGATGCCCTGCTTCGCCTTCTCGAGCTGGTCGGAGTAGGCGTCGAGGAAGCCACCGCTGGTGGAGTAGCCGACGCCGTCGTTCGAGAGGTCGAAGTCCTGCTCGCCCGCTTCGAGGCTTCCGTCGAGGAACGACTTGATCGAGTCCTCGACAGCGACGTTCACGTTCTTGATCGCCGAGGTGAGGATGAACGGCTTGATCGACTCGTCCACCTGGTTGTAGACGTCGCCGTCGACCCCGATGGCCCAGTTCTTCTGCGCATCCGTCGACGAGGCGGCGGCCTGCTCGTAGACGCCCTGGCCCGAGCCGCCCGCGGCGGCGTAGATGACGTCGGCGCCACCGGCGTACATCGAGGCGGCGGCCTCCTTGCCCTTGGTGGGGTCGGAGAAGCCGGTGAAGTCGCCGAGGGGGGAGAGATACGTGGTGTCGACCGTGATCGACGGGTTCACCGACTTGGCCCCGGCCTCGTAGCCGACGAAGAAGTTCTGGATGCTCGGCTGGTCGACGCCGCCGACGAAGCCGATGTGGCCGGTCTTCGAGGTGAGGGCCGCGGCCACTCCCACGAGGTACGACGACTGCTCGGCCGCGAACGAGATGGTGGTCACGTCGGGGATGGAGGTGCCCTTGTCGATGTCGACGGCCACGAACTTCGTGTCGGGGTGGTCGGTGGTCTGCTCCATCGGCGTCGCGTACTGGAAGCCGATGCCGATCGCGAGGCCGGCGCCCTGCGAGATCGCGAGGTCGAGGCGGTCCTGGTAGTCGTCGGTGTTCGGGCTCGAGAAGTCGAGCGGCGTGAACGAGAACTCGGACTGCGCGTCGGTGAAGCCCTTGTAGGCGCTGTCCATGAACGAGAAATCGCCCGTGGTGCCGTAGAGCATGGCGACCTTGGGCAGGTCGGCGTCGGCGCTCGGCTGCACCGTGGCGGTCTTGCCCGAGCAGGCCGAGAGCAGCAGGGCTGCGGTGAGGGCGGTGGCGCCGAGGGCGGCGGCCTTGCGCGAGATCGTCATGGGGCTCCTTGGAAATCGTTTGCAGAAACGTCGGGCGGGAAGAGCGGGAAAAGGGGTGCGGGAACCAGTGTTCGTCCGCGCGGTGACAACGGTATTACTCGTATGTTTCGGGCATGTTTAACGTCGGCAACAACCTGCAATCGTTTGCCTGGTTTTGCCCGATCTGTGCCTGAAGAGCGCCTATGCTGTCGGCATGCAGACCCCTGAGCCGACCCTCGCCGATGTGGCGGCCCGCGCCGGCGTCAGCGTCGCCACGGCGTCGCGGGCGCTCACCGGGGCCAGGCCGGTCAGCGACACCCTGCACCGCAAGGTGCGCGATGCGAGTCGCGAGCTCGGCTACCGGCGCAACGCGGTCGCGAGCGCCCTGCGCCTCCAGCGCACCGAGACGGTCGGGCTGGTGCTGCCGCGCTACACCACCGGCTTCCTCTCGGCCCTGATCGAGTCGGTCAGCGACGGCCTCGAGCGCAACGACCTCTCGCTGGTGCTGCGCTACTCCGAGCCCGACGCGCTGCACGACGTGGGCAACGTCGAGTCGCTGATGGCGCGACGGGTCGACGGCATCATCATCTGCCCCTCCTCGCTCGAGGCGAGCCAGGAGTCGATCGAGGCCGCCGGCCCCGTGCCGATCGTGCAGGTCGGGCGCTTCGTCATCACCGACCGCTCCGACTCGGTGGGGCTCGACGAGGACCGCGCCACCCAGATGCTCATGGCGCACCTGGTCGAGCGGTCTGCCCGTCGCGTGCTCGTCGTGGGCCTCGATCCGGATGCTCCCGCCGACGCCCGCCGCATCCGCGCCCTCCGCGGCGCCGCCGAGGGCGCAGCCGACGTCGACGTCGCGCCCTTCACCGCCGCGGTGCTCGACGGCGGGATCCGCGCGGCCGAACGGCTCGTCGCGGCCGGACCGGGCGCCCTCCCCGACGCGATCGTTTGCGCCAACGACGACGTGGCCTCGGGCGTGCTCGCGGTGCTCCGGATGCGCGGCATCGCGGTTCCCGGCCGGGTGCAGGTCGCCAGCCTGCTCGATCTGTCGCCCGGTCGGGAAGATCTCACGGTGACCACCCTGCGGCATCCGTGGCCCGAGATGGGGCGGGAGGCCGTGCGGTTGCTGCTCGACGCGCAGCAGAGCCGCCGCGAGCCCGGTGCCGAGCGGATCGCCCGCCGCGTCAGCCTCGCTCCTCAGCTCGTGCCGGGTCACTCGACCCGGGACCGCACCGTCCCCACCGCCCCCGACTCGAAGGAGACTCCGTGACCCGAATCCTGCTGCTAGGCGAGTCGTGGTTCGTACACTCGATCCACCAGAAGGGCTTCGACTCCTTCACCACGTCGGAGTTCACCCTCGGGGGTGCCGAATTCTCCGCCGCGCTCCGCGCCGCCGGTCACGAGGTGACGCACCTGCCCTGTCACGAGATCGTCGGCGGGCTGCCGGCCACCGCCGAGGCGTTGCGCGAGATCGCCGACGTCGTCGTGATCTCCGACGTGGGCGCGAACACCTTCCAGCTGCCGACCGCCACGTTCGTGCGCTCCGAGACGTCGATCGACCTGATCGAGGTGCTGCGCGCCTTCACCGAGCTGGGCGGCGGGCTCCTGATGGCCGGCGGCTACATGACCTTCTCGGGGATCGACGCGAAGGCCAGGTGGGGGCGCACGGCCCTCGCCGAGGTGCTGCCGGTGGGGGTGCTCGATCGCGACGACCGCGTCGAACTGGCGTCGGGGGCGGTGCCGGTGACGTCGGCCGCCCATCCGGTGACGACGGGCCTCGAGGGGGAGTGGCCGGCGCTGCTCGGGCTGAACGAGGTGACGGTGAAGGAGGGGTCGACCGAGCTCGCACGGTGTGGCGGGCATCCGCTGCTCGTCGTGGGCGGTTACGGCGCCGGTCGCACCGCGGCGTTCACCTCGGACATCGCGCCGCACTGGGCGCCGCCCGGCTTCGTGGAGTGGCCCGGCTACGGCACGCTGTTCGACAACCTGGTGCGCTGGCTCGGCGGGGAGGTGCGCGCATGACCACCGACGAGCGCATGACCACCGACGAGCGGATGCACGCCGACACCGTCACCGTGGCGAGCGGTTCCGACACCGTCGACACGGTCATCACGCCGGTGACCGTGCTCGCGGGCACCACCCGCCCCGCCCCCGGCTACCCGGAGCTCCCGCGCGACGACGTCGCCGCCCGGGGAACCGCCACATTCCTCGAACGGCATGCGATCGGCATCCGGGACGGGCTGATCGCCTGGATCCGCCCGGCCGACGAGGTCGAGCCGGCCACCCTGGCCCAGGCGACGGTGATCGACGGCAGCGGCCAGGTCGCCATCCCCGGCCTGATGAACTCGCACACCCACTCGCCGATGACGATGTTCCGCGGCTCGGCCGAGGACGTGCCGATCAAGGACTGGTTCAACAAATACATCTGGCCGATGGAGGTGAACCTCACCGAGCGCGACGTGACGCTCGGCGCCCGCCTCGCCGTGGGCGAGATGCTGCTCGGCGGCGTGACCGACTTCGCCGACCACTACTTCTTCACCGACCGCATCGCCGAGGTCGTGGCCGAGAGCGGTGCCCGCGGTCACCTGGCCTCCACGTTCTTCTCGTCGCAGGGCGCCGAGGGTCTGGAGCGCTCCGCCGCCTTCGCCGAGCGCTGGAACGGCGCCGCCGGCGGGCGCATCACGACCGCGCTCGGGCCGCACGCCACCTACACCGTGAACGACGCAGACCTCGAGGCCACGGCCGAGCACGCCCGCCGCCTCGGGGTGCGCACGCACATCCATGCCGCCGAGAGCATGAACCAGACCGAGTCGAGCCTGGAACGGCACGGCCGGACCCCGATCCAGGTTCTGCACGACACCGGCATCCTCGAGACGGGCGCCATCGTCGCCCACGGGGCCGGCATCGTCGAGAGCGACCTGGAGTGGCTCGTGCCCTACGCCGACCGGGTCGCGGTCGCCTCGTGCACCAAGGTCTACATGAAGCACGCGCACACCACGACGCCGGTGCGGATGCTTCACGACGCCGGACTGACGGTCGGGATCGGCACCGACGGCCCGGCCTCGCACAACACGCTCGACGTGCTCGAGAGCGTGCGGATGATGTCGCTGAAGCAGAAGGACGACCACCTCGACGCCACCTGGCTCACCTCGGCGCACGCCCTCGACCTCGCCACCCGGCAGAGCGCGGCGGCCTTCGGGCTGCAGGACTCGCTCGGCGTGCTCGCGCCGGGCTTCAAAGCCGATGTGGTGCTGATCGACCTGCAGAAGCCGCACCTGCAGCCGATGCACGACCTGGCGGCCGCGCTGGTGCTCAGCGCGAAGTCGAGCGACGTCACGACGGTGCTCGTCGACGGGCGGGTCGTCGTGGAGCACGGCCGCCTCGTGACGATGGACCTCACCGACACCTTCGCCGAGCTCAACCGGCGCCTGCCCGAGCTGACCGATCGCTCGCGCGGCACGATCCAGGACTACGCCCCGTGAGCCGCCTCGACGCCTACGCGACCCCCTGGACCGATGTGGCCCGCCACCTCGCCGAGGGCGAGGGTCTCGCGCTGCTGCCGTTCGGCGCGCTCGAGCAGCACGGCCCGCAGCTGCCGCTCGGCACCGACACGGCCACCGCGACGGCCGTGGCCGAGCGGATCGCCGACCGGCTCGACGCCCTGCTGCTGCCGCCCGTGCACTACGGCGACACCTGGAACAACGCCGGCTACCCCGGCACCGTCTCGCTCTCGCCCGAGACGGTCACGGCGATCGCCGTCGACATCGGCCGCTCGCTGGCCGCCTCGGGTGCACGCGCGCTCGTGGTCGTGAACGGGGACTGGGGCAACCGGCAGCCGCTCTACACGGCCGTGCGCCGGCTGAACGCCGAGCGCATCCTGCCGGCGATCGCGCTGGACTACCCCGGCATGGACGACGCCATCGCCCAGGTGCGCACGAGCCCCGGGGCCGCACCCGGGCTCAACCACGCCGAGGAGGTCGAGACGTCGATCATGCTGGCGGTCGAGCCGCAGCACGTGCATCCGGAGCGCTACGCGGCGGAGTACCCGGTGTTCCCGAGCGACTTCGGCACGCGACCGATGCAGCTGCACCCGTTCTCGCCCTCGGGAGTGTTCGGCGACCCGTCACACGCGACCGCCGAGAAGGGCGAGCGCATCCTCGCGGCTACCGTCGAGGGATCGCTCGCGGTGCTCGCCGACTTCATCTCGGGGCTGCCGGCCCGCTGAGCCGACGAGGCCGCGGCGCTCACCAGTCGGCGGGCCCCGAGCTCCCCGCCTCGTACTCCTCGAGCGGGGTCTCGTCGGCGGCCCAGGCGTTCAGCACCGGCGTGACGATGCGCCAGCACTGCTCGGCGATGTCACCGCGCACCGACAGCAGCCGGTCGTGCGCCAGGATGCCCGCCAGCACCTGCCCGTAAGCATCGAGCTCGGCCTCGTCCGGCCGCGCCTCGAGCTGCACCCGCTCGAGCCGGTCGGTGTCGTCGGCGCTGTTCACGAACAGGTCGAGGTCGACGTCGCCGTTCAGCAGGGACATCCGCAGCACGGTGCCCGCGCCCGCGTCGGCGCCGCCGAGGCCCTCGGGCGGGACGGACCCGCGGAAGTGCACCGCGACCTCGGCCCGCGGCGAGCCGATCGCCTTGCCCGAGCGCAGCACGAACGGCACACCCTCCCAGCGCGGGGTGTCGACCTGCAGCAGCAGCTGGGCGAGGGTCTCGATGCGGTTCGCGGGGTCGACGTCGTCCTCGTCGACGTACGACGGGAAGAAGCGGCCGTCGATCCGGCCCTCGGTGTACCGGGCGCGGCGGGCAGTGTGCGGGTCGTCGCGCCAGAGGCGCACGGCGCCCAGTACTTCGGCCATGCGGTCGTGCACCTCGTCGGCAGTGATGCGCTCGGGCCGCTCGAGGGCGGTGAGCGCGAGCACCATCAGCAGGTGGCTCTGCAGCATGTCGCGCAGCGCGCCGGTGGAGTCGTAGAACGCCGCCCGGCCCTCTAGACCCAGCTCCTCGTCGAAGACGATCTCGACCTTCTCGATCTGCTCGGCGTTCCAGCCCGCCTCGAGCAGGCGGTTGCCGAAGCGCAGGCCGAGCATGCCCAGCACGGTCGCGTTGCCGAGGAAGTGGTCGATCCGCCACAGGCGCTCCTCGGGAATGACGGCGGCCAGCGCCTCGTTCAGCGCCCGGGCGTCGTCGAGGTCCTCGCCGAACGGCTTCTCGATCGCCACGACCAGGTCGTCGGGCAGCTCCAGCTGCGCGAGCGACTCGGCGACCTCGTGCCCCATCGCCGGCGGGAGCGCCACGTAGAGCACCGGGGAGGACGGGCAGGCGTCGAGCAGGGCCTTCAGCTCGGCGGGGTCGGAGGCGTCGGTCCCGACGAACCGCGCGGCCTTCGCCAGGGCGTCGACGGCGCCCGGCGCGATCTCGGCCGCCTCGAGGCTGCGGCGCACCAGACGCTGCCACTCCTCGTCGCTCTGCGGCGTGCGGGCCGCGCCGATGAGGGTGAGGTCGAGCCCGCCGGCCAGCTCGGCGACCTTCCCGAGACCGGGCAGCAGCAGCCGCTCGGTGAGGTCGCCGCCCGCGCCGAGGATGGCGATGCTCCGCGGCTCACGGCCGAGCGACTCGGCGTCGGGGATTCCGGGCTGATCCGACATGCTGACTCCTCACGGGCGGCCCGTCCGGACGCCTCGCCCGCGACCCTACTCGCGCTGCAGCACGGCGGCCCGGCCCGCTTCCGAGGCGCCGGTGTCGTGCGGCACACTGGGGTAGACCCCCAAGGAGGACCCATGTCGTTCCAGGCCTACCTCGACACCGTCGAGAAGAAGACCGGTCTCACGCCCCGCCAGCTCGTCGACCTCGCCACCGAGCGCGGCTTCGGCGCCGACACCAAGGCGGGCCCGATCCTGGCCTGGCTCGCCGAGGACTACGGCCTCGGCCGCGGTCACGGCATGGCGATGGTGCACGTCATCACCAAGGGCGACCGCATCTCGTCGAAGCACGTCGACTCGGGCACCGCCCACAGCGACCCGAACGACCATCTCTGGCTCGACGGCGTCGCGACGAAGCCCGAGGGCTACTGATCCCGCCGCGTTGAATCGTTATACCGGGCTGCATCCCGCGCTTGACAGCAGCCCGGCGCGTTCTTATGGTGGTCACTTGAAGCGCTTCAATAACGAAGGCTCGCACTTCAAGGAGGAATTGTGACCACAGCACGCACTGCCCGTCTCCGCCGCTCCCTCGTCCCCATGGTCGCGCTGGCCGGCGCCGGCGCCCTGGTTCTGACGGGATGCTCGGCGGGCGGCTCCGGATCGGGAGGATCCGGCGACGGGGCCTCCGAGTTCACCTACCTGTCGCTCACCGAGAACACCGCGGTGGCCGACATCCTGACCGGTCTCAGCACCGGCGCCTGCAAGGCCGAGAACGACGCTCTGCCGCTGAAGGTCACCAACCAGCCGCAGGCGAGCATCGACCAGCAGCTCCAGCTGCTCGCCGGCCAGGACGCCCTGCCCACCCTCTTCGCCGCCGGCAACACGCCGCAGCTCCTGAAGGACCTGAACGACAGCGGCCAGGTGCTCGATCTGAAGAGCACCTTCGACGACCTCGGCGTCTCCGACGACCTCCTGCCCGCCGCCACCTCGACCATCGACAGCCTCTACGGCGCCGAGATCGCGCTGCCCACCGAGTTCAACGTCGAGGGCCTCTGGTACAACAAGCAGATCCTCGAGCAGAACGGCATCACGCCGCCCACCACCTGGGACGAGCTCACCGATGCCGCCGCGAAGCTGAAGTCCGCGGGCGTGCAGCCGTTCTCCGCCTCGGGCGAGCAGGGCTGGCCCCTGACCCGTCTCGTCGGCAACTACCTGTTCCGCACGATCGGGCCGGATGCTCTGCAGAAGGTCGCCGACGGCGACGCGAAGCTCACCGATCCCGAGTACGTCGAGGCCGCGGCCGCGGTGGCGCAGCTCGGTGCCGACGGCTACTTCGGCGACGGCGTCGGATCGATCGACTACGACACCTCGCTGAACACCTTCACCACCGGCAAGGCGGCGTTCCTCTACATGGGCAGCTGGGCGCTCAGCGCGTTCAACGCCGACACCAACGAGATCGGCGCCGAGAACATCGGCTTCGTCGCGTTCCCCGACGTCGCCGGCGGGAAGGGCTCGAACGCCCAGCTCGCCGCGAACGTCGGCGTGCCGATCGCCGTGTCGAAGAAGGGCTACAACGACAAGGTCGGCGCGTGGCTGACCTGCATCGCCGACAACTACGGCGCCGCGTCGCTGGGCGACCAGGGTGTGCTGAGCGGCTTCGCCGTGAAGGACGACTCGGTCGAGGTGCCCCCGCTCACCGCCGAGCTCCAGACGACCATCGACGGCTCGAGCGACAGTGTGCTCTGGTTCGAGGCGCTCTTCGACGCGCAGGCCACCACCACGAGCCAGACCAACGCGGCCCAGCTCGTGACCGGCGCCATCACGCCCGAGAAGTTCATGGAGCTGGTCCAGGCCGACCTCGGCAACTGACCCCCCGGTCGATCCACCCGGGCGGCGGAGCGCACCCTGCTCCGCCGCCCCATCGCACCCACCACCCAGAAGGCCCACCATGAACAACGTCTTCGGCAACAAACGCGCCGTGCTCGTCTTCCTCGGACCGGCGCTGCTGATCTACACGGTGATCATGCTCGTGCCGGTGCTCTGGTCGCTCGGCTACACACTGTTCACGGGCAGTGTCATCACCGGCTTCGAGTTCTCCGGCTTCGACAACTTCGCCAAGCTCTTCAGCGATCCGAAGGTCGGCGAAGCGCTGCTCTTCACGCTCAAGTACGCGGTGATCCTCACCGTCGGTCAGGTGCTGGTGGGCTACGCGCTGTCGCTGCTCTACGTGTTCTGGCTGCGCAAGGCGTCCAGCCTCGTGCGCACCCTCGTCTTCTTCCCGATCGTGCTGCCCACCGTGGCGGTCTCGCTGCTGTTCCAGAAGATGTTCGAGGTCGCCCCGCAGAACGGCATCGTCAACGAGTTCATCAACCTCCTCGGGATGCCGTCGGTCGACTGGTTCGGCTCGGCCGACACGGCCTTCCTCGTGCTGGTGATCATGGACATCTGGCGCTCGATGGGCTTCTACGCGGTGCTCCTGTACGCCGGGCTCCTCGACATCCCCGAAGAGGTGATGGAGTCGGCCCGGCTCGACGGGGCCGGCGGCTGGACGCTCATCCGCCGCATCGTGATCCCGATGTCGCTGCCGGTGCTGCTGTCCTCGATCATCTTCAGCATCAACGGGACGCTCAAGGTGTTCGACTCGGTCCTCGCCCTGACCAACGGTGGACCAGGGTCCTCGACGACACCACTGACCCTTCTGATGTTCCGCACGGCCTTCAGCTACGGCGACTACGGCTACGGCAGCACCATCGCGCTGCTCCTGACCGTGATCTGCCTGCTCGTCACGGTCTTCATCTTCCGCTCGTCACGACGTGACCTGACCAAGGGCTGATCCCATGACCGCCACCACCACGGCCCCCGGCCGCCCCGCGTCGGCGAAGCCCGGCCGCCCGCTGCGCATCCGTCGCCGGATGACCCCGCGCCGCGCCGGCAGCATCGTGCTGAAGACGCTCGTCATCGGCTTCCTGCTCGCCATCACCGTGCTCCCGCTGATCTGGCTGCTGCTCGGATCGCTGAAGACCCAGAACGAATGGCTGAACAGCCCGTCGTGGGCGCTGCCCGAGAACTTCCTCAACTTCGAGAACTACCAGGTCGCCTGGGTCGACGGCGACATCGGCCGGTACATCCTGAACAGTGCGCTCGCGACCTTCCCGTCGCTCGCCCTGATCGTCGTGCTCGGCGTCGCCGCCGGCTTCGCGCTCGAGGTGCTGGTCTGGCGCGGTCGCGGCGGCGTGCTGCTGCTCTTCCTCGCCGGCATCATGGTGCCCGGCCAGATGATCCTGCTGCCGCTGTTCTCCGCCTACTTCCAGACGCACCTCACGGGCACGATCTGGCCGCTCATCCTGACCTACACGGCCACCGGTCTGCCGCTGACGGTCTTCATGATGGCCACCTACTTCCGTGCAGTGCCGCGCGAGATCTTCGAGGCGGCCGCGATCGACGGTGCGAGCATCTACCGCTCGTTCCTCTCGATCGGCTTCCCGATGGTGCGGAACGCCGTGTTCACCGTCGCCCTCGTGCAGTTCTTCTTCATCTGGAACGACCTGCTGATCGCGCTCACGTTCACGAGCGTCGGCGACTTCCAGACCATCCAGGTGGGCCTGCTCAACTTCACGGGCCAGTTCGGTCAGGTGCAGTACGGCCCGACCTTCGCGGCCATCTGCATCAACGTCGTGGGCATCCTCGTGCTCTACCTGTTCCTCAACCAGCGGGTCATGCGCGGCCTGACCGCCGGTTCCGTGAAGGGCTGACGTGATCCCCGAACTCTCCGTCGAACACCTCGGCGACGCCCTCGGCGTGGGGACCGCGACCCCGCGACTGTCGTGGAAGATCGCCGCCGACCCAGGGTGGCGCCAGGCGAGCTATGAGCTCGAGGTCGACCGGGGCTCCGGGGCCACCCGGCACCTCGTTCACTCGGACGAGCAGGTGCTCGTGCCCTGGCCCGCCGAACCGCTGAGCTCGCGCGAGCGCGCCACCGTGCGGGTGCGCGTCTCGGCGCCCGACGGTGACCCGTCGGCCTGGTCGGCGCCGCTCACGGTCGAGGCGGGCCTCCTCGACCCCCTCGACTGGACCGCGACCGGGATCCAGCCGCCGTGGCACGAGGACCATTCCGACGACGACCGCCGCCCGCCGCTGTTCCGGCACGGCTTCGAGCTGGACTCGGACCCCCGGCGCGCGCGGTTGTACCTCACCGCCCACGGCCTGACCGAGATCGAGATCAACGGCCGCCGCGTCGGCGACGACATCCTGGCGCCCGGCTGGACCGTCTACCAGGACCGGCTGCGCACGATCGTGCACGACGTGACCGACCACCTCGTGGCCGGCGAGAACGCCATCGGAGCCTGGATGGCCGACGGCTGGTGGCGCGGACGCTACGGCTTCGACGGCGGCACCCTGAACATCTACGGCACCGACATCGCCCTGCTCGCCCAGCTCGAGGTGGAGCTCGAGGACGGCTCGGTGCGGGTGATCGGCACGAACACCGACTGGGTCGCGCATCCGTCACCGATCGTCAAGTCGAGCCTCTACACCGGTGAGACCTTCGACGCCGAGCTCGTGCCCGATGGCTGGACACAGCCGGGCTTCGACGACTCGGCCTGGCAGGCCGCGAAGGTCGCCGAGTTCGCGCCGGGCACCTTCGTGGCGCCCGAGGGCCCGCCGGTGCGCTGCACCGAGGAGCTGCGGCCGGTCGACGTGCGACGGACGGAGCGCGGCTCGGTCGTGCTCGACTTCGGCCAGAACTTCTCGGGGCGCCTGCGCGTGCGGGCCGCCGCGGGCGTGGGGGAGCGGCTCGTGCTGCGGCACGCCGAGGTGCTGCAGGACGGCGAGCTCTACACGCGCACCCTGCGCGACGCCACCTCGGTCGACGAGTACCGCGGCTCGACAGGGTCGATCGACTGGGAGCCGCGGTTCACGATCCACGGCTTCCGCTACGCCGAGATCGAGGGCTACGACGGCCCGCTCGATCGGCTCGACGTCGTGGGCCGGGTCTACCACTCCGACATGCGGCGCACCGGGTGGCTGACCACCTCGCACGAGGGGCTGAACCGCCTGCACGAGAACATCCGGTGGAGCCTGCGGAGCAACTTCGTCGACATCCCGATGGACTGCCCGCAGCGCGACGAGCGGCTCGGCTGGACCGGTGACATCCAGGTGTTCACCCCCACGGCGAGCTTCCTCTACGACTGCTCCGGCCTGCTCAGCAGCTGGCTGCGCGACCTCTCGGCCGAGCAGAAGCGCTTCGGCACGGTGCCCTGGTACGTGCCGGTCATCCCGGGGGCGCCGATGTGGACGCCGATCCAGCCGGCTGCCGTCTGGGGCGACGCGGCGGTGCTCACGCCCTGGGCCCTCTGGGAGCGCTTCGCCGACCGCGAGCTGCTCGCCCGGCAGTACCCGAGCGCGGCGTCGTGGGTCGACCAGGTGACCCGGCTGGCCGGCCCGTCGAGGCTGTGGAACACCGGCATGCAGCTCGGCGACTGGCTCGACCCGAACGCGCCGCCCGACGACCCGGCGCTCGCCGTCACCGACCCGTACCTCGTGGCCACCGCCTACTTCGCGTGGTCGGCCGAGAAGCTGGCCGACACCGCTGCGGCGCTCGGTCATCAGGCCGATGCCGAGCGCTACCACCGGCTCCACCTCGAGATCGCCGACGCCTTCACCGCCGAGTGGGGCGGCGACGACCGCCCGCTCGACGATCCGACGCAGACCTCCCTGGCGCTCGCCATCGCCTTCGGGCTGCTGCGCGACCCCGCCCGCCGGGCCGAGGCGGGCGACACCCTCGCGCGGCTCGTGCGGGAGGGTGGCCACCGGGTGGGTGCCGGCTTCGCGGGCGTGAACCTGCTGAGCGACGCGCTGACCGCGACCGGTCACGTCGAGACGGCCTTCGCCCTGCTGCTCGAGCACGGCAGCCCGTCATGGCTGTCGATGGTCGACAAGGGGGCGACGACGATCTGGGAGCGCTGGGACAGCCTGCTCGACGACCTCACCGTGAATCCGGGCAACATGACGTCGTTCAACCACTACGCGCTGGGGTCGGTGGCCGACTGGATGCACCGGGTGATCGGCGGCATCGAGGCGACCGCGCCCGGGTACCGCACGGTGCGCATCGCGCCCCGGCCGGGGCCGCTCGGCTGCGCATCCGCCCGTTTCGAGTCGGCCTACGGAGCGATCACGAGCGACTGGACCGTGGTGGACGGTGCCTTCTCGCTGAGCGTGCACCTCCCGACGGGTGTGACCGGCACGGTCGAGCTGCCCGACGGCAGCGCGGTCGCGGTGGGCCCGGGGGAGCACGCCTTCCGTACGAGCGTCGAGGCGGTGCCGGGCGTAGCGTGACGGCTTCGAGGGCCGCGACGCCGCCGGGAAGGGCGGCGCGATCAAGCGCATCATGCAGCGCCCGTCGCGCGAGCGGTTCCAGTACGTGACCGACCACGCGCACGAGCTGGGCACGGCGGGCTAGCGGCGCACCGAGCTGGGCAAGGCCGACTAGCGGCGCACCGAGCTCGCGCGGGTGATGAGGGTGGGGGCGAGCACGACGTGCTCGTGCTCGTGGTCCGGCCCGTCGGCGACCTCGCTCCAGAGCAGGCGGGCCCCGATCTCGCCCATCTCGCGGCCGGGCTGGGCGATGGTCGAGATGGGGATCGTGCTCTCGCGCACCGCGCTGTTGTTGTCGTAGCCGATCACCGCGAGGTCGTCGGGGATGCGCAGCGCCGCCGACAGAGTCTGCACGAGTCCGAGGGCCAGCAGGTCGGAGGCGGCGAAGACGCCGTCGGGTCGTTCGGCCGGGGCCCGGTCCAGGATGATCGACCCGGCCGCCCGGCCCTCCGGAGCGTTCACCGCGCCGACGATGATCTCCTCGAGCGTCACCGCGCCGTTCGTCTCGGCCACGGCGCGCTCGGCGCCGAGGCGGCGCTCGAGCAGCGGTTCGAGGCGGTCGGGCCCACCCACGAAGGCGAGCCGCCGGCGGCCCTCGTCGATCAGGTGCCGGGCGGCGAGGTACCCGCCCTGCTCGTTGTCGACCACGATCGAGCACCCCTCCCCGACCGGGACCGCCACGTTCAGCAGCAGCACGGGACGCCCGTGCCCGCGCAGCCGGTGCGCGCTCTCGGGCGCCGCCTCGAACGGGGCCAGCAGGATGCCCGCGAAGCGCGCCTGGTCGAACAGGTCGAGGTAGGTCTCCTGCTTGGCGTAGTCGTTGTCGCTGTTGGCGAGCAGCAGGGTCATGCCGTTCAGGGCGGCGCCCTCCTCGGCCCCCCGGGCGATGTCGACGAAGAACGAGTTGCCGATGTCGGTCACGACGAGGCCGAGGGTGGTGCTGCGGCCCATCGCGAGCGAGCGGGCCTGGTTGTTGCGCACGAAGCCGAGCTCGTCGATGGCGGCGTGCACCCGCCTCAAGGTCGCCTCCGCCACCTTGTCGGGATGGTTCAGCACGTTCGAGACCGTGCCGAGGGCGACCCCGGCGCGCGCCGCGACGTCGCTCATGCTCGGCATGCTCTTGGTCGTCGACATCGTTCTCCACGGCTCGGCTACGGGCTCCCGCCAGCTTAGGGAATTTCCCGTCGACTCCTGTTGACACACGCTGACCCGCCACCTACTTTAACTTGAAGCGCTTCAATCGGCGCACACGACACCGCTGGTCACCACCGCCAGTCCCAACCGCGAGTCACATTGGAGTGGCATGAATTCAACGAAGAGATCGAGGCGGGCGATGCTGGCCGGGGGGATGGCACTGGCTCTCGCCGCGGGTGGTTCGGCCCTGGCAGCGGGGCCCGCGGCGGCGGCTCCTGGGGTGACGGGCGCGCGAGCATCCGTCGACCTGGCCGAGTGCCCGTGGATGGACACCGCGCTGAGCGCCGACGAGCGCGCCGGCCTGCTGCTGGACGCCAGTTCGCTCGGCCAGAAGTACCGCTGGCTGAACGAGCAGGCCGCGAACACGCCCGAGCAGACCGAGTTCAGCGGGGTCTCGTACCCCGAGCAGGTCGGTTGCACGCCCACGATCGTCTACACCGACGGGCCCGACGGCGTGCGCTTCACCGAGGGTGTCACCGCCTTCCCCGCCCAGATCGCGCTCGCGTCGAGCTGGAACAGCGACCTCGCCTTCGACAAGGGCGCCGCCCAGGCAGCGGAGGCCTGGGACAAGGGCAAGGCCGGCGTGCTCGGCCCCGGCATCGCGAGCGGCCGCACCCCGCTCTCGGGCCGCACGGCCGAGTACCTCGGTGAGGACCCGCTGCTCAGCGGCACCCTCGGCGCCGCCAACACGCAGGGCCTCGAGAAGGGCGACCCCGAGAAGCCGACCCTCGCCGTGCTGAAGCACTACGTGGGCAACGAGCAGGAGACGGCGCGCCAGACCAGCTCGTCGAACCTCGACGAGCGCACGCTGAAGGAGGCCTACGACCTGCCCTTCGAGATCCTCATCGACGGGGGAGCCCCGGCCGGCGTGATGTGCTCGTACAACCAGATCAACGGCGTGTACGGCTGCGAGAACCCGCTGCTGAACACCGACCTGCGCGGGCAGCTGGGCTTCGACGGCTACGTGGTCTCCGACTTCGGGGCCGTGCACAGCACCGCGGATGCGCTGAACGCCGGTCTCGACCAGGAGCTGAACCGCCCCATCCACTACACGCCCACGCTGCTCGACGCGGCGATCGCCGACGGCTCCCTCACCGAGGCGACCGTCGACACCGCGGCCCGGAACGTCGTGAGGTCGTACATCGGAGCCGGCCTGTTCGACAAGCCGGCGCCGACGACCCCCGTCGCCGACGCCTCGACGCCCGAGCACAAGGCCCTCGCGCGGAGCATCGCCGAGGAGGGCTCGGTGCTGCTGAAGAACGACGGCCTGCTGCCGCTCGACGCCTCCGACGGCTCGACGATCGCGCTGATCGGCCCGACCGTGTCGAACACCCCGACGAACGGCGTCAGCGCCTCGTCGGTCTGCAGCATGTCGTGGCCCTTCGGCAACCCCAGCACGCTGAACTGCGAGGACGTGGTCGCGCCCGACACGGCGTTCACTTCCCGTGCCGCTGAGGCGGGAGCATCCGTCGTCGTGTCGAACGGCGCCGACCAGGTGGCCGCCGCGGCGACCGCGGCCGCCGCCGACGTCGCGATCGTGTTCGGCTACTACCGCTCCGGCGAGTTCACCGACATCCCGGGCCTCGGTCTCGCCGACGGCGGTGACGACCTCATCGCGGCCGTCGCCGCGGCGAACCCGAACACGGTCGTCGTGCTCGAGACCGGCAGCGCCACCGACATGCCCTGGCTCGACCAGGTCGACGGCGTGCTGCAGGCCTGGTACCCCGGTGAGCAGCAGGGCCCCGCGCTCGCATCGCTGCTCTGGGGCGACACGAACCCCTCGGGCAAGCTGCCGATGACGTTCCCGAAGTCGCTCGCCGACACCCCGACCGCGACACCCGAGCAGTACCCGGGCGTCGTCGACGCCGACGGCATCACGCAGGTCGACTACAGCGAAGGGCTGCAGATCGGGCACAAGTGGTACGACGAGCAGGGCATCGAGCCGCTGTTCGAGTTCGGACACGGGCTGTCGTACACCTCGTTCGACTACTCCGACCTCGAACTCTCGACCGCGGTCTCGGGCGGCGCGGTGGAGACGACCGCCTCGTTCACGCTCACCAACACCGGATCGGTGGCGGGCACCGAGGTGCCGCAGGTGTACCTCACGCTGCCGGAGTCGGCGGGCGAGCCGGGCAAGCGTCTGGTCGACTACGACCGCGTCTCGCTCGAGCCCGGTGCGTCGCAGCGGGTGACGACCGTCATCTCCTCGGAGACGGCCGACCACCCGTACTCGATCTGGAACGTCGACACCGACGCGTGGGAGGTCGTCGACGGCGGCTACACCGTCTCGGTCGGCTCGTCGTCACGGGCGCTGCCCCTCTCGGGCCCGGTCGTGGTCGACACGGCCGGCACTGCTCCGGTGGTCACGGTCGCGACCTCGCCCTCGGCTCCCGACGGGGCGGCGGGCTGGTTCGTCTCGCCCGTGACGGTCACGGCGACCGCCGTCGACGACGTCGACTCGGCTCCGGTCGTCTCGACGAACCTCGACGGCGCCGGCTGGGTCGACGGCGGCTCAGTCACGGTGTCGGCCGACGGCGCGCACACCATCGAGGTGCGGGCGACGGATGCGGCGGGCACCGTCTCGGCCGTCACCCGCGTCGAGCTGCCGATCGACCGCGCCGCGCCGACGGTCTCGGCCGCGGCCGACCGGGAGGCGGGCACCATCGTGCTGACGGCGAGCGACGCGACCTCCGGGGTCGGGTCGGTGGAGTGGGCGCCCGCGGGTCTCGCCCCGGCGTGGCAGAGCTACACCGGGCCGCTGCCGGTCGCGTCGGCGGGGGAGACGATCGTCTTCCGGGCCACCGACGTCGCAGGGATCGTGAGCGAGGTCGGGTCGTTCGACTACGCGGCGGCTGCGCCCACGCCGACCCCGACCTCCACGCCGGCGCCCTCGGCCTCTCCCGCTCCGGGTGCCGGGTCGCCGGGCGGCGGTCTCGCCTCGACCGGCTTCGCGGCCGGTGGCATCGCGGCGCTTGCGCTGCTGCTCGTGGCGGGTGGCGCCGTGACGGTGCTCGTGCGTCGACGGGGGGTGCGCAGCGCGGGCTGATGCCTCGCTGATGCCCAGCTGAAGCACCGCCGGCGGCCCCTCCCGTGATCGTGACCGGGAGGGGCCGTCGGTGCGTCCGGCGGCTCAGCCGAGCAGGCGGCGCAGGGTCGACGCGACCGGCAGCGGCGGGCGCCCGAGCAGCTCGCCGAGCGCCGGATCGACCACGTCGAACTCACCGCGGCGGGCCGCTCGGTAGAGGCCCAGGGTGAAGTCGGCCGCCGGTGCGGGCATGCCTCGCTCGATCGCTCCGGCCCGCCACTCCTCGTCGTCGACGACCGTGCGCGTGATCGTGCGCCCGGTCAGGGTGCTGAGCTCGGCGGCCACCGCCTCCAGGTCCAGAGCCTGGGAGGCTGTCAGTGGAGCCGTCGGTCCGTCCTCCGGGTGCTCGGTCGCGAGAAGGATCGCGGCGGCTTCGGCCAGGTCGTCGTGCGCGGTCCACGACACGGGGCCGTCGGCCGGCGCGGCGACCGTGCCGGTGGCGAGTGCTCCTTCGAGGTGCATGGCCAGGGTGGTGGCGTAGAAGCCGTTGCGCAGGGCGGTGTACGGCACCGGCAGCTCGGCCAGGTGCTGTTCGGTGGCGAAGTGCACGGCCTGGGGCGCGAAGAGCGAATCGGGGGCCGAGGCCTGGTGGCTGGTGTACAGGATGCGCCCGGCACCGGCCGCGACGGCGGCGTCGATGGCGGCGAGGTTCGCCCCCACGGCCGCGTCACCGCGGATCGCCGCCGAGACGACCAGCACCCGGTCGGCGCCTTCGAAGGCCTTCGCGAGGGTGGCGGGCTCGGTGAAGTCGCCCGGCCGCACCCGCACCCCGCGATCGGCGAGGTGCTGCGCCTTGGACGGATCGCGCACGCTGACGCCGACCGACTCCGCCGGCACCCGCTGCAGGAGCCGGTCGACGATGCGCGAACCCAGTTCGCCCGTGGCTCCGGTGATGATGATCATTGTTACTCCGATCGTGTTTCCAGTGATAGCAGACCGTAGCAGGCTGTTTCCGATGATTGCAAGTCGCTGTTATCGTTGATCTGTGAGCAATGAGTCGTCCCCCGCCGCCGTGTCGGAGCCGCGCACTGCCGTGCGCACACGCATCGTCGAGGTCGCGGCCGGCCTGCTCGGGGACGGGGGTGCCGCTGCCCTCACCACCCGGCGCGTCGCCGATGCCGCCGGCGTCCAGGCCCCCACGATCTACCGCCTGTTCGGCGACAAGGACGGCCTCGTCGACGCCGTCGCCGAGCACGTGCTCGGGCGGTTCGTCGCCGGCAAGGCGGCGCTGCCTGCGGGCACCGATCCGGTCGAGGCGCTGCGCGACGGCTGGCGCCGGCAGATCGACTTCTCGCTGGGCAACCCCGAGCTGCATCGCCTGCTCGCCGAGCCGGGGCGCAGCGGGCGCACGGCCGCACTCGACGCGGGGCTCGACGTGCTGCGCACGCGCATCCGGGGTCTCGCCGCGGCCGGGCTGCTGCGGGTCGACGAGGGTCAGGCCCTCGGCATCATCCGGGCGGCGGCCACCGGGACCGTGCAGCAGCTGCTCGACGCCCCGCCCGGCGAACGCGACCCGGGCCTCGCCGAGGCGATGCTCGACGCGGTGCTCGGCCGCATCCTGGTGCCCGGCCCGGACGCCGCCGCACCCGCACCCGCACGGACGGCTCCGCGCCTCGACGGCCCTCGCGCCGCGGCCATCGCGGTGCTCGCGCAGCTCGACGACCTCCCGGCGCTCACGGCGGCCGAGCGCCAGCTGCTGCACGAGTGGCTCACCCGCGCGGTCGCCGCCCGGCCCTCGAGCTGACGCGGTTCGCCGGGCAGCAGGGCAGGGTGGAGGGATGACAGCCCCGCGCATCCTGAACCCGTACGCCAAGTTCCTCTACGGCTTCGTCGGCTACCTCGTGCTGCTGATGCTCAATCTCGTCGTGGCGGCGCTGGTCGGGCCCGTCGTCGGCCCGCTGCTGTTCGTCGTGCTCTTCTTCGCCTGGATCGTGATCGGCGCGCGGCTCTTCCGGGTGCCGGAGGAGCCGGTCGCGCCCCCGCGCCCGTGGTGGAAGCTCACCGCACGCCCGACGGCCGGGTTCGTCATCGCGGCCCTGCTCGGCCTGCAGGCTCTCGCCGTCGGCTCCAGTGCATTGCTCGCCGGAGCGGTGGCCGAGCAGGTCGGCCAGCCCGGCCTCGGCGCCTCGACGACGCAGCTCACCGCGGCGGTGGCCTTCGTCGTCGCTGCGGCCGCCTACCTCGGATCGTCACTGACGCTCCGCCGCGTCAGCGCGCCCGGGCCGTCTCCCGCCGGTTCGCCTTCTTGAGCGCCTCGACGAGCTCATCCTTCGTCATGCGCGAGCGCCCGCGCACGTCGAGCCGCTTCGCCAGCTCGAGCAGGTGCGCCTTCGTCGCGTTCGCGTCGACGCCCTCCTCGGTCTCACCCGAACCGCGCCCGCCCTCGGCGCGCGAGTCCGAGGGCCCCGACTCGTCCTTGCGCTCCCAGTGGTCCCCCACCTTCTCGTACTCGTGCTTCAGCGCCGCGAACGCGGTGCGATGGGCGCGTTCACCCTCGCCGTAGCTGTCGACGGCCGAGTCGTGCGCCGCGCTCCAGAGCGCCTGCGCGTGCTTCTCCGAGCGGGCCAGCGTGGAGGGGAGCTCATCCGATGCGGGCATGATCGTCTCCTTCGTTCCCCTCCACCCTCATCCCGCCCGCCGCGAGCGGCAAGGCCGGGCCGCCAGACCCGAGCGGCAAGGCCGGGTGGTCAGGCCGGGCCACCGCCTACGCGTCGTAGTTCTGGATGCTCTTCCCGTGCGACCGGTCGGTCAACCGCGCCAGCCGCGGCGCCAGCTCGGCCACCACGCCCGCCACGTCCACCGTCAGCAGGCGCCGGTCACGCATCAGCACCTGCCCGTCCACGATGGTCGTGTCGATGTCGTTCGACCGCGCGCTGTAGATCAGCGTGCTGGCCAGGTCGTGCACCGGCTGCACCCGCGGGTCGCTCAGGTCGACGAGGATCAGGTCGGCCCGGTAGCCCGGAGCGATCCGCCCGACGACGCCCGCGAGCTGCACGGCGGCGGCACTCTGGGTGGTGGCGTGGTCGAGCAGCTCCTCGGCGCGCATCCACGTCGTGTCGAGCTCGGTGGCCTTCTGCACGTAGGCCATGAAGCTCATCGACTCCCAGACGTCGAGCGTGTTGTTCGAGGCGGCCCCGTCGGTGGCGAGCCCGACCGGCACGCCCGCCGCGGCCAGCAGTCGCACGGGTGTCGTGTCGAAGCCGAGCTTGAGGTAGCCCTTCGGCGCGCTGCCCACGCCGACCCGGCCCTCCGCTGCGGCGGGAGCGAGCAGCGGCAGGTCCTCCGGCACGATGCCGATGCCGTGCGCGATCAGCACCTTCCCGTCGAGGAGGCCGGTGTCGCTCAGCACGCCGATCGGTGTGCGCCCCGTGCGCTCGCGGCTGTGCACGGTCTGCGACCGGCCCTCCGCCGCGTGGATGTGCACGAGCAGGTCGTGCTCCTGCGCCGCCCGCGCGGTGGCCGCGAGGTCGTCGTCGTTCAGCGTGTAGGTCGCGTGCGGTGCGAGCGCGGTGCTGATGCGTCCCTTCGCCGCTCCGCGCCAGCGGGTCGCGAACTCGAGCGACTGCTCCAGGCCCGCCTGTCCGTCGGTCGAGAAGTAGGTCGAGCCGAGCACACCGCGCAGGCCGGTCTCGTCGGTGACGGCGGCGATCCGGTCCATGTTGAAGTAGTGGTCGGCGAAGGTCGTCACGCCGTGCCGGATCATCTCGGCCGCCGCCAGGCGTGTCGCCAGCTCCACGTCGTCGTCGGTGAGGTTCACCTCCATCGGCCAGATGAAGTCGTTGAACCAGCGGTCGGCCGGCACGTCCTCGGCCGCTCCGCGGAACATCACCATCGGCGAGTGCGTGTGGCAGTTGATGAACCCGGGCATCGCCACCTTGCCACGGGCGTCGATCGTCTCGCGCGCCGCGGGCGGGGCGACGGATGCTCCGCCCGCGTCCACCGCGTCGAGCACCGCCTCGAACACGCCGTCCCGGATCACGACGATCTGGTCGGCCGCGAACGAGATTCCGCCGCCCTCGTCGTGCCGCAGCACGGTGGCGCCGGTGATGACGAGGTCGGCGGGGCCGAGGTCGGGCGACGTCGTGGGGGAACCGAGGGCCGAGCCGCCGGGGCCGAACCCGCTCACGCCAGCGCCGCCAGTCCGAACGACACCATGTTCTCGAAGGTGGCCTCACGCTCGGCGGCGGTCATCTCCGAACCGGGCAGGTCGCTCACGGTGCCGACCATCAGCGACTCGAAGCCCTCCTTCAGCGCCACGGCGTAGAGCCCCGCCGCCTCCATGTCGATGCCGATGGTGCCGTAGGCGAGCAACCGAGGCACCAGGTCGACGTCGGGGTTGTAGAAGGCGTCCGTCGTGAACAGCGGCCCCACGTGCATCCGCTTGCCCGTCGCCTCGCCGAACTCGACCGCCTTGCGCAGCAGCCCGAACGACGGGGCGTGGCTGAGGGTGACGCCGGGCACCCACTCGCTCGTCATCGCCGAGTTGGTGTGGGCGGCGCTCGCCGCGATCACGTCGCCGAGCTCGAGGTAGGGTGCGATACCGCCGATGGTGCCGACGCGCACGATGCGCTTGACGCCGTAGTGGCGCGCGAGCTCGGTGCTGTAGATCGACATCGACGGGATGCCCATGCCCGAGGCCAGCACCGAGATCGGGCGGCCCTCGAAGGTGCCGGTGTAGCCGAGGATGCCGCGCACCTCGGTGACGAGGCGGGGCGAGTCGAAGAAGGTCTCGGCGATGAGCTTGGCGCGGCGCGGGTCGCCCGGCATGAGGACGTCGGGGGCGAAGTCGCCGTCGAGGGCGCCGATGTGCGGGGTGGGCATGGTGATTCCTTCCGAGGTGGCGAGGGGCGAGCGGATGCGCGTCCCGATGTCGTGGGTCAGCCGAGCTGCGAGGGCGAGTACTTCACGAGCACCGCGCGCTCGGCCCAGCTGACGAGGCTGTAGAAGATGAGCGAGACGGCGGTGAGGATGGCCGCGGCCGCCCACAGCCCCGTGTAGTCGGAGTGGGCGCGGGACGCGACGATCTCGTGCCCCAGCCCGTCGCCGGTGGCGAGCCACTCGGCGAGGGTGGCCGCGAGCACGGCGGTCGGGGCCGCGATGCGTGCCGAGGCGAAGATCGACGGCAGCGTGTAGGGCAGCTGCAGCCGCCAGAGGTTGCTCCAGACGGAGGCGTCGTAGCTGCGCATCAGCGTGAACGCGTCGGAGGGCACCCGGCGCAGACCGCTCTGCGTGTTCGCGAGCGTGGGGAAGAAGGTGACGATCGCGGTGATCGCGACCACGCCGCCCAGCCCGCGGCCGAGCGCCAGGATGAGCACGGGGATCAGCACGATGATGGGCACCGAGCGCAGCGCCACGGCGAGCGGGGTCAGCACCCGCTCGACCACCGGGAAGGTCACGAACGCGACCGCCATCGCGATGCCGATCACGAGGCCCGCGACGTAGCCCACCCCGGCGTGCACGAGGGTCTCGCCGAGCGCCTTCAGCATCACGGCGCGGTTCTCGGCCGCGTCGTCGGCGGTGAACAGGTAGGCGAACACGTCGAGCGGGGTCTTGCCGACGAACGGCGACATGTCGAAGACGATCAGGTAGGCCCACCAGGCGGCGAGGATCACGAGGATCGAACCGACGGTCCAGGCCACGGTGCGCAGCAGGCGGGCGGCGAGCGGCCCGCGACGGGCGGGCGACGCGAGCTGTGCGGTCGAGATCGAGGCCGACCAGGGGGTGAGCCAGCGGCGCAGCAGTCCGAAGATGCCGTAGGGCACGGCGGCCATCACGGTCGCGATCACCGCGACCGACCAGACGCGGCCGAGCTCGAGCGACATCAGGCCGTTGATCAGCAGTACGCCGAGCCCCGACTTGGCGCCGATGAACTCGCCGAAGATGGCACCGAGCACGGCCGCGGCGGCGCCGATCTGCAGACCGGTCAGGATGGCGGGGATCCCCGAGGGGAAGCGCACGAAGCGCAGGGCCGAGAGCGAGCGCCCGCCCCAGGCCGTCACCATCGTGAGCGGCCCGCCGTCGGCGGAGCGGAGGCCGAGCATCGTGCCGACGAGGGTCGTGAAGAACACCGACAGGGCGGCGAGCACGACCTTCGCCGTGTCGGGGTCGAAGGTCAGCTGCAGCAGCGGGTTCACCGCGACGAGCGGCAGGCAGAACAGGGTGAGCGCGAGCCGGAGGAAGAGCGACTCGAGAGCGGGCAGCTGCACGAACAGCACCGCCACCACGACGGCGGCGAGGTTGCCGAAGAACCAGCCGCGCACCGCGACCCAGGCCGTGGCCGAGAAGGCGTTGAGGTAGACCGGCCAGTCGGCGACGAGGCTCTGGATGATCGCCGTGGGGGAGGCGAGCACGCCGAGGCGGGTGAGCCAGAGCTCGGCGGCGATCTCCCAGAGCACCACGAGGGCGAGGCTGACGAGGGCGGTGACGACCCAGCCGTTCAGGGCGCCGCGGCGGGCGTCGCGACGGCTGCGGGCGCGCTCGGTGGCGATGGCGCCGGCCGCGCGGGCGGCGGCGGTGTCGGCTGCGGTCTCTGCTGCGGTGTCGGTCGCCGTGCTCAGGCTCCCGCCCGTGCTCACGCTCACGCCTCCGCCGGTGCGACCGAGGCCAGCTCGCCGTCGCTCACCAGATCGTCCGGGTCGTCGTCGGTGCCTGCGTGCAGCATCGCCGACAGCTGATCGCAGACCGCGTGGAACTCGGGGGTCGCGAGCAGCTCGCGCCGGCGCGGACGGGCGAAGTCGAGGTCGATCTCGCCGACGATCCGGCCGGGCCGAGGCGACATCACGACGACCTTGTCGGCGAGGAACGCCGCCTCGGAGATCGAGTGGGTCACGAGCAGGGCGGTGGCCTTGGTGGCCGACCAGAGCTTCTGCAGCTCCTCGTTCATGCGCTGGCGGGTGATCTCGTCGAGCGCTCCGAACGGCTCGTCGAGCAGCAGGATCTCGGGCTCGGCGACGATGGCGCGGGCGATCGCCACGCGCTGGCGCATGCCGCCCGAGAGCTGGGCGGGACGCGCATCCGCGAACCCCTCGAGACCGACGAGCCGGATCAGCTCGTCGATGCGGGCGGCCGGGATGCTGGTGCGCATCACCTGGCCGGGCAGGCGGATGTTGTCGCGGACGCTGCGCCAGGGCAGCAGCGACGGGTCCTGCAGGGCGAGGCCGAGGCGGTGCGCCGAGCGGATGGCGGCCGGCGTCTCGCCGTGGATCGTGACCTCGCCGGCCGAGTACGACTCGAGGTCGGCGAGGATGCGGAGGATCGTCGACTTGCCGCAGCCCGACGGCCCCAGCAGGGCGGTGAACGAGCCCTGGGGCACGGCGAGCGACACGTCGTCGAGCGCGAGCACGTCGCTCTTCTTCGACGAGTAGACCTTGGTCAGATTGCTGAGGGTGAAGCCAGAGCCGGTCACGGCGCCTCCAGTGCTGGTGGTGAAGCCCGGGCCCTCCTCCCGCGACGAGATCGCGCAGGAGAAGGGCCCGGGGCGGTGCTACTTGATGGTGTTCGAGCCGTCGTAGACCTCGTCGAGCACCGAGGTGTCGAAGAGCGAGTCGTCGACGCCGGTGATGCCGAGGGTGTCGAGGGTGGCGACGTTCTTCTCGATGCCGTCCGCCGACATCGTCAGCAGGCCGTTCTCCTTGGTCTCGTCAGTGACGAGCAGGTCCATCTGCAGCTGAGCCTGCTTGGTCTGCTCCTCGATCGTCAGGCCGCCGTCCTTCGCGTAGTCGTTGACCGTGAGCTCGACGGCCTCGGTCGGGTCGGCCACGTAGGCCTGCCAGCCCTCGATCTCGCCCTTGAGGAAGCCCTCGATGGCGGCGCGCTTGGTGTCGTCCTCGAGGCTCTCCCGGGTCACGGCGTAGACCTGGGCGTAGATGTCCAGGCCGTAGTCGGCGGTGAGGAACACGGTGCCGGCCTTGCCGGTGGCCTCCTCGTAGGCGATCGGCTGCTCGGAGTAGAACACCCAGAGGCCGTCGACCTCGCCCGACACGAGCGGTGCGACATCGAAGCCGACGGGGACGCTCGTGACCTTCGAGGCGTCGACGTCGTTCGCGGCGAGCAGGGCCTCCTGCGCGGCCTCGTCGCCCGAGGGCACGCCGATCTTCATGCCGACCATGTCGGCCGGGGTCGCGATGGGCTTGTCGGGGCTCGACAGGATGGCCAGCGGGTTCTTCTGGAAGCCGGCGGCGATGATCACCAGGTCGGCGCCCTGCTCGTTCGCGCGGGCGACGGTGTCGGCGTTGCCCATGCCGATGTCGGCCTGACCCGAGACCACGGCGGCCATCGAGTCGACGTCGGGGCCGCCCGGGAGGATGTCGACGTCGACGCCGTTCTTCTCGTAGTAGCCCTCCTTGTCGGCGACGTAGCTGCCGCCGAACTGCACGAGGGGGATCCACGAGGTCTGCAGGGTCAGCGGCGTGGCGGCGCCGTCGCTCGAGGCGGTCTCGCCGCTCGAGGAGGAGGCGCAGCCGGCGAGCACGGCGAGGCTGAGCGCACCGGCGGTCGCGGCGGCGAGCACGCGGCGGGCGCGGCGCGAGGGCAGTGAGGACATGGGTTCTCCTAGGGGTTCGGAGGAGCGGGATGTGAGGAAGGAACGGGTGCTGTGCGGGTGCTGCGGTCGCAAACCGTTTTGCGGCGGGTGCGTGGCCCCAACCTAAGGCGTGGGTGTTTCGGTGCCATTACCCGGTGTTTCGGGGGTGTAAACGACCGGGCATCCGCTCGTCCTGCTTTCAGGATGCTCTGCAACACGTTTTGCGAAACCGGCGTTCGCGACCCGCCCGCTCCGCTACTCTGATGGCGTGAACGACCGACCGCGGCCCTGGACGATGCAGCAGATCGCCGAGGCCGCCGGCGTCAGCGTGACCACGGTGTCGCACACGCTGTCGGGGAAGCGGCCCGTGCATCCGGACACCGCGCTGCGCATCAACCGGCTGATCGACGAGCACGGCTACGTGCCCGACGCGGGCGCGCGCCGCCTCAAGTCGGGCCGCAGTCAGGTGATCGGCCTGGCCGTCCCCGACATCTCGCACTGGTACTTCGGCCGTATCGCCCGCGGCGTCGAGGAGATGGCGAACGAGCACGACCACGGCCTCATCATCGCGAGCACCTCGAACTCCGACCCGCGGCGCGAGAAGCGGTACTTCAACATGCTGCGCACCCGGGCGATCGACGGCCTGGTCTACACGGCCAGCCGCGAGATCAAACCCACCGACGAGCTCGTGTCGATGGCGTCGTCCCCGGCGCCGATCGTGCTCGCCGACGAGGACATCGAGGAGCTCGAGGGTCTGCCGTCGGTGACCTCCACCAACTACTCGGGCGCGCGCGACCTCGGCCGGCACGTGCGCTCGCTCGGGCACACGAAAGCTGTGATCATCGCGGGGTTCCCCGGGCTGCACTCGACGGTGCAGCGGATGCGCGGCATCCGCGAGTCGTTCCCGAACGCCCTGGCGATCCACGGCGACTTCGAGATCCGCTCGGGCTACGAGCTGATGAGCGACCTGATCGCCCACGAGGTGAAGTTCACCGCGGTGTTCGCCTGCAACGACTTCATGGCGATCGGCGCGATGCGGCGGCTCTGGGAGGAGGGGCTCCGGGTGCCCGAGGACGTGTCGGTCGTCGGCTTCGACGACGTCGACATGGCGTCGGTCGTGACCCCCGGGCTGACGACCGTGCGGCAGGACATGCTCGAGATCGGGCGGCAGTCAGCGAAGCTGCTGCTCGACGGGCTGGCGGCCGGGTCGATGGAGGGGATCGGGTCGGTGCGGCTGCCGGTGGAGCTGGTGCTGCGGGGGACGACGGGGCCGGTCGCGGACTGATCCGCTAGGCCGCCGTCAGGGGCTCGATCAGCGTCGGGTCGTCTTTCGCCACGCTGGTGTCGCGCACGTTGTTGACCCGCTTCGACACCGGATAGGTCGTGATGGTCGACGCCACCGCGAGCGAGGAGCGGTCGAGCATCGCCAGCAGCTCCTCCTTCTCGTCGGCCTTCTCGAGCTTCATCGGCTCGACCCAGTGCTCCCTGGTGTCGGGCGTGAGGAACACCGGCATGCGGTCGTGCACCTCGCCCGAGGCGTCGGCGGCCTCGCGGGTGATGATCGTGAACGACACCGACCACTCCTCGCCCACCTTGCGCACCTCGTAGAGCCCGGCCGCCGCCAGCACGCTCTCGGGGGCGTGGATGTAGTGCGGCTGCTTGCCGTGCTCGGTCGCCTCCCACTCGTAGTAGCCGTTCATCGGCACGATGCAGCGGCGCTGGGCGAAGGCGTTGCGGAAGAGCCCGTTGGTGGAGACGCTCTCGAGCCGCGCGTTGATCGGCGCCGGCCCACCCGGCTTCGCCCAGGACGGCTTCAGCCCCCAGCTCGCGGCGTCGAGCTGGCGCACGAGCTCGCCGTCGATCAGGCGTTCGCGCACGATCGGCGACTCCTCGGTGGGCGCCACGTTGTACGACGGGCGCCAGTCCTCGAGGCGCCCGCCCCGCGCCACGAACTCGGCGATCAGCTCATCGGTCTCGGCGCTCATCGCGAACCGTCCGCACATGCTCGCTCCTCCCTCTCCGTCGTGTTCATCATGCTCCCACCGGATGCACGGCTCCAGGGTGCGGGCCGGCCGCCCGCAGCGCCGGAAGCCACTCCAGCAGGGCGGGGGACGCCGAGGCGAGTACGACGCCGTTGCCCGCCCGTGCCTCCGTCACCACCGACGTCGGGCCCGAGAGCACCAGGTGCGGGAAGACCGGGGCGAGCGCCTCGAGGTGGGCCCGCAGGGCGGGGGCGCCGTCGTCGTCGGCGACGTTCACGACGAGCACGCCCTCGGGCGCGAGCAGCTCGGAGGCCGCGCGGTAGAAGCCCGGGGTGCGCAGGTGCGGGGGAGTGCTGGTGCCCTGGTAGAGGTCGGCGATCACCAGGTCGGCAGCTCGGGTGACCCGTTCGCTGCCGTGCAGAACCCGGGCCGCGTCTCCCGGATGCACGGCGAGCCGTGTGCCGCGCGGGAGGGGCAGCACCTCCGTGACGAAGGGCACCAGCCCCTCGGCGAGCTCGATCACGTGCTGCTCGGAGTCGGGGCGCGTGGCCTGCACGTAGCGGGGGAGGGTGAGGGCGCCGGCGCCGAGGTGCACGGCCGTGATCGGTTCGCCGGGCATCCGGAGCCGGTCGACGACCGCCCCGATGCGGCGCACGTAGTCGTGGAAGAGGGAGGCCGGGTCGCCGAGGTCGACGTGCGATTGCGGGCTGCCGCCGATGACCAGCTCGAACGCGCCCTCCATCAGCGGGTCGCGGCGGATGACGGCCTCCTCGCCGGTCTCGCGCAGGCGGGTGCGGGCGACGACGTCGTCAGCCATCGCGGCTCTTCAGCTTGAGGGGGAGCTCGAGGAACGCGGCGTACCCGGCCACGGCGCGCTCGACGCCCTTCTGCTCGGCGACGGTGAGCGGCTCGAACGGGTCGAGCGTGACGGTGACGGCGGTGGCGGTGATGCTGCGCCTCCAGGTGCCGACGATCGCACCGCGCGAGACGAGCATCGGCAGGAACATGCCGTTGTCGCCCGGCACCACGCGGCCGCTGAACTCGGCGGCGAGGGCGGGCTGGCGGGAGCGGTAGCCGAGCAGGAACTCGTCGAAGCCGGGGAGGGCGAGCTGCTGCGGGGACGTGGCCCCTTCCCGGGAACCCGCCTCGACCAGGTACCTCGCGCCGCCCAGGTCGACCTCCTCCAGCCGATCCCGGATGCGCGCGAGGGCGGCCGTGGCGTCGGAGACCAGCAGCTTGCTCCAGTGGCAGAAGTCCTTCAGCGTGGTCGGGCCGTGCCCCCGCACGTAGCGCAGCAGCAACTCGTCGTGCGCGTAGTCGGGTGACCACTCGCGGGTCGCCGGCGCCCACTCGTCGAGCAGCACCAGCGCCTGCTGCGTGCCGCCCTCGGCCAGCGGACCCCAGCAGATCAGACCCTCGTGCGCGAGCAGCCAGATGAGGTGCATACCGCGCTGACCGGCGGGTTCGAGCCCCGCGCTCTGGAGTTCATCGGTGAACTGCTCCCGGGTCGCGCGGCCGCCGCCGTGGAGCAGGCCCGTGGCGACGTCGCGCGCGCGGTCGACCGTCGCGGTGTCGATGCCGAGCCCGCGATGACGGGCGGCGGCACCCGCGACGGTGCGGCGGGCGGTGAGCGAGAGGAACCCGCGCAGGTCGTCGGGGTCGATCAGGTGGAGCGTGCCGCGCATCGGCCACGACCGCACGACCGCCCCGGCGTCGAGCGCGGCGAACACGTCGCGGCGGGTGCTGCCCGGCACCCGCACGCCGAGGGCCCAGACGCCCTGCCCGAAGTCCTGCGCCTGGGTGGCGAGCAGCCGCCGCGCGGTCGCGGCGACGCGTGCGGGGGCGTCGCCCGCTTCAGTGCCCGCAACTCGGCCCGTGAGCCACTGCGACCCCAGCCGCCGCTGCAGCAGCTCCCTCTGCTCGACCGGCATGCGTCTGCTCATGCGCCCAGTATGGCGACGCCCTCCGACATCCGGCACGGGGAGCGCGTCGCTACCAGCGCAGGTGCTCGGGGGCGGTCAGCTCGATCCACCGCTCGCGGTGCACGCCGGCCGTCGGCACCGTGCTCGCCAGCACGTCGGACGCCACGAGCGGCTTGAAGTCGAGGCCGGTCAGCTCGTCGAGGTCGGCGACCGGCAGCTGGAACGTGCGGAAGGGCCCGAGCGGAGGCGGAGCATCCGTCGCCGTCTGCTCGAGGTCGATGCCGCCGAGCTGCGGCGACTGGTCGAGCAGGTAGCCGCTCGCCTGCAGCCGGCCACCGCTCGCCCAGGCGGCGACCTTCCAGAACTGGGTCGGAATGCGCACCCCGCGGTACGGCTCGTCGTCGTCGGCGAACACGGGCCCGGTGAAGACGCTCAGCCGCAGCCGGTTGGCGCTCGCGTACTGCAACACGAGATCCTCGAGGCCGTTCCAGAGCTCGATCGACTGGTTGAAGACGGCTGCCTGCGGTGCCGCGTTGGTGTAGCAGAAGCTGTCGAAGTTCGCCTCGGACGCGATCTCGACGTCGCCCCAGACCGGATCCCTCCGCCGAACGAGATGCCCGCGGTCGAGGTCGTTGCGGGCGTAGAGCTCGGGCCCGGCCTGCTCGTCGGCGGGCACCCGGTCGTCGAGGTGCCAGTCGTCGCCGCGCCCGAGATCGAGCAGGGCGGCCCCGTCGATGTTCACCGCGGTGGCCGCCGCGAGGCGTCGGCCGGCATCGAGCAGCACGGTGAAGTGGGTGTAGTCGAGGGTGCGGATGCGCGCGGCCTGCGCTTGACCGCGAGGGGCGGGTATGGGTAACGCACGTCGGCTGTCGCCGTCGTCGCCATCGTCGTCCAGCTGCAGGAACTCCGGGTCGTATCCGCTCATGACCCGAGTCGACCACGCCCCCCGGCCGGCCCCCAGGGCCCCTCAGCCGATGTTCACCTTCCGCCGACGGGCGGCAGCTCCGTCACTCCAGCCGGAGCGCCGCCGAGGCGGAGGTGTAACCGGGGGCGCTAAAGGTCAGCGTCGCGACCGGCGCCGGGGTCTGATCGGGGTCGGTCCTCCCCAAGATGAGCAGGAGCGTTCCCGCCGTGTCGCCCGCGGGTACGGCCCGGTCGTAGGCGAACGTGAGGCTCTCGCCCGTCGGATCGTCGGGCCCGTAGTTCCACGCCACTTCGCCGCTGAAGCCGCTGTACCAGTACGACGCATCGGTGAGCGGCAGGTACGCGAGGAGCGCCCCGCCGGGGATGTCCGTCGTGCCGTCATTCGTCACGCGGATCACGAACCAGGTCGTGTTCCCGTCCTTGTACGGCGGTGACACGGTCAGGGTCAGCGTGGGCATCGTCTCGCTCGCAGCCGCAGCCGGAGCGGTCACCGCCGCGAGGAGCACGGGCGCAGCCCAGGCGGTGCCGACGACGGTGCGGCGGCTGATCTGGCGGGGTCGCGGCTCGGGCATGAGGCGAGAGTATCGACGATCGCGTGTCCTGATCCGGCCATGTCCACTAGAGGGCGCCCCCGGCCCGGAAACGTAAGAAACCCCCGCCATGTAGAAGCTAGGCGAGGGTTTCAGTGGCTCCGACGGGCGTCGATCCCGTGACCTCACGATTTTCAGTCGTGCGCTCTACCAACTGAGCTACAGAGCCGAAACGGCGGAATGCGCCGCTTCTAGCGAAAAGCCCTCCCGAATGGAAGGGCTTTCACGCCATGGCGACCCTGACGGGACTTGAACCCGCGACCTCCGCCGTGACAGGGCGGCACGCTAACCAACTGCGCTACAGGGCCTTACTTGTGTTCCTATTGTATGTGTTCTCGCACTGGAGCTTGTGACCCCAACGGGATTCGAACCCGTGCTACCGCCGTGAAAGGGCGACGTCCTAGGCCGCTAAACGATGGGGCCGCGGCGCGACAACTCGTCGAGTATGCCACATCTCCGGCACAGTCGCCAATCGAGCCCACTTGTCCACATGCGGCGGGATGAACCACCACCCGAGCCGCCCACAGGTTAGATTCGCAGAGACATGAGCACCCACCAGATCTCCACCGGCCTAGCGCGCCTGCGCCTGGCCGCCGTCGCCGCGGCCTCCGGTCTCGCCGTGGCGGCCGCCGTGGTGTTCGGCGCGGGCGCGGCCCCGGCGTTCGCCGACGACTACCCCACGTGGGACGACGTGAAGAACGCCCAGGCCGACACCGAGGCGAAAGACCAGGAGGTCACGCGCATCCAGGGTCTCATCTCCGAGATGAACGCCCAGGTCTCGGCGGCGCAGCAGCTCGCCACCGAGCGCGGCACCGCCTACCAGGCGGCGCAGGAGTCCTACGACACGGCGAACTTCGTGGCGGCCGAGCTCGAGCAGCAGGCGACGGATGCGCGTTCCACCGCCGAGGCGTCGAACCGTCAAGCCGGCCAACTCGCCGCGCAACTGGCGCGAACGGGTGGCAACGACCTCAGCCTCAACCTGCTGGTCGGTGGCGAACAGCTCTCGAACGACCTCCTCTACCAGCTCAGTGCCATGTCGAAGCTGGCCGAGAAGACCTCGCAGATCTACGCGAAGGCGCGGCAAGACACCAACACGGCGACCGCTCTCACCGCGCAGGCCGAGGTCGCCCGCGACGAGCTGAAGGGCCTCGCCGACGAGGCGCTGCGCCTGCGCGACGAGGCGGTCGCCGCCCAGCAGCAGGCCGAGGTGGCGCTGCAGGAGCAGGAGGACCACCAGGTCGAGCTCCAGGCCCAGCTGCAGGTGCTGCAGGAGAACCGGGCCGCCACCGAGGCTGACTACCAGAAGGGCGTCGACGCCCGGGCCGAGGCCGCGCGCGAGGCGGCGCGGGCGGGGCTCTCGACGCTGCCGTTCATCGCGGCGAGTGGCTGGGCGAGCCCGTTCCCCGGGGCGTTCTCGTCCGACGAGTACGGCATGCGGGTCAACCCCGTCTCGGGCGAGTACCGCCTGCACTCGGGCATCGACCTCGTCTACAACGGCGGCACCTGCGGGGCCACCGTCTACGCGGCCGCCGAGGGCATCGTGAACTTCGCCGGCTGGAACGGCGGCTATGGCAACTTCATCCAGATCGACCACGGCGGCGGCATCGCCACCGCCTACGGCCACAACACCACCCTGCTCGTCGGCAACGGCACCTACGTCTCCGTCGGCCAGCCGATCGCCTACGCCGGCACCACGGGCAACTCGACCGGCTGCCACGTGCACTTCGAGGTGCGGCAGAACGGCACCGCCATCAACCCCCGCCCCTTCATGGCGGCGCAGGGCATCGAGTTCGGCTAGACCATGAACCTGACCCTGACCATGACCATGACCGTGACCGCAGCGGCGCCGACACCGGCCCCGCCCCACGATTGAGCGAGACCCGACGATGAGCATCGCAGACCCCACCCCGCCGACCACCAGCGCCGCCGGCGCCGAGCACGCCGAACGCGTCGAGCGTGCAGAACGGCCCCAGCCCGCGGGCCGCCCTGAGCGCGCCCGCGGGAGGCGGCCGGTGCACACGTGGGTCGCCGCCGTCGTGCTCGCGCTCGCGATCGTCTGCGTCGAGGTGCTGCGCGGGGTCGAGCCCGCGTCGGCCATCGACTACCCCTCATGGGAGGACGTGCTGGCCGCCCGCGGCAGCGAGTCGGCGAAGCAGGCCGAGGTGGAGCGCATCCAGGGCATCGTCGCCCAGCTGCAGACCGAGGTCGAGGCCGCCCAGGCCTTCGCCGCCCAGAAGGCCGACGAGTACACCGCGGCGCAAGACGCCTACGACACCGCCACCTTCCGCGCCGACGAGCTCGACCGCCAGGCCGCCGAGGCCACCGTGCGCGCCGAGGAGTCCAACGGCCAGGCCGGGCAGCTGATCAGCCAGCTCTCGCGAGCCGGCGGCACCGACCTCACGCTCAACCTCATCGTCAGCGGCGACTCCACCGACGACCTGCTCTACCGGCTCGGCGCGATGAGTCAGCTCTCGGGGCAGACCGTCAGGCTCTACGAGCAGGCCGCCCAAGACCGCAACACCGCCAAGGCGCTCACCGACCAGGCCGTCGTCGCCCGCACCGAGCTCGAGGGTCTGAAGAACGCCGCCGAGGCCGCGCTGGCCGAGGCGCAGGAGGCGCAGGCGCAGCTCGAGGGCGCCCTCGCCGAGCAGGAGGCCCAGAGCATCGTGCTCGACGAGCAGCTGAAGGCGCTGCAGGAGAGCACCGCGAAGACGGTCGCCGACTACGAGGCCGGCGTCGCCGAGCGCAAGCGCCTCGAGGAGGAGGCGCGGGAGCGTGCCCGCCAGGAGGCGATCCGCCGCGCCGAGGAGGCCGCGAAGAACGGCGGCGGCGGGGGCGGCCCGATCGCCTCGGTCGACGGGTGGACGAGTCCGCTGGCGAGCTGGCGGGTGTCCGACGAGTGGGGCCAGCGGTTCCACCCGATCTTCCACGAGTGGCGGCTGCACGCCGGCATCGATCTGGTCGCGCCGGGCGGCACCTGCGGCGTGCCGGTCTACGCGGCGGCCACCGGCACCGTGAGCCAGGCCGGCTACAACGGCGGGCTCGGCTACTCGGTCACCATCAACCACGGCGGCGGCCTCACCACCGTCTACGGCCACAACAGCTCGCTCAACGTGGGCCGCGGCCAAGACGTGGGCGTCGGCGAACTCATCGCGTGGGCCGGCACCACCGGCTCCTCGACGGGCTGCCACGTGCACTTCGAGACCCGCGTCGGCGGCGTCTCGCAGAACCCCCGCAACTTCGTCGGCTTCTGACCGGGCGGCGCTAGCGGGGCCGAACCCGCCGGCGCCGGCCCGGCGAACCCGCTGACATCGACCCAGCGCACCACCGGCGCGGGCCCGGCGAACCCGCCGGCACCGACCCGGCGAACTCACCCGAACCCGCCGGCGCCGGCCACGCAGAACCCACCCCCCACACGCAGAACGCCCCGCCACCTCGACGAGAGGGGCGGGGCGTTCTGCGTCAGAACGCGCGGAAGGTCAGTGACCCTCCTCCGCGAGCTTCGTGATCCCGGCCTGCACGATCG
>NZ_JANTEZ010000004.1 GCF_024978135.1 Herbiconiux gentiana | reverse complement strand
GAGGGGATCGGGGGCGGTGCGCGGGGGAGCGGCGGCCGCTCCCTCCGCGGCGGCGGGGGCGGGGGTGGCGCCCGGGAAGCCGGGGCCCGTGTCGGGGGCGCGGCCGGCCGCGAAGGCCTCGGCGGCGCCGCGGGCGCGCACGTCGGCCGCCTCGTTCAGCACGTGGCCGACGTGGCCCTTGACCCACTCGAAGCGGTAGCGGCGTCCAGCGACGGCGTCGTCGATCTCCTTGATCAGGTCGAGGTTCATGACGGGCTTGCCGTCGCCCTTCCGCCAGCCCTTGCGCTTCCAGCCGGGCATCCATTTGGTGATCGTGTTGATGACGTACTGGCTGTCGCAGAGCACGTGCAGGTCGTCGTCGACGTGCGCCGTCGCCCGGAACAGCTCGAGCACCGCCTTCAGCTCGCCCATGTTGTTCGTGCCGTGCGGCCAGCCGCCGGCCGCCCAGGTGTCGTCGTCGATGTACCAGGCCCAGCCCGCGGGGCCGGGGTTGCCGAGCGCGGAGCCGTCGGCGGATGCGGTGATGGTCATAGCCCGTCAAGGCTACCGGCACCCTCGGCCGAGGCCCGACCGCCCGGGCCGTCCGGCCGACGCCGGCCGAGCCCGCGCGGGCTACGCCGGCTTCACCGCCTGCAGCGTGTAGCTCAGCGGCGCCACCCCCGCCCGCACCCCCAGCGCCCACTCCCCACCGGCCCGCTGCACCATCTGCCCGGGCAGCGCCTCGTACGGCACGCTGTCGTGCTCCACGAGCATCCGCAGCTCGAGCCCCGCATCGAGCAACGCCGTCACGATCTCCCCGAGCCCGTGGTTCCACTCGTACGTCGTCGTCGAGACCAGGGGCCGTTCGGTCGGCACGTAGCTCGACGAGTCGTCCCACTCGAGCGGCTCGGCCCGCTCGAAGTACGGGAACCGCAGCGCCAGGTCGTCGCCGACGGTCTCGTCCATGGCCCAGAGAATCGGATGCGCCTCCCGGATGAACAGCCGCCCACCCGGCTTCAGCAGTCCGGCCACGACCCCCGCCCACCGCGAGATGCTCGGCAGCCAGCACAGCGCCCCGATCCCGGTGTAGACGAGGTCGAACGACCCGCCCGGCAGCACGTCCAGCGCGTGGTCGACGTCGGACTCCACGAAGTCGACGAGCGCATCGTCCCCCGTCTCGGCCACCAGCACCCGCGCCTCGGCCAGCGCGACCGACGAGAAGTCGAGCCCCGTGACCCGAGCCCCGAGGCGGGCCAGCGACAGCGTGTCGGTGCCGATGTGGCACTGCAGGTGCACGGCCCGCAGCCCCGCGAGGTCGCCGAGCCGCGGCCGGTCGAAGGCGACCACGTCGCTCAGCAGCGTCCGATCGTCGACGTAGCGCTGCGTCTCGTAGCCCGAGCCCGTGCGGGCGGCGTGAACGGATGCGCGGTCGTCCCAGTTGGCGCGGTTGGCGTCGAGGTGGCTGTCCATGTCGGTCGTCCCGTCGTGAAGGCTCGGTGTCCCGCCGCGCTCCTGACGCCGACGGGGCTGCCGCCCGGCGCGGGCAGCCGATCAGGATACCGGCGACCACCCCATCCGTGCCACCATCGATCATGCCCCCGCGCCTGATGCTGCTCGACACCGCCTCGCTGTACTTCCGCGCCTTCCACGGCGTGCCCGACACCATCCGGCGCAGCGACGGCACCCCGGTGAACGCCGTGCGCGGGCTGATGGACATGATCGCCCGGCTCGTCACCGAGTTCGAGGCGACCTCGCTGATCGCCTGCTGGGACGACGACTGGCGCCCGGCCTGGCGTGTGGCCCTCGTGCCGGGCTACAAGGCACACCGTGTGGTGCGCGAGGTGTCGACCGGGCCCGACGTCGAGGAGGTGCCGCCCGGGCTGACCGCGCAGATCCCGCTGATCCGCGAGGTGCTCTCGCTCGCGGGGATCGCCGTGGTGGGGGCGGCCGAGCACGAGGCCGACGACGTGATCGGCACCTACGCCGCCACCGCGAACGGGCCGGTGGACATCGTGACCGGGGACCGCGACCTGTTCCAGCTCGTCGACGACGGTCGCGGCATCCGGGTGATCTATACCGCGCGGGGCATGAAGAACCTCGAGCTCGTCACCGACGCCGTGGTGGTGGGCAAATACCGGGTGCTGCCCGAGCAGTACGCCGACTACGCGACGTTGCGCGGCGACACCTCGGACGGGTTGCCGGGGGTCGCGGGCATCGGCGAGAAGACGGCGGCCGGGCTGCTCGGCGAGTACGGCACGCTCGAGGGCCTGCTGGCCGCGGCCGAGCGTGGGGAGCCGTCGCCGTCGGTGCAGGCGAAGCTCGCGGCGGCCGCCGACTACCTCGCGGTCGCGCCGACCGTGGTGTCGGTCGTGCGCGACCTCGAGGTGCCGGCGCCTGAGTCGGCGGGCGCTGCGCTCGCGTCCGTGGCGGGCGACGATCGGGCGCGACTCGAGTTGCTGGCCGAGGAGTGGAACCTCGGCGGCGCGGTGAAGCGGCTGCTGGCCGCCCTCGACGCGAAGGCGGCCGGCTAGCGCCTGCTCGGCCGGCTCCTGCGCGAGCCGCGTCTGCTCGGCCAGCGCCGGCGCCTGCTCGGCCGGAGCCTACTCGGCGGCGTCGCCCTCGGGGTCGACGTCCTCCTCGGGGTTGAAGTGCGAGCCGTCGGGGTCGTGACCGGCGGCCAGGCCGTTCGGGTCGTTCGGGATCGTCTTGTCGCCGCCCAGGTTCTCGGCGTCGGTGGGGGAATCGCTCATGGTGCACGTCCTCGGTCGTAGCGGTGAAGGTGCGGCCCACCCTATGCCGCCGGCGGCATGCCGGCCCGAGACCCCATGCGCTTCCCAGCCGCCCGGCGCTCAGCGACGCCTGACCGACGGCACCGCCCTCAGCGACGTCTGACCAGCAGCACCGAGTCGACGAGCACGGCCTCCTGGCCGTCGGGCCCGACCGCATCCCGCGAGCGCGGCTCGGCGACGACGACCTCCCACTCGTCCTCGGGCAGCTCGAGCGACGCGAACACCTCCTCCGCGGTGGGCAGCTCAGGATGCCCGTGCCCCTCCTCCCGCGTGCCCGTCCAGTTCGGGAACTCGGCGTGCCCGACCACCAGCAGGTGCCCACCCCGCGCGACGGGCAGGGCGGCCCGCTGCAGCACCTGCTCCCGAGGGAACGCCACGGGGGAGTGCAGGAAACACGCCGAGACCAGCTCGTACCCGCCGTCAGGCCGCCAGTCCGAGAGGTCGGCCTGCACCCACTCGATGCGATCCGGTTCGACGCCGCGGGATGCCGCGTGAGTCGCGGCCCGGCCGAGCGCGGTCGCGGAGATGTCGACCCCGGTCACCCGCCAGCCCTGCTCGGCCAGCCAGATCGAGTCGCCGCCCTCGCCGCAGCCGAGGTCGAGCGCGCGCCCCGGCTCGAGGCCCGCCGCCACCGCGACGAGCGCCGCATTCGCCCGGCCGCTCCAGACCCGCTCGCGCTGCTGGTAGAGCTCCTCCCAGAACGCGGTCGGATCGGTGTTCGGATCGGGGTTCATGTGGTTCATGGGCATAGCCTGGCGCGGCCGTCCGTCCCGCGCAAAACGCGTTGCCGAAGCGGCACGTCAGTCCGCGCGATCCCGTCGGAGACGTCGGGCGTACTGCTGCGAGTCGTCGGCGAAGCGCTGCAGCAGACCGCTCAGCGTCTCCACGTCGGAGCCGGGCCAGGACGCGAAGATCTCGGTCACCATCTCGTCGCCCACGTCGTAGAGCCGCTGGGCCACGGCGCGGCCCTCGACGGTCAGGTGCAGCGTGTGCGAGCGCTGGTCGGCGGTGCTCGGCTCCCGGGTCACGAGGCCGGCCCCGTGCAGCTTCGCCGCGGCCTTGCTGACGCTCGGAGCGCTCGCCGAGAGGGCTTCGGCGAGCTCCGCGCCCCGGGAGGGCCCGCGCGAGCCGAGGGTCCAGAGCATCCGGATCTCGATGGTGCTGAGGTCGCGGCCGTGCTCGCCCACGATGTCGCGCTGGAACCGCGGCGACCACCACACGGTGAGCAGCGACGTCATGGCCTCGACGACGGGCGACCGGTAGTGCAGGGGACGCTCATCCGCGCTCATGCTTCCCACAGTACGCGGCAGGAGGTAGTTTCTCAGGGAAAGCAATCGACGAACGAAGGAGTTCGACATGACGAGGACCATGATCGTGACCGGCGCCGCCTCGGGCATCGGCAAGGCGACCGCGGAGCTGCTGCGGGAGCGCGGCGACACCGTGATCGGGGTCGACCTGCGGGGCGCCGACGTGAACGCCGACCTCAGCACCGCCGAGGGGCGCGAGAGCCTGGTCGAGCAGGTGCGGGAGGCGAGCGGTGGCCGGATCGACGGCATCCTCGCCATCGCGGGGCTCGCCGCGCCGATCCCGGCCACCGTAGCCGTGAACTTCTTCGGCATGGTGGCGACCCTCGAGGGGCTGCGCCCGCTGCTGGCGGGCTCGGACTCGCCGCGCGCCGTCGGCATCGCCTCGATGGCGAGCCTGCATCCGCACGACGACGAGCTCGTCGCGTTGATGGCCGGGGGCGACGAGGCCGGGGCGCTCGCCCGGGCCGAGGTGCTCGCGGGTGACGCCTCGACCGGGCACCTGATCTACGCCTCGACGAAGAAGGCCTTCGCCCAGTGGGTGCGCCGGAACGCCGCCACCGACGACTGGGCGGCGGCGGGCATCCCGTTGAACGCGATCGCACCGGGGGTGATCGTGACGCCGATGACCGCGCCGCTGCTCGAGACGGAGGAGGGGCGGGAGCAGATCCGCGCCGGCGTGCCGATGCCGCTGAACGGCTTCGCCGAGGCGATCGTGGCGGCGCGGCTACTCGCGTGGCTGGTCAGCGAGGAGAACACCCACCTCTGCGGTCAGGTGATCTTCGTCGACGGCGGCTCCGACGTGGTGATCCGCGGCGACTCCACCTGGTGACCTGAGCGGGCCGCGTCCGCGCGGGGTCGGCCGAACCGATGTCGCACTGGCGTGCGGTCAGGCGAACCGGTCCCGCGCCGGCGCGCTCAGAGCTCGGTGCGCACGATCGGCTGGTCGCTGCCCGACACGCGGATGTCGACCGACGCGATCTGGCCGGTCGGGATGCTCGTCGAGGCCGACAGGTTGCCGGCGGCGGCGCCCTTCTCGGCCGTCCAGCTCGCGACCGTCGTTTCGACTCCGGCGCGGTCGGTGACGACGAGGTCGTAGGGCACCGGGCCGTCGAACGTCGCCTGGAGCGTCTCGCTGTAGCTGCAGTCCCAGTCGAACCGGGTGCCCCACTCCTTCGGCGACACCCGGAGCTCGGCGTCGATGTAGCCCGGTTCGACCTGGCCCATGGCCAGCCGCACGCCGTCGCCCGATGAGGCGTCGGGCCCTGCGGCCTGCGCGGTGGCGACCGGAGTCGACGCGCCGGGTGCGAACTCGCCGGGTGCGAACTGCCCGATCGCGAACCCGGTCAGCACCCCCGCACCCGCCAGCAGCACCCCGGTGCCTATGACGGCCGCGGCCATCCGCCGCCGCACGGTGCGCCGCCGGCGCCCGACGGCCCGGGCGAGGTGCTGCACGGTGCCGGCCGGAGGGGCCACCGGCGCGACGGCCGGAGCGCCGCCCGCCGGCTCCAGCAGCGCGGCCGCCTCGCCCGCGCGAAGGCTGCCGAGCATCCCGGGCATCCCGGCCAGCTCGGCGACGGCGTGCGAGCACTCGTGGCACGAGGCCAGGTGACGCTCGAACTCACGGCGCTCCTCGGCGGTGAGCATGCCCATCACGTAGGCGGCGTCCCAGTCGCGGTACTCGTCGGCGGCGTTCACTCCGTCACCCCCCGTTCCTGCAGCGCGAGCCGCAGGGCCCGCAGCGCGTAGTGCATGCGCGAGCGCACGGTGCCGACGGGCACACCCTCGGCGGCGGCGATCTCGACGGCCGTCTCGCCGAGGTAGTACGAGCGCACGATCGCGGTGCGGTGCTCCAGCGAGAGCGAGAGCAGAGCATCCGACACCAGCCAGCTGTCGAGCACGGCATCGGTGCGGTCGGCCTCGGCGCGCTCGGGCAGCTCGTCGGTGGCGAACTCGCGGTTGTGCCGGGCGCTGCGGCGGTCGTCGATCACGAGGTTGCGGGCGACGGTGAACATCCACGCCCGCGCCTCCTCGTCGCCCTGCTCGAGGATGGCCGGCTTCCGGCCGGCGCGCAGCAGCGTCTCCTGCACCACGTCCTCAGCGAGGGCCGGGTCGCGGGTGAGGCGCACCACGTAGCGGAACAGCGCTGCGCCGTGGGCATCGTGCGCCGCCCTCAGCAGCTCCGCGTGATCGTCGTTCATCGGGCCTCCATCTGGTTCAACGACCGAAGGGGCGCGAACGTTCAGAGATCGATCGAGTCGCCGGGCTGCAGCGCGAGGTACTCGCCGCCGCCCTGCTCGGTGGCCCAGCGCAGGCGCTCGCCCGCCATGCCCTTGCCCGCCGTCGAGAGCACCATCTCGTGGGTGGCGAAGCTGCGCTTCGGCTTCACCTCGAGCACGTAGTCCATCGCCTCGGCGATCTTCAGCCACGGCGCACCGGCCGGCACGGCCAGCAGATCGACCGCGACCCCCTCCGGCACGGCCCAGGAGTCGCCCGGGTAGTAGAGCACGTCGTTCACCAGCACCCCGACGTTGTCGATCACCGGGATCGAGGAGTGGATGACCGCGTGCCGCCCGCCCGAGAACGTCAGCGTGAAGGGCCCCGCCTCCACGGTGTCGCCCGGGTCGACCCGCGTCACGGCGATCGACGGGTCGGCCTCGCGCACCGCGTCCACCACGCCCTCCGGCCCGAAGACCACGGCGTCGGGCGAGGCGGTCAGGATGCGCCGCAGCTGCTCCGGCGTCCAGTGGTCGGGATGCTCGTGGGTGATCACCACGGCGGCCGTGCTCGCGGCGTCGGTGATCGCCGTCGTGAACGAGCCCGGGTCGATGAACAGCTTCCGGCCCGACTGCTCGATGAGGAGGGCGGCGTGCTCGAATTTCGTCAGTCTCATGATCCCCGACTCAACACCCGCGCCCGCCGGAGTGCAACGTCGTGGATAATCGGTCGTCATGGCCTCCCCAGCGCAGCGTGTCGTCGTCGCGATCAACCCGAACGCGTCGTTCGGGGGCACCCGCCACGTCGGGCCCGTCGTTGTCGCCGCCCTGCGCGCCGCCGGCCACGACGTGGTGCCGCTGAGCGCCCCCGACTACGCCGGCCTGGTGCGGGTCACGCGTCAGGCGCTCGCCGAGCCGACCGACGCCCTCGTGGTCGTCGGCGGCGACGGCATGGTGAACCTCGGCGTCAACCTCGTGGCGGGCACCGACGTGCCGCTCGGCATCGTGCCCGCCGGCACGGGCAACGACTTCGCGACCGGGCTCGGCCTGCCGACCGGCGACCCCGAGGATGCCTGCCGTATGCTCGTCGCCGCGCTCGGCCGCCCGCCCCGGGTGATCGACGCCGCGCGGGTCACCGGCGTGCAGCCCGACCCCGCCCTCGACGACGGCCGGCCCGAGGGGGAGGAGCCCCACCGCTGGTTCGCCGGCGTGCTCTCGGCGGGCTTCGACGCCGCCGTGAACGAACGGGCCAACCGGATGCGCCGCCCGCGCGGGGCGTCCCGCTACGTGCTGGCGCTCGCCGCCGAACTCGCGACGCTGCGCACCCGCTCCTACGAGCTCGAGCTCGACGGCGAGGTGCTGCACGTCGACTCGCCGCTGCTCTCGGTGGCGAACAACACCACGATCGGCGGCGGCATGCGCATCGCCCCGGATGCGCGGCTGGACGACGGCCTGCTCGACGTGTTCATCGTGAAGCCCGTGTCGCGCATCCGTTTCGTCAGACTGTTCCCGAAGGTGTTCTCGGGAACGCACTCGACGCTGCCCGTGGTGGAGTTCCGCCGGGCGCGGGTCGTGCGGGTGGCAGCCGAGGGGATCGCCGGGTACGCCGACGGGGAGCGCTTCGGGGCCCTACCGCTGACCGTCGAGCTCGTGCCCGGCGCCCTGAACGTGCTCGTCTGACGCGCCGACGGCCCCCGATTTGGGCCCGCCGCATTCGTATGGCATACTCGTGGAGTTGCAAAAACGGCCCCATCGTTTAGCGGCCTAGGACGTCGCCCTCTCACGGCGGTAACGCGGGTTCAAATCCCGCTGGGGTCACAGCACCAGAAAGCCCCCGGAATGTGCGGAAGCGCAGGCCGGGGGCTTTCGCTGTACCCGGGTGCTTCCGGCGCCGGGGGCAGAGGTGTTGACTGGTGCCATGACCGACAAGAACGAATCCATCGACCCCGGTTCCGTCGACCTCAGCGACATCGAGTACCCCGACTACTCCGGCTACCCCGACGGCGAGGGCGTGGTGGGCAACGGCCCCACGACCGAGGCCGTGCCCTCCGGCGTCGACCCGACCGTCGCCGACGAGCCCGAGCCGGCCGACGACCCCGACGCGGTCTCGACCGACGAGGAGGCCCTCGTCGAGAACGACGGCTAGCGCATCCTGAACCCGGCAGCCCGGCTCAGGATGCGCGCAGCACGCTCTGCGTGAACGAGTCGAGCCGCGTGGTCAGCCCCACGGCCCTGGTCGCGATCACCGCGTCGGGGTCGGGCTGCATCGCCGACTTCGGCGGCACGATGCGGATGAGGTTCGAGCACCCCAGGTCGCTGCAGATGTAGGTGCCCACGGTCGAGCCGTCGATGCCCGCCTGCCCGGCCCGCGGCGCGGTGAACAGCGTCACCTGCACCCCGGGCCGTGGGGTGCGGCAGAGCGTGCACATCGCCGAGATGCCGGGGCGGGTGCGCGACCCGGCGGCCTTGATCAGCAGACCGATCGGCCGGCCCTCGCGCCAGTACACGATGTAGCCGCGGTGGATGGCGTGGGCGTCGCGCCAGCCGAGGAACTCGCGGTCCTCCCAGACGATCTCGTGCAGTCCCGGCAGGGTCATGCGCTCGAGCTCCGGCTCGGTGATGTTCGTGAACGACTCGCGGATCTGAGCCTCGGTGAGTGCCTGCATCGGATCGAGCCTAATCGCACTCCCCGCCGGGCGGCCCCGATCGGCGGTATCGCTCCTTGGACCGGTGGATGCTCAGTGGAACTGCGGGATGATCAGCCACAGCCCGTAGAGCACCGCGGCCACCCCGATCGCGTAGCACACGACGGCTCCCGCCGTGGCGGGCAGCGACCGCTCCTTCACCGACGCACCCGTCGACAGCAGCCTGAGGCCCACGGCGTACGACCCCACGACCAGGATGCTCGCCGCGAAGGCCACGACGAACACCACCACGAAGGCGCCCCAGTCCACTCCGAGGAATCCCTCCATCAGCGTGTCCCCTCTCCCTCTCGTGCCGATCGGACGCCGGCGGAGCGGACCCCCGCGGCGACCGGCTCCGGCTCGTTGTTCACGGTGTCGTGCGTCACCGGATGACGCCGCGACAGCAGGTACAGCGTCACCCCGGCGGCCAGCGCCGCCACGATGACGATCCCGAGCCCCAGCACGCTGCTCGAGGCGGCCCAGGCGGCGAGGCCCCCCACCAGGGCGGCGGCCGGCAGCGTCACCGTCCAGGCGATGGCGATGCGCCCGACGACGCCCCAGTGCACCGAGGCGAGCTTCTTCCCGAGCCCGGCGCCCACCACGGCGCCCGAGGTGACCTGGGTCGTCGACAGCGCGAAGCCGAGGTGCGAGGAGACGAGGATGGTCGCCGCCGAACTCGTCTCGGCCGCGAAGCCCTGCGGCGCCTGGATGTCGGTGATGCGCTTGCCGACGGTGCGCATGATCCGCCAGCCTCCGAGGTAGGTGCCGAGCGCGATCGCGAGCCCGCAGCCCGCGATCACCCAGAACTGCGGTCCCGACCCCGACTCCTGGTAGCCGGCGGCGATCAGCGTGAGCGTGATCACGCCCATCGTCTTCTGAGCGTCGTTCGTGCCGTGCGCGAGCGAGACGAGGGAGGCCGACACGGTCTGGCCGTGCCGGAACCCGGCGTCCGAGCCGCGAAGGGTCGCCTGCCTGGTGATGAGGTACGCCGCGTAGGTCGCCACGAGTGCCACCACCCCGGCCACGAGCGGCGAGAGCAGCGCCGGCACGACCACGTTGGTCAGCACCACGCCGAAGTTCACCGCACCGAAGCCCGCGCCGATCACCGCGGCGCCGATCAGACCGCCGAACAGCGCGTGGGTCGAGCTCGACGGCAGCCCCAGGTACCAGGTCGTGAGGTTCCAGAGCACCGCCCCGACGAGCCCCGCGAAGATCATGATCGGCGTGATCTCGAGACCGTTGTCGCCCTAGTGGAAGCCGTTGGTGAAGTCGAACACCAGGGCCACCACGATGACGAGCAGAACGGGCACGAGTGCATCCATGCCACCCGGTCTACGCCCGAAGCCCCGGCCACCGCGGTGGCGGGGCGGTGAACAGTGCCCTAACGCACGGCGGTGGCGCGGGCGATCGCGTCGGCCGCGCGCACCAGGGCGAGGTGCGAGAAGGCCTGCGGGGTGTTGCCGACCTGGCGGCGCCCCTCGACGTCGTACTCCTCCGAGAGCAGCCCGACGTCGTTGCAGAGGCCGACCAGCCGGTCCATCAGCGCGATCGCGTCGTCGAGCCGGCCCGAGTGCGCGTACTGCTGCACCAGCCAGAACGAGCACGCGAGAAACGGATGCTCGCCGCCCGGCAGCCCGTCGACCCCCGACTCGGTGCGGTACCTGAGCAGCAGACCGTCCCGCAGGAGGTCCTCCTCGATCGCGGCGACGGTGCCGAGCATCCGCGGGTCGTCGGGGGCGACGAAGCCGATCTGCGAGAGCAGCAGCAGGGAGGCGTCGACCTCGCACGTGCCGTAGTGCTGCCGGAACGTGCCCCGCACCGGGTCGTAGCCTTCGGTCTCGATCTCGTGCCGGATGGCGTCGCGGAGCTCGCGCCAACGCTCGACCGGCCCGTCGAGCCCGTACGTCTCGACCGCCTCGACCCCGCAGGCGAAGGCCGCCCAGATCATCGCGCGCGAGTGGGTGAAGGCCACCTGTGGCCCGCGGATCTCCCAGATGCCGTTGTCGGGCCGCTGCCAGGTCTGCTCGAGGAAGCCGAGCAGCGAGCGCTGCAGCGGCCAGGAGTACTGGTCCTCCTCGACGCCGATCCGCCGCGCCTCGCGCAGCGCGATCATCAGCTCGCCGAAGATGTCGCCCTGGTACTGGTCGGCGGCGCCGTTGCCGACCCGCACGGGCGCGGAGCCGTTGTACCCCGGCAGGCTCGTCAGCTCGCTCTCGGGCAGGCGGCGCTCGCCGGAGAGCCCGTACATGATCTGGATGTCGGCCGGGTCGCCGGCGATCGCGCGCAGCAGCCAGTGCCGCCAGTGCCCGGCCTCGTCCTCGTAGCCGTAGAGCATCAGCGCCGAGAGGGTGAGGGAGGCGTCCCGGATCCAGGTGTAGCGGTAGTCCCAGTTGCGCGAGCCGCCGAACTCCTCCGGCAGGCTCGTGGTGGCCGCCGCGACGATGCCGCCGGTGTCCTCGTGGGTGAGCGCCCGCAGCACGAGCAGCGAGCGCTCCACCTCGGCGCCGTAGAGCGCGGGCGGCTCGCTGCGCGAGGCCCACTCCCGCCACCAGGCGGTGGTGTCCTCGATCTGCTTATCGACGTCGAGCGGCCCGGGGGCCGGGCGGTGGGACGGGTACCAGGTGAGCACGATGTCGACCGTCTCGCCCTCCGCGACGGAGAAGATCGACTCGTGGTAGTGGTTCGTGGCGTGCAGCGCCGGGCCGCGCACGATCACGGCGTCGGGCCCGGCGATGCCGATCACGGCGTTGCTGCCGTATTCGGGGGCCTGCCGCATCCACGGCATCGCGTCGGCGTAGTCGAAGCGGATAGCGAGCTCCTGCCGCAGCTCGACCCGCCCCGAGACGCCCCGGATGCGCCGGATGACGTCGGCCCGGCGGTCTCCGTGTGGCATCAAGTCGGTGACCTCGACGACGCCGTCGGGGGTGTCCCAGCGGGTGACGAGGAGGAAGGTGCCCTCGAGATAGCGGCGGGTGGCGGTCGACCGGGCATCCGTCGGCGCCAGCAGCCAGCGCCCGTGCTCCTCGGTGCCGAGCAGGGCTCCGAAGGTGGAGGGCGAGTCGAAGCGGGGCAGGCAGAGCCAGTCGATGCTGCCGGTGCGACCGACCAGGGCCGCCGTGTGGCAGTCGCCGATCATCGCGTAGTCCTCGATGGGTAGAGCCATGTGCTGATTCTGCCCTGTCGGCGCAGCGGTTGTGCTCGTCACGGCCGCCAAGGACAATAGGGCCGGTGAAGTACCAGGGTCAGCTGCTCGGCGTGCTCGCCATGACCTTCGTGGTCGGCGTGGCCGTGGCCACCAGCGTCCCCGCCGCCTCGCTCACCACGCCCGGCAGCTTCGACGACCTCGAGTTCTCGGTGCAGGCCGGCGCGGCGCAGCGCTTCTCCTCGGTCGACGAGGGCGTCGGAGCATCCGTCGCCCGTGACGGCTACGTGGTGCACACCTTCACGCCCACGCCGACGCCCACCCCGAAGCCGGCCAGTCAGTCGTCGGGCCAGGGCGGCTACGGGGGAGCGCAGTGCCAGGCGGGCGCCGACGCGACGGCCGAGTCGGCCGCCTTCTCGCCGGTGTACCCCGACGGCTACCGCATGTCCGACCCCTTCGGCCCGCGCGCCGAGGGCTTCCACAAGGGCGTCGACATGCTGAACGGGCCCGGGGTGCCGGTGCACGCCATCGCCGACGGCATCGTGATCGCCGCGTCGGAGAACGGGGGGACGGGCGGCGCCTACCTCTCCATCGCCCACAAGGTCGCCGGGGTCGCCGTGTGCAGCATGTACATGCACTTCCAGGAGTCCACGCTCACCGTGGGGGTGGGTGACACGGTCACGGCCGGCCAGGTGATCGGGCTCACCGGTCGCACGGGCAACGCCACCACCGAGCACTGCCACTTCGAGCTCTACGGGGCCGACGGGGTGCGCTACGACCCGATGCCCTTCCTTGCCGAGCACGGCGCCGCCTGAGCCCCGGCTGTCGAAGTCGCGATATATCTTGACGCGCCCGTCGTCGAGATATAGCTTGATCGCACAACACGCGATATAGCGCGAGGCAGGAGAACATCGTGGTCTTGGAGAAGTGGATCGTCACCGGTCCGAAAGTCATCGACATCGAGCTTGTGCGCTCGCTCAAGGTGGGCCTGATCGGCGGCCAGGTCGACATCATCGGCCACGACGAGCCGGGCGCGCGCATCGAGGTGCACTCGGTCTCGGGCAAGGACCTGAAGATCTCGATCGACGGCGACCGCCTCGAGATCGACCACCCGCAGCTGCGCTGGGACAACTTCATCGAGGTGTTCAAGTCGTGGCGCGGCAACGCGAGGGCCGACGTGAGCATCATGGTGCCCCGCGACGCGGCCCTGAAGTTCGGGGTCATCTCGGCATCGGCGCTGATCTCGGGGCTGGTGACGGATGCGCGGGTCTCGACCGTCACGGGCGACGTCGTCATCGACGCGGTGCACGGCGACCTCGACGTCAACACGGTCTCGGGCGAGATCTCGATCCGCGACCACGTGGGGCTCGTCAGCGCCCACACCGTCTCGGGCGACATCGCGGCGGCGGGGGAGATCCGCCGCTTCTCGGCCGACGGCGTCTCGGGCGAGGTGTTCGTCGACTCCATCGGTGTGCCCTCCGCCATCGAGAACAACACCGTCTCGGGCGACCTCACCGTGCGGCTCGACGCGTCGACCGCCGCGCGCTACAACGTGAACTCCGTCTCCGGCACTCTGCAGCTCGGCCCGAACACCATCAAGGGGCTCCGCGGCGGCGGGTACAACGGGCAGACCGGGGAGCTCGACGGCAGCTGGACGGAGTTCCGCGCGAACTCGGTGTCGGGCGACATCACGGTGCTGTACCGCGAGGGCGCCCCGGCGTCGTCGGCCGCCGATGCCGACGGCGGCGCATCCGCCCCCGCCGACGCGGGCGCCGAGGCCTCGGCATGAGCCCCGTGTTCGGCCACGGCCACCTGCGCCTCTACCTGCTGAACCTGCTCGAGGAGTCGCCGAAGCACGGCTACGAGCTGATCCAGGCGCTCGCCGACCGCTTCGGCGGCACCTACAGCCCGAGCGCCGGCACCATCTACCCGAGGCTCGCGAAGCTCGAAGACGAGGGGCTCGTCACCAAGACCGCGGATGGCCGGAAGACCGTCTACTCGATCACCGACGCCGGGCGTGCCGAGCTCGAGAGCCGCCGCGGGGAGCTCGCCGACATCGAGTCCGACCTCTCCGACTCGGTACGCCGGCTCGCCGACGAGGTGCGCTCGGGTGTCGACCAGGCCATGCGCAGCCTCAAGGCCGAGCTCGCCTCGGCGAAGCGCGAGGCGCGCACGCCGCCCGCCGGTTCCCGCGCGGAGTCGGCCGAGGCGCTGCGCGACGCCGACGTGGCGCTGACGGAGTTCCGCCAGCAGCTGCGCACCGACTTGCGCAAGGCCTCGGCGAAGGGCATCGACCCGGCGCTGATCGGGCGGCTGCGCGAGCGGCTGGCCGAGGTGCGGCTCGAGGTGCGCGAGGAGCTCGGCCGCCGGCAGTAGTCTTGACGGGAAGGGGAGTATCCCACCTCGCTGTCATCGTCACCACGGCCCACTCCGACGTGTGCCCGGGGGCAGCGGTGCGGTTGCCGCGGCGGCCAGCACGGGAGAGACTTTCGGTCATCGTGCTGCCCGCCTGAGGCCGCCGCTGTCGAAAGGCCCCCGTGCTAGAACTCCCCATCGCCTTCGAGATCACCTCGCTCGTGGTGCTCGTGCTGATCCTCGCCGCCGATCTGCTGATCGCGTTCAAGCGGCCGCACGTGCCCTCGTTCAAGGAGGCCACGCTCTGGGTCGTGTTCTACGTGGCGCTCGCCCTGGTGTTCGCGGCGCTCATGCTGGTGTTCGCGGGAGGGGAGCCGGCGGGCCAGTTCCTGGCCGGCTGGCTGACCGAGTACAGCCTCTCGATCGACAACCTGTTCGTGTTCGTGATCATCATGGCGCGCTTCAACGTGCCGAGGAAGTACCAGCAGGAAGCGCTGATGGTGGGCATCATCATCGCCCTCGTGCTGCGCGGCATCTTCATCCTCATCGGGGCGCAGCTGATCGAGTCCCTGAGCTGGATCTTCTACATCTTCGGCGCGTTCCTGCTCGTCACCGCGTTCCGGCAGGCCTTCGGCAAGGAGGACGAGGACGACGGCGAGAACGGCCTGGTCACCTTCCTGCGCAAGCGCATGAGCATCGCGCCCGACTTCGACGGCGCCAAGGTTCGCACCGTCATCGACGGCAAGAAGGTCTTCACGCCGATGCTGATCGTGTTCATCGCGCTCGGCTCCACCGACCTGCTGTTCGCGCTCGACTCGATCCCGGCCATCTTCGGCATCACGCAGAGCCCGTTCATCGTGTTCACCGCGAACGTGTTCGCGCTGATGGGCCTCCGTCAGCTCTACTTCCTGCTCGGCGGGCTGCTCGACCGGCTCATCTACCTCAAGTACGGCATCGCGTTCATCCTCGCCTTCATCGGCGTGAAGCTCGTCTTCCACGCGCTGCACTCCAACGAGGTGTTCTTCATCAACGGCGGCCACCCGATCGAGTGGATCCCCGAGATCGACACCTGGACCTCGCTCGCCGTCATCATCCTCTCGATGGCGGTCGCCACCGTGGCCTCGCTCCTCGTGATGCGCCGTCGCGGCGTCTCGGTCAAGGAGGAGCTGAAGGCCGCCGCCGACCCGGAGTCCGACGCGACCCGCTGAGCGCGGGGGCGGGTGCTACGATCGGGGCGTGCTGTTCGGTCTGCTCCTTCTTAGCTGCCGCGACGAGTCCTAGTTCAAGGCCTCCCTCGTCGCGGAGTCTGTCGATGGCTGACCCCCTACTTCAGAAGGACACGCAATGAGCCCCGAACCGACCATCCGTCCGCGCACCCTCGCTGAGAAGGTGTGGGACGACCACCTCGTCGTCAAGGGCGAGAACGGCAGCCCCGATCTGCTCTACATCGACCTGCACCTGGTGCACGAGGTCACGAGCCCCCAGGCCTTCGACGGCCTGCGCGCCGAAGGCCGCCCGGTGCGCCGCCCCGACCTGACGATCGCGACCGAGGACCACAACACCCCGACGCTCGCGATCGACAAGCCGATCGCCGACCTGACGAGCCGCACCCAGATCGACACCCTGCGCCGCAACGCCCAGGAGTTCGGGGTGCGTCTGCACTCGCTCGGCGACGTCGAGCAGGGCATCGTGCACGTCGTCGGCCCGCAGCTCGGCCTCACCATGCCGGGCATCACCGTGGTCTGCGGCGACAGCCACACCAGCACCCACGGCGCGTTCGGCGCCATGGCGTTCGGCATCGGCACCAGCGAGGTCGAGCACGTTCTCGCCACCCAGACCCTGCCCCTCAAGCCGTTCAAGACGATGGCCATCACGGTCGAGGGCACGCTCCGCCCGGGTGTCACGGCGAAGGACATCATCCTCGCCGTGATCGCCAAGATTGGCACGGGCGGCGGCCAGGGCTACGTGCTCGAATACCGCGGCTCGGCCATCCGCAGCCTGTCGATGGATGGCCGCATGACCATCTGCAACATGTCGATCGAGGCGGGCGCCCGGGCCGGTATGGTCGCCCCCGACGAGACCACCTTCGCCTACCTGAAGGGCCGCCCGCACGCGCCCGAGGGCGACGACTGGGAGGCCGCCGTGGAGTACTGGCGCACCCTGCAGACCGACGACGACGCCGTGTTCGACGCCGAGGTGTTCCTCGACGCCGACGAGCTCGAGCCCTTCGTCACCTGGGGCACCAACCCCGGCCAGGGCGTGTCGCTGAACGAACGCGTGCCCGACCCGTCGACGATCATCGACCCGAACGAGCGCGCGAGCGCCGAGCGGGCCCTGGAGTACATGGACCTCGAGGCGGGCACCCCGCTGAAGGAGGTGCGGGTCGACGCCGTGTTCATGGGCTCCTGCACCAACAGCCGCATCGAAGACCTGCGGGCCTTCGCCTCGGTGATCAAGGGGCAGAAGAAGGCCGACGGCGTTCGGGTCATGGTCGTGCCGGGCAGCGCCCGCGTGCGCATCGAGGCCGAGGCCGAGGGCATCGACAAGATCGTCGAGGAGTTCGGCGCCGAGTGGCGCTTCGCCGGCTGCTCGATGTGCCTCGGCATGAACCCCGACCAGCTCGCTCCGGGGGAGCGCTGCGCCAGCACCTCCAACCGCAACTTCGAGGGCCGGCAGGGCAAGGGCGGGCGCACCCACCTAGTCTCGCCGCTGGTGGCCGCCGCCACCGCCATCCGGGGCACGCTCTCCAGCGTCTCCGACCTGTCCGAATTCGCCGCCCGCGAGACCGTGGAGGTCTGACCATGGACAAGATCGACATCCTGACGGGGGTAGCCGTGCCCCTGAAGCGCGGCAACGTCGACACCGACCAGATCATCCCGGCGGTCTACCTCAAGCGCGTCACCAAGACCGGTTTCGAAGACGCTCTGTTCGCCGGCTGGCGGAACGATCCCGAGTTCGTGCTGAACCAGCCCGCGTACCAGAACCCCCGGGTGCTGGTGGCCGGGCCCGACTTCGGCACCGGCTCCAGCCGCGAGCACGCCGTCTGGGCGCTCCGCGACTTCGGCTTCACCGCCGTGCTGTCCTCGCGCTTCGGCGACATCTTCCGGGGCAACTCGGGCAAGCAGGGCCTGCTCACCGGGCAGGTCGACGAGGCCGACATCGAGCGGCTCTGGGCCGCCATCGAGGCGCAGCCCGGCGTCGAGATCACCGTCGACCTGATCGAGCGAACCGCCGCCATCGGCGACCTCACAGTCAGCTTCGCGATCGACGATTACACTCGGTGGAGGCTGCTCGAAGGTCTGGACGACATCGGACTGACGCTTCGCGACGAAGAGGCGATCACGGAATTCGAGAGCCGCCGAGAGGGTTGGAGACCTCGAACACTCCCGGTCAAATAGCTTCAAGCAGTCAGGTGATTCACGTGAACTCTCTCGTACAGGATGGTCGCAAGGCGGCCGAGCGCGTCGGACTGATGTCCGACACGATCGTCATCAACGGCGGTCGTCCGCTCCGCGGCACCATCGACGTGCGGGGGGCGAAGAACCTCGTCACCAAGGCGATGGTGGCGTCGCTGCTCGGCGACACGACCTCCACGCTCCGCGACGTGCCCGACATCAGCGACGTGCACGTGGTCTCGAGCCTGCTCGAGATCCACGGTGTCAAGATCACCGGTTCGGCCGCCACCGGCGTGCTGCAGCTCGACCCCACGAACGTGGCCACGGCCACGAGCGCCGAGATCGACGCGCTCTCGGGGTCCAGCCGCATCCCGATCCTGTTCTGCGGCCCGCTGCTGCACCGTCTGGGCCACGCGTTCATCCCCGACCTCGGCGGCTGCCGCATCGGCGACCGACCGATCGACTTCCACCTCGACGCGCTGCGCGCCTTCGGGGCCGTCGTCGACAAGCTGCCGAGCGGCATCAACATCACGGCACCCAACGGCCTGCGCGGCGCCAACATCGAGCTGCCCTACCCGAGCGTCGGCGCGACCGAGCAGGTGCTGCTCACCGGCGTGCGCGCCAAGGGCACCACCGAGCTGAAGAACGCGGCCATCGAGCCCGAGATCATGGATCTCATCGCCGTGCTGCAGAAGATGGGCGCGATCATCTCGGTCGAGCCCAACCGCACCATCTTCATCGAGGGTGTCGACTCGCTCGACGGCTACAACCACCGCGCCCTGTTCGACCGCAACGAGGCCGCCTCGTGGGCGTCGGCGGCGCTGGCCACCGGCGGCTCCATCTTCACCACGGGCGCCAAGCAGTCCGAGATGATGACCTTCCTCAACGTCTTCCGCAAGATCGGCGGCGCGTTCGACATCGAGGAGGAGGGCATCCGCTTCTACCACCCCGGTGGCGAGCTGAAGCCCGTGGTCATCGAGACCGACGTGCACCCCGGCTTCATGACCGACTGGCAGCAGCCGCTCATCGTGGCGCTCACCCAGGCCCAGGGCACTTCGATCGTGCACGAGACGGTGTACGAGAACCGTTTCGGCTTCGTCGACGCCCTGGTCAAGATGGGCGCCAACATCGAGGTGCACAAAGACGGCCTGGCCGACCCGAACCGCCGCGTGCCGCGCCGCGCGCTCGAGCAGGCGGCGGTCATCACGGGCCCCACGAAGCTGCACGGCGCCGAGCTCGAGGTTCCCGACCTGCGCGGTGGCTTCAGTCACCTGATCGCCGCTCTCGTGGCCCAGGGTCAGTCGTCGGTGAGCAACGTGGGTCTGATCGCCCGCGGCTACGGCGACTTCGTGGGCAAGCTCGAGAAGCTCGGGGCCGACTTCTACTTCGCCGAGTAGAACTCGACCGCATGGCCGACGCCCCCGCTCGCACCGACGCCCGCACCTTCTCCGAGAAGACCCCTGCCTTCCGGGCAGTGGAGGCGCTCGTCGCACCCGCCATCGCCGCGAGCGTGAAGCTCGACCAGCGCGGCACCGAGAACCTCCCGGCGGAGGGGCCGTTCGTGCTGAGCCCCAACCACTACTCCAACTTCGACCCGGTGGTCGTGGCGTGGGCGGTGTGGAAGCTCAAGCGGGCTCCGCGGTTCCTCGCGAAGGCGTCGCTGTTCTCGGTGCCGGTCGTCGGCGCTCTGCTGCGCGCCATCGGGCAGATCCCCGTCGAACGGGCGAGGCCCGGCCGGGGCAACGCGTCGATCTCGGCCGCGACGGCGCTCATCGAAGACCGGAAGGGCGTCATCGTGTACCCCGAGGGAACCCTCACCCGCGACCCAGGGCTCTGGCCCATGCGCGGCAAGACCGGGGCCGTGCGCCTCGCGCTCGAGCACGGCATCCCGCTCATCCCCTCGGCGCACTGGGGGGTGCAGGCGATCATGCCGCGCTACTCGAAGAAGCTGCGGCTGTTCGGGCGCAAGCCGGTGAAGGTGGCCTACGGGCCGCCGGTCGATCTCGACGACCTGCGCGGGCATCCGCTCGACCAGAAGACCCTTGCCGAGGCGACCGACCGCCTGATGGCGGCGATCACCGGGCTGCTCGAGGAGCTGCGGGGCGAGACGGCGCCGGCCGAGCGGTGGAACCCGAAGGCGCACAACCAGAGCGAGTTCGGGCGGCTCGGCGACGGCCGTGCGCGCTCGGCGGGCCCGGCGGGCGACTCCTCGGCCGGTTCCGCCGCCGACTCCTCGGCCGATTCGGGGGCCCGCGAGTGAGCCGCGCCTCGAAGGTCGTGGTGCCGCCGCGCCCGCGCGTCACCGTGCTGGGCGCCGGCAGCTGGGGCACGACGTTCTCGAAGGTGCTGGCCGACGGCGGGGCCGACGTCACCGTCTGGGCCCGTCGCCCCGAGCTCGCCAAGGAGATCCGCGAGGCCAAGCGCAACAGCGACTACCTCCCCGGCGTCAACCTGCCTCCCACCGTCACGGCCACCTCCGACGTCGGCCGCGCCCTCGCCGACGCGCAGTTCGTCTTCGTGTCGATCCCGAGCCAGTCCCTGCGGGGCAACCTCGTCGAGCTGAAGACGCTCATCCCCGAGGGGGTGCCGATCACGAGCCTGATGAAGGGTGTCGAGAAGGGCACCGGGCTCCGGATGAGCGAGGTGCTCGAATCCGTGCTCGAGATCGATCCCGACCGCATCGCCGTCGCCTCCGGGCCGAACCTCGCCCTCGAGATCGCGAAGGAGCAGCCGACCGCTGCCGTCGTCTCCTCCGCCAGCCTCGAGACCGCCGAGCGGGTGGCGATGGTGGCGACCAACCGGTACTTCCGCTCGTTCGTCAACACCGACGTCATCGGCACCGAGTTCGGCGGCGTGCTGAAGAACTTGATCGCCGTGGCGATCGGCATCGTCGACGGCGTGGGCTACGGCGAGAACACGAAGGCCTCGATCATCACCCGCGGGCTGGTCGAGATGACCGACTTCGCCGTGGCGTACGGCGGGCATCCGGAGACCCTGTCGGGGCTCGCGGGCCTCGGCGACCTGATCGCCACGAGCGGCTCGTCGCTCTCGCGCAACAACACCGCCGGGCGCCTGCTCGGCCAGGGCTACAGCTTCGCCGACGTGGTGAAGTCGATGCAGCAGACCGCGGAGGGGCTCGCCTCGGTGGCCCCCGTGCTCACCCTGGCCGAGGCCAAGGGTGTGGACATGCCGATCTGCCGTCAGGTGAGCCAGGTGCTCGCCGGTACGCTCGATCCTCGGGACATCGCGCCGCATCTGACGACGGACGACGACAGCGGCCCCCAGGGCGAAAGGACACTCGATGCCAAGCAAGACCACGGTGGCGGTGCTGTTCGGCGGGCGCTCCAGCGAGCACTCGATCAGCTGCGCCACGGCCGGCGGGGTGCTTGAGGCGATCGACCGCACGCGCTTCGACGTGATCCCGGTGGGGATCACCGCCGAGGGCGCCTTCGTGCTCGAGGACGACGACCCCGCGAAGTTCCGGCTCGACCCCTCGGCGCTGCCCGTCGTGTCCGACAACGGCACGCGCATCCTGTGGCCCGCGTCGACCGCCTCGCGGTCGCTCTCGGTGCAGCGGGCCGACGGCACGGTCTCGGTGCTCGGCGACGTCGACGTGGTGTTCCCCATCCTGCACGGGCCGTTCGGCGAGGACGGCACGGTGCAGGGCCTGCTCGAGCTCGTCGGGCTGCCGTACGTCGGCTCGGGTGTGCTCGCCTCGGCGCTCGGCATGGACAAGCACTTCACCAAGACGGTGCTGCAGGCCGCGGGCATCGCGGTGGCGCCGTGGCAGACCGTCACCGCGCACCAGTGGGCGGCGTCGCCGTCGTCGGTGCTGTCGGCGGCCGAGTCGCTCGGGCTGCCGCTGTTCGTGAAGCCGGCTCGTGCCGGGTCGTCGGTGGGGGTGTCGAAGGTCAGCTCGTCGTCGGCCTCCGAGCTGTCGGATGCCATCGAGACCGCGCTGCGGGAGGACTCCCGGGTGCTGATCGAGTCGGCCGTCGTGGGCCGCGAGGTCGAGTGCGGGGTGCTCGGCGGGCGGGCCGGCGCTGCCCCGCGGGTGTCGGTCGCGGGGGAGATCGTGATGACGGGCCGCGAGTTCTACGACTTCGACGCGAAGTACCTCGACGCGCCCGGGGTCGACCTGGTCTGCCCGGCCGAGCTGTCGCCGGTGGAGCTGGCGACGATGCAGGAGCTGGCCGCGCGCGCCTTCACCGCGATCGACGGGGCGGGGCTCGCGCGGGTCGACTTCTTCCTCACGCCCGAGGGGTTCGTGGTGAACGAGGTGAATACGATGCCGGGGTTCACGCCCATCTCGATGTTCCCGAAGTGCTGGATCGCGTCAGGTGTGAGCTACCCGGAGATCATCGACGAGCTGATCGCGCTGGCGCTGGAGTAGGCGGCGCGGCGGCTGGCTGGTGCCTGGGCCTGGGCCTGAGGCCTCGAGCCTGAGGCCGGTGTCGGTCGACGTCGACTAGGGCGCAGGGGTCGGCGTGGGGGTGCCGAGCACGTCGTCGGCGTCGAGGCACTGCGCCTCCTGCGGGATGGACTGCACCGCGGTGCGCAGGTCGTCGAGCGCGCTCGTGCCGCCGACCACGTCGTAGTCGAGCACGACCTCCACGGCGGGGGTGCGGCCGTAGGTGGTGAACACGTAGGTGGGGGCGTTCGAGTCGTCGACGATCCAGTCGACGCCGTTGACGTTGCCGCACGGCAGTGTGGTGGGGCCGTAGGGCGGCACCCCGCAGTGCAGCAGAACGGATGCCGGGTCGCCCCACGCGCCGGTCGCCTGCGCGTCGGTGGTGCGCTTGGACTCGCCCGCGACGGTGTCGGGCAGCCGCACGATCACGTCGGCGCACGCCGGGTCGGTCGCGTCGGGGGCCGCCTCGAGGCTCACCGTGGGGGCGCAGCCGGTGAGCAGGGTCGCGGTGGCGAGCGTCGCGGTCGCGAGGGCCAGCGCGCGGCGGCGGCGGCCGGCCGGGAGCGGGGCGGCCGCGCCCGGGACGGTGGCGGCGTGGCGGCGGGGGCTGACGAGGGTTCGGGCGGCGTGGGGCATCGAGGTTCAGGCTACCGTTGGCACGTGATCCCCGACTCCGGTTTCCCTGCGAACGAGCATCCTGAGGCCGGCTTCGGCGCCGTCATGGGCCCCACCCTCGCCGAGGTGGGGGAGGGCGAGACGCTGAAGCGCATCTTCCCGCGGCTGCCGCACGCCGACGCCGAGCTGCTCGGACCGGGCGACGACAGCGCGGTCGTGGCCGCCCCCGACGGGCGCTTCGCGGTGACCACCGATCTCATGGTGCACGGGCCCGACTTCCGCTCGGCGTGGTCGAGCGCGCACGACCTCGGCGTCAAGGCCGCCATGACGAACCTCGCCGACGTCGCCGCGATGGGCGCCCGGCCGACCGCCCTCGTGGTCGCCCTCGCCGCCCCGCTCGACACCCCCGTCGACGTGCTGCTCGGCATCGCCGACGGGCTGCGCGACGGCTGCGGGCTCGCGGCACCGGGCTGTGGCGTGGTGGGCGGAGACCTCTCGGCCTCGCCCGCGCTGATGATCGCCGTCACGGCCTTCGGCGACCTCGAGGGTCGCGCCCCCGTCACGCGCTCCGGCGCGCGGCCGGGCGATCAGCTCGCCGTCGCGGGAGACCTCGGGCGGGCCGGTGCCGGCCTGTGGCTGCTGTTCCGGGACGGCGTCGCGGCCGACGGCACGCCAGACGCGGCCCGGGCGGGCGAGGTGCGGGCCGCGCATCCGGAGCTCGTCGCGGCGCAGCTGGCGCCGGTCGTGCCGATCGCGCTCGGGGTGCCGGCGGCCCTGGGCGGGGCGACCGCCATGCTCGACGTCTCCGACGGGCTGGTGCTCGACGCCCGACGTCTCGCGGTGGCGAGCGGATGCTCGGTCGAGCTCGACCCCGCCGCCGTCGACCTCGAGGCGCGGGCGCTCGTCGCGCTCGACCCGGCGGTGGGCGACCGAGCGGCGTCCTTCGTGCTGGCGGGCGGCGAGGACCATGCCCTCCTGGCGACGTTCCCACCCGGCCCGCTGCCGGAGGGCTTCCGCCGCATCGGCGCCGTGCTCGATCGCAGCGCGGCCCCCGAGGTGCTCGTCGGCGCCACCCCCTACGCCGAGCTCGGCGGCTGGGACCCGTACGCGGGCTGGACGGGCGCGGCCGGCTGACGCCAGCGGGTCAGGCGGGGGTGGCCCACCAGAGGGCGGTCTCGCCGTAGGCGCGGGTGCGGTCGAGTGTCAGGCCCGCGGGCCACATGGGCTCGGCCGAGCGGGTGCTGCGCTCCACCAGCACCGTCGCGTCGGGGGCGAGCAGCGGCACGAGGGCCGCGAGGGTCTCGGTGAGCTCCGCGTCGCCGAGGTCGTACGGCGGGTCGAGGAACACCACGTCGTAGCCCGCACCCGCCACGGCGGCGGACGCCCTCAGCCGGGGGAGCACCGCCTGCGTGACGACCTCGACGCGGGGACGGGCATCCGTCGGCGCCGCAGCGACCACCCGGGCGGCGTTCTTCTTCGCGATGCCGGCGGCCCCGGCGTTCTTCTCGACCAGCAGAGCGGATGCGGCACCGCGGCTGATCGCCTCGAGCGCCAGCGCACCCGAACCGGCGTAGAGGTCGAGCACCGTCAGCCCGTCGAGGCCGCCCCGGGACTCGAGCGCCGAGAAGATCGCCTCGCGCACCCGGTCGCTCGTGGGTCGGGTGCCCGAGCGGGGCACGGCCAGGGTGAGCGAGCCGGCGAATCCGGCGATGATGCGAGTCACGCCCTGCACCCTATCGCGGCGGTGTCGGGCGTGCCGCCTAGACTTCTCGCATGAGCGGCGGCACCACGGGAACCGGCGCGCCCGGGGCCCCGGTCGCGCCGATCGCCGTGCCGCCGGGGGCCGATGCGCTCGACGCGAAGCTGTCGGGCGTGCTCGGCGGGCGCACGGCGAGTGCGTTCGAGAAGGCGTTCGGCATCCGAACCGTGGGCGACCTGCTCAGCCACTACCCGCGCCGCTACGCCAAGCGCGGCGAGCTCACCGCCATCGACAAGCTCCCGCTCGACGAGAACGTCACCATCGTCGCCGAGGTGCGCGACGTGCGCGAGCGGCCCATGCGGGCCCGGCGCGGCAGTCTGCTCGAGGTGTCGATCTCCGACGGCCAGGGCTTCATCTCGCTGACCTTCTTCAACCAGTCCTGGCGCGCGCGCGAGCTGCGGCCGGGGGTTCGCGGAATCTTCGCGGGCAAGGTGTCCGACTACCGGGGGGCGCTGCAGCTCGCGCATCCGAACTACGAGCTGTTCGGCGACGCCCGAGGGCTCGGGGCCGACGCGCTCGACGCCCTGGGGGAGGGGCTCGCCGACCCGAGCGCGCTCGACGACGCCGAGGCCAAGCGCTGGGCCGAGATGCCGATCCCGATCTACCCGGCCACCGCCTCGGTGGCCAGCTGGCAGATCGCCAACTCGGTGGCCATCGTGCTCGACGCCGTGAAAGGGCAGATCGCCGACCCGGTGCCCGACGCCGTGCGCGAGGAGCGGCGGCTGCTCACCGCCCAGCGCGCCTACGAGCTCATGCACCGGCCCCAGAAAGACGCCGACTACATGCGGGCGCGCGAGACCCTGCGCTTCCACGAGGCGTTCGTGCTGCAGACGGCGCTGGTCAGCCAGCGGCGGGCCGCGCACGCGCAGAAGACCGCCGCCCGCCGGCCGAAACCGGGCGGCTACCTCGAGCGCTTCGACGCGAGCCTGCCGTTCCGGCTGACGGCCGACCAGCAGCTCGTCGGTTCCGAGATCGCCCGCGACCTGGGCGGCGACATCCCGATGATGCGGCTGCTGCAGGGCGAGGTCGGCTCGGGCAAGACGCTCGTGGCCGTGCGGGCGATGCTCGCGGTGGCCGACTCGGGCGGCCAGTCGGCGATGCTCGCCCCCACCGAGGTGCTCGCGGCGCAGCACCTGCGCTCGATCGTGAAGGTGCTGGGCCCCGATCTCGCGGCCGAGCTCGTGCCCACGCTGCACACCGGGCAGCTCAGCACCGCAGAGCGCAAGAAGGCGCTGCTGCGCATGGTGTCGGGGCAGGCCAAGCTCGTCGTGGGCACGCATGCGCTGCTGAGCGACGTGGTGCAGTTCTACGACCTGGGGCTCGTGGTGGTCGACGAGCAGCACCGCTTCGGGGTCGAGCAGCGCGATCTGCTGCGGCAGAAGGGGGCGACACCCCCGCACGTGCTCGTGATGACGGCGACGCCGATCCCGCGCACGGTGGCGATGACGGTGTTCGGCGACCTCGACGTGTCGACCATCACCGAGCTGCCCGCGGGGCGCAAGGGCATCGAGAGCTTCAGCGTGCCGCTCGCCGAGAAGCCCGGCTGGGCGGGGCGCATCTGGGCCCGCGTCGCGGAGGAGCTGGCCCAGGGGCGGCAGGCGTTCGTGGTGTGCCCGGCGATCGACCCGGCCGATCCGGTGGAGCCGGCCGACGCGCCGGGCGGCGACGACGACGCCGCGAGCGCGAAACGGGCCGGCCAGCTCGACGGAGACTTCGGGGTCGACGAGCTGGCCGAGGCGCGGGCGCGCCGGGCGGCGCGGGCCGCGGCTGCCGCCGGTGCGGCGCCGACGGCGGCGACGCCGTCGTCGCCCGCCGGGGGTGCGGTGGTGTCGGCCCTGCCGGCGGGTTCGGCTCGGGCCTCGGCCTCGGCGCGAGCCTCTGCGGTGAAAGCACCCGCGGCGAAGGCCCCCGCGAAAGCCGCCACCGCCCCCGCGAAAGCCGCTACCGCCCCGGCCGGCACCGCCCCCGCCGCCCCGCGCCCCCCGAAGGCCACCGTCGTCGAGACCCTCGCCCACCTCCGCGCCCTGCCCGCGCTCGCCGGCTACCGCATCGAGTCGCTGCACGGCCGCATGCCGAGCGAGGAGAAGGACGCCATCATGCGCGCCTTCGCCGCTCGGGAGATCGACGTGCTGGTGGCGACCACCGTCATCGAGGTCGGTGTCGACGTGCCGAACGCGTCCACCATGGTCGTGCTCGACGCCGACCGCTTCGGCGTCAGCCAGCTGCACCAGCTCCGCGGTCGTGTCGGCCGAGGTGGCGTGCCCGGCCTGTGCCTGCTCGTCACCACCGCCGAGGCCGAGTCGCTCGCCCGCGAGCGCGTCGACGCGGTCGCGTCCACCCTCGACGGCTTCGAGCTCGCCGAGATCGACCTCGAGCTCCGGCGCGAGGGCGACGTGCTCGGCAGCATCCAGTCGGGGGGCCGCTCGTCGCTCCGGCTGCTGCGCGTGGTGAAAGACGCCGACGTGATCCAGGATGCGCGGGCGGTCGCCTTCGAGATCGTCGACGCCGATCCCGAGCTCGCCGCGCATCCGGCCATCAAGGGCGCGCTCGAGCGGCGGCTGCGGGAGAGCGAGCGGGAGTTCCTCGCGAAGAACTGACGAGCATCCGCCAGCCCATTGATAAATCGCGGGCGCAGGCGCATTGTGGTAGCCACTGGAGACGAGGTGGCCCATGCACATCACGAAGTCGATCCGACACACCGGCCGAGGCGCCCAGCTGCGCCCCGACATCATGCCCGTGCTCTCAGCCGGCAGACACCGTTCGCCCCGCTCGGGGGCCTGCTTCATGGAGTTCGCGTCGTTCCTCGCGGGCGAGAAGTGGAGCGACCATCCGGCCTGCACGCACGCGGGCCTCGCGCAGATGGCCCGCGCCGTCAACGACATGAGCTCGAACGAGGGGCGGGGGCGGCTGTCGTCGCTCATCCCGTCGGTGATCGGGCTCACGAGCGACGACCCGCGGCTCGAGCTGGTGCTCGCGGTCACCGCGGTCACCGCCGCCCTGCCCGACGCCCCGCTCGACCGGCAGCACTCGCTCGCCGTCGGCGGACTGGTCTGCCAGGACGCCCTGCGCCGTCTCGGCGGCGGGCCGATCGAGGTCGACGAGCCGTTCGCGACCGCCCTCGCCTCGGCGCCCGAGGCCGAGCGCTGGGCCCGCAGGTTCCTCGAGCGCAACCAGCGCTGGGGGCACGCCGAGATCACCGAGCGGCAGACCCACACCACCATCGCCATGGCCGTCGACGGGGTGCGCTCGGCGTGCGTGCCGCGGCCCGACGACCGGCTGTACGCGATGCTCGCCGACGCGATCGCACTGTGCGAGCGGTTCGTGGCGGCGACCGCCGAGGTGCCGACGGCCCCTCACACCGTGTCGGCCCCGTCCGCGCCCGTGTCGGGTGCCGCCGCCGACTCCCCTGCTGCCGAGACGCGCCGGGCCGTGCAGGTCTGACGGGCGAGCGGATGCGCGGCGGCGGCCTCGGGTTGCCGCCGCCGCGCATCCGTGGCCTGCAGGGGTCGTGGCCCCCGTGGTCTGGGGTGCGCCTGCCGGGCGGGCCGCGAAACGCCGCCGAAATGCGTGGTTGATAGCCTGGACGGCATGAGCAGTGTCGCGGTGGTCCCCGGTTCGTTCGACCCGATCACGCTGGGGCACCTCGACGTGATCGAGCGTGCCGCGTCGATCTTCGACGAGGTGCATGTCGTGGTCGTGCACAACCCCGACAAGCAGGCGCTGATCCCGATCGCGCACCGGGTGTCGCTGATCGAGAAGTCGCTCGAGGAGCGCGGGCTCGGCGGCGCGAACGTGACCGTGACCTCGTGGGCGATGGGGCTGCTCGTCGACTACTGCACCGACGTGGGGGCGACGGCGATCGTGAAGGGCATCCGTTCGCAGGTCGACGTGGCGTACGAGACGCCGATGGCGATCGTGAACCGCGATCTCGCGGGGGTCGAGACGATCTTCCTGCTGCCCGACCCGGCGCACGCGCACGTGTCGAGCTCGCTCGTGCGGCAGGTGTCGGCGCTCGGGGGAGACGTGGCGCCGTACGTGCCGGGTGTGGTGGCGCGGTTCCTCGAGCGCACCGCCGACTGATGGGGCCGCGTTCCAAGCGCCTCGACCGCGGGGTGCGGCCGTGACCGCCGTGCCGGGCGAGCCCGGCGTGCCGGTGGTGCCGGGCGTGCCCGCGGCGCCGAGCGTGACGGTGCCGCCGGCCGTGCCGCCGACCGTGCCCGTCGGCTACGCCGCCGAGCTCGAGCAGTTCCACCCCCGCGACGCGATCGACCACGCGGTGCACGCCGAGGCCCGCGGCTTCCAGGGCGTGATGGCGGCCGACCACTTCCAGCCCTACGTGCCCCGCCAGGGCCAGTCGTCGTTCGTCTGGAACGTGCTCGCCGCGCTCGGCGAACGCACCCGCGGCGACCTCGGCCCCGGCGTCACCGCGCCGAGCTACCGCTATCACCCCGCCGTGGTCGCCCAGGCGTCCGCGACCCTCGAAGCGATGTACCCGGGACGCCACTGGCTCGGCATCGGCGCCGGAGAGGCCCTCGACGAGCACATCGTGGGCGGCTACTGGCCCGAGGCCCCCGAGCGCATCAACCGCATGTTCGAGGCCATCGACGTCATCTCGAAGCTGTTCACCGCGTCGGCCGCGGGCCGCGACGTCAAGCACTCCGGCACCTTCTTCAAGCTCGAGTCGACCCGCCTCTGGACGATGCCCCCGACCCCTCCGCCCATCTACGTCGCGACCGCCGGCCCGGTCACGGCCAGACGCGCCGGCCGCACCGCCGACGGCCTGATCACGGTCGGCGCCCCGCTCGAGAAGATCGCCGGCCTGTTCGCCCGGTTCGACGAGGGCGCCAGAGAGGCCGGCAAAGACCCGTCGCGGATGCCGCGCATCCTGCAGCTGCACCTGTCGTGGGCCGCGACCGACGAGGAGGCCATGACGAACGCGCTCACTGAGTGGCCGAACGGGGGCATGCGCTTCCCGAAGGCCGACATCCGCTCGCCGTTCGAGTTCGAGCAGATCGCGAAGATGGTGCGCCCCGGCGATTTCGAGGGCCGGATGATCGTCTCGTCCGACCCGGACGCCCACCTCGCCCACCTGCAGCGCTACGCCGACCTCGGCTTCGACCGCATCTACCTGCACAACGTGGGCCGCAATCAGCGCGAGTGGATCGACGTCTTCGCCCGCGACGTGCTGCCGAAGCTGAGGCGGTGAGCGTGGAGACGAGGGAGCTGCGGGTGGTCGCGTTCGGCGGCCTGCCCGAGATCGAGGAGGGCGCCGACCTGGTCGCCCTGATCGGTGACGCGCTCGAGGGGGCGGGGCTGGTGCCTCTCGACGGGGACGTCCTCGTCGTGACGTCGAAGATCGTGTCGAAGGCCGAGGGGCGGCGCATCGCCGCGGCCGACCGCGAGGACGCGATCACCGCCGAGACCGTGCGTGTCGTGGCGAGCCGGGCGCATCCGGGCGGGGTGACGCGCATCGTCGAGAACCGGCAGGGCATCGTGCAGGCCGCGGCCGGGGTCGACGCGAGCAACACCCCGTCGGGCACCGTGCTGCTGCTGCCGGTCGACCCCGACGCCTCGGCACGCGGGCTCGCCGCCGGGCTGCGGGCGCGGTTCGGCGTCGAGCTCGGCGTCGTGCTCTCCGACACGCTCGGCCGCGCCTGGCGCGAGGGCCAGATCGACCAGGCGATCGGCGCGGCCGGTGTGCGCGTGCTCGACGACCTGCGCGGCTCGCGCGACAGCTTCGGGCACGAGCTCGCCGTCACGCAGGCCGCGCTGGCCGACGAGCTGGCGTCGGCCGGCGACCTGGTGAAGGGCAAGGCGAGCGGGATGCCCGTGGCCCTCGTGCGCGGAGCCGGGCACGCGGTCACAGCCTCCCTCGACACCCCCGCGCGGGCGCTGTCGCGCACGGGGCCGGGGGACATGTTCCGGCTCGGCACCGACGAGGCGCTCGCGGAGGGCCGCGCCGCCGGTCTCGCGGAGGGCCGCGCGGAGGGCCGCGCGGAGGGCCGCGCCGCCGGCCTCGCGGAGGGCCGCGCCGAGGCCGCCGCCACGATCGCCCGGCTCGAGGAGGAGCTCGCCGCCCTGCGTGCCCGCTTCAACTAAGGGGACTCTGTCCGTGGGGGCAGTATCCGACAGCAGAAAGGTCGGTCCGATCATGGGAGCCATGGACGAGCTCATCAGCCCGCACGTCGTCGTGCGTCTGCGCGACTCGCTCGAGGCGGTCGCCCCGGGCCTCGAGCTCACCGGCCTGCACGAGGCCGAGCGCACGGTCGCGGGGCGACGGCTGCGCGACCGCGTCGACCTCGTCCGCGAGGCGCTGCTCGGCGATGTCCCGCCCGGCTTCCCGGCCGCGGAGAGGACGGTGCAGGACGTCATCGCGACGCCGGGGTTCTCCGGCTGGATGGTCTGGCCGGTGACCGAGTTCGTGGCCGCGCGAGCCATCGACGACGGCTCGCCGTCGGCGTTCGACGCCGGGATGGACCTGCTGGCGGTGCTCACGTCGATGCTGAGCAGCGAGTTCGCGGTGCGCGACATGCTGAACGCGCATCCGGAACGCGCCGTCTACACGATGCGCGGCTGGACCGGCCACCCCGACGAACACGTGCGACGCCTCGCGAGCGAGGGATCACGGTCGTACCTCCCGTGGGCGAAGCGCGTCCCGTGGCTGATCGCGCATCCGGACGCCACCCGGGGGATCATCGACCGGCTCTACCGCGACCCCGAGGAGTACGTGCGCCGCTCGGTCGCGAACCACCTCAACGACCTCAGCCGGGTCGACCCGCGGCTGGTCACCGAGGTCGCGGGCGGCTGGCAGGGTGAACCCGACGAGAACACGCCGTGGGTCGTCCGGCACGGGCTCCGCACCCTGATCAAGAAGGCCGACCCGCAGGCGCTGGCCCTGCTCGGCTACGCCGGCGACGGCCTCCGCGTCGACCGGCCAGAGCTGTCGACCTCCACCGTCCCGCAGGGTGGCGAGCTCGGCTTCACGGCGATGGTGACGAACGACGGCGACACCGACGCGACCGTCGCGATCGACTACTCGATCGGGTTCGTGCGGGCGAACGGCGCGGTAAGCCCGAAGACGTTCAAGCTCACGTCGCGCCGCCTGGCCCCGGGGGAGAGCATTCGCGTCGCCAAGACGCACTCGTTCCGCCCCATCACCACGCGCACGTACTACCCGGGCCTGCATTTCCTCACGGTCCAGGCGAACGGCACGCTCTCGCCGCGGGCCGACTTCGAGCTGGAGGGCCGAGCTGGGTCGCGCTGAAGCACCGTCGGCGCGGGCTGGAGGTGCGTTTGCGCGACCCGGCGGCGCGAGACGGGCTACGCCGCGCGCACGTAGTCCGCGGTGCCCGCGGACGCGTCGCGCCGCAGCACCGCGCCCGGCGCGATCGTCGTGTCGTTGTCGATCAGCGTCGCATCCGCGATCGCGGCCTTCTCGCCGATGCGCGAGTGACTGCCGATCTTCGACGAGCGGCCGATCACGGCCGAAGGCCCGACGTGCACGTTCGCGCCGATGAATACCCCGGCTCCGAGGACCGCGTCGTGCTCGATCCAGCTGCCGGATCCGATCCAGGCCTTCGCGCCGACACGGGCGCCGGCCTCGACGTAGCTCGTCGGGTCGACATAGGCCGACGGGTCGACCTCCGATCCGACCGCGACGTATCCCTTTCCATTGGGGTGGCGGCGATACCGCGTCACGACTCCGCGCTCGCCCTCGATCTCTAGAAACGTTCTGCTCACGTTGTATACAACCTGCGACCCCCCGACATCATTCCCGGAACAGTACCGATCGTTCTGTCTTCGCCGAGTGCGGGATAATCGGAGCAATGAGCACCCAGTGGACAGTCGTCGTGCCCGTCAAGGGGACCGCCGACGGCAAGAGCCGCCTGATGCCCGAGCGCTCCGCCGAGGAGCGGCTGCGGCTCGCCGAGGCCTTCACCCTCGACGCGGTGGCGGCCCTCCGCGAGGCCCGCAGCGTCGGCCGCGTGATCGTGGTGACGGATGCCGGATCGCCGGTCGCCGCCCGCCTCCGGGAGGCGGAGCCCGGCATCGAGGTGCTCGCCGACCCGGGTCGCGGGCTGAACGCCGCGGTGGCGCTGGGGATCGCGGCCGCCGGCGACGGCCCGACCGCGGCGATGCTCGGCGACCTGCCGACCCTCCGGCCGGGCGACGTCGACGAGGCGCTCGACGCCGCGGCCGAGCATCCACTCGCCTTCGTGCCCGACGCCGAGGGCTCGGGCACGACCCTGATCACCGCGACCGGCGCTGTGCTCGTGCCGCGCTTCGGGGCGGAATCGGCCGAGCGGCACGAGACGGCGGGCCACACCCGGCTGACCCTGGGGAACGGGTCGACGATGCGCCACGACGTCGACACCGAGGCCGAGCTGCAGCGGGCCCGGCACCGCGGCGTCGGGCCGGCGACCGCCCGCGTGCTGGAGAGCCTCAGTCCTCCAGCAGCGAGTGCGCCGTCGTCTCGTCGATGATCAGGTCGGTCATCACCCCGGCGGCCAGCGCCCCGCGCAGGGCCGGCAGCTTCGAACGGCCCGACACCACGCAGACCCGGCGCGACACCTTGCGCAGCCACTCCAGCGACGGCCCCGAGGAGCGGGCGTTCATCGGGATGTCCTCGCTCGAGCCGTCGGCGCGGTAGAACACCGTCGCCACGTCGCCGACCACCTGCGAGCGGCCGAGCTGCTGGAAGTCGTCGTCGTCGAGATAGCCGCCGACGTACACGTGGGAGGGCACGTCGGCGTAGGCCGAGCCGAGGCCGAACAGCGCGATGTCCATGTGCTTCTGGATCTCGAGCACGCGGCGGATGCTCCGCTCGCGCCAGAGCACCTCCTTGGTGCGCGGGTCGTCGAAGAAGGCCGGCACCGGGAACTGCTGCACGTAGGCCCCGAACGCCGTGCCGAAGCGGCTCATGATCTCGCTGGCGTAGCCGATGCCCGTCGTGCGCGCGTTCGAGGCGCCGTTCAGCTGCACGATCTGCGAGTTGTGGGTGACCTTCTCCTGCAGGTGCCGGGAGACGGCCGACAGGGTCGAGCCCCAGGCGATGCCCATGGTCATGTTCGAGTCGAAGAAGGGCCCGAGAATCCGTGCAGCGCTCATGGCGACGCGTTCCAGCCGGTCGACCTCGGCGGTCGAATCGGGCACGGGTACGACGTGGGCGGTGACCCCGTGCTTCACGCGGATGCGCTCCTGCAGGCTCGACAGCCGATCCAGCGGCGACTTCACCTGGATCTCGACGAGCCCCGTGTCGCGCGCGTAGCCGAGCAGCCGGGAGACGGATGATCGTGAGGTGTGCAGCTCGGTCGCGATGGCCTCCATCGTCAGATCCTGGAGGTAGTAGAGGTGGGCGGCGCGGAGCGCGTCGCGCTCCTTCTCGGCGCCAGCGGTGTCGGCCATGCGTCCTCGCATCCTTTCGTCTGCACATATGTGCAACGAGCTTGATCATATGTGAAAACGGTCGTAGAACTGGACAGTCAACCCAGCACGAAGGCGAGTGAACAGTGACCAGCACCAACGATGTCCGCAGCAGCGTCGAAGCCATCCGCAGCAACCCGAAGACCCAGGTGCTGATCGTCGGTGGAGGCATCAACGGCATCGGCACGTTCCGTGACCTCGCGCTCCAGGGTGTCGACGTCGTGCTCGTCGAGCGGGGCGACTACGCCTCCGGCGCCTCGGCCGCGTCGAGCCACATGATCCACGGTGGCGTGCGCTACCTCGAGAACGGCGAGTTCCGGCTCGTGCGCGAGAGCGTGCAGGAGCGCAACCGCCTCCTCCGCCTGGCGCCCCACTACGTCAAGCCGCTGCCCACGACCATCCCGATCTTCTCGACCTTCTCGGGCATCCTGAGCGCGCCGCTGCGCTTCCTCACCCACAAGCAGGGCAAGGCCAAGGAGCGCGGCGCGCTGCTGATCAAGGTCGGCCTGCTCGGCTACGACTCGTTCTCGCGCGACGGCGGCAACGTGCCCCGCCACAAGTTCGTCGGCCGCAAGAAGTCGCTCGCCAAGCTGCCCAAGCTCCGCGGCGACGTGAAGTACACCGCCACCTACTACGACGCCGCGGTCGAGAACCCCGAGCGGCTCGCGCTCGACCTGGTGCAGGATGCCCTGGCCACCGGTTCCCACGCCCGCACCGCCAACTACCTGGAGGCCGTCGGCTCGAACGGCGACGCAGTGGTGCTGCGCGACCTCGTCAGCGGGGAGACCTTCGAGGTCGCGGCCGACGTGGTCGTCAACACCTCGGGCCCCTGGACCGACCTGACCAACGCCGCCCTCGGCGAGGCCACCCAGTGGATGGGCGGCACCAAGGGCTCGCACATCGTGCTCGACAACAAGGAGCTCTACGACGCCTGCGCCGGCGGCGAGGTCTTCTTCGAGAACAACGACGGCCGCATCGTGCTGATCTACCCGCTGAACGGTCGCGTGCTCGTCGGCACCACCGACCTCGAGGCCGACATCACCGAGCCGAGCGTCTGCACCGAGGAGGAGGTCGACTACTTCTTCAAGCTGGTCAAGCACGTCTTCCCGACCATCACGGTCGACCGGCCGCAGATCGTCTACCGCTACTCGGGCATCCGCCCGCTGCCCGGCCACGGCGACACCGCCCCCGGCTTCGTCTCGCGCGACTACCGCATCGAGCAGACCGCGTTCGGGTCGAGCACCACGACCAAGCAGCTGAGCCTCGTCGGCGGCAAGTGGACCACCTTCCGCGCCCTCGCCGAGCACCTGACGAACGACACGCTGGCCCTGCTCGGCCGCACCCGCACGGTCAGCACCACCGACCTCGCGATCGGCGGCGGCGCGGGCTTCCCGACCACCCCGGCGGCCACCGCATCCTGGATCAAGGCGCACGGCGCCGACCTCGGCCAGGAGCGCACCCGCGCCCTGCTCGCCCGCTACGGCAGCAACGCCGCGAAGGTCATCGACCACATCGCCGCGCTGAACGCGAGCGAGGCGACGGATGCGCCGCTAGCGACCCTGCCCGGCTACAGCACCGGCGAGATCGACTTCCTGATGGGCGAGCACACCGTGCACCTGAGCGACCTGGTGCTGCGCCGCAGCATCATCGCCTTCGTGGGCGGGCTGACCCAGGAGGTGTTCGATGAGCTGAGCACCCTGGCTCAGCGCTCGAAGGGCTGGTCGGACGAGACCCTCGCCGACGAGCGCCGCCTGGCGGTAGACAACCTCCGCTTCTTCCACGGCATCGTGCTGGAAGCGGCGAACACGGCGGCAGCAGCCGCCAACTGAGTCGGACGGCGTGAGAGCCGTCCGAGAGAAGAAAGGTCAACGTGGACAATCTCGGTATCGACTTCGTGTCGGAGCTGGTGGGCACCGCCCTCCTGGTGCTCCTCGGCTGCGGTGTGGTCGCCAACGTGGCGCTCGTGCGCACCAAGGGCTTCAACGGCGGCACGCTCATGGTCAACATCGGCTGGGGCCTCGCGGTCTTCGCCGGTGTGATCGTGTCGTACGCCTCCGGAGCGCACCTCAACCCGGCGGTCACCCTGGGACTTCTCGCCAACGGCGCGAAGACCTTCGGCTCGGCGGCCACTCCGGTCGACGTCAACGCCCTCTCCGTCATCGCGTACATCGGTGCGCAGCTGATCGGTGCGATCATCGGTGCGGTGTTCGTGTGGCTGGCGTACAAGCAGCACTTCGACGAGGAGCCCGAGGCGGCGAACAAGCTCGGCGTGTTCTCGACCGGCCCGGCGATCCGCTCGTACGGCTGGAACCTGGTGACCGAGATCGTCGGCACCTTCGTGCTGGTGTTCGTCGTGATCGGCTTCGGCGGCGGTCGTCAGGGCGAGGGCGGCCTGGCCGCGCTCGGTGCCCTTCCGGTGGCGCTGCTCGTGATCGGCATCGGCGCCTCGCTCGGTGGCCCGACCGGCTACGCGATCAACCCGGCTCGTGACCTCGGCCCGCGCATCGCTCACGCGATCCTCCCGATCAAGGGCAAGGGCACCTCCGACTGGTCCTACTCCTGGGTGCCGGTCGTCGGCCCGATCATCGGCGGCGTGCTCGCCGGACTCCTCGCCATCCCGCTGCTCCCGATCCTCACCTGAGCGCATCGGCGCATCCGCTTCACCATTCAGTACCGACAAAGGAGTTAGACATGTCTGAACAGAAGTACGTCCTGGCCATCGACCAGGGCACGACCAGCTCGCGCGCGATCATCTTCGACCACAAGGGCACCATCGTGTCGACCGGTCAGAAGGAGCACGAGCAGATCTTCCCCAAGGCCGGCTGGGTCGAGCACGACCCGATGGAGATCTGGGCGAACGTGCGCGAGGTCATCGGTCAGGCGCTCTCGAAGGCCGACCTGACGCGCCACGACATCGCCGCCGTGGGCATCACCAACCAGCGCGAGACCGCCGTGGTGTGGGACAAGAACACCGGCAAGCCCGTCTACAACGCCATCGTCTGGCAGGACACCCGCACCCAGCCGATCGTCGATCGCCTGGCGGGAGACGAGGGCACCGAGCGCTTCAAGTCGATCGTGGGCCTGCCGCTCGCGACCTACTTCTCGGGCACGAAGATCGTCTGGATCCTCGAGAACGTCGAGGGCGCCCGCGAGAAGGCCGAGGCCGGCGAGCTGATGTTCGGCACCACCGACACCTGGGTGCTCTGGAACCTCACCGGCGGCACCGAGGGCGGCGTGCACTCCACCGACGTCACGAACGCCTCGCGCACCCTCTTCATGGACCTCGAGACGCTCCAGTGGCGCGACGACATCCTCGAGGCGTTCGGCGTGCCGAAGTCGATGCTGCCCGAGATCAAGTCGTCCTCCGAGGTCTACGGCACCGTCGAGTCGTCGAACCTGCTGCGCGAGGTCCCCGTCGCGGGCATCCTGGGCGACCAGCAGGCCGCGACCTTCGGCCAGGCGGCGTTCGACGCCGGTGAGTCGAAGAACACCTACGGCACCGGAAACTTCCTGATCTTCAACACCGACACCGAGATCGTGCACTCCAAGAACGGGCTGCTCACCACCCTCGGCTACAAGCTGGGCGACCAGCCGGCGCACTACGCGCTCGAGGGGTCGATCGCGGTGACCGGGTCGCTGATCCAGTGGCTTCGCGACAACCTCGGCCTGATCTCGTCGGCCCCCGAGGTCGAGGAGCTCGCCAATACGGTCGAGGACAACGGCGGCGCGTACTTCGTGCCCGCGTTCTCGGGCCTGTTCGCGCCGTACTGGCGGTCGGATGCGCGTGGTGCCCTCGTGGGCCTCACCCGCTACGTCAACAAGGGTCACATCGCCCGCGCGGCGCTGGAGGCCACGGCCTTCCAGACCCGCGAGGTGCTCGACGCGGTCAACGCCGACTCCGGTGTCGACCTCACCGAGCTGAAGGTCGACGGCGGCATGATCGCGAACAACACGCTCATGCAGTTCCAGGCCGACATCCTCGGCGTGCCGGTCATCCGCCCGGTGGTCGCCGAGACCACCGCGCTCGGTGCCGCGTACGCCGCCGGCCTCGCGGTCGGCTTCTGGGCGAACCTCGACGAGCTGCGCGCCAACTGGCAGGAGGACTCCCGCTGGGAGCCCAAGATGGACGACGCCGAGCGCGAGCGCCAGCTGCGCAACTGGAAGAAGGCCGTCACGAAGACCCTCGACTGGGTCGACGGCGACACCGAGGCGTAAGCCTCCGTACCAGACGCCGAGGCGTAGCCTCGGCTCGACACGACGGCCCGTCCCTCCACGTGAGGGGCGGGCCGTTCCCGTCCGTCAGGCCAGGAGGTTCGTGCGGAGGGTGCGGCCCGTCGCCGCGAAGCCCTGGGAGGCGAACTCGCGGGCGACCGCGACGCGCTCGGCCGAGGGGCGGCCGTAGGTCGTGGTGCGCTGCACCGGCACGCGACCGATCTCGCCGATCATCCGCTCGAGCTCGTCGACCGTCTTCTCGGAGCCGTTGTCGGCTCCCGCCATGCGGCTGATCGTCTCCTCCATCAGGGTGCCGCCGAGGTCGTCGGCGCCGCCCTCGAGCATCTGCTGCGTGCCCGCGTTGCCGAGCTTCACCCACGAGGTCTGCACGTGGTCGATGCGCCCGTGCAGCATCAGCCGCGACACGGCGTGGATGGCCCGGTTCTCCTGCCTCGTCGGCCCCGGCCGGGCGACGCCGGCGAGGTACACGGGCGCGTTCATGTGGATGAACGGCAGCAGCACGAACTCGGTGAACCCGCCGGTCTCGTCCTGCACCCGTGCGAGGGTGCGCAGGTGCCCCACCCAGTGCGAGGGGTTGTCGACGTGGCCGTACATCATGGTCGACGACGAACGCAGCCCCACGTCGTGCGCGGTCGAGACGATCTCGATCCACGCGGCGGCCGGCAGCTTGCCCTTGGTGAGCACCCAGCGCACGTCGTCGTCGAGGATCTCGGCGGCGGTGCCCGGGATCGAGTCGAGCCCCGCGGCCTTCGCCTCCTGCAGGAACTCGCGGTACGACAGCCCGGTGCGCGACGCTCCGTTCACGATCTCCATCGGGCTGAACGCGTGCAGGTGGATGTCGGGCTGCCGCGCCTTGACCGTGCGCGCGAGGTCGAAATAGGCCGTGCCGGGCAGGTCGGGGTGGATGCCGCCCTGCATGCAGATCTCGGTGGCCCCGATCATCCACGCCTCGTCGACGCGGTCGCCGACCTGCTCCATCGACAGCGTGTAGGCGTCGGCGTCGGTGCGCCGCTGGGCGAAGGCGCAGAAGCGGCAGCCGGTGTAGCAGACGTTCGTGAAGTTGATGTTGCGGTTCACCACGTAGCCGACCTCGTCGCCCACGGTCGCGCGGCGCACGTCGTCGGCGAGGGCGGCCAGAGCCTCGAGGTCGGGGCCGTCGGCGCCGAGCAGGGTGAGGTAGTCGGCGTCGCTCAGCCCGGCCGGGTCCTCCGCGGCGCGGGCCAGGGCGCTGCGCACGGCGGGGTCTCCGGATGCGCGCGGCGCCGTTCCGGCGTTCGCCCCGACGTGCTCGCGCAGCTCGGCCCAGTCGCCGTACACGTCCTCGAAGTCGCTGCGGCGGTCGCCCGTGCGGCCGACGGTGTCGATCTCGGTGTGCAGCTCGGTGCGTCCGCTCGAGCTCGAGCCCCAGTCGGGCTCCTGCCAGGGCAGCCCGGCGGGGATCCGGCCCTCGATGGCGAGGCCGTCCGGCCCGGCCAGCGCGCGCACGTGGGGGAGCACCCGGGGGTCGATCCACGGCTCCTCGGCCCGCACGAAGTGCGGATGCGCGGTGAGGCGCTCCCGCAGCTCGAAGCCCGCCTCGGCGGTGAGCCGGGCGAGGTCGTCGATGTGCGGCCAAGGGCGCTCGGGGTTGACGTGGTCGGGGGTGAGGGGCGACACGCCGCCCCAGTCGTCGATGCCGGCGCGCACGAGGAGCGACAGCTCCCGCGCATCCGTCAGATTCGGCGGAGCCTGCACCCGCGCCTTCGGGCCGAGCACGAGCCGCGCCACGGCGACCGCGGCGACGTACTCCTGGGTCTCCAGGTCGTCGGCCGCCATCATGGCGGTGGCGGGCTTCGCGCGGAAGTTCTGGATGATCACCTCCTGCACGTGACCGTGCCGGCGTGCGGCCGAGCGGATGGAGAACATCCCGTCGACCCGCTCGGCGTAGTTCTCGCCGATGCCGAGCAGGAGGCCGGTGGTGAAGGGAACGTTCGAGCGGCCCGCGTCCTCGAGCACGCGCAGGCGCAGCACCGGGTCCTTGTCGGGGGAGCCGTAGTGCGGCCCGCCCTTCTGTGACCAGAGCCGGTCGGCGGTGGTCTCGAGCATCATGCCCATCGACGGGGCGACCGGCTTCAGGCGCTGGATCTCCTCCCACGTCATGACGCCGGGGTTCAGGTGGGGGAGGAGGCCGGTCTCCTCGAGCACGAGGATCGCGACGGAGCGGAGGTAGGCGATGGTGGAGTCGTAGCCCCGGGCCTCGAGCCACTCGCGGGCCACGGGCCAGCGATCCTCGGGGCGGTCGCCGAGGGTGAACAGCGCCTCCTTGCAGCCGAGGGCCGCGCCCTCGCGGGCGATCGCGAGCACCTCGTCGGGCGAGAGGAACGGCGCCTTGCCCTGCTTCGCCAGCCCGCCGGGGGTCTCGACGAAGGTGCAGTAGTGGCAGCGGTCGCGGCAGAGGTGGGTGAGGGGGATGAACACCTTGCGCGAGTACGTGATGACGCCGGGGCGCCCCGCGATCTCGAGCCCGGCGTCGCGCACCCGGGACGCGGCGGTGAGCAGGCGCTCGAGGTCGTCGCCGCGGGCGTGCAGGAGGGTCTCGGCCTCGGTCGCGTCGAGGGCGACACCGGTCTCGGCGCGCTTCAGGGCCCGGCGGATGGCGGAGGCGTTCGGGACGAAGCCCTGCTCGACCGCGGCCGGGGTGCTGCGACCGGTCGGGCGCACACCGGTGCTCGTGGGGAACGGAAGATCTTCGGGCATGGGGGAACCTCTGGAGTCTCGAAGTGAAGATGAGAGAAGAAGGGGCCCAAAGCCAGACCCATAACCTGATTGCCGCCAGCCTACCCCCTGGCCCGGCCTCCCCCTGGCCCGGCCTCCCCCCTGGCCCGGCCTCCCCCTGATGGGGAGGGGCATCGCGCGCACCCCGTGTGCCACGATGGCGTCACCACTACGAATCGGGGAACATCTTGGCCAAGACAGCTGTGCGCGGAACCTTCCTGGACTTCGTCGACGACCCCTACAAGCACGTCGGCAACGAGGAAGCGGCCGCCCGGTTCCAGGCCGACGGCCTGCTGGTCGTCGAGGACGGCGTGATCGTCGACTTCGGCGCCTACGACGACATCGCGTCGACGCACTCGGGGGTCGAGATCACCGAGATCCGCGACCGGATCATCCTCCCCGGCTTCATCGACGGGCACATCCACCTGCCGCAGACCCGCGTTCTCGGCGCCTACGGCGAGCAGCTGCTGCCGTGGCTGCAGAAGTGGGTCTTCCCGGAGGAGCACAAGTACTCCGAGCGCGAGTACGCCGAGGAGGGCACGAAGCACTTCTTCGACAACCTGCTCGCCTCGGGCACCACCACGGCGCAGACGTTCACCACCGGCAACCTCACCTGCAACGAGGTCTTCTTCGAGGAGGCCAGCCGCCGCAACATGCGCATGATCGCCGGCCTCACCGGCATCGACCGGCACGTGCCCGACTACTTCGCGAACACCCCCGAGCAGTTCTACGACGACAGCCGCACGCTGATCGAGAAGTGGCACGGCAAGGGCCGCAACCTCTACGCGATCACCCCGCGCTTCGGCTTCGGCGCCTCCAACGAGCTACTGGCGGCCTGCCAGAAGCTCAAAGAGGAGTTCCCCGACCTGTGGATCAACACCCACATCTCCGAGAACCCCGCCGAGGTGCACGGCGTGCTGGCGCTGCACGACGACTGCCACGACTACCTCGGCGTCTACGAGAAGTTCGGACTGGTCGGCCCGAAGTTCACGGGCGGCCACGGAGTCTGGCTGTCCAACAGCGAGTTCCGCCGCTTCTCGGAGGCGGGCGCCTCGGTGGCCTTCTGCCCGTCGTCGAACCTCTATCTCGGATCGGGCCTGTTCCGCCTCGGCCGGGCGCTCGACCCCGAGCACCGTGTGCTCGTCTCGTACGGCACCGACATGGGCGGCGGAAACCGCTTCAGCCTGCTGAACAGCCTCGAGGACGGCTACAAGGTCGGCATGCTGAACAACACCATCCTCGACGGCAGCATCCTGCCGAGCGAGCAGGACCTCGCCGAATCCGAGCGCAACAAGCTCTCGCCGCTGCGCGCGTTCTACTCCATCACCAAGGGCGGAGCCGAGGCGCTCTACATCGACGACCTCGTCGGCTCGTTCGACATCGGCAAGGAGGCCGACTTCGTCGCCCTCGACTGGACCGCCGGTCCGCCCGCGACCGCCTGGCACCAGAGCCTGTCCTACAGCGACGGCCCGCTGACGCTCGAGACCGTCTCCGACCTGCTCTTCGGCGTGATGATGGTCGGCGACGAGCGCGCTGTCGACCAGACCTGGATCGCGGGCGAGCTCGCCTACCAGAAGGCCTGAGCATGACCGACACGGCGCTGCCCGACGGTGCCACGACCTCCACTGGTGGAACAGTCACGCTGGTCGTGCACCGTCGGCTCGCCGAGAAGGACTACGCCGACTACGAGGCCTGGCAGAAGAAGGTCGCCGAGCGCGTCTCGCGCTGGCCGGGCTTCATCGAGCGGGAGCTGATCCGGCCGAACCCGCCGCACTCGGTCGACTGGGTCACCGTGCAGCACTTCCGCGACGCCTCCTCGGCCCGCGGCTGGCTGCAGAGCGCCGAGCGCAAGAACCTCGTCGACGAGATCGGCGACCGCTTCATCGGCAACGACGAGGTGCACCTGTTCACCGAGGAGGTCAAGCACCCCTCCGAGGCGTCGTCCGTGCTCATCTCGAGCAAGGTCGCACCGCAGGACGAGGCCCGCTTCCTCGAGTGGCAGCGCGAGATCTCGGCCGTCGAGTCGCGCTTCGAGGGCTTCGTCGGCCACAAGGTCGAGCGGCCCATCCCCGGGGTGCAGGACGACTGGGTGGTCGTGCTCAGCTTCGACAGCGAGAAGCACCTGAACGCCTGGCTCGACTCGCCCGAGCGCTCGGCGCTGCTGGCCGAGGGCGCCGACTACAACGAGCAGCTGAAGCTCACGCGCTCGAGCTACGGCTTCGGCTTCTGGTCGGGTCGCAAGGCTCCGGATGCTCTGCCCGACCCGGTGTTCAAGAGCAACCTCCTGGTGCTGCTCATGCTGTACCCCATCGTGTTCCTCTGGGGCTACTTCATCGCCGACCCTCTGTTCGACAGCCACGGAGTGCCGTTCTGGCTGTCGCTGTTCATCGGGAACGTGGTGTCGACTCAGCTTCTCGGCTGGTTCTTCGTGCCGTGGGCGTTCAAGCTGTTCGGCTGGTGGGTGAAGCGGGGCATCCCCGTGAAGACACACGTGCTGGGGTACGCGCTCGTCGTGCTGGTGTACATCCTGTCGATGGCGCTGTACGCCTGGCTGATCAGCCTGCGCCCGGCGGGCTAGCGGGCTGCCGCGGCCATCGTGCCCGCTGCGGTCTAGCGGGCGGCGGCGGCCAGGGCGTCGGCGGCGAGCTGGGTGCTCGTGGCGGGGTCGCGCATCCAGAGCGGCACCACCGAGATGCGGATGCCCGCCGACTCGATGACCGGGGCGCTCGCCGCGTCGCTCTCGTCGATCAGCCACGCGTCGAGCAGGCCGCCGCGCGAGCGGGAGCCGTAGTGCTTCGCCACCGCGGCGGCCGTCGTCTCGACGCCGATCGCGGTGAGGCAGGCGTCGGCCATGCCGCGAACGGCGGCACCCGAGATGATGGGGGAGACCCCGACGATCGGCGCGCGGGCCTCGCGGAGGGCCGAACGGAGGCCCGGCACTCCGAGGATGGTGCCGATCGACACCACCGGGTTCGAGGGAGCGACCAGGATCACGTCGGCCTGCTCGATCGCCCGCCGCACGGACGGGGTCGGCTTCGCCGCATCCGCCCCCACCTGGATGAAGCGCTGCGCCGGCACGCCCGCCCGGTGCTTCACCCACCACTCCTCGAAGTGCACGATGCGGCGCTTGCCGTCGAGGATGATCTCGACGTGCGTCTCGACCGGCTCGTCGCTCATCGGCAGGAGCTTCACACCGAGGTTCCAGCGCTCGGCGAGCCGGGCGGTGGCCTCGGTGAGTGTGAGGCCGTCGCGCAGGAAGCTCGAGCGGGCGATGTGGGTGCCGAGGTCGAGGTCGCCGAGGGTGAACCACGGCCAGCCCACGCCGTAGGCCGTGAGCTCGGCGCTGACGCGCTCGCTCTCGCCCTTGCGGCCCCAGCCACGCTCGTCGTCGTTGGCGCCGCCGAGCGTGTACATGATCGAGTCGAGGTCGGGGCAGACCCGCAGGCCCGTGAGCCACATGTCGTCACCCGTGTTCACGACCGCGGTGACCTCGGCGGTCGAGCCGCCGTCGCCGTTCGGGTACGCCTTCCTCAGCTGGGTGCGCAGCCCCCTCAGGAACCGTGCACCTCCGACACCGCCTGCGAGCACCGTGACCTTCACGCCCCCATTCAATCCCATGCCCGCCCTCCCCGCCGACCGTACCCTCGCCGACCTCAGCCGAGCCAGGGGTTCACGATCGGGAGGCCGGTGTGATCGAAGTCGCGCTCGTTGCGCGTGGCGAGGAGGGCGCCGTGCACGCGGGCAGTCGCCGCGATCTGGGCGTCGAACGGGGTGATGGGGCGGCCGAGGCGGCGGCGTGAGGAGACGACGTCGGCGAACTCGACCGCGCACTCGGCGTCGAGAGGCAGGATGCGCCGGTCGAACTCGTGGGCAACCAGGTGGGCGACCCGTCGTCCGAGCTCGCGCCGCCGCGTTCCGGCGCGCAGCAGCGCGACACCCTGGAGCAGTTCGGCGAGGGTGACGGCCGAGAGGCAGAGATCGTCGGCGGGCTGCTGATCGACCCAGTCGACGACCGCGGGGGATGCCCGGGCTCTCAGGAGCTCCGAGACCACGTTCGTGTCGAGCAGGATCATCGATCGAAGTCGGCCCGGTCGACCGGGGCCGAGCGCTCTGGCAGCAGGTCGGCGAGGTCGTCGGCGTACCCGACGTCGGCGAACATCGAGCGGATGCGACTTCCGATGCCGGCGGTGTCGGCCGGCTCGCTGGCGACCGCTGCCATGAGGATGTGCCGCGCCTCGGCCTCCATCGACCGCCCGTTGCGCGCGGCCCGCACCCGCAGCCGATAGCGGGTGCCGTCTTCGAGGTCTCGAACCGTGATGGTCGCCATGCCGCCCACCTCCCTGCTGTCAATGCTAGCAGCGTGATGAGGATCTGTCGATATCGGGCGGCTACTCGGCGCGGGCGGCGACCGCCAGGAGGGCGGCGACCTCGTCGAAGTCGGCGGCGACACGGCCCGCGGTCACGCGGAGGAACTGGGGCGGCCGCGCATCCGGAACCGGCGGCGCAGCCACGAACGACGCACCCGCCGCCACCCGGATGCCGCTCGCGGCCAGGGTGAGGATGGCCGCCTTCTCGTCGGCCACCGGCAGCCAGGTGTTGATGCCGTCGGAGGGCGCGTGCGGCAGCCCCTGCTCGACCAGCGCCTCGGAGAGCAGCCGCTGCCGCGCCTGATAGATGCGCCGCGCGTCGTGCACGGTGTCGACCGAGGCGGGAGCGGTGAGCAGTTCGTAGAGGATCGTCTGCAGCATGCGCGACGTCCAGCCGGGCCCGAGCAGCCGCCGCGCCACGATGCGGTCGATCAGCGCCTCGGGCCCGCCGAGCGCCGCGATGCGGAGGTCGGGGCCGTGCGACTTCGCGAAGCTGCGCACGTGCAGGGTGCGGTTCGGCAGCCAGCTGCCGAGGCTGTGCGCCGGGCTCGACGAGATCTCGCCCGAGTGGTCGTCCTCGATCACCACGGGGTCGCAGACGTGGTCGTGCGCGCGCAGCACCCGCGACAGCTCCCGCGCCCGCCCCGCGCTCATCGACATGCCCGTGGGGTTGTGCGCCCGGGGCTGCAGGATGATCGCGACCGGCCCCAGGGCGAGGGCGTCCGCGAGGCGTGCCGGGAGCATCCCCTCGTCGTCGACGTCGACCGGCAGCCGCTCGGCCCCGAGCGTCTCGAGCAGGTCGAGGAACGGCGGGAACGTCGGGTTCTCGACCACCACCCGGTCGCCGAAGCGCACGAGCGACTCGAGCGAGCGCGAGATGGCGTCGAGGGCGCCGTCGACGATCGTCAGCGCCGCGACGGGGTAGGGCCAGGATGCGCGCAGGTGCTTCTCGAGCCCGGGAAGCACCGGGGAGCTGAGGTAGCTGGCGGTGTCGGCCCGGGTGGGCACCTTGGTGAGCGCGAGCGAGAGGTCGGGCAGCAGGGACGGGTCGGGTGTGCCGGTCGAGAGGTCGAGCCGCGCGGTGACGTGCGAGCCGGCCAGCTCGCCGAAGTGCGGCGGCATCCACGGGGTGGCGGCCTGGAGCACGTAGCTGCCGGCGCGGCCGCGCGAGGTGATCAGGCCGACCCCCGAGAGCGCCTGCCAGGCCGTGCTGACCGTGGCCGGGCTGACGCCGAGCGTCGAGGCGACGTCGCGCACCGTGGGAAGGCGCTCGCCGGCGCTGAGCGAGCCCGAGCGGATCAGCCGGGAGATGGCGGCGGCGATGCCGTCGGGGGTGCGGTGCTCCACCGCGTCGACGATCCGTTCGAGCATGCTGCCCCGGCTTCTTGGTGCGTCGGCCCGGACGGGGGTGCCCGGGAGTCTTGACATATTTACTCTCGCGTCACACTCTGAAACACACGAGAAATGTTCACGCCGAATAATAACAAAACCGGCTGCACAGCACGCTTCGAAAGGAACCACCGATGACGACGATCCGCGCGGCGATATCCCAGACCACCTGGACGGGCGACAAGGAGTCGATGCTCGACAAGCACGAGCAGTTCATGCGCGACGCGGCCGCCCAGGGCGCGCAGGTGATCTGCTTCCAGGAGCTGTTCTACGGGCCCTACTTCGGCATCACCCAGGACAAGAAGTACTACCGCTACGCCGAGCCGGCCGACGGCCCGATCGTGCAGCGCTTCGCCGCCCTGGCCAAGGAGCTCAACATGGTCACGATCCTCCCGATCTACGAGGAGGAGCAGACCGGCGTCTACTACAACACCGCCGTGGTCGTCGACGCCGACGGCACGGTCGTGGGCAAGTACCGCAAGCATCACATCCCGCACCTCGAGAGCTTCTACGAGAAGTTCTACTTCCGCCCCGGCAACCTCGGCTACCCCGTCTTCGACACCGCCGTCGGCAAGGTGGGTGTGCACATCTGCTACGACCGCCACTTCCCCGAGGGCTGGCGCGAGCTCGGCCTGAACGGCGCCCAGATCGTCTTCAACCCCAACGCCTCCAAGCCCGGTCTGTCGAACCGCCTCTGGGAGCTCGAGGGCCCCGCGGCGGCCGGTGCGAACCAGTACTTCGTGCTCGTGCCGAACCGCGTCGGCAAGGAGGACAACGAATACGGCGACCTCGCCGTCGACTTCTACGGCACCAGCTACGTGGTCGACCCGCGCGGCAACTACGTCGGCGAGCTCGGATCGAGCGAGCACGAGGAGCTGCTCGTGCGCGACCTCGACCTCGACGCCATCCGCGACACCCGCGACGACTGGCAGTTCTACCGCGACCGTCGCCCCGACGCCTACGGCGAGATCGTCGCACCGTAGGCCCGGGGGAGAGGCAGTCATGAAGACCCTCATCAAGGGCGGCACGGTCGTCAACGCCACCGGCACTGCCACGGCCGACGTGCTGATCGACGGCGAGACCATCGCCGCGGTGCTCGCCCCGGGCAGCACCCTGCTCGGCTTCGACATCGAGCGGAACGTCGACCAGGTCGTCGACGCGACCGGCAAGTACGTCATACCGGGCGGCATCGACGCGCACACGCACATGCAGATGCCGTTCGGCGGCACCGAGGCGAGCGACACCTTCGAGACCGGCACCCGCGCGGCCGCCCATGGCGGCACCACGTCGATCATCGACTTCGTCGTGCAGTACGCCGGAGAGAACATCCTCGACCAGTACAACCTCTGGCAGGGAAAGGCGGCCGGGCAGTGCGCGGTCGACTACGGCTTCCACCAGATCCTGTCCGACGTGCAGGACTCCTCGCTCACCGCGATGGACGAGCTGATCAACGAGGGTGTCACGTCGTTCAAGCTGTTCATGGCCTACAAGGGCGTGTTCCTCAGCGACGACGGCCAGATCGTCAAGGCGATGCAGCGGGCCTCCGACAACGGCTCGCTGATCATGATGCACGCCGAGAACGGCTCGGTCATCGACCTGCTGGTGAAGCAGCACCTCGAGCGCGGCGAGACCACCCCCTACTACCACGGCGTCTCGCGCCCGTGGCAGGCCGAGGAGGAGGCGACGCATCGCGCGATCATGCTCGCGAACCTGACGGGGGCGCCGCTCTACATCGTCCACGTCAGCGCCAAGCAGGCGGTCGAGCAGATCGCCGCGGCCCGCGACAACGGCCAGAACGTGTTCGCGGAGACCTGCCCGCAGTACCTCTACCTCTCGCTCGAGGACCAGCTCGGAGCATCCAGCCCCGAATGGGGCGACTTCGAGGGCGCGAAGTGGGTCTGCTCGACCCCGCTGCGCTCGAAGCACGAGGGTCACCAGCACCACATGTGGCAGGGCCTTCGCACCAACGACCTGCAGGTCATCTCGACCGACCACTGCCCCTTCTGCATGAAGGGCCAGAAGGACATGGGGCTGGCGGACTTCTCGAAGATCCCGAACGGCATCGGCTCGGTCGAGCACCGGATGGACCTGATCTACCAGGGTGTCGTGATGGGCGAGATCAGCCTGCCCCGCTGGGTCGAGCTGACGAGCACCACGCCGGCGCGGATGTTCGGCATCTACGGCAAGAAGGGCGTCATCCAGCCCGGGGCCGACGGCGACGTGGTGATCTACGACCCGAACGGGCACACCTCGATCGGCGTGGGCAAGACGCACCACATGAACATGGACTACTCGGCGTGGGAGGGCTACGAGATCGACGGCCACGTCGACACCGTGTTCTCCCGCGGGCGGATGATCGTCGACGACGACAGCTACCTCGGCCGCAAGGGCGACGGCGCGTACTTCAAGCGCGGCCTCAGCCAGTACTTGATCTGACGAACGACAGGACACCACATGGATTTCGGCGCGGTCGTTCAGACCAACCCCCCGGCAGCCCGCACCGTCGGGCTCGCCAAGCTCAGCGAGCAGTACGGCTTCGACTACTTCTGGACCTTCGACTCGCACCTGCTCTGGCAGGAGCCGTACGTCATCTACAGCCAGATCCTGGCCGAGACGAACAAGATCAAGGTCGGCCCCATGGTCACCAACCCGGCCACCCGGGACTGGACGGTCACGGCCTCGGTCTACGCGACCCTCAACGAGATGTACGGCAACCGCACCATCTGCGGCATCGGCCGCGGCGACTCGGCGGTGCGGGTCACCAACGGCGCCCCCACGACGCTGAAGACCCTCCGCGAGTCGATCCACGTCATCCGGGAGCTCGCGAACTCGCGCTCGGTCGAGTACAACGGCGCCACGCTGCAGTTCCCCTGGAGCAAGGGCTCGTCGCTCGACCTGTGGGTGGCGGCGTACGGCCCGCTCGCCCTCAAGCTCACGGGAGAGGTCGGCGACGGCTTCATCCTGCAGTGCGGCGACATCGACATCGCCAAGTGGATGATCGCCACGGTGCGGAAGGCGGCCGAGAACGTCGGGCGCGACCCCGACGAGATCGCGTTCTGCGTGGCCGCCCCGATGTACATCGGCGACGACTGGGAGCACATGCGCGACCAGTGCCGCTGGTTCGGCGGCATGGTGGGCAACCATGTGGCCGACATCGTGGCGAAGTACGGCGAGAGCAGCGACGTGCCCGAGGCGCTCACCTCCTACATCAAGGATCGTGAAGGCTACGACTACAACGAGCACGGCCGCGCGGGCAACAGCCACACGAGCTTCGTGCCCGACGACATCGTCGACCGCTTCTGCGTGCTCGGCACCGCCGAGCAGCACATCGAGAAGCTGAAGCAGTACGCCGAGATCGGCGTGACGCAGTTCGCGGGCTACCTGCAGCACGACAACAAGGAGGAGACCCTCCGCGTGTACGGCGAGACCGTGATGCCGGCCCTTCGCGACCACATCACGGCCAAGGCATGACCGGAACCTCCCCGACGGGCACCCCCGAGCGCCGGCGCGGCGCGCGGCGTTCGGGCACGACCGCGACGCGGGTCGCGTTCGGCGCGGGCGGGGTGCTGCTCGTCGTGGTCGCCTGGGAGCTCTACAAGGCGATCGGTCCGGCCACCGGTGTGATGATCGGCGACCTCACCGTGCTGCCGCGAACGACCGACCTGGCGATGCCCCACGTCTGGGACATGATCGGGCGACTGTTCGAGCAGTCGGGCAACGGGCGGAACGCCCAGCCCGTCTGGCTCGCCGTCGCCCAGGCGGCCGTCTTCACACTCGGCGTGGCCGCGGTCGGCTGGGTCGTCGGCGTCGTGGTGGGCATGCTGCTAGCGATCCTGATGCAGCGCTTCCGCACCGCCGAGTCGGCCGTGCTGCCCTGGATCGTGCTGAGCCAGACCGTGCCGCTGATCGCGATCGCCCCGCTCGTGCGGCGCTGGGGCGCCCAGCTCGAGTTCGGCGACTTCACCTGGGAGAGCTGGATGTCGGTCGCGATCATCGCGTCGTACCTCGCCTTCTTCCCGGTGTCGATCGGCGCGCTCCGCGGCCTCAACTCGCCCGATGCCATCCACGTGGAGCTGTTCCGCAGCTACGGCGTCGGCTGGTGGAAGACGCTGTTCACGCTGCGCCTGCCGGCGAGCGTGCCGTACCTGCTGCCGGCCCTCCGGCTAGCGGCCGCTAACGCCGTGATCGGCACCGTGGTCGCCGAGGTCTCGATCGGCCTCCGCGGCGGCATCGGCCGGATGATCATCGAGTTCGCCCAGCAGGCTTCGGGCGACCCGGCCAAGACCTGGGCGCCGATCTTCGGCGCCATCGCCGTCGGCCTCGTGGCCGCCGGCTTCATCGCCCTGCTCGGAGTCCTGCTCCGGCGCTTCCGCAGAGGGGAGGTGCCCGCATGAGCGAGGCATCCACAACCGCCGCCGTCCAGGTGACCGGCGTCGACAAGGTCTTCACCGCCAAGCGGAAGCCCTCCGTGACGGCGCTCGACTCCATCGACCTCACGGTCGCCCCGGGGGAGTTCGTCTCGCTGATCGGCCCCTCCGGCTGCGGCAAGTCGACGCTGCTGCGGCTGATCGCCGACCTCGACACGCCCTCGGCGGGCACGCTCACCGTGTTCGGCAAGACGGCCAGGCAGGCGCGCATCGACCAGGAGTACGGCATCGCCTTCCAGCAGTCGGGCCTGCTGCCCTGGCGAACCGTGGCGGCGAACATCGAGCTGCCGCTCGAGCTGCACGGGGTGAACTCGGCCGGCCGCAAGAAGCGCTCGGCCGAGCTGCTGGCGCTCGTCGGCCTCGGCGACTTCGCCGAGAGCTACCCCGACCAGCTCTCCGGCGGCATGCAGCAGCGGGTCGCGATCGCCCGGGCGCTCGCCGAGAGCCCGCGCCTGCTGCTCATGGACGAGCCCTTCGGCGCGCTCGACGAGATGACCCGCGAGCGCATGCAGACCGAGCTCGTGCGCATCACCGGCGAGACCGGGGCGGCGGTCGTGTTCGTCACCCACTCCATCCCCGAGGCCGTGTTCCTGTCGAACCGGGTCGTCGTGATGTCCCCGCGGCCCGGCCGCATCCGCGACATCCTGAGCATCACCCTGCCGGGCACCGCCGACCGCGACGAGCACCTGCGCGAGGACGAGGCGTTCTTCGAGAACGTCAGCCGCGTGCGCGAGCTGCTGCACGGCGAGGCCCCCGTCGGCATCAAGCCCACCGCCGCCCGAGGCGTGGAGAACCGATGAGGGCCTCCGCCGGCTCCCTGCGCACCGTGCTCGCGCCGGTGATCCTCGGCGTCGTGGCGCTCGCCCTCTGGCAGCTGCTCGTGGTCGCGTTCGACATCAAGCCGTTCATCGTACCCGGGCCCTTGGCGATCGGCACCGAGTTCGGCGACAACATCTCCTCCGTGGTGGCGGGCGCACTGGTCACCGGAGGCAACGCCCTCGTGGGGCTCGTCATCGGCGGGGTCGTGGGCATCCTGTTCGCCGTGCTCGCCGCCCTGGCGCGGGTGGTCGACGAGCTCACCGCCGGCCTGGTCGCGGCCCTCGCCGTCGTGCCGATCGTGGCGCTGGCGCCCGTGCTGTACACGATGTTCGGGGCCGGTGCGGAGACCGCGCGGCAGCTGGTGGCGGCGCTCGCGGTGTTCATCCCGGTCTACATCAACACGCTGCGGGGTCTGCGGCAGGTGCGCCCGGTGCATCGCGACCTGATGCACGTCTACGCGGCATCCGCCTGGCAGACGACCCGCACGGTGACCGTGCCCGGAGCGCTGCCGTTCATCTTCACCGGGCTGCGGATCGCCTCGAGCCTCGCCGTGATCTCGGCCCTGATCGCGGAGTACTTCGGCGGGCCGGTCGGCGGGCTCGGCAAGTCGATCACCTCGGCGGCGTCGTCGTCGAACTACAACCTCGCCTGGGCCTACGTGCTCGGCGCCATCATCGTCGGTCTCGTGTTCTACTGCGTCACCCTCGCGATCGAGACCTTCGCGACGCGGCACTACAAGCCGCGCACCTGAGCCGCGCCGTCGACGCCGGCCCCCGAGCTGCACCACCCGCACCACCCACCCGCACCACCCCGCGCACCACCAGAGGAGGAACGACATGAAACACAGCACACGTCTCACCCGCTCCCGTGTCATCGGCGGCATCGGCGCCCTGGCCGCCACCGCGATCGTGCTCACCGGATGCTCGAGCGGCGGTTCGTCCGACTCCACCGACTCGGCGGCCTCAGGCGACCTCACCCCCGTCTCGCTGCAGCTGCAGTGGTTCTCGCAGGCCCAGTTCGCCGGCTACTACGCGGCCCTCGACCAGGGCTTCTACGAGGACGAGGGACTCGACGTCACCATCCTCGAGGGCGCGACCGACATCGTGCCGATCGACGTGCTCACGGGCGGCGACGCCGACTACGCGATCTCGTGGGTGCCGAAGGTGCTCGGCTCGATCGAGCAGGGCGCGGCCGTGACCGACGTCGCGCAGATCTTCGAGCGCTCCGGCACCACGCAGATCTCGATGAAGGACAAGAACATCACCTCGGCCGCCGACCTCAAGGGCAAGACGGTCGGCAGCTGGGGCTACGGCAACGAGTGGGAGCTGTTCGCCGGGATGAACAAGGCCGGCGTGAAGCTCGACGACATCTCACTGGTCGCACAGGCGTTCGACATGAACGGCTTCCTCGCCGGCGACATCGACGCGGCCCAGGCCATGACGTACAACGAGTACGCGCAGGTGCTGGAGACGAAGAACCCGTCCACCGGCAAGCTCTTCACCCCCGACGAGCTGAACGTCATCGACTGGAACACCGAGGGCACCGCGATGCTCCAGGACGCCATCTGGGCCGACTCCGACCGCCTCGCCGACGACTCGGCCTATGCCGACACCACGGTGAAGTTCATCAAGGCGTCGATCAAGGGCTGGGCCTACGCCCGCGACAACGCCGAGGACGCCGCGAAGATCGTCACCGCCTCGGGCTCGCAGCTCGGTGAGAGCCACCAGCTCTGGATGACCAACGAGGTCAACAAGCTGATCTGGCCCTCCACCTCGGGTGTCGGCACGATCAACCAGGACCAGTGGGACCAGACGGTGAAGATCGCCATGGACACCCCCAACGAGACCGGCGCGACCGTCATCTCGGAGGAGCCGCCGGCCACCGCGTTCTCGAACGAGTACGTGGAGAAGGCGCTCTCCGAGCTCAAGGACGAGGGCGTCGACGTGATGGGCGAGGGCTTCACGCCCATCGACGTCACCCTCAAGGAGGGCGGCGAGTAGCCACTCGTCACAAGGGAGGGTGGCGGCAGCGTCACCCTCCCTCACCACCCGCACCACACACAGAAAGAACGCACCATGGATCTCGACCCCGCCGACCAGCAGCTCGCCCTCGAGCTCGACCGCGCCCACGTGTTCCACTCCTGGTCGGCCCAGGCCTCGCTCAAGCCGATGGTCATCGCCGGCGGGCTCGGCTCCACGGTCTGGGACTACGAGGGCACCGAGTACCTCGACTTCTCCTCGCAGCTGGTGAACACGAACATCGGCCACCAGCACCCCGCCGTCGTCGCCGCCATCAAGGAGCAGGCCGACGTGCTCACCACGGTCGCCCCGGCCGCCGCCAACCTCACGCGAGGCAAGGCCGCCCAGCGCATCCTCGACAAGGCGGGCAGCAGCTACAGCAAGGTCTTCTTCACCAACGGCGGTGCGGATGCGAACGAGAACGCCATCCGGATGGCCCGCCTGTTCACCGGCCGGGACAAGGTGCTCTCGACCTACCGCAGCTACCACGGCAACACCGGAGCCGCGGTGGTCGCCACCGGCGACTGGCGCCGCGTGCCGAACGAGTACTCCCGCGGGCACGCCCACTTCTTCGGCCCCTTCGCCTACCGCTCCGACTTCTGGTCGACGAGCCCGGAAGAGGAGTCGGCCCGCGCGCTGCAGCACCTCGAGCGCGTGATCGTGTCGGAGGGCGCCGCCTCGATCGCCGCCATCCTGCTGGAGACGGTGCCCGGCACCGCCGGCGTGCTGGTGCCGCCGCCCGGCTACCTCGAAGGCGTGCGGGCGCTGGCCGACAAGCACGGCATCGTGCTGATCTTCGACGAGGTGATGGCCGGCTTCGGTCGCACCGGGTCGTGGTTCGCCTTCCAGAGCCTCACCGCCGAGGACGGCTCGTTCGTCGAGCCCGACCTGATCACCTTCGCCAAGGGCGTGAACTCCGGCTACGTGCCCGCCGGCGGTGTGATCATCAGCCCCGCCATCGCCGAGATCTTCGACGACGCCGTGTTCCCGGGCGGGCTGACGTACTCCGGGCATCCGCTCGCCATGGCCGCCATCGTGGGGGCCATCGACGCGATGGAGTCGGAGGGCATCGTCGACAACGCCGCGCACATCGGGCGCGACATCCTCGGCCCGGGCCTCGAGGCGCTGGCCGAGAAGCACGCCGTGATCGGCGAGGTGCGCGGGCTCGGCGTGTTCTGGGCGCTCGACCTGGTCAGCGACGCGGATGCGCGGACACCGCTCTCCGCGGCCGGCGTCGCGGCGCTGAAGGGGAAGCTGCTCTCGCTCGGCCTGCTGCCGTTCACGGCAGACAACCGCCTGCACGTGGTGCCGCCGTGCGTCGTCACCGACGCCGAGGCGGAGCGGGCCCTGGCGATCTACGACCAGGCCTTCAGCGAGCTGCCCGACCTCGCCTGATCGTCGCGGGGCACCCGTCGATCGTTTAGCTTCGGCGGGGTGCCCCGCGCCGGCGCTGTAGAGTCGCTTCATGGACGTCCGGCGCCTCGAACTGCTCCGCGAGCTCGCCGAGCGCGGCAGCATCACCGAGGTCGCGCGCGCCACGCACCGCACGCCATCTGCCGTCTCGCAGCAGCTGCGGGTGCTCGAGCGCGAGGCCGGGCTTCCGCTGACCGAGAAGGCCGGCCGCGGCATCGTGCTGACGGATGCGGGGCGGGCGCTCGCCCGCAGCGCCACCGACGTGGCCGTGGCCATCGAGCACGCCAACGCGCTCTGGGACGAGTTCCGCAACGACCCGACGGGGGAGGTGTCGCTCGCGACCTTCCCGACCGGAGGGCAGATGCTGCTGCCGGGTGTCGTGCGCCGCCTCGACGAGGTGGGCGGGCTGACGCTGCACTGCAGCGACCGCGACCCCGAGAGCGACGACTTCCCGGCGCTGACCGCCGACTTCGACATCGTGCTGGCGCACACGGCCTCCTCGGCGGCCACCAACTGGCCCTCCACCGAGCTCGCGGCCGTGAAGCTGATGACCGAGCCGCTCGACATCGCGCTGCCGCCCGGGCATCCGCTCGCCGAGAAGGAGCTGCTCGACCCCGAGGACCTGATCGGCGAACGCTGGATCGGGGTGCCGTGGGGCTACCCGTTCGAGCGCACCATCCTCGACATCTCCTCGGCGGCGGGCACTCCCATGAACGTGGTGCAGCGCTTCGGCGACACGCGCGTGACCGAGGCGTTCGTCGCGGCCGGGCTCGGGGTCGCCATCCTGCCCTGCTACACCGCGGGCGGGGCGTACCGCAGCGAGATCGTGCTGAAGAACCTGCGCGGGGTCGTCGCCGAGCGGCACATCTTCGCGCTGATGCGGCCCGACCGGGCGGAACGGCTCGCGGTTCGCACCGTGGTCGACGCCCTGCGGGCGGAGGCCGACGCGGTGGTGGCGGCGAACGCGCACCGCAACCCGCCGCGGCCCGCGGCCTGACCGTGCGGGCGGGCCGCCTGCCCGGCCGCGCCCGCCGGCCTGACCGCACCCACCCGTGGAGCCGGTAGAATCTCTCGGTGAGCACATTCAAGAAGACCCCTTACACGGTCAACGTGCGCGACATCCTCCACAAGCCCGGCGAGATGCGCGAGCACCGCTTCGACATCCCCACCGGCGAGAAGCTCGGTGAGGGCCTGCTGGCCGTTCCGGCCGGCGAAGAACTGCACGTCGACCTCCGTCTGGAGTCCGTGCACGAGGGCATCCTGGTCTCCGCCGACGTCTCGGCCGAGGCCGTCGGGGAGTGCAGCCGATGCCTCCGCGACATCGCCCAGACCGTCGAAGTCGAATTCCAGGAGCTTTTCGCGTATTCTTCTGACGAAGCTTTCGATTACGAGGTTCATGACGACCATGTCGATCTCGAACCTCTGATCAGGGATGCGGTTGTGCTGGCACTTCCGTTCCAGCCGGTGTGCACGCCGGACTGCCCAGGACTCGACCCGGTGACGGGCGAGCGTCTGGCCGACCATCCGGCACAACCCGCACCCGACGTGATCGACCCGAGATGGTCGGCACTGGCCGGTCTGAGCAGCCCTCAGGGCTCGACGGCTTCCGAAGACACAGACACCGACGCCACCTAGGCACGGGGTTCTAAACCGCCGGCGCGCGCCCCACGAACGCACGCCGACCGAGAAGAAGAGAGACAACCATGGCTGTTCCGAAGCGGAAGAAGTCACGTTCCAACACCCACGCGCGTCGTTCGCAGTGGAAGGCCGAGATCCCCACGCTGGTCAAGACCATCGAGAACGGCAAGACCACGTACAGCCTGCCGCACCGCGCCAAGGTCGTCGAGGACTCCGCAGGCACCGCCCTGTTCCTGGAGTACAAGGGCCGCAAGGTCGCCGACGTTTAATCGTTCTTCGAGAGGTGCGACCGGTGTCTGACGAAAAAGATGCCCGGTCGCACCTTTTGGCGCGCCTCGGGATCGAACTCGACCCCGCGCTGCTCGACCTGGCGCTGACCCACCGCTCATACTCCTACGAGCACGGCGGCATCCCCACGAACGAGCGGCTCGAGTTCCTCGGCGACTCCATCCTCGGCCAGGCCGTGACGGTGATGCTCTACACCACCTTCACCGAGCTCACCGAGGGCGAGCTCGCCAAGCGGCGGGCCTCGCTGGTCAGCACGGTCGCGCTCGCCGAGATCGCCCGCACGATCGGGCTCGGCGAGGTGATCAAGCTCGGCCGGGGCGAGGAGCTCACGGGCGGGCGCGACAAGGCGTCCATCCTCGCCGACACCGTCGAGGCGGTGATCGGGGCGACCTACCTCGACCAGGGGCCCGATGTGGCGACGGCACTCGTGCTGCGCCTCGTCATGCCCCTCGCGAACGACCCCGGGCGCTTCGGCATCTCGATGGATCCGAAGACGAGTCTCCAGGAGCGTGCAGCGCAGCACGGCTACGAGGCCCCCGTCTACGCCATCGAGGAGTCGGGCCCCGACCACCGCAAGGAGTTCACCGCCACGGTGACGCTCCCGGCGTCGGGCAAGCGGCGGGCGATCAGCGCATCGGGCACCGGGTCGAGCAAGAAGCAAGCCGAGTCGGTGGCGGCCGCGGCCGCGTTCGCCGAGCTCGGGCCGGCCCCGAAGGCCTAGCCCGTGCCGGAGCTCCCCGAGGTCGAGGTCGTGCGCGCGGGCCTCGAGCCCGCCGTCTCGGGTGCGCTGATCACCGGGGTCGAGGTGTTCGACACCCGGTCGCTGAAGCGGCACAGCCCGCTCGAGGGGCGGTTCGAGTCGCTGCTCGAGGGGCGACGGATGCTCGCCGCCGTCCGGCGGGGGAAGTTCCTGTGGTTCCCGCTGTCGGCGGGGGCGGCGGCGGCGCCGACGGGGGAGGGCGGCGCGGGTGGTGCCGCGCCCGCGACAGCCGCGGCCTCAGGGCCGCAGGCGCTGGTCGCGCACCTCGGCATGAGCGGGCAGGTGCTGCTGCGCACGCCGGGTACCGGCGAGGAGGGGCTGCTGCGCATCCGGCTGCAGATCGAGCATCCGGAGCACGGCGAGTTCTGGGTGAACTTCGTCGACCAGCGCATCTTCGGCTCGATGGCGGTCGACCGCCTCGTGCCCACGGCCGACGGTGCCGCCGGCGGGTACTCGGGCTTCGACAGCGGGCGGATGCTCGGCGACACGCTCGCGCTCGTGCCCGGCCAGGTGGCGCACATCGCCCGCGACCCGCTCGACCCCGCGTTCGACGAGGCGACGTTCCTCGCGGCGCTCGGGCGCAAGCGCACCGGGATCAAGCGGGCCCTGCTCGATCAGACACTCGTCTCGGGCATCGGCAACATCTACGCCGACGAGTCGCTGTGGGCCGCGCGGGTGCACTACGAGCATCCGGCCGACCGCCTGCCGCGGGCCCGGGCGCGTGAGCTGCTCGCCGAGGTGCGGGTGGTGCTCGAGAAGGCCCTCGCCGAGGGCGGCACGAGCTTCGACGCGCAGTACGTGAACGTGAACGGGGCGTCGGGGTACTTCTCGCACAGCCTGAACGCCTACGGGCAGCAGGGGAAGCCGTGCCCGCGGTGCGGCACGCCGATCGTGCGGGAGGCGTTCATGAACCGGTCGTCGCACCTGTGCCCGCGGTGCCAGCGGCCGTTCCGGGCGCGGGTGGCGCGGGTCGCCGCCTAGCTCTTCGCAGGGGTGGCCGGGGCGGCTTCCGCTGAGGCCGCCTCGGCCCGCTCGGCGTGCTTCACGTGGGCCGTGACGTGGCCGATCACCGCCACGACCACCGTCACCAGCGCGGCCGCCGCCAGCCCCCAGCCGATGTGCAGCAGGAGCAGCAGCGCGCCCACGCCGGCCCCGGCCGCGATCAGCACGATCGCCGCCGCGCGACGGAACCACGGCTGGCCCTTGCCGCCGGCGAGGCGCGAGTCGGCCGCGAAACCGGTGATGGTCGAGGTGACCACGACGGTCGTCACGTCCTTGACACCGATGTGCCGGGCGGTCGCGGCCTGAAGCCCCATCGCCATGGCGAGGAACGTGGTGATCAGGTACTCCCACGGCTGCGGCGGAGCCCCGTCGAGCACGAAGAGCGTGATCGCCAGCGCCGTCAGCATCAGCCCCACGACGGTGATCAGCCAGGTGGTGCGGGTCGTCCATCCGGCCTTGATCGGGCGGAGCACCCGGCCGCCGACGACCGCGCCCGCCATGAAGGCGAACAGGGCGATCAGCGGGCCGAGCCAGGGCAGCCCCGGGGCGCCCGCGAGCGCCATGCCGAGGATGACCACGTTGCCCGTCATGTTGCCCGCGAACACCTTGTCGAGGCCGAGATAGCCGATGGCGTCGACGACGCCGGTCGAGAACGTCAGCGCGAGCATCAGCGCGAGGTGCAGGGTGCCGCTGTTGGCGCGGAGTCTCGTGAGCACGGTTGGTCCCGTCGGTCGGTGGGGCGGTCGGGTGGTGGGGTCGGCGCGGCGCTGTTTCACGCCGAGGGGGTGCATGTTTCGCGGGTGTAAAAGCCGGTTTCGGCCGTGCAAACAGTGCTCCTGAACGCTATCCGCTCGGGGAAGCGGGCCGCAAACGGCGATAGCCTCGGGGGGTCGGCGGCCGCCCCGGGGCCCGCCGCCAGCTCCACCCGACCGGGCACGAGAACGGATGCGCATGTCGATGACGGCGGCCCTGCAGCCCGGCGCGGGCGAGATCCGCGCCACCGAGTACCTGGCCGCGAGCCTCTCGCACGTGCTCTGGGGGCGGTTGCCCTGCGCGACCGACCAGCCCGTGCTGACGATCGACTCGGGCACCGACGTGACGATCGACACGCTGAGCCACGAGGGCATCCTGGAGGACCAGGGTCGCGACCCGGTCGCCTTCTTCGCCGCGAACGGGGTCGACCGCTCGTTCGTGCTCGACGACGCTGTGGCGCTGGCGGCCTCCGCGTACCCGCGCTCGACGGCCGACGGCCCCCACGTCGTCACCGGGCCCGTCGCGGTGCGCGGGGCGCAGCCGGGCGACCTGCTGAAGATGACCGTGCTCGAGACGACCCCGCGCGTGCCCTACGGCGTGATCTCGAACCGGCACGGCAAGGGTGCCCTGGTCGGGGAGATGCCGGAGTCGCAGGGCTCGGTGAGCGTGTTCGCCGAGGTCGCGGACGGGCTCGACGGCGCAGAGTGGGGCACGCTGCCGCTCGTGCCGGGCGGGGAGCGCTCGGTGCGGTTCCCGCTTCGGCCGTTCCTCGGCATCATGGGGGTCGCGGTGGCGGGCTCGTCGAGGCCGCACTCGGTGCCGCCCGGGGCCCACGGCGGCAACATCGACATCAACCTGCTCACCGTCGGCTCGTCGCTGTACCTGCCGGTGCAGGTGCCGGGGGCGCTGGCGTACGTGGGCGATCCGCACTTCGCGCAGGGTGACGGCGAGGTGGCGCTGACCGCGATGGAGGCGTCGCTGCGGGTGACGGTGCGGTTCGAGGTGGTTCCGCAGGCGGTCGCCGTGGAGTCGTTCGGGGCGCTGGCCGGGCCGCTGGCCGAGACCTCGGAGTTCCTGGTGCCGACGGGCCTCGACGAGGACCTCGACGTCGCTGTGCAGAACTGCGTGCGCGCTGCGCTCGGGCTGCTGGAGGCGCGGTACGGCATGGACCGCGCGCTCGCCTACGCCTACCTCAGCGCCGCCACCGACTTCGACATCTCGCAGGTGGTCGACATCGTGAAGGGTGTGCACGCGCGCATCCGCGTCGCGGACTTCGCGGGGGTGCGCCGTGGCTGAGCCGGTGGGTGCGGGGCTTCCCGCTGACGTCACGTCGATGGTGGGGGTGCTGCCCGCGGGCGAGCTCGAGGCGCTGGTGGGGGCGTTCCGGGCATACGAGGCGGCGTTGATGACGAATGACCTCGAGGCGCTCGACGGGTCGTTCGCGCCGGGCGGCGCCACGCTGCGGGGCGATGCGAACGGGCTGCTCGTGGGGCACGAGCGCATCGCGGCGTTCCGCGGGCTGCGGGGCGGGGTGGCGCCGCGGCGCATCGTCGAGCTGCACGTGCGGGTGGTGGCTCCGGATGCGGCACTGATCGTGTCCGTCAGCGCCTTCGACGCCGGCGGGACGGGGCTGCAGACGCAGCTCTGGCAGCGCTCGCCCGACGGCACCTGGACGATCGGAGCCGCCCACGTCACCGGCGCCCCGCCCGCGCTCAACCGCTCGGTCTGGCGGGTGGCGGGGGCGCCGCTCGTGCCGCCGGCGCCGGTTCCGGCCGCCACCGGCAGCTCGGCCGCCGTGTCCGACTCGGGGCCGCTGGCCGGTGCGTCGGGCGCGGGTTCGTTGGCCGCTGCATCGGGCGCGGGTTCGCTGGTCGGTGCGTCGGGCGCGGGGCCGCTGGTCGGCTCGTTCGGCGCGCGGCCGCTCGACGGGATGACGGTGGCGGTGAAGGACCTGTTCGACGTCGCGGGGTACGCGGTGGGGGCGGGCAACCCGGTGTTCCTCGCGGAGGCGGGGCGGGCATCCGTCGACGCCGACGCGGTGGCCGCGCTGCGGGCCGCCGGCGCGGCCGTGCAGGGCATCGCGCAGACCGACGAGTTCGCGTACAGCATCGCGGGGCGGAACACGCACTACGGGACGCCGCCGAACCCGGCGGTGCCCGGGGCGATCCCCGGGGGGTCGTCGAGCGGGCCGGCCGCCGCGGTGGCGCTCGGCCAGGCGAGCATCGGCCTGGCGACGGACACGGCCGGGTCGATCCGCGTGCCCGCTTCGTACCAGGGGCTGTGGGGGCTGCGCACCACGCACGGCGCCGTGAGCACGCGGGGCCTGCTGCCGCTCGCACCCTCGTTCGACACGGTCGGCTGGCTGACGCGCGACGCGCCCACGCTCCGCGCGGCCGCCGCGGCGACGCTCCCCGCAACCGAGGGCGCGGCTACCGCGCTGCGGGCGGGGCTCGTCGCGGCGCCCGAGCTGCTCGAGGGGTGCGCGCCCGAGGTTGCGGACGCGTTCCGGGCGTTCGTGGCAGGGCTCGGGGGAGCGGTCGTCGAGGTGGAGCTCGGGGGGCTCGACGAGGTGTTCGCCGCGTTCCGCACGGTGCAGGGCGCCGAGGCGTGGCGGGCGGACGGGGCGTGGGTGGCCGCGCATCCGGGAGCCGTGGGCGCCGACGTCGCCGAGCGCTTCGAGGTCGCCGCCGCGATCACCCCCGGCCAGGAGCTCGACGCCCGCGAGGTGCTGCGGCAGGCGCGGCAGCGGTTCGACGCGGCGCTCGACGGGCGGGTGCTGCTGCTGCCGTCGGCCTCGTCGGCGGCGCCCCCGCTCGACGCCTCGGCCGAGACCATCGCGGCCGTGCGCGCCGCCACCCTGCGGATGACCGCCGTCGCCGGCACCGGCGGCTACCCCGCGCTCTCGGCGCCGCTGCTGCACGTGCCCGCCCCCGGCGGCACCGCCCCGCTCGGCCTCTGCCTCGTCGGCCCGCGCGGCTCCGACCTCGCCCTGATCGACCTGGCGTCCGACCTCGCGTAGAACGGCGCTGGGCACGTCCCCCGAAACACGGGTGAAACACGCGTTTCGTAGGATGGGAGGTGACGAAACAGACTTTTCGAGGAGACCGATGAGCACGCCGCCCGCCCTGCTGCCGATCAACCCGCCCCCGCGCCTGCTCATGGGCCCCGGCCCGATCAACGCCGACCCGCGCGTGCTGCGCGCCATGTCGGCGCAGCTCGTCGGCCAGTACGATCCCGCGATGACGGCGTACATGACCGAGACCATGGGGCTGTACCGGCAGGTCTTCCGCACGGCCAACGAGCAGACGCTGCTGATCGACGGCACCTCGCGCGCGGGCATCGAGGCGGCCATCCTGTCGCTCGTCGCCCCCGGCGACCGCGTGCTCGTGCCGGTGTTCGGCCGCTTCGGGCATCTGCTGCGCGAGATCGCCGAGCGCGCCGGCGCCGAGGTGCACGTGATCGAGCGCGAGTGGGGTACGGTCTTCACCGAGAGCGAGATCGAGAGCGCGATCGTGCGCGTCAAGCCCGCCCTCCTCGCCGTCGTGCACGGCGACACCAGCACCACGCTCGCCCAGCCGCTCGAGGGTCTCGGCGAGCTCTGCGCCAAGCACGGCGTGCTCTTCTACACCGACGTCACCGCGTCGCTCGCGGGCAACCCCTTCGACGCGGACGCCCTCGGCCTCGACGCCGTGACGGCGGGGCTGCAGAAGTGCCTCGGGGGGCCGTCCGGGTCGGCGCCGGCGACGTTCTCGGCGAAGGCCGTCGAGCGCATCGAGTCGCGCAAGAGCATCGAGGCCGGCATCGCGGGGTCGAGCGACGAGATCCGTGAGTCGCGCATCCGCTCGAACTATTTCGACCTCGCCATGATCTTCGACTACTGGGGAGAGAAGCGCCTGAACCACCACACCGAGGCCACCACGATGCTCTACGGGGCGCGCGAGTGCGCCCGCATCATCGTCGAAGAGGGGCTCGACGCCACGATCGAGAGGCACCGGATGCACGGGGCCGCCATGCTCGCCGGCGTGCAGGGTCTCGGGCTGACGGTGTTCGGTGACCCCGCGGCGAAGATGAACAACGTGGTCGCGGTGCGGATCCCCGACGGGGTCGTCGGAGACGCGGTGCGCGGCGAGATGCTCGAGGACTTCGGGATCGAGATCGGCACCTCGTTCGGGCCGCTGCACGGCAAGGTCTGGCGCATCGGGACGATGGGGTACAACGCGCGGAAGGATGCGGTGCTGACGACGCTCGCCGCGCTGGAGCAGGTGCTGCGGCGGCACGGGGCGGCGGGCACGCCGGGGGCGGCCGTCGAGGCGGCGTACGGCGTGTACGAGGGGGCAGGGGCGTGACGGGGGTCGGTGCACCGGGTGACGGTGCCGGCCGCTCGCCGGGTGCTGCCGGACCCGGCGCCGGCGCAGCGCGCGAGGTGCCGGCCGACACCACGGCCTCCGTCGTGCTCGAGCGCTGCGACCTGCTCGCGACGCACTCGTCGCTGCCGGGCGGCCTGATCCAGCGCGTCAACCTCTCGCCCGGGCACGCCGCCGTCAACGCCCTCGCCGCCACCTGGATGCAGGACGCCGGCATGACCACCTGGCAGGACGCCGCCGGCAACCAATGCGGCCGCCTCGAGGGTGCCGAGCCGGGGCTCCCGGCGCTGCTGCTCGGTTCGCACCTCGACACGGTGCCGCGGGCGGGGAAGTACGACGGCATCCTCGGGGTGCTGACGGCCATCGCGGTGGTGCAGCGCATCCGCTCGTCTGGTCGGCGGCTGCCGTTCGCCCTCGAGGTGGTGGCGTTCGCCGACGAGGAGGGCACCCGGTTCGGGCGGGCTCTGATCGGCTCGCGCGCCTACGCCGGCACCTTCGACCCCGCGTGGTGGGAGCTGCTCGACGAGCACGGGGTGAGCCTGCACCAGGCGTTCCTCGACTTCGGGCTCGACCCGGCGCGGGTTCAGGATGCCGCACGGCGCCCCGAGGACTTCGTGGGGTACCTCGAAGCTCACATCGAGCAGGGGCCCTACCTCGAAGACGAGGGCAAGGCGCTCGGGATCGTGTCGTCGATCGCCGGGGCGCGGCGGTTCCTGATCACCATCACCGGGCGGGCCGGGCACTCGGGCACCCCCTACGAGCGGCGGCGCGACGCGCTCGCGGGGGCGGCGGACGCGATCCTCGCGATCGAGCGGATCGCCCGCTCGGCGCAGCTCATCGCCACCGTCGGGCACCTGCAGGTGTCGCCGGGGGCGGTCAACGTCATCCCGGGCGAGGTGGAGTTCAGCCTCGACCTGCGGGGCGAATACGACAGCGAGCGGGACCGGATCTGGACGGTCATCCAGGACATGCTGACCGACATCTGCCGGCAGCGGCGGCTGTCGTGGGAAAGCATCGAGACGCACTCGGCGCCGGCCGCGGAGTGCAGTGCGCGGTTGCGGGCGGCGGTGGGGGAGGGCATCCGCTCGACCGGCGACCGGCGGCCGATGTCGCTGTTCTCGAAGGCGGGGCACGACGCGATGGCGATCGCGGCGATCACCGAGATCGGGATGCTCTTCGTGCGCTGCGAGGGCGGGGTGAGCCACAATCCGGCCGAGCACGTGACCGAGGCCGACGTGGCGGCGACGATCGATGCGTTCGAGGCGGCGGTGCTGGCGGTGGCTGCGTCGTTCTCGGGTGAGTCGTCGGGGTCGTCGGGCTCCTCGGGCTCGGGCGTCTGAGCGGGCGAGCGATGAGCGTGCAGACGATGAACATCGGCCAGCGGATCGACCGCAGCTACGGCGAGCTCTCGCCGCAGGAGCAGCGGGCGGCCGACTTCATCCTCGACCACCTCAGCGACCTGGCCGTGTACTCGGGCACCGAGCTGGCGCAGCGCAGCGGGGTCTCGAAGGCGACGGTGTCGCGGCTGTTCCGGCGTCTCGGCTTCGAGAACGCGCAGGAGGTGCGGGAGCAAGCGCGCTCGCTCCGCTCCTCGGGGGTTCCCGTCGGCGGTGCGACGCCCGGTGCGACGGCTGACCTGTCCGCTCATCTCGTGCGCGAGGTCGAGAACCTGCGGCGCTGCCTCGACTCGCTCGGGCCCGAGCGGCTCGAGCAGGCGACCTCGCTGCTGGTGCGCGGCCGCACGGTCACCGTGGTCGGCCTCCGCAACAGCTATCCCGTCGCCGTGCACCTGCGCGAGCAGCTCGCCCAGGCACGCGACTCGGTGCTGCTCGCCCCGCTGCCGGGCCAGACGCTCGCCGAGGAGTTCGCCGAGAAGGATGCGCGTGACACCGCCGTGGTGCTGGGCTTCCGTCGGCGGCCGGCGGGGTTCGGGCGGATGATCGCGGGCATCGCCGCGCGGGGTGTGCCGGTCATCCTGATCGGTGACCCGTCGGCCCGCCGCTACGCCGAGTTCGCGAGCGTGTGGATCGAATGCCCGATCGACAGCGTCTCGCCGCTGGACAGCTACGCCAGCGCGATGAGCTTGGCGAACGTGCTGGCGTCGAACACGCTCGCGGCGCACGCCCGCGACAGCCGCACGCGCATCGCGGCGATCAACACCCTCTACGACGCCTTCGGCGAACTCGAGCAGCCCTAGCCCGGGCTGGCCCGCGCGGCCGGAATCAGTTCTGACAGCGGATCACGAAGCCCGAGGCGTAGCACCCGCCGCCCTTGTAGTCGTTGAACCTCTCGACCGGGCCCGGCGTGACCCATCCACTCGGGCTGACCGGCGCGTAGGAGAACCCGGAGTCGTCGATGCGGTCGAGCTGCCAGCTGCCCTGAAGGGAGCTCGGGACGCCGCCGATGATGTTGAAGCTCAGCTGCGGTTCGGGAATCCAGTCGACATTCGCCTGGACGGGCGGGTCGACCATCTCGGCCTGCGCTGCCTGGGGCAGACCGAGTACACCGCAGACGCCGACGAACGCCGCGCTCGCCAGAATCGACCAGCGGCGGAGGCCCGACGCCGTTCGGCGGACCGGAACCCTTCCTCGGGAGCCCGCACCGCGACGGCCTCCGCTACTCACCGATCGCAGGTGATCACGCGGGACGAGGTGATCGCGCATCCGCCGTCTTTGTACTCGCTGAGCCGGTTGAGTGCTCCACCGGTCGCCACCGACGTGGGGTTCACCGGAGAGTAGTGGAAGGTGCTGTCCCACATCCCGACCATTTGCCAGAGGCCGACCATGTCGTTCGGCACGCCACCGATCGTGTTGAACCCGACGGGGCCTTCCGGGATCCAGTCGACGTTGGCCTGGGCCGGCGGGTCGGTCATCTCCGCGTGAGCGGCGAGGCCGACGCCGCCGACCAGCAGTGCGGTCAGACCGATCGTCCCGACCGACATGGACACGATTCGTTTCGAGATGGAGTTCATGGGCTCGAAACTACGTCCGCATGCCCGGCCCGTGACCTGAGCAATCGTTACTCAGTGCGACGAGCTTCTCCGAGTCAGCCGCCTCTCCTCCAGGCGAGTGGTCACTTTCCGCCCTAAAAGGGCGTGTTTTGGGCGGAAAGTGGCCACTCGGTGGGGAGGACGGGGCTCGCGAGGGGTGCGGAGCGGGTGGCGCTCGCGAACGGGTAGCGCGGGGGCGCAGAGGGGCCGCTCGCGAACGGGTAGCGCGGGGGTGCGGAGGGGCCGCTCGCCAGGGTGGCGAGCGGGCGGGTCAGGGGCGGGTGCCCGCTGCAGCGAGTTTGGCCGGGATGTCGGCGGCGGTCATGCGGACGACGTAGGCCGGGCGGTCGCGCTCGAAGCGCCAGGAGTCGGCGAGCGGGCCCGCGTCGACGGCGTCGAAGCCGAACTCGTCGAGCAGGGTGGTGACGAGCGCCTTCGCGGCCGCGTCGTCGCCCGCGATGGGGAGCGCGCGACGGTCGGCGGTGCCGGCCGGGGCTCCGTCGGTGGTGAGGTCGGCCGCCATGATGTTGTTGAACGCCTTGACGACGGTCGAGGTCGGCAGGTGCTCCTGCAGCATCTGCGACACGGTCGTGCGACCCTCGTCGAGCGCCGGGATGCGCCCGTCGCGCTCGAAGTAGTAGTTGTTCGTGTCGATCACCGTCTTGCCCGCGAGCGGCTCGACCGGAACCGCCTCGTACGCCTTCAGCGGCACGGTGACGACCACGAGCTCGCCCGCCTTCGCGGCCTCGGCCGGGGTGGCCGCCCGGGCCTGCGGTCCGAGCTCGGCGACGAGCGCCTCGAGCGTCTCGGGCCCCCGAGAATTGCTGATCACGACGCTGTAGCCGTGGGCGACGGCGAGTCGCGCGAGCTGCCCGCCGATGTTGCCGGCGCCGATGAAACCGATGGTGGTGAGTCCTGTTGCAGTCATACCGAGAGTCAACCCGCTCGGTGCGCGTTCATTCCCCGCTCCCAGCAGGTGCCCCGGATGCTCGCACCGCATTGTCGACGTCGTCACCCCCGCCGAGGTCGCTGCAGTCGACCTCCGCGGCCCCGTTCACCGCCAGGAACGCCCGGGCGCCGCGATCGGCGTGCGAGGCCCCGAGGGCGTCGATCAGCGCCGGGGCGTGGTCGGCTCCGATGATCACCGGATGCCCGGGACGGGCGTCGTAGAACGCCTGCGCGAGGGTGCCGCGGTGGGCGCCGGCGAGCAGGCGCTGCACGGCCTCCGGGCGGAGGTGGGGCAGGTCGACGAGCGTCACCACGATGACGTCGGCGTCGGCCTCGAGCGCCGCCGCGAGGCCGTGCGCCAGGGAGGCGGAGAGGCCCTCGGCCCAGTCACGGGCATCCGTCGCCCTCACCCGGGGATCGGAGAGCGGGCCGGCCAGGAGGGTGCGGGCCTCGGCGGCCCGGGCGCCGAGCACGAGGAGCACCTCGTCGCAGCCGCCGTCGAGCAGCACGCGGAGGCCTCGCGCCGCCCACGGTTCGCCGTCGGCGGCCTCGACCAGGGCCTTCGGGCGGCCCATCCGACGGCCCGCGCCGGCGGCGAGGAGCACACCGACCGAGCGCATGGGAGACATGCCCCTCATCGTAAGCTGGGGGGATGGAGAACGCGTTGGCGGTCGTCGACGGCATCGAGCTGCGGGAGGCGCTGCGCTCGTGTCTCGGGGTGGAGCGGTTCGTCGAGGAGGTCGCGGGGGCGGCGCCGTTCGGGTCGCACGATCAGCTGCTCGCGGTGGCCGACCGGGTCGCGTCGTCGTTGACGGCCGGGGAGGTGGAGGCGGCGCTCGCGCATCATCCGCGGATCGGGGAGCGGGCGACCGGCGACGGGCAGGCGCAGCGGTTCAGCCTCACGGAGCAGTCGGCGGCCGAGGCGTCGGACGCGGCGCTCGCCGAGGAGATCGCCCGGGGGAACCGGGAGTACGAGGCGCGGTTCGATCGGGTGTTCCTCATCCGGGCAGCGGGGCGGGGGCGGGCTGAGATCCTGCAGGAGCTTCGGCGGAGGCTGCTGCTCGACGACGCGGCCGAGGCCGCCACGGTCGCGGGGGAGCTGCTCGACATCACCATGCTGCGGCTCGCGAGCCTGTACCCGCCCGACCCGGCCGCCGACTGAGCGCCACCGTGCCCGTCGATCCCACCATCACCACCCGAGGAGCAGCATGACCGACCGCAGCCACGTCACCACCCATGTGCTCGACTCCGTGATCGGGCGACCCGCCGCGGGGGTGCCCGTCGTGCTCGAGCACCACGACGGCGCGGCGTGGGTGACGATCGGGTCGGCGAGCACGGACGAGGACGGGCGGGTGAACAGCCTGGGGCCGGTGGCGCTCGAGCCCGGTCGGTACCGCGTGGGGTTCGACACGGCGACGTACTTCGCCGAGCAGGAGGTGAAGGCGTTCTACCCCGAGGTGCAGATCACCTTCGAGCTCGCCGACGCCGCGGCGCACTACCACGTGCCCCTGCTGCTCAGCCCCTTCGCCTTCTCCACCTACCGCGGCAGCTGAGCCCCGGCGCCGACACGATGGCGGCGCCGGTCACGCCGGCGCACGCCGGGCGGGGACCGGCGCGCAGAACAACTCAGGCGAAGCCGCCCGCGATCGTCCAGGCCGAGCCGGCCGCGGAGGCGTCGTCGCGCACGACGGAGGCCTGGATGAGGCCGTAGGGACGGTCATCCGCGTTGAAGACCTCGTTCTCGTTCGTGAGGCCGAACGGCGAGAGGTCGTAGAGGAAGTGGTGCTTGTTCGGTGCCGACATGCGGATCTCGGCCAGGAACGGGTACTGCTCGAGCACCGCCTTGCCCATCTCGTAGAGGGTCTGCTGCAGCGCGAGCGAGTGCAGCGACGCGAAGACGCCGACCATCGTGCGCTTGATGCCGAGGTACACGCCCTCCCAGTCGAAGGCGGCGGGGTCGCCGACCTCGTCCATCACGAAGCGCCACTTGGCCACCAGCGAGGTCGCCATGATGCGGTCGCTCGTCGGCTCGAGCACCGTGTAGGAGTCCTCCAGGAAGCCGTGGAACTCCGAGCCGGTGGTCTTCAGCAGAACGAGGTCCTTGAAGCCGCCGATGACGTGCGAGGTCTGGGAGGAGCCGACCCCTTCGACCGTGATGGCGGCGGTGCGCACCTCCTGGCCCTTGCGCACGAAGGTGTGGTCGTGGTCGGCGCCGTCGACGACGGCCCGCTCCCACTCGTACTCCTCGATCTCGATGCGGGCGCCGGTGACGGGCTCGACGTCGTCGACGAAGTGGGCGGCGAGCGTGAGGCCGTAGGGCTCGATCGAGGTCAGGCCCTTCTCCTTGGCGTAGGAGTAGGCGGTCTGCTTCTGCGTGTCGGTCGGCAGCACCGCGCCCTGGTCGCCCGTGAGGTGGGCGGGGTCGAAGGCGCCGCGCAGGGCGGTGGAGACGTTGACGTCGTGGATCTCGTGCCGCGGGCTGTCGCGGTAGATGCGCACGATGCGGTTCTCGGCTTTGCCGTACTGGTGCTCTCCGAGGACGATGGCCATGGTCTCCTACTCACTGCGCGGAGGACGCTCGATTCCGCGCCTGTCCAGTCTGTCGGCAGGCCGACGGGGCAGATGACGGATGCGGTGGCCGGGACGCGGAATTTACGTCTAATTTACAAGGCGGTTCAGCGGGTGGAACCCCGTCGCGCGAGCAGCTCGCCGAGCGGCGTGCGGGTGCCCTCGTCGAGCAGCTCGCCGGCCCCGCCGTGCACGATCCGGCCGCGCAGCCACGTGGTCGCGACCACGCCCCGGAGGCTCCGCCCGTCGTAGGCCGACACCGGGTTCTTGTGCGCGAGCGCCCGCGCGTCGACCGCGAACTCCTCCTCGGGGGCGAAGGCGACGAGGTCGGCGTCGCGGCCCGCCTCGATGGCCCCCTTCTGGTCGAGGCCGACGAAGGCGGCGGTGTTTCCGCTCATCCAGCCGAGCACGCGCTCGAGCGGGATGCCGCGTTCGCGCGCCGCCGTCCAGACCGCCGGGAACGACAGCTGCAGCCCCGAGATGCCGCCCCAGGCCTCCTGGAAGTCGCCGTCGCCCGCGAACTTCAGCTCGGCCGTCGAGGGGGAGTGGTCGCTCGCGATCAGGTCGATCGTGCCGTCGAGCAGGGCCTCCCAGAGCAGGTCGCGGTTCGCTTCGTCGCGGATGGGCGGGCAGCACTTGAACTGCGTACCGCCGGCCGGGATCTCCTCGGAGGAGAAGGCGAGGTAGTGCGGGCAGGTCTCGACCGTCAGCGGCAGGCCCTCGGCCTTGGCGGCGCGGATGGCGTCGAGGGCGCGGGCGCTGGAGAGGTGCAGGATGTGGGCGCGGGCGCCGGTGGCGCGCACGCCGTCGATGACGTGGGCGATCGCGTGCTGCTCGGCGGCGTCGGGGCGGGAGGCGACGAAGGCGTCGTAGTCGCGGCCGTCGGGGGCTGAAGCGGTGGAGGCCCCGGCAGCGGCCCCGGCCCCGGCAGCGGCCCCGGACCCGGCCTCGGTGCGGGCAGGATCAGCGGATGCCGCGGGGGCGGCCGTCGCCGCGGCGGTGTCGAGCGCATCCGGGTCTTCGGCGTGCACGATCAGCAGCCCGCCGAAGCCGGCGATCTCCTCGAGGGCCTGTCGCAGCTGGGGCGTCGACAGGTGCGGGAACTCGTCGACGCCCGACGGCGCGAGGAAGGCCTTGAAGCCGAAGACGCCGGCGTTCCAGAGCGCCTCGAGCGACCCGAGGCTCGACGGGATGGCCCCGCCCCAGAACCCCACGTCGACACTCGCCTGCGGCGCGGCCGCCTCGCGCTTGACGGCCAGGCCCTCGACGGTGGTGGTCGGCGGGATGCTGTTCAGCGGCATGTCGACGATCGTCGTCACGCCTCCGGCGGCGGCGGCGCGGGTCGCGGTGGTGAAGCCCTCCCACTCGGTGCGCCCGGGCTCGTTCACGTGCACGTGGGTGTCGACGACACCGGGCACGAGCACCTGCCCCTCGGGGAGCGTGACGGTCTCCTGCGCCGGGAGCTCCTCGTCGTACTCCGCGATCGCGGCGATCACGCCGTCGCGCACGGCGACGGCGGCCTCCCGCCACTCCCCGTCGACGAGCACGGAACGGGAGCGGACGACGAGGTCGTAGGGCGCGGTCATGGGGGCTCCTCGGTGCTCGGGCGGGGGAAGTGGCACAAGCCTAGACGGCTAGCATTGGCGGCATGAGCGTCGTGACGCCGGAGCAGCGCGCGGCCTGCCCGAAGCACATGGAGTACGGGCCCTGCGGCGGTGTCGACTTCGACGGCACCTGCGAGGTGGGGGAGTTCCGCTGCGTGTTCCTCGACACTCCCACCGTGCGCTGGCACGGCACGCGTGACCGCCCCACCGAGTCCGACCCACCCGCCCCGCAGCCCGGCGCCGCCGCCATGCGGGCCCTCCTCGCCACCCGTCAGGTCGTCGTGGCCGACTTCCCCGGCCGCTCGGTCGACCGCGTCTCGCTCGCCGACTGCGCCGCCGCCCTCGCCGGCCGGGTCGACGCCACCCTCGCCGGCGACTCCGGACGCAGCCGGGTCCAGTTCCCGCCGAGCTACCGCGCCCACTTGATCCAGCAGCAGGGTGTCGCCGTCTGGACCGGCCTCAACTGCCGCGACCGCAACCGTGTCGCCCTCGAGGGCGAGCTCGCCGGCCTCCGCGCCGTCGGCGTCGCCGGGGTGCACTGCGTCACGGGCGACCACACCGCGACCGGCGGACGCCCCGACGCCCAGCCCGTGTTCGACCTCGACTCGACCGAGCTCGCCTCGCTCGCCGCCGCGGCCGGGCACCTCGTCTCGGTCGCCGAAGCCCCCACCTCCCCGCCCGTCGAGAAGCGCGCCGCGCGCCTCCGCGAGAAGGTGCTCGCGGGCGCCGACGTCTGCTTCGTCAACCACGCCGGCGGCGTCGAGCCCGTGCGTCGCTTCATCGAGGCCACCCGCGAGGCGGGGGCCGAGCCCGCGTTCATCCCGTGCATCCCGATGGTGATCGACCGGGGCAGCGCCGGCCTGCTGCGCTCGTTCACCACGCTGGTGCTGCCCGAGGGCTTCCTCGACCGCATCCTGCACGCCGCCGACCCCTACCGCGAGGGCCTCGACGCCGTCACCGAGCTGGCTGAGCGGATGCTCGCCCTCGACGGTGTGGCCGGCGTGAACCTCTCCGGCGGCGCCTCGGCCGGCGCGGAGGTCGAGTTCGCCGACGCGATGGGGATCGTCGCGGAGCGCCTCGGGCTGTCATCATGAGGCATGAGCGACTTCCCTACGGTCACTGATCCCGACGCGCCCGCCACCGCCCACGCCACGGCACAGCCCGGCTCCGCAGCGCCCACCACCGTCACGGCGGGCCAGTACCTCGCCTCCCGCCTCGTGCAGCTCGGCGCCGACCACGTCTTCGGGCTCCCGGGCGACTTCAACCTCAGCCTCCTCGACCAGATGGTCACCGTCGAGGGCTTCCACTGGGTGGGCTCGACGAACGAGCTCAACGCCGCCTACGCCGCCGACGGCTACGCCCGACTGCGCCGCGGCCTCGGTGCGCTCGTCACCACCTTCGGGGTCGGCGAGCTCTCGGCCATCAACGGCGTCGCCGGCAGCTTCTCCGAGGACGTACCGGTCGTGCAGATCACCGGGATGCCCTCCACCGTGCAGAAGGCCGCCGGCGCGCACCTGCACCACACCCTGATCGACGGCGACTACGAGCACTTCTACCGCGCCTACCGCGAGGTCACCGCCTCCGCGACGATCGTGCGGGCGGCCACCGCGACCCGCGACATCGACGCCGCCCTGATGACGGCGCTCCGCGAATCCAAGCCCGTCTACCTCGGCATCCCGGCCGACGTCGCGGTCGCGCCCGTGCACGCGGCGAACCTCCGCTCCCCGCTGCGCGCCGCGACGAGCGACGCCGGCGAGCTCGACCGGTTCATCGAGGCGCTCGCCGAGGCCGTGGCCGCGAGCACCCAGGTGACGATGCTCGTGGGCCCCCAGGTGCACCGCCGCAGCCTCGAGCCGCTGGTGCGCGAGATCGCCGACCACGACGGCGTCTACGTCGCCTCGCAGAACATGTCGAAGGCGGTGCTCGACGAATCGCACCCCGCGTCGCTCGGCACGTACATGGGCGCCTTCACCCGCGTCGACGAGGCGCGCGCCGCGGTCGACGACGCCCCGCTGCTCGTGCTCGCGGGCACGGTGATGAGCGACTTCCTGTCCGGCTTCTTCACCCAGCGCTTCGACGAGGACCGGGCGATCGAGCTCGGGCTCACCGCGGCCCGCATCGCCGACACCACGTTCTACGGGGTGCGCCTCGAGGACTCGCTGCGCGCCCTGCACGGCGTGCTCGCGCGCACGTCGCGGCCCGCGGTGACGGCGGTCGGGCATCCGCCGATCGCCGACGCCGCGGCCCCCGTGCCGGGCGCCCCGCTCGACCAGGAGCACTTCTGGGCCGCCGTGCAGGGCTGGCTGCGCCCCCGCACCACGGTGATCGCCGACGCCGGCACCTCGTTCTACGGCGCACTCGACCTCGTGCTGCCCGACGAGAGCGACCTGCTCGGGCAGCCGGTGTGGTCGTCGATCGGGTACACGATCCCCGCCACGCTCGGCGCCTCGGTGGCGCTGCCCGGGCGGCGCTCGGTGCTGTTCGTGGGCGACGGGGCGGCGCAGCTGACGATCCAGGAGCTGTCGACGGTGCTGCACCGCGGGTCGACGCCGGTGGTGTTCCTGCTGAACAACGACGGGTACACGGTCGAGCGAAAGATCCAGAGCCCGGAAGCCGTCTACCAGGACATCGCGCCCTGGGACTGGACGCTCATCCCCGCCGCCTTCGGCGCCGCCGACCGGGTGGTGACCGCGAAGGCCGCGACGCAGGACGAGCTCGCGTTCGCGCTCGAGCTGGCGCACGCGACGACCGACAAGGCGGTGCTGATCGAGGTGGTGCTGCCCGCGATGGACTCGCCGCGGCTGCTCACGGTGCTCACCGAGGCGATCGCGCACGCAGCCCGGCGAGACTGACGGTGCCGGCGCCGCGCCCTATCCGGCGAGCAGCGAGGCGGTCCAGCCCGCGGCGTCGCGCCGGTACTCGGTGCGGCGGCTCGCCGTGTCGGGGTCGCCCTCCCAGAAGGTGAGCCGCACGGGTCGCACCACGAAGCCGGTCCAGGTGGCCGGCGGGTCGAGCGACGGATGCTCGTGCCCGAACTCCGCCCACGTCGACAGCCTCGTCGCACCGTCGAGGGCCGCGAACGCCGCCGTGTTCAGCCACGACAGCTGCTGCAGATAGCGCGAGCGGTGCTCGTACGCCCACGCCTGCTCCGCGGCGGACGACACGGTCGCGGAGCCCTGCACCACGAGCTGCCGCCCCGGCCACAGCAGGGTCAGCGCGACGTGCGGGTTCGCGGCGATGTCGGCCACCTTGCGCGAGCGCGAGTCGGTGTGGAAGTACAGCCCCGTGGCGTCGTGCTCCGAGAGCAGCACCGTGCGGGCATCCGGATACCCGCTGGAGGACACGGTGGAGAGCGTCATCAGCGGGCGCACCGGGTCGTCGTTCGAGGGCAGCCAGGAGGCGAGCAGCTCGTCGGGGCCGGCCGTGCCCGGGGGAGCGGCGACCGGGTCGAGCGCGGTCACGAGGCGGAGACGGCCGAGAACGATCCCGCGCTCGAGACCGAGCCGGCGACCGAGGGCGACGGCCCCGCCGCGTCGAACCGCGCGATCTCGGCGAACGCCGCCACCGAATCGGTCACGGCCGCGTCGAACAGCGTCTTGCCGTACTCGGCGGTCGCCCCGGTCGGGTCGCCCAGGGTGCCGTTGGTCGAGAAGTCGTTCGAGAGCCAGCCGAAGGTGACCCGCTTCTTGAAGCCGATGTGCTCGTAGTCGGCGAGGTGCGCGGGCACGCTGCGCTCGGCCACCGAGAGGTCGACGAGCTCGGGCCGCAGGTGCAGCACGAGCGAGGTCTCCGAGTGCCCGGCGTGGATGCCGAGCCCCAGCTCCTCGGGCCCGTCGTGCGCCCCGGCCGGCACGGTCGCGCCCATCAGGAAGGTCTGCAGCCCGAAGCGGCGGCGGAGCTCCCGGCACGCGACCTGCAGCAGCGCCAGGTTGCCGCCGTGCCCGTTGAAGAAGACGAGCTTGCGGGCCGGTGTGGCGGCGATCGAGTTGCCGAGCTCGACGACGGTCTGCATCAGCGTGTCCCAGCTGATCCACATCGTGCCGGGCGCCCAGTGGTGCTCGTCGCTCTTGGTGTAGGCGAGGGTCGGCAGGATCCAGACGTCCTGACCCTCGGCGGCGGCGCGCTCGACGGAGGCGTTCGCGACGGCGTCGGCGATCAGGTAGTCGGTCATCAGGGGCAGGTGCGGGCCGTGGAACTCGATCGCGCCGGTCGGCAGCACGATCACCGAGTCCTCCGACAGGGCGGCCTCGGCCGCGGTGCCCGAGAGCTCGACGAGGCGGCGGGTGCGGATGCTCATGAGCGCTTCTCCGGACCGGTGACGACACCCTCCGGCGGCAGCTTGCCGGGGTTCAGCAGCCCGGCCGGGTCGGTTTTGGCGGCCAGGGCGCGCACCCGGTCGACCTTGTGGTCGACGTACCACTGGTGCGGGGAGTGGTAACCGACGTCGATCGCCAGCAGGCGGTCGAAGCCCGCGTAGACGGCCTCGGGGCTGATGTAGGGGGCGGCGAGCATCCCGATCGGGTGATCGCGCTGCGCCTCGATGTGCAGCATGCCGCCGGGGTAGACCTGGTGCACCTCGTCGAGCCGTTCGACGAGCGCCGCGCCCGAGACCTCGACGTGGAACCACGGCTCGTCGCGGGACTTCTGCAGCCACTCGATCGGGTGGTTGTACGAGAGCATCGAGATCTTGACGGTGGCCTGCGGGCCCTCGCGCACGTCCTCGACCGTGCCGCCGGCGCCCTCGACGAGCACCCGGGCGGCGTCGAGCGAGACGACGTCGAGGATGGCGCGGAGCGAGGCGCGCCCCGGCGGGATGGCCGGGTCGGCCGGCAGCGCCTCGGAGACCTCAGGCAGGTCGGCGGAGACGAGGCGCGGCGTCGGCTCGAGCCAGCCGATCTGGCGGATGACCGAGGTGGCCTGCTCGAAGGTCGGGAAGCTGGCGTAGAAGCCCACCCACTCCTGCATGGGCTCGAGCGCGATGGTGGCGCGAGCGATGATGCCGGCGGTTCCGTAGGTGTGCACGTAGGGCTGAGCATCCGCCCCTTCGACGTGCACGAGGCTGGCCTCGGGCGAGGCGTGCACCACGTCGAGCGCGAGCACGTAGTCGCCGCTCATGTTGGAGCCGTGCTTGATCGAGCCGGTGCCGCCGGAGCCGCCGGAGAGGAAGCCGCCGATGGTCGACTGCGCCGTGGACGGGTACATCAGGATCTGCTGGCCGGTCTCGCGCGCCGCCTGCTCGATGGCGACCATCGTGGCGCCGGCCTCGGCAGTCAGCCGGCCCTCCTCGACCGAGACGACCGCGCGGGCCTTCGACACGTCGAGCACGAGCCCGCCCTCGAGCGGGATGGCCTGGCCGTAGTTGCCCGTGCCCTTGCCACGCGGGGTGACGCCGACGCCGTGGCGCACGGCGGCCGCGACGACCTCGGCGATCTGCTCGGCGGTGGTCGGGAAGGCGACGAGGTCGGCCAGCCCGAGGGGCAGCTGAGCGGCGAGGATGGGCGACATCTTCGCGCCGTCGACCGAGGCCTTCTCCCGGCCGCGCAGCTCGGTGGTGACCCCGCGTTCGCCGAGCAGGGCGGTCAGCTCGCTGGCCAGCCCGGCGATGTCGCCGGCGGTCGGGGTGGGGGCGGGGGAGATGGTCATGGTGGTCCTTCGGTGCGGTGCGAGGTGGAGCGGGCGTGCGGTGCGGGCATGCGGTGCGGTGCGGTGCGGGTGTGCGGTGCGGTACGAGGCGGTGCGCGGGGGCGTGCGTTCAGGGCGGGGGCGCCGATCAGTGCATGATCATGCCGCCGGTGACGTTGAGCGCCTGACCGGTCATGTAGGCGGCGTCGTCGGAGGCGAGGAAGGTGGCGACCCCCGCGACGTCGGCGGGGTCGGCGAGCCGGCCGAGCGGCGAGTACGTCGACCAGAGGGCCACGTCCTCCTCGGTGCGGGTGGCGGCGCCCATCTCGGTGAGCACGTAGCCCGGGCAGAGGCAGTTGGCGGTGATGCCGGATGGCCCTAGCTCGAGGGCGGTCACCCGGGTGAGGGCGATCACGGCGGCCTTGGAGGCGGCGTAGTGCCCCTGGCCCGCGCCGCCCGTCTTGCCGGCCATGCTGGCGAGGTTGATGATCGTGCCCCGGCGGTGCCCCGCGGGGTCGGGCCCGGCGATCATCGCCTTGGCCGCGACCTGGGTGGTGACGAGCATCGCGGTGGTGTTGATGGCGAAGGTCGTCTCCCACTCCGCGACCGAGATGTCGAGCAGCGGTGAGAAGCGCAGGATGCCGGCGTTGTTGACCAGCACGTCGATGCCGCCGAGATCGGCGATCACCGCATCCATCACCTCGACGGTGCCGGCGTGGTCGGTGAGGTCGACGGGGGAGAAGCGGCACCCGGTCTCGTCGGCGAAGGCGGTGCCCTCGTCGACGAGACGGTCGAGCACGGCGACCTCGGCGCCCTCGGCGGCGGCGCGCCGCGCGATGGAGGCGCCGATGCCGCGCGCACCCCCCGTGACCACGATCCGCTTGCCGACGAGGCGGTTCGGGATGCCCACGGCGGCGGGGGACGGATCGGTGGTCACGGGGGAGTGCGTCATGGTTACTTCAGGCCGATCGAGGTGTCGATGTACTCGTTCGTGTACAGGTCGTCGACCGTGAGGCCGTCGGCCGGCTTGGAGCCGATCTTCTCGAGGATCGGCACGGCCTTGTCGAAGAACGAGGTCATGCGGGCCTCGTCGAGGTCGCCGATCGCGTCGTTCGAGCCGTTGGACACGAGGCCCAGGTCGATCATCTGCTTCACCGAGAAGTCGGCGACGCCCTGCGAGTAGACCCAGCCGGTGTCGAACTGCTTCACCAGGTCGAGGATCAGCGTGTTCACCGGCGCGGGGTCGGCGAAGTAGTCGACCTCGGCCTGCTGCAGCACGGGCACGAGGGCCTTGAGGCAGTCGGAGTTCGCCTCGAGGTCACCCGTGCGGGTGGCCATGACCGACTGGTAGTAGTCCCAGCCGGTGTCGTTGATGAGCTGGAAGTCGACGGGCTTCATCCAGTCCTCGACCTCGTTCTCGTAGATGTACGGCTCGGCCGAGGCGAAGCCCTGCTGGGCCGCCTTGCCCTGGTCGGCGACGAAGTTCGCCGGCGTGCCGTCGTAGCTGCCGTCGGCCTGGGCCTCGGGAACCTGGCCCGACTCCTTCAGGTACTCCATGTAGGTGGAGTCGGCGAAGTAGCGCACGACGGCACCCTTGCTGGTGACGTCCTTGATGGTCTTGGCGTCGGGGTAGGTCGCCGGGTCCCACATGATCATCAGCGGGCTCTTCTCGAGCGGCGCGAAGACGGACGTGGTGGGGAAGTCGGCCGAGTTGGCGATCTGCTCGTCGGTGGAGACGTAGCCGAGCATGATGTCCGGGTCCTGGTACATGATGCTGGTCACGCTCTGGAAGCCGATGGCCGGGCCGCCGGAGCGGATCTCGACGTTCACGCCGGTGTACTCGCCACCGCTGTAGAGCGGGCCGCTGACGCTCTTGTTGCTCGCGTCGATCTCGGGGTCGGGGCCGAGCAGTTCGTACAGGTGGCCGTGCTCGGCCTCGGGGTTCCAGTCGGTCTGCAGCACGACGTTCGCCGGGCAGCCGGCGGCGGCCAGGTCGACCGAGCCGATCTCGGCGTCGGCGGCGGGGGTGGACTCGCTGCTGGAGGCTCCGCTCGAGCAGGCGGTGAGGGCGACGGCCGTGGCGGCCACGAGGCCGGCCGTGAGCACGAGCCGGGATCGGGTTCTGCGCATTACATCTCCTTAGGGGTGGTGCGGAATGTGACGGTGCTGTGGTGCAGGGTGGGTCGGATGGGTCGAGGGGGCGGTACGGGCATCCGGAACTAGGCCGAGAAGTCGTACCAGCGGCCGACCGCTCGCTTGCCGATCCAGCCGAAGAGGGCGAAGATCGCCACGCCGAGCAGGGCCGCGACGAAGATCGTCGCGAACAGCTCGGCCGAGCGCAGGCGGGCGGTGTAGGTGCTGAGCAGCGACCCGAGACCGGGCTCGCCGCGACGGAAGAAGAAGTCGCCGACGATGGCGCCGACCACCGCGAGGCCGGCCGAGATACGCATGCCGGCGAAGATGGCGGGCAGGGCGGCCGGGAACTCGAGCTTGGTCAGCACGGTCCAGCGGTTGGCGCGCTGCAGCTGGAACAGCTCGCGCTGGCCCGGGTCGACCGACTGCAGGCCGAACAGGGTGTTCGAGACCATCGGGAACAACGCGATCATCACGCAGACGATGATGCGGGCGGGGTACTCGAAGCCGAACCAGAAGCCGATCAGCGGCACCAGGGCGAGGATCGGGATGCACTGCAGCACGACGGCGTAGGGGTAGAGCGAGCGCTCCACCCACTTCGCCTGGCTCATCGCGACGGCCCAGACGACGCCGATCACGATGGCGATGGCGAGACCCACCAGGGCGACCGCGGTGGTGCGGCCGAGGGCGACCAGGATCTCGCTCAGGGTGTCGGGGTCGAAGAACGCCGCGACGACCTCGTGCGGCGGAGGCATCAGGAAGCGGCGCTTCTCGTCGAGCACGAGGTAGGTGATCGCGTACCAGACGCCGATCAGCGCGAGGAAGACGAGGATCGGCGGCAGCCAGGTCATCGTCTTCGAGCGGGACTTCTTCACCGTGGCGGGCCGCATCAGCGTGCGGTTCTTCAGCGGGGCGGGAGGCGTGGTGGTCATCAGTGGTGGCCTTCTCGGAGGGCGTGGGAGACCTTGCCGCAGAGTTCGGCGAACTCGGCGGTGAACCGGATCTCGGGGTCACGGGGAAGGGGGAACTCGACCGGGAAGGTGTCGACGATCTTGCCGGGGCGCCCCGACATCACGACGACCTTGGTCGAGAGGTAGACCGCCTCGGAGACCGAGTGGGTGATGAACAGTCCGGCGAACTGCTGCTCGGTGAAGAGCTTGATCAGCTCGTCGTTCAGGCGCTCGCGGGTGATTTCGTCGAGCGCGCCGAACGGCTCGTCGAACAGGAACAGCTCGGGGTCGAGCGTGAGGCTGCGCGCGAGGCTCGTGCGCATCTTCATGCCGCCCGAGAGGGTGCGCGGCAGGTGCTTCTCGAAGCCGGAGAGCCCGACGAGGTCGATGGCCTGCTTGGCGGTCGCCCGGCGCTTCGCCTTCGGCACCCCGTTCAGCTCGGCGAGCAGCTCGACGTTCGACTGCACGTCGCGCCAGGGCAGCAGGGTCGCGTCCTGGAACACGTAGCCGATGCGGCTCGTGTCGACCTGGGTCACGCCCTCGGTCGCCGGGGTGAGGCCCGAGGCGATGCGCAGCAGCGTCGACTTGCCGCAGCCGGAGGGGCCGACGACCGTGACGAACTCGCCGCGGTTGACGGTCAGGTCGACGCCGGACAGGGCGGTCGTGCCGTTCGGGAACGTCATGGCGACGTCCTCGAAATGCAGCAGCTGACCGGTCGTGGTCGCGGGGGCGACCTCGGGGGGTGCGATGGTCATGGCGCTTCTCACCTCGTTTCGTACTGGAGTTCGGGGAGTGGTTCGGGGGATCCGGCGAGCGGAGCGATGCTGCGGCTCACCGAGCTCTGGGCGACCAGGCGGCCGGCGTGCATGACGTAGCGGTCGGCCGAGGCGTTGGCGACCGCATCCGAGAGGTTCACGGCGCGCACGGCCAGCAGCTCGGCTTTCGCGCCCACCTCGACGCCGGCGCGCGGCAGGCGCATCACGTCGCGGGCCCCGGTGCTGACGGCGGCGTAGGCCTCGTCGAGAGTGAGGTGGCCGGCGGTCACGAGCAGGGAGGCGGTCTCGAGCGCGTCGCTCCGGCCCACCGGGTTGAAGGGGTCGCGCACGTTGTCGGCTCCGGCGCCGAGGCGCACGCCCGCGTCGAGCAGGGCTCGCACGGCGGTGAGCCCGCGGGGCGTCGAGACCGGATGCTGCCAGCCCTGCAGATAGAGGTTGGTGATCGGCAGGGTCACGATGCCGAGGTCGGCGGCGAGGATGCCCTCGATCAGCCGATCGAGCTCGACGGGTTCGAGGGTGCCGAGACGCACGCAGTGGCCCGCGGTCGCCGGGCGGCTCGCCGGCCAGTCGCGCACGACCTCCGTCAGGGTGCCCATCGTGACGGGCCCCCCGAGGCTCTCGTCGGTGTGCATGTCGACGCCGACGCCGCGTTCCGTGGCGATGGCGAGCAGGCGGCGCAGGTCGGCGTCGGGCTCGTCGGCGAGGTGCGGGGCTCCGCCCACGAGGTCGACGCCGAGGTCGAGCGCCTCGCGCACCTGGGCGTCACTGGCATTCGGGCCCGCCAGGGCGACGAGTTCGAGGTCGACCAGTCCGGCGAGCTCCTCCCGCACCTGCACCAGGGCGCGCACGCCGCGCATCGAGTCGGCGGCCGGTCCGTCGTCGTGCAGCAGGTCGACATGGCAGCGGATGGCGGTCGTGCCGTTCTGCAGCATCGCGAGGGCCTGGCGCCGGGCGCGGTCGGCGATGGACGCGGTGGTCATGGTGGCGGCGTAGCGCTTCCACGACTCGATCGCGAGGCCGAGGTCGCCCATCGGCGGGTCGATCAAGTCCCAGGAGAGCGCCTTGTCGAGGTGCGCGTGCGGCTCGGCGGGGGCGGGGAGCAGCAGGAAGCCGTCGAGGTCGAGGGTGCTCTCGGCGTCGGTCGAGTCGTCGAAGCGCGCGCTGCTGCCGGCCGGGCGCACGGCCGAGACCGTGTCGCCGTCGAGCTCGACGTCGACCAGACGGCCGTCGGGGAGGGTCGCCGATCGCAGCAACCGGAGGGTTCGGGGCAGCACGGACATAGGGTGCTCCTCTCCGGTTCGAATGTTGATGGCTTCAACAGGGGCCACGCTACGGATGGCTCGTTTCCGGCACGTAACGCAAGCATTTCCGAATGTTAATTGGGCCCACGCACGATTTCGCTACGGCGACGGTCAGTGGTTACTGTCTCTGTGACCACCCGACGAAAGGACCAGCCATCTCCACCGGAAGCGTCGCCCTCGACGAGCAGACCGAGCGCCTGGGCGCCCGCATCCGCTCGTTCCGCCAGGCGCGCGGGCTGACCCTGGTGGAGCTGGCACGGCTGGCCGAGCTCTCGCACCCCTTCCTGTCGCAGCTCGAGCGCGGGCACGCGCGGCCGTCGATGCTGTCGCTGGAGCGCATCGCCCGGGCCCTCGGCTCGAGCCAGATCGAGCTGATCGCGGCGGCGACCGACGACCTCGTGCCGGGCGGCGTCACCCAGCGCGTCTCGCTGGTGCGGTCGATGGAGGGCCCCCAGGGGCCGTTCGGCGGGGGCGAGGCGCGCATCCTGGTGCACGGCGACGTGCCGTTCGTCCCGATGGAGTTCCGCGGTTCCAACGTCTCGGTGGGGGAGTTCTACACCCACGAGGAGGACGAGTTCCTGCACGTGGTGAGCGGCCGCGTGCTCGTCGACCTCGCCGACGAGGGCAGCTTCGAGCTCGGCCCCGGTGACTCGATCCACTACGCCGGCGGCACCCTGCACCGCTGGTGCTCGGCGGTCTCGGCCGAGTACCACCTGTTCATCGTGAAAGAGCGGAGGGCCGGATGAGCGCCCTGACCCTGCCCGAGATCGACGCCGTGGTGGCCTCCGCCCGGCCCGTCGCCACCGACGTCGTGCTGCTGACTCTGCGCGCCGCCGACGGAGCCCCACTGCCCCCGTGGCAGCCGGGCGCCCACCTCGACGTCGAGGTGCAGCCCGGGGTCGAGCGCCAGTACTCGCTCTGCGGAGACCCCGCCGACCGCAGCGTCTACCAGGTGGCCGTGCTGCGCGAGCCCGACGGCCGCGGCGGATCGGAGCACCTGCACGCCCACGTGCACGAGGGCGACACGCTGCGGGTGCGCGGCCCGCTGAACCACTTCGGGCTGCACGCGGTGCCGCCCGGCGGCTCGTACGCGTTCGTCGCGGGCGGCATCGGCATCACCCCGCTGCTGCCCATGATGCGGGCGGCCGACGCCGCGGGCATCCCGTTCACGCTGGCCTACGCCGGGCGCTCGCTCGAGCGGATGCCCTTCGTCGACGAGCTCGTCGACGCCTACGGTGACCGGGTGACCGTCTACACCTCCGAGCTCGGGCACCGCTTCGCCCTGTCGAGCCTCAGCGGCGGCACCCCCTCGGCGCCGGTCGCCGTGTACTGCTGCGGCCCGTCGCGGATGCTCACCGAGCTCGAGCAGGTGGCCCTCGACGCCGGCTGGCCCGCCGACGCGCTGCACCTCGAGCGGTTCGAGGCCCGCGAGGTGACCGAGCCGGTGCGCCGGGAGTCGTTCGAGGTCGAGCTGGAGCTGTCGGGGATGACCCTCGAGGTGCCGCCCGACCGCTCCATCCTCGACGTCGTGGAGGAGGCGGGCGTGCTCGTGCTCTCGTCGTGCCGGGAGGGCACCTGCGGCACCTGTGAGACCCCTGTCGTCTCGGGCGAGGTCGATCACCGCGACTCGGTGCTCACCCCGGCCGAGCAGGAGGACAACGAGGTCATGATGATCTGTGTGTCCCGGGCCGCCTGCCCCCGCCTGGTGCTGGAGCTGTGACGCGCTACCGCGAGGTCCGCTCCGTCAGCGCCTTCCGCTCCTACCGCGCCCTTCGCTCCGTCAGCAGGCGGGCGACGTCGGCCGCCAGCTCCCGCTCGTCATGGCCGACCAGCTCGTAGTCCCGCACGACCACGCGCCCTCCCACCACCACGTGGCGCGGGCGGCGGCCGGGGTTCGTCCACAGCAGGCCCGCGATCGGGTCGGCCACACCCGCGTCGGCGACCCCCGAGACGTCCCAGACGCAGAGATCCGCCGCGGCGCCGGGGCGCAGGTGGCCCAGTTCGGGGCGCCCGAGGCCGGTGGCCGAGCCCTCGGTGGCCATCCCCAGCACGGTGCGCGCGTCGAGCGGGGGGCCGACGAGGGGTGCGACCTGCATCGCGAGCCGCGCATCCGCCAGCAGGTGACCCGCGTCGTTGCTGCCGCCGCCGCTCGTGCCGAGACCGACCGTGATGCCCGCGTCGCGGAGCGCCGCGACCGGCGCGATGCCCCAGCCCATCGGCAGGTCGCAGCCCGGCGCGTGCGTCGCGGTGACGCCGCGCTCGGCGAGCAGGGCGATCTCGTCGTCGGTGACCGCGCAGAGGTGGGCGACGGTGACGTCGTCGGCGAGCCAGCCCCACTCCTCCAGCAGGGTGATCGGCCGGCGGCCGTACTTCTCGAGCGCGATGGCGACGTCGACCTGCTCGTTCGCCTGGGTGCGGCGGCGAAGGCCGTGGGCGGCGGCGACCTCGCCGAGCAGGCGGAAGGTGGCCTCGGAGTCGCTGTGCACACCGGCGGGGCCGACCGCGAGCTGCAGCAGGCCGTCGGCGGTGACACCGCGGCTGCCGGGTTCGATCAGCGCCGTCGCGATGGCGTCGGCCGAGGCGGCGGCCTGCTCGGGGTCGTCGCGGGCCGAGCCGCGGACGAAGGCGAGGCGGCCGCCGAGCGCGCGGGCGGCGTCGGCGACGCTCCGGGCGATGGCCACGGTGTCGTCGGTGCTCGCGCCCGCCGGCCAGTTCAGGTGGTGGTCGGCGATGGTCGTGACGCCGCTGAGGAGGCCCTCGGCGATGCCGGCGCGGGCCGCGACATCGGCCGACTCGGGGTCTATGCCGACGGCGGCATACGCGGCGGCCATGGTGGGGAGCCAGACGTGCATGGGCACCCCGCGGGTGCCGGGGAGGGTGCGGAACGCGGTCTGCAGCAGGTGATGGTGGGCGTTGACGAGGCCGGGGGTGATGACGCAGCCGGTGGCGTCGAGGTGCTCGGGCTCCGGGCCCGTGGTGGGGGCGTGCATCCCGTTCACCGACTCAGTCGGCGACCCCGGCGTCTCGCGTGCCGGCTCGCTCACGGGCTCGCCCGCGGTCTCGCCCACCACGAAGCGCCGGGCCGCCTCGCCCTCGAGCTCGGTCGTGGCGTCGACCAGGATGCGGGTGGCGTCGGTGATGATCAGCATGCGGATTGTCTAACAGAGTCATGTGTCAGGCTGATGACGCGCTCTGGTTCGAGTGCCGCGGTTCCGGAGGGGGTGGGCTGATGCTCGAACTGGCATCCGCGCTGCTCGACGCACTGGCCGCGGGCCGCCGCCTCGCCGTCGCCACCGTGATCGAGGTCGACGGCAGCGCCCCGCGCGCGCTCGGCACCTCGATGGCCGTCGACGATCTCGGCCGCGTGATGGGCAGCATCTCGGGCGGCTGCGTGGAGGGCGCGGTCTACGACGCCTGCGGCGACGTGCTCGCCACGGGCTCGACCGCCGTGCACACCTTCGGCTTCACCGACGACGACGCCTTCGCCGTCGGGCTGTCGTGCGGGGGGCGGCTCACCGTGGTGGTGCGTCCGCTCTCGACGGCCGACGACGACGTGCTCGCCGAGCTCCGGCTGGCCCGCGATGGCCGGGCGGCCGGGTTGGCGCTGGTGCTGCCGGGCGGGGGCGCCGTCGAGGTGCTGACCGCCTCGGGTGCTGCTCCGGATGCGCGGCGGCAGCGCATCCGCTCAGAACTTGTCGCGGCCGTGCACCGGGGCCGCTCCGTGCGGCGCCCCGTCGACTGCGACGGCGACCTCGTGCAGACGGTGCTGCTCGTCAGCGCACCCCCCGCGCGGATGATCGTCTTCGGCGCCGTCGACTTCTCGATCGCGCTCTCGAACGCCGCCGCCCTGCTCGGCTACCGCGTGACCGTCTGCGACGCCCGGCCGGTGTTCGCGACGGCCGAGCGGTTCCCCGCTGCCGAGGTGGTCAACCGCTGGCCCACCGACTACCTCGCCGAGACCGAGCTCGACGAGCGGGCGGTGCTGTGCATCCTGACCCATGACGACAAATTCGACGTGCCGCTGATCGAGGCCGCGCTGGCGCTCGACGTGGCCTACGTCGGGGCGATGGGGTCGCGGGCGACGCACGAGCGGCGGCTCGCGGCGCTGCGGTCGCACGGGGTCTCCGACGAAGCGCTGACGCGGCTGCACTCGCCGATCGGCCTCGACCTCGGGGCGTCGTCGCCCGAGGAGACCGCCGTGTCGATCCTCGCGGAGGTGATCGCCGCGCGCAGCCGTGCGTCGGGCGTGCCGCTGCGCGAGACGCGGGGCGCCATCCACGCCGCGTCGACGACCGAACCGATCGGGAGACCTTCATGAGCCAGCCTGACCGCACCATCCTGCCCGCTCGCACGATCATCGAGAACGCCTATGTCGCGACCGTCGACGCCGCCGGCACCGAGCACGTCTCGGGCCACGTGGTGGTCGAGGGCACCGATATCGTGGCGGTGGGGGCGGGCTCGGCGCCGGCCTCGTGGTCGGCGGGAGCATCCGTCACCCGCATCGACGCGAGCGGGCACCTGCTGACACCCGGGCTCGTGAACACCCACCACCATCTCTACCAGTGGCTGACCCGGGGGATCGCGCAGGACGCCATCCTGTTCGACTGGCTGACTGCGCTCTACCCGACCTGGGCGCGGATCACCGCCGACACGGTGGGGCCCGGGGCGCTCGGCGGGCTCGCCGTGGGGGCGCTCTCGGGCTGCAGCACGATGGCCGATCACCACTACGTGTTCCCGCGCGGGGGCGGCGACATCCTCGGCTCGATCGTCGACGCCGCCGCCACCCTCGGCGTGCGGCTGCACGGGACGCGCGGGTCGATGGACCTCGGCGCGTCGCAGGGCGGGCTGCCACCCGACTTCGCGGTCGAGACCACCGCCGCGGCGCTGCAGGCGTGTGCGGATGCGGTGGCCGACTTCCACGACCCGTCGCGCTCGTCGATGGTGCGCATCGCGATCGCCCCGTGCTCGCCGTTCTCGGTGACCTCGGACCTGCTGCGCGAGGCGGCGGTGCTCGCGCGCAGCCTGCCGGGGTCGGTGCGGCTGCACACGCACGGCAGCGAGACGGTCGAGGAGGACGCGTTCTGCCTCGAACGCTTCGGGCGCACGCCCACCCAGTACCTCGAGGACCTCGGCTGGCTCGGCGACGACGTGTGGATGGCGCACTGCGTGCATCTCGACGAGCCCGCCATCGCCCGGTTCGCGGCCACGGGCACCGGGGTGGCGCACTGCCCCTCGTCGAACGCGCGGCTGGCGGCCGGGATCGCGCCGATCCCGCAGCTGCTCGCGGCGGGAGTGCCCGTGGGCCTGGGGGTCGACGGGTCGGCTTCGAACGAGTCGGGGGAGCTCGGCACCGAGATCCGGATGTCGGTGCTCGTCAACCGGCTGCGCGGCGGAGCTCAGGCGATGAGCGGGCGCGACGGGTTGCGGATCGCGACTATGGGCGGCGCGCGGGTGCTCGGGCGCTCGGGGGAGATCGGGTCGATCGAGGTCGGAAAGCTCGCGGATCTCGCGCTGTGGAAGGTGGACGGGGTGGCTCACGCGGGGATCGTGGACCCGGTGGCGGCGCTGACGTTGGGGTCGCAGCCGCCCCTGGCGCTGCTGCTCGTGAACGGGCGGGAGGTCGTGCGGGAGGGGGAGCTGGTGCGGGTGTCGTCGGGGGAGGTCGCGCGGGGGGTGTCTCGGGCCGTTTCGGCGCTACTGGGTTAGCTGTCGGGTCGCCGTTCGTGTGATGGTGCCGTTTCGGGCCGATCACAGCCCCAGCAGCAGCGACGCCGCGATCGTGAGCATGACGAGAGCGATGATGCCGTCGAGCACCCGCCACGCGCCCGGCCGGGCGAAGATCGGTTGCAGCAGTCGCGCGCCGAAGCCGAGCGCCGTGAACCAGATGACGCTGCCCGCCATCGCGCCCAGCCCGAACAGCCAGCGGGCGTCGCCGCGCGAGTTGGCGACCGAGCCGAGCAGCACCACGGTGTCGAGATAGACGTGCGGGTTCAGCCAGGTCAGAGCCAGCGCGGTGGTGATCGTGGCGGCGAGCCCCGCGGACGATCTCGGCCCCTCCTCGCCGAGCGCGGCCGGCCGAAGCGCCCGGCGGGCTGCGAGGAACCCGTAGACGATCAGGAACGCTGCCCCCGCGATCCGGGCGATCACCATCAGCACCGGCAGCCGCTCGAACACGAGGCCCAGGCCGCTGATGCCGAGCGCGATCAGCACCGCGTCGGAGAGCGCGCAGACCACCACGACCGCCAGGACGTGCCGGCGCAGCAGCCCCTGACGCAGCACGAAGGCGTTCTGGGCGCCGATGGCGACGATGAGCGAGAGGCCGAAGCCGAGGCCGGCGAGCACGGGGAGGAGGTCGGTCACCCTGTCGACGGTAGGGCTGTTCTTGGTCTGCGCCTAGCTAATGTTTCTGGTTCTGCATTAGCGTTGCTTATGTGGACTTCGACTCGGCCCAGCTGGCGGCACTGCGAGCCGCCGTCGACGAGGGCTCGTTCGACGGTGCCGCGCGCATCCTGTCGGTGACACCGTCGGCGGTCAGCCAGCGGATCAAGGCGCTCGAGAACGAGACCGGGCGTGTGCTGCTGCGGCGCAGTCGCCCGATCACGGCGACCGAGTCGGGGCGGGCGGTGCTGCGCTTGGCGCGGCAGGTGTCGGCGCTCTCGGCGGACGTCGCCGGCGAGCTCGGTGAGGGCGGTACTGCGTCGTCACCGTCATCGGCTGCTCCTCTTGGGGCTTCGGGTGACATCCGTCCGGCACTCGCGCGCCTGCCGCTCGCCGTCAACGCCGACTCGCTCTCGACCTGGCTGCTGCCGGCTCTCGCGCCCCTGGCCGACTCGATCGCCTTCGAGCTGGTGCGGGAGGACGAGTCGCACACGGCCGCGCTGTTGCGCGACGGCGCCGTGATGGCCGCGGTGAGCGCGACGGCGACCCCGGTGCAGGGATGCTCGTCCGAGCTCCTCGGCGTCATGCGCTACCTGCCCCTCGCCACACCCGACTTCGTGTCGCGCTGGTCGCTCGACGCACCGCGAGGGTTCTCGAGCGCCCCGGTGGTGGTCTTCGACCGCCGGGACGAGCTGCAGCACCGGTTCCTGCGCTCGCTGCCCGTCGGCGCCGGCCTCGACCCGCCGCGACACTACGTGCCGGGGTCGGCCGACTTCGTCGAGGCCGTGCGGCTCGGGCTCGGCTGGGGGATGATCCCCGAGCTGCAGCGGCCGGCGCAGGGGCTCGTCGAGCTGGCGCCGGGGGCGTACATCGACGTGCCGCTGTACTGGCAGCAGTGGCAGCTGCGCACCCGGGCACTCGACCTCGCGGCCACCGCCGTGCGCGCCGCGGCTGGGCGCGCGCTGCGGCCGGCCGGGTCATCCCGCGCCGCCGGCTCGTCATGACACCGGCGACATCACATGCCGGGCCCTCGACGAGGCGTCGGAACGCGGCCGATGCCGTCGAGTCCGGTGCCCGGCAGGCGTCAGTGCGACCAGACGTCGTATCGGTCAGCTGATGGTGTGACCCGGATTGGCCTCGTCGTAGCTCCGCCGAGCCTCGGCGATGGCGGGGCGTTGCTCGATCGCCCAGTCCGCAAGGGCACGGACGAGATGAGTGAGACTGCTGCCCGAACCCGTGAGGGTGTAGGTGACCTGCGGCGGGATCGTCGGATAGACCGTTCGCTCGACCAGACCGTCACGCTCGAGTCGTCGGAGGGTGAGCGTCAGCATGCGCTGGGAGATCCCGTCGATCGCGCGCTGCAACTCCCGAAATCGTCGCGTTCCCGTCGAGAGCTCCACGACGACGAGCACCGACCACTTGTCGCCCACCCGATCCAGGACATCGCGGATGCCGCAATCCGGGTGCTCGTTCTTTCCGCAGGGCTCGAGCTCGGCGGTTACTTCTGTGTGCGTCAGTGACACGAGACTGCCTCCTTGTGACGGGCCGAGAGCCCGGAACAGAATCAGCCTAGTTACTGAACAGAACCACGAAAGGCGATCTGTTGATCCTCGTCACCGGCTCCTCGGGCCATCTCGGAAGCGCAATCCTCTCGGCTCTCTCGCATCGCGGTGTCCTGGCCACCGGCAGCAGCCGCGGTGGTGAGGGAAGCACACGACGACTCGACTTCGACGATCCCGAGACCATCTCGCTCGTCGACGTCGACACGCTCGTCCTGGTCTCCGCAGGCGAGGCCGAGGACGATGTCGTCATCGCTCGGCACGATGCCGTTCTCACCGCCGCTGAACGCGACGGCGTCGAGCACGTGGTGTATACGAGTCTGACCTCTGCGGGAGACCACCTAGGCTTCGCCCTCGCGCACAGGTGGACAGAGCGTCGGCTGCGCCGGAGCGCGCTGTCCTGGACGATCCTGCGGAACGGTCTGTACGCCGAGCTGTTCGGTTCACTTCTCGACTGGTCCGGCCCGCGGCTGACGTCTGCATTCGGCGGTGGTGGGCTGGCCGCGGTGAGCCGAGGTGATCTGGCAGAAGCCGCTGCCATCGTCGCCGAAGCGCCACGCGCGCATCGAGGGCGCACCTATGACCTGGTCGGCCCGCCGATCACGGCGAAGCAGGTGGCCGAACTCCTGAACGTTCCGCTGGACGAGGTCACGCTCGACGAACGCCGGTCGACGCTCGAGCGCGCTGGGTTGAAACCGTTCCAGCCGGCGATGCTGATGTCCATCTACTCCGGCGTCCGCCACGGTTTCCTCGACACCACCGGGCCAGACCTCACGCGTGTGTTGGGCCGCGAGCCCAGCGACACCCTCGCGATCGCCGCGGCGGCTGCCCGGGCTCTGGGCGACGCCGTGCCGCCCCCCTCCACGACAGACATCCGCGAGCCGCTCGCGACCTGACCCGGACGGGTGGTGTCCTCGTCGGCGGCTGCCACGACCGTCCTGAGGCAGACCGACTCGGGGGAGTTCTCGACGGAGGCCTGGCCGACTGTACCGGCAGCAGTGGCAGCTGCGCACCCGGGCACTCGACCTCGCGGCCGCTGCCGTGCGCGCGGCGGCGGGTGCGCGCTGCGGCCCGCCGGGTCATCCCGCGCCGCCGGCTCGTTGTGACGTCGGCGCTCTGTGAGGCCGGGATCTCAGTCGACGAGGCCGTCGGCGATCCGTCGGAGGGCGGTGACGTGCCCGTCGAAGGCCCGGCGCCCCGCGGGGGTGAGCGCCACCGCGGTCGTGCGGCGCAGGTCGCCGCGACTCGCCGACGAGGCTTTGCTGACCGTCACGTACCCGATCTCGGTCAGACTGCGCAGAGTCTTGGAGAGGTTGGCTTCCGAGAGTCCGAGTGCCGAGCGCAGCGTCGAGAACTCCGCCGAGTCGACCGGCCTCAGGAGACCGCAGATGCGCAGCCGGGTGGGGGCGTGGATCTGCTCGTCGAATCCGTCGTCAGTGACCACGGCGGAGCTCGCGATCGAAGGCGCGATCGTAGACCCGGCCGCCGATCCACATCGTGGCGAACGCGGCGGCCGCCGACGCCCAGACCCACGCGGCGTGCCCCGTGGCGGTCAGGGCGAACGAGACGCCGAGCAGCAGCACGATCGTGATGCCGAGCACGATGGCGGTCGTGAGGCTCGTCGGGCCGGCCGACCGGGTGATCGTGATGCCCGTGATGCGCTGATATGCGAGGGAGAGGAAGACGATGCCGAGGCAGCCGAACACCACCAGCACCGACTGGCCGGGCATCCCGGCGCCCGGCGACCCGATGATGAGCGCAGTGGCGAGCGCGAGCAGCGGGTAGTACCAGGCGGGGGTCCGGATGCGGTCGGCCAGCACCTCCCGATCGGCGTTCAGTGCCGACAGTGCCTCGCGCGCAGCGTCTCCGTCGTTCCGGCCACCGAGGCCGGCATCGAGGTCGTTCGTGTCACTTTCCATGCGGCTAAGTGTTTCACTTGCCGATCGGTTAAGCAACATCCGTCGCCATGGGTGAGAATCGGGGGATGAGGATCGGTGAGCTCTCCGAGCGGAGCGGCGTCAGCCCGCGGTCGCTCCGGTACTACGAGGAGCAGCGGTTGCTCGAACCCGAGCGCACGGCGAGCGGCCAGCGGCGGTACGGCGAGGGGCACCTGGCCGTCGTGGCGCGGATCCTGCACCTCTTCGGGGCGGGATTCTGCAGCACGGTCATCCGTGAGCTGCTGCCGGCCCTGAGCTCACCGGAGCCGGACCGCGGAGAGCTGCAGGCCGCCTTCGACGCCGCGACCGCCCGTCTGACGAGCGAGATGAGCTCGATCGGGGCCGAACTGGCCGCCCTGGATGCGATGAGGTCGCGGCTCGGGCTTGCCCCTCACACCCGTGTCAGCGTGCATCGTGGTGAGCATGACGACTTTCCTGCCCCCGCGCCAGCTCCGATTGATCATCGAGACCGACGACTTCGATGAGGCGGTGCGGTTCTACCGCGACGTCCTCGGGATGCCCGAACAGCCCGCGTTCGCCACGGTAGGCGACGATCGCGTGTCGATCCTGCAGGCCGGTGTCGCGACGATCGAGCTGGCGACGCACGCGCACGTGCAGGCTATCGACGCGATCGAGAACGCGGCACCGTCCGCGGCCGGTGGCCCGACCTCCGCCGGGCCCACCCTCCGTCTGGCGCTCGAGGTGGACGACACCGAGCAGGCCGTCGCGGTCTCTGCAGCGGCCGGCGCCGGCGTGTTGGCACCGCTGACCCGCACGCCGTTCCAGACGATCAACGCTCGCGTGCAGGGCCCGGCCGGATGGCAGGTCACCTTTTTCCAGGAGCTCGAGAGTCTGGACGAACGACAGAAGCGCGACGGTTTCGCGACCGACGACCGCCGTGCCCGCTGAGGGTGGTCCGGCCGTCGGAGGCGCCGGGTGGTGAGCAGCCGCTCGACGCGAGCCCGCCACGCCGATCAGCCGGTGAGCGACTCGCCCACCGGCTGATCGGCCGGCGGCGACGGACGCCTACTGCGCCGAGCCGCCTCGCCCGGTGACCCGCTAGCCGACCAGCTCGCGGGCCGCGGTGGCGAGGCGCCAGACGCGATCGCGCGAGAGGGGCAGCTCGTGCGGGCGCACGCCGAGCGCGTCGCGCACGGCGTTCGCGAGCGCCGGGGCGACCGGGTTGTAGGGCGCCTCGCTCATCGACTTGGCTCCGAACGGCCCGACCGAGTCGTCGGTCTCGGCGAAGTAGACCTCCGTGACCGGCACGTCCGCCAGCTGCGGCAGGTGGTAGGCGCGGAACACCTGCGTGGTCACGAACCCCTCCTTCAGCAGCATCTCCTCGTAGAGCGCCGAGCCGGTGGCCTGCGCCACACCGCCCTCGATCTGCCCGCGCAGCTGAGCGGGGTTGAGCACGAACCCGGCGTCGGCGGCGTGCACCGACTGCAGGATGCGCACCTCGCCGGTCAGCTCGTGCACCGCCACGCGGAACCCGTGCACGTTGAAGGCGATCGACCGCTTCGCGCCGTCTTCCTGCCCGGTCGCGGTGACGCTACCGCCTGCGCGCTCGGCGATGGCGGTCAGCGGCACGAAGGTCTCGCCGATGCGCACGCCGTCGGCCTCCAGGTGGCCTTCGCTCCAGGCGCCGGCGATCTCGGACGCGATGCGCAGCACCTCTGCCTTCAGCGACGTCGCCGCCGAGTGCAGCGCCTTGCCCGCGACGACCGTGCCGGCCGAGCCGAACGCCCCCGTGTCGAAGCCCACGCCGTCGGTGTCGGACTGCCGAATGCGAATGCGGTCGACTGACGTGCCGAGCACGCTCGACGCGATCTGCGTGTGCACGGTGGTCGTGCCGTTCCCGAACTCGGCCGTGCCGACGGCGGCGAGGTAGCTCCCGTCGGACTCCAGGGTCATCGTCACGGTCGAGAAGTGCCCGCGGGGCGGCATGGTCGCGATCATGGCCGCGGCCATCCCCGTGCCGAGTCGCCAGGCCGAGCCGGTCGGCACCTCGGTCGCATTCCCGCGGAGCAGTGCCTCCTCGGTCAGGTCGAGGCACTGGTCGAGACCGTAGCTGCCGAACACGAGATCGTCGCCCTCGACGTGCGAGGCGACGAGCGCCTGCCCGGGCCGCACCACGTTGCGACGACGCAGCTCGAACGGATCGATACCGAGCTCCTTCGCGAGCTCATCCATCGCCGACTCGATCGCGAACGACACCTGCCCGAGACCGTAGCCGCGGAAGGCACCCGAGGGGATGTTGTTCGTGTAGACGACCTCGGCGTCGATCTTCTTGTTCGGCGCGGTGTAGATGCTGACCGTCTCGCCAACGCTGTGGAACATGACGCCGGGGCCGTGGTTGCCGTAGGCGCCGGTGTCGCTCAGTACGTCGACCCCGATCGCGGTGAGGGTGCCGTCGGCGTCGGCCGCCAGCTCGACCGAGACCCGCATCGGGTGCCGGCAGGGCGCGATGGTGAACTCGTCGTTGCGGGTGAACTCGAACTGCACGGGCAGCCCGGTCTTCAGCACGGCCGCCGACACGACGTCTTCGGTCAGGATCTCCTGCTTGCCGCCGAAGCCGCCGCCGACCCGGGCGGTGAAGACCCGCACTCGGTCCTGCTCGAGGCCGAAGATGTAGGCGAGTTCGTCGCGCACGAGGAACGGCACCTGCGAGCTCGTGCGCACGACGAGCCGGCTGTCCTCATCGAGCCAGCCGACGGAGCCGTGGGTCTCGAGCGCCGCGTGCGACACCCGGTGGGTCTGCCAGGTGCCGGTGACGTGCACGGGTGAGGCGGCCACGGCCTCGGCGACCGAACCGATCTCGGTGTGCACCGAGGCGATGACGTTGCGCTCGGGCTCGGCCACGCGGGACACCGCCGGGTCGAGGTCGCCGTGGACGAGCGGCGCACCGGGCTGCCGTGCCTCCTCCGGGTCGAAGACGGCCGGGAGGACCTCGTACTCGACCTCGATCAGCCGGCAGGCGGCCTCGGCGATCGCGATGCTGTCGGCGACGACCGCCGCGACGCGCTGACCGCGGTAGCGCACCACGGTGTCGAAGAGCGTCGTGTCGTCGGGGTCGTCGTTGCGGTACTGGTGCCGCGCGGTCGAGTACAGCTGCTCGGGGGAGTCGGCCGCGGTGAGCACGGTGTGCACACCGGGCAGGGCCTCGGCCGCGGTGGTGTCCATCGAGAGGATGCGCGCGTGGGCGTGCGGCGACTGCAGCAGTTTGAGGTGGGTGACCCCGGGGACCGCGACGTCGAGGGTGTAGGGCTCCCGGCCCGACACGATCCTCTGGCCGGCCGGGGCGCCGACGGAGGTTCCGACGGTGCGGGGCGTGGGCACGCTGGCCGGCGGCTCGATCGCGTCCGACACCGTCGCGGTGGCCTTTTCCGCGACGACCGGTGCAGCCGCTGACGCGGTGGCCGGCTGCCCGGCGACCGGTGCAGCCGCTGGCGCGGTGGCCGGCTCCCCGGCCACAGGCGCGTCGGTAACCACTGCCCCGTTGGTGCTCGGCTCGCCACCCGCGGCCGCTGCACCGGTGGTGCTCGGCTCGCCGTCCACGGTCGCTGCACCGGTGGTGCTCGGCTCGCCATCCACGGCCGCCTCGTCGGCCGCACGCGCGTGCCGCCCCGACTTCGTGGTGATCAGCCGACCCTCCACGGGCTCGGGCGTCGCGCCGTCGGCGAGCCCGGCACCGGCGCAGACGCCCGCACGGATCGACTCCTCCACGGCCCGGTACCCCGTGCACCGGCACAGGTTGCCCTTCATCAGCCGCGGCAGGTCGTCGAGCTGCTCGGGCTTCAGCGTGGTCGCGGTGACGACCATGCCCGCCGTGCAGTACCCGCACTGGAAGCCGGCGTGGTCCACGAAGCTCTTCTGCATCGCGCTCAGGTCGTCGGGATCGCCGAGGCCCGCCACCGTCGTCACCACCCGGTCTTCGACCCGGTACGCCGGGTAGACGCAGGAGTGCACGGGAGTGCCGTCGACGATCACCGAGCAGGCGCCGCAGTCGCCCGAGTCACAGCCCTTCTTGACCTCGAAGTGCCCCTGGTCGCGGATGAAGGTGCGCAGGCACTGCCCCGCAATCGGCTCGGCCTCGTGCTGCTCGCCGTTCATGATGAATCTCATCGCGCGTCTCCGTCGCTCTGCTCGTGGTTCGTCGTGTTCGCGTCGGTGGGCGTCGTGGTCGCGTCGGTCACGTCAGAGGCCCCCGCGGTGGCCCCCGCGGTCGCCATCGCGGCGCTCGCCGGACGCACCGTCGTGTAGTCACTCGGCGGAGCCTCACCCGGCGGCAACCCGAGCTCCACCCGGATCTCCTCGGCCAACAGCATCGACACCCCCCGGCGCCAGTCCGCCGCGCCGTGCGGGTCGGTGAACCACGACCCGATCGCACCGACCGCGGCTGCGAGCTCCTCCGGCTCGGGGATCGCCGGGAACCGCACCTGCTCGGGATGCACCGTCGCCCCCGAGACGGTGAGCACGAACGACCCGTCGGCGTCGAGGCGCCCCACGATCACGGCACCCGATCGTCCGATCGGCGACAGCGCGATCTTGCGATAGGCGGTTCGCCCTTCGAGAGCGTGCCGGGGGACGAGCAGAGAGCGGAGCACGTCGCCCGAACGGAGGGCGTTCCGCCCGTTGCCCGTGACGAACTCGGCCACGGGCATCCGCTCGTCTGACCCGTCGGCCCGCCAGATGAGGGCCTCGGCGTCGAGCGAGGCGAAGAGCGAGGTCATCGGCCCGGCCGGCAGCGAGGCGCAGATGTTGCCGCCCACGGTGGCCACGTTCCAGACCTTGAACGAGCCGAGCAGCGCCGTGCAGCACTGGAAGAACACCGGATGCGCGCCCCACCCCCAGGCGTCGGGCAGCTCGGCGAGCTCCACCAGTCGGCAGGTCGCGGCGACCTCGAGCCCGTCGTCGGTGACGGTCAGCGACGGCCAGTCGAGCGTCATCAGGTCGACGAGCGCCGTCAGATCATCCTGCCGCTCGGAGAAGAGCCACGAGCCGCCGGCCAGCGGCGCGACGTGCTCGCCGAGCTGCGCGAGATCGTCGCGGGAACGTGCCGGGGTGATGGCGGCGACGGTGTTCAGGTCCACGTGGTGCTCCGTTCGATGGTGCTGCAGGACCCAGTGAACCTCAGCAATGTGTCTGAGATGTAAACCGACTCGTTTTGGGGGTAACTCGAACGCGATTCGCGACCTGTGCAGAAGTGGACCAGGCGGTGCGGGGATCAGCCGAGCGACGCCACCCACTCTGTCGAACCGTCGTCGAAGGCCTGCTCCTTCCAGATGGGAACCGTCTTCTTCACGTCGTCGACCAGCTCGGCGCAGGCGGCGAAGGCGTCGCCGCGGTGGGCCGAGGCGACCGCGCAGGCGAGGGCGAGATCACCCACCACGAGGTCGCCGGTGCGGTGGACGATGGCCACGCGGGTCTCGGGATGCGCGGCGGCGATGCGCAGCGCCGACGCGCGGATCGCCTCGGCGGCCGAGGGATGAGCGGTGTAGCTCAGCGCGGTGACCCCACGGCCCTCGTCGTGATCGCGCACGACACCCGCGAAGGTCACCACCGCGCCCGAGGTCGCGTCCTCCACGGCCGCGGAGCACTCGTCGATCGTGATCGTCTTCTCCGCGATTCTGGCGATGACGACGCGGTTGTCCACAGATCCGTCCGAGGCGGGTGCGGCGTCACTCGGTGCGGGCATGATCGCCTCCATGAATCTGATCGATGAGATGCACGAGAACGCCGTCGAGCACGCCGAGGCCGTCGCGAACCCCACCGCTCGACCCCGGGAGGTTGACGATCACGGTCGTTCCCGCCACGCCGGCGATGCCCCGGGAGAGTGCGGCCTTCGGGGTGTGCGGGGCGCCGACCCGCCTGATCTCCTCGGCGATGCCGGGCACCTCGAAGTCGATCACGGCCCGCGTCTGCTCGGGTGTGCGGTCGGTGGGGGAGGCCCCGGTGCCGCCCGTGGTCACGACGAGGTCGACGCCCGACTCGACGGCGCCTCTCAACGCAGCGCCGACGGGCTCGCCGTCGGGCACGACCGAGATGTCGGCGGTCCAGCCGCGCTCGTGCAGCCACGCCTCGATCACCGGGCCGGTGGTGTCCTCGTACACGCTGGCCGCCGCGCGGTTCGACGCCACGACGACGCGGGCGCTGCGGTGCGCGGCGACGGTATCGGGCCCGGGGCCTTCGCGGTCGGGTTCGGGGTCGTGGTGCGGATGCTCGTGGTGGGTCATTCCCGGCTCCAATCGCCGCTCGCGCCGCCCGACTTCGACAGCACCTCGATGTCCGTCACCCGGGCGCCCCGGTCGACGGCCTTGATCATGTCGTACACCGTCAGCGCCGCGACCGACGCGGCGGTGAGCGCCTCCATCTCGACGCCGGTGACCCCGGTCGTCTTCACCGAGGTGATGACCCGCACGCTCGACTCGCCGATCTCGAAGTCGACGGTCACGCCCGAGATCGGCAGCGGGTGGCAGAGGGGGATGAGCGAGGAGGTCTGCTTCGCAGCCAGGATCCCGGCCACGCGGGCGACCGCGAGTGGCTCGCCCTTCGGCAGGGAGCCCGATGCGAGCAGGGCGATCACGTCCGGGCGGGTGTGCACCACGGCTTGGGCGCTCGCCACCCTCTTGGTGACCGCCTTGTCTGACACGTCGACCATGTGGGCCGAGCCGTCGGCGGTGACGTGGGTGAGCTCGGAGCCGTCAGCCATCGATCCTCCAGTAGTCCAGTTCGTCGCCGGCCGACACCGACGACACCCCAACGGGCACGTGCACGAGCACGGTGGAGCCCGCGTAGGAATGCAGCAGATGGCTCGACGGCCCGCCCACGAGTTCGAGTGTGCCGTCGTCGCGCACGAGGCCGCGGCGCAGCTGATGATGCGTCGGCGGGGAGTCGAACGCTTCGGTCACGGTGCCGCGCCTCAGCTCGCGCGCGGTCGTACGTGCACCGGCCGCGGCCAGCAGCGCGGGCCGCAGGAACGCCTCGAACGACACCAGTGCGCTGACCGGGTTGCCCGGCAGGCACACCACGGGGCGGTCGACGGATGCGCGACCGTCCGCTCCCGGCAGCGACGCGAGCCCGAAGCCCTGCGGCCCGCCGGGCTGCATCGCGACCTTCATGAACTCCACGCCGAGGGGCCCGAGGGCGTCCCGCACCACCTCGCGGGCGCCGGCGCTCACCCCGCCGACGGTCACGACGAGGTCGACGTCGGCGGCGTGCCGGGCGAGCAGAGCGAGCAGATCGTCGGCGTCGTCGGAGCGGCAGGGTGCGGGCACCACCGCGCATCCGATGGCGAGCAGCGCGGCTGTCAGGGCCGACGAGTTGGCGTCGAAGATCTGTCCCGGCTCGAGGGCGGTGCCGGGGTCGCGGATCTCGTGTCCCGTGGACACCAGCAGCACCCGCACCCGAGGTCGCACCGAGACCGAGGTGGCACCGGAGCCGGAGATGACGCCGTAGTGGGCGGGGCCGAGAACCATGCCGGCGGGAAGGAGCACCTCGCCCTCACGCACGTCGCTGCCCGCGACCCGCACGAACAGCCCGGGCGAGACCCGCTCGGTGAAGGTCACGGTCGCCCCGGTGGCGTCATCGGGGTGGAACGCGGGAGGGTCGGCCTTCTCGATCTGCACCACGGCGTCCGCGCCCGCGGGCACGGGAGCCCCGGTCATGATCGGCGTAGCCGTGCGGCGGCGGTGGGTGCCGAACGAGTCGCCGGCCGCGATCCGTCGAGCGACGGCGAGTTCGACCGGGCGACCGGCACCGGCCGACGCGAGATCGGCGGAGTCCACGGCGTACCCGTCCATCTGCGAGTTGTCGAACGCGGGCAGGCTCGACGGCGCGATGACGTCCTCGGCGAGAATCCGGTACGAGTACCGCTCCGGATGCACCGCGAGCTCGGCCGCGCCCACCACCAAATCCTCGGCGGCCGCCCGGTCGTCCGCGGTGCCCGCGCTTCCCGCGGCGCCCGTGGCATCCTCGGCACCGGACTCGGCCGCGGCCCCGGCCCTGGCTCTGTGGTCGGTCGACGCTCCGGCTCCGTCGCCGGTCGCGGCCCCGATCGTGCTCAGCAGCGCGGTGACCTCGCGGCGATGCTCATCGATGGTTCGCATACGCCCAGTGTGCCTCATGACGGTCGCCCGTCTGCCGCGCATCCGGCACCCAATCGGTACCGGCCGTTCGGCCCGGAGGCGTCGGTCGACCCGTCGGGGCGGAACACGGTCACGACCCACCGCTCGGCAGGCCCGCACCGAATAGCTCGCATGTCCTGCCCGCGTCACGTTCCGTTCACCTCGCACCCCTCGTTCCGGACGGGCCGGGTGGTAGCGAGAGGGACGGCCTGGCGGGCATCCGGAGCGCTTAGGGTGGAGGCATGAGCGTCGGTCTGGGCATCCCGGTGGTGAAGCGGGTTGCCGGTGGGGGCACTGCTGTCGCCGGCGCAGCGACGGACGGGCCCGCGATGGGGGCGGGTCATGCGACCGAAGCCGGTGGTGTGACGGAGGCCCGTGGTGCGATCAAGCGTCGTGGCGCCGTCATGCTGCCGAGCGATCGGCCCGACGAGGCCGGTCTGATCGACCGCTTCGGCCGCAGCGGTACCGACCTCCGCATCTCGCTCACCGACCGCTGCAACCTGCGCTGCACCTACTGCATGCCCGCCGAGGGCCTGCCGTTCCTCGCGCCGCCGGCGCTGATGTCGATCGACGAGATCACCCGCTTCGCCCGCATCGCGGTGACCGAGTTCGGTGTGCGCCAGGTGCGCTTCACCGGGGGAGAGCCGCTGCTGCGAAAGGACCTGGTCGAGATCATCCGCGCCGTGGCCGCCCTCGAGCCGCGCCCCGAGATCTCGATGACGACCAACGCGATCGGGCTCGCCAGCCGGGCAGAGGCGCTCGCCGAGGCGGGGCTCGACCGCATCAACGTGTCCCTCGACTCGATCGAGCCCGAGACGTTCGCGAAGATCACGCGGCGGCCGTTCCTCAGTCGGGTGCTCGCGGGCATCGACGCGGTCGGGGCGGCCGGCCTCGTCTCGACCAAGATCAATGCGGTGCTGATGCCGGGCATCAACGACGACCAGGCCGTCGAGCTGCTCGAGTGGGCGCTCGCCGGAGGCCACCAGCTGCGCTTCATCGAGCAGATGCCGCTCGATGCCGACCACGTCTGGAACCGTGACTCGATGATCACGGCCGACGGCATCCGGGAGCGGCTCAGCGTGCGCTACCTGCTGAGCCCCGACGAGGCGCCGCGCGACGGCGCTCCGGCCGAGCTGTTCCAGGTGCGCGAGCGCGCCGACGGACCGGAGGGGCCGCTGCTCGGCCTCGTCGGCATCATCGCCTCGGTCAGCGAGCCGTTCTGCGCCGACTGCCGACGCACGCGTCTCACCGCCGAGGGGGCCGTGCGCAGCTGCCTGTTCTCGCACACCGAGACCGACCTGCTCGGTCCGCTCCGCGACGGGGCCGACGACCGCGAGCTGGCCGATCTGTGGCGTGGGGCGATGTGGGCGAAGCCGTCGGGGCACAACATGAACGCGGCCGGGTTCGAGCAGCCCGACCGCCCGATGAGCGCGATCGGCGGCTGAGATGAGCATCCAGGTGAGGTACTTCGCCGCGGCCAAGGCGGCGGTCGGGCGGTCCGAGGAGCGGCTCGATCCCGCTCCCACGACCATCGGCGAGCTCGTCGACGCCGTCGCGGCCGGGGCTCAGGATGCGCGTGCCGCCGCCGCGGTCTTCGACCGCTGCTCGTACCTCCACAACGGCCGCGCCACCACCGACCGCCGCACGGCGCTCACCGACGGCGACACCGTCGACGTCCTCCCGCCCTTCGCCGGCGGCTGATCCCCGCCGGCGGCCTCGCCGCGGCCCCGGCATAACCGCCCACCGTGCGCAGGCAAGCGTCGGTCACGTGCCGATTCCGCTCGGCCGCTTTCAGCCCAGGTGCGGATGCCCAGGTGTCGATCCGGCGCCCGCCCGTCAGCACCACGGAGCCCAGGCATCGACCTCACGCCAGCCCGCGCAGCACCGAGGAGCCGTCGGGTGGGCCCAGCCGCGCCGGCCGCCTCCGCTCAGTGCCGCGGGGCCGTCGGTTCGACCGGGCCGCGTCGGCCGGCCCGCTCAGTACCGCGGGGCCCTCGGCTCGACCGGGCCGCGCCGGCCGCCCCCGCTCAGTACCGCGGAGCCGTCGGCTCTACCGGGCCGCGCCGGGCGCCCCCGCTCAGTACCGCGGAGCCGACGGGTCCACCTCGCGCGACCACGCGTCGATCCCGCCCTGCACGAACGTGACGTCCTCCCACCCGTTCGCCCGCAGCAGCGCCGCGGCCTGCTGCGACCGCGCGTCGTGGTGGCAGTGCACGATGACCTTCTCCTGCGGCGGCAGGATCTCCCGCGCCTGATCGCTCAGGATCTGCCCCAGCGGCACGAGCTCCGACCCTTCGATGGCGACGAGCTGGTTCTCGTGCATCTCCCGCACGTCGACGAGCACGAAGTCGGCCTCCCCGCGCTCGCGCGCCTCCAGCAGCGACTTGAGCTCGGGGGCGGTGACGGAGGGGGTGGGGGAGGTCACGGTGGACTGCCTTTCGAAGAGGGCGGTGGCGGGCCCCGCGGCTGCGGCGCCCTGCTTGGTGTAGCTGTACGGCTCGCCGATGTTCGCCGCGCCGCGCGTGCGCCGGGAGCCCGGGGTGTCGCGGTTCGCGGCCTTGCCGAACGGCACCTCGCGCCAGGAGGCGTCGAGGGCGTCGTGCACGAGCAGTCGGCCGAGCAGCGGTTCGCCGTAGCCGCCGAGCAGCTTCAGCGTCTCGGTCGCCATCACGGCGCCGATCGCCGCGCAGACGGGGCCGAGCACCCCGGCGACCGAGCAGGTCTCGCCGGCGTCGGCGTCGGGCTGCTCGGGGTAGAGGTCGTCGAGGGTGCGGTCGAGGCCCTCGCCGGCGGTGGCCCAGAACACCGTCACCTGTCCGTCGAAACGCAGCACCGACCCCCAGACGAGCGGCTTGCCCACCAGCGCGCACGCCGCGTCGACGACGTACTGCACCTCGAAGTTGTCGGTGCCGTCGACCACGACGTCGTACTCCGACACCAGCTCGAGCACGGTCGCGGGCGTGACCTCGGCGTCGTGCTCGATCACCTCGATCAGCGGGTTCTGGGCGCGCACCGCCGCCGCGGCTGACGCGACCTTGCGGTCGCCGACGCGGGCATCCGGGTGGATGGTCTGGCGCTGCAGGTTCGACACCTCGACCGTGTCGTGGTCGGCGATGCCGATCGTGCCGACGCCCGCGGCGGCGAGGTACTGCAGCACGGGCGAGCCGAGGCCGCCGGCGCCGAGCACGAGCACCCGGGCATCCTTCAGCCGACGCTGCCCGTCGATGCCCACGTGCGGCAGCGAGATCTGCCGCGAGTACCGCAGCAGCTCGGCGCGGGTGAGTTCGGGGCCGGGTGAGACGAGGGCGGGCAGCGGCATGGCTCCAGCCTACGGTCGATTCCGGATGCTCGGCCGTCGCCTGGGGCCCGGGACGTGTGAGGATCGGGAGGTGATCACGCTCCGTACCACGACCACCGACGACCCCGCCTTCCGCGAGCTCGAGCGGGAGCAGGTGGCCGACGTCATGCGCCGCTACTCCAGCGATGACCCGGGCCCCGCGGTGCACGGCGGCCTGCCCGCGGTCGTGGCCGAGCGGCGGGCGACGGATGCTCGCGCCGACGCCGGGGCGACGGCCCACGGTCCCGTGCCGCTCGGCTGCATCGCCCTCAGCCCCCTGGGCGAGACGGGCGCCACCGAGGCCGGCACCGACGAGTGGCGCGAGAGCGAGATCAAGCGCGTCTACGTGCGCGAGACCGCCCGCGGCCAGGGAGTGGCGCGTCGGCTGCTGGCCGCGATGGAGGAGCTCGCCCGGGAGCGCGGCACGCACATCCTGAAGCTGGAAGTCGGGCAGATGCAGCCCGAGGCGGTGGCCCTCTACACGAGCGAGGGGTGGGAGCGCACGGACTGCTACGGCTACTGGAAGGACGAGCCGCTCGTGATCTGCATGAGGAAGCGTCTCCACCCCCGCCCCGATGCGGAGGTTCCAGCGTCGGCGTAGCCTTTTCGCCATGGCACTCCGTTTCGAGCAGGTCGTCGTCGACTCCGAGAACCCGAAGGCCCTGGCCGAGTGGTGGCGGGAGGCTCTCGGCTGGCAGCTGACCTATCAGGGCGGGGAGGGTGAGGGGGCCGAGTACGAGATCGCGCCCGATGGCGACACGCATCCGAGCCTGCTGTTCCTCACGGTTCCCGAGAGGAAGACGGTGAAGAACCGGCTGCACCTCGATTTCGTGCCGACCGCCGACGGTGAGGCGGGAGAAGCCGACGGGGCCGAAGGCGCAGACGCCCCCGACCCCCAGCAGCTCGAGGTCGCGCGCCTAGAAGCCCTCGGCGCCACCCGCGTCGACATCGGCCAGAAGGACGTCGGCTGGGTCGTGCTCGCCGACCCCGAAGGCAACGAGTTCTGCGTGCTGCGCGCCAGATAGAGCGCCCCCAGCCGCTACCGTAGGGTGCACCCACCGACGGAAGGCCGCGCGTGCACCTGAAGAGCTTGACCCTGAAGGGCTTCAAGAGCTTCGCCAACCCCACCACCTTCGCCTTCGAGACCGGCGTCACCGCCGTGGTCGGGCCGAACGGCTCGGGCAAGAGCAACGTGGTCGACGCCCTGGCCTGGGTGATGGGGGAGCAGGGCGCCAAGACCCTCCGCGGCGGCAAGATGGAGGACGTCATCTTCGCCGGCACGAGCACCAAGGGCCCGCTCGGCCGCGCCGAGGTGACGCTCACGATCGACAACGCCGACGGGGCGCTGCCGATCGACTACTCCGAGGTGACGATCCGGCGCACGCTCTTCCGCAACGGCGGCAGCGAGTACGCGATCAACGGCGAGAACTGCCGGCTGCTCGACGTGCAGGAGCTGCTGAGCGACTCCGGGCTCGGGCGCGAGATGCACGTCATCGTGGGCCAGGGGCAGCTCGACGCGGTGCTGCACGCCACCCCCGAGGGGCGTCGCGGGTTCATCGAGGAGGCCGCGGGCATCCTGAAGCATCGCCGTCGCAAGGAGAAGACGCAGCGCAAGCTCGAGGCGATGCAGGCGAACCTCACGCGGCTGTCCGACCTGGCGGGCGAGATCCGGCGGCAGCTCAGGCCGCTCGGGCGTCAGGCCGAGATCGCCAAGGAGGCGCAGTCGATCGCGGCGATCGTGCGCGACGCCAAGGCCCGGCTGCTGGCCGACGAGGTGGTGACGCTCCGCACCGCCCTCGACGCCGCGGCCCGCAGCGAGAGCGAGCGGCACACCGAGCGCATCGTGCTGCAGGAGCGCCTCGAGCAGAACCAGCTGCGGGTGGCCCGCATCGAGCAGGCCCAGGTGGGCGACGCCGTCGACCTCGCGCGGCGCACCGCGTTCGGTCTCGAATCGGTGCAGGAGCGGCTGCGCAACCTGCACAACCTCGCCAGCCAGCGGCTCGCCCTGCTCGGTGGCGAAGACGCGGTTCCGGATGCGGGGCCGAGCGTCACCCCGTCGATGGTCGCCGACTCGCGCGACGAGGTGGTGCGCCTGCACGGCGAGGTCGCCGGCGCGCAGGACGCGTGGGACGCCGCCAAGCGCGCCACCCTCGCCGCCCGCGGCTCGCTCGACGCCCTCGACGAGCAGATCGCGTACCAGAGCTCGCTCGTCTCGAAGCACGACCTCGAGCTGTCGAAGCTCACGGGGCAGCTCGAGTCGGCCAACTCCCGGCTCGCCGCCGTGCGCGGTGAGGTGCTCCGGCAGCAGAACGCGCTCGACGCCGCGGCCGCCCGGCGCGACGCCGCCGAGGCCGAGTTCGCGCGCGCCGAGGCCGAGGCCGTCGAGGTGCAGGTCGACGAGACCGACCTCGACGAGGGCTACGAGTTCGCCCAGTCGGCCGTGTTCGAGGCCGAGGCCGAGATCGAGCGGCTGCGCGACGAGCTGCACACCCACGAGCGCGAGCGCGACGCCCTGGCCGCGCGTACCAGCGCCCTCACCATGGCCCTCGACCAGAAGGACGGCTCGGCCGAGCTCGTGGCCGCGCGGCTCGACGGCATCCGGGGGCTCGTGGCCGAGCACGTGAAGGTCACCCCGGGCTTCGAGGCGGCCGTCGCCGCGGCGCTCGGCTCGCTCGCCGACGCGGTGCTGGCCGCCGACGTCGACTCCGCCGTCGCTGCGGCGCAGGCCGCAGCCGCGGGCGACATGGGGCGGGTCGAGCTCGTCGTGGCCGATGCGCCCTCCGGGGCTCAGGATGCTCTGCCCTCCGCTCTCACGTCGGCCGACGGCATCACACCCGCCGCCCGCGTCGTGACCGGCCCGGCCGGCGTGCTCGGCGTGCTCGGCGCGACCGCGATCGCCGACGACCTCGACGCCGCGCGCCGGGCGTGGGCGGCGGTCGAGGCGGACGGTGCCGCATCCGCCGGTCTCACCCTCGTGACCAGGCAGGGGGAGGTGCTGACCCGGTACGTGCTGCGCGGCGGGTCGGGGGCCACCCGCTCACGCATCGAGCTGGTGGCCGAGCGCGATTCGGCGGCGGTGCTGCTCGAGGAGGAGGCGTCGGTGATCGAGCGGGCCCGCTTCGCGCTCGCCGAGCAGCGCGGCATCGTGCAGGTCGCCAAGGAGCAGTCGCAGGCGGCCCTCGCGGCGCTGCGTGAGCACGACTCGAAGCTGGCGTCGCGCACCGAGCGGCTCGGGCGGCTGCGCGCGCAGCTCGAGGCGAGCGGGGCGGAGCTGGAGCGGCTGCGGAAGAGTCTCGCGATCGCCCAGGACTCCGTCGGCCAGGCCGAGCAGGGGGCCGAGCGCGCCCGCCGGGAGCTCGAGGTGGCGCGGGAGCGTCCGCGGCCGGTGCTCGACGTCAGTTCGCGGGACGGGCTGCTCGTGGAGCTCGAGGCCGCGCGCGACCGCGAGGTCGAGACGCGGCTCGGCGTCGAGACGGCGCGGGAGCGGGTGCGGGCCGAGCAGGCGCGCACGGCGGCGCTCGAGCGCCAGCTCGAGGCCGACCGGGCGGCGGCCGAGGCGGCGGCGCGGCGGGCGGTGATCCGGCGGCGGCAGATCGCGGCGGCCTCGGCGGTGGCCGAGGCGCTGCCCGCGGTGCTGTCGTCGGTCGACCGCTCGGTGACCGAGGCGGCGGTGCTGCTGGCCCGCCGCGAGGCCGAGCGAGCCGAGCAGAACGAGGAGCTGTCGGCACTGCGTCGCGACGAGGCGGCGCTGCGCGAGCGGCTGCAGGCGATCACCGAGAATATGCACGGGCTCGAGCTGCAGATCTACGAGAAGAAGCTGCACCTGTCGAGCCTGCTGGAGCGGGCGGGGTCGGAGCTCGGGCTCGTCGAGGACGTGCTGGTGGCGGAGTACGGGCCGACGCAGCTGGTGCCGGACGAGGTCGCGGTCGCGGTCGCGACGGCCGGTGCGGACGAGGCTGCCGACGCGGACGAGGCTGCCGACGCGGACGAGGACGCCGACGCGGACGAGGACGCCGACGCGGGCGAGGATCGCGACGCGGAGGCCGGCGCCGACGCGCGCTCCGACGCCGATGCGGGCGCCCGAGCATCCGCCACCCCCACCGACGAGGAGCCGCAGGGCCGCCCCTTCGTGCGCGCCGAGCAGCAGCAGCGGCTCGCGAAGGCCGAGCGCAAGCTCGCCGAGCTCGGCCGCGTGAACCCGCTGGCCCTCGAGGAGTTCGCCGCTCTGGAGCAGCGCCACAAGTTCCTCACCGAGCAGCTGACCGACCTGACCAACACGCGCAAGGACCTGCTGACGATCATCGAAGAGATCGACGACCGCATGCAGATCATCTTCGAGAGCGCCTTCGAGGACACCCGGGAGGCCTTCACGAAGGTCTTCCCCGTGCTCTTCCCGGGTGGCACCGGGTCGATCTCGCTGACCGACCCGGCGAACCTGCTGACCACCGGCATCGAGGTGAGCGTGAAGCCGGCGGGCAAGAAGATCGAGCGGCTGTCGCTGCTCTCGGGCGGGGAGCGGTCGCTCGCGGCCGTGGCACTGCTGATCGCGATCTTCAAGGCCCGGCCGAGCCCTTTCTACATCATGGACGAGGTGGAGGCGGCGCTCGACGACGCCAACCTCGGTCGGCTGTTGACCATCTTCGAGGACCTCCGCGAGACCAGCCAGCTCATCGTCATCACGCACCAGAAGCGCACGATGGAGATCGCCGACGCCCTCTACGGCGTCTCCATGCGCCAGGACGGCGTCTCGGCGGTGGTGGGCCAGCGAGTCGGCCGGTCCACCACCTGACCGGGACTAGTGGGTCGAGGGCTCCGTCTCGATCTCGGTGCGGTTGCCAGACCAGAGGGTGTGGAAGACGCCCGGCTTGTCGACACGCTTGTAGGTGTGCGCACCGAAGAAGTCGCGCTGGCCCTGCACGAGGGCGGCGGGCAGGCGCTTCGAGGCGAGCGAGTCGAAGTACGACAGCGCCGAGCCGAAGCCCGGAACCGGCACACCCGAGAGCGCGGCGGTCGACACCACGCGGCGCCAGGCGGCCTCGCCGTCGGCGACGGCCTTGGCGAAGTACGGGTCCTCCAGCAACGACGCGATGTCGGGGTTGTTCTCGTAGGCCTCGACGATGCGGTTGAGGAACTGCGCGCGGATGATGCAGCCCGCGCGCCAGATCTTCGCGACCGCACCCTTGTCGATCTGCCAGCCGTACTGCGCCGCGCCCGCGATGATCTCGTCGAAGCCCTGCGCGTACGCCACGACCTTCGAGGCGTAGAGGGCGGCGCGGATGTCGTCGGCGAAGGAGTCGACGTCCACGTCGACGACCGAGGGTCGCGAGGTGATCGTCGCCTGCACGGCCGCACGCTGCGACGGCTTCGACGACACCGAGCGAGCGAACACGGCCTCGGCGATGCCGCCGACGGGCACGCCCAGGTCGAGGGCGTTCTGCACGGTCCACGAGCCGGTGCCCTTGGCGCCGGCCTGGTCGAGCACGACGTCGACGAACGGCTTTCCGGTGTCGGCGTCGACCTGACGCAGCACCTCGGCCGTGATCTCGATCAGGTACGACTCGAGGTCGCCCGAGTTCCAGGTCTCGAAGACCTCGGCGATCTCGGCCGGCTCGCGCCCGGTGACGGTGCGCAGCAGGTCGTAGGCCTCGGCGATCAGCTGCATGTCGGCGTACTCGATGCCGTTGTGCACCATCTTCACGAAGTGGCCGGCACCGTCGGTGCCGATGTGGGTGACGCAGGGCTCGCCCTCGGCGACCGCGGCGATCGACGCGAGGATCGGCCCGAGCGTCTCGTAGGCCTCGGCGGTGCCGCCGGGCATGATCGACGGGCCGTTCAGCGCGCCCTCCTCGCCACCCGAGATGCCGGTGCCGACGAAGTGGATGCCGGTGGCCGAGATGTCCTTCTCGCGGCGGATGGTGTCGTGGAAGTTCGCGTTGCCGCCGTCGACGATGATGTCGCCGGGCTCGAAGCGCTGGGCCAGCTCGGAGATGACGGCGTCGGTGCCGGCTCCGGCCTGCACCATGATGATCGCGGTGCGCGGCTTCTGCAGGCTGGCGACGAAGTCGTCGATCGACTCCGAGGCGACGAAGCCGGCTTCCGGATGCTCGGCCACGAGCTTGCGCGTGCGCTCGGGGGAGCGGTTGTAGACGGCCACCGTGTTGCCCTCGCGGCTGGCGAGGTTGCGGGCGAGGTTCGAGCCCATCACCGCCATCCCGACGACTCCGATGTTGGCGGTTGCAGCTGATGACATGCCGGTTACTCCTCGTAGAAAGCGAACGTCTCCAGAGTAGTGGAGCCGATGCGCTAGACTCGGGCACTGAACTTCGGCGAGGGATGCGGGCACAGGCCGCGCATCCGTTATCGACGCGGTGGATCAGGCCTCAGCAGTCTTTCCTCTCGCTTCATGCGGTCGAGTTGAATCCCCTCACACAACTGCGAGCCCGATCGGCCCGCGAAGGAGCAGAACAATGTCAGAAGACACTCGCGTCACCGCGGAGACCCGTACCGAGTTCGGCAAGGGCTTCGCCCGCCGCACCCGCGCCGCCGGCAAGATCCCCGCCGTCATCTACGGTCACGGCACCCAGCCGCAGCACATCTCGCTGCCCGGCCACCAGACCGCGCTCATCCTGCGCAAGGCGAACCAGGTGCTCGAGCTCACCATCGACGGCGTCGAGTCGCTCGCCCTGGTGAAGGACGTGCAGAAGGACCCGGTGCTCCAGGTCATCGAGCACATCGACCTCATCGTCATCCGCAAGGGCGAGAAGGTGCAGGTCGAGGTCAACGTGCACGTCGAGGGCGAGCCGGCTCCCGGCACCATGGCCACGCAGGACTCGCAGACCGTGCTGCTCGAGGTGCTCGCGACGAGCATCCCCGAGGCCGTCACCGTCTCGGTCGAGGGCCTCGAGGAGGGCTCGGTCGTCCGCGCCTCCGACATCGTGCTGCCCCAGGGCGCGACCCTCATCACCGACGAGGAGGCCGTGATCGTCGTCGTGGCCGTTCCGGAGGAGGAGCCCGAGGACGAGCCCGCCGAGGGCGAGGGCGAGGCCGAGTCGACCAGCCCGGCCTCGGCCGACGCCGAGTAGCACCGGCCATCCGACGGTCGGTCGCGTGAACGACGATCTGCACCTCGTGGTCGGGCTCGGTAACCCCGGGCCCGGCTACGCGGGGAACCGTCACAACGTGGGTCAGATGGTCACCGCCGAACTGGCGAGCCGTCTGCGCGCGACGTTCAAGAGCCACAAGGCGAACGCGCGGGTGGCCGAGGGGCGAATCGTCCCCGGCGGCCCGCGCTTCGTCGTGGCAAACCCCAACACCTACATGAACGTGTCGGGCGGGCCGGTGAACGGCCTGCTGAAGTTCTACGGGCTCACGCCCCAGCAGCTCATCGTCGTGCACGACGAGCTCGACATCCCCTTCGACACCCTGAAGCTCAAGCAGGGCGGCGGCCACGGCGGCCACAACGGCCTGCGCGACATCATCGCGGCCACCGGAAGCAACGACTTCCTGCGCGTGCGGGTCGGCATCGGCCGCCCGCCGGGCCGCATGGAGGCGGCCGACTTCGTGCTGAAGGACTTCACCTCCACCGAGAAGCAGACGCTCCCCAACCTCATCGACGAGGCGGCGGATGCGGTCGAGCTGATCGCCGGCTCGGGTCTCACGGCCGCCCAGCTGAAGGTGCACACCGTTTCCTAGCCGCGGGGCCGGCAAGGGCGGGTGTCGGTGCGCGCGGGTAGAATCGTCCGAGTGATACTTCAGGGTCTTGTCGAAGCTCTTTCTCGCGCGTCCACCGTCGAGAAGGCCCTGGTGAACGCCGGCCGCGACAGCGACTTCTCGCTCACCGAGGGCCTCCGGGCGCCCTTCCTCGCCGCCATGATGGAGCGCCGCATCGAGCGCGGGCTGCCCGCGGCGATGCTCGTCGTCACCGCCACCGGGCGCGAGTCCGAGAAGCTCCGCGAGAGCCTCGCGAGCTTCCTGCCCGAGGCCGACATCATCGAGTTCCCCGCGTGGGAGACCCTGCCCCACGAGCGCCTCAGCCCCAGCGCCGAGATCGTCGGCAAGCGCATCGACGCGCTGCGCCGCCTCACCACCTGGCAGCAGGCCGACCCTTCCACGCGTCGGCCCATCGTCGCGGTCGCCTCCGTGCGCGCCGCCCTGCAGCCCATCGCCTCGAACCTGGCCGACCTCGAGCCGGTGCACCTCGAGAAGGGCGCCCGCGGCTTCGACCTCTCGGCGTTGTCGCTGCAGCTGGTCGAGCTCGCCTACTCCCGGGTCGACATGGTCACCCGCCGCGGTGAGTACGCGGTGCGCGGCGGCATCCTCGACGTCTTCCCGCCGATCGCCGAGCACCCCTACCGGGTCGACTTCTTCGGCGACGAGGTCGACGAGATCCGCGCCTTCTCGGTGGCCGACCAGCGCTCGCTGCCCGACGCCGTCGGCGCGGTCGAGCTGCCGCCGAGCCGGGAGCTGCTGCTCAGCGACGGCGTGCGCCAGCGTGCCCGCGAGATGCAGCACGAGTTCCCGAGCCTCGCCGGCATGCTCGAGAAGATCGGGGCGGGCATCCCGGTCGAGGGCATGGAGTCGCTCGCACCCGCACTGCTCGACGAGCTCGTCACCGTCGCCCACTACCTGCCCGAGGGTGCGGCCGTCGCCGTGCTCTCGCCCGAGCGTGTCGCCACGCGGGCCGTGAACCTCAGCGAGACCAACCGCGAGTTCCTCGCCGCGGCCTGGACAGCGGCGACCGCCGGCGCCGAAGCCCCGATCGACCTCGCCTCGGGCGAGTTCATCACCCTGAACGACCTCCGCCACGCCGCCGGCACGAACCGCCCGTGGTGGACGTTGAGCGAGTTCCAGCAGGGCCCCGCCGACGACGAGGTGCTTCCCGAGCACCGCGAGCTCGAGGAGCACCTGACCCTGCGGCTCAAGGCCGACGGCGTGCCGAGCTTCCAGGGCAACGCCGACGGCGCCATCGCCCACGTCGCCTCCCGCCTCGCCGACGGCTGGACGGTGGCTGTCGCCGCCAAGGGCCAAGGCCTCGTCGAGCGCGCCGCCGACGTGCTCGCCGAGCGTGAGGTGCCCGCCCGCCTCGTCGAGGAGTTCCCGACCGACGCCGAGCCGGGGGTCGCCTACCTCGTGCGGGCCGCCGTCGAGCACGGCTTCGAGCTGCCCGAGCTGAAGCTCAGTCTGATCGGCGAGACCGAGTTCTACGGCCGCACCGCCGGCTACGAGACCCGCCAGGTGAAGAAGCTGGCGAGCCGCCGCAAGAACGTGGTCGACCCGCTGCAGCTGAAGGCCGGCGACTTCGTCGTGCACCAGACGCACGGCATCGGCAAGTTCATCGAGCTGACCCAGCGCGAGGTCTCGAGCGGGGGCCGCAACGCGGTGAAGACCACCCGCGAATACCTCGTCATCGAGTACGCCCCCTCCAAGCGCGGCTACCCGGGCGACAAGCTCTACGTGCCCACCGACCAGCTCGACCTGCTCAGCCGCTACGTCGGCGGCGAGGCGCCGAACCTCAGCAAGATGGGCGGCTCCGACTGGGCGGCCGCGAAGGGCAAGGCCCGCAAGGCGGTGCGCGACATCGCGGTCGAGCTGGTCAAGCTCTACTCGGCGCGCATGGCCTCGAAGGGTCACGCCTTCGGGCCCGACACCCCGTGGCAGCACGAGCTGGAGGAGGCGTTCCCGTTCCAGGAGACGCCCGACCAGCTGACCGTCATCGACGAGGTGAAGGCCGACATGGAGCGGCCCATCCCGATGGACCGCCTGCTCAGCGGCGACGTCGGCTTCGGCAAGACCGAGATCGCCATCCGGGCCGCCTTCAAGGCGGTGCAGGACGGCAAGCAGGTCGCGATGCTCGTGCCCACCACGCTGCTCGTGCGCCAGCACATGGAGACGTTCCAGGAGCGCTTCGCCGGCTTCCCGGTGCACCTGAAGGCGCTCAGCCGCTTCCAGAGCGAGAAGGAGAAGCGCGAGACCGTCGCGGGGCTCGCCGACGGCACGGTCGACATCGTGATCGCGACCCACCGCATCCTGAGCGACAACATCGCCTTCAAAGACCTGGGCCTGCTCATCATCGACGAGGAGCAGCGCTTCGGCGTCGAGCACAAAGACCAGCTGAAGAAGCTGAAGACCAACGTCGACATCCTGGCGATGAGCGCCACGCCCATCCCGCGCACCCTTGAGATGGCGGTCACGGGCATCCGCGAGATGTCGACGCTCGCCACCCCGCCCGAAGACCGGCACCCCATCCTCACCTTCGTCGGGCCGTACTCCGACAAGCAGGTCGCGGCCGCCATCCGCCGTGAGCTGCTGCGCGAGGGGCAGGTGTTCTTCGTGCACAACCGGGTCTCGTCGATCAACCGGGTCGCCGCGCAGATCGCCGAGCTCGTGCCCGAGGCGCGGGTCGCGGTGGCGCACGGGCAGATGAACGAGCACGTGCTCGAGCAGGTCATCGTCGACTTCTGGGAGCGCAAGTTCGACGTGCTCGTCTCGACGACCATCATCGAGACCGGCATCGACATCGCGAACGCGAACACGCTGATCGTCGATCGCGCCGACAAGTACGGCCTCTCGCAGCTGCACCAGCTGCGCGGCCGGGTCGGCCGTGGCCGTGAGCGGGCCTACGCCTACCTGCTGTTCGACGAGAACAAGCCGCTCTCCGAGACGGCGAACGACCGGCTGAGCACGCTCGCCGCCAACAACGAGCTCGGCTCGGGCATCCAGGTGGCGCTGAAAGACCTCGAGATCCGCGGCGCCGGCAACCTGCTCGGCGGCGAGCAGGCCGGCCACATCGCGGGGGTCGGCTTCGACCTCTACCTGCGCATGATCGGCGAGGCCGTGTCGACCTTCCGCGGCGACGTCGCCGAGGGCCAGACCGAGCTCCGGCTCGAGCTGCCGGTCGACGCGCACATCCCGGAGGACTACGTCGACAGCGAGCGGCTGCGCCTCGAGGCGTACCAGAAGCTCTCGACCGCCTCGTCGCCCACCGCCTCCGACGATGCCATCGACCGCGTCATCGAGGAGCTCACCGACCGCTACGGCCAGCCGCCCATCGAGCTGCAGAACCTCATCGCGGTGTCGCGGCTGCGGCGGCTCGCCCAGAAGTCGAACCTCGGCGAGGTCGTCACGATGGGCTCGAACCTCCGGGTGGCGCCCGCCGACCTGGCCGACAGCATCCAGGTGCGGCTGCAGCGCATGTACCCGGGGTCGAAGTACTTCGCGCAGACCAACGCGGTCTCCATCCCGATGCCGGTCGTCGACGGGCATCCGCTCGCCGACGCCGACCTCATCGCGTGGGTGGCCCAGCTGCTCGAGACGATCTTCGCGCCGGCCAAGGCGGCGGTCTGAGCTCGTCGCCTTAGGCTCGGGGCATGGCTGAGATTCCGGATGCACGGACCGAGCTCGACCGCCTCGTCGCGGTGACGGCGCTGCTGAGGGCTCCCGGGGGCTGCCCGTGGGACGCGGAGCAGACCCACGCCTCGCTGGTGCAGTACCTCACCGAGGAGACCCACGAGCTGATCGACGCCATCGAGGCCGGATCGCGTGAGGAGCTGATCGAGGAGCTCGGCGACGTGCTCTACCAGGTGGTGTTCCACGCCGACATCGCCGCTCACACGCCGGGGGAGTCGTTCACCATCCAGGACGTCGCGGCGCACATGACCGCGAAGATGGTGGGGCGTCACCCGCACGTGTTCGGTGACCTCGACCTGTTGACCGCCGGCGACGTCGAGAACGCCTGGGACTCCTTCAAGGCCGTCGAGAAGCCCGGCCGCACCAGCGTGCTCGACGGGGTGCCGCTCGGGATGCCCGCGCTCGCGCTCGCGGACAAGCTGCTCGGCAAGGCGGCGAAGCTCGGCGTCGCCCCGGCCGCGGCGCCGGTGCCGGCGAGCGAGGAGGAGCTCGGTGCCGAGCTGCTCGCGCTCGTCGCGGGCGCGAAGGCGCAGGGCCTGGACGCCGAGCGGGCGCTCCGGACCGCGCTCCGCGCCCTCCGCGCCGACATCACCGCCGCCGAGGTCCCGGTACCCGAGGCCCAGGCATCCGAGGCCCCCGCCCCCCGCACGGAGTGACCCCGGCCGTTCAATAGAATCGGAGGATGGCTTCTCCGGTGACCCCGCCGCGCGGCATGCGCGACTTCCTGCCCGCCGACAAGGCGAAGCGCGAGCGCGTGCTCGGCGTCATCCGTCAGAGCTACTCCGCGCACGGCTTCGACGAGATCGAGACGCCCGTGATGGAGGACTTCGGTCGCCTGCACGCCGGCCTCGGCGGCGACAACGAGAAGCTCGCCTTCAACGTCATGCGCCGCGGCCTCGACGCCGAGGCCGTCCGCGCGGCCGCCGACGCCGACGACCCGGATGCGCTCGCCGACCTCGGCCTCCGCTTCGACCTCACCGTGCCGCTCGCCCGCTTCTACGCCAGCCACCGGGCGAGCCTGCCTCAGGTCTTCCGCTCCGTGCAGATCGCCCCGGTCTGGCGCGCCGAGCGCCCCCAGAAGGGCCGCTACCGCCAGTTCGTGCAGTGCGACATCGACATCATCGGCGAGGCGGGCATCCTCGCCGAGATCGAGCTGCTCACCGCGACGCTCGCGACCCTCGACGCGCTGGGGCTCGAGAACTGCCGCATCCGCATCAACGACCGCCGCATCCTTCTGGGACTCCTCGACAGCTTCGGCTTCGACCCGGCCGAGCACGACTCCGTGCTGATCACCATCGACAAGCTCGACAAGGTGGGCCCGGAGGGCGTCGTCGCCGAGCTGCGCGAGAAGGGCTCCCGCCCCGAGGCCGTCGAGGCGATCGAGCGCTTCCTGGCGGTGTCGCCTCCCGTGCTGCCCGAGGCGGTGGCTCCGGATGCGGTCGCCGACCTCGCTCGCATCGGGGCCGCCCTGTCGGCCGCCGGCGTCGACGGCGCCCTCGTCTTCGACCCCTTCCTCGTGCGCGGCATGGGCTACTACACCGGCACCATCTTCGAGATCGAGCACCCCGACTTCAGCTTCTCGCTCGGCGGCGGAGGCCGCTACGACGGCATGATCGGCCGTTTCCTCACCGAGTCGGTGCCGGCCTGCGGCTTCTCGATCGGCTTCGAGCGCATCATCGATCTCGTGGCCGACCCGGCGGCCGGGGCGGGCGACGCCGTGGCCCTGGTGCACGACAAGAACGCCGAGCCCGAGCGGCTGCTCGCCCTGAAGCGTCAGCTCATCGCGGGCGGCCGGCGGGTGCGGCTGGAGCGCCGCACCAAGAACCTCGGCCCGCTGCTCGAGCGGCTCGCTGAGGCGGGCTTCGACTCCTTCGCCCTGGTCGGGCGCGAGACCACCGAGGCGGCCGAGCTGGAGTTCAAGACGCTCGACTGACGGATCCGGCGCGAGCAACAGATGCATAGCAGAGCTATGTATAATAGTTGATCGTGACTAACGAAAACCCCACCCCAGAACTCCAGACGCTGCTCTCCGACCTCGTCTCGGTCACGCACCGCCTCACCCGCATCGCCGCCCAGGCCACCGGCGAACAGACCTCACCCGCCACCTGGCGAACGCTCAGCGTGCTCAGCAGCTTCGGCCCCATGCGCCTCGGCGAGCTCGCGAAGCAGAGCCGGGTCAGCCAGCCCACGATGACCAAGATCGTCGCCAACCTCAACGAGGTGGAGTGGATCCGCCGCATCGCCGACGTCGACGACGCCCGCGCGTGGCAGATCGCCCTCGCCCCGAAGGGCATCCGAGCCCTCTCCGACTGGCGCGACAAGCTCGGCGCCGCCCTCGCTCCGCTGTTCGACGACCTCGACCGCGAGGAGATCGAGGTCATCTCCCGGGCCGTCGACCTGCTGCACGAGTGCACCGACGTGCGCGCCGCCGACGTCGTGAAAGCCGCGTGATCCAGACGAGCACCGACACGGCGTCGACCGCCACGAACCCGACGAGCACGACCACCGCGAAGAAGACCGCCCCGAAGAACTCGATCCTGCACCAGCCCAAGGCCGTCTGGGCCGTGGCGTTCGCGTGCGTCATCGCCTTCATGGGCATCGGCCTGGTCGACCCCATCCTCCCCGCCATCGCCGAGAGCCTCGACGCCACCCAGACGCAGACCTCGCTGCTGTTCACCAGCTACCTGCTGATCACCGGCGTCGCCATGCTCTTCACCAGCTGGCTATCGACCCGCATCGGCGCCCGCAAGACGCTCCTGATCGGCCTCGCGCTGATCGTCGTCTTCGCCCTCGCCGCCGGTCTCTCCCAGAACGTGGAGTCGGTCATCGGCTTCCGCGCCGGCTGGGGCCTCGGCAACGCCCTCTTCATCTCGACCGCCCTCGCCACCATCGTGGGCGCGGCGAGCGGGGGAGCGAGCTCGGCGATCATCCTCTACGAGGCCGCCCTCGGTCTCGGCATCGCGATCGGTCCGCTGCTCGGCGGGCTGCTCGGCTCGATCAGCTGGCGGGGGCCGTTCTTCGGCACCAGCGTGCTGATGGCCATCGGCTTCATCGCCATCGCGACGCTGATGAAGAAGGAGGCGGTCAGGCCGACCCCCACGCCGCTGTCGGCGCCGTTCAAGGCGCTGGCGAAGCCGGCGCTGGCGATCCTCGCGGTCGCGGCCCTGTTCTACAACATCGGCTTCTTCATCCTGCTGGCCTACACGCCGTTCCCCCTGGGGCTCGATGAGATCGGGCTCGGGCTCACCTTCTTCGGCTGGGGGCTCGCGGTCGCGATCACCTCCGTCTGGGTGGCGCCGTGGCTGACCCGGCGCATCCCGCGCAGCCGCGTGCTCTGGACGGTGCTGCTGCTGCTCGGGCTCGACCTCGTGCTCGCCGGCGTCTTCGTCGACAGCGTGGCGGGCCTGATCACCTGCGTGGTCGTGGGCGGCGCCCTGCTCGGCGTGATGAACACCGTGCTCACCGAGTCGGTGATGGCGGCCACCGATCTGCCGCGCCCGGTGGCGTCGTCGGCCTATTCGGCGGTGCGCTTCCTCGGCGGTGCCGTGGCCCCGCCCGCCGCCTCGCTGATCGCCGGGGTGTTCACGGCCGCCACCCCGTTCTACGTCGCCGCGGGTTCCGTGGTGATCGCCTCGGTCATCCTCGTCGCCGGTCACCGCGCCATCGCGCACATCGACCACGAGGAGGAGGACGAGCTCACCGAGGCGGAGGCCATCTCCGCGGGGGAGTAGTCCTGCACCGGCTGAAAGTTTGCACTTTCTGCAGTAATTAGTTGATCTGTGTCAACAACGGGTATATCGTTGATCCAGATCAACTTTTTGCGTACAGGAGAACCGTGTCCTCACAGACCATCGAAGCCCCGGCGCCCGCGGAGGGCGCCAAGACCCGCCGGCAGGTGCTCGTCCCGTTGTCGGGCCTCCTGCTCGGCATGTTCGTGGCCATGCTGGCCAGCACCGTCGTGTCGAGCTCGCTGCCCAAGATCATCTCCGACCTCGGCGGAACGCAGTCGGGCTACACCTGGGTCGTCACCGCGACCCTGCTCGCCACCACCGTCTCGACGCCCATCTGGGGCAAGCTCGCCGACCTCACGAACCGCAAGCGACTGATCCAGCTCTCGCTGATCATCTTCGTCGTCGGCTCAGGCCTCGCCGGCCTCGCCCAGTCCACCGAGATGCTCATCTTCTTCCGCGTGCTGCAGGGCCTCGGCGCGGGCGGTCTGACCGCCCTCGTGCAGGTCGCGATGGCCGACATCATCCCGCCGCGTGAGCGCGGCCGCTACATGGGCCTGCTCGGCGCCGTGATGGCCGTGGCCACCGTGGGCGGCCCGCTGCTCGGCGGTGTCATCACCGACTCGGCCGGCTGGCGCTGGAACTTCTACATCGCCGTTCCCTTCGCGGTCGCCGCGCTGATCGTGCTGCAGCGCACGCTGCACATCCCCACGAAGAAGCGCAAGGTCACCATCGACTACCTGGGCGCGGCGCTGATCGCGGCCGGTGTCTCGCTGCTGCTGATCTGGGTCACGCTCGCCGGCAACGACTTCGAGTGGGGCTCCGTGCAGTCCATCGCGATGGTCGTCGGCGCCGTGCTGCTGCTGGCCGCCGCGGTCGTCACCGAGCTGAAGGTGAAGGAGCCCATCATCCCGATGACGCTCTTCACGAACCGCACCTTCTGGCTCGCCGTGATCGCGAGCATCTCGGTGGGTGTCGCCATGTTCGGCACCAGCATCTTCCTCAGCCAGTACATGCAGCTGGCCCGCGGCAAGACCCCGACCGAGTCCGGCCTCCTCACCATCCCGATGATCGCCGGCGTGCTCGTGTCGAGCATCGTCATCGGCCAGGTGATCAGCCGCACCGGTGTCTGGAAGCGCTACATGGTGATCGGCTCGGTGCTGCTCACGATCGGCCTGGCGCTGATGGGCACCATCCGCTACGACACGAGCTTCTGGCTGGTGTTCCTCTACATGTTCGTGATGGGCTCGGGCGTCGGCATGGTGATGCAGAACCTGGTGCTGATCGTGCAGAACGCGGTCGACCCGCGCCAGATCGGCACGGCCAGCGCCTCCGTCGCCTTCTTCCGCTCGCTCGGCGGCACGATCGGTGTCGCCGTGATGGGCGCCGTGCTCGGCAACCGCATCACCTCGCTGATCGCGGACGGGCTCGTGAAGCTCGGCGTCGACCCGTCGCAGACCGGCGGCCTGAAGACCGGCGGCATCCCCGACCTCAGCACGCTGCCCGGCCCGATCCGCACCCTCGTGGAGTCGGCCTACGGCGAGGCGGTGGCCGACATCTTCCTGCTGGCCGTGCCGCTCGCGCTGCTGTCGATCATCGCGATCGCCCTGCTGCCGAACCGCGCCCTCGGCACGAAGACCTCGCAGGAGCAGATCGCCGACATCGAGCAGACCGTGGTGAACGTCTCGGCCGCCGAGATCGCCGGCGAGAGCACCGAGAACGGCGACCGCGCCGACCACCGCACGCGCGACGACGAGGATGCCCGACCGCACGCCCCGCGTCACGCCGAGGAGGCGCCCGAACGACGGTGACCAGCCACGCTACCCTGGGGGTCGTGACCGACGACCCCCAGGCCGACCCCCGCAGCCGAGCCGTCTCGGCCATCGAGGGCGAGATGTCCCGCCTCGTGCGCACGGTGCGCCAGGCGGTCCTTCGCAACGCCGAGCGGTTCTCCGTCGAGCTCCAGCCCTCCGGATACTCGGTGCTGCAGTACATCGTGAAGCACCACCCCACGTCGCCCGGGTCGATCATCCAGGCCACCCGCATGGACAAGAGCGCCCTCAGCCGACAGCTGCGCACCCTGAAAGACCTCGGCTTCGTCTCGAGCGTGCCCGACCCGGGCGACGGGCGCGCCCAGCTCTACGCCCCCACCGACCTCACCCTGGCGAGGCTCGAGGAGATGCGCGCAGAGACCAAAGAGCTCTACGCCGACGCCCTCGACGACTGGCCCACCCCCGACGTGCAGGAGTTCGTGCGCCTGCTCGGCGAGTTCAACGACAGAACGGAGCGACGATGACGACGCTGAAGTCCGATCACGAGCTGCCCCTCCGGGAGCGCAAGAAGGTCGAGACGAGGGCCGCCATCCACGACGCCGCCCTGCGCCTCGTCGCCGAGAACGGGGTCGGCCACGCCTCGGTCGACGCCATCTGCTCCGAGGCGGGCGTGTCCAGCCGCACCTTCTTCAACTACTTCCCCTCCAAGGTCTCGGCGATCGTCGGCCTGTCGTCGTTCGTGGTGACGGATGCGCAGCGGGACGAGTTCCTGACCGGCGACGGTGAGCGCTATCTCGTCCGCGACCTCTGCACCCTCGTCGGCGCGGTGATGGACGCGACCGCCCGGGACGGGGTCGACCGCGAGGCCATCCGCGACCTGCTCGGCCGGCGCCCGGAGCTGGCGCCCGACGTCATCCGCTTCGCCTCCGAGCTGAGGCACGACATCGTCGTGCTCGCCGAGCAGCGAACCACCCCGGCCCGGGCCCGCCTCGCGGTGACCCTCGTGATGTCGGCGGTCGACTCGGCACTGCACCGCCCGCTCGACGCCGTCTACGACGAGCAGTTCTCGACCTGGCTGTTCGAGGCCGTGATGACCATGCAGGCCATCGCGCGCGAATCGTTAGACTAGCCATCGCCTGATACAGCAGGCCTTTGCCTGAAACAGAGGAGAAACCACCCGTGGCACTCATCGAAGCCGTTGGCGCTCGCGAAATCCTGGATTCCCGAGGGAACCCGACCGTCGAGGTCGAGGTGCTCCTCGACGACGGGATCGTCTCGCGCGCCGCCGTCCCCTCCGGAGCCTCCACCGGCGCCTTCGAGGCCTACGAGCTCCGCGACGGCGACAAGGGCCGCTACCTCGGCAAGGGCGTGCAGAAGGCCGTCGACGCCGTCATCGACGAGATCGGCCCGGCCATCGAGGGCTTCGACGCCACCGACCAGCGCCTCGTCGACGCCGCGATGATCTCGCTCGACGGCACCGACAACAAGAAGCGCCTCGGCGCCAACTCCATCCTCGGCGTCTCGCTCGCCGTGGCCCGCGCGGCGGCCGACTCCTCCGACCTGCCCCTGTTCCGCTACGTCGGCGGCCCGAACGCGCACACCCTGCCCGTGCCGCTGATGAACATCGTCAACGGCGGCGCGCACGCCGACACCGGCGTCGACATCCAGGAGTTCATGGCGGTGCCGCTCGGCGCCGAGAGCTTCTCGGAGGCCCTGCGCTGGGGTGTCGAGACCTACCACTCGCTGAAGTCGCTGCTGAAGTCGAAGGGCCTCTCGACCGGCCTCGGCGACGAGGGCGGCTTCGCCCCCGAGCTGCCGAACAACCGCGAGGCGCTCGACTTCATCCTCGAGGCGATCACGCAGGCCGGTTTCACCCCCGGAAAGGACATCGCGCTCGCGCTCGACGTCGCCGCGTCGGAGTTCTTCGACAACGGTGCCTACACCTTCGAGGGCCAGCAGCGCTCGAGCGTCGAGATGTCGGCCTACTTCGCCGACCTGGTCGCGAACTACCCGCTGGTCTCGATCGAAGACCCGCTGAACGAGGACGACTGGGAGGGCTGGGCCCACCTCACCTCCGAGATCGGCTCGAAGGTGCAGCTCGTCGGCGACGACCTGTTCGTCACCAACCCCACCCGCCTGGCCGAGGGCATCGCCAAGGGCACGGGCAACTCGATCCTGGTCAAGGTCAACCAGATCGGCACGCTCACCGAGACGCTCGACGCCGTCTCGCTGGCGCAGCGCTCCGGCATGACCGCGATCCTCTCGCACCGCTCCGGCGAAACCGAAGACACCACGATCGCCGACCTCGCCGTCGCCACCGACGCGGGCCAGATCAAGACCGGTGCGCCTGCCCGGAGCGAGCGCGTCGCGAAGTACAATCAGCTCCTGAGGATCGAAGAGGAGCTCGCCGAGGCGGCCGTCTACGCCGGCCGCGGCGCGTTCCCCCGCTTCTCCGCCTAAGAGCCGGAGCAAGCCCGAGCACCACCCGAGGGATTCATGCGGCAGCGCACACCAGCTCCACGCCCGGCGCGACGGCCGGTGGCGCTGCCGCAGCCCTCGGGGGCGGGTGCCGCCGGGGCCGGCTGGCTCCGGAGCATCCGCTTCTCCGGCTTCACGGTGCTGATGTTCGTCGTCATCGTGATGTTCGTCGTCATCATCGCGCCGGGCCTGCGCGTCTACATCGAGCAGCGCCAGCAGCTCGCGGCGCTGCACGCGGCCGTCGACGCGCGGGGCGCCGAGAACGACGCGCTCACCTCCGAGATCGCACGCTGGAGCGACCCGGCCTACATCAAGGCCGAGGCCCGCGACCGGCTCTACTACGTGATGCCCGGGGAGACGAGCTTCCTCGTGGTCGACGACGTGCCGGCGCCGGTGGAGCCCGGCGCCGGTGTCAGCGACACCATCAGCACGACGCAGGTCGACTGGCTCTCGTCGCTGTTCGCCTCGGGCGTGACGGCCGGCCTGTCGACCTCGACCCCCCAAGAACTCGAGCAGAACGGAGTGGTGCCGTGAGCACGCCGCCCTTCGAGCCCGCCTCCGACCACGACCTGAAGGTCGCGGCGGCGCAGCTCGGCCGACCGGTGCGCAACGTGCTCGGCATCGCCGCCCGCTGCGTCTGCGGCAACCCCACGGTGCTCGCCACCGCTCCGCGCCTCGCCGACGGCTCGCCATTCCCCACCCTGTACTACCTGTCGCACCCGGCCGCGACGGCCGCGATGAGCGACCTCGAGGCCGAGCACGTGATGGTCGAGTTCCAGGATGCCCTCGCCGACCCCGAGCTGAACGCCTCCTACCTCGCCGCCCACGAGGCGTACCTCGCCGACCGTGCCGTCTACGGCGAGGTCGAGGAGATCGCGGGCATCTCGGCCGGCGGCATGCCGGTGCGGGTGAAGTGCCTGCACGCCCTCGCCGCGCACTCCCTCGCGGCGGGCCCCGGGGTCAACCCGGTGGGCGACCTCGCGCTCGAGCGCGGCGACTGGTCGCCCCTCGTCTGCGAGTGCGTCGACTACGAACTCGCCGAGTGATGCACGCCCGGCGGAGGGGCTGGGTGCTCGTCGTCGTCGGTGCGCTCGCGGTGGCCCCGCTGGCGGCGACCGCCCCGGCGGCACCGGCGCACGCCGACTCCATCCGCGACGCCGAGTACTGGCTGAGCGACTACGGCTTCCGCGCCGCCTGGGACGTGACCGAGGGTGAGGGCGCCACGGTCGCCGTCATCGACACCGGGATCGACGGCAGCGTGCCCGAGCTCCGCGACGCCGTGGTCGACGGCACCGACGTCTCGGGCATCGGCTCGCCCGACGGCCAGAAGCCGGTGGGCGCGAGCCCCGAGCACGGCACCATGGTGGCGTCGCTGATCGCCGGACGCGGCACGGGCTCGGGCGACGGGGTGCTCGGCGTGGCTCCGAAGGCCTCGCTGCTGTCGATCTCGGTGGCGCTCGGCGAGGGCTCGGTCGACTCCGACGAGCAGATCGCCGAGGCCGTGCGCTGGGCGGTCGACCACGGAGCCGACGTCATCAACATGTCGCTCACCCGCAACAGCCTCGACTGGCCCGAGAGCTGGGACGAGGCCTTCTCCTACGCCTTCGACAACGACGTGGTCGTGGTCGCGGCCGCCGGCAACCGGGGGAGCGGCACGACCGAGGTCGGAGCCCCCGCCACCATCCCCGGGGTCGTCGCCGTCGCGGGGGTCGACAAGCAGGGCGAGGCGAGTTTCGACGCCTCCTCCCAGGGCATCACGATCGCGGTGGCGGCGCCGAGCGAGCAGCTGGTCGGGGTGATCCCCGGAGGGACCCACGTGATCTGGGACGGCACGTCGGCGGCGGCGCCGCTGGTGAGCGGCCTCGCCGCGCTGGTGAAGTCCGCGCATCCGGAGCTCTCGGCCGACGACGTGATCAACCGCATCGTGGCCACGGCCGTGCCGAAGGGCGAGCCGGTGCCCGGGCCGATCTACGGCTACGGGCTGGTCGACGCCGAGGCGGCGGTCAGCGCATCCGTCGCCCCCGTGTCGGCCAACCCGGTGGGCGACCTCGACGCCTGGATCGCCACCTACCGGCCCTCGTCGGCGCCGACCTCGCTCGACACCCTCACCATCCCCGCCCCCGGCGGGCGCGACACCGAGGGCGGCAGCCCGGGAGCGGGCGCGATCGAGGCATCGGGCGGGGTGTATGCTCTCAGCCACTGGGCGGTGCCGCTGGGGCTCCTGCTCGGGTTCCTCATGCTGATGGCGGTTTTCGCTCTGGGGGCCGTCTCGCATTTCAGAGGCGTGCTTCGCAAGTAGTACCCTGTTCGCAGGCCCCTGTACTGAGGAGATCGTTTCACTGTGCCCAAGATCCTGATTGTCGGCGGCGGCTACGCCGGTTTCTACACCGCTTGGAAGCTGGAGAAGTGGCTTCGCGCCGGTGAGGCCGAGGTCACGGTGGTCGACCCGCTGCCGTACATGACCTACCAGCCGTTCCTCCCCGAGGTGGCCGCCGGCTCGATCGAGCCGCGTCACGCCGTGGTCGGCATCCGTCGTCACCTGAAGAAGACCCGCGTCATCGCGGGCAAGGTGACCGGCATCAGCCACGCCTCCAAGACCGCCACCATCGCCTCGAACGCGGGCGACACCTGGGAGGAGGAGTACGACCAGATCGTCGTCACCGCCGGTTCCGTGTCGCGCACCTTCCCCATCCCCGGTGTGGCCGACGAGGCCATCGGCCTCAAGACCATCGAAGAGGCGACCGCGATCCGCGACCGCATCCTCGTGAACTTCGACAAGGCCGCGCAGATGGCCCCCGGCCCCGAGCGCGACCGCCTGCTCACCGTCGTCGTCGTCGGCGGCGGCTTCGCGGGCATCGAGGTGTTCGCCGAGCTGCGCTCCTTCGTCAGCGCCCTCATCTCGAGCTACCCCGAGATCGACTTCGACGACACGCACTTCCACCTGATCGAGGCCATGGGCCGCATCATGCCCGAGGTGAGCCTGAAGACGAGCCTCTGGGTCATCGACAACCTCGCCAAGCGCGGGGCGCAGATCCACCTCGACACGCAGCTCAAGTCCGCCGTCGGCGGCGTCGTCGAGCTGTCGACCGGTGAGAGCTTCGAGAGCGACCTGATCATCTGGACCGCGGGCGTCATGGCCTCGCCGATGCTGAAGGGCACCGACCTCCCGATCGAGGAGCGCGGCCGCCTCCGCGTGCGCGCCGACCTGCGGGTCGAGGGCGACGACGGCATCGTCGAGGGCGCCTGGGGCGCCGGCGACGTGTCGGCCGTGCCCGACCTCACGGGTGGCGGCGTCGGCGGCTTCTGCGTGCCGAACGCCCAGCACGCCGTGCGTCAGGGCAAGCTGCTCGCGAAGAACATCGTCGCGTCGCTGCGCGGCGAGGGCGTCAAGGAGTACTTCCACAAGAACATGGGCGCGGTCGCCGGCCTCGGCCTCGGCGTCGGCGTGTTCCAGTCGGGCAAGCTCGCGATCAAGGGCCTCCCGGCCTGGTTCGCACACCGCGGCTACCACGGCCTGGCCATGCCGTCGTGGGAGCGCAAGCTGCGCGTGATCTGGGGCTGGGTGAACAACTTCTTCCTCGGCCGCGACAACGTCTCGCTCGAGGCCCGCGTGCACCCGCGCGCGGTGTTCGAGGAGTTCGCCTCGCGCCCGCGTCCGGCTGCCCCCGCCGCCGCTCCGGTGCCGCCGACGGCTGCCCCGGCGGCCGCGGAGAAGCCGGCCAACCCCCAGCTCCCCGGATCGCACTCGTCGGAGCCGGCCGCGACCGCCGAGGTCAACGGCGTCGCCGCCACCGACTCCGCGCCCGAGGCGCCCAAGGCGAAGGCCACCAAGCCGCGCACCAAGGCCCCCGTGAAGGCCCCGGCCGGCGAGTAGCCGCACCGGCCTCCCACGACGCGCGCCGCGCATCCACCGCCTCACCCGGGCACCGGATGCGCGGCGCCGTCGTTGCGCCCGATGCCGCCCCCCGGATGCTGCCCCCGGTACGCTGAGGCGGTGCGCCCCCATAGCCCAATCGGCAGAGGCAGACGACTTAAAATCGTTTCAGTGAGGGTTCGAATCCCTCTGGGGGTACCGAGGCGGCGGCTCGGTGGTGACGTTCAGTAGTAACTCGGTAGTGCACTGATCGACTGGCGTCGGGGCGTTACGTAGTGTTGGTTCGTCGGCGATCTTTGGGGGAGCCGGCGACGGGGGAATGGGTTCCGCCGACGCTGACGGACGATGTCTTTCTCCCTGCCCCGGGGCTGCCGGCGATTTCGTTCGCCCCAGCACTGAGAGCTCGATGATCCTCCACCCCACCCGGTTCCGCGCCATCGCAGGCGTGGTGGCGATCTCGCTCGTGGGCGGTCTGCTCGCCTTCGGCGCCGTGCCGGTCGCGGGCGCTTCGGTGCTGCCGGGGGCGGACGCCGCGGCCTCCGCGACGCCCGCGCCGGAGGGCTCGCCCGCCCCCGACGAGTCACCCGAACCCGCGGTGTCGCCGGAGCCCGAGGCCACGACGACGCCGGAGCCGGGCACCTCGCCCGACCCCGGCACCGCGCCGGAGCCCGAGGTCTTGCCGGCGCCCGAGGCATCGCCCGCGCCGACGCCTACGACCGGCCCGGCCGCGCCGCCCGCCGACGAGCCGGAGCCGACGCTCGACCAGCCCGACGCCGTGCTCCCCGACGACGCGGACGCACCCACCCTCTCGCCGTCGCCCACGCCCACCCCACCGAGCGAGACCGCGGCTCCGGTCGCGCCCGTCGAGCCCTCGGCGAACAGCCCACCCGAGTCCCCGTTCCGGGCCCGGGCCGACGTGTCGGCCTTCGCCGCCGGCGTCACCGAGCCGGCCACCCAGACGTGGATCGAGACCTTCGAGCAGGGTGTCGGAACGACCCCGATCCGCGTCGACCAGTACGCGACCAGCCGCTACACCGGCTCGGCGTTCTGGCTGAACGTGAACAACTGCAACGGCGTCGTCGTCAACTACAACGCGACGTTCCCCGCCACCCCGTTCTGCACCCTCGGCGACGCGACGGGCTCGCGCTTCAAGGTCGCCCGCATGGCCGATGTGCTCGGGCAGGTGCAGGCCAACGTCGCCGCCGGCACCGTGAACCCCGGCGGGGCCACCGACACCACACCGGTGAACGGCTCGACCGCGACGACCCGCGCCAACCACGGCGTGACGGCCATGACCAGCGCGGCCCAGGGCACGCAGGCGGCCAACCAGGTCGTGCTCGAGTCGGTCGGCGCCGTCGGCCCCACCCCGGCCACGGCCGATCGTTACTACTCGATGTCGATCGACGTCTCCGAGGACTCCTGCGCCGCGCGTCCCGGCGGTCAGAACAACAACTCCCGCCTCGACCTGGCGCTGGTCACCGGCACCACCGTGCGCCCGCTCACGACGGCCCCTATCGTCGCGTGCACCGTCACCAACGGGCGCTACACCTCCAACGTCTTCCCGGCCGACAACCAGACCGACCCCTGGGGCACCGGCAGCCCGTCGACCCGCGCCGGCCGCTTCTTCACCGACACCGCCGTGCTGCTCACCCCCGCTCAGGCCGCGGCGGCCCGCGTGCGACTGACGAACCAGGAGTCCGACGTCGCCGGCAACGACTTCTCGTTCGACAACCTGCGGCTGCTCGACTCGACGCCGAGCCTCGACAAGGAGTTCAGCCCGCTCACCGTGCCCGCCGGCGTGGCATCGACCCTCACCTTCACGGTGACGAACACCACCGAGCTGGCGGCGAAGCCCGACTGGGGCTTCACGGATGCGCTTCCCGCGGGCCTCGTCGTCGCCCCGAGCACCTCGGGCTCCCCGGCGATCGGCGGCACCTGCACGAGCACGACCGGCGCGGCCTACGCCGTGACCGCCGCCGAGGGATCCTCCACCATCACCGTCGCGGGCGGCGACCTGGCGGCCGGCGCCGCCTCCTGCACGGTCACCGTCGCCGTGCTGTCGAACAGCGGCGGCACCTACACCAACGGCCCGTCGAACGTGACGACGGTGCTGAACGCCCCCGACGCGACGACGCTGACCGTCGAGCCGCCGACCACCGTCACCATCCGCAAGAACGTGGTCAGCCGCGCGCAGGCCGCCGACCAGTTCCGCCTCGCCCTCGTCTCGGGCGCCTCCGAGGTCGCGAGCGCCACGACGAGCGGCTCGGCGCTGGGGCTGCAGACGCAGCAGGTCGGCCCCGTCAACGTCACCCGCGGCGCGACCTACACGGTGGGCGAGACGGTGGTGACCTCGGCCCAGCTGCGCACGTACACCTCGAGCTACGAGTGCGCGCGCGGAACGACCGTGATCGCTCGCGGCACCTCGGTCTCCGGCTCGCTCACCATACCCGACGAGGCCGGCGTCAGCATCGTCTGCACCTTCACGAACACCGCGCAGGCGACCGCGAGCCTGTACTGCGACGGCAGCTACCTCTACAGCGTGCGGTCCGACGGAGCGCTGACCCAGACCAACGCCCTCAGCTCGTCCACCTCCCAGACCGCCGCCGTCATCGCCGCGGGCCCGGCGGGCACCGCCAACGCGAACTCCCTGGCCATCGACGTCGAGGGTCAGACGGCGTACGCCATCACGAGGAGCACGGCTACCAACGCGAACACCGCGACCGGCGTCATCACGTACTCCGTGTCGCCGTCGGGAACGCTGACGGCGACCCGCACCGCCTTCGCCACGCCGCAGACCCTGAGCACCACGGCCTCGATCACCATGGGGGCGTTCGACCCCGTCGGCCGCGCGTTCGTCGTCGGCACCACGAGCGTGGTCAACAACGTCGGCCGCATCAACCTGTGGCGCTTCAACGGAGCGACCGCGAACCCGCTCTTCACCCTGCTCGGCTACGTCAGCACCGGGGCCAACTCCGCCGGCAACGGCGACATGGCCTTCGACGCCAAGGGCAACCTGCACATCCTCCGCAGCGAGGGCACCCAGGCGCAGTTCTTCAGCGTGGCCGGCCCGGCGCTCTCCGCGTCCACCGGCGGCGAGATCACCGCCACGGCGACGACCCAGCGCACGGTCGCCGGCATCGGCGCGGGCCCGCTGAACGGCCTGGCGTTCTCGCCGCGGGGCACCGCGTACGTCGGCACCGGCACGAACGCCTACCAGTTCGACCCGCTGACCTGGACCGCCGTTCCGAACACCCCCACCATCGTGCTCGGAACCGACGCCGTACCGAGCACCGACCTCGCCACCTGCGCCTCGCCGTCGACCTTCTCGGTGAGCAAGAGTGTGCTCAGCCGGGTCACGGGCCAGGCGCACGACTTCCGCCTGGCGGTGGCGACCGGGGGATCGGAGGTCGCGTTCGCCAACACCGGCACGACCGGCACCTCGGCCTCCATCGGCCCGATCACGGCACCGGTGAACACCGTGATGACGATCTCCGAGCTGCTGCAGACGACTGCGGTGACCACGGCGGCGGTGCCGGCGACCTACACCGTCATCTACGAGTGCTGGGCCGACGGCGTGCGCATCGCGTCGGCGCGGATGGACGCGACCCGCACGGCATCGGTGACCATCCCGAACCAGGTCAGCGTCGGCGTCGCCTGCACGATCTACAACACGGCCCAGCCGGTCGCGGAGATCAAGGTCAGGAAGAGCACCGTCGACGGGCTGGGCGCCAACCCGCGACCGGCCGCAGGATGGACGGTCGGCACCTCGATCGCCTCGGCCGGAAGCGGCACCGTCGTGCTGCCCGCCGACCCCGCCAGCACCGGCGCGGCCGCAGGACGGTCGGAGGTCACCACCGACGCCAACGGCCTGGCCTCGTTCTTCGTGCTCTACGGCTCGGCCACCGGCAGCGCCACCGTCTCGGTGCTCGAACGTCAGCAGACCGGCTTCCGGCTCGACTCCCTCGTCTGCGCGGTGACCCGCGGCACGGCGACGACCTCGACCACCGACACGAACTCCGCCACGGATGCCTCCGGCTACGCGGTGCGGACCGTCGCCGGCACCATCGCCCCCGGCAACACGGTCGACTGCACCTTCACGAACCGCCCGATCGCGACCCTCACCCTGGTGAAGCGGGTCTCCTTCGGCAGCACCGCCCCGTCGGCGTGGCTGCTCGACGCGGCGCGCAGCGTGCCGGCGGCCCTGGCGGGGCCCCGGGGCGCGGGCGGCAGCGGCACGATCAACGCGGTGCCCGTCTCGGCCGACACCCCGTACCGGCTCTCCGAGAGCGGCGGCCCGGCCACCTACGTGCAGGTGGGCGACTGGTCCTGCGTGACCGCGACGGGGGCCACGGTGCCCGTCACCGCCGCCGGGGACATCACGCTCTCGCGCGGGTCGACGGTGACCTGCACGGTGACCAACGCCACCGCATCCCTCACCCTGCTGAAGAACGTGCAGAACCCGTCGACCGGCTTCGTGCCCTCGACCTGGAACCTGACGGCCACCCCGGCGACGCTGACGGGCCTGACCGCCAGAACCGTCGCGGGCGCCGACTTCCAGTCGGCGGGGAACCCGGCCAGCACCTTCGACGTGCGGCCCGGCCACTCCTACACGCTGACGGAGGCGCTGGCCCAGTCGGGCACGCGGCTCGCCTACCGGCAGCTGCGGCTGGAGCTCCGGCAGCCGAACGGCAGCTGGACCCCGGTGACCTCGGCGACGATCACCGCGCCCGCGGCGGGCCAGGCGGCGGTCTACCGCTTCGTCAACGCCCCCGTCGCGCCCACGACTCTGCCCCTCACGGGCGGACAGAGCACCGACGCCTACCTGTTCTCCGGGTTCGCCGTGCTCGCCCTCGCACTCGCCCTGGCCGTCTGGCACGGGCGTCGTCGGAGACGAAGGAGCACCGCCTGAGACGCCGCCCCTCCGCCCCCGAGGCTCCACCCCGAATCCACCCCTCATCTGCACCACCCGACCTCTTCATCGAACGGAGAAATCTCATGTCCTCATCCGCACTCAGGCGGGCGACCGCCGCGATCGGCGCCGTCGTCCTGGCCGCCGGCGTGGCAATCGTGGCCGTCGCCCCGGCGCAGGCCGTCATCCTGCCCGGCAACATCGACTCGACACAGCAGCGCACGCTGACCGTGCACAAGTACGCGCTCGGCCCGAACAACGGCCAGATCGCCGGCACCGGCCAGCAGCTGCCCTCCTCGACGAACCTCGGCACCCCGCTGCCCGGCGCGGTCTTCACGGCCACGCAGGTCGCCGGTGTCGACCTCACCACGCCTGAGGGCTGGACCATCGCGTCGAACCTCACCCCGCAGTCGGCGTCGACCCGACTCGCCACCCTGTCCTTCACCTCGACTCCGTCGGCGGCGAACGGCACGGCGAACTTCACGGTCGACCCGGCCCTGTACCCGACGGGGATGCCCATCGGCCTGTACTACGTGCAGGAGACCGTGCTGCCGGCCGACGCCACCAACCCGACCGCGCCGTTCCTCGTGTCGCTGCCGCTGCCCACCGGCCCCGTCGGTGCTCCGGCGAACCAGTGGATCTACGACGTGCACGTGTACCCGAAGAACGCGGTGACCGAACTCACGAAGACCCGCGTCCCGGCGCCGGCGAACTCCGTCGAGGCGCGCAACCCCGACCTCATCCGGTGGGCGATCGCGTCGAGCATCCCGACCCTGGCAGCCGGTGACTCGATCGCGGGCTTCTCGCTCGCCGACCAGATCCCGGCCGACCTGCAGTTCGTGACCACACCCCCGACCGGCGTCTCGCCGACCACGGTCACCGTCACGAGCGCGGCGGGCATCGCGCAGAACTTCGCCAGCCCCGCCGACTACAACATCGTCACCGCGGCCGGCACCTCGACGCTCACCTTCACCGCGTCCGGTCTCACCCGGCTGACCGCGCTGCAGGGCGGCCTCGTGTCGTTCAACGTGCTCACCCGGGCCGTGTCGATCCCGGCCAACGGCCTGATCGTCAACAGCGCGACCGCCACCATCAACGGCGCCACCGAGACCGTCACGGGCACCACCCCGATCGGTCAGCTCACGGTGTTCGCCTACGAGAGCAACAACGGCAGCCCACGCGTGCCGCTGGCTGGTGCCGTCTACCAGGTCTACCTGAACCAGAACGACGCCAACCTGCAGCAGAACCCGATCTCGATCGGTGGCATCACCAACTGGACGACGGGTGCCAACGGCCTGGTCGAGATCCCGATCGTGACGCCCGGCAACTACTACGTGCGCGAGATCACGCCGCCGACAGGGTTCAACCTGCCGACGTCGAACCCCGTGCAGACCGTCGTGGTCGCCGGCCCGACCTCGACCACCGCTCCGGTGCAGAACTACGTCGAGTTCAACCACACCCAGGTGTCGGTGGCGAACTTCCTGCTGCCGCTCACGGGTGGTGACGCCGGGCTGTGGTTCGGCGTCGGTGGCGGCGCGCTGCTCGTGCTCGCCCTGGGCGCGGCGATCGTCGTGGCACGTCGTCGGTCCGCCGTGGCGGCCGAGCCGGCCGTGACCCACACGGTTGCGTAGGCTGAAGCGATGACGGCGCAGGTGGGGTCCCCTTCGGGGGCCCCACCTTCGTCGTCTCCGGGCCCGGTGACGAGGCGCGACCTCCGCCGCGCCCGGCGCTGGCGGCTGCCGAAGGTGCCGCTCGCGATCGCGATCGTCAGCGTGATCGGGGCCGGCCTGCTGCTGTTCCCCACGGTCGTCTCCTGGTTCAGCCAGTACGAGCAGTCCCAGCGCATCACCGAGTTGACCGACGACGTGGCCGACCTGAGCGCCGACGCGCTGGCGGCGCGACTGCAGGAGGCCCGTCGGTACAACTCCGAGCTGGTCGACGGCGGAGCCAGCATCGCCGCCAACGAGCGTCTGCCGCTCGCGGAGCAGCCCGAGCAGGAGGGCGACTACGCGGCCGTGCTGCGGGCGGACGAGGACGGCCTGATGGCCCGGCTCAAGATCCCCGCCATCGCGGTCGACCTGCCGATCTACCACGGCACGAGCGCCGACGTGCTCGACCACGGCGTCGGCCACCTCGAGGGCACCGCGGTGCCGGTCGGCGGGGTGAGCACCCATTCGGTGCTCACCGCCCACCGCGGGCTCGCCACCTCCGAGCTCTTCACCCACCTCGACCGTGTCGAGCTCGACGACACCTTCACCATCGAGGTGCTCGGCGAGGTGCTCACCTACCGGGTGGTCGACACCCGGGTGGTGGAACCGTCCGAGACCCAGAGCCTCCTGCCGGTCGACGGCCGTGACCTCGTCACCCTCGTCACCTGCACCCCGCTCGGTGTGAACAGCCACCGCATCCTCGTCACCGGCGAACGCGTCATCCCCACGCCGCAGGTCGATCTCGACTCCGCCGGCGAGCGGCCCGAGATCCCCACCTTCCCGTGGTGGACCGTGATCGCGGCCGGCGTGCTGGCGGCGGCGACCGCCTACGTCTGGTGGTCGGGGCGGCCCGCCCGTGTCCCGGCGCCCAAGCCCCGCGCCGACGTCAGCTGAGCAGGAGGTCGCCGGTCGCGACCGCGTCGAAGCGGAAGCCGGCGCCCCTCGTCGAGCCGAAGGCGGTCGCGACGAGTCGATCGCCGGCGAGCGTCCAGGTGAACGACGGATGCTCGCTGGTCGACCCGTCGGTGCAGCCCGCCGCCGAGACGAGCACCGCCGACTCGATCGTCGCCGCGCCTCCCGGGGCCGGGGCCTTCGACACGAGCAGCAGGTAGGTGGCCGCGGGGGAGCCGTCGGCCGCGTGCCGCCTCGCGGTGACCACGACGAGGCCGCCGTAGGCGGTGGTGCCTCGGGCGGTGCTCTGGCAGGAGAAGGTCGCCGTCGTGGCGCCCGAGCTGAAGTCGGCGGTGGTGCTCGCGGCTGCGGTGGCGCCCAGCGCACCCAGCACGGTGAACGACGTCAGCCCCGTTCCGGTGATCGACGGCAGTCGGTCGCTCTCGCCCGGCCTGATCGACGCGCCCGACGCGATCGTGGGCAGCACCGAGACGGAGTCGTCGACGAAGTAGCGGTGGTGGTCGTCGTCGCTCCCGAGGTCGACGGTGCCGAAGTAGGTGGGCGGATCCGCCAGGAAGAACACCGTGTCGGGCCCGAGGCCCACGGCCTGAGCGGGCCCGGTGACCGAGACGGCGTGCCGGGTGTGGAACGTGATCTGGTTCGACGCCACGACGAGCTTCAAGGTCTCGCCGGCCCGGTTCCCGGTGACGGCGATCCCGTCGGCGGGCGTGACCTGCCCGGGCCAGGCGATGTTGTTGCCGGTGACGTTCGCGGTGCGCGCATCCTCGAGCCGGATGGCGTCGGCCCCCGCTTCGAAGCAGTTGTTGTCGTGCACGTGCACCCAGTTCGACTCGCCGATGAAGACGTTGTGCAGCTTGTCCCGGATGCGCGACGGACCGGAGGCCTTGCTCTCCTCGTGGCCGGGGAAGAAGAAGACGTTGCCGGTGACCGTCACGCCGTCGATGGAGTCGCAGTGCACGTGGGTGACGTAGGCGTGGTTCACGATGTTGTCGGAGAACACGCTGTCGCTGTTGACGCCCCATTTCGACTTCTGGTGGCGGCTCGCCTTCCAGGCGTAGTCCACCTCGCTGAAGTGGTTGCCGGAGATGACGATCATCGAGTTGGCGTGGTTCGGCAGGGCCGGTGCCGCGGGCTGCGAGATCGCCACCTCGGCGCCGTGGAACGCGCATCCGCTGATCGTGAGGTCACGGCAGCCCTCGAGCTGCAGGAACACCGAGTCCTTCGGGATCGACAGCCCGTCGCTCGAGGCCAGGCTGCGGGTGAAGCGGATGCCCCGCACACTCGACGCGTAGCTGGTCGAGTCGTGGCCCGAACCGTAGATCCACTTCGCGCCGTCGCCGAAGGTGATGATGCCGCCGCCGCGGGCGCTGACGTTCGGGGGCATGTGCAGGGCGCCGTCGAAGGCGAGGGGCAGGTCGGAGAAGTCGACGGTTCCGCCGCCCTGCTCGGCGACCGCCGCGACCGCGTCGGCGAAGGCGGTGGCGTTCTGGGCGCCGGTCCTGTCGGGGCCGGCGCCGTGCTCAAGCACGGAGGTGACGGGGCCGGAGGGGGCCGCCTGAGCTTGGGTCGATGCGGCGGCCGCTTTCGCCTGGGTCGACGCAGTGGCCGCCTGCGCCGGGGCCGAAGAGGGCGACCAGACGAGGCCGGCGGCGACGACCGGGGTGGCGAGCAGACCGGCCCGCAGCAGATCGCGCCGGTTGAGAGCGGGAGCCGACCCGGGCGCGGTCGGCGGTGAGGGGTGGGTGCGCATGAGGCCCTCCGTTGTGTCGGGTCGAGAGTAGGCCCCTCCCAGCGGGTGATCGCTGCGGATCGGGGCGGTGTACAGCGAACGTCGATCCCGCGTCCAGATTTCCGGGGTGCCCGCCGTCGTCCGGGGGAGGGTGTACCGTCGAAGGATCGGCACGGGAGCCGGCGTGCGAGCACACGGGTCCCGCACAGACCGGGGACGAAGGTGGCGACGCAGATGGTGAAGGTCGGGCTGTTCGACGCCGATGCCGACGCACTCGCCGCCAAGATCGAGCGGGTGGCCGAGGTCGACGGCCTCGAGGTCACGGTATCGGCCAGCTCCTTCGGGAAGCTGCTGACCTCGCCGAGCTTCCCGCCCGACGTGGTGGTCGTCGAGCAGCGCCCGGGCGAGCGCGTGAGCGTCAACTACAAGATCCGGGTGTGCCGGCTGGCGGATGCCCGGGTGATCGTCGTGTCCGACCCCGACGGCGAACGTGACGACGGGGGCCGGTTCGAGCCCGATGTCGGAGCGATGATGACCCCCGTGGGCAGTTTCGAGGAGGCTCTGGCGCGCATCCGGAACTGACATCGGCAGACGCTGCCGACCGGGCCCGCGCTTTAGACTGACGACGGGCCGTCGATGCCGTCGCGGCCCGCACTCGAGCGAGGAGCAGCGCATGACCATCCCCTTCCGCTTCGGCTACAAGGCCTCGGCCGAGCAGTTCGGCCCCGCCGAGCTGCTGGAGTACGGGGTGCTCGCCGAGCAGGCCGGCTTCGACTCGATCTTCGTCTCCGACCACTTCCAGCCCTGGAACCACGAGGGTGGCCACGCTCCCGCCGCGATGCCGTGGCTCGGGGCGCTCGGGGCGCGCACCGAGAAGATCATCATGGGCACGAGCGTGCTGACGCCCTCCTTCCGCTACCACCCGGGTGTCGTCGCGCAGGCCTTCGGCACGTTGGGGGCGCTGTTCCCGGGGCGCGTGATCCTGGGGGTCGGCAGCGGCGAGGCGCTGAACGAGGTCGTGCTCGGGCTGCCCTGGCCCGAGATGAAGGAGCGTTTCGCGCGCCTCAAGGAGGCGATCACGATCATCGAGACCCTCTGGACCGAGGACCGGGTGACCTACGAGGGGCAGTTCTTCCGCACGCAGGACGCGACGATCTACGACAAGCCGACCACCCCGGTGCCGATCTACATCGGCGCCTCGGGCCCGGCCGCGACCCGGTTGGCCGGCCGGATGGCGGACGGCTTCATCACCACCTCGGGCAAGAAGCGCGAGCTCTACACCGACACGCTGCTGCCGGCGCTCGCCGAGGGCATCGAGAAGGGCGGCCGCACCGCCGACGACGTCGACACCCTGATGGAGATGAAGGTCTCGTTCGACCACGACCGCGAGCGCGCCCTGCAGGACACCCGCTACTGGGCGCCGCTCGCCCTGACCCCCGAGGAGAAGATGGGGGTGGAGGACCCGATCGAGATGCAGCGGCTCGCCGACGCCCTGCCGATCGAGCGCGCCGCCTCGCGCTGGATCGTCTCGACCGACCCCGACGAGCACGTCGCGCGGATCAACGAGTACATCGACCTCGGGTTCAAGCACCTCGTGTTCCACGGGCCGGGTGCCGACCAGCGGCGCTTCATCGAACTCTACGGCGCGGAGGTGCTCCCGCGCCTGCGCGCGCAGCACGGGGGCTGATCGCGCGCGCTGCGCCCCGCCGGGTCGCGCAAAAGCTGCTGTGATCGCCCGGGAGCGCGCTTTCGCGCGACCCGGATCGCTACGAGATCTTCGAGTGGTCCGTGAGGCGGTGCCAGGTGCGGTTGTGGTACACCAGCGGCTCGGCCGTGGCCGCGTCGGCCGCGGGGTCGTCGGCGGGCGGGGCGTAGGTCTCGAGGGCCTGCACGGCGACGACGGTCGAGCCCCCGGCCTCCATGGTGTTGACCACGCGGCCGCGGATCCAGGCGTGCGCCGCCGGGAAGTACGGCTCGCCCGTCGGCAGGCGCCGCCAGATCGAGGTGTCGGCGAAGCGGTCGATGCCGCTGGTGGCGCCGAGCTTCGCGATGTCGAGCTGGGCGGCGCCGAGCAGGTGCACCACGACGGTCTCGCTGCGGCGGATCGTGGGCGTCGACGACGACAGCTCGGAGATCGAGAAGACGAGCAGCGGCGGTTCGACGCTCACCGAGAAGACCGAGGTGGCGGTGAGGGCCACCGGGCCGTCGCCGGCGTCGGCGGTGATGACGGCGACACCCGCGGGGTGGTTGCGAAAGGCCGCCTTGAACTCGTCGGGGGTGACGGTGGGGGCACTCGGATGCGCGACCAGACGGTGATCGCGCGGGGTGTCCTGACCGGGCGCGGCGGCGGTGAGGCGGCCGGCGTGGTCGGTGTCGGCGCGGTCGTCGGAGGGGGTCGGCTGGGTGTTCGTCACCCGTCCAGCCTAAGTCGGGGTGCGGGAGAGCGGTGCCGGGGCGTAACAATCCGCTATCTCGACGATCCGCAGTCTCGCGGGCCGTCGAACGGGGTTCAGGGCTGGTGGCCGTCGTCGAGGTCGGCGGTCGCGATGAAGCGCGTCCAGATCCATACCGCGAGGCACACCGCCGCGAAGCCCGCGGCGAGCACGGGAAGCAGCACGGTCGTTCCCGGATCGGCCGCCGCCTGTTCCGCGAACCACGGCGTCCACAGCATCGCGAGCACCGCGAACGCCGGCACCGTGAGCGCGACCCAGGTCGCGGGCGACCAGTCGAGGACCCGCCGCCCGAGCGACCGCCCCAGCGGCACCAGCAGCACCGCCGCCGAGCCGAACGACGCCAGCGCCACCACGTGCATGAACTCCGCCGCGGCGGCGAGCACCGGGTCGCCCGGCAGCACGGCGGGCGCGTCGAGCTCGGCCCCGGGCTGCAGGATGCCCGACACGAGCCAGGCGGCTCCGCCCAGCACGAGCAGCGCCCCGAGCTGCGCGGCGGCCAGCGCCCCACGTTCGGCCCGACGGGCGCCGTCGGCGACGACGAGTCCCGCGACGAGGCCGAACACCAGCGCGGGCTGCAGGTCGAGCATCCGCGTGACGAGGGCGAGCAGGGCCGACACCAGCAGGTACGACGGATGCACGTGCACCCGGCTCGCGACACCGAACGCCGCCCGTGCCACCGCCGCCGGCAGCACCGTGGCCACCGCGCCGACGAGGGCGAGCGCGGCGGCCGCCGCGAGGAACAGCCGGAGGTAGGCGGGCTCGCCCGAGACCGGCGACGAGAGCGTCACGATCGCGGCGGACGTGAGCAGCACCAGCACGCCGCGCGCGGCCGGCGCGAGCGCGACCTGGGGCGGCACGTCGTACTCGGCGCCGGACCGGTTGCGTCCGAGCACGCGGCGGCGCGCCCGGGGGCGCAGGGGTTCGGGCGCGGCGTGCGCGGGTGCGGCGGTGGTGCCTGGACTATCAGGGCCCGGTGCGGCGTGCCTGGGAGTGGCGCCCGTGGGTGCGTCGGCGGTGATCCGACGCGTGGAGGCGGGCGCAGGTGCGGGGGCGGGGTGCGGAGGCGCACCGGGGGTGAGCGGACGGGTGGGGGCGTGCGCGGCGGAGGTGAGCGGACGGGAGGGGGCGGCGTGCGCGGGGGTGCGGTGGGGCGGTGCCGGCGGGTGGCGGAGCGCGGCGGCGGGAGCCGGCAGAGCGCGGAGGGTGCCCAGGGCCGCCGCGAGGAGTCGGGTGGGGAGAGCGATAAGGAGCAGCGCCAGCACCCCGGCCAGCAGCGCCACCCACCACAGCGTCGCCGTGCTCGGCCCGAGGGCGGGCTGCAGGGCGGAGGTGAAGCGGGTGGCGTCCGACCAGGTGCCGGGCGCGGGTGCGCTGGGTGCCTGTCCGGTGCCGGGCGCCGCGGGAGTGCCGGGCGCGGCCGGGGCGGCGTCGCCCGGGGTCGGCTCGGCGGGCGATCCCGGCGCGGCCGGGGTGCCGTCGGGCACCGAGGAGTTCGCCCCCGGTGCGCCGGCCGCGGGACCCGCGGGGGAGGTCGGCGCGCCCGCGGCGCCGCTCGGGGCCGGGACGGTGGCGGGCGCATCCTGGAACCGGATCGCCCGGGCGGCGGACTGCACGCTGACGTTGCCGGCGGCATCCTGCTGCAGCACCGCGATCCGGTGCTGCCCCGCGGCAACCGGCGATGCCGAGCACGACCAGCTCCCGTCGGGGCCGACGGCCGTCTCGCAGAGCACCTGCGCGCCCGCGAACACCGAGACGGTCGCATCGGGCTCGCCCCGACCCGCGAACACCTGACCGGACGGTGCCACGGTCGTGCCGTCCGCCGGCGATCCGAGGGTGGGCGCCGGCGGAACGGTGGTGTCGACCGTGACGGCGACGGGGTCGCTCGACGGAGAGGCGCCGCCGCTCCACGCGGTGGACTGGGCGGCGGTGATCGTGTGGTCGCCGTCGGTGATCCCGTCGAGCGGGCAGGCCCAGGCGCCCGAGCCGTCGGCGGTCGCAGTGCAGGCGACGGGCTCGGTCGACGCCGTGACGGATGCTCCCGGAAACGCCGTGCCGGCGACGACGCCGTTCGACAGCGCACCTCGCAGACCACCCGTCACGACGGGGGCGTTGAGCACGGCGACGTCGATCGAGGTCTCCGCCGAGTCGGCTCCGGCGACGAGCGCGACGGCGCGCAGCGTGGTCGACGGCGAGCTCTCGAGCGGCGCGGGGCAGCTCCAGACGCCGTCGGCGTCGGCCGTGGCGAAGCAGAGCGGCTCGGTCGAGCCTCCGGCGAGCAGCTGCACGGCCGCGCCGGGGGTCGCGGTGCCCTGCACGACGACCCCGCTCGCCACGAGCGCCCCGGCGACCGGGCTCAGGATGCGCGGCCGCTCGTTCTCGACCGGCGCCGGCGCGGGCGGCGGCGTCGATGACGCGGCCCCACCCGGATCGGGTGCGGCGCTCGGACTCGGCTCGGGCTCGGGGGCCGGCGACCGAGACGGAGACGGCACGCTCGTCGCACTCCGTTCGGCGACCTCAGCGGATGCCGCCTGGCCCGATCCCGCCGTCGCCGCCTGGCCCGATCCCGCCGTCGCCGCCAACACGGGCGCCGCCCGGCCCGATCCCGCTGCCGCCGACACGGGCGCCGCCGAGGCGGAACCGGCGCCCGACAGTCCGCCCAGCACCATCACCCCTGCGACGACGAGCCCAACGACCACGGTGAGCGCGCCACGCCCGAACCCGCGGACCGCGGCCCAGGCGCCCGTATCCTCGACGCCCAAATCCCCGGTGCCCATGCCCCAGGCGCCCGTATCCCCGGTGCCCTTGTCCCCGGCGCGCACGCCTCCCGCGCCGTCGCGGCGCGGCGACGGCGTTCGTTCCCACCCGCTTCGCGATCCCGACACCGCGTACCATTCAGCCAGACGCCCCCGCGCGGGCTGAACACCCTCGCCGCCTTTCGGATGGAATTCACACGACGCCATAGACGCGGCAGCGATCGTTCGGCCATACTGACGCAACTGGGTCATCTGACCCACTCACCGCATCCGGAACCGCCGACCGCGAGGAGCGCGCATGGCCCGCCTGCCCGTCGCCGAGCGCCGCCGCCGGCTGCTCGCCGCGGCCTTCACGGTGATCTCGCGGGCGGGGGTCGCCGGCGCCACCACCCGCGCCGTCGTCGACGAGGCCGGGATGAAGCTGGCGAGCTTCCACTACGCCTTCGCCTCCCGCGAGGAGCTGCTCGCCGAGCTCGTCGGCGACGTCATCGAGCGCACCGAGGTGGTGCTCGCGGTGCCGCCGGCCCCCGGCGAGACCCTCGAACAGCTGCTCGAGCGGGGGCTGCTGCGCTACCTCGACACCGTCCGCGAGGCCCCCGAGCGCGAGCGGGCGATGTTCGAGCTCACCCAGTACGCCATGCGCACGCCCGGGCTCGAGGGCCTCGCCGCCCGCCAGTACGAGGGCTACCGGGCGCTCGCCGCGGTGTCGCTCGCCGAGGCCGCCGAGAGAACCGGATGCGCGTGGCAGCGCCCCCTCGACGAGGTCGCCGCGCACCTGGTCGCCCTCACCGACGGCCTCGCCCTGGCCTGGCTCGCCGACGCCGACGACACCCGCGCCCACCGCACCGCCTCCTTCGCGGCCCGCGCCCTCTCGGCGGAGTCCCGCCCGGCGGAATCCCGCCCGGCGGAATCCCGCCCGGCATCCGCCCGCCCTGCGCCCACGCGCCCGGCACCGCCCGCCCACACGGCACCGCCCACCCGACCAGAACCGCCCACCCGCCCTGCACCGCCCACCCGACCAGGGGAGCCCGCATGACCACGGACCAGCCCGCCTCATCCCCGACCCCCACCGGTGCCGGTGTCCCGCCACCCCCCGCCCTCGCCGAGCCCACGCGCCGCGTCGGCGGCCGCTGGGTCGCCCTCTTCGGCGCCGCCTGGCTCGGCATCTGGATGGCCCAGCTCACCCCCGTGCAACTCCTCCTCCCGCTGCAGATCGACCAGCGACTCGCCGCACACGCAGCCGCGAGCGCGGGCGCCACCGCCGGCGCCACCCCCGCCTGGACCGACAGCGTCCTCGCCTTCGGCGTCATCTCCGCGATCGCCGGCGTCTTCGCCCTGATCGCCTTCCCCCTCACCGGCGCCCTCTCCGACCGCACGACCTCCCGCTTCGGGCGCCGCCGCCCCTGGATCGCCGCCGGCACCCTCCTCTTCGCCGCCTCCCTCCTCCTGCTCGGCCTGCAGACCGACCTGCTCGGCATCGGCGTCTTCTGGACGCTCGCCATCATCGGCTTCTGCGTCCTCTCCTCGGCCCTCACCGCCGCCATCAGCGACCAGGTGCCGGTCGACCAGCGCGGCCTCGTCTCGGCGTTCATCTCCGCGCCCCAGGCGGTCGGCCTCATCCTCGGCGTGCTGCTCGCGACCCTGCTCTTCACCGGCCAGCTGCTCGGCTACGCCGCCATGGCCGCGCTGCTGGTGCTGCTCGTGGCTCCGTTCTGCCTGCTGGTTCCGGATGCCCGGCTGCACCCCGGGCAACGACAGCCCCTCACGGTGCGCGCCCTGGTGGAGAGCATGTGGGTGAGTCCGCGCGAGCATCCGGACTTCGGCTTCACCCTGCTCAGCCGCATTCTCGTGAACATCGGCAACGCGCTCGGCACGACGCTGCTGCTGTACTTCTTGATGTTCGGCCTGCGCGACCCGAACGCCGAGGACGACCTGCTCGTGCTGATCGTGATCTACACGATCTTCGTGGTGCTCGCGTCGGTGGTGGCGGGCGCGCTGAGTGACCGGCTGCGGCGGCGGCGCGTGTTCGTGCTGGCCGCGGCCGTGCTGCAGGCGCTGGCCGCGCTGCTGCTCGCCTTCGTGCCCGAGCTCACGGCGACGATGCTCGGGGCGGCCCTGCTCGGTCTCGGCTACGGTTGCTTCCTCTCGGTCGACCAGGCGCTCGCCACGCAGGTGCTGCCCGACCCGGCGTCCCGCGGCAAGGATCTCGGCATCATGAACATCGCCACCGCCGTTCCCCAGGCCATCGCTCCGCTCGCGGGGGCGGCGATCGTGACGCTGCTCGGCGGCTTCCCGATGCTCTTCCTCGTCTCGGCGCTGTTCGGCTTCGCCGGCGCCCTCGCGGTCAGCCGCGTGCGGAGCGTGCGATGACCGGGCGCTGCGGCACCCGGCCGGCGCGGCTCCGATCGGGGCCCGGCCGGAGCATGCGATGACCCCCGACCTCCCTCCCGTCAGGAGCCCCCGATGACGCTCGACCTCAGCTCCCACCCCGCCGACGGGCAGCCCTGGCGCGACGTGCAGCGCTACTGGCGCGGCCTCACCGCCGCCACCGCCGACCGGCAGCCGCCCGTCGCCGTGATCGGCCTCGCCGCCCTGCGCCACAACGCCCAGTCGATGCTCCAGCGGGCGGGCGGCACGCCCATCCGGGTGGCGAGCAAGTCCATCCGTGTGCGGGCGGTCCAGGATGCGGTGCTCGCCCTGCCCGGATACGCGGGCATCCTCGCCTACACGCTCCCCGAGGCGCTCTGGCTGGCCGCGCGCCGCCCCGACGAGGTGCCCGACATCGTGGTGGGCTACCCGACCGCCGACCCCGACGCGATCCGGGCCCTCGCGGCCGACGAACGTGCGGCCGCCGGCATCACCCTGATGGTCGACTCGACCGCCCACCTCGACCTGATCGACGCGGCGATCGCCCCGGATGCGCGGCCGAGCATCCGCGTGGCCATCGAGCTCGACGCCGCCTTCACCGCCCCGGGGCTCGGCCGCCTCGGCGTGTGGCGCTCGCCGATCGCCACCGCCGACGAGGCGCGGGCGCTGGCCGAGGAGATCGCGCGCCGGCCCGGCTTCGCGCTGGTGGGGATGATGGCGTACGAGTCGCAGATCGCGGGCGTCGGCAACCGGCCCCGCGGCGGGCTGCCGGGGCGGCTCGTCACGGGCCGGGTGATCGACTGGATGCAGCGGCACTCGGCCACCGAGCTCGCCGAGCGGCGCGGGGCCGCAGTGGCGGCGGTGCGGGCGGTGGCACCGCTCGAGTTCGTCAACGGCGGCGGCACCGGATCGCTCGAGTCGACGAGCGCCGACCCCTCGGTGACGGAGATCGCAGCCGGGTCCGGCCTGTTCGGCGGCCACCTGTTCGACACCTACTCGCACTTCACCCCCGCCCCGGCCGCCGCCTTCGCGCTGCCGGTGGTGCGGAAGCCGCGGCGGGACATGGCGACCCTGCTCGGCGGCGGCTGGGTGGCCTCGGGGCCGCCCGCGCCCGACCGGCTGCCCGAGGTCGTCTGGCCCCGCGGCACCCGGATGCAGGCCCGCGAGATGGCGGGAGAAGTGCAGACGCCGCTCTCGGGACGCACGGCGGCGGCGCTGGCCGTGGGCGACCGGGTGTGGCTGCGGCACACGAAGTCGGGGGAGCTCGCCGAGCACGTGAACGGGTTCGTCGTGATCGACGACGGCGAGATGGTCGACGAGGTGCCGAGCTACCGGGGCGAGGGGCAGGCGTTCCTGTGACGCGGGGGAGTGCCGATCTGACCGGGCGCGGCGTGAACCGGGCGTCGATGTCGGCGGCAGCAGGGAGGATGGGGTCATGACGGCGGCGAACGGAACCTGGCGCAACTGGGCGCGCACCGAGGCGGTGAAGCCGCAGCGCGTGGAGCGCCCGGCGAGCATCGGTGCGGTGCAGCGCGCCGTGCGGGCGGCGGCCCGCGGTGGTCAGCGCATCAAGGCGGTCGGTGCGGGCCACAGCTTCACGGGCATCGCCGTGGCGACGGGCGTGCTGCTCGAGCTCGACGCGCTGAGCGGCCTGGTCTCGGTCGACCGCGAGCGCTCCCGGGTCACCCTGCTCGCCGGCACCCGCCTGCACCAGCTGCCCGCCCTGCTCGGCCCGCACGAGCTCGCGCTGGCGAACATGGGCGACATCGACCGCCAGTCGATCAGCGGCGCCATCTCCACCGGCACCCACGGCACCGGCGCCCGTTTCGGCGGGCTCGCCACCCAGGTCGTGGGCCTCACCCTGGTCACCGCCGACGGCGAGCTGCTGCGCATCGACGAGCACGAGAACGCCGAGCTGCTGCCGGCCGCCGCCCTCTCGCTCGGTGCGCTCGGCATCATCGTCGAGGTGACGCTGCAGTGCGTACCGGCCTTCGTGCTGCACGCGGTCGAGCGGCCGCTCCCGCTCGACGAGGTGCTCGACGGGCTGCACGGGCCCGAGGGGGTCGTCGAGACGAGCGACCACTTCGAGTTCTACTGGTTCCCGCACACCCGCTCGGCCGTCACCAAGACGAACACGCGCCTGGCCGCCTCGGCCCCCACCCGCCCGCTGTCGCGGATGAGCTCGTTCGTCGACGACACGCTGCTCGCCAACGGCGTCTACGCCGTCACCTGCGCCGCAGGCCGGGTGGCGCCCGCGATCATCCCGACGGTGAACGGCCTGGCCGAGCGGCTCTGGTCGAACCGGGAGTTCTCCGACCTGTCGCACCGGGTGTTCGCGACGAGTCGCACCGTGCGGTTCCGCGAGATGGAGTACGCGGTGCCGGCCGCCGACGTGCCCGAGGTGCTCCGCGCGGTCGACGCCCTGATCGAGGAGCGCGGCTGGCGCATCTCCTTCCCGATCGAGGTGCGGTTCGCGCCGGCCGACGGGCTGTGGCTGTCCACCGCGTCGGGGCGCGACAGCGGGTACATCGCGGTGCACCGCTACCATCGCGAAGACCACCGCGAGTACTTCGAAGCCGTCGAGGAGATCATGACCGCCCACGCCGGCCGCCCGCACTGGGGCAAGCTGCACACCCGAGGCGCCGCCGAGCTGGCGGCGCTCTATCCGCAGCACGGCGCGTTCGTGGCGCTGCGCGACCGGCTCGACCCCGACCGGGTCTTCACGAACGCCTACCTCGACCGCGTGCTGGGGGAGACGGCGGCGACGGCCCCCGGCTCGGGCGGCGCGCTCGGCGCGCAGACCGGTGCGCCCGGCGGCTCGGCGGCGACGGCACCCACGGCCGGCGCGCTCGACGGCTCGGCCGGCGCGTTCGACGGCTCGGCCGGCGCATGAGCGCCGCCCTGCGGCTCACCCCCGAGGAGCGCCGCGAGTTCGCCCGCGACCTCGGCGCCCGCCTGCCCGACGGTTTCGTGCTCGGCACGGCCACCAGCGCCTTCCAGATCGAGGGCGCCACCCACGAGGGCGGCCGAGGCCAGTCGGTGTGGGACGCCTTCACCAGCCAGCCGGGTCGCATCGTCGACGGCTCGACCGCCGACCGCGCATCCGATTTCTATCACCGGGTCGACGAAGACGCTCAGCTGCTTCGCGACCTCGGCGCCGACTCGTACCGCTTCTCGTTCGCCTGGCCGCGGCTGCAACCCGAGGGCAAGGGCCCTCTGCGGCGCGAGGGTGTCGACTTCTACGAACGGATGCTCGACCGACTCGACGAGGCCGGCATCGACACGCTCGCGACGATCTTCCACTGGGACACCCCGAACGCCCTGCCCGGCGGCTGGATGGCGCGCGACACCGCGCTGCGCTTCGGCGACCTCGCGTTCGCGCTGGGGGAGCGGTTCGGCGAACGGATCGGCCGCTGGGCCACCGTCAACGAGCCGGCCACGGTCACGCTGAACGGCTACGGCCTCGGCGTTCATGCCCCCGGCGAGACCCGGCTGTTCAACGCCCTGCCCGCGGCGCACCACCAGCTGCTCGGTCACGGACTCGCCGTGCAGGCGCTGCGGGCCGCCGACGTGCGCGGCGGCATCGGCATCGTCAACGTGCACTCGCCGGTGGTGGCGGCCAGCGATTCCGACGCCGACACCGCCTTCGCCGAGCTGTTCGACGTGCTGCACAACCGAATCTTCGCCGATCCGGTGCTGCTCGGCCGGTACCCCGCGTTCCCCGAGGGCTTCGAGCCGCTGTTCTCGGCCCTCGGCGACGCCGACCCGGCCGACCTCGCGCTGATCGGCCAGCCGCTCGACTTCTACGGCCTGAACTACTACGCACCCACCCGCATCGCCGCGGGCTCGGGCGGCACGGCCACTCCCGACGGGGCCTCCACCGCCATGGCCTCGCTGCCCTTCCATCTCGCGCCCTGGCCCGAGTACCGCAGCACCGGCTTCGGCTGGCCGATCGCACCCGAGTTCCTCGCGGTCGCCCTCGACGAGCTGGCCGAGCGCTACGGCGACGCGCTGCCGCCGGTGTTCATCACCGAGAACGGGGCGTCGTTCCCGGATGCGCGGGAGCTCGACGAGGCCGACGGAACGCCGCACGTGCGGGACGGGGCGCGCATCGACTACCTCGCCGGCCACCTCGAGGCGGCCCTCTCGGCGGTCTCCAGAGGCGGCCCGGCCCGCTCGATCGACCTGCGCGGCTACTACGTCTGGTCGCTGCTGGACAACTTCGAGTGGGCCGCCGGGTACACGCAGCGGTTCGGGCTGGTGCACGTCGACTTCGAGGACTTCACGCGCACCCCGAAGGACTCCTACCACTGGTTCCGGCTGCTGGCCGAGTCCCGCTGACCGGCTAGCTGGGAGAGCACCGCTTTCCCCCTGAGAGTGCGCTTTCCGGCCGATATACTGCTGGCATGGAATGGCTGATCCCGCTCATCGTCGTCGTCGCCCTGGTCGTCATCGCCGGCATCTACCTCTGGGCCACCTACAACTCGCTCGTCACGCTGAACGTGCGTGTCGATGAGGCGTGGAGCGACATCACGGTGCAGCTGAAGCGTCGCGCCGACCTCCTGCCCAACCTGATCGAGTCGGTGAAGGGCTACGCCGCGCACGAGAAGGCGGTGTTCGAGAACGTCACGCGTGCTCGCGCCGAGACGCTCTCGGCGCAGGGCCCGGCCGAGGCGTCGCAGGCCGAGAACCACATGCAGAACGCGCTGAAGAGCATCTTCGCGGTGGCGGAGGCCTACCCGCAGCTCCAGGCCAGCCAGAACTTCCTGCAGCTGCAGGCCGAGATCGTCGACACCGAAGACAAGGTGCAGGCGTCGCGCCGCTTCTACAACGGCGGGGTGCGCGAGCTGAACACGAAGATCAAGAAGTTCCCCAACACGATCTTCGCCCGACGTCTCGGCTTCTCGGAGCGCGAGTTCTTCGAGGTCTCCGACGTCGCGGCCATCGCCGAGCCGCCGCGCGTGCAGTTCTGACCAGCCCCCGATAGGGCTCCATGTATTCAGCGATAGCGAAGAACAAGCGCAACACCGTCGTCATCATCGCCCTGTTCCTGCTGATCATCGGCGGGCTGGGGTGGCTGGCGTCGTACATCTACGGCAACCTGTCGATCGTGATCATCACGCTCGTCGTGGCGATCGGCTACGCGCTCATCCAGTACTTCGCGGCGTCGGGTCAGGCGCTGGCGATGAGCGGGGCGCGGCAGATCGAGAAGCGGGACAACCCGCGGCTCTGGCGCATCGTCGAGAACCTGTCGATCACCACGGGCACGCCGATGCCGAAGGTCTACGTCATCGACGACCCGGCGCCCAACGCGTTCGCGACGGGGCGTGACCCCGAGCACGCGATCGTCGCGGCGACCACCGGGCTCCTCGACATCATGGACGACGCGGAGCTCGAGGGCGTCATGGCCCACGAGCTCGGGCACGTGCGCAACTACGACATCCGCGTCTCGATGATCGTGTTCGGGCTGGTCGTCGCCGTGGGGTTCATCGCCGACATGTTCCTGCGTATGGCGTTCTTCGGGCGCAACAACAACAACGGCAACCCGATCGTCATGGTGTTCGGTCTCGTGGCCATCCTGATCGCGCCGCTCGTCGCGACCGTGGTGCAGCTCGCCGTCTCGCGGCAGCGCGAGTACCTCGCTGACGCCACCGGCGCCCTCACCACCCGCCACCCGGATGCCCTGGCCAGCGCCCTGCAGAAGCTCGCCGCCTACGGCCGCCCGGTGCAGCGCCAGTCGTCGTCGATGTCGCACATGTGGATCGCCGATCCGAACAAGCCGGGCGTCATCGACAAGCTCTTCTCGACGCACCCGCCCATCCCCGACCGCGTCGACCGCCTCCACAAAATGGGCGGCGCCTTCTAGCCCGCCAACCTCCCTTCGAACATCGGCCGGGGTCAGTCGACGACCGAGATGCGGACGGTGAAGGCGGCGCCGTGCACTCGGTAGGGGGTGGGCGTTCGGGGGTCGACCGTCCACGGGATGACGCTCACCGAGGCGTCTGCGGAGCTGGTGCCGTCGGAGGTGAATGTGAGCACCCGGCCGTCACTCCGGATCGTGCCGCCCGGCACCACTGCGGTCAGGGGATCGGCCGTTCCACCCGCCACGGTGAGGAACGGCGGGGCCAGGGCCGTCAGGCCGCCGACCATGCCGCAGGAGGGCCTGATCGTCAGGGGCTGATCCCGCTGTTCAGATCGGTCGAAGACGACCGTGACGTCGGGGCAGGCTGCCGGAACGTCTCTCACCGTGACCGGGATCGTCACAGGAGCGCTCGGCACGCCGGTCACCTCGTCCCAGGCCGTGAACGTCAGCTCGGCGACATCGGCGCCGACCAGGTCGGGGTCGGCCCAGTCGACGTCGATCGAGCCGTCGGCTCGCGCGGTCGCCGTCGTGCCGAGGACGGCCCCCTCGACCGTCACCCGGAAGGGGTTGCGGGGGTCGGCCGTGCAGAAGACGCTGGGGTCGAGGGTGAACGGTCGGTTCCGCACCAGCTGCAGGCTCCCGTCCTGCACGACGGGCCGGAAGCCGGCGCGATCCGGGCCGGCCGGACGATCGGCACCCGAGCACGCGGGTTGCGCCGTGATGATCACGGTGACGAGGAACACGTGCTCCACACCGGACGCGTCGGTGGCGCCCACGACGACGTGGTCGTCGCGGCCACCGGCCGCGAGCGGCGCCCGATAGTTCATCGCACCGCCGAATCCGGTGAAGCCGACGTGGCCATCGGCGAAGGTGGCGGTCGACGCTGGGGTCGGCCAGGGCTCCGCATGGTCCCACACCGACCGGTCGAACTGGAATATCGACCCCGCGGTCGGGTCGTCGTCGCTCGCATCGAGCAGCCGCGACTGCACGGCGTGCGGCAGCCGGGAGATCTCGATGCGCGTGAGCACACGCGGAGCGGTGACCGCTCCCGAGCATCCACCGGTCGCGTCGACCAGGGTGGCCTGACCGGCCGTGACGGTGACCCGAGCCGGGGCGCAGTGCAGATCGGGTGCCCTCAACGCCCTGATGCGATCGATCAGCGTTCCGTGGGCGGTCCCCTGCAAGGTGATGCGCACCCACGGCCCACCCGCCACCAGAGTGGCTGCCGGGCTCACGGTGCTCTGCGCGATCTGACCGCAGACCCCCTTGTTGCTGCCGTACCCGCGCACGCCCCCGGTCGCCCCGGCTCCGAGCGCGGTCGACTCCGAGGAGACCTCGATGTAGTCCAGCGGCGAGGGAGGAGACGGACCCCCGACCGGTCCGGACTCGAGCAAATCGAACAGGACCCCGACCGCCTCCTCCAGCATGCTCCGGATGTTCGGCGGGATGTTGCCCTTGTACTGCTGATCGAGATGCACCGCCTGCTTCTGGACCATGTCCCACACACCCATCCGGATCTCGGGAGAGGAGTTGCGCATGATGACATGGAACCCCCGGAGCGCCGACCGGTCTCCCATGGTGGAGCGGAACAGGAACTTGACCGCCTGCACGATCAGTCGCCCGCGCGCTCCCACCTCGGTGTAGGTGGGGTCGTAGGCGCCCGGCCAGTACATCGCCCGCGCCGCCTCTTCCGGTGCCATCCCCTCGAGCGGATTGACCTCGGTCGCGCCGCCCATGCTCGGCCCGAGGTTGACGTCGATCGAGACGATGCGGCCGGGTGAGGTGCTGTCGATCTTCAGGTCGCCGCGCTCGAGCAGCGATTCGAGGGTGGTCAGCAGGTTCTCGCCCGAGCCGGTCTGCCCGCCACCGGCGCGACCGGGATCGGAGGCGTTGTTCGAGCCGCGGACGCAGGGCGGTGCTGCTCCGGCCGGCGATGAGGGAGGCGGAGGCGGAGCCAGCGGGCCCGGAGGTGCGGGAGGCGCGGGAGCTGGCGGAGCGTCTCCGCCTCCGCCGGGGTGATCGCCCGCGCCTCCACCCGTCCAGGGGTCTTCGATGACGTCGCACACGACGCTGCTGACGGGGCGGATGCCCGTCTCGATGAAGGTCCCGTTGTCGTCGTAGTGCGCCCCATTGCTCTGCCAGCGCGTCTCGAGGCGGCACTCGCCCGGCAGAGCGGAGGCTGCGGGTGATGACGCGAGCGGCGCGAGCAGCCCAGCGACGACGATCAAGGCGAGCACTGCACCGCGAAGAACTGACACATGCTCAGGTATAATCCAACTGAGACGGAAGGGGAAGGCAGGGCCGCCGGAGCGCTACGTCAAGGCGGACGCGAGGGCGGGGGAGAGGGTGCCGCGGGGGGCGACCGCGAGGGCGGGGAGGTTCTGCCAGGCGGCCGCCGCGCGCAGGAGGTCGGCGATGCGGGGCACGTCGGAGGCCTCGAGGTTCGGCTCGGCCCAGGCCGCCTGCACGCGCAGCACGCCGGTCTGGCGGTCGCTCTTGAGGTCGAGGCGCGCCGGGATGCGGTCGTCGATGAGCACCGGCAGCACGTAGTAGCCGTAGGTGCGCTGCGGCTGCGGCGTGTAGATCTCGATGCGGTAGTGGAAGTCGAACATGCGCAGCGCCCGCTCCCGCCGCCACACCACGGGGTCGAACGGCGAGAGCAGCGCTGCGGTCGTCAGCCGGCGCGGCAGTCGAGCGTCGCGGTGCAGCCAGGCCGGCTGGGTCCAGCCCCGCACCGAGACGGGCAGCAGCTCGCCCGTGTCGACGAGGCGGGAGACGGCGGAACGCGCATCCGCCTGCTTCAAGCGGAAGTAGTCGGCGAGGTCGCCGAGCGTGCCGACCCCGAGGGCCCGGGCCGACTGCGAGACCAGCGCCGCGATGGCGTCACCCCGCGAGACCGACGCCGCAGCGTCGAGCACCGCCGCCGGCAGCACCTGCGACGGAAGCCCGTACACCCGCTCGAAGCGCTGCCGCCCGGCCGACACCACGTCGCCCTGCCGGAACAGCGTCTCGAGCCCGCGCTTGACGTCGGACCAGCCCCACCACGGCCCCTGCCGCCGATTCGACTCGTGCTCGATCTCGCTCGCCCGCAGCGGCCCGCGCGCCGCCAGCTCGTCGCGCAGCCAGTCGAGCGTCGCCCCGTTCGACGCGGCCCACGAGTCGGGCCGGGCCGCGTAGTAGTCGCGGTACTCGTCTTTGCGCCACTGCAGCAGCGGCAGCGTCGACACCGGCAGGAACGACGCCTCATGTGCCCAGTACTCGGAGACCCCCGACCCGTAGGTGACCCGGTCGAGCACCGCCTTGTCGTAGCCGCCGAGCCGCGCGAACACGGGCTGGTAGTGACTGCGCTCGTAGACGTTCACCGAGTCGATCTGCAGCAGGGCGAGACGCTGCAGCAACAGGTTGAACTGCCGGGTGCCGGGCACGCCGACGGATGCTCCGCCGAACCCCTGGGCGGCCAGAGCGACTCGGCGAGCGAGCGCGGGGGACAGTTCATCGACCACACGTGAACCCTACCCAGCGCCGCCGACACCGGGCATCCTCGCCGACACCGAGCGTTCACGGGCGGTTCACGACGGAGACGGCGCGGGGTCGTCCAACGCTCCTACTGTCCAGAGGTCACCAAGACGACCCGATGAAGGAGAACCCTTGCTCACCAAGCGCTTCGCGATCGCCGGCACGGCCATCGCCGCCGCTCTCGCCCTCGGCCTCACCGGCTGCTCCGCCGACGCCTCCGCCAGCTCGACGGGCGCCGCCGGCGACGTCGACGCCGCCACCGCCACGAACCTCGACGCCTTCGGCGGCCTCGAGGGCCTCGAGGCCGCGGCCAAGGCGGAGGGCGCCCTGAACGTCATCGCCCTGCCCCGCGACTGGGCGAACTACGGCGCCGTGCTCGACGCCTTCGCCGAGAAGTACCCCGAGATCACCATCAACGAGGCCACGCCCGACGCGTCCAGCGCCGAGGAGATCCAGGCGGCGAAGAACCTCGCCGGGCAGGACACCGCGCCCGACGTGTTCGACGTCGGCGCCGCGGTCGCGCTGGCGAACACCGACCAGTTCGCGCCGTACCAGGTCGCCACCTGGAGCGACATCCCCGAGGCTCTGAAGGAGCAGTCGGGTCTCTGGGTCGGCGACTACGGCGGATACATGGCCATCGGCTACGACCCCGACGCCGTTCCCGAGCCGAAGAGCCTCGACGACCTGCTCGGCGCCGACTACAAGGGCAAGGTCGCCATCAACGGCGACCCGACCCAGGCCGGGGCCGCGTTCGCCGCGGTCGGCCTCGCGGCCGTGCAGAACGGCGGCTCGGTCGACGACTTCCAGCCCGGTGTCGACTTCTTCGGCGAGCTGCAGAAGGCGGGCAACTTCGTCAAGATCGACCCGACCCCCGCCACCATCGCGAGCGGCGAGACCCCCGTCGTCTTCGACTGGGACTACCTCAACGTCGGCTACGGCAAGGACCTCGAGGGCCAGCGCAACTGGAAGGTCACCATCCTCCCGGGCACTGGCTACGCGGGCTACTACAACCAGGCCGTGAACGTCGAGGCGCCGCACCCGGCCGCCGCGCGCCTGTGGCAGGAGTTCCTCTACAGCGACGACGCCCAGAACCTCTGGCTCGCCGGCGGCGCCCGCCCCGTGCGCGCCGAGGCCATGGCCGAGGCCGGCACGATCGACGAGACCCTCTTCAAGGCTCTTCCGACCGTTCCGGGCGAGACCGTCGTGCCCGACGCCGACCAGGCCGCCGCCGCCGCGACGCTGCTCGGTGAGAAGTGGGCGTCGGCCGTCCAGTGACGACCATCGCCGGAGGCCGGGTGCGTTCCCTCGCGAGGGGGAGCGTGCTCGGCCTCGTGCCCTTCACCGCCTACATCCTGCTGTTCCTCGCCCTGCCGACGGTGATCGCCGTCGGCACCGGCTTCTTCGACGGCGACGGCGCGTTCACGCTGGACAACATCACCGCCCTCGGCGATCCGGTGCTGCTGGCCACCTTCGGCAACTCGCTCTGGCTGTCGGCCCTGACGGCGGTGATCGGCGCCCTCGTCGGTGCGCTGTTCTGCTACGCGCTCATCGGTGCGAAGCCCACGGGCATCCTGCGCTCGGTGGTCGACGCCGCGAGCGGTGTGCTCGCCCAGTTCGGAGGCGTGATGCTGGCGTTCGCCTTCGTGGCGACCATCGGCATCCAGGGCATGATCACCGTGCTGCTGCGCGACCGGCTCGGCGTCGACATCTTCGCGAACGGCGTCTGGCTCTACGACGTGCCGGGCCTCGTGCTGCCCTACATCTACTTCCAGGTGCCCCTGATGATCATCACCTTCTCGCCGGCGCTCGAGAGCCTGAAGCCCCAGTGGGCCGAGGCCACCGCGATGCTCGGCGGCGGCATCGGCAGCTACTGGCGCCACATCGGCCTGCCCGTGCTGCTGCCGTCCTTCCTCGGCAGCCTGCTGCTGCTGTTCGCGAACGCCTTCTCGTCGTTCGCGACGGCGGCCGCCCTCACGAGTCAGGGCTCGCAGATCGTGCCGCTGCAGATCCGCAGCGCCCTGACCAGCGAGACCGTGCTCGGGCACGAGAATCTCGCCGGGTCTCTGGCGCTCGGGATGATCGTGGTGATGGTCGTCGTAATGACCCTCTACTCGCTGCTGATGCGGCGCACGGCCCGGTGGGTGCGATGAGCGCCCGCGAGGTGAGTGCGCGCGGCGTAGGCCCGCGCACCGTGCGCGCCCGTGACCGCTCCGGCGTGCATCCGGGACCCTCGACCGCCACGCGCTGGGTCATCGTCGCCGTCATCGGCCTGCTCTTCCTCGTGCCGATCGCCTCGATGCTCGAGTTCACCCTGCGCGGCGGCCTCGGCGGCGGCTACACGCTCGACCGCTGGGCCGCGGTGTTCGGCGGAGGCCTGACGGGGGAGTACAAGCCCATCGTCACCGGTCTCACGAACTCGCTCGTGCTCGCCCTCGTCACCGTCCTGGTGATGCTCGTGCTGCTGGTGCCGACGATGGTGCTGGTCCGCATCAGCTTCCCGAAGCTGCAGCGCGTGCTCGAGTTCGTCTGCCTGCTGCCGATCACCATCCCGGCCATCGTGCTGGTGGTGGGGCTCGCGCCCGTGTACTCGGTGGTCGCGCGGATGTTCGGCAGCGGTGTCTGGACCCTGGCCTTCGCCTACGGCGTCATCGTGCTGCCCTATGCCTACCGCTCCATCCAGGCGAACCTGCAGGCCGTCGACGTCGTGACCCTCAGCGAGGCGGCGCGATCGCTCGGAGCGGGCTGGCCGACGATCCTGTTCCGGATCGTGGTGCCGAACATCCGCCGGGGACTGCTCGCCGCCGCCTTCATCGCCGTGGCCGTCGTGCTCGGCGAGTACACGATCGCCGCCCTGCTGAACCGGGTGAACCTGCAGACCGCGCTCGTCGTGGTGTCGAAGGCCGACCCGTACATCGCGGTGATCATCGCGCTGCTGGCGCTCGTGTTCGCCTTCGTGCTTCTCGTCGCCATCGGGCGCATCGGCGGCGGGCCGGGTTCCCGGCGGCGCCGAACCGCTCCTCCCGCCGCTCCGGCGGTCCCCACCACCCCGCTCGCCCCGGCCGCCGACGCCGACGAGCCCGCCCAGGAAGCAGCCGTCCGATGACCCTCTCGCCCCCGCGCCGTGTCGCCCCCGCCGCACCCTCCTCCACCACCGCCGCCGAACCCCGCACCGCGGGCTCGAGCGTCGAGCTGCGCGGCATCGTCAAGGAGTTAACCGGTGGCGCCCGCGCCCTCGACGGCATCGATCTCGTGATCGAGCCCGGCGAACTGGTCGCCCTGCTCGGCCCCTCCGGCTGCGGCAAGACCACGGCCCTGCGGGTGCTCGCCGGGCTCGAGAGCGCCACCGCCGGCACCGTGCTGATCGACGGCTCCGACGTCTCCGGGCTCCCCGCGCGCTCCCGCGACATCGGCATGGTGTTCCAGTCGTACTCGCTCTTCCCGCACCTGACGGCGCTCGCCAACGTCGAGTTCGGTCTCCGGATGCGCCGGGTACCCGCCGACGAGCGCCGCCTCCGAGCGGGCGACGCCCTCGAGATGGTCGGCCTCGGCGGCTTCGGCGGGCGCTACGCCCACGAGCTCTCGGGCGGCCAGCAGCAGCGCGTCGCCCTCGCCCGCGCGCTCGTCACCGAGCCGCGCGTGCTGCTGCTCGACGAGCCGCTCTCGGCGCTCGACGCCCGGGTGCGGGTGCAGCTGCGCGACGAGATCCGCCGCATCCAGCAGGAGTTCGGTATCACCACCGTGTTCGTCACCCACGACCAGGAGGAGGCGCTCGCCGCCGCCGACCGGGTCGCGGTGATGCGCTCGGGCCGCATCGAGCAGATCGGCGCCCCCGACGAGATCTACTCCCGGGCGGCGACCCCGTTCGTGGCCGAGTTCGTGGGGTCGAGCAACCGGATGCGCGGCCGCGTGTCCGGCGGCACGGTGCAGCTCGGGGCAGTGCGGCTGCCGCTGATCGACCCCACGCAGCCCGACGGGGAGGTCGAGGCGTTCGTGCGGCCCGAGGACATCCGGCTCGCGCGGGCGGGGGGCGGAGCATCCGGAGCCCCGTCGGCCGCGGGCCGGGTGCCCGCCGAGGTCGTCTCGACGAGCTTCCTCGGCTCGTACCGGCGCACCACGGTCGCGCTCGAAGACGGCACCGTGCTCACCGTGCAGCACCCCGCGAACCTCGTGCCGGTCGCCGATGAGCGGGTCGAGCTGGAGTTCGAGGGCGCGCCCGTGGCGGTGTCGCGGCGGGAGTAGGCCCTCGCCCGTCGGGCTGCATGCGGGCGAACGCATACGACCGCTCGTAGACTGACCCCCATGGCCGAGAAGGACGCGGGCAGGACCAGGTGGGACGCACGGGACTCCGTGCCCGTCGGCATGCAGATCGCCGGCGCCTGGTCGTGGCGCATCCTCGTGGTGCTGGGTGTGCTCGCGGTGGTCGTGTTCCTGATCATCCAGCTGCGGCTGCTCGTCATCCCGGTGATGCTCGCGGTGGTGCTCTCGGCGCTGCTGGTGCCGTTCAAGAACTTCCTCGTGCGGCACCGCTGGCCCACCTGGCTCGCCATCGTCACGGCCGAGGTCGGCACCCTCGTGGTGATCGCGGCCCTCATCTTCCTCGTCGCCACCCAGGTCTCCTCGGGCTTCGCGGATCTGCGCTCGCAGTCCATGAACTCCTACAACGACCTCAAGGCGTGGCTCGCCTCGTCGCCGCTGCAGGTCTCCGAGAGCGACTTCAACGGCTACGTCACGCAGGTGTGGGATGCGGTGCAGCAGGACAGCGGCATGCTCATCTCGGGGGCGGCCGCCGTGGGATCGAGCATCGGGCACGTGCTCACGGGTGTGCTGCTGACACTGTTCGCGACGCTGTTCATCCTGATCGACGGGGAGCGCATCTGGCGCTGGGTCGTGCGGCTGTTCCCGCGCAAGGCGCGCGCCGCCACCGACGGCGCCGGGCGGGCGGGCTGGCAGACGCTGCAGAACTTCGTGAAGGTGCAGATCCTCGTCGCGTCGATCGACGCGCTCGGTATCGGCATCGGTGCCGCCATCCTGCAGGTGCCGCTCGCGATCCCGATCGCGGTGCTGGTGTTCCTCGGATCGTTCATCCCCATCATCGGTGCGGTTCTCACCGGGGCCGTCGCCGTGTTCATCGCGCTGGTCTACAACGGGTGGGTGATCGCGCTGATCATGCTCGGGGTGGTGCTGCTCGTGCAGCAGCTCGAGGGGCACGTGCTGCAGCCGTTCATCATGGGCACGGCCGTGCGCGTGCATCCGCTCGCTGTGGTGCTCTCGGTGGCCGGCGGGTCGATGGTCGCCGGGATCGCGGGGGCGTTCTTCGCGGTGCCGGTGGTCGCGACGCTGAACGTGATGGTCAACTACGTCGTCGGGGGCGCGTGGCGCGTTCCGGTACCCACCCCGGTCTCCCTTGCACCCCCGGAACCTCACGCCTCCCCGGAAGCTCTCGACCTCTCCGAACCGAAGGACCCACCCGCCCATGACTGATTCCACCACGCGGCTCGCCTACCCGTCGCTGGCCGAGATCGAGGAGGCGCGCATCCGCGTCTCGCAGGTCGCGCAGGTCACGCCGATGGAGAGCTCGCGCTTCCTCGCCGAGGTGATCGGGTCGCCCGTGTACCTGAAGTGCGAGAACCTGCAGCGCACGGGGTCGTACAAGATCCGCGGTGCCTACAACCGCATCTCGGCGCTCAGCGACGACGAGAAGGCGCGCGGCGTCGTGGCGGCCTCGGCCGGCAACCACGCCCAGGGTGTCGCCTTCGCCGCCCGGGAGCTCGGCATCGCGGCCACCATCTTCATGCCGATCGGCGTGCCGCTGCCCAAGCTGCAGGCCACCCGCGCATACGGCGCCGAGGTGATCCTGCGCGGCCACTCGGTCGAGGAGGCCCTGCGCGCCGCCGCGGAGTACTCGCAGGCGACCGGGGCGGTCATCATCCCGCCGTTCGACCACATCGACGTCGTGATGGGCCAGGCGACCCTGGGGCTCGAGATCCTCGACCAGGTGCCCGACGTCGACACCCTCGTGGTGCCGATCGGCGGCGGCGGGCTGATCGCCGGCATCGCGGCCGCGGTCAAGCAGCGCGCCGCCGCGCTCGGCCGCAGCATCCGGGTGATCGGGGTGCAGGCCGAGAACGCCGCCGCCTACCCGCCCTCACTCGCCGCGGGGGAGGCCGTCTCGATCGTGCCGACGCCGACCATCGCCGACGGCATCCTGGTCGCGCGCCCGGGACTGCTGAACTTCACGATCATCCGCGAACTCGTCGACGAGGTGGTCACCGTCTCGGAGGCCGACACCGCGCGCGCCCTGCTGCTGCTGCTCGAACGCGCCAAGCAGGTCGTCGAGCCGGCCGGCGCCGTCGGCGTCGCGGCGATCCTGGCGGGCAAGGTGAAGGACGCCGGAACCACCGTGACCGTGCTCTCGGGCGGCAACATCGACCCGCTGCTGATGCAGCGCGTGATCAGCCACGGCCTGGCCGCGAGCGACCGCTACCTCAAGCTCCGCATCATGCTGCCCGACCGCCCCGGCCAGCTCGCGCGCACGGCGGAACTGGTCGCCGAGGCGAACGCGAACGTCGTCGAGGTGCTGCACACGCGGCACGGCAAGGGGCTGCAGATCAGCCAGGTCGAGCTCGAGCTGCACATCGAGACCCGTGGGCCGGAGCACCGCGCGCAGGTCGTCGCGAAGCTGCGCGACGCGGGCTTCGAGGTGCGCGTCGAGGAGTAGGCCGGGCTAGGCGCGTGTCAGCGTTCTGGCGTGCGGGTCAGCCGTCGAAGGTCTCGACGTCGGTGATCTCGACGGTGATGTCGCGGCCGTTGGGGGCCGTGTAGGTGGTCTTCTCGCCGATCTTCAGGCCGATGATCGCCACGCCGAGCGGGCTCTGCTCGCTGTAGACGTCGAGGTCGGCGTTGCCCGCGATCTCGCGGCTGCCGAGCAGGAAGCGCTCCTCGCCGCCCGCGACCAGAGCGGTGACGACGACGCCCGGCTCGACCTCGCCGTGGCTCTCGCGCTTCTCGCCGACCTGGGCGGTGCGCAGCAGCTGCGTGAGCTGACGGATGCGCGCCTCCATCTTGCCCTGCTCGTCCTTCGCGGCGTGGTAGCCGCCGTTCTCCTTGAGGTCGCCCTCCTCGCGCGCCTGCTCGATGCGCTTGGCGATCTCGAGCCGACCCGGGCCGCTGAGCTCCTCGAGCTCGTTCGTGAGACGGTCGAACGCCTCCTGCGTGAGCCAGGTGACCTGCGTGTCGTCAGCCATGGAGTGCCTCCCTCGAACATGCGGACGCCCAGGCCACCCGGCCCGGACGATCAGCACAGACTATGTGAGCCAGCAGCTCGAAATCAAACCCGTCGAGGCCAATTCGCTGGTGCGCACGATCTCGGTGAACGACCGCGTCGGGCTGTCCGACGCGGGCAGCTCGACGATCTTCCAGCCCACCACCGCGAAGCCGTCGTTGAGCGCCTGCACGACGCAGCCCGCGGTGCTGCCGGTGGGCACCGTCACGTCGAACTCCACCCGCACACTGTGGTCGTCGAGCACCTCGTGCGCCGTGTCCTGGGTGGCGATCGTGGCGTTGGTGCCGTCGAGCCCGGCCCAGACCACCCACACCACGAGCACCAGCGCGACGGCGCCACCGGCGATCCAGGCGAGCAGCCGGCCGCCCGCGCGCCGGGCCTTCGTGCGGCCGTAGCGCTCGGCCAGGGCAGGTGAGTCGGCGACGACGGCCTCGCTCGCGGGCGACCCGGGCGGGGCGGCGACGGATGCTCCGTCCTCCCGCTCCTCGTCACTGGCGGCTCGCCTGCCCACGTGCCCTCCCTGGGTCCCACTGTCGGAGGGACCGATTAGTCTGGTTCTGGCCTCGTTCCAGGCTAACCGCAATCGACGAGGAGTTGAGACCACTGACGCTTCGCCTCATGGCCGTGCACGCGCATCCCGACGACGAGTCGAGCAAGGGCGCCGCCACCTACGCCTACTACCTCGACCGTGGCGTCGAGGTGATGGTGGTCAGCTGCACCGGCGGCGAACGGGGCTCGGTGTTGAACGAGGGCCTCGAGCCGCGCCTCTGGGCCGAGCGCGACATGGCAGGTCTCCGGCGCGTCGAGATGGCCGCCGCTCAGGAGGCGGTGGGCTTCCAGCACCGCTGGCTCGGCTACGCCGACTCCGGCTGGGTCGAGCCCGGCTCGGGCGAGTCGCTGCCGGTCAACTCCTTCGGCACGCTACCGGTCGAGATCGAGGCGGCGCCGCTGGTCAAGGCGGTGCGCGAGTTCCGCCCGCACGTGCTCATCACCTACGACGAGCAGGGCGGCTACCCGCACCCCGACCACATCCGCTGCCACGAGGTCTCGCTGCAGGCCTGGCGGCTCGCGGGCGACCCCTCCGCCTACCCCGAGGCCGGCCCGGCGTGGCAGATCTCGAAGCTCTACTACGACCGCATCATGAACCCCGAGAAGTTCGAGGCGGTGGCGACGGCGCTCGAGGCCGAGGAGCCCGAGCATCCCTTCCTCGCCCAGGTCGCCGAGATGCGCGAGCGCATGAAAGACCGGCCGAGCTACACCGTCGTGCAGATCCCGGCGGGCGACTTCTTCGACGTGCGCGACCGGGCCCTGCGGGCCCACGCGAGCCAGGTCGCGCCCGACCACCCGTTCTTCTTCTGGCCGAACGACATCCAGCGCCGTGCGTGGCCCTATGAAGACTTCCAGCTGATCGAGTCCCGCGTCGACGGCCCCGACGTCGAGACCGACCTCTTCGACGGGATCGAGGACTCCGAGTGATCGCCGTGACCCTGGCCTCCGCCGTACCCTTCGTCACGCCTGTGTCGGCGTTCGTCGCCGACGAGCGCATCCCCGACCCCGACAGCGTCACGCCCGGAATCATCGGCTTCATCGTGACCTTCGGCATCGCCCTCGTCACGCTGCTGCTCGTGATCGACATGGTGCGGCGGGTGCGCCGCGTGAATCTCCGCGCCCAGGTGCGTGAGGAGCTCGAGGCCGAGATCGCGGCGCGCGACGCGGCGGCCGGCGGCACCGACGTGGACGACTCCGACGTGGCCCCGCGTGCGGGCGCGGCCGAGCATCCGCTCACCGGCGACGAGCCGCCCGCCCGCTGAAGCCCGGCGCCGCCGCTCGCCCGCTGACGCCCGCCGCCCGGGTCGCGCAAACGCACTGGTGCCCCGAGCGGAAGGCGTTTTTGCGCGACCCCGGCCGCGTGAGCGGGCGCGAGCGGGCGCGAGCGCCGGCCGCCCGCTGTCGTCGGGCGCCGCCGGGGTCGCGCAAACGCACCCGTGCCGCGAGCGGAGGGCGCTTTTGCGCGACCCGGAGCGCAGGCGCAGGCGCGGGCGGGGCCCGCGTCAGCCGTTGAAGGGCGGGTCGATCGCGAGCAGCAGGATGGCCGTCCAGTGGCAGAGGAACGCCACCACCGTCAGCGTGTGGAACACCTCGTGGAACCCGAAGTGCCCCGGGACGAAGTTCGGCCGCTTCAGCGCGTACGCCAGCGCCCCTACCGTGTACGCCAGCCCCCCGGCCGCGACCAGCACCATCGTCGCCGGGTTCACCGCGAAGATGTCGCCGAGGTACGCCACCGCCGCCCACCCCAGTGCCAGGTAGAGGATGACGTACAGCCACCGCGGCGCCCCGATCCAGAACACCCGGAACCCGATGCCGAGCAGCGCGCCCGACCACACGATGACGAGCAGCAGCGTGCCCTGCGCCGGCGGCAGCGCGAGCACCGCGATGGGCGTGTAGGTGCCCGCGATCAGCAGGAAGATGTTCGCGTGGTCGATGCGCTTGAACAGCAGCTTCGTCTTCGGCTTCCAGTCGATGCGGTGGTAGAGGGCCGAGTTGCCGAACAGCAGCATCGAGGTGAGCGTGAACACGACGCTCGCCCACTTGGCCGGCGCCCCCTCCGCGAGGCTGATCAGCACGATGCCCGCGATGACGGTGACGGGGAACGTGCCCGCGTGGATCCACCCCCGCCAGCTCGGTTTCTTCTCGGCCGCTGGGTGCTCGAGCTCGTCGTCGAGCAGCGGGATGTTGGGCAGGTCGGGCCCGCCGTCGACCGGGTCGGTGGAGCGGGGCAGCCGGGCGTCGGGTGTGGCCATGACGATCACAGTACGCCAGTGTGCCGACACCGCCGCCGGGAGCGCCGACAGGCACTCCGACGACGAAGCGGGTAACGTATCGATGTGCCGAATGGACAGAAGCGGGTCGCGAAGGGGCTCCTCTACCGTCTCTACCAGCGGCGCATCCGCAAACGCCTCGACAGCGGCGCCGTGCTGCCGAAGCACGTCGCCATGATCCTCGACGGCAACCGTCGCTGGGCCAAGCAGCGGATGCTCGAGACCGCCGCCCACGGACACCGCGCCGGCGCGGCCAAGATCCGCGAGTTCCTCGTCTGGTGCGACGACCTGGGCATCGAGGTGGTCACGCTCTACCTGCTCTCGACGGACAACCTGAGCAACCGGTCCGGCGCCGAACTCACCGAGCTGATCGAGATCATCGCCGATCTCGCCGACGACATCTCGCGCTACCGCGACTGGCGGGTCAAGCACGTCGGCACGAACGAGGGCCTGCCCGAGCCGCTGATCGCGGCGCTCGACGGAGCCGAGGCCCGCACCGCCAGCCGCACGGGCCTGCACGTCAACCTCGCGGTCGGCTACGGCGGCCGCTCCGAGATCGCCGACGCCATCCGCAGCATCATCCAGAAGCACCGCGGCCTCGGCCACGGCCTCGACGAGCTCGAGGCGGCCATCGACCAGGACATCATCGCCGAGCACCTCTACACGGGCGGCCAGCCCGATCCCGACCTGGTCATCCGCACCTCGGGGGAGCAGCGCCTCAGCGACTTCATGCTCTGGCAGTCGGCGCACAGCGAGTTCTACTTCATGGAGGCCCTCGGCCCCGACGTGCGCGAAGTCGACTTCCTGCGCGCACTGCGCGACTACTCGCGCCGCCAGCGCCGCTTCGGCAGCTGAATTACAGCCGTGTAACACATCGTTAATCTGTTGTGATGCGTGTCGTAACCCACGCACCCGCCATCGGACGTAGGTTCATCACATCAGGCATGGCGCCTGATCGAAACGGCCACATAAGTACGTTTCGACGATCTCCACCGTGGCCGAATCGCCTACTGATCCGAGCGCCGAGCGCTCGGGGTTGGAGTGGATGTGGCCGAGCCCATGACTCACAAGACCAGCGGGACCAGCACCGGAGAGGACGCACGACCCAGCACCACCGCACCGAGTTCGACCAAGACCGCCGAGGTGACCTACGTTCTGGACACCTCGGTTCTTCTGTCTGATCCGAAGGCGATCTTCCGGTTCGCCGAGCACGCCGTCGTTTTGCCGGTGATCGTCATCACCGAGCTGGAGTCCAAGCGCAACGACCCGGAGATCGGCTACTTCGCCCGCCAGGCGCTGCGCAACCTCGACGAGCTGCGGGTCAAGCACGAGCGGCTGGACTTCCCGATCTCGGTGGGCACGGAGGGCGGGAGCCTCCGGGTCGAGCTGAACCACTCCAACACCTCGGTGCTGCCGTCGGGGCTGCAGCTGGGCGACAACGACACGCGCATCCTCGCGGTGGCGCAGAACCTGTCCAACGACGGGCTGAACGTCACGGTCGTCTCGAAAGACCTGCCGCTGCGCGTCAAGGCCGCCTCCATCGGTCTGGCCGCCGAGGAGTACCGGGCCGAGCTGGCCGTCGACTCCGGCTGGACCGGGCTCGACGACATCACCCTCTCGGCCGACGCCATGTCGACGCTCTACGACGACGAGCGGCTCACGACGCCGCTGGTGCGGGACATGCCGATCAACACCGGCCTGGTCATCCACTCGGATCGCGGCTCGGCCCTCGGCCGGGTCACGGGCCGGGACTCGTTCCAGCTCGTGCGCGGCGACCGCGACGTCTTCGGGCTGCACGGCCGTTCGGCCGAGCAGCGCGTGGCGATCGACCTGCTGCTCGACCCCGAGGTCGGCATCGTGTCGCTGGGAGGTCGAGCCGGGACGGGGAAGTCGGCGCTCGCCCTCTGCGCCGGCCTCGAGGCGGTGCTCGAGAAGCAACAGCACAAGAAGATCATGGTGTTCCGTCCGCTCTACGCGGTCGGCGGCCAGGAGCTCGGCTTCCTGCCGGGTGACGCGGCAGAGAAGATGAACCCCTGGGCGCAGGCTGTCTTCGACACCCTCGGATCGCTCGTCTCGCAGAACGTGCTCGACGAGGTGATCGACCGGGGCATGCTCGAGGTGCTGCCGCTGACGCACATCCGCGGACGCTCGCTGCACGACGCCTTCGTGATCGTCGACGAGGCGCAGTCGCTCGAGCGCAACGTGCTGCTGACGGTGCTCTCGCGTATCGGCCAGAACTCGCGGGTGGTGCTCACGCACGACGTCGCGCAGCGCGACAACCTGCGCGTGGGCCGGCACGACGGCGTCGCCAGCGTGATCGAGACGTTGAAGGGCCACTCGCTCTTCGGGCACATCACGCTGACCCGGTCGGAGCGCTCGGCCATCGCGGCGCTCGTCACCGAGATGCTGGAGTCGAACGAGCTGGCGTAGCGCGACTCCTCCTGCACGGCCGCCCCGGGGGCGGCGGTTCTGCACAGCCTGCGGAGCCGCCGCCCTCGGCGTCTGCGCGCCGCTTACGGTAGCGGCATGGCGGTCGCCCTTCTCCTAACCCTCGTGCCACTCGGGCACCTGGCCGCCGTGAGTGTGCCGCTGGCGGTAACGGATGCCCGGACCGGGCGTCTGCCGAACGGGTACCTGCTGCCGGGGCTGGCGCTGCTGGCCTGGGCGCTCGTGGCGGTGGGGCTGCACGATCCGCCTCTCGCGTTCGAAGCCGCCGCTGCCGCCCTCGCGGCCGGCGCGGTCGCGGCGGCGCTCTGGGCGCTGGGAGTGCTGGGCATGGGCGACGTGAAGCTGCTGGTGCTACTCGGTGGTGTGCTGGCGCTGCTCGAACCACTCGACGGTGGAGCGGTGGTACAGGTGGCGTTCTGCGCCGGAGCGCTGGTGCTCGCGGGTCTAGTCGTAGCGCTCGGCGGCGGTCGGGATGGTCGAGACGGTAAAGAGGGCCTAGACGGCCGGGAGGGCCGAACCCCACTAGGTCCGGCCCTCCTGGGCGCGTTCTGGCTCGGACTGATGCCGTCGCTCGGGTCGCTGCCGTGGCTCGCGTTGCCGCCTTAGCTCGGCTGTTCGTGCTCGCGAGTGAGTCTCAAGAGCCGGGGCCGGGGCGGCGGCGGGGGCTACTTCGCGGCGGGGGGCGCCGTCATCGAGAGCACGTCGAGGGCCGTGTCGAGCTGCTCGAGGGTGACCTCGCCGCGCTCGACGAAACCGAGGTCGATGACGGCCTCGCGCACGGTGATGCCCTTCGCCACCGAGTGCTTGGCGATCTTCGCGGCCGCCTCGTAGCCGATCACGCGATTCAGGGGCGTGACGATCGAGGGCGACGACTCGGCCAGGGCGCGGGCGCGCTCGAGGTTCGCCTCGAGGCCGGCGACGGTCTTGTCGGCCAGCAGCACGGCCGAGTTCGACAGCAGCCGGATCGACTCCAGCAGCGCCGTGCCCATCACCGGGATGGCGACGTTCAGCTCGAACGCCCCCGAGGCGCCCGACCAGGCGATCGAGGCGTCGTTGCCGATGACCCGCGAGCAGACCATGAGCACGGCCTCGGGGATGACGGGGTTCACCTTGCCGGGCATGATCGAGGAGCCGGGCTGCAGGTCGGGGATGTGCAGCTCGCCGATGCCGGTGTTCGGGCCCGAGCCCATCCAGCGCAGGTCGTTGCAGATCTTCGTGAGCGACACGGCGAGCACACGGAGCGCGCCCGAGGCCTCGACGAGCGAGTCGCGGGCGCCCTGCGCCTCGAAGTGGTCGCGGGCCTCGGTGATCGGCAGGCCGGTCTCCTCGGCGAGCAGCGAGATGACGAGCTGCGGGAAGCCGGCGGGGGTGTTGATGCCGGTGCCGACGGCCGTGCCGCCGAGCGGCACCTCTGCCACGCGGGGGAGGGCGCTCTGCACCCGCTCGATGCCGAGGCGGATCTGCGAGGCGTAGCCGCCGAACTCCTGGCCGAGGGTGACGGGCGTCGCGTCCATCAGGTGGGTGCGGCCCGACTTCACCGCGGTCTTCCAGAGCTCCGCCTTCTCCTCGAGCGCCTCGGCGAGGTGCTCGAGCGAGGGGATGAGGTCGTGGATGAGCGCGCCGGTGACGGCGACGTGCACCGAGGTCGGGAAGACGTCGTTCGAGGACTGCGAAGCGTTGACGTGGTCGTTCGGGTGCACCTTCGAGCCGAGCGCGGTGCTGGCGAGCGAGGCGAGCACCTCGTTCATGTTCATGTTCGAGGAGGTGCCCGAGCCGGTCTGGTAGACGTCGATGGGGAAGTCGCCGTCGAACTCCCCGGTGACCACGCGGTCGGCCGCGCCGGCGATGGCGTCGGAGATCGACTGGTCGAGCACCCCGAGGCGGGCGTTGGCGACGGCCGCCGCCTTCTTGATGCGGGCGAGCGCGGCGATCTGGGCCGGCTCGAGCACGCTGCCCGAGACGGGGAAGTTCTCGACCGCACGCTGCGTCTGCGCGCCGTAGAGGGCTGACGCGGGAACCCGCACCTCGCCCATGGTGTCGTGCTCGATGCGGTACTCGGTCGAGGTGCCGGAGGTCGAGTCGGTCGTTCCGGAGGCGGTGTCCACCACTGTGTGGTCGTCCTTTCATCGTGACCGTGACGTGCGAGGCGCCGCGATCGGTGGGTGCTGAGGTGAGTCGGTGTGCGCCGGGAGGGCGCGGGTCAGATCTGGCCGATCACGGTGTCGGCCACGGCGCGGCCCTCGGCGAGGCGGTAGTTCGCGCCGACGACGGCCAGGCGGCCCTCCGCGACGGCCTGGGTGATGATCTCGGAGGACTCCAGGAGCTGGCGGACGGTGTCGCGGAGGTGGGCCTTGCCGACCAGCCCCGCATCCGGAGCCGAGAGCAGCGAGCCGTCGTCGGCCCGCTCGGCGGGCACCTCGGCGATGGCCGGCACGATCTGCGAGACCAGCGACTGGATGTGCGGCGGCAGGGGAGCGGCGTCGGGCAGCTGCGAGTCGATCGCGGCGCGCACGGCACCGCACTCGTCGTGCCCGAGCACGACCACGAGCGACACCCCGAGCACTTCGACCGCGTACTCCAGGCTGCCGAGCACCGACTCGGAGATGACCTGACCGGCGTTGCGCACGACGAAGAGGTCGCCGAGACCGAGGTCGAAGATGATCTCGGCGGCGAGGCGCGAGTCGCTGCAGCCGAACAGCGCGGCGCGCGGCGTCTGCAGGTGGGCCAGCTCGGCGCGGGTCTCGACGTCTTGCCTCGGGTGCTTCGGGGCTCCGGAGACGAAACGCTGGTTTCCGCGCGACATGGTGGCCCAGACCCGCGCCGGGGTCGTGGCCTCCTGCACGGACTCGTCGCCGCTCGTGGCGGTCGTCGGGGTGGTGGTGTCGTCGGTCATCGTTGTGCCTCCGCGGGCTGTTCCTTCACGTTGGCCGCGAGGGCCGCCGCGACCTGCTGGATCTCGTCGGGCTCGGCGGTGCCGAACACGACGTAGGTGGTGGCGCCCGACTCGGCGGTCAGGGCGTACTCGGCGTTGCCGACCGAGTCGGACGAGCCGGCGCGGTCGCGGTTGTCGTAGATGGTCCAGTCGACGCCGTCGAGCGCGACCGTGCCGGAGGCGAGGCCCCGGGCGACCTGGTCGGCGAGCCAGGTGGGATTGGCGTCGACCGCCTGGGTCAGCCCGACGTACTGCTTGCTGGGCGTGATGAGCCCGACGTACCAGGAGAGCACGCCGTCTGCGGTGCCCGAGCGCACCTCGGCGGCGTTCGACTGCCACCCCCCGGGCAGCTCGGGCGCGGCCAGCGGCACGGGCATCGAGCTCTGGGCGTTCGCGGCGACCTCCTGGTAGTCGACGCACTGCAGCAGCGACTCCTCGGGCCGGGGCACGAGCAGGATGATCGCGGCGACCAGCCCCACCGACACGAGCAGCGCATAGAGGAGATTGCGCAGCGTCTTGCGGTCGCGGTAGAGCCGGGACTGCTCGGCCTTGCGGGCGGCGGTCTCGTCGGGGGTCTCGGGTCGGCCCAGCTCGGCGACGACGCGCGGCTCGGTGCTCTTGGCCACGGCTACTCCACCGCCGCGCCGCTGCGTGCGGCGTCGAGGCGTTCGCGGGCACCGATCAGCCACTGCTCGCAGCGGGCCGCGAGGGCCTCCCCGCGCTCCCAGAGGGCGAGCGACTGCTCGAGGGTGGCGGAACCCTGCTCGAGCTCGCCGACCACGCGGATCAGCTCGTCGCGAGCCTCCTCATAACTGAGGGACTGCACGTCGGGGGAGGGCGAGGTTGCCATGGCTCAATCCTATCGATCGGAGAGGGGAGGATCGGCGGTCGTGGACGCCCCCGAGGAGACGGCGTCGATCGCGCCGTCGGCGACCGTGACGGTGACGAGCGAGCCCTGCGGAGCATCCGTCGCCGCCCGCACGATGTGGCCGGCGTTCGGGCCCGACACCGACTGCACGATGGCGTAACCGCGGTCGAGGGTGCGCTGCGGCGAGAGCGCGCGCACGTGCGCCACCAGCTCGCGCACCCGGTTGCCCTCGCGCTCGAGCACGCGACTGACGAGCTCCTCGCCGCGGGCGACGAAGCGGGTGAGGTCTTCCGAGCGGGAGTCGATCAGGTACCCCGGGTTCGACAGCGCCGGGCGCGAGCGGATCTGGGTGAGCCGGTCGACCTCGATCGAGACCGCCGAGGCGACACGGCTGCGGATGCGCGTGCGCACCTGGTCGACCCGCATCAGCTCCTCGGTGACGTCGGGCACGACCCGCTTCGCGGCATCGGTGGGGGTGGAGGCGCGGAGGTCGGCGACGAGGTCGAGCAGCGGCGCATCCGCCTCGTGGCCGATGGCGCTGACGATGGGGGTCGTCGCCGCGGCGGCCGCGCGCACGACGGCCTCGTCGCTGAAACCGAGCAGGTTCTGGAAATCGCCGCCGCCGCGGGCGACGATGATGACCTCGACCGCCGGGTCGGCGTCGAGCAGCTCGATGGCCGCGACCACCTCGCGGGCCGTGCGGTCGCCCTGCACCGCCGCGTGCACCACGCGGAACCGCACGGAGGGCCAGCGCAGCTGGGCGTTCCGCAGCACGTCTTTCTCGGCGTCGCTGTCTTTCCCGGTGACGAGCCCGACGGTTCCCGGCAGGAAGGGAAGGGGGCGCTTGCGCTCGCGGGCGAACAGGCCCTCGCTCGCGAGCTGGGCGCGCAGGCGTTCGAGCCGCTCGAGCAGGTCGCCGAGGCCGACGTGCCGCATCTCGAAGACCTGCATCGAGAGGGTGCCGCCGCGCATCCAGTAGCTGGGCTTGATGAGCGCGATGACGCGGTCGCCCTGCTTCAGGTCGGCCGGGAGCTTGGCCTTGACGGAGGACCAGATGGTGAAGCCGACGGTGGCGTCGCCCGTGAGGTCTTTCAGCTTGCCGTAGACGTTGCCGCCCGACACGCCCCACTGCGTGATCTCGCCCTCGACCCACGCCGTGCCGAGGCGCTCGATGTAGCCGCGGATCTTCTGCGCCAGCTCCCCCACGGGCCAGGGGTTCTCGAGCGTCGGAGGCCCCGACGAGAACGAGGGGGCGGGAGCGTCGGACACGTCTGGTTCTCTCTCTCAGGCCTTCACCCGGTTGGGCTCACGTAGAATCGAACGGTGAGCAACGCGACGACCATCAGCCTGCCGATGCCGAGGATTCCCGGCACTCGCAACAGGCTAAAGGATAACCCGGTGACCGGTCACAAGCGTGTGCTGCTGGCAGCCCCTCGTGGCTACTGTGCAGGAGTGGACAGGGCGGTCGTGGCCGTCGAGAAGGCGCTCGAGAACTACGGTGCCCCCGTCTACGTGCGCAAGCAGATCGTGCACAACGTGCACGTCGTGTCGACGCTCGAGAAGCGCGGCGCCATCTTCGTCGAGGAGATCGACGAGGTTCCCGAGGGCGCCCATGTGGTCTTCTCGGCCCACGGCGTCTCGCCGGCGGTCGTGCAGGGTGCCGCCGACCGCGGCCTCCAGGCCATCGACGCCACCTGCCCGCTGGTCACCAAGGTGCACCGCGAGGCCGTGCGCTTCGCCCGCGACGACTTCGAGATCCTGCTGATCGGCCACGAGGGCCACGAAGAGGTCGAGGGCACGGCGGGCGAGGCCCCCGAGCACATCACCCTGGTCGGTAGCCCGGATGCGGTGGCCGACATCGAGGTCAAGGATCCGGACAAGGTGGTGTGGCTCTCGCAGACGACCCTCTCGGTCGACGAGACCATGGAGACGGTGCGCCGCCTGCGCGAGAAGTTCCCCAACCTGCAGGACCCGCCGTCGGACGACATCTGCTACGCCACCCAGAACCGCCAGGTCGCGATCAAGAAGGTCGCGCAGGGCGCCGACCTCGTGATCGTGGTCGGCTCGGCGAACTCGTCGAACTCGGTGCGCCTGGTCGAGGTCGCGCTCGAGTACGGGGCGAAGGCCGCCTACCGCGTCGACTACGCGCACGAGGTGAAGCAGGAGTGGCTCGACGGCGTCGAGACGGTCGGCGTCACCTCCGGCGCCTCGGTTCCCGAGGTGCTCGTGCAGGAACTGCTCGACGACCTGGCCGCCGCCGGCTACGGCGACATCGAGACGGTGCAGACGGCGGAGGAGGACCTCGTGTTCTCCCTGCCGAAGGAGCTGCGGCGGGACACTGCGGGCAACCGCGACGCCCGCGCGCTCGGCGGCCGCCACAGCGCCTAGGCGCCGCGCGCGCTACGGCGTCGGGGTGATCGACGTGACGGCCGGCGGGGTCGTCAGCGAGTCGAGCAGCTCCGGCGCCTGTGAGAACGCGATCCCCACGCAGACGCAGGTGATCACGAACGACACCACGGCCGCCGTGAGCGGCACCCAGAACGCGAGCTTCTGCCGCTTGATGCGCCGGATCGACAGCCACACCGTGCCCGCGATGAGCAGCACGTGCAGCACCGCCCCCGTGACGCCCGTGATGCGGGTGACCTCGTTGGCGGGGTAGCCGCCCAGGCCGAAGGTCGCGCCCGCAGTCGTCATGTAGCTGTTCAGGTCGAGCAGGGTGGCGACACTCGATCCGACCGAGAGGGTGCCGAGCACCAGCAGCACGATCGTGATGTTGACGTCGACGGCGAGGCCGCGCTTCGGGGCGGGTTCGGTACCCGGCGCGGGATCGCCTTCGGGGGCGCCCGTCGTGGAGCGGGCGGAACGGGCATCCGGAGCCGGCCAGCGCGGGTCGACGGACGGCCCGCCCGACGGACGAGCGACCGGAGCCGGAACGGGAGCGGCCTCGGGGACGGGGTCGGGGGTCGCCTCTTTCGGCGGCTGCCAGACCCAGCCCTCGGGGGCCAGTTCTCCGTACTTGGGCTTCGGTCGCTCGTCGGTCACGCGGTTCCCTACTTGCCGGAGTGGCCGGCGGAGCCGAGCTGCTGGGTGGCCTCGACCACACGCGCGGCCATGGCCGTCTCGGCGGTCTTGCCCCAGGCGCGGGGGTCGTAGACCTTCTTGTTGCCGACCTCGCCGTCGACCTTCAGCACGCCGTCGTAGTTCTTGAACATCGTGTCGGCGATGGAGCGGGTGAAGGCGTACTGGGTGTCGGTGTCGATGTTCATCTTCACGACGCCGTTCTGCACCGCCTCGTGGATCTCCTCGTCGGTCGAGCCCGATCCGCCGTGGAAGACGAGGTCGAGCGGCTTCGGGCCGTGACCGTACTCGGCGGTCAGGCCGTCCTGGATCTCCTTCAGGAGCTCGGGCTTGAGCTTCACGTTGCCCGGCTTGTACACGCCGTGCACGTTGCCGAAGGTGAGGGCGGCCATGTAGCGGCCGTTCTCGCCGAGGCCGAGGGCTTCGACGGTCGCGATCGCGTCGTCGAGGGTGGTGTAGAGGTGCTCGTTGATGTCGTGGCTGACACCGTCCTCCTCGCCGCCGACGACGCCGATCTCGACCTCGAGGATGGCGTTGATGGCCTTGGTGCGCTTCAGCATGTCCTCCGCGATGCGCAGGTTCTCACCAAGCGGCACGGCCGAGCCGTCCCACATGTGGGACTGGAAGATGGGGTTGCGGCCGGCCTTGACCTCCTCCTCCGAGGCGGCGATGAGCGGCAGCACGAAGTCGGCCAGGGCGGGCTCGGGGCAGTGGTCGGTGTGCAGCGCCACCGTGATCGGGTAGTTCTTCGCGACCTCGTGGGCGAACGCGGCGAACGCGAGGGCACCCGTGGCGCGGGCCTTGACGGTCTGGCCGGCGAAGTAGTCGGCACCGCCGGTGGTGACCTGGATGATGCCGTCCGACCCGGCCTCGCTCAGGCCCTGCAGCACGGCGTTCAGCGTCTGCGACGACGAGACGTTGACGGCGGGGTAGGCGAATGCGCCGGCCTTAGCCTTGTCGAGCATCTCGGCGTACTGGTCGGGGGTTGCAATGGGCATGTCATCTCCTTTGGTGGGCAGAGCGGTCGGCGAGCGAAGCCGTGCGCTCCAGCCGGTGCCGTGTCACGGACGAGTCTAGCCAGGCGGCTCCCGGATAGGCTGGCATCAGACCCTCGGAAGGAACGTCGATGAACGACAGTGCACCTCTCTATGAGAACCCCGACCGCAACCTGGCGATGGAGCTGGTGAGGGCCACCGAGGCCGCCGCCATCCGGGCCCAGCCCTTCATCGGCAAGGGCGACAAGAACGCCGCCGACGGTGCAGCCGTGGATGCGATGCGCAAGTTCCTCGGAACCGTCGACTTCGCCGGGGTGATCGTGATCGGCGAGGGCGAGAAGGATGAGGCGCCGATGCTCTTCAACGGCGAGCACGTCGGCACCGGCCGCGGTCCCGCCTGCGACATCGCGGTCGACCCGATCGACGGCACCTCGCTCACCGCCGCGGGCCGCCAGAACGCCATCTCCATGCTGGCCGCGTCCGACCGCGGCGCCATGCTCGACGCCTCGAGCGTGTTCTACATGAACAAGATCGTGACGGATGCGGACGGCATCGGCGTCATCGACATCGACCGGCCGATCGGCGACAACATCCGCGCGCTGGCCGCCGCGAAAGACAAGGACGTGGGCGACATCCGCGTGGCCGTGCTCGACCGGCCTCGGCACGCGCAGCTGATCGAGGACATCCGGGCCACCGGGGCCGGCACGCGGCTGATGCTCGACGGCGACGTCGCCGGTGGCATCAACGCCGCCCGCTACGGCACGCGGATCGACATGTGCGTCGGGATCGGCGGCAGCCCGGAGGGGGTCGCGACGGCGTGCGCGATCAAGGCGCTCGGCGGGTTCATCCAGACGCGGCTCGCACCGAAGGACGACGAGGAGCGGCAGAAGGGGATCGACGCGGGGCTCGATCTCGACAAGGTCTACGGCGCCGACGATCTGGTGCGGAGTGACAACACGTTCTTCGTGGCGACCGGTGTGACCGACGGCGGGCTCGTCGCCGGTGTCAAGCGGCTCGGGCCGATCATCCGCACCGAGTCGATCGTGCTCCGGTCGCACTCGGGCACGATCCGCCGTATCGAGGCCGACCACCTGATGGAGAAGTGGCTGTAACCCCCGCCGGGTCCGGCGATCCGCGCCGGCGATCGTCGAAGGCGGTCGGCGCGCGCCTCGAACGACCCGGCGCCGCGCTGGCGTTGGTCTTCGTGGTGCTGCTGCTCGCCGTGATCGGCGTGCCGGCGCTCGGCAACGCCCTGGTCGTCGACCCCCGCGTGACCGTGCTGCCCGAGGGCGGCAAATCCTTCAGCCCGACCCGGGACGGCGCCGGAGTGACGTACCGGGTGCCGGGCGGCTGGTTCTTCCGCGAATCGGAGTTCAGCGGGGAACGGCAGCTGTTCCACTCGCCGGAGGAGACGGCGCTGCTCGACGTGCGGTTCGTGGACGCGGGTCGGACGGCGGCCGAGACCCTGCTGCGCGAGGCCGGTTCGGAGCTCGACGGGGTCGTTCTGCATGACGTCACCTCGGAGCGATCGGACGGGGCCGACTCGGCGACCGTGGTGCGCGCCGATGTCCAGGGCGCGGCCTTCGGTGTCGTCCAGTTCGACGGTTCCCCCGTCGCGCTCGTGGTGCGCGGTTCTGGGACGGCGGCGCAGTCGTCTGCGGCGCAGTCGCCCGCGGCGCTGGTCGACAGCCTGCTCGCCGGCGCGGAGCCGGCCCGATGACCGCGCCGACCGCGGTGCGGTCCTGGAGGACGCCTCCCGGGACGCGCTGGTGGACCCCGGTCGTTCGACTGCGGCAGCCGATGAGCTGGCTGCTCGTGCCGCTCATCGTGGTCGGGGTGATCGCGACGGCCGTGGCGAACGGGCCCGCGCTCGCCTACAGTCCGGTGGTCACGGCAGCCGCGATCGCCTCGCAGCTCCTCCTGGCCGCCGTGCTGCTGACGGTGCTGCGACTCGTCGATCCACTCGGTCGGCCGTGGATGCTCGTCGCGGCCGGTGTGGTCTGGGGCGGCGGCATCTGCATCGCCCTCTCGGCGACGCTGAATCCGCAGGTCGATCTGCTCGCGGCCAAGCTCGGCGTCGACCCGGCCATCACGCTCAGCGCGCCGCTGATCGAGGAGCTTCTCAAGATGCTCGGCGTGCTGGCCCTCATCGGGGTCGGTCGTCGCTGGCTGCGGCACCCGATCGACGGGTTCGTGCTGGGCGCGTCGGTCGGCATCGGGCTGCTGGCGGTCGAGAACGTGACCTATGGCATCCAGGCCGCCATCGACGCCGAGGCGGCGGGGGTCTCCACCGTCGAGGCGGTCGGGCAGACGCTCGTGGTGCGGAGCCTGCTCTCGATCGGCTCGCACGGCCTCTACGCGGCCATCATCGGCTACGGGCTCGCCGCCCTGATCCTGGCCGTCGGCCAGGGACGAGTGGGTCGCGGCGTCGTCGTGTTCGCCGCCTGCTTCCTCGGGATCGGGGCCGCGCACCTGCTCTGGGACGTGGACTGGGGACTGGCCCAGGGCCCGCACCTGATCCCGCCCGCGCTGATCGCCGCGGCGCTGATCGCCGTGTCGGCGGTGCTCCTCCGCCGTGCTGCCCGCGAGCTGCGCTCGGGGGGCTGAGGCTCGGTCAGCGCCCCTCTGTTCCCGTCACGTCGCCGAAGTCGAGGGTGACCACCGACGACGAGGGGCCGGGGTGCGCCGACTCGTGGTCGAGGTAGGCCGCGTCTCGCTCTGACTCGGTGTCGGGGGAGGCCGCCTCGAGCTCGGCCAGGAGTTCGTGGCTGGAGAGCTCGCGGGGGGATTCCTCGATGGGGGCGAGCTCGGGGAAGAGGCTCTCGCTGGAGAGGGCGCCGAGCTTGCGGGCCGTCGGGAAGACCTGGCGCTCGAACGAGCCGATGAAGGCGTTGTAGTCCTTCACCGTGCGGTCGATGGTGCGGCCGAGCTTGTCGATGTGCTTCGCCGTCGTGCCGAGGCGCGTGTAGAGCTGCTGGCTGAGGTCGAACAGCTGTCGTGCCTCTTGGGTCAGAACGTCTTGCTGCCAGCTGAAGGCCACCGTCTTGAGCACCGACCAGAGCGTGACCGGTGACGCGAGCGCCACGCGCTTGCCGAACGCGAACTCCATGATCGACGGGTCGGCCTCGAGCGCGCTCGACACCAGCGACTCGCTCGGGATGAACGCGATGACCAGCTCGGGGGAGGCCTCGAGCCCGTTCCAATAGCCCTTCGTGCCGAGCGCGGTGATGTGGCTGCGCAGCGCGGCGACGTGCTTCTTCATCAGCTGCGTGCGGCGGTCGCCCTCGGCGCCGGTGGCCGAGGCGGGGATGGCCGAGGCCTCGAGGTAGGCGTCGAAGGGCACTTTGGCGTCGACGGCGATGTTCTTGCCGCCGGGCAGATGCACCACCATGTCGGGGCGGCCCGCGCCCGAGTCGCTCAGGATGCTCGTCTGCACGTCGAAGTCGACGCGCTCGATGAGCCCCGCCGCCTCGACGACGCTGCGCAGCTGCGTCTCGCCCCAGACACCGCGCGTGCTGTTCGAGCGGAGCGCCGACGCCAGCGACTCCGCGGTCGAGCGCAGGCGCTCCTCGGACTCGGTGGCGGACTTGAGCTGCTGCGAGAGCTCGCCGTACTGCTGCTGGCGCTGGGCCTCGAGCTCGACGACCTTCGCCTGAACCGCCTTCAAGCTCTCCTGCACCGGGCTGAGCGCGACGAGCACCTTGCTGTCTTCGTCGATGCGGGTCGCCTCGGCCTCTTTCAGCTCGGTGAGGCGACGCTGGAAGTCGGTGAGCCGCTCTTCGAGGCCGGCGACCTGCGCGCGGTACTGCGCATCCTGCTGAGCCAGGCGCTCGCGCGCCTGCTCCTTGGCGAACTCGAGCTGGGCCTCGTACTGGGCCGCGGCGGCGGCGGTCTGCTCGCGGTGGGCCCGGGCGGCGGCCTCGCTCTGCTCGCGGTGGGCGAGCGAGCCGATGTCGACCTGCTCGCGGAGCGCGGACGCCGTGGCGTCGACGGCCGCGAGCCGGCTCTGCAGGGCGGCGCGTTCGTCGACGAGCTGCTCGACGCGGCCGCGCACCTCGGTGAGGTCGGCGGTGCGTTCGGCCAGCGCGGCGTCGAGGGCCGGATCGGCCGCGGACCGTGCATCCGCCCCCCGACTGCGTGCGAGCAGCCACCCGCCGGCCACGCCGAGGGCGAGGCCCAGCAGGAGACCGATGACCAGGGGGAGGAGTGCGTCCATGCCCCCAGTGTGTCAGCGGCCACCGACAACGGCGGACCGCCACGTCGACACGCCCGCCGAACCGCGCCCCGAAGCCCTAGGCTGGCGTGATTCAGCACCATCGATGAAGCACTCCAGTCCCAGCGAAGAAGTCAGGAATCATGTCAGACGATGTCTCCACCGGGCAGCTGCCCGTCGTGAACCACTGGGTCGGCGGGGCCGAACTGGTCTCGACCAGCGGCCGCACGGCCCCCGTGTTCGACCCGGCGCTCGGGCGCCAGTCCAAGAGCGTCGCGCTCGCCAACACCGCCGAGATCGACGCCGCCGTCGCCGCGGCGAAGGCCGCCTTCCCGGCCTGGCGCGACACGAGCGTCACGAAGCGCCAGCAGGTCATGTTCGCGTTCCGCGAGCTGCTGAACGCGCGCAAGGGCGAGCTGGCCGAGATCCTCACCGCCGAGCACGGCAAGGTGCTCTCCGATGCCGCCGGCGAGATCACCCGCGGCCTCGAGGTCGTCGAGCTGGCCACCGCTTTCCCGCACCTGCTGAAGGGCGAGTACTCCGAGAACGTCTCGACCGGCGTCGACGTCTACTCGACCAAGCAGCCGCTCGGCGTGGTGGGCATCATCAGCCCGTTCAACTTCCCGGCCATGGTGCCGATGTGGTTCTTCCCGATCGCGATCGCCGCGGGCAACACGGTCGTGCTGAAGCCCTCCGAGAAAGACCCGAGCGCCGCCAACTGGCTCGCCGCCCTGTTCAAGGAGGCGGGCCTGCCCGACGGCGTCTTCAACGTGCTGCACGGCGACAAGGAGGCCGTCGACGGCCTGCTGAACCACCGCGACGTGAAGAGCATCTCGTTCGTGGGCTCCACGCCCATCGCCCACTACATCTACGAGACCGCCGCGAAGAACGGCAAGCGCGTGCAGGCCCTCGGCGGGGCGAAGAACCACATGCTGGTGCTGCCCGACGCCGATCTCGACCTGGCCGCCGACGCCGCCATCAACGCCGGCTTCGGCTCGGCGGGCGAGCGCTGCATGGCCATCTCGGTGCTGGTCGCGGTCGACACGATCGCCGACGAGCTGGTCGCCAAGATCGAGCAGCGGATGAGCGGACTGAAGATCGGCGACGGCCGCCGCAACTGCGACATGGGCCCGCTCGTCACCGAGGTGCACCGCGACAAGGTCGCCTCCTACATCGAGATCGCCGAGACCGACGGCGCGAAGGTCGTCGTCGACGGCCGCGGCATCGAGGTCGACGGCGAGGCCGACGGCTTCTGGCTCGGCCCGACCCTGATCGACGAAGTGCCCACCACCTCGAAGGTCTACCTCGACGAGATCTTCGGCCCGGTGCTGTCGGTCGTGCGCGTGCACTCCTACGAGGAGGGCGTCGACCTGATCAACAACGGCGCCTACGGCAACGGCACCGCCATCTTCACCAACGACGGCGGGGCGGCCCGCCGCTTCCAGAACGAGGTCGAGGTCGGGATGATCGGCATCAACGTGCCCATCCCGGTGCCGGTCGCGTACCACTCCTTCGGCGGCGTCAAGGACTCGATCTTCGGCGACTCCAAGGCCTACGGCCTTGCGGGCTTCCGCTTCTTCACCCAGGAGAAGGCGATCACGTCCCGCTGGCTCGACCCGTCCCACGGCGGCATCAACCTGGGCTTCCCCCAGAACTAGCGACGTGCTCCGGATGCGCGGGGCGGGTGGTCCCGCGACCCGCCGCCGCGCATCCGGAAGCTAAGCTTGACCCTCGTGGCTCTCACTATCGCGATCGTCGGACTGCCCAATGTCGGCAAGTCCACCCTGTTCAACGCCCTCACCAAGAACCAGGTCCTGGCGGCGAACTACCCGTTCGCCACCATCGAGCCGAACGTCGGGGTCGTGAACCTGCCCGACCCGCGCCTGAACACGCTGGCCGAGATCTTCGGCAGTGAGCGCATCCTGCCGGCGCCGGTGTCGTTCGTCGACATCGCCGGCATCGTGAAGGGCGCGAGCGAGGGCGAGGGGCTCGGCAACAAGTTCCTCGCGAACATCCGCGAGGCCGACGCCATCGCGCAGGTCATCCGCGGCTTCGTCGATGACGACGTCGTGCACGTCGACGGCAAGGTCGACGCCGCGAGCGACATGGAGACCATCAACACCGAGCTCGTGCTCGCCGATCTGCAGACCCTCGAGAAGGCCGAAGCGCGCTACGAGAAGGAGGTCAAGGGCAAGAAGCTCGAGCCCGCCGTGCTCGCCGCCGCGAAGGAGGCCCGCGCCTGGCTCGACACCGGCAAGCCGCTCTCGGCGTCGTCGATCGACCTCGCGCCGATCAGGGAGCTCGGCCTCCTGACGGCCAAGCCCTTCATCTACGTCTTCAACGTCGACGAGGCCATCCTGAACGACCCCGCCCGCAAGGGTGCGCTCGCCGACCTCGTGGCTCCGGCGCAGGCGATCTTCCTCGACGCGAAGCTCGAGTCGGAGCTGATCGACCTCGACCCGGCCGACGCCGCCGAGCTGCTCGAGTCGACCGGCCAGGAGGAGAGCGGCCTCGACCAGCTCGCCCGAATCGGCTTCGACACACTGGGACTGCAGACCTACCTCACCGCCGGCCCCAAGGAGTCGCGCGCCTGGACGATCGGCAAGGGCTGGACGGCGCCGCAGGCGGCGGGTGTCATCCACACCGACTTCCAGAAGGGCTTCATCAAGGCGGAGGTCATCTCGTTCGACGACCTCGTCGAGACCGGCTCCATCGCCGAGGCCCGCTCGCGTGGCAAGGCCCGCATCGAGGGCAAGGACTACGTGATGCAGGACGGCGACGTCGTGGAGTTCCGCTTCAACAACTAGGCGGGTCGGGTCACCAGCCGAACGAGCCGGGCGTGCCCTTGAAGGGGCCGACGACCCAGCTGGTGATCCAGCCGCCGTAGAAGTTCCCGGGCTGGGGGGTGACGACCTCGCCGTCGACCGTGCACTCGTCCATCTGGTGCGCGTAGATCGCGACGCGGTCGTCGAGCAGCTCGAACCCGGGTGACGGATGCGGGTAGTTCCACGCGCAGGCAGGCCGCACCTCGCCGCCGCCGCGCACGTCGAGATACCGGGCGGTGCCCTTGAATTCGCAGAACGAGGAGCCGTCGGCGTCGGCCAGCGCACCCGGTGCGAAGTCGGTGATCGGGAGGTAGTAGACCGGAGGGTGGCTGGTCTCGAGCACCCGCACGACGTCGCGGGTCTCGACGATGAGCTGCCCGCCCAGGCGGATCGTGACCGGCGCGTCGACGCGCTCGATGCGCGGCGGCCTCGGGTAGTCCCAGACGGACTCCTGGCCGGGTGCGGGCGTCTGGGGGAGGGGTCTGGGCATGGGATGAACTCTAGATCAGCAGACTCGGTGCTTCACTGGAGCATGGTCGCTTCGCCGATGTTCCCGCTCGGGTCCGTGCTGTTCCCGTCCGCCGCCATCCCGCTCAGGGTGTTCGAGCCGCGCTACCTCACGATGGTCGCGAGGCTGCTCGACGAGGACGAACCGGGGTTCGAGTTCGGCATCGTCCTGATCGAGCGCGGATCGGAGGCCGGGGGCGGCGACGAGCGCGCCTCGATCGGCACGATGGCGCGTCTCGTGAGCGTCGCCGCGGGTGCTGACGCGCTTCTCATCGTCGGCCTGGGCACCCGGCGCTTCACGGTCGAGCGCTGGATCGACGAGGACCCGTACCCTCGGGCCGAGCTGACGATGCTGCCGGAGCTGGAGTGGTCGGAGGCGCTCGCGCCGCTGCGGGCTGAAGCGGAAGCGGTGGTCCGGCGCGCGATCTCGCGCGTCGCGGAGGAGGCCGACATCGAGCTGTCGGAGGATCCCGGCGCAGCCGTCTGGCAACTGGCGGCGATCGCCCCGCTGGGGGAGTACGACCGGTACACCCTGTTGAGGTCGACGTCGATGGGTGGGCTCCTGCGTCAGCTGATCGACCTGGTCCTCGACGCCGAGGTGCTCTGGTCCGCCGAGTGAGGCCCCCTTCGGGGGCGAGCGCGGTGCGGGGGCAGTGGATAGCGTGAGCCGCGTGCATGACGATCTGGGAATCGAGACGGTCCGAGCCGGGGACGAGGCGTTCGAGAGCGCCGTCGTCGACGGGGTGTTCAACGCGATGGTCGCCGAGGGGCGGCCGTCGTCGGTGGTGCGGCCGCGCAGCGAGGACGAGGTGGTGCAGGCCGTGCGGGACGCGGTCGGGGCAGGGCAGAAGATCGCCGTGCGCTCCGGCGGGCACAGCTGGGTCGCCTCCTCGGTGCGCGACGGCGGCGTGCTGATCGATCTGGGGGAGCTCGACGGGATCGCGGTGGACTCCGAGCGGATGGTCGCGACGATCGGCCCCGGCGTGCGGGGCAAGGTGCTGTCGGCGGCGCTCGAGTCCCAGGGGCTGGCGTTCCCCGTGGGGCACTGCGGCGACCCCGGGGTGGGCGGGTTCCTGCTCGGAGGCGGGCTCGGCGTGAACTGGGGGGCGTGGCTGCCGTCGTGCTTCTCGATCCGGAGCCTCCGGGTGGTCACCGCCGAGGGTGGGCTGCTGACGGCCTCCGCTGACGAGAACAGCGAGCTGTTCTGGCTGGCCCGCGGGTCGGGTCCGGGCTTCCCGGGTGTCGTCACGTCGTTCGAGGTGGCGCTGCGTCCGGAACCGGCGGCGGTGCGGGTGAGCACGTGGCAGTATCCGCTCGACGAGCTCGCCGCCGTGACGCGCTGGGTCACCGAGGCCTCGACGCGGCTCAGCCCGAACGTCGAGGTGTCGCTCGTGACACAGGGGGAGGGGCGGCCGGGAGGGACGGCCGAGCATCCGCTGGTCGTCGGGGTGGCCGCCACCGTCGTGCTCGACCACGACGCCACGGGGTCGACGCAGGATGCGCTCGCAGCGTTCGGGGATGGCGCCCCCGGCCTGGTGCCGATCGACCGCCGCGCGGGCGACGCACGCCTCAGCGAACTGCACGTGCCCGTCGACGCGACGTACCCCGAGGGCGCCCGGTACCTCGCCGACACGTTCTGGACCCACCTCACGCTCGACGAGGCCCTCGCACCCCTCGAGGCGCTGATGGCGACGGCGCCGTCGGGCAAGAGCTACGTGCTGAGCGGCATGCCGGCGAACGGCGGTGGCGCCGGGCTCCTGCCTGTGGGCGAGGCGGCCTACGGGTTGCACGACACCACCGTCCTCATCGTCTACGTGATCTGGGACGACCCGGCCGACGACGCCGCGAACCGCGCCTGGCTCGACGAGGTCGCCGCAGCGCTCCTGCCGACAGCCACGGGCCACGTGCTGAGCGAGGCCGACCTCCGCGAGCACCCCGAGCGCGTCGCGCGCTCCTTCCGCGAGGAGGACTGGCCGCGCATCCAGCAGCTGATCGCCCGGTTCGACCCCGGCGGGGTCTTCCACGGCTTCCCCTCGGCGTAGCCCACCCGGCGCCCGCCCGACCCGCTACTCTCGGAGGCGCGAGGGCGGCGGAGGGCGGCCCGAACCGGGGGAGCGCGCCATGCAGACGCACGTCAGTCAGCACAACCACATGATCACGGTCGTCAAGGACGGCCGGCTGAACCCCGACGTGCGGCTCTGGACGGGCATCGCCGCGATCAGCGTCGCGCTGCTCACGGCGAGCGAGTTCCTCGTGCAGGTGCTGCTGGTGGGCGCGCGACCGGCACTCGACGACAAGGCGGCGCTGGTCGAGTTCATGACGCGCACGGCGAATCAGACGCTGTTCACGATCCTGATCGACACCTTCCTGATGGCGGCGCTGCTCGTCTTCCTGTCCGGCTTCCGCCAGCTCATCACGCACACCCGGCCCGATCTGCAGTGGGTGGCGAACATCGCCTACGGCGCCGGGGTGCTGTTCATCGCCGTGACGCTCGTGGGCGACGGGCTCGAGGGGGCGACCGCGCTCGACACCACCGACCTGACGCCCGACGCCTCGTCGCTGCGGGCGTTGACCGTCGGCCACACCCTGATGTTCGGGTCGATCGGATGCACGTTGAACGCCCTGGTGGCGGCGGCCGCCGGCTACGTGACCCTCGCCTCGGGTGCCCTGCCGAAGTGGACGGGGCACATCGCCTACGCCGTGGCCGTGCTCAACGTGCTGACCGTGCCCATGATGTTCGGCGGCACGAGCCCCGACAGCTTCTTCGCCGCCGGGGGAGCGGCCACGGCGATGCTCGCGACGTTCCCGTGGCTGGTCTGGGTGGCCTGCGTGGGGATCGTGGCCATCCGCGACCGGCGGCGGCTCGAGCACCTCTCGCCAGAGCTGCGCGCCGCGCTCGACTAGTCCGAACGACGGCACCACGGCCGGGCCCGGCGCGGCGCTGCGACCGAGCTATCGCAGCGGGGTCGCCGACTCCGAGCGCGCCTTCAGCTCGTCGTCGGTCCAGCGCTCACCGGTGCCGTCGGTGGCCGAGTCGTCGACCGACTCGAGCCCGGTCGACTCGTCGTCGCTCGCCGACCCCTTCTTCTTCTTGGCCACGACCGGCCGCGGCCCGCGACCGGCGCGGTAGACCGAGGTCTCCACACCGGGGTGCCGGCGGCTCTGCACGACGAACAGGATGATGCCGAGCAGCACCGCGGCGAACGACGCCCACACGTTGGCCGGCACGCCGAGGAAGCCGTCGCTCGACGGGTCGATGCGGATGGACTCGAGCCAGGCGCGGCCGAGGCCGTACCAGACGAGGTAGAGGGCGAACAGCTTGCCCCAGCGCAGCCGGAACCGGCGCTCGAGGGCGAGCAGCACCACGACGCCCACGAGGTTCCAGATGATCTCGTACGCGAACAGGGGGTGGAACAGGGTGCCGTCGGGCAGCCCGACGGGGAACGCGCCGTTCGTCGACTCGATCTCGAGGCCCCACGGAAGCGTGGTGGGCAGGCCGAACAGCTCGTGGTTGAACCAGTTGCCCAGACGGCCGATGGCCTGCGCCACGAGCATCGCCGGCGCCAGCGCGTCGGCGAACGACCAGAGGCGGATGCCCGCGAAGCGGCAGCCGATGGCCGCACCGATCGCGCCGCCGATGAGGGAGCCGTACAGCGCGTTGCCGCCGTCCCAGATCTGCACCACCCGCACGAGGTCGGCGCCCGGGTAGAAGTAGTCGCTCCCGTGCGTGAGCACGTGGTAGATGCGGGCGCCGACGATGCCGAGCGGAACCGCCCAGAGCACGATGTCGATCACGACGCCGGACTCGCCGCCGCGCTTGGTGAGCCGGTGGTTCACCATGAGCATGGCCGCGACGATCCCCGCGAGGATGAAGAGCGCGTAGATGTGGATCGTCAGGGGCCCGACCGGGAACTGCGAGAACTCCAGGGGCGGGCTGGGGATGCTGGCTGGGCTGAGAGAAGGCACGCTGAATTCTAGAGCTTCCGACCTGAAGAAACAGAACCCTGTAGCCCTCGGGCCGGGTTAGCGGCTAAGCTGGTCTCAGTTGTTGTGTTACCCATGAATCTTGAATAGGGTCATCTGCCGCTTTTCTCGCGGCGGGAGGCTTGCTTTTCTGAGGAGCGGAACAAAGTGCACCGCGACGGTAGGTTCCGACAGGCGGAACCGCGTACCTCGAAAAGAGAGAAATAATGGCTCAAGGCACCGTGAAATGGTTCAACTCCGAAAAGGGCTTCGGCTTCATCTCCCCCGATGACGGTGGAGAAGACGTCTTCGCCCACCACTCGGGCATCAACGGCTCCGGCTACAAGAACCTCGAAGAGAACCAGCGCGTCGAGTTCGACGTGACGCAGGGCCGCAAGGGCCTGCAGGCCGAGAACATCACCCCCCTGGGTTGATCTCGCCGAAACCGTGAAGAACCCGCGCCCCTGAGGGCGCGGGTTCTTTTTTCGTCCCCTGCCGGGCGTTACGCAGGTTCGACGCCTACGGTGAGAGCATCTCCAGGGCATCTGCTCGAACACCGCGGTTGTGAAGCCGAACCCGAATTCAGTGACGAGGCCTTGTGACCATCACGAGCAATCCGACCCCGCGCGCCACGACTCCCCGCAAAGCCGGTGCAGCGCATCCCACCGCCGCCTATTCCGAACTGCTCACGGCCGTTCGCGAGATGGGCCTGCTGCGCAAGCGCCAGGGCTTCTACATCGGCATGTTCGCGGTCCTGATCCTCGCCCTGGGCGGAGCCGTCACCGGCTTCATCCTGCTCGGCGACACCTGGTACCAGCTGCTGATCGCCGGCGCGCTCGGCATCATCTTCACCCAGTTCGCCTTCCTCGCCCACGAGGCCTCGCACCGCCAGGTGTTCAGCTCGAACAAGGCGAACGACCGCGCGGGCCGCACGCTCGCCACCGCCTTCGTCGGCATGAGCTACTCGTGGTGGATGTCGAAGCACACCCGCCACCACGGCAACCCGAACACCGTCGGCAAAGACCCCGACATCGACCGCGACACGGTGTCCTTCCTCGAGAAGGACGCGGCGGCCACCACGGGTCTGTCGGCCCTGATCACGCGCAAGCAGGGCATCCTGCTCTACCCGCTGCTGCTGCTCGAGGGCTTCAACCTCCACTTCCACTCCTTCAAGACCCTTCTCGGCCGCAAGCCCGTCGAGGGCCGCGCGCTGGAGCTGACCTTCATCGGCATCCGCCTGATCGCCTACCTCGCGGTGGTCTTCTACTTCCTCCCGCTCGGTATGGCCTTCGCCTTCGTCGGCGTGCAGGTCGCCGTCTTCGGCTTCTACATGGGGGCCTCGTTCGCGCCGAACCACATCGGCATGACGATCTTCCCCGCCGGTTCCCGCATCGACTTCCTGTCGAAGCAGGTGCTCTCCTCGCGCAACATCGGCGGCGGCTGGCCGATGACCATCGGCATGGGCGGGCTCGACCTGCAAACCGAGCACCACCTCTTCCCGAACATGGCCCGCCCGAACCTGGTGAAGGCGCGTCCGGTCGTGCAGGAGTACTGCGCGACGCACAACATCCCGTACACCCAGGTCTCGCTGCTGGCGGCCCACAAGGCGGTCGTGGTCTACATGAACAAGGTGGGCCTCTCGGCTCCCGACCCGTTTGACTGCCCGCTCGTGAACCAGTACCGGGTGCGCCGCAGCTAGGCGGCCCGCTGTCAGGGGCCCCGGCTATCGTGAAGGCGTGAGCCGCACCCACCGCCCCCTGACTCTTCTCGCAGCGACCGCGTTCGCCGGCACCGCCCTCGTCTGGGCGGGGTTCGGCGGCGCGGTCGCCGCCGTCTCCGCCCACGACGTGCTGGCGAGCGCGGCGCCGGGCGACGGCGACTCCATCACGGCCGACCCGGGCTCGGTGGTGCTCGGCTTCAGTGACGAGCTGCTCCTTCAGCCCGGCGGCACGACCGACGGCTTCGCGGTGCAGATCGTCGACAGCGAGGGGCTGCACTACGAGTCGGGCTGCGTCACCCTCGACGGCACCTCCGTCTCGGCTCCCATCGCCCTCGGCGGTGCGGGCGGCTACCAGGTGCTGTGGCAGGTCGTCTCCTCCGACGGGCATCCCACCAGCGGCCAGTACGGGTTCGACTACGAGCCGCCCTCGCTCGAGGGCGCGCACGACGGGCTCACCAACGCCCCCACCTGCGGCGCCCCCTGGGCGGGCGAGCCCGACGGCACCCCCGTGGCGACGACCCCTGCCACCGGGTCGGCGCCGGTCGGGGCGGCACCTGTCGAGCCGGCTCCGGCGACGGATGCGCCGGCCGACGCCGAGGCGCCCACCACCCTGCAGGCCACCGAGACGGCCGGGCCGGTCTCGGGCGAGCTGCAGCAGCCGGGTGCCCTGCTGCCGTGGCCCGTCATCGTGCTCATCGTGCTCGCCGGGCTCGGCGCCATCGCGGCGATCGTGGTGCTCACCCTGCGCCGGAGCCGTGGCGGGGGCTTCGGCGGCAGCTGACCCCGCGCTATGCTGTCCCGAGCAGCCCGCGACGGCCGCTCCCGCCCCACCTGCTCCACCTTCAATTGAATACCGCTGGCCATCAGGCCGACGCGGGAGAGCCGGGTCCGTCCCGGCACCGAAGGAGCAATCCTCCCCGATAATCTCTCAGGTCCTCGTACCGCGTCGAACTGGCCACTCTGGAAAGCAGTCCGCGGCATCGACGGCGGCTCGCCCATGGTGAAAGCATCCGCTCGCGGGTGTGAAACTCTCAGGCACGATGACAGAGGGGGAGTTCCCGAAGGGCGCCGACGCGCCCTCCCCACGCGAAGCAGCGCTTCGCCGATCGGAGAACTCCACTCGTGACCGACGCACCCTCCTCCCCGTCCCGCTTCTCGCCGCTCGACGCGGTGCACCGCGCCGCCGGCGCGAGCTTCACCGACTTCGCCGGCTGGCAGATGCCGGTGCGCTACTCCAGTGACCTGGCCGAGCACCACACCGTGCGCTCGGCCGCCGGCCTCTTCGACCTCTCGCACATGGCCGAGTTCCGCGTCTCCGGCCCCGACGCCGGCGCATTCCTCGACCTCGCCCTCGCCGGTCTGCTCTCGGCGACCACGATCGGTCAGGCGAAGTACTCGCTGCTCCTCACCGACGAGGGCGGGGTCGTCGACGACGTGGTCGTCTACCGTCTGGGCGACGCGGAGTTCCTCGTAGTCGCCAACGCCTCGAACCGCGAGCCGGTCGCCGCCGCCCTCGAGGAGCGTCGCGCCGGCTTCGACCTCGTGCTCGTCGACGAGAGCGACGAAACCGCCCTGATCGCCGTGCAGGGCCCCGCCTCGCGCGAGATCCTGACCCGCACCGAGGGGTTCGAGGCGCCGGGCCTCGACGAGCTGCGCTACTACCGATCGACGCCGGCGACCTTCCGCGGTGAGCCCGTGCTGCTCGCCCGCACCGGCTACACGGGCGAGGACGGCTACGAGCTCTATGTCGCCCCCGCGCACGCAGAGGCGCTGTGGACGGCCCTCGCCGCCGCCGGCACCCCGCTCGGCCTCGTGCCGGCGGGGCTCGCGAGCCGCGACACGCTGCGCCTCGAGGCCGGCATGCCGCTCTACGGCCACGAGCTCTCGCTCGAGACGCAGCCGGTCCAGGCGGGCCTCGGTCGCGTCCCGGCGCTCACGAAGGAGTCCTTCGTCGGTCGCGACGCGCTGCTCGCCGGCCCGCCCGAGGGGGCTCCCGTGCTCGTCGGGCTCGTCGCGGAGGGCCGCCGCGCCGCCCGCGCGGGCTACGAGGTCTACCCGATCGACGGTGGTGCGGATGCTCCGCCCGCCGGTCTCGTCACGAGCGGCGCACTCTCGCCCACGCTCGGGCATCCCATCGCCCTGGCCTACGTCGACCCCCGCCTCGCGGCCGAGGGCACCGAGGTCACCGTCGACATCCGGGGCACCCGCCTCGCGTTCCGCACCACGACCCTGCCGTTCTACCGCCGGAAGAAGGACTGACATGCCCGAGAACACCGAACTCCGTTACACCGCCGAGCACGAGTGGGTGCTCGTCGAGGGCTCGGTCGCCACCATCGGCATCACCGCCTACGCGGCGGCGCAGCTGGGCGACATCGTCTACCTCGACCTGCCCGATGCGGGCACCGAGGTCGCGGGCGGCAGCATCGTCGGCGAGATCGAGTCGACCAAGTCGGTCGGCGAGCTGTTCGCCCCGGTCGACGGCACCGTCGTCGAGAAGAACGAGGCCGTCGAGAGCTCGCCCGAGCTCGTCAACAGCGACCCCCTCGGTGAAGGCTGGCTGCTCAAGGTCGAGTTCACCGAGCTGCCCGAGCTGCTCTCGTTCGACGAGTACTCCGCGCTGATCGGGGGCTGACGGATGACCGACCTCCTCGAGCCCGCCGTGGCCACGCCCACCGGCGGCACCCTCACCGACCGTCCGGCCGAGTCGGGCGTCTTCTCCGCCCGGCACATCGGAACCGACGCCGCCGCCCAGGCGCGCATGCTGCAGGCCGTCGGCTACTCCAGCGTCGTGGAGCTGATGCGCGCCGCCGTGCCGACCGCCATCCAGTTCGACCGCACGCTCGCCGACTCGCTCGTGCCGCCGGCCGCCACCGAGCGCGAGGCGATCGACGAGCTGCGCGCCCTGGCCGGCCGCAACACCGTCTCGACCTCCTACCTCGGCCTCGGCTACTACGGCACCGTCACTCCCGCGGTGATCACGCGCAACGTGCTCGAGAACCCCAGCTGGTACACGGCCTACACGCCGTATCAGCCCGAGATCTCGCAGGGCCGGCTCGAGGCGCTGATCAACTTCCAGACCATGGTCGCCGACCTCACGGGGCTCGCGACGGCGAACGCCTCGATGCTCGACGAGTCGACCGCCGCCGTCGAGGGCATGCTGCTCGCCCGCCGCGCCTCCAAGTCGACGTCCAACCGCTTCCTGGTCGACGCCGACGCGTTCCCGCAGACCCGGTCGCTGCTCGCGGCCCGGGCCGAGGCGGTCGGCATCGAGATCGTCGAGACGGTGCTCGACGCGATCGACCACCCCGCGCATCCGCTCATCGGCGACGACGTCGACGCCTTCGGCGTGTTCGTGCAGTACCCCGGCGCCTCGGGGCGGGTGTGGAACCCGAGCGACGTGATCGCGCGTGTGCACGCCTCGGGCGGCATCGCTGTGGTCGCGGGCGACCTGCTCGCGCTCACCCTCGTGGCCTCGCCGGGCGAGCTCGGCGCCGACGTCGCCGTGGGCACGAGTCAGCGCTTCGGCGTGCCGATGGGCTTCGGCGGCCCGCACGCCGGGTACATGGCCGTTCGCTCCGGGCTCGAGCGCCAGCTGCCGGGCCGGCTCGTCGGCGTGAGCGTCGACGCGGCGGGGCACCCCGCCTACCGGCTCAGCCTGCAGGCGCGGGAGCAGCACATCCGGCGCGAGAAGGCCACCTCGAACATCTGCACCGCCCAGGTGCTGCTCGCCGTCATGGCCGGCATGTACGCGGTCTACCACGGCCCCGAGGGGCTGCGGGCGATCGCCGAGCGGGTCAACACCACCGCCCGGTCGCTCGCCTCGGCCCTCACCGCCGCGGGCCTCGAGGTCGTGCACGCCGACTTCTTCGACACCGTGCAGGTGCGCGTGCCGCGCCGCGCGCGGGGTCTCGCCGAGCACGCGCACTCGCGAGGCATCCTGCTGCACGTCGTCGACGACGACACGATCAGCCTGTCGGTCGACGAGACCACCCGCGACCGCGAGCTGCTCGAGCTCGTGCGGGTGTTCGACGCCCAGCCGCACGACAGCGATCGTGCCCTCGACCCGAGCATCCCGGATGCCCTGCGGCGCACCTCGGCCTACCTGACGCACCCCGTGTTCAGCGCCCACCGCTCGGAGACGAGCATGATGCGGTACCTGAAGCGCCTCGCCGACGCCGACTACGCCCTCGACCGCGGCATGATCCCACTGGGCTCGTGCACGATGAAGCTCAACGCGGCCACCGAGATGGAGGCCGTCACCTGGCGGGAGTTCTCGGGCATCCACCCCTTCGCGCCGAAGGAGGACGTGGGAGGCTACCTGGAGCTGATCGCACAGCTCGAGCGCTGGCTCGCCGACGTCACCGGCTACGACTCGGTGTCGCTGCAGCCGAACGCGGGCAGCCAGGGCGAGCTCGCCGGGCTCCTCGCCATCCGCGGCTACCACCGCTCACGCGGCGACCTCGACCGCACCGTGTGCCTCATCCCCTCGAGCGCCCACGGCACGAACGCGGCCTCGGCCGTGCTCGCCGGCATGAAGGTCGTCGTTGTCGCCTGCGACGAGCTCGGCAACGTCGACCTCGACGACCTGCGCGCGAAGATCGCGGCGCACGCCGCCGACCTGGCCGCCCTGATGATCACCTACCCGTCGACCCACGGGGTGTACGAGCACGAGGTCGCCGAGATCTGTCGGCTCGTGCACGCCTCGGGCGGTCAGGTGTACGTCGACGGTGCCAACCTGAACGCGCTGCTCGGCTTCGCACGCTTCGGCGACTTCGGCGGGGACGTGTCGCACCTGAACCTGCACAAGACGTTCTGCATCCCGCACGGCGGTGGCGGACCGGGGGTCGGGCCGGTCGCGGCGAAGGCCCACCTCGCTCCATTCCTCCCGGGGCATGTGTTCGCGCAGGAGGCCGAGCACGTGCAGGTCGACGGCTCGACCGTGCTGCACGCGGGCGGGCCGGTCTCGGCGGCCCCGTACGGCAGCCCGAGCATCCTGCCGATCAGCTGGGCCTACGTGCGCATGATGGGGCTCGAAGGCCTCGCCGACGCCACCGCCTCGGCCGTGCTCGCCGCCAACTACGTGGCGGCCCGCCTGGCGCCCCACTTCCCGGTGCTCTACACGGGCGACAACGGTCTGGTGGCGCACGAGTGCATCCTCGACCTGCGGGGCATCACCGCGGCGTCGGGCGTCTCGGTCGACGACGTCGCCAAGCGGCTCGTCGACTACGGCTTCCACGCCCCGACGATGAGCTTCCCGGTGGCCGGCACCCTGATGGTCGAGCCCACCGAGAGCGAGGACCTCGCCGAGATCGACCGCTTCATCGACGCCATGATCGAGATCAAGGCCGAGATCGACGCGGTCGCGGCGGGGGAGTGGCCGGTCGAGGACAACCCGCTCCGCAACGCACCCCACACGGCGCAGTCGGTGATCGAGGGGGAGTGGGCGCACCCGTACGACCGGGAGCGCGCCGTCTACCCGGTGAAGAGCCTGATCCGGGGCAAGTACTGGCCGCCGGTGCGGCGCATCGACCAGGCCTACGGCGACCGCAACCTGGTCTGCGCGTGCCCGCCGCCGGAGGCCTTCGCCTGAGTCGCCCCTCCCGGGCGGCCGACGAGGCGGTGAGGTAGGGTTCGGGTCATGCCCGAGCTGCTCGACACCCGTTCTCGTCGGCCGCTCGCACGGGCCGGGGGCCGGGGTCGGGCGGCCGTCGGGATCGGCGCGCTCGGCGTTCTCGTCGGTGCCGTGCTGGCCGTGTCCGCGGTGGCCCCCGCGCAGGCCGACCCGCTCTTCGCCGAGGGCGACTGCGTCGTCTCCCCGATCAGCGAGGGCGGCCCCGGCGGCGCCCAGTGCCCGGGCGTCGACCTGAGCGGCACCCGCTTCGGCGAGGGCGACTTCCGCACGGCGAACCTCACCGGGGCGTCCTTCGCGGGCGGCGACGTGCAGGGGGCCGTCTTCGAGGGGGCGGTGCTCGACGGGGCCGACTTCAGCGGCACGCGCATCGTCGGTGCCGACTTCACCGGGTCGAGCATCCTGCCCGGTCAGCTCGACCTCGAGGCCGACGGGAGCGGGAGCGCGCCGGTGCCGATCCAGGCGGCGCTGCCGGCGGGGCTGACGCTCGACGGCTGCGCCATCGCCGGCACCCCGGTGGAGTCGGGGCAGCCGTTCCCGATCGGCACCTCGACCATCCTCTGCACGATCTCGAGCTCGTTCCCCGGCACCGCGTCGGCGCGCCTGACCGTGAACGTGGTGGCGTCTCCGACCGCGACACCGACCCAGGCGCCGCTGTTCACCCCCGAGCCGGCGGCCGCGGGCACGGGTGGGCCCGGTGGGGCGGACTGGATCGCGATCGGCGGCTGGGCATCCGTCGCCGTGCTGGTCGGGGGAGCGGCGCTGATGATCGTCACCGCGGTGCGGGGCGGCGGCTCGCGGCGGCGACCGGGTCGCGTCAGCCGAACAGCGCGGGCGCGAGGCTGACGGCGAGCGGGTAGCCGACGAACGAGACGATGTCGATGATCCAGTGCGCCACGACCAGCGGCATCACGCGGCCCCAGCGCCAATAGCACCAGCCGAAGACCACCCCCATCGCCACGTTGCCGACGAACGGCCCCGGCCCCTGGTAGAGGTGGTAGCTGCCCCGCAGCACGGCGGCGCCGACGATGATCTGCCACTTGCGCCAGCCGAGCTGACGCAGGCGGGTGAAGAGGTAGCCGACGACGATCACCTCCTCCTGCAGGGCGGCGCGCAGCGCGGCGAGCACGAGCACCGGCACCGTGTACCAGTGGCCGTCGAGCGGGGCGGCGACCACCGCCGCGCTGAAGCCGAGCAGGCGCCAGACCACGTAGAGCGCGATGCCCGGCACGCCGACGACGAGCACGAGCAGTGCCCCCCGGCCGAGATCGCGGCCCGGCCGGGTGAGGTCGAAGCCGATGCGCCGGAACGGGTCGCCGCCCGAGATCGCGAGCAGGTAGAGCACGAGGGCGACCGGCACGAGGTCGAATCCGATCGCCAGCAGCTGGTAGGTCAGGTCGAGCCACGCGCGGTCGCTCAGGGCGCCGTTGATCGTCGCCGTCTGATCGGCGAGGGCGGTGCCCGAGGTGGTCTTGGCGACGAGGCTGACGACGGAGTACACGGCGGAGGCGCCGAGCGAGAGACCGAGCACCAGGAGCACCTCGGTGCCGAGCCGACGACGGCGGAGGAGGTACCAGGAGTCAGCTCGCGGCATCATTTCGCTTTCTTGCGCCAGGCGCTGTTTTCGAGCGGGTACTGTCGAACATGCACAAAGATCCTGCGGAGATAGTTTCGTGTATGTAACTTTTTCGGCCCGCATTTGATCTGGTGTTTACCCCCACTTAGGGTACTTCCTTAGGTCTCGGCCCTCACAAGGGAGTCGTCGCCTGCCCCTATTCTGCACAGGAGGAAAATTGAAGAAGAGACGGTATGGCATCGGCGCGATCGCGCTGATCGCCGCGAGCGCGCTCGCACTGTCCGGCTGCGCCGCCGGCGGTTCCGACGACAGCGCGTCGGGCGACACCTCGGCGGTCATCACGGCGAACGGCTCCGAGCCGCAGAACCCGTTGATCCCCACCAACACCAACGAGACCGGTGGTGGAAAGATCCTCGACTCGATCTTCGCCGGCCTGGAGTACTACGACGCCACCGGTGCGCCGCAGCTCGACATGGCCGAGTCGATCGACACCGACGACTCCCAGACCTTCACCATCAAGGTGAAGGCCGACCAGACCTTCAGCAACGGCGACCCCGTCGACGCCGACAGCTTCATCAACGCCTGGCAGTACGGCGCCCTACTGTCGAACGAGCAGCTGAACAGCTACTTCTTCGAGGACATCGAAGGCTTCAGCTACGACGCCGACAGCCCCCTCACCGGTCTGACCAAGGTCGACGACCTGACGTTCACCGTGAAGCTGAAGGAAGCGCGCTCCGACTTCCCGCTGCGCCTCGGCTACTCGGCGTTCTACCCGCTGCCCAAGTCGGCGTTCGACGACATGGAGGCCTTCGGCCAGAACCCCGTCGGCAACGGCCCGTACAAGCTGGCCAGCGACACCGCGTGGGCGCACAACGAGAAGATCGACCTCGTTCCGAACGAGGCCTACAAGGGTGGCCGCCAGGCGAAGAACGGTGGCCTGACCATCGTGTTCTACGCCTCGGAGGACGCCGCCTACGCCGACCTTCTCGGTGGCAACCTCGACGTGCTCGACGCCGTTCCCTCGAGCGCCTTCGGCAACTACGAGTCCGACCTGGGCGACCGTGCGGTCAACCAGCCGGCCGCCATCTTCCAGTCGTTCACCATCCCGGAGCGCCTCGCGCACTTCGGCAACGACGAAGAGGGCAAGCTCCGCCGTCAGGCCATCTCGATGGCCATCAACCGCGACGAGATCACCGACGTGATCTTCTCGGGCACCCGCACCCCGGCCTCCGACTTCACCTCCCCGGTGATCGACGGCTGGAGCGACTCGCTCGAGGGCGCCGACGTGCTGAAGTTCAACGCCGACGAGGCGAAGAAGCTGTGGGCCCAGGCCGACGCCATCTCGCCCTGGTCGGGCACCTTCCAGATCGCCTACAACGCCGACGGCGGCCACGCCGACTGGGTCGACGCGGTCTCGAACAACATCAAGAACACGCTCGGCATCGACGCGTCGGGTGCTCCGTACCCGACCTTCGCCGAGGCGCGCACCGCGATCACCGACCGCAGCATCCAGACGGCGTTCCGTACCGGATGGCAGGCCGACTACCCCGGTCTGTTCAACTTCCTCGGCCCGCTGTACGCGACCAACGCGTCCTCCAACGACGGCGACTACTCGAACCCCGAGTTCGACAAGCTGCTGCAGGAGGGCTCGTCGACCGCTGACGCGGACGAGGCGAACACTGACTTCCAGAAGGCTCAGGAGATCCTGCTGAAGGACCTCCCCGCCATCCCGCTGTGGTACTCGAACGTGGTCGGTGGCTACGGCGAGAACGTGCAGAACGTGGAGTTCGGCTGGAACTCGGTGCCGCTCTTCTACGAGATCACCAAGAACTAGTTCCCGCATCTACGGGGGCGGCAGCCACGGCTGCCGCCCCCGTATCATGTTGTCTGTGATTCGTGTGGCGGCTCTCGCCCCTTAGTTTCGATTGGTTCGGTCTGATTCGTGGCCGGTTACATCCTCAGGCGTCTACTCCAGGCGATCCCCGTCCTGCTGGGTACGACGTTCCTCATCTACTTCATGGTCTTCGCGATGCCCGGAGACCCCCTTCTCGCCCTGTTCGGCGACAAGACGCCCAACCCGGCACTCCTCGAGCGGCTCCGCCAGGAGTACCACCTCGACCAGCCGTTCATCGTGCAGTACTTCCTGTACCTCGGCGGCATCTTCCGCGGTGACTTCGGAACCTCCTTCTCCGGTGAAGCAGTGTCCGACATCCTCGCCCGCACCTTCCCGGTGACCATCCGCCTGGCCATCCTCGCGCTCATCATCGAGTTCGTCGGCGGCGTGCTGATCGGCCTCTACTCCGGCCTCCGCAAGGGCAAGCTGTTCGACGGCACCGCCCTGATCGTGAGCCTGGTGTTCATCTCGCTGCCGATCTTCGTGATCGCGTTCGTCGGGCAGTACGTGTTCGGCATCCAACTCGGCTGGGCCAGGACGACGGTGTCCACCGGTGCCCCGATCCAGGACCTGATCCTGCCGGCCTTCGTGCTGGCGAGCATCTCGTTGGCGCAGCTCATCAGGCTCACCCGGGCATCCGTCATCGAGACCGCGGGCCTCGACTTCGTGCGCACCGCCTACGGCAAGGGCCTCAGCCGCCGTCGCATCATCCCCGTGCACATCCTGCGCAACTCGCTCATCCCGGTGGTCACCTACGCGGCGACCGACTTCGGGGTGCTGCTGGTCGGCGCGACCGTCACCGAGGGAATCTTCAACGTGCCCGGCGTCGGGCGCACGCTCTACCAGGCGATCATCCGAGGCGAGGGCCCTACCGTCGTCTCGTTCGTGACCGTCATGGTGCTCATCTACCTGGTGGTCAACCTCGTCGTCGACCTCCTGTACGGCCTTCTCGACCCGAGGATCCGCTATGTCAAATAAGCCACTCTCCCCGACGCACTTCGTCGCACCGCTGGAGGAGACCCCTCTCGTCGCGATCGACGCCGTCAACGTCGGCGAACGCAAGAGCAACCTCTGGATCGACGCCTGGCGCGACATGCGCCGTCGGCCCATGTTCTGGGTGTCCGCCGTCATCATCCTGCTCGTGGTCGTCGTCGCCCTGGCGCCGAACCTGTTCACGTCCGTGCCCCCGAACTCCGACTGCCAGCTGTCCAACAGCAACGGCGCTCCCACGGGTGAGCACATCCTCGGCTTCACGAAGCAGGGCTGCGACGTGTTCTCGCGCATCGTGCACGGCACGTCGACGTCGCTCTCGGTCGGCATCATCGTGACGATCCTGACCTCGGTGCTGGGCATCCTCTTCGGCGCCTTCGCCGGCTTCTACGGCGGCTGGCTCGACGCGGTGCTCTCCCGTGCGGGCGACATCTTCTTCTCGATCCCCTACATCCTGGCCGCCGTGGTCATCATGTCGGTGTTCTCGGCCTACCGGAACGTCTTCGTGATCTCGCTGGCGATCGGCATCTTCGCGTGGCCCTCCACGGCGCGCGTGCTCCGTGCCGAGATCCTCCGGGTGAAGCAGAGCGACTACGTGATGGCGGCCCAGGCCGTCGGCGTCTCGAACTTGAAGATCCTGATGCGCCACGTGCTGCCGAACTCGATCGCCCCCGTGATCGTCGTCACCACGATCTCGCTCGGGGCGGCCATCGTCGCCGAGGCGACGCTGTCGTTCCTGGGTGTCGGGCTCCCGAACTCCACCATGTCCTGGGGCAACGACATCAGCGCCGCGCAGGTCGACCTGCGGAACGCCCCCCAGACCCTGATCTACCCCTCACTCGCGCTCTCGATCACCGTGCTCGCCTTCATCATGATGGGCGAAGTGGTTCGCGACGCACTCGACCCGAAGGCGAGGGCCCAGCGATGAGCGACTCCTCCACCCGCAGCACGGGCACCACCCCGCTGCTCGAGATCAAGAACCTCGAGGTCGGCTTCCAGTCGACCAACGGCATCGTCCCGGCCGTGCGCGGCGTCGACCTGACGCTCATGCCCGGCCAGACGCTGGCCATCGTCGGCGAGTCCGGCTCGGGCAAGTCGACGACCGCGCACGCGATCATCAATCTGCTGCCGGGCGCCGGGCGCATCACCGGCGGCAGCATCATGTTCGACGGCAAGGAGCTGAGCTCCTACTCCGAGAAGCAGATGGAGGACATCCGCGGCCGCGAGATCGGCTTCGTGCCGCAGGACCCGATGTCCAACCTCAACCCGGTGTGGAGCGTCGGCTTCCAGGTCGAGGAGACCATCCGGGCCAACGGCGTCGCCACGGGGCGCAAGGAGGTGCGCGCGCACGCCATCCAGGTGCTGAAGGAGGCCGGCCTCGCCGACGCCGACAAGCGCCTGAAGCAGTTCCCGCACCAGTTCTCGGGCGGAATGCGCCAGCGTGTGCTGATCGGCATCGGGCTGTCCTCGCGCCCGAAGCTGCTGATCGCCGACGAGCCCACCTCGGCACTCGACGTGACCGTGCAGCGGCGCATCCTCGACCACCTCGAGACGCTCACCCGCGACATCGGCACCGCCGTGCTGTTCATCACGCACGACCTGGGGCTCGCCGCCGAGCGCGCCGAGCAGCTCGTCGTGATGTACAAGGGCCGTATCGTCGAGGCCGGGCCCTCCAAGGAGATCCTGCAGAATCCGGTGCACCCGTACACGCAGCGTCTCGTGGCCGCCGCACCGAGCCTCGCCTCGCGGCGCATCCAGTCGGCGACCGCCCAGTCGGAGACGCACTCCCTGAGCGACCTCGACTACGCGCCCACGAAGGTCACCGAGGGCCTCGACCTGATCGCGGCCGCCGAGGAGCGTGTCGAGAGCCGTCCCGTGACCAAGCGACCCGACGCCATCGTGGTGAAAGATCTGACGAAGGTCTACAAGATCCGCGGTCAGGGCAAGGGGTCCTCGGGCGAGCTCGTCGCCGCCGACAAGGTCTCGTTCGCGGTCGAGAAGGGCACCACGACGGCGCTCGTCGGAGAGTCGGGCTCCGGCAAGTCGACCGTCGCCAAGATGATCCTGCGCCTCGAGAACCCCACGAGCGGCCAGATCCTGATCGACGGCACCGACGTGGCTCCGCTGAAGGGCAAGCCGCTGCTCGATCTGCGCCGTCGCATGCAGCCGGTGTTCCAAGACCCGTACGGCTCGCTCGACCCGCTGCGCAACATCGGCAACACGATCGCCGAGCCCCTGCAGGTGCACGACGTGGGCGACCGCACGGCGCGCCGCGACCGTGTGCTGGAGCTGCTCGGCCAGGTCTCGCTGCCCCAGTCGCTGATCACGCGCTACCCGAACGAGCTCTCGGGCGGTCAGCGTCAGCGCGTGGCCATCGCCCGGGCACTCGCGCTGAAGCCCGACATCGTCGTGCTCGACGAGGCGGTCTCGGCGCTCGACGTGCTGGTGCAGGCCCAGATCCTGCAGCTCTTGGCCGAACTGCAGAGCGAGCTCGAGCTGACGTACCTGTTCATCACGCACGACCTGGCGGTGGTCCGAGTGATCGCCGACAACGTCTGCGTGATGCAGCAGGGGCGCATCGTGGAGGCCGCTTCGACGGATGCCGTCTTCGACAACCCCAAGGAGCAGTACACTAGGGAGTTGCTGAACGCTATCCCGGGCGCTGGAATCATCCTGGGCGTTTAGCGGTCCGGGCCACGACGCCCACCCCACACCCTGTTATTCGAGCCCGCGGGTGGCTTCTGCCATCAGTCCCGGGTTCAAGAGACCTGAGGACTCCCCATGGCACAAGCCACCCGCGACGACCTGCGCAATGTCGCGATCGTCGCCCACGTCGACCACGGCAAGACCACCCTGGTCGACGCCATGCTCACGCAGACCAACTCCTTCGACGCGCACTTCGACGCCGACGACCGGATGATGGACTCGAACGACCTGGAGCGTGAGAAGGGCATCACGATCCTCGCCAAGAACACGGCGATCTCCTACAACGGCAAGCACGCGGGCGACAAGCCGATCACCATCAACGTGATCGACACCCCCGGTCACGCCGACTTCGGCGGCGAGGTCGAGCGCGGCCTGTCGATGGTCGACGGCGTCGTGCTGCTCGTCGACGCCAGTGAGGGCCCGCTGCCCCAGACCCGCTTCGTGCTCCGCAAGGCGCTCGAAGCGAAGCTGCCCGTCATCCTCCTGGTCAACAAGACCGACCGCCCCGACGCGCGCATCGATGAGGTCGTGGGCGAGTCGCAGGACCTGCTGCTCGGCCTCGCCAGCGACATGTCCGACGACGTGCCCGACCTCGACCTCGACGCAATCCTCGACGTGCCCGTGGTCTACGCCTCGGGCCGCAACGGCGCCGCGAGCCTGAACAAGCCCGAGAACGGCACCCTGCCCGACAACGACGACCTCGAGCCGCTCTTCGGCGCGATCCTCGAGCACATCCCGGCGCCGACGTACGACGACGAGGCGCCCCTGCAGGCCCACGTCACGAACCTCGACTCCTCGCCGTTCCTCGGCCGCCTCGCCCTGCTGCGTGTCTTCAACGGCACCATCAAGAAGGGTCAGCAGGTCGCCTGGGTCAAGCACGACGGCACCGTCACCAACCAGCGCATCAGCGAGCTGCTGAAGACGGTGGCGCTCACCCGCTTCCCGACCGAGTCGGCCGGCCCCGGCGACATCGTCGCCATCGCCGGTATCGAGGACATCACGATCGGCGAGACCATCGCCGACCCCGAGGACGTGCGCCCCCTGCCGGCCATCACGGTCGACGACCCGGCCATCTCGATGACCATCGGCACCAACACCTCGCCGCTCGTCGGCAAGGTCAAGGGCCATAAGCTCACCGCCCGCATGGTGAAGGACCGCCTCGACCGCGAGCTGATCGGCAACGTCTCGCTGCGTGTCGTCGACATCGGAAACCCCGCCGCCTGGGAGGTGCAGGGCCGTGGAGAGCTCGCGCTCGCCATCCTGGTCGAGAACATGCGCCGCGAGGGCTACGAGCTCACCGTGGGCAAGCCCCAGGTGGTCACCAAGCAGGTCGACGGCAAGACGCACGAGCCCTACGAGCACCTGACGATCGACGCCCCCGAGGAGTACCTCGGCGCGATCACGCAGCTGCTCGCCGCCCGCAAGGGCCGCATGGAGAACATGGCGAACCACGGTACCGGCTGGGTGCGCATGGAGTTCATCGTGCCCTCGCGCGGCCTGATCGGCTTCCGCACCGAGTTCCTCACCATCACCCGCGGCACCGGCATCGCGAACGCGATCTCGCACGGCTACGGCGAGTGGGCCGGTTCGATCGTCACCCGCAACAACGGTTCCATCGTGGCCGACCGTTCGGGTGTCGTCACCCCCTTCGCGATCATCGCCCTGCAGGAGCGCATGACCTTCTTCGTGAACCCCACCGAGGAGGTCTACGAGGGCATGGTCATCGGCGAGAACTCGCGCGCCGACGACATGGACGTGAACATCACCAAGGAGAAGAAGCTGACCAACATGCGTCAGTCGACCTCCGACACCTTCGAGTCGATGACGCCGTCGCGTCAGCTCTCGCTCGAGGAGTGCCTCGAGTTCGCCCGTGAGGACGAGTGCGTCGAGGTCACCCCCGAGATCGTGCGCATCCGCAAGGTCGAGCTCGACGCCAACGCGCGTGCTCGCCGCACCGCGAACCTCAAGCGCGCCAACCAGTAGTCGGCGCGCACACGAACGGCCGGTCTCCCTCGGGGGGCCGGCCGTTCTGCGTCTGGTGCCCGACCGGCCCGTTCTGGGATGATCGTGCCATGACGAAGAAGCCGGCCCTGATCCTCGCGCTCGCTCTCGCCGTCGTGCTCACCCCCACGCTCACGTCCTGCGCCAACCCGGTCGAGCAGCTCGTCGAGGGCGCGGTCGAGCAGGCGGGCGGCGGCGACGTCGACCTGAACTCCGACGGCGGGCTCCCTGACGGCTTCCCGAGCGACGAGGTGCCCCTCGCCGACGGCGAGATCGTCGGCGGCATGGGCGCCGGCAGCGTCGACTCCGGCGGCGGCTGGACGGTCATCGTGCGGGTCGGCGACGACCGCGAGGCCGCCTTCACCGCCATCGACGAGCAGCTGAAGGCGGCCGGTTTCGAGGCGAGCTACTCGGGCTTCGTCGAGGGAGTCGGCAGCGGCGCCTACAGCGACAGCGCCTACTCGGTCATCGTCAGCGTCGCCGACGACGGCACGGGCGCGAACACCGCCACCTACATCGTGGGCGGCACGTCCTCGTAGCCCTCTCGGTTCAGGATGCGCGAACCGCACCCCGCGCGACCCCGACCCCGGCCCCGGCCACTCCCCGCGAGAGCCCGACCGCCCCGACCGCCAGCGCCAGCCCCAGCCCGAACACCGCGGCGAAGCCGTCGACACCCACGCCCGGGAGGGCCTGGAAGGCGAGCCCGGCGATCGACAGGGCGACCGCGGGGCCGGCGGCATCCGCGATGTTCAGGGCGCTGCTGTTGAAGCCCTGGTCGGCGTGCGAGGAGCGCGCGAGCAGCAGCACCGACAGGCGCGGGTAGGCGAGCCCCATGCCGGTGCCCGAGAGCGCCCAGCCGGCCACGGCCACCCAGCCGGGCAGGCCGAGCAGCGCAGTGGCGAGGGCCACGGCGACCGCGAGGGCGACGAGCGAGGTGCCGGCGGCGAGCATCCACCGGTCGGCCAGGCGGGCCGCGTAGCGACCCTGCAGGAGCGACGCCGCGCCCCACGCGACACCGCTCACCGACAGGGCGAGGCCCGCCTGGGCGGGGGAGTAGGCGTACTCGTGGGTGAGCAGGAAGGGCAGATACGTCTCGGTGGCGAAGAAACCGCCGGCGAGCACGAAGCGGGTCAGCACGATCCGCGGCAGACCGGGCCGGCCGGTGAGGGTGCCCCGGGGCAGCAGGGGCCGCACGGCGAGGGCGGCCAGCAGCACCGATCCGGCGGCGACCGCGACCGCGAGCATCCCACCGAACTCGGCCGAGATGCTGAGCGCCAGGATGCCGACGGCCAGCAGCACCGAGCAGACCAGCCGCGACACCACGAACCCCGGCGCCGACCCGGTCTGCGCCGCGGCGAGCGAGCGCAGCACGGGCAGGAGGAGCCCGAGCGCGGGCACGCAGATCAGCGCGACGCCGAGGAACACCCAGCGCCAGCCCACGGTCTCGCCGAGCACGCCCGCGATGAGGGGCCCCACCAGCGCCGGCACGACCCAGGCCGCCGACATCAGGCCGAAGACGCGCGGCTGCAGCGCACCGGAGAAGACGCGCGCCACGATGACGTAGAGGGTCACGGTCACGCCACCCGAACCCAGACCCTGCACGAGGCGCCCGACGACCACCTGCTCCATGGTCGACGCGAGACCGGCCACCACGAGTCCCGCGATGAACAGCGCGACGGATGCGCTGAGCGGCACCCGAGGGCCGCTGCGGTCGCACCACTGACCGGCCGCGACCATCCCCACCACCGACACGGCGAGCGGGGCCGCGAAGGCGACGGCATACAGGGCCTCACCGTGCAACTCGGTGCTGATCACGGGCATCACGGTGGTGACCGCGAGGTTCTCGAACGCGGCGACGAACACCAGCACGACGGTGCCGAGGGTGATCAGGCGGTAGCGGCCCGACAGGGGGCCTTCGGCGCGCGGCTCCTCACGGGACCCGTCGGCGCGCGACCCCGACGGAGGGGTCACCCGAGGAGCGTCTCGCCGACCCAGCCACCCGACGAGGCACCCGGCGGAACCGCCCAGAGGCCGGAGCCGACGTGACGGAGGTACTCGTTCATGGCGTCGTTCTTCGCCAGGTTCATCTGGATCGGCACGAACTGCTTCGCCGGGTCGCGCTGGTACGAGATGAAGAACAGGCCCGCGTTCAGCCGCCCGAGCTCGTCGTTGCCGTCGACGAAGTTATAGCCGCGCCGCAGCAGCTGCGCGCCCGAGTTCATGGTCGGATGCGCGAGCCGCACGTGCGAGTCGGCGGCGATCAGCGGGGCACCGCCCTGGCCCTTCGCCTCGAAGTCGGGCTCGCTGAACTCGGTGCCGCCCGAGTACGGGGCTCCCTCGCCCTTGGTGCGGCCGACGATCGCCTCCTGGTCCTTCAGCGAAGTGCGGTCCCAGGTCTCGATGGTCATGCGGATCTTGCGTGCGACAAGATAGGAGCCGCCGTGCATCCACGAGGCGCCGTCGTCACGCGAGGCCCAGACCTGGTCGGCCACGACGTCGGACTGCTCGGCCTTGATGTTCGCCGTGCCGTCTTTGAAGCCGAACAGGTTGCGCGGTGTCACCTGTGCGGTGGTGGTGGAGCTGGTGCGGCCGAAACCGAGCTGCGACCAGCGCAGCGACGCGCGGCCGAAGGCGATGCGGGACAGGTTGCGGATGGCGTGCACCGCCACCTGCGGGTCATCGCTGCAGGCCTGGATGCAGAGGTCGCCGCCCGTGAGCGACTCGGTGAGCATGTCGCCCGGGAAGTGCGGGAGCTCGACGAGGGCGGACGGGCGCTGGGCGGCCAGCCCGAAGCGGTCGGTGCCGTCGGCCGAGGTGAAGAGGGTGGGGCCGAAGCCGAAGGTGATCGTGAGGCCGGCGGCAGGCAGGTCGAGCGCCTCGCCGGTGTCGTCGGGCGGGGCGGTGTAGGGGCCGTTGACCGCCCCGTAGGTGCCGACCGGGGTGCCGGCGGTCATCAGCGCGGCGGCGGCGCTCCAGTCCTGCAGGAGGCCGACGAGCTCGGCGCGGGTGATGTCGGCGACGTCGAAGCTCGCGAAGTGCAGGCGGTCTTGTGCCGGGGTGACGATGCCGGCCTGGTGCTCGCCGAAGAAGGGGTAGACGGTACCCGCTCCGGGCGACGCGGCGGCCGACGGGGGGAGGGCGAAGCGGTCGACCGCGATGCCGCCGGCCAGCCCCGCGCCGGCGCCGAGCACACCGGCGCCGGCGAGGCCGAGCAGCCCCCGTCGGGAGATGCCCGGCTTCGCCGGCGTGGGTTCGGGTTCGACCATGCTCAGAAGCCTACGGGTCAGCCCACCAGCGTCGCCGTGAGGCGGCTGAGCGGCTCGCTCAGCGCGCTCACGCCGTCGGCGAGCTGCTTGACCTGGTCGGTCGTCAGCTCGTCGTAGTACACGAAGCCGGTGTCGAGGCTGCCGTACTCGGCGAGGGTCTTCTCCAGAGAGGCGAAGCGCTCGTCGATGGTCGTCACGAGCTCCGGGTCCTTGGCCTCGACGATGTCGCGAACGCCCTCGTAGGCCACGCGGGCGCCCTCGAGGTTGGCCTGGAAGTCCCAGAGGTCGGTGTGCGACCAGATCTCCTCCTCGCCGGTGATCTTGCCGCTCGCGACCTCCTCGAGCAGGCCGATGGCGCCGTTCGAGATGGCGTCGATCGAGACGGTGTAGTCGTCGGCGTTCACGGCCTCGTAGAGCGACTGCGTGTCGGCCTTGAGCTTGTCGGCGTAGTAGCTGCGCTCGTCGGAGGTGAGCGGCACGTAGGCGGTGCCGCCGTTCTCCTCGGCGGTCGGCGGGAAGAGGTCCTTCTCGATCCGGTGCCAGCCGGTCCACTCGTCGGCCTCGGCCACGTCGGCCTCGCGGAAGTCGATCATCGGGTCGAGGTCTCCGAACGACTCCGCGACGGGCTCGATGCGCTCGTAGTTCGCGCGGGTGGTGGCGTAGAGGCCCCGGGCGGTCTCGTCGTCGCCCGCGAGGTAGGCCTCGAGGAAGGTGTCGGTGCCGGTCACCAGCTGGCCGACCTGGTCCTTGATGTAGGCCACGTAGTTGGTGGCCGCCTGGTCGACCTGCTCCTGCTGGTCGCCGGCGAGCTGCACCTTGTCGCCCGAGACGGTGAAGGCGGCGCGGCCGATGCCCTCGCCCACCATGCCGGGCTTGCAGACGGTGAAGTAGTCGCCGGGCTGCGCCTGCACGACGAGGTCGCGGGAGATGCCGGGGCCGACGTTCTCGACCTCGCCGACGATGCGCAGGCCGTCGTCGGCCAGCAGGTAGAACTCGGTCACCTGGTCGCCGGAGTTCGTGACCGAGAAGGTCAGGGTGCCGCTCGAGGCCGTCGTGGTGCTCACCCGGCAGTCGTCGGAACTGGAGTCGACGGTGATCGTGCCCGCCGCATCCGTCGCCGCGGAGCTGTTGGGCACGCAGCCCGAGAGCGCGAGCAGGGTGACGGCGGCGCCGGCGGCGGCGAGGAGGGGAGTGGTCTTCACAGGGTGGCTCCTTGGAGGGTGGCGCGGGTGGGCGCGCGGGGTCGGGGCGGGGTTCAGGATGCGCGGGCGACGACCGGCGCGGACGGGACGGCCGTGGCCGCCTTCCGCTGCCGGCCGCGGCGCACCGCGCGGAGGAACAGGAACATGGTCGGAACGAAGTAGGCGAGCCACGCGGCGAGCTCCAGCCACGTGGTCGCGGGGGAGAAGTTGACGGTGCCCTTGAGGAAGGTGCCGAGCCAGCTGTCGGGCGGGATGACCCCGCTGACGTCGAAGGCGAGGCTGTTCAGCCCGGGCAGGATGCCGGCCTCCTGCAGGTCGTGCACGCCGTACGACAGCACGCCGGCGGCGACCACGATCAGCGCGGCGCCCGACCAGGCGAAGAACGCCGACAGGTTGATGCGCACGAGGCCCTTCGAGATGAGCCAGCCGAGCACGACGGCCGTCAGGATGCCCAGCAGGGCACCGACCAGCGGCAGCGTCGTCTCTCCGGTAGCCTGCGCCGCGGCCCAGATGAACAGCGCGGTCTCGATGCCCTCGCGCCCGACGGCGAGGAAGGCCACCAGCACGAGGCCCCAGCCGGCGCCGATCAGCGCCTTGTCGACGTCGGACTGCAGAGCGCCCTTGAGGTTCTGGGAGGTGCGGAGCATCCAGAACACCATCCAGGTGACGAAGCCGGTGGCGATGATCGAGAGCGAGCCGCCGATGGCCTCCTGCGCCTCGAAGCTCAGGCCGTAGGCGCCGAAGGTGAGCACGGCGCCGAGCGTGAGGGCGACCAGCACGGCGAGGCCGATGCCGAGCCAGAGCCGCGCGAGCACGTCGCGGCGGCGGATCTTCGTCACGTAGGCGATGAGGATGCTGACGACCAGCGCGGCCTCGAGGCCCTCGCGCAGGCCGATCAGATAGTTCGCGAGCACGGGCACCTGACTTCGGGGGAACGGGTGTGGGGGAGGCAGTGCGCTGGGAGGTGTGGACTGCCTTAGTTGGGTAAGCCTAGCCTTACCAAGGGCGAGCGTAGCCCCGCCGGAGCCGCTTTGTCCACTCGTCGGGTGCGAAGGGGGGACGCGCGGTGCGCTTCTCCTGCCTCTTCTCCTGGCGGCGGGAACGTGCTATCCATGAGCCCTGATGAGAACGCGTCGGGTGGGTTGATGGGGGACGGGACGGCGTCAGGGGCGGGGCGCGGCACGGCCCTGGTCGACGCGCGCCGCGAACTGCTGGCCGGGCGGGGCGTGCTCGTCGTCGGCGAGCGGGGCGCCGGGCGATCGCACTTCGTCGACAGCCTGCTCGACTCGCTCGATCCCCCCACGCGCCGTCTGGTCTGGACGGGAGAGGTCGAGCAGCTCGACGGCGATCGCGTCACTCGCCTGGAGAACGGACTCCGGGACGCATCGCTGCTCCCGGTGCTCACCGCCTCGACCGGTTCCCGCCACGACCCCGGCATCGATCGGCTGCTGCAAGCGGGCCTCATGACGCGGGTCGATCTGGAGCCGATGACTCCGTCGGCCCTGCTCCGGGCGGTCGAGAACTTCCTCGGCGGCCGGCTCGACTCCGAGGCGGCCCCGGCCTTCGTGCCCGCGCGCCCCGGGGGCGATCTGGTCGTGCTCCAGGGGGCGGTGCGGGCGGCGCGCGCCAGGAGGGTGCTGCAGGAGGTCGACGGCCTCTGGTCGTTGACCGCGCCGCTGCAGCCCGACGAGGAGGTGCGGCAGCTGCTGCTGAGCCGTCTGGACCTGCCGGAGGGGCCGACGCTGCCGGCCGCCGAGACCGTGCTCGACCTCGTCGCCCTGGCACCGGGCATCAGCCTCGACCGTCTCGAGCGACTCGTCGGCGTCCTGGTCGCCGACGTCGGCCTCGCCCTCACGGGCCTCTCTCCTTCCGGCTTCTCGCTTTCCGGGCTCCTCGAGCTGCTCGAACGACGGGGCACCCTCGAGGTGGTGGAGGCGGGAGGGGCGGTGCGCCTGCGGGTTCACGACCCGGTGATCGAGCTCCAGCTCACCCAGACGATCTCCATCCTGCGTCGACGCAGGTTCGCGGATGCTCTCGTCGACGTCCTCGGCGATGCCGGTGCCGAGCTCGCCGGGGGTGAACTGCTCGCGCTCGCCCTGCACGGTCGGGCGCGCGGCCGTCAGGTCGCGACGACGACCCTCCTGCAGGCCGCTCGGGTCGCGCTGCAGGCGTACCGGCCCGACCTGGCGCGACAGCTCGCCGCCGACGCGCGCGCGGGCGGCGGCGGATTCGAGGCGGACCTGATCTCCGCGACCGCTGACGCGCAGCTGGGGCTCGCCGGACAGGCCCTCGAGCTGATCGAGGCGGTCGACGAGTCGCAGCTCGACCCGGCCCAGCAGGAGCTGCGCGCACGGCTCCGCGACCGCCTGCGCGAGAGGGTCGACGACCCGCACGCGCGATGGGCCGCTCCCCGGCCACCCGCCGACGCCGTCTCGTCGCTAGCGGCACCGCGCTGGGACTCGATCACCCGCTTCACCCGGTACCCGGCCGTGCGGGACCCCGACGCCAGCCGGGTGCTCGACCCGACCGTGCTGATCGAGGGCGAGGCGCTGACGACCACCGCCTCGGTGCTCGCGATGAGAGGCGATCTCACGGCGGCGGGACGGGCACTGGAGCAGGCGGAGGCGATCCTCGCGCCGATCGGCGCCGACCTGTTCGTCGTGCAGTGGACGGAGATCTTCGTGCGCGCCTACGACGAACCGCTCGAGACGAGCATCGACGCAGCCGTGCGGTTGCGGAACGGCGGCGGCGTCGTGGTCTCGGGTCTCCAGCAGGGGCGGAGCAGCTATCTGCTGGGTGCCCTGCGACTGATGGGCGGGCGGGCCGGGGAGGCCGTGTCGGATCTGCGGACCGCTCTGCTCGAGTACCAGCGGCACGGGCTCGAGTCGGTCGCCGTGCACGCGCGGCCCGTGCTGGCCGCCGCGCTCGCCCTCGGCGGACTGCCGGACGAGGCCGAGGAGATCCTGGCACCCGCGCTGACGGCCGACAGCGACCCCTACCTGAACGGCCAGCTGCAGGAGGCGCGGGGCTGGCTGAGCGCGGTCGCCGGCGATCGACCGGGGGCGGTGGCCTCGTTCACCGCGGCGGCCGCGTCCCATCGCGCCGACGGTTTCGACCTGGAGGCCCTGGTCTGCCTCGTGCACGCGGCGCGCGCCGGGGGAGCCCGGGCGGTGCTCCCCGACGTCGACGCCCTCGCCGGGGGAGTGGAAGGCCGGTGCGCGGCCGTCTTCGTGCGCTACGCCCGGGCTCTCGCCCGCTTCGAAGCCCTGATCGAGCCCGACGCATCCGAGGCCGGCGACGCATCCGACGCATCCGACGCGGGTGGCGAGCCGGGCGAGGGCGCCGCCGGAGCGGCGGCCGACCGGGCCTGCGCGGAGGAACTCGACACGATCGCGGAGGAGGCGGCCGCACTCGGCTTCCACAACCTCGCGGCGGAGGCGGCGTCGAGGGCGGTCTGGCTGCACGCGACCTCCGGCTCCGAGCGTGCGGCGGCCGCCTCGGCGCGCCGAGCGGCGACCCACCTCGATGTCACCGGCCAGGGCGGCCGCCTCTTCCTGCTCGGCGGGGACCGCCCGCCGCTGTCACGGCGCGAACGGGAGATCGCGGCGCTCGCCGCCTCGGGTGCCTCCAACCGGAAGATCGCCGAGCGCCTGGTCCTGTCGGTCCGCACGATCGAGACCCATCTGCTCAGGGTCTACCGCAAGCTGGGCATCCGCACCCGGGCCGAGCTGCCCGACGCCCTCGGGGTCTCCGAACTCCCGGGGGTCTCGGTGCTGTCGAGCGACCTCGGCTCCTGAGCCTGGTCGAGAGATCGCCGGCTCCCCTCGACGTCGGCGGCGTACCCGGGTGAGCCTAAGCTGGCGCCATGACGGATGACGAGGTTCGCACGGTGGCCGGCCCGCTCGACGAGGCCGCGGTGGACGCTGTGCGGGCGGGCTACGAGTTCGACGGTCCGGCGCTCGAGATCGGAGCGCTCGTCAACGGGGAGGCGCTGCCCGGGGTGCCGGTGCGCATCCCTCTCGCCATGACCAACCGGCACGGCCTCGTCGCGGGGGCGACCGGAACGGGCAAGACCCGCACGCTGCAGGTGCTCGCCGAACAGCTCGCCGCGGCGGGCGTGCCGGTGTTCGCCGCCGACATGAAGGGCGACCTGACGGGGGTCGCGACGCCCGGGGCGTCGAGCGAGAAGCTGCTCGCCCGCACCCGCGGCATCGGGCAGGACTGGACGCCGCGCGCCGCGACCGTCGAGTATTTCAGCCTCGGCGGGCTGGGCTCGGGCGTGCCCGTGCGGGCCACGCTCACCGCCTTCGGGCCGCTGCTGCTGAGCAAGGTGCTGGGCCTCAACGACACGCAGGAGTCGAGCCTCGGACTCGTCTTCCACTACGCCGAGCAGGCCGGGCTGCCGCTGGTCGACCTGAGCGACCTGCGGGCCGTGCTCACCCACCTCACGAGCGACGAGGGGCGCCGGGAGCTCAAGGAGATGGGCGGGCTGTCGACGCAGACGGTCGGGGTCATCCTGCGGGAGCTGATCGCTTTCTCGGCCCAGGGCGCCGACGCGTTCTTCGGGGAGCCGGAGATCGACACCTCGCTGTTCCTGCGCACCGCCGCCGACGGCTCCGGCGTGATCAGCCTGCTCGAGCTGCCGCGGGTGGCCGACAAGCCGGCCCTGTTCTCGACCTTCCTGATGTGGCTGCTCGCCGATCTCTACAACGACCTGCCCGAGGTGGGCGACCTCGACAAGCCCAAACTGGTGTTCTTCTTCGACGAGGCGCACCTGCTGTTCGCCGACGCCTCGAAGGACTTCACGGCGGCCATCGTGCAGACGGTGCGGCTGATCCGCTCGAAGGGGGTGGGCATCTTTTTCGTCACCCAGACGCCGAAGGACGTACCGGGCGACGTGCTCGCCCAGCTCGGTTCGCGCGTGCAGCACGCCCTGCGCGCCTACACGCCGAACGACGCCAAGGCGCTGCGTGCGACCGTGTCGACGTACCCGAAGTCGGGATACGACCTCGAGGAGGTGCTGCAAGCGCTCGGCATCGGCGAGGCCGTGGTGACGGTGATGAACGAGAACGGCGCCCCGACGCCGGTGGCCTGGACCCGGGTGCGGGCCCCTCAGGGGTCGATGTCGCCGACACCCGCGGCCGAGGTGGACGCGGCGGTGGCCGCGTCACCGCTGCTCGCGCAGTACGGCACCCCGATCGACCGGGAGTCGGCGCGGGAGATTCTCGCCGCCAAGCTGAACGCGGCGCTCGCCGCGGAGCAGGCGGCCTCGGCCGCCGCGGCCCGGGCGGAGTCGGAACGGGAGGCCGCCGAGGAGTACGCCCGCCAGCGGAAGGAGATGGACGCGCAGCTCGAGCGCGACCGCCGCGCCGAGGAACGCGGTCGCGCGCGTCGGGAGCCCGCACCGCGGAGCCGCCCCCGCAGCACCACGTCCGACGGCGACATCCTGACGGAGGTGCTGAAGTCCCGCACGACGCAGACGATCCTGAAGGGCGTGCTGGAGGGGGTCTTCGGCACCCGGCGGCGTCGCCGCTGAGAGGTTCCAGTCGCCGCTGAGAGGTTCCAGTCGCCGCTGAGAGGTTCCGGGGGAGATGCGGGCGAGCGGGCCTCCCGGCGAGCCGGTGTCAGTGCCCGCGCCTAGACTGATCGCGTGCTCCCCGACCAGCCCGCGTACACCCCGGCGTGCGGCTCCGCCGCTCCGGTCCACGCCCCTGCCGCCCCGGGCGACGAGCTCGGCACGAGCCGCGGGTCGCGCATCCTGGGCTACATCGCCGCGCTGCTGCTCGGAGCCCTGTTCGGCGCCATCGGCACCGTCGTGCACCAGATCGACGTCAGCGTCTTCGGGCTGTTCGACCTGCCCGTCGGGCTGATCCTCGCGCTCGTCGCGATCGGCCTGCTGCTGACCGGGCTGCGGCTCATCGCGCCCAGCCGCCTCGCGGCCATGCTCGCCGCGGCGGCGCTGATCGGCGTCGTGGCGCTGCTGACGCTCGAGAGCCCCGGCGGCTCGGTGCTGGTGCCGGCCGGCACCGTGGGGCTGGTGTGGCTGTTCGGCTCCACCCTCATCGCGGTCGTCGTGATCGCCTGGCCCCGGCTCGCCGCGCGACGCCGGCCGGTCGCGACCGGGGGCCCCGTGCATCCGGATGCCCGCCCCGACGCCGTAGACTCGACCTGGTAACACCGAAGGAGCCTGAACGCCTGTGACCTATGTCATCGCCTTGCCGTGCGTCGATGTGAAAGACCGCGCGTGTATCGACGAATGCCCCGTCGACTGCATCTACGAGGGTGAACGCTCCCTCTACATCCACCCCGACGAGTGCGTCGACTGCGGCGCCTGCGAGCCCGTCTGCCCCGTCGAGGCGATCTACTACGAAGACGACCTGCCCGAAGAGTGGGCCGACTACTACAAGGCCAACGTCGAGTTCTTCGACGAGATCGGTTCGCCGGGCGGCGCCGCCAAGGTCGGCGTGATCAAGAAGGATCACCCCGTCATCGCGGTCCTCCCTCCGCAAGCACACTGAGGGCATCGGTCTGATGGCACTGGGTGCGCTGCCCGACTACCCGTGGGACGAGATGGCGCCCTATGCCGCTCGGGCACGGGCCCATCCCGACGGCATCGTCGACCTCTCGATCGGCTCCCCGGTCGACCCGACTCCGCCCCTCGTGGCCGACGCCCTGAAAGCGGCGACGGATGCGCATTCCTACCCCCAGACGGCCGGCACCCCCGCGCTGCGGAGCGCCATCGCCTCGTGGTTCGAGCGACGCCGGGGTGTGCCCGGCCTGGGCGACGACAGCGTGCTGCCCACCATCGGCTCGAAGGAGTTCGTGGCGTGGCTGCCGTTCATGCTGGGGCTCGGCGAGGGGGATGTGGTCGCGCATCCGCTCGCTGCGTACCCCACCTACGAGATGGGGGCCCGGCTGGCCGGGGCGACCCCGCTCGCGGCCGACGACCCCTCGTCATGGCCGGCGGAGACGAAGCTCGTCTGGCTCAACAGCCCGGGAAACCCCGACGGCCGGGTGCTCGACGTGCCGGCCCTGCAGGCGGCCGTCTCGCGGGCTCGTTCCCTGGGCGCCGTGATCGTCGGTGACGAGTGCTACGCCGAGCTCGGGTGGGACGGGCGCTGGGCGAGTGAGCCGGTGCCGTCGATCCTCGACCCGCGGGTGACCGGGGGAGACCTCACGGGAGTGCTCGGGGCGTACTCGCTGAGCAAGCAGTCGAACCTCGCGGGCTACCGAGCCGCGTTCGTGGCGGGCGACCCGGCGCTGATCGCGCGGCTCGTGACGGTGCGGAAGCACGCGGGCATGATCCCGCCGGCGCCGGTGCAGGCCGCGATGGAGGTCGCGCTCGGCGACGACGCCCACGTGGCGGCGCAGAAGGCGCTGTACGCCGCGCGCCGGGCCGTGCTGCGGCCGGCAATCGAGGCCGCCGGGCTGCGCATCGACGAGAGCGTCGCCGGGCTCTACCTCTGGGCCACCGAGGGGCGCGACGCCTGGTCGACGATCTCCGACCTCGCGTCGCTCGGTATCCTCGCCGGGCCGGGGCACTTCTACGGGGCGCATTTCCCCGAGCATGTGCGCTTCTCACTGACCGCCACCGACGAGCGCATCGACGCCGCCGCGTCGCGTTTGCGTTCGCGCGGACATTAGGCTGTAGGCGGGTCAACGCGGTCACGGTCTACAGATGCAGCCTGCGTCCCGCCACAGAAACCACTCAGGCAGGATCACTCAAGGAGGCTCCGTGACGGACGACGCGCAGAAGGCCACGCTCACCTATCCCGGTGGAACGGCCGAGTTCCCGATCCTGAAGAGCGTCGACGGGGCATCCTCGCTCGACATCTCGACCTTCACCAAGCAGACCGGCCTGACGACCGTCGACTACGGTTTCGTGAACACCGCCGCCACCAAGTCGGCGATCACCTACATCGACGGCGACCAGGGCATCCTGCGCTACCGCGGCTACCCGATCGAGCAGGTCGCGACGTCGCTGACCTACCTCGAGACCGCCTGGCTGCTCATCTACGGCGAGCTGCCCTCGGCGTCGGAGCTGTCGGAGTTCGACGAGCGCATCCGTCGTCACACCCTGCTGCACGAAGACCTCAAGCGCTTCTTCGACGCGCTGCCGCACAACGCCCACCCCATGTCGGTGCTCTCGTCGGGCGTCTCGGCGCTGTCGACGTACTACCAGGACTCGCTGAACCCCCACAAGCCGGAGGACGTCGAGATCTCGACCATCCGCCTGCTGGCGAAGCTGCCGGTGATGGCGGCCTACGCGCACAAGAAGAGCCTCGGGCAGGCGTTCCTCTACCCCGACAACTCGCTGTCCTTCGTCGACAACTTCCTGCGGCTGAACTTCGGCACCATGGCGGAGCCGTACGAGGTGAACCCGGTGCTGTCGAAGGCGCTCGAGCGTCTGCTCATCCTCCACGAAGACCACGAGCAGAACGCGTCGACCTCGACCGTGCGGCTCGTCGGTTCGACCGAGGCGAACATGTTCGCGTCGATCTCGGCCGGCATCAACGCGCTCTTCGGGCCGCTGCACGGCGGGGCGAACGAGGCGGTGCTGACGATGCTCCGCGAGATCCAGGAGTCGGGCGAGGGCGTCGCGAAGTTCGTGGAGCGGGTGAAGAACAAGGAGGCCGGCGTGCGCCTCATGGGCTTCGGTCACCGCGTCTACAAGAACTACGACCCGCGCGCGAAGCTCGTCAAGGAGAGCGCCGACGAGGTGCTCACCGCCCTCGGTGTGCAGGACCCGCTGCTCGACATCGCGAAGGAGCTGGAGCAGGTCGCCCTGTCGGACGACTACTTCATCTCGCGGCGGCTCTACCCCAACGTCGACTTCTACACGGGCGTCATCTACAAGGCGATGGGCTTCCCGACGCGCATGTTCACGGTGCTCTTCGCGATCGGCCGGCTCCCGGGCTGGATCGCGCACTGGCGCGAGATGGCCACCGACCCGCAGACCAAGATCGGCCGCCCCCAGCAGCTCTACCTGGGCGCCCCGGCCCGCGACCTCCCCCCGCGCTGACCCCGCCCGTCCTTCCGCTCTGATCGAGCCGTCGGAAAACGCCCTCTCACCCCTTCGAGAGGGCGTTTTTTGACGGCTCGGGTATCCACAGATCGTGACGCGCGCCCCTGGCGGAGGCGGTGGTCTGGCACCGTGGGCGGATGGTCAGGCACGTGCCGCTTCCCGCCGAGCTGAGCGAGCGCGCCTTCGGGGTGGGTGACGGTGCCGCCGCGGGGCTGAGCGAGAAGCGGATGCGCGGCTCCGACCTGGAGCGCCCGTACCACGGTGTCCGCCGGCGGCCCGTCTCGCGTCCGAGTGTGCTGCAGCGCTGTCGCTCCTACGCGGTCCGTATGCCCGAGGGGCAGGTGTTCAGCCACACGACGGCCGCGCTGCTCTGGGGGCTTCCGCTTCCGCCGGCGCACGCGACGGATGCCCGCCTGCACGTCACCGCCTCGGGAGGCGGTTCGCGCCCCCGTACCGCAGGCATCGTGGGGCACGAGGGCGATGGGGTCGGCACGAGCATCCGGAGCATCGACGAGCTCAGAGTGGTGGACCCGATGACCGCGTGGGTGCAGCTCGCAGTGATGCTGCCGCTCGACGACCTCGTGGCGGCGGCGGATCATCTCGTGCTGACACCGCGGCGGCAAGCAGTCGCTCAGACCCGACCGTTCTGCTCGCGTGACGAGCTGGCCGAGCGGCTCGAGCTCCACTGCGGACGGGGGAAGGCGTCCGCCGTTCGCGCGCTGGCCTTGGTGCGCGACGGGGCGGAGTCGCCCCGCGAGACCCACCTCCGCCTGGCGCTCGTGCGCCACGGACTGCCCGAGCCGGAGCTCAACGTCTCGATCGAGGATGCTCGAGGCCTCCGCATCGGGTACGGGGACCTCGTCTACCCCGAGTGGAAGGTGCTCGTCGAGTACGACGGCGAGCAGCACCGCAGCGACTCGCGCCAGTACTATCGCGATGTCGAACGGCTTGAAGCTCTGCACCGCGCGGGGTGGCACGTCGTCCGGGCGACGAAGGAGACGCCGCGCATCGGCCTCCGCTCGGCGCCGGTGCGCGCCGAGCACGCCCTCCGTTCGCGCTCGTGGCGCCCGGCCTCGTGAATCGACCCGTCGAAAATCGCCCTCTCCGGGCGCTGAAAGGGCGATTTGTGACGGCTCGATCCAGGGTCAGGCGTGGAGGGTGGGGTTGAGGGTTACGCCCGAGCCCGTGCGGGGGGTCGCCTCGACGGCGCCCGTGAGGGAGTTGCGGCGGAAGAGGAGGTTCGGGACACCAGAAAGCGCCACCGCCTTCACGATGCGGTTCTCGTCGTCGCCGTCGATGAGCACGACCTTGGTGCCGGCCGTGACGTAGAGTCCGGCCTCGACGACCGAGTCGTCGCCGATCGAGATGCCGATGCCGGCGTTCGCGCCGAGGAGGGCGCGCCGTCCGATCGCGACGCGCTGGGTGCCCCCGCCCGAGAGGGTGCCCATGATCGAGGCGCCGCCGCCGATGTCCGAGCCGTCGCCCACGACGACGCCCTGCGAGATGCGGCCCTCCACCATCGAGGTGCCGACGGTTCCGGCGTTGAAGTTTACGAAGCCCTCGTGCATCACGGTGGTGCCCGGTGCGAGGTGCGCGCCGAGTCGCACCCGCGAGGCGTCGGCGATGCGCACCTTGGGCGGGGTGACGTAGTCGAGCATCCGCGGGAACTTGTCGACGCCGTAGGCCTGGATGCCCGCGCGCTGCAGGGCAGGCCGCAGCCGGTCGAAGGCCTCCGGATGCACGGGGCCGGCGTTCGTCCACACCACGATCGGCAGGTGCGCGAAGATGCCGTCGAGGTTGATCGTGTTCGGCGCGACGAGCAGGTGCGAGAGCAGGTGCAGGCGGAGGTAGGCGTCGGGGGTGGAGCGGGGCGGCGCGTCGAGTTCGATCACCTCGGCGACCAGCTCGACCGAGACGTCGCGGCGAGCATCCGGAACCGCGTGCGCGAGGAGCTCGGCGGGCGCGTGCAGCGTGGCCGCGTCGGGCGGCGAGCCGAGCGCGGGCGACGGGTACCACGTGTCGAGCACGGTGCCGTCGGAGGCGATGGTGGCGAGTCCGTGGCCCCAGGCGTGGGTGGGGTTCAGTACTTCTTCAGGCATGACTCAAGCGTATGGGGCGCGGAACCCTAAACTTGGACAATGCCTCGTTTCGACCCCGCGCATCCGGTCTTCGACCTCACCGACTCATCGACCGTGCTGACGCAGCAGATCTGCGACGTCGAGTCGGTGTCGGGAGACGAGACGCTGCTCGCCGACGCGATCGTCGCGTCGCTCGCCGGGGCGGAGCACCTCGAGATCATCCGCGACGGCGACACGATCGTGGCGCGCACGAACCTCGGCCGCGAGCAGCGGGTCGTGATCGCCGGGCACATCGACACGGTGCCGCTGAACGACAACCTGCCGACGCGCTACGAGACGGTCGACGGCGAGGAGTACCTGTGGGGGCGCGGCACGGTCGACATGAAGGCCGGTGTCGCGGTGCAGCTGAAGCTCGCGGCCGAGCTGACCGACCCCGTCGTCGACATCACGTGGATGTGGTACGACCACGAGGAGGTCTCGAACGAGCTGAACGGGCTGACGCGGCTCGCGGCGAACCGTCCCGAGCTGTTCGCGGGCGACTTCGCCATCCTGGGGGAGCCGTCGAACTCGCAGATCGAGGGCGGGTGCAACGGCAACCTGCGGGCGGAGATCCGCGCGTACGGGCTGCGGGCGCACTCGGCGCGCAGCTGGGTGGGCGACAACGCGATCCACAAGGCGGCCGACATCCTCGCGATCCTCGACTCGTACGAGGCGCCGCAGGTCGAGGTCGACGGGCTGGTGTACCGCGAAGGGCTGAACGCGGTGGGCATCTCGGGCGGGGTGGCGGGCAACGTCATCCCCGACGAGGTGATGGTGCACGTGAACTACCGCTTCGCGCCGTCGCGCAGCGGCGAGGAGGCCGTCGCGCACATCCGCTCGCTGTTCGAGGGGTACGACGTGACGATCGTCGACCTGGCGGTGGGGGCCCGGCCGGGGCTGGATGCTCCGCTCGCGCAGCGCTTCCAGGCCGCCGTGGGGGGCGAGGCGAAGCCCAAGTACGGGTGGACAGACGTGGCCCGGTTCTCGGCGATGGGGGTGCCGGCGGTGAACTACGGGCCCGGAGACCCGATGAAGGCGCACGCCGACGACGAGCGGGTGCGGGTGTCGCAGATCGAGGAGTGCGAGGCGGGGCTGCGGGCGTGGCTGACCGGGCGCGGGTGAGCTCGGGCTCGGGTGCTGAGGCGGCCGCGGCGGCGGGCGCCGAGCCGGGCGGGGGCGCGGGTGCGGAGGCGGGCGCTGGCGTCGGCGCCGAGCCGGGCGAGGGCGCGGGTGCGGGCGGCCCCGCGGCGGGCGGTGCCGTGACGGAGGCCGAGGCGGGTCGCGGCGGACGCGCATCCGTCGCCCGTGCCTGGCGCGCGACACCGTGGTGGGCCCGGGTGCTCGGCGTCTTCGTGCTCTCGCGCGTCGTCACCACGATCATCGTGCTGCTCTTCGCCCGGGCCCAGGGCCCCAACCCCTGGACGGGCGCGAACCCGCCCTACCTCAGCTACGCCGCCATCTGGGACGGCAACTGGTACAAGATCATCTCGTTCTACGGCTACCCCTCGGTGCTGCCCGTCACCGCCGACGGCCACGTGGGCGAGAGCGCCTGGGCGTTCATGCCGGGCTACCCGTTCCTCGTCTCGGGGCTGCGGGCACTGACCGGCACCACCTGGGAGCTCGTCGCCGTCACCGTCTCGGTGCTCTGTGCCGCGGCCACCGTGCTCGTCTTCTACCGGTTGATGAACCGCGTGCTCCAGGATGCCCGGACCGCCCTCTTCGCCGTCGTGCTGTTCTGCGTGGCGCCGCTGTCGCCGCTGCTGCAGTTCGCCTACGCCGAGTCGATGGGGCTGCTGCTGCTCGTCGGCGCGCTCTACCTCGTGGTCACCCGGCGGTACGGCTGGGTGTTCCCGATCGTGGCCGTGATGGCGCTGACCCGGCCCTCGGGGCTCGCGTTCGCGCTGTTCCTCGTGCTGCACGTGGGGTACCGGTTCCTCACCCGCGGTCGCGACCCGTTCCCGCTCCGTGAGCGGGTGACGGCATCCGCTCTGGCTGTATTCAGCGGCGTGATGGGGCTGGCCTGGCTCGGGATCGCGGCGATCGCGACCGGCTCGCCGACCGCCTACACCGACACCGAGCTCGCCTGGCGGGCCGCCTACATCGGCTACGGCGAGCTCGTGCCCTTCACCGCATGGTTCGAGAGCGGCGTCTGGTGGCTGGGCGCACCGTGGGGGCCGATCGTCGTGGTGCTGCTGATCGTGGGGTTCGCGGTGTTCCTGTTCCTGCCGCCGGTGAAGCGGCTCGGGGTCGATCTGCGGTTCTGGCTGGCGAGCTACGCCCTCTACCTGCTCGCGGTGTTCTTCCCGCAGTCGAGCACGTTCCGGCTGCTGATGCCGCTGTTCCCGGCGCTCGGGGCGCTCGCGCTGCCGAAGTCGCCGGTGTACCGGGTGCTGATCGTGCTGGTCGCGATCGCGGGGCAGGTGGGGTGGATGGCGATCGGCTGGGGGGTCGACGGGCGGGACTGGACGCCGCCGTGATCGGCGGGGCGTCACCGGGCGCCCGGTGACGGGCGCGGTCGGGCCCGTCGTCCGGGTGGCCAATCGGGCCGCTGGTTCCGAGCACGCGTCACTATCGGAGATAATGGAGACAACACCAGGAAAGGGGAGCCGAATGGCCGCCATGAAACCGAGGACCGGAGACGGGCCTATGGAGGCAGTGAAAGAAGGACGCCTCATCATCGTGCGAGTGCCGCTGGAGGGCGGGGGTCGCCTGGTCGTCTCCGTCAACGACGCGGAGGCGAAAGAGCTTCACGACGCACTCGCAGGAGTGGTCAGCCCCGCCTAGCAGGCAGGCTCGCGACGACCTCGGCGCATCGATCCTCGGATCGGGCGCCGGGGTCGTCGGCAGTTAAGGGGTCGGGCCGTGCCGGTGTGCCGGGCCGGCGCGTGGCGGCCCTGCCCGTGGCGGTGGGCCGGCGCGCGGGGCGCTGGGGCCTACTCGACGACCTTGGTGACCTGCAGCAGCCCGTCGCCCGCGGGCGACAGCGCCACCAGCACGGCCTCCGACGCCGACAGCTCGGCGATCAGCGTGCGGAAGTCGCCCACGGTCTCACCACGCTGCGCCGGGTCGGCGACCTTGTCCTTCCAGAGCGCGTGCGGCACGAGCACGGTGCCGCCCTGACGCACGAGCCGCAGCCCGTGCTCGACGTACTCGATCACCGATGCAGCATCCGCGTCGACGAGCACCACGTCGTACGAGCTCTCGTTCAGGCGGGGCAGCACATCGCCCGCCTTCCCGGTGATCAGACGGATGCGGTTGGCCGGCACCTTCGCGTCGAGCAGCGCGGCCCGGGCCACCTGCTGGTGCTCGAGCTCGGTGTCGATCGAGGTGATGGTGGCGTCGGGGGCTCCGCGGAGCATCCACAGGGCGGACACGCCGAGCCCCGTGCCGATCTCGACGATCGACTTCGCGCGGGCCGCCGCGGTGATCACCGCCAGCTGGCTGCCGATCGCCGGGGAGACGGATTCGACCCCCACCTCGGCCGCGTGCGTGCGCGCGGCGACGATCTGCGTCGTCTCGACGACGATGTCGTCGGCGAACTTCCAGCTGGATTCTTTAGTCACTGATGGCCTCCGGGTTCAGCTTAGGCAGTGGGCGCGCGGGCACCGGGGTGCCACGCGGCAGGCGGCCGGGGCGGGATCTCGGGTCCCCACAGCGGATGCCCGGCAGCGGTGTCACCGCGCGCGGCTATGATTCAAGAATGTTCGGGCTGACCTTCGAGAAGCTGCTCCTGATCGGGATCATCGCGGTGTTCCTGCTCGGCCCCGAACGCCTGCCCGGGTACACGGCGAAGCTGGCTCAGTTCGTGCGCACGGTGCGCGACATGGCGAACGGTGCGAAGAGCCGGATGCGCGACGAGATGGGCCCCGAGTTCGACGACGTCGACTGGAAGAAGCTCGACCCGCGGCAGTACGACCCGCGGCGCATCATCCGCGAGGCGCTGCTCGACGACGGGCCCGCTGACGGCGCGGCGGCCGGAGCGGCGGGGTCGGCGGTGCGGCCACCGAGTCGGCCGCGGCCGGAGCCGGCGTATCTGCAGCACAAGGCGAAGTCGGCCGGGGGGCCGGTGCCGGTCGTGGAGCCGGGGTCGGCGGGTGCCGGGGCGGCCGGGGACGGTGCGGCTGGCGTCGGGGCTGCGGGGGTTGGCGCTGCCGCGGTCGGTGGTGCCGATTCGTCTGCCGACACGGGCGTGACCGGGGCAGTGGACGGCTCCGAGGCGACGCCGCGTCCTGTCGCGACCGCCTACGACTCCGAGGCCACCTGACGCCGAGCCGAGTCGGCTCTCAGCCGGTGGCCACCGCGAACCCGCAGGTGCTCGCGAGGTAGTCGTAGATTGCCAGGCGGAGGGTGTCGCTCGACGGGATCGAGACGGTGCCGGCCGGTCCGCCGGGGATCTCGAGTGTGACGGGCACGAAGGTGCCGCGCTTGTCCTCGGCGATGGCGTGCGGGTCGCAGCGCGCCGGGACGGCGTCGAGCGTGACGGTGACCGGGGCGTCTCCGGGGGTGACCTCGAGATCGATCGGCCAGTCGGTGCCGTCCGCGGGCCGCAGCAGGATGGTGGACGCCGCGTGGTCGAGCCGGAGGGTGATCGGTCCGGCACCGGTGGGGGAGAGCGGCGCGGTGCGACTGGAGGCGCCGGTGTCGGTCGTCGTGGCCATCGGCCGGGGGTCGACGATCAGCTGCAGGTGCGCCACCGAGTCGGATCCCGCGCCGGTGACCTCGAGGGTGTCAGCGAGGCGGAGGTCGGCGACCGTCGCGACGGCATCGTCGAGGCAGTCCTCTCCGGCGATGCGGGGGAGCACCGCGAAGGGGTCGGCGGGGCTGCCGGCCACCTCGCGCGAGGCTCCTGCGGCGTCGGTCACCGTGACCGTCAGTGTGGGGGTGGTGGACGGTGCCGGGCAGACCGCCTCGGGCAGCAGCACGGGGAGGAACCGGGTGAGTCCCACCGGGATCTCGGTGCCCTTCGCGGCGGCGACCGGGGCCGTGAACTGCGGTGAGCTGAACTGCGCGGCGGTGACGGTGACGGGAGAGGCGCTCTCGTTGGTGATCGAGAGCTGCAGGCGTCGGGCGCCGTAGTCGGGGCGGTTCTGCACGATCGCGAGGCCGAGACCGTCGACGACGACGGGCGCCACCGTGGGGGGCGTGGTGCCGTTGGCGGTGGTGCCGGTGGGGGCGACGGATGCCCCGGCCGGGGTGGTGGCGGAGGAGGACGCGGCGGGTCCCGCGGCGGGGGTGGCCGGGTTCGAGCATCCGGAGACCGCGACCAGCAGCAGCGCGGTCAGCGCGGCGGTGGTGGCGGCCCGGGTGCTCATGCCGGTGCGAGCCCGAGCTTGCGGCCCGCGAGACCGCGGCCGCGGCGGGCGATGCGGTCGGCGACCGACGCGATGGCGACGGCGGCCGGATCGCCGGGCCGCGCCAGCACGACGGGCGCCCCCGTGTCGCCGCCGGAGCGGAGGGCGACGCTGATCGGTACGGATGCGAGGAGCGGCACGGCCCCGTCGTCGCCGGCTGCCGGGCTGGTGGCGGATGCTGCGCCGGCAGCACCGGCGCCCGAGGTAGTCGCGGATACCCGCTGGGAAGCAGCGGACGTCGACGCCTGCTGGCGGGCCGAGAGCCGGCGCGCCACCTCCGCGCCGCCGCCCGAGCCGAAGAGGTCGACGATCGTGCCGTCGGGCGCCGCGTAGCCCGCCATGTTCTCGATGACCCCGTAGACGTGCTGCCCCGTCTGCATCGCCACGAGGCCGGAGCGCTCGGCCACGTCGGCCGCCGCGGGCTGCGGGGTCGTCAGCACGATGACCTCGGCGTTCGGCAGCAGCTGGCCGATCGAGATGGCCACGTCGCCGGTGCCGGGCGGCAGGTCGAGCAGCAGCACGTCGAGGTCGCCGAAGTACACGTCGGTGAGGAACTGCGTGATCGTGCGGTGCAGCATCGGACCGCGCCACGCGACGGCGCCGCCGGTGGCCGAGCTCTGCTCGGGGTCGATGAACATGCCGATCGAGATGACCTTCACCCCGTGCGCGACCGGCGGCAGGATCATGTCGTCCACCCGCGTCGGGCGCGCGGCCACACCGTTCTCGTCGACGAGGCCCAGGATGCCCGGGATCGAGAACCCGTAGACGTCGGCGTCGACCAGTCCGACCGCGAGCCCGCGCGCGGCCAACGCGACGGCGAGGTTCGCGGTGAGCGTCGACTTGCCGACGCCGCCCTTGCCGCTCGTGACCGCGTAGACGCGGGTCAGTGAACCCGGGCCGAAGGGCATGGTGCGCGGGCCGCCGGGGCCACGGAGCTTCTCGGTGAGGGCCCGTCGCTCGTCCTTCGTCATCACCGAGACCGCCACGTCGACCGCCGAGACGCCGGGCACGCCGGCGGCGGCCTGCCGCACGTCACGCTCGATCGTGGAGGCGGCCGGGCATCCGACGATCGTGAGTTTCAGATCGACCGAGGCGAGGCCGGCCGCGTCGACCTGCACCCCGCCGACCATGTCGAGCTCGGTGATGGGCTTGCGGATCTCTGGATCGATGACGCGGCCGAGGGCCGTACGCACGGCGCCGGCGAGCGCGGTGTCACGGTCGCTCACGGGTTCACGACCGGCAGCGAACCGGTCGGGGTGCCGCGGCTCGAACGGATGCGGGCCGAGCCGGCGGGAGGCGCATCCGGCACGTCGTCGTGGCCCCGGTCGAGCTCGTCGAGCAGCGAACGGAGCTCGGCGCGGATGAACTCCTTGCTCGCCATGTCCTGCATCGCGAGCCGCAGCGCCACGACCTCGCGGGCGAGGTACTCGGTGTCGGCGAGGTTGCGCTCGGCGCGCTGGCGGTCCTGCTCGAACTGCACGCGGTCGCGGTCGTCCTGCCGGTTCTGCGCGAGCAGGATGAGCGGGGCGGCGTAGGAGGCCTGCAGCGACAGGATGAGCGTGAGCGCCGTGAAGCCGATGGCCGCCGAGTCGAAGCGCAGGTTCTCGGGCCCGATCGAGTTGAACCCGATCCAGACCACGCAGAACAGGGTGAGCCCGATCAGGAAGAACGGGGTGCCCATGGCGCGGGCGATTGCCTCGGTGGCACGGCCGAAGCGATCACGCGAGGTCACCGGTCGGCGGGGGATGACGCTGGTGCGGCGGCCCTTGGGGGCGTCGAGCGGGTTCTGGGTCTTGCTGTTACGACCGGCCATTCGAGGTCCTCCTTCCGCGGGTGGTCAAGCGCGGGGCGATCGCCTGCGCTCGCGAGAGTGTGCGATCCGGCACCCGGGGGGTGTCGGGGTCGCTGTCGTTACTTCGCCAGTCGTCGGGCAAGAGATAGTCGAGGACGTCGTCAATGGTCACCACCCCGACCAGGCGGTGGTTGTCGTCGACAACCGGGACGGAGACCAGGTTGTAGCTGGCCAGGATGCGCGACACGACGGCTGCGCTGGTGTCGGCCGTGACGGGCTCGAGGCCCTGGTCGAGGATGGTGCCGAGTCGCTCGTGCGGTGGGTACCGCAGCATGCGCTGGAAGTGCACGACCCCGAGGAACCGCCCGGTCGGCGGCTCGTACGGCGGAAGGGTGACGCAGATGGCCGCTCCGAGGGCGGGCGCGAGCTCGTGGCGGCGGATGAGCGCGAGACCCTCGGCCACCGTGGCGTCGGCGCTGACGATGATGGGCTCGGTGGTCATCAGGCCACCGGCGGTGTCGGGGGCGTAGGCGAGCAGCATGCGCACGTCGTCGGCCTCCTCGGGCTGCATGAGCTCGAGGAGGTGCTCGCCGCGCTCCTCGGAAAGCTGGGCGATGAGGTCGGCGGCGTCGTCGGGCTGCATCTGGTCGAGCACGTCGGCGGCGCGGTCGTCGTCGAGCTGCGCGAGGATCTCGACCTGTTCGCTCTCGGGCATCTCCTCCAGCACGTCGGCGAGCCGGTCGTCGGGCAGTTCCTCGGCGACCTCGAGCATGCGGGCCTGCGGCAGGTCGAGCAGGGTGCTCGCGAGGTCGGCGGGCTTCAGCTCGCTGTAGGTGGCGATCAGCTGCTCGGCCGACTGCGCCTGGCCGCGGGCGGTCTGCTCGCGCACGTCGTTCCAGCTCGCGTAGACGGTGGCGCCCTTGGCGAAGATGCTGGCGCTCGTCTTGGGGCGGCGCACGAAGAGTTGCACGATCGCCCACTCGCCGGGGCCGTGCTCCTCGATCGCGACGTCTTCCACCGTGGCCTGGCCCGAGCCGTCGGCGAACACGACGGTGCGGCCGAGCATCTCGGCGATCACGCGCACCTCGCCGCCGCGCTGCTCGAAGCGGCGCACGTTGATGAGACCGGTGGTGATGATCTGGCCGCTCGAGATGCTCGTTACCCGGCCGATCGAGACGAAGACGTGCCGGCGGCCGGGGATCTCGACGATCAGCCCGACGACCCGCGGCGGATCGCTCTTGCGGTACACCACCAGCACGTCCCGCACCTTGCCGAGGCGGTCGCCGGCGGGGTCGAAGACGGTGCACCCCACCAACCGGGCGACGAAGACTCTGGTGGCACTCACGACTACTAACTTAGACCCCCGGCATGCACGTCAGCCGGGCGGCACTCGGGGGTGGCGGGGCGACGGATGCGCGGACCGGCGCCCGGCATCACTCGGTTCGCACTGAGGCGCCCGTGGGATGATCGGGGGGTGAGCGACCGATCCTCTTCCACCCGCCGCGGGCTGCCCCGCTTCCCGTCCATCCCGCGTGGCGAGGTGGTCGCCACCTTCGACAGCTACGACGACGCCCAGAAGGCGGTCGACACGCTGTCGAAGGCGGAGTTCCCGGTGAAGGAGGTGTCGATCATCGGCAACGACCTCGTCAGCGTCGAACGCGTCACCGGAACGCTCAGCTACGGCCGGGCCGCCGGTGCGGGCGCCCTCTCGGGCCTGTGGATCGGGCTGTTCTTCGGCCTGCTGCTGACGCTGCTGTCGCCGAACGCCTCCACGCTGCTGTTCATCGGGGCCGCCGCGCTGATCGGCGCCGGCTTCGGCATGTTCTTCAACATCGCCGTCTACAGCCTGAACCGCCGTCGGCGTGACTTCACCTCGGTGATGCAGGTGGTGGCCACCTCGTACTCGGTGCTCACGAGCGCCGACCTGGCGAACCGCGCCCGCAACCTGCTCGGCCTGGAGTAGCTCGCCCCGGGCCGGGCGGGTGGCGGGGGCCCGCCTCAGGCGGCCGGGGCGACAGGTCGCGGGGGCCCGCTTCAGGCGGTCGGGCCGGCTGGTGGCGGGGCCGCCTCAGGCGGTCGGGTTCTGGCGCGCGTACCAAGCCTCGACCTCGTCGGCCGTGCGGGGAAGGCCGATCGAGAGGTTCTCGGCGCCGTCGGCCGTGACGAGGATGTCGTCTTCGATGCGCACCCCGATGCCGCGGAACTCCTCGGGCACCGTCAGGTCGTCGGGCTGGAAATACAGGCCCGGCTCGATCGTGAACACCATGCCCGGCTCGAGCACGCCGTCGAGGTACATCTCGCGGCGGGCCTTCGCGCAGTCGTGCACGTCGATGCCCAGGTGGTGGCTCGTGCCGTGCACCATGTAGCGGCGGTGCTGCTGGTTGTCGGCCTCAAGCGCCTCCTCGGCGCTGACCGGCAGCAGCCCCCACTCGGCGGTGCGCCGGGCGATCACGGCCATGGCCGTCTGGTGGATCTCACGGAACCGGATGCCCGGCCGCACGATCGCGAAGGCCGCATCGGCGGCCTCGCGCACCGCCTCGTAGACCGTGCGCTGCACCTCGGTGAACCGGCCGTCGACCGGGATCGTGCGCGTGATGTCGGCCGTGTAGTAGCTGTCGAGCTCCACGCCGGCGTCGAGCAGGATCAGGTCGCCCGGCCGCACGGGGCCGTCGTTCCTCGTCCAGTGCAGGATGCAGGCGTGCGGGCCCGAGGCGGCGATCGTGTCGTAGCCCACCGTGTTGCCGTCGAGGCGTGCGCGGGTGTTGAACACGCCCTCCACGAGGCGCTCGCCGCGCTCGTGCTGCGAGCTGCGCGGGAAGTCGGCGATGACGTCGTCGAAGCCCCGGGCGGTGGCGGCGATGGCGAGTCGCATCTGCTCGATCTCGTACTCGTCCTTCACCAGGCGCATCTCGGAGAGGAAGCGGTGGAAGTCGGCGTCGGCCTCCTCGCCCGCACCCGCCGGGAGCTGGGGGGCGGCCTCGCGCACGGCGAGCGTGTCGTCGTCGAACAGCACGTCCTCGAAGCCGGCGATGCCCGCGGTGGTCAGCCCGAGATCGCTCGCGACCTGGGCGAGCGACGGGCGCGGCCCGATCCAGAACTCGCCGATCTCGGGGTTGGCGTAGAACTCGTCGGAGTCGCGGCCCGCGCGCTCACGGAAGTAGAGGGTGACGTCGTGACCCGCATCCGTCGGCTCGAAGACCAGGAAGGAGCCCGGCTCGCTGTCGGAGCCCCAGCCGGTGAGGTAGGAGAAGGCGGAGTGCGCCCGGTAGGGGTAGTCGGTGTCGTTCGAGCGCTGCTTCGCCGCACCCGAGGCCACCACGAGCCGCTTGCCGGTGTAGGCCTCGGACAGGCGTCGGCGCCGCTCGGCCGCGAACGGCGCCTGCTCGCGCGCCGTCGGCAGCTCCTCCTCGCGATCGGCCCACTGGCTGCCGATGTAGTCGCGGAACGTGTCGGACGCGGGGGTCGTCGACCGGTTGCTCGTGGCGCGCGGCTTCGGGGCCTCGGTGACGGAGTGGTCGGCCGTGGTGGGTGCGGTGGTGTCTGCCATTCCTCCATTCTCCACCCAGCCGCCGACGGTGTGCGGGGTCGACCCCGGGCTGTGGACGGATGCGGCTGTCTGTGGACGGATCGTGGAGTGGTTAGCATGGTGGGATGTCTCCCGATCGGCTGTTCCGTGCGCCGATCGACCTGCACACGCACAGTCGTGTCAGCGACGGAACCGAGTCGCCGGGCATCCTGGTTCGGGCCGCGGCCGACGCGGGTCTCGGCACCGTCGCCCTGACCGACCACGATTCCACCGCCGGCTGGTCGGAGGCGAGCGGCGCGGCTGTCGAGTTCGGCGTCACGCTCATCCCGGGCATGGAGCTCAGCACCCGTGTCGACTGGTCGAGCGTGCACATGCTCGCGTACCTGTTCGACCCCAACAACGCCAAGCTCGTGGCGGAGACGGCGCGCATCCGTGAGGCCCGCCTGCACCGCGCCGAGGAGATGGTGGCCCGAATCGGCCGCGACTACGACGTGGGGTGGGACGACGTGCTCGCCCAGACGACCCCCGGCGCCACCGTCGGGCGCCCGCATATCGCCGACGCGCTCGTGGCCCGGGGGCTGGCGGCGACGCGCAGTGAGGCGTTCGCGGGCATCCTGCACTGGCGCGCCGGTTACTACCAGCCGCACTACGCCCCCGACCCGCTGCTGGCGGTCGAGCTCGTGGTCGCGGCCGGGGGAGTGCCGGTCATCGCGCATCCGGCCACCGTCAGCCGGGCCGATGTGGCGCTTGACGAGCGCATGGGCGACCTCGTCGACGCAGGCCTCTTCGGCCTCGAGATCGACCACCGCGAGAACACCGCCGAGGGGCGCGAGCGCCTGCTGCGGCTCGCCGACCGGTACGGGCTCGCCCTCACCGGGTCGAGCGACTACCACGGCGAGGGCAAGCCGAACCGGCTCGGCGAGAACACCACGCGGGCCGAGGTGCTCGACCGGCTCATCGCGCGCGCCACCGGCTGGAGCCCGGTCTACGCGTAGGGCCGTTCGCCGCCGGGTCTGAGGGGCGGATGCTCGGCCGGGACGCGGGCGCGCGCATCCGGCCACCCGGCGCGGGGCCCGGGAACGGCGAAGACGGCCGGCCCCGAGGGGCGCGGCCGTCTTCGCGGTAGGTGGGTGCTACTCGCCCGCGGGGCGGGGGCCGCGGCGGCGCGAACGGCTGCGGCGACGCGGGGCGCTGTTGCTGTCGTGGTGCTCGCTGCCCGAGCCGGTCGAGGTCGACTCGGTCGACCCCGACTGCTTCTGCCCCGTCGAGGCCCTGATCGCGTCGGGCAACGTGCCGGAGGCCAGCGAGCCCGGAGCGAGCTTGCGCGAGGTGTCGTTGTCGAGCACCGAGGTGGGAGACGAGCCCGAGCCGCCCGAGCGGCGGTTGCGGTTGCGGTTGCGCGGGGCACCGGCGTTCTCACCGGCCGCCGTGGCGCTCGCGGCGACGGCGGCGATGGGCGCCTCCGACTCGCTGCCCGACGCGTCGGAGGCCGGAGCCGAGACGGTGCCCTGCGTGGCGCGCGCCCCCGTGCCCGCTCCCGAGCCCGCGCGGGAACCGCGGTCGCCGCCACGAGCCGGACGGTCGCTGCGCTCGGGGCGCTCGCCCCCGCGACCACCGCGGTCGCCGCCGCGCTCTCCACGGTCACCGCGGTCGCTGCGCGGCGCCGTGCCGGCCTCGGCCGACCGCGATGTGGCCTTCAGCCGCCCGCGGGTGCCCGCCGGGATGTCGAGGTCGGTGAACAGGTGCGGCGACGACGAGTACGTCTCGGTCGGCTCGGGCTGGCCGAACTCGAGGGCGCGGTTGATCAGCGCCCACTTGTGCAGGTCGTCCCAGTCGACGAAGGTGACCGCGATGCCGGTCTTGCCCGCACGGCCGGTGCGGCCGGCGCGGTGCAGGTAGGTCTTGTCGTCGTCGGGGATGGTGTGGTTGATCACGTGCGTGACGTCGTCGACGTCGATGCCGCGGGCGGCGACGTCGGTGGCGATCAGGATGTCCTTCTTGCCGGCCTTGAAGGCGGCCATGGCGCGCTCGCGCTGCTCCTGGTTCAGGTCGCCGTGCACGGCGGCGGCATTGAAGCCGCGGTCGTTGAGCTCCTCGACCAGCTTCGCCGCGGCGCGCTTGGTGCGGGTGAAGATGACGGTCTTGCCGCGACCCTCGGCCTGCAGGATGCGGGCGATGACCTCGTCCTTGTCCATGTTGTGGGCGCGGTAGACGAGGTGCTTGATGTTCGCCTGCGTCAGGCCCTCGTCGGGGTCCGTGGCGCGGATGTGGATGGGCCGGTTCATGAAGCGGCGCGCGAGGGCGACGATCGGGCCGGGCATCGTCGCCGAGAAGAGCATGGTGTGGCGGTTCGCCGGGGTCTGGGCGAAGAGCTTCTCGATGTCGGCGAGGAATCCGAGGTCGAGCATCTTGTCGGCCTCGTCGAGCACCATCTCCTGCACGGCGCCGAGGTTCAGCAGGCGCTGACCGGCGAGGTCGAGCAGGCGCCCGGGGGTGCCGACGACGATCTGAGCGCCGGCCTTGATCTGCTCGATCTGGCCCTCGTAGGCCTTGCCGCCGTAGATCGAGACGATCTTCGTGGGGCGGTTGCCCGCGGCGATCTCGAGGTCTTCGGTGACCTGCACGCACAGCTCGCGCGTCGGCACGACGACGAGCGCCTTGACGCCGGGCTCGGGGTCGAGACCCAGGCGCTGGATGAGGGGGAGGCCGAAGCCGAAGGTCTTGCCGGTTCCCGTCTTGGCCTGGCCGATGATGTCTTGCCCGTCGAGGGCCAGGGGGATGGTCTGCTCCTGGATGGGGAACGGTTCGAGGATGCCTTTGCTCGCGAGAGCGTCGACCATGTCCTGGTCGACCTTGAGGTCTGAGAAATTCACGTGGATACCTGTCGTGGAAGCGGTGCCGCCGTAGTGAGGAACGGTGCTCGGCTGACCTGAGCGATGACCGGCGATGGCGCCGGGCGGCGGCGGATTGCCCCGATTTGCGTCAGGGCCCGGATCGAGTTTAGTGGACGGGGCCTGCGCACAGGCCGGAAGGCCCCGGGCGGCGGGTCGGACGGCCGTGGCAGGCCCCGTTAGGATTGGCGTCGTGTTCGGTTTTCTCCGCCGCCCGAAGGTGCGCATCGACATCCCGCGGCTGAAACCCCGGGACGACTCGGCGAGCTACCCGAAGGTCAACCTGGCCGAGCTGACGCCCGAGGTGCTGCCCTATCTGGGGCAGGCCGCCTATGTGCAGCTGGCCGTGTTCGAAGAGGTGTCGGATGCGATCGCCGCCGCTCCGACGGTGGCCGCCAAGCAGGCGCTGGCCCCCGCGGCCAGCCAGGCGCTCGACAAGCACGAACGGCTGGTCGCCGAGATCCGTCGGCGGGTGGATGTGCCGGCCGACGTCATCTCGCCCTTCGTGGCCGGGATCGACCGGTACCGCTCGCTGGTGCGCGGCGGCGACTGGTTCGAGCAGCTGGCGAGCGTCTACCTCACCGCCGGCATCCTCGACGACTTCTTCACGCTGTTGGCCGCCGGTCTGCCCGGTGACATCGCTCCGCGCTGCGTCGCGATCCTCGACGCCGAGACCGGCCGGCGGGCGATCGCCGACCTGCTGGCCGAGGGGATCGCCGCCGATCCGGTGCTCGGGCCGCGGCTCGCGATGTGGGGGCGGAGGGTCGTCGGCGACACGCTGCTCGTGTGCCGCTCCGCCATCCACCTGACCGGCAACCAGGCGACGGACGAGCAGCGGATCGAGCCCGTGTTCACCGAGATGATCGCGTCGCACACGCGGCGGATGGATCGGCTCGGGCTGACCGCTTAGGCACCGGGACGAGCATCCGCTCGATGACGACGACGGATGGTGCCGCAGCGGCCGGGTGGTTGTCGCAGCACCCAGGTGGTTTTCGCGGCACTCAGGTTCTTGCCGCAGCACGGGAGTGCTTGCCGTCGCACTCAGGCGGCGGCGCGGCCCTTCAGCAGCTGCTGCAGGCGCAGATCGTCGCGCTCCTTGCGGGTGCGGCCGATCAGCACGTCGGCCACCACGACCGCTACGGCCGTGACGACCAGGCTGATCACCCAGATCCACCCACCGTCCCACGGGAGGCCGGCCCAGGTGAGAGCCACCCAGACGACCGCCGCGACGGCCGCGCCGATGGCGGGCACCACCACGGCGCCGTGCCGGTCGCGGTTCGGCAGGGCATAGCGCGCGATCAGCCCGAGGATGACACCGCCGAGGGTGATGAACAGCAGCTCCATGAGGAGAGGCTAGGCGACGAAGCCGACGCGGCGCGACTCTTCGCTGCCGATCTCGACGTAGCTGAGCGAGGCGACGGGCACGAGGTACTGCTTGCCCTTGTCGTCTTTCAGCGAGACGTGGGTGCCGCCGTTGGTGAGGGCCTCGGAGACGATCGCCTCGATCTCGGCGGGGGACTGGCTCGACTCGAAGTTGAGCTCACGGGGCGAGTTGGCGATGCCGATACGGATGTCCATCAAAGTGCCTTTCACGTCACGTGACCGATTCGACCGGCCACGGTTTCAGAGTACGGCACACCCCCGACACCGCCCGCCGAATGGGGCGCGTGGGCACCAGCCCAGAGCGAACAGGGCGGTCGGGGTGGGGTGAGGGGCTCGGGTGGCGTCGTCGGTGCCGTGGTCGGTGGGCTGGTCGGTGCCGTGGTCGGTGGGCTGGTCGGTGCCGGGTTCGACGGGCGCGGGCGGATGCTCGGACCGGCGATGTCGGAGGGGGACGGTACCGTGGTGGCCGTGATCGACGCACCCTCCGAAGCCCCCCGCAGCGCGTTCGCCGAGCTGCTCGCGCGGCCGGTCGAGGCGTCGTTCGCGGTGATCGGGGCGCCGGGCACGGGCAAGACGACGGCGCTCGTCGAGTTCGTGGCGGATCGGGTGGGGCGGCACGGTCTCGCGCCCGAGAGCGTGCTGGTGCTCGCACCGACACGCCAGAGTGCGACGCGGCTGCGCGACCGGGTGGCACTCCGGCTCGGGGTGCCGAGCAGTGGTCCGCTGGCGCGCACGCCCAGTTCGGCGGCGTTCGGCATCGTGCGCACGGGGGGAGACCGCACGGCGGCCGGCGCAGGGGCCGCCGCGGTCGCGGGTTCGGTGCGGGCATCCGTCGCCCCTGCCCGGGCCGTGGCGCTGCTGACGGGTGCGGAGCAGGACAGGATCGTGGCGGAACTGCTGCAGGGCGGCATCGACGACGAGCTCGCCGGGCGGGCGGCCGTTCCGTGGCCGGCGTCGCTGCCGGCGGAGGTGCGGAGCCTGAAGGAGTTCCGCACCGAACTGCGCGAGCTGATGATGCGCGCGACCGAGAACGGGGTCTCGCCGTCGGGGCTGGCGCGGCTCGGCGTCGCTCAGGGGCTACCGGAGTGGGAGGGGGCGGCGGCGTTCCTCACCGAGTACCAGGCGACCCTGGAGGCCTACGAGGTCGCGCACCTCGACTCGGCCGAGCTGCTCGCCGAGGCGCGACGCATCGTGCGCGACGCGGGGCTGCCGGCGGGGCTGCGGCTCGTGGTTGTCGACGACTTCCCCGACCTGGCGATCGGCGCGGTCAACCTCGTGCGCGAGTTCGCTCGGCAGGGGGCCGCCGTGGTGGCGTTCGGCGATCCCGACACGGCGACGACGGGGTTCCGCGGGTCGGACGTGCGGGCGCTCGGGCAGTTGTCGCGGGCGCTCGGGGTGCCGACGCTGTCGCCGGTGGTGTTGCGGGAGTCGCATCGACAGCGAGGCGCGCTGCGGGGGCTGACGCGGAGGGTGACCGAGCGGATCGGGACGGCGGCGGCGGGGCGGCAGCGGGACACGGTGGAGGCGGGTGGCGCGGCCGGGGCCGGGGTGGCTGCGGCGGGTGCAGGTGGCGCGGAGTCTGCTGGGGCGAGCGCGGGTGGCGCAGGGGCGGTTGCGGCGGGTGCCGGGGCGGGTGCGGGTGCCGCGGGGGCGGGCACAGACGCGGGTATAGCGGGAGCGGCCCCGGCAGGTGGCGCGCAGGCGGTTGCCGCCGGGGCCGGTGCGGCGGGCGGGGGACGTGTGCTGCGCATCCAGGCCGACACGCGCGCCGGGGAGATCGCCACGGTCGCGCGGCTGCTCCGCGAGCAGTATCTGCTGCACGGCATCGAGTGGTCGCAGATGGCGGTGATCGTGCGCTCGGGTGCCCTCGTGCCGGCCATGGCGCGCGGGCTGGGGCTCGCAGAGGTGCCGACGCGCACGCTGTCGGCCGTGCAGGCTCTGCGGGACGACTACGCCGCGCGCCATCTCGCCGAGGGGGTTGCGCTCGCGATCGGGCGGCTCGAGCTGACGCCCGACGCGGTCTCCTCACTCATCCTCGGGCCGCTCGGCGGCGTCGACGCAGTGGGGCTGCGGCGGCTGCGGCTCGCCCTGCGGCACGAGGAGCTGGCGAGCGGAGGCAGCCGGCACTCCGACGAGCTCCTCGAGGAGGCGGTGCGCATCCCCGGTGTGCTCGCCACGATCGACTCCGGTCCCGCGCGCCGCGTCGCCGCTCTCGGCACCACGCTCGCGGCGGTTCGCGCGAGCCACGTTGCCGGGGCCAGCGTCGAGGAGCTGCTCTGGGAACTCTGGCAGCGCACCGGTCTGGCCAAGCGATGGGGCGACCTCGCCGCCGGCACGGGCATCGTCGCCGACGAGGCGAACCGCAACCTCGACGGTGCGGTCGCGCTGTTCACAGCGGCTCGTCGCTCGGTGGAGCGCGACCCCGAGCGGCCGGCGGAGCTGTTCCTCGACGAGTTCCTCACGGCCGAGGTGCCGGAGGACACGCTCTCACCCCGCTCGCGCAGCGACGCCGTGCTCGTCACGACGCCGACGGGCGCGGTGGGGGTCGAGGTCGACGTCGTCGTGGTCGCGGGGCTGCAGGAGTCGGTATGGCCGAACCTCCGGCTGCGGGGGTCGCTGCTGCACGCGCAGCGGCTCACGGCGATCGCCGAAGCGGGGGAGCTGTCGGGGGCGGCGTGGGGGCGGGCATCCGCTGACCCGTTGCCAGGTGCCCCTGCACCGGCCGCACCTCTCAGAGCGGACGAGGACGAGCCGTCGACGACCGTTTCGGTTTCAGGCGGATCGCCCTCGGCCGGGCCTTCGGGTGGGCCGAGCCCCGAGGCCGACAGCGAGGCGGCCGGGGCTGCCGCCGCCGCTCAGCGTGCCGAGGTGCTCGGCGACGAGCTGCGGATGTTCGCCCTCGCCGTCTCGCGCTCGCGCACCCTGACCGTGCTGAGCTGCGTCGCGAACGACGACGAGCAGCCCTCGCCGTTCTTCGGTTTCGCGCCCGACGCGGAGCCGATGGCGCAGGCGCGGCATCCGCTCACCCTGCGCGGCCTGACCGGCTACCTGCGCCGCCGTGTGGCGGAGGACGACGATTCGCGCGCGGCCGCCGCACTCGCGCGCCTCGCCCAGGAGGGTGCGGCCGGGGCCGACCCCGCCGACTGGTACGGGCTGCTGACGGCGTCGACCGACGAGCCGGTCATCGATCCGGCCGACGAGGAGGCCGTGGTGCGGGTGTCGCCGTCGCGCATCGAGGCCTTCGAGCAGTCGCCGCTGATCTGGTTCGTCGACCAGGTGGCCGGCGGGTCGAAGAGCCTGGCGGCAGGCATCGGCACCATCGTGCACGCGGCGATGGAGTCGGTGTCGACCGATCCCGAGGCCGAGCCGACGGTCGAGGCGCTCGCGCGGGTGTCGGAGGAGCGCTGGAAGGAGCTGCGCTTCGAGGCGCCGTGGATCGAGCAGCGGGAGCGGCGGGCCCTCGAGACGAAGCTGGACGGTCTCGCCGACTACCTCCGGCGCTTCGAGAGCCGCGACGGGCACGAGCTGGTCGGGGCGGAGGCGGGCTTCTCGTTCCGGCAGGGTCGGGCGCAGGTGAACGGATCGATCGACCGCGTGGAGCGCGACGGCGACGGCACGCTGCTCGTCATCGACCTGAAGACGGGCAAGTATCCGGTGCGGGCCGCCGACATGCCCACGCACGCGCAGATGGCGGCGTACCAGCTCGCGCTCGTGCGCGGGTCGGTGGACGGTCTCGGCGCGCCGGGCGACGGGGCGCCGGAGGAGGGCTCGCCGGAGGCTGGTGCGCCGGGCGACGAGGCGCCGGAGGGTGGTGCATTGGGCGACGGTTCGCTGGTGGATGGTGCACTGGGCGGCGGGGCGCCGGTGGGTGGCGCACTGGGCCGCGGGGCGCCGTTGGGTGGTGCACGGGGCGGCGGGGCGCCGGATGCGGGGGCGCTGGAGGAAGGGGTGTCGCTCGGGGCTGCGGATGCGGACGCCACCGACGCGGGATCGGGGATCGTGCACCGGGGGGCGGCTCTGCTGTATGTCGCCAAGGGTGACCGGGAGGGGCGGTTCACGCTGCGGGTGCAGGATCCGCTCGACGACGAGGCGCTCGCCGACATCGCCCGGCGCATCGAGGCGGTCGCCGAGGGGATGGCCGCCGCCGAGTTCTCCGGGGTGGCCGCGCCCGAGGAGCGGGACAACCAGAACCGGTACGAGTACCGGATCCAGCTGATCAAGGCGGTGAGCGAATGAGCGACGCGCTCTTCGACCTGGCCGACCTCGACGACCCGAGGGCCTTCGTCGCGCCGCGAGGTGGGGAGGCTTCGAGTCTTCCGCCGGAAGCGGAGGCCGCCCATCCGTCGCCTGCGGTGGGGGCGGACTCGCGGTCGCCGCGGGACGAGGCAGAGCTGCTGTCGCCGGGGGAGGGGGCCGCGCATCCGTCGCCTGGAACCGTGTCGGCGTCTGGTGCTGAGCGGGCCGGGGATCTGATCTCGGCTGTCGAGATCGCCGACCGTCTCGGGCTGCCGCGGCCGACCGAGCAGCAGCGTGCGGTGATCGAGGCGCCGCTCGATCCGCGGATCGTCGTGGCCGGCGCCGGTAGCGGCAAGACCGAGACCATGGCCAACCGGGTGGTGTGGCTGATCGCTAACGGGCTGGTGCAGGTGCCCGAGGTGCTGGGGCTGACGTTCACGCGGAAGGCGGCGGGGGAGTTGGCGGAGCGCATCCGCCGGCGACTGGCGCAGCTGACCGAGGCACGGGTCACCGAGCGCGAGCCCGACCCCTTCGACGCGCCGGAGATCGCGACCTACAATGCGTTCGCGAACAGCATCTTCCGCGAGAACGCGGTGCTGATCGGCCGCGAGGGCGAGGCGGCGGTGCTGAGCGAGGCCTCGGCGTGGCAGCTGGCACGGTCGGTGGTGGTGGCGAGTCGCGATGAGCGGCTGCTCGGCATCGACCGGTCGGTCGACGTGGTGACGTCGGCGGTGCTGAACCTGAGCCGGGCGCTCAGCGAGAACGTGACCGAGTCGGGCCCGGTGTCGCGCTACGCCGACCGCTTCGCCGCCCTTGCGGACCTGCCGAAGGGCAAGAGCTCGCGGGGCGGGGCGGTCTTCGGGTATCTGGAGTCGGCGATCGCGCCGGTGGCCGCGCTTCCGCTGCTTCTCGACCTCGCCGACGAGTACGCGGCCGAGAAGGTGCGGCGGGGGTACGTCGAGTTCTCCGACCAGATCGCGCTGGCGCTCGCGATCGTCGAGAGCACACCGCGGGTCGTGGCCGACTACCGGGACCGCTTCCGCGTGGTGCTGCTGGACGAGTACCAGGACACGTCGGTCGTGCAGACCCGACTGTTGTCGGTGCTGTTCCGGGAGCATGCCGTCATGGCGGTCGGGGATCCGCACCAGTCGATCTACGGGTGGCGCGGGGCTAGCGCGGCGAACCTGGCGCGGTTCCGGGCCGACTTCGGCGACACGCGGCGCGGTGCCGGCAAGGCGACCGACGTCGCGCCGGTCGCGCCGGTGAGAGCCGATCCCATTATTGGTGCTTCCGCCGTCGACGTCGCAGGTGCTTCCGCCGTTGGCACTCCGACGGGTGGCGAGAGAGTCCCCGCGACGAAGGGCGCACCGCCGTTCGCCCTGTCGACGAGTTGGCGCAATCCCGAGGTGGTGCTGAAGGCCGCCAACACGCTGGTGCGTCCGCTGACGGCGACCTCGGGCATTCCCGTCGAGGAGCTCGGGCCCCGCCCGAACGTCGCCGCGGGCCGGCTCGATGTCGGCTTCAGCGAGACCGTGCGCGACGAGGCCGAGCAGGTCGCGGCCTGGCTCGAGCAGCAGTTGCGCGCCCGGCCCGACGGCACCCGTCCGTCGGCGGCGCTGCTCTGCCGCTCGGTGAAGAAGATCGAGCCGTTCACCGCGGCGCTGGAGGCGAAGGGCGTGCGCTACCACGTGCTCGGCATCGGCGGTCTGCTCGGGCAGCCCGCGGTCGCCGACCTCGTGTCGACCCTCCGCGTGCTCTACTACCCGACGGCCGGCCCCGACCTCCTCCGGGTGCTGGCCGGAGCGCGCTGGCGCATCGGCACGAAGGACCTCGTCGCCCTCCGCGCCCTCGCCTCGTGGATCGCCGAGCGCGACCACCGCTTCCAGAAGCTCGAGCCCGAGGTCTCGGGGCGCCTCCGCGGGTCGGTCGTCGACGACGAGGACAGGTCGATCGTCGACGCCCTCGACTTCCTCGCCACCGCCCGGCCCGACCACCGGGCCCTCGAGCCCTTCAGCGAGGTCGGGCTCGACCGCCTCCGCCGGGCCGCCGCCCAGTTCGCCCACCTCCGCACCCGGGCCGGGCTCGGGCTCGTCGATTTCGTCGACCTCGTGCAGCAGGAGCTCCTGCTCGACATCGAGGTGCTCGCCAGCCCCCACCACACCCTCGGCCGTGCCAGCCTCGACGCGTTCACCGAGCAGCTCACGTCGTTCCTCGCCCTCGACCCCACGGCGGGTCTCGGCGACTTCCTGTCGTGGCTCGAGGAGGCCGAGAAGCGCGACCGCCTCGAGCCTCGCAGCGAGGAGGCCGAGCCGGGCACCGTGCAGATCCTGACGATTCACGGAGCCAAGGGGCTCGAGTGGGACGTCGTCGCCATCCCGCGCATGGTCGAGGGCGAGCTGCCGGGCGATCCGCGCTCCAGCCGGGGCTGGTTGAGCTTCGGCGAGCTCCCCTTCGACTTCCGCGGCGACAGCGCCGAGCTGCCGAAACTCGCCTGGCAGGGCATCGACACCCAGAGCGACTTCAAGCCCGCGCTCGACGCCTTCCAGGCCGACAACGCCGCGCAGTACGCCGCCGAGCAGCGCCGCCTCATCTACGTCGCGGTCACCCGCGCCCGCGAGAGGCTCCTGCTCACCGGCTCCTTCTGGACCACCGGCGTCAAGCGCCCCCGCGGCCCCGGCCTCTACCTCCGCGAACTCGGGTCGATCGGCCTCGTCGCCGAGGGCGTGCTCCCGGATGCGCCCGAGCACGAGGACAACCCGCTGGCCGAAGCGGAGAACTGGGTCCCGTGGCCGCGTGACCCGCTCGGCGGCCGTCGCTCTCGCGTCGAGACCGCCGCTGCAGCCGTGCGCGCGGCCGACCCGGGTGCGTCCACGCCGTGGGACCACGACATCGAGCTGCTTCTCGCCGAACGGGCCCGGCTGCGCGACGACGTGGCGCTCGACGTGCCGGTGCGCATCCCGGCGTCGCGGTTCAAGGACTACGTGTCCGACCCGCAGGCGGTCGTGCGTGCCCTTCAGCGCCCGATGCCCGAGCGCCCGTACCGGCAGACACGGCTCGGCACGCGGTTCCACACCTGGGTCGAGGAGATGTTCCGCCGTGACGGGGCCGACGCCCTCGTCGACCTGCCGACCCTCGGCGCGGACCACGTCGACGGCCTCGCCAACTACGACCTCTTCGACGACTTCGACGACCTCGACGACTTCGATGGGCTGGATGGCCTGGATGACCTCGGTGGCGCGAATGGCCTTGGCGCCGGGGACGGCCTCAGTGGTGTGGATGGCGTCGGCGGCAAGGATGAATCCGACGACCTTGGCGATCGTGATGGTGTGGACCCGGCTGGTGCCACTGACGCCGGCGATGACGTGGCGGCGGGCGGCGGTGCGGCTGGGACCGCTGACGCGGCGGCGGGTGGCGGTGCGGCAGTGACCGGCGGTCCGGAGGCTAGCGGCGACGCGGCGGTGGGTGGTGCGGCTGGGACCGGTGACGCGGCGGCGGGCGGCGGCGATGTGGTGGGCGGGCCGTCGGCCGAGGATCAGCGGTTCGCCGAGCTGATCGAGACGTTCCGGCGGTCGCCGTTCGCCGCGCGGCGGCCTGAGGAGGTGGAGGTCGAGATCCACCTGGTGCTGGGCGGGCGCATCGTGGTGTGCAAGATCGACGCCATCTTCGCCGGGGGCGGGCGGTTCGAGGTCGTCGACTGGAAGACCGGTCGGGCGCCCGTCGACGCCGCCGATCTTGAGCTGAAGCAGCTGCAGCTGGCGCTGTACCGGCTGGCATACGCGCGGTGGAAGGGCATCGACGTCGACCTCGTCGACGCGTCGTTCTACTTCGTGGCCGACGATCAGGTCATCCGGCCCGACCGTCTGTACTCCGAGGCCGAGCTCGAGGCGCTGCTCCGCGACGCGGCACTCTGACGAGTGCCGCTGCCGCGGCCGTGCTCCGCGACGCCGCAGGTTGACGAGCGCCGCCACCGGGGCAGCTCACGCACGGGGAAGCCGACCCACCGCGCCCTGCGTGGCGGGGGTGGGCTGGTTGCACCGAGGAATTCGCCCCACCGGGCCCTGAGTGGCAGGCAAAAACCGCCCCACCGCGCCCTGAGTGGTGGGGGTAGGCCGGTCGCACCGAGGGCGGAGCGTGGTCAGTCCTCCGCGATGCGGTTCGCGTGCTCCGTTGCGAGGGGGCCGAGGCCCGAGCCGGGGCGCGCGGCGCCCGCGGCGACCCCGCCCGAGACGGGGGTGCGGTCGAGCAGCGCCTCGACGTCTTCCAGCCCCATGATCTGGCCGGTGTCGGTCGACAGCGGGTTGAGCAGGTCGTTCTGCACGGTGGCGTGCAGGCCCGCGAGCATGTTCTCCGCGTCGGCGATGATCGCCTCGTCGCGGCTGTCGACGCCGTGCAGCAGCCAGCGCGCGATCTCGAGCTCGGCGTACAGCCGCGCGCGCTTGCGCAGCTGGTGGTCGGCGGGCCTCGTGACGGCGCGGGCGTAGGCGGCGTAGACGCGGTCGGCGCTCTCGATGTGGGTCGCCGAGTTGAGCCAGAACAGGTCGAGCGCCGGGTCGCCGACGCGCAGGTTGTGCCAGTTCAGGATGCCCGTGACCTGGTCGGCCGCGATCAGGAACGACTCCGGCGCGAGCGCCCCGTGCACCACCGTCGGCTGGAACTGCCAGAGGGCGCTGTCCTCCAGGGCCAGCGACCAGCGAGTCAGCAGCTCCTTCGGCACCCGGCCCGACGCCGCGGCGCGGTCGGTGAGCTTGCGGGAGGTGGCGGCGATCTGGCCGGCCGAGTTCGAGGGCAGCCCCGCATCCGACACCACCGAGGTGGGCAGCGAGTGGATGCCCGCGATCGCCCGCCCGATCGAGTCGGACGCGCTGTCCTCGTCGCCGACGTCGGCCAGCGAGCCGGGGCGGCCGGGGATGTAGTCGTAGACCACCGCGCGGGTGTCGCCGACGGGGGTCTGGCCGACGAAGGCCGGCACATGGAAGAGCAGCCGCGAGCGCACACCCGGGGTCAGCGCGTTGAGGGCCACGAGGTCGCGCGACTGCTCCGAGCCGGCGTCGTCGTCGCGGGGCACCCGCACCACCAGCTCGTCGCCCGAGCGCAGCGTGACCACCGCGGAGTCGAAGCGGCCCACGGTGCTCGTCGACAGCGGGCGGGTCGCGACGATGTCCGCCCCGGCGACGGCCGAGGTCGCGAGCGCGGCTAGAGTGAAGTGGGATCTCGCCATGCCTTCCAGGGTACGGCGGGCAGGCTCCCGCACCGGCTTTCGCCACGCACGATTGGTCAACCATGTCCCGCGCTTTCCCGTCCTCGTTGCCCCTATCGCGGCATCGCATCGACCGGGACCACGACACCCGGTCCGACCCCGCCGCCCTCGACCGCCTCTGGTCGTCGGCGGACACCCGCGTGCTCGTGCTGAACCGCGGCCTCGCGCTCGCCTCGACCGGCTCGGCGCCCTCGGGCTGGGACGGCTTCGGCGACCGCCCGCCGAGCATCCGCACCGAACTCGCGCTGCTCCGCCCCGACGAGGTCGCCGGTGACGTCTCCGACGAAACCGCCGTGCGCCTGTACCTCGGCGTGCTGCTCGACGCCCACGACGATCCGACCGGGCCGCCGGTCTTCGCGATCTCGGTTCCGGATGCTCGCGCCGACGCCCTCGTCGCCGAACGCCCCGGCGCCTCCTGGGTCAACCTCCGCCTCGTGGCGACCGATCTCGACGACAGCGCGGCGGGCGTGTTCACCGAAGCGCTCGCGATGATGAACTGGCACGCCGTGAGCAGCCACTGCCCCCGCTGCGGCGCGACGACCACGGTCGAGAGCGGCGGCTGGGTCAGGCGCTGCACCGTCGAGGGTGTCGAGCTGTTCCCGCGCACCGACGCCGCCGTGATCGTCGGCATCGTCGACGCCGAGGAGCGGCTGCTGCTCGGGTCGAACGCCCTCTGGGAGAAGAACCGCTACTCGTTGCTCGCGGGCTTCGTGGAGCCGGGGGAGTCGCTCGAGGCGGCGGCGATCCGCGAGGTGGGTGAGGAGTCCGGCGTGGTGATCGCCGACCCGCAGTACGTCGGCTCGCAGCCGTGGCCGTTCCCCGCCTCGCTGATGGTGGGCTTCATGGCGCGGGTCGCCGAGGACGGCGCCTCCGGCGAGCGGCCCGACGGCGACGAGATCATCGACCTGCGCTGGTTCAGCCGTGAGGAGATCGTCGACCCCGACAACGGCTTCCTGCTGCCCGGGCCGTCGTCGATCGCGCGCGCGATCATCGAGCGCTGGTACGGCGGACCGCTCGTGCCGCGCACCACCCCGTCGGCCGTCGCGCTGCCGGCCGACGCGGCCGCCGACGACCGCCCGGTCGAACCGGGCCCGGGACAGGGATGATCGGCACCTCGTCGGAGGAGCTGCTGGAGGCGCTGGATCCGCAGCAGCGGGTCGCGGCTCGGGCGCTGCTCGGGCCGGTGTGCATTCTCGCCGGTGCCGGCACGGGCAAGACCCGCGCCATCACGCACCGCATCGCCTACGGCGTCGCGACCGGGGTGTACTCGCCGAGCCGGGTGATGGCGCTGACCTTCACGTCGCGCGCCGCGGCCGAGCTGCGCTCGCGGCTGCGTCCCCTCGGCGCCGGCGGTGTGGCGGCCCGCACCTTCCACGCGGCGGCGCTGTCGCAGCTGAACTACTTCTGGCCGCAGGTGATCGGCGGGGAGGCGCCCCGGATCGTCGAGAACAAGGCCCGCGCCATCGCGCACGCGGCGGAGACCCTGCGCCTGCGCGTCGACACCGCCACCCTGCGCGACGTGGCCGCCGAGATCGAGTGGCGGAAGGTGTCGAACCTCTCGCTCGCCGACTACGAGCTGAAGGCCCGCACCGTGCGGACGATGCCGTCGAACCTCTCGGTCGAGCAGATGATCGCGCTGCAGAAGCAGTACGAGGCTCTGAAGGACGAGCGCCGCCAGCTCGACTTCGAGGACGTGCTGCTGGCCACGGCGGGCATGATCGAGATCGAGCCGTCGGTCGCCATCCAGGTGCGGGAGCAGTACCGCTTCTTCGTGGTCGACGAGTACCAGGACGTCTCCCCGCTGCAGCACCATCTCCTCCAGCTCTGGCTCGGCGACCGCCGTGACCTCTGCGTGGTGGGCGACGCGAGTCAGACGATCTACTCGTTCGCGGGGGCGAGCGCGGAGTTCCTGCTCGACTTCCCGCGCCGGCACGACAGCGCCACGGTGGTGACGCTCGAGCAGAACTATCGGTCGACCCCGCCGATCGTGGCTTCGGCGAACCGCCTCATGCGCGGCCGCCCCGGCGCGCTCACCCTGCACTCCGCCGCGAGAGATATCGAAAGTGACGGGAAGCCGACTCCCGAACCGGAAGCGCCCGACCCCACCGTCACCGCCTACCGCCACGACCTCGACGAGGCCGCCGGCGTCGCCGCGGAGATCGCCCGCCTGATCGAGACCGGCACCGCCCCGCAGGACATCGCGGTGCTCTACCGCATCAATGCCCAGTCGGCCCCGCTCGAGCAGGCCCTCACGGCGGCCGGGGTCAGCTACCAGCTGCGCGGCGCCACCCGCTTCTTCGACCAGCCCGACGTGAAGCGGGCGGTGATGGAGCTGCGCGCCGCCTCGGTGTCGATCTCGGAGGAGCCGCTCTTCAAGTCGGTCAGCGACGTGCTGCGCTCCCGCGGCTGGACGCAGGTGCCGCCCGAGGGCGTCGGCGCCGTGCGCGACCGCTGGGAGTCGCTGAACGCCCTGATGGGCCTCGCCGAGAGCATGCCCGCCGGCACGACCTTCCGGCAGTTCACCGACGAGCTGAAGGAGCGCCAGTCGTCGCAGCACGAACCCACCGTGCGCGCCGTCACGCTCGCCACCTTGCACTCCGCCAAGGGCCTGGAGTGGCCCGCGGTGTTCATCGTCGGCGTCGCCGAGGGGCTGCTGCCGATCGCCTACGCCTCGGGACTCGAGGGCGTCGACGAGGAACGGCGGCTGCTCTACGTCGGCATCACCCGGGCCCGGGAACGGCTGCGGCTGTCGTGGGCGGCGGCCGGCATCCGCCGGGGGGCGCCGAGGGCGGCGTCGCGCTTCCTGGCAGAGACCGGCATGCGCAGCGTGGATGCGGACTGATCGTCTCGACTGTGGCGCCCTGAGGGCCGAGCAACGAGGTGGGCTGCACCCGGAGAGCCCGGCCCAGCCATGGACTAGGTGAGCCCCGCGCGGTGAGGGTGCGGTGCTCGAGCAGTGCCGAGACCGCCAGCCCGGCGGCGATCGACGCGCCCACCGCGTCGGCCGTCGGCGCCTGACGGCTCGCGAGCTGCGAGGCGAGCGCCGGCCAGCAGGGGTCGGCCTCGGCGCGGGCGAACTCGATGTAGGCGGCGCACGCCGAAATGCCGCCGACCACCAGCGGACCGATGCGCACCGAGCGGTCGCCGAACTCGACGAGCAGATGCGGCACGTCGTCGCGCAGCCACGCGGAGGCCCGCCGTGGTGCCGTGGCGTAGTGCGAGACCACCACCCCCAGTGCGGTCGGAGCCCCCGGGCCGGCAGCGACGGCCCCGCACCGCGCCAGCACCGCCTCGAGCGCCGGCACCGGAGCACCGTGCCCCAGCACCTGCACGGCCACCCCGTCGAGCGACCCGGCACCGGGGGGCGGCGACGGTCGTTCGAGCGCCGGGGTCACCGACGCCAGCAGCGCGTCGACCACCGGGGGTGCGAGGCCCTTCGACGCCGCCAGCGCGCCGAGTACCGGTCGCGACACGCCCTTCTGCAGCAACCCGAGCACGAAGTGCTGCCGCTCGTCGAGACCGCGCAGCCTCAGGAGCGGCTGCTCGACACCGAACTGGAGCTCGTCGGGGGTGCGCCAGACGAGCGGGTGGGAGGGGGAGAGACGCAGTGCCATGCGGGCATCCTGTCGCCCCCGAGCCCCGCCGAGGCGGTTATCAACAGCCCGGTCGACGAAGCCGCCCGGCAACCGGTGAGGTGGAGGAGAAGTCTTAGACCACCGGAGGCTGCTCGTCCCCGCGCGGCGAATCCCCGCGAGGCGAATCCCCCCGCGACTCCTCCTCGCGCAGCAGATCCGCCAGCGCCTGGTCCATCTCGTCGGGCTCCGGCTCCCCGGCCTGCAGTCGCGCGATCAGCGCCGCCGGGTCGTCGAGGTCGGCCGTGGTGGGCACCAGGTCGGGGTGCGACCAGAGGGCGTCGCGCTGCTCCTGGCCCACCGCATCCGTCACCTGCTGCCACATGGCCGCCGCCTCGCGGAGGCGACGGGGCCGCAGCTCGAGGCCGATCAGGGCGCCGAACGCCGACTCGGCGGGGCCACCGGAGGCTCGGCGGCGACGCACCGTCTCGGCCACCGAGTTCCAGCGCGGCAGGCGCACCGAGGCCTGGGCGGTGACCGTGTCGACCCAGCCCTCGATCAGGGCGAGGGTCGTCTCGAGACGCGCCAGCGCGTGCTGCTGCTGCTCGGTCTTCGGCGGGATGAGCGCTCCGCTCGCCATCGCCTGCTTGAGCTCCTCGGGGTTCGAGGGGTCGAAGCTGCCGGCGAGCTCCTCGAGGCGCTCGGTGTCGATCGAGATGCCCTTCGCGAACTCGGTGATCGAGGAGATGACGTGCAGCCGCAGCCAGCGCGCGTGCCGGAAGAGGCGGGCGTGGGCGAGCTCGCGGATGGCGAGGTAGAGCTGCACCTCCTCGTCGGGGATGTCGAGGCCCTCGCCGAACTCTGCGATGTTCTGCGGCACCAGTGCGGCCTGGCCCTCCTCGAGGAGCGGGATGCCCACGTCGCCGCCCGAGACGACCTCCTTCGAGAGCTGGCCGACGATCTGGCCGAGCTGCATCGCGAACAGCGTGCCGCCGAGGTTGCGCATCAGCTGGCTGGCGCCCGCGATCATGCCCGCCATCTCTTCGGGCGCCTGGTTCTGCAGCACATCGGTGAGGGCGTCGGCGATCGACTCGGCGACGGGCTCGGCCAGCTCCGTCCAGACCGGAACGGTCGTGGTCGCCCACTCCTGGCGGGTCATCAGGCGGGGGGCGACCGCGGAGTCGGACAGGCCCGTGACCTCGTCGAGCCAGAGGGTGGCGATGTGCAGCGCCTGGTCGAGCTGCGTCTTCGTCTGGTCGGTGACGGCGAGGCTGCCCGCGGCGGAGATCTCCTGCGCCTGCTTGGTCGCGACGCTCCAGTCGACCCCGTCGCCCGACGCCTGCATGGCGTTCTGCAGCTGCGCCATGAGCTGCGACACGGCGGCCGGGTCGGACGGCAGACCGGCCGCGCTGGCCAGCTTCGACGGGTCGATGTCGGAGTTGCCCGAGAGGAACTGCCGAAGCATGTCGCGGAACTCGTCTTCCGGCTGGTCGCGGTTCTCGTCGCTCACGGTGTCCTCCATGCGGGCTGTCAGATAGTGCTCCTACGCTAACCGGTGGCCCACCGCCCAGGCTGGGTTTTCCCATAAGCTTGAGCGCTGCTGCGTGCGCCCGTGGCGAACAGCCACCGAGTGCCGACAGCGAGAGGATGCCGTGAGTCTGTTCGAACCCGACGACGCGCGGCCGCGCCCGTCGCGCCGCGTGCGCACCGGCTGGACCGTGCTGCTGATCGCCCTCGTGCTGGGCCTCGTGATGAGCTTCCTCCCGGCCCCGTACGTGATCGAGCAGCCGGGCCCCGTCTTCGACACGCTCGGCAGCCAGGAACAGGACGGCGAGGACGTGCCGCTGATCTCCATCGAGGGCGCCGACACCTACCCCACGGCCGGAACGCTCGACATGCTCACCGTCTCGGTGCGCGGCACCCCCGAGCAGCGGCCGTCCTGGGCCGAGATCATCTCGGCCTGGTTCGACAGCTCGCGGGCCGTGCTCCCGATCGAGGCCGTCTACCCGCCCACCGTCACCACCGAGCAGCGCGACGAGCAGAACGCGGCCCAGATGGTCGACAGCCAGAAGGAGGCCGTCGCGGCCGCCCTGTCGAACCTCGACATCTCCTACACTACCGAGGTCACGGTGGCCGGCCTCGACCCCGACGGCCCCGCCGCCGGGCAGCTCGACGCGGGCGACGCGATCGTGGCGGTCAACGGCGAGGCGGTCTCCGACGTCGACGCGCTGCGGGCCGCGCTCGCCGCGAACGGCACCTCGACGCCCGCGCAGCTCACCGTGAAGCCCTCCGACGGCGGCGCCGAGAAGACCGTCGCCATCACCCCCGTCATCTCCGAGCAGACGGATGCCCCGGCCCTCGGCATCAGCGCCGGCTACGACTTCGAGTTCCCCTTCACCGTCGACATCCAGCTGAACGACGTCGGCGGTCCTAGTGCGGGCATGATGTTCGCGCTCGGCATCATCGACAAGCTCACCCCCGGGGAGCTGAACGGCGGCAAGGACGTCGCCGGCACCGGCACGATCGACCAGGCCGGCGAGGTCGGGGCGATCGGCGGCATCCGCCAGAAGATGGTGGGGGCGAAGGATGCGGGCGCCCGGTACTTCCTGGCCCCCTCCTCGAACTGCGACGAGGTGGTCGGGCACGTACCCGACGGTCTGCAGGTGTTCGCGGTCACGACCCTCGACGACTCGCTCGCCGCACTGAAGGCCATCTCGACCGGCGGCGACACCTCTGCCCTGCCGACCTGCAGCTGACCCGCGCCCGCGCGCCCGGGGCGCCGTCGCATCGGGCATACCCTCAGCCAGCCCTGCCTAGGATTCCATTGTCTAGAATCGATGGACACCGCACAGCGAGCCAGAGGCATACGTGACTTCCCAAACAGCAGAGAAGCCCGCACGACGTTCGAGAGTCACTCTCGCGATCGCCATAGCGATCGTGGTCGTGCTCGCCATACTCTTCTTCGTCTTCTCCACCCTCTACACCGAGATCCTCTGGTACGACCAGCTGGGCTACCTGAGCGTGCTCACGACGCAGTGGCTCGCCGGCGGTGTGATGTTCCTGGTGGGCTTCGTGGCCATGGCCGTGCCGGTGTGGGCCTCGATCGAGATCGCCTTCCGCTGGCGCCCCGTCTACGCCAAGCTCAACTCCCAGCTCGACCGCTACCAGCAGGTCATCGAGCCGCTGCGCCGCCTCGCCACCTTCGGCGTGCCGGCCGTGCTCGGCCTCTTCGCCGGCGTCGCCACCGCGTCGCGCTGGCAGCTGACACTGCAGTACCTGAACCGCACGGCGTTCGGTCAGACCGACCCGCAGTTCGGCCTCGACATCTCCTTCTACATCTACGACCTCCCGTTCTGGCGCGGGGCCGTGGGCTTCGCCTCGGCCGTCGTCATCGTCGCCGGCCTCGCCGCCATCGCGACGAGCTACCTCTACGGGGCCATCCGCTTCTCGCAGCGGGAGGTGCGCATCTCGAAGATCGCGCGCATCCAGATGGCCGTCACCGCCACCGTCTACCTGCTGCTGCAGGCCGTCAGCATCTGGCTCGACCAGTTCGCGACCCTCGCCGACAGCTCGGGGCTGATCACCGGCGCGTCGTACGCCGACGTCAACGCGACCATCCCGGGTCTGCAGATCCTCGCCGGCATCGCCGTGCTCGTCGCCGTGCTGTTCATCGTGGCCGCGGTGATCGGCCGCTGGCGCCTGCCGATCATCGGCACCGCGCTGCTCATCGTGAGCGCCCTCATCCTCGGCTCGCTCGCACCGTGGGTGGTGCAGCGCTTCCAGGTCGACCCGAGCGAGCGAACGCTGGAGCAGGAGTTCATCCAGCGCAACATCGACATGACGCGAGACGCCTACGGGGTCGCCGACGTCGAGGAGACGCCCTACGAGGCGACCACCACCGCCGAGCCGGGGGCGCTCCGCAACGACGCGGCGACGACCGCGAACATCCGCATCCTCGACCCCGCCCTCGTCACCAAGTCGTTCCAGCAGCTGCAGCAGTTCCGGCAGTACTACCAGTTCCCCGACCACCTCGACGTCGACCGCTACGACATCGACGGCGAGGTCCAGGATGCGGTGGTCACCGTGCGCGACATCGACATCGACGCCCTGGGTTCCTCGGCCACCTGGTACAACCAGACGGTCGTCTACACCCACGGCTACGGCGTGGTGGCGGCCTACGGCAACCAGCGCTCCGGAGACGGCCAGCCGGTGTTCATCGAGTCGGGCATCCCCTCGGTGGGCCAGCTCGGCGACTTCGAGCCGCGCATCTACTTCGGCGAGAACTCGCCCGCCTACTCGATCGTCGGCGGGCCGGAGGGCTCCGACCAGATCGAGCTCGACTACCCGTCGGGCGAAGACGGCGCCTCGCAGACGTACACGACCTTCGAGGGCGACGGCGGGCCGAAGCTCGACAACATCTTCAAGCGCCTGGTCTACGCGCTGAAGTTCCAGTCCGAGCAGATCTTCCTTTCCGACGCCGTGAACGACGACTCGCAGATCCTCTACGACCGCGACCCGGCCGAGCGAGTCTCGAAGGTGGCGCCGTACCTCACGATCGACTCCGACCCCTACCCGTCGGTCGTCGACGGCAAGGTCGTCTGGGTGGTCGACGGCTACACGACGTCGGCGAACTACCCGTACTCGCGGGTGCAGTCGCTCAGCTCGTCGATCGCCGACACCTACACGCCGACGCCCGCCTACCCGGTCGACGACATCAACTACATCCGCAACTCGGTGAAGGCCACGGTCGACGCCTATGACGGCTCGGTCACGCTCTACGCGTGGGACGAGAACGACCCGCTGCTGCAGACCTGGCAGAAGATCTACCCGTCGACGGTGAAGCCGATCAGCGAGATGAGCGGCGAGCTGATGAGCCACGTGCGCTACCCGGCCGACCTGTTCAAGGTGCAGCGCTCCATCCTCGGGCAGTACCACGTGACGGATGCGGGTTCCTTCTACTCGCAGGAGGACGCCTGGACCACGCCGAACGATCCGACCTCGTCCTCGACCAGCCCCACGCTGCAGCCGCCGTACTACCTGACGCTGCAGATGCCGACGCAGGACGATCCGTCGTACTCGCTCTACTCGACGTTCATCCCGGCGACCCAGCAGTCGGCCGAGAGCTCCCGGAACGTGCTCACCGGCTATCTCGCGGTCGACGCGAACGCCGGCAGCACCGACGGGCAGAAGTCGGGCGACTACGGCAAGCTCAGGCTCCTGACGCTGCCGAAGGACGACACGATCCCCGGCCCGGGTCAGGTGCAGAACAGCTTCTCCTCCGATCCGGCGGTGAGCTCGGCGCTGAACCTGCTGCGCCAGGGCGAGAGCCAGGTGATCAGCGGAAACCTGCTGACGCTGCCGGTGGGTGGCGGTCTGCTCTACGTGCAGCCGGTCTACGTGCAGTCGCGCGGTGAGACGAGCTTCCCGCTGCTGCAGAAGGTGCTGGTCTCGTTCGGCAACAAGATCGCCTTCGAGAACACCCTCGACGGAGCGCTCGACTCGCTGTTCGGCGGCGATTCGGGGGCGAACGCGGGTGACGAGAACGTGATCCCCACCGACGACACGGGTGGCGGCGGCACGTCCACCATCCCGACCGACGGCACCGACCCCGGCACGGGCACCACCGACCCCGGCACGGGCACCACCGACCCGAGCACGGCGACCCCGGCACCGACCCTCACCGGCGACGCCGCCCTCACCCAGGCCCTCGCCGACGCGCAGCAGGCCCTGGCCGACCGCGACGCCGCCCTCAAGGCTGCCGACTGGACCGCCTACGGCGAGGCCGACGCCCGTCTGAAGGAGGCGGTGGACCGCGCCATCGCTGCATCCCAGTAGCCGTGGCGAACACCACTCCGATCGTGTGCTAGAGTTTCTTCTTGTGCCGCGGGGTGGAGCAGTTCGGTAGCTCGCTGGGCTCATAACCCAGAGGTCGCAGGTTCAAATCCTGTCCCCGCAACAAGACGAAGAGGCCCGGTCATCCGACCGGGCCTCTTCTGCGTAGTGGCTGGGCGTCGAGCGGCGATGGAATGAAGCACCCGGCGACGCGCTTGCACCCTGTGAACGACAGACGGATCCCGAGCACCCCGAGGCACCTGTGACGATCGACGTGAGCACCCCGACCACCGACAGCACTGCGACCACCGACAGCACCGACGCGGCTGCGACCAGCGCGACCACCCCCGGCCTGAGCGACGCGGAGGTCGACCTGCTGCGCGCCGACTTCCCCATCCTGGGCCGCTCCGTGAACGGGCATCCGCTGGTCTACCTCGACTCGGGTGCCACCTCGCAGAAGCCCCGCTCGGTGATCGACGCCGAGCGCCGCTACTACGAGGAGTCGAACGCCGCCGTGCACCGGGGGGCCCACACCCTCGCAGGCGAGGCCACCGAGCTGTTCGAGGAGGCGCGGGCGACCGTCGCGCGCTTCGTGAACGTCGCCGACGACGAGATCGTCTGGACGTCGAACGCCACCGAGGGCATCAACCTCATCGCCTACGGCATCTCGAACGCATCGCTCGGGCGCGGGGGAGCCGAGGCGGCCCGCTTCCGCATCGGCCCGGGTGACGAGATCGTCACCACCGAGCTGGAGCACCACGCGAACCTCGTGCCCTGGCAGGAGCTCGCCTTCCGCACCGGAGCGACCCTGAAGGTCATCGGCGTCGACGACGACGGCGCGCTGCGACTCGACGAGGCCGCCGCCCTGATCGGCCCGCAGACGAAGCTCGTGGCCTTCAGCCACGTCTCGAACGTGCTGGGTGGGGTGAACCCGGTCGCCGAGCTCGTGGCCCTCGCCAAACAGGCCGGCGCTCTGACCGTGCTCGACGCCTGCCAGTCGGCGCCGCACCTGCCGCTCGACCTCGCGGCCCTCGACGTCGACTTCGCCGTGTTCTCCGGGCACAAGATGCTCGCTCCGACGGGAGTGGGCGTGCTCTACGGCCGCTCCGAGCTGCTGAACGCGCTGCCGCCGTTCCTCACGGGCGGGTCGATGATCACCACGGTCGGCCTCACCGAGTCGTCGTTCCTGCCGGCTCCGATGCGCTTCGAGGCGGGCACGCAGCGCGTCTCGCAGGTCATCGCGCTCGCGCGGGCCGTCGAGTACCTGCGCGGGGTGGGGATGCACCGCATCGCCGCCCACGAGGCCGAGCTCGGCCGCCGTCTCGCCGAGGGGCTCCGCGCCGTTCCCGGCGTGCGGGTGCTGGGGCCGGGCGCCGGCGCCGAACGGGTGGGGCTCGCGAGCTTCGTGGTCGAGGGCATCCACTCGCACGACGTCGGGCAGTTCCTCGACGACCGGGGCATCGCCGTGCGGGTGGGGCACCACTGCGCACAGCCGATCCACCGGCGCTTCGGCGTCACCGCCACCACCCGGGCGAGCAGCTACCTCTACACCACCACCGGCGACGTCGACGCGGCGGTCGCGGCCGTCGCCGACTCGCGCGACTTCTTCCGGGTCGCCTGATGGCGTCGCGCGAGCTCGAGGGGCTCTACCAGCAGGTCATCCTCGACCACTCCAAAGAGAAGCACGGCTATGGCCTCCGCGAGGGCGCCTCGGGCTCCTCGCACCAGATCAACCCGACCTGCGGCGACGAGGTGACGCTCAACGTGCACCGCGGTGCCGACGGCGCGGTCGACTCGCTCAGCTGGGAGGGGCAGGGCTGCTCCATCTCCACCGCCTCGGCCTCGCTGCTGAGCGACCTCGTGCACGAGCTGCCGGCCGACGAGCTCACCCGGCGCATCGACGCCTTCCGGGAGCTGATGCAGTCCAAGGGCGCCGTCGAGGGCGACGAGGAGCTGCTCGGCGACGCCGTCGCCCTCGGCGGGGTCTCGCGCTACGTGACTCGCATCAAGTGCGCGATGCTGCCGTGGGTGGCGCTCGAGCACGCGCTCGTGCAGGGCTGAGCGACAGCGACCGCGACGGCCCCTGCAACCGCGCCCGGGCAGGGCTGAGCGAGCGGATGCCCGGGCGACCCTAGGATCGCAGCATGACCGTCGAGCCCGCCGAACGCCGCCGCCTCGCCGAGGCCGACACCGCGGGCTGGCGCGACTGGGGCCCCTACCTCGCCGAGCGCGCCTGGGGCACCGTACGCGAGGACTACAGCGCCGACGGCGACGCCTGGCGCTCCTTCCCGCACGACCACGCCCGCTCCCGCGTGTACCGCTGGAACGAGGACGGCATGGCCGGCTTCTCCGACGCCCAGCAGAGCTGGTGCCTCGCCCTGGCGCTCTGGAACGGCACCGACCCGATCCTGAAGGAGCGGATGTTCGGCCTCTCCGGCCCCGAAGGCAACCACGGCGAGGACGCCAAGGAGTACTGGTGGTACCTCGACGGCACCCCCACGCACTCCTTCCAGCGCTGGCGCTACCACTACCCCCAGCGGGCCTTCCCCTACGGGGAGCTGGTCGAGCGGAACGCCGCCCGCTCGAAGGACGAGGACGAGTTCGAGCTCGCCGACACCGGGGTCTTCGACGACGACCGCTTCTGGGTGGTCACGGTCGACTACGCCAAGGCCGGCGCGCACGATCTCGTGCTGAGCGTGACGGTCGAGAACGCGGGGCCCGAGGAGTCGCGCATCGACCTGCTGCCGACCCTGTGGTTCCGCAACACCTGGGGGTGGGAGGCCGAGCGGCCCGCCGAGCTGCCCGTGCTGAGGGCGACGGGGCCGGGGGAGATCCGCGGCGAGCGGCCCGGGCATCCGCCCCTCACCCTGCGCATCGACGACGACCGGGCCGAGGCGCTGTTCTGCGACAACGAGACCGACGCCGAGCTGCTCTTCGGCGAACCGGGCCGCTCGGCCTACCCGAAGAACGGCATCGGCGAGCACGTCGTCTCCGGCCGCGCCACGGTGAACCCCGCCGGTGTGGGCACGAAGAGCGCCTTCCGGGTGACCCTCGACGTGCCGGCCGGCGGGTCGCGCACCGTGCGGCTGCGGCTCACCGAGGGGGCGGATGCTCCCGCCGTCGGCGTGGGCGACGCCGACGCCGTGCTCGCCGCCCGGCGCGCTGAGGCCGACGAGTTCTACGAGGGCGTCCTCCCGGCCGGCGCGAGCACCCAGGAGGCGGCCATCGCCCGGCAGGCCTTCGCGGGGCTGACCTGGTCGAAGCAGTTCTACCACTTCGACGTGCGCCGCTGGCTGAGCGGCGACCCGAGTTCGCCGCCGCCCCCGGCGGAGCGGTCGCGCATCCGGAACGCCGACTGGCGGCACCTCTCGAGCCGTGACGTGCTGCTCATGCCCGACCCCTGGGAGTACCCGTGGTTCGCCGCCTGGGACCTGGCCTTCCATTGCGTGACGTACGCCCATCTCGACCCCGAGTTCGCCAAGGCGCAGCTCGTGCTGCTCGTGCGCGAGTGGTACATGCACCCGAACGGCCAGCTGCCCGCCTACGAATGGGACTTCGGCGACGTGAACCCGCCCATCCAGGCCTGGGCCGCGCTGCGAGTGTTCGAGATCGACGGGCACCGCGACCACCGCTTCCTCGGGCGGGTGTTCCACAAGCTGCTGATGAACTTCACCTGGTGGACGAACAACAAGGACCACGGCGACAACAACCTGTTCGAGGGCGGTTTCCTCGGGCTCGACAACATCGCGCCGCTCGACCGCTCCACGCTGCCGCCCGAGGTCGGCACCCTCGAGCAGGCCGACGCGACCGCCTGGATGGCCACCTACGCGCTGCAGCTGCTCGACATGGCGCTGCTGCTCACCGCCCACGACCCCGCCTACGAGGACGTGGCGACGAAGTTCTTCGAGCACTTCCTGGTGATCGCCGCGTCGGCGAACGACGCCGGGCTGTGGAGCGAGCAGGACGCCTTCTACTACGACCTCCTGCACCTGGCCGACGGGCGGGACGTGCCCCTCGCGGTGCGCTCGCTGGTCGGACTGGTTCCCGTGACGGCGGCGCTGGTGTTCGAGCGGCACCGCATGGGCGACCTCGACGAGTTCGTCGAACGGGGTGTCGCCTTCCTCACCCGGAACCCGGGCTTCACGCCGTTCGTGCACGTGCGCGAGCACACCGACGGGGTGCGGAGCCTGCTCGCCCTGGTCTCGCCCGAACGGCTCGAGCGCATCCTGGGCGGTGTGCTCGACGACGAGCGGATGCTCTCACCGCACGGCATCCGGAGCATCTCCGCCGAGCACCGCACGCACCCCTTCGCGGTCGAGGTGGCCGGGGCCCAGGCGGTCGTGGACTACGAGCCGGGGGAGTCCACGTCGGGACTGTTCGGCGGCAACTCGAACTGGCGCGGGCCGGTGTGGTTCCCGTTGAACGTGCTGATCATCGAGTCGCTGCGGAGCTACGACACCAGTCTCGGTGAACCGCACCTCGTGGAGTACCCGGCCGGGTCGGGGGAGCACGCCACCTTCGGCGAGATCGCCGACGACCTCTCGCGCCGGCTCGTCTCGCTGTTCGAGGCCGCCGACGGGCATCCGCGCCCCTCGGACGCGCGCTACCCCCTGCTCTCGCAGCCGCGCTGGCGCGACAACATCGCGTTCTACGAGTACTTCCACGGCGACACGGGCCAGGGGCTCGGCGCCTCGCACCAGACCGGCTGGACGGCGCTCGTGGCACACCTCATCGTGACGCGGCGGCGGCCCCGGCCGTCGGCCTGACGGCGCGGCCGGCCGGCAGCGTCAGCAGCAGGATGCCCGCGGCGAGCACCGCCAGCCCGACGGCCGCCACGGGGGCGAGCACCTCGCCGAGCAGCAGGGTGCCGAGCAGCGCCGCGGTGAGCGGCTCGGCGAGGGTCAGCGTCGCCACCGTCGCGGCGGGCAGGCGCGCGAGCCCCCAGCCGAAGAGCACGTAGGCCACGGCGGTGGTGACGACCCCGAGCCAGAGTGCCGCCGCGAGCCCGGCGGGCGTGAGCAGCCAGCTCCAGTCCGTTGCGAGCAGCAGCGGCAGGCTGGCGGCCGCGGCCACGCCGAACACGGCGCCCATCGTGCCGCTCGCCGTCATGCCGCGGTCGAGCAGCGCCTTGCTCGCGAGGGTGTAGACGGCGTACGAGACACCGGCGCCGAGCGAGGCGGCGAGGCCGGGCAGTGAGATGACGGATGCTCCGCCCTCCGCCCCGGGTGCTCCGCCCTGCGCTCCGGGCGCCAGGACGCCGCTGATCAGCACCACCCCGGCCAGCGCGACGAGGGTGGCGAGGCCCCAGCGCAGGCCGGGGGCGCGGCGGGTGAGCGGCCAGGCGAGCAGTCCGGTGACGACGGGGGCCGAGCCGAGGGCCACCACGGTGCCGACGGCGACCCCGTTGCCGCTCGTGCCGGCGAAGAAGGCGGGCTGGTAGGCCAGGACGCCGGCGGCGCCGATGAGCACGAGGGCCCAGCGGGGGAGGGCGTGCCGCGGGGTGGGGTGCCGGGGGGTGGGGTGCTGCGGGGTGGGGTGCTGGGCGACGGTCGTCTGCCGGGCAGCTCGGGTGCTGCCGCGCATCCGGGAGCCTGCGGCGATCAGTGCCAGCAGGGCGCCCCCGACGAGGATGCGTGCCGCACCGATCGAGAGCGGATCGGCACCCGTGGGGGCGAACGCCTGGGCCGTGCCGGTGGTGCCGAAGCAGACGGCGGCCAGCAGGACGGCCAGGGCGGGGAGCATGCCCCAGTTTGGCACGTCAGTCGACGGCCGAGATGCCGATCAGCACGACGAACACGAGGGCCAGCACGGCGATGATGCCGAAGAACACGGCCAGCACGATCAGTCGCCGTCGGAGGTCGCGCATGAGCAGCCGCGCCTCGACCATGACGAGGTACGACAGCACGATCAGCACGACCCCCAGCAGCGCGACCCCGCTCGAGTCGACCTGCTGCAGGGCGAGCAGCAGCACCACCGAGATGGCCGCCATGATGCCACCGACCACGAGCCAGACGGTGCCGGTCGAGGTCGTGAGGGAGGGCTGATTGCCCATCTTCGTCGGATCGTCGCTCATGGCCGGCTTCCTCTGGATGTTTCCATCAGGTTACCCCTTGCTCGATGCCCCCTCCACGGGGGTAGCCTTCCGGAAACACTTCACGCCACTCAAGGGGAGAACCACGTGATCAGACGTCGACGGAGACTCGCAGCGATCGGGATCGGAACGGGGGTGATGGTCGCGGGGGTCGCCGGCTTCGGAGCCTCGGCCGCGTACGCCGTCGACCCGTCGGATCTCGAGGAGCGGGTCACGGTGGAGGCCGTGATGGGCCACCTCCAGGCCCTGCAGGACATCGCGGACGCCAACGACGGCACCCGCGCCATCGGCACCGAGGGCTATGAGCTGAGCGGCCAGTACGTCGAGAGCGTGCTGCGCGCGGCCGGCTACGACCCGGTGCGGCAGGACTTCCAGGCGTCGACGCAGTCGGTGCAGGCCTTCTCGATCGACCTGCTGGGCACCTCGAGCACCTACGACCCCGCGACGGGCGAGCTCGACCCGGCCACACCCGAGCGCGTGGTGATGGAGTTCACGCCCAGCACGCCGGCCGGCGGCATCGTCGACGCCGAGCTGGTGGCGCCCGCCACGCCGCTCGGCTGCGACGCCGCTGCCTGGGACGGGGTCGACGCCACGGGCAAGGTCGCCGTCGTCAGCCGGGGCGAGTGCGCCTTCTCGCAGAAGTCGCTCGCCGCCGGCGCCGCCGGCGCGGTCGCGATCCTCGTCTACAACAACGAGGCCGGTGCGCTGAACGGCACCTACGGCGACCCGGTCGACGGTCTCGTCCCGGGTGTCGGGCTGACCCCCGAGGAGGGCGCCGACGCGCTCGCCGCCATCGCCGAGGGGCCGGCGCTCGTCGACCTCACCATCGAGCAGACGACCAGCACCGTCGACACCTTCAACATCGTCGCCGAGACGCCGAACGCCGACGACCACGAGAACGTCGTGATGCTCGGTGCGCACCTCGACTCGGTGCCCGCGGGCCCCGGCATCAACGACAACGGCAGCGGCTCGGCCTCGATCCTCGAGACCGCCGTGCAGCTCGCCGACTCGGGCCAGCTCGACCACGCCGTGCGCTTCGGCTGGTGGGGCGCCGAGGAGGTCGGCCTGATCGGCTCGACCGAGTACGTCTACAGCCTGTCGGAGGAGGAGCTCGGGAAGATCGCGACCTACCTCAACTTCGACATGGTCGGTTCCCCGAACTACATCATCGGTGTCTACGACGCCGACGGCTCGGACACCGAGGTCGACCCGACGGTCAACATCCCCGAGGGCTCGATCGCGACCGAGAAGGCGCTGACCGACTACTTCGACGGCATCGGGCAGGCGCACCAGGGCACGAACTTCGACGGCCGCAGCGACTACCAGGCGTTCATCGACAACGGGGTGCCGGCCTCCGGCCTGTTCACCGGCGCCGAGGACATCAAGACCGCGGGGGAGGCCGAGCTGTTCGGCGGCACCGCCGGTGAGGCGTACGACCCGAACTACCACGGTGCGGGCGACGACATCGCGAACATCAGCACGGAGGCGCTCGGCATCAACCTCGGGGCGATCGCCTCGGTGACGGCGTCGCTGTCGGACGACCTGTCGGCCATCCGGCCCGGGGTCGACCCGACGCCCACGCCGACGCCGACGGCGACGCCTGCGCCGACCGGTTCGCCCGCTCCTCCGACCGCCGCTCCGGCGCCGGGATCGGGCGGGGACGGGTCGCTCGCCGCGACCGGTGCCGACGTGTCCGGGGCGCTCGCCGTCATCCCGTTCGCCGTGCTGGCGCTCGGTGCCGGCATCGTGCTCGTGGTGGTGCGGATGCGCCGCCAGGCGGTCTCCCGACCGGGGGCGACGAACGACCAGGAGTAGGTGGAAAGTACTCAGGTAGGGCGGTGGCTCCACGTCCCTAGCGTGGGGGGATGGCAACTCGCATCCTCCCCCGCGTGGGCTTCGCACTCGCGGCCACCGCCCTCCTCACCGCCGGTCTCACCTCCACGGCCCCGGTCCCGCCGGCCTCCGCCGCACCGGGTGCCGCCGCCACCGTCAACGTCATGGCGCCGCTGTTCGTCGAGGACTGGGCGAGCGACGGCCCCGACTGGCGGGCCTTCACCGCCTCACTCGCGGTGGCCGACGCCCAGGGGGTCGACGCGCTGGCGGTCGACGTCTGGTGGGGGAAGGCCGAGCCCACGCGGGGCGGCTTCGACTGGGCGTACTACGACAAGCTGTTCGCGGCGGCCACCTCGGCCGGGCTCGACCTGGTGCCGATGATGTCGTTCCACCAGTGCGGCGGCAACGTCGACGACGCGTGCACCACCATCCCCATCCCGTCGTGGGTGTGGGAGCCCGACCGCATCTGCGGCATCTACGGCCCGTGCACCGCGGCGCCCATCGACGCCTATTACCGCAGCGAGTACGGCAACGAGAACCGCGAGGCGGTGGCGCCGTGGGGCGTCGGCGTCGACCGGGCCCTCGACGACATGCGCGACTTCATGAACGCGTTCGAAGACCACTACAGCAGCGGCACCACCGACTACCGGGGGCGCATCCAGGAGATCACGATCGGCACCGGCCCGGCCGGCGAGCTGCGCTACCCCTCCTACGCCCATCACGACGACACGGCCCCCGGCCGCCCGGCGGCCTACCCGAACCGCGGCACCTTCCAGAGCTACACCGACTCGGCCGTGCGCGACTTCGCCGACTGGGCGGTCGCGAAGTACGGGTCGGTGGCGGCGGTCGGCACGGCCTGGAAGATCCCGGGCCTCAGCTACGCCGCGATCACCCCGCCCACCGACCACGACCGCTTCATCACCTCGGGCTCGTACGCCTCCATCCAGTACGGGCGCGACTTCACCCGCTGGTACAGCGAGAGCCTGCTCTCGCACGGGCACGACGTGATGGTGCAGGCCATCCGCGCCTTCGACGGGCCGTTCGCGGCGGTGCCGCTCGGCCTCAAGGTGCCCGGGGTGCACTGGCAGACCATGGCCACGAGCCCGATGCGGCGCGTGCCCGAGATCGCGGCGGGGCTCGTGCACACCGATCAGGCGTTCAACGACGCCTCGACCGGGCACGGCTACGACGGCCTGATGGGGCTCGTGCACGACCTCGAGACCACGGGCGACGGCGTCTCCACGCCCACGCACCCGATCACCCTGCACTTCACGGCGCTCGAGATGCCCGACGGCCGGGAATGGGACGGCTCCGACCACGCCTACTCCGACGCGGCCTCGCTCGTGTCCTGGGTCGGCACGGCCGCCCAGAAGGCGCACGTCACACTGAAGGGCGAGAACGCCCTGGCGTCGAACCTCGGCAGCGCGGGGTCGCCCAGCACGGTCGGCTGGTCGCACATCCGCGACGCCTTCGGCGGGTCACCATCGCTGTACCGCGGGCTCACGGTGCTGCGCATCTCCGACGTGTCGAGGGCCGGTGCGCCGGGGCGGAGCGAGTTCGAGCGGTTCCTCCGCGACTTCCACTAGAGGTAGGGCCGGGTGATCAGCTCGAGATAGTGGCCTGAGGGGTCGAGAAGATTGACGCCTCGTCCGCCGTGCTCGTGGTTGATCTCTCCCGGCTTCGATCGCTGGGGGTCTGCCCAGTGATCGAAGCCGCGATCGGTGATCGTGGCGTAGGAGCGGTCGAAGTGGGCGTCGTCGAGGAGATACGCGTAGTGCTGCGATGGGAATTCCATCGGTGGGGCTGCGAATTGCGGCAGTACCCCCGTTCCTGGAGCGGCCGACAGGGGCCTGACTGGTCATCATCCCCGTCAGGCTCGCGTCGCCGCGAGTTGATCGCCCAACAGATACCCGAAGGCGCTCGGCGACGCGCCCTAGGAGCCGGGGGTGCGGCCCGTGTCGTCGAGCAGGATCAGACCGTCGCGGATGGCCTGGTTGCGCAGCGCCACCTTCGAGCCGACGTCGATGCCGGCCAGCCGGTACTTCGCCCGCAGGCGCTTGAGGTGCGACTTGGCGGTCTGCTCGGTGATCTGCAGCACGGTGGCGATGCGTTTGGCCGACTCGCCCGAACCGTACAGGGCCATCACCCGGCGCTCCTGGGCGCTCAGCTTCGTCAGCGCCGGTGCGGCGTCGAGCTGCAGCCCGACGAGCGGCGAGACGAAACGGCTGCCGGCGAGGGCCAGGCGGATGGCGACGACGATCGTCTCCGCACCCTCGCTCTTCACGATGTAGCCGTGGGCGCCGGCGGCCAGGGCCTCCCGCACCACGGCGGGCTCGGAGTAGGTGCTCATCATCACGGTCTTCACCCCGGCCGTGTCGAGAGCGCGCAGCTTGATCGAGACCGGCAGATCGTCCTTCAGGTCGAGGTCGAGGAGCACGACGTCGACGGGGAACTCGGGGTGGGCGAGCAGCTCGGGCCATGTGGTGACCGCGGCGACGCAGACGATGTCGTCGCCGACGCTCTTGATCCACTCGGTCAGGGCGGTGAGGAGCATCCGGTGGTCGTCGACGATCGCGATGCGCACTACGTCCCGGGCCATGCCGTCAAGCCTGTCATGCCCCGAGTGCCCGACCGTCCCCCCTTCCGGGGCAATCGCCGACGGGACCGATCCGTCGCGCTATCGTCGACAGATGGCGATCGACAGCCCGGCCCAGGAGGCGCCCTCGGTGCCGGGGGCGCCGGGTTCGAGCGAGCACCTGCGACTTGGTGTGCTCTGCGCCCGACGGTTCGGGGTCATCGGCACGGTGTGCGCCGCCGTGAACCTGGCGGTGCCCGAGTACGCGCGGCTCGGCGCCTTCGTGCCGACGCTCGTCGGCATGCTCCTGATGACCGCCGGCTTCCTCGCGCTCCGCCCCCGGAACGTGCGGGTGGTCGCCCTGCTGACCTACGGCGCCGCGCTGGGCACCCTCGCGACCTTCCTGCTGCCGGGGGCCGCGGTCGACGACAGCCCGAGCCTCGCCACGGTCACGGCCCTGGCGTCGATGGCAGTGCCCTCCGTCTTCGTCGCGGTGGCCGAACTACGGTCGCTTCGCGCCATCGTGGCGGTGACGGTGCTGCCCGTGAGCGTGCTCGGCTGGGTGGTGACCGCCGAAACGGGTCGGGCTCCGTTCGTCGTGCTGGCGATCGCCGGAGGCTGGACCGCCCTGATCGGAGCGGGCCTCTGGCTCGCCCGCAGCGCCCGCCAGGCCGAGACGGGGCAGGAGCGCCTGCTCGAGAGCTACGCCGCCGAGCGCCGCTCCACCGAGGCCGAGGCCGAGCTGCGCTACGGGGCGCGGATGATGCACGACACCGTGCTGGCGACGCTCACCCTTATCGCGCACTCCGGGCAGGGCGTGCCGCCCGAGACCCTGCGCGATCAGGCGGCGAACGACAGCGCGCTGCTGCGACAGCTGCGCACCACGGGCACCCTCGTGCCGCAGCGCGGTCCGGAAGCGGATGCTTCGGGCGGGGATGGCGGGCCGAACGCCCTCGAGTCGGCAGATTCGTCCGCCGATGACGCCGAACCGAGCGACCCCTGGACAGCCGTGCGCGACTGGTGTCGGCTGAAGGGCCTCGACGTCACCTGGCACGGCGAGGACTCCGGGTCTGGGCGGTCGGTCACCCGTGCCGCGCTCGCCGCCGCCGTCACGGACTGCCTGGAGGCGGTGCAGCACCACTCGGGGGTGCGCTCCGCCGACGTGACGGTGAGCGGCGGCGACTCCGTGCTGCGTGCCGTCGTCACCGACACCGGGCACGGCTTCGCGACGGCAGCCCCACCGACCCCGCCCTCGCCCGCCCAGGCGGCCATCGAGGCGGTGCAGACCCGGCTCAGGTCGGTCGGCGGGTCGCTGCGCGTCTTCTCCTCTCCGGGGCGCGGCACGACGGTGCTGATCGAGGTGCCCCGGTGACCCCGGCGCGCACCACGGTGTCGCCGTCGCCGTCGACCACGGGGCGGGCCGGCTCACTGGCGCAACTCGTGGCCGCGATGCGCGGGGGGCCGGAGGCCCGGGGCAGGCTGCGGGCGCGCATCCGTCGTGACCGTAACCTCAGCGCCGGGTATCTCGGCCTCGGCTTCACGGTGTTCGCGGTGCTGCTGCTGATTCGCGGCCTGGCGTCGCTCGCCTGGTCGTGGGGCGACGTGTCGTCCGACTCGGGATCGGGGGCGGGGGCCGGGGCCGAGGGGTCGTGGCGGTGGTTGTCGCTGGTGGCGTGGGGGCTCCTGGTCGTCACGTTCGTCGCGGCGTTCCTCGCGGCGCGGTTGCGGGGAGGCATTCTGCCGGCGCGGCTGTCGCTCCTCGTCACCGCCTCGGGGTTCGTCGCCATGCTGCTCGACCTCGGTGCGTTCGCCCTCGACGGGGCGGTGCGGATGTACCCGACCGCGACCATCGGCTTCGGCGCCTGCATCTTCGCCTGCCTGCCCCGGCAGCCGCTGCGTTGGAGCGTGCTCGGCACCGCCCTGCTCGCCGGGGTCGGCACGGTCTCGGTTGTGGTGGGGGTCGTGGGCGACCCACGCACTCTCTCCACCAGTGTCACCGGGTTGCTGCTCGGGCTCGCGCCTCTGCTGGCCGGGGTGTCGATGATCCAGGCGGCTGATCGCTACCTCGGTCGGACGATCGACCGGGCGGTCACCGGCAGTCTCGTCACGGCCCCCGCCATCGGTCACGGGGTGCTCGCGGCATCGGAGCTGCGGCGGCTCGACGGGGATGCCGAACGACTGCTCGCCGGGGTCGCCGCCCTGGCTCCCGGGCAGCTGATCGACGGCGAGACGGCCGCCTCCGCCGCCCAGCTCGGCGACGGGCTGCGTCTCGCCCTGCTGGCCGACCACGAGCAGACCTGGCTGCAGCTCGCCGTGTCGGAGTCGGAGCACCTCGGCGACGTCGTGCGTATCGTTGACCCGTCGCTGCTCGCCGCGCGGCTCACCACCGAGCAGCGCCGGCTGGTGCTCGCGCTGGTGTGGTTGCTGGTCGCGGATGCGCCGCCCTCCGCTCCCGCCCTGGATCTGACCCTCGTGCCGTCGCGGCCGGGGGCCGGGGCGCCTCCGGCCATCGCGTTCGCGCTCGCGGGTACGCACCGTCGGCCGATCGACCCGGCCGTCTGGCCGCTGTTCACCCGTCTCGGCCAGCACACGATCGACCTCGGCACGGGACGGGCGCTGGTGGTCGTCGAGCTGGGCTGACGTCTGGCCGGAGAACGGGTTCAGAAGCGGGTGAGCCCGCTGCCGATGATGACGGTGCCGAGCACGAGGAGCACCACGGTGGTCACGGTCGAGCTGTTCCGGGCGATCCAGTCGCGGAGCTCGCGCAGCGGCCCGAGCATCCGGGCCGGGTCGACCAGCGCGAACAGGATCGGCACCGCCAGGGTCGAGATGCCGAGCGCGACGAAGACGGCGATCGCCACGACCTGGTCGCCGAGCGGAGCCGAGCCGGCGGTGATCGCCACGCCGGCCGCGATGGTGAGCAGGAGGTTCTTCGGCCGCAGCATCAGCACCACACCGACGCCGAGCGAGGGCACGGGGCCGAGCGAGGTCAAGCGGGTCATCCACGCGGGGGGAGCGGCCGGGTCGGCCAGATCGGCCGGATTGGCCAAACCGGCCGGGTCGGTCAGAGCATCCACCTGCCGACCCTCGCTCGAGCTGAGCCGCGCTCGCACCCGGGCCCGCGCCCTGGCGAAGCGCACGACGGCCAGCACGAGCAGCGCCGCCCCGATCGCGAGCTCGATCGTCGCGATCACCGGGTTCGGCTCGGCCGGCGGCACGGGGGGCAGCAGCGAGGCGATCGCGGTGAACAGGGCGGTCAGCCCGGCGAGCCCGACGATCGCCCCGATCAGATAGGCGAGAGCCGACCAGCGGCTGCGCGGCGACAGCAGGATCAGCACCATCACCACGATCGGCACCGAGCTGAGCGCCACCCCGAGCGCGAGCGGGAGGAGGTGCCCGATGATCGCCGCCATGCGGTCAGTCTAGGGTCGCCCCGCTCGCCCGGGGCCCCGGCCTGCGTATCCTGTCGGGATGGGTGGCCCGCTGACCGACCGCGCTCTGCGAGCCGTGCTCGTCGCACGCTTCGTGCGGGCGCGCTGGGGCTACCGCTTCGCCAGCCGGCGCCGGTTCGAGGCCTGGCAGCGGCGACGGATGCGCGGATTCCTCCGTCACGCCCGGCGCGCCCCGCACTGGGCCGGCCTCGCGGCCCGCGACTTCCCCGTGACGGACAAGGCCGCCCTGCTCGAGCACTTCGACAGCATGAACACCCGCGGCGTGCGACTGACCGAGGCGCTCGCCGCGGCCCAGGCGGCCGAGCGGTCGCGCGATTTCACGCCGACGGTGGCGGGCGACCTCACCGTCGGGCTGTCCAGCGGCACCTCGGGGCGACGGGGTGTCTTCCTCGTCAGTCCTCGAGAACGGATGCTCTGGGCCGGGACGGTGCTCGCCCGGGTTCTCGATCGGGCCGCCGTGGCGCAGCTGCTGCAGCCGTGGCGGCCGCCGGTCACGATCGCGTTCTTCCTGCGGGCGGGCGGCCGGCTCTACGAATCCGTCGCGAGCTCGCGGGTGCGGTTCGAGTACTACGACCTCACCGAGCCGTTCGACGGGCTCGTGCGGCGGCTCGCCGCGGCCGGGCGGGTGACGGTGCTGGTGGGTCCCGCATCCGTTCTCGACGCGCTCGCCCGGGCCGCCGGGCCCGCCGGGGTCGAGGCGCCGCGGATCGAGGCGCCGCGGATCGTGGCGCCGCGGATCGTGGTGTCGGTGGCCGAGGTGCTCGACCCCGACACCACCGACCGCATCGAGCGGGCGTGGGGCGTGCGGCCGCGTCAGGTCTACCAGGCGACCGAGGGGCTGCTCGCGCTGCCGTGCAACGCGGGGGCGCTGCACCTCGCCGAAGAGACCGTGCGCGTCGACCGCGAGTGGCTGGACGCGGAGCGCACCCGGTTCGTGCCCGTGGTCAGCGACCTCGAGCGGCGCACGCAGATCATCGCGCGGTACCGGCTCGACGACGTGCTGCGGGTCGACCCGGCGGCTCCGGAGCGGTGTGCGTGCGGGCGAGTCACCGCCGTGCTGGCGGGTGTCGACGGCCGGGCCGATGCGGTGCTGCGGCTGCCGGCGCGGGACGGGTCTCGGCTCGTGGACGTGTTCCCCGACGTGGTGCGGCGGGCGTTCGCCCTCGAGTCGGCGGCCTTCGCCGACTGGCGGGTGGTGCAGCGGGGGACGACGCTGCACGTCTCCCTCGACCTGCCGGCCGGGCCGGTGGGTCACGCCGGACTCGACCTGCCGGTCGGGCCGGTTGGTCACCCCGGCGGCGGTTCGCCCGGCGGCGCCGGCCCCGACGTGGGCGCGGCGGCGTGGCAGGGGGTCGACCGCGCGCTCGCGCGGGTGCTCGAGTCGGCCGGATGCTCGGCGAGCGTCGTGCACGACCCGTGGACGCCGCGCGACCCCACCGCGAAGCTCCGCCGCATCGTGCGGGAGTCGCCGTGAGCGGCGGCGCCCCCGAAGGCAGGGGGCCGGTGCGGGTGCTCGTGACCGGGGCGTCGGGGTTCGTGGGCGGGGCGTTGCTGGCGCGGTTGGGGGGCGATGCGGGGTTCGAGGCGATCGGGGTGGGGCGGCGGCCGTCGGGCGGGGTGGCCGGGTACCGGGTGCTCGACCTCGCCGATGCCGGAGCAGCGCCCGCTCTCGACGCGCTGCCGGCGCCCGACGTGATCGTGCACGCCGCCGCGCGCAGCTCGCCGTGGGGCTCGCGCGCCGAGTTCGAGCGCGAGAACGTCGACCTCACCCGCACGGTGCTCGCGTACGCCGCGCGGCTGCCGGTGCCGCCGCGGGTGGTGTTGGTCTCGAGCGCCTCGGTGCTGACGCGCGCCGCCGATCAGCTCGACGTGCCCTCGGATGCAGCCGCGCATCCGCCGTTCGTCAGCCGCTACGCCGCCACGAAGGCCGCCGCCGAACGCCTCGTGCACGACTACCGCGGCGAGTGGGTCGTGCTGCGGCCGCGCGCGGTGTTCGGACCGGGCGACGGCACGCTGCTGCCGCGGGTGCTCGGTGCCGCGGCGGCGGGGCGCCTGCCCGAGTTCGCGGCTCCGGAGCCCGTGCGGTCGGACCTCGTGCACATCGACACCCTCGTCGAGTACCTCGTGCGCGCGGCGACCCGGCCGGCCGCGGTGGGTCGCACGCTCGTCGTCACCGGGGGAGAGGCGGTCGAGCTGCAGGCGGTGGTGCGCCGGATGATCGCCGCCGCAGGGCTGCCCGCACCTAGACGCCGGGTCTCGCGTCGGGTGGCGCTCGCCGTGGCCGGCGCCGTCGAACTCGCCTGGCGGGTCACGAGGCGGGGCTGGGAGCCGCCGATCACGCGGTACTCGGTGTCGGTGTACGCCTTCTCGACCACCTTCGACGACTCGGCGACGCGCGCGGTGCTGGGGGAGCCGATCGTGTCCACGGCCGAGGGCCTCGAGCGGCTGATCGCCGACCTGGCCGCCGACGCGGCCTCCGGGTCGCGTTCGCAGGCCGCCGCGACGCCAGAGCTGCCGCCGCCACCCCCAACGCCCGAACCGCCCGTACGGCCCCCACCGCCGCCCGCCGACCGGGCCTCGAGACCACCGAGCGCGCCCCGCGTCGTACCGGGGGCCGAGCGGCGGTGGGAGGAACGGGTGCAGCGCACCGCGCATCCGCTCGCCTACCCGCTGCTGGCGCGCATCAGGCGTGCCACGCTGCGGGTGCCGCGGGTCGGCGTGATCGTGTCGGACGCAGCGCTGCTGCGCGCGGTGCTCCTCGACACCGAGAGCTTCACGAAGACGGGGCCGGGGTCGTCGGCCGAGCTCTGGACGCCCGTGCTCGGCCCGTCGGTGCTGCTCAACATGGAGGGCGCCGATCACGCCGCCCTGCGCCGCCGGCTGGCGCCCCTCTTCGCGCCGGGCTTCGTGGGCGCTCTGACCGAGGACACCATCGGCGACGGCGCCGACCGGCTGACCGCCCGACTCGTCGCCGGGGAAGCGGTCGACCTCGTGGCCGAGGTGCGGGAGTACGCGGGGCAGGTGATCAGCCGGCTCATGGGCCTGGACCGCGGGGTGATGGGGGAGGAGCTGTTCGCCCGGGTGTCCGCGGTCACCGGGTTCGTCTCGCTGGCCCGGCCGCGCTTCACGCCCGCGCAGGTCGGCGAGGCCCGCGAGGTGCTCGACGAGCTGACCCGGCACGCCCGCCGCGCCTACCGCGAGGCCCCGGCCCCGGCCGCCGCCGCGGGGTCCCGACCCGGTTGCGCACCCGACGCCGAAGCCGGCGTCGCACCAGCGGCCGCGACCCACGCCGGCGCCGAGGCCGCCACCGGCGCGGGGGCCGGTGCCGCACACGCCACCGCCGCCGCGGGCGCCCGACCTGGTGCCGCACAAGGCGCCGTCCACGAGACCCTCCCCGGCCGGATGCGCGGCCTCGGCCTCTCGGAGGAGGAGGCCATGGGCGCGGTCGGCGCCTTCGTGCTCACCGGCACCGAGACGCTCGTCTCCTACCTCCCGCGGCTCGTCGCGATCCTCGCCGACACCGGCTGGCTCGACGTGCTCGCCCACGACCGGCGCCTGCTCGACGCCGCGATCGGCGAGGGCCTGCGCGTCACGACCCCCTCGCCCGTGATGCTCCGCAGCGTCGCGCGGGCGGCCCGGGTGGGGGAGCGGGACGTGCATCCGGGCGACCGCCTCGTGCTGGCCACCTTTCTCGCGAACCGCGGCGCCGGACGCTTCGACCCGGTCGCCAACCCGGCCGCGTCGCTCAAGCAGCTCTGGTTCGGGGCCGGAGCGCACTTCTGCCTCGGCGCCCCACTCGCGATGACCCAGATCCAGCGCACAATCGGAGCCGTGCTCGACGCCCACGCCGAGGCGCCCCTGACGATCACCGGCCGTCGGGCGCAGCGCGGGGCGCTCATCCCGGCCTATCGCTCGCTGACCCTGGAGCGCGCCCGGCGGTAGCATCGAGGCATGCGCAGAGCCCCGCTCCCCGGCCCCGCCCGCCCCGTCGAGGGGGCAGGCGCATGACCGTGCCCGGCTTCGGTGTGGCCGTCGCGCAGTTCGCCCCCGGCGACGACACCGACGCCAACCTGGCCGCCGTCGACCGGCTCACCCGCCTCGCGGTCGGCCGCGGCGCCTCGCTGGTCGTCTTCCCCGAATACTCCTCGTTCTTCGTCGACCCCCTCGGCGAGCGGATGCTCGAGCACGCCCAGCCCGTCGACGGACCCTTCGTGGCGGCCCTCGCCGACCTCGCCCGCGAGCTCGACGTGCACGTCGTGGCCGGCCTCGTCGCGACCTCGGAGCAGCCGGGACGTTTCGCCAACCGCCTCGTGGCGCTCGACCCGGTCGAGGGACTCGTGGCGACCTACAGCAAGCTGCACCTCTACGACGCCTTCGGGGCCACCGAGAGCGACTGGGTGGAGCTCGGGGCGATCGCCGAGCCCGAGACCTTCTCGATCCAGGGTGTGACGATCGGGCTGCAGACCTGCTATGACATCCGGTTCCCGGAGGTGACGCGCCGGCTCGTCGACGCCGGGGCCGATCTCGTGGCGGTGCCGGCCGAGTGGGTGCGCGGGCCGCTGAAGGAGCACCACTGGCGCTCGCTCGTCACGGCGCGGGCGCTCGAGAACACGATCTACGTCGCGGCCGCTGACCAGACGCCGCCGATCGGGGTGGGCGCGAGCCTCGTCGTCGACCCGATGGGGGTGACGATCGCCTCGCTCGGCGAGCGGGAGGACGTGGCGGTGGCATGGGTCGATCCGGCCCGCATCGACGAGGTGCGGCGGGTGAACCCGGCGCTCGCGCTGCGCCGCTTCGACGTGGTGCCGCGGGCTTAGTAGCGCCGCGCGCCTAGCGGCCGAGCCGGGCGAGCTGCGCCGCGGCGCGCTCGAGCACCTCGGTCTTCTTGCAGAACGCGAACCGCACGAGAGACGCGTACTCGCCCGCGAGCTCCTCGTGGCAGAACGCGCTGATCGGCACCCCCACGACCCCGGCGAGTGACGGCAGCTCGCGGCAGAGCACCCGCGCGTCGGCGTAGCCGAGCGGAGCGGCGTCGGCGACGACGAAGTACGTGCCGCGCGGCGACGAGACGTCGAACCCGGCCTTGACCAGCCCCTGCGACAGCAGGTCGCGCTTCGCCCGCAGGGTCGAGGCGATCCCGTCGAAGAATGAGTCGGGGAGGCCGAGCCCCACGGCGACGGCGGGCTGGAACGGCGCACCGTTGACGAAGGTGAGGAACTGCTTGACCGCGAGGATCGCCGTGACGATCTCGCGCGGGGCGACGATCCAGCCGATCTTCCACCCGGTGACGCTGAAGGTCTTGCCGGCCGACGAGATGGTGACCGTGCGCTCGCGGGCGCCGGGCAGCGACGCGACCGGGATGTGCGGGGCGTCGAACACGAGGTGCTCGTAGACCTCGTCGGTGACGATGACGGCGTCGTGCTCGTGGGCCAACTCGACGATCAGCTCGAGGGTCTCGAGGGGCAGCACCGTGCCGGTGGGGTTGTGCGGGTTGTTGATCAGGATGACCTTGGTGCGGTCGGTGACCGCCGCCCGCAGCTCGTCGTGATCGGGCAGGAAGTCGTGGCCGCGCAGCGGCACGGTGACGTGACGGCCTCGCGCCAGGGCGATCAGTCCGCCGTAGGCGTCGTAGAACGGCTCGAGCGTCACGACCTCGTCGCCGTCGTCGACCAGCGCCAGGACGGTCGCGGCCAGGGCCTCCGTGGCTCCCGCGGTGACGAGCACCTCGGCGGGGTCGACGCTCAGGCCGTAGAAGCGCTCCTGGTGGGCGGCGACGGCCTCGCGCAGCACCGGCATGCCGGGGCCCGGCGGGTACTGGTTGACCCCCTCGGAGATCGCGCGGCGGGCCGCGTCGAGCACCTCGTCCGGGCCGGCCTCGTCGGGGAAGCCCTGACCGAGGTTGATCGCGCCGGTCGAGGCCGCGAGGGCGCTCATCTCGGCGAAGATGGTCGAGGCGATCCGGCCGTCGGGGGCCAGCAGTCCGGCGCCGCGGGCGGTGCGCTGCCAGGATCCGGAGAGGGTCATCCTTAGAACCTACCGTCACGCGGGTGCCGTCCCGGCCCGGGAGGGGGAGGCTCGAGTACCGGCCGGGAGTCGTTCCTAGGGTCGTCATAAGCACACGGCAGTCCGCATACAGCCTGGTCATAGAGAACGCCCAGTTTGGGTGGGGATGCTGGCCTGAGCTTGGAAGGAGCACCCCACATGTCAGAGAGCACCGAGAACCCCGAGGGCATTCCGGCCGACGTCGAGCAGCCGAAGCACGACGCTCCGGTCTCGGAGACGGCAGCCGACCACCGCGACGACACCACCGCCGTCGTTCCTCCCATCGTCCCGGCCCCGGCGCCGACCGCGGCTGCGGACACGGCCCGGCCCGAGGCCCCGGCACAGTCGCCCGCCGCCACGCAGGCCACCACCCCGCTTCCGCCGTACCAGGCGCCGCAGCCGTACACCCAGGCCGCCCCGGCCGCCCCGGCAGCCCCCGCCGCGGCCGCCCCCGCCGCTCAGGCAACCCCCGGGGCCCCGGCCGCCCCGGCCTACCCCGCCCCGCAGGGCCAGCCCGTGCAGCCCGCCCACTACGGCAACGGCGCCTTCGGCACCCCGCCCACCGGCACTCATCCCTACGCCACGGCGCCGCACGACCCGAACTTCAACTCCGCGATGTACGCCGCCTCCGGCGCCTACGCCGACCAGGGCAAGGCCCCCACGGCGCCCAAGAAGCGCCGGGGTGGCCCCGTGCTGATCGCCGCGCTGGCCATCGGCGCCCTCATCGGCGGCGCCTCGGGCGCCGGCGTCACGGCGCTCCTGGTGAACCAGGACGGCGGCGGCTCGTCGAACTCGGCCTCGAGCCCCACGAGCATCACCGTGAACAACCCCGACGACGCGAACCTGGTCACCGCGGTGGCCGCCAAGGCCTCACCGTCGGTCGTCACCATCTCGGCCTCGGGCGATTCCGCCGCCGGCACCGGCTCGGGCGTCGTGCTCACCGCCGACGGCTACGTGGTGACCAACACCCACGTCGTCACCCTCGACGGAGCCACCGGCAACGCCGAGATCAAGGCGCAGGCGAACGACGGCACGATCTACAACGCCACCGTCGTCGGCACCGACCCGGTCGCCGACCTCGCCGTGATCAAGCTCACCGACGCGAAGAACCTGACCCCGATCGAGTTCGCCGACTCCTCCAAGCTCGAGGTCGGCGACCAGACGGTGGCCATCGGCTCGCCGCTCGGGTTGAACGGCACCGTCACGAACGGCATCGTCAGCGCCCTGAACCGCAGCATCACGGTCGCCTCCTCCGCGGCTCCGAAGGACACCGAGACGAACCCCAGCCCCGACCAGGGCGAGCAGGGCCCGTACGACTTCTGGAACTTCGACCTCCCGGGCCAGGGCGGCGACCAGCAGCAGGAGCAGCAGGCCCCCACCCAGCAGCAGTCCATCTCGCTCTCGGTCATCCAGACCGACGCGGCGATCAACCCCGGCAACTCCGGCGGTGCGCTGCTGAACGACAAGGGCGAGCTGATCGGCATCAACGTGGCGATCGCGAGTGCCGGCTCGAGCAGCGAGAGCGGGGGCCAGTCCGGCAACATCGGCGTGGGCTTCTCCATCCCGGCCAACCTCGTCAAGCGGGTCACCGGCGAGATCATCGACGACGGCAAGGCCACCCACGGCCTGCTCGGCGCCTCGGTGGCCGACGCGGCCTCGCAGCCGAACAGCACCCAGGGCGGGGCCTACATCGACTCCGTCTCCTCGGGGGGAGCCGCCGAGGCGGCGGGCCTGAAGGCGGGCGACATCGTCACGGCGCTGAACGGTCAGCCGGTCACCGACTCGATCGACCTCACCGCACTCGTGCGCACGCAGCCCGCGGGCGGCAAGGCCGAGCTGACGTTCGTGCGCGACGGCAAGTCGCAGACGGTCGCCGTCACCCTCGGGGAGCTCGCCGGCTAGGGCATCCGCCCACCCGGATCGGGGAACACCCGGCTGATAGGCTCGTCGTCGCTGCAGAGCGGCGGCGGGCCTTCCGTCGTCGTGGCGGCACCACCGGCACCACCGGCACTATGGGTTCCACCGGCGCCGACGGTTCCACCGGCACCACGATCGACGAGCGGATGCGATGACCGACCCCTCTGGCCAGGCGGCACCCGACCAGGCGGCACCCGACCAGGCCGACCCCGGGCTGCCGGGTGTGTCGTACGTGATGCCCGTGCTGAACGAGGTCACCCACGTCGAGGCCGCGATCGCCAGCCTGCTCGACCAGGACTACACCGGCCCCTTCGACGTCATCGTCGCCCTCGGCCCGTCGATCGACGGCACCACCGAGCTGGTGGGGCGGCTCTCGAGCGTCGACCCGCGCATCCGGGTGATCGAGAACCCCACCGGTTCGACGCCGAGCGGGCTGAACGTCGCCATCGCCGCCTCGCGCTACCCCGTCGTGGTGCGGGTCGACGCGCACTCGCTGCTGCCGCGCGACTACACCCGGGTGGCGGTCGAGGCGCTGCTGCGCACCGATGCCGCGAACGTGGGCGGCATCATGAAGGCGGAGGGCACCACGGCGTTCGAGCGGGCGGTCGCCCACGCCTACGGCTCCAAGGCCGGCCTGGGCGGCGGCGCGCACCACGTCGGAGGGGTCGAAGGCCCGGCCGAGACGGTCTACCTCGGGGTGTTCCAGCGCAGCTGGCTGACGCGGGTGGGCTTGTTCAACAAGGACATCCGCCGCGGCCAGGACTGGGAGCTCAACCGGCGCCTGCGCGAGGCGGGTGGCACCGTCTGGTTCACGCCCCGCCTCGTGGTGACCTACCGGCCGCGCCCCTCGCTCGAGCGTCTCGCACGGCAGTTCTTCTCGACCGGGCTCTGGCGCGGCGAGCTCGCCCGGCGCTTCTTCACCGCCAACGCCCTGAAGTACTTCGTGCCGCCCGTCATGGTCGCGGCCGTCGTGCTCGGCCTCGCGGTGGGTGCCGTCGGGCTCGCCACGGGCACCTGGCTGACCCTCGGCTTCGTCGTGCCGCTCGTCTACCTCGTCTTCGTCGCGGTCGCGGCCGTCGGCGCCGCGCGCAGCCAGGGTCGACGCGCGGGGGCGTGGTTTCTCGTAGTCTTGCCGTGCATCCATTTCAGCTGGGGCCTGGGTTTCATCCTCGGATTCCTCAAGCTGACGAAGAACATCACCGCGCACACGGGAAGGTGACCGTGCCCCACGCCCCCTCCGCCCGGCCGACCTCGATCGCCGAGCTCAAGGCCGTCGCGCAGCCCCCCGAGGTGCGCGGCCGCCGCAACGCCGAGCACTGGACCGCGTCGCTGTACCTGCGGCGCCTCTCCCCGTACGTCACGTGGATGCTCCTCAAGACGTCCATCTCGGCCAACGGCGTCACCGGGCTGATGATCCTCACGGGGTGGGCCACGGCGGCCGCCCTGCTGATCCCGGGCATCGGCGGAGCCGCCCTCGCCCTCGTGCTCGGCCAGCTGCAGATGCTCGTCGACTGCTGCGACGGCGAGGTCGCCCGCTGGCGTCGCACCTCCTCGCCCGCCGGGGTGTTCCTCGACAAAGTCGGCCACTACACGACCGAGTCGCTCATCCCGATCGCGCTCGGCCTCCGGGCCGCCGGCTACCCGTTCGAGGCCCCGGAGGACTTCCTCTGGACGACCCTCGGCCTTCTGCTCGCCCTCGTGATCGTGCTGAACAAGGCGCTGAACGACATGGTGCACGTCGCCCGCGCGAACGCCGGGCTCGACAAGCTGGCCGACAAGAAGGGCGAGTCGGAGCCCTCCCAGGCCCTCGTCGCGCGTCTGCGCCGGGCGGCGCGCTTCGTGCCGTTCCACCGGCTCTACCACTCGGTCGAGCTGACGATGCTGATCTTCGCGTTCGCCGTCGTGGGGCTGTTCATCGGCGGGGTCCTCGCCGACCGCATCCTGCTCATCGCCCTCGTGCCGCTGTCGCTGCTGGCGCTCGTGGGGCACTTCGTGGCGATCATGGCCTCCAAGCGGGTGCGCTCCTGAGCGAGGCGGCCTCGGCCGGGCGGGCGGGCGAACCCTCCGGCGGGTCGGTGCCCACCATCGGCGTGGTGCTGCTCACCCAGGGCACCCGCCCGGCCGAGCTGCGGCGGGGCGCCGAATCGCTGCTCGCCCAGCGGGGTGTCGCGCTCGACATCGTCTGCGTGGGCAACGGGTGGGTTCCCACGGGGTTCCCGGATGCGCTGCGGACCCTGGCCCTGCCCGAGAACGTCGGCATCCCGGCCGGTCGGAACGCCGGGGCCGCGGTCGTCTCCGGCGAGTACGTCTTCTTCCTCGACGACGACGCGAGCCTGCCGTCGCCGACGTTCCTCGCCGACGCCGTCGCGCGGCTGCGCGCCGACCCCTCGATCGGGCTGCTGCAGCCGCGGGTCGTCGATCCCGAGGGGCGCGAGAACCCGCGCCGGTGGGTGCCGCGCATCCGCAAGGGCTCGCCCGAGCAGTCGGGCCCGGTGTTCTCGGTCTGGGAGGGCGCGACGCTCCTGCCGCGCGCCGTCTTCGACCGAACGGGCGGCTGGGCGGCGCCCTTCTTCTACGCGCACGAGGGCATCGAGCTCGCCTGGCGGGTCTGGGACCAGGGGCTCCGCACCTGGTACGAGGGGACACTGGTCGCGAACCACCCGGCGATCGAGCCGAGCCGGCACGCGTACTACTACCGGCTGAACGCCCGGAACCGGGTGTGGCTCGCCAAGCGCAACCTGCCGGCGGTGCTCGTGCCGCTGTACGTGGGGAGTTGGACGGGCATCCAGCTGCTGCGCTGGGCGCGGCGCCCGGCGGCCCTGAAGGCGTGGTTCGGCGGGTGGGCCGAGGGGTGGCGGAGCGACGCGGGGGAGCGGCGGCCGATGTCGTGGCGCACCGTGCTGCGCATGGCAGCGGCCGGGCGGCCACCGATCGTCTGAGCGCCGAGCGGGCCGCGGGGCGGGCGCCGACCGGTCGGCTGAGCGCCGTTCGGCCCGCCGGGGTCGGGCGGCCGCCCACCGGTCATCTGAGCGCAGAGCGGGCGGGACGCGCATCCGCTCGCTCGACAGGTGACGAAGGTCACGATTGCCTAAAGAACCCCTTAGGAGACCCCGATTCGGGGGGTGGCCCCGACGGCCCTCGTTAGCCTTGACGAGTGGGACTGCTGAACGATGCGAAGCTCGGATGGACCGTCGTCCGCGACCTCGTGAAGGCGCGTTCGGTGCGCCGCACCCTCGCCGGTCAGCTCGCCTCGCGGGCCCCGCTGCCCACCCGCCGCTTCGAGATCGGCGTCTACTTCGCCGACGGGCCGGTGAACCTCTACCAGCTGCGGCAGTGGTACGAGCCGCTGGCCGAGCTGGCGAAGACGCATCCCGTCGTGATCCTCAGCCGCAACCCGGCGGGCACCAGCGCCCTGCTCGAGGAGTCGCCGGTGCCGGTGGCGTACGTGCGCACGGTGCGCGACCTCGAGGACTTCCTCGGCGAGCACGACCTCAAGATCGTGCTGTACGTCAATCAGAACGCTCGCAACTTCCAGATGATGCGCTACGGCCGCCGGTGGCACGTGTTCATCAATCACGGTGAGAGCGACAAGATGTACATGACCACGAACCAGTTCAAGGCCTACGACTACAGCTTCGTGGCCGGCGACGCCGCGATCGCCCGACTGCAGCGGGTGCTCTGGGACTTCGACTTCGACAAGCGCGCGCTGCCGATCGGGCGGCCGCAGGCCGACCACTACTCGGGTCGCACGCCGTTCACGCCCGACGAGCGCACGGTCGTGCTCTACGCCCCCACCTGGGAGGGCGACCGCTCGGCCGCCGCCTATGGGTCGATCGCCTCGCACGGCGTGGCTCTGGTGCGCGACGTGCTCGCCTCTCCGGCGCACCGGTTGATCTACCGGCCGCACCCGCGGAGCGGGGTGCTCGACCCGGCCTACGCGGCGGCGAACCGGTCGATCGTGCAGGCGATCGCGGCGGCGAACCGGGCCGATCCCTCGGCGCAGCACGTGCACGACACGGGCGCGGAGCTCGGCTGGCAGCTCGCGGCCGCCGACATCGCGATCGTCGACGTCTCGGCGATGGTCTACGACCGGCTCGCGACGGGGAAGCCGCTGCTCATCACGCGCCCCGTGTCGCCCGAGGCGCAGATCGACATGGGCGGGTACCTGTCGGACTGCGAGTGGCTGACCGCCGAGGAGGCACCGCGGGTGCGGGCGCGGCTCGACGAGCTCTCGCACGACTCGGCGGCGGGGGTGCGGCTCGGCCGCTGGGTGCGGCACTACTTCGGCGACACGACGCCCGGGGCGGCGACGGCCCGTTTCCACGGGGCCGTCGAGCATCTGCTGGCCGAGTGGGACCGCAACGCCGCGCTGCACGCGCGCGACGAGCCGGTCGCGCTGGGCGACACCGAGGCCGAGCCCGACGAACGCGACTGAGGCGCGGCGCGGGGCGCGCTAGCGGGTGCCGGCGCGGGGCGGGGCGGCGCTAGAGGCTTCCGGCACGGGGCTGCGCGGCGCTAGCGGGTGCCGGCGCGTGCGACGAAGTACTTCGCCACGATGACCGCGACACCGGCGATCAGCAGGAACACCGCGGCCGTGACGAGCATCGGCGTGAAGTCGTAGCCCGTCTCGGCGAGCACGGGGCGCGCCTCGTCGTCGGACGCGAACGCGGCCGACGAGCCGAAGCCGACGAGGGCCAGGGTGGCGAGCACGGCGGCGGCGACACGGTACTTCATGACGACCCCCCTCTGCTGACGAACCACTCGACCGATGATCGATCGACGAGCTTATATACCCTCGATCGCCTCCAGGCTACCACTGCCAGCTAGGGCACAGGAGTCTAGATGCGGATGTCGGGCACAGCGCTTTCGTTCTGCGGCCCGTCGCCGCGCGGTCCGGGTGCCTCGATCGCGGCCTGGCGGCGGCGGGGCAGGATGCGCTTCACGCCCTTCCTCGTCGAGCCGTCGTCGATGGCCTTCTCGGTCCGGTCCGGCTTCCCGGCCTTCGCCGCCTTCGGTGCCTTGACCGTGATGGCGAGCGCCTCCGGGAACGTGATCGGTGGCGCCCCGAACGCCGACCGCGCCGACTGGATGACCGTGCGGCCGAGCATCAGGTTGCCCACGCCGCCGATCGCGGCCCCCACGCCGAACGGGATGGCGCGACCGACGGCGTTCGTGCCCTGCCCGATCGCGAAGCGCTTGAGGAACACCTTCTTCACCTGGTCGGCGACGGGCCCCACGACGAACTGCGGGAGGCTCGAGGTGACGACCTGGCCCCAGTAGGCGTTCCGGCCGACCCCACCGGTGGCCTGCCCCGCGATCTGCTTGAGCAGGTCACTGCCTGCCTTGCCCATGATCAGGGTCATCACGAGCGCGCGGGCGCGGTCGGGGTCGTCGACCGCGATGCCGTGCACCTCGGTGACCGACTGCGCGAACAGCGCGGTGGTCTCCAGGAAGCCCGCGGTCTCGACCGCCGAGAGGCCGAGCGACACGCCCGTGCCGACGAACGGGAACATCGCGCTCGCCCCGACGGCGGCGCCGCCGCTGGTCACCGCGGTGACGTAGCGCCGCTCGAGGATGGCGAGCAGCTGCTCGGGCGTGGCGTTCGGGTGCAGCCGGCGGATGCCGCGCAGATGCGCGAGCACGGCCGGACGATGGACGCTCAGCAGGAGGTCGATGTTGCGCTCGAGACGTGTGGGCATATCTCTACTCTGGTGCGTTCCGCTGGGATGTGCGCGAGAATGCCCCTCATGCGCCGATTCCGGGCCGAGAAGGCCGTGCAGCAGTACTCCGTCGTCGACGCGCTGGTCGCGGGCCTGTTCGACGGGGAGTTCACCGTCGCCGAGGTCGCCCGCGGTGGCGACTTCGGCCTGGGTTGCGGCGACCACATGGACGGCGAGCTGGTAGTGCTCGACGGCGTGTTCCGCCTGTTCCACGGCGACGGCACGGTCACGGTGCTGCCGCCCGACGAGACCCTCGCGTTCGCCGAGGTGGTGTCGTTCCAGGCCGACTCCTCCGAGCCCCTCGAGGCCGTCGCCGACCTCGCCGCGCTGATCGCGGAGATGCAGGCCCGCACCGTCAGCGAGAACGTCTTCCACGCCGTGCGCTTCGAGGGCCGCTTCGCCTCGGTGGCGCTGCGCGAGGCCAGACGGCAGACCGAACCCTACCTCCCGCTGGCCGAGGCCGTGCACGACCAGCGCGAGGTGACGGTGACGGATGCGGTGGGCACCCTCGTGGGGTTCGTCGCCCCGTCCTTCTTCCAGGGCGTGAGCGTCGCGGGCACGCACCTGCACTTCGTGAGCGCCTCGGGCGAGGTCGGGGGACACGTGCTGGGGCTGGAGGGCGCCACGGGCGAGCTCGCGATCGAGACGTACTTCGGCGTGAGCATCCGCCTACCGCAGTCGGCGGCGTACCTCGGCGCCGACCTCGAGGGGGGTGCCGAGGCCGACGCGGCCATCCGGCACGCCGAGAGCGACCACCAGCGGTGACCCGGTACGACGTCGAGATCGTGCACCTGCTGGCGTCGCCGCTGCACCGGTACGAGGGGCGGCCGGCCGACGGGCCGCTGCCCGCCGCGGCGGGGGTCGACGAGAGCCGCGAGGCGATCGAGGTGCGCGCGGGCCTCGGCATCGTCGGCGACCGGTTCTTCGGGCGGAGCGCGGCGCACCGCACCTCGGCCGTGACGGTGATGGCCGTCGAGTCGCTGGAATGGGTGCAGCAGGCGCTCGGGGTGGCGACGCCGTTCGACCTGGCAACACCGCGGCGCAACATCCTGCTGCGCGGGGTCGACGTCGACGCGCTGCGCGGCGAGGAGTTCGGCCTCGACTCGGGCGAGGGGGAGGTGCTCTTCCAGGGGCACCGTGCGGCGAGCCCGTGCGGGTGGATGAACGTGGTGCTGGCCGAGGGCGCGCACAAGGCCCTGCGCGGCCGGGGTGGGGTGCGCTGCGAGCCGCTGTCGAGCGGAACTCTGAGGGTGGGGCCGGCGGTGCTGCGCAGCCGCGCATCCGTCGCCTGGCAGCCGACGCTCGTCTAGCACCCGGCTGGTGCGTGTTCTGCCCGGTGGTGCCAGCGTGGAGGGCACCATCGTGCAGAAAGACGTGCAGAACAGGAGAACCCCATGGTGCGCTTCGGCTACACCCTGATGACCGAGCAGAGCGGTCCGAAAGACCTCGTGCGCTACGCCGTCGCCGCCGAGGAGGTGGGCTTCGACTTCGAGGTGTCGAGCGACCACTACTCGCCGTGGCTGACGGAGCAGGGGCACGCCTCGTACGCGTGGACCGTGCTGGGCGCCGTCGCCCAGGCCACCTCGCGGGTGGAGCTCGCGACCTACGTCACCTGCCCCACCGTGCGCTACCACCCGGCCGTCGTGGCGCAGAAGGCCGCGACGCTGCAGCTGCTGTCCGACGGTCGCTTCATCCTGGGCCTCGGCTCGGGCGAGAACCTCAACGAGCACGTCGTGGGCGAGGGGTGGCCCGCTGTGTCGGCGCGGCAGGACATGCTCGAGGAGGCCATCCACATCATCCGCGAGTTGCACACCGGCGAGCTGACGACCTGGGAGGGCGAGTACTTCCGCGTCGACTCGGCGCGCATCTGGGACCTCCCCGACGAGGGCGTGCCGATCGCGCTCGCCGTGTCGGGGGAGAAGTCGGTGGCGCGCTTCGCACCGCTCGGCGACCACCTCGTGGCGGTCGAACCCGACGCCTCGCTCGTCGAGGGCTGGACGAAGGCCGCGGGCAAGCCCTCGCGCTCGATCGGGCAGATCCCGATCTGCTGGGGCACCGACAAGGAGGCGGCGATCGAGAAGGCGCACGCCCAGTTCCGCTGGTTCGGGGGCGGATGGTCGGTGAACGCCGATCTGCCGACCCCCGCGGGGTTCGCGGCGGCCAGCCAGTTCGTGCGACCCGACGACGTGGCCGGCTCGATCGCGTGCGGACCGGATCTCGACGAGATCGCCGAGAGCTTCCGCCCCTACCTCGAGGCCGGCTTCACCGACATCGCGCTGGTGCAGGTGGGCGACGAGGGCCAGGACGAGTTCCTCGCGACGGCCGCCGCCCCGCTCCTGGAGAAGCTCCGCGCGCTCTGACGGCGATCGAGTTGCCCCTTTCCGCCCTATTTCGGCGGTTTTGGGGCGGAAAGGGGCAACTCGATCGGGCGGGGTCTCAGTTGGTGGCGGCGAGGGCCGTGAGGTAGGACCCGAGGGGCTGGGTCGGGTGGCCGATCAAGCGGGCGAGGTCGCCCGAGGTCTCGCCGAGCAGGCCGTCGCGGATGTTGCCGTCGAGGGCGACCACGAAGCCCGCCGTGCCCTCGTCGAGGCCGGCGCCCTTCAGCACCTCGAGGTGCTCCTCGGGCGAGACCGAGCGGTAGACGACCTCGCGCCCGCTCGCGGCGGAGGCGGCCGCGGCGAAGTCGTCGCCCGACCAGGCCGTGTCGCCCGCGAGCTCGTAGACCGCTCCGACGTGGCCGTCGCTCGTCAGCACCGCGGCGATCGCCTCGGCGTAGTCGGTGCGCGGGGCGCTCGCGACGCGGCCCTCGCCCGTACTCGCGAGGTAGACGCCCGACTGCACGGCCTGCGCGTAGGAGCCGTCGTAGTTCTCGTGGTACCAGCCGTTGCGGAGCACGGTGGCGGGCACGCCGGAGGCGACGATGGCCTCCTCGGTCGCCTTGTGCTCGGGGGCCAGGATGAGCGCGCTGTCGCTCGCCTTCGGCGCGCTCGTGTAGACGAGCTGCGTCACGCCGGCCCGGGCGGCCGCGTCGATCGCGTTCTGGTGCTGGGCGGCACGCTGGCCGACCTCGCTGCCCGAGACGAGCACGAACTTCTCGGCGCCCGCGAGAGCGGCGTCGAGCGTCGCGGGGTCGGTGAAGTCGATCACGGCGGTGCGCACGCCGGTGGCCTCGGCGAGGGCGGCGAGCTTCTCGGGCGTGCGGCCGGCGGCCACGATGTCGGAGGCGGCGACACCCCGCGCGAGCAGGTGCTCGACGGCGAGGCGGCCGAGGTGGCCGGTGGCTCCGGAGACGACGATGGTCATGATGATCCTTTCGGGGCCCCGCTCGGGGCCGGTGTCCTGAGGAGAACTGCTGGACCCCGACCATACTTCCCGATCGGCAGTACCCACTTTCCGGTAAGTACCTTAGGGTGGGGTCATGGCCGAGCGCATCTGGGACGAGATCCACTCCGACACCCCGTCGGTCGAGGGCAACCCCTTCGCCTCGGGGTGCCTCAGCCGCGTGGTGCTCGACCACGTGACGAGCAAGTGGGGCGTGCTCGTGCTGGCCGCGCTGGCGGCCGAGCCGATGCGCTGGGGGCAGCTGCACCGCTACGTCGAGGGCATCAGCGAGAAGATGCTCGCCCAGACGCTCCGTCAGCTCGAGGGCGACGGCTTCGTGCTGCGCCAGTCGGCCGGCACCGTGCCGCCGCGGGTCGACTACAGCCTCACGCCGCTCGGTGCCGAGCTGGCCGAGCTGCTCATCCCGCTCGTGCGCTGGGTGGGCGACAACGTGCAGCGCACGACGCTCGCGCAGGGCAGCGAGCTGGCCGAGACGGCTTAGTCGCCCCCGCCTCAGTGCTCGCCGAGGTACTCGTTCAGCCGCGCGGTGAGCTCCCGGTCGACGCATTTGGCCACACCGTCGAGCTCGACCACCGGCACGGCGCGACGGATGCTCGAGACCAGCCACAGCGCATCCGCCCGCCCCAGCTCGCTGCTGCGCAACCGCTTCGCCCCGGTTTCGTAGCCGAGCTCCTCGAGCAGGGCGAACGCCCGACGCTGGGTGGTTCCGGGCAAGATGCCGAGCTCCGCCGACGGCGTCACGAACCGGTCGCCCTCCCGCAGCAGCACGCTCGCGGTGGGGGCCTCGAGCACGAAGCCGTCGGAGCTGGTGAAGATCACGTCATCGGCACCTCGCCGCTTCGCCTCGCGGATGGCCGCCGTGTTCACCGCGTACGACAGCGTCTTCGCGCCCTGCAGCAGCCAGGGCGAGGTGGTGGCCACGTCGTGCCGGTAGCCGCGGTCGAGGGTGACCACGCGCACGCCCTCCACGCGTTCGCGGCTGAAGTCGCGGCCGGGCTGGGCGACGATCCAGCCGGTCGGGGTGTCTTTCCCCTCGATGCCGCGGGTGAGCACGAGCTTCACGGCGAGCAGTTCGACGGGCGGATGCGCGGCCACCGCCGCGTCGAAGGCCGCCCGCCACACCGCCCGATCCGGTTCGGGCAGGTCGAGCAGCCGCGCCGAGGCCGCGAAGCGGTCGAGGTGCGCGTCGATCGCCGGCGCCGCGCCTTGGGAGACCATCACGGTCTCGAACTCGCCGTCGCCGCGGGTAACCCCGAGATCGAGCACGCTGAGGTGGGGGAGGGTCGGGTCGGCCTGCACGAAGGGGGCCGGCCGCGCATCCGTCGACTCGGAGGGCCTGCCGGGCGAGCCGCTCGAGCCCGCGGGCTCGCCGACGACCGGCCGGGTGACCAGAATGAGTACGGGGACGGACACGCCTTCAGTGTGCTCCGCATTCCCGCCCGCGAAAGCGGAACTCGCCGTGAAGGGACAGACCTGGGCAATGGCTCACACCAGTCAGATCGAGATCGAACGCAAGTACGCGGTGGAGGGCGATCGCGCGCTCCCCGCGCTGCAGGGGGTCGGCGCGGGCGCCGGGGTCGTGCGGGTGACGAGCCTCGAGCCCTTCACGCTGGAGGCGGTCTACTTCGACACCGCCGATGCCGCGCTGGCACGGGCGAGGATCGCGCTGCGGCGCCGGCGGGGCGGCCACGACGAGGGCTGGCACGTGAAGCTGCCGGCGGCCGAGGGGCGCACGGAGCTGCAGTTCCCGCTGGGGTCGGGCGACTCCACGGCGGTACCGGCCGAGGTGGCCGAGGTCGTGCGCGTGCACGTGCGCGACCACGAGCTGACGCCGTTGGCGCAGGTCGTCACCACCCGGCGCGTGACCGAGCTGCTCGACGCCGAGGGCGGGCTGGTGGCCGAGATCGCCGACGACGCGGTGCAGGCGACGGATGCCCGCCAGGGCACCGCCCGCGTCTGGCACGAGTGGGAGGCCGAGCTCGGCCCCGCCGGGCCGGCGACCGTCGAGGGTCGCACCGCGCTGCTCGACGAGCTGGAGGAGCACCTGCTCGCGGCCGGAGCCACCGTCTCACCGAGCGTCTCGAAGCTGGCCCAGGCGCTCGGTCGCACCGGGCTCGGTGCGGACGCGCCCGCCTCGTCGCCGACCGGTGCGCCGACGGCTGCGGACACCGTGCGGGCCGGAGTCGCCGAGCTCGTCGCGCGGCTGATCGAGCTCGACCCCGCCGTGCGGCGGGACGACGAGGATGCGGTGCACCGGTTCCGGACGACGGTGCGGCGGCTGCGGAACGTGCTCGCGATCCACCGTGGCGTCGTCGACCAGGCGGCGGTGGCGGGCATCCGGGACCGGCTCTCGCGGCTCGGCTCGGTGCTCGGCGAGGTGCGCGACCTCGAGGTGCGGGCCGAGTGGGCTGCGCGGGAGCTCGAGGCGATCGCCCGCGAGCGCGGGGTGGACGATGCGGCCGCGACGCGCCGGCTGGTCGAGGACACGCGGGCGGAGCATGGCGAGGCACATGAGCGGCTCGTGCGGGTGCTGGGGCAGGGGCCGTACTTCCGGCTGCTCGAGGAGCTCGAGGGGCTGACGGCGGGCGGGGGTACGGGGTCGGCCGGGGTCGCGGGGGGCGCGGCGGGCGCGGGGGGCGCGGCGGGCGCGGGGGGCGCGGCGGGCGCGAGTGCGGTCTCGGCGGATGCCGCGGCCCGGCCGGCGCAGGTCGCGGCGCCGTCGCCGAAGAAGGAGGCGAAGGAGGCCCTGCACCGCACCGGCCGCCGGGCGCTCGCCCGGGCCGCCCGCCTGCGGGACGCGCTGCCCGAGTCGCCGGGCGTGGAGGCATCCGAGCTGGTCGCCGAGGCCGAGGCGCTCGGAGCGCTGCACGACTCGCGCAAGGCGGCCCGGCGGCTGCGGCACGCCGCCGAGTTCTCGACGGAGGGTGCCGCCGCCGTGCTCGGCCGGGCGGCCGTGTCGGTCGGTGAGACCGCCGAGGAGCTGCAGGACGCGCTCGGCCGCCACCGCGACGCGTCGCTGTTCGCCGAGTTCGTGCTGCTCACCTCGCGTCGGGCCGAGGCGGCCGGCGAGGCCTCGTTCACCTACGGCGCGCTCTACCAGCGCTCGCTCGACGAGGCACGGCGCGCGCTCGAGCAGGCCGAGGCGGCGCGCAAGGCCCTCCGCCGCCGCCTCTGACGTGCTCGCCGGGGCGCGACACAGAGAGCGCTCTCCAGGCCGCTAGGATTCTCACGCCATGAACTCGCGCCGCCGTGACATCCAGGGGCTGCGGGCCCTCGCCGTGATCGCCGTGATCCTCGACCACGTCATCGGCTGGCCCCTCGGCGGCTTCGCCGGCGTCGACGTGTTCTTCGTCATCTCGGGCTTCCTCATCACGGGGCTGCTCGTGCGCGACGCCGCCGCCGGCACCCTGTCGCTCGGCCGCTTCTACGCCAAGCGCCTGCGCCGCATCGCCCCGGCCGCCGTGACGGTGCTCGTCGTCACCACCGCCCTCGCGTGGCTGCTGTTCAATCAGCCGCGCTTCTGGTCCACCGCCTGGGACACCGTCTCCGCCCTCCTGTTCGTCTCGAACTGGCGGTTCGCCGCCGAGGGCACCGACTACTTTCACCAGGGTGACGCGGTGTCGCCGCTGCAGCACTTCTGGTCGCTCTCGGTGGAGGAGCAGTTCTACCTCGTCTGGCCGGTGCTCGTGGTGCTGCTCATCGCCCTGGTCGGCCGGCGCGTGGTCACGATCGGGGCGGCGGAGGACGGGGCATCCGCTCGCCCGGTGGACGAACAGCGGACGATGCGGCGGCAGCGGGTGGTGCTCGGGCTGGTGCTCGCGGCGCTGGCCGCGGGGTCGTTCGCGGTGGCGCTGTGGCAGAGCACCGAGAACCCCACGGTCGCCTACTTCTCGACCCTGACCCGGGTGTGGGAGCTCGCGTTCGGCGGGCTGCTCGCCGTCGCCGCGCCCCTGTTCGCCCGGCTGCCCACGGCGGTGCGGTTCATGCTCGGCTGGCTGGGGCTCGGGGGCATCGTCGCGTCGCTGCTGCTGGTCGACTCGAGCCTGGCGTTCCCGGGGCCGTGGGCGGCTCCGGCGGTGGTCGCCACCGCCGCGGTCATCGTGGCGGGCATCGGCGGGCGGCAGCCGTGGCTGTTCCCGCTCGAGAACCCCGTCAGCGGATTCCTCGGCGACATCTCCTACTCCCTCTACCTCTGGCACTTCCCGGTGCTCGTGTTCGTGCTGCTGCTCGTGCCCGAGCAGTCGCTCACCGTGACGATCGCCGTGCTGGCGCTGACGCTCGCCGTGTCGCTCGTGGCGTACTTCCTGATCGAGCAGCCGCTGCACCGCTCGCCGTGGCTGCGGGGCCGCGAGCTGCTCGAGAGTCCGGCGACACCCGCTGTCGAGGGGCCGGGTGCGCCCGCGTCCGAGAAGCCGGTGGCTTCCGCGCCCACGGGGTCGGCAAAGCCCGCGTCCGAGCCGGTCGAGAGCCAGGATGCTCGGGAGACCGACACCGACGACGCCCCCGTCGTCGCCTCCCGGCCCGCGGTCGCCGTCGCCTCCGAACCGCCGCGTGCGGTTGTGGCCGCGCGGGCGGGGTCGCCGGTGTCCGACCGGGTGCGTGCCCGCGCGCTGGCCGCGGAGGCGGAGCGGGCGCGGCTCCGCGCCGAGCTGGCCGCCTCCGCCTCCGCCTCGGCGACCGTGCCGGCGTCTGCGAGTCCCTCTTCGCGGCCCGTTGCGTCGACGCCCGCCGGCTCGCCGACCGGGCGGCAGAACGTCGAACCCGAGGCAGGCGACCGCGGCGACCGCGACGACCGCGGGCGCCTCCGCGACGCCCGCCGCGGTGCGTGGCAGGCCTGGCGCGAGCGCTTCGGCGCGCAGTTCCTCGGCGCCGGCCTCGGGTTGGTCGTGATCGTCGTGGTCGTCGCCGTGACCGTGCAGCTCTCGGTCAAGGGCGAGGGTCCGCTGCCGCTCGCGGTGCCGAGCGGGGTTCCCGCGGCGGGGCTGGGTGGGGACGGGCATCCGGAACCCGCAGCGACCGGCGACGACCAGCCGGGCGACGCCGCCCCCGTGAACCCCGAGGACGAGCTGCAGGCCGAGCTCTGGAACGCCGCCTCGGCCACCGAGTGGCCCTCGAACCTCTCGCCCTCGATGGACGCCGCCATCTCGGAGACATCCAGCCGCAACCCCGCGAAGGGCTGCTTCGACCTCGGCGGCACCCCCGACTTCGGGCGCTGCACCTGGGGCAGCGGCGACGCCCCGAACCATCTGTACCTCGTGGGAGACTCGACGGCGCTGGCCTACGCGCCGGCGTTCCGGGAGATCGCCGACCGCAGCGGCGGGCAGTGGAAGGTGACGACCGTCGGCCTGTACGGCTGCCGCTTCACCGACGTGCTCGTGCAGAACGACGGCGACGGCGTGATGGACGCCTGCCCGCAGCGGAAGGCCGACGTCGCCGCCCAGATCGCCGCCGACGCGCCGCAGCTCGTCGTGGTGTCGAACGCCTACGCGCTCGGCAACGCGGCCGACCGGCAGCCGCTGACCGTCGCCCAGCTGGTGGGATCCACGCTCTCGCTGGCGTCGCGTTTCGACACGCCGGGCCACGTCGTCTACCTCGCCCCGCCGCCGCTGGGTGCGAACCTCGGCGCCTGCTACTCGCCCGTGAAGAGCCCGCAGGACTGCACGGCCGGGGTCGACGGCGCGTGGAACGATTTCCAGAACTCGTTCACCGCCGCGGTCGCCGCGCAGGGCACGGGCGACCACGTCGTCAGCTCGCTCGGCTTCACCTGCGTCGAGGGCTTCTGCCCGGCCTTCGCGGGCACGATCCCGACGCGCTACGACCAGGTGCACATGACGCCCGAGTACGCGGTTCGGGTGGCCGAGTCGATCCGCTGGGAGCTCGGGGCGCAGGGCCTCATGTAGGGCGCCGGATGCCCGGCCGGCGTCAGGCGGCGGCGATACGGCGCTCGGCCTCGAGTCGCAGGCGGCGCAGCCGTCGGTGCGTGCCCGCGAGCGTCGACACGAGCACGGCCGCGACCACGATGGAGATGCTGGACCCGAGCAGCACGGCGAGCGTGCCCTCGTCGGCGACCTCGGGCTGCCCCGCGAACGCCAGCTCGTTCATCAGCAGCGACACCGTGAACCCCACCCCGCCGAGCGCGCCCGCGGCGAGCAGCCCGTGCAGTGACAGCTGGGGCCGCCTCTCGCGCGGCCCGACGAAGCTCGACAGCCACCCGCCGAAGCCGATGCCGATCAGCTTGCCCACCGGCAGCGCGATCAGGATGCCCCAGAACGGCGCCGCCAGCTCGCTCGGCGCCACCTGAGGGATCGCGACGAGCGCGGCCGAGAACGCGAACAGCGGCAGGATGGCCCCGTTCGTGATCGGCTCCAGGTGGTGGCGGAGGTGCAGGGCGTGCTTCCGCGCCATGGCGAGCCCGAGGGCGACACCGGCGATCGTGGCGTGCACGCCCGAGAGGTAGACGAGCGACCACGTCAGGGCGGCGGTGACGACCAGGGCGGCGGCCACGAGCATCCGGAACCTGGTGCCCAGCAGCCGGCTCAGCAGACCGAACACGGCGACACCCACTGCGCCCGCGGCGATCAGCAGCAGGTTCGGGTCGGCGGTGAAGAACACGGCGATGATGAGGATCGCGACGATGTCGTCGAGGGTCGCGAGCGCCAGGATGAAGATGCGCAGCCGCGACGGGATGCCCTTCCCGAACACCGCGAGCACCCCGAGCGCGAACGCGATGTCGGTGGCCGTCGGGATCGGCCAGCCGCCCTCGTAGCCCGATCCGGCGGTGACGAGCAGGAAGATCAGCGCGGGCACGATCACCCCGCCGAGCGCCGCGATGGCCGGGCGCACCGCCTTCGAGACGGAGTTCAGCTGCCCGACCGCGAACTCGTTCTTCAGCTCGACGGCGACCACGAAGAAGAACACCGCGAGGAGGCCGTCGCTGATCCAGTGGCCGACCGACAGGTCGAGGGGCGTGCCGGGGACGCCCAGGCGAGTGTCTTGCAGGGCCATCAACCCGGGGCCGACGGGGGTGTTCGCCGCGATCAGGCCGAGCGCTGCGGCGGCGAGGAGGAGGAACGCGGCGACGCGCTCGGAGCGGATGACGGCCATGCGGTGTCCTTGCTGCCACGGGTGGTGGCTCGGTGGGGCATCGAGAGCGGTCACCCGACCGCCCGCCGACCAGACTTCCCGGCACACCGGAGGTCAGTCTACCGGGGAGGGGTGTTCACCAGCCGCGTCTAGGATGTCGCTGACCGACCCCGAGGAGCCCGTCGTGACCGATGCCCGACCCGCCGTGCTGTTCGTCTGTGTGCACAACGCCGGCCGCTCCCAGATGGCCGCCGGGTATCTGCGTGCCCTCGCCGGTGACCGCATCGAGGTGTTCTCGGCCGGCAGCGAGCCGGGCGACGCCATCAACCCCGCGGCTGTCGCCGTGATGGCCGAGGAGGGTATCGACCTCACGGGCGCGGTGCCGCAGATCCTCACGACCGATGCCGTGCGGCAGGCCGACGTCGTCATCACGATGGGCTGCGGTGACGCCTGCCCGATCTTCCCCGGCAAGCGGTACGAGGACTGGGAGCTCACCGATCCGGCGGGGCAGCCGATCTCGGTCGTGAGGGACGTGCGCGACGACATCCGCGGGCGGGTCGAGGGGCTCATCGCGAGCCTCGTCTGAGGCCCGCCGCCCCGACACGGCTCTCCCAGGATCGTGCGACGGGGCTGCCCTACGCTGTGTCATTGTGACGAGCGACGTGCTGCCGCCCCGCACCCGGGCACCCGGATCGCGGGCACCCCGGTCCCGGGCCGCGCTGCGCGGTCTCGTCGTCGGCGCCGTTCTCGCGGTCGCGTTGCTCGTGCTCCGGGCCGTCTCGGCGACGTGGGGGGCGGATGCGCTTCCCGACCGCATCCGGGACTTCGTCACCCTCTCGGTGAGCGTCGTGATCGAGTCGCTGCCGTTCGTGTTCCTCGGCATCCTGATCTCGGTGGTCGTGCGGTTCTGGGTGCCCGACCACGTGATCCACCGCATCATGCCCCGGAACCCGGCGCTCCGGCGCGTGGTGATCTCGCTCGTCGGCGTGCTGCTGCCCGTCTGCGAGTGCGGAAACGTGCCGCTCGCCCGCGGCTTCATGATGAAGGGGTTCAGCGTCCCCGAGGCGATGACCTTCCTGCTCGCGGCGCCCATCCTGAACCCCGTGACCATCGTCACGACCTACCAGGCCTTCGGCTGGAACGACGGCATCCTGATCGGGCGCATCGCCGGCGGCTTCGTGATCGCGAACCTCGTCGGCTGGCTGTTCAGCCGGCACCCGCGACCGGAGCTGCTGCTGACACCCGCCTTCGAGGAGGCCTGCCGCGTCGGCGACGACGACGGCCACGGGCACGGGCGGGCCGGTCAGCTGACGAAGCTGCGCCGCGGCGTGGTGGCCTTCGCCGACGAGACCTCGACGATGCTGCCGGCACTGATCGTCGGCTCGGCGATCGCGGGGGCCATCCAGGTCGGGCTCTCGCGCGACGTGCTCACCGCGCTGGGCGGCAACCCGATCTGGTCGGTGCTGGCGCTGATGATTCTGGCCTTCGTGATCGCCATCTGCTCGAACGTCGACGCCTTCTTCATCCTCGCGTTCGGGTCCACCTTCCTTCCGGGCGGTGTCGTCGCGTTCCTGGTCTTCGGGGCCATGGTCGACGTGAAGATGATCACCCTGCTGCGCACCACCTTCACGACCGGCGCCCTCGTGCGGCTCGTCGCGGTGGTGGCCCTCGCCTCCCTCGCCCTCGGATTCGGAGTGAACCTTCTTGCGTGACCGACTGCTGACCCGCTGGCGCGGCATCCTGCTCTCCCTCGTGGGGATCGTCGCCATCATCTGGCTCGCCGTGACCGGGCAGCTGGGGCTGTACATCCACCCGCGGTACTACGAGTTCACGGTGGTGATGGCGGTGCTCGCGGGGGTCGTGGTGCTGGCGGCGTTCTCGGTGGTGCCGGGGGCGGGGGAGGGCGAGGGCGAGCACGACGGGCACGCCGACCACGAGCATCCGCCCGCCGCCCCCGGCCCCCGCCGACGTCGCGACACCGTGTGGGCCGTCGCCGCCGGTGTCGTGATCGCCGCCACCGTCGGAGCCCTGCTGATCGTGCCGCCGTCGACGCTCACCACCGCCACCGTCGACCAGCGCGACCTGAACGCCTCGGCCGCCGTCACCGACACCGGCGCGACCGAGACGCTCGTCGGCAGCGACACCTCGGGCTTCACGATCAAGGACTGGGCGTCGCTGCTGCGCCAGGGCGCGGGCGAGGACTACTTCGCCGGGAAGACCGCCACCCTCACCGGCTTCGTGACCCCCGACCCCGACGCGCCCGAGGACGTCTTCTACGTAGCCCGCTTCGTCGTCACCTGCTGCGCCGTCGACGCGCAGCCGGTCGGCGTGCCCGTCTACCTGCCGGGATGGAAGGACAGCTACGCGGTCGACTCGTGGGTCGAGGCATCCGGCACCTTCGGAACGAACCCCGGCACCGCGAGCGCGCAGGCCATCGTCTTCGAGCCGGCCGAGATCACGCCGGTCGACCAGCCGGCCGAGCCGTACGTCTACTGATGGCCGATCGCACGCCGCCGCCCGACCGACCGCGGCCCGACCGCGTGCGGGCCGATCGACTCCCGCTGACCGGCGCCCCGCGCGCGCGGGCCGAGCGCTCGCAGTTCCGCCGCTTCCGTCGCACCAGCGCCGCCACCCTGCTCGTGCTGGCCGTGGCGGCCGCCGGTCTCGGCACCGCCGCCGTGCTTCGCGGCCCGACGCTCCAGGCCGGCTCCGTCAACCCGGCCGCCACGATCGCGCGCCCCGACCAGCGCCTCGTGCTGCACGCCGACCAGTCGCTGCAACCGGTCGACGCCGCCCAGGTGAGCGTCATCCCCGAGACCCCCTTCTCGGTCGAGTCGTCGGGTGCCGACGTGACGCTGACCTTCGGCGGCATCCTCGACTACGCCACCGACTACGAGGTGCGGGTCGACGGCGTCACGGGCGAGGGCACGGGCCTCACGGGCTCGATCGACTACTCGTTCCGCACGCCCGACATCGACGTCTACAGCCTCCTCCGACGCGGAGGTGCAGCGGCCGGCGCCGACAAGCCCGACGACCAAATCCTGCGTTCGGGCCTGTCCTCGGGCGCCGACTCGTCGACCGACGTGGTGCTCGAAGCCCCGCGCATCCAGCAGTACGCGGTCGCGGGCGATGCGCTGGCCGTGATCCTGCTCGATGCCGAAGGCGGCAGCACGCTCGCGGTCTCCCAGGCCGGTGCGACGCCGGCGACGGTCTTCACGCCGACGGGATCGCGCATCCAGAACCTGCACGCCTCGACGACGGCCGGCCTCTTCGGCTACACGGTGAACGGCGGCACGGATGCGCAGGGCCGCGACTATCAGAACGCCCTGTTCACCTTCGACCCGCTCGACGCGTCGGGGCGTCCGAAGGAGGTGACCGGCTTCGACGGGGCGCCGCTCCGGGTCGTGGACTGGCAGTTCGTGCCGGGCAGTTCGTCGCTCGTCGCGCAGAGCACCGACCAGCAGCTCTACCTCATCGACCCGCTCGGCAGCGGCGGGCCCACCCCGCTCGGGCGCCACGTCGAGATGCGCGATTTCCTCGCCGGAGGGCTGAAGCTCGTGGTCGCCGATCCGGCGGGCACCTCGACCATCGACCTGGCCGACGGCGTCGTCGAGCCTCTCGACCAGGCGGTTCCGGATGCGGATCCCGCCCTCTACCCGGCCGCCATCGCCACCCTGCCGAACGGGGCCACGGTGCGGCAGTACGACGCGGTCGACTACTCGTCGGGGTCGGCGGCGCAGTCGTCGGTGATCCTCTACGCGGATGCGGACGGCACCCGCGAGCTCTACCGGCCCGCGGCGGCCGGGTCGCGCATCCGGAGCTTCTGCCTGTCGCCGAACGGGCAGTATCTGGCGGTCGAGACCATCGCGGCCGGGGCCGTGGGGGACGGGTACGCGCTGCCGGGGTACTCGGAGATGACGACGTACTTCGTGGCGGTCGCCGACGGGTCGGTCGAGCGGGGGGTGCCGGGGTTCCAGGCGGATTGGTGCGGGTAGGGGGCGTCGCCCCTCTGCGTGCGACGATCCTGTTCACCCACCGGACACCCGGGTCAGGGACGATGGTGGCGTGCAGAGGCTGCTTCTCGGGGTGATCGCCTGGCCGGTGGTGGGCGTGGTCGTGCTGCTCGTGAGCGTCGGCGTGGGCGGCGGCGGATGGGACATGTCGATCGGCGCAGCGCTCGGGGTGCTCGGGGGGACCGCGGGTGCCTACGCGGTGTGCGGGCTCGTCGTCTGGGTGCCGGTGGCGGCGTGGCTGGTGCGGCGCGGTGCGCGGCACGTCGCGGCGGCGCTGCTGCTCGCCGGCCTGGGGGTGGTGGTCGGGGGAGGGATCACGGCGGTGCTGGTGCTGCTGTCGGGGAACGCGAGCTGGCCGGGGTCGCTCGGGATCGTCGTGCGGGAGGCCGGTGGGGCGGGGGTGGCGTCGGTGGTGGGGTGGCTACTGGTCGTCGCGGTCGTGGTCGTGGCGGATCGACGGCGTGCGGGTCGCAGCGTCACCAGCCGTCGCGCAGGCGACGAGCCCTGAGGGCACGGCGTCGTTCGCGCCACGGCAGGGCGGCGAGCTCGGCGTCCTCCCGCTCGCGGGCCTCCCGCGCCAGGCGTCCGCGCTCCTCGCGCCGGTGCCTCCACGCGTCGACCTCCTCGTCGGCGTCGCGTGTCGCCGTGACCACGGGTGGCCCGCCCTGCAGCTGGCGCCGGGCCTCGACGATCCGCCGGTTGAAGTCGGCGATCACCTCGCGCACCCCGTGCTCGCTGTGGATGGCGTCGAGCCGACCTTCGAGCTCCGCGTCCTCGGTGCGCAGCGTCAGTGCCGGGGGCCCCAGGCCGGTCAGGCGCTCGCGTTCGATCTTCTGGCGTATCCACCAGTCCGGGTCGTAGGTGCCGCCGAGCCCGGTCAGCGGCTTGCCGGCCCCCGGCAGATCGTCGAAGTCGCCGCGGCGCATGGCCTGAGCGATCTGGATCTCGACGTACTGCGACCGCTGCTCCATCGTCGGTCGCCCGGCGTCGTCGGATTCGCCGTCGATGTCGGTGCCGGTGTCGCTGCCCGTGCGGTAGCGGGCGGCCCTCAGCCGCGGATCGGCCGTCCGCCCGTCGTCTCGCTTCTTGTCCTGCACCACCTCATCCAGCGTAAGACGTTTCCACCGTTCTCGGTCCAGCCCCTCGTTCCCGGGCGGCTCTGCGGGAGCATTCCTCCGAGCTCCGGTGTTCCGCCCCGTGCCCGTGCCCGTGCCCGTCCCCGTGCCCGTGCCCGTCACGAATCGACACATGACGACGCGACCGCGTCACATCGGATGCTCGCCCCACCCCCTTCGCCTACGGTGACCTGCACGGGCCGCCGGGGGCGACCCACCCACCGCGAGGAGACCTCTCATGACGACCAGCATCTGGACGGCACCGCTCATCACCCACCGCCGCCACCTCCATTCCCGCATCGACGCGATCGCCGGCCCCTCCCCGGCAGCGGCCGCCCGCCTGCGCCTCGAGCTCTACACGCTCACCCACCAGGCCGACACGGGCGCGCTCGACGCCGACCTCCTGGCCCTCGGCCTCGCCGAACTCGACGCGGCCCTCACCCGCGCCTCCCCACCCCGCGCCGCCTGAGCGGCTTATTACTGCCGGCGCGTCCACCGTCTGCGGCGTGTTCCCGCCGACACTGCGGCCCGGCGGCACGGTGCTACCGGCCAGTCGCATCCAGGTCGTCGTTCGGACGCTCGGGGAAGTCGGCCGAGCTCGGCGGGGTGTCGTCGAGGAGGTAGACCCGGTCCGCTGCGTCCGGGCGCAGGCTGCTGCCGCGCGCCGACGGAGATCGCTGCGACCTGGGGCCTCCGGTGCGATTTCGCTTCGGGCCAGAGGAAAACTCGCCCCGTCGGGCGGCTGCGGCTATCCGGATGAGTCGCCAGCCGATCACTGCGCCGACCACGAGCACCACCGCGACCACGACGACCCAGAAGGTCAGCCCGACCCGGTCCACCCACTCCATGCGTTCAGGCTAGTCGCCGCTGCTTCCGAGCCCGGCGACCGTCATCACGGCGGGCAGGCCGGCACCAGCCAGATCTTCAGATTCCCAGATCCGACCGCCAGATCCGAAGTCCGGCGGTGGGCCTGCGGGCACAGGTCAGACCCCACTTCGCCAGTTCGCCAGTCTGGTGGGCGGGTGAGCACAGGTCAGACCCCACTTCGCCAGTTCACCAGTCCACCAATCTGCCGGCGGGTGGGCACAGGGCAGACCGCATGGCCGCTCGCCCTATCCGGGGGCTGAGCAGGTGGGCAGGGGAGCGCGCGGGGTCAGCGGAGGTAGGCGTTGACGAAGAGGTCGCCGCGGATGGCGCGGAGGACCTCGACGAGGTCGTCGACGACGCGGTTCGTGACGCCCGACGCGACGATGTCGTGGGGGCCGATCGGCTGCAGCTTGCCGCAGCGCACGCGGATCACCTCCCAGTCGACGGCGCGGAGCATCCGGTCCTTTCGGCGGTCGGTGTCCTCACGGGGGCCGACGTGTTCGAGACCGAAGCGGCCGACCGTGTCGTACTCGATCGCGACGCGCAGCTCGGGGATGACGATGTCGGGCCAGACCTCCGTGCGCCCGAAGAACGGCCGGGTGACCGCGACGGCGTTCGCCCGCTCGGGCGACAGGTCGAGGTCGAAGCGCTCGCTCAGACGTGCGCGCAGATCGGCCTCGGCGGCGGACGCCGTGCGCGGCGCCCGCGTGCTGTGGAACGGGTCGCCGGCGCGATGCCGCGGGTCGGTGCGAACGTCCTCGCTCCGGAGCTCCATCCCGCTGCCGGTCTCGGTCTCCGGCAGCCCCATCGAGGGCGGTGGCGGATGCTCGACCCCGGCGCTCACCGGAGGCACCTCCGGAAGCGGCGGCACGATGAACGGGACGCCGGCCAGCCGCACGATTCCCTGCCGAGCCCGCCGCCCCGCCGCCGACACCCCGGGCGGCACCGGCGGCGCCGGATCAGCTGCCCGCCCCGACCTCGGCGCCCCCCGATACACGGTGGACCCCGCGGCCCGCGCCCGCCCCGAGCGCCGCCCACCCCCGGCCGGGTGTGGGCCGACGGATGGGTCTCCGGTGGAGGCGGCCGGGGGGAAAGAATCGTGTGGGTTTGCGCGGAGTGGGCCTCCGGAAGAGCCGGGGGAGCGGTGGCGCGGACTGCCGGGCGAGGAAGGTGAGGGGGAGGGGCGGTGCGAGCTGTGCGCAGTCGGGCCGTCGGGTGGGACCGAGGGGGAGGAGTGGTGGGAGTGGGTGGCGGTCGGGCCGTCGGGTGGGACCGAGGGGCCCGGGAAGGGCTTGGGCGGGCGGCGGGGGGCCGCGAGGTCGGAGCAGGTGGGGCACCAGACGGAGCGGCGGCGCTGGCCGCCTCCGGGGCGGGAGCGCTGCTCGGCAGGAGTAGCGATGAAGATGTGGCCCGACTCGCACTGCCAGGTGAGGTACACGTCGGCCGCGGGCGGGACCTGGGTGAGGGTTATCATCCGATTCAAATCGGGGTGGTACTGCCGAACCAGCACGGGGTAGCGGGCCCAGTCGTCGCGGTAGGTGCCCACGGCGTAGGGCACGTCGCTGCCCTTCGAGCGCTGGCGTCGCGACCACCAGGCGTCGATGCTCTCGGGCACGCCCGCGCTCCTCTCCGACCGCACCGCCACGGCCGCTCCGACCCTACGGTCGACCACCGACATCCAGCGCTTCCTGCTCGGGCGGGGTGTTGCACAGTGTCCGGGCCGGCGCGCCCCGGTACCCCCACCCGGGTGCGCGATCACAGCACCGGCCGCAGCAATGACCACAGCAACAGCCGCGGCGGCAGCGGCGGCGGCAGCCGCCGTGGCAGGATCGGGGCATGCCCCGACGCCCCCTCGACGCCCCCGACGCGCCCCGCGCGGTCGGCCCCTACTCGCACGCCGCCTCGGGTGGGGGCCGCGAGCTGCTCTACCTCTCGGGCCAGACCCCCATCGACCCCGCCACCGGACGCCTCGTCGACGGCGGCATCGCCGCCCAGACCGAGCGGGTCTTCGCCAATCTCGGCCTCGTGCTCGCCGCCGCCGGGCGCACCCTAGCCGACGCCGTCAAGGTGAACGTCTACCTCATCTCGATGGAGGACTTCGCGGCCATGAACGAGGTCTACGAGCGGATGTTCGACACGCCCTATCCCGCCCGCACCACCGTCGCCGTCGCCGGCCTCCCGCTCGGCGCCCGGGTCGAGATCGAGCTCGTCGCGGCCTGAACCGACCCGCGCGCCGGCGCCGACGCGCGCCGGTGTCGGCGGCCCGGGGTACCGTGACGCCATGGCAGATCAGCGCGACCCCGCGGCGGTCGACGGGTGCGGGGCGCTCGCCCCGGGCGCCGGTCTCGGCGCGGGTACGGGCGCGGGTACGGGAACGGCCCAAGGCCGATGCGGCGCGACCGTCGTCGTCGAAGCGGGGCTGGGGCTCTGCGAGGAGCACCTGCTCCGCGCATCCGAGTGGGTGGCCGGCGAGGTGGGGGTGACCGACGTTCTGCCGTCGCCGTGTCCGGCGTGCGGGTCACGGCTCGGTGTGCGGTGGCCGTCGGGGTGGCTCTGCGCGGTGTGCGAGTGGCGGCTGCACGATCATCCCGACCCGGATGCGCGGCCGGTGCGCGTCGACGTCGTGTACTACATCCGCTCTCGAGGGCGCATCAAGATCGGCACGTCGGCCAACCCGCGCTCGCGGCTGGGGCAGCTGCGCTACGAGGAGCTGCTGGCGTTCGAGCGCGGCGACCGGCGTCTGGAGCAGCAGCGACATCAGCAGTTCGCCGCCCACCGCGCGGGGCGTGAGTGGTTCGACGAGCACGACGCGCTGCTGGCGCACATCGACGTGCTGCGCGCCGGCGCCACCGACCCGTGGGATCAGCACCGCCGCTGGCTCAGCGAAGCAGCCGCCCTGGCCGGCCACTGAAGAGAGACCAAAAAGCCCTAAGCCCGCCGCCGCATCACCACCGTCGCCACCGTCGTCGCCACCAGCACCAGCCCCACGAACACCACCAGCGCCACGATCGCCGGCACGAACGTCAGCGCCGCGCCCACCCCGAGCGCCGGCACCGCGAGCCCGGCGTACGCGATCAGGAACACCAGCGCCAGCGTCTCGCCCCGCCGCTTCGGGTCGGCCAATCCGATCGCCGTGCCGAGCGCCCCCTTGAACAGCAGCCCCACCCCGAGCCCGGCCACGACCCCGCCCACGAGGAACAGCGCGAGCACGGGCAGCAGCGCCCCCGCGGCGACGAGCACCAGGCCGGTCGTGCAGCCGAGCAGGGCGATGGTGAGCTGCGCGCGCATCCGGAGCTTGACCAGGGCGAGCTGCCCGAGGGCTGCTGCGGCGAACACCGAGAACGACACGGCGCCCGCCAGCAGGTGGTCGGGGGAGTCGAAGGTCACGACGAGGAAGGTCGGTGCGAGCGAGGAGAACAGGCCGAACACGGCGAAGGCCGAGAACGCGCCGAACGCCGCCACGGCGAAGGCGCGGCCCGAGCCGGCGGGCACCGAGAGCCGCTGCGGGCGGTACCGCGGGCGGTCGTCGCCCGTGGGCACGTCGACCGTCTCGGGCACGAGCAGCAGCACGACGGCGGCGACGATGAGCACCACGAGGAACACGAGGTGCGGCAGCATCAGCGGGTCGGGCAGGAACTCGGCGAAGAGCCCGCCGATCAGCGGCCCGAGAGCGAGGCCGCCGAGGTTCGCGGCGCCCGACACCGACGCCGCGACGATGTTGTTCTCGTCGGGCTTCGCGCGGGCCCGAAGCTCGCCGAGATGCGCCGTGGCCGTAGCGGTGAGGATGCCGATGCTCGCGCCGTTGACGAAGCGCGCCACGAGCAGCCCGGGCACCTCGGTGAAGAAGAGGAACAGCACGGCCGACAGCGCCGACACGAGCACGGCCACGAGCAGCACCCGGCGCCGGCCGAGCCAGTCGCTGACGTGCCCCGCCAGATAGAGGCTCACCATCACGCCGACGGCGTAGGCGGCGAAGATCATCGTCACGACGAAGGGCGGGAAGCCGTCGCGCTGCTCGTAGAGCGGGTAGAGCGGCGTCGGCACGGTCGAGTAGGCCATGACGAGCAGGAAGGTGACGGCCACGATCCAGAAGGCGGGCCCGTGGGCGACCGCGAAGCGACGTGCGGCGGCATCGGGAGCGGCCGGCGACGGGCGGACGCCGCTCATCCGAACGTCTCCGCGAGGTACCGATGCGCGAAGGTGACGGCCATCGCCCCTTCGCCCACCGCCGACGCCACGCGTTTCACCGAGTTCTGCCGCACGTCGCCGGCCGCGAACGACCCCGGCACGCTGGTCTCGAGGAAGAACGGCGGCCGCTCCAACGGCCAGACGCCGAGGTCGTCGGCCGTGAGGTCGGGTCCGGTCACGAGGTAGCCGAGCCGGTCGCGCACGATCGGGGTGGTCTTCGCCCACTCCGTGTCGGGCGCCCCGCCGATGCACACGAACACCCGCGACGCCGCGACCTCCTCGCGCCACCCCGTGCGGCTGTTCTCGAGCGTCAGCCCGGTCAGCGCGTCGTCTCCGTGCAGCGCGGTGATGCGGGTGTCGAGGCGGATGTCGACGTTCGCCTGCGCCGTCACCCGCGTCGCGAGGTAGCTGGAGAGCGTGGCGCTGAGATCCGCACCGCGCACGAGCATCGTGACCCGGGCGGCATGGGCGGCCAGGTTCATCACGGCTTGACCGGCCGAGTTGCCGCCGCCGACGACGAAGACGTGCTCGCCCGCGCACTCGGGCGCCTCGCTCGTGCCGGCGCCGTAGTAGACGCCGAGGCCGAGCAGCTCGTCCTCGCGGTCGAGGCCGAGGCGGCGCCACTCGACGCCGGTGGCGCAGATGTTTGAGCGGGCGACGAGGGTGCTGCCGTCGGCGAGCCGGGCGTGGATGCGGCCGTCATGGAACTCACCCTGCACCCCGGCCCGCATCATGAGCAGCTCGGCGCCGAACTCCACGGCCTGCTGCCTGGCTCGTTCGGCGAGATCGGCGCCCGCGATGCCGTGGGGGAAGCCGAGGTAGTTCTCGATCAGGCTGCTGCAGCCGGCCTGGCCGCCGACGGCCTCGCGCTCGACGACCACGACCCGCAGGCCCTCGGACGCGGCGTACACGGCGGCCGACAGCCCGGCGGGGCCGGCGCCGTAGATCGACAGGTCGTACTCGGCGAGCTTCGGCGCCTCCACCCAGCCGAGGCGGGTGGCGATCTCGGCGAGGCCGGGGTCGCTCAGCCGGGTGCCGTCGGGCAGGTCGACGACCGGCAGCCGGGCGGCGGCGAGCGGCACGCCGAGGATGCTCCGGCACTGCTCGTCGGAGGCGAGCGTCGTCCAGGTGAAGTCGACGACGCTGCGGGTGAGGAAGTCGCGGATGGCGTAGGCGTCGCGGCTGCGTCGTTCGCCGTACAGGTGCACGGTGCGCGGATGCTCGCTGGCAGGGGCGCGGCCGGGGCTACCGGGGGCCCGGCCGGCGCTGGCGGCGACGCTGTCGATCTCGCCCATCTACGCCCGCCCGGTCGCTTCCCAGAACCGGATCAGCTTCAGGCACAGGTGCAGCGTGCTCCGCTGCATCCCGTCGTCGAGCGCCGCCTTCACGACCTCCGGCATGTTCTCGAGGCGGTAGTAGAGCGTCGTGCGGTGGATGTGCAGCAGCTCGCAGGCGTCCCGCACCTGCCCGCAGACGTCGAGGTAGGTCTCGACGGTGGTGCGCTGCAGCGGGTCGCCCTCGACGCAGAGCCGGTGCGCCGCGGGGGAGAAGGTCGCGAGCTGACGCCGGTCGCCCACGATCGCCGACAGCATCGCCCACGCGCCCAGCTCACTGATGTCGGCGCCGGGGCCGAGCTGCGGCAGCGCCGAGATGATCGCGGCGGCGGTGCAGGCCTGGTCGACGGCGGTCTGCAGGTCGTCGTCGGCACGGTCGTGGTGGGCCGAGCCGATCGCGGCGACGGGCATGCCGTAGCGCGCCGCCTCGCGGCGCACCGTGGCGTCGAGCGCCTCGCGATCACCCGCCCGGCCCACGACGATCAGCGCGTCGCCGCACTCGCCGAGGAAGGCGAAACCGGGGGAGCGGAGGGCGCCGAGGTGACGCCCGAACGCCACGCGCTCCACGTGCGAGCGGTCGAGGCCCACCATGACGGCCCGCACCACGGTGCCGGGGCCGCGCTCGAGGAACCGCTTCGCGACGGCGTCGGAGAACGCGCGACGCCTGGTCGACGGGTCGGCCGAGAGCAGGCGGCGCAGCACGGCCGGCCGGCTCGTGCCCTCCCCGGCGTCCTCCCCCTCGGCCGCGAGCAGTCCGCGCAGCAGCGATCCGGCCGCCTCGATCGCGGCGTAGTCCGCCGAGGTGAGCGGCGGCAGGTCGCCCGTGAGCAGCCACAGGATGGCCACGGTGCCCGACTCGTCGCGGATCGGCACGGCCAGCCGCTCCCGCTGCTCGTCGCCCTGCTCGCTGGCGGCCAGGGGGCGATAGGCGAGATCGTTGACCACCACGGAGCGACCCAGCGATTCGGCGAGTTCGTCGACGACGTCTTGGATTCTCATGCCCTCAGGGTAGGAAGCCCGTCCGGCGAGGCGCGTGGCCCTTCCGCTACCACTCAGCCGAGCAGCGCCACTCAGCCGAGCAGCGCCTCCCAATCGGCCGGCACGCGCTCGGCGGGCCCCGGCACGCTCTGCGACCGCGGGTGGCTCTGCGGGTCGGCGAGCCGCGGCCCGTCGGTGTAGTCCTCGGTGGCGTAGTCCCAGAACCAGTCCTCGCCCGGCTCGAAGCTCTGCATCACCGGATGCCCGGTCTGCCGGTAATGGGCGGTCGCATGCTTGTTCAGCGAGTCGTCGCAGCAGCCCACGTGCCCGCAGGCGGCGCACCGGCGCAGGTGCAGCCACCAGCTGCCCGTCTCATCGCACTCCACGCACCCGGCACCGCTCGGCGGCACCGAGGGATCGATCGCCTGCACCGCTCCGGCCATCACGGCTCCCTTCGACGCCACGACGCTACGCCACCGGAGGGCCGATCGGGAAGAGCCTCGGTCGAGCAGCACTGCGACGATCGTCGGATGGTCGGTCGAACCCGCCCGCCGACGCCCGCCATCTGCTTCAATTGGAGCAGCCCATCCAGAATCGCGAGGCGAGGAGCTCAGATGCAGGCCGTGGAGCACGGGACCGGCGGCGGTGCCGCACGTCGGCGCTCGCCGCGCCGACGGCGGATCGGCGTGCTCGTGTTCGACCACGTCAAGACGCTCGACTTCGTGGGCCCCGCCGAGGTGTTCCTCGAGGCCAATCAGCGCATCGACAGCTACGAGATCGTGCTGATCTCACCCGACGGCGGCGACATCGTCACCTCCCTCGGCATGCGGGTGGGCGTCTCCAGCTCGGCCGCCGACGCCGGAGAGCTCGACACCTTGATCGTGCCAGGCAGCGAGGTGGCGCCCCAGGTGTTCGCCGATCCCGAGCTGCTCGACGCCGTGCGGATGCTCGCCGAGCGCTCCCGCCGGGTCGCCTCCATCTGCAGCGGCGCCTTCGCGCTGGCCGCCCTCGGTCTGCTCGACGGCCGCCGCGCGGCCACCCACTGGAAGTTCACCGCACTGCTGGCGGCCCGCTACCCGGCCGTCGAGGTCGAGCCCGACTCCATCTTCGTCAAGGACGGACCGGTCGCCACCTCGGCCGGCGTCGCTGCCGGGATCGATCTCGCCCTCGCGCTGGTCGAGGACGACCTCGGTCCCGACCACGCCCGGGCGGTGGCACAGCTGCTGCTCGTGTACCTGCGCCGCTCGGGCGGCCAGTCCCAGTTCTCGGTGTCGCTCCGCGGATCGGCCGCGCGCACGCCGGTGGCGCAGTCGATCGCCGACTACGTGGCGGCCGATCCGACCCGGCCCTGCACGGTCGCCGACCTCGCGGCGCACGCGAACGTCAGCCCGCGCCACGTCACGCGCGTGATGCGGGAGGAGTTCGGCACGACGCCGATCGGCTTCGTGAACGCGATGCGGCTCGACCTCGCGACGCGGAGCCTGGAGTCGGGGGCGACGGTGGGTCGCGCCGCCGCCGACGCCGGCTACCGCTCGGCCGAGGCGCTCCGTCGCGCGTTCGTCGCGCGCTCCGGGGTCACGCCGTCGGAATACCAGCGACGGTTCCGCTCGGCGCACCGCGAGACGGCGTGAGCCGCGCGGCGGCGCGGTGGCGCAGCAGTTCGTTCGCCAGGGCGGCCGGGCTGCCCGGGTCGGCGTAGAACGCCGTCAGGTAGTACCCGGCGTCGCCGGGGATCTCCAGGGTCTGCCAGCGGAACTCGACCCAGCCGATCGGGTCGATGAAGGTGGGCGAGACCCCCGAGTTCTGCGGATGCGCGTCGTGCCTGCTCCAGAGCCGGCGGAACTCGCGGTCGCCGACCGACAGCGCCCCCACGATCTCCTGCAGTCGCGCACTCGACGGCTCGGCCTGGAAGCGGAGCGCGGAGATCAGCGTCGTGGCCGCGCCCTCCCAGACCTCGACCGGCTCCCGCGGCGCCGATTCGAACAGGGCCAGCAGCAGGTTGACGCCGGGCTCGAAGTACCCGGGTGCCATCTCGCGGGCGAGGTCGTTGGCGGCGTGCACGTCGTGATGCCGGTCGCTGACGTAGGCGGCGGTGTGCGGCCACTGCTCGAGCAGCAGTTCCAGGAAGGGCCCGGGAGCGTGGTCGGCGGGCGGCGGAGCCGGCCGGGCGAGGCGCACGAGGTAGCTCAGGCCGTCATGGTCGAGCCGGAGGGCCCGCGCCAGGGCCTGCAGCACCTGCAGGGAGGGCTGATGGTCGCGACCCTGCTCCAGTCGCAGGTAATACTCCTGACTGATGCCCGCGAGACGGGCCACCTCCTCGCGGCGGAGGCCACGTACCCGGCGCCCGTCCTCGCGCACGAGGCCGACGTCCTCGGGCTGCACGAGGTCTCGGCGGGCCCGGAGGTAGGCGGCCAGGAGCGGTCGATCGCCCACCCGCCACCTCCTCGCCGCTCGTCGTGCTGGCCCGGGGAGTCCGGTTCCGGCGCGGTGGCCGGGCAGCCACGTCGCGCCAGGCTTCGATGGTCCCGCATCCCGACTCCCGGCGCGAGCCGACGCCGGAGCGTTTCGCGCCCACTTTGCCGCGTTTCCGGACATCGGGCGCCGATAGGCTGGAGCGGATGTCTCCCCGCCTGCTGTACCGCGCCGTGTCCATCGCCGAGGCCGTCACCTGGACCGCCCTGATCGCTGCCATGGTTGCCCGGTACGCGGCCGGCGCCGAGGTGCCGTTCTTCTTCGCGATCGGGCTCGCCCACGGCACGGTGTTCATCGCCTTCGTGGTCACCACCGTCGTGGTGGGGCTGAATCAGCGCTGGACCTGGTGGCTGATCGTCGTGGCCGCGCTCACCGCGGTGCCGCCCTACGGCACCCTCGTGATGGACGCGGTGCTCGAGCGCCGTCGGCTGCTCGAGGGCTGCTGGCGCACCGAGGCGGGCGACGACCCCCGCGACCGCGGGCCGATCGACCGGCTGCTGCGCTGGTTCCTCCGGCATCCGTGGATGTTCGCGGTCGTGCTGGTGCTGGTCGTCGCCGTGCTGACGACGGTGGCACTGGTCGCCGGCCCGCCCGTGGGGTGACTTCGGAAATACCACCCTTTTAGGTCAATCGCTGTTGACCTGAACGTGGTAGGCAGGAACGAGCGGACACCCCGCGGGAAGGATCGGTGATGCGCGAACTCGTGACCGACGACGTCCCTCGCACCGGCGAGATCCTCGATGGCCGCTACCGACTCGAGGCCACGGCCGGCGAGGGCGGCATGGCCACCGTCTACCGGGCGAACGACGAGCTGCTCGGGCGCACCGTCGCCATCAAGGTCTTCCGACCCGGCACCGCCGAGCCCTCCGAGTCGGGCCGCACGGTCTCCGAGACCCGGGTGCTCGCCTCGCTGAACCACCACGCCCTCGTGACCCTGTTCGACGCCCGGGTCGAGGAGGGTGGGTTGAGCTACCTCGCGATGGAGTACGTCGACGGCCCCACGCTGCGCGCGCGCATCGCCGAGGGCCCGCTGTCGCCCGTCGATGTCGCCGCGATGGCCTTCGACCTCGCGGAAGCACTCCACGTCGTGCACGAGCGCGGGGTGGTGCACCGAGACATCAAGCCGTCGAACGTTCTGCTGCGGCCGAGCACGGTTCCAGGAACCGCGTTCCGGGCGAAGCTCGCCGATTTCGGCATCGCCTACCTCGTCGACAGCACCCGCGTGACGCTGCCGGGCACCATCGTGGGCACCGCCGCCTACCTCAGCCCCGAACAGGTGCGCGGTGCGGCGCCCGCGCCCTCGGCCGACATCTACTCGCTCGGTCTGCTGCTCATCGAGGCGCTGACCGGCCGGCGGGCCTTCCCGCAGAGCGGCACGCACGCCTCCCTGATGGCCAGGGTGTCGCAGAGCCCCGAGATCCCGGGCGGCCTCGGCTACGGCTGGAAGTCGCTGCTCACGGCCATGACGGCGCCCGGGCCGGATGATCGTCCCACCGCACTCGACGTCGCGGTCGCCGCCCAGCAGCTGCAGCTGGCGCTGCTCGTCCCGAGCGGCGCCGACGAGCTCGAGGCGACCGGCGTGATCACGCTGCCCGAGGCGTCGCCGTTCCGCGAACTCGGGTTGGAGCCCGAGCCCGATTCCGAGCCCGATTCCCAGCCGGAGCTCGAGCCGACTGTTGCGCTTCCCATACTCACCCGCCGCACGCAGCGCAGAGCCGAGCGTCGGCGTCCGAAGATCGTGGCACTCGCGATCGCTGTGCCGGGCGCCCTCGCCGTCGGGGTACTCGCAGTGCTGCTCGGGATCGGAACGGCAGGTGGAGCCGTCACGCCGGTGACTCCTCCGGTGGTCGAGTCGACGACCCCGGCCACCGTGGAGGAGACCCCGGCGGCCGTGACCCCGGCCGAGACCGTCACCGAACCGGACACCACCCAGGACACCGCCCCCGTCGAGGACACCGCCCCCGTCGTGGAGGACACCACCCCCGTGGTGGAGGACCCGGCCCCCGTGGTGGAAGAGCCGGCCCCGGTCGTCGAAGAGCCGGCGCCAGGAAACGACAACAAAGGGCCCGGCAACAGCAACGGCAACGGCAATGGCAACGGGAACGGCAACGGCAAGGGCGGCGGCAAGGGAAAGAACAATGGCTGACAGCACCATCCCCCGCCCCGCACGCCCCCTCCGCAAGGCCACGCGCTCGATCGTCGTGAAGGCGCCCCTCTCGGCGGCCTACAAGCAGTGGGTCGACCTCGAGAGCTTCCCCGACTTCCTCGAGCCCGTGTCCTCCGTCGAGGTCACCTCCGAGACCTACAGTCACTGGCGCCTCTCGGTCGGCCGCATCACGCGGGAGTTCGACGCCGAGATCCTCGAGCAGATCCCCGACGACCACCTCTCCTGGCGCACGATCGGCGGCGAGCTGGCCTTCACGGGCCGGGCCGACTTCGCGGCGGTCGACGACGCCTCCACACGCGTCACGCTCTCGGTGTCGTGGGAGCCGCACACGGCCGCCGAACGCGCCGCCGCGACCGTCGGCATCGACGCCCGTGTCATCGCCTCGGCGCTCCGCTCCTACGCGAAGCACCTCGCGGTGACGGGTGGGCCGAAAGGCCGGTCGCACGTCACGATCAAGTCGGTCGACAGCGACGACCCGCCGCCCGCGAACGCCGTGCGCTCCTAGCCCTCGGGCCGCCGGGCGGCAACCCCGTGCCGCGCCTTCCGGCCGCGCGTACGGTCTGGGGTGCGCCGATCTGCGCCGCCCGGAAGGACCACCCGTTGACCACTGCACCCGACCTCACCCTCCTCGCCCAGCGCCTCGGCTACGACAGCTTGCGGGAGGGCCAGGAGCCCGCCGTGCAGGCCGTGCTCGAGGGCCGTGACCTGCTCGTCGTGATGCCCACGGGCCATGGCAAGTCGGCCATCCACCAGCTGGCGACGCTGGCACTCGACGGCCTCACGGTCGTGGTCACGCCCCTGATCGCCTTGCAGTGGGATCAGGTGCGGCACGTCGAGGACGGCGACGGGCCGCTCCGGGCCGCCGCCGTGAACTCGGCGCAGTCCGCGGCCGAGAACGACGCCGCGTGGGAGCTCGCCGAGCACGGCACCGGCGCTCGCATCCTGCACCTCGCACCCGAGCAGCTCGCGAACGACGAGACGGTCGACCGGCTGCGCGCTGTGGGCGTCGTGCAGTTCGTCGTCGACGAGGCCCACTGCGTCTCGGCGTGGGGGCACGACTTCCGGCCGGACTACCTCCGGCTGGGTGAGATCGCGGATCGGCTCGGGCATCCGCCGGTCGTCGCGCTCACCGCCACCGGCTCGGCCCCCGTGCGCGAGGACATCGTGGAGAAGCTGCACCTGACGGACCCGCGGGTGCAGGTCAGCGGCTTCGACCGCCCGAACCTGCACCTCCGGGTGGTGCGGCACGAGAGCGCCGACGACAAGCGCCGCGCCGTGATCGAGCAGGTGGCGGCCCTCGAGGTGCCCGGGCTGCTCTACGTCGCCACCCGGCGGGCCACCGAGGAGTACGCCGAGGCCCTCCGCGAGCGCGGCCGTCGGGCCGCCGCCTTCCACGGCGGACTGCGCGCCTCGGCGAAGGAGGAGGTCTACGCCGCCTTCCACTCCGGCGAGCACGAGATCGTGGTCGCCACCTCGGCCTTCGGCATGGGCATCGACAAGGCCGACATCCGCTTCGTCGTGCACGCCGACGTGGCCGACTCGGTCGACAGCCACTACCAGGAGATCGGCCGGGCGGGCCGTGACGGCGACGCGGCCGAGACGACCTTGCACTACCGTCCGGAGGACCTCGGGCTCCGCAGTTTCTTCGCCTCCTCCTCGCCCGACGAGAAGCGACTGCGGGCGATCGTGTCGGCGCTGGCCGCGGCGGATCGCCCGATGTCCCGTGCCGCCCTCTCGAAGGCGTCGGGGGTGCCGGCCCGCTCGCTGACCCAGCAGGTCAACCTGCTCGCCGAAGCGGGGGCGGTTGTCGATCGTCGTGCCGGGCTCCGGCTCGCCCGCGGCACGGACCTCAAGCAGGCCGTCGCCGGTGCGGTCGAGGCGCACGAGCGCCGCACCCGCATCGAGCACTCCCGCATCGACATGATGCGCGGCTACGCCGAGACGCTCGAGTGCCGTCGGCGCTTCCTGCTGAACTACTTCGGCGACGTCACCGACGCCGAGTGCGGCCGTTGCGACCTGTGCGAGGCGCGGGCGGCGGCTCCGGATGCGCGACCCGCACGCGGCACCGTCACCGACCTCGAGGCGGCGGAGGGGCCCGGCGACTTCGCCGTCGAGCAGCGCATCCACCATGAGAGCCTCGGCGAGGGCACCGTCGTGAGCGTCGACCCCGACCGCATCACGGTGTTCTTCGACGGGGAGGGCTACACGGTGCTCTCCCGCTCGGTCATCGCCGAGCAGCACCTGATCGCCTGATGCGAGCGGGCCGCTTCGGCCCGGGGTACGTTGACGATGACACACCATCGGGCCGGCCACGTGGCCGGATACAGAGGAGCAGCATGAGCAAGGGAGTCGCCGTCGTGACCGGAGGGACGGCCGGACTCGGCCGGGCCACGGTGCGCGCACTGGCCGGCCGGGGCTGGGACGTGGCCGTGCTCGCGCGCGGCACCGACGGCCTGGACGCCGCCGTCGAGGAGATCGAGGCGTACCGCCGGCGGGGCCTCGGCATCGTGACCGACGTCGCCGACCGCGAGGCGGTCGAGCGGGCCGCCGACCAGGTCGAGCGGGAGCTCGGCCCGATCGACCTCTGGGTCAACGACGCGATGGTGGGATCGTTCGCCGAGTTCATCGAGACCGATCCCGACGACTTCGAGCGGGCGACCGCCGTGAACTACCTCGGTTTCGTCAACGGCACCCGGGCGGCGCTGAAGCGGATGATCCCGCGCGAGCGCGGCCACGTCATCCAGGTCGGCTCGGCACTGGCCCACCGTGGAATCCCGCTGCAGGCGGCCTACTGCGGGGCGAAGCACGCGGTGCAGGGCTTCACCGAGTCGGTCACCACCGAGCTGATCCACCGCGAGAGCCCGGTGCGCATCTCCACCGTCGACATGCCGGCCATGAACACCATCCAGTTCAACTGGGTGAAGTCGGCGCTGCCGCACCACCCGCAGCCGATGGACGTCATCTTCGAGCCCGAAGTGGGGGCGAGCGTCATCGCCCACGTCGCCGACCACCCGCGTCGACGCACCTGGGTGGGCGGCCCGACGGCCAAGACCGTCATCGGCAACCGCTTCGTGGCCGGCTTCCTCGACTGGTACCTCGCCAAGACGGGTTACGACGGCCAGCAGGCTCCCGAGAAGACCGAGCCCATGCTGCCGACGAACCTCTACGAGCCCACGCCGGGCGATCAGGGTGCCCGCGGCATCTTCAGCGACCAGGCCAGAACCCGGTCGCTCGAGGTCTGGTACATCCTGCACCGGCCGCTCGCCCTGTCGATCGCCGGCGCGGGAGCCGCCGCCGGTGCCGGTGCCCTCGGCATCGCCGTCCGCTCCGCCCTGCGCGGCCGACGATGAGCTCGACGCCCGACGCGATCGTCGTGGGGGCGGGCCCGAACGGTCTCGCCGCCGCCGTGACGCTCGCCCGGGCGGGCCTGTCCGTGCAGGTGCACGAGCGGAACGGCACCATCGGGGGAGGCGCCCGCACGGCGGAGGTCACCCTGCCCGGGTTCCTGCACGACCTGTGCTCCGCCGTGCATCCGATGGCCCTCGCGTCGGGCTTCTTCCGCAGCTTCGGGCTGGAGCGGAGGATCGACCTCGTGGTGCCCGAGGTCTCCTACGGGCATCCGCTCGACGGGGGAGAGGCGGGCATCGCGTACCGGGACATCCGGCGCACGGCCGCGCAGCTCGGCGCCGACGGCCCGGCCTGGATGCGGCTGATGGGCCCGCTGGCCGAGAACGCCGACCGGGTCGCCCAGTTCGCCGGTTCCCCGCTGCTGCGCATCCCCGCGCATCCGCTCGTCGCCGCCCGCTTCGGCCTCAGAGCGCTCGAGCAGGGCTCGCCGCTCTGGAACGCGCGCTTCCGGGGCGAAGTCGCCCCGGCGATGCTGACCGGAGTCGCCGCGCACTCGATCCTGCCGATGCCGGGGCTCGCCACCGCCGGCGCGGCGCTCTCGCTCGGGGCCTACGCGCACGGGCGCGGCTGGCCCGTCCCGATCGGCGGCAGCCAGGCCATCGTCGACGCGATGGCCGCCGACCTGCTCGCCCACGGCGGCGAGATCCACACCGACTCGGAGGTGACGTCGCTCGACGCCCTGCCGCCGGCCCGCGCGGTGCTGCTCGACGTCACGCCGCGGGCGCTGGCGCGGATCGCGGGGGATCGCCTGCCCGATCGCTTCCGCGCGAAGCTCCGCCGCTTCCGCTACGGAAACGCGGCCGCGAAGGTCGACTTCGCCCTCGACGGCCCGGTGCCGTGGACGAACGAGGCGCTCCGGCAGGCCGGCACGGTGCACGTCGGCGGCAGGCGTGAGGAGATCGCCGCGGCGGAGCGGGAGGTCGCCGCCGGGCGGCACTCCGACTCGCCCTACGTGCTCGTCGCCCAGCCCTCGATCGCCGACCCCACCCGCGCCCCGGAGGGCAAGCACGTGCTGTGGAGCTACACGCACGTGCCGCGCGGCTCCACCGTCGACCCCACCGAGGCGATCACGCGGCAGATCGAGCGCTTCGCGCCCGGGTTCCGGGAGCTGATCCTCGCCTCCTCCAGCCGCTCGGCGGAGGAGCTCGCCGCCTACGACCCGAACTACATCGGGGGCGACATCGCGGCGGGTGCCGCCGACTTCGCGCAGCTCGCCGCCCGGCCGCGGCTGTCGCTGAACCCCTGGGCGACGCCGGCGAAAGGCGTCTACCTCTGCTCCTCCTCGACCCCTCCGGGGCCGGGGGTGCACGGACTGGCCGGCTGGTACGCAGCCCGCCGTGCGCTCGCCACCGACTTCGGGATCGACTCCCCGCCCTCGCTCGGGTGAACCGCACCTCTGACCGGGCCCCCGCCCCCTCGACCGGAAAGGCGACACCATGTCGACCAACGTCCGCTACATCAACGCCAGCCCGGAGCAGGTCTTCGACGTGCTCGCCGACGGCTGGCTGTTCCCGGTCTGGGTGGTCGGTGCGTCGCGGATGCGCGAAGTCGCCGACGACTGGCCGCGCGTCGGCAGCAAGCTGCACCACTCCTTCGGTGTCTGGCCGGCCGTCATCGACGACGAGACGACCGTGCTCGAGTGGGACCCTCCGCGGCACATGGTCATCCAGCCGGCGGGCTGGCCGATCGGTGAGGCGCGGGTCACGATCGACGTGAAGCCCCGCGGCGACGGCGCCCTCGTGCGCATCCGCGAACGCGCGGTGAAGGGGCCGGGCGCCTTCGTGCCGTCGCTCGTGCTCGACGTGCCGCTCTACGTCCGCAACGTCGAGACGCTGCGCCGGCTGGCGTGGATCGCCGAGAACCGGCCGCAGAACGATTCCACCGAGAGTCGCACCCGCACGCCCGGCGCGGTGGACGAGGGCGCTGCCGGCCCGGTCGGCGGCTAGAAGATCAGCGTGCGCCCCACCAGCCGCTGGGCCACCTCGTGCAGGCCCAGTCGGTTCGACCGGGCGTAGCCGCGCAGCAGCTCGAACGCCCGCTCGGTCGACACACCGTGGGTGTGCGCCAGCACGCCCTTCGCCTGCTCGATCACCACCCGGGTGTTCAGGGCGCGCTGCAGCTGGTTGCGCACCGCGTCGGGCTCCCGGGCGACGCGTTCGTGCAGGATGCCGATGGTCGCCACGTCGGCGAGGGCTTGAGCTGCCCGCAGGTCGGCCGCGGACAGTGCCTCGGCCTCGAATCGGTAGAGGCTCAGCACGCCGATCCGCTTCTCCCTCAGCCGCATCGGCACGGCGGCGACCGAACCGTATCCGAGCTGCTCGGCGGCCCGGCGGAAGGCGAACCATCCGGCCGGAGCGTCGTCGAGAGCGGACAGGCCCACGAGCGCCTCCTGCTCGCCGGTCTCGAACGAGAGGCGGCACGGCCCCGCTTCGGCGTCGAGCTGCATGGCGTTCACGAGGCGGGGGTCTTCGCTGGTCGATGCCACCAGGTCGAGCTCGCCGCCCTCGTCGGCGAGCAGCAGGCCCACGGCCTCGACCGACAGCACGTCCTGGCAGATCTCCACCAGGTTCTGCAGCAGGTCGACGACGTCGTACCCCTCGACCAGCGTGTCGGCGAGGGTGGCGAACCCCTCGACCAGCCGCGCCTCCCTGAGCTCGCCCCTCACTGAACGTCCTCGATGCCCTCGGCCTCGATCGAGAAGCGCAGTCGGCCGTCGAGGATGTCGGCAGCCACCTCGGCCATGCTGCGGTTCTCGGCGTAGGCGTGGCCGCGCAGGAGCATCTCCGCGTCGTCGACCGACACCCCGAGCTGGGCGATGACCATGCCGGTGGCCTGGTGGATGGCCCGGCGGGAGAAGCGGTCGACCGGGGGGTGCATCGGCTCGTCGTCCCGGGCCGCCTCGAGGGCGCGGCGCAGGACGAGGCGGCTCACCACGGCGGCGAGGGTCGAGGCCTGCCGGATCTGCAGCGGCGACAGGGTCATCGGCTCGATGCAGTAGAGGTCGACGGCACCGAGTCTGAGGTGGCCCACCACGAGCGGGAAGGCGAAGACCGCACCGATCGCCTCGTGCGCGACGGCGGGAAGGAACATCGGCCACGCCCCACGCGGGCTGTGCTGGATATCGGGCTCGAAAACGGGCGAGATCGAGCGCAGGGCGTCCCAGCACGGGCCCTCGCCCAGGTCGAGCTGCAGTTCGTCGAGGCGGGCGGCCACCGGATCGCTCGCCGAGACGGTCTCCGCGCTCAGGATCTCGCCCAGCGTGCAGATGGAGGCCCCGGAGACGGGGAAGCTGCGGGCGATCGGCTCGGCCAGGCGCGAGGGGTCGTCGCCGCTGAACTCCCGCAGCTCCCGCAGAGCGTCGGTGTATGCGTCGGCCATGCAGAAAACCGTACCAAGGTCGACGGATAGGACGCTGAGCATTGTGCCACCCGCTCTCAAAAGCTCATGCTGGAGGGTTCGACGGGCGCTCGAGATGACGGCAGCAGCGGCCGCGGCAGCTCGTGCCCGGCGTGCACCGTCAGGCTGTGCACTCCGCGGCGCACCCGCAGCAGGAAGGCGCGCGGGTCGCTGAACGGCCGCATCGAGATGCCCATGCCGATGCGGCGGTCCAGACGGATGCCCGGCCTGAGCCATCGCCCCCGAGCACCGTGCGCGGCCTCCGGGAGGGCGCCGAGGTGCACCGACAGGTCGAGGTCGTCGTGCACGAGCACGTCGTGGCGGTGCACCTCGTCGCGCACCGCGAGCCAGGCCTCCCGTCGCACGGCGCAGTTCGAGCCGAACAGGGGCGGATGGCCGAGAGCGGGAAGGGCGAACAGCGCGTAGGCGGCCAGGTACACGACGGCGAGCGGCCGTCGCAGCACGCGCGGCCCGTCGGAGAAGCGCGCGTCGCCGGTGACGGCGATGAGCCAGGGCCGCTCCTGGAAGGCGCGGGCGATGCCGGCCAGCCAGTCGGGCGGGGGGACGCAGTCGGCGTCCAGGCGGGCGATGATGTCGCCGCGGGCCTCGTCGAAGGCGCGGGCGGCCGCGGCCGGGATGCCCTCCTCGTCCTCGGGCTCGACCCGGGCGCCCGCCGCGAGGGCCACCGCGGCGCTGTCGTCGCTGGAGGCGTTGTCGACCACCACGATCTCGAGCGGCGCGAGCGTCTGGGCGGCGAGGGCGCGCAGGCACCGCCGGAGTCCCTCCGCGTCGTCCCGCACCGGGATCACGACCGAGATCGTGGGCGGTGAGGCAGGGCGGACAGGGGCTCCGGCGGTGTCTCGTCGATGATTCGTCACTTGGTGCTGAGTTTGTCCTTCACGACCCCGGCGGCCTTCTCGACGATGTTGGGCTTCGGCGTGGTGCCGTAGTAGCGCTCGTCGGGCTGGGTGGCCGGCGGCATCGGGGCCGAGGTGCCCGGTGCGTCGAGGTAGCTGAACTCGCCCTTGCCGTCGGGCGTCGGCCCGCTCGCCCAGCTGCCTTCGGCCGCCGCGGCGCCGTCGGAGAAGTTGATGTACTGGTACGAGACGTCGCGGTGCTCCTGGGAGAGCGGGAAATTGCTCGGCACGGGCAGGTCCTCCCGGCCCTCGGCACGCAGCTCGGCCGCCGCGGCGATCCACTGGTTCTGGTGCATGGTGTCGCGGGCGAGCAGGAACGACAGCAGCTCCCGCACCCCGTGGTCGTCGGTCATGTTGTACAGGCGGGCGACCTGCACCCGCCCCTGCATCTCGGCGTTCGCGTTGGCGGTGAAGTCGGCCAGCAGGTTGCCGCTGGCGGTGATGTACGAGCCCTGCCAGGGGTTGCCGTTGGAGTCGACGGCGCGGGCGCCGGCTCCGGCGACGATGGCGTGCTGCACGTCCATCCCGCCCAGCACGGCCCCGAGCACGGGGTCGGACGCGGCGGCGGCCTCGGACTGCTCGATCGGCGCCTTCTCCAGCAGCTGGGCGATCATGATCGCCAGCATCTCGACGTGGCCGAACTCCTCGGCGCCGATGCCGAACAGGAGGTCGCGGTACTTGCCGGGCTCGTGCGAGTTCCAGGCCTGGAAGCCGTACTGCATGGCCACGGTGATCTCGCCGTACTGACCACCGAGCACCTCCTGCATGCGCCGCGCGAACAGGGCGTCGGGCTTGGCTGGCTTCGCCTTGAACTGCAGTTCCTGCTTGTGGAAGAACATCTGGTCTCCGATCCGATCCGATGCGCCGATCGCAGACCGACGCCGTTGGGGCCCACGCTACGGTCGCTCCCGGATGCCACGAGGGGCTTGACACCCCGAGGCCGCCGGGCCACTCGCGCGCCAGGGGCCGAACCGGTTTGCGGGCGCACCGTACTCCCGGCAGGCGGGGCGTCAAGCCCGGTGGCGCGGATGCCCGGACGAGGGAGTCTGGCCGAATGACCTCGTCCACCCGCCCGGCCCTCTGGTCCCTCCGCCCGCGATCCCGGCCCCGGCTCACCCGAAACGTCGCCCCCGGGGTGCACCGGCTGGAGCACGCCCATGTGAACCTCTACCTCATCGACGACGGGGCTGCCGGGGTCACGGTGGTCGACGCGGCCTTCCCCGACACCTGGCTGCCGCTCCGGCTCGCCCTCGAGGCGATCGGGAGACAGCCGCGCGACGTGCGGGCCCTGGTGCTCACCCACGCCCACTTCGACCACGTCGGGGTGGCGGCGCGGGTGCGCGCGGAGTGGGGGGTGCCGGTGTGGGTGCACGAGGGCGACCGGCGGCTGGCCGCGCATCCGTACCGCTACCGGCACGAACGATCGCGGCTGCTCTACCCGGTGACCCACCCGAGGGCCGTGCCGGTGCTCGGGGCGATGACCCGGGCCGGGGCGCTGCGGGTGAAAGGGGTGCCTCTCACGCAGCCGGTGCCCGACGGCGGTGCACTGGACGTGCCGGGCCGGCCGCTCGTCGTGCGCACGCCCGGCCACACCGACGGGCACACCGGTCTGCACCTGCCCGAGCGTGACGCGCTCCTCACGGGGGACGCCTTGGTGACCCTCGACCCGTACACCGGCCGCACCGGTCCCCAGATCGTGTCGGGCGCGGCCACCGCCGACTCCGCGACCGCCCTGCGCTCGCTCGACGCGCTCGCCGCGACCGGTGCCCGGATCGTGCTGCCCGGCCACGGGGAGCCCCTGCGCACCGGCATCCGCACGGCGGCCGCGGCGGCCCGCGCCGCCGGTGCGCACTGAGCGCCGGCGCCCGCGTCGCACCCGCTGACCGTGCCGCGTCAGCGTCGCACCCCCTGCGGAAGCGGCGAGCCCCGAGTAGGTTCACGGCCATGAGCATGAGAACCGGTGGAATCGCCCGCGTGCTGATCCTCGGCGGCGGCTACGGCGGCCTGATGGCGGCCCGGCAGCTGCAGCGGCACGTCGGCCGCGACCTTCAGATCACGGTCGTCGACCCGAACACGTACATGACCTACCAGCCCCTGCTGCCGGAGGTCGCGGGCGGTCACGTCGCCCCGCATGACGTCACCGTGCCGCTCGGCCGCACGCTCCGCCGCTGCCGGGTGCTGCAGGGCTCGGTCACCGGTGTCGACTCCGCGGCCAAGAGCGTGTCGGTGCGCACCGCCGACGGAACCGACACGACGCTCGAGTACGACGAGCTGATCGTGGCCCTCGGAGCGATCTCCCGCGTCTTCCCGACGCCCGGCCTCGAGGAGCACGGGATCGGGTTCAAGACGGTGGAGGAGGCGGCGTTCCTGCACGACCACGTGATCGAGCAGGTGGAGCGCGCCGCCGGCATCGACGACCCCGCCGAGCGGGCGAAGGCGCTCACCTTCCTCGTGGTCGGTGGCGGGTACACCGGGGTCGAGGGGCTGTCCGAACTCGCCGGCCTGAGCATCAGAGCCGTCGAGCAGCACGCGAACCTCTCCCGCCGCGAGCTGCGCTGGGTGCTCGTGGAGGCGCTCGACCGGGTGGCGCCCGAGGTCGGGCCCGAGCTGTCCCGCTGGACCCTCGGTCACCTGCGCGACAAGGGCATCGACGTGCGGCTGGAGACCACGGTGAAGAGCGTCGAGGACGCCGTCGTGGAGCTGAGCACGGGGGAGAGCTTCGCCGCCGGTACCGTGATCTGGACCGCCGGCGTGCAGCCCAACCCCGTGCTCGACGCCACCGATCTGCCGCGCGGGTCCAAGGGACACCTGATGGCCGACGCCTCGCAGCGCGTCGTGCGGGACGACGGCACCCCGGTGGACGGAGTCTGGGCGGTCGGAGACGTCGCGCAGATCCCCGACCTCACGGCGTCGTCCCAACCGGCGTACTACCCGCCGAACGCCCAGAACGCCATGCGGCAGGGCCCGGTGGCCGCCCGCAACGTGATCGCCGACCTCGCCGGGCAGGAACCCGAGCAGTACCGCCACGTCTCGCTCGGCACCGTCGCGAGCTACGGCATCGGCGACGGTGCCGCGAACATCAAGGGAGTGCGCCTGAAGGGGCTGCCGGCGTGGCTCGCCCACCGCGGCTACCACCTGCTGGCGCTGCCGACCACCGGGCGCAAGGCCCGCGTGCTGCTCGGCTGGATCGCCGAGGCCGTCGCCGGGCGCGAGCTCGTCGCCCTCCCGTCGGTCCGCCACCCGAAGCGGGCCTTCCACGGTTCGTTCGTGGCGCTCGCCGCGGCGAAGAAACGGAAGTCCTCGTGAATCCGGTGCGCGCGGCCTACCCGATCGCCGCCGCCTGACGTGGCAGCATCGGCCGCCGTCATCCTGCACGGCCTCGGTGTCTCGCACCGCTACAGCGACCGGCTGCAGGAGGAGCTCTCCGAGAGCCGGCTCACGCTCTCGTTCGACCTGCCCGGGTTCGCGGGCACCCCGCGCCCGCCCCGGCCGTTCTCGGTCGCCGACCACGCCGACGTCGTGGCCGCCGCGCTCGACGCCCGGGGTCTGACCGCGTGCACGGTCGTCGGTCACTCGATGGGATCGCAGTTCGCCCTGGAGCTCGCGCTGCGCCGGCCCGACCTCGTGGGCGCCCTGGTGCTGATCGGCCCGGTGACCGACCCCGCCCGGCCCACGGGCTGGCAGCAAGCCCTCGACCTCGCCGCCGACACCTTCGCCGAGCCCTTCGTCACGAACCTGATCGTCACGACCGACTATCTGCGCACCGGACCGCGGTGGTTCTTCACCGAGCTCGGACCGATGCTGGAGTACCCCACGACCGAGGCCGTCGCGTCCGTGCAGGCGCCGGTGCTCGTCGTGCGCGGCAGCCGCGACCCGATCGCCCGCCGCCGCTGGTGCCAGGTGCTCGCGGCCCGCGCGGTCGACGGGCGGCTGCTTGAGGTGCAGGGCCACGGTCACGTGGTGCAGCGCTCGGCCGCGCGCACGGTGGCCGCCTCGATCGAGCAGTTCGAGGCCGCGCTCCGACCCGGCGCTCCGCGATGACCGGCCTCGCCGCCCGCGCCCGCTGGTTCGTCGAGGACTACGCCACCGCCGCCGGCCTCCAGCTCGCCGGCATGGCCTCCCGCTCCGACCCGGCCGACTACCAGACCGGCACCGAGCGCCCCTGCGTCGTCATCCCGGGCGTCTATGAGACCTGGCACTTCATGGCACCGGTCATCGAGGCGCTGCACTCGCGCGGGCATCCGGTGTTCGTCATCGAGGCGCTGCGGCACAACCGCCGTCCCGTCATCGACAGCGCCGGGGTCGTGGCCGACTTCGTGCGCGACGCCGGGCTCGACGACGTGTTCATCGCCGCCCACAGCAAAGGCGGCCTGATCGGCAAGTACGCCATGCTCGAGCTCGACCCCGACCGCCGGCTCGTGCGCATGGTCGCCATCGCGACGCCCTTCTCGGGCTCCCGCTACGCCGCGTTCGCCCCGAACCGCACCCTCCGGGCCTTCCGCGCCGACGACCCGCTCACGGTGCTGCTGAACAAGGAGGACCGGGTCAACGACCGCATCACCTCCGTCTTCGGCGAGTACGATCCGATCATCCCCGAGTCGAGCGTGCTGCCCGGGGCCGAGAACGTGAAGGTGCGGGTGGGTGGGCACTTCCGGGTGCTCCGGCACCCCACGACCCTGGCGGTCACCGTTCAGGCTGCTGCCCGCCCGTGATCTGGTGGGCCGGGCGTCCGGGGGTGGCCACGGGGCTGCTGGTCGCGGGGTTCGCGATCACGACGGTCGGATGCGCGGCGGTGCTCCTCGGGCCGGCCGGCCACGCGCATCCGCTCGCTCTGCCGGCGGCCCTGATGCTGCTCGTCGGGGGCGACCTGCTGAGCGTCGTGTACCTCCGCCAGGTCGCGCGGAGCGCTCACTACGCGCATTGACCGGCTTTGTCGACCCGCCTGGCGGGCCCGGGGGCGCCGGGGTTCACTGGAAGGACCGATCGCCCTGGAAGGACGAACCATGACCACGCTCCGCCGCCGCATCCTCACCCTGTCCGCCGCAGCCCTGCTCGCGGGCGGGGCCGTCACCGGGCTCGCCGGCTGCGACGCCGATGCGCAGACGCCCTACCCCGAGCGCACCTCGTCGGGAACGCCGGTCGCCCCCGACGACGACATCACGCCCTCCCCGTTCCAGACGGCGACGCCCACGCCCGCCGAGTCGGACTTCCCGACGCCGGTGCCCAGCTCGAGCGACGACTCGGGCACGCTCGACGGCTGAACCCGGGTGCGCATGGCGCGCTCGACGGCTGAGTCGCGGTGGCCCCGCGGCCCCGGCGCGCGCGGCTGCTGAGGCCCGGTGCCAGCGGCGGGAACGCCGCCCGGGTCAGGCGGCTCCGATGCCCCTCCGGTAGCATCGTGCCCTCGACCACGGAAGGGGCCCGATGCCCGAGGACCGCGCCCCCCGCGACCCCCAGCTGCCCGGCCGGGAGCCCACGGCTGCCTCGGCCCTCGACGGCTTCCGGCTGCTGCCGCGCCGGAAGCTCCCGGTCATCCCGCCGAAAGGCGAGCCGTGGGGCGGGCTGCTCCGGCCCGCCACCCTCGTCTGGCTCGCCATCGGGATCGTGCTGGTGGTGGCGGTCGTCGTCGGATTGACGACCTCCCGGTCATCCGCCCCCACCACCCTCGAGGGGGCCACCGCCGAGGTGACGGGGCAGGCCGACGAGCTCACGGCCACCCTGCCCGAACCGCCGGTCGCGGTGCAGGACGACTCGGCCGTCGAGCCCTGCGTCGACGGCGGCGATCGCCGGCAGTACGCCCTGCAGCGGGTGCTCACGCTCGCGCCGGGATTCGACGCGGCGGCCTGGGCCGCGGAGCTCGAGGACGCCTACCGGGCGAAGGACTGGAACGTCGTGACCGACACCGCCGGGGACGACGGGGTGACGAGCATCCGCCTGATCGGCCTGAACCTCGTGCCGCTCACCGCCCGGATCGCCCCGACCGCCGACGGCAGCACGGTGACCCTGAGCAGCATCTCGCGCTGCGCCGCGGCCGACGGGCCCGCCGACCCGGCCTGATCAGGCCCCCGCGAAGAACGCCCCGATCGCGGCCGACAGCGCCACCAGGTCGTCGACGTGGGCCAGCTCACGCGCCGAGTGCATCGAGAGCAGCGGAACCCCCACGTCGACCGTGCGGATGCCGAGCCGCGTCGCGGTGAGCGGCCCGATCGTCGAGCCGCAGGGCACGGTGTTGTTCGACACGAACTCCTGGTAGGCGACACCGGCCTGCTCGCAGGCCCGCCGCCAGAGCGCCGCGCCGTGCGCGTCGGTGGCGTAGCGCTGGTTGGCGTTGATCTTCAGCAGGGGCCCGCCGCCCGCGATCGGCCGGTTCACCGGGTCGTGCTTCTCGGGGTAGTTCGGATGCACGGAGTGACCGGCATCGGACGACAGACACCACGAGGCGGCGAACGCCCGTGCCTGCTCGTCGGCCTCGGCGCCGAGGCCGTTCTGCACCCGCCCCAGCACGTCGGACAGGAGCGGCCCGCTCGCGCCCGAGCGCGACTCGGAGCCGAGCTCCTCGTGGTCGAAGGCCGCGAGCACCGAGACGGTGTCGCCGGTGGACCCCACCGTGAGGAGCGCCGCGAGGCCGGCGTGCACGGAGCTGAGGTTGTCCATCCGCCCGGCGGCGAAGAGCGCGTCGTCGAGGCCAAAACGGGCGGGCGCGGCGGTGTCGGCGGTAAGCACGTCGTAGCCGGCCACCTCGTCGACGTCGACGTCGGCCGCGCGAGCGAGCACCGCCAGCAGGTCGGCCTGGGCCAGCTCGCCGACGCCGAAGACGGGCGCGGTGTGCCGCTGCCGGTCGAGGGTGAGGCCGGTGTTGGCGTCGCGGTCGAGGTGGATCGCGAGCTGCGGGATGCGCAGGAACGGGCCCGTGCGGGTGAGGTGCTCGCTGCCGTCGCGGAGGACGAGCCGGCCGGCCAGCTCGAGCTCGCGGTCGAGCCAGGAGTTCAGCAGCGGGCCGCCGTAGATTTCGACGCCCGCCTGCAGCCAGCCGTTCGACCCGGTGGTCGGCTTCGGCTTGAGCTTGAAGCCGGGGGAGTCGGTGTGGGCGCCGAGCGCCCGGAACGGGGTCAGCGGTGTGGCGCCCTCGGGCACGACCCACGCCACGACCGCGCCGTCGCGCACGATCACGAACCGGCCGGGGCCGCTCGGCCACTCCTCGCGCTCGTCGAGGGCGGTGAAGCCGGCCTCCACCAGACGCCGCCTGGTCTCGGCGGCCGCGTGGTACGACGACGGCGAGGCCTGGATGAAGGCGGCGAAGTCATCGACGTGCGCGGCGGTGTCGGGGTGGGGGGCGGTGGGGGTCATGCGTCCATCCAACCACCCGGGCACGAGGCGGCCGGCGCGCGGCGGCGCGGGTCAGCGGCGCAGGCGGTCCAGCACGCGCCGCTCCTTCTCGGGGGAGAGCCCGAGCGCCGGCCGGTCGGCGCGCTGCGGCGCGACGCCGCCCTGCTCGCCGAGCCACGCCCAGGTGTCGGCGACCGTCGCTGCGAGCGGCCGCAACACCAGCCCCGTCCCGAGCGCCTTCGACACGTCCGAACCGTGCAGCGCATCGTGGTCGCGACCGGCCGGCAGCCACACGGGCAGCTCGATCCACGGCTCGACGCCCTCCTCGAGCAGTACGTCCTCCGGCACCCAGGTCAGCTGCACCGGCGGCGACCCGGGAGCACCGGCCACGGCGGCGCAGGTCTCGAGCAGCTCACCCATCGTGTGCCGACCGGCCGGCGTCACCGCGTCGATCGCGACGCTCCGCCCCGGGTCGGGCGGCACAGCCTCGGGCAGAGCGAGCACCCACCAGGCGAGATCCCGCGCATCGATGTACTGGATGCCCGCCCCCGCCTCACCCGGCGCGACCACCTCGCCGCCCCGGGCCATCCGCGTGAGCCACCAGGGCAGCCGCCCGACGTCCTCCCACGGCCCGAGGATCAGCCCCGGCCGCACCAGGAGCCCCCGCCCGCCGAACGCCTCCTCCACCGCCCGTTCGCCGCCGGCCTTCCGCGCGGCGTAGTCGCCGACGTCCGGCCCGTCGGCCGCCACCACGGCCGCGGTCTCGTCGGCCCCCGCCCCGGGATCGGCGTACACCGACCGGCTCGAGATGACGCAGTACCGCTCGGCCAGCGGCTCGAGGAGGCGGGCGCTCTCTTCCACGGCCTCGGGCTCCCACGACCAGGTGTCGACGACGAGGTCGTACCGGTAGCCGTCGCCGGCCGACGCGGCATTCTCCTGGCGCAGAGCGTGGGCGAGAGCATCCGGACGCCGCCGATCGGCCACCAGCGACCTCGCACCCACCGGAGCCGGCCGGTGCCCCCGGTTCAGCACGGTCACCTCGGCGCCCTGGGCCAGCGCCGCCTCGACGACCGCCCGCCCGACGAAGCCCGTTCCACCCAGCACCAGCACGCGATCGACCATGGTCTGAGTGAACCAGCTCGGGTCGGTGGGTTCCACCGTGTCTGCCGAGGGCAGAGCGCCGCGGCGGCGATGGCCCCGCGTCGTCTCCCGGCCCGCCCGGAGGTGACGGTCGGGTTCGTGGGCTACGGTCGTGGGTCGGAGCGGTGCGCCGGATGGCGCGCCGGAGAGGGAGCGGATGCACAGGCGAGGGGCGGGCGCATCGATCGCCCTGGGGCTGTCGGTCGTCGCGCTGGTGCCGCTGCTGCTGAGCGGATGCGCGTCGAGCCCGACCGGGGCCCTGTCGCGCATGGCGCACCTCGATCAGGGCACCCCCGTCGCCGACCACATCGTTCCGCCCGTCGTGCCGAACGTCGACGCCGACCTCGTGGACTCGAGCGTGCGCCTGCTCGCCGAGCACGACGGCACCGCCTTCTGGGTCGGAGCGAGCACTGCCGACGACGTCTGCTTCATCGCCGCGCCGGCGCCGGCCGACCTGCTCGCGACCCCGTCGCCCACCACCACCGGCGCGACCGGCGCGGTCGGCACGCCGACTCCGAGCCCCACGGCGTCGGCGTCGGTCTCGCAGGGCTTCGGTCCGCCGACGACCGCGGCGCCCAGCCTGCCGGTTCCGTCGCTCGCACTCGATCAGCCCGAGGCGGTCTGCCTCTCGCCCGACTCCTTCGGCTCCCACGGCGCGACTCTCCGCCTAGGCGCCGAAGGCACCCGCGTCTGGCTGCACACCGAGTACATGACGGTCGGCACCGGCTGGGTGCCGATCGCGCAGAACATCGCCGTCCGCGCCTGACCGGCCCTGGCCGGCCGTGGCCGGCTCTGACCGGCCCTGACCGGCCCTGACCGGCCCTGACCGGCCCTGACCGGCCCTGACCGGCCCTGACCGGCCCTGACCGGCCCTGACCGGCCCTGACCGGCCCTGACCGGCCTTGACCGGTCCACGCGCTGCCGGGTGGCACGCTCCGAACCGCGCGCCTTCGGCCAGAATCGACGGATGAGCTCTCCTGACGCCGACCCTGCCGCTCACCCTGACGCTGCCGCTCACCCTAACGCTGACGCAGACGCGTCACCCGTCGCCGGCGCTGCCGATGATGCTGGCCGCGCTGCCGCTGCTCCTGGTGCTGATGCCGACGGCGCTGCCACTGATGCCGGCGGTGACCGGGTCAGTGTCACCACGGATGCCGGGCAAGTCGGCACCATCGCGGTCGAGGTCGTCACCGTGTTCACCGACGACGCAGGCCACCACGGGAACCCCCTCGGCATCGTCGTGTCGAGCGAACGCACCCGGGGTGCCGAGCAGTCGATCGCGACGGCACTCGGCTTCAGCGAGACCGTCTTCTTCGACGGGCTCACGCACCACGACAGCACCGAACCCGGCGGGCCGTCGGGCGACGAGCCTGCGGGCGTCGAATTTGCGGGCGTCGAACCAGCCCGCGTCGAACCAGTAGGCGGCGGGGCAGCGGGTGGCGGGGCGGGTGGCCGCCGGGCGAGCATCCGCATCTTCACACCCGCCCGGGAGCTGCCGTTCGCCGGGCACCCCTGTGTGGGCACCGCCTGGTGGCTCGCACGGCGCGGCACCCCGGTGGCCGCCCTCGACACCCCGGCCGGCCGGGTGACGGTGCGCGAGGCGGGCGAGCTCGTCTGGATCACCGGGCGCGCGGACTGGTCGCCCGACTTCGCCTTCGCGGAGCTGGGCTCGCCGGCCGAGGTGGACGCGCTCGACCCGGCGGACTTCCCCGAGGGCCGGCACTACCCGTGGGCGTGGGTCGACGAGGCGGCCGGTCACCTGCGGTCGCGGATGTTCGCCCCCGCCCTCGGCGTGCCGGAGGACCAGGCGACCGGCTCGGCCGCGGTCGCCCTGACCACCCGCCTGGGCCGCGACCTCACCATCGACCAGGGTGTCGGCGCTCGCCTGCGCACCCGCCTCCTGCCCGACGGTACGGTCGAGGTCGGCGGCCGCACGGCGCCGGCCGAACCGCGCACGCTCTCGCTGCGTCGACGGGCGCCCAGCGACCAGTAGCGCCGACTACGCGCGGCAGAGCCCCTACCGTCGGGGCCCGCCACCGAACCCGATGCCGGGCCCCCGATGCCCGGCCCCCACCGGACGCCGACACCGGCCCGACACTGCCCCCGCCCACCGCGCCGACCCGACGCGTGCCCAGACCACCGGCCCGACCCGACGCGTGCGCAGACCACCGGCCCAACCCGACGCATGCGCAGACCACCGGCCCGACCCGACGCGTGCCCAGACCACCGGCCCGACCCGACGCGTGCCCAGACCACCGGCCCAACGCGAGCCGGGCCCGGCCACCGGCCCGACCCGACGCGTGCCAAGACCACCGCGCCGACCCGATGCGGGCCCAGACCACAGGCCCGGCCCGGCCCGACACGTGCCGGGGCCGGGCCGGCCGCGCCCCTAGTGCCCCAGCGCCGGCTCCGGCGCCGTGGCCGCCGCCTCGCCCGAGCGCTCGTCGGGCACGACGTCGCCGACGGTCAGCCCCTGACCCTTGCGCCGGAACAGCAGCGCCGCGATCACCGCCCCCACCGCGAAGAACCCGGCCCCCCACCAGTACGCGGTGGCGTAGCTGTGCACGGCGGCCTGCGCCGCCACCTCGGCGGTCGCCGGCAGGTTGTCGGCGACGTAGTTCGCGGCGGCGGTCGCGGCGAGCGTGTTCAGCAGGGCCGTGCCGATCGACCCGCCCACCTGCTGCGAGGTGTTCACCATGGCGGAGGCGACGCCGGCGAAGCGCCGGTCGACCCCCAGCGTCGCCGTCTGGATCGACGCCGGCATGATCGTGCCCATCGCGAGCCCGAGCACCATCAGCGGCGGCATCACGTCGAGCGCGTAGACGGCCGTGACGTCGAGGTGCGTGAGGTAGACCATCCCGAGAGCGGCCAGCGTCATGCCGATCGGCACCATCACCTTGGGCCCGAAGCGCGGCACGAAGATGTTCGTCGACAGCTGCGCCGCCGTGATCAGCAGCAGGATCATCGGCAGGAACGACAGCCCCGTCTGGATCGGCGTGTACCCGAGCGTCGTCTGCAGGTAGTAGGTGACGAACAGGAAGATGCCGAACATGCCCGCACCCGCGATCAGCACCGAGCTGTAGGCGGCCCCGCGGTTGCGGTCGAGCACGATGGCGAGAGGCAGCAGCGGATGCGCGGCCCGCCGCTGCCAGAGCACGAACGCCACCAGCAGAACGACACTCGCGGCGAGCATGCCCCAGGTCAGCGGCGAGTCCCAGTCGTTGGTCTCGGCGCTGGAGAACCCGTAGACGAGGGCGAACAGGGCGCTGGAGACCAGCACGGTGCCCGGCAGGTCGAGCTTGGGGCGGGCGCCCTCCCGCGTGGGGGTCGTCACGAAGATCAGCGCGCCGATGATCGCCACGACCGCGATCACGACGTTGATGTAGAGGTTCCACCGCCAGCTGAAGTTCTCGGTGAGCAGCCCGCCGAGCAGCAGGCCCACGGCGCCGCCCGCACCGGCGATCGCGCCGAAGATGCCGAACGCGCGCGCCCGCTCCTTCGGGATGGTGAAGGTCGTGGTGAGCACGGCGAGAGCGGTCGGGGCGAGCAGGGCGCCGAACGCACCCTGCAGCGCGCGGGCCGCCACGAGCAGGCCGAAGCTGTCGGCGGCACCGCCCAGGGCGCTGGCCGCGGCGAAGCCGACCAGGCCGATGATGAAGGCGCGCTTGCGCCCGATGAGGTCGGACAGGCGGCCGCCGAGCAGCAGCAGGCTGCCGAAGGCGAGGGAGTAGGCGGTGACGATCCACTGGCGGTCGCCGTCGGAGAAGCCGAGGTCGGCCTGGGCGGAGGGCAGCGCGATGTTGACGACTGTCGCGTCGAGCACGACCATCAGCTGGGCGAGTGCGACCGTGGTGAGGGTGAGCCAGCGGCGCGAAGAATTTTCAGGCATGGAGGGACTATATACGGAACTGATCAGTTTCGGATACCATTGGTTCTGTAAATGATCCGAACACCCGAAGGAGGAGCCGCGACGATGCCGCTCGACCTCATCGACTCCGACCCCGCGTCCGCCCCCGACCGGCCCGAGAGACCCGGCCGCCCCGGCCGCCGTCGCGATCACTCCCGCGACCCCGAGATCCTCGACGCGGCCATCGAGGTGCTCGCCGAGGAGGGCTACGACGGCATGACCATGGAGATGGTCGCCGCCCGGGCGAAGGCCGGAAAGGCCACGCTCTACCGCCGCTGGCCGTCCAAGGGCGAGCTCGTCGTCGACGCGGTGGCGTGCATGAAGTCCCGCGACCTCGACCTCGACAACCTTCCCGACACGGGCACGCTGCGCGGCGACCTCGTGGCGATGATCAAGCCCCGCACGCTCGAGGAGGCCGACCGCAAGATGCAGGTCATGGCGGGCCTGATGTCGGTGCTCTCGCGCTCTCCCGAACTGGTCGAGGCCATCAACGCGGCCATCGTCGCCCCCCGCGCCGAGGTCAACCGGCGCCTGATCGAGCGGGCCATCGCCCGGGGTGAGATCTCGGCCGACATCGACGTCAACGTCCTCGCCCTGGTGGCCCCGTCGATGACGGCCTACCGGCTGCTCGTCACCCAGCGGCCGGTCGACCGCGAGTACCTGCTGTCGATCATCGACGGTATCGTGCTGCCGGCGGTCGGCCTCCGGGCACCGCGCGCCTAGCCGCTCGTCGTCCCGATCGGTGCGGGGGGCGGATGCGCGAGCAGGGTCGCCCGGGCGGCCGCCGCCGCGCATCCGCTCGCCCGGCTACCCCGCCAGCAGCGCCTCGGTGCGCTGCCACAGTTCACGCGCGAGCGCCGGGTCGTCGGCACCCCTCCGGATGGCGGCCGGCGCCCGCTTGACGTAGTAGCCGCCGCTCTGCCAGTCGACGCCCGGGGTGCCCGCGGCGAGCCAGACGAGCGTCTCGGCGCCCTGCTCGGGGGTGCGCAGGAACCGCTTCAGCACCGAGGTGTAGAGCAGGCGCAGAGCGCTGTCGGTCTCGCCGGCGAAGCTCGTCGAGACCACCCCCGGGTGGAACGCGGCCGCCGACACGCCCTGCCCGTGGAACCGCCGGTGCAGTTCCCGCACGAAGAGCAGGTTGGCGAGCTTCGCGGTTCCGTAGGCGCGCTCGGGGCTGTAGCCCTGCCGGGCCTCGAGGTCGCTGAAGTCGAACGAACCGTAGCGGTGGGCGATGCTCGAGGTGGCGATGACGCTGGCGCGGCTCTCGATCAGCCGCGGCAGCAGCAGTTCGGTGAGGAGGAACGGGGCGAGGTGGTTCACCTGCAGCGTCAGCTCGTGCCCGTCGACCGTCTCGGTGCGCGGGCCCATGATGCCGCCGGCGTTGTTCGCCAGCACGTCGATGCGCTCGTACCGCTCGAGCAGCGTCGCACCGAGCTCGCGCACCTCGTCGAGCCTCGAGAAGTCGCTGAGCAGCCACTCGGCGCCCATCGATTCGGCGACCGACCGCGTCTTCTCGGCCGACCGCCCCACGACGACGACGGTGTGCCGTTCGCTGAGGGCGCGGGTGGCCGCCGCTCCGATGCCGTCGCTCGCTCCCGTGATCACGATGACCTTGCCCGCCATGCGCCTGCTCCTCGTCGTCGGTGCCCGTGCGGGCGGCCCGTGCGTCGCCTGTCGGGCGAGCTGCCGGTCGCCTCGATCGGGCGACCCTTCCGCACCCTATCCCGGCCCGCTGTCGGCGGCCCGCACTACCCTGAACCCGACCCCAGGGAGGCCCCATGATCGTCGCCGGCGACCACGTGCTCTACAGCGCCACCGACCTCACGGCCGCGGCGGTCTGCGAGTTCGCCCTGGTGCGCCGCCTCGACGCCAAGCTCGGCCGCATCGAGCCCGTGCCCGAGCTCGTCGACGAGATGCTCGAGCGCACCGCCCGCCTCGGCGACGCACACGAGCTGCGCACCCTCGAGGCGTTCCGCGAGCTCTACGGCGCCTTCGACGGAGTGCAGCCGCGCGGGGTCGCCGAGATCCCGCGGCCCGACCGTCCGACCCCCGAGGCGCTCCTCGAGCACCAGCGGCTCACGCTCGACGCCCTCCGCGGCGGGGCCGACGTCGTCTTCCAGGCGACCTTCTTCGACGGGCGGTTCCTGGGGTTCGCCGACTTCCTCGTGAAGGTCCCGGTCGGCGCCTCGGGGCAGCCTGCCGCCGGGGTGGGCCCGGGCGCGCCCGGAACATCCGCCCCCCACCGCTACGAGGTCTACGACACCAAGCTCGCCCGGCACACCAAGATCACGGCGCTGCTGCAGCTCGCCGCCTACGCCGACCAGCTCGACCGCCTCGCCGTGCCGCTCGGCGACCAGGTGCACCTGCTGCTCGGAGACGGCAGCCGCTCCACCCACGAGCTCCGCGACATCCTCCCGGTCTACCTAGATCGCCGGCGGCGGCTCGAGGCCCTGCTCGACGAGCGGATGCACGAGCCCGCCGTGCGCTGGGGAGACCCCCGCTACGCCATCTGCGGCCGCTGCGAGGTGTGCGCGCCCGAGGTCGAGGCGCACGACGACCTGCTGCTGGTGGCGGGCATCCGCGTGGCCCAGCGTGCCAAGCTGCGGGCGGCCGGCATCGCGACGCTCGACGAGCTGGCGCTGTCGGCCGGGCCGGTCGACGGTCTGCCCGCCGGCACCCTCGAGAACCTGCGCGACCAGGCCCGCATGCAGCGCGACGGCCGCAGCGGGCTGGCCGCCCGCGTCTACGACACCACCGCGCTCGACGGGCTGCCCGAGCCCGACCCGGGAGACATCTTCTTCGACTTCGAGGGCGACCCCCTCTACTCCGAGGGCGATGGAGCCGACTGGGGCCTCGACTACCTCTTCGGCCTGATCGAGCACGACCCCTCGCGCCCTGGCGAGACCGTCTTCCGACCGTACTGGGCGCACTCCTACGCCGAGGAGAAGGAGGCGCTGCGCGGGTTCCTCGACCACGTCACCGAGCGCCTGCGCACCCACCCCGGCCTGCACGTCTACCACTACGCCAACTACGAGCGCGCCCATCTGCAGATGCTCTGCGCCCGGCACGGCGTGGGGGAGGAGCAACTCGACGAGCTGCTGCGCGGCAACGTGCTCGTCGACCTGTATCCGGTGGTGAAGAAGAGCGTGCGCGTGAGCTCGCGCTCGTACAGCCTGAAGAAGCTTGAGCCGCTGTACATGGGCGACCAGCTGCGGCAGAGCGATGTCACCAACGGAGCCGACTCGATCACGGCGTACGTGCACTACACGTCGCTCCGCGAGGCGGGTCGTACCGACCCGGCCGCTGCGCGCGAGGCCGACCGGCAGCTGGCCGACATCGCGGACTACAACGAGTACGACTGCCTCTCGACGCTGCGGTTGCGCGACTGGCTGCTGGCGCGGGCGGCCGAGCTCGACGCGGGGCCGTTGGCGGCGTCGCGGGCGGGCACGGCAGGCGCTGCGGGCGGTGCGTTCGCTGCGGTCTCCGGCGGTCTCGTCGATGCGGATGCTCGTGGGGGCGGTGAGCCCGACCCCGACGACCCGTCCTCCTTCGAGTTCGAGGAGAGCCCGCTGCACCGCGACCTGCTGGCGCACGCCGCCGCCATCGCGGCCGCTGCCGACCGCGGCCCCACGCAGCCGGGCCCTGCCGCCCACGGCGACCCCGCGCATCCGGACCCTGCTGCCCACGGCGACTCCGCGCATCCGGACCCTGCTGCCCACGGTGACTCCGCGCATCCGGACCCTGCTGCCCACCACGACCCCCAGCATCCCGGCGCTGCCGCCCACGGCGACCCCGAACATCCCGGCGCTGCCGCCCACGGCGACCCCGAACATCCGGGCGCTGCCGACCACGGCGACCCCGAGCATCCTGACCCCGCCCCCCGCCACGACGCAGTGCCCCGCCGCGACCCCGCCCACCCGGCCGCCGCGGGCCGCAGCGCCGACGAACTGGCGGTCGCGGTGGCAGCCGCCGCCATCGACTACCACCGCCGCGAAGACAAGTCCTTCTGGTGGGACCACTTCAACCGCCTCGAGCAGCCCCTCGACGAGTGGTCGGACACCCGCGACGTCCTCACCGTCGAGGCCGTCGTCGTCGACCGCCCCTGGTACCGCAACCCGGGCCAGCGTGCCGACCGCCGCGAGCTCCGCCTCCGCGGCACGCTCGCTCCCGGCAGCCGCCTCGACCCCGGAGCCGGCGGACGCTTCTTCGTCTACGACCCGCCGCATCCGTGGCCGGCCCCGCGCACCCGCCCGGCCGACCGGGTGGCGCACGCCCGCACGGTGCTGCGCGAGGTGCTCGAACTGCCCAACGGGGTGACCCAGTACGTCTTCGAGGAGGCCCTAACCGTCGGCGCCGACCCGTACGAGACCCTGCCGATCGCGGTGGCCCCCGCCGCCCCGCCGAAGACCACGTCCCTCCAGGTCGCGATCGCCGAATGGGGCCGCGCCCTCGCCGACTCCCTGGACGGCTTTGTCGGCCACACGCTGGCCGGCCCTGTCGCCGACACCCTCGCCGGCCCGCGCATCCCACCGTCGTTCCCGAACGACGCCGCCGTCGACATCCTCCGTCGCCGCGCCCCCCGTCGCCGCGACGGCCGCCCCCTCGAACCGGTCGCCGATCACCCCCGAGGCGCCATCGACGCCATCCGTGACTCGCTGCTCGCCCTCGATGACTCCTACCTCGCCGTGCAGGGCCCACCCGGAACCGGGAAGACCTACACCGGAGCCCGCGTCGTCGCCGACCTCGTCCGCGACCACGGCTGGCGCGTCGGCGTCGTCGCCCAGTCGCACGCGGTCGTCGAGAACATGCTCTCGGCCGTGGTCGGCGCCGGCGTCGACCCGTCCCTGGTGGGCAAGGTCAGCGAGAATCCGGATGCCCGCTTCACCGCCCTGCCGAAGAACGGTCACCGCCGCTTCATGGACGCCGCATCCGCGAACGGCACCGGCGCGGTCATCGGCGGCACGGCCTGGGACTTCACCAACCCCACTCGCGTCGACCGCCGCGAACTCGACCTCCTCGTCGTCGACGAAGCCGGACAGTACTCCCTCGCCAACACCATCGCCGTGAGTGTCGCGGCCAGGAACCTCCTCCTCCTGGGCGACCCGCAGCAGCTGCCGCAGGTCACCCAGGGAACGCACCCCGAACCGGTCGACTCCTCGGCCCTCGGCTGGCTCACCGAGGGCCACGACGTCCTGCCGCCCACGCTCGGCTACTTCCTGGCGGTCAGCTGGCGCATGCACCCGGCCGTCTGCGCCCCGGTCAGCGCGCTCTCTTACGAGGGCGAACTCCACGCGGAGCCCACGGCCACTACGTCCCGCTCCCTCGAGGGTGTCCGCCCCGGCCTGCACCTGCACCCGCTGCTCCACCACGGCAACTCCACCGACTCACCCGAGGAGGCCGAACGCGTCGTCACCCTCGTCCGCGCCACCGTCGGCCGCCCCTGGCACGACCCGTCCGACCCCCCGCCCGCCGCCCCGAATCCCGCGCCCTCGCCCGCCGCGTCGGATTCCGCCGCCTCGCGTACTGCCGCGGAGCCTGCCCCCTCGCGCGCCGCCGTGGAGTCTGCACCCTCGCGCGCCGCCGCGGAGTCCGCCCCCTCGAGCACCGGCGCAGACTCCGCCCCCTCGCCCGCCGCGTCGGATTCCGCCTCCTCGCCCGCCGCGGCCACGAACCCACGGGTGACCGCCGGGCGCCCCCTGCTCCCCGACGACATCATCGTCGTCGCGCCCTACAACGCCCAGGTCGAGCGGCTCCGCGCCCACCTCACCGCCGCCGGATTCCCCGGCGTCCGGGTCGGCACGGTCGACAAGTTCCAGGGCCAGGAGGCCCCCGTCGCGATCATCTCGCTCGCCGCCTCCTCGGCGGCCGACGTCCCGCGCGGAATCGCATTCCTCCTCATGAAGAACCGCCTCAACGTGGCCATCTCGCGAGCCAAATGGGCGGCGCACCTCGTCTACTCCCCGGCTCTCACCGACCACCTGCCCCTGAACCCGTCCGAACTGGCGACCCTCTCGGCCTTCCTCCGCCTAACCCACCCGCCAAGCGAGCGAACAGACCCACCCGCCGACTGACCCACCCGCGGCTGACCCACGTCGGCGGCGTCTGGCCAACCACGACGTCAGCGGCCGATTGGGCGAGGCGGCTGGCGGGCGCGCAGCGTCCTACTCGAGCAGCTCCCACGAGCCGCCGACCCGCCGCGTGATCTGCCAGGCGATCGGCTCCACCGACACCCGCGACCCGTCGACGCCCTGCTCGGCGATGAGGTAGGCGGCCTCGTCGGTGTCGGCCGTGAACCGCACCACGACGCGCGGCGACCCCTTCACGACTGCCACGTCGGACGCCTCGACCGTGGTGAAGTCCGCGATGGCCTGCGTCAGCGTCGGCAGCACCTCCTCCGGGCGCACGCCGAGTTCGAGCGATCCGAGGATCATGGTCACGCGGTACGAAGGCATGCCCACAGCGTAGGGGAGGCACAGGTCCGATCCCACCTCCGAAACAGGTCGGCTCCGACCATCCCAACCGACGACGACCAGCCCGAACCGGTGGCGGACGGCGGCCAGGTTCAGGGCCGTGTCGCGGCTGCCCGCGCTACGGTGAGCACATGCAGCAGCTCGTCCTGTTCGAGGCCGTCGGCGAGACGGCGGTGCCGGCGGCGGTCGCCTTCGCACGGGTCGTCCCGCGGGACGACAGCACGCTCTTCCACCGCTTCCTCGTGCTGCCGGGGGTGACGGGCGTCACCGACGCGACCGGCCCGTGGGACACCCCGGGCCGCACCCGAACGGTGCACCTGTCCGACGGCAGCCGCTTCCGCGAGCACCTCGACGTCTACGAGCCGCCCACGCATCCGGATGCTCCGGGCCGCTTCGACTACACCGTGACCGATTACACGAAGACCCTCGCGCATCTCGTGTCCGACGCCGAGGCGCACTGGCGCTTCGAGCCGGCCGGGCCGTCTGGCGAGGGCTCGCGCATCCGCTGGACCTACGGCTTTCGCCCGCTGCCCGGCCGCCGCTTCGTGGTCGCGCACTTGATCGGCCCCATCTGGCGCGCCTACATGCGCCGCAGCATGGCCGTCTGCGTCGCCGCGGCGCACGGCACCGACGGTTACCAGCCGCCCGCCCGCAGGCCCCGCGCCGACGCGCCGGACTCGAGCGGTCCGCGCCCCACCGCATGACAGCGGTTCTGCTGACCGGGGCGCGGGCGCCCGCCACGCTCGATCTCGCGCGGCGCTTCGCCGACGACGGGGTCACCGTGGTCGTGGCCGACAGTCAGCCGACGATCACCGCGGCATCGAAGGCGGTCTCGGCGGCGTACCGGGTTCCGTCGCCTCGATTCCGCTCGGACGAGTTCGCGGCGGCCGTCGAGGGCATCGCCCGTCGGCACGACGTCGATCTCATCGTGCCCACCTGCGAGGAGACGTTCTGGCTCGCCGCGGCGGCCGATCCGTCGGCAGGGGTGCCGGCCCGGGGGCGGCTCCGCGAGCTGCTGTTCGCGCCGCCGCCCGACGTCCTGCGCCGGCTGCACGACAAGGCGGAGTTCGCCGGTCTCCTGGCGGAGCTGGACCTCCCGCATCCCCTCACCGAGGTCATCGACTCGGCGACCGCCTGGCGCCACCGCACCCGAGCTCGCGAGCGCACCCGAGAAGCCATAGCCGGATCGCACGGCGAGAACCTGAACGAACGCACCCGCGGAGCCGCGACTGGATCAGAAGGTGGAAACCTGAACGCCACGCCGCCGTCGCTGCCCCCGCGACTCGTGCTCAAGCCCGCGTTCTCGCGATTCGGCACCCGCACCCGCGTGATCGAGCCACACGAGCCCCTCCCGCACCTGCCTCGGGTCACCCGCCTCGAACGGTGGGTGCTGCAGGAGCACGTGGCGGGCCAGGAGTTCTGCACCTACGCGGTCGCGCTAGACGGTCGGCTCACCGCCTTCGTGGCCTACCGCCCGGTCTGGCGGGCCGGTCGGGGCGGTGACACAGGCGCCGGCGTCGCGTTCGAGCGGCTCGACCCGGCGGCCCCGGCCATGCGCGAGGCGCGACGCATCGCAGACCGGCTCGCCGAGGCCCTCACCCTCACCGGACAATTCGGCCTCGACCTGATCCACCGCCCCGACCACCCCGAGTCACCCGTCGTGGTGCTCGAATGCAACCCGCGGGCGACGAGCGGTATCCACCTCTTCGCCCCCGGCGACCACCTCGCCCGCGCGTTCCTGAACACCCCCGCCGCCCCACCACCTCTTTCGACGCCGTCACCCCCCGCGAACGGCCGAGCCGCGGCCCGCCTGATGGGCTCTGGAGGAGATCTGCCGACGGACTCACGACGAGCAGACGGTGCGCAGACCCCGCCGCCGCCCATCGAGGCCTCCCATGCCACCCGCCGGCTGGGTCTCCCACACGCGATATATCCGCCGCTCGCCGCCCGCGGTGCGCAGTTGTCTACCTACGTGAAGCAGCTGCGTTATCCAAATGCGCTGCGACCCTCCGAGGACCGTATCCCGCTCGCGTCCCTGCTCCGCTCGCTCGCGGAGCAACTGCGACAAGCCCGCCGAGCCCACGCGGGCCTCCTCGCGGCCTCGACCTTCGACCTCGAGTGGAACGGCGAGCCTTTTCCCTCCGAGTCCCCACTGGCGCCGGATGCTCAGACCGGCGCCCACTCCGAACGAACCGGCTGGGCGCGGGCGCTCGTCGACGCGATCGCTGCCGAAGGGGGCGTCTCCGCCGCGGTGACGAACGCGACGTCGGAACTCGGCACCGTGCAGGTGGGCCCCCACGAGCTTCCGCTGACGGTCTCGACACACCGCCGAAGATCGGGCCGAAGGGGCAGCAGCTCGAGGCCGCGACAGGACGGACACGACGCCCCTACGGCCAACGCGACCGCGGTCGCGAGGTCCCAGGCGACCGGGGCCTCCGGGCCAACCCGGACCTCCCGGCCGGCCGGGACCCCCGAATCGGCCGAGACCTTCGGGTCAGCCGGGACCTCCGAGCTGGCCGCGACCGCGCACCCGACCGCGAACTCGCACCCGACCGCGACCGCGAACTCGCACCCGACCGCGAACTCGCACCCGACCGCGAACTCTCAGCCGACCGCGACCTCCCGGCCGGCCGCGACCGCCCACCCCACCCCGAGCTACGTCGTCTCACCCTTCACCCACTACGTCGACTACGCCCGTGAGGAGCTCGGCGAGCTGCGATCGCCTGGGGTGCGCCGGGCGGCGGGCCTGCTGCTGCGCGGGCTCGGGGTGATCCTCGATGCGGCGCGGGTCGATGACGTGGTGCTGGTGGGCAACGGGCTCGTGTCGACCAATTTGCTGCCCAATGTGAGGGAGCGGGAGGTGCAGGAGGTGACGGCGCGGCTGCGGCACGAGCATCCGGGTCGTGCCATCGGCTGGCGGAGCGTGCACGGGCGCGGACAGCTGCTGCCGGACACGCTGCGGCGCAGCGGATACCGGCTGCTCCCGTCGCGGAGCGTCTTCTTCGTGCCCTCCCGCGACGGCGGGTGGCAGGGGCTCCGCGACGTGCGGCGCGACCGCGCGCTCTTCGAGCGGTCGGGGTACGTCGCGGTCCCGGCGCCGATCGACCCGCGCACCGGCGCCTCCGACCTGGCGACGCGCGAACGCATCGTGGAGCTCTACCGCCTGCTCTACCTCGACAAGTACTCGCGCCTGAACCCCGCCTACACGCCGGCGTTCGTCGCGGCGGCGCAGCGGAGCGGGTTCCTCGACTTCACGCTGCTCGTGCGGGGGAGCGGGCCGGCAGCCGGGCGCATCGACGGCGTGATGGGCACGCGCACCGCGCACGGTTTCCTCGCCGCACCCGTCTTCGGCTACGACACCGGCCTCCCGCCCGAGACGGGGCTGTACCGGATGCTCAGCTGGCTCGTCGCCCGCAAGGCCCACGACGAGGGCGCCGAGCTGCACGCCTCGAGCGGGGTCGCCGACTTCAAGCGCCACCGCGGAGGCGAGGCCGAACTCGAGTACACCGCGGTCTACGTGCGGCATCTGCCGTGGCGTCGACGAGCCGCGTGGGGTGTTCTCGAAACCGTGCTGACCCGGGTGGCCGTGCCGCTCCTCGAACGCTACGGCTTGTGATGCGCGGCCTCGACCCACGCTAACCGGTTCGGCGTAGACGCGTGAGGTCGGAACACATGCGTTGGGGGTGCTCTGGTTGCCTGAGCATGGGGCAGGTAGGCATGGGGTGTGACTTCGAACTCCGATGCGGCCCGGCTGCTGGGCACCCGCATTCGGGAGGAGCGCCAGCGCTTCGCGATCAACCAGATGGAACTGGCCGAGCTCGCGGGGCTGCACTTCACAAATCTGGGCAAGATCGAGCGCGGCCAGGCGAATCCGTCGCTGCACACCATTCTGCGCATCGCGGGAGCCCTGAACCTGAACCCCGCCGTGCTGATCGACGGGATGACGCCCGACATGCTGCCTGATCGGCCGCACAAGGTGACGGTGGCCGACTTGATCCGCGCCCGCGAGAACGGCGGCACGGCGTAGGCCCAGCCGCCGCCTGCAGCCGCGCGGACCAAGCCCGCCGAGCGCGCCTGGCGCGCCGCGCCACCCGCCAGCCCCCTCAAAAGCTCACCCGCCACAGGTACTCGTCGCCGTTCGGCCGGAACCACCGCACCACCAGCACCGCCGTGAGCGGCAGCGTGGCGCCGCGGATGGACAGCCGCACCTCCTGGCCAGGTGCGAGCAGCAGCGGGGGGCTCGCCTTCATGAGGCCGGCGCCGAGGAGGCTGAACGAGAGGCCGCGGAGCGGTTCGTCGCCGACGTTCTTCAGGAGGTAGCGCGACGGGGCGCCGCGGCGGTCGAGCCGGAGCGGGACCCGGTAGGCGAGCGGACTGGATCGGGGACGCGCGATGGGGGTGGTGGCCATGAGGCAATATCACCGGGTGCCACTGACGGTAGGGGCCGTCGGGGGCCGGTCGGAGCCCGGCTGTGGATGGAATCGGGATATGCACAGCCCGGTGCGGGAGTGGTCGACGCGCCTCAGGCGGTGTCGGCCGCGTATCTCGCCAGGGCGTCGTCGATCGGGCCGTCGAACACGAGGCGGCCCTTGTCGAGGTACAGGCCCCTGGTGCAGAACCGGCGCAGGTCGCGCTCGTTGTGCGAGACGAAGAACAGGGTGCGGCCGCCGGCCAGCAGCTCCTCGATGCGCCGGTAGCACTTCTCGCGGAAACCCTTGTCGCCCACCGCCAACACCTCGTCGACCAGGATGATCGGCTCCTCGAGCTGTGCGATGACCGAGAAGGCGATGCGCACGCGCATCCCGCTCGACAGATGCTTGTACGGGGTGTCGAGGAAGTCACCGATCTCGGCGAAGTCGATGATCGACTCGAAGCGGGCGTCGACCTCCTTGCGGGTCATGCCGTGCAGGCCCGCCGTGAGATAGACGTTGTCGCGCACCGAGAGGTCGTCGACGAAGCCGCCGGTGATCTCGATCAGCGGCGCCACGCCCTCGAACACGCCGACACGCCCCTCGTCGGGCAGCACGACCTCGGCGACGAGCTTCAGCAGGGTCGACTTGCCCTGGCCGTTGCGGCCGATCACGCCGATGGCCTCGCCCTGCTTCACCGTGAAACTCACGTCGCGCAGCGCCCAGAACTCGTCGGGGCGCGAGCGACGGGTGCGCCCGGCGAACAGGTCCTTGAAGCTGCGGCGGGCCCGGCGGTTGCGTTTGAAGCGGATGCCCACCTTCTCCACGGCGATGACGTCGTGACCCGCCGCCACCTGCCGCGCCGCCCCCGAACCGACGTCGCCCATCAGATCTCCTTCAGCACGGAGCGCTCCGAGCGCTGGAAGACGAGGACGCCGATCGCGAGCAGCACCAGGGACATCAGGCCGCCGACGCCCACCTGGTACCAGTCGAGCTGGTCGGGGAAAAAGCCCGCCCGGTAGAGCGAGAAGACGCCGCTCAGCGGGTTGAAGGCCGCCCAGCCCTGCAGCTCGGCCGGCAGGTCGTGGGTGCCGTAGATGATGGGCGAGGCGTAGAACAGGAAGCGCAGCGCGAGCTTCACGGCCCGCTCGAGGTCGCGGAAGAACACCACGAGCGGCGCGACGATGAGGGTGACCCCGACGGTGAGCACCGCCTGCAGCAGGATGCCGAGCGGGAACCAGACGAGGTCGACGTTCACGGCCGCACCCGAGAAGACGGCGAAGAAGGCGAGCACCGGGATGCTCGCGACGAACTCGATGCCCTTGGAGAGCACGAGGCGGTTCACCCAGATGGTGCGCGGGATCTTCGTCGAGCGGATGAGCTTCGCCTCACGAAGGAACGCCCGCGTCGAGTCGGAGACGGAGCCGTTGAACCACATCCACGGCAGCAGGGCCGAGAGCAGGAAGACGATGTAGGGCTCGGCTCCGACGGGGCGCTGGAACACCTGCGTGAACACGAACCAGTAGATGCCCGCCATGACAAGCGGGTCGAGGATCGACCAGACGTAGCCGAGCGCGGACGTCGAGTAGCGCACCCGGAGATCTCGGCGGGTCAGCAGCCAGAGCGAATGACGGTAGCGCGACCATCCGCCGCCCTTGCGCGCCGGCGGCAGCTGTGTCGCTGCGCTCACGGATGGTGCCCTTTCGTCGACTGACGCCTCAGCCTAACGCGGAGCCCAGCCGGATGCCCGGCTCACACGGATGCCCGGCCACGCGGGCGCCCGGCTCACACGAAGAGGTTCGCGCGCTCCAGGTCTTCGGCGAAGTCGACCTCGACCGCGTACAGGTCGCTGATGTCGATCGGCTCGACGAGCACGCCGTCTTTCTCGATGGCGAGCTCGAGGCCGCGCTCGAAGTAGTCCTGGTCGTTCACGCGCTGCAGGTGGCGGATGAACGCCGCCTTGTCGCGCGAGGAGATGTAGTTGATGCCCACGGCCTCGCCGAGCCCGCCCACGACGGTCTTCGACAGCTCGTCGATGTAGCCCTCGGCGGTGGTGGTGTACTTGACCTCTTCGTCGGAGACCTTCGCGGTGTTCACCGTGACGAACGACTGGTCGCGGGCGATCAGGGCGACGGTGCGGTCGAGCACGCTGGGGGAGAAGACGACGTCGCCGTTCATCCACAGCACCCCGCCCGACGTCGACGCCTGGAGGGCGCGGAGCAGGCTCTTCGAGGTGTTCGTCTGGTCGTACTCCTCGTTGTAGACGAACGACGCGTCGGGGAAGGCCTCGATGATGTGCTCGAGCTTGTAGCCGACGACGACGGTGACCTTGGCTGCGCTGCCGAAGGTGTGCCGGATGTTGTCGAACTGCTGCCCCATGATGGTGCGCCCGTCGCTCAGCTCGGTGAGCGGTTTCGGGAGCGAGCGGCCCAAGCGGCTGCCCATGCCGGCGGCGAGAATGACGACCTGCGTGGTCATAGTTTCTCCTCTGGTCGATGGGTTCGGCCAGTTCTCAGGCCTGGTTAACCTCATGGTCATGTTCCAGACACGTCTTCATGCCTCCTGACAGCGTACTATGCCCCCTTTTCGGGGCAAGGGGAAAGGCGTGTATCGTTTCTGTTTCGTGATGCGCCGGTGGGGGGCCGAGGGTGTCAGACTGGGGGCTTCGTGAACGTGCATCTGGGGCCGGTGCGGCGTCTCGACGGGATTGATAGGTTGGTGCGGTGAGCTCAGAGTCAGACACTCCAGACACTGGAGGAGCGCGCTCGGGCGAACAGCGCGCACCACGCACGTCGCCGACCACCTCGGCGGCGACCACGAGCTCCGCCGCGCCCCGCAAGCCGGTGAAACGCACGCCCGCGGCGGCGAAGACGCCGGCGGCGAAGACTGCGGCGGCGAAGACCGCCGCTCCCCGCACGGCTGCCGCGACGACGGCCGCAGCCAAGCGGGCTGCCGCGGCGAAGGCCGCTGCCGCCGCCGCCGACGCGGAAGGCAGCGCGGACGTCACCGGCGCAGCTGCACCCGAACCCGCCGAGAAGGCCCCGGTGAAGAAGCCGGCCAGCCCCCGCAAGCCCGTCCAGCGCAAGCCCGCCGCCGCAGCCGCAGCTGGTGCAACAGCAGCAGCCGCGACAGCCGCAGCCGCACCCGCCACCGCCACCCCCGCGAAGCCCACCCCCCGCACCCCCTCCAAGCCCCGCACCCCCGCCCGCCGCCCGGCCCAGCGCCCCACCCCGGCCTCCGTCGTCCGCGACCTCGACCCCACCCGCATCAGCCTCTCCATCTCGGGCCTGACGAAGAAGTTCGGCAGCACCACGGCCGTCGCGGGCATCGACATCGACGTGCCGCAGGGCTCGTTCTACGGCATCGTCGGCCCGAACGGCGCCGGCAAGACCACCACGCTCTCCATGGCGACGGGTCTCCTGCGCCCGGGCGGCGGCTCCATCACGGTCTTCGGCCACGACGTCTGGCGCGACCCGGCGGCGGCGAAGCGCCTGATCGGCGTGCTGCCCGACCGGCTGCGCCTGTTCGACCGCCTCACCGGCCGGCAGCTGCTGCACTACTCGGGTACCCTCCGCGGTCTCGATTCGGCCACCGTGCGTCAGCGCGCCGACGACCTCACCGTGGCCTTCGGGCTGGAGGACGCGATCAACCGCCTCGTCTCCGACTACTCGGTCGGCATGACGAAGAAGATCGCCCTGGCGAGCTCGATGATCCATTCGCCGCGCATCCTGGTGCTCGACGAGCCGTTCGAGTCGGTCGACCCGGTCTCGGCGGCCAATGTCGTCGAGATCCTCGAGCGCTACGTGGCGGGCGGCGGCACGGTCGTGCTCTCCAGCCACAGCATGGACATGATCCAGCGCGTCTGCGACCGCGTCGCCATCATCGTCGAGGGCCGGGTGCTCGCCAAGGGCACGGTCGACGAGGTGCGCGAGGGCGGCACGCTCGAGGAGCGTTTCATCGAGCTGGCCGGCGGCCGCAAGAGCGCGGAAGGCATGGAATGGTTGCTGAGTTCCTCCGACTGAGACTGCGGCTGCTCGGCAACGCGGGGCGTCGTCCGACGTCGCAGCTCGTGGGGGTGCTGATCGGCCTCGCCTACGCGGCGGTCATGACCATCGCGCTCGTGGCCGGGCTCGTCACCCTGCGTGACGCCGACCCTGATCTCGCCCGCACGATCGTCGTCATCTCCGGCAGCGTCGTCGTCGCCGCCTTCTGGCTGGTGCCGGTGGTGTTCGGCCTCACCGACCGCCTCGATCCGCGCTCGTTCGCCCTGTTCGGCGTCACCGACGGCCGCCTCGCGATCGGGCTGCTGGCGGCGTCGTTCCTCGGAGTGCCCGCGCTCGTGGTCACGATCGTCGGGCTCGCCACCGCCGTCACCTGGTCGCAGTCGCCCGGGTCGACCCTGCTGGCGATCGTCTCCGGCCTCATCGGCGCGGTCACCTGCGTGCTCGGTGCCCGAATCTCGGTCTCGCTGGCCTCCTTCGCCTTCACCAGCCGCCGCGCCCGCGAGGTCGGCGCCGTGGTGGGTGTGCTCGCCGTCGTGGTGCTCGTTCCCGGGCTCCTGCTGCTCATGATCACGAGCTGGGGCGGCAACGCGTCAGCGGGTGACGGCGTGCTGCCGGCCCTCGCCGGCGCCCTGGGCTGGACGCCGCTCGGCGCCGCCTGGGCGGTGCCCGCCGAGGCCGTGAACGGCCAGTGGGTCTACGCGGTGCTGAAGCTGCTGATCGCCCTGGCGACCGTGGGGCTGCTCTGGCTGGCCTGGCGGGGTCTCGTGGGCCTGATGCTGGTCTCGCCCGGCACGCGCGACGACGAGCTGCGCGACGAGGCCGGCCTCGGCTGGTTCGGCCGCACCCCGTCCACCCCCACGGGTGCCATCGCCGCCCGCGTGCTCACCTACTGGGCGCGCGACCCCCGCTACTTCGCCCAGCTCGTCATCGTGCCCGCACCGGCGGTGCTCGCGGTGCTGGTGTTCGCCTTCGTCGGCGTGCCGATCGGGTACACGGCGCTCCTGCCGCTGCCGATGATGTGCGTCTTCCTCGGCTGGGTGATGCACAACGACACCGCTTTCGACAACACCGCGGTGTGGCTCCACCTCGTGGCCGGCCGGGTGGGGCTCGCCGACCGGATCGGGCGCATGATCCCGATCGTGCTGATCGCGGTTCCGCTGATCGGCATCGGCTCGTTCCTCAGCGTGCTCTTCGCCGACGACCTGGATGCGCTGCCCGCCGTCCTGGGCGTGTGCACCTGCCTCGTGCTCACCGGCCTCGGCCTCGGCAGCGTCTTCTCGGCGCGCTTCCCCTACGCGGCCACCCGCCCGGGCGACAGCGCGTTCACGCAGCCGCAGTCCACCGGACCCACCTCGGTGCTGGCGCAGCTGTTCTCGCTCTTCGGCACGATCGCGCTCTCCACCCCGGCCATCGTCTACGGCGTGCTCGGCGTCTTCGGCGACCCGGCGTACCTCTGGGTCTCGCTCTGGACGGGCCTCGGTGTCGGCGTCGTGGTGCTCGTGGCGGGCGTCATCGCCGGCGCCCGCATCTTCGACCGCCGCGGCCCCGAGATCCTGGCCGCCGCCCAACGCAACTGACGGCACCGGCCGAGCATCCCGCCGAGCGTTCTAGAATCGTCTCCATGTCCGACCCACTCGCGCGCAGCTCAGAACCCGGCGACCTCCCCGACGGCGGAGGCGGAACCACCACCCTCGATCGCGAGCTCGAGGAGCTGCTGAACACCGAGAACATCGACCCGGGCGATCACGAGCGCTTCTCGCACTACGTCGAGAAGGACAAGATCATGGAGTCGGCCATGACCGGCAAGCCCGTCAAGGCGCTCTGCGGCAAGAAGTGGACCCCGGGGCGCGATCCCGAGAAGTTCCCGATCTGCCCCACCTGCAAGGAGATCTACGAGCGCCTGCTCGACGAGTAGCAGCAGCGCCCGCTAGACGGTCTCGTACACGGTCGGGATGACCGGCTCGCCGGCCGCCAGCCGGAACGCCTGGGCCGGCAGCTCCGCCACCGCGGCCGCGTGGTGCTTCCGCGCGGCCCGCACTCCTGCGGCTCCGGTCGCCCCGCCCAGCACGGCCCCGTCGACGACGAGCGGCACGTGCAGTGCCCGGCCCGAGGCGAGGGCCGAGGCCGGTGCCTCGTCCCCGACGTAGATCGTCTCCGAGACGGCGGTTCCGGATGCTCCGAGCACCCGCACCGGATGCTTCCGCCCCCCGTGCGTGGCCTTGTCGGCCGACTTCTTGGCCACCGACACCCAGGCCCCGTCCGCCCCCTGCCTGGCCACCAGCTTGTAGACCATCCCGGCCGCCGGATGCCCGGAGCCCGTCACCAGCGAGGTGCCCACCCCGTAGGAGTCGACCGGTGTGGACGCGAGGGCCGCGATCGCGTACTCGTCGAGGTCGTTCGTGACGGTGATCCTCGTCGAGGTCGCGCCGAGGGAGTCGAGCTGCTCCCGCACGTCGTGCACGAGCGTGAGCAGGTCGCCGGAGTCCAGGCGCACCGCCCCGAGCGAGGTGCCGGCGACGCGCACCGCGGTCGCGACCCCCTCCGCCACGTCGTAGGTGTCGACGAGCAGCGTCGTCGACGGCCCCAGGGCGTCGACCTGCGCGCGGAACGCCTCCTCCTCGGAGTCGTGCAGCATCGTGAAGGCGTGCGCGGCGGTGCCCATGGTGGGCACGCCCCAGCTGCGGCCGGCCTCGAGGTTGGAGCTCGCGCCGAAGCCGGCGATGTAGGCGGCGCGGGCGGCGGCGACGGCCGAGCGCTCCCCGGTGCGTCGCGACCCCATCTCGGCTAGCGGCCGTCCGCGGGCCGCGGAGACCATGCGGGCGGCCGCCCCGGCCACCGACGAGTCGTAGTTCAGCACGCTCAGGATGAGCGTCTCGAGCACGACGCCCTCCGCGAAGCTCGACTCCACCACGAGCAGCGGCGAGCCGGGGAAGTAGACCTCGCCCTCCCGGTACCCGGTGATGGTGCCGGTGAAACGGTAGTCGGCGAGCCAGTCGAGGGTGGGTGCTCCGACCACGTCGTTCGCGCGCAGCCACTCCAGCTCGGCGTCGGTGAACCGGAAGCGCTCGATCAGTTCGAGCAGCCGCCCGGTGCCGGCGACGACCCCGTAGCGGCGGCCTCGCGGGAGGGAGCGGCCGAAGGCCTCGAAGACGCTCGGCCGGTCGTGGGTGCCGGCGCGCAGGGCCGCGTCCACCATCGTCAGTTCGTAGCGGTCGGTCAGCAGCGCAGTCGAGGTCACGGCTCGAGCTTAGAACGGGCGGGGTTAGGCTGGTCTATCGTGAGTGACGCGCCGATCGGGATCTTCGACTCCGGAGTCGGCGGGCTGACGGTCGCCCGGTCCGTGCGCGACCAGCTCCCGCGCGAGTCGATCCTCTACGTGGGCGACACCGCCCACTCGCCCTACGGCCCCAAGCCGCTCGCCGATGTGCGTCGCTATGCCCTCGACGTGCTCGACGACCTGGTCGCCCAAGACGTGAAGCTGCTCGTGATCGCCTGCAACACCGCCTCGGCGGCGATGCTCCGCGACGCCCGGGAGCGCTACGACGTCCCCGTGATCGAGGTGATCCAACCGGCCGTCCGCACCGCGGTGACCACGACCCGCAACAACCGCGTCGGCGTGATCGGCACCGAGGCGACGATCACCTCCCGCGCCTACAACGACGCCTTCGCCGCGGCCCCGCACCTCGAGCTGTTCACCCAGGCGTGTCCCGAGTTCGTCGAGCACGTCGAGGCCGGCGACACCACGAGCCGCGAGCTCGTCGCCCTCGCCGAGCGCTACCTCGCGCCCCTGGTCGAGCAGGGCATCGACACCCTCGTGCTCGGTTGCACCCACTACCCGTTCCTGAAGGGCGCCATCTCCTACGTCGTGGGGGAGGGCGTGCGACTCGTCTCGAGCGACACCGAGACCGCCAACGACGTCTACCGCACCCTCGTGCGCACCGGAATGGAGCGGACGAGCTCCGAGCCGCCCGAGTACCGCTACGAGGCCACCGGCGGCAGCGCCCAGGAGTTCCTGCGGCTGGCCGAGATGTTCCTCGGCCCCGAGGTCTCCCGGGTCGAACTCGTCGAGACCGGCGTCATCCCCATCCCCCATCCCGCAAGGAGAGCACCGTGACCGATTCCCCGACCACCGGCCCCCGCAAGGACGGCCGCACGGCAGACCAGCTGCGTCGCGTCACGATCGAGCGCGGCTGGAGCGAGCAGGCCGAGGGGTCGGCCCTCGTGTCGTTCGGCAAGACCAAGGTGCTCTGCACCGCATCCTTCACCAACGGCGTGCCGCGCTGGAAGTCGGGCTCGGGCAAGGGCTGGGTGACGGCGGAGTACTCGATGCTGCCCCGCGCCACGAACTCGCGCACCGACCGCGAGTCGGTCAAGGGCCGCATCGGCGGCCGCACCCACGAGATCTCGCGGCTGATCGGCCGGTCGCTCCGCGCGGTGGTCGACCTGAAGGCGCTCGGAGAGAACACCATCGTGATCGACTGCGACGTGCTGCAGGCCGACGGCGGCACCCGCACGGCCGCGATCACCGGCGCGTACGTGGCCATGGCCGACGCCATCGAGTGGGCCCGCCAGAAGAAGTTCATCGGCCAGAAGTCGCAGCCGCTGATCGACTCCGTCTCGGCCGTCTCGGTGGGCATCATCGACGGCGAGCCGATGCTCGACCTGGCCTACGTCGAGGACGTGCGCGCCGAGACCGACATGAACGTCGTCGTCACGGGCCGCGGCCTGTTCGTCGAGGTGCAGGGCACCGCCGAGGGCGCCCCGTTCGACCGCACCGAGCTGAACGCGCTGCTCGACCTCGCGCTGCACGGCACCGCCGAGCTGGCGACGCTGCAGACCGCCGTGCTCACCGCCGACGCGGCGGGGGAGTCGGCCTGATGCGGGTCGTGCTCGCGACCCACAACGCCCACAAGGTGCAGGAGTTCCAGAACATCCTCGGTCAGGCCCTGCCCGAGCTCGAGATCGTCGCCTACGACGGCCCCGAGCCCGTGGAGGACGGCGTGACCTTCGCCGAGAACGCGCTGATCAAGGCGCGCACGGCGGCCGAGCACACCGGGCTGCCGGCCCTCGCCGACGACTCCGGCATCTGCGTCGACGTGCTGCAGGGTGCGCCCGGCATCTTCTCGGCCCGCTGGGCCGGCCACGGCAAGGGCGACCGCGCCAACCTCGAGCTGCTCCTCGACCAGCTCTCCGACGTGCGCGACGAGCACCGCGCGGCGAGCTTCGCCTGCCACATCGCCGTCGTGGTTCCCGAGACGGGCTTCGAGCAGGTCGTATCCGGCCGTTGGCCCGGCCGGTTGGCGCGCGAGGCGGCCGGCGTCGGCGGCTTCGGCTACGACCCGATCTTCCTCCCCGAGGGTCTCGAGGTCTCGGCGGCCGAACTGACGGCCGACGAGAAGAACGCGGTCAGCCACCGCGCCCGGGCCTTCGAGGCGGCCATCCCCGTGTTGAGAATGAACGTCATTCCCGACTAGCCCGAACACGCCCGCGGGCCGCTCCCGGGCGGTTACGGTGGTCGGTATGACGGATGCACGCAGCACTGCCGAGGGCCACTCCCACGGTCACTCGCACGGCGCCGGCGCGAACCGTCGCCGCCTGACCGTCGCCATCGCAATCGTCACGACGGTGCTCGTGCTCGAGACCGTCGGTGCGCTGCTGTCCGGGTCGCTGTCGCTGTTCGCCGACGCCGGGCACATGCTGTCCGACCTGATCGGCCTGATCGTGGCGCTGATCGCCACGGTGGTGGCGGCCCGTCCGGCGAACGAGCGCCTGAGCTACGGCTACCACCGGGCCGAGGTGTTCGGCGCGCTGATCAACAGCCTCATCCTCATCGTCGTGGCGGTGTTCGTCACGGTCGAAGCGGTGGGCCGGCTGCTCTCGAGCGAGACCGGGGAGGTGCAGGGCGGGCTGATGCTCGCGGTCGCGGCCGTCGGGCTCGTGGCGAATTTCGCCTCCCTGATGGTGCTGCGCGGCGGAGCGAAGACCTCGATCAACATGCGCGGGGCGTACCTCGAGGTGCTCGGCGACCTGCTCGGCTCGATCGCCGTCATCGTCGCGGCCGTCGTCATCCTGACGACGGGCTTCGACAAGGCCGACGCCATCGCGTCGCTCGCGATCGCCGCGATGATCGTTCCGCGTGCGGTGACGCTGCTGCGCGACGTGGTGCAGGTGCTGGCTCAGGCGACTCCGCCGAGCATGGACGTGGCGGGCATCCGCTCGCACATCAAGGCGGAGCCCGGGGTGGTCGAGGTGCACGACGTGCACGTCTGGGCCATCACCTCGGGTCGCTACGTGTTCTCGGCGCACGTGGTGGTCGAGCCGGCCGTCTTCGAGCGCGGCGAGACCGGGCTGCTGCTCGACTCGCTGGGGGAGTGCCTCGAGGGGCACTTCGACGTCGAGCACTCGACGTTCCAGCTCGAGCCGGTCGAGCACGCCCGGCACGAGGAGCACCCGCACCGCTAGGCCTGGTCGCCCCGGGGGAGGCGACAGGTCAGCTCTTCGGTGCCGTGTCGACGTCGCCGCCGAAGACCTCGGGCTCGAGGGTGAGCTTCTCGGCGGCCCCGGTGATCTCGACCTCCTCGGCCTCGGCCTCGAGCACGTCGCGCTTGGCCTTGCGGGACTCGCGGATGTAGTGGAACACGGTCGGGATGACCGTGAGCACCACCACGGCGATCAGCACGACGTCGAGGTACTTCTCGGTGAACTCGCGCACCGGCTCGATCTGGCCGAGCGCGAAGCCGAGCAGCACGATGCCGGAACCCCAGATGAGGGCGCCGATGGCGTTGTAGAGCGAGTACTTCTTGTAGTTCATGTGCCCGACGCCGGCGGCGATGGGGGCGAAGGTGCGCACGATCGGCACGAAGCGGGCCATGATCACGGCGAGGGCACCGAAGCGCTCGAAGAACGCGTTGGTGCGCTCGACGTTGCGCACGCTGAACAGACCCGACTCCTTGCGCTCGAAGACCTTCGGGCCGAGCTTGTGACCGATCAGGTAGCCCACCTCGCCGCCGAGGAACGCGGCGAGCGAGATGGCGAGGCAGACCCACCAGATGTCGATGCCGAACTTGCCGCCCACCGCGAGCACGCCGGTGAAGAACAGGAGGGTGTCGCCCGGCAGCAGGAAGCCGACGAGCAGGCCGGTCTCGGCGAACACGATCGCGCAGACGACGAGCAGGGCCACCGGCCCGAAGACGCCGCTGAGCAGGGTGTTGGGGTCGAGCCAGGGGATGAGGGCGGCGGGTGCGGCGGCGATCACGGTCGGTTCTCCAGTCGTCGGGGCGGCTCTCCGCCCGGCGGCAAATCGATGAGAGTGCGGGAGAAGGGACTTGAACCCTCACGCTCGAAAGCACAGGAACCTAAATCCTGCGTGTCTGCCAATTCCACCACTCCCGCAGACGCAAATCCAGTGTAGGGGGTGGGTCGTCGGCGGCTTGTCAGCGTGCGGCGGGCGGTGCGTCCTCGAGCGCCGCGGCGCGGCCGGCGGCGGGCAGGTAGCGGGGGATGGCGCGGATGAGCAGCCCCGCGCCGAGGATGCCGACCACGCCGACGAGCCCGGTGGCGAGCGGCAGCGACGCGACGGCCACCACGGCCGAGACCCCGAGCGGGGCGAGCGCCGCCCCGGCGTCGGCGGTGAATCGGAAGGCGCCGAGGAAGGGCGCCGGGTTCTCGCGCGGCGCGAGATCGGCGCTGAGCGTCATGATGATACCGCTGCCGACGCCGTTCGCGACACCCATCACGATGGCGATGACGACGAACCACTGCGCGGCACTGCCGAGATCGTGCGTGAACGAGAGGGTGATGAGTGCCAGAGCCATGCCGAGTATCGACGGCACCACGCTCCACAGCCGGCCGAAGCGGTCCATGATCCAGCCGCTGGTGTAGAACAGCGCGAAGTCGGCGGCGCCGCCGATGCCGATCACGAGCGCGGTGGTGGAGGGGGAGAGGCCGATGCTCACGGCCCAGAGCGGCAGGATGGCCATGCGGCTGGCCCGGAGGGCGCCCACGACGCCGGCTCCCGATCCCACCCGCAGCAGCACGCCGCGGTTGTCGGCGATGGTGCGGAACAGGCCCGTCGTCTCGGCGCCGACGAGCACTCGGCCGGCGTCGGGCTGCGTGAGGTGAGCGGTCGGGTCGGGCATCCGGAGCAGGATGACCACGACGGCCACGAGGCACGAGATGTGCACCGCGAAGGCCCACCAGACGCTGCCGGTGAGCGCGATCACGGCCCCGCCGATGAACGGCCCGACGAACCAGCCCGCGCGGAAGGCGCCGCCGAGGGTCGACAGGGCACGGGCCCGGATGCGCACCGGGACGAAGCTCGTCATGAACGCCTGCCTGGCGAGCGCGAACACCGCGGCCGAGAGCCCGAGCAGGAAGATGGCGATGCCGAACAGCACGGTGCCCGGTGCGAGCAGCGCCAGCACCGTCGAGACGAGCGAGAGCCCGGCCGCGGCGATCATCGAGCGTCGCTCGCCGATCCTCGACACCAGCCAGCCGCTCGGGATGTCGCCGACCAGCTGGCCGACGACGATCATGGCCGCGATCAGGCCGGCGCCCGCGAGGCCGGCGCCGAGGGAGTGGGCGATGCCGGGGATGATCGGGATGACGGCCCCCTCGCCGATCGCGAACAGCAGGGAAGGGAGCAGGGCCGGGAGCGCGATCGAGCGGAAACGGAAGGTGTCGTCACCGCGTGCCTGGGTCATCCTCGTTAGTTTACCCCGGCTAACGATCGGGCCGCCCGGTAGACTGGCGGCATAATGCTCGACTTAGACCTCAGTGACCAGATCAACCAGCTGCGAAGCACCTTCGCCGACATCCGGACGGTTGTCGACGTCGACGGCCTCCGCACCGAGATCGCCCGCCTCAGTGAGGAGGCCGGGGCGCCCGATCTCTGGGACGACACGGAGAAGGCGCAGAAGGTCACCAGCGCCCTCAGCCACCGCCAGGGCGAGCTGGCGAAGATCGAGTCGATCGACTCGCGGCTCGACGACCTCGAGGTGCTGATCGAGCTGGCGAACGAGGCCGGCGACGAGGAGTCGGCCGAGGAGGCCCGGGTCGAGCTCGTCTCGCTGCAGAAAGTGCTCGGCGACCTCGAGGTGCAGACCCTGCTGAACGGCGAGTTCGACCCGCGGCCCGCGGTCATCACCATCCGCGCCGGGGCGGGTGGCGTCGACGCCTCTGACTTCGCCGAGATGCTGATGCGCATGTACCTCCGCTGGGCCGAGAAGCACGGCTACTCGAGCACCGTGATGGAGACGAGCTACGCCGAGGAGGCGGGCATCAAGTCGGCCACCTTCGAGATCGACGCCCCCTACGCCTTCGGCACGCTGAGCGTCGAGGCCGGAACGCACCGCCTGGTGCGGATGAGCCCGTTCGGTGCCGCCGGCAAGCGCCAGACCAGCTTCGCCGCGGTCGAGGTCATCCCGCTGATGGAGGAGGCGGCGGTGATCGAGATCCCCGAGAACGACATCCGCGTCGACGTCTTCCGTTCCAGCGGCCCCGGCGGCCAGTCGGTGAACACCACCGACTCCGCCGTGCGCATCACCCACCTCCCCACGGGCACCGTGGTGTCGATGCAGAACGAGAAGAGCCAGATCCAGAACCGCGCCGCCGCGATGCGCGTGCTGCAGTCGCGCCTGATGCTCATCCAGCGCGAGCAGGAGGCGGCCCAGAAGAAGGAGCTCGCCGGCACCATCACGGCGAGCTGGGGCGACCAGATGCGCAGCTACGTGCTCGCGCCCTACCAGATGGTCAAAGACCTGCGCACCGACCACGAGGTCAACAACCCCTCGGCGGTGTTCGACGGCGACCTCGACGGGTTCATCAATGCGGGCATCCGCTGGCGCAAGCGCAAGCAGGACTAGGCCGCCGAGGGCCGGGCGGAGCGGGTCCGCCCGCCCGCTTCGTGTGGATTCTATGAATCGGCGCGTCCAGCGCGTCGCGGCGACCGATCACCGGGGGCTCTGCTTAGAGTCATCACGTCATGATTCGGTTTGATCACGTATCCAAAACCTACCGGGGCACCAAGCGACCGGCACTCGACTCGATCGACCTCGAAATCCTTCGGGGCGAGTTCGTGTTCCTGGTCGGCGCCTCGGGCTCGGGCAAGTCCAGCTTCCTGCGCCTCGTGCTGAAGGAGGACCGGCCGACGGGTGGCAACATCCACGTGCTCGGGCAGGACCTGAACGCCATCTCGAACCGTAAGGTGCCCTACTTCCGTCGCAACCTCGGCGTCGTCTTCCAGGACTTCCGCCTGCTGCCCGGCAAGAACGTGTTCGACAACGTGGCCTTCACGCTGCAGGTCATCGGCAAGTCCCGCGGGTTCATCCAGGAGGCCGTGCCCGACGTGCTGCAGATGGTCGGTCTCGCCGAGAAGGCGAACCGCCTCCCGCACGAGCTCTCGGGCGGTGAGCAGCAGCGTGTGGCCATCGCCCGCGCGGTGGTGAACAAGCCCGCCATCCTGCTGGCCGACGAGCCCACCGGAAACCTCGACCCCTCGACCAGCGCCGGCATCATGACCGTGCTCGAGCGAATCAACGCCGGTGGCACCACGGTGGTCATGGCCACCCACGACAACGCGATCGTCGACCACATGAAGCGCCGCGTCGTCGAGCTCGTCACCGGGCAGATCGTGCGCGACGAAGATCAGGGCGGCTACGGCATGACCGCCGAGATCGCCCTCCAGGACTCCGGGCTCACCGCCGAGATCGCCCTCTCGGAGGGGCTCGTGCGCCCGACCGGTCCGGCCCAGCCGCACACGGCGCCGGTGCGTCAGGTTCCGCCCATGCCCTCGACCGCGGCCACCCACGTGGTGCGTCCCGACGAGGCCGAGCCGGTGCGCGAGCGCGTCACGGTTCCGCCCGCACCCGAGCAGGCGACGGATGCGCGGGACCAGGCCGCCCGTCAGCAGCGCGCCACCGCCCAGCAGCAGGCGGCCGCCCAGCAGGCCGCGGCCCTCCAGCAGGTGCGGCAGAACCGTGCCGCCGCCGCGGCCGGCCCGGCGGCCCCGGCCGCGCCGTCGGCTCAGACCCCGGCGGCCCAGGCCGCGCCGCCCATGCCTCCGCAGTCGCTGGCCGCGCAACCGGCCCAGCCCGACCCCCGCGACCCGGCCACCGAGTCGCTCACCCTCGCCGAGAAGCTCGGCCTCCGGGCGCCCGGCGCCGCAGCCGACCCGGCCAACGACCAGAACGTGGGGCCGACGACGTGAGATTCGCACTCATCCTCGGAGAGGTCGGCACCGGCCTCCGACGCAACGTCTCGATGGTCGTCTCGGTCATCCTGGTGACCTTCATCTCGCTCACCTTCGTGGGCGTGGCCATCCTGCTGCACATGCAGATCGGCCAGATGAAGAACTTCTGGTACGACAAGGCGCAGGTCGCCGTCTACATGTGCACGGCCACCTCCGGCGGCGACAACTGCGCCGGCGGCGAGGCGACCCCCGATCAGATCGCCGCGGTGCAGGGCCAGCTCGAGTCGCCCACGCTCGCGCCCTTCATCGACCGCTTCTACTTCGAGGACCACGAGCAGGCCTTCGAGAACTTCCAGAAGCAGTTCGCGGGCAACCCGGTCACCGAATACGTCACGGCCGACCTCCTGAACCAGACCTACTGGGTGAACCTGGTCGACCCGACGCAGTCCGACGTGCTGGTCGAGAGCCTGTCGGGGCTGCCGGGTGTCGAGAGCGTGACCGATCAGCGCAGCTACCTCGAGCAGATCTTCTCTATCCTGAGTGCGGCGAGCTACACCGCGATCGGCATCGCGGCGCTGATGCTCGTGGCGGCGGTGCTCCTGATCGCCACGACGATCCGGCTGTCGGCCTTCTCGCGGCGCCGGGAGCTCGGCATCATGCGTTTGGTGGGTGCGTCGAACAGGTTCATCCAGACGCCGTTCATCCTCGAGGGGGTGATCGCCGCGCTCATCGGATCGGTTCTCGCGGCCGGCGCGATCGTGGCGATCGTGCAGTTCTTCGTGCGCGACTTCCTGGTTCCGGCGCTGCCGTTCACCTCGTTCGTCGGCCTCGGCGACGCCCTCCTGGTCGCCCCGATCCTGCTGCTGCTCGGCGCGATCCTGGCCGCCTTCTCGGCCAAGTTCGCGATCACGCGCTACCTCAAGGTCTGACCGCGTAGACTGGTGGGCTGCCGCGTGCGGCACACCCCCACGTCCCTCGATCCCCAGGAGATCCCGTGCCCCGCGAACGCGGAGAGAAGGTCGTCGCGACCAACCGCAAGGCGCGCCACGACTACACCGTCGAAGACACCTATGAGGCCGGCCTCGTGCTCACCGGCACCGAGGTCAAGTCGCTGCGGGCCGGGCGCGCCTCGCTCGTCGACGGCTACGCCTTCATCGACGGTGGGGAAGCCTGGCTCGACGCGGTGCACATCCCCGAGTACAACGAGGGCACCTGGAACAACCACCCGCCCCGGCGCAAGCGCAAGCTGCTCCTGCACAAGGAGCAGATCATCAAGATCTCGCACAAGACCAAAGAGGGCGGGTACACTCTCGTGCCCCTGCGCCTCTACTTCCTCGACGGGCGCGCGAAGGTCGAGATCGCGGTCGCCAAGGGAAAGCGCGAGTACGACAAGCGCCAGGCCCTGCGCGAGCGCCAGGACAAGCGCGAGGCCGACCGCGCCATCTCCGGCCGCCGCAACCTCGGCGACTGACCCCTCGCGGCGCCCTCCGGGTGCGGGGTGCCCGCGGCGCCCTCGGGTGCGGCGCCACGCGGCTCACACCGGGTAGCGGATGCCCGTGAGCTCCTCCGTGGCGGCCCACAGCCGTTCGGCGACGGCACGGTCGCGCGCGTACGGCTTCGCGGCCACGATCGCGGGGCGGCCCTTCAGCTGGCGCCACCCGTCGGGCCCCCAGTACTGGCCACCGGCCGCCCACGGATCGACGGCCGCCGCCACGAGTGGCAGGGACCCGGCGTCCTTGCCCTGTGCGCCCAAGCGGTAAGCCGCGCGCAGCGGAGCTGCGGCGGTCTTCGGCGTCGGGAGGATGTCGCGGCGCGGGCTGAGCTCGTCGAGCGCGAAGCCCGGATGCGCGACCAGGCTCACCACGTCGGCCCCCGCCGCGCGCAGCCGCCGGTCGAGCTCGAAGGCGAACGTCATCACGGCGAGCTTCGACCGCCCGTAGGTGCGGAACTGCCGGAACCGGCCGCGCTCGCTCTGCAGGTCGTCGAGGTCGAGCCGGAAGAACTCGTGGCTGATCGATCCGAGGCTCACGATGCGGGGCGCACCGTGCTCGGGCGAACGGGGCTGCTCGAGCATCCGGGGCAGCAGCCGACCGATGAGGGCGGCGTGCCCGAGCAGGTTGGTGCCGAGCATCGACTCGAAGCCGTCGGCAGTGAGCTGCCGGCCGTCGCTCGAGAGCACCCCCGCATTGGCGATCAGGGCGTCGATCGGGGCGAGGTCGGCCAGCTCGGCCGCGGCCGCCTCCACCGAGGCGAGGTCGGCGAGGTCGAGGCGCACGAAGCGCGCGTCGGCTCCGGGAACGTGCCGGGCGAGCGACGCCAGGGCGGCCTGCCCCTTCTCGGGCGAGCGGGCCGCGATGACGACGCTCGCGCCCCGCGCGGCGAGCTGCTCGCTCGCCCAGTAGCCCAGCCCGCCGGTGCCGCCGGTGACGACGACGTGGCGGCCGCGGAGGTCATCGGTCATCGGGCGACCGGGGAAGCGGCGCTGAACCGCGCGTGCACCGAGGCCTCGATCACGATGGCGCTCGGCCGAAGCTCGATGCCGCCGCCGCCGGCGGACTTCGCCATGGCGAGCATGCGCGGCTGGCCGCCGCCCGAGGGGCCGGCTCCCGGGTCGTCCAGCAGGCCCGGGTCGCTCAGCGAGAGCGCGGTGACCGTGCCGAGGCCCAGGGCGTCGGCGTACTCGCGGGCCTTGGTCAGCGCATCCTGGATCGCCGCCTGGCGCACCTCGCGCTGCAGCACCGCCTCGGTCTCGGGAGCGAGCCGCCACTCGATGCCGTCGACCGCGATGCCGTCGCCGGCCGAGACGACGTCGATCCACTCCGACAGCGCCTCGAAGTCGCCGAACTCGGCGTCGACGAACACGGCGCTGTGGAACTCCACGGGCAGCCGCGAGCCGTCGGGGCTGTAGGGGCGCTGGCCCCAGACCCGGATGTCCTCCGACGTCCAGTCGATCACGGGGCCGCCGTCGGGGTGCAGCAGGGTCACGAGCGACCCGGTCACCGACTCGTGGGCGGCGCGGGTGGCGGCGAGCACGCTGTCGCGCTTGGAGCCCTCGAAGCCGATGCCGATGCGCACCTTCGCGCGCTCGGGGGTGCGGCGCAGCCGGCCGGTGCCGGCGACGGTGATGATGGTCTCTGGCATGACCTCACGCTAGCCCATCACCCTGGTGGCGCACCGTGCCGAGGGCGACGTATACTAGAGGGCTGCAGCGGATGAGCATCCGGTGCATTTGGAAACTCAACAGCGTACGACAACGGCCCATCGCGGGGATGATCGGTTTCGACACTGCCTGCGAAACTGCGAGAAGCGGGCCGAGGATGCGGGGTTATCTCGTTAACGCCCTCCGCAAAACATAAGTGCCAATTCAAACAGCACTGTTGCGGCCAAGAAGGCCACCTTCGCCCTCGCGGCCTAGGTCTTCCTTCCTAGCTAAATAGCAACTGTCGGTCCGGGAATGCTCTCTACCCGGGTTCCGGCATTATCTAGAGAGATTGCTGCGTGACTGTGTCTCAGGGTCACGTGGGACTTCAACTGTGACTGGGCCCGTCGACCTAGGTGCCAGTAGCAAAGGTCGGGGCCGAGCAGAACGCCTGTACTGGCTACACCCGTAGAAGGCGCGGAATCACAGTAGTGGACGGGGGTTCAATTCCCCCCATCTCCACCAGCGCCGTTGTCGTACGTTGTTGACCATTGAGATCCTCTAAATCACGCGGAACAATGGTTGTCTGCAGTTGTAGCAATATGAGTCGTATTGCCTTCGCTGCGGACTGTCTGCGGACCGAGCAAAGTTCCACTTTCGTTGCCTCCCGGCAGTGCCCTACCCTGACTGACACAGAGCAACGATGCTCGATACAAGGGGGAGATCACGGGCATGCGATTTGTAGTAGGCGAGAACCAAGCTGGGAGCAATTCTTGGTGGCTCCACGGGGGTAATGGCGAGATGGTCGCATGGTCTGGCGAGACCTTCGCCTCTAAAAGTAACGCGGAGCGAGCCGCCTCGGCCTTCAAGGCAGGAGCATCTACTGCGCGATATGAGATCTATCAAGACTCGGGTCAGAACTGGCGATGGGTCGCTTGGCGATCAAGCGACAAAGTAGCCAGTTCGGGGGAAGATTTCAGCAGTCAATATTCGGCCCAACGGGCAGCCGACAACGTCCGCGACAATGCCAGGTACGCCACGGGCGCGTAGGTGCTGTTCTTAGCCCGAGGAATCGAGGACGGATACTTTTGGGTGGTGGGAGAGATCCGGGGTGAGTTGGCTGAGACGCCCTAAAGGCGTCCGTCGGGCGAAGAGTGATCCCGGCGGCCGAACCGACTTGCACGAAGGTCACGACCGAGCAGGGGACCCGTCGTGACCTTCGCAGTTGGAGCCTAAGCGCTAGGTGGGCAGATTCGGCGACAGGCCACGCTATCCGTGAGGACGGAGTGGCCCGCCCAGGTTGATCGTGCCGCTTTCCCAACTCGAACAATTGTCGGAGCTCCTGAGAGAAGTGCCTCCCAAGCCTCATGCCTCACCGAGTGCACACCCGACTGACCACTAGGCTCTGACGCAGCGGGGACCGCGGTGCATCCCCACAATGCGCCGCGGTCCCCGTCTAAACAAACGCTTGTAGCCGCTCGATTGCCTCATTCGGAGTCTCAAAGGCACCGAGTTCGTAACCGAACTGCGACCAGTCCGCGTCATCCGCGTGGCCAAGGCGATACCCATCGGTCTCACGCTCGATCCTCCAGGGAGTCTCGACGAGGACCCCATCCAGCTCTCGAACAACCCAGAAGTGGTCGTCCTCGATGCCCCTGGCCAACATGATCATGATGGTCAGGCTAGACCCGAAGCGTCACTACCCGGAGGGCCCTATTTCTGGGGGTACGACGACAGCATCCTGACCTGGACGCGTCCGCGCTGAGACCGCCCATCACAGGTAGTCTGCCAACATGGCCAAGCACGAGCCCCGCGCGATCAACCGTCGAACTGTGATCGGAGCTGTCTGGGCAACACCGGTCATCGTCGCCGCCACAGCAGTGCCGGCGATGGCAGCGAGCGCCCCGCTCTCTCAGTTGTCGCTCGAGGTATCCCCGCCGTCCCCCTACGAGAACCGCACCAGCTTCGTGATCCGAGCGACCAACGAGGGTGCTGCCGCTATCCCGGCCGGAGCTTTGACGGCTTACCTTCCGTTGAACGGGTTCTGGTTCAGCGGGTTCAGCGGCGACATCGCCTGGAACTACGGCCCTGACGATCCCACCGGTGAGTCCTACACCTTCGTCTACAACGCATCGGTCCCAGCAGGGGACACGGCCGGACCACTTCTGCTCATCCTCGGTAAGAACGACCCCGACCAGTCGCCACCACCGGTAGCGACCCTGACTATGTCGGCTTCGGGCTATTCGTCAGTCTCTGGCAGCCTCCCGCTGCTCTAATCGAGTCGCAACCGGTCCCGGGCACTCGGGTCAGTCGGCGCTGCCCGTGGACGCAAATCGTCTACCCGTCGGGGACTCAGGGCCGTCCGCCTCCAGCGCATCCCAGCGAAGCTTTCGTTGCAGGAAGACGTCTCGCTCCGTCCAGTGGCATCTGAGCCGGCCTGCTGGCACCCATGAGACCTTGCCGCTTCCGCGAGATGTTCAATCTCGACCCTTTTGTTGACGATCGCTCGTAGGTAGGCCGGTGTTAGCGCGGCTCGCGCGCCTGTTCGGTACGCCCAGATGTCCCCGGTGTCATACCTTCCATCGAATGCCGCACTGTCGTCTCCCTCGGCACCGACTGTCAGTGACCGTATAGGCATTTTGGCGGGTTGTCGGAGGCGCTGCCTACGATCGGGAAGGCGACCAGCCGTACGGTGTCATTCGCGAACTCACATTCGGTGCCGACAAACACACGGTCATTTGGTACCGACTGGTTACCTGGTCGCCAAGCTCGAGCGGACGCAGGCTGGTCGGATACCACCAGGATCCGAAGGTGCTGGCCGATCTCGCCTGGGAAAATTGCGTCAGTCGCGGGTCAGCGAGACGCGCCCACCAGAACCGTCTATCTGGGACTAACACCGGGCGATAAGGCAGAAGGCGGCACGGCTCTCCAGTTCCGATCACGAAGTTGGCACGGCGACGAAAGGTCCTTTGTAATCGACCTTCGGCAGATCATTCACTCTTCGCAGCTCGGACGCTAGACGGCGGATCTGCTTCTTCAGATCTAATGTCGGCTCTCGATAACTCCAGTGCTCGACTGCAAAGTGCGCAATTGCGTTCTTGTCCGGCGAACCGCTGAGAATTGGCGCACCCTCGAGGGGCTTCGAGTACCGCCCACCATCCCAAGTGGCCGCCCTGGATGGGTGAGTGGCTTCAAACGCCGCGTTCAGCAATTCGGCCGGCACATAATTCTCGATCTCACGGCCAGCGGTAACCCAGGCGAAACCGCCGGCAGAATCCTCGAACTCCTCAACGATCCGACGCTTCGTTGCGTTTAGCGGCGCTCGGGGAGACTTCTTGTCGCTGTCGATTAGAACGACCAGATTGCGATTCAACCGTCGTAGAGAGATGAATTCGGTAATTTCGCGCTGGCTTGCGTCGAGCTGGGAAAGCAACCTGCCTCCGTAAAACATGATCGAGTAGTGCACACCTTCAGTTAGGTGTGGATCGACGGTGCGCAGCCAGAACTCCAAGTAGATCCGATCCGAGGGCCCCTCGACCCAGATGACGGCGTTCGATTGCACAATGTCCGAGGCTCGGAACCCGAGATCGGTGGCAATCTTCCAAACATCCGTCGGCGAAACTGCTGCGTCAATAGTCGAGCCGCCAGATTCGAGTTGCACGTGAGATATAGAGGCGATGCTCGAATCGAGTATGTGAGCCGAGTGGGTGGCGATCAGGTAGTGATTCGAGGTTTCGGTCGCTAAGTAACGCAGAAGACGTTTCTGCATCAGAGGGTGCAGGTGGACCTCCGGCTCCTCAATACAGACCAGTTCGCCATCAAGAATCGTGGCCGCAACTGCCAGAATGATGACCTCGTGAACGCCCGTTCCTAGACTGTCCAAGGGCAGGACCCGGCCTCGGCTTTGGACCAGGATGTCGTCCTGAGTAGCTGGTACGCGGAGTCGGGCCGTCGGATCCTCGAGGACTATACGCGTGAAGCGATTTATAGCTTCAAACTTTTCGGCGTTTTCCTCGTAACCATCGAGGAGGGGGTTCTCTAGGCGCGCCAAGCGCTTGATTAAGCCGATCCCGCTGTGATCAATGACCCCGTCGTCGGCGTCGCGAATCTGGCGAAATGCGGCGATCGTCGAAACTGCCGGCACAGGAATTGATCGTGCGATCTGGCTAATCAACGCTCGAAACTTTGCGGCCTGGTTGAGATTCGTGCCGACGTTGTACGAAGCGAGCAGGGCAGCAAGGCCGTGGCGCATTTGCCGCTCCGAGTAGTCGAGCTCACTCCAATATGCGCTGTACTGCTCTGCGGCCGTTTGCATCTGCGCTGACGAAACCAGAGGCTCCTTACCCATCCCCGGGCCCGACTCGAAGTCGAACCAAGGGTCTCCCCGCGGGCCCACAGGTCGGAATGCCGGCAGCGACAGCAAGGCATCAAGCTCCAGAAGCTGCTGCAGTAATTGGTGGTCGGGTATCTCTTCGCTTCTGAGCTTGGTTTCCAAAGCACCTCGAACATCAGCAGAGATAGAGAGCGCGAATTCAACGCTGCCGTCGTAGTCGTTCGGCAGATCAAGATCAGTCGGACGGCGAAACTCCTGTTTCCGGAGTAGTGGTAGATACCTCTGGGCAACTCTTAGAACATTTGACTTGCCGCTATTGTTCTGCCCCACCAGGAGGTGGAGCTTCGACATTGGCCCCACCCGCTGAATGTCTTCCCTGCGGAAACTCCGGTACCCACGCAGACCCAAGCCACTAATCACGGTGCAAGTGTGGCACGCCTTCGCTGCGGACTCATTGGCGGTTTCACTCGCGCCAAACACGACTAGCGACGCTCGCGGATGCCGCTGGATGCCATAGTTGTCGAATAAATTCAGGAGGTGGGAAGTTGGGCATCAAGCTCTTTGGCAACGGAACACACTCCGGCCCTTCCTACTTAGATGACTCCAACATCGTCGACCTGACTCGCGTGACATTCATTACCCCTGGGTCGACCGTTCTAGTCGCCATGGAAATTGATCGAATAGTGCAGCAGGGTGTCGATCCCGTGTTCATCCGTCCCCAGAGCGGTGATGTATCGAATTACCTTGCCCGCATGCGACTCGGACAGTTCCTGACTGACCTCGGAGTACCTCACGACCTGCCTCACGTGCGCGAGCACAATGTTGGGAACGCCTTAGCTGAGCTGACCCTATTTTCTAACTCCGCGGAAGTGGCAGATCTTGGAGCACAACTTCACGGATTGTGCGAACGCATCGACGAAGACCTGGCGGCGTCGCTCTACGTCTGCGTATGCGAAGCGGGAAACAACGTTCAGTATCACTCTGGACGCAACGTCGGCTACTTCGCCGCCCAAATGACGCACAACAAGACTAGATTTCGGTTCGCAATTGGAGATGCGGGACGGGGGCTCCGAGCATCTCTCGCGCATAAGGGTGCGACAGACGATCTTTCCGCAATCCAGCTGGCACTCGAAGAGGGCGTGTCAGCCATCGACGAAGACGGCAGGGGCTATGGCGTTCGAGACATGACCGATGGGCTAGTCGCTATTGGTGGCAACATCGCGATAACCTCCGGCACGGGGTTTCACATAGAGAGTCCCACCGGGCCGGTCAGGAGAGACTTCGAACGGTCAGTGCAAGGAGTGCTCATCCACGGGTTCGTTCCAATCAAGTAGCGTCCAGGGAAGGCGTCACACTATGGTGTGAGATAATAAACGTGGCACTATTTGACAGTGCCTTTATTTGTTGGTAAGGGTCGTGATCATGTTCAAGATTGAGCTACCGCGCCTTGTGGGAACCCGGGAAGCTGCAACTGAGCTACTCGAGCAAAAGCAGATTCCAGTGGAACTCGCTGGCGCAGACGTATACATCCTTGGCCGAAGCCTCGCGACATCGACGATCTCATTCGCCGATGAGTTGCTGAAGCAGCTCTCTGCTCGTCATGCCGGGGACATTATCCTGGTCGGAACACCCGGCCGTTTCGAGAACGACATCAAGAACGCAGCGGCCCGTCGGAAGCTTGACAGCGTTCGGCTGGGAACGCAGCAAGACGTCGCTCTGTTCTAGTTTTTCTTCCGTGAGAATTCGCGGATACGTTCCACCACCGCGATGAATGCAACTTCCTCGTGTTCGGTGCTGGTGAAGACGTCCTTTGAGGCGTACTTTTGGCCGACCTCGATGTATTTTTTGGCGAGCTCCACTACCTCTGCGTCGGTAGTGCGAGCGGCCGAGATGATGATGTCGGTGTAGATCTCATCTAAATGCGCATCCCTCTTGGAATCCACAGCCTTACCCCCGCTGCCGTACTTTCGATACGCGTTTCGACCACGGCGCAAAGCTTCCAGGGTGGCACTCGCATCTTTGCGGTTGTTAGTTCTCCGCCTGGAACTGGACTTCCACGAGTTGTTGACTAGGGCACTGATAACTCGCGACCCTGCGAGGCCAACGAGAAGTGATCCGATGAGACCCCACCAGAACTCCGGCGGCACCGCTACGTTCACGGATTCCGCTGCTAGAGCGTTCGCGATGCGCATGAGGGGATCCTACTGCGAGCTAACACTTCAACTCCCACATCGCGGGCGCGACGGCCGCTCAGCTTGAACTGACGACTCTGCTTGTCCTAAAGAGATGGGCCGTACTCATCGCATGACCCGATTGTGCAAGCAGTGGCAGAGGGATTGCGGCATGCAGGTCGGGAGAAGTGTCCGCCCAAGGTGGACACACCCCCCGCCTGATTTCATGCCATCCGTCCCCGCAGTTTCCTGGTTGCATAGGCGGCGGCCGACCGGCCAATTAGTTCCTCCGACATCGCCGTAGATGGATTGATCGTCTGATTGAACGTGACGTTGCTACCACTGCCCGCGGCCGCACCTCCCGCAGTCACGTAGGTGGGCTGCACTGGCGTTCCGTACCTGAGTGCGGCGTCGTTGACGCCGTAGATCTCGGCGGCTGAGGCCAGGTCCATCGAGGTGGACGGGTAAAGACCATTCGTCGCGGCGTCCTGGGCGGCGAGGGAAGCCAACCCGACAGCTCCCAAGCCTCCATTGATCCCATCAAGCAGAGCTCGGTGAGAACTAGCCTCAGACGCTCGAATCATGTACTCGCCGTTGGATGCGCGAATGATGATGTCGTCGGAGGTGCCGGAACCGGGGCCATAAATCGGCCCGCCCGTCGCGTACCCGTCTGGACCTCGATTCGCTGCAGCTTCGTCCTGTCGGATGACATAGGCGGGGATGTTGATTCCGCGGGCCTCCCAGAACGAAACGATGGAGGCGATCCTGTCGCTCATCGTTTCGGCACCGGTCAGGGTCACGTTTGTCACGACGTCGGTCGGGATGAGCCCAACCTGATCGGCGAGTGCCTTGGCCGCGTCCTCGGTGAGCCCCATCTCGGTGGCGGTGCTAATGAATTCCGCTCGACCCTTCTCCATCGCGTCCCGCGCTGCCTCGGTGTCTCCGGTCTGAGTGACGATCGCTGACGACAGGGCCAGCGTGGATGATGCGAGGCTGTCCAGCATCTCGTTATTGGCACGTCCGGCTGCTTCCGAGTCGTCAAGGGTCGCGGTCCAGCCCTCTGCACCCATCGCCTCTTCGATGTCATCAATTGCCTGCTCGAACTGCCGGGTCGCATCGCGAGTATCGAGGTTCGCTTTTCCGAACCCTAGGATCTGATCGGCGAGGGCGTTGATGTCGTCCGCGGCCTTCTGCGAAACGGTTCCGACACCCTCGATCGCTATGGCGGTGTCGTCGGCGGTTTCGCCGGCGTCACCCATTGCCTCCTTGTTGTCCCGCCACTGCGCCTGAGCCTCGGACAGCTTCTCGTTCTGACCGCTCAGCCGATCCGTGAGGGTCTGGTACTGGTCCTGGTTGATGTCTCCCAAGATGTCGAAATCGCCGTCTTTGACTGTGGCGGCGTACTTCTGTGCGATGGCATCCACTTGGGCCATGGCGTCACGGTTCCCGAGCGCAGCGTCAGTTGCGATGTCCAGGCCGATTCCTGCTTTGCGGGCCAGGTTGAAGGTGCCGTCTGCCTCAAGCTGGTTGATGACGAGCTGGCGGGTGTTCTTCGTGAACGCCCCGGTGTTCTCGTCCAAAGACGCGGACAGGTCATCTACGGCCTGCTGCTGGTCGGCGTTGATCTGCAGGAACTGAAGGCCGATAACGCTTGCGGCGGCGATGGCGAGTCCCCACGGGCCGGTGAGGACATTCGCGACCCCAGACAGTGCCCGCCCGGTGATCGGCATCTGGGTGGTGATCGTGGTGAATGCGTCGCGGAGCTCGGCCAGCTTGACGACACCGAACCCTGCAGCGCCGGCCAGCAGCCCGGCTCCCGCGGTGAAGCCGGCAACGCCGAGAATGGCGTCCTTGACCGGGTCGGGGAGGTCGTTGAACCCGTCGACGGCGTCAGTGACGTTCTGCACGAGATCACGGAGAACGTCGTTCGCGCTCGACCCCGTTTCGATGAGCGCAGTATCGAGGGCACCGCCCAGAGCCTCAATGTCACCGTTCAGGTTGTCGAGTCGTGTCGCGGCAGTCTCCGCGGCATAGCCCTGATCATTGACGGCCTCCGTCCACTCTCTGATGCCTTCGGAACCCTCTTGGTACAGAACCGACGCCGCCCGAACCGCATCCGCTCCAAAGATCGTCTTGAGGGTCGCGTTCTGCTGCTCAGTCGTCAGACCGCTGAGACCGTCCTTGAGCTTCCCGGCATACGCCTCGAGCCCGATGAACTGGCCCTGTGCGTCGTAGGCGGTCAGGTTGTACTTTTCCATCGCCTCTCGCGCCTCCGCGGACGACGGCGTAAGAGACTGCAGCATCGTCTTGAACGACGTACCAGCGTCAGACCCCAGCAGGCCCTTAGAGGCGAATGCAGCAAGCGCGGCGGTAGTCTCTTCGATCGAGAGGCCCGTCTGCTGGGCAACCAAACCGCCCTGGTTTAGCGCGGCGGCGAGATCGGTTACGTCACCCATCGCCTTGCCCGCACCGGCGGCAAGTAAGTCGGCGACGTGAGAGACGTCCGAACCCTTCAGCCCGAAGGTCTGCAGAGCCGTCGCCGCGATACCCGCAGCGTCAGCAACTTCCAGGTTTCCCGCTGCCGCGAGGTCGAGCGCTCCGGTCAGCCCTCCGTCAAGAACGTCAGCGGTTGAGATACCAGCCTTCGAAAGTTCCTCGATCGACTGAGCGGCCTCCGTCGCGGAATAGACCGTCGATGCCCCCGCTCTGAGCGCGGCGTCGCGCAGTAGATCCATGTTTTCGGCGGACTCGTGTGTTGCGGCCTTCACCGCTGAGAGCTGCTGATCAAAGTCAGCGAACTTCTTCACGGCCAGGGCGACGCCAGCGCCCGCAGCAGCACCGATGGCGAGCATGCCGCCGCTCAGCTCGCGAATACTTGTGGAGCTTTTTCCGATCTCCTTGTTTGCTGAATCGGCGAAGTCGACAGTCTTCTTTCGGGCCTGCTCCATAGCAGCCAGGTAGTTGCTCACCTGAGCGGAGAGGGTTACTTTCACGACGCGATCGGCCATGGGGGTCACTCCTTGTGTTTGAATTCGTTTTGAAATACGGGTTTGAATACATCGGATGGGCAAAAGAAAGCCCCAACACCCGGTGTTGGGTGTCGGGGCGGAAGAATGGGGAAATTCCCCACTCTCAGAGCGGCGAGGGTTACCTACTGAGGAATAACGCCGTTCTCGTCGGGGCGGACTCGCCGGTACATGAGTAGGAGGTGGTTGATGTTCTTGAGGATGATCGGCATCTGGAACGTATTCGCCTCCTCCGCGAGGTAGAAAGACATCAACTTCAACGACTCATGCAGGACAACCCGCGTGTAGTCAGGCGACTTCTGCGCGACGTGAATCTCCGCCAAATACTGGCTCGCAAGGTGCTTGCGCTTGCTTTCATCGAAGGCAAGCAGCAAGCCGGCCGAGATCCGTTTCACGTCCGCATCAAAGCGCTCCTTGTCGATCAGGATCTCTTCACCATCGCTCCCCACGATCCACGTAAGCGGCTTGTCCGGTTGGTCTTGGTCTGTCACGTCTCTCCTTGTCTCGCCGGGGCAGGTGAGTCGTTTGACTCACCAGGATTGTGGGCTAGATGTCCTCTGGGCGGAACACCCCATCCGGGAAGGCAGCCCACGCCTCATCATCGCCAGGCAGAACTTCAATGCCGCGGGCCTCAGCCCACGCGTTGCGGGCGCGCATCCACTGGGCGTAACGTTCGGCGTCGTCGCGGCCCTCCCACCGCTCCTGATCGAACACAGCCAGACGAGCCGGCAGACCGCCGTTCTTCGCGACCTTCTCGCGCCGCCTCATGTCGCCGCGCTCGCCCGCCGAACACCCACACGCTGCTGAGGCTTCCTGCCGGCCGACTCCTCCTCACCCATCGGGATGCGAAGCGATGCCATGCATTTCGCGAGAGTCACGGCCTGCTGCCGAAACTCAACAATTGCGGGGTTTGCCTTCATACCTTGAGGGGAGGCAACGACCACATCACCGTCATCTATTACCTTCTGCAAACGATCAAGCGTGTCCGCAATGCGGCAAGCCTGCAGCAGTACAGACCTCTCGTGCTCGTCCAGCTCGAAGTCATCCATCACCTGCTTCCAGAGGCGTCTGCCGCCCAGCCTGAGCCCCACAGGGGGCTTCGCCTTCGTCATTGTTCCTATCCTTTCCGGGGCTCATACAGGCCCTCACGACCCAATAGGGCGATTGATCCAGCCTCCGGAGACGTACGTCGCCTACACCCGGAGGGGCGGGAGGAGCCGGTTTGGGGTGGGTCCCCCCTGGGTGCCTGCATCGTCGTGATTGGTGGTCACATGCGTCTCATCACACCAGCGCGTGTTGGGTCGTGCTCTTCCGTGAATCCGCCGGTGATGGTGATGCTCACTTCGGTGCCGGGTTTCACCACTGTGGTGATGTCTGGGCTGATGACGAGGGCTGCGGATCGTTTAGATGCGTAGCCGGCGGCGAGGAACAGCGCTCGAGCCTGCTCCTCGGGAAGGGTGAGCGTGTGCCGTCCGATCGTCACGGTGCCCGTTGTGTTGTCTGTGCCGGTCACGGTCACACCATGTAGGCGAGGGCTCGTGCCATGCCACCGGATGTGAAGTAGTGCTCCATGACTGCGAGGTCTTTCGCCGCTTCCGCGATGGCCGGGTTGGCGGATGCGTAGGAGTTGTAGACGTCGCGGTAGCCGCGGTCGAGTGCGACCTCGGCGACTGCCGATGCGAGCGCCTTGTCACCGCTGGTGAGTGCGCGTTCCATGACTCGGGCGGCGTCGTCTCGGTCGGCGAGCTTCGCGGCGCGGTCCTGGGCGTCTCGGTAGCTGATGATGGAACTCGAGTCGTAGCCGACTGTTCCCATCACGGTGCGGCGCAGCGAGTCACGCCTGTCAGTCGCGAGCTTGTTCTCTTCGGCTCGAATCGATGCCATTCGCGACCGCGCTGCTTCCTTCATCTCTGCGAGGTCGGCTTTGCGGCCCTCGGGTGAGAGGTTGGGGTTGTTCTCGATCGCCTTCTGGTCATCCCCGATGGTCTTCTGAAGGCTCTTAGCTCGAGCTCGCACTGCTTCGATCTGCTGGTCAAGTGCTTCAAGGCTCATGGTGTTCTCCTTTGTCGGTAGTGTTCGAGGTCTTCGCGGGCGATAGTCCATCTCCCGTCGATCTGTGTTGCGGTGAGGCGGTGTTCTGCGATCGCGAGTCGTACTGCTCGGGGTGTGATGTGGAGCAGTTGAGCTGCGGTTGCGGTGCCTACTGATGTTGATGTTCGCTCGGCTTCCGCCTTGGTTGCAGGCTGGGTTCCGGTTGCGGAAGCGACCCAGCTGAGGCCGGCGACCTTCAGCGCGACGAGCACGTTGCTGATCTCCGCGTCAGCGCCCCGCACATCTATGCGGTGGCGGTCGAGGTCGCACGTCCGGTAGAGCCAGGCTGCGACTCGTGCAGGGACCACCACTACCGGGGCTGAGCCGCCGTGAAGGTATGACTCTGGTTCCCGCGCTGGCATCGTCGATGTCCTCCCGCCCACGCACTAGGCATCAACTGGCTTCCTTCCTTCCGGGCGTCGCCGTTGGCCAGTCGATTACCCGCCCATCGTTTGCTTCTTCGCGCTCGCCTAATTGCCTGTCCTGTCCTGTCCTTTCCTCGCCTGTCCTGTCCTCCGTCGAGCCCGTTACGTCACGCGTTACGTCACCCGGTACAGGGAAGGAGGGTTTGGCTTTGGCTCTCGCCTTCCGTTGCCGGAGTCTGTTGTTCTCTCGCCTCGCCTCGACGACGGTCGCAAGCTCCTGACCCATGCGCCGTTCCCAATCGGGTACGACGATCGCGTCGCCATTGGGTCGCCAGAGATCGGCCTCCACGAGCTCACCCAGTGTTCGAGCGTCTACCCCTTCAGGGTGCAGAAACCGCATCGCGCGTCTTGGAATAGACCCATCGGTTCCCGCCTCGTTCGACCACATAAGCGAGCCGGTGAAGGTCCGCCACGCTTTGTCACTAAGGCCGTCCATGATGGGGTCAGTGAGCCACCGGGCGGGTAGTCGTGTATCTGTCAATCGGAGTCACCTCCTTTCATAGGAGAGGGGCCAGCGGGATCGCTCCGCGCTGGCCCCTCGGGGTCAAGTAGTCGTCGCCGCACCTACGGCCATTCGGATTCGCCCTCCCGCTCCGTGCGAGCTGCAGCCTCTATGAGTCGCACGGCGAGGCGGACTGCCTCGTCAGGGAAAAGGTCAGCCTGAACACCGCATAGGTTGACGATGACGACAGGGGACGTCTCCTCGAGCGCCCCCGTCTCCGTGGTGATCGCGCCTGCTGCTCTCGTCTCGATCGTCGTCATGATCGCTGTCCTCTCGTAGCGGGTCGTTCGGGCATCCTGTCGGCGATCCGGTCTAAGTCCTGCTTGTCGTACAGCACCCGGCGGCCGCGCCCCTTCGGCGTAATATCCTTCTGCTCTCGCAGTGCGTCGAGATCACGGAGGCTGAGGCTGAGGTAATAGGCAGCCTGCTCGCGCGTCATCAGCCTGGGCGCGAATTCGACTCGCGTCACGTAGAGGGACATCAGGCGTCGCCTCGGAGGTAAGCCGGGACCGACGCTGACGGGGCGTCACACCAGCCTTGCTGCTTCAGCAGGCTGGCAGGTGTGACGCCGAGAGAGCCGGCGATCTGCGCCAACTCGGTCATCGTGGTGTCGGCAAAGATTCGACGTCGCGGAGTTGCGTTGCGGTCGACTGCTGCCTCCACGAATTCACCAACGGTCGTGTCGGCGGCCGTCGACAGCGTCGCGAGCTCTTCCAGTAACGCTGGACGTCTCCCGGCGTAAAGGTCACGAGCTCGTCCGACCGAAACCTGCAGGATCTCAGCCAGAACTATGCAGCTCCATCCATGCGCACCGCACTCATTGCGGATCTGAGCCGCAATCGCCTGGCGCAGACTTAATGAGCTCTTCGCTTGTGGGACAATGGTGTCAAGCATTTCGGACTCCCTCGTGGTTGTTGGATTCGAACTGAGCCCCCGCCTCGTCCGCGGGGGCCTTCTTTTTTGAGCCCCAGACGAGCCCGCGCCGGGACTGTCTGAAGGTGTAAAGACTTGTCAGGATTCGCACGAGCGGCCCCGAGTCGGACTGGTTGAGGCGGATCGTGAATCCGTCGGGCCACGAGATGAGAACTTCGCCGTCAAGGCGTCGCACTACCTCATCCCCCGTCGGGTCCGCGTAAGTCAGCGGGTTGAATCCGAGGGCTTCGCCAGCTCGGATTGGGGAGCTCATGTCTAAGAGGCCTCCCGGGCGAACTGAGCCTCGATCCAGGCGTCGATCTGATCTTCACGGAACATCCGTCTCCCGCCGATCAGTGCCGAACCGGGTGCGGTCCCGCGGTGAATCATCCATCGGATCTGAGCCTCCGATTTGCGCAGCCGTTCGGCTGCTTCCGCCAAGGTGAGGAGCTTGGTCACAACATCTCCATTCAGGATTGAGATTGACTGTACGCAATCGAGCATAGCCGATTTTGATTGGGATCTCTAGCGAATATGATTGCGGCGTGCCTTCCGAAGAAAACACCCTGTCCAGAGACGAGCGCCGCTTTGCCGAGCAGGTGCGGATATTGCGAGAGGAAAATGGGTGGACGCAAGCCGACCTGGCCGAGCGTATGCAGCAGCAGTCCCTGGCCTATGTCACGCAATCCACGATTTCGCGGATCGAGAAGGCAACTCGCCCTGTTCGCATGATGGAAGCGCAGGCCTTCGCCCAAATCTTCGGGAGAAGCACCAGTCTGTTGATTCATCCAGACTCGAGAGAGAAATTTATTCAGATTGCCGCGTCGAACCACAAGCACGGCAGGGGGTCGTACGTGAAGCTGAAAGAGGGAGCGCGAGAGATGGCCGAGGCGCAAGCGCGCGTCTCGAACGATCTAGAACGCCTTGAAGAGTTGTTCGGCGACGGGTCAACGCTCCATGAAGACTCGCGGCCGATCTTGGAAATGCTTCGTCACAACATGACTCGGTTCGTGGCGATAGACCCGATAGCTGAGACCACCGAGATCATCGAGGCGGTGAGAAAAAGGCGTGTCGAGCATTCAGAAACGCCCTGACGGTAAGTGGCGTGCCCGATACCGTGATGCGGACGGCAAAGAACACGCCCGGCACTTCAAGTTCAAGAACAACCCACGCGACCCTGAGAACTCCGCACAGCACTGGCTCGATCAGGTCACGACTGCCGTTCATACTGGGCAGTACGTCACGCCCGACCGTGGACGGCTCACCCTCGGGGACTACTTCGACGAGATGGCCGCTCGAAAGGACTGGGAGAGCTCCACACATCGCCAGATGCGTCTGGCGGTCGACGACAGCGGTATGCGCGGACGTCGTCTTCAGTCCATACACCGCGCCGACGTCGAGACCTATGTCCGGGCAATGGTCGACCGGAAGCTCGCGCCTCGAACGGTCAAGACGCGGCTAATGCACCTCGGGGCAATCTTCAACGGTGCCGTGCTGGACAAGCGCATCGCCTCCAACCCCGCCACCGGAGTCAAAGGTCCAGCGCTCACCAGGAACCGCTCAACGGCCGCTGACGCCCCCGACTCGATCGGGCCAACCTTCCCGTCCTCTGACGACGTCTCAGCGCTTCTCGCGACCGCCGAGGGGACCCCGTTCGCCATCGCCATTGCAATTGCCGCGTTCGCTGGCCTCAGGCTAGGTGAGATCTGCGGCCTCACCGCCGCCGACGTTGACCAGGCCGGGGGAGTGCTCCGTGTCCGCCGGCAAGTGCAGCGCGACGCCTCAGTCTCGACAGCGATCGAGATCCGCCCGCCCAAGTACGGATCCGTCCGAGACGTGCTCGTTCCCGAGCAGCTCGTCGAACGCATCCGCGAGCACATCTGCGTGCACGGCACGTACGGTGAGGTTGGATGGCTGCTGCCCGGGCGGGTGCTTCCGGCGGGGCTCGCCGACGTCGCGTTCCCCATAGCTCCCGGTGGCGTCGGACCGATGTGGCCCCGAGCTTTCGAGACCGAGTGGACACGCACCCGCCGAGCAGCCGGCGTCGACACCAAGTTCCACAACCTCCGCCACTACGCGGCGGGCGGAATGATCGCAGCCGGATGCGACGTCGTCACCGTGCAGCGCCAGCTCGGACACAAGAATCCGAGCCTCACCCTCGACGTCTATGCGGCCCAGTTCCGTGGCCCCGACTCGCGGGCGAAAGATGCTCTCTCGCGACTCATGGCCGACACTCTTGCGGACTAGGCGCGGACTGAAGCGGCCTAGTCCCGCGTGATCACTGGCCTGTAATGGCTGAGAGCGCAATTCCCCCCATCTCCACCAGCGCCGTTGTCGTACGTTGTTGTTTTCCGGCCCTCGCCCATCCGGGCGGTCGGGCAATCCGTCTTGTCGACGAATGCTCAGCTGAGCTATCCTCGGGTCATGGAGACCATCAGCCCACGTCGTTCAGTCGCAGCCGTCGGCCTGGTCGCCGTCGTCGCCGTCGTCACCTCGGCCTTGAGCGGATGCTCGGCCGGCGCAGGCCCGGCGTCGTTCGACCGGGTGCAGTCGGCCACGCTGCAGATCGAGGCCGAGGGCACGTTCGCCGATCCCGAGAACGGGCAGAGCGGCGAGCAGCCGGGGGCGGGCTCGGGGTTCTTCATCTCCTCCGGGGGCCTCGCGGTCACCAACAACCACGTCGTCGCCGGTGCGGGCACCATCTCGGTTCGGGTCGGTGGAGACGACGGCAAGGAGTACGACGCCCGGGTGCTGGGTGCCTCGGAGTGCCTCGACATCGCCGTGCTGCAGGTCGACGGCGAGTCCTTCCCGTTCCTCGGCTGGCAGAAGGGCGACATCACCACCGGCGAGCAGGTCTACGCGGCGGGCTTCCCGCTCGGCGACCCCGACTTCACGCTCACCCAGGGCATCGTGTCGAAGAACGACACATCCGGTGAGTCGGCCTGGGCATCTCTCGATCACGTCATCGAGCACGACGCGAAGATCAGGCCCGGCAACTCGGGTGGCCCCCTCGTCAACAAAGACGGCGCGGTGGTCGGGATCAACTACGCGAGCATCGGCGAACTCGACTACAACTTCGCGATCCACCGCGACGAGGCGCAGGCGGTGCTCGACCGCCTGATCGACGGCACCGACGTCCAGAGTCTCGGAGTGAACGCCCAGGCCCTCCCGGTCGACGACCAGGGCGAACCGCTGGGCGTCTGGGTCAGCTCGGTCGATGCCGGTTCGCCGGCCGATGCTGCGGGAGTCCTCCCGGGCGACGTGCTGTTGCGCATGGCCGGCACGACCCTCGCCACCGAGGGCACGCTCGAGCAGTACTGCGACGTCCTCACCACTCAGGGCGCCGACGACACGATCGACGTCGACGTGTACCGTCCGGGTGACGACACCTTCTACCGGGGCCAGTTCAACGGAACCGCTCTCACCGCCGTGGTGGTGCCAGGTGCCGACGCGGGGTCGGCGCCGACCGACGACGGCCGGGAGTACGCGACGATCACCGACGACACGGGTGTGCTGAGCGTCGACGTGCCCGTCGAGTGGGCCGACGTCGACGGAGCGTCGTTCACGGGTCCGGGTGGGCACGAGTTCCTCGATGTTCGAGCGAGCACCGACCTCGAGGCTTTCGCTTCCTCGTGGGGCACGTCGGGCGTCACCGTCTCGGCGGCCGAGGCGGCGGTCGATCTCACGCCGGAGAGCATCTTCGCCTCGTTCGGCGGGTACACGGCTCAGTGCACCCTGAAAGAGACCGACGGGTACTCCGACGGGGTCTACACCGGGCAGTACCAGTACTACACGGGCTGCGGGGGCGTCAGCGACTACGTCATCGTGGTGGCGCAGCCGAGCGACGCCTCGTACGTCATGGTCGTCTCGGTCGCCATCGCCGACCCGGGCGACCTCCCCGCCATCGAGCACATCATGGGGAGCTTCGCGGCCACGTTCGAGTGACCCCGGCTCAGACGGCGGGCTCAGACGGCGGGCTCGCCCGTCGGGTCGGGGGCGGTGGGGTCGTCGAGGGCGGTGCCGCCGAGCGGTTCGCCCGCCCACTCCACGCAGGTCCACCCGTCGTCGGGGGAGCCCTCGAGCACGACCACGGCGGTGTTGGCCAGTTCGAGCGAGATGCTCGTCGACTCGTCGATGTTCTGCGAGAACCACGCCGCCCAGGTGCGGATGGCGGCGCCGTGGCTGAACACCGCCACCGTTCCCTCCGGATGCGCGGCGGCGAGCTCGGCGATGGCCGCCGAGTACCGTGCCACGAACTCGGTGCCGTTCTCCCCGCCGGGGATGCGTGCCTCGATGTCGGTCCACCACGACAGCAGCGTGCGCATGTAGCTCGTGACCGATGGCCGGTCGCTCCGGCCCTCGAGGTCTCCGGCGGAGATCTCCTGCAGGCCCTCGAGCACGACGGGATCGAGCCCCAGGGCGGCGGCGAGCGGTGCCGCGGTCTCCTGCGTGCGCCGCATCGTCGAGACGGCGATCGCATCGATCGACTCGGCGACGAGCGCGGCCGGCACGGCGGTCGCCTGCTCCCGGCCGAGCTCCGTCAGGCCGGGGCCGGGCACGACCGTGCCGATCTCGCCGTTGACGTTGTCGATGGTCTGGCCGTGTCTGATCAGGAGGAGTCGCATCCCGCCCAGCCTACGGCTGCCCACCGGTCAGCGCCCGCAGCCGATCGCGCAGGCGCTCCGCGTCGAAGGGTGCGTGACCGGCCGCGTCGTTGTCGAAGTACACCACCACGTCGCGCGGGTCGCCGTCGGGGGTGCCGCTCCCGTCGAGCCAGCGCCCGATCCGGGCGGCCCAGTCGTCGAGCTCCTCGTCGGTGTAGCCGCTCGTGTAGAGCTCCCGGGATCCGTGCAGCCGCACGTAGACGAGGCTCGACGTGATCGCCCGCGGCTCCACCCAGCGCCCGGCGGTGTCGGCGATCACCAGGCCGATGCCGTGGGAGCGCAGCAGCGCGGTGGGGCCGTCGCCGAGGAACGACGGGTGCCGCACCTCCAGGCTATGCCGGAGCGGCAGGTCTGCCTCGATCTCCAGGTGCACACGACCCTGCAGCCGGTCGTCGTGACCGCGGGCGAGCGTCAGCGCCTGGCTGGTGCTGCGGGGCAGCTGATCGAAGAAGCTCTCGAGCAGCGGGCCGTCGAAATCCTGCCGCTCGGGCAGCTGCCAGAGCACCGGGCCGAGCTGCGGGCCGAGGGCCAGCACGCCCGAGGCGAAGAAGTTCGCCAGAGCGGTCTCGACCCCCGCCAGCCGCTTCATGTGCGTGATGAACCGGCCGCCCTTGACGGCGAAGACGAAACCGGGCGGCACCTCCGAGCGCCAGCGCCGGTAGCTCTCCGGCCGCTGCAGCGAGTAGAACGAGCCGTTCAGCTCCACGCTGTCCATCCGCTCGGCCACGTAGGCGAGCTCTCTTCGCTGCGTCAGCCCGGTGGGGTAGTAGTCGCCGCGCCAGCGCGGGTAGCGCCAGCCCGAGATCCCCACCAGGGCCCGGGTTCCGGATGCGCGGCTGTCCACCCTGCAGACGATACGTCCGCGGCGCCTGGGCCGGGAGGGCCTGGCGCCGCGGACGCGGAGGGGGTAGTGCCGTGGGTCGCGGGAGCTACTTGGCGGCGCCCTTGAGCGTTCCGGCGACCTTGCCGTTCGGGTCGCCGATCAGGCACGAGACCAGGCGGTCGTCGCCGTCGGTCCACGAGCCCTCGGTGGGCGTGAAATACGTGTAGCCGAGCGTCGAGTCGTCGTAGGAGATGCCGACGAAGCTCTCGAACTCGGTCAGGCACTGCTCGTCGGCCTGGGTGTTGATCGCGTCGGTGCCGGGGAACTCGTCTCCGGTGAGCTCGAAGTCGGCGTAGACCTCGAAGTCGTGCTCGTCGGCGCAGTCGACCAGCGGCACCTCGCTCACCTCGGTGCCGTCGGTGTCGTTCAGGCACTCGCCCACGCTCAGCGCGAACACGTCGGTGTCGGTCTGCTCGATCTCCTCACCCGTGGTGGAGTCGGTGGCCGGCGGGGCCGAGCTCGGGAACAGCGCGGTGCAGCCCGACAGCGAGAGGCCGGCGAGGAGCACGGCGGCTGCGGCGAGCGAGCGGGTGGACGATGAGAGCTTCATGAGGCCTCCGAGCGTAGGGATGGACGCCGGGAACCCCGCCCCCGGCATCAGCACCTGGGAAACGGCTGTGCAGGCCCCCGCGAGACCATTATGGCCCCGACGTGACCAATTCGGGGGCGGGCGACGACGACGTCAGGCGCCTCGCGCGATCAGCGACAGCGCCTTCTCGTGCAGCAGCCCGTTGCTCGCCAGGGCGCTCCCGCCCCAGGGGCCCTCGACGCCGTCGGCCGAGCTGAACCGTCCGCCGGCCTCCTCGACGATCGGCGCGAGGGCGGCCATGTCGTAGGGCTTGAGGTCGAACTCGGCGGCGAGCTCGAGCTGCCCCTCGGCGACCATCATGTACGACCACATCTCGCCGTAGGCGCGCGTGCGCCAGACGGAGCGAGAGAGGGCGACGAGCTCGTCGAGCCGGCCCTCATCGTCCCACCCCTTGAGGCTGTTGTAGCTGAGCGAGGCGTCCTCGAGTGAGGAGATGCCGGAGGTGCGGATCGCCCGGGCACCGTCGCCCCGGGCATCCAGCCGATCGGTGGTGAAGGCGCCGAGCCCCGTGGCCGCCCACCAGCGGCGGCCGAGGGCGGGGGCCGAGACCACGCCGACCACGGGCACCCCGTCGATCGCCAGCGCGATCAGCGTCGCCCAGACCGGCACCCCGCGCAGGAAGTTCGCGGTTCCGTCGATCGGGTCGACGATCCACTGGCGGTGCGGGTGGGCTCCGGATGCGCGGCCCCCGCCCTCGTCGGCACTCTCGTCGGGGTCGGCCTCGCCCTCGGTCTCGCCGTACTCCTCGCCGAGGATCGAGTCGCCCGGGCGCGCGTTCGCGAGACCGTCGCGGATCGACCGCTCGACGGCCTGGTCGGCATCCGTCACCGGCGTGCGGTCGGGCTTCGTGGTGACGTGCAGGTCGTGCGCGCGGAAGCGCTGCTGCGACAGCAGGTCGGCGGCATCGGCCAGCTTCAGGGCGAGGGCCAGGTCGTCGGAGAGGTCGGTCAGGGACTCGGGGCGGGGCGTCGCGGAGCTCACGCGACCAGGCTAGCGGGAGCGACGCTCAAGCGCCTCGCGAGCGGGCTTCTGCCGCGACCCAAGGACATGCACGAGCCGCGCTCAGGCGGTGGTCTGCAGCAGCTTCTGCAGCGACTCCAGGCGGGCGCGCCCGCTCTCGCCGAGTTCACCGGCCTCGACGCGGTCGACGATCTCCCAGTCGTGCGCCTCGGTGAGCGGGATGCCGCCGGGCGGCTCGCCCTCGGGCACCCGGGCGGTCTGCGCGAACGAGCGCAGGATGTTCGCCGGGTCGACGTGGCCGAGACCGAACGATCGCACCCCGGGTGTGTCGATGATCCACCCGGTGCGGCCGTCGGACGAACGCAGCCGGAGGCACAGAGTGGACGACGAGGTGTGCCGGCCGCGGCCCGTGACGGTGTTCACGACGCCGGTCGCACGGTCGGCGCCCGGCACCAGCTCGTTCACCAGTGTCGACTTGCCGACGCCCGAGTGGCCTACCGTCACCGTCGTGTGGCCGACGAGCAGATCGGTCAGCTCCTCCAGCGGCACCTCGTCGCGGGAGAGGGTGATCACCCGGATGTCGAGGCAGGCGAACTCGGCCAGCAGCTCGCTCGGGTCGGCGAGGTCGGTCTTGGTGATGCAGAGGATGGGCGTGATGCCGGCGTCGAACGCCGCCACCAGGTAGCGGTCGATCAGGCGGGCCCTGGGCTCGGGATTCGCCGCGGCGACCACGATCAGCATCTGATCGGCGTTCGCGACGATCACCCGTTCGACCGCGTCGGAGTCGTCGGCGCTCCGGCGCAGCAGCGTCGAGCGCTCCTGCACCCGCACGACGCGGGCGAGGCTGCCCGGTTCGCCGCTCACGTCGCCCACGAGGTCGACCAGGTCGCCCGTGACGATGGGTGTGCGGCCGAGCTCTCGGGCGCGGGAGGCGGTGATCTCGTGCTCCTCGGCGGTGTCCTCACCGATCAGCACGGCGAAGCGGCCGCGGTCAACCGTCATGATGCGGCCTGTGACCGCGTCCTTGTGGTCGGGGCGCTGTTTCGTGCGCGGGCGGTTGCCCTTGGGGTTCGGGCGGATGCGGACGGCCGACTCGTCGAAGTCGGGGTCGTCGTCATCGTCGTCGGCCGAGTCCCACCAGCTCACAGGCCACCCACGACCGTGGGCTGCTCGGGGGAGGCGTGGCCGAGCATCGACGCCCAGAGCTCGGGGAACTGGGGCAGCGTCTTCGCGGTGGTGGCGATGTCGTCGACCAGCACCCCGTCGACGGCCAGTCCGATGAGGGCGCCCGCGGTCGCCATGCGGTGGTCCTCGTAGCTCGACCAGAGGCCGCCGTGCAGCGGGCGCGGGGTGATCTCCAGACCGTCCTCGAGCTCGATCACCTGACCTCCGAGGTTGTTGATCTCGGTGGCGAGGGCAGCGAGCCGGTCGGTCTCGTGGTGCCGGATGTGGCCGATGCCCGTGATGCGGCTGGGCTCGTCGGCCAGCGCGGCGAGGGCGACCAACGGCGGCGCGAGCTCGCCCCCGGTCGACAGGTCGATCGACACGCCCCGGATGCTCGTGCCGCCGGTGACCGTCAGCCGGTCTCCGTGGCGCTCCACAGTGGCGCCGAACAGGGGCAGCAGCTGCTCCAGGTCGGCCCCGACCTGGGTGGTGGACTCCGGCCAGCCGGAGATCGTGACGCTGCCGCCGGTGACGAGCGCGGCGGCCAGGAACGGAGCCGCGTTGGACAGGTCGGGCTCGATGTCGATCTCGATGCCCGCGATCGGCCCGGGAGCCACCCGCCAGCGGCCGGTCTCCTCGGACTCGGCGTCGACGCCGCGGCGCACCAGCGCGGCGACGGTCATGTCGATGTGCGGCTGGCTGGGCAGCCGGGCGCCCTCGTGCTGCAGCTCGAGGCCGTTCTCGAAGCGCGCGGCGGCGAGCAGCAGCCCGCTGACGAACTGGCTCGAGGAGGAGGCGTCGATGGTGAGCGCTCCGCCCTCGACGCGGCCGGAGCCGTGCAGGGTGAACGGGAGTGCGGCGCGGCCGTCGTCGGCGATGTCGGCGCCGAGCGCGCGGAGCGAGCTGATCGTGGTGGCCATCGGCCGGCGGCGGGCGCCCTCGTCGCCGTCGAAGGTGACGGGGCCGAGCGCCAGGGCGGCGACCGGGGGGAGGAAGCGCATCACGGTGCCGGCGAGTCCGCAGTCGATGGTGGTGCTGCCGAGGAGCTCCGCGGCGGGGGTGACGACGAGGTCGGGGCCGAAGGCGCCCTCGCCCGGTACCTCGACGATGGTGGTGCCGAGGGCTCGCAGAGCATCCGTCATCAGGGCGCTGTCACGGGAGTGCAGGGGAGCGCGCAGCCGCGACGGGCCGTCGGCCAGGGCCGAGAGCACCAGCTCGCGATTGGTGAGCGACTTCGAGCCGGGCAGAGAGAGCACGGCCGAGACCGGGCCCGAGGCGCGCGGCGCGGGCCAGTGCTCGACCACCGACTGCGGCGAGTCGTCGCCGTAGGGGTTGAACTGCGGGGCGGAATATCTCTGGACAGGCATCGGTTATCAGAATAGTCGCCTGCAGCATCGGCTGCCGGGGCGGCACGAGCACAGTGCAGGCGCATCGTGCCTCGCACAGTGAAGGAGTGATGTGACCGCGACAGCCGTGTTGGAGCGCCCGGTCGTAGACTGGCGGGTGATGAGTGAGACCACCCCTGATCCGCGCGCGCTCTTCGAAGAGCAGGCCATCCCGTTCCTCGATCAGCTCTACGGTGCTGCCCTGCGCATGACGCGCAACCCGAGCGACGCCCAAGACCTGGTTCAGGAGACCTTCGTCAAGGCCTATGCGGCGTTCGGTCAGTTCGAGCAGGGCACGAACCTCAAGGCGTGGCTCTACCGCATCCTCACGAACACCTTCATCAACACGTACCGCAAGAAGCAGCGCGACCCCTACCAGGGCTCCACCAGCGAGATGGAGGACTGGCAGCTCGGCACCGCCGAGTCGGTGACCGCGAGCATGTCGAGCCGCTCGGCGGAGGCCGAGGCCATCGACCACCTGCCCGACAGCGACGTCAAGGAGGCGCTGCAGTCGATCCCGGAGGACTTCCGGCTGGCCGTCTACCTCGCCGACGTCGAGGGGTTCTCCTACCAGGAGATCGCCGACATCATGAAGACCCCCGTAGGAACCGTGATGAGCCGCCTGCACCGAGGCCGACGGCTGCTTCGTGGACTACTGACCGATTACGCGCGGTCCCGCGGCCTCGAGGTCGCCACCGCCACCGCCAAAGGGAGCAAGAAATGAGTGACTGCGGCTGCGACAAGGCGCGTGCCGAGCTCGAGGAGTATCTGCGCAACGAGATCTGCTCGACCGACGCGGAGGACATCCGCGACCATCTCGAGACGTGCGAGGGCTGCCAGTCCGAGCTGCACATCGGCGTGGTGCTGACGCAGACGGTGCAGCGGGCCTGCAAGGAGACCGCCCCCGAGGAGCTGCGCGACCAGCTCATGGCGCGCCTCCGCGAGGTTCAGACGCACTAGCGGTCACACGCAAGGGCCCCGCACGACTCTCGTCGGCGGGGCCCTTCTGCCTGTGCGGCCGGCTCGGGGCCGCTAGCTCAGTGCGCGGGCGATCAGGGCCGCCTGCTCCGTGGCGTGGCGCTTCGCGCTGCCGGCCGCGGGCGAGGCCGCTGCGGGCCGCGACACCACCGAGATGGTGCGACCGTCGAGGTGACGGGCCAGTTCGGTGAGGATGAACGGCCAGGCGCCCTGGTTCTGGGGTTCGTCCTGCACCCAGACCAGCTCGGCGTCGGGACAGCCCGCGAGCGTCGCCGTGATCTCCTCGATCGGCAGCGGGTAGAACTGCTCCAGGCGAACCAGGGCGATCGAGTCGTTCGGGTTCTTCTGCAGCTCGCTGGCGAGGTCGTAGTGGATCTTGCCCGAGTGCAGCAGCACCTTGCGCACGGCGCCCTTGTCGCTGATGCGCGCGTCGTCGATCACCGGCTCGAAGCGACCGTTCGTCAGGTCCTCCACCGAGCTGGTCGCCCCGCGCAGCCGCAGCATCGCCTTCGGGGTGAAGACGATGAGGGGCTTGCGCGGACGGGCGTAGGCCTGGCGGCGCAGCAGGTGGAAGTACGAGGCCGGGGTCGAGGGACGGGCGACCGTCATGTTGTCCTCGGCGCACAGCTGCAGGTAGCGCTCGATGCGGGCGGAGGAGTGGTCGGGGCCCTGACCCTCGTAGCCGTGCGGCAGCAGCAGCACGAGCGACGAGCGCTGGCCCCACTTCTGCTCGGCCGAGGAGATGAATTCGTCGATGATGATCTGGGCGCCGTTGGCGAAGTCGCCGAACTGGGCCTCCCAGAGCACGAGCGCGTCGGGGCGCTCCACCGAGTACCCGTACTCGAAGCCCATGGCCGCGTACTCGCTGAGCAGCGAGTCGTAGATCCAGAAGCGGGCCTGCTTGTCGCTGAGGTTCGCGAGCGGCAGCCACTCCTGCCCGTTCTCGCGGTCGTGAAGCACGGCGTGGCGCTGCACGAAGGTTCCGCGACGCGCATCCTGACCCGCCAGGCGAACCGGGGTGCCCTCGTTGAGCAGCGAGCCCAGCGCAAGCAGCTCGCCGAAGGCCCAGTCGATGCCGCCGTTGCGGCTCATGTCGACCCGCTTGGTGAGCAGCTGCTGCAGCTTCGGATGCACGGTGAAGCCGGCCGGCTTGTTGTCGAACGCGTCGCCGATGGAGTGCAGCGCCTCGAGCGACACGGCGGTCTCGAACGGCGCGGTGGTGCTGTCGTCGCGCTGGGCCTCCGGCCGCTCGAGGTCGGAGGCCGACTCGGTGTCGGCCGTGATCACCGGGATCGACGCGGTCTGCGCGGCGTGCGTCTCTGCGAAGGCGCGCTCGAGGCGGTCCTGGAAGTCGCGGTGGGCGGCCTCGTACTCCTCCTCGGTGATGTCGCCGCGGCCGACGAGCGCCTCGGTGTAGAGCTTGCGCACCGAGCGCTTCGCCTCGATCAGGTTGTACATCAGCGGCTGGGTCATCGAGGGGTCGTCGCCCTCGTTGTGCCCGCGGCGGCGGTAGCAGATGAGGTCGATGAAGACGTCGCGGTGGAACTTCTGGCGGTACTCGAACGCCAGCTGCGCCACGCGCACGACCGACTCGGGGTCGTCGCCGTTCACGTGGAAGATCGGGGCCTGGATGGTCTTCGCCACGTCGGTGGAGTACACCGAGCTGCGGGACTCGCTCGGCGGCGTGGTGAAGCCGACCTGGTTGTTGATGTTCACGTGGATGGTGCCGCCCGTGCGGTAGCCCCGGAGCTGCGACATCTGCAGCGTCTCGACCACGACGCCCTGGCCGGCGAGGGCCGCGTCGCCGTGGATCAGGATCGGCAGCGTGGAGAAGGTGCCGATCGGCTTGCGGTCTTGCTTCGCCCGCACGACGCCCTCGAGCACGCCGTCGGCGGCCTCGAGGTGCGAGGGGTTCGCGGCGAGGTAGACCGGGATCTCCTTGCCGTCGGAGGCGGTGAAGGTGCCCTCCGTGCCGAGGTGGTACTTCACGTCGCCCGAGCCCTGCACGGTGCGCGGGTCTTGCGTGCCCTCGAACTCGCGGAAGATCTGGCCGTAGGTCTTGCCGGCGATGTTCGTCAGCACGTTCAGGCGGCCGCGGTGGGCCATGCCGATGGCGACCTCGTCGAGGCCCTCCTCGGCGGCACCCTGGATGATGGCGTCGAGCAGGGCGATGGTCGACTCGCCGCCCTCGAGCGAGAAGCGCTTCTGGCCGACGTACTTGGTCTGCAGGAAGGTCTCGAAGGCCTCGGCCTCGTTGAGCTTCTCGAGGATGCGCATCTGCTCGTCGTGGCCCGGCTTGGCGTACGGGCGCTCGACCTTCTCCTGGATCCAGCGACGCTGCGCCGGGTCTTGGATGTGCATGTACTCGATGCCGATCTTGCGGCAGTAGGAGTCGCGCAGCACACCGAGGATGTCGCGGAGGTAGGCCTGGCGGGTCATGCCGAACTCACCGGTGACGAACTCGCGGTCGAGATCCCAGAAGGTGAGCCCGTGGGTCGCGATGTCGAGGTCGGGGTGGGTGCGCTGGCGGTACTCGAGCGGGTCGATGTCGGCCATCAGGTGGCCGCGCACGCGGTAGGCGTTGATCAGCTCCTGCACGCGGGCGGTCTTGTCGATCGCGCTGGCCTCGTCGACCGAGATGTCGGCGGCCCAGTGGATGGGCTCGTAGGGGATGCGCAGCTCGGCGAAGATGTTCTCGTAGAAGCCGCGCTCCCCGAGCAGGAGCTCGTGCACCTTCTTCAGGAACTCGCCGGAGCCGGCACCCTGGATGACGCGGTGGTCGTAGGTGCTCGTGAGCGTGATGACCTTGCCGATGCCGAGGTCGGAGAGCACGCGGGGCGAGGCGCCCTGGAACTCGGCCGGGTACTCGAGGGCGCCGGCACCGATGATGGCGCCCTGGCCCTTCATCAGGCGGGGCACGGAGTGCACCGTGCCGATCCCGCCCGGGTTGGTGAGCGAGATGGTGGTGCCCTGGAAGTCGGTGGCGGTGAGCTTGTTGCCCCGGGCGCGGCGCACGAGGTCTTCGTAGGCCGCCAGGAACTCGTTGAACGACATGGTGTCGGCGCGCTTGATGCCCGGGACCAGGAGGGCGCGGGTGCCGTCGGGCTTCGGGATGTCGATGGCGATGCCGAGGCCCACGTGGGCGGGGGCGACGACCGAGGGCTTGCCGTCGACCTCGTCGTAGTAGACGTTCTGGCTCGGGAACTCCTTCAGCGCCTGCACGAGCGCCCAGCCGATGAGGTGGGTGAAGGAGACCTTGCCGCCGCGGGCGCGACGCAGGTGGTTGTTGATGACGATGCGGTTGTCGATCAGCAGCTTGGCCGGGATGGAGCGGACGCTGGTGGCCGTGGGCACCGTGAGGCTGGCGTCCATGTTCGTGGCGAGCGACTTGGCCATGCCGCGGAGCGGGCTGACCGAGTCCTTCTCGGCGTCGGCGGCGGCGTCCTTCGCCGCCTCTTCGGCGGTGCTGGTTCGGGTCGAGGGCGCCTCGGCGGGGATGGGCTGCGGCTTCGCCTCGACGCTCGTGGTTCTCGCGACCGGGGTCGTGGCCGGTCGGGCGCCCGAGGCTTCGGCGATCTGCGCCGACTCCGTCTGCGGCACGGGGGCGCTCGTCTCGGCCTGGGCGGGCTGGGCCGGCGCGGCCGACTGCGCCGGAGCGGGAGACTGCGCCGGGGCAGGGGACTCCGCAGCGGCCGGCGTCTTCGCCTGCTGATGCGAGCGGTAGCTCTCCAGCACCGGCCACCACGACTTGTCCACCGAATCCTTGTCGGCGAGGTACTGCTCGTACAGCTCGTCGACGAGCCACTCGTTGGCGCCGAACTCTCCCGACGCGCCCTCGTCCGTATTCGTACCCGTCAATTGGCTAGCCAAAGCCGATCGCCCACTTCCCGTTGCCTCGTGATGGCACGTGCCGGTGTCTGCTTCGCTGCGTGTTCACGCGCGGACACGTGCACCCTCAACCCTAAACCTTTCCCGGTGCCGTTCGGGCGGCTGTAGAGTCGTGGAGACAATGGCTCTCGAATGGATTCTGCTCGGTGTCGGGCTGCTGCTCACGGTCGGCACGGGGTTCTTCGTGGCCAGCGAGTTCTCGCTCGTCAATCTCGACCGCTCCGATCTCGAGGCGCGCGCCTCCCGCGGGGAGAAGGGTCTGCAGCCGGCGATCACCGCCCTGCGGCACACCTCGACCCACCTCTCCAGCGCCCAGCTCGGCATCACGCTGACGACGCTGCTGACGGGTTACACGATGGAGCCGGCCGTCTCGAGCCTGCTCGAGGCGCCGCTGACGGGTGTGGGCATCCCCGAGGCCGTCGTGCCCGCCATCAGCGCCACCGTGGGCATCCTGTTCGCCACCCTGCTGTCGATGATCGTCGGCGAGCTCGTGCCGAAGAACTTCGCGCTGGCCCTGCCGCTCAAGACCGCGCGCATCGTCGTGCCGTTCCAGCTCGTCTTCACGATGGTGTTCCGGCCGGCGGTCGCCCTGCTGAACAACAGTGCGAACGGTCTGCTGCGGCTCGTCGGCATCGAGCCGAAGGAGGAGCTCTCGGGCGCCCGGACGGCGGAGGAGCTGTCGTCGCTGGTGCGCCGCTCGGCGGTGCAGGGCAGCCTCGACGTCGACACGGCCACACTCCTTAACCGCACGCTGCTGTTCTCCTCGCGCGACGCCTCCGAGGTGATGACGCCGCGGCCGCGCATCGTCAGCGTCAAGCGTGACGAGTCGGCGTCGGCCGTGCTGGAACTGGCCCGCACGACCGGCCACTCGCGCTTCCCGGTGGTCGACGACGACATCGACGACATCGTGGGGCTCGTGCACGTGAAGCAGGCGGTGTCGATCCCGCGTGACCGGCGCGGCGACGTGCCGGCCGTCGCGATCATGACGGAGACGGTGCGTGTGCCCGAGACGATGACCCTCGACCTGCTGCTCGGCGAGCTGCGCGGGCAGGGGTACCAGATGGCCGTCGTGATCGACGAGTACGGCGGCACCGCCGGGGTCGTCACCTTGGAAGACCTGGTGGAGGAGCTCGTGGGCGAGCTCGTCGACGAGCACGACCGCTCCCGCGCCGGGGTCGTGCGCACGCGCGCCGGCACCACCTTCCCCGGCATGCTGCGGCCCGACGAGCTGGCCGATCAGGCGGGCATCGCGGTGCCGGAGGACGGTCCCTACGAAACGGTCGCCGGCTACGTGATGAGCGTGCTCGGGCGACTGCCCGAGGTGGGAGACACGGTGGCGCTGCCCGACGGCGTGCTGCGGGTCGAGCGGCTCGACGGCCGCCGTGTCGACCGCCTGCGCTTCGTGCCGTCTCCGGCCGAGAGCCAGGAGGCGACCCATGGCTGACTGGCTGGGGATCGTCTGGCTGATCGTACTGCTGGCCGGCAACGCCTTCTTCGTCGCGGCCGAGTTCGCCGTGATCTCGGCGCGCCGCTCGCAGATCGAGCCGCTGGCCGAGCAGGGCCGGGCGAGCGCCAAGACCGCGCTCTGGGCGATGGAGCACGCCACGCTGATGCTCGCGACCACGCAGCTCGGCATCACGGTGTGCTCGCTGCTCATCCTGAACGTGTCCGAGCCGGCCATCCATCACCTGCTCGAAGGGCCGCTGCACCTCGTCGGGCTGCCCGAGGAGGCGAGTGGCGCCGTCGCCTTCGTCATCACCCTCGTGCTCGTGTCGTTCCTGCACGTCGTGCTCGGCGAGATGGTGCCGAAGAACATCTCGTTCTCGGTGCCCGACCGCGCGGTGCTGCTGCTCGCGACGCCGCTCGTGGCCATCGCCCGCGTGCTGCGCTTCGCGATCGTCGCGCTGAACGCCACGGCGAACGGGGTGCTGCGGCTGTTCCGGGTCGAGCCGAAGAGCGAGGCCGCCAGCGCGTTCACCCTCGACGAGGTCTCGACGATCGTCGCCCAGTCGCAGAAGGAGGGCGTGCTCTCCGACACGGCGGGCACGCTCACCGCGGCGTTCGAGTTCACGGCGAAGACCGTGGCCGACGTGGCGGTGCCTCTCGACTCCCTGGTGAGCCTGCCGCCCGAGGCGACCCCCGCCGACGTCGAACGGGCCGTGGCCAAGTACGGCTTCTCCCGCTACGTGCTGCTCGACGACGAGGGGATGCCCGCGGGCTACGTGCATCTGAAGGACGTCATCGACCTCGACGACGACGAGTTCGACGACCCGATCCCGGCGAAGCGCGTGCGCCAGCTGCCGTCGCTGTTCGAGAAGACCGAGCTCGAGGACGCGCTCGCGAACATGCGCAAGTCGGGGGCGCACCTCGCGCGCTCGTTCACCGAGTCGGGGGTCACCACGGGTGTGCTGTTCCTCGAGGACATCATCGAGGAGCTCGTGGGCGAGGTTCACGACGCCACCCGGCGCGTGCGCTAGCGGCGGGTCGCCCGTCCGCCGGCGCGGCGGCCGGGCTCAGCGGGTCGGCCGCGCCCGCACGTACTGCGGCGCCCAGTAGTCGATGTCGGCGTCGAGCTCGTCGGCGGCGCGCAGCGCGAAGTGCGGGTCGCGCAGCAGCTCGCGGGCGAGCATCACGGCGTCGGCCCGCCCCGAGGCCACCACGTCCTCGGCCTGCTGCGGGGTCGTGATCAGGCCGACGGCCGAGACCGGCACCCCCGAGCCGTCCTTGACGGCCTCGGCGAGGGGCACCTGGTAGAGCGGCCCGAGCGGGATGCTCTGATGCCGCACGTTCCCGCCGCTGGAGACGTCGACCAGGTCTCCGCCCGCGTCGCGCACCCAGCCCGAGACGGTCGCCGTGTCGTCCTCGTTCCAGCCGCCCTCGGCCCAGTCGGTGGCGGAGAAGCGCACGAAGACGACGAGGTCCTCACCCACGGCGGCGCGCACGGCCCGCACGATCTCGAGCACGAGCCGCGCACGGTTCTCCAGGGAGCCGCCGTAGGCGTCGGTGCGGGTGTTCGACAGCGGGGACAGGAACTGGTGCAGCAGGTAGCCGTGGGCGGCGTGCACCTCGAGCACCTCGAAGCCCGCCTCGACGGCCCGGCGGGCGGCGTCGCCGAACGCGGCCACGAGCGCGGGCAGCTCGGCGGCGTCGAGCGCGCGCGGCACGGCGTAGTCGCCGAACGCGATCTCCGACGGGGCCACGGTCGGCCAGCCGCCCTCCTCGACAGGCACGGAGCCGCGGCGGGCGTCCCAGGGGCGGAACACCGAGGCCTTCCGCCCGGCGTGGGCGAGCTGGATGGCGGGCACGGCGCCCTGGGCGCGGATGAACGCGGCGATCCGGGCGAGGGCGTCGCGCTGCTCGTCGTTCCACAGCCCGAGGTCCTGCGGGCTGATCCGGCCCTCGGGGACGACCGCGGTGGCCTCGGTCATGACGAGGCCCGCCCCGCCGGCGGCGAACTGGCCGAGGTGCATCAGGTGCCAGTCGGTGGCGACGCCGTCACGCTCCTCCACCGAGTACTGGCACATCGGCGCCACCCAAACCCGGTTGCGGGTGGTGACGGAGCGCAGGGTGAACGGACGGAACAGAGCGGTCTGGGGCACGTATCGTGGAACCATGTCCGACCCCGCCGCTATTCCCGACGACCGCGACGACCGCGACGCCCCCGTGCAGTGGCGCGACTGGACGGAGCTCTCCGCCTCGGGGAACATCGCCGTGCCCGGCGCCGACGACGACAAGTACAGCCGCGGCGTGCTCGGCGTGGTCACGGGCGGCGACGAGTTCCCGGGGGCCGCGGTGCTCGGCGTCGACGCGGCGGTGCACACGGGTGTCGGCATGGTGCGCTATCTCGGCCCGGCTCGCGCGGCCGACCTCGTGCTGCGCCGTCGGCCCGAAGTGGTCACCGCCCCCGGCCGCGTGCAGGCGTGGCTGATCGGCTCGGGCCAGAGCGTCGCGAACCGCGACGACGAGACCTCGGCCGCCCTCGAGCACGCCATCGCCGACGGGGTGCCCCTCGTCGTCGACGCCGGGGCCCTCGACCTCGTCGCACGCCTCGGCGCACCGGCCGTGCTCACCCCGCACGCCGGCGAGCTCGTGACCCTCCTGAAGAGCGCGGGCACCGGCGTCGACCGGGCGACGGTGACCGCCGACCCCGAGCGCTGGGCGGCCCGCGCGGCCGATGCGACGCGGCACGTCGTGCTGCTGAAGGGGCGCGTCACGCACGTCTGCGCGCCCCTCGCCGGGGCCGGGCCGCGGATCGGCGCGCGGGTGCAGGCGCCGTCGAGCTGGGCGGCCACCGCGGGCAGCGGCGACGTGCTGGGGGGCATCGTCGGATCCCTCGTGGCGACGCACTCGGACGAGGTGCTCGCCGACCCCAAGATGTTGGTGGCCCTGGCGGCCACGGGCGCGTTCGTGCACGCCTGGGCGGCGGAACGCGCATCCGATCGCGGACCCATCGCGGCCCTCGACATCGCCGAGGCCGTGCCCCGGGTGATCGCCCGCCTGGTCAGCGGCGTCGCCGACTGACGGCCGCCTCAGGTCGCCACACCGGGCCACCACCGGCCGCCCGAAGCGAGGCGACCGCGATCACCTCAGGACGACGGCTCCGCCACGAGGTCGATGTCGATGTGTGCGGTGTCGGACGCCCCCACCACGGCCAGCGCGGTGCTCGAGAACCCGTAGTCGGACAGCGCGATCGGGATGCTGCCGGTCAGCGTTCCCGATCGGCCGTCGAAGCCGATCTCGGCCTCCGCCTCGACCTGATGGCTGATGCCGCGCACCGTGAGCGTGCCCGTGATGGTCGTCTCGACGGGATCGCCGCCTGCCTCGGGCAGCGCCACCGGGTCGGCGAGCACGAACGACGCGGTGGAGTTGCCGCCCGTCGCCGCGATGAGCGCGCTCAGCACGGCGTTCCGCGGCCCGCCGTCGCCCGCGAGCGTGGCGAGGTCGACCATGAATTCGGCCGTGGTGATGGTGTCGCCGGTGCGGGCGATCACGCCCGAGATCTGACTGGTCTCCGCCGAGACGACGTCGTCGCCCGCGGTGCTCTGCATGCGGTAGCCGATGGTGGAGGAGCGGTCGATCGAGTAGCTCGTCGACTCGACCGAGCTGTCGAGCTGGTCGTCTGGGGTGCCGAAGACGGTGGGCATGACGGCCTGCACCGTGGCACTGGAGTCGAGCGTCATGCTGCGCGCGAGGATCGGAACGGCGACCAGGGCGACGGCGCCGATGGCGGCGACGGAGGCCATCAGGGCGACGGCGGTCTTGGCGGGTCTGTTCACGAAGGGCTTCCGGTTCGGTGGCAGTGGTATCAGTGAACCAAGGAAAGGTGGTTGCGGGCTGAGAACGACCGGTGCGCGGCCTGGGCCACCGGCGGCAGGCCTGGACATCAGGGCCCACCCACACGGCACACCCTAGGATGACCCTCGTGCTGACACGCCTCCACCGCCTCGCGGCCAACCCCCTCGTGCTCTGGGCGGCCTTCCTCGCCCTCCACGTCTGGCTCGGCTACGACGGGCTGACGCACCCCAACCAGCCGTTCGGCGACGTCACCAGTGTGTACAAGGGCTGGGTCGAGCAATCGCTCGACGGCTACCGGCTCGGCATCGACGGCCCGTGGGTCTACCCGATCCTCGCCTTCGTGCCGATGCTCGCGGCCATGGGGCTCGGCCCCGGCCTCTACGGCATCGGGTGGATGATCGTGGTCGGCATCGCGGACGCGGCGATCTTCGCCTACCTGACCACACGGGGTCGCCGGGACGGCCGGGAGCTCGAGACCGGCGAACGCCTGAAGCTCGCCGCGGCCTGGTGGTGGCTGCTCTTCCTGCTGCTGCTCGGCCCGGTCGCCCTCGGGCGCATCGACATCATCACCGTCGACCTCGTGATCGCCGGCCTGCTGGTGGCGCGCAACCGTCCGGTGCTCGCCGGGGTGCTGCTCGCGATCGCCACCTGGGTCAAGGTCTGGCCCGCCGCCATGATCGCGGCCGTCGTCATCACGCTGCGTCGACGGATGCGCGCCGCCGTCGCCGCGGCCGTCACCCTCGTCGCGGTGCTGGCCGGGGCGCTCGTGCTCGGGGCGGGCATGAACGCCTTCAGCTTCGTCACCGAGCAGACCGGACGCGGCATGCAGGTCGAGGCGCCGGCCTCGGTGTTCTGGCTCTGGTCGGCCTTCGCGGGTGGCGGATCGCAGGTCTACTACGACATGGAGATCCTCACCTTCCAGGTGACGGGTCCGGGCAGCGACGTCGCCGCGATGCTGATGACCCCGCTGCTGGTCGTGGCCGTGGCCGCCGTCCTGCTGTTCGCCGTCTACGTCGTGCGCAAGGGCGCTCCGGCGACCCACGTGCTGCCGCCGCTCGCGCTCGCGCTCGTGATGGCCCTGATCGTCTTCAACAAGGTGGGGTCGCCCCAGTTCATGGTGTGGCTGTCGGCCCCGATCATCCTGGGCATCGTCACGCAGGGGCGCCGGTTCTTCTGGCCCGCCGTGCTCGCGTTCGTGATGGGCGGGCTGACCCAGCTGATCTACCCGATCGCCTACGACGCCATCCTCGGGCTCGACCCGGTGATGCTCACCGTGCTCACGCTGCGCAATCTGCTGAGCATCACGATGCTCGTGATCGCCGTGATGATGCTGTGGCAGAGTAGAAACGGATCAGGAAGGGCGGATCAGCATGCTCGTGGCGTTTTCGGTGGCACCGTCGGGCGGGGCGTCTCCCGCGGGTGAGGGCGACGGGGCGAGCGTGCACGACGCCGTCGCCGCCGCGGTCGAGGTGGTCCGGGCATCCGGTCTGCCGAACTCGACCGACTCGATGTTCACGACCATCGAGGGCGAGTGGGACGAGGTGTTCGACGTCGTCAAGCGGGCGACCGAGGCCGTCGGCGCCTACGGCTCGCGGGTCTCGCTCGTGCTGAAGGCCGACATCCGCCCCGGGCACACGGGGGAGCTGACCGGCAAGGTCGAGCGCCTCGAAGCGGCTCTCGAGCGCCGCACGGGCGAGTAACGCCGCACCGGCGAGCAGCGCCGCACCAGCGACAAGAGCAGCGCTCAGCTCGGCAGGACGTCGTCCTCGAAGTCCTCGGCCGTCTGGTTGCCGAGGTACTCGTCGCGCGGCAGCAACCCGTCATGGATCGCGCGCTTGCGCAGAGCGACCTTGGTGCCGACGTCGATGCCCACCAGGCGGTACTTCTCGCGGATGCGCTTGAGGTACGACTTCGCCGTCTCCTCGGAGATGTCGAGCGCCTTCGCGACCTGCTTCACCGGCTCGCCGCCACCGTAGAGCGCCATCACGCGGCGCTCCTGGGCCGAGAGGCGGGGGGAGGAGTCGAGGTCGTCGGCGGCGAGCGCGAGGTCGAGCTCGGTGGAGATGAAGCTGTCGCCGGCCGAGGCGGCACGGATGGCCTCGACGATCATGTCGGCCTCCTCGCTCTTGACGAGGTAGCCGAGGGCGCCGGCGGCGATCGCCTCGCGCACGACGACGGGCTCGGAATAGGTGCTCATCAGCACGGTCTTGACGCCCGCCGACTTGAGGGCGCGCAGCTTCACCGAGACCGGCAGGTTGTCCTTCAGGTCGAGGTCGAGCAGCACGACGTCGACGGGGAACTCCGGGTGGGTGAGCAGGTCGGGCCAGGTGGTCACGGCCGCGACCATGGAGATGTCGTCGGCGGCGCCGCGGATCCACTCGGTCAGGGCGCCGAGGAGCATCCGGTGGTCGTCGACGATGGCCAGTCGGATGGGTTCGCGTGTGATCGTCACCACAGGTCTCCTTCTGTCCGGCTCACCGTGAGGCGTCCGGCACGACAACATGGGCGTCGACACTGACCCGCAGGCGACCGGAGCGGCCGTCGACGGAGTACTGGCCGACTCGGGAAAGTGCCGACCAGACAGCCGGATCGATGCGGCGCCTCGGGACCTCGCCGACCGACATGGCTATCGGGAGCACCATCCTATCCAGAGCGTCGGGCCCGCTGAGGGAGCCGGGCCGCCCGATCTCGACTTCGATCGTGGGCGTCCAGCGGGCCGATCCGTCGACGATCAGCCAGATGGCCGAGAGCAGGCCGTCGCGCTGACCGGCCTCGAGATAGCCGGCGAGACCGTCGGGGTCGACGAGGCGCACGGCCGAGGCGAGGTACTCGGAGTCGGCGACCGCGTGGTGCAGCCAGGTCTCGCGGCGACCCGCGACGAGCAGCCGGCGCAGGTCGGTGGCGAGGCCCGAGGCGGTGGCCGCCTCCGTGCGGTCGAGCGGCAGGGTGGTGCGCCCGCTCGCGACGTCCTGCAGCAGCTCCTCGGCGGCGAGGTCGAGGCGGGCGAGCTCGGCCGAGGCGAGCAGGCCCAGGCCGTAGCGGGGTGCGGTGATCGTGCTCTCGGCGACGGTGCGGTCGAGCTCGCGCTGCACCAGACGCTCGAAGGAGCGCACGACGATCACGCCGGCGAAGAGGGGGCCGACCGCGAGCGAGATCTGCTGGCCGGTGTAGGCGACACCCGACGGGTCGATGGCGCCGACGACGACGATCGAGGCGAGCTCGGCCACCGTCAAGCCCACCGCGGCCAGCAGCACCTGGTTCACCGGGCGGAACGTCGAGCAGGCGAGGAGCGAGGCACCGACCCCGATCGGCACCGAGACGTAGTTGGTGTCGGGGGAGTTCCAGACCGCGACGTGGTCGAGCGTCAGGGCGACGGCGTCGACGGCGAGCAGCGACACCCAGGCCCAGGTCGGCAGGCGGCCTCGGGAGTGCCGGGCGATCAGCACGACGGCGACGAAGGCCGAGATCACCATCAGCCAGCCGGCGGTGCTGAGGCCGACCAGCTCGTTGCGCTCGAAGGTCCAGCCGTAGGAGACGAGGCCCCGCAGCACGAGCAGCGCGCCGATGATCACGGCTCCGACGCCCAGGTAGCGGATGCCGAGGCGGGAGTCGCGGGCGATTCCCTGGCGCACGGCGTCGACGGCGTCGGGGCCCAGCCGGCGCGCGCGCACGAGCTGGGTCAGCGCCCCGTCGGGGTCGGCGCTGCGCATGCGGCTGCGGGTGCCGGCGCCGGGGGTGAAGGTGACGGGGGTCGGATGCTCGGGGCGACCGGTGCCCTCCGGCCGCCCAGTGCCCTCCGGCAGCCCGGTGCCCTCCGACCGCCCGCTCACTTCGGCACCTCCAGCACCACGGTCGTGCCGGCACCGGGCGAGGAGAACAGTCGCACCTTGCCGCCGACGTCGCGCACGCGCGCCATCACCGACTCGGCGAGGCCCAGCCGCTCGATGTCGACGGTGTCGAGGTCGAAGCCGACCCCCGCATCCGTCACCATGGCGCGCACCGAGCTGTCGTCCTCCGAGATCGTGACGTCGGCCGAGCCCACCTGGGCGTGCCGGCGCACGTTCTCCAGGCACTCGGAGAGCGAGAGCAGGAAGGCGTCGAGCACGTGCGAGGGCAGCAGGATCTGTCCGCTGCCGTGCCACGCGACCTGCAGTCCCATGCGCCCGAAGCGCTGCTTGACCGACTCGAGGGTGTGCCCGAGGTCCCCGGTCTCGACGTGCTCGAGCGTGTACCCGCCCGAGGAGCGCGGCATCGGGGTGCCGCCGAGCCGCAGCTGGCGCAGCAGCCGCGCGTCCTCGGCCGCCTGCTTGCGCAGGGCATCGGGCTGCACGCCGATGCCGGAGTGGGCGAGCAGGGTCAGCGTAGCGAGCACCGTATCGTGCAGCAGCCGGGCGCTCCGGCGGCGCTGCGCCTCGAACTCGCTCGCCTGCCGTTCCACGGCGTGGGCGCGCCCGAGCCGGGCCATGCCGCCGAAGGCGCGGCGGAGGCTCGCCGACAGCCAGGTGGCGGTGATGAACAGGGCGACCCAGCCGGCGACGACGGACAGGATCACGAACACCCCGCGGCCGGTCGGCCAGGTCACGACGGAGGTGAGGACGAGCACCGGCAGGTAGGCGGGCACGACGATCCAGAGCAGCCGCCGTGTGGTGGCCACGGTGAGGATGAGCGAGGGGATCGCCGTGGAGGCGAAGAAGGTCACCGCCCCGGTCGTGGCCACGTCGGAGATCAGACTGCCCGAGAAGGCGAAGCTCGCCAGGGTCGCGAGGCTCAAGGCGTAGACGACGCCGGGCCAGAGCAGGGAGCGGGCGCTGCCGACGAGGTAGAACCCGAGCCCGGTGAGCACGAGAAGCACGACCGGCGCGGCCACGTGCTCGAGCCGCCCGAGGTTCGCCAGCACGACCGATCCGAGCGAGGCGCCGGTGAACAGGATGCCCAGGTCGCGCGCCGAGCGGGTGAGGAGCTTTCGCCGTTCACGGTCGGTCCTGGGCACAGTCTGAATAGTACAGGCGGGCCTCCCCAGAACGGGGGCGGTGTGCAGCTCGACAGTTGTCGCTAAGCTGGACACAGTTCCGGGGGGAAATGCACCGGGGGTCGTCGAGGCGGCCCCCGGTTTTCTCATTCCGGCCGGGTGCGTTCCGAGGCGCCGGGCGCCGCGAGCAGCCGCGCGATCTCGCGCCCGACCGCGTCGAACTCGATCAAAAAGCCGTCGTGGCCGAACTTCGACTCGATCACCACGGGCCGGTCGCCGTCGAGGGTGTTCGGCAGGTGCTCGGCGATCAACTCCTGGTCGGCGACGGGGAACAGCCGGTCGCTGTCGATGCCGACCACGAGCGCCGTCGCCCGCACCGACTCCAGCGCCGCCTGCACGCCGGCGCGCCCGCGGCCGAGGTCGTGGGAGTTCATCGCCTCGACCAAGGTGATGTAGCTGTTCGCGTCGAACCGCCTCGTGAACTTGTTGCCGTGGAAGTCGAGGTAGGACTCGACGGCGAACCGTCCGCCGCCGCCGAGGGGGTCGAGCCCGCTCTGCCAGCTGCGCCGGAAACGGTCGTTCAGCTCGCTCGGGCTGCGGTAGTTCAGCAGTGCCATCCGCCGTGCTAGCGCCAGCCCGTGGTGCGGCCCCTCGCCGTCGGGGGCGTCGTAGTAGTCGCCGCCGTTGAAGGCGGGATCGGCGCGGATGGCCTGGACCTGCACCGAGTTCAACCCGATCTGGTCGGCCGAGCTGAACGCCGGCGCCGCGATCACCGCGATCCGCTCCATCGCGTCGGGGTAGCGCACCGCCCACTCGAGCACCTGCATGCCGCCCATCGAGCCGCCCACCACGGCCGCCCAGCGCTCGATGCCGAGCGCCCGGGTGAGCGCGTGCTGCGCCCGCACCTGGTCGGCGATGGTGGTGAACGGGAAGCGGGCGCCCCACTCGGCGCCGTCGGGCGCCATCGACGACGGGCCGGTGCTGCCCTGGCAGCCGCCGAGCATGTTCGGCGCGACGACGAACCAGCGGTCGGTGTCGATCGGCAGGCCCGGCCCCACGAGCCCCGGCCACCAGCCGTCGGTCGGATGCCCGGGCTCGGCCGGATGGTTGAGGTTGCTGTCGCCGGTGAGCGCGTGCAGCACGAGCACCGCGTTGTCGCGGGCGGGGGAGAGGGTGCCGTAGCTCTCGTAGGCGAGCTGCCCGTTCGGCACGGTCTCGCCGGTCTCGAAGACGACGTCGCCGATCGCCGCGAACGACCGCCGGCCGACGGGGTCACCGGCCCGCCACGCGCCGGACGCCGGCGGCTTGCCGAGCACCGAGCGGATCTGGGCGTCGGTGACGAAGCCGCTCGGAACCGTGTCCTCGTTCGTCTGCCAGTCCATGTCGCTGTCGATTCTGCACGAGACGGGGGCCCGGTGCGCGATTGTTACGCGCACCGGGCCCCCGGAGGGTCACCGGGCATCCGGTGACGGGCGATCAGGTCAGACGGCGTTCGCCGCGACCACCTGGCGCGCGGCCTCGAGGCCCGACTCGAGGTCGGCCTTGAGGTCGTCGATGTTCTCCAGGCCCACCGAGAGGCGCACGAGACCCGGGGTCACACCGGCGGTGAGCTGCTGCTCGGGCGTGAGCTGCGAGTGCGTGGTCGAGGCCGGGTGGATGACGAGCGAGCGCACGTCGCCGATGTTCGCCAGATGGCTGAACAGCGACAGGCTCTCCACGAAACGCGCGCCCGCCTCGACGCCGCCCTTCAGCTCGAAGCTGAGCACCGCGCCGACACCCTTCGGCGCGTAGCGGTTCGCGGCCGCGTACCAGGGGCTCGACGGCAGGCCGGCGTAGTAGACCGAGGCCACGTCGGGGTGCGAGTCGAGCCACTCCGCGATCTCCTGGGCGTTCTGCACGTGCCGCTCGATGCGCAGCGACAGCGTCTCGATGCCCTGGATCAGCTGCCATGCGCTGGCCGGAGCGATCGACGCGCCGAGGTCGCGGAGCAGCTGCACGCGCGCCTTGATGATGTAGGCGATCGGGTCGCCGAGCGCGCCCGTGTAGCTGACGCCGTGGTACGAGGGGTCGGGCTCGGTGAGCGCCGGGAACTTCTCGGTGTTCTTCGACCACTCGAACCGCCCGCCGTCGACGATGATGCCGCCGATCACGGTGCCGTGCCCGCCGAGGAACTTGGTGGCGGAGTGCACGACGATGTCGGCGCCGTGCTCGAACGGGCGGATGAGGTAGGGCGTGGCGATCGTGTTGTCGACGATCAGCGGCACCCCGTTCTCGTGGGCGACGCCCGAGACGAGGGCGATGTCGAGGATGTTGATCTTCGGGTTGCCGATGGTCTCGGCGAAGAACAGCTTCGTGTTCGGGCGCACGGCGCGGCGCCACTCCTCGGCGTCGTCCTGGTCCTCCACGAAGGTGGTCTCGATGCCGAGCTTCGCGAGGGTGTACTTGAAGAGGTTGTAGGTGCCGCCGTAGATCGACGACGACGAGACGATGTGGTCGCCCGCCTGGGCGATGTTCAGCACGGCGAAGGTCTCGGCGGCCTGGCCCGAGGCGACGAGCAGGGCTGCGGTGCCGCCCTCGAGGGCGGCCACCCGCTGCTCCACCACGTCCTGCGTGGGGTTGTGGATGCGCGTGTAGATGTTGCCGAACTCGGCCAGGGCGAACAGGTTCTTGGCGTGGTCGGCGTCGTTGAAGACGTAGGAGGTGGTCTGGTAGATCGGCGTGGCCCTGGCGTTCGTGGTCGGGTCGGGCTGTGCGCCGGTGTGGATCTGCTTGGTCTCGAACTTCCAGTTCGCTGCGGTGTCGCTCATGACGTCTTCCTCGAGGTCGAAGGTCGGGGGGATCTGGTTGCTGAGAGAGTACGGCCGGGGCGCCGGGGCGATCAATCGCGGGCGACGCGGGGCGTAACGAACAGCCACCGGGCGCGCGGCTCGACGAGCGGCCGGGTGACGCGGCGCACCGGCTTCGATGCCAGCACGAGGGTGAGGAGGATGCTGAACACGATCATCCCGACCAGCAGCAGGTCGTTCTGCGGCCCGCTCAGAACGCCCGACTCGCGGATCGGGTAGAGCACGAAGGAGTGCAGCAGGTAGACGTACATGGTCGCCTGGCCGAGCGGGGAGAACCAGGTCGCGCTGCGGGGCATCAGCACCAGGAAGGCGAACACCAGGATGCCCGCCAGCGCGATCACGCCGAGCCGAACCGCCCCGGCCCACCACTCGTCGTAGCCGAAGGTCGGGTAGGCCTCCTGGAACAGCAGGAACCGCCTGAGCTTGATCTCGCGGAGCACCGGGACGTTCAGTGCGATCACGAGCGCCACCGCGGCGAAGACCGCGATCGCCGCCGCCCGCACCAGGATCACGGTGCGCGCTGACGCCCGCAGCCAGATCGCGGTCAGCGGGAGCTGCCGCAGCCGCCAGCCCAGCACGAAGAACGGCAGCAGCGTGAGGGTGCGGTCGAGGGCGAAGACCCCGCCGATGGCGGGCAGGTAACCGGAGGCCACCGAGATGACGACGGCGATCAGCAGCGGGTGCTTCAGCAGGGCGAGGTAGGGCAGGCTGACCCGCCAGATGATCAGCGCGAGCAGGAACCACAGCGTCCACGACGGCATCGCGTAGTCGAACAGCAGGGAGCCGGCCACGATCGAGTGGATGACCGACCAGATCGTCTCGAAGATGAGGTACGGCAGCACGAGGTCGGTGACGATGCGGCGCAGCTGCTTCGGGCCCGGAGCATCCGCCTTGGCGAAGTAGCCGGCCACCGCCACGAAGACCGGCACGTGGAACGCGTAGATGAACAGGTAGACGCCGTAGGCGGTGTCGGACTCGGCGATCAGCTTGAGGACGGCGTGACCGACCACCACGAGCAGGATGGCGATGAAGCGCGCGTTGTCCCAGAGCGGGACCCGCTTCGGCCGGGACGGCGCCGTCTCGGCGGGGGTGGCGGGCTGAGTCACCCTCGTCACACTACCTTTGTAGGCACGGAAGGGACCGGGGCGGTCCCGGTCGGAGAGGTTCGCTGATGAAGCGCGCGGTTGTCACAGGGGCGAGTTCGGGGATCGGGGCGGCGACGGTCCGTCGGCTGCAGCACGACGGCTGGAAGGTCGTCGGCGTGGCGAGGCGGGCCGACCGGCTCGAGGAGCTGGCCGCGGAGACCGGCTGCGAGGTGTTCACTGCCGACCTCACGGACGCGGCCGACATCGAGGCGCTCCGCGACTTCCTGGCCTCGACCGGGGGTGTGACCGCCCTCGTGAACAACGCCGGCGGCGCCATGGGCCTCGACAGCGTCGAGAACAGCGACGCCGACGACTGGCGGTGGATGTTCGAGATCAACGTGCTGGCGGTGAAGCGGCTGACCTCGGCGCTGCTGCCGCTGCTGCGCTCCTCGGTGGAGCCGGGCGGCTCGGCTGACATCCTCACCGTGTCCTCGATCGCCGGGCACGTGTCGTACGAGGGCGGCGGCGGCTACAACGCGGCGAAGTTCGCGGTGCACTCGATGGTCGACGTGCTGCGGCTGGAGCTGAGCGGGGAGCCGATCCGCGTGCTCGAGATCGCGCCCGGGATGGTGAAGACGGAGGAGTTCTCGCTGAACCGCTTCCGCGGCGACCAGAAGCGGGCCGACTCGGTCTACGAGAACGTGCCCGACCCGCTGAGCGCCGACGACGTGGCGGCCACCATCGCGATGATGCTCGGCATGCCCGCGCACGTCAGTCTCGACCTCGTGGTCGTGAAGCCGGTCGCCCAGTCGGCGGTGCACAAGATCGCGCGCGGCGAGCTGACGGTCAAGAAGAGCTGACGGTCAGGGAGAGCTGACGGGCGCGGCGACCGGATCGGCGAAGGCGAGCTTCGGCACGAAGAACAGGAGCACGGCCGCCGCCAGCGCGCCGCCCGCGCAGATCGCCCAGACCACGAGGTAACCCTCGAGGCTCGAGGCGGTGGCCCCGACCGCGGTCGACGCCCCGTGGAACAGCACCACGGCGAACACGGCCGAGGCGAACGATCCGCCGATCGTCTTGGTCGTGTTCGTGAGCCCGGCGGCGATGCCCGTCTGGCCCGCCGGCGCTGCCGCCGCGGCCGCCGCCGGCAGGGCTCCGACGAGTGCCCCCGAGCCGAGGCCGGCGATGATCATGTTCGTCACCACCTGCCACGTCTCCTGGTGGAACGGCAGGAACAGGGCGTAGCCGCTCGCCACCAGGAAGGTGGCCGCGATCAGCGCCACCCGGGGGCTCGACCGCCGCGAGACCATTGGGAACAGCACGGCTCCGACGATCATCGCCAGCAGGTACGCCCCGATCAGGATCGACCGGCTGGTCGCGGCGAGCCCGAGCCCGTAGCCGTTCGACGGATCGGTGCCGGCGAAGGTGCTGAGAGGCGCCTGCGCGCCGAGCAGGCTGATGCCCACGAGGCCGGCCGTCAGCTGCACGGGCCACATCGAGGGCTGACGGAGCACCCGCAGATCGATCGCCGGGTCATCCTGCCGCAGCTCCCAGCGGCCGAACGGGATGAACGCCAGCACCCCGGCGGCCATCAGCACCCAGACCCACCAGGTGCCCGGGCCGTTCACCCGCAGGAAGGTGAGGCCGCTCGTGATCAGGAGCAGCCCGATCGTGAGCAGGGTGAAGCCCACCACGTCGAGGCTGCGTCGACCGGGCTCCGGCACCGACTCGGGTACCCCGAACAGGATGACGAAGAACACCAGCGTGACGGCGATCGCCGGGATCATCAGCGTCAGGCCCACGTCGCCGCCCAGGGCGGTGAAGACGGCCCCGCCCGCCAGCGCGCCGACGATGGCGCCGGTCTCCAGCGCCACGACGAGCAGCCCGGCCGCGCGCCTCGTCTGCGAGGCCGCGCGGCCGGTGCGGCGCCCGCGGTCGAAGATCAGCGCGACCTCGAGCGGCAGCCACACCACGTAGAAGCCCTGCAGCGCCCAGGCCACCAGGAAGCTCGTGAAGTCGCCCGCGACGACGAGCCACCAGCTCGCGCCGGCGGTGACCACAGTGGCGACCAGCAGCATCCGCTTGTGCCCCGTCATGTCGCCGAGCTTCGCCAGCACCGGCACGACGAGGGCCGAGAGCAGCAGCTGAGCCGCCTCGAACCAGTTGAAGTCGGCGTCGCGGATGCCGAGGTGCTGCACCAGGTCGGAGATGAGCGGCACGTAGTAGCCCTGCAGCACCCCGCTCGTCAGCTCGACCGCGAACAGGAAGCCGATCAGCGACGCCGAGACGCCGAGCGCGCCGCGGGCGGACGGGGCGGCGGGGGCGGCGGCTCGGGTCATGAACGGATGCTAGCGGCCGGGTCGTCCGCGCGGGCGGATTACCGATAGCGTTGCCTCCATGAATTCGGCCTCAGACGACCTCGCCCTCGACGACACCGCGGCCGCCCCGGCCGCCCCGGCCGCTCCGGAGCGCGAGGTGCTCGGCTGGCTCGAGTTCGGCGACGCGTCACGCTCGCTCGCCCGCGACATCGTCGAGAGCGGCTTCGAGCCCGACTTCGTGATCGCGATCGCCCGCGGCGGCCTGATCCCGGGCGGAGCTCTCGCCTACGCGCTCGGCGTGAAGAGCTGCGGCAGCCTGAACGTGGAGTTCTATTCCGACGTCGAGGAGACCCTGCCCGAGCCGATCATCCTGCCGCCGCTGCTCGACAACGAGCCGCTGATCGGCAAGAACGTGCTGCTCGTCGACGACGTGGCCGACTCCGGGCGCACGCTCGCCCTCGTGGTCGAGCTGCTCGAGAAGGTCGACATCACCGTCAAGTCGGCCACCCTCTACATCAAGCCGCGTTCGGTGATCGCGCCCGACTTCCACTGGAAGACGACCGATCGCTGGATCGTGTTCCCGTGGTCGGCGCACCCGCCGGTGGGCGACGAGCGGTCGCTCGAAGCGTGAGCATCCACCTCATCGGCGGCGGCTGGCCCGTCGAGGACGACGGGGCGGTCTACCGCCCGTTCTTCGACGAACTGGCGGCGCACGCCGAGGCGGCGGGCAAGCTCGAGGGCGCCCGCCTGGCCATCGTGCTGGTGCGCGACGGCGACGCCCCCGAGAAGTACGCCGAGCTCGTCACCGTGTTCGAGCAGCTCGGCAAGATCGAGCCGGTCGCCGTGCTGGCGCCCGAGAACGCCCCCATCGCGCCGGCCGCGTTCGCCGACGTCGACGGCATCGTCGTCTGGGGCGGGCTGACCCCCGCCTACCGCACGTCGCTGGCGCCCTCCTTCCTCGAACTGCGGCGTCTCGTCGCCTCGGGTGTTCCCTACCTCGGCTTCTCGGCCGGGGCCGCGATCGTCGCCGAGCGCGCCATCGTCGGCGGCTGGAAGATCGACGAGGTCGAGATCGGCGCCGAGGAGGCCTCGGAAGACCTCGAGCAGCTCACCGTCGCCGAGGGCCTCGGCCTGATCGACCTCGCGGTCGACGTGCATGCCGCGCAGTGGGGTTCGGTGTCGCGGCTGATCGCGGCGACCGAGGCCGGGCTCGTCGACGGCGGCGTGGCGATCGACGAGCACACGGGCCTGGTGATCGGCGAGGGCCCCCTGCGGGTCGTCGGCCGCGGCAGCGTCTGGAAGGTCACCCCCGACACCGGCAGCGTGCGCGTGTCGACCGCCGGCACCGACCGGGCGTGAGCGACACCCGGCAGCCGCGCGGGCACGAGCCGTCGCCCGCGTCGTCGCCCCCGCCCGGGCACTCGCTCGCCGAGCTGGCCGAGCACGGGCTGATCGACGCGGGCTGGGCGGATGCGCTGGCCCCCGTCGCCCCGAGGATCGCCGCGATGGGCGACTTCCTGCGCGCCGAGACCGCGGCGGGCCGCCCCTACCTCCCGGCCGGCGACGACGTGCTGCGGGCCTTCCGCGCGCCGCTCGCCGGAGTGCGGGTGCTCATCGTGGGGCAGGACCCGTACCCGACGCCCGGGCATCCGATCGGCCTCTCGTTCGCGGTCGAGCGCCACGTGCGCCCGGTGCCGAGGAGCCTCGCGAACATCTACCGCGAGCTGCACGACGACCTCGGTCTGCCGCCCGCCGAGCACGGCGATCTCTCGTCGTGGGGCGAGGCGGGCGTGATGCTGCTGAACCGGGTGCTGACCGTGCGGCCCGGCGAGCCCGGCTCCCACCGGGGTCGGGGCTGGGAAGAGGTGACCGAGCACGCCATCCGGGTGCTGGCGGGGCGGGGCACGCCGCTGGTCGCCGTGCTCTGGGGGCGGGACGCGGCCCGGTTGGAGCCGATGCTCGAAGGAGTGCCCGTGGTCTCGTCCGCGCATCCGAGCCCCCTGTCGGCCTCGCGGGGCTTCTTCGGCTCGCGGCCGTTCAGCCGGGTGAACGCGCTGCTCGAGCAGCAGGGCGCCGCACCCGTCGACTGGACCGTGCGCTGAGCCGGGGCCCGCGCTCGGTAGGCTGAACCGCATGTTGGAAGAGGAGTACCAGCCGCGCCGCACGCTGCCCCGTGAGCTGCGCCCCGCCAGCACCGAGAAGCCCCCGCTCGAGGTGCCGTTCGAGTACGAGCTGCGGGATGCGGTGGCCACCGACCTTCCGTACATCCGCGAGATCTACAACCACTACGTGGCCAACACCGTCGTGACCTTCGACGAGGACGCGATGACGCTGAAGGAGTGGCGGCACAAGTTCGCCTGGACGCAGAAGCAGAACTACCCCTTCATCGTGGCCGTCTCACCGAGCGGAACGCTGCTCGGCTTCGCCTACGTGTCGGCCTGGAAGCAGAAGGCGGCCTATCGCCGCACCGTCGAGGACTCGATCTACCTCGGGCCGGCGGCCACGGGCAAGGGCCTCGGCACGGTGCTGCTCGGCGAGCTGATCGACCGCTCGAAGAAGGCCGGCATCAAGGAGATGCTCGCGGTGATCGCCGACCAGGGCGCCGACGCCTCGATCGCCCTGCACGAGCGCTTCGGCTTCAAGGAGGTCGGCCGGCTCGGCCGAGTGGGCTTCAAGTTCGGTCACTGGCTCGGCACGGTGCTGCTGCAGAAGTCGCTGAAGTAGGCGCGGTCGATGGCCGATCGACCGCCGACCGAGCTGCACGACCTGGGCGCGTTGCAGCTGTACCGGCTGCTGCAGCGCCGTGAGCTCGGGGTGCTCGAGCTCGTCGACCACTACCTGTCGCGGATCGAGCGGTGGAACCCGTCGCTCGGCGCCTTCCACACCGTCACGGCCGAGGCGGCACGCGAACGGGCCCGGATGCTCGATGCCTCCGACGACCGCACCGCGCTGCTCTGGGGCCTCCCGCTCGCCGACAAGGACCTCGTGCGGCGCGCGGGCGTACGCACGACGTTCGGTTCGCGGCTGTTCGAGCAGTTCGTGCCCGAGGAGTCGGACGAGCTCGCGCTGCAGCTGGACGGTGCCGGCACGATCAGCCTCGGCAAGACGGCGACCCCGGAGTTCGGGCTCACGGGCTACACCGAGTCGAGCGTGGCCCCGCCGGCGCGCGACCCCTACGACACCGCGCTGGGCGCCGGCGGCTCCAGCGGGGGAGCGGCCGTCGCCGTCGCGGCGGGGCTGCTCCCGTTCGCCCCCGGATCCGACGGCGGGGGCTCGATCCGCATCCCGGCGGCCGCCTGCGGTCTCGTCGGGCTGAAGCCCTCGCGCGGCCTCGTGCCGGCGGGGTCGGGGCAGGACTCCCTGGCCGGGCTGCCCGTCGCCGGCCCGATCGCCCGCACGGTCGTCGACGCGGCGCTGCTGCTCGACGGCATGATCGAGCGCACCGGCGACCGCATCCGGCACACCCACACGCTGCGGCCGCCCGCCCACGACGACGGCCTCTTCCTCGGTGCCGCGGTGCGCGGCGAGGGCCGGTTCAACATCGGGGTCACGACGAGCACACCCTGGGAGCTGGTGCAGGAGATCCGGCTCGACGAGGCGGCGACGGATGCCCTGGCCGTCGCCCGCGACACGCTCGCCTCGCTCGGGCACGGCGTGGAGGAGTTCGCGCTCGAACCGGCGCCGGAGTACGGGCCCGCGTTCCGCACGATCTGGCAGGCCGGCGCCTCCACCCTGCCGGCCGACGACAGCACGGAGCACCTGCTCGAGCCGCTCACCCGCTGGCTGATGCACCGCGGGCGGGCGCTGCCCGCCGCGCAGCTGGTGACGGCCCTGGCGACGCTGTCGCGCTTCGAGCGCTCGATCGTGCGCCAGTTCGACCGCTTCGACGCCGTGCTGACGCCGACGCTGGCGCTCACCCCGCGCCCGGTCGGCTGGTACGACCAGAAGGACGGGGAACGGAACTTCGCCCAGCAGGTCGAGTACGCACCCTTCACCTCCTACGTCAACGTGGCGGGGCTGCCGGCGATCACGCTCCCGGTGCACCGCACGGCCGACGGCATCCCGATGGGAGCCCAGATGATCGGACGACCCGGGGGAGAGGCGACCCTGCTGGCGCTCAGCACGCAGCTCGAGCGCCGGCTGCGCTGGGGACGGGTGCACCCGCCGCAGTGGTGAGCGACCACCGCGGGAGGCCGATCATCCTGGGGGATCGCCGAAGGTGTGGCAATCCTAAGTAAGGCATGCCTATACTCATCAGGACATGTACTCGATCGCCTCCGACGCCACCCTCGTCTCCCGTGCCACCGGCCGCGTGCTCCTCGCCGGAACCGAGGCCGACCTCGACGCCATCCGCGCCCTGGTCGCCACGCTCGGCCACCGCGCCCGCGGCCAGGTCTTCGTCGAGGTTCCGACCGCCGCCGAGATCGATCCGATCGCGACGCCCGAGCGCGTCACGGTCACCTGGCTGCCGCGCGACGTACGCAGCGGCGCCATGGGCACCGGCCTGGCGTGTGCGCCCGGTCAGGCCCTCGGCCGCGCGGTCTCCACCTGGATCGGCGAGATGTCGACGGGCGAGCCCGAGTTCGACGGGGACGAGATCTGCGTCTGGCTCGGTCAGGCGGTTCCCGCCGAGCACGTATCCGTCTGAATCTCTTTCAGCCTTTTCGGCGCCTCGGCAGGTAGTTGCCGTCCTCCAGGCCCGCCTCGATCTCGAAGTGGTTGTGCAGCGGATCGCTGCCGGCCAGGGCGTACAGCACGGGAAACATCAGCCCGTACGTCTGCCACTGCCGGCGGTGCACGGCCTCGTGCGTCAGCACGTGCGGAGCGTCGTTGCCGTCGGTGAGGTAGACACCCCCCACGCAGGTGCCGCCCCGCTTGAAGGCCCACTTCGGCAGGCCGGTGCAGACGATCAGGCCGTCGTCGGTGCGGCGCACCCGGCCGGTGCCGAGCAGCGTGCCGAGCGTCGCCGCGACACCGGTGGCGTAGAGGTAGCCGGCGCGGGCGAGCGGCGGGTAGTACAGGATGCGCCGCACCCGCTCCATGATCGGGCCGCCCGGTGCCGCCCCGGTCGTCGCCAGCGCCTCAGCGCTCCCGGCGTCGCTCATGCGCTCTTCCGTCCATAGCCCTCGAGCAGGCGCAGCCACACCTCGCTGATCGTGGGATACGACGGCACCGCGTGCCAGAGCCGTTTCAGCGGCACCTCGCCCACCACGGCGACGGTGGCCGAGTGCAGCAGCTCCTGCACGTCGGGGCCCACGAAGGTGGCGCCCACGATCACCTGGCGGTCGTCGTCGACCACGATGCGCGCCGTGCCCGTGTAGCCGTCCGTGTGCACCGCCGCACCCGCGACGCTGCCGATCTCGTAGTCGACCACGGTCGTCGTGAGGCCCGCCTTCTCGGCCGCCTCGGCGGTGAGACCGATCGAGGCCACGGCCGGGTCGGTGAAGGTCACCTGCGGCACCGCCCGGTGGTCGGCGGTGGCCACGTGCCGGCCCCAGGCCGCGTCGTCGACCGGCTCGCCCTTCGCGCGCGCGACGATCACGTCGCCGGCGGCCCGGGCCTGGTACTTGCCCTGGTGGGTCAGCAGCGCCCGGTGGTTCACGTCGCCGGTGGCGTAGAGCCACTCGCCCTCGAGCGGGGCGCCGTCGGAGCCGAGCACGAGCATCGTGTCGTCGACGTCGAGCCATTCGTCGGGGGTGAGCCCGACGGTCTCGAGGCCGAGGTCGCCCGTGCGGGGGAGTCGCCCGGTGGCGACGAGGATCTCCTCCGATTCGATCGTGCCGGCGTCGGAGAGGGTGGTGCGCACCACGCCGTCGTCACCGCGCTCGACGCGCTCGGGGGAGTCGCCGAGGCGGAGGTAGACGCCGAGCTCCTTCAGGGCATCCGCCACCAGCTCGCCTGCGAAGGGCTCGAGGTTCGCCAGCAGGCCGCTGCGGGCCACGAGGGTGACGCTCGAGCCGAGCGTGGCGTAGGCGGTCGCCATCTCGACGGCCACCACGCCACCGCCCACGATCGCGAGTCGCGGCGGGACGGTCTGGGAGCTCGTCGCCTCGCGGCTCGTCCACGGTGCGGCTTCGGCGAGGCCGGGGATGTCGGGCAGCAGGGCGACCGATCCGGTGGAGATCGCGACCGCGTGGGTGGCCCTCAGCTCGGTGGTGCTGCCGTCGGCCGCGGTCACGGTGAGCTGCTTGACGCCGGTGAGCACGGCGTGGCCGCGCACGAGGTCGATGCCGGCGCCCTTAACCCAGTCGACCTGGCCGCTGTCGTTCCAGTCGCTCGTGAACGAGTTGCGGCGAGCCAGCACGGCGGCGGCGTCGACGTCGCCGGTCACGGCCTCCTTCGCTCCGCCGACGGCACGGGCGGCGCGCACCACCTCGCCGGCGCGCAGCAGCGCCTTCGAGGGCATGCAGGCCCAGTAGGAGCACTCGCCGCCCACCAGTTCTGCCTCGACGAGCGCGACCGACAGGCCGCCCTGCGCGGCGCGGTCGGCGACGTTCTCGCCGACGGCGCCGGCTCCGATGACGATGAGGTCGTAGTCCTTGGTCACTGCTGCTCCTGGTGCTTCTCGGGTCGAGTCGGGGGGTGGTGCGGGTGGTGCGGGTGATCCGGATTCCGCGGCTGGTGCGGGTGGTTCGGATCGCCCGGGTGGCGCGGATTGCGCTGGCGGCGCGGGTCTCGCGGTCGCTAGCGCACGAGCGCCGAGACGATGCGGAGGATGGCGGGCAGGTCGTCGACCGCCGCCTCGGGGGTCGACGGCGCGAACTCGGTGATGCCGGCACCCGTCAGCGGGAACCGCTCGCGCACCGCCCGGATCGCGGCGACGAGCTGCGCGACCGGCAGCCCGAACGGCTCCGGGAACTGCACGCCCTCGATCTCGCCCGGGTCGATCACGTCGAGGTCGACGTGCAGGTAGACCTCGGTGGCGCCCGAGGCGGTCAGGCTCTCGACGAGGGCGGCGGGGTCGGCGAGCTCGGTGGGCGCGAGCATCCGGATGCCCGCCTCGGCCACGTACTCGGCCTCGGCGTCGTCGAGGGCGCGGGCCCCCGCGAGCACCACCTGGGCGGGTTCGAGCACGACGCCGGCCGAGCCCGCGCCGGACGGGTCGGAGAGCGCGACCGGCCCGCCGCCGAGGAGTGCGCGCAGCACCATGCCGTGGAACGCCCCCGAGGGGGAGCTCTCGGGTGTGTTGAGGTCGGCGTGGGCGTCGAACCACACCACGGCGAGCCGGGCGTCGGGCGAGCGCCGGGCGGCGACCGCGGCGGCGTGCCGGATGGCGGCGAACTCGACGCCGCAGTCGCCGCCGACGACGATCGGGGTGCCGGGCGCCTCGGCCAGCACGGCCTCGGTCGCCTGGGCGATCGCGGAGATCGACGAGAAGCGGTGCACCCCGGTGTCGAGCGACTCGCCGGCGCCCTGGGGCACCTCGACGACGCGGGTGGCGGCGGCCGGCAGGTCGCCGCGCACCGCCTCCGCGCCGTCGATGAGGCGCATGGCCCGGCTCGAGCCGGAGCCCTGCCAGCTCGGCACGACGACGAAGGTGGCGCTCATCGTGCCCGCCCCCGCTGCCCGCCCATCGCGATCGCCGGGCCTACTCGCCGCTCGTGACGGCGGGGGTGGAGCTGCCCGAGCCGGCCTTCAGCGCGGCGAGCCGCGCCTCGACCTCGGTCAGCTCGCCGAGGTCCTCGAGGCTCTCGAACTGGGAGTCGACGCTGGAGGCGTTGAGCTCCTCCTGGCCGCGCACGCGGGCCTCCTCGCGGCGGATCTTCTCCTCGAAGCGGCCGAGGTCGGAGGTGGGGTCGAGCACGTCGATGTTCTTCAGCGCGTTCTGCACCTGGCTCTGCGCCTCGGCGGTCTTGGCGCGGGCCACGAGGTTGTCGCGCTTGGACTTCAGCTGGTTCAGCTTCTCCTTCATCGCGGCGAGGCCCGACTTCAGCTTCTCGACCGACTCGGTCTGGCTGGCGATCGAGGGCTCGGCGTCCTTCGCCTCGTTCTCGGACTGCAGCTGACGGGTCAGCGCGACCTTGGCGAGGGCGTCGAACTTGTCGGCGTCGACCGTGTTGCCCGCCGAGCGGAACTCGTCGGCCTTCTGGCTCGCGGCGAGGGCCTTGCGACCCCAGTCGGAGGCGGCCGCGACGTCCTCGCGGTGGTCGTCCTCGAGCAGGCGCAGGTTGCCGATGGTCTGCGCGATGGCGCTCTCGGCGTCGGCGATGTTCGTGGTGTAGTCGCGCACGAGCTGGTCGAGCATGAGCTGGGGGTCTTCGGCCTGATCGATCAGCGCGTTGATGTTCGCCTTCGCGAGCTGCGCGATGCGACCGAAAATGGACTGCTTGGACATCCTGTCTCCTTCATGATGGTGCCGATGGATTGTGGGTACTGCTGAGTCTGGTCGTGGGCCCGTGGGGTCGTGGTCCCGATGCGGTCGTCGTGGGCCGGGGCTAGAAGCGGCCGCCCCCGCCGCGCCGGCCTCCGCCGCCGAAGCTGCCGCCGCTCGAGCGACGGCTGCCGCCTCCGCCCCCGCCGCCGAAGCCGCCGAACCCGCCGCCGCGTGACGAGCCGCCGCCGAAGCCTCCGCGGTACGACGAGCGTCCGCCGCCGCCCCCGCCGAGCATGCTGCCGATGATGCCGCCGAGCAGTGCCCCGCCGAAGTCGTCTCCGCCGCCGCTCTGCCGGCTCCCGCTCGAGGTCCAGCTGCCCCCCGTGCCCCAGCTGCCCTGGCCCGACTGCGCCCACGAGACGTCCTGCTGGGCCGACGCCGCGGCGCGGGTGGCGAGCTCGGAGGCCGAGGTCGCCTCGCGCAACGAGCCCTCGGGGTCGGTGGTCGCCAGGGCGTGGGCCTGGTCCAGGTGGCGCTGGGCCTCCGAGAGGCGGGTGCGCGCATCCGGCCCGACGGCGCCGCGGCGGGTCTCGAGGAACTGCTGGGTCGACGCGACCTGGCTCTCGGCCGAGCTGATCGCCCGATCCCGCTGGGCCAGGATGCGCGACTGACGCTCGCGCTCGGTGCGGTCGGCGGCCAGGGCCTGATCCAGCGGCGCGTCGGCACGCTCCAGGGCCTGCCGGGCGTTGAGGGGGTCGCGGGCCCCGGCGGTGCGTGCCCGCTCGAGCTCCACGGTGACGGCCGCGACGAGCCCGGCGATCCCGGTGCCCGGCCGGCTCGCCTCGAGCTGCGCGGCGGCCGCGACGTCGGACTCGGCGTCGGCGACCGCGGCCGCGAGACCCGCGGAGGCCTCGCGCAGGTTCTTCTCGAGTGTCAGCACGGCGAGGGCGAGAGTGCGCACCTGGGTCGACGCCTGACGCGCCGCGCGGATCTGCACCGCCGCCTCACCCGAACGGCCGGCGGCGATCGCCTGCTCGGCCTCGCCGAGCTGGGCGGTGGCGAACTGCCGGAGCTTCTCGATCTGCTCGGCGCTGCCCTCCACGGTGCCGAGCGCGGCGGGGTCGTAGCTCTGCGCCAGGGTGGCGAGGCGCTCCCGCACCTCGGGGGCCGCGGTCTCGGAGTCGGCGAGCTCGGTGCGCGCCTCGGCGAGGGCCGGAGCGGGGTCGCGCTCGACGTCGCGCAGGGCGTCGAAGGCGGCGGCCTGGGAGTCGAGCCGGGCATCCGCCTTCTCGCAGATGTCGATGATCTCGAGCGACCAGGCCCGGCGCTCTACGGCGGTGTCGGGCACGGCGTCGTCGAGCTTCTGCTTGATGGTGAAGGCGCGGGACAGCTCGGTCTTCACCTCGGTCAGGGCGGTCTGGAAGGGCGCGGTGGTCTCGGCGCCGAACTGCGCCACGGCGAAGCCGAGCTCCTCGGTGCTGGAGGTGACGGCGTCGTCGAGCTCGACCAGCAGGGCGCCGACCTTCTGGTCGAGCTCCTTCTGGCTGGGGCCTGCCGCCTGCACCTGGGCGGTGACGGCCTTGTCGAGCGTGCGGCGCCGGCGCAGCACGAGGGCGATCACGACGGCGCCCACGAGCAGGACCACGAGGATCGCGACGACCCAGACGAGGCCGCCGAACAGGCCGCCGCCGCCGCCCGCGCCGCTGCCGGAGGAGGAGCCCGAACCGCCGCTGCCCCCGAGAGCTCCGTCCAGCCCCTGCGCGGCCGCGACGGCGGCACCCGCCCAGTCCTCGTTCCTCAGCTGCGGAACGATGTCGTCGGTCTCGATGCTCTGCAGCTGCTGGTCGTCGAGCGGGAAACCGGCGTCGACCGAGAGCTGGTAGAGCCGGTCGTCGACGGCCACGGCGAGCAGCACGTCGTTCGTGCCGAGCTGGTTCAGCTGGGCGGTCTCGGTGGCCCATTGCTGGCGGTCGGCGGGGTTCTCGAAGCGTTCGGTGTAGACCACGAAGAGGTTGACGCCCTGCTCGGTGGCGAGCGTGTCGATGGCGTCCTGCACCTCGGCGGTCGAGCCGCCGAGCACCCCGGCCTCGTCGACGACGTAGCGGCCGTCGAGCGACACCGGGTCGCCGGCGAGGGCCGACTGGGCGGGCCCGACCAGCACGAGTGCGGCCAGGGCGATCGCGGCGAGGGCCGCGCCCACCCGTGCACGCCCGAGATGACCAGGGTGGCGGTGCGGCGGGCGCGCGTCGTGGCGGGCCGGGCGGGTCTGTCTCATTGCCTGAAGTCTAGGAGGGAGCCGCCTCCGCCGCCAGGAACCCGTCGCATCCGTCGCCGGCGCCGAATCCCCTGTGTTGCGCCGCGTGACACGAGCGGATGCATGGCCCGCCCCCGCTCGACAGGATGGACGCATGACCACCGACCGCCGCCTCAGCATCGTCACCGTGACGGCCCACCGGCCGCACGCGCCGGAGTACCACGCGTACTCGACGATGCTGATGCGTCGCGCGGTCGCGGTGTCGCAGGCGGCAGGCTGGACCGTGGACGTGGTCGCGGCGGAGGACGTGCCGGTCGGGGAGACCCTCGCGCGCACCGACGCCGCCGACGCGGTGGTGCTCCTCGGCGGCGAGGACATCGCCCCGGAGTACTACGGCGCCGCCCGCGGCTACCGCGCCGAGGGTCGGCACGCCGAGCGCGCCGACGAGGCGCAGATCCTGCTCGCGCGTCGCGCCGTCGACCGCGGAACGCCGCTCCTGGGCATCTGCCGGGGTCATCAGATCATCAACGTCGCGCTCGGCGGCACGCTCCTCCAGGACCTGGGGGAGGGTTCCGCCCACCGTCGCGACGGCGAGCCGATCGAGCGCGTGATGTCGACCCATGACGTGCAGCTGACCGCCGGCACGGCGATCGCCGGATCGCTGATCGGCCGGCTCGGCCGTGTCGTGTCGACCCAGAGCGCCCACCACCAGGCCGTGGCCCGGCTGGGCAGCGGACTCGAGGTCGTCGCCGTCGCCGACGACGGACTCGTCGAGGCGATCGCCCACCGCGACGCGCCGGTGCTCGGCGTGCAGTGGCACCCGGAGGACCCGGGCGCCGTCGACGGCCAGTTCGGGGCCCTGCTGGCGGTCGTCACCGAGCCCGCGCGCGCCGTCGCCGTCGCGGCCTGAGCGCCGCACCCTACGCCCGACCCCGGCCCCGGGGTGTCATTGGCGACGGCGTGTTGCTAGAGTGACCGAAGTTCTTGATGTTGCGCGTGTTACTGGAGTGACCGATGAGGTCTCCTCCATCGATGCGTCACCCGATCATCAGAGGTCTCCACGATGCCGCTCGACACCACGCCCGCCCGACGCCGCCGCGCGTCCGCCGTCGCCGCCCTGGCGACCGCCGCCGCGATCTGCGCGAGCGTCCTCATCGCCTCGCCGGCCTCCGCCACCGACTACCCCTCGTGGAACGACGTGGTCGCCGCCCGCGCCAGCCAGAGCGCCACGCAGTCGAAGGTCGCCGAACTCGAGGGTCTGATCGCGGGGCTGCAGACCCAGGTCGACCAGGCCAAGGCCGCCGCCGCCGAGGCCTGGGTCGCCGACAAGGCCGCTCAGGATGCCCTCGCCGCCCAGACCCGCGCCGCCCAGACCTTGAAGGCCCAGGCCGACCAGGCCGCGGCCGACGCCGAGGCGTCGAAGAAGCGCGCCGCCGGCCTCGCCGCGCAGTTCGCCCGGAGCGCCGGCAACGACCTCACCTCGCAGCTGATGGTCTCGGGCTCGGGCAGCGACGACCTGCTGTACCAGCTCGGCACGATGTCCAAGCTCTCCGAGACCTCGCAGCAGGTGTTCACCGCGGCCAAGCAGGACCAGAACACGGCGACGTCGCTCACCGAGCAGGCGGAGGTCGCCGAGGCGGAGCTGCAGAAGCTCGCCGACGCGGCGAAGGTCTCGCTGCAGTCGGCGGTCGACGCGCAGAAGGCGGTGCAGTCGGCCCTGCTCGAGCAGGAGGCGCACCAGGCCGAGCTCACGGTGCAGGTGCAGGTGCTGAAGAACGCGGCCGACGTCACCGAGGCCCAGTACACCGCGGGTGTCGAGGCCGAGCGCCAGCGCCGCATCGCCGAGGAGCAGGCGGCAGCCGCCGCCGCGGCCGCCGAGGAGGCGGCCCGGCAGGCCGCGGAGGAGGCCGCCCAGAACGGTGGTGGCGGCGGCGGCGGCGCCGGCGGCTCGTCGGGCGGCGGCTCCGACGACGGCGGTTCGTCCGGGGGCGGCGGGTCGTCCGGCGGCGGCGGCGGGGGAGGCGGCGGCATCGTCGTCAGCCCGCCCGCGCAGTCCTACAGCGGTGCCGCCGTGGTCGCCTACGCCGAGCAGTTCGTCGGCGTGGTGCCCTACGGCTGGGGCGCCGACCCCAACGACTCCTTCGGCTGCGACGGGCTCACCCAGTACGTCTACGGCCAGTTCGGCATCTCGCTGCCCCGCATGGTGAGCAACCAGGCCGCCATGGGCGTGCGGGTCTCGGCTCAGGATGCGCAGGCCGGCGACCTCGTCGTGTGGCCCGGGGCGCACATCGGCATCTACGACGGCCAGGGCGGCGTCATCCACTCGCCCGACTGGGGCCGCTACGTCACGCACGCCACCGGACTCTGGGGCAGCTACTACTTCGTGCGCCTCGTCTAGGCCGACGCAGCCGTGCTGCGGGTGATGGTGCCCCCAGTAGGATTTGAACCTACGGCCTTCTGCTCCGGAGGCAGACGCTCTATCCCCTGAGCTATGGGGGCCCGGGGTGCCTGAACAGATTAGCAGGCGATGGCCGCGATCTCCGCCACGCCCCACCGCCACGCCCCACCGACCCGGGAGGAACGACGCATGCAGCGCTCCGTCACCGCCGCGATCGACGCCACGATCGACCGCGCCACCACCGTCGTCTTCTCCATCGCCGCCGCGGAGGGCGCCGAGCTGTCGCGCGAGGTGATCGAGTACCGCCTCGACGGCGAGCCGGTCGAGTTCGAGACCGTGCTCGACCAGCACGGCACCCGCCTGCACGTGTTCGACGTGCAGCCCGGCAGCTTCTCGGCCCGCTACGAGGCGACGGCGGAGGGTCGCTCGGTGCCCGCCCCGACCGAGACGGTCGACCTCATCCGCTACCTGCGCCCCAGCCGGTACTGCGAGAGCGACACCCTGCTGCCCACCGCGCAGGCCGAGTTCCGCGGGCTGGCCGGCCGGGACCTGCTGACCGCGGTGAGCTCCTGGGTGGGGGAGGAGCTCAGCTACGTGCCCGGCTCCAGCGCTCCCACCGACGGCGCCGTGCAGACGCTGCTGCTGCGCCAGGGCGTCTGCCGCGACTACGCCCACCTCGTCATCGCGCTGCTGCGCGCCCTCAACGTGCCGGCCCGGCTGGTCTCGGTCTACGCCCCCGGCCTCTACCCGATGGACTTCCACGCGGTCGCCGAGGCGCACGTCGACGGCGAGTGGCACGTGGTCGACGCGACGACCCTCGCGCCCCGCGACTCGCTGCTGCGCATCGCGACCGGCCGCGACGCGAGCGACACGGCGTTCCTCACCAATCACGGCGGCTACCTCCGGCTCGATCGCCTCGAGGTCTCGGCCGTCGTCGACGTGCTGCCGAACGACGACCTCGACCGCCTGGTGCAGCTCGGCTGAGCATCCGTCGCCCACCGGCTGCGGGCGGGCCGGGCGGCCCCGGGCGGCCCCGGGCGGTAAGATCGTACGCCGTGACTCCTGAAGCCCTCTCCGCCGCACTCTTCGCCATCGTGAGCGACCGTCTGGCCGCCGTGCCCGACGTGACGATCACCGAGTCCGACACCACGGTGGAGCGACCGCGCAACCGCGACCACGGCGACTGGGCCTCGAACATCGCGATGAAGCTCGCCAAGCGACTCGGCACCAACCCGCGGGAGTTCGCCCTCGAACTGGCCCCCCTGATCCAGCGCATCGACGGCGTCTCGGCGGTCGACGTCGCCGGCCCCGGCTTCATCAACATCACCCTCGACGCGGCCGCCGCCGGCGAGATCGCGCGCACGGTCGTCGAGGCCGGTGACTCCTTCGGCCACAACGCCGTGCTCGCCGGCCACACCATCAACATGGAGTTCGTCTCGGCGAACCCCACCGGCCCGCTGCACATCGGTCACACCCGCTGGGCCGCCCTCGGCGACTCGATCGCGCGCGTGCTCCGCGCCTCCGGGGCCGACGTCACCACCGAGTACTACATCAACGACGCCGGCAGCCAGATGGACACCTTCGGCCTCTCGGTGCTCGCCGCCGCCAAGGGCCTGCCGACGCCCGAGAAGGGCTACCCCGGCCCCTACATCCAGACGCTCGGCCAGCGCGTGCTGGCCGCCGTGCCCGACCTGCTCGACAAGCCCGACGACGAGGCGCTCGCCATCGCCCGCGACCTCGCCTACGAGTACCAGCTCGCCGAGATCCAGCAGTCGCTGACGAACTTCCACGTGCACTTCGACGTGTTCTTCTCCGAGCGCACGCTGCATGCTCCGGATGCGCAGACCGGCCGCACCGCGATCGACGACGCCGAGGCGCGACTGCGGGCCCAGGGGCACGTCTTCGAGGCCGACGACGCCGTCTGGGTGCGCACCACCGACTTCGGCGACGACAAAGACCGCGTACTCACCCGCGGCAACGGCGTGGTCACCTACTTCGCCGCCGACGCGGCCTACTACCTCAGCAAGAAAGACCGCGGTTTCGGCGAGAAGATCTACCTGCTCGGGGCCGACCACCACGGCTACGTCGGCCGCCTGAAGGCCCTCGCGGCCGCCGCCGGCGACGACCCCGACACGCTCACCGCGCTGATCGGCCAACTGGTGAACCTGAACGGCGCGAAGCTGTCCAAGCGCGCCGGCAACATCATCGAGCTCGACGACCTGCTCGACTGGCTCGGGGCGGATGCGCTGCGGTATTGGCTCGGCCGCTACCCGGCCGACTCCCCGCTCTCGCTCGACGGTGAGAAGCTGCGCTCGCGCACGAACGACAACCCCGTCTTCTACGTGCAGTACGCGCACGCCCGCACCCGCTCGGTCGCCCGCAACGCGGCCGACGCCGGAGTCACGCACGCCGACTTCGAGCCGGCGCTGCTCGTGCACCCCACCGAGACGGCGCTGCTCGGCGCGCTGCAGGAGTTCCCGCGGGTGGTCGCCCACGCAGCCGAGCTGCGCGAGCCGCACCGCGTCGCCCGCTACCTCGAGGAGCTGGCCGGCTACTATCACCGCTGGTACGACGCCTGCCGGGTGCTGCCGTTCGGCGACGAGGAGCTCGCGCCGATCCACGGCACGCGCCTCTGGCTGAACGACGCGACCGGCCAGGTCATCCGCAACGGCTTGGAGCTGCTCGGCGTCTCGGCGCCCGACCGGATGTAGGCGGGTCGCTCGACGGATCGGGCGGTTCGCCTTCGCAGACCGGGCGGTTCGCCCGGCAGACCGGGCAGGATGGGCTCATGACGACCGAGACGCTGCCCATCGAGCCCGCGCCCGCTCCTCGCCACCGCCGACGCTGGCCCTGGGTGCTCGTCGGCGTCGTCGTGCTGCTGGCCGTGCTCGTCGTGGTGGCCGACGTCGCCTTCCGCGCCTACGCCGAGAACGAGGCGGCGACGCAGATCGAGCAGCAGCTGCCCGAGAACGTCGACGGCGATGTCGACGTGTCGATCGCCGGGTTCTCCTTCCTCACGCAGGTGGCGGCCGGGCGACTCGGCGAGGTCACCCTCGACGCCCCGGCCCTCTCGGTCAGCGGCATCCCGATCGCCGCGCACGTCGTCGCCACCGGGGTGCCGACCGATCTGACGAAGCCGGTCGACGATGTCCGGGCCTCCGTCTCGCTCGACCAGTCCGCGGTCGACGCGGTGGTCACGCTGCCCGGCGACGCGACGCTCGCCCTCGGCGACGGCGACGTGTCGTACGAGGGCAGCGTCGACGTGCTGGGGCTCACCGTCGGCTATCGCGTGACCGGGCAGGTCAGCGCATCCGGAACCGACGTGGTGATCACCCCGCAGGGCGCCGAGCTCACCCGCGGCGACAGCGCACTCGACCTCGGCGGCCTGCTCGAGGGAGTGGCCGGCGACCCCGTCACCGTCTGTGTGGCGCAGTACCTGCCCCAGGGTGTCACGGTCGACTCGCTCGACATCGCCTCCGGGGGAGCTACCGCGACCGTGTCGGCCCGCGACTTCGTGGTCGACGAGCAGAGCCTGCGCACCCTCGGCACCTGTTCGTAACGGAACAGGCCGGGGCTGCGTCACCCGCTAGAATCGGGGGAACGCGCGAGTGCTCATCCCTCGCGCGACGGCTTCAGGGACCAAGCCGGGTCCGCTCGCCGCCCTGAGCCGCCTCGCGGCCGCCGCCCGGATCGATGCCGTCCCGCCAGGCCCCGTGCCCGCCGCAGACCGGCGCCGCTCCCTCCAGCACTAGGGATCACACCATGACAGCCAGCCCCCTCGCCCCCGCGTGGCTGCGGCACCCCGACGACGGCAATGCGCTCGACGCGGCCGTCTGGCCGCAGCACGCCTCCCGCGACGCCTCCGGCGGGATCACGATCGCCGGTGTCTCGGCGAGCAGCCTGGCCGAACGCTTCGGCACGCCCCTCTACGTCATCGACGAAGCGGATGCGCGTACCCGCGCCCGCGGCATCCGCGACGCCTTCGCCGCCGAGGCCGCCGCCGTCGGCACCACCGCCACCGTCTACTACGCCGCCAAGGCGCTGCTCACGATCGACGTCGCCCGCTGGATGGCCGAGGACGGCCTCTGGATCGACGTCTGCTCGGGCGGAGAGCTCGCCGTCGCCCTCGCGGCCGGAGCCGACCCCGCGCGCCTGGGCCTCCACGGCAACAACAAGTCCGTCGCCGAGATCGATCGAGCGGTCGGCGCCGGCCTCGGCGTGATCGTGATCGACAGCGCCGTCGAGATCGAGCGCGTGGCCGAGGCCGCCGCCCGGCACGGGCGCGTACAGGCCGTGCGCCTGCGGGTGAACAGCGGCGTGCACGCCCACACCCACGACTTCCTCGCCACCGCGCACGAAGACCAGAAGTTCGGTGTGCGGCTCGACCAGGCCGTCGAGTACGCGGCGGCCATCCGCTCGCACGACTCGCTGCGCTTCCTCGGGCTGCACTGCCACATCGGTTCGCAGATCTTCGGCTCCGACGGTTTCGCCGAGTCGGCCGCACGCCTGCTCGAGGTGCACGCCGAGCTGCTCGCCGGCGGCGAGGTGCCCGGTCTCAACCTCGGCGGCGGCTTCGGCATCGCCTACACCTCGGCCGACGACCCCACCCCGATCGCCGAGCTGGCCCACGCCATCGTCGGTTCCGTCGCGCGCGAGTGCGCGCGCGTCGGCATCCCGCTGCCCGCCCTCGCCTTCGAGCCCGGCCGCTCGATCGTCGGCCCCGCCGGCATCACCCTCTACGAGGTCGGCACGGTGAAAGACGTGCTGGTCACCGTGCCCGGCGAGCACGCCGAGCCCGCGACCGAGGCCGTGCGTCGCTACGTCAGCGTCGACGGGGGCATGAGCGACAACGCCCGCACCGCCCTCTACGGGGCCGAGTACTCGGTGCGTCTGGCGAGCCGGGTGACGGATGCGCAGCCCGCCCTGGTGCGCATCGCCGGCAAGCACTGCGAGAGCGGCGACATCGTCGTGAACGCCGACTACCTCCCCGGCGACGTGCGCCCGGGCGACCTGCTCGCGGTGCCGGCGACCGGCGCCTACTGCTTCTCGCTCTCGAGCAACTACAACTACCTCACCCGGCCGGCGGTCGTGGCGGTCGCGGGCGGCGAGGCCCGGCTGCTCGTGCGCCGCGAGACCGAGCACGACCTCCTCGCCCGCGACGTCGCCTACTCCGGAGGCCCCCGATGATCGAATACCGCAACCTCCGCATCGCGCTGCTCGGCGCGGGCTCGGTCGGCTCGCAGGTCGCCCGGCTGCTGCTCGAGCACGGCGACGAGCTGGCCGCCCGTGTGGGCGCCGGCCTCGAGCTCGTGGGCGTCGCCGTGCGCGACGTCGACGCGCGGCGCGACGTCGACATCCCGCGCGAGCTCCTCACCACCGACGCCCTCACGCTGATCCAGTCGGCCGACGTCGTGATCGAGCTGATGGGCGGCATCGAGCCGGCGAAGGAGTACATCCTCGCGGCCATCAACTCGGGCGCCGACGTCGTGACGGGCAACAAGGCCCTGCTCGCGACCCACGGCCCCGAGCTCTTCGCCGCCGCCGAGCAGGTCGGAGCGCAGCTGTACTACGAGGCGGCCGCGGGCGGCGCCATCCCGATCATCCGGCCCCTGCGCGACTCGCTCGCCGGCGACCGGGTGAAGCGTGTGATGGGCATCGTGAACGGCACGACGAACTTCATCCTCGACCGCATGGACGTGCAGGGCGACAGCTTCGAGAACGCCCTCGCGGTCGCCACCGAGCTCGGCTACGCCGAGGCCGACCCGACCGCCGACGTCGAGGGCTACGACGCGGCGCAGAAGGCGGCCATTCTGGCCAGCCTCGCCTTCCACACCGCGGTTCCGGTCGAGGCGGTGCACCGCGAGGGCATGACCACGGTCACGGCCGCACAGGTCGAGGCGGCCGAGAAGGCGGGCTTCGTCGTGAAGCTGCTCGCGATCTGCGAGCGGCTGACCGACCCGGTGACCGGGGTCGAGGGTGTCGTCGCCCGCGTGCATCCGGCCCTGATCAGCCGGCGTCATCCGCTCGCCGCCGTGCACGACGCCAAGAACGCGGTGTTCGTGCAGGCCGAGGCCGCGGGCGACCTGATGTTCTACGGCGCGGGCGCGGGCGGCACCGAGACCGCCTCGGCGGTGCTCGGCGACCTCGTCTCGGCGGCCCGCCGGCACGTCGCCGGCGGCCCGGGCGTGGGGGAGTCGGTGCACGCGAACCTGCCGGTGTTCGGCATCGGGTCGGTCACGACCCGCTACCAGCTCACCCTCGTCGTCGCCGACAAGCCGGGCGTGCTCGCCCAGATCGCCGGACTGTTCAGCGAGCACGGCGTCTCGGTCGAGGCGCTGCAGCAGACCGTCGCGAGTGCCGCGGCGGGCCGGTCGGGCGATCAGCCGCTCACCGCTACCCTTGTGATCATCACGCACGAAGCCACGGAGGCCGCACTCGCGGCCACGGTGGCCGCCGTCTCGGCCCACGACGCCGTCGTTCGGGTCGAGTCGGTACTACGAGTTGAAGGAGACACGCCCTAGTGGCCGAGAGCACCGAGAAGATCCCCTCCCGCGGCATCGCATCACGGCAGTGGCGGGGCGTTCTGCACGAGTACGCCGACCGTCTCGGCATCACGGAGGCCACCCCGGTCGTCACGCTCGGCGAGGGCGGCACGCCGCTCATCCCGGCGCCGGCGCTGTCGGCCCGCACCGGGGCGAAGGTCTACATCAAGTACGAGGGCATGAACCCGACGGGCTCCTTCAAGGACCGCGGCATGACGATGGCCATCTCGAAGGCCGTCGAGCACGGTGCGAAGGCCGTCATCTGCGCCTCGACCGGCAACACCTCCGCCTCGGCGGCGGCGTACGCCACGCACGCCGGCATCACCGCGGCCGTGCTGGTGCCCGAGGGCAAGATCGCCCTGGGCAAGCTCAGCCAGGCCATCGCGCACAACGCGCAGCTCATCCAGGTGCAGGGCAACTTCGACGACTGCCTCGACCTCGCCCGCGACCTCGCGGCGAACTACCCGGTGCACCTCGTGAACTCGGTCAACCCCGACCGCATCGCCGGCCAGAAGACCGCGGCCTACGAGGTCGTCGAGGTGCTGCAGGATGCGCCCGACTTCCACCTGCTGCCGGTCGGCAACGCGGGCAACTACACCGCGTATTCCCGTGGCTACACCGAGGAGCTCGAGCGCGGGGTCACCACGAAGCTCCCGCGCATGTTCGGCTTCCAGGCGGCGGGCAGCGCGCCCATCGTGCTCGGTGAGATCGTGCGCCACCCCGACACCATCGCCAGCGCGATCCGCATCGGCAACCCGGCGTCGTGGGAGCTCGCGATCGCGGCCCGTGAGGCCACCGACGGCTACTTCGGTGCGATCAGCGACGAGCACATCCTCGCCGCGCACCGTCTGCTCTCGGCCGAGGTCGGCGTGTTCGTCGAGCCGGCCTCCGCGATCGGTGTGGCCGGGCTGCTGGAGCGCTCCGATGCCGGGGTCATTTCGGCCGGGTCCACAGTGGTCATCACGGTCACGGGCCACGGACTGAAAGACCCGCAGTGGGCCCTCCGCACCGAGGACGGCGGCGAGGTCACCCCGACCATCGTCCCCGCCGACGCGGCGGAGGTGGCCGGGGTGCTCGGGCTGCAGAAGGCCGCTCTGTGAGCGCCGAGGCGGTCGCGGGCTCTGTCGGCGCTGCCGTGGGTTCGACCGGCCCGATGGTCGGCACCTCGGTCACGGTCCGCGTCCCGGCGACGACGGCGAACCTCGGCCCCGGCTTCGACACGCTCGGCCTCGCGCTGGCGCTCTACGACGAGCTGACGGTCACGGTGCGCCCCGAGCCGGGTGTCTTCGTCGACGTGCACGGCGTCGGCGCGGGGGAGGTGCCCACCGACGAGTCGAACCTCGTGGTGCGGGCGATCGCCCACACCTTCGCGGCCCACGGCCAGGAGCTCCCGGGCCTGAATCTCGAGGCGCACAACGTCATCCCGCACGGCCGAGGGCTCGGCTCCTCGGGTGCGGCCATCGTCTCGGGCATCATGGCCGCGAAGGGCCTGCTCGAGGGCATCGTCGAGATCGACTCGCTCGGGCTGCTCGCCCTGGCGACCGAGCTCGAGGGCCACCCCGACAACGTCGCGCCCGCGCTCTTCGGCGGCCTGACCATCGCGTGGGTAACCCCCGAGGGTCCGCAGTCGAAGAAGCTCATCGTGCACCGCGGCGTCTCGCCGCTCGTGCTGGTGCCGCACGAGACGATGTCGACGGCGCTCGCGCGAAGCCTCCAGCCCGAGTCGGTGCCGCACGCCGACGCCATCTTCAACGTCTCTCGTTCGACGCTCCTGATTGCCGCGCTCATCCAGAGCCCCGAGCTGCTGCTCGCGGCCACGGAGGACAAGCTGCACCAGAGCTACCGGGCGAGCGCCATGCCCGAGACCGACCGGCTGATCCGTGCGCTCCGGGCCGAGGGCTTCCCGGCCGTCGTCTCGGGGGCGGGGCCGAGCATCCTGGTGCTCTGCAGCGACCCGGGGCAGCGTCAGGCCGCCGCCGAACTGGTGGCCGAGAAGGCCGCGACACCCTGGGAATCGCTGGTTCTGGCCGTGGACTTCAAAGGTGCTACAGTGGTCGTGCACCCGGAGAATCAGAACTAGCCTCAGTTTCTGCGTATCAGATGTTCTGAGTACCTGATCCACATCCCTGGTCGCATTTCCTCAACTCATTTCCTGCCGCGTGCAGAGACGTATCCGGCTCGTGTTGCATCCCGTTGTTTCGGCAGCGTGATTCCTCGCAGCTGTCTGCGTCCCCCTTCCGCAGCAGTTCTCTGCCTCGCCTCTGATGCCGGCAGGGGAAGGACACCATCTCCGTGACTGACGTCAACACCACCCCCGAGCTCTCGACGCTCAAGGTCTCCGAACTGCAGGCGATCGCCGCGCAGCTCGGCATGGCCGGCGCCTCGAAGCTCCGCAAGGGCGAGCTCGTCGAGGCCATCCGCCGTGTGCAGCAGGGCGACGACCTGCCCGCTGCCACCGCGGCCACGCTCGACCTGCCCGTCGATGCGCTCGCCTCCGTGGCCCCGGCTGCTGAGGCCGCCACGGCTGAGGCCGCTACGGCTGAGCCCGCTGCCGCTGAGACCGCTGCCGAGGCGCCTGCTGCTGAGGCCGCTGCCGAGGCGCCTGCCGCGCCCGCCGAGGAGGCCCCCGCCGCCGACGCCGCCGAGGCGCCCTCCACCGAGGCCCCTGCCGCCGACCTGGCCGGCCCCATCGTCCCCGACGAGCTGCTGCGTGCGGCTCCCGCCACCGGATCGGCCCCCAAGGAGCCGATCGTGATCGAGCTCCCCGAGGGCCCGGTCTCGCCCAAGCGCCGCTCGCGCCGGGTCACCACGGAGCGGGTGAGCACCGAGCGTGTCAGCGCCGGCGGTCACGCCAACCACGAGAGCGCCGAGGCCCCCGTGCTCCCGACGGATGCCCCGAACGTCGACGCTCCGGCCGACGCCTCCGGGCGCGACGCCGGCACCGACGCGGCCGCCGAGCAGGGCGAGCAGACCGAGCAGGCGCCCCGTGAGGGTCGTGGCCGTGGCCGCAACCGCCGCGGTCGCGGTGGCAACGCCGAGAACGCCGACGCCGGCCAGCAGCAGAACGGCCAGGGCCAGCAGAACGGCCAGGGCTCGCAGAACGGTCAGCAGCAGAACGGCCAGAACGACCGCGGCGCCCAGAACGAGCGCAACGGCCAAAACGCCCAGAACGCCCAGAACGGCCAGAACGGCCAGCAGCAGAACGACCGCGGCGACCGCCAGAACGACCGTGCCGACCGCGGCCAGAACGACCGCGGCCAGAACGAGCGCGGCCAGAATGATCGCATCGGCCAGAACGACCGCGCCGGCCAGAACGACCGCAACGACCGCAACGGCCAGAACGACCGCTCAGACCGCACCGACCGCGGCCAGGGCGAGCAGAGCGAGGCCCGCCAGCAGGAGCAGTTCGACGAGCGCCGGGGCGGCGAGCAGGGCGACCGCAGCGAGCGGGGCGCCCGCAACCGCTACCGCGACCGCAAGCGCCGCGGCCAGACCGGGGGCGACGACATCGAGCCCGAGGTCTCCGAGGACGACGTGCTCATCCCCGTCGCGGGCATCCTCGACATCCTCGACAACTACGCCTTCGTGCGCACGAGCGGATACCTGCCGGGCAACAGCGACGTCTACGTCTCGCTCGGCCAGGTCAAGAAGTACAACCTGCGCAAGGGCGACGCCGTCGTCGGCTCGATCCGTCAGCCGCGCGAGGGCGACTCCAACGGCCGTCAGAAGTACAACGCGATCGTGCGCATCGAGTCGATCAACGGCCTGCCCGTCGACGAGGCGCAGAACCGTGTCGAGTTCGGCAAGCTGACCCCGCTCTACCCCCAGGAGCGCCTGCGCCTGGAGACCGAGCCCGGCAAGCTGACGCAGCGCATCATCGACCTGGTGGCCCCCATCGGCAAGGGCCAGCGCGGCCTCATCGTCGCGCCGCCCAAGGCCGGCAAGACGATCGTGCTGCAGCAGATCGCCAACGCGATCTCGACCAACAACCCCGAGGTGCACCTCATGGTCGTGCTGGTCGACGAGCGGCCCGAAGAGGTCACCGACATGCAGCGCACCGTCAAGGGCGAGGTCATCGCCTCGACCTTCGACCGTCCGGCCGAAGACCACACCACGGTCGCCGAGCTCGCCATCGAGCGCGCCAAGCGCCTGGTGGAGCTGGGCCACGACGTCGTCGTGCTGCTCGACTCGATCACCCGCCTCGGCCGCGCCTACAACCTGGCGTCGCCGGCCTCCGGCCGCATCCTCTCGGGCGGTGTCGACGCCTCGGCGCTCTACCCGCCGAAGCGCTTCTTCGGTGCCGCGCGCAACATCGAGAACGGCGGCTCGCTGACCATCCTCGCCACCGCGCTGGTGGAGACCGGCTCGAAGATGGACGAGGTGATCTTCGAGGAGTTCAAGGGAACCGGCAACTCCGAGCTGCGCCTCTCGCGTCAGCTCGCCGACAAGCGCATCTTCCCGGCGGTCGACGTGAACGCGTCGAGCACCCGCCGCGAGGAACTGCTGATGGGCGCCGACGAGACCAAGATCACCTGGAAGCTGCGTCGCGCCCTCGCCGGTGTCGATCCGCAGCAGGCGCTCGAGATCGTGCTCGGCCGCCTCAAGGAGACCTCCTCGAACGTGGAGTTCCTGATGCAGGTGCAGAAGTCGATGCCGGCCCCCGCCCAGGGACACGGTGCCCACAGCGCCTCCAACCACAACGGCTCGAACCACAACGGCTTCGGCGCCCACAAGGGCGAGTGATGTTCGAGTCGGTGGCCACGCTGCAGGCCGAGCACGACGACCTGCAGCGCCAGCTGAGCGATCCCGAGCTGCACGGCGACCCGGCGCGCTCCAAGCGCGTCAACCGCCGCTACGCCGAGCTCAGCCGCATCGTGGCCGCGCACACGGCCTGGCAGCAGAGCGTCGACGACCTCGAGGCGGCCCGCGAGCTCGCGGCCGACGACCAGGCCTTCGCCGACGAGGTGCCCGCGCTCGAGGAGACCGTGGCCGAGACCGAGGAGCGGCTCCGCCGCCTCCTCATCCCGCGCGACCCCGACGACGCCCGTGACGTGATCATGGAGATCAAGGCCGGCGAGGGCGGCGCGGAGAGCATGCTCTTCGCCGCCGACCTGCTGCGCATGTACCTGCACTACGCCGAGTCGAAGGGCTGGAAGACGGAGCTCCTCGAGCGCACCGAGAGCGATCTCGGTGGCTACAAGGACGTGCAGATCGCCGTCAAGGGCCGCTCCACCGACCCGGCCGAGGGCGTCTGGGCGCACCTGAAGTACGAGGGCGGCGTGCACCGCGTGCAGCGTGTGCCGGCCACCGAGTCGCAGGGGCGCATCCACACCTCCGCCGCCGGCGTGCTCGTCTTCCCCGAGGTCGACGAGCCCGAAGAGGTCGAGATCAGCCCGAACGATCTCAAGATCGACGTGTTCCGCTCGAGCGGCCCCGGCGGCCAGTCGGTCAACACCACCGACTCGGCCGTGCGCATCACCCACCTGCCCACGGGCATCGTGGTGTCGATGCAGAACGAGAAGAGCCAGCTGCAGAACCGCGAGGCCGGCATGCGCGTGCTGCGCGCCCGCATCCTCGCCAAGCAGCAGGAGGAGCTCGACGCCGAGGCCAGCGCGGCCCGACGCAGCCAGATCCGCACGGTCGACCGCTCCGAGCGCATCCGCACCTACAACTTCCCCGAGAACCGCATCGCCGACCACCGCACCGGGTACAAGGCGTACAACCTCGACCAGGTTATGGACGGCGCGCTCGAGCCGATCATCCAGTCCGCCATCACCGCCGACGAGGAGAGCCGCCTGGCCGCCCTCGGCGGCGACGAGTGAGGGCCGATCCGCCGATGACCCTCCTCGACACCGCGACCGGCGCCCCCGCCACCGTGCGCTCGATCTTCGAGCGCTCGAGCGCGATCCTGCGCGCGAGCGGCGTGACCGACCCCGAGGTCGACGCCGAGCTGCTGATCGGGCACGTGCTCGGTGCCTCGCGCGGTCGCGTGCAGTCGCTGGTCGTGACGGATGCGGCGCTCGGCGCCGACGACACCGTCGCCATCGCCGAGGCCGTGGAGCGCCGGGCGGCCCGCGAGCCGCTGCAGCACATCACCGGTGTCGCCTGGTTCCGCTCGCTCGAACTGGCGGTCGGTCCCGGAGTCTTCGTTCCCCGGCCCGAGACCGAGTTCGTGGCGCAGCTGGCGATCGACGCCCTTCGGGCCGTGGTGCCCGCGGAGGGCGCGCATCCGCTCGCCGTCGACCTCGGCACGGGCAGCGGGGCGATCGCCCTGTCGCTGGCCACCGAGGTGCCCCACGCCGAGGTCGTGGCGGTCGAGAACTCGACCGAGGCCTTCATCTGGGCCAAGCAGAACCTGCGCTCGGTGGGCGCCGAGAACGCCCGCATCGTGTTCATCGATCTGGCGGATGCGCTGCCCGAGCTCGACGGCACGGTCGACGTGGTGGCCTCGAACCCGCCCTACATCCCGGTCGGTGCGATCCCGCGCGACCCCGAGGTGCGCCTGCACGACCCCGAGCACGCGCTCTACGGCGGAGCCGACGGCCTCGACGTGGTGCGCGACGTCTCGGCCACCGCGAAGCGCCTGCTCCGCCCGGGCGGCAGCCTGGTGATCGAGCACGGCGACCTGCAGGGCCCCGGGATGCGCGAGCTGCTCATCGCCGACGGCTGGCGGGCCGTGGCCACCCACCGCGACCTCACGGGGCGCGACCGGGCGACCACGGGCATCCGCTGACCCACCCCTGACCGGCACCACCCGGCCACTCGCTGTCGGCGGCCGGCAATAGGATCTCAACATGGAACCCATCAGCTTCACCTTCGGCATCGTCGGCCTGATCGTCTTCATCGTCACGGTCGTGTCGATCGTCAAGAACCCCAACCACGGCGGGCTCGGCAAGTTCATCTGGATCCTGGTCGCGTTCTTCCTGTCGATCCTCGGCTCCATCCTCTGGCTGATCTTCGGCCGCGGTCGCGTCCCCAAGCGCTGAGCGCCTCCCCGGGCATCCGAGGGTGCCCCGCTATCATGGAGGTGCAATGGCTGACCTCTACGACTGCTCCGTCTCCACCCAGCTCCTGAGCGGGATGCGCCTCGCCCGTGCGGCCATCGCCCGCGGCGAGCTCGCCGTCATCCCCACCGACACCGTCTACGGGGTGGCGGCCGATGCGTTCCAGCCCCGCGCCGTGCAGCGCCTGCTCGACGCCAAGGGCCGCACGCGCCAGTCGCCGCCTCCGGTGCTGATCCCCGGGTCGCCGACGCTCGACGCCCTCGCCGTCGGCATCCCCGACTCGGCCCGTCAGCTGGTCGACGCGTTCTGGCCCGGAGGTCTGACGCTCATCCTGAAGGCCACGCCGTCGCTGGCCTGGGACCTCGGTGAGACCGGTGGCACGGTGGCCCTCCGGATGCCCGACGACCCGATCGCGCTCGAGCTCCTCGCCGACACCGGGCCCCTCGCCGTCTCCAGCGCCAACCTCACCGGGCAGCCGGCCGCCACCACGGCGCAGCAGGCGCTCGCCATGCTCGAAGACAGCGTGACGGTCTACCTCGACGGGGGAGAGCGCCCCGAGGCGGTGGCCTCCACCATCGTCGACGCCACCCGCGCCGACGGCACCCTGCGTGTCGTGCGTCACGGGGCCGTGTCCGACGAGCGGCTGCGCGAGATCGTCGGGGAGCTGCTGCTGCCCGACGCGGGCTCCCCGGCATCCGGCTCCCCGGCGCCCGGCACTCCGGCACCCCGTACTTCAGGGCCCGGCGCCTGACGTGCGCTTCTACCTCCTCGTCGCGCTCGTCTCGGCGGTCGTCACCTTCGGCCTGACCTGGGTGATCTACAAACTCAGCCACCGCTACCGGCTGTACCCGAAGATCCGCGAGCGCGACGTGCACACCCGGCCGACGCCCCGTCTCGGCGGCATCGCCATGTTCCTCGGGGTCGTGGTGGCGATCGGCGTGGCGTCGCAGATCAGCTGGTTCCGGCTGGTGTTCGCCGAGCCCGGGAAGGTCTGGGCCATCCTCGGAGCCGCCCTGATCATCGTGGTCATCGGCGTGGCCGACGACATCTGGGACCTCGACTGGCTGACGAAGCTCGCCGGCCAGATCCTCGCCGCCGGGCTCCTGGCCTGGCAGGGGGTGCAGATCCTCTCGCTGCCGATCGGCGACACCCGCGGCATCGGTTCGCCCGCCATGTCCCTGATCATCACCATCCTCGCGGTGGTGCTGGTGATGAACGCCATCAACTTCATCGACGGTCTCGACGGCCTGGTGGCGGGTGTCGCCCTGATCGCCAACGGCGTGTTCTTCCTCTACAGCTACCTGCTGGCCCAGGAGACCTCGCCGACCGACTACTTCAACCTCGCCTCGCTCATCACCGCCGTGCTGATCGGCGCCTGCGCCGGCTTCCTGCCGCTGAACTTCCACCCGGCGAAACTGTTCATGGGCGACGCGGGCGCCCTGCTCGTGGGGCTCCTCATGGCCACGAGCGCCATCGCGGTCACCGGCCAGGTCGACCCCGCCCAGCTCGGCCGCTCGGAGCTGCTGCCGGCGTTCATCCCGATCCTGCTGCCGTTCGCCATCCTGGTGATCCCGCTGCTCGACTTCAGCCTCGCCGTCATCCGGCGGCTGCGGGCCGGGAAGAGCCCGTTCAGCGCCGACCGCAAGCACCTGCACCACCGGCTGCTCGACATGGGCCACAGCCACCTGCAGGCCGTGCTGATCTTCTACTCGTGGACGGCCGTGATCTCGGTCGGCTGCCTGCTCTTCTTCGTGCTCGACCCGTACTGGCCCGCGTTCATCGTGCTGGGCCTCGGCATCGCCGTCTGCACCGTCGTGACCCTCTCGCCGCTCAGTCGCGCCAAGCGCCGCGAGTTCGCCGCCCAGTCCGCCGACGCGGGCACCCTCGAAGCCCGTGCCAAAGCCGGCGACGACCCGCTCGACGCGGCCGCCGACGACATCAAGGAGTCCACCCCGTGACCGAGACCGACCCCGCGTACACCCCGGAGCCCGCACCGCGCGGCAACTACCCGACGCCGTCCTCGACGGGGGTGTTCTCGACCATCCTGAAGTGGGACGCCATCCTCGCCCTGGTGATCGCCGTCGTCGGGGGAGTGGTCGGCTACGTCGTCGACGGCTGGACGGGGGCGATCAGCGCCCTCATCGGCACGGTGATGGTGCTGGTGTTCGCGGGCATCACGGCGGCGAGCATCCTGGTGGCCAACCGCTTCGCCGCGTCACCGCTGTTCACGACGCTGTTCTTCGTGATCGTGCTCGGCTCGTGGATCGTGAAGTTCGCCCTGTTCATCGTGCTCGTGGTGCTGCTGCGCGGCGCCGACTTCACGAACGACGTCGTACTGTTCCTCAGCATCGTCGTGGCCGTGCTCGGAACCCTCGTCGTCGACGTCATCGTCGTCGCCCGCAGCCGCATGCCCTACGCCTCCGACGTGCGCCTCCCCGGCCCGCAGTGACGGGCCTCACGATTCGTCAGGATGCCCTAAGTATTGATAGGGTGGAGAAGTTCGTTCCGCCGCTGGACAATGCCTTCGCATTCTCCCTGCAGCACCCCTCCCACCCGCTCGTCGTCGCGAGAACTATGAACAGTTCCACGCCCCGAACAGGAGATAGCGCTGATAGCTAACGCTGTGCACCTGCTAGCCCCCATGGCAACCTCCGATGACGGTGGTTTCCACGGTCCGTCCATCGAAGAGTTCTTCCCTGAAGTCATCTTCTTCGCGGGTACGCCGTTCGAGATGAACCGCATCATCCTGATCCGCTTCCTCGCGGTGCTGGCGATCGTGCTGATCTTCTGGATCGGCACCCGTCGCATGAAGGTGGTGCCCGGCCGCTTCCAGTCCATCGTCGAGATGGGGCTCGACTTCGCTCGGGTCAACATCGCCGAAGACCTCCTCGGCAAGAAGGACGGCCGTCGCTTCCTTCCGCTGATCACCACAATCTTCTTCATGGTGCTGTTCATGAACATCACGGGCATCATCCCGTTCCTGAACATCGCCGGAACCTCGGTGATCGGTGTGCCGCTCGTGCTCGCGCTCGTCGCCTGGGCCGCCTTCATCTACGCGGGCATCAAGAAGCACCCGGGTGCCTTCTTCAAGAACGCGCTGTTCCCGCCCGGTGTGCCGAAGGCGCTCTACATCATCGTGACGCCGATCGAGCTCGTCTCGACCTTCGTGCTCCGCCCGGTGACGCTGACGCTCCGACTGCTGATGAACATGGTCGTCGGCCACCTCCTCCTGGTGCTGTTCTTCTCGGCCACGCAGTTCTTCTTCTTCACGGCCTCGCAGACCAACTTCTTCTACTCGCTGTTCGGCGTCGGCACCCTGGCCTTCGGCTTCGTCTTCACCCTCTTCGAGGTGCTGGTCGCGGTGCTGCAGGCCTACGTCTTCGCTCTTCTCACCACTGTCTACATCCAGCTCGCGCTGGCTGAGGAACACTAAGCGGTTCAGGCGTCCGCCCGAACCACCATCACGAAAGGGAACACAACGTGGCAGATGTATCGATCCTCGCTGAGGTCACCGGCAACGTCGCGACCATGGGCTACGGCCTCGCCGCCATCGGCCCCGCCATCGGCGTGGGCATCGTGGTCGGCAAGACCATCGAAGGCGTCGCCCGCCAGCCCGAGCTCGCCGGCCGCCTCCAGGTGCTGATGTACATCGGTATCGCGTTCACCGAGGCGCTCGCGTTCATCGGTATCGCGACGTACTTCATCTTCACCAACTAGTCGCCCATCTTCGATCGATAAGGAGGCTGGAATGCTGAACGCAGTTCTGGCTGCTGGCGAAGAGACCGCGAAGAATCCACTCATTCCGGAGTGGTACGACATCATCTGGTCGTCGGTGTGTTTCGTCGTCATCCTCTTCTTCTTCTGGAGGCTCGTCCTCCCGCGCATGAAGAAGCTCCTCGACGAGCGGTCCGCCGCGATCGAGGGAAACATGGAGAAGGCCGACGAAGCGCAGCGCGAGGCGGAAGCTGCCCTGCAGCAGTACACCGCCCAGCTGGCCGAGGCTCGCGCCGAGGCCGCCAAGATCCGTGAGCAGGCCCGTGTCGATGCGCAGCGCATCGGTGCTGAGGTCACCGCTCAGGCTCAGAGCGAGGCCGAGCGCACCAAGGCGAACGCCCAGGTCGCGATCGAGGCCGAGCGTCAGGCGGCCCTCGTGTCGCTGCGCTCGGAGGTCGGCTCGCTGGCCATCGACCTCGCCTCGGGTGTCGTGGGCGAGTCCCTCTCCGACGACGCGAAGGCGACGGCTCTGGTCGACCGCTTCCTCGCCGACCTCGAGGCCGACACCTCGGGAAAGAAGTAGCACCATGGGTAGCGCGACCAGAGAAGCCCTCGCCGGCGCCACGGCTCGTCTTTCGAGCGTGGCCGGCGCGGTCGATCTGGCCACGGGAGAAGAGCTCTTCGCCGCTGGTCGGATCATCGGAGATTCGTCGCACCTGCTGGCAGCCCTCTCCGACCCCGGAGCGGAGCCCGCGGCGAAGTCGGCGCTCGTGCGCCGGCTGTTCGCGACGGCGTACAGCGCCACGACGGTCGACCTTCTCGACACGGTGGCGACCAGCCGCTGGTCGTCGAAGAACGACCTGCTCGCAGGCATCGAGGAGCTGGGCATCCGTGCCGTCGCCTTCTCGGCGCCCTCGTCGCTGTCGATCGACCGCGAGCTGTTCGAGTTCGCCCGCGCCGTGTCGAGCGATTCGTCGCTCGAGCTGGCGCTGGGCTCGAAGCTCGGCTCGGTCGAGCAGAAGCGGGCGCTCGTCGAGCGGCTGCTCGGTGGCCGCGCCTCGAACGAGACCGTCGCCATCGTGCGTCAGCTGGTCACCCAGCCCCGCGGTCGCCGAATCGGCGAGCTCATCCGCTACGCCTCCACGATCGTGGCCGACGAGGCCGGCTCGCGGGTCGCGACGGTCACCGTCGCCGCCCCGCTCACGGCCGACCGCATCGCCCGGCTCGAGAAGGCCCTCACCGGCAGCTACCGCATGCCGGTGCGGATCAACCAGGTGATCGACCCCTCGGTGGTGGGCGGCGTGCGCATCCAGCTCGGTGACGACGTCATCGACGGAAGCGTCGCGACGCGCATCAACGATTTGAGACTTCAGCTCGCTGGCTAATCAGAGGGCACAGGAACACACTGGGGGCATACCCCATCAGAAAAGGGAAAACGATGGCTGAACTTACGATCCGCCCCGATGAGATCCGCGACGCTCTCAAAGACTTCGTCGCCGCCTACGAGCCCGGCAAGGCCAGCACGACCGAGGTCGGCTACGTCATCGACGCCGCCGACGGCATCGCCCACGTCGAGGGTCTGCCCGGCGTCATGGCCAACGAGCTGATTCGCTTCGCCGACGGCACCCTGGGCCTCGCCCAGAACCTCGACGAGGACGAGATCGGTGTCATCGTGCTCGGCGAGTTCACCGGCATCGAGGAGGGCCAGGAGGTCACCCGCACCGGCGAGGTCCTCTCGGTGCCCGTGGGCGACGCCTACCTCGGCCGCGTCGTCGACCCGCTCGGCAACCCGATCGACGGTCTCGGCGAGATCGCTGCTGAGGGTCGCCGCGAGCTCGAGCTCCAGGCCCCCGGCGTCATGGCCCGCAAGAGCGTGCACGAGCCCATGCAGACCGGCATCAAGGCGATCGACGCCATGATCCCGATCGGCCGTGGCCAGCGCCAGCTCATCATCGGCGACCGCCAGACCGGTAAGACGGCCATCGCGATCGACACGATCATCAACCAGAAGGCCAACTGGGACTCGGGCGACGTCGACAAGCAGGTGCGCTGCATCTACGTCGCGATCGGCCAGAAGGGTTCGACCATCGCCTCGGTGCGCGGCGCCCTGGAAGACGCCGGAGCCATGGAGTACACCACCATCGTGGCGTCCCCGGCCTCCGACCCCGCCGGCTTCAAGTACCTCGCCCCCTACACCGGCTCGGCCATCGGCCAGCACTGGATGTACGGCGGCAAGCACGTCCTGATCATCTTCGACGACCTGTCGAAGCAGGCCGAGGCCTACCGCGCCGTGTCGCTGCTGCTCCGTCGGCCGCCGGGACGCGAGGCGTACCCCGGTGACGTGTTCTACCTGCACTCGCGTCTGCTCGAGCGTTGCGCCAAGCTGTCCGATGAGCTGGGCGCCGGATCGATGACCGGTCTGCCGATCATCGAGACCAAGGCGAACGACGTCTCGGCGTACATCCCCACCAACGTGATCTCGATCACCGACGGCCAGATCTTCCTGCAGTCCGACCTGTTCAACGCCAACCAGCGCCCCGCTGTCGACGTCGGCATCTCGGTCTCGCGAGTCGGTGGCGACGCCCAGGTCAAGTCGATCAAGTCGGTCTCCGGAACGCTGAAGCTCGAGCTCGCGCAGTACCGCTCGCTCGAGGCCTTCGCGATGTTCGCCTCCGACCTCGACGCCGCGTCGCGTCGTCAGCTCGCCCGAGGCGCCCGCCTCACCGAGCTGCTGAAGCAGCCGCAGTACTCGCCGTTCCCCGTCGAGCAGCAGGTCGTCTCGATCTGGGCCGGCACCAAGGGCAAGCTCGACGAGGTCCCGGTCGAGGACATCCTGCGCTTCGAGGCCGAGTTGCTCGAGTACGTCGGTCGCACGACCGACATCCTCACCACGCTGCGCGAGACCAACAAGCTCGACGACGACACCGCTGCCGCGCTCGACAAGGCGGTCGACCAGTTCAAGCTCGAGTTCCAGACGGGTGAGGGCAAGCCGCTCGCCTCGGTGGGCAAGGAGCAGTTCCAGGCGACCGACAAGGCCGACGTCGGCCAGGAGAAGATCGTGAAGGGTCGCCGCTAAGCATGGGCGCTCAGCTCAGGGTCTATCGGTCGAGGATTAAATCGGCCCAGACGACCAAGAAGATCACGAGGGCGATGGAGCTGATCTCCGCCTCGCGCATCCAGAAGGCGCAGCAGCGCGTGGCCGCCTCGGCCCCGTACTCCAGGGCCATCACGCGTGCGGTCTCGGCCGTGGCGACGTACTCCAACGTCGACCACCCGCTGACCAGCGAGCGGGAGAAGCTCGACACCGCCGCCGTGGTGATCTTCACCTCCGACCGCGGTCTCGCGGGTGCGTTCTCCTCCTCGATCCTGAAGGAGGCGGAGCAGCTCGCCGAGCTCCTGCGGAGCGAGGGCAAGAAGGTCATCTTCTACCTCGTCGGGCGCAAGGCGGTGGGCTACTTCAGCTTCCGCAAGCGCGCGAGCGTCCAGGCCTGGACGGGTGGAACGGATCAGCCCCAGTTCGAGACGGCGAAGGAGATCGCGGACGCCGTCGTCGAGGCCTACAACCTCGACGACCAGGAGGGTGGGGTCGACGAGATCCACCTCGTGTACAACCGCTTCGTGAGCATGGTCAGCCAGGTTCCCGAGGTCGTGCGTCTGCTCCCGCTCGAGATCGTCGAGGGCGAAGCCCCCGTCGAGCCGTCGAACGAGGTCTACCCGCTGTACGAGTTCGAGCCCGACGCCGCCACGGTGCTGGATGCGCTGCTGCCGATCTACGTCGAGAGCCGCATTTTCAACGCGATGCTGCAGTCGGCCGCCGCCGAGCACGCCGCGCGTCAGAAGGCCATGAAGTCGGCCAGCGACAACGCCGACAACCTGATCCGCGATTTCACCCGTCTGGCCAACAACGCCCGTCAGTCCGAGATCACGCAGCAGATCTCCGAGATCGTCGGCGGGGCCGACGCCCTGGCAACCGCCAAGTAGGCGTCGCGGCCTTCGCCACATCAACCCAGACTCCAGTAGACACAAAGAAGAGAGAGCACAATGACTGACACTGTCATCGCGCCGGCACAGGCGGAGGGAACGCCCGCGGGCGTCGGCCGCATCGCGCGCGTCACGGGTCCGGTGGTCGACATCGAGTTCCCGCACGACTCCATCCCCGAGGTCTACAACGCCCTCAAGACCACCATCTCGATCGGTGAGAACCGCACCGAGATCACGCTCGAGGTCGCTCAGCACCTCGGTGACGACCTCGTGCGCGCCATCGCCCTGAACCCCACCGACGGCCTCGTCCGCGGCCAGGAGGTGCGCGACACTGGTGCCGCCATCTCGGTTCCGGTCGGCGACGTCACCAAGGGCAAGGTCTTCAACGTGATCGGCGACGTGCTGAACGCCGCCCCCGGTGAGACCATCGAGATCACCGAGCGCTGGCCCATCCACCGCAAGCCCCCGGCGTTCGACCAGCTCGAGTCGAAGACCAACCTCTTCGAGACCGGCATCAAGTCGATCGACCTCCTGACCCCCTACGTGCAGGGTGGAAAGATCGGACTCTTCGGTGGTGCGGGCGTCGGCAAGACGGTCCTCATCCAGGAGATGATCCAGCGCGTGGCCCAGGACCACGGTGGTGTGTCGGTGTTCGCCGGTGTCGGTGAGCGCACCCGTGAGGGCAACGACCTCATCGCCGAGATGGAGGAGGCGGGCGTCTTCGACAAGACCGCCCTCGTCTTCGGCCAGATGGACGAGCCGCCGGGAACGCGTCTTCGTGTCGCCCTGTCGGCCCTGACGATGGCGGAGTACTTCCGCGACGTGCAGAACCAGGACGTGCTGCTGTTCATCGACAACATCTTCCGCTTCACGCAGGCGGGCTCCGAGGTGTCGACGCTGCTCGGCCGCATGCCGTCCGCAGTGGGCTACCAGCCGAACCTCGCCGACGAGATGGGTGTGCTTCAGGAGCGCATCACCTCGACGCGTGGTCACTCGATCACCTCGCTGCAGGCGATCTACGTGCCGGCCGACGACTACACCGACCCGGCTCCGGCGACCACGTTCGCGCACCTCGACGCCACCACCGAGCTGTCGCGTGAGATCGCGTCGAAAGGCCTCTACCCGGCCATCGACCCGCTCACCTCGACCTCGCGCATCATGGACCCGCGGTACTTGGGCGCAGACCACTACCGTGTCGCGACCAACGTGAAGCAGATCCTGCAGAAGAACAAGGAGCTGCAGGAGATCATCGCGATCCTCGGTGTCGACGAGCTCTCCGAGGAAGACAAGATCACCGTGTCGCGGGCTCGCCGCATCCAGCAGTTCCTGTCGCAGAACACCTACATGGCGAAGAAGTTCACCGGTGTCGAGGGTTCCACGGTTCCGCTGAAGGACACGATCGAGTCGTTCGACGCGATCACCAAGGGCGAGTTCGACCACGTGGCGGAGCAGGCGTTCTTCAACGTCGGCCCGATCACCGACGTCGAGGAGAAGTGGGCTCAGATCCAGAAGGAGAACGGCTGATCATGGCTCGTCCTCTGAACGTCAGCGTCGTCTCGGCCGACCAGCAGATCTGGGCCGGCGAGGCCTCGATGGTGGTCGCCAAGACCGTCGAGGGCGAGATCGGCATCCTGGCCGGTCACGAGCCGATGCTCGCGATCCTCGCCGCGGGCGAGGTGCGTGTGAACGCGACGAGCGGAGAGCGCCTGGTCGCTCGTGCCGACGACGGGTTCCTCTCGGTCGAGAACGACACCGTCACGATCGTGGCGCGCGACGCCGAGCTGATCAAGTAGTTCCCTCGAAGGCCGCCGTCCCTGCTCCTCGTGAGTGGGGCGGCGGCCTTCGTGTTTTCCTCCTCGCAGTTCCTCAGCTGCCCAGTCGCCCAGAAAGGCTCCGGATGCTCGTCCTGCTCCCGCCCTCGGAGACCAAGCACGACGGGGGAGACGGCCCCGCCCTCGATCTGGCGTTGCTCTCGCATCCGACCCTGACGCCAACCCGGCGCGCCACGGTGCGGCGCCTGAAGCAGCTCAGCCGTGACCGAGAGGAGTCGCTGCGGCGCCTCAAGCTCGGCCCGAAGCTCGCCTCGGAGGTCGATCGCAACCGCGCTCTCACCTCCTCACCTACGATGCCCGCGATGGACCGCTACACGGGTGTGCTGTACGAGGCCCTCGACGCGCCGTCGCTCGACGCCGCGGCCCGCGCCTTCGCCGCGCGGCACGTGCGCATCCACTCGGCGCTGTTCGGCCTCGTCGGTGCGGGAGACCCGGTGCCGGCGTACCGGCTCTCGCACGACTCCCGACTCGAGGGCGACAGCCTCAAGGCGACGTGGAGCGCCCCCGTCTCGAAGGCCCTGCTGGCCCACCGCGACGAACTCGTGCTCGACCTGCGCTCGGAGGCCTACGTGCATCTCGGCCCCGTACCTCCCGCAGTCTCCCGTTCCCACTTCCTGCGGGTGGTTAGCGAAGGGCCAGACGGCGTCACGCGGGCCCTGAACCACTTCAACAAGAAGGGCAAGGGCGAGCTGGTGCGCGCACTCGTGCAGCACGGTACCGACTTCGCGGAGGTGGACGAGCTGATCGCCTGGGGGAGCGCGACCGGACACCGTCTCTCGCTCGCCGCGTCGGGCGAACTGGTGCTCGAGGTCTGACGCGGTTCAGGGTGGCCGTGGCCGTGGCCGTGGCCGTGGCGGTGGTCGTGGCCCTGTCCGTGGCGGTCAAGGTCATCGCCATCAGCCGGCCGCGAAGGCGATGGATTCGTGGGACAGGAGCCAGGCCTTGGTCGGCACCCCCTCTCCGTGGCTCCAGCCGGTGATGCGGCCGGCGACCGAGAGCACCCGGTGGCAGCCGACGAGCAACGGCGTCGGGTTCAGCGCCACCGCACCGCCGACGGCGCGCCCGGCGCCGACCTTGCCGACCGCGCGCGCGATCGCGCCGTAGTCGGTCGGCTCGCCCCAGCCGAGCGCCGCGAGCTCCTGCCAGACCGCGACCTGGAAGGGCGTGCCGCGGTGCGCCAGCGGCACCGTGAAGCGCTTGCGGCTGCCTTCGAAGTAGTCGAGCAGCTGCGCGATCGCCTCGTCGGCGACGGTGTCGGAGTCGAACACCAGGCCGTCGTGCGGCAGTGCTCCGGCTGCCTCGAGCGCCACCCGGGTGACCGCTTCTCCGTCGCTGACCACCTCGACCCGGCCGATCGGGGTCGTGCAGCGTTGCAGGAACGGTGCGGCGGCCCGCTGCTGAGTCAGAGTGTCCATGCGGTGAGGGTAGGACGCCCTCGTCGGGCCGCGCGGGGTCGCGGGGCGATCTGTGGACAGGGACGGGCATCCGCTGCTCTGTGTAGAAGGGATAACGGGGGAGTTGTGCACAGCCCCGCCCGCGATGTGAGCGTTCGTGCCGCGCTGGCTAGACTCGGTGCGTGCCTACTCGCTTGTCCAACTACTTCCTCCGCACGCTGCGGGAATCGCCCTCCGACGCCGAGGTCGCGAGCCACGTGCTGCTCGTCCGCGCCGGCTACATCCGTCGCCAGGCGCCGGGCATCTTCGCCTGGCTGCCGCTCGGGCTGCGGGTGAAGGCGAAGATCGAGGCGGTCATCCGCGAGGAGATGGAGGCCGCCGGAGCCTTCGAGGTGCACTTCCCGGCCCTGCTGCCCAAGGAGCCCTACGAGGTCACCGGGCGCTACACCGAGTACGGGCCCGGCATGTTCCGGCTCTCCGACCGCAAGGACGCGGGCTACGTGCTCGCGCCCACGCACGAGGAGGTCTTCACCCTGCTCGTGAAAGACCTCTACAACAGCTACAAAGACCTGCCCCTGTCGATCTACCAGATCCAGGACAAGTACCGCGACGAGGCCCGCCCCCGCGCCGGCCTGCTGCGCGGGCGCGAGTTCACCATGAAAGACGCGTACTCGTTCGACTACACCGACGCCGGGCTCGACGCGAGCTACCAGGCGCAGCGCGACGCCTACGAGCGCATCTTCACCCGCCTCGGGCTCGAATACGCGATCGTCAAGGCCGACGCCGGAGCGATGGGCGGCTCAAAGAGCGAGGAGTTCCTGCACCCCACCCCCGTCGGCGAAGACACCTTCGTGCGGTCGGCCGGCGGCTACGCGGCGAACGTCGAGGCGTTCACCACCCTCGCGCCCGAGCCCCGCTCGTTCGAGGGTCTCACGCCGGCCGAGGTTCACGACACCCCCGAGACGCCCACCATCCAGACGCTGGTCGACGCGGCGAACGAATCCCACCCCCGCCCCGACGGCCGGTCGTGGACGGCGGCCGACACCCTGAAGAACGTGGTGCTCGCGCTGGTGAACCTCGACGGCACGCGCGAGGTCGTCGTCGTCGGCCTGCCCGGTGACCGCGAGGTCGACCTGAAGCGGGCCGAGGTCGCCTTCGCTCCCGCGGAGGTCGAGGCCGCCACCGAGGCCGACTTCGCGAAGAACCCGGGGCTCGTCAAGGGCTACATCGGGCCCTGGTCGCCCGAGGGTGCGGTTCTCGGCGAGGAGTCGAGCACGGGCATCCGCTATGTCGTCGACCCGAGGGTGGTCGACGGCACCGGTTGGATCACCGGGGCCAACGTGCACGGCAAGCACGTCTTCGGCCTCGTCGCCGGGCGCGACTTCAGGGCCGACGGCGCCGTCGAGGTGGCCGAGGTGCGAGCGGGAGACCCCGCTCCCGACGGCTCCGGCCCGGTCGAGCTGGCTCGCGGCATGGAGATCGGTCACGTCTTCCAGCTCGGTCGCAAGTACGCCGAGGCCCTCGGCCTCAAGGTGCTCGACGAGAACGGCAAGCTCGTCACGGTGACGATGGGCTCCTACGGCATCGGCGTCACGCGCATCCTGGCCATCATCGCCGAGCTCAACAACGACGAGAAGGGGCTGATCTGGCCGCCCTCGGTCGCGCCCTTCGACGTGCACGTCATCGCCACCGGGAAAGACGAGGCGGTCTACCAGGCCGCCGAGTCGGTCGTCTCCGACCTCGAGGCGAAGGGCCTCGAGGTGCTCTTCGACGACCGCCCCAAGGTGAGCCCCGGAGTGAAGTTCGGCGACGCCGAGCTGATCGGCGTGCCGCGCATCGTGATCGTGGGCCGAGGGGTCGCCGACGGCGTCGTGGAGCTGTGGGATCGGGCGTCGGGGGAGCGCACCCAGGTCGCTCTGGATGACGTCGCCGAAAGCTTCGGGTAGTCTTTTCGTTTGACCGCCGGAGACATCGGCGGTGACAGATCTGAACAGAGGAGGCCGGAAGTGGACATCGACCTCAGCGTCTTACGCCTCTTGGAGCGTGAACGAGAGATTCCCTTCGAGGAACTCGTGGGAATCATCGAGCAGGCGATCCTGACCGCGTTCCTCAAGCACACCGACCGTCCGGCCACCACGGAGGACGGCACCGACTCCGCTCGCGTGCACCTCGACCGCAAGACCGGCCACATCGGCATCTTCGTGCCCGAGCTCGATGAAGACGGTGTCGTCATCGGCGAGGCCGAGGAGAACCCCAGCGACTTCGGGCGCATCGCCGCCTTCGCCGCCAAGCAGGTCATCAACCAGCGGCTGCGCGACATCGGCGACGACAAGGTGCTCGGCGAGTTCAAGGGCCGCGAGGGCGACATCGTCGCCGGTGTCATCCAGCAGGGCCCGAACCCGCGGATGATCCACGTCGATCTCGGCACCATCGAGGCGATCATGCCTCCGGAGGAGCAGGTTCCGGGCGAGGACTACGCGCACGGGTCGCGCATCCGCGTCTACGTCACGAGCGTGGCCAAGGGGCCGAAGGGCCCGGCGATCACCGTGTCGCGCACGCACCCCTCGCTCGTGCGCAAGCTCTTCGCGCTCGAGGTGCCCGAGATCGCCTCGGGCGTCGTCGAGATCGTCTCGCTCGCTCGCGAAGCGGGTCACCGCACCAAGATCGCGGTGCGCGCCACCGAGCCCGGTGTGAACGCCAAGGGCGCCTGCATCGGCGAACTGGGGCAGCGCGTGCGTGCCGTCACGTCGGAGCTCGGTGCCGAGAAGATCGACATCGTCGACTACTCGGAGGACCTGCCGACCTTCGTCGCGAACGCGCTCTCGCCCGCCAAGGTGTCGAGTGCCTTCGTGATCGATCAGGCCACCAAGGCCGTGCGGGCGCTCGTGCCCGACTACCAGCTCTCGCTGGCGATCGGCAAGGAGGGCCAGAACGCCCGACTCGCCGCGAAGCTCACGGGTGCGAAGATCGACATCCAGCCCGACAGCATCCTCGACGGCGACTGATCGGGGCGCTTCCGGAGCGGCAGCCGACTGTCGCCCCGGGAATATGGAGTACCATGGAACCCGTTAGAACGTGCGTCGGATGTCGTGCGCGCGCCTCACGGTCCTCTTTGCTGAGGGTCGTTGCCAGGGAGTCTGTCCCTGTGGGACAGGAACTGGTCGTCGACGAGACGGCCACTCTTCCCGGGCGAGGCGCCTGGTTGCATCCGACACTCGCGTGCTTCCACCTCGCGGTCTCGCGTCGCGCTTTCGGGCGTGCGCTCCGGGTGGACGGAGCACTCGAGACGACAACATTAGAGAACAGGCTGAACGGCACCGTGAACCATGAGTGACAACTGATGAGCGGCTCGAAATGAGACCCGTCCGCTACTAACGGCCTGCCCTGTCTGGGTGGGCCATCCAGACAGGAGAATTGTGGCTGCAAAACCACGTGTACATGAAGTCGCCGCCGAGCTCGGTGTCGACAGCAAGGTCGCCCTTGCGACGCTCAAAGAGATGGGTCAGTTCGTCAAGGGCCCCTCGTCGAGCATCGAGCCCCCCGTGGCTCGTCGCCTCAAAGAGGCACTGATCAAGGCCGGCGCGGGTTCGACCGCGTCGGGCGGATCGTCTGCTCCGACTCCCGGTGCGGGCTCCTCGGCTGCTCCGCGGTCGTCGTCCGGGCCTCGTCCGGGCGGTGCGCGTCCCGGCGCTCCGGCTCCCGGCCCGTCGGCCGGTCGTGGCTCGACGCCGGCTTCCGCCGCGCCTGCTGCACCCGCCGCTGCTCCGGCCCCGGCCGAGCGCGCTGCCGCGTCCGCTCCGGCGGCCCCGTCCGCAGCCGCTCCGGCTGCTCCGGCTGCTCCCAAGTCGTCCACCGACGCCCCCGCGGCATCGGGCTCGGGCTCGGCGGCTCCGGCCGCTCCCGGTTCGGCTTCCGCCGCCCCGGCTGCTCCGGCATCCGGTGACTCGGCTGCGCCCCGCCCCGGCGGCCCGCGCCCCGGAATCCCGCGCCCGGGCAACAACCCGTTCGCCAGCCAGCAGGGCATGCAGCGCCCCGGCGCTCCGCGCCCCGGCAACAACCCCTTCGCCAGCCAGCAGGGCATGGGCCGCACCGGTTCGGGCGGTGGTGCCGGTGGCGCCATCCCGCGTCCCGGAGCTCCCCGTCCGAGCGCTCCCCGTCCGGGTTCGCCCCGTCCGGGTGCTCCTCGCCCCACGGGCTTCCAGCGTCCCGGCACCGGTGCGGGCTTCCGTCCCGGCGCCCCGCAGGGTGGTGGCGCTCGTCCGGCTCCCGGTTCGCCCGGGTTCCGTCCCGGTGGTGCCCCCGGCGGCTTCGCGCCGCGTCCGGGTGCCGGCGGTCGTGGCCGTGGCCCCGGTGGTGGAACCGCCGGTGCGTTCGGTCGCGGTGGCGGTAAGAGCAAGGCCCGCAAGTCCAAGCGGACGAAGAGGGCCGAATTCGAGCTGCGCGAAGCCCCGTCGCTGGGCGGCGTCAGCGTTCCCCGCGGTGACGGCAACACGGTAGTGCGACTGCGCCGCGGTGCATCCATCACCGACTTCGCCGACAAGATCGACGCGAGCCCCGGCAACCTGGTGACCGTGCTGTTCCACCTCGGTGAGATGGCCACGGCGACCGAGTCGCTCGACGAGGCCACCTTCCAGGTGCTCGGCGAAGAGCTCGGCTACAAGATCATGATCGTGTCGCCGGAGGAAGAGGACCGCGAGCTGCTCGAGGGCTTCGACATCGACCTCGACCAGGAGTTGGAAGACGAGACCGACGAAGACCTGGAGATCCGTCCCCCGGTCGTCACCGTCATGGGTCACGTCGACCACGGTAAGACGCGACTGCTCGACGCCATCCGCAATGCGAACGTCGTGGCGGGCGAGGCCGGTGGCATCACCCAGCACATCGGTGCGTACCAGGTGGTCACCGAGCACGAGGGCATCGAGCGTCCGATCACCTTCATCGACACCCCCGGTCACGAGGCGTTCACCGCCATGCGTGCTCGTGGTGCCCAGGTCACCGACATCGCGATCCTCGTGGTGGCGGCCGACGACGGCATCATGCCGCAGACGATCGAGGCGCTGAACCACGCCCAGGCGGCCAACGTGCCGATCGTGGTCGCGGTCAACAAGATCGACAAGCCCGACGCCAACCCGGCCAAGGTGCGTCAGCAGCTCACCGAGTACAACCTGGTCGCCGAGGAGTACGGCGGAGACGTCATGTTCGTCGACGTGTCCGCTCGCAACGACATCGGCATCCAGGACCTGCTCGATGCGGTGCTCCTCACCGCCGACGCCGGTCTCGACCTGCGGGCCAACCCGAACAAGGATGCGCGCGGCGTGGCGATCGAAGCCAAGCTCGACAAGGGCCGCGGTGCGGTCGCGACGGTGCTCATCCAGTCCGGAACGCTCCGGGTCGGTGACGCGATCGTGGCGGGAACGGCTTACGGCCGTGTCCGTGCGATGGTCGACGAGAACGGCGAGACCGTCACCGAGGCGACCCCGTCGCGTCCGGTGCAGGTGCAGGGCCTCTCGAGTGTCCCGCGCGCCGGTGACACCTTCCTCGTCACCGAGGAGGACCGCACCGCGCGTCAGATCGCTGAGAAGCGTGAAGCCGCCGAGCGCAACGCCTCGCTGGCCAAGGCTCGCAAGCGCATCTCGCTCGAGGACTTCACCCGTGCACTCGAAGAGGGCAAGGTCGAAGCGCTCAACCTCATCATCAAGGGTGACGTCTCCGGTGCCGTCGAGGCACTCGAGGAGTCGCTGCTCAAGATCGAGGTCGATGACAGCGTTCAGCTCCGAATCATCCACCGCGGTGTGGGTGCGGTCACCGAGAGCGACGTCAACCTCGCCACGGTCGACAACGCCATCATCATCGGCTTCAACGTGCGTCCCGACACGAAGGCGCGCGAGCGCGCCGCTCGCGAGGGTGTGGACATCCGGTTCTACTCGGTCATCTACAACGCGCTCGACGACATCGAGTCGTCGCTGAAGGGCATGCTGAAGCCGGAGTTCGAAGAGGTGCAGTCGGGTGTCGCGGAGATCCGCGAGATCTTCCGCTCCTCGAAGTTCGGCAACATCGCCGGTGTCATCGTGCGGTCGGGAACGATCACGCGAAACGCCAAGGCGCGTGTCATCCGCGAGGGTGTCGTGGTCGGGGACAACCTGGCCATCGAGTCGCTGCGTCGCTTCAAGGACGACGTCACCGAGGTGCGGACGGACTTCGAGGCCGGTATCGGTCTCGGTAAGTTCAACGACATCCAGATCGGCGACGAGATCGAGACGATCGAGATGAAGGAGAAGCCGCGCGTCTAGCGTTCGCTAGAGCAGCGTGAGCTGACGGAGGAGTGGTGCGGCCTGGTGTCGCATCACTCCTCCTCTCATATCCAGTCCCACCGGCAGAGATGCCACAGGCAGAAAGAGGGATGTTCATGGCTGATCCGGCACGTGCCGCCAAGATGGCGGACCGAATCAAGGTCATCGTGGCGAAGCGGCTCGAGAAGGGCATCAAAGATCCCCGGCTCGGTTTCGTCACCATCACGGATGTGCGGGTGACGGGTGACCTGCAGCACGCGTCGATCTTCTACACGGTGTACGGCGACGACCGCGAGCGGGCCGACTCGGCCGCTGCTTTGAAGTCGGCGACCGGGATGCTCCGCAGCGAGGTCGGCAAGAACATCACTGCGCGGCTCACGCCGTCGCTCGAGTTCATCGCCGATGCGCTGCCCGAGAACGCGAAGGTGCTCGACGACCTGCTCGCCGAGGCGCGGGCGCGGGACGCCGCGGTGGAGGGTCTGGCGAAGAAGGCGCAGTACGCCGGCGACGAGGACCCGTACGTGAAGCCGAAGGTGATCGAGGAGGACTAGTTCCTTGCGCGCCGATGTTCGAGTGGCCCTGTCTCGCGAGAGATGGGGCCATTCGTCGTTTCGGCGGCGCGGGAGGGCACGGGTGTCTGATGTCGGTTGGGGCGCGACCGGCGGTCGCGTCAGGCCGGCGGTAGACCGCCGCGGGAGGGCATGGTTGTGTGCTGGCGCTCGGCGCGCGGAAGAACGAAGGGTTAGAAGGGTGGCGGGTCGGGGTCGGGGTTGGGGGCGGCCAGGGCGCGGTGTTCGGGGTGGGTCGTGTAGCGGGCGCCGCGGGGGCTCGTCCAGGTGAGGGTGCGGGTGCCGTCGTGGGAGGGGGTGACGTGCCAGCCGCCCTCGTGCTTGAGGTGGTGGTGACGGGAGCAGAGGTGCGCGAGGTTGTCGGGGGTGGTGCGGCCGCCCTCGCTCCAGGCGTGGGTGTGGTCGAGCTCGCAGCGGTCGGCTCGGCGGCCGCAGCCGGGGAAGCGGCAGGTCTCGTCGAGCAGGGTGAGCACGGTGCGCACGACGGATGAGGCGCTGTAGCGGTTTTCGGCTTCGCGGTCGCGGTCGCGGTCGCGCGAGTCGGCGGGCGCTTCGGGGTGGACAGTCGTGTCGAGAACAAAGGCTGGTGACGTGGTCGTCGGGTTGGTGGTGTCGCTCTCGATGATCGCGGGGCCGGTCGGGGTGCCCGTGCGGGTGGCGCGGCGTGGCGAGGCGTCGATGGGGGGATCTGCGGGCGGTGATCCGGTGTGGATGTGGGCGCGGGTGCGGTGGCGCGTCACGATGGTGGGTGGTGACGGGGAGGTGGCGTCGGGAGCGGGGGTGGACGCACGGAGGTGGGTGGGGGCGTGACGCGCGAGGCGGCGGGCCGTGGCGGGGTCGATGGGGCCGTAGCCGTGGAGGGAGGCGGGGGAGTCGTCGGATCCTGAGAAGGTCGTCGCCGCCATTGTGATGAGAACCGTCGGCATGAAGCCCGGGCGGTCGCGGCGGGCGAGGATGAGGTCGGTGAGGGCGTCGGACCTGCGCTGCGCGTGGGTGCGCGTGTCGTTGTCGGGGACATCGGGGATATCGGGGACATCAGAGACATCGAGGCCGTCGGAGTGTCCGGCGCGGGCAGCGTCGGAAGCGGCGGAGGCGGCCGCGCGGTTGGCGCGGTCGGCGCGTGCGACGCGGTCGATGAGGTCGTCGATGGCCAGGGCGTCGACCGCGGGGAGGTGGTGGAGGATGGTGGCCATTCCGTCGCATTCGGGCGTGACCGAGACGTAGCGCTCGTCGAGTGCCGCTTTGGTGCGGGTGATGATCGATTCGGGGTGCAGGCGCTCGCGCAGGCGGCGGGCGCGGTCGTCGAAGCGGTGGGCCGGGAGTGCCTCGGCGTGGGGGAGGACGTCGCGCTCGAACGAGGCTCGTGCTTCGGCCGGGATTGTCAGGGCGTGCGCGACGAGCGACTTGGCGTGGGCGTAGGAGATGGCACCCGACGAGAGCCGGGAGAGCGTCTTTGGGAAGGCGCCGACCAGGTGCTCGCTGTCGTCGATCAGGCGGGCTGTCGTGCGTTCGCTGCGCTTCGTCGCGCAGGCGATCTCGGTCACGAGGCGGCGGCGGGCCCACTCGCGGCCTGCGGCGGTGGCGGCGCTGCCGTCGGACTGGGACATCAGCGATGAGAGTTCGGCCACGCGTGCCAGCCGGCGGACGCGCAGTGCCTCGGCGGCGGCGATGGCCGCGTCGGCGGCTCGGACATCCTGGATCGCCGCGTCGAACTGAGCACCAAGCGAGTCGATGAGCGGGGCATCGTAGGCAGGGGTCTCGGCGAAGACGACCGACGAATTGTTCATGAGGATAAGTCAACCAGAGACCACCGACATTGGACTTCGTGACCCGGCCCTGATCATCGAGGGCAAGCGCGGAGCGCGCGGCAGCACCCGGGTGGCTGCCGCGCGCTCCGCGCTTGCCGACGAGGGGCATGGGTCGCCTTGCGAGTGCGGCAGGAGACGCGAGAGGTCAGGTGAGAGCGTGCAGGTCGTCGGAGTGGGTCACGAGGACACGGGGCCGTGAAGGTCGTCGGAGTTGGTCGACAGGAGACGAGAGGTCAGGGGAGGGCGTAGAGATCGGCGGCGGGGGTCACCAGGAGGCCGTCGGCCAGGAGGCCGGCGAGGGCGCGGCCGAGGCGCGCGGGGTCGGGGAGGGCCTCGGCGAGGGCGGTGTGGGGGACCGGGTCGTCCGACGCGCGCAGGACTCCCAGCACGATGCCGCGCGCCTGGCGGTCCGAGCCCTCGTACTTCTTCTGCACCGGCCGGCGGGCGACGGGGGCGGAGGGGTAGGCCGCCGCCCGCCAGGCGCAGAGGTCGGCGACCGGGCAGGAGGAGCAGCGCGGCGCACGGGCCGTGCAGACCAGGGCGCCGAGCTCCATCATGCCGGCGTTGAAGCGGGCGGCGTCGGCGTCCGACGGGGGCAGCAGCGCCGCCATCGCGGGGAGGTCGCGGCGGGCGTTGGGGGCGGCCGCATCCGGGGCACCGTCGACGGCTCGAGCGATCACGCGGCGGATGTTCGTGTCCACCACCGGGTGCCGATCGCCGTACGCGAACACCGCGACCGCCCGCGCGGTGTAGTCACCCACCCCGGGCAGCGACAGCAGCGACGGCACGTCGCGCGGCACCTCCCCGCCGAAGCGCGAGGTGATCGCCACCGCACAGGCGTGCAGGTTCAGCGCCCGACGCGGATAGCCGAGCGACTGCCAGGCCCGCACCGCATCCCCCGCGGGTGACGCGGCCAGTGACGCCGGCGTGGGCCAGCGCGCCAGCCACTCTGCCAGCCGCGGCACCACCCGCACCACCGGCGTCTGCTGCAGCATGAACTCGCTGACGAGCGTGCCCCAGGCCGTGAATCCGGGTCGGCGCCACGGCAGGTCGCGGGCAGCGACGGCGAACCACGACACGACGGCGGTCGAGAAGGCCGAAGGGGAGAACTCAGTCGAGGAAGCCGAGGGGGATGCCGCAGAGGAGAGAGGCGTCGGTTCGGGCATCCGACCAGCCTAGAGCGACCTCAGCAGCTGTCGGCGAAGCTGCGACGCGGATGCTCGGGCGAACTCACATCGACGATCGCACTCGCCCCGAACCGCGGCCCCGCCTCGGCCTGGTACAGCGCATCCGCCCCGAGCACCTCGGTCGGCAGCTCGGCGTGCCGGCCTTCGAGGTACGCGGTGAAGTTCAGCTGCCCGCGCAGCCCGGGCCGCTGCAGGAACGGCCCGTCGAGCACGAGCACCGCATCGGCCGGAGCCGTGAGCCAGCGCGCCTCGGCCGGCACGTCACGCGCCGCGTCGAAGGCAGTGGTCTGGAAACCGGTGCTGCCGGCCATCCGGAACGACTCGAGCAGCACCCGCTTCAGCGTGTCCACGTCGTAGCGGTCGAGGTAGTAGCCGTCGGCCGAGTGCTCGCCGAGCGCGAGACGCTCGGCCCGCGGACGCTGGAAGTCGTCGAGCGAGGCCCGCACCGCTTCGACGCCCGTGCGCGCGAAGGCGGCCGCCAGCTCGTCGGCGAAGTCACGGGTGTGCTCGACACCGTCGACCCCCACGATCACACGGCCCAGTCGGTAGTTGTGACGGATCTCGGCAGCCAGCGTGTCGGCGTAGACGCTCGCGGGAGTAGCAGGGTCGACCATGCTCCGAGCCTACGCTCACGCACCTGTTAGCGTGTCAGGCGTGAACAGTGCGGCCGACAAGACTCAGAAGCCCACGCCCAGCGGCATCCTCCTCGTCGACAAGCCCGCCGGCTTCACCAGCCACGACGTCGTCGCCCGCACCCGCCGCCTCGCCCAGACCCGCAAGGTCGGCCACGCCGGCACCCTCGACCCGATGGCCACCGGCCTGCTCATCCTCGGCATCAACAGCTCCACCCGCCTCCTCACCTACCTCGTCGGCCTCGACAAGGAGTATCTGGCCACCATCCGCCTCGGCGCGAGCACCACCACCGACGACCGCGAGGGCGAGCTCGTCGAGCGGGCCGCCGCCGGCGCCGTGGAGGCCCTCGACGACGAGAGCATCGACCGCGCGCTCGACGCCCAGCGCGGCATCATCGAGCAGATCCCGAGCTCGGTCAGCGCCATCAAGGTCGACGGCCAGCGCGCCTACGCCCGCGTGCGCGCCGGCGAGGACGTCGTGCTGAAGAGCCGCACAGTCACGATCGACGAGTTGGAGGTGCTCGGCGGGGGCCGGGCCGGCGTCGACGACGAGGGCCATCCCGTGCTCGACGTCGACGTGCGCGTCGTCTGCTCGTCGGGCACCTACGTGCGCGCCATCGCCCGCGACCTCGGCGCAGCCCTCGGCGTCGGCGGGCACCTCACGAGTCTGCGACGCAGCCGGGTCGGCCCGTTCCAGGTGGCGGATGCTCCGCCCCTCGATCAGCTCCAGGCCCTCGTCGAGGCGGGCGAACCGCTCCCGCTCCGCGCGCCGGCCGACGTGGCCCGGTCCCTCTTCCCCGTGCTCGACGTGGACGCCGCCGAGACCGCCGCCCTCGGCCACGGCCAGCGCATCCGGGTGACCGACGAGCTGCCCGACGGCCCCGTCGCCGCCATCACCGCCGCCGGCCGACTCGTCGGCCTCGTGCAGCGCGAGAAGACCAAGGCCAAGAGCATCGTCAACTTCCCGCCGGACGAGTACGAGGGCGAGCACCAGCACGAGACCGAGAACGAGGGCCCCGCATGATCGAGTGGTTCACGATCGTCCAGGTCGCCGTGGCCGTGCTGGCGGGCATCCTGTGCGTGGTGCTCGGCCTCGCCGGCCGCAAGCCCACCGACCTGACCATGGGGGCCACGGCCCTCGTCGAGGTGCTGCTGATCGTGCAGCTCGTGGTCGCGATCGCTGCACCCGCGTTCGGCAACACCCCTTCCGGCGACCCGCTCGAGTTCTGGGTGTACCTCGTCTCGGCCGTGCTGCTGCCCGTCGCCGGGGGCTTCTGGGCGCTCGTCGAGCGCAGCCGCTGGAGCACCGTGATCCTCGGCGCGATCTGCCTGGCCGTGGCGGTGATGGTCTACCGCATGAACGTCATCTGGTTCGTGCAGGGAAGCTGACCGGGTGCCATAAACTTCTAGAGCCATGGCTCACGACACCCTCGCTCCACCCCCTCCCCGCAGCCGAGCCCGGGGCATCGGCCGGGTGCTGATCGCGGTTTACGCCATCCTGGCGCTCGGAGCCACCGGCCGGTCGGTCGTCGAGATCATCGGCAAGTTCGACCAGGCATCCTTCGCCTACACGCTCTCGGCCGTCGCCGCCGTGGTCTACATCGTCGCCACCGTGGCGCTCATCGCCCCGGGCCGGGTCTGGTACCGCATCGCCTGGGTCACCATCACCTTCGAGCTGATCGGGGTGCTCACCGTCGGCACCCTGAGCCTGTTCCTGCCCGAGCTGTTCGCGAAGGCCTCCGTGTGGTCGTGGTACGGCGCCGGGTACCTGTTCATCCCGCTCGTGCTCCCCGTGCTCGGCATGCTGTGGCTGCGACGCACCCGATGAGGGCGTACCGCTCGCTCGCCGAGGTGCCGGCGGGCTTCGGCCCCAGCGCGGTCACGATCGGCAAGTTCGACGGCGTGCACGCCGGTCATCGCGCCGTGATCGCCGAGCTCATCGACGTCGCCGCCACCCGCGAGCTCACGAGCGTCGTCATCACCTTCGACCGCCACCCGCTGGCCCAGCTCGATCCCCGGCTCCGGCCCGAGGCCCTGCTCGGCAACTCCCAGCGCCTCGAGCTGCTCGAGGAGACCGGGGTCGACGTCACGATCTTCCTGCCCTTCGACGAGGCCCTCGCCTCGATGACCCCGCGCGAGTTCGTCGAGCGCGTGCTCGCCGGCGTCTGCCGCACCGAGGTCGTCATGGTGGGGGAGGACTTCCGCTTCGGCGCCAGGGGCCGCGGCGACATCGACACCCTCCGGGAGCTCGGCGGCGAGTTCGGCTTCGACGTCGACCTCATCCCCGACGTGCGGCCGGCCGAGGAGCGCAAGGTCTCCTCGACCTGGATCCGGGAGCTGCTCGCCGACGGCGACGTCGAACGGGCCAGCGAGCTGCTCGGCCGCCCGCCCACCGTGCGCGGCATGGTGGTGCACGGCGCCAAGCGAGGCCGCGAGCTCGGTTTCCCGACCGCCAACCTCTCACCCGAGTCCGAGGGGCTCATCCCCGCCGACGGCGTCTACGCCGGCTGGCTGACGGATGCGGGGCGGCGCTACCCCGCCGCGATCTCGGTCGGCAACAACCCCACCTTCGACGGCGTGCCGCAGAAGCAGGTCGAGGCCTACGTGATCGACGAGGACCTCGACCTCTACGACCACGTCGTCGACGTCTCCTTCGTCGCGCGCATCCGGGGCCAGGTGAAGTTCACCGGCATCGACCCGCTGATCGCCCAGATGGACGACGACGTGCTGCGCGCCCGCCGCGTGCTCGATGACGCCCGCTGAGGTGCGGGCCCGGCCGCTCTGGCAAGGTCGCACGGTCGCGCTGCTCGCCGTGGTGCTCGTCGGCCTCAACCTCCGCACCGCCGTCGCCGCGCTGTCTCCCATCTACGACCGCATCGGCGAGGACTTCGCCATCGGCGCCATCGGCATCGGCTTCCTCGGCACGCTGCCGCCCGTGAGCTTCGCGGTGGTCGGGCTGTTCGCCCCCGCCCTGCACCGCCGCTTCGGCGTGGAGCGGGTGATGATCGTGGCGATCGTCGCCATCCTGCTCGGGCATCTGGTGCGGGCATCCTCGGGCTCGTACCTCGTGCTCGTGCTGGCCAGCGCCGTCACCTTCGCCGGCATGGGTGTGGCCAACGTGCTGCTGCCCCCGCTCGTGAAGACGTACTTCCCCGACCGCATCGGGCTGCTGACGGCGCTGTACGCGACCATCATGGCCATCGGCGCGACCCTGCCCCCGCTCGTCGCCGTGCCGGTGGCCGACGCGAGCAGCTGGCGGGTGTCGGTGGGCATGTGGGCCGTGTTCTCGGTTCTGGCGCTGGTGCCGCTCGTGACCCTGCTGGCGAGACGGATGCGCGAGCGGCGCGGTGGGGGAGCAGCGGCTGACCCGGCCGGTGCCGACGCGCGTGTCGCTGGGCAGCCCGCCGCCGATCAGCGTTCCGCCGATCAACCAGTCGAGCGTCGCAAGGGCTTCGCCCGCGTGCTCCGCTCGCCGGTCGCCTGGTCGCTGATGTTCGTGTTCGCCCTGACCTCGGTGAACGCCTACGCCATGTTCGCCTGGCTGCCGAGCATCCTGACCGACGTCGCCGGGGCCTCGGAGGCCGAGGCGGGCGCCCTGCTCTCGCTGTTCTCCGTGATGGGGCTGCCCGCCGCCCTGCTCGTGCCCATCCTCGCCACCAGGATGAAGACGGTCGGCCCGCTGATCGCCGCCGGCGTCGTGTTCTACCTGCTCGGCTACGGCGGCCTGCTGCTCGTGCCCGGCGGCCCGCTCTGGCTGTGGGTGGCCTTCATCGGCCTCGGGCCGCTGCTGTTCCCGCTCTCGCTCGTGCTGATCAACCTGCGCACCCGCACCCACGAGGGCTCGGTGGCCCTGAGCTCGTTCGTGCAGTCGATCGGCTACGGCATCGGCGCCCTCGGGCCGCTGGTCGTGGGCGTGCTGCACGACACGACGGGCGGCTGGACGGTTCCGCTGCTGTTCCTCGTGGGCACCGCCCTGGCGCTCACGGTCAGCGGTATCGTGGTGGCCCGACCGCGCATGCTCGAAGACGAGTGGTAGCGCTCCGGGCATCTCAGGCGACTGCGCGGAGGCGCGTGAGAGAATCGAAGGATGCGGGACGACCGGACGGGTCGCCTCCGCGACAGATCAGGAAGTGACGTCGTGACGATTGAAAGAGCGGTCAGTCCCGCGCAGCGCGCCGTGGAGGTGCTCGGGGGCGACCTGACGGAGGCCACCCTCAAGCGGTACCTCGACGGGCTCCCCGGAGTCGACGCCGTGGGCCTCGAACAGCGCGCCGCGTCGCTCGGCACGCGGTCGATCAAGACCACGTCGAAGGCCTGGGCCCTCGACCGCATCATCGGGCTGATCGACCTCACCACCCTCGAGGGCGCCGACACCCCTGGCAAGGTGCGCTCGCTCGTGGCCAAGGCGCTGGTTCCGGATGCGGGCGACCCCGCGACGCCCCGCGTCGCCGCCGTCTGCGTCTACGGTGACATGGTTCCCTACGCCGTCGAGGCGCTCGGCGACGCCCACGCCGCCGGCCGGGTGACCGAGCCCGGAGACGGGCTGATCAACGTCGCCGCCGTCGCCACCGCCTTCCCCTCGGGCCGCGCCGCCCTCCCCGTGAAGCTCGCCGACACCGCCGACGCGGTGGCCGCCGGGGCCGACGAGATCGACATGGTGATCGACCGCGGCGCCTTCCTCTCGGGCCGCTTCGGCCACGTCTTCGACGAGATCGTCGCCGTCAAGGAGGCCTGCCGACGGGCCGACGGCTCATTCGCGCACCTCAAGGTCATCCTCGAGACCGGTGAGCTGAACACCTACGACAACGTGCGCCGGGCGTCCTGGCTCGCCATCCTCGCGGGCGGCGACTTCATCAAGACCTCCACCGGCAAGGTGGCCCCGGCCGCCACGCTTCCCGTCACCCTGCTGATGCTCGAGGCCGTGCGCGACTGGCACCGCCTCACCGGCGAGAATATCGGCGTGAAGCCGGCGGGCGGCATCCGCTCGTCGAAGGACGCCATCAAGTACCTCGTCACCGTCGCCGAGACGGTGGGCGAGGAGTGGCTCCAGCCGCACCTGTTCCGCTTCGGGGCCTCGAGCCTCCTCAACGACGTGCTGCTGCAGCGGCAGAAGCTCAGCTCCGGGCACTACTCCGGCGCCGACTACGTCACGATCGACTAGGACCACACGATGTCATTCCTCGAATACGCCCCGGCTCCCGAGTCGACGGCGATCCTCGACCTGAAGCCCGAGTACGGGCTCTTCATCGACGGCGAGTTCACGCCGGCCGCGGGGGAGTCGTTCCTGACGATCTCGCCCGCCACCGAGAAGCCGATCGCGCGCATCGCCAACGCCACCGACGTCGACGTCGACCGCGCCGTGGCCGCCGCCCGCAAGGCCTACGACAAGACCTGGTCCCGCCTGTCCGGGCGCGACCGCGGCAAGTACCTGTTCCGCATCGCCCGGCTCGTGCAGGAGCGCGCCCGCGAGCTCGCCGTGGCCGAGTCGCTCGACAACGGCAAGCCGATCAAGGAGAGCCGCGACGTCGACGTGCCGCTCGTGGCCGCCTGGTTCTTCTACTACGCCGGCTGGGCCGACAAGCTCGAGTACGCCGGCGCCGGCTCGAACCCGCGGGCGCTCGGTGTGGCCGCCCAGGTCATCCCGTGGAACTTCCCGCTGCTCATGCTGGCCTGGAAGATCGCGCCCGCCCTCGCCGCCGGCAACACGGTGGTGCTGAAGCCGGCCGAGACCACCCCGCTCACGGCGTTGCTGTTCGCCGAGATCCTGCAGCAGGCCGACCTGCCCGCGGGTGTCGTGAACATCGTCACCGGTGCGGGCGACACCGGCCGGGCGCTCGTCAACCACCCCGACGTGAACAAGGTGGCCTTCACCGGGTCGACCGCCGTCGGCCGCGAGATCGCGCGCTCCACCGCCGGCACCGGCAAGAAGCTCACCCTCGAGCTCGGCGGCAAGGCAGCGAACATCGTCTTCGACGACGCGCCGATCGACCAGGCCGTCGAGGGCATCGTCAACGGCATCTTCTTCAACCAGGGCCACGTCTGCTGCGCCGGATCGCGGCTGCTGGTGCAGGAGTCGATCCACGACGAGGTCGTCGAGCGCCTGAAGTCGCGCCTGGAGACCCTGCGCGTCGGCGACCCGCTCGACAAGAACACCGATGTCGGCGCCATCAACAGCGCCGAGCAGCTGGCGCGCATCCGCGAGCTCAGCGAGATCGGCGAGGCCGAGGGCGCCGAGCGCTGGAGCCCCGCGTGCGAGCTGCCGGAGAACGGCTTCTGGTTCGCACCCACGATCTTCACCAACGTCTCGACCAGCCACCGCATCGCCCGGGAGGAGATCTTCGGGCCGGTGCTGTCGGTGCTGAGCTTCCGCACGCCCGCCGAGGCGATCGCCAAGGCGAACAACACCCCCTACGGCCTCTCGGCCGGCATCTGGAGCGAGAAGGGCAGCCGCATCCTCGCGGTCGCCGACAAGCTGCGCGCCGGTGTGATCTGGGCCAACACCTTCAACCGCTTCGACCCGGCGTCGCCTTTCGGCGGCTACAAGGAGTCGGGCTACGGCCGCGAGGGCGGTCGTCACGGCCTCGCCGCCTACTTGACCTCCACCGCGAAGGAAGGGCAGCGATGAGCTCCCACATCTCCGTTCCCAAGACCTACAAGCTCTACGTGAACGGCGCCTTCCCGCGCAGCGAGTCGGGCCGCGTCTACGAGGTGCTCGACAGCAAGGGCCGCTTCCTGGCCAACGCCGCTCAGGCGTCGCGAAAGGATGCGCGTGACGCCGTCGTGGCGGCACGCGCCGCCGTCGGCGGCTGGTCGGGCGCCACCGCCTACAACCGCGGCCAGGTGCTCTACCGCGTGGCCGAGGTGCTCGAGGGGCGCCGCGCCCAGTTCGAGGACGAGATCGTCAAGCAGGAGGGCGTGTCGGCGTCGGCCGCCCGCGACCAGGTCGATGCGGCGATCGACCGCTGGGTCTGGTACGCCGGCTGGGCCGACAAGTTCGCGCAGGTCACCGGCAACGCCAACCCGGTGTCGGGGCCCTACTTCAACCTCTCGGTGCCCGAGCCCACGGGAGTGGTCGCGATCGTGGCGCCCCAGGACTCGGCCCTGCTCGGGCTGGTCAGCGCCGTGGCGCCCGCGCTCGTCGCCGGCAACACCGTCGTGGTCGTGGCGAGTGAGGCGCATCCGCTCTCGGCCATCACCCTGGGTGAGGTGCTCGCCACGAGCGACCTGCCCAAGGGTGTCGTGAACGTGCTCACCGGATCGCCCGCCGAGCTCGCACCGTGGCTCGCGAGCCACGCCGACGTGAACGCGCTCGACCTCGTGGGCGCCTCGGCGCTGGAGTGGATCGACCTCGAGATCGCTGCGGCCGAGACCCTGAAGCGCGTGCTGACGCCCGAGGAGGGCCCCGACGCCGCCACGCCGAGTCTCGCCCGCATCTCGGCGTTCACCGAGACGAAGACGGTGTGGCACACGAAGGCGCTGATCTAGCGGGCTGACAATCCGTCGGCGGCCGATGATCTGTCGGGTGCCCGATGGTGAACAAGGCACCTGACGATCCGTCGGGCCCCGGTCCGCAAGGGGCTTGCGAGGGCTAGCGTGAAGGGTATGGAATCCCGACGTTTGGCCCTCGTCACGGGCGCGACCGGCTACATCGGAGGGCGCCTCGTGCCCCGACTGCTCGACGCGGGCTTCGACGTGCGGGTGCTGGTGCGTACCCCCGAGAAGCTGCGCGACGTGCCCTGGGCGGCGTCGGTCGAGATCGTGCAGGGCGATCTCGGCGATGCCGAGTCGGTGCGGGGTGCCGTCGAGGGTGTCGACGTCTTCTACTACCTCGTGCACTCGATGGGCGGAAAGGGCGACTTCGAGAAGAGCGAGGAGATCGCGGCGCACAACGTCGCGACCGCGGTGGCCGAGGCCGGCGTGAAGCGGGTCGTCTACCTCGGCGGTCTGCACCCCGAGAGCGGTGAGCTGTCGCCCCACCTGCGGTCGCGGGTCGCCGTCGGCCGCATCCTGCTCGAGTCGGGCGTGCCCACCGCCGCCCTGCAGGCGGGCGTCGTGATCGGCTCGGGATCGACGTCGTTCGAGATGGTGAGGCACCTCACCGACGTGCTGCCCTACATGCCGGCACCGAAGTGGGTGCGCAACCGCATCCAGCCCATCGCCGTGCGCGACGTGCTCTACTACCTGGTCAAGGCCGCCGAGCTGCCGCCCGAGGTGAACCGCACCTTCGACATCGGCGGGCCCGACGTGCTGCGCTACGGCCAGATGATGAACGGCTACGCCCTCGAGGCCGGTCTCGCCCAGCGGCCGATCGCCGCCCTGCCCGTTCTGACGCCGTGGCTCGCGTCGCAGTGGGTGAACCTCGTCACGCCGATCCCGCGCGCGCTGGCCGTGCCCATCATCGCCTCGCTGCAGTTCGACTGCGTCACGCACGAGCACGACATCCGCAGCTACATCGACGACCCCGAAGGCGGGCTCACGCCCTACCGTCGGGCCGTGCGTCTCGCGCTCGGCAAGATGAAGGCCGGAGAGGTCGAGACCAGCTGGCAGGACGCCTTCGTGCCCGGCGCGGTGAGCGACCCGCTGCCGAGCGACCCCGACTGGGCCGGTCACACGGTCTACCTCGACGTGAAGCAGCGCCGCACGCCCGCTCCCGCCGACGAGCTGTGGCGCGTGATCGAGGGGATCGGCGGCGAGAACGGCTGGTACTCCTTCCCGATCGCCTGGGCCGTGCGCGGCTGGATGGACAAGATCGTCGGCGGCGTCGGCCTCCGCCGAGGCCGCCGCAGCCAGACCGAGCTGCACACGGGCGATGCGCTCGACTTCTGGCGGGTCGAGCAGATCGACCGCGGGTCGTTCCTGCGCCTGCGCGCGGAGATGAAGGTGCCGGGCGGTGCGTGGCTCGAGATGCGGGCCACGCCGTCCGACGACGGAGGCTCGATCTACGATCAGCGCGCCATCTTCTTCCCGCGCGGCCTCGGCGGCCGGTTGTACTGGTTCGCGATCCTGCCGTTCCATGGCGTGATCTTCAACGGGATGGCCAACCGCATCACCGAGACGGCCTTGCTCGCGGCCAAGAAGGACCGCGCCCGGGAGGCCTCGGCCGAGCAGGCCGAAGCGGGGATCGTCGCCCCCGGGTAAAATGGGGATCTACTTCACCTGGAGGTGCGGATGTCCGGAAAGCCCAAGACCGTCTTCGTCGGAGACAGCCTGATCGAAGGCGGACGCTGGCAGGAGTGGTTCCCCGAGCTCGAGGCCGTCAACCTCGGCGTCGGCGGCGACACCACCGAGGGGCTCATCGCCCGGCTCGACGAGGTGGCGGCCGAAGACCCCGACACCGTCGTGCTGCTGATCGGCACCAATGACGTCGCCAACCGGCGGGGCATCGAGCAGGTCGTCCGCGGCATCGAGACCGCGCTGGTGAACATCCGGGCCGCGCAGCCCGACGCACGCATCCTGGTGCAGTCGGTGCTGCCGCGCGGCGCCGAGTACGCCGAGTTCGTCAAGGAGATCAACCGTCACGTCTGGCAGTTCGCCGCCACCGTGCGCGCGCACTACCTCGACCTCTGGCCCGTGATGGCCGTCGAGTCGGGCGAGCTCAACCCCGACTTCACCGAAGACCGGCTGCACCTGAACGAGGAGGGCTACAAGGCGTGGCTGTCCGAGCTCGAGCCCGCCCTCGAGCGGGTGCACGACCTGCCGCCGTCGAGCCGTCCGATCCGGCTGCCGGAGCTGCAGGCGCAGCTGAACGCCGAGAAGAGCGGCGAGTAGCTAGAGCCCGTCGCTGGCGCAGTTGCGCTAGAGCCGCCTCAGCAGGCGCTCGAAGAAGCGGATGCCCGTGAACCACGTGTGCACGTGCATCCGCTCGTTCTTGGCATGCAGCGTCGCGCGCTCGTCGGCCGACATCTCGAACGGGCTGAAGCGGTAGACCGAGCGGCTGTGCGGGGAGAACCAGCGTGAATCGGTGGCACCCGTCTGCACGTAGGGCGTGACGACCGTACCCGGATAGCTCGCGACGATCGTCTCGGCGAGCAGTTGCCAGTCGGGGCCGTCCATGCGGGAGACCCGGGCGGGATCGTTCTCCATCGTGGATTCCACCCGCACCAGCGGATCGGCGATCGAGCGCTCGAGGTGCCGCCTGGCCTCGTCGACGGTCGAGCCCACCGCGATGCGCACGTTCACGACGGCCTGGGCGCGTTCGGCGAGGGCGTTCGGCGCGGACGAACCCGAGAGCTGGGTCACCGCCATGGTGGTGCGCACCATCGCGGCCGTCTCGTCGCTGAGGCGGGCGAACACGGGCACGATCAGCGAGCGGAACAGCCCGGCCCGGGTGAAGACCGCGCGCAGCGGATCTCTCGCGTGCGCGCCGATCGTGGCGATCATGCGGGCCGTGACCGGGTTGAGCGCGGCCGGGAACGGGTGCCGCTCGAGGCGCGTGATGGCCCGGGCCAACCGGTTCGTGGCGGTGTCGGCCGGGGGAGTGGACGCGTGCCCGCCCCGTTGCTCCACCGTGAGGGTGAAGTTCGTCGTGCCCTTCTCGCTCACGCCGACCACCGCGACGGGCACCTCGACCGTGGGGAAGGCCCGCTCGATCACGGCACCGCCCTCGTCGAGCACGAGACCGAGGTCGACGCCGCGCTCGTGCAGCGCGCGGGCGGCGGCCTCGGCGCCGGTGCCCGCGGTCTCCTCGTCGTGGCCGAAGAGCAGGTAGACGTCGTGTTCGGGGGTGACGCCGGCGGCGAGCGAGCGCTCGACGGCCTCCAGCACGGCGGCGACCGAGCCCTTGTCGTCGAGCGTGCCGCGGCCCCAGAGCACGCGATCGGCGCCGTCTCCGGTGACGTCGGCGGCGAAGGGGGGATGCTCCCAGCCCTCGTCATCGGCGACCACGACGTCGTAGTGGCCCATCAGGATGGACGCACGGCCGGCGACTCGGCCGGGCCAGCGGAAGAGAAAGGTGCGGTCGAGCATCCGTTCGAGCTCGAGGCGCTCGTGCACGAGCGGGTAGAGCTCGCGGAGGGTCGCGGCGAAGAGGTCGAAGGCGGCCTCGTCGCGCTCGGCCGGAGCCACCGACATCGTGGGGATGCGAATCAGGGTGCGGAGGCGCTCGAGGGCGGCCTCGTCGTCGGGATCGGGGGCGGCGGGCGCGGTGGCCGAGGTCACGCCGGCACCTCGGCCGGGCCGACCGGGGCCGTCGGGGCATCCGGGGCCGTCGGGGCCTCCGCGGCCGGCGGGCGGGCGCCGAGCCGCTGGATCGCGACGGCCGCGCAGCGCACACCCTCGCGGCCCGCCCGTTCGAGGCGCTCCTCGTCGATGGTCTCGGGGTCGAGGCTTCCGCTCGTGAGCAGGGCGTGCACGAAGCCGGCGCTGAAGGCGTCACCGGCTCCGGTGGTGTCGACCGGGTCGACCAGCAGGGCCGGCAGGCGCACGACGAGTGGATGCCCGTGCCCCCGCCGAACCGCGGCGAGCACCCCGCCCCGCCCCATCGTGAGCGCCACCACCGGGGCGTGCTCGAGCAGCGCGATCGCGACCGCCTCCGGATCATCGGCCCCCGTCAGAGCGCGCCCCTCGTCGAGGTTCGGCAGCAGCACGGTCGCGCCGCGGGCCGCGTCGAGCACGGTGGCGGCTCCGTGGTCGGCGATGAAGCCCGCCGAACCGGGATTGACCGAGACCGACATGCCGGCCGCGCCCGCGTCGGCGATGAGAGCGGCGCACGATCGCACGGCGCTGAGGCGCTCCGACCCGGGCACGTCGTTGAAGAGCGAGTAGCCGGTGAGGTGCAGGTGGGCGCCCGGCTCGAGCAGGGAGCGGTCGATGTCGGCCGGGCCCGTGAGGCTGTTGGCTCCGCGCTCGGTGAGCATCGTGCGGGTGCGGTCGGGCTGCAGCACCACGACGATGGTGCCCGTCGGCCGGTCGGGGTCGCCGACGAGGTGGGCCGCGACCCCTGACTCCGCGAGCTCGACCGCGTGCCGCTCGACGTCGGCCGCGCCGACCCGCCCGAAGAAGTGCGACTCGGCGCCGAGGTGGCCGAACCAGGCCGCCGCGTTCGCCGCCGACCCGCCCGAACGCCGCTCGATCGTCGCCGAGGTGTCGGTGTCGGGGCGGATCTCGCCGGCCGGGGTGACGATGATGTCGTCGAAGACGTCGCCGAACGCGATCACCCTCGGCACGGGCTAGACCGCGGTGCCGATGGGAGCGGTGCTGTCCGTCGGCGACCCGCTGTTCAGGGCGCTCCACGACCGGGCGATGCCGCCCGCGAGCCGCACGTTGTTGCGGGCGATGTCGAGATTCACCTCGAGGCTGCGCCCGCCCGACTCCTCGACGATGAAGCCGAGCAGGAACGGTGTGACCGCCTTGCCCGAGACGCCCGCGGCGTCGGCCGCGGCGAAGGCGGTGGCCAGCACGCGGTCGTGCTCCTCCGGGTCCCACTGCTGGTCGGCGGGCAGCGGGTTCGCCACCACGATGCCCTGGCCGTGGCCGAGCAGGTCCTGTCCGCGCATGACCCGGGCGATCTCGTCGGTGTCGTCGACCGACCAGTCGATCGTGTAGCCCGAGGTGCTCAGCCAGAAGCTCGGGAAGTCGGTGGTGCGGTAGCCGACCACCGGGACGCTCAGCGTCTCGAGGCGCTCGAGCGTGGCGGGGATGTCGAGCACCGACTTGACCCCCGCCGAGACCACCGTGACCCCCGAGAGTGCGAGCGCCGAGAGGTCGGCCGACTCGTCGAAGGTGTCGGAGGCGCCCCGGTGCACACCCCCGAGACCGCCCGTGGCGAAGACGCGCACGCCGGCGCGCCCCGCGAGGTAGGCCGTGGCCGCCACCGTGGTGGCTCCGCTCGCGCCCTTGGCCGAGAGGATCGGCAGGTCGCGCACGCTGGCCTTCGTCATGTCCTCCTCGGCGATGCGGCGCACGCCGTCGTCGTCGAGGCCGATGCGCGGAACGCCGTCGAGCACCGCGATCGTGGCGGGAGTGACCCCCGCGTCACGGAGGATCGCCTCGAACTCCCGCGCCGCCTCGAGGTTGCGGGGGCGGGGGAGACCGTGCGAGATGATCGTCGACTCGAGAGCGACCACGGGGCGGCCGGCCGCGAGGGCCTCGGCGACCTCGTCGGAGAGCCGGAAGGCCTCGGTCTGGATGCCGCGCGCCATCAGTGCAGCCGCGCCTTGAGCGCGGCCACCGGGTCGGCGGCGTTCAGGATGCCCGGCCCGAAGCGGAGCATCGTCACCGTGTGCGACACGGGACCTGCGCCGGCCGAGAGCCGCACCGCGACGGTCGCGCGCTCCCAGGTCAGGATGGCCTCCTGGGCCAGCTGCACCGTCAGGCCGAGGGGCTGCGTGTTGCCCGAGCGCACGTCGGGAAGCGAGTAGCCGCCGAGGCCGGCGAGCGTCGAGTAGACCTCCGAGACGTCTTTCTGCGGCAGCGGCACCGCGCCCTGGCCGGCGAAGACGGTCACGAACAGCCGCGCGGCGAGCTCCTCGGGATCGGCGGTCCAGAGCCCCTCTGGGCCTGCGAAAAGGGGGGTCGAAGCACCCGACGTGAATGACATGGGTTCACCCTACCGAGCGCCGCGTAGGATTGGCGAGACATGAGCGCGCGACAGACCACCCCCGACTTCACCCGCCCCGCGCTCGCCCCCGGGCTGCTCGGCGCGATCGCCCTGGTGGCCTTTCTGGCCGTGATCGGCGACGACGGCTGGTTCACCGTGGCGCGCTTCGTCATCGCCATCCTCGCCCTGATCATGCTCGTGTTCGCCGTGCAGGCGAAGCAGTGGTGGTGGCTGCCGCCGCTCGCCGCCATCGCCGTGCTGTGGAATCCCGTGCTGCCGATCGACCTCCCGCTGATCGGCTGGCAGATCGCCCACGGCGTCGGCGCGATCGTCTTCATCGCCAGTGGCCTCCTGATCAAGGTGCATCGCGTAGACTGAGCGCGTCACGGGATCTCCCGCTCCTCGGCTCGACCGCGATTCCATCGCCCTGCTCGACCGCCCGAGATGCTGAACCCCCCAGGATGCTCTACCGTCCTGGCCCGTGCATTCCGCCTCACTGTCCAGGAGGACTCTTGTCAAGGTCCGGCAACCGCCGTTCGCGAACCGCAGACAACACCGGTCTGATCCCGATCCTCGCCCGCAAGGTGCGCGAGGTCGAAGCCGCCGCCCAGCGCGGCAAGGTCGCCCCCGCCAACCGCACGAAGTTCCTCGTGGTGGCGCTGCTGATGCGCGAGGAGCGCGCCGGCATCAAGGGCGACACGACCCTCGGCGACGCCGAGCGGGCCGAGCAGCTCAAGCGCCTCGACGGCATCGCGTCGATCCTAGCCCGCACCGCCGCGCGCGACACCTCGCTGATCGCCCTGCTCGAGAACGACGCCCCGCTCTCGCCCGCCGCCCGGAGCCTGCGCCGAGAGTACCTGGAAGACGCCGGCTACGAGGTGCCCGACGACGAGCCGGAGGCGCCCGCGCCCACCGCCACCGTCGTGCCGCCGGAACTCGCCGAGCGCCAGGTCGTGCCGGTGTCGGTCAAGTCGCGCCAGCTCGCCAACCCGTTCATGGCCCCCGACCTCACGCCGGCGAAGCCGCACGGTGTCGGCCGGCTCTCGAACTGGGAACTGCTCGGCCCGCTCTACCGCGCCTTCGAGTACGGTGCCGGCGGGCGCGCCGCCAGCATGGAGTTGCCCGAGGCGCCCACGATCGACCGGCTGTCCCCTCCCGGTCATGAGCTGATGGTGCACCAGTCCCGCTTCCTGCAGAGCGTGCAGGCGGGGCACCGCACCTTCCTGCTCGCCGACGAGCCCGGTCTCGGAAAGACGGCGCAGTCGCTGCTGGCCGCATCCGTCGCCGACGCCTACCCGCTGCTGGCCGTCGTGCCGAACGTGGTGAAGATGAACTGGGCCCGCGAGGTCGAGCTCTGGACCCCGCACCGCCGGGCCACCGTCGTGCACGGCGACGGCGAGACGCTCGACGCCTTCGCCGACGTCGTGGTGGTCAACTACGAGGTGCTCGACCGGCACCTGTCCTGGCTCGGCAGCATGGGCTTCCGCGGCATGGTGGTCGACGAGGCGCACTTCATCAAGAACATGACGTCGCTGCGGTCGCGCAACGTGCTGGCGCTGGCCGACCGCATCCGGCACACCGCCCCCGGCGGCAACCCGCTGATGATGGCGCTCACCGGAACGCCGCTGATCAACGACGTCGACGACTTCCGGGCGATCTGGCAGTTCCTCGGCTGGATCGACGGCGACAAGCCCGGCCCCGAGCTGATGGAGCACCTCGAGGAGATCGGCCTCACCCCCGCCGACGCGGGCTTCTTCGCCGAGGCGCGCGAGGCCGTGATCGACATGGGCATCGTGCGGCGTCGCAAGATCGACGTGGCCGCCGACCTGCCCGCCAAGCGCATCGTCGACCTGCCGGTGGAGCTCGACGACGACTTCGGCCGCTCCATCCGCGAGGCCGAGCGCGAGCTCGGTGCGCGCCTGGTCACCCGCTACCGCCGCCTCGTCGCGGCCCGGGCCAACGCCCGTGGCGACGAGGTCGACGACCTGCCCGACGACGACCTGATGCGCCTCGTGGCCCGCCAGGAGCTCGAGGACACGCAGGCCACCGAGGACGGCCTGAACGTCTTCACGATGGTGCGCCGCATCGGCACCGCGAAGGCCGGCCTCGCCGCCGACTACACCGCGCAGCTCGCCCGCTCGGTGGGCAAGGTGGTCTTCTTCGCCAAGCACATCGACGTCATGAACGCCGCCGAGGAGCTGTTCGCGAAGCGCGAGCTGAAGACGGTGTCCATCCGGGGCGACCAGTCGGCCGCGCTGCGCCAGCGCGAGATCGACGCCTTCAACAACGACCCCGAGGTGGCCGTGGCCGTCTGCTCGCTCACCGCGGCGGGCGTCGGCCTCAACCTCCAGGCCGCGTCGAACGTGGTGCTGGCCGAGCTGTCGTGGACGGCGGCCGAGCAGACCCAGGCCATCGACCGCGTGCACCGCATCGGCCAGGCCGAGCCGGTCACCGCGTGGCGGATCGTCGCGGCGCAGACCATCGACACCCGCATCGCCGAGCTGATCGACTCGAAGCAGGGTCTCGCGGCCCGCGCGCTCGACGGCTCCGACCAGGCGATCGGCTCGACCGACAGCGTGCAGCTCGACGCCCTCGTGGGCCTGCTGCGCTCGGCGCTCGAGGACTAGCGCGAGCGGCCGAGCACGTCGAGCGTCCAGGCGTATTCGTAGGAGACCTCGCGCCAGCGCTCGTAGCGGCCCGAGACGCCGCCGTGGCCGGCCGACATCTCGGTCTTCAGCAGCACGGGTGCGCCCACGTCGCGCAGCCGCGCCGTCCACTTCGCGGGCTCCACGTAGAGCACGCGGGTGTCGTTCAGGCTCGTCACGGCCAGGATGCGCGGGTACTCCTGCTCGGTCACGTTCTCGTACGGCGAGTACGACTTCATGTAGGCGTAGACCTCGGGGTCGTGCAGCGGGTCGCCCCACTCGTCCCACTCGATCACGGTCAGGGGCAGCGACGGGTCGAGGATCGACGTCAGCGCGTCGACGAACGGCACCTGCGCGAGGATGCCCGCGAACAGCTGCGGCGCCAGGTTCGCCACCGCGCCCATCAGCAGGCCACCGGCGCTGCCGCCCTGCGCCACGAGCGTCGACGGCGCGGTGAAGCCGAGTTCGATCATCCGCTCGGCCGCACTGACGAAGTCGCTGAAGGTGTTCTTCTTCGTGAGCGTCTTGCCGTCTTCGTACCAGTGCCGACCGAGCTCGCCGCCGCCGCGCACGTGCGCGATGGCGAAGGCGACCCCGCGGTCGACGAGCGACAGCCGCGCCACCGAGAAGCCGGGGTCGATCGAGGACTCGTAGGAGCCGTAGCCGTAGAGCACCATCGGCGCGGGCTCCCCGGCGTCGAGCACACCGCGGCGCGCCACGAGCGAGACGGGGACCCGCGTGCCGTCGGCCGCCGTCGCCCACTCGCGCCGCTGCTCGTACGCGGCGGGGTCGTAGCCGCCGAGCACCGCCTGCTGCTTCAGCAGCGTCGAGGTGCCGGTGGTGATGTCGTGGTCGAACACCGACGACGGGGTGACGAACGAGGTGTAGCCGAAGCGGATGGTCGGCTGCTCCCACTCGGGGTTGCCCGAGGTGCCCACCGAGAACAGCGGCTCGTCGAACTCGAGCTCGGTGAATGAGGCGCCCGCGAGCGAGGTGGTGTCCGCCTCCAGCGGCAGCATCGCGATGCGGGTGAGCCCGTCGCGGCGGTAGTCGACGGTGAGGTGGCCGGCGAAGGCGTCGACGTCCTCGAGGCGTACGGCTTCGTCGTGGGCGATCACGGTCTCCCACGAGGCCGTCTCGAGCGGATGCGCGGGATCGACGGCCACGAGCTCGAAGTTGAGCGCCCCGTCGTTGTGCAGCACGAGCAGGCGGTCGCGGCCGCCGACCACCGCGTGCTCGACCGCGTACTCCACCCCCTCGCGGCGGGGCCAGACCACCTGGAAGCCGGCCTCGGGGTTCTCGGTGTCGAGCAGCAGCACCTCACTGGTGATCTTCGAGCCGACCGCGATCTCGAGGTAGCGGCGGCTGCGGGTGAGGCCGACGCCGACCCAGAACCGCTCGTCGGGCTCGGTGAAGACCACCTGGTCGTCGCCGCCCGCGGTTCCGACGCGGTGCTGCCAGATGGTGTCGGGGCGCCACGCGTCGTCGACGGTGGGGTAGTAGACGCTCTCCCCGTCGCCGGAGAAGACCGCACCTGGGAAGGTGTCGGCCACCTCGTCGAGCAGGTCCTCGCCCGTGTCGAGGTCGCGGATGCGCAGGGTGTAGCGCTCGTCGCCGACGACGTCGACCGCGTAGGCGAGCATCCGCCCGTCGGGGGAGACGTCGAAAGAGCCGAGCGAGTAGAACTCGTGCCCGGCGGCCTGCTCGTTGTCGTCGAGCACCACCTGCTCGCCGTCGATCGGCGCGCCCGGCTCGATCGACGGGGGAGTCCAGTCGTCGGCCGAGGCGATGGGCGCGCGGCAGTGCACGCCGTACTGCGAGCCCTCCGCGGTGCGGGTGTAGTACCAGTAGCCGCCGTCGCGCACCGGCACCGAGAGGTCGGTCTCCTGGGTGCGGCCCTTGATCTCGTCGAAGATCTCCTGGCGGAGCCCCGCGAGGTGTGCGGTGGCCTCCTCGGTGTAGGCGTTCTCGGCCTCGAGGTAGGCGACGACCTCGGGATCCTCCTTGTCGCGCAGCCACTCGTAGGGATCGGAGACGGTGTCACCGTGGTGCACACGGTCGAACGGGACCTTGCGGGCGCGGGGAGGGAGCGATGCCATGACTCCAGCGTAGATCGCCGTGGAACATGAACGGCGGGTGAACGAATAGGGTTGCAGGGTGGATCTCACCGTCGTCGTCGTGCTCGTCATCGCGCTGGCCCTGTTCTTCGATTTCACGAACGGCTTCCACGACACGGCGAACGCCATGGCCACGCCGATCGCGACCGGAGCGCTGAAGCCCAAGGTCGCCGTGGCGCTGGCCGCCGTGCTCAACCTCGTGGGCGCCTTCCTCAGCACCGAGGTCGCCAAGACCATCTCGGGCGGCCTGATCAAGGAGGGCGACGGGGGCGTGCAGATCATGCCCGAGATGATCTTCGCCGGCCTGATCGGCGCGATCGTCTGGAACCTGCTGACCTGGCTGTTCGGCCTGCCCTCGAGCTCCTCGCACGCGCTGTTCGGCGGCCTGATCGGGGCGGCCGTCGTGGGCGCCGGGTTCGGCGTCGTCGACTACAGCGTGCTCGTGTCGAAGGTCATCCTCCCCGCGCTCGTCGCCCCGCTGGTGGCCGGGCTCGTCGCGTTCGTCGCCACGCGCCTCGCCTACGCGATCACCCGCATGCCGAGCGACAGCACCCAGTCGGGTGTGCGCGGGCGGTTCCGCTACGGCCAGATCTTCTCGTCCTCGCTCGTGGCGCTCGCGCACGGCACGAACGACGCGCAGAAGACGATGGGTGTGATCACCCTCACGCTGATCGCGTCGGGCCTCCAGCCCACGGGCTCGGGGCCGGAGTTCTGGGTGATCATCACCTGCGCCCTCGCGATCGCGCTCGGCACCTACATGGGCGGCTGGCGCATCATCCGCACCCTCGGCGCCGGGCTCACCGAGGTCAAGCCGGCGCAGGGCTTCGCCGCCGAGACCAGCACGGCGGCCACCATCCTCGCCTCGAGCCACCTCGGCTTCGCTCTCAGCACCACTCAGGTCGCGTCGGGCTCGGTGATCGGCTCCGGCCTCGGCCGCAAGGGCGCCTCGGTGCGCTGGCGCACGGCCGGCCGCATCGGCCTGGGTTGGCTGATGACCCTGCCCGCGTCGGCGATCGTCGGCGCCCTGGCCGCGTTCGTCGCGGGCATCGGCCCGGCGGGCCTGCTGATCGACCTCGTCGCGGGCGTCGCCATCATCGTGACGATCTTCGTCGTCTCGCGCCGCAACAACGTCGACGCGAAGAACGCCCTGAGCGAGGTCGACGCGGCGACCATCGCGGTGCGCACCCCGAAAGCGACCCGCCGCAAGCGAAAGGCCACGAAGTGATCGACTGGGGAGCGTTCCTGATCGTGGCGGCCGCCGCCCTCGTGTCGACCGCCGTGGTGGTCAGCCTGTACTCGTTCGGGCTGCGGTTCCAGAGCCTCACCCACCCCGACGCCACCACCGGCGAGCCGGTGCGGCCGGGCTGGGCGCGGCTGCTGTCGTACCTCTGCTTCGCGCTCAGCATCGGCGCGGTGCTCTTCGGCATCTACTTGATAGTGCCGTTTCTGCACGGCTGAACCTACGATGACGGCATGACCTCAGATCCGATCGTCGCGCCCCTCACCCCGGTCGTCCCCGTGCTGCGCTCGGGCTTCGACGAGGGGGTCACCCGTTCGCTGCGCTGGCGCGTCGCCCAGCTGCAGGCGATGAAGCGGATGCTCGGCGAGAACTCCGCCGCCTTCGAGGACGCCCTCTTCGCCGACCTCGGCAAGAACCCCACCGAGGCCGCCCTGACCGAGCTCAACGTGGTGGTCGCCGAGATCGACCACACCCTGAGGCACCTGCGCGGCTGGCTGCGCCCGCGCCGCGTGCCGGTGCCGCTCGCCCTCGCCCCGGCCGCCGCCTCGACGATGCTCGAGCCGCTCGGCGTCGTGCTCGTCATCGCGCCCTGGAACTACCCGCTCCAGCTGCTGCTGGAGCCCGCCGTCGGCGCTCTCGCGGCCGGCAACGCGGTGGTGCTGAAGCCCAGCGAGCTCGCGCCGGCCACCTCGGCCGCCCTCGCGGAGCTCGTGCCGCAGTACCTCGACGAGCGCGCCGTCGCCGTGGTCGAGGGCGGGGTCGAGGTGACCACCCAGCTGCTGGCCGAGCGCTTCGACCACATCTTCTATACGGGCAACGCCGCCGTCGGCCGCATCGTGATGACGGCGGCCGCCCAGCACCTCACGCCGGTCACCCTGGAGCTCGGCGGAAAGTCGCCCGTCTACGTCGACGACACCGTCGACCTCGCGGGCACCGCGCGGCGGATCGCCTGGGGCAAGTTCCTGAACGCCGGCCAGACCTGCGTCGCGCCCGACTACCTGCTGGCCACCCCCGAGGTCGCGGCCGCGCTGGCGCCGCACCTCGTCGCCGCGATCGCGGAGCTCTACGACGGCGACCCGCGGTCGAGCGCGAGCTACGGCCGCATCGTGAACCAGAAGCAGTACGACCGGCTGAAGGGCCTGCTCGGCAGCGGCACCGTGCTCACCGGCGGGCGCACGGACGACCGCACGCGGTACATCGCCCCGACCGTGCTCGGCGACGTCGGCCGCGACGCGCCCGTGATGCAGCAGGAGATCTTCGGGCCGATCCTGCCGATCGTGACGGTCAGCGGGCTCGACGACGCCATCGCGGTCATCCGGGCCGGGGAGAAGCCGCTCGCGCTCTACGCGTTCACCGAGTCGCCGACCGCCCGGCGGCGCATCCTGACCGAGACCTCGTCGGGAGCCGTCGGCTTCGGGGTGCCGGTGGCGCACCTCACCGTGCCCGGCCTGCCGTTCGGCGGCGTGGGCGAGAGCGGACTCGGCGCCTATCACGGGCGGCGCAGCATCGAGACGTTCAGCCACGAGAAAGCGGTGCTCAAGAAGAGCCTCGTGCCCGACACGCTGAAGCTCGTCTATCCGCCGTACACCGAGCGCAAGGACGGTTTCGTGCGCGGGCTCCTCCGGCGGCTCAGCTGACCGTCGCCCGGAACGCCCGAGAGTAGAGTCGATGCCGTCCCGCCACGAGCGGAACGACACGACACGAGCAATGGAGCCCCACCGTGACCACCACCGTTCCCACCGGAACCGCTTCTCCTACCGCCAGCACCTCTTCCTCCGCGGGCCAGCGCACCGACGCCCCGACCCGCACCGAGACCGACAGCCTCGGCAGCGTCGAGATCCCGGCCGACGCCTACTGGGGCGTGCACACGGCCCGAGCGCTCGAGAACTTCCCGATCAGCCGCCGGCCGATCTCGGTCTACCCCGACCTCGTCAACGCCCTGGCGATCGTGAAGCAGGCAGCCGCCCGCGCCAACGCCGAGATCGGCGTGCTCGACCGGGCCAAGGCCGACGCCATCGAGGCCGCCTGCGAGCGCATCCGGGCGGGGGAGTTCCACGACCAGTTCGTGGTGGGCGTGATCCAGGGCGGCGCGGGCACGTCGACCAACATGAACGCCAACGAGGTGATCGCGAACGTGGCCCTCGAGGCGGGCGGGCACGCGCTGGGTGACTACGACGTGCTGCACCCGCTCGACGATGTCAACCGCAGCCAGAGCACCAACGACGTGTACCCGACGGCCGTCAAGCTCGCGATGGTGTTCTCGCTGCAGCGGCTGATGGTGGAGCACGAGCAGCTGCGCGACGCGTTCGCCGCCAAGGGCGTGGAGTTCGGGCACGTACTGAAGGTGGGCCGCACGCAGCTGCAGGACGCGGTGCCGATGACCCTCGGCCAGGAGTTCCACGGCTTCGCCACCACGCTCACCGAGGACCTCGAGCGCCTGCGGCACACCATGCCGCTGCTCTGGGAGATCAATCTCGGCGCCACCGCGATCGGCACCGGCATCACGGCCGACCCGAACTACGCCGCCACCGTGTGCCGGCACCTCCGCGACCTGACCGGCTTCGAGCACGTCACGGCCGCCGACCTCGTCGAGGCCACGAGCGACGCCGGCGTGTTCATGACCCTCTCGGGGGTGCTGAAGCGCTCGGCCATCAAGCTCTCCAAGATCTGCAACGACCTGCGCCTGCTCTCCAGCGGCCCCCAGGCCGGCCTCGGCGAGATCAACCTGCCGGCCCGCCAGGCGGGATCGAGCATCATGCCGGGCAAGGTGAACCCGGTCATCCCCGAGGTCGTCAACCAGGTGGCCTTCTCGGTCGCCGGCGCCGACGTGACGGTGACCATGGCGGCGGAGGGCGGCCAGCTGCAGCTGAACGCCTTCGAGCCCGTGATCGCCCACTCGCTGCTGCAGAGCCTCGCCTGGATGACACAGGGCTGGCGCACGCTGCGCGTCAACTGCATCGACGGCATCACCGCCAACCTCGACCGGCTCGACACGATGGTGTCGACCTCGGTCGGCGTGGTCACGGCACTGACCCCCTACATCGGCTACACCGCGGCCTCCGCGCTGGCGAAGACTGCGCTGCTGACTCACCGCAACATCGCCGACCTCGTCGTCGAGGCCGAGCTGATGAGCCGCGAGCGCGTGATGAAGTTGATCTCGCCGGCGCGCCTGTCGGGCATCGAGGCCATCACCGCGGCGATCGACGTGGTGGAGCTGGAGCAGCTGGCGGACGACGCGCCGCATTCGACTGATGAACCCGAGGGAGATCGATGAGCACGGTGACGGATGCCCGAGCGGCGGATTCCGACGAGACGGGGGCCGGGGCATCCGCTCTGCGTGAGCTGGCTCTGCGTGAGCTGATTCTGCGTGAGCTGATGGAGCAGCTCGGCGACCGCGTGGTCGTCGACCCCGCGGCCCTCGACGCGCTGCGCACCGACCGCTCGGGGTGGTGGTCGGAGGGCGGTGCCCTCGCTCTGGTCGAGGCCCGGAGCGTCGAGGACGTGCAGGCGGTGCTGCGCATCGCGAGCGCCCATCGGGTGCCGGTGGTGCCGCGCGGTGCCGGCACCGGGCTCGCGGGCGGGGCGACGGCCACACCCGGCGCCATCGTGCTGAGCGTGCGGCAGCTCGACCGCATCCTCGAGATCGCTCTCGACGACGAACTGGCGGTGGTCGAGCCCGGGGTGATCAATGCCGAACTCGGCGAGGCCCTCGAGCCGCACGGCTACGCCTTCTCGCCCGACCCCGCCTCCAAGGCCATCTCGACGATCGGCGGCAACATCGCCACCAACGCGGGGGGACTGATGTGCGCGAAGTACGGAGTCACCCGCGAGGCCGTGCTGGGGCTCGACGTGGTGCTGCCCGACGGCAGTCTGCTCTCCACCGGGCGCCGCACCGTCAAGGGTGTCACGGGCTACGACCTCACCGCGCTGTTCACCGGTTCGGAGGGCACGCTCGGCGTGATCGTGGGCGCCACGGTGCGCATCCGGCCCATCCCGCCGGGCCAGGTCGTCACCATCGCCGCGTTCTTCTCCGACCTCACGGCCGCTGCGGCCGCCTGCGCCGCCGTCACCGCCTCGCGCGTGCGGCCGGCAGTGATGGAGCTGATGGATGCGCTGACCGTCGCCGCGGTGACCGCCTACCTCGGCACGCCCGCCCGCCAGCCGGGCGCCGCGTTCGTGCTGGTGCAGACCGACGGGGCGGGGGCAGCCGAGGAGGGCGACGCCATCGCCGAGGTGCTGCGCGCGAGCGGGGCGTTCAGCGTCGAGCTCTCGGCCGACCCCGTCGTCGCGGCGGAGCTGCTCGCGTTCCGGCGCAGCATGCACCCCGCGCTCGAGGTGCTCGGGGAGGTGCTGATCGAGGACATCTGCGTGCCCCGTTCGGCGCTGCCGGCGATGTTCGCCGAGATCGAGCGGATCGGGGCGGCCTACGGGCTCGACATCCCGACGGTGGCGCACGCGGGCGACGGCAACCTGCACCCCAACTTCGTGGTGCCGCCGGCCCTCGTCGACACGCCGGGCGGCGACGTCATCGGGGGAGCGCCCGACATCGTCTGGCAGGCCGCCGACGAGCTGTTCGAGTCGGCGCGCCGGCTCGGCGGCACGCTGACCGGCGAGCACGGTGTGGGTGTGCTGAAGCGCCGCTGGCTGGAGGGTGAGCTCGGCGAGAGCGGGCTCGAGCTGCAGCTGCGGTTGAAGGCGGTGTTCGATCCGCTCGGGATCATGAACCCGGGCAAGGTGTACTAGCCGCGGGTCTCGATCCCTAGGGGGAGTGGACCGCTCGCGCACGGGGGTGCCCAGTGTCGTGGCTTCGCGCTACGCTGGACATCCCCTACCGTGAGGATTGCTCGTGACGCTCTTCGACCCCCGCCACTCGGTGTCCGCCGCCGCGGCCCCCGCGCCCGCCGCGGCCCCGGCCGTCGGGCCCGCGGCGGCGCTCCCGCCGCTGCCCACCCTCGGGGCGCCCGGCCGGCGGCAGACGGGGTCGACGGCGTCGCTGGTGCTGCTGATCGTCGGCATCATCGTGCTGGCCTTCGTCTTCCTCGCGGTGCTCGGCTACCTCGTGCTCGGGCTCGGCCCGGTGGCCGTCGTCATCTGCGCGATCATCGCGCTCGTGCCCCTCTCGGTGGTGATCACGGCCGTCACGGTGATCGACCGCTGGGAGCCGGAACCGCGGCCGGCGCTCTGGTTCGCGTTCCTCTGGGGTGCGGCGGCGTCCGTCGCCATCGCGCTGATCGTCGACCTCGGGGTGCAGGTCATCGTCGCCACCGCGAGCGACGGTCAGGCCACCACGAGTGACCTGTGGAGCTCGGTCATCCAGGCCCCGGTGGTGGAGGAGGGGGCGAAGGCCGCGGGCGTGCTCCTGCTCGTCATCATCTTCCGCCGGCAGTTCGACGGTCCGGTCGACGGGCTGGTCTACGGGGCCACCGTGGCGGCGGGTTTCGCCTTCACCGAGAACATCCTCTACTTCGGTCAGTCGCTGATCGAGTCGGGCGGCGTCGGCCTCGGCTTCACCTTCGTGCTGCGCGGCATCATGTCGCCCTTCGCCCACGTCATGTTCACGGCCTGCACGGGTGTCGCCCTCGGCTTCGCCGTGCGGCAGCGGCACTGGTTCGCCGCGGTCGCCGTGTTCCTGCTCGGCCTCCTGCTGGCCATGGGGCTGCACGCCCTGTGGAACGGGTCGACCTTCCTCGTCGAGGGGCTCGACGGCTTCTTCCTGCTCTACTTCGTGGTGCAGGTGCCGCTGTTCGTGCTCGCGGTCGTCTTCGTGGTGCTGCTCCGACGCTCCGAACGGCGGCTCACCCACGCCCGGCTCAGCGAGTACGCCGCGGCGGGGTGGTTCAGCCCGGCCGAGGTCGAGATGCTCTCGACCGGCGCCGGGCGGCGGGCGGCGCGGCGCTGGGCGCGCACCCTGCCGGGCAACGGCGAGCCGGCCATGCGGGCGTTCACGCGCGATGCGACGCGACTGGCCTTCGTGCGGCAGCGGATGCTCTCGGGCCGGGCCTCGACGGCGCCCCGCCACGACGAGGCCGCGCTGCTCGAGTCGCTGCTCGCGGATCGTCTGGCCCTCGCCGGGGCCGCCGGCGGGCATCCGCTCACCTGACCGGGCCGCTTTGCCATGCGCGGGCGGGTGGGCTTGGATGGAGTCATGACTGATTCCACTGCTTCGAAGCCCGAGATCGACTTCCCCGAGGGCCCCGCGCCCACCACGCTCGTGATCGACGACATCGTCGAGGGCACCGGCAAGGAGGCGACCCCGGGCGCCACCGTCGAGGTGCACTACCTCGGTGTCGAGTACGAGACGGGCGACGAGTTCGATTCCTCCTGGGGTCGTGGCGAGACCATCAGCTTCCCGCTGAACGGCCTCATCGCCGGCTGGCAGGAGGGCATCCCGGGCATGAAGGAGGGCGGCCGTCGCAAGCTCACCATCCCGCCGCACCTCGCCTACGGGCCCGCCGGCTCCGGTCACTTCCTCGCGGGCAAGACCCTGATCTTCGTGATCGACCTGATCTCGGTGCCGTAACCCTCCTGTCCCCATCCGTTCGACGGGTGTGCGACGAACCTCCCGTGACCCGCGAGTAGAATTGCTTGCCGGGTTTCGGGAGGTTCTGTGGTCAACGAAGAATTGGCGCGCGAGCGCGAGTACGTGTCAGGGCTGTACCAGCGGCTCGACGGTCTGCGCGCCGAAGCCGAGCGGGAGCTCGCCGCCGTGCGCCGCGAGAGCGTGGGCGGCAATCACCAAAGCCGCTCCGAGCGCGACGCCTTCGCGCGCGCCTACGAGGACCGCATCGGCCAGCTGCGGGAGGTCGGCGAACGACTCGCCTTCGGCCGGCTCGAGCTCGCCGAGGCCGACGACAACGGCAGCACCCACCACTACATCGGCCGCATCGGGCTGCGCGACGAGAACCTCGAGCCGCTGCTGCTCGACTGGCGGGCGCCGCAGGCCAGGGCCTTCTACCAGGCCACCGCCGCCACGCCGCTCGGTGCCCGCGCCCGCCGTCACCTGACCACACGCGGCCGGGAGGTCGTGCGCATCGAGGACGAGGTGTTCGACGCCGAGCTGCTCGACGAGGAGGGCACGGCCCTGCAGGGCGAGGGCGCCCTGCTCGCGGCCCTCTCGGCGCAGCGCACGGGGCGCATGCACGACATCGTCTCCACCATCCAGGCCGAGCAGGACAGGGTGATCCGCTCCGAGCTGCAGGGGGTGCTTGTCGTGCAGGGCGGCCCCGGCACCGGCAAGACCGCCGTGGCCCTGCACCGCGCGGCCTACCTGCTCTACACACACCGCGAGCGGTTGGGCGCGAGCGGTGTGCTCGTCGTCGGCCCGAGCCGGGCGTTCCTGCAGTACATCAACGCCGTGCTGCCGAGCCTCGGCGAGACCGGTGTCGTGCTGGCGAGCCTCGGCCAGCTCTACCCGGGCGTCGAGGCGAGCGCGGAAGACGTGCCGGCCGTCGCGGCGCTGAAGGGCTCGGCCGAGATGGCGGCGCTCATCCGCCGCGCCGTGCGCTCGCGCCAACGCGTGCCCGAGGAGCCGCAGACGCTCACCATCAACGGCGAGACCCTGGTGCTGCAGCCGTCGGCGGTCGCCGACGCGATCGCGAAGGCGCGGGAGTCGGGGAAGCCCTACAACGAAGGCCGGGTGTCGTTCGTCAAGAACCTCCTGGGTCAGCTCACGAAGCAGCTCGCCGAGCAGCTGCGCCGGCGCGGTTCGACGGTCGACGACGCCGACCTGGCCTACCTCCGGGAGGACATCCGCACCGCCTACGACGTGCGGGTCGCGCTCAACACGGCGTGGATCCCCCTGACCCCCGAGAAGCTGCTCGAAGACCTCTACGCCCGGCCGCAGTGGCTCGCCTCGATCACGGCGCACTGGTCGAAGGCCAAGCGCGAGCTGCTGCGGCGGGAGCGCGGGGCGGCGATGACGGTGTCCGACGTGCCGCTGCTCGACGAGGCCGCCGAACTGCTGGGCGACTACGACGCGGGCGACGCCGCGCAGAAGCGCGCCGAGAAGCAGCAGCGCAAGCGCGACCTCGAGAACGCCCGCACCGCCATCAGCAACATGGACGTGGAGGGCATGGTCTCGGCCGAGACCGTCGTCGCCGGCTTCGCGGAGCAGGATGCGGTGCTCACCACCGCCGAGCGGGCCGCCTCCGACCGCAGCTGGACCTACGGGCACATCGTGGTCGACGAGGCGCAGGAGCTGTCGCCGATGCAGTGGCGGGTGCTCCTGCGCAAGGCCCCGCTGCGGTCGCTGACGATCGTCGGCGACGTCGCGCAGGCGAGCTCCGCCGCGTCGTCCATGAGCTGGGAGTCGACGCTCTCGCCGCTCGTCGGTGAGAACTGGCGGCTCGAGGAGCTGACGGTCAACTACCGCACGCCGTCGCAGATCGTCGACGCCGCCGAGCGGGTGGCGGTCGCGCACGGCCTCCAGGTCACCCGGTCGCGCTCCGTGCGCACCACCGAGTGGCCGGTCGAGGCGGTCGGGACGGCGACCGAGGTCGCGTTCGCCGACGCCGTCGTCGCCCACGCCGACGAGATGGCCGAGCAGGGCGGAACCATCGCGGTGATCGCGCCGGCCTCGCGGTCGGGGGCGCTCTGGGCGGCGCTGTCCGAGGCGTTCGGCGACGACGTGGGAGTCGGGGTGCGGGGGCTCTCCCGTCCGATCGCGCTGCTGTCGCCGGCCGAGGCGAAGGGCCTCGAGTTCGACTCGGTCGTCGTGGCGTCGCCGGAGGGTGTCGTCGCGGAGTCGACTCGCGGAGCATCCGCTCTGTACGTGGCGATGACCCGGTCGACCCAGCGGCTCAGCCTGGTGCTGGCGCCGGGGGAGCGGGCGCCCGAGGGGCTCTAGTCGCTATCGCGGCTGGGGCTTATCGCGGGTAGGGCCGGTATCGCGGCTAGGGCCGGGGGTCGAGGGCGTCGTAGGCCCGAAAGCTGTGCACGAAGCGCAGGATGACACCGGCCGCGACGACGATCACCAGACCGCCCACGAGCGGCGGCAGCCAGAGCGCCGCCACCACCGAGAGCGCGCCCACGTAGAGGTCGCCGATGCGTGGCCCGCCCGTGACGACCACGGTGAACACACCCTGCAGGCGGCCGCGCATGTTGTCGGGCACCGCGGTCTGCAGCATGGTCGAGCGGAAGATGGCGCTGATCTCGTCGCTGACCCCGGCGCCCATCAGGGCGAGCGACGCGAGGGCGAGCCCGGCCAGGTCGACCGCCGACCAGTCCTGGCCGACGGGGCCGCCCGTCACCGAGGCGACGAGCAGCACCACGCCGAACAGGGCGGTGAACACCCCGTACGACTGCACCGCGCGCGCGATCGCGCGGCCCTGCCAGCGCACCTGACCGAGCCGGCCCGAGAACACGCTCGCGAGCAGCGAGCCGATGGCGAAGGCCGCCGTCAGCACACCGACGGTGACGGGTCCGCCGCCGAGCACCAGCACACCCACGGCGGGGAAGAGTACCCGCGGCTGCCCGAAGGTCATCGCCGCGATGTCGATCAGGAACGACGCCCGGATGTTCGGCGCACGCTTGAGGAAGGCGAAGCCGTGGCGCAGCGACGCCAGCCCGGGTCGGTGAACCTCGCCCTCGGGCAGGATGCGCGGCAGGCTCGCGATGCCGAGGAACGCGGCGACGAAGAGCACCACGTCGATGGAGTACGTCCAGCCGAAGCCCACGGAGGCGACGAGGACACCCGCCAGCGCCGGGCCCAGCGTGACCATGATGCCGGTCGTGATGCCGCTGAGGGCGGCGGCCGCCGGCAGCAGCTCACGGGGCAGGATGCGCGGGTAGATCGCCGAGCGCGTGGTCTGCACCACGGTCGCCGACACCGCGTTCACCGTGGCGAGCGCATAGAGGGCTGCGACGCTGTCCGCCCCGGTCCAGGCGAGAACCGCGAGAAGGGCGGTCGAGACCCAGGCGATCACCGCGGCGATCAGGGCGACGCGGCGGCGGTCGAAGGCGTCGGCGAGCATCCCGCCGTAGAGCCCGGCCACGATCATCGGCACGAGAGCGAACAGGGCCACCCCGGCGACGGCCAGGGTCGACGAGGTGAGGCGGTAGACGTCGAGACCCACCGCCACCACCGTCATCTGACTGCCGACGCCCGAGATCGCCTGCCCGGCCCAGAGCCGGGCGAAGGCGGGGCTCGCCCGCAACGGGGTGACGTCGACGAACGCCGAACGGCGCGCCGCGGGCTCGCCCGTCACCGGGCCGGCCGGGCGCGCCTCCGGATGATCGGAGTTCCCTCCGCGTTCTGCGCTCACTCCCCGGTGTTCTGCGCGGCGGCGGCCGCGTTCTTCTCCACGAGGTCGGCGTGGTGCTTGGCAGCAACGTCGGGGTGGGCGCGCAGACGGCTCTTCAGGGCGTTCTCGCCGTAGGTGGTGAAGATCGGGTTGCGCGGGTCGACCGTGATGCCCTTGGCCTCGGCCTTCAGCTCCTCGGGCAGCGGCAGCACCGGGATGGTGGCGTCGAGCGCGGGGCTGTAGAAGAACGGGATCGAGACGCGGTCGTCGCCGATGCGCGGCGAGATCACGCGGTGCACGGTGGCCTTGAGGTAGCCGTTGGTGGCGACCTCGAGCAGCTCGCCGATGTTCACCACGAAGGCGTCGTCGATCGGGGGAGCGTCGATCCACTCGCCGTCCTTCTCGACCTGCAGGCCGCCCTTTCCGGGCTCGACGAGCAGCAGGGTCAAGACGCCCGAGTCTTTGTGGGCGCCGACACCCTGCTTGGGCTCGGGGTCGCTCTTGCCCGGGTAGCGCACGATCTTGATCAGGGTCGAGGGGCGCTCGGCGAAGGCGGCGTCGAAGACGTCCTCCGGGGCGCCGAGCGAAAGGGCCCAGGCGCGCAGCAGCGTGAGGCTGACGCGGTTGAGCTCCTCGTACCACTCGCCGACGACGTCCTGCAGCTCGGGCAGGGCGGCCGGCCACTGGTTCGGGCCGTCGAGGCGCATGTAGTCGGGCGTCTCGGCGGTGACCGGCACCGGCTCGCGCTCGACGCCGATGTCGATCTGCTCGCGCCAGTCGACCTTGCCCTGGGTGAGCTCGCCACCGACACGGGTGTAGCCGCGGAAATGCGGGCTGTTGAGGTTCTCGATCGCGAGCTTGTCGGCCTCGGGGAGGGCGAAGAAGCGGCGCGCGGTCGCCATCACGCGCTCGATCAGCTCGTGCGGCACGCCGTGCCCGACGAGGTAGAAGAAGCCGTAGTCGTGCGTGGCCTCGCGGAGTTCGAGGCGGAAGGCCTCGGCGTCGGCGGCGTCGCCGTGCAGGCGGCTGAGGTCGAGCACCGGCAGGGTGGCCGTGCTGAGGGGGGCTGAGTTCAGGGTGTCTGTCATTGTCGATCCGTCCGTTCCGTGTTCTGCAACGCACCTCTACTATCCTGTGTTCCCGATCCGGGGGCGAACCTGCGCACGAAGTGTTACGACCGTGTTTCTGGTAAGGTCGTCAGGTTGCCGTGTGAACGGCCGCGGATAAAGAGAGCCACAGCATCAGGCTGACTGGCACCGCGCAACGAGAGAAAGGGGATCCCATCTATGGCACTCGAAGCAGACGTCAAGAAGGCGATCATCGACGAGTACGCTACCCACCCCGGTGACACCGGGTCCCCTGAAGTGCAGGTCGCCATGCTGACCCGCCGCATCAAGGACCTCACCGAGCACCTCAAGGAGCACAAGCACGACCACCACTCGCGTCGTGGTCTGCTGCTGCTCGTGGGCCAGCGTCGTCGACTGCTCGGCTACCTGCAGGACATCGACATCGACCGCTACCGTTCGCTCATCGAGCGACTCGGGCTGCGTCGGTAATCTCTTGGGTTCGCCCTTCGGGCGACACCGCGTACCGCTCTGAACGGGCCGTCACCTTCGGGTGGCGGCCCGTTCTGCGTTCGGGAATAGATGGGCGCCGATCGCGGTTCGAATGATTACATGCAAACGCATGAAGTTCTCGGAGGGATCCCCATCATGTCGAAGAAGCTCGTCGTCGTCAGCGCCGGCCTCAGCCAGCCTTCGAGCACGCGACTGCTCGCCGACCGCCTGGCCGAGGCGACCCTGGCCGAGGCGAACCTGGCCGAGGCCGACGCTGGCGGAGCATCCGTCGACCTCGAGGTGATCGAGCTGCGCGACCTCGCGCAGGACATCACGAACAACCTGCTCACCGGCTTCGCGAGCCCGAAGCTGCAGAGGGCCATCGACGCCGTGAGCCGCGCCGACGGCCTGATCGCCGTCACCCCCATCTTCACCGCGAGCTACAGCGGACTGTTCAAGTCGTTCTTCGACGTGATCGACAACGCGGCCCTCACCGGCCTGCCCGTGCTGATCGCCGCGACCGGCGGCACCTCGCGCCACTCCCTGGCGCTCGACCACGCCGTGCGCCCGCTGTTCTCCTACCTGCGCGCGATCGTGCTGCCCACCGCCGTCTTCGCCGCGAGCGAGGACTGGGGCGGGGGAGCCGACGTGTCGGGCACGGCCTCACTGCCCGACCGCATCCGCCGCGCCGGACGCGAGCTGGCGGCGCAGCTCGTCGTGTCGACACGCTCCGAGGAGGTCGTCGACCCGTTCGCGCTCGACGCCTCCTTCGACCCCTCCGGACTGTTCCCGGCGCGCTGACGCAACCCCGGGGCGCGGCGCGGATGAACGTGCTTGTATGAGCAGATGGCCGCGAGCATCAGATCCATCCAAACGGCCGTGCCCCCCACCGAGCTCGCTCAGGAGCGGGTGCGCGAGCTGTTCGCCGCGCAGCCCGAGCTGACCCGGCTAGGCCGGCGCCTCGTCGCCACGTCGTTCGACTCCTCGGGCATCCGCACCCGGCACACCGTGCTCGACGAGCTGGCCGCCGACGGCAGCGCGCCCACCGAGCTGTTCGTCGACCCGGCGACCGGGGCGTTCTCGTCGCCGTCGACGGGGGAGCGCAACCGGCTCTACGTCGAGCACGCGCCCGGCCTCGCGGTGACCGCGGCGAGACGGGCGATCGACGCGCTCGCGCCCGGCATCACGGCGGCCGACGTCACCCACGTCGTGACCGCCTCGTGCACCGGCTTCTTCGCACCCGGCCCCGACTGGGCGCTGCAGCGCGAACTCGGTCTCCGCGACGACGTGCAGCGCCATCACGTTGGCTTCATGGGCTGCTACGCGGCCTTCCCCGCACTGCGCATCGCCGCGGCGTTCTGCGCCGCCGACCCCGACGCGGTCGTGCTCGTCGTCTGCGTCGAGCTGTGCACCCTCCACGTGCGCTCGTCGAACGAGCCCGACCAGATCGTGGCCTCCTCGGTGTTCGCCGACGGGGCGGCCGCCGCCGTCGTGACGGCCCGGGAGACCGGCGAGTCGGCCTACCCGCGCCTCGAGCTCGACCGGTTCTCCAGCGCCGTCGTGCCCGACGGCGAGGCCGACATGGCCTGGACCATCGGCGACCACGGCTTCGAGATGGTGCTCTCCAGCTACGTGCCGAAGATCATCGAGCAGAACATCCGGAGCGCGCTCGACCCGCTGCTCGGGGAGGCCGGCGCCGGCGCGGCGACGCACTGGGCGATCCACCCCGGCGGCCGGAGCATCCTCGACCGGGTGGAGCAGACCCTCGGGCTCAGCCCGGCTCAGCTCGCGCCCTCCCGTGAGGTGCTGCGTGACTTCGGCAACATGTCCAGCGCGACCGTGCTGTTCGTGCTGAAGGCGATCCTCGACCAGGCGCTCGTGACGGGCACGATGGATGCGCGTCCCGCCGCCTCGCGTCCGGTGGAACGGGTCTGCGCCGTGGCGTTCGGCCCCGGGCTCACCGTCGAGTCCGGCCTGTTCACGCTGAGGCCGGCCGGCTGATGGCCCGGCTCGAGCGCAAGCCCCCCGGCGCGCGGCCGCTCCGCAAGCGCGCCGTCGACGCGCGCGAGCTGATGGACCACGACGACGCCGACCCCGAGCTGCTCGCCCGCACCTACCGGCAGTTCCGCACCATGAACCGGCTCGTCGCCGGCTGGCACGGCACCTACTCCGAGCGCATCCGCCCGCTGCTGTCGGCCACCGAGCCCTCGACGCTGCTCGACGTCGGCTGCGGCGGCGGCGACATCGCCCGGGCCCTCGCGCGCTGGGCGAAGCGCGACGGCCTGCAGCTCACCGTCGTCGGCATCGATCCGGATGCGCGGGCCATCGCCGCGGCCCAGGACGCCCCCAACCCCGACGGCGTGCGCTTCGCCCGCGCGACCAGCTCCCAATTCGTCGACGTCGCCCAGCGCTGGGACTTCGTCATCTCCAACCACGTGCTGCACCACCTCACGCCCGTCGAGCTCGAGGACCTGCTGGTCGACTGCGAGCTGCTCACCCGTGGCCTCGCGATCCACAGCGACATCCGCCGCAGCCGAGGCGCGTACGCGGCCTACTGGCTGCTGACCGCGCTTCCCCTGCCGGTGTTCCGCCACTCCTTCCTGCGGGAGGACGGGCTCACCTCGATCCGCCGCAGCTACACCGAGGGGGAGCTCGCCGTGGTCGCCCGGCGCGGCTGGACGGTCGAGTCGCAGTCGCCCTACCGCCTGCTGCTGAGCTACGCCGCCAAACCCGAGGCCGCCGGTACGGCAGAGTAGAGATCATGCAGACCCGTCGCCGCTTCAAGCCGCTCTGGCGCTGGGAGGCGCTGCTGTTCGCCGTCGTGCTGGTGGCGGCGATGGCCGCCAGCCTGGTGGCCCGACCCGAGCTGCCGGTTCTCGGACCGATCGCCTCCGTGCTGCTGCTTGCGATCGCCGTCGCGGCGGCGCTGGCGCTGATCGTCCCGCTGCTGCGCCGGAAGGGGCACGACAGCGAGAACTCCCGGCACGACCTGAGCGGCGTCGACCTAGTGCCGTTCCCCGGCCTCGGCGAGGTGCCGGTCAGCACCCGCGTCGTCGAGAGCGAGCGGCGGCAGACCGCCATCGAGGCCGCGGTGGCGAAGTCCCGCACCGTGCGGGCCGTGCTCACCGACGACGCCAGTCGCTGGCTCGGCCGCGAGCTGCGGGTCGCCGTCGATCTCCTCGACGACGCGGGCGGCGTGCACCGGGTCGGCTTCGTGCCGCGCGAGGTCGACGAGCGGGTGCACCGGATGCTCGGCGAGCTGCCGGGCGAGCGGGTGGCCGCGACGGTCCCCGTCACCGTGACGGGCGCCGAGCGCGCGCGACGGCTCGAGATCCTGCTCTAGCGCGCCACCGCGGGGATCCGGACCCGGACTGATAGACTGAGGAGGTCGAGAGCGGGCCGATCCCTGAGGATCGAGAAGCTGGTCCTCGGTGGTGGCGTTCCGGAGTGCATCCGGAGTCCTTCTACTGGTGACCAGCTGTGCTTGTGAACAGCAGTGCTGCTAAACAGCAGGTGCTGTTGAACAGCATGCCGCTCCGACGCGAGGAGTCGTGGCCCACACGGGGCTGCGACGCTAAACAAAGGAGAAAGACCTCTTGGAAGGTCCTGAGATCAAGTTCGCCGAAGCCGTCATCGACAACGGCAAGTACGGCAAGCGCACCGTCCGCTTCGAGACCGGCCGCCTCGCGCAGCAGGCCCAGGGAGCAGTCGCCGCCTACCTCGACGACGACACCATGCTGCTGAGCGCCACGAGCATCGGCAAGCACCCGAAAGACAACTTCGACTTCTTCCCGCTGACGATCGACGTCGAGGAGCGCAGCTACGCCGCCGGCAAGATCCCCGGCTCGTTCTTCCGTCGTGAGGGCCGCCCCTCCACCGAGGCGATCCTCGTCTGCCGTCTGATCGACCGGCCCCTGCGCCCGTCGTTCATCACCGGCCTCCGCAACGAGGTGCAGGTCGTCATCACCGTGCTGAGCATCGCCCCCGACGAGTTCTACGACTCGTTGGCCATCAACGCGGCCTCCGCGTCGAGCCAGATCTCGGGTGTGCCCTTCTCGGGCCCGATCGGCGGCATCCGCCTCGCGCTCATGCCGGGCTACGGCACCGAGCCCGACCAGTGGGTCGCGTTCCCCAAGTTCTCGCAGCTGCAGGATGCGGTGTTCGACCTCGTCGTCGCCGGCCGCGTGGTCGAGAACTCCGACGGCTCGTCCGACGTCGCCATCATGATGGTCGAGGCCGAGGCCACCGAGAACAGCTGGAACCTGATCAAGGGCGGCGCCACCAAGCCGAACGAGGCCGTCGTGGCCGAGGGCCTCGAGGCCGCCAAGCCCTTCATCAAGCAGCTCGTCGAGGCGCAGAAGTCGCTGGCCGATCAGGCCGCCAAGGAGATCAAGGAATACCCGATCTTCCTGCCCTACACCCAGCAGGCCTACGACGCGGTCGCCGAGCTCTCCTACGACGAGCTCGTCGGCATCTACCAGATCGCCGACAAGACCGAGCGCCAGAACGCCGACGACGCCCTCAAGGAGCGCGTCAAGGCCGCCATCCAGGCCAAGGTCGAGGCCGGCGAGCTCGGCGGCGACGTGCCCCCGATGGTCTCCGCCGCGTACAAGTCCGTCACGAAGGTGGTCGTCCGCGGCCGCATCCTCCGCGACGGCGTGCGCATCGACGGGCGCGGCCTGGCCGACATCCGCCCGCTCGACGCCGAGGTCGCGGTCATCCCGCGCGTGCACGGCTCCGCCATCTTCCAGCGCGGCGAGACCCAGATCCTGGGTGTCACCACGCTGAACATGCTGAAGATGGAGCAGCAGATCGACTCGCTGTCGCCGATCACGCACAAGCGCTACCTGCACCACTACAACTTCCCGCCCTACTCGACCGGTGAGACCGGCCGCGTCGGTTCGCCGAAGCGTCGCGAGATCGGGCACGGCTTCCTCGCCGAGCGCGCCCTCGTGCCGGTGCTGCCGAGCCGCGAGGAGTTCCCCTACGCCATCCGTCAGGTGTCCGAGGCCCTCGGGTCCAACGGCTCCACCTCGATGGGCTCCGTCTGCGCGTCGACCCTGTCGCTGCTGAACGCCGGTGTGCCCCTGCGCGCCCCGGTCGCCGGCATCGCGATGGGCCTCGTCTCCGACGAGGTCGACGGTGAGACCCGCTACGCGGCGCTCACCGACATCCTCGGTGCGGAGGACGCCCTCGGCGACATGGACTTCAAGGTCGCCGGCACGAGCGAGTTCGTCACCGCGATCCAGCTCGACACCAAGCTCGACGGCATCCCCACCGCCGTGCTCGACGGTGCGCTGAAGCAGGCGAAGGCCGCGCGCGACGCGATCCTCTCGGTGCTGAACGCCGCGATCGACGAGCCCGACGAGCTGGCGCCCACCGCGCCGCGCGTCATCTCGGTGCAGATCCCCGTCGACAAGATCGGTGAGCTGATCGGCCCGAAGGGCAAGACGATCAACGCGATCCAGGACGAGACCGGCGCCGACATCTCCATCGAGGAGGACGGCACCGTCTACATCGGCGCCGTCGACGGCCCCTCGGCCGAGGCCGCGCGCCAGCAGGTCAACGCCATCGCGAACCCGCAGAACCCCGAGGTCGGTGAGCAGTTCCTCGGCACCGTCGTGAAGCTCGCGACCTTCGGTGCGTTCGTCTCCCTGCTCCCGGGCAAGGACGGCCTGCTGCACATCTCCGAGGTACGCAAGCTCGCCGGTGGCAAGCGGGTCGAGAACGTCGAGGACGTGCTCGGCGTCGGCCAGAAGATCCTGGTGCAGATCACGAAGATCGACGACCGCGGAAAGCTGTCGCTCGCTCCGGTGATCTCCGAGACCGCCGACGGCGAGCCCGTCGAGGTTCCCGCCGAGGCCTGATAGCAGTACCGGGGCCTTCCAGCCCTGAATGACGGATGCCCGTCCCGGATCGCCGGGGCGGGCATCCGTCGTCTGTGCATCCGTCGTCCGTGCATCCGTGGCCCGGGGCGCCGTCAGCCGGCGTTCGGGGAGGGCGGGATAGGCTGGCGGAGATGAACAGCGCCGTGAACCTCCCGCTCGACCTCCCGGAACTCTCGATCGGCACCGCCGCCGAAGGGCTGGTGCGGCGAACGATCCTCCCGAGCGGTGTGCGCATCCTGACCGAGCACATCCCGGGCTCGCGCTCGGCGACCATCGGCTACTGGGTCGCCGCCGGCTCCCGCGACGAGCTCGGCGCGGTCGGCTCCACGCCCTCGCGCTACGGCTCCACCCACTTCCTCGAGCACCTGCTGTTCAAGGGCACGCCGAGCCGCACCGCGCTCGACATCGCGATCGCCTTCGACTCCGTGGGCGGCGAGCACAACGCCGTCACCAGCAAGGAGTACACCTGCTACTACGCCAAGGTGCGCGACGCCGACCTGCCGATGGCGGTCGACGTGCTCTCCGACATGGTGACCTCCGCCCTCCTCGACCCGGTCGAGTTCGAGACCGAGCGCGGCGTCATCCTCGAGGAGCTCGCCATGGCGGAGGACGACCCCTCGGACGTCGCGGGCGAGCGCCTGTTCGAGGCCGTGCTGGGCGGGCATCCGCTCGGCCGACCCGTCGGCGGCACCCCCGAGGCCATTCGCGCGGTCACCCGTGAGGCCGTCTGGGAGCACTACCGGGCCGCCTACCGGCCCAACGACCTCGTGGTCTCTGCGGCCGGAGCCGTCGACCACGACGTGCTGGTCGCCGCAGTCATCGAGTCGCTCGGGCGCTCGGAGTGGGATCTCAGCACCCCCGCCACCCCGCGTGCGCGCCGCTCGTCGACGCCCGTCGCGCTCGACACGGGCCATCCGCTCACCGTCGTCACCAAGCCCACCGAGCAGGCCAGCGTGATGGTGGGGCTGCCCGGCATCGTGGCCACCGACGACCGCCGCACCGTGATGGCCGTGCTCAACTCGGTGTTCGGCGGGGGCATGTCGTCGCGCCTGTTCCAGGAGGTGCGCGAGCGCCGGGGCCTGGCGTACTCGGTCTACTCCTACGCGCCGAGCTACTCCGACGCGGGCATCTTCCTGATGTATGCCGGATGCACGCCGGGACGCGAGGGCGCGGTGACCGAGCTCATGCTGTCGGAGCTGCGCCGCCTCGCCGACGACGGCATCACCGCCGACGAGCTGCGCCGCGCCTTCGGCCAGCTCTCGGGATCGGCCGCGCTCGCCCTCGAGGACAGCGACACCCGCATGTCGCGCCTCGGTCGCAGCGAGCTGACCGTCGGCGAGTTCGTCGACCTCGACGAGAGCGTGCGCCGCCTGTCCGAGGTGACCGAGAACGACGTGCAGCAGCTGGCGGCCACCCTGCTCGAGGGCTCGGTGAGCATCGCGGCGGTCGGCCCGATCACCGAGGACGCCTTCGCCACGACGGTGGGAGCCTGATGGGTCACACGCTCTACCTCGTGCGGCACGGCGAGCAGCTCGACGCCGAGCACGGGGTCGCCGACGGCCCGCTCTCGCCGCGCGGCCAGCGCCAGGCGCGCCTCATCGCCGACCGGCTCGGGGGAGTGCCCTTCGATTCGGTGCGGCACTCGCCGCTGCAGCGCGCCGAGCAGACCGCGCAGATCATGTCGGAGCACCTGCCCGCCCTCGACCCGCAGCCGAGCGCGCTGCTGTTCGACTGCGTGCCCACCGGCTACTCGCCGCAGATGCCCCACACCTTCGAGCCCTTCTTCAACTCCGTCACCGACGACGAGGTCGAGGCCGGCCGGGCCCAGATGGCGGATGCGGTGTCCGAGTTCCTGACGCCCTCCCGCGACTCCAGCCACGACCTGCTGATCACGCACAACTTCGTGATCGCCTGGTTCGTGCGCGAGGCGATGGATGCGCCGGAGTGGCGCTGGGCCGGCCTCAACCAGGCGCACGCCGGGCTCACCATCCTGCGCTGGAAGACCGGGCGCCTGCCCGAGCTCGTCGCCTTCAACGACCTCGGTCACCTGCCGGTGGAGCTGCGCACAGGCATGAACGACCCGCAGCCGTACTGATGCGCATCCGGTGCATCTGATGCGCATCGAGGGGACCTGATGCGCGTTCGCCCGGGCGACGTGTCGCAGCCCGCTGAGCAGCAGCTGCTGCGCGACTACTTCGCGTTCCGCTCGGCCGCATTCCCGCAGGCGGGCGGCTACACGGTGACCCTGCCGGCGCCCGAGCAGTTCGACGGCTCACGGGGCGTGTTCCTCGTGGTCGACGACGACTCCGGCCGGCCGGTGGGCTGCGGCGGCATCCGGATGCTCACGCCCGACCCCGCCCGCGACGGCGGCGCCGTGCGCGCCGAGGTGAAGCACGTGTGGCTCGACCCGGCGACCCGCGGGCGCGGCTGGAGCGTCACGCTCCTCGACGCCCTCGAAGACAGCGCCCGGAGGCTCGGAGCCACCGAGCTCGTGCTCGACACGCACCACACCCTGGAGGCCGCGGCGAGGCTGTACGCCCGCACCGGCTTCGTGCCCACCGAGCCCTACAACGACAACCCCAACGCCACGCGGTGGTACCGCAAGCCGCTCGGCGACGCCCCGTCCGACGGCGCCGGGTAGGTTGGGGGGATGACTGTGAAGGTGGCCGTCGTCGGCGCAACGGGAAAGCTCGGCCGACTGGTGGCGGGCATCGTGTCCGAGCATCCGGAGTTCGAGCTCGTCGCCTCGCTCGGTTCGGCCAGCGAGCTCTCGGAGATGCTGGTCGCCGACGTCGTGGTCGACGTGACCGTGCCCGGGGTGAGCCAGAAGATCGTCGAGTACGCCCTGACCAACGGGCGCAACGTGCTCATCGGAACCTCGGGCTGGTCGGCCGACCGGGTCGCCGGGCTGAAGCGCCTGCTGGGCGACGAGCCGGCGAACGGCGTGGTGGTCATCCCGAACTTCTCGCTGGGCTCGGTGCTCGCCACCTCGTTCGCCACGATGGCGGCGCGGTTCTACGACTCGATCGAGATCGTGGAGGCGCACGCCGCCCGCAAGGTCGACTCGCCCTCGGGCACGGCCGTGCGCACGGCCGAGCTGATGACGGCCGCCCGGGGCGCGCGCGGACCCGTCGCCGCGCCGCACACCGACCAGCGCGCCCGCGGGCAGCAGGTCGCGAGCATCCCGGTGCACAGCCTGCGGCTGGCGGGGGTCGTCGCCAAGCAGGACGTGATCTTCGGCGGCACCGGCGAGGTGCTGACGCTGACGCACGAGACGATCTCGCAGAGCTCGTACACGCAGGGCATCCTGGTGGCGCTGCGGGCCGCGTCGACCGCGCGGGGGGTGACGGTGGGGCTGGAGAGTCTGATCGACCTGGGGCTGCCGGGCGGGGCGTCTTCGTCGGGTGCCGCGGTGCCCCCCGTCGGGCCCGAGAACGTGTCGGGTCAGGCGGCCACCGCCACCAGCGTGACCCCGTGAAGGGGCGCATCGCCGCCATCGTGATGGCGGTCGTGCTCGCGATCTACCTGGTGCTCGTCGGGCAGCGCGCCGTGATGTTCGTGCTCACAGGCGAGCCGATCGCCGTCGTGATCGGGGTGACCCTGATCGCGCTGCCGCTCGTCGGGGCCTGGGCGCTCGCCCGCGAGCTCTGGTTCGGCGTGCGCACCGAGCAGCTCGTCGAACGCATGGACCGCGAGGGCGAGCTGCCGCCCGACGACCTGCCCAAGCGCACGAGCGGCCGCCCCGAGCGGGAGGCGGCCGACGCCGACTTCGGCCGCTGGAAGTCCGCGGTGGAGCAGGACGAGACGAGCTGGCGGGCGTGGTTCCGGCTCGGCCTCGCGTACGACGCCTCCGGCGACCGCCGACGCGCGCGGGCCGCCCTGCGCTCGGCGGTACGCCTCGAGGCCGCGGAGCGCCGCGCCGCGCGCTGATCGCTGCTGCGTCAGACGGCGCGGGGCGCGCGTCCCGCGCCGTCAGAGCTGGCTGAGGGCCGACTGGATGGTGCCGTCGCGGAAGGTGAAGCCGTTGAAGAGCAGTTTCTGGGCCGAGACGTCCTGGTCGGAGAGCAGCAGGTCGCGGCCGGCGTCGGCGAGGGCCGCCTTCAGCGCCCAGGCGGGGGCCGGCAGCCAGTAGGGGCGGTGCAGGTCCTCGGCGAGCGTGCGCACGACCTCCGAGGCGGGTGCCGGGCGCGGGCCGACGAGGTTCACCGGGCCCTCGAGGTCGGATCCGATGAGGTAGCGCAGGGCGGCCGCCTCGTCGTGGAGGCTGATCCAGGGCCAGATCTGCTCGCCGCTGCCGACGGGGCCCGCGAGTCCGAGCTTGGCGAGCAGGGTGAGCGGCTTCAGGGCGCCGCCGCCCTTGCCCACGACGAGGCCCGTTCGCGCCGTGACGAGCCGCGTGTGCGCGGCGGCCGGTGCGGCGGCGCGCTCCCACGCATCCGTCACCCTGGCCAGGAAGCCGGTGCCGAGCGGCGACGACTCGGTGAGCACCTCGCCCGGCCGGTCGCCGTAGAAGCCGACGGCCGAGCCCGAGATGAAGACCTCGGGCGGGTTCTCGGCCCGCGCGATCGCATCGACGAGGGTGCCGGTGGCGAGCACCCGCGACTGGAGGATCTCGCGCTTGTACGGCAAGGTCCAGGGGAGCTTCGAGATGGAGGCGCCCGAGAGGTTCACCACGGCGTCGACCCCGTCGATCACGGCCGTCGGGATCCAGCGGGCCTCCGGGTCCCACGAGCGCTCCGTGGGCGTTCGGGCCGGGCGGCGCACGAGGATGAGCACGGTGTGCCCCTCGGCGCGCAGCTGACGGGTGAGCTCGGTGCCGATGAAGCCGGAGCCTCCGGCGATCAGCACCGTCTTCGGCGCGGTCACGCGAGGCTCGCTTCGAGCGTGATGGGGATTCCGGCGAGGGCCTTGGACACCGGGCATCCGCTCTTCGCGTCGTCGGCGATGCGCTGGAACTCGGCCTCGTCGATGCCCGGGACGACGGCGCTGACCAAGAGGTGGCTGCCCGTGATGCCGTGCGCCGGGTCGAAGGTGACCGCGGCCGTGGTCTGCAGCGACTCGGGCGCGTGGCCCGAGCGGGCGAGCGCGGCGGCGAAGGCCATCGAGTAGCAGGAGGCGTGGGCGGCGCCCAGCAGCTCCTCGGGAGTGGTGACGCTCTCGGCGCCCTCGGAGCGGGCCCGCCAGTTCACCGCGAGGCTCGCGGCCCCGGAGCTGTCGAGGGTGGTCGTGCCCGATCCGCTCGTGAGATCACCCCGCCACACCGTCGTCGACTCACTCGTCACAGCCATGGACAACCTCCCGTGTCGGTGCGCCCAGCCTACCGCCAGGCCCCTCGCGGGCCCAGGCTCAGGCCCGCGCGCCGGAGGGTCGGAGGCGGAGGAGCACGAGGTAGAGCTGGCAGCCGATGCAGTAGCCGAAGGCCGAGTTGAGCAGCGCGGCCACGAAGGCGAGGGCGGCGGCGACGGACACGGCGAACGGCACACCGAGAGCCCCGAGCACGAGCCCGGCGGCGGTCACGACGAAGCCGACGCCCTGGGCGAAGGTCGGCGGCCGCGGATCCTCGAGCTCCCGCGGCGGCCCCAGTCGCGGCCGGACGAGCGTGCGGAACAGCAGCCCGTAGGGATGCCGCGCGACCCCGGCGGTCGTGCCCCACAGGAAGAGTGCGCTGATCGCGCCGAGCAGCAGGTACGGCGGGTTCAGGATGCGCGACGCGACGTCGCCCGCCGGCGGAGCGCTCAGCCCGAGCACGATCACCACGGCGAGAAGCACCGCCGTGATGCCGGCGCCGAAGCGGGGGGAACGGGGGTCGATCATCGGAGGGCCTCCAGTCGCTCCTCGACGACGGACCGGCGGACGACCCCGCCGATGCGGGTGCGAACGACTCCGTGCCGGTCGAGGATCAGGGTGGTCGGGGTCTGCAGGATGGCGAAGCGGCGCACGAGATCGGCTCGCTCGCCGACATCGACCTCGAGGTGCTCGACGCCCTCGGTGCGCGCAGAGAGCTCGCCGAGCACGCGGCGGGTGGCCGGGCATCCGGAGCAGAATGCCGTCGAGAACTGCACGAGGGTCGCCCGGCTGCCGAACCGGTCGGCAGAGGCGCCGAAGAGCGCCGGGTCGATCGCGGTCGGCGCCGAAGCGGGCGAGACCGCGACGGCCGTACCCTGCCGGCGGCGCCACAGCACTCCGACGAGCACCGTCACGGCGGTGAGGGCGGCGAGGGCGGCGAGTGCGAGCAGGGCGGTCAGGACGGTCATGGTGATCGCAGACTAGGCGCGGGGTGGGCCGGGCATCCGGTTCATGACGATTGTGACGCCGGACGGGCGTGCTAATCTGAGCCCGTGCTGTTCGGTCTGCTCCTTCTTAGCTGCCGCGACGAGTCCTAGTTCTCAGGCCTCCCTCGTCGCGGAGTTCGCCGATGGCTGACCAGATCCAGACGAAGGAACGCACGACATGAAGAACAACCAGGCCGCTTCGGCCATGCCGATCCACAAGTACCGGCCCTATCACGAGCAGTTCGCCGTCGAGCTGCCCGACCGCACCTGGCCCTCGAAGCACATCACCGAGGCGCCCCGCTGGTGCGCCGTCGACCTGCGCGACGGCAACCAGGCGCTGATCGACCCGATGAGTCCCGAGCGCAAGCGCATCATGTTCGACCTCCTGGTGCGCATGGGCTACAAGGAGATCGAGGTCGGCTTCCCGAGCGCCTCGCAGACCGACTTCGACTTCGTGCGATCGCTGATCGAGGAGAACGCGATCCCCGACGACGTCACGATCCAGGTGCTGACCCAGGCGCGCGAGCACCTGATCCGCCGCACCTACGAGTCGATCGCGGGCGCCAAGCAGGCGATCGTGCACCTCTACAACTCCACCAGCGTGCTGCAGCGCGACGTGGTGTTCCGCACTGACCGCCAGGGCATCGTCGACATCGCCCTGGAGGGCGCGCGGCTGTGCCGCTCGTTCGAGTCGCTGGTGCCCGAGACGCAGGTCTACTACGAGTACTCGCCCGAGAGCTACACGGGCACCGAGCTCGAGTTCGCCGTCGACATCTGCAACCAGGTGCTCGAGGTGTTCGAGCCGACACCGGAGCGGAAGGTCATCCTGAACCTGCCCTCGACGGTCGAGATGGCGACGCCGAACGTCTACGCCGACTCGATCGAGTGGATGGGCCGGCACCTGAACCACCGCGAGAACGTCATCATCTCGCTGCACCCGCACAACGACCGCGGCACCGCCGTGGCCGCCGCCGAGCTGGGGTACCTGGCCGGCGCCGACCGCATCGAGGGGTGCCTGTTCGGCAATGGGGAGCGCACGGGCAACGTCGACCTGGTGGCGCTCGGCATCAACCTGTTCACGCAGGGCATCGACCCGCAGATCGACTTCAGCGACCTCGACGAGGTGCGCCGCACGGCCGAGTACTGCAACCAGCTGAAGGTGCACGAGCGCAGCCCCTGGGCGGGTGACCTCGTCTACACGGCCTTCAGCGGCTCGCACCAGGACGCGATCAAGAAGGGCTTCGAGGCCATGGCCGCCGACGCCTCGGCGCAGGGCAAGCAGGTCGACGAGCTGGTCTGGGCCGTGCCCTACCTGCCGATCGACCCGAAAGACCTGGGGCGCTCGTACGAGGCGGTCATCCGCGTCAACTCGCAGTCGGGCAAGGGCGGCGTGGCCTACCTGCTGAAGACCGACCACGCGCTCGACCTGCCCCGGAAGCTCCAGATCGAGTTCTCGGGTGTGGTTCAGGCGAAGACCGACGCCGAGGGCGGCGAGGTCACGAGCGAGCAGATCTGGGCCGTGTTCCAGGACGAGTACCTGCCCTCGGCCGACGCCGACGAGAAGTGGGGCCGCTTCGAGCTGCACCGCACCCGCACGGCGAGCGACCTGGGCGGGTCGGTGGCGCTCGACGTCACCCTGCGCGTCGGCGACGACGTGATCGAGACCGCGGCCTCGGGCAACGGGCCGATCGCGGCGTTCCTGAACGTGATGAGCGAGCAGGGTGTCGACATCAAGCTCTACGACTACGTCGAGCACGCTCTCAGCGCCTCGGGCGACGCCCTGGCGGCGGCCTACGTCGAGCTGCAGGTCGACGGCAACCGGCTGTGGGGCGTGGGCATCGACGCCGACATCTCGACCGCGTCGCTGAAGGCCGTGGTGTCGGCGGTCAACCGTGCGATCCGCGTGCGCGACGCGGAGCGCGAGCTCGTCTCGGCGTAACGCGTCCCGCGCCGCTCGTCCCGCGCCGTTCGTCCCGCACCGCTCCGCGTCGCGGTCGCGCAAACGCCCCTTTCCACCCTCGGGGAGGGGCGTTTGTGCGACCCGGGCGGCCGGCCCGCGCGGGATAATGGACCGTGCCCGTTTATCGTGATGACGCCGTGGTGCTGCGCACCCACAAGCTGGGTGAGGCCGACCGCATCGTCACTCTGCTGACCCGTCATCACGGGAAGGTGCGGGCCGTAGCGCGCGGGGTGCGCCGCACCGCGTCGAAGTTCGGCGCCCGGCTCGAGCCGTTCATGGTGGCCGACGTGCAGTTCTACGAGGGCCGCACGCTCGACACCATCACCCAGGCCGTGACGATCGGCTCCTACGGGGCCGAGATCACCGCCGACTACGCGAGCTACACCGCAGCCAGCGCCATGGTCGAGACCGCCGACAAGCTCACCGAGGAGGAGCCCTCGCTTCAGCAGTACCTGCTGCTGGTGGGAGCCCTCCGCTCGCTCGCCCGGGGCGAGCACGGGCCGACCGCCACGCTCGACTCCTACCTGCTGCGGGCGCTGTCGATGGCCGGCTGGGCGCCGAGCTTCCACGACTGCGCGGTGACGGGCGAGCCCGGGCCGCATTCCGCGTTCGTGGTGCAGCTCGGCGGCGTGGTCGCCGAATCCGTCGCTCCGCCCGGCACCCCGCGCCTGGACACGAGCACCCTCGAGCTGCTGGCCGCCCTGCTCACGGGCGACTGGACGACGGCCGACGCGGCGGAGTCCCAGGTGCGCTCCCGCGCGAGCGGTATCGTTGCCGCGTACACCCAGTGGCACCTGGAACGCGGGCTCCGATCGCTCGAGCACGTCGAACGGCAGCCGGGCCGGTCGTAGAGAAGGTGCAGTCGAGTTGAGTCCCGTTCCATTCACGTCGCCGAAGGCCGAGCCCTTCCGCCCCCTCGACTGGACGGGACTGTACCCGCCCGAGATCCCGGCCGCCGCCGTGCCGAAACACGTCGCCATCGTGATGGACGGCAACGGCCGCTGGGCGAACCAGCGCGGCCTCACCCGCATCGAGGGCCACCGCGCCGGCGAGGCCGCCCTCCTCGACGTGGTCGCGGGAGCGGTGCAGATCGGCGTGAAGCACGTCAGCGTCTACGCCTTCTCGACCGAGAACTGGAAGCGCTCGCCCGACGAGGTGCGCTTCCTGATGGGCTTCAACCGCGACGTGCTGCACCGCCGACGTGACCAGCTGAACGAGTGGGGTGTGCGCATCCGCTGGGCCGGCCGCCGGCCGCGGCTCTGGGCGAGCGTGATCAAGGAGCTGCAGTTCGCCGAGCGCCTCACGGCGCGAAACAGCACCCTGACGCTGACGATGTGCGTCAACTACGGGGGCCGCAACGAGATCACGGACGCGGTGCGCGCGATCGCCGACGACGTCGCGGCCGGCCGCATCCGCCCCTCGGCCGTCTCGGAGAAGCTTATCCAGCGCCACCTGTACGTGCCCGAGCTGCCCGACGTCGACCTGTTCGTGCGCAGCTCGGGCGAGCAGCGCACCTCGAATTTCCTGCCCTGGCAGTCGGCCTACGCCGAGATGGTGTTCCTCGACCGGCTCTGGCCCGACTTCAGCCGGGTCGACCTGTGGCAGGCCGTCGAGCACTACGCCGGGCGCAACCGACGGTTCGGCGGGGCGGTCGACGCGCCGGCCGCGGAGACGCCGTCACCCGAGGAGGAATGACCGGGCATCCGTTCGCGTTGCCCCTCGTGTGACTGACTCTTCCGCCTCGGGTTCCGAGGCCATCAAGATCGACATCTGGAGCGACATCGCCTGCCCGTGGTGCTACATCGGCAAGCGCAAGCTTGAGTTCGGCATCGAGGAGTACGCCTCGACCGAGGGCTCTGTTCCCGTCGAGATCGAGTACCACTCCTTCGAGCTCTCGCCCGACACCCCCGTCGACTTCGACGGCGACGAGATCGAGTTCCTCTCGGGGCACAAGGGCATCCCGGCCGCGCAGGCCGCCAAGATGCTCGAGCGGGTCACCGGCATCGCCTCCTCGGTCGGGCTCGACTACGACTACGACGCCCTGAAGCACACCAACACGGTGAAGGCGCACGAGCTGATGCACTACGCCAAGGCGCACGGGGTGCAGCTCGAGATGAAGGAACGCCTGCTCAAGGCCTACTTCGTCGAGGGCCGCCACGTGGGGCGCATCGACGACCTGGCCGACCTCGCCGCCGAGCTCGGGCTCGACCGCGACGACGTGGTGCGTTCGCTCGAGTCGGGCGAGAACGTGGCCGCGGTGCGGGCCGACCAGCGCCAGGCGCAGGAGCTCGGCATCCAGGGTGTGCCGTTCTTCGTCTTCGAGGGCAAGTACGGGGTCTCCGGGGCTCAGGATGCGGCGACGTTCGCGCAAGTGCTGGCGCAGGTCGCCGGCGAGCGGGTCGAGGTTGGGTCGTGACGGGGGCGGATGCTCGTGCCGGGGCGTCGGCGCCGGGTGAGACCGGTGCTCAGACCGACGTCGCGCCTGTCGTCGCGGCGCCCGCGTTGACCGTGCTGGCGCTGCCGGGCGCGAGCTGCGAGGGCGACTCCTGCTCGTTCTAGCGCTCGGGGAGCGGTTCGCTGATGTCGGCGACGGTCGCGCCCAGGGCTTCGGCCAGCGCATCCGCGTCGACGTAGGCGCTGTGGCCGTGCGCCCCGGCGCCCATCGCGATGCGGCGGCCGGCGAACGATTCGTCGAGGTAGACCGGCCAGTCGGTCGTGCTGCCGAGCGGGGTGATCGTGCCGCGCTCGTAGCCGGTGGCGGCCAGGGCGACGTCCTGGTGCGGCATCGAGAGCTTGTTCACGCCCACCAGGGTGCGGAGCTTCGGCCAGCTGATCTGGCGGTCGCCCGGGATGAGGGCGAAGAGGAAGTCGCCGTCGTGGCGCTTGACCACGAGGCTCTTCGCGATGTCGGCGGGGTCGAGGCTGAGCAGTCGGGCGGCCTCCTGGAGGGAGCCCGCCTCGGGGCGTTGGACCACCTCCACATCGAGACCGAGCCGCTCGGCGTGCTCGCGCACGCGGTCGGTGCCCGTGGGGCCGTCTGCAGTCGTCTCGCCGGTCGCGGTGCTCGTCTTGTCCGTCACAGTCGGAGCAACCACCGATCCCTCCACAGGATTCCCGGCCGCGTCACCACGGCCGCCCACGTCTGGGAGAATTGACCCGATGACCACTTCAACCCTCACCCCCGACAAGCTGCAGATCGGGCCCATCCGGCTCGACGTGCCGGTCGTGCTCGCCCCCATGGCGGGCATCACGAACACGGCGTTCCGCCGGCTCTGCCGTGAGTTCGGCGCCGGGCTCTACGTGAGCGAGATGATCACGAGCCGCGCCCTGGTCGAGCGCAACGAGGCGACGTTCCGCCTCATCACCCACCACCCGAGCGAGACGCCCCGCTCCATCCAGCTCTACGGCGTCGACCCGGCCACCATGGCCGAGGCCGCGCGCATCCTGGTCGACGAAGACCGCACCGACCACATCGACATGAACTTCGGCTGCCCCGTGCCCAAGGTCACGAGGAAGGGCGGGGGAGCGGCGCTGCCCTGGAAGCTCGATCTCTTCCGGGAGATCGTCGAGTCGGTGGTCGAGGCCGCCGGCGACGTTCCGGTCACGGTGAAGATGCGCAAGGGCATCGATTCCGACCACCTCACCTACCTCGAGGCCGCGAAGGCCGCCGAGGGCGCGGGTGCCGCGGCCATCGCCCTGCACGCCCGCACCGCAAGCGACTTCTACAGCGGGCAGGCCGATTGGTCGGCCATCGCGACGCTGAAAGAGACGATCACCTCCATCCCGGTGCTCGGCAACGGAGACATCTGGTCGGGTGAAGACGCCATCCGCATGGTCGACGAGACCGGTTGCGACGGCGTCGTCGTCGGGCGCGGCTGCCTCGGCCGGCCGTGGCTGTTCGGAGACCTGGCCGCGGCGTTCCGGGTGCGCGCCGGGGAGCTCTCGGCCGAGGAGGCCGCCGCCCTGCGGGCGGCGCCGTCGCTCGGGGTGGTCGCGCAGACCCTCCGTCGTCACGCCGAACTGCTCGTGGAGTTCTACGACGACGAAGGTCGGGCCTGCCGCGACATCCGCAAGCACGTCGCCTGGTACCTCAAGGGCTACCCGGCCGGCCACGAGGTGCGCGCCGCGCTCAGCACCGTGCAGAGCCTCGAGCAGATGGACGAGATCCTGGCCGAGCTCGACTGGTCGATGCCCTACCCGGGTGCCGACGCCGAGGGGCCGCGCGGCCGGGCCGGCAGCCCGAAGAAGCCGTCGCTGCCCGACCGCTGGCTCGAGTCGCGGTCGCTCGAGGGCGCAGGGCGCGCCGAGGTCGCCGCGGCCGAGCTGGAGCACAGCGGTGGCTGACGCCCTCGACCTGCAGACCTTCGCCCCCACCAAGGGCTACGCCGAGTCCGACGCCGAGCGCATGCTGCCCGAGGAGCACTACACCCGCCGCAGCGACTTCCAGCGCGACCGTGCCCGCATCCTGCACTCCTCGTCGCTTCGCCGCCTGGCGGCCAAGACGCAGGTGCTGAGCCCGACGGTGGTCGCCGACTTCGCGCGCAACCGGCTCACCCACTCGCTCGAGGTCGCGCAGGTCGGTCGCGAGCTCGCCTCCAGCCTCGACCTCGATCCCGACGTCGTCGACTCGGCGTGCCTCGCCCACGACCTGGGGCATCCGCCCTTCGGCCACAACGGCGAGAAGGCCCTGAACCAGTGGGCGCAGTCGATCGGCGGCTTCGAGGGCAATGCGCAGAGCCTGCGCATCCTCACCCGGCTCGAGGCGAAGGTGTTCGACGACGGCGGCCAGGGCTACGGCCTCAATCTCACCCGCGCGAGTCTCGACGCGAGCTGCAAGTACCCGTGGGCCGCGTCCGACCCCGTCGAAGACCCGAGCGGCCGGCTGAAGTACGGCGTCTACGACGACGACGCGCCCGTCTTCGACTGGTTCCGCGCGGGTGCGCCCGACCGCACCCTCTGCGTCGAGGCGCAGGTGATGGATCTGAGTGACGACATCGCCTACTCGGTGCACGACTTCGAAGACGCCGTGCTGAACGGCTACATCGACGTGCGGGTGCTCGGCCGCCGGGTCGACCACGCCGATCTGGTGCGCAGCATCCACGCGCGGGCGGGCGGCGGCTTCTCGCTCGACGAGCTGAGCGAGGCCTTCGAACGGCTCGACTCGCTGCAGGTGTGGCTCTCGGAGTGGGACGACTCGCGCCGGGCCCACGCCCGGCTGAAGAACCTCACCAGCCAGCTGATCGGGCGCTTCGCCGGTGCCGCCACCCGGGCCACCCGCGAGGCGTTCCCCACGCCGAGCATCACCCGCTACGGCGCCGACGTCATCGTGCCCGAGTGGGTCGCTGCCGAGATCGCCACGCTGAAGGGCATCGTCTCGGTGTTCGTCATGTCGAACGACGCTCGGCAGCCGCTCTACCAGCAGCAGCGCGGCCTCCTGATGGAGCTGGCCGACCGCCTCTGGCAGAGCGACGGGGCCGCGCTCGACCCGGCGTTCGCCGACGACTGGCGTCACGCCGCCGACGACCGGGCCGCCCGGCGGGTGGTCGTCGACCAGGTCGCCAGCCTCACCGACCAGACGGCCCTGTCCTGGTACGAGCGGCTCTGCTCACCCGCTGATGCGGGCCGGCTGGGAGAAGAGCTGCTCGCGGCCGAGGGGCCCAGGCGGGCTCTATCCTAGAAAGACCGGTGGGCGAGATGGCAGGGCGGGTGAGATGGCAGGGCTGATCCGTCGCAACGACATCGACGAGGTCCGTTCGCGCATCAATATCGCCGACGTCGTGGGCGACTTCGTCACGCTGAAGAGCGCCGGCGTCGGCTCCATGAAGGGGCTGTGCCCGTTCCATGACGAGCGGTCGCCGAGCTTCCACGTGCGCCCGCAGGTGGGGTACTACCACTGCTTCGGCTGCGGAGAGGGCGGCGACGTCTTCACCTTCCTGCAGAAGATGGATCACGTCACCTTCACCGAGGCCGTCGAGCGGCTCGCGGCCAAGATCGGCTTCCAGCTGCACTACGAAGACGGGGGAGCGGCGGCCGACCAGGGCAACCGGGCGCGTCTGCTCGCCGCCAACGAGGCCGCGCGGGAGTACTTCGCCGAGCAGCTCACCTCCCCGGGCGCCGACGCGGGCCGGGCGTTCCTCGGTCAGCGCGGCTTCGACGCCTCGGCGGCCGCTCGCTTCGGCGTGGGCTACGCGCCCCAGGGCTGGGACAACCTCGGCAAGCACCTCCGCGGTCGCGGCTACACCGAGCAGGAGCTCACCGCGGCGGGCCTGCTCAGCCAGGGCGACCGCGGCACCTACGACCGCTTCCGCGGGCGGCTGATCTGGCCGATCCGCGACCAGACGGGTCAGACCGTCGGGTTCGGCGCCCGCCGGCTGTTCGACGACGACAAGGGCCCGAAGTACCTGAACACCCCCGAGACGATCGTCTACCACAAGGCCCAGGTGCTCTACGGGCTCGACCTGGCCAAGCGCGACATCGCGCGCAGCCGTCAGGTGGTCGTGGTCGAGGGGTACACCGACGTCATGGCGGCCCACCTCGCCGGGGTCACCACGGCGGTGGCGACCTGCGGCACGTCGTTCGGCGTCGACCACATCAAGATCATGCGGCGGGTGCTCTCCGACGACTCCGCCGGCCTCGGCGAGGTCGTGTTCACCTTCGACCCCGACGCTGCGGGGCAGAAGGCGGCGCTCCGCGCCTTCAGCGAAGAGCAGCGGTTCGCCGCCCAGACCTACGTCGCCGTGGCGCCCGACGGGCTCGACCCGTGCGACCTCCGCCTGGCGAAGGGCGACGACGCAGTGCGCCGCCTGATCCAGAGCAAGAAGCCGATGTTCGAGTTCGTCATCCGGCAGAAGCTGTCGGCGTACGACCTCGACACCGTCGAGGGCCGCGTGGCGGCGCTGCGGGACGCGGCGCCGATCGTCGCCGACATCCGCGACTCGGCGCTGCGGCCGGCCTACACCCGGCAGCTGGCCAAGATGCTCGGCACCGACCTCGATGTGGTGCAGCAGGCGGTGGAGCACTCGGTGCGGAGCGGCGGCTCGAGCGCCGGACAGGGCAGGGGGCAGGGCGCGGGCGACGGTCGCGGCGGTCAGGGTGGGTTTGCTGGTCAGGGCGCGCTGAGCGATCGGCGCGGCCCGGGCGGCCAGGGCGGTCAGGCTGCTCAGGGCGGTCAGCGGGGGCTGGGCCCCGCGGGGGGTCAGGGTGCGTCCGGCGGTCAGCGCGGGCAGGCCGGTCAGGGCGGCTCGGGCGATCAGCGCGGGCAGGGCGGCCAGGGCGCCTCGGGCGATCAGGGCGGGTACCGGCCGTCGCCGGCCGCCGATCCGCAGGTCGCGTCGGTGACCACGCTCGAGCCCGTGCCCGTCGAGGTGCCGGCCGTCTCCATCACCGAACTGCCGTCCACGACCACCGTGCGCCGCGAGCGCGACGCCCTGATGGCCATGCTGCAGTCGCCGACGGTGATCGGCGCCGAGCTGCTCACCCGCTCGACCGGCTGCGGTTTCGCCAGTGCTCCGCTGGCCGCGGTGCGCGACGCCGTGGGCCGCAACGTCGAGCACTTCGACCGGCCCGACTTCGTGCAGACCGTGCAGGCCGACGTGCCGCCCGAGTACCGCACCCTGGTCGAGCAGCTCGCCGTGGCCCCCATCCCCGAGCGCCCGGAGCGGGCCCCCGAGAACTACCTGCGCGGCGTCGTGCGGGCCCTCGTCGAACGCGACCTGAGCCGCCGCAAGGACGAGCTGGTGCTTCGGCTGCAGCGCACCGACCGGGTGGCCGAGCCCGTGCTCTATCGCGAGATCCAGATCCAGTCGGCGCAGCTCGAGGCCGAGCGGCGGGCCTTCGTGGGGGAGTAGCCCCTGTCGCAGGCGGCCGCGCGGGTCGATCGTGCGGGCTGCGCAATCTCCGGGCATCCGCCGCGCCGTCGGGCCCGCGGGCGGCTCTCGGCCTAGGCTCGAAGCCTGATGGTCGAACGAAACGTGCTCTCCGCCTCCGACGTGACGATCGAGTACCCCTCGCACAGCGTCAGCCCCGCCTTCACCGCCGTGAAGGGGTTCACGCTCACGGTCGCCCCCGGCGAGATCGTGGGGCTCGTCGGGTCGAGCGGATCGGGCAAGTCGACGCTCGCCCACGTCGCGTCGGGGCAGGCCGCCCTGCGGGCCTCCAAGGAGCCGTCGCCCAAGATCATCGGGGGCAGCCTGGAGGTGCTGGGGCTCGAGCTCCGGAACATCCGCCGAGGGAAGCTCGGCCGGCTCACCCTCGGCGTCGGCTACGTGGCGCAGGACGCCGGGTCGAAGCTGACCTCGAACATGACGGTGGCGGAGCTCGTCGCGGAACCTCTGCTTCTGCGCGACCGGCGCTACGACCGGCACGAGGCGGGCCTGAAGGCCGCCACCCTGATCGACGCCCTGCTGCTGCCGGTCGGCACGATGCTGAAGCTCCCGCACGAGCTGTCCAGCGGGCAGCGGCAGCGGGTGGCGGTGGCGCGCGGGCTGATCCTCGACCCGGTGCTGCTGATCGCCGACGAGCCCACGGCCGGAGTCGACGTCTCGGTGCGCAGCGCCGTGGTCGACGTGATCGCCGGGCTGCAGCGGGCCCGCGGGGCGAGCGCCCTGATCGTCAGCCACGACCTCGACACCCTGCGCCGGAGCGCCGACCGCGTCGCCGTGATCCACGAGGGCGTGGTCGTGGGCCTCGGGCCGATCGACGACGTGCTCGCCGATCCCCGTCACCCCTACGTGGTGCGCCTCGCGGAGGAGCTGAACGGCGACGCGCCGGACGCCGACGAGTACGGGGAGGACGAGCTCGAGGACGACGACTACGAGCAGGACGAAATCCACGACGAGCCGGCGACCGGCGACGAGCCGGCGACCGGCGACGAACTCGAGACCGACGACGGCGACGGGCTCCCGACCGACGACGAGACCCGAGGAATCCGATGACGCCCCGACCCGCCACACCCCGATCGTTCGACGGCCGCCACCGCGAGGTGCTGGCGGTCTCCGTCGACGCCCTGCCCGAGGCCGAGCGCCCCGAGCCCGGCCCGATCGCCGTGCTGCCCGAGGCCGACCCCACCTTCGTCGAGGCCGTCGAAGCGGCGGGCGGCACGGTCGCCCCGCTCGACGACGACACCCGGGGAGTCGTCTGGCTCGCCCACGACCGCCCCGAGCAGTTCGACGAGGTCATCTCGGCCCACCCGGGCATCGGGTGGGTGCAGCTGCCGTGGGCCGGCGTCGACGCGTTCGCCGACTCCATCCGCGACCACGACCGCCCCGGGCTCGTCTGGACGAGCGCCAAGGGCGCCTACGCCCAGCCCGTCGCCGAACACGCACTGACGCTCGCCCTCGCCCTGCTGCGCGAGCTGCCGACGCGCATCCGGGCCACCAGCTGGGGCCCCAAGATCGGCGCCTCGCTCTACGGGCTGAACGTCGTGATCATCGGGGCCGGCGGCATCGCGCTCGAGCTGCTGCGGCTGCTCCAGCCGTTCGGGGTGTCCGTGACGATCGTCCGCCGCTCCGCGGACCCCGTCGAGGGGGCCGACCGCACCGTCTCGGCCGATCGGCTCGACGAGGTGCTGCCGGAGGCCGACCTGCTGATCGTCGCGGCCGCCTTCACCGCCGGCACCGACAAGCTCATCGGCGCCCGCCAGCTCGAGCTCCTGCCCGACACGGCCCACCTGGTGAACATCGCCCGGGGCGGTCTGGTCGACACCGAGGCGCTCGTCGCCGCCCTGCAGAGCGGTGCGATCGCGGGGGCCGCCCTCGACGTCACCGACCCCGAGCCGCTGCCCGACGGGCATCCGCTCTTCTCGATGCCCACCGCGATCATCACCCCGCACTCGGCGGACACGCCCGAGATGATCGCGCCGCTCCTGGCGGAGCGGATCCGTCAGAACGTGCGGGCGTTCCTCGAGACCGGCGAGTTCGCGGGCCGGGTCGACCCCGAGGCCGGGTACTGACGCCGAGGTGTCAGGAGCGCCGCGAAAGTGGTGGTAATGTATTGAGCGCTGTTCAGGCAGCGACATTCCTCGATAGCTCAATTGGCAGAGCAGCCGGCTGTTAACCGGCAGGTTCTTGGTTCGAGTCCAAGTCGGGGAGCGAAGGCCTCGCGGCTCCACCCGCGGGGCCTTTTCTCGTCGGTGCTGCTCTTGTCGGTGCTCTTCTGGTCGGTGCTCGGCCGCCGGGTCAGACGGCGATGCTCTTCTTGTCAGTGCTCGGCCGCCGGGTCAGACGGCGGTGCGCTTCTCCGCGTCGGCGTCGGCGTCGGAAACGGCCTCAGCCGACTTCGCCGGGGCCGTGACCGGAGGCTTCGGCGCCCGGCCGATCTCGATGCGCGTCACCGCGATCGGCGTCAACGGCCCCACGAGCAGCAGGTCGACCCCGCCACGGTGCAGCAGCGGAACCAACTCGGTGTCACCCCGCGCCACGATGTCGGCGGCCGCGGCGGCGAAGATCTCGGCCATCGTCTCGGTGGCGAGGAAGGTACGCCCGCCGTGGTGCACCACCCGCCCGTATTCGTGCTCAATCATCGTCGATCGTCCGTTCCCACACCCTGTGCATCTCCTCGGCACCCTACGCTCGGGGTCTGAGGGCGGCCAGGGGTTGCCGCCGGCTCACGGCTCGCTCACGGTTCGGGCACCTGGCATCATCGGATGATGGCCACGCAGCGCACCCCCGAGGAGCGCGCCGCCCTCCGCTCGGGTCTCGCCGTCGGCCTCGCCACCGCGGTGTACGGCATCTCGTTCGGCGCCCTCGCGACCCTCTCGGGCCTCGACGTCTGGCAGACCTGCTTTCTCAGCCTCGTGATGTTCACCGGCGGATCGCAGTTCGCGCTGATCGGCGTGCTCGCCTCGGGCGGCCTCGCCGCCGGCCCCGCCGCGATCACGAGCGCCGCGCTGCTCGGCACCCGCAACGTGTTCTACTCCATCCGGATGGCCCCCGTGATCGGCCCGGGCTTCTGGCGCCGCGCCGCCGCCGCGCAGTTGACCATCGACGAGTCGGTCGCCGTCTCGACCGCCCAGACCACCCCGTCGGCGCAGCGGGTGGGCTTCTGGGTGACCGGTCTCGCCATCTACCTCGGCTGGAACCTCACGACCCTCGTCGGGGCCCTGATCGGCGATCTGCTCGGCGACGTCAGCGCCTACGGGCTCGACGCCGCGGCCGCCGCCGCCTTCCTCGGGCTGCTCTGGCCGCGCCTGAAGGAGCGGCAGACGCAGGCGGTCGCCGTGGCCGCCGCCGTGGTCGCGATGCTCCTGACGCCCGTGCTGGTGCCCGGCCTGCCCGTGCTCGTCGCCGCCGGGGTGGCGCTCGTCGTGGGCGGCTTCAACCTGTTCGGGGCGAAGGGAGGTCACGCATGACCGCCTGGCAGATCGTCATCCTCGCCTCGATCGTCTGCGTCGCCCTCAAGGTCGCGGGCTACCTCATCCCGCCGAAAGCCTTCGAACACCCCACGGTCGCGCGCATCGCGAACCTGATGACGGTCGCGCTCCTGGCGGCCCTGATCGGCGTGCAGACCCTGGGCGTCGGGCAGGCGATCCAGGTCGACGCGAGGGTGCCGGCCGTGCTGGTGGCCGCCGTGCTCTACGCGCTGCGCGTGCCGTTCGTCGTCGTGGTGATCGCTGCGGCGCTGGTGGCCGCGGGCATCCGGATGCTCACCTGAGCCCACCCGTCGCACCACCCCGCGCTCACCCCCCCCAAGACGGCGAGACGCCCAGACGCCGCCGCAGGCGCTACGCGTCGAGCTCGTCGACCCCGGGGAGCCACGCGTTGCCGGGAACGCCCCAGCCCTTCTTGCGCTCGATCTTGCGCGCCACCTTCGCGTACACGGGGTCGACGCGGTCGACGTAGAGCAGTCCGTCGAGGTGGTCGAACTCGTGCTGGAAGATGCGCGCCAGCCAGCCGTGCGCCTCGATCTCGTAGGGCCGGCCGTCGAGGTCGGTGGCCCGCAGGATGGCCGACTCGCCGCGCACCAGGGGGAAGCGCTCGCCCGGGAACGACAGGCAGCCCTCCGACTCGGTGTCGGGATCGGCCGGCTCGACCGACGTGGGGGAGATGTAGAGCTCGGGGTTGATCGCGACGCCGCGGTACTCGCGGAGGGAGCCGGTGTCGTCGCCCTCCTCCTCGCCCGTGTCCTCGGTGTAGGAGAAGACGAACAGCCTGAGCGGCACGCCGACCTGGGGGCCGGCGAGGCCGACACCGGGAGCGGCGTCCATGGTCTCGAACATGTCGGCCACGAGGGCGCGGAGCTCGTCGTCGATCGTGACGACAGGGGAGGCGGGGGTGTGCAGCACCGGATCGCCGGAGATCCGAATCGGGAGAACGGCCATTCGCTAAGCCTAACGGCGGTGCCCGCACGGTACTGTCGACGGGTGCCTCTCGACATGCTTTCGCTGACCGAGCCGATCGCTCTCGACCCGAAGCAGTTCATCGGCATCCCGATCGCCCTCGTCGGAGCGGTCTTCCTCAGCCTCGGGGCGCAGTTCCAGCACCGCGGTGTCGCGAAGGTCGAGGCGAACACGAATCAGGCGAACAAGGGCCTGAACACCCGCCAGATGATGGCGCTGCTCGGCCGGCCCTCCTGGGTGCTCGGCACCCTGATGCTCGGTCTCGCGATCGTCTTCCAGCTCACGAGCCTCGGCTTCTCACCGATCATCGTGGTGCAGCCGCTCGGCGCGGTCGCCCTCGTGATCACGGCCGTGCTGAACTCCCGCGTGAGCAAGGTGAAGCTCAATCGCAGCTCGGTCATCTCGATCATGCTCTGCGTCGGCGGCGTCGGCCTGTTCGTGCTCGTCGCCGCCTTCACCGCGGTCGACAAGCCGGTCGGCACGCGGGAGCTGATCATCATCCTGATCGTGCTGGCCGTCGTGCTCGCGCTGTTCGCCGTGGGCTTCGCGTTCCTGCGACGCCGGTTCAAGGCCATCGCCTACATCGTCGGTGCGGGCGTGCTCTACGGCTTCGTCGCCACGCTCGCGAAGGTCGTCATCAGCCGCATCTTCCAGGCCGACTTCGAGTGGCTGACGGTGCTCGCGCTGATCGGCCTGCTGGCCGCCGCCGCGCTCGGCGGCTACTTCGTGCAGAACGCCTACTCCTCCGGGCCACCCGACCTGGTCATCGCCGGCCTCACCGTGATCGACCCGCTCGTCGCGGTCGGCATCGGCATCCTCGTGCTGGGCGAGGCGTCGCAGGCGCCGCTCTGGGCGCTGTTCGCCTTCGTCGCCTTCGGGATCGTCGCGGTCGTCGGCGTGTTCGGGCTGGCGCGCTACCACCCCCAGGCACAGCACTAGGGTAGTTTTCTCCTCTATACGCGGTCACCGCCGCCGTGCGGTCCGCCCCCATCCCAAGGAAGACGACGGTTTGACTGACTCCCGTGATCCGAACACCGCACCGGATGCCCGGCCGGCACCCGGAACGACGGACCGGCCGCTGCGCATCCTGATCGGCGCCGACACCTTCTCGCCCGACGTCAACGGCTCAGCCCGCTTCTCCGAGCACCTCGCTTCGGGCCTCGCCTCGCGCGGACACGACGTGCACGTCGTCGCCCCCTCCGCCGGCCGCAAGCACGGCACGTGGAAAGAGGTCTACGACGGCAACGTCATCACGGCGCACCGGCTCTACAGCTGGCGCTGGTACCCGCACGACTGGCTGCGCTTCGCCCTGCCCTGGCGCATCCGCCAGAACAGTGCGCGCATCATCGACGAGGTGAAGCCCGACGTCGTGCACTTCCAGTCGCACATCGTGGTCGGGCGCGGCCTGTCCACCGAGGCCGAGAAGCGGGGCATCCGCATCGTCGGCACCAACCACTTCATGCCCGAGAACATGCTGGCCTTCACGGGCATCCCGAAGGTCCTGCAGAACTGGGCGATCGGCCTGGCGTGGGCCGCCGCGCGGCGCTCGTTCGCGCGCGCCGACGCCGTCACGGCGCCCACCCGCCGTGCCGCCGACTACTTCGAGAAGGAGACCGGGCTCCGCGACGTCTACGCGATCTCCTGCGGTGTCGACGCCTCGCTCTTCACGCCGGCCTTCGGCCCGCGCACCGAGAACCGCGTCATCTTCGTCGGCCGCGTCACCGGTGAGAAGCACCTCGACGTGCTGCTCAAGGCCATCCAGCTGCTGCCCGACTCGCTCGAGACGAAGCTCGACATAGTCGGCGGCGGCGACCAGCTGAAGAACCTGCAGGCTATGGCCCAGCAGCTCGGCATCGGCGACCGGGTCACCTTCACCGGCTACGTCACCGAGGAGGAGAAGCAGCGCCTCTACACGCGGGCCACCGTGTTCGCGATGCCATCCATCGCCGAGCTGCAGAGCATCGCCACCATGGAGGCGATGGCGAGCGGTCTGCCCGTGGTCGCCGCGAACGCCATGGCGCTGCCGCACCTCGTGCACGACGGGGAGAACGGCTACCTCTTCGCCCCGGGCGACGCCCAGGAGCTCGCCGACCGCCTCGAGCGAGTGCTCACCCTGCCGCAGGGGGAGCTCGACCGGTTCAAGAACGAGTCGCTCAGCATCGTGGCGGCGCACGACATCCAGCGCACGCTGACGACCTTCGAGCACATCTACCGGGGCGAGCCCGTGCCCGAGCAGGCGCACCCCGTCTCGAGCACGCCCCCGGCCTGAGCGGCGAGGGCGCCGGGGTAGGATCGTCTCGGTTCCGCAGCTCTCCGGCCGCGGTCCCGGGGCGGTAGCTCAGCTGGTCAGAGCAGCGGACTCATAATCCGTCGGTCACGGGTTCAAGTCCCGTCCGCCCTACGACGTGCGGTTTTGCGACTTTCGTGTCCCTTGTGACCAATCCGGGGGGCGGCCCGCTCCGAACACCGCGTGACGGGACGGGTCCGTCACCGGTCAAGCGGAGGGGCGCATGGCAGAACGCGACATCCAGAAGGACTTCCGGCGGCCGGAGCTGTCGACTCCGTGGCAGCGGCTGTCGGGCCATCGGGCCTTCGCCCCGGTGGTGGTGATCGGGGCGCTTCTGCTCACCAGTGCGCTCGTCTACCTGGCCGTGCAGCGCTTCCTCTGATCGGTCGGCCCGCGGTCCGTGGGTGTGAGCCGTCTATGCAGCCCCTGAGTAAGGGGTGAAATTGTCGGCCGTGGCGCTTATCGTGAATGGCAGGCGGGCACCCACCCCGGCCCGACCCTGCATCATCGTCGATCGAGGAGATCTCCGCCCGTGACATCCGAAGCCCTCACCTCCACCTCCGCCGGCCCGGCGGCTGCGGGGGCCCCGCTCAGCCTCGACGAATTCGGGCGCCACACGGGGGCGATCCTCGACAACCTCGAACGGGTCATCGACGGCAAGACCGAGGCCGCCACCCTGGCGCTCATCGTGCTCATCGCCGAGGGTCACCTGCTCGTCGAAGACGTGCCGGGCGTCGGCAAGACCACCCTGGCGAAGGCCCTCGCCACGAGTGTCGGATGCACGGTCAGCCGCATCCAGTTCACCCCCGACCTCCTGCCGTCCGACGTCACCGGCGTCTCGATCTACAACCAGGTCGACCACGCCTTCGAGTTCAAACCCGGCGCCGTGTTCGCGAACATCGTCATCGCCGACGAGATCAACCGCGCCTCGCCCAAGACCCAGTCCTCCCTGCTGGAGTGCATGGAGGAGCAGCAGGTCTCGGTCGACGGCACCACGCATCCGCTCGAACCCCCGTTCATCGTGGTCGCTACGCAGAACCCGATCGAGATGGAGGGCACCTACGCCCTGCCCGAGGCGCAGCGCGACCGCTTCATGGCCCGCATCTCCATGGGCTACCCCGACGCCTCCGCCGAGCTGTCGATGCTGCACCACCGCGAGTCGGGCAGCCCGATGCAGAGCCTGCGGGCGGTCGTCGACAAGCGGCGGCTGGCCGAGCTCATCGACACGGCCCGCGCCATCTACGTCAGCCGGGCGGTCGAGTCGTACGTCGTGTCGATCGTGCAGGCCACCCGAATCCATCCCGAGTTCCGGCTCGGCGCGAGCCCCCGCGGCACCCTGCACCTGGTGCGCGCCGCGAAGGTGCTCGCCGCCCTGCGCGGCCGGGAGTTCGTGGTGCCCGACGACGTCAACGAGCTCGTCGTGCCCATCCTCGCGCACCGCATCGTGGCCACCCGGCGCGCGGCGAGCGACACCCGCGGCGGCGGCACCGAGGCCATCGCCGCCGCCCTCCGCGGCATCGTCGCGGCCACCCCCGTGCCGCTGAACCGCGCCCGCCCCTCCGCCTGATCGTGCCGAGTCCCCGGCCCACCCGCTCCCTGCCGCGCCTCACCGTGCGCGGCTGGGGCTTCGTCGCGGCCGGCGTCGCGACCCTGGTGCTCACGCAGCTGCTCCGGCGCCAGGAGCTCGCCTACCTCGCCTGCTTCCTGCTCGCGGTGCCCCTCTTCTCGTTCGCCTGGGTGGCGCTGCGGCGAATCGCCATCACCGTTCGCCGACGCTTCACACCCGAGACGGGCACCGTCGGGCAGGCCGTCACCGTGTCGATGTTCCTGCAGAACTGGGGCGGCCTCCGCACCCCGGCGGCCGCGTGGCGCGAGCGCACCTCGCCGCCGCTCGAGTCCGCGCCCCCCGCGCTGTTCCCGCCGCTCGAGCGCTACTCCTCCTCGACCCTCGACGAGCCGCCCGTGCAGCGCCTCGACTACCCGCTCGACACCAGCCGGCGGGGCGAGCATCCGATCGGCCCGCTCGAGCTCACCCTCACCGACCCCTTCGGCTGCGCCACGAGACGGCTCGGCTTCGGCGGCACCGACACCGTGCTGATCACCCCGACGGTCTACGAGCTCGCCCGCGTCGACCTCAGGCTGTCGACCGGAGACGGCGCCGAGCAGGTCTCGCGCCGCCTCGTGGGGGCGGGGGAGCAGGACGTCATCGCCCGCAAGTACCTGCCGGGCGACTCCATGCGGCGCGTGCACTGGCCGGCCACGGCGAAGCACGGCGAGCTCATGGTCCGGCAGGACGACCAGCGCAACGACCAGGACGCGGTGATCCTGCTCGACGCCCACTCGTTCCTTCCGGGAGACGACTTCGAATGGGCGGTCAGCACCATGGCCTCGATCGCGGTGCATCTGATGAACGAGGGCTTCGGCGTGCGGCTCGTCGGTCACGGCGGGGGTGACGGGGCCGAGGTGCTCGTCGCGCCGTTCGGCGCCTCCCGGGCGGTGCGCGAGCTCGCCCGCACCGGCCCCGATGCGGTGCACCACGCGAGCGACTTCCGAGCCGCGGTCGACGAGGCCGCGCTGACGTCTCCCGACGCCCCGCCGGTGTTCGCCATCGTGTCGAACGCTCGGGGGGCGGCCGACCGCATCCGGGGTCTCGCGGGCATGTCGTCGCACGCGGTCGTGTTCGTGGTGGGCGAGACGGATGCTCGGGCCGCCGTCGGGCCCTCCGCCGAGCTGCGCTCGGCGGGCTGGACCGTGGTCGACTGCTCGCCCGACGAGAGCCTGCCGGTGCTGTGGCGGTCGCTCGGTGAGGCGCGGGGGCTCGCATGAGCACGCTGCTGCGCCCTCCGGCCGCGCCGGTGCCCTCCGGCGGGACGCCGCGCGATCGGGCGCGCCCCGACGAGGCGGTCGACGGCGGTCGCGGCGGGCGGCCGACGAGTGAGCGCGGGCGAGCATCCGCCGCCCGTCGACGGGAGCGCCGGGGAACGTGGAAGACGACCCTCGCCGTCGGCCTGACCATGGGCTTCGCCCTGTTCAGCCTGTCGCCGCTCCTGCAGGGCATCGGCTGGTGGTTCGCCACCATGGCGATGGTCGGGGTGCTGCTCGGCGTCTCGGCGCTGCTGCGGGCCCGGGGGGTGCCCGAGGTCGTGGTGGTCGGGGCGGCGGTGCTGCTCTGGGTGGCGATCGTCGTGGTGCTCTACGCCCCCGGCACGACCTGGTTCGTGCTGCCGACGCTCGACACCGTCGCCGACCTCTCGGCCGACCTCGCCGCCGCGCGCGAGTCGATCGCGGTGCAGGAGGTGCCCGCCGTCGCCGTACCCGAGCTCACGCAGCTGCTGGTGATGTCGATCGGCCTGATCGCCCTCGTCAGCGACGAGCTGGCCGCGGGGCTCCGCGTGCCGGCGCTGAGCGGAACCGGGCCGCTCGCGGTGCTGACGATCGCACCGCTCGTGCGGCGTGACGAGCCGCAGGTGCTCGTCTACCTGCTCACGGGCCTCGCGTTCCTGCTGGTGCTGTGGACGGGGGCGCGCATCGGGGACGGCCGCAGCGGGTCCGGCCGCATAGGGGCTGGCGCCGTCGGGGCGGGCCCCCACAGCGTGTCGGGGTCTCGCGGTGGGCCGACCCCGAGCATCCGGCCCGCCGCCGGAGGGCGGAACCCCCTGCTCGCCCTGGGGCTCGCCGTCGCGGCCGTCGCGGCGATGGTCGTGCTGCCCACCGTCACGCCCGGACTCACCGCCGCCGACCTCACCGAGCAGGGCGACGGCACTCCGTTCGCCTCGACCTACGCCACCGGAGTCGACCCCACGATCCAGCTCGGCCGCGACCTGCGGCGCAGCGACCCGGTGCTCTCGCTCACCTACTCCACCTCGGCCGAGGAGGGGCTCTACCTCAAGATGGTGAACCTCAGCGACTTCTCGGGTGGCACCTGGGAGCCCGAGGCGCCCTACGACGGCGTGGAGTACCAGGGCCAGCAGTTCGGCACCCCGCCCGGGCTCGCGGCCGACGTGCCGGTCACCGACGTGACCACCACCGTCTCGATCGCCGGCCTCCGCAGCGACTGGCTGCCCCTGCCCTACCCGAGCCAGCGGGTCGATTCGCTGAGCGGCAACTGGCTGATCACGCCGAACACCTTCACCATCACCGACCTGCAGGGCGACACCCGCGGCATCAACTACGAGGCGACGAGCCTCGCGGTCGCGCCCACCGCCGAGCAGCTCGCCGCCGCCGGCGCCACCGTGCCCGACGACCTCGCCGGCTACCTCCAGCTGCCGGCCGACCTGCCCCCGGTGATCGCGCAGGAGGCGTCGACCGTCACGGCGGGAGCCGCCACGAACTACGATCGAGCGGTCGCGCTGCAGGAGTTCTTCCGCTCGGGGCAGTTCCGCTACTCGCTCGCCGCTCCGGCCTCGAACGGCTACGACGGCAGCAACGCCGAGATGATCGCCGCCTTCCTCGAGAAGAAGGAGGGCTACTGCGTGCACTTCTCGGCCGCCATGGCCGTCATGGCGCGCACACTCGGCATCCCGTCGCGCGTCGCCGTGGGCTACGCGCCCGGTCAGACGGCCGACAGCACCGCCGACGGCCGCCCCGTCTACGAGGTCTACACCGACCAGCTGCACGCCTGGCCCGAGCTGTACTTCGAGGGCATCGGCTGGCTGCCGTTCGAGCCGACGCCCGGCCTGGACATCACGCCTCCCGACTACAGCCTGCCCGACTACGCCCAGCAGTCCACCACCGACTCCGCCGCTCCGGCGCCGAGCTCCACCTCGACGGCCACGAACTCCGCGGGGCCCGAGCGCGGCGACGTCGGGGCCACCCAGTCGGCCGAGCAGCAGGTGCTGGCGCAGGTGCGGGGCTGGTCGATCTTCGCCGGAGTGCTCGTGGCCGTGGGGCTGATCGTGCTGGCGCCTTACGCTGCCCGTCGCCTCGTACGGCGGGGGCGCATCCGTCGACTGGCCACCGACCCGCAGCCGGGCACGCTCGCCTGGCTCGAGCTCGAGGACACCCTCGACGACCACCGCCTTCAGCGCTCGCACGGCGACACGCTGGCCGATGTCGAGCAGCGGCTGACCGCCGAGAACATGGTGCCCGTCGATGCCCTCGTGCGCCTGCGGCTCGCCGCCGAGTACGAGCAGTACGCGCCTCCCGGCACGGCCGGAGACGAGACGCGCGCTCGGATCGCCCGTGACCTCGTGGCCGTGATCAGCGGGCTCGACGCCCAGGCGCAGCCCCGCGATCGCGCGCTCGCCCGCTATCTGCCCGTGTCACTGTGGCGACGTCGCCGGGCGGCGGCCTCGACGGGGGCGCTCGTTCCGTAGCGGTGCCTGCAGCGCCTCGAGGCCGCCGGGCAGCCGCTCGAGGTCGTCGAGCCAGGCGAGCGCGGCCTCGGCGAGGCGGCGGCGGGCGAGGTCGCCGGGGGACTGGGGCGCAGTGGCCCCGGCTGCCTCCCGTTGCCAGGCCACGCGGTAGCCCTCGACGAGCGCACGGGCGCCGGGGTGCCCGAGGCTGGTGCTGAGCAGCACCTTGAAGGTGGTGTCACCCCAGGGGTCGGCGCCGTCGATCGCAGCGTCGGCCAGCCAGGTCTCGGCGGCGGCGGTGCCGTCGTCGGTGAGGCCGTAGAGCGGCAGTCCGTCGTCGGTGGCTCCGGATGCCCGCACGAGCCCCGCGCCGACGAGACGGTCGAGCGTGGAGTAGATCTGCCCGACGTTCACTCGGCCCACCCGTTCGGTGCGCTCCTCGAGCTCGCCGTGCAGCTGCAGGCCATAGGCGTCGGTCGCCGTCAGCACGGCGAGGATGCCCGACCTGATCGACATGACGCTCCTCCCGCGGAATTGTTCACTGCGTAGACAATGCCGAGTCTAGGCTGGGAGGTTCACGAACCGCGGATGACACGGTTGTTATTCGGGGATCGGCACTGGCACAATGAGAGCACAAACGAACAGCACCGCCAGAACTCCGTTCACAGGCCGTTGGGGAAGACGTCCCTCACGAACGGAGAAGAAAATGGCGGCGAACGGTGCTCGCGGAGTGGTCTACGTCCACTCCGCTCCCCGCGCGCTCTGCCCCCACATCGAGTGGGCCGCAGGTCGCGCTGTCGGTCGTGCGGTGAACTTCGACTGGATCGAGCAGCCCGTGCTGCGCGGAACCCAACGTGCCGACTTCTACTGGGAGGGTGAGCCCGGAACGGGTGCCGCCATCGCCTCCGCCCTGCGCGGCTGGGAGCACCTGCGCTACGAGGTCACCGAGGAGCCCAGCGAGGGCACCGACGGCGGCCGGTGGATGCACACGCCCGACCTCGGCGTCTTCTACGCGCAGGTCGACAGCGCGGGCAACACCGTCATCCCCGAAGACCGCATCCGCAGCGCCATGGAGTCGGCGGGCACCAATGCGCTCGAGCTGCACCGCGAGCTGCGTCTCGCCCTGGGCCAGGCGTGGGACGACGAGCTCGAGCCCTTCCGCTACGCCAGCGACATGTCGCCCGTGGTCTGGCTCCACCGCTCCTTCGGCTGACCCCCGCGGCGGATCGAGTTGCCCCGATCCGCCCTAAAATGGCAGTTTCAGGGCGGATAGAGGCAACTCGATGAGGCCTGGTGGGCGTCAGGCCGTCTTGAAGGCGATGACGGCGTTGTGGCCGCCGAAGCCGAAGGAGTTGCTGATCGCCACGAGGTCGCCCGCGGGCAGGGCGCGGGGCTCGCGCACCACGTCGAGCGGGATGGCCGGGTCGGCCTCGGTGAGGTTGATCGTCGGCGGCGCGGTGCGCTCGTGCAGCGCCAGCACCGTGAAGATGGCCTCGATGCCGCCGGCGCCACCGAGCAGGTGACCCGTCGACGCCTTCGTGGCCGACACCGGGATGCCCGCCAGACGCTCACCGAACACGTGCTCCATCGCCTTGTACTCCGCGATGTCGCCGACCGGCGTCGAGGTGGCGTGCGCGTTGATGTGCGCGACGTCGTCGAGCGAGTAGCCGGCGTTCGAGATCGCCGCGATCATGGCGCGGGCCGCCGCCGAGCCCTCGGGGTCGGGAGCGGTGATGTGATACGCGTCGCTCGTGACCGCACCGCCGAGCAGCTCGGCGTAGATGCGGGCGCCGCGGGCGAGCGCGTGCTCCTCGGTCTCGAGCACGAGGGCGGCGCCGCCCTCGCCCAGCACGAAGCCGTCGCGGGTGAGGTCGTAGGGGCGCGAGGCCGTCGCGGGGTCGTCGTTGCGCTTCGAGAGCGCCTGCATCGACGCGAACGAGGCGATCGGCAGCGGGTGGATGGCCGCCTCCGACCCGCCCGCGATGATGATGTCGGCGAGTCCGGCCTGCAGGTGGTCGTAGGCGTTCGCGATCGACTCGGTGCTCGAGGCGCAGGCGGAGACGACGGTGCGCGCACCGGCGCGGGCGCCGAGCGACATCTCGATCGCCGCGGCGGGGCCGTTCGGCATGAGCATCGGAACGGTCATCGGGAGCACGCGACGCGGGCCCTTCTCGCGCAGGGTGTCCCAGGCGTCGAGCAGCGTCCAGACGCCGCCGATGCCGGTGGCCCAGTCGACGCCGAAGCGCTCGGGCACGACCTCGGGGGAGCCGGCGTCGGCCCAGGCCTCACGCGCGGCGATGAGCGCGAACTGGCTGCCCGGGTCGAGGCGCTTGGTCTCGATGCGCTCCAGCACGTCGGCGGCGGGAACGCGAGCCTGAGCGGCGAAGGTCACGGGCAGCTGGTTCTCGGCCACCCAGCTCTGCTCGAGGGTCGACGCACCGGACTGGCCGGCGAGGAGGTTCTGCCACGACTCGCGGGCGGTTCCGCCGAGGGGCGAGGTCGTGCCGATTCCGGTGACGACGATCTTCTTCGTGCTCATGGTGAAACTTTCTATGGGTGGTCAGTCCAGGACGGGTGGTGATGCAGGCGCGGAGTGCGGCCGGCAGGATCGAGCATCACGCCGACGATCCTGCCGACCAGCCGCGGGGGTCTCAGCCCTGGGCTGCGACGATGAAGCTGACGGCGTCGCCGACGGTCTTCAGGTTCTTGACCTCTTCGTCGGGGATCTTCACGTCGAACTTCTCCTCGGCGTTCACGACGATGGTCATCATCGAGATGGAGTCGATGTCGAGGTCGTCGGTGAAGGACTTGTCCAGCTCGACGGTGTCGGTGGCGATGCCGGTCTCGTCGTTGATCAGCTCGGCCAGGCCGGCCAGGACTTCTTCGGTGGACAATGCCATGTTTGTTCTCCTTGAGGGTGTGATTTTGACCGAGTCTCAGTGTAGTCGGGCGCCGGACTACGGCAGCACGACCACCTGGGCGCCGAAGACCAGACCGGCGCCGAAGCCGATCTGCAGCGCCAGCCCGCCCGAGAGCCCGGGCTGCTCCTCGAGCAGCCGGTGGGTCGCGAGCGGGATCGAGGCGGCCGAGGTGTTGCCGGTGGTCGCGATGTCACGGCCGATGGCGACCGTCTCGGGCAGCTTCAGCTGCTTGGCGAACTCGTCGATGATGCGCATGTTCGCCTGGTGCGGGATGAACGCGGCCAGGTCGTCGACCGTGATGCCGGCGGCCTCGATGGCCTGGTTCGCGACCTTGACCATCTCCCAGACGGCCCAGCGGAAGACCGCCTGGCCGTTCTGCCGCAGCGTCGGCCACTCCGACTCCTGGTCGCGGAAGCCGATGTTGGTTCCGGTCATGTAGATCTCGTCCCGCTTCGTGGCGTCGGAGCCCCAGATGGTGGGGCCGATGCCGACGGAGTCGCTCGGGCCGATGATCGCGGCTCCCGCGCCGTCGCCGAGGAGGAAGGAGATCGAGCGGTCGGTCGGGTCGACGAACTCCGAGAGCTTCTCGGCGCCGATCACGAGCACGTACTCGGCGAGCCCTGCCCGGATCAGCGAGTCGGCCTGGCCGATGCCGTAGGCGTACCCGGCGCACGCGGCGCTGATGTCGTAGGCGGCCGCGTGCGGCGCGCCGATCCGCTCGGCCACCTGGGTGGCGAGCGACGGCGTGATCACCGGGTTCGAGATGGTCGAGACGAGGATGGCGCCGATCTGCGAGGGGGCGATGCCCGCGCCCTCGATCGCCTCGAGCGAGGCGCTCTGGGCGAGGTCGACGGCGAGCACGTCGTGCGAGGCGCGCTTGCGCTCGATGATGCCGGTGCGCTGGCGGATCCACTCGTCGGAGGAGTCGATCGGGCCGACGAGGTCGTCGTTCGGCACCGAGAGATCGCCCCGGGCGGCGCCGATCGCGTAGATGCGGGTGAACTGCGGTCCGGTGGACTGCTTCAGGGTGGGCGTGGTCATTCGGGTTCGCGCTGCCTTTCCGGAGGTGGTGCGGTCGCTCAGGCGGCCTGGTCGATGAGCTCGATGGCCTGCGGCAGGTCGTCGGGGGTCTTCACGGCGACCGCGGGTACGCCCTTGAGCCCGCGCTTCGCCAGTCCGGTGAGGGCTCCGGCGGGGGAGACCTCGATCAGTCCCGTGACGCCGGCGGCGGCGAAGGACTCCATGCAGAGGTCCCAGCGCACCGGCGAGGAGACCTGGCCGACGAGCAGCTCGACGAAGCGCGGGCCGCTCGTGACGAGCGAACCGTCGTTGTTCGTCCAGATCGGCAGCGTCGGATCGGCCGGCGCGAGTGTCGCGGCGACGGCGGCGAGCCGCTCGACCGCCGGGGCCATGTAGCGGGTGTGGAAGGCCCCCGCGACCTGGAGCGGGATGACCCGCACCCCGCGCGGCGCCCGCTCCGTCAGCACCGCCAGCGCCTCGGGCTCGCCGGCCACGACGATCTGACCGCCGCCGTTGTAGTTCGCGGGGATGACGCCGACCTCGTCGAAGAGCTCGAGCAGCGCGGCCTGGTCGCCACCCACCACGGCGCTCATGCCGGTGGTGGTGAGGGAGGCCGCGTCGGCCATGGCACGGCCGCGCTCGCCCACGAAGCGCATCGCGTCGGTCTCGCTCAGGATGCCCGCCCCCGCCGCTGCCGTGATCTCGCCCACGGAGTGGCCGGCGATGCCGCCCACCCGCTCGCGGCGGCCGTCGGCGAACAGGGTGCGCAGCGTCAGCAGCCCCGCCGCCACGATCAGCGGCTGCGCCACCGCGGTGTCGCGGATGGTGTCGGCGTCGCTCAGGGTGCCGTGCGTCACGAGGTCGGAGCCCGCGGCGGCGCCGAGCTCGGAGAGCGTGTCACGGAAGGAGGACTCGGAGATCCACGGTTCGAGGAAGCCGGGGGTCTGGGACCCCTGGCCGGGGCACACGACGACGATCATTGCTTCAGTCTTCCAGGTGTTCGGTCGGAGCCCGTGTCGACCAGCGCCAACACACTCCGAGATCCATTGTCGAAGGTATACAGAACACCGGCGGCTCAGCGCCGGTGCCCCGGCGAGTCGTGGTCGTTCATCGAGCCCAGGATGAGCGCCGACTGCAGGATGAGGGCCTCCCGGGCGCCGGTGGCGTCCCAGCCGATCACCTGGGTGACCCGCTTCAGGCGGTAGCGCACGGTGTTCGGGTGCACGAACAGCTCGCGCGCCGTCGCCTCGAGCGACCGGCCGTTGTCGAGATAGCACCACAGGGTGGCCATGAGCTCCGGTGACTGGTCTTGCAACGGCCGGTAGACGCGGTTGACCAGGGTCGAGCGGGCGAGTGGATCGCCGGCGAGAGCCCGCTCGGGCAGCAGGTCGTCGGCGAGCATCGGGCGAGGGGCGTTCCGCCAGGCGCGGGCGACCGCGAAGCCGGCGAGGGCCGCCTTGGCGCTGCGCGAGGCGTCGACCACGCTCGGCACCTCGTGCCCGAGCACGAGGTGGCCCGGTCCGAAGCCCGGCTCGAGCTGCGTGGCGATGTCGAGGAAGGAGAGCACCGGTTCGGCCGGGGCGGTGTCGCTCGCGGAGTCGGCGGACTGCGCATCCGGGACCTGCTCGGAGGAGGAGGCCGGCTGGGCGCGCCCGATGACGAGCACGAGGCGGCCGCCCTGCACACCGATCAGGAGGTCGGCGTTCAGGTGCCGGGCCGTGCGGCGCAGCTGGTCGACGTCGAGCTGGCGCGGCGTCGTGCCGACCAGCACGCTGACCTCGCCGTGCCCGTGCCAGCCGAGGGCCGCGATGCGGGAGGGCAGCTCGTCGTCGTACTCGCCGCTCAGGATGCTGTCGACGACCAGGGCCTCGAGCCGGGCGTCCCAGAGACCGCGGGCCTCGGCTGCCCGCGCGTAGACGTCGGCGGCGGCGAAGGCGATTTCGCGCGAGTAGAGCAGGATCGCCTCGCGGAGGGAGGCGTCGGTGCCGGTGACCCGCTCCTCGACGACCTCGACGACCACCCGGATGAGCTGGAGCGTCTGCTGCAGGCTCACCGAGCGGAGGAGCTCACGCGGTGCGGAGCCGAAGACGTCGGCGGCGATCCAGGTGGTGGTCGTCGGGTCGTCGTACCACTGGATGAACGACTTGATGCCCTGCTGGGCCACGAGCCCGACGGCCGAACGCCGCCCCGGTGGCATGTCGCCGTACCAGGGCAGCGTGGCGTCGAGCTTCTTGATCGTCGCGGTCGAGAGCTCGCCCGAGATGGTGCGCAGCCACGCGAGTGTCTGCTCCTTGGTCTTAGGCATCGGCACCCTCGACCGCGATCGATCCTCTGATCATCTGCTGCGGGTCAGCTCTCGCCACCCGCCGAGCCGGAGGTGCCGGCCGTGACGTCGTAGAGACGGTACTTCTCGATCGCCCACGACGGAGCGTTCTGGTCGACCTCGCCGCGGGCCGCGAGCTGCTCGAGCACGCGCACCACGACCGAGGGGCCGTCGATCTTGAAGAAGCGACGGGCCGCCGGACGCGTGTCGGAGAAGCCGAAGTCGTCGGCGCCGAGCGTGGCGTACTCACCGGGCACGAACTGACGGATCTGGTCGGGCACCGCGTGCATGTAGTCGCTGACGGCCACGAACGGACCCTGCGCATCCTGCAGCTTGGTGGTGACGTAGGCCGTCTGGCGCTCGTCGTTCGGGTAAAGGAAGTTGTGCGACTCGGCCCGCAGACCGTCGCGGCGCAACTCGCCCCAGGACGTGACCGACCAGACGTCGGCCGACACCCCCCAGTCGTTCGCGAGCAGCTCCTGCGCCTCGAGCGCCCACGGCACCGCCACGCCGGAGGAGAGGATCTGGGCCTTGGGGCCCTCGATCCAGCCCGACTTGAGGCGGTAGATGCCGCGCACGACACCGTCGACGTCGAGACCCTCGGGCTCGGCCGGCTGCACGTGCGGCTCGTTGTAGACCGTCAGGTAGTACATGACGTTCGGGTCGTCGTGCTGCCCGCCGTACATGCGCTCGAGACCGGCCCGCACGATGTGGTTGAGCTCGTAGCCGTAGGCCGGGTCGTAGCTCACCACCGCGGGGTTGGTCGACGCGAGCAGCGGCGAGTGGCCGTCGGCGTGCTGCAGGCCCTCACCCGTGAGGGTGGTGCGGCCGGCGGTGGCGCCGATCACGAAGCCGCGCGCCATCTGGTCGCCCGCCGCCCACAGGGCGTCGCCCGTGCGCTGGAAGCCGAACATCGAGTAGAACACGTAGATCGGGATGAGCGGCTCGCCCTGGGTCGAGTAGCTCGTGCCGATCGCGGTGAACGCCGCCATGGCGCCGGCCTCGTTGATGCCGACGTGGATGATCTGACCCTGGGGGCTCTCCTTGTAGGCCAGGAGGAGCTCCCGGTCGACGGAGGTGTAGGTCTGGCCCTTGGGGTTGTAGATCTTGTTCGACGGGAAGAACGCGTCCATGCCGAAGGTGCGGGCCTCGTCGGGGATGATCGGCACCACGCGGTTGCCGAAGTCCTTCGAGCGGGTCAGGTCCTTCAGCAGGCGCACGAACGCCATCGTCGTGGCGATCTCCTGGTTGCCCGAGCCCTTCTTCAGGGTCTGGTAGCTGGAGTCGTCGGGCAGGTTGACCGGCGTGTACTTCGTGCGACGCTCGGGCAGGTAGCCGCCGAGCGCGCGCCGGCGCTCGTGCAGGTACTGGATGGCCTCGTCGTCCTCGCCCGGCTTGTAGTACGGGGGCAGGTACGGGTTCTCCTCGAGCTGCGCGTCGGAGATGGGGATGTGCATCTCGTCGCGGAACATCTTGAGGTTGTCGAGGGTCATCTTCTTCATCTGGTGGGTCGCGTTGCGGCCCTCGAACGACGGCCCGAGGCCGTAGCCCTTGATCGTGTGCGCCAGGATGACCGTGGGCTGGCCCTTGTGCTCCGAGGCCGCCTTGAAGGCCGCGTAGACCTTGCGGTAGTCGTGGCCGCCGCGCTTGAGGTTCCAGATCTCGTCGTCGGAGTAGCCCTCGACGAGCTTCAGGGCGCGCGGGTCGCGGCCGAAAAAGTTCTCGCGCACGTACGCGCCCGACTCGGCCTTGTAGGTCTGGAAGTCGCCGTCGGGAACCGTGTTCATGAGGTTCAGCAGGGCGCCGTCGGTGTCGCGGGCGAGCAGGTCGTCCCACTCGCGGCCCCAGATCACCTTGATGACGTTCCAGCCGGCACCGCGGAAGAAGCTCTCGAGCTCCTGGATGATCTTCCCGTTGCCGCGCACCGGGCCGTCGAGACGCTGCAGGTTGCAGTTGATCACGAAGTTGAGGTTGTCGAGGCCGTCGTTCGCGGCGACCTGGAGCTGGCCGCGGCTCTCGACCTCGTCCATCTCGCCGTCGCCGAGGAACGCCCAGACCTGCTGGTCGGACGCATCCTTGATGCCGCGGTTGGTGAGGTACTTGTTGGCCTGGGCCTGGTAGATCGCGTTGATCGGGCCGAGGCCCATCGAGACCGTCGGGAACTGCCAGAACTCGGGCATCAGCCGCGGGTGCGGGTAGGAGCTCAGGCCACCGCCGGCGTGCGACTTCTCCTGGCGGAAGCCGTCGAGCTGGTTCTCGTCGAGCCGGCCCTCGAGGTAGGCGCGGGCGTAGGTGCCGGGGGAGGCGTGGCCCTGGATGAAGATCTGGTCTCCGCCGCCCGGGTGGTCCTGGCCGCGGAAGAAGTGGTTGAAGCCCACCTCGTAGAGCGCGGCGCTCGACGCGTAGGTCGAGATGTGGCCGCCGACCGCGATGCCGGGCCGCTGCGCCCGGTGCACGGTCATGGCGGCGTTCCAGCGGATCCACGCCCGGTACTTGCGCTCGAGGGCCTCGTCGCCCGGGAAGGGCGCCTCGTTCTCGGGCGCGATGGTGTTGATGTAGTCGGTCGTCGGAACCATCGGCACACCGAGGTGCAGTTCCTTCGAGCGCTTCAGCAGGCTGAGCATGATGTCGCGTGCTCGGCCGTGGCCGCGCGCCTCGACGAGCGCGTCCAGCGACTCGTTCCACTCGGCGGTCTCTTCGGGATCGGAGTCGATATGCCCCGAGGAGTACGGGTCCTGGTCGTTGACAGTCACCGGCGACCTCTCTTCTGTTGGTTACAGATCTGTTCTCGTCGGGCGCCCTTGCCAGGATGGGGTTCGGAACGCCGAGGACAAGCCTACTGAGTTAAAGCGGTGTTCCTGCGCCCGCTAGGCGAGGCCGTGGCGCTTGGAGTTCATCCGCAAGAGGTCTAACATTGCACGCGCGTTTGCCGAGAGACACCCGGCAGCGGAAAGGCAGCCGATCATGGCTTTGGAGAACGACACCCTCGCTCCCGATTTCGACCTCCCCAACCAGTACGGGGAGCGCATCCGGCTCAGCCAGTTCCAGGGCAAGAAGCCCGTGGCCCTGGTGTTCTTCCCCCTCGCCTTCTCGGGCGTCTGCACGAGCGAGCTGTGCGCGCTGGAGGACAACCTCTCCCTGTTCGACGACGCCGACGTCAAGCTCATCGGCATCTCGGTCGACTCGAAGGCCACCCTGCGCGCCTGGGCCGAGAAGGAGGGGTACGAGTTCGATCTCATCGCCGACTTCTGGCCGCACGGCGACGTGGCGAAAGACTATGGGGTGTTCCTGGACGAGAAGGGCTTCGCCAACCGGGCGACCTTCCTGATCGACACCAACCGCATCATCCGCGCCTCGTTCATCACCGCGCCCGGGGAGCCCCGCTCGATCGCGGCCTATCGCGCCGCGCTCGACGAGCTGCTGCCGGCGCGGGTCTGAATAAGCCCTCACCTTATATTCGACCGATATAAGCGCTAGGCTTATGCCATGGCCTCCGAACGTGCAGCGGTGATCGTCGACATCGTCGATTCGAAGCAGATCGCCGACCGTGCGTCGGCTCAGGGCGCGCTCGAGCGGGCGTTCGCGGGTGTCGACGAGATCGTGCCCGGCATCTCGCCGCTCGAGGCGACCGTCGGCGACGAGTTCCAGGCCGCTTATCCGTCGCTCGGGTCGGCCCTCGAAGCGACCCTCGCCGCCCGACTCGCCCTGCCCGAGGGTCTCGACTGCCGCTTCGGCATCGGCTGGGGCGAGTTGCGCGAGGTCGGCCGCGGCACCCGCGGTGCGGTGCAGGACGGCTCGGCCTGGTGGCACGCCCGGGCGGCGATCGACCAGGCGCACCAGCGCGAGGACTCGCGCACCCCGACCCTTCGCAGCTGGTTCGCCGGCGACGTCGACAGCCGTCTGGAGGCGACCGTGAACGCCTATCTGCTCACGCGCGACCACGTGGTCAGCTCGATGAACCCGCGCGCCCGGCGTCTCGCCTACGGCACCCTGCGCGGTCGCCTGCAGGCCGAGCTGGCCGAGAAGGAGGGCATCTCCCAGGGGGCGGTCTCCCAGGCGCTCCGGCGCTCGGGCGGCATCAACGTGCTCACCGCGACGGCCGCGCTGAGGGCGGCCCTGTGATCCTCGCGGCGGTGCTGCTCGCCCTGATCGGCAGCGCCGACATCGCCCGCTCGGGGTTGGTTCCGGATGCTCGGCGGAGCGCCCGCGTCGGCGTCGCCGTCCTGGTCGCGGCGGCCTGGGCCGTGCTCCTCGGGCTCGCGGCCACCGGCCTCGGCGTGCCGTTGCCCTGGCTGACTCTGCCACTCGGGCTGGCCGTGGGCTGGGTGGTCTCGACCGCGGCCGACGCCGGCGCCCGACCGGCCGGGAGCCCGGCCGTCGCTCCCTCGCGGCACCCTCGGCTGCGCATCCTGCCCGCCGTCGCGGTGCTGGTGGTGCTCGCCGCGTCGGTGTTCTGGAACCCGCTCGACGAGCCCGCGGGCTACCTCGTCGACGGGCTGGCGCAGTCGCCGGTGCGTGTGGTGGCCGGCCTCGGCATCGAGACGGTGGTGCTCGGGGCGGGCATCCTGCTGTTCCTCATCGAGAGCGCGAACATCGTGGTGCGGTCGGCGCTGAGGCCGGCGCTGTTCGACGGGGTGGCTGAGGCTGCTGCGGGGCCGGTCGCCGACAACGGGGCCCAGACTCTCGAGCTGCGCACGTCGTTCCCGTGGCGGACGCGAGTGGTCGTGCGGTCGAGCGAGGGCACTGCGGGCGGTGCGGTGCCGACCGTGGCCGACCTGCGCGGTGGGCGGCTGATCGGGCCGCTCGAGCGGTTGCTGATCGTGGCGCTGTCGCTCGTGGGCGCGCTGCCGATCGTGGCCGGACTGCTCGCCGCGAAGGGCATCGTGCGCTTCCCCGAGATCTCGAACGACAAGGCGGGCGGGTCGAAGGCCGAGTACTTCCTCGTGGGCAGCTTCGTCAGCTGGGCACTCGCGCTGCTCGGGGCCGGAGCGCTCTGGTTATCAGCCCACAGCTGATATCACGCTGATATAAGCTCTCGGCTGATGTTCAGCCGAGCAGGCTGACCCCACGGGCGATGACGAGCGCCAGCAGCACGAAGCCCGCGAAGGCCTCGAGGCCCATCAGCAGCTTGGTGCGGTGGGTCAGCGGCATCGTGTCGGTGGGGCTGAACGCCATGGAGTTCGACAGCGAGAAGTAGAGGTAGTCGACGAAGCCCGGCCGCCAGTTGCTCTTCTGCGACGAGTGCGCGGCGACCTCGTCGATCGCGTCGTGGTCCTCGTCCTGAGGGAAGCGGAAGTCGGCCGGCGGCAGCTCGCTCCGCGGGCGCTGCGTGCGCACCACGGGCCCGCCGCGGTCGAGCTCCCAGAACAGCAGCGCGAAGCCGATCACGTTGGTCAGCCAGACCTCGAGGGCGCCGAGCAACAGGGTCGGGCCGTCCTCGGCGTTCTGCACGAGCATGCTGATCAGCACCACCAGCAGCACCTGGTTCGTCAACCCGATCACCAGGGTCAGCGCGAGCCCGAGCCGCTTCGACACCGCCGTCTCGCGCACCAGCCGGTGCGGGTTGACCACGATCACGGCCATCAGCAGAGCCACGCAGAGCGCGATCACGCCGTAGCGCACGGTGCCGAACAGGTTCGGCGGAAGCAGCGCGTAACAGCTCAGGATGACCAGCACCCCGATCGCGGCGGGCCACCGGTGCTCGGCCTGCGCCCGCTCGGTCGCAGCGCTCTCGCCTCCGTCATCGCTCACGTTCCGCAGTCTAGGCGCGTCCCGGCTCCGTGCCCGCCCTGGCGCGTGCCGGCCGCCACCGCGCCCCCTGGCGCGTGCCGGCCGCCACCGCGCCCGCCTCCGCGCGTGCCGCCCGCCACCGCGCCCGCCTC
>NZ_JANTEZ010000003.1 GCF_024978135.1 Herbiconiux gentiana | reverse complement strand
GGCGAACTCACCCGAACCCGCCGGCGCCGGCCACGCAGAACCCACCCCCCACACGCAGAACGCGCGGAAGGTCAGTGACCCTCCTCCGCGAGCTTCGTGATCCCGGCCTGCACGATCGCGTCGGCCTCGGCGGCGTCGCCCCAGCCCTCGATCTTGACCCACTTGTTGGGCTCGAGATCCTTGTAACGGGCGAAGAAGTGCTCGATCTCCTTGCGGGTCTGCTCCGGAACATCGCTGATGTCCTGGATGTGCGCCCAGCGCGGGTCCTTGTGGGGCACCACGACGACCTTGGCGTCGGAGCCGGCCTCGTCGCTCATGTTGAGCACGCCCACGGGGCGCACCTTCACGCCCACGCCCGGGAACACGGGGTACTCGAGCAGCACCAGCGCGTCGACGGGGTCGCCGTCGAGGCCGAGGGTGTTCTCGAAGTACCCGTAGTCGGTGGGGTAGACGAAGCTCGTGAAGAGCACGCGGTCGAGGTACACGCGACCGGTCTCGTGGTCGACTTCGTACTTGTTGCGGCTCCCCTTGGGGATCTCGACGACGACGTCGTACTCGGCCATGATCTGCTGCTCCCTCGTTGTGGACGACGGCGCCGGATGCGCGCCGCGAAACTGCAATAACGTTACTGGATGCAGACCGACGGCCGCCGACCGCGCCTCACCCCGGCGATCGCCGACGTGCGCCGCGCCGTGCGCGAGAGCCTGCCCGACGTCACCCGGGCGGCCGACGCGGCGACTGCCCGACGCAGCAGGCGAGCGGATGCCCGGGCCGACCTCCTCGTCGCCCTCAGCGGTGGCCCCGACTCCCTCGCCCTCGCGGCGGCCGCGGCCTTCGAGGCGCCCCGCGCCGGGCTCCGCGCCGGCGCCGTGATCGTCGACCACGCCCTGCAGCCCGGTTCCGCCGACGTCGCGGAGCGCGCCGCCCGCCAGGCCGAGGAGCTCGGCCTCGCCCCCGTGATCGTGACGCGGGTGACGATCGACGGAAGGGGCGGCCCCGAAGCCGCCGCCCGCGCCGCCCGCTACGCCGCCATCGACGAGGCGCTCGCCGCGACCGGTGCCGTCGCCGTCCTGCTCGGCCACACGCTCGACGACCAGGCCGAGACGGTTCTGCTCGGCCTCGGCCGCGGCGCCGGGGCCGTCAGCCTCCGCGGCATGGCGGCGGTCGCCGAGCAGCCGGGCGGGACGCGCATCCGCCCCCTGCTCGGCACCAGACGCGAGCAGACCCACGACTTCTGCCGCGACGCCGGCCTCGAGCCCTGGCATGACCCGCACAACGACAGCGCGGCCTTCACCCGCGTGCGCGTGCGCCAGGGCGTGCTGCCGATGCTCGAGCGCGAGCTCGGCCCGAGGGTCGCCGAAGCGCTCGCCCGCACCGCCGAGCAGCTGCGCGAGGACGACGACACCCTGCACGCCATGGCGATCGAGACCATCGAAGACCTCGTGGAGCACGCCGAGGCGGGCATCGCCATCTCGGCGCCCGCGCTCGAGGCGAACCCGCCGGCGCTCCGGAACCGGATCATCCGCTACGTCGTCGAGAGCGAGTTCGGCATGTCGCTCTCGCGCGCGCAGACCCTCGCGGTGGTGGCGCTGGTGACCGACTGGCACGGCCAGAAGGGCGTCGATCTGCCAGGGATTAGAGTGGTGCGGCGGGGCGCGCTGCTCGAGTTCGCCCGCGCTTAGGCCAGGCACCACAGCCCGAGCCGTCGCAACCGCCCGGAGCCCGCGCCGGGCCGACCCCGAGGCCCCGAGAGGAACAGCATGGACATCGACGACGTTCGCGACGACATCACCGAGGTGCTGCTCACCGAGGAGCAGATCGCCGGGAAGATCGCCGAGCTCGCCCGCCGCATCGAGGCCGACTACACGGATGACGACGACGTCCTGCTCGTGGGTGTGCTGCGCGGCGCGGTGATGGTCATGGCCGACCTGGCTCGCGAGCTGCGGCTGCAGCTGAACATGGACTGGATGGCGGTCTCGTCGTACGGCTCCGGCACGCAGTCGAGCGGTGTGGTGCGCATCCTGAAAGACCTCGACACCGACATCACCGGCCGCAAGGTGCTGATCGTCGAGGACATCATCGACTCCGGCCTCACCCTGTCGTGGCTGCTCGCGAACCTGCGCAGCCGGGGCGCCGCCTCGGTCGAGATCTGCGCGCTGCTGCGCAAGCCCGAGGCCGTGAAGGTCGAGATCGACGTGCGCTACGTCGGCTACGACATCCCGAACGCCTTCGTCGTGGGCTACGGCCTCGACTACGCCGAGCGCTACCGCAACCTGAAGTCGATCGGCGTGCTGGCTCCGCACGTCTATTCCTGAGCAACACTCGATTAAAGCGAGCGGATGCACTAGCCTCCTCGTGGGTGGGCCGACGAAAGGCCGTCCCGTGCGCTCATCCCGTTCCTCGCTGCTCAGAGCCGTGTCGGCCGGTGCGCTCGTGCTGGCTGCGGTCGCCATCGCCGTCCCGGCCCACGCGGAGCCCGGCTTCGCCGACCCGCGGGCACCACGCTGCACGGCACTGACCTCCGATCCGCAGACCGTCGTGGTCGGCGAGCTGACCGCTCTCACCACCCGCTGCACGAGCCCGAGCGGCGCGCCGCTCGCGGTCTCAGCGATGCACGGGGCGGTGACGTCGGTGTTCGGCACCTTCTTCTACCGTGCCGACGAGCCGGGTGACGGCTACGACAAGCTCACCGTGCACATCGCGGGCGTCGGCCCGTCGGGGCCGGGAGCCGTCATCTTGGTGGGCCTGGTCGAACGGTGAGGGCGGTTCGGCCCGGGTGGCGGGCGCTCGCGGTGCCCGCTGTCGTCCTTCTGCTGGTGGGGGTGGGCCTGGGGGCGGCGCCGGGTCGGGCATCCGCTCTTCTGCCGTGGCCGACGTGCGAGACGACGGCCGAGCCGCCTCAGAAGGTCGTCTCGCTGCTCGAGACGAGGCTGCCGACGTGGTGCACGTCGATGATCCCGCGACCGCTGCTGATGATCGCCGAGCACGGGATTGCGACGATCGACGCATACGGGCGGGTGAGCTACCGCTCGGAGCCCGAGTTCCTCGGCGTGGACACCATCTGGGCGGTCGTGACCATCGGCGATCGGCCGTCGATGTACCGCACCGGCTTCGAGGTGGAGGTCGTCGCACCGGCGGCGGCGCGTCCCGACGTGTACGCCGTGCCCGCGGGCACCCGGTTCGAGTCGCCGGTGAGTCTGCTCGCGAACGACGACGTGCCGACGGAGGGCTGGCTGATCCAGCAGGGGAGCACCCCGCCGGCGCTCGGCACGATCGAGATCGACACGGTCACGGGATCGTTCGTCTACACCCCGAGACCCGGCGCGGCGGGAGTCGACACCGTCCGCTACCGGCTCACCGGGCCCGATGGGGGCGCCTATTCGGACGCGGTGACGGTCACGTTGGAGGTGGGCTGAGGGCGGGTCGGGAGGGCGTTCTGGCCCCGTTACGCCCACGGGGAACATGGAGGCTGCGCTCAGTCCGTGACGGGTACCCTTGCAGCACGACATAGGCACCGTGCCGCCGCCACCGGCACACCGAGCGTAGAAGAGTCATGAACGCGAAACGCATCCTTCGATCTCCCATCCCCTACATCCTGCTCGGCGCCATCGCGCTGTGGATCGGGTTCAGCCTCATCACCGGCGGCGGCTACCAGCAGGTCACCACGCAGGAGGGGCTCGGGTTCCTCTCGAGCGGCAAGGTCTCCGAGGCGACCATCATCGACGGCGAGCAGCGCGTCGACATGACGCTCGCGAACGCCGACGACAAGTACGGCACGAAGGTGCAGTTCTACTACGTCGCCCCGCGCGGTGAAGAGGTCGTCAACGCGGTCACCACCGCCGAGCCCGCCGACGGCTACAACGACGAGGTGCCCCAGCAGAACTGGCTGCTCTCCGCCCTCGGGCTGCTGCTGCCGATCATCCTGATCGGTGCCTTCTTCTGGTTCATGCTCTCGGGCATGCAGGGTGGCGGCAACAAGGTCATGCAGTTCGGCAAGTCGAAGGCGAAGCTCGTCTCGAAGGAGTCGCCGAAGGTCACCTTCGCCGACGTGGCCGGCGCCGAGGAGGCGCTGGAGGAGCTCGAGGAGATCAAGGACTTCCTGAAGGAGCCCGCCAAGTTCCTCGCGGTCGGTGCGCGCATCCCGAAGGGCGTGCTGCTGTACGGCCCTCCCGGAACGGGCAAGACCCTGCTCGCCCGCGCCGTCGCCGGCGAGGCCGGCGTGCCGTTCTACTCCATCTCGGGCTCCGACTTCGTCGAGATGTTCGTCGGCGTCGGTGCGAGCCGCGTGCGCGACCTGTTCCAGCAGGCGAAGGAGAACTCGCCCGCCATCATCTTCATCGACGAGATCGACGCCGTCGGCCGCCACCGCGGTGCCGGCATGGGCGGCGGTCACGACGAGCGCGAGCAGACCCTCAACCAGCTCCTCGTCGAGATGGACGGCTTCGATGTGAAGACGAACGTCATCCTGATCGCGGCGACGAACCGCCCCGACATCCTCGACCCCGCTCTGCTGCGTCCCGGCCGCTTCGACCGCCAGATCGGCGTCGACGCGCCCGACCTGAACGGCCGCCGCATGATCCTCGAGGTGCACGGCCGCGGCAAGCCGCTCGCCGCCGGGGTCGACCTCGAGGTCGTCGCCCGCAAGACCCCGGGCTTCACCGGTGCCGATCTGGCGAACGTGCTGAACGAGGCCGCGCTGCTCACCGCGCGCAGCAACGCTCAGCTCATCGACAACCGCGCCCTCGACGAGGCCATCGACCGCGTCATCGCCGGCCCACAGCGTCGCACCCGCATCATGCGCGACCAGGAGAAGCTGGTCACGGCCTACCACGAGGGCGGCCACGCCCTGGTCGCGGCGGCGATGAACAACACCGACCCGGTCACCAAGGTGACGATCCTGCCGCGCGGCCGAGCCCTCGGCTACACGATGGTGCTGCCGCTGGAAGACCGCTACTCGGTCAGCCGCAACGAGCTGCTCGACCAGCTGGCCTACGCCATGGGCGGCCGCGTCGCCGAAGAGGTCGTGTTCCACGACCCGACCACGGGCGCGTCCAACGACATCGAGAAGGCCACCGGCACCGCCCGCAAGATGGTCACCGAGTACGGCATGACCGCCTCGCTCGGCGCCGTGAAGCTGGGCAGCGCCTCGGGTGAGATGTTCCTCGGCCGCAACATGGGCCATGAGCGCGACTACTCCGAGAGCCTCGCGCAGCAGGTCGACGCGGAGGTGCGCGCCCTCATCGAGGCCGCGCACGACGAGGCCTGGAAGGTGCTGAACGCCAACCGGCAGATCCTCGACCGCCTGGCCGCCGAGCTGCTCGAGAAGGAGACGCTCGACCACGATCAGCTGGCCGAGATCTTCGAGGGCATCGAGAAGCTGCCGCCGCGTCCGCAGTGGCTGTCGAGCCAGAATCGGCCCGTGTCGACGCTGCCCCCGGTGGCGTTCCCCACGGCGAAGGCCCCCATCGACGGTGCCGCCGTCGACGGCGGCGTCGGCTCGGAGCCCGAACCGGAGTCGAAGTCGAAGCGCGCGCCGCGCATCAACCCCCGCCCCGCCACCGCCTAGGCGTCACGTGACCGTCGACCGCGGCAGGATCGAGGCCGCCGTCAGCGAGATCCTCGCGGCCATCGGAGACGATCCGGGCCGCGAGGGTCTCGTCGACACGCCCCGGCGCGTGGCCGAGCTGCTCGCCGAGCTCTACGCCGGCACCGGGCTCGACCCGGCCGAGGCGCTCGGCACCACCTTCGCGGCGGGGCCGACGGCCGCCTCGTCCTCGGGCGGGTCGGCGACCCCGGCCGCGCCGACTGCGGCCACACCGATTGCGGGCGGGCGGGCGGATGCTCAGGCCGGCCCCGTGCTCCTCCGGGACATCGCGTTCCGCTCGGTCTGCGAGCACCACCTGCTGCCGTTCGAGGGCGTCGCCCATGTGGCCTACCTCCCGGGCGACGAGGTCGCCGGGCTCGGCGGCATCGTGCGCGTGGTCGAGTCGGCCGCCTCGCGGCCCCAGCTGCAGGAGCGCCTCACCGACGACATCGCGGATGCGCTGCAGCGCGGTCTCGGCGCCCGCGGCGTGCTCGTCGTGCTCGACGCCCGCCACGGCTGCGTCACGGCCCGCGGCCCCCGCCAGACCGGAAGCACCACCCTCACCCTCGCCGCCCGCGGAGAGCTCGCCGACCCGGCCGCCCGCGCGGAGCTCACCACGCTCATCGCGGCCCCGCGCCATCCCGTCGCGGGCGGCACCGAGGTCGTGGGCGGCACAGCGGTTGAGGGCGGCACAGAGGTCGACGGCGGCATCGAGGTCGAGGGCGGCACAGCGACGGGGGCCGGGCGATGACCAGCATCATGGGCATCCTGAACGTCACGCCCGACTCGTTCAGCGACGGCGGCCGGTTCGTCGACCGCGACGCCGCCGTGAAGCACGCGCTCGGCATGGTGGCGCGCGGGGCCGACATCGTCGACGTCGGCGGTGAGTCGACGAGGCCGGGGGCGGCGCGGGTCGCGATCTCGGAGGAGCGCCGCCGGGTGCTGCCCGTCGTGCGCGACCTCGTTGCGCAGGGCGTCACCGTCAGCGTCGACACGATGAACGCCTCCACCGCCGCCGCGGCGATCGAGGCCGGCGCCGCCATCGTCAACGACGTCTCGGGCGGTCTCGCCGACCCCGAGATGGACGACCTGATCGTCGGCAGCGACGCGCGCTTCGTCGTGATGCACTGGCGCGGTCACAGCGACGGCATGAACGAGCTGGCGCGCTACCACGACGTCGTCGCGGAGGTGGCGGCGGAGCTCGAGCTGCGCGCCGCCCAGTTGATCGTGAAGGGCGTTGACCCGGGGCGGCTGATCCTCGACCCGGGGCTCGGATTCGCGAAGAACGCCGACCACAACTGGGCCGTGCTCGGCCGGCTCGACCGCCTGGTCTCGCTCGGGCTGCCGGTGCTGATCGGGGCTTCGCGCAAGCGGTTCCTGGCCGACCTCGTTCCGGGCGGGGCCACCGCGGTCGAGCGTGATCTGGCATCCTCGACGGTGGCGGCGCTCGCGGTGAACGCCGGGGCCTGGGGGGTGCGCGTGCACGACGTGTCGCTCACCCGGGGCGCGGTCGACGTGGCCGACGCGTGGCTGCGGGGCCGGAACGGAACGGGGCCCACACGATGACGACGGGGGAGAGCATCCTGGACGAGCTCGACGTGCTCACGCTGACCGGCCTCGAGGTGTTCGCGCACCACGGCGTCTTCGACTTCGAGCGCGAGAACGGTCAGCTGTTCGTGCTCGACGTGCAGCTGTGGCTCGACACCTCGGCGGCGGCCGGCGGCGACGACCTGGCCGCGACGGTGCACTACGGCGAACTCGCCGAGGAGATCGCGGCGGCGGTGGCGAGCGACCCCGTCGATCTGATCGAGACGCTCGCCGAGCGCGTGGCGGGTGTGGTGCTCGCGCATCCGCCGGTGCGTCAGACGCGGGTCGTGGTGCACAAGCCGGATGCGCCGATCACCGTGCCGTTCGCCGACGTCAGCATCACCATCACGCGACGTCCCGCCCCCGCTGCCCCGGCCTCCGCAGCCGAAGCCCCCGCTGCCCCCGCCCACGACTCACCGCCCCCCGCTCCCAGCCCCACGAGAACGGCCCCCGCATGAACCCCCGCCCCATCGGCAGCGTCGAGCGCCGCATCATCCGGCTGCCGGCGGTGCTCGCCTTCGGCAGCAACCTCGGCGACCGCGAGGCCACCATCCTCGCCGCCGTCGAAGACCTCCGCGCCACCCCGGGCATCGAGGTCGAAAAGATCTCCCGTCTCTACGAGACCGTCGCGGTGAAGCCGCAGGGCATCGACGTCGACGCGCCCGGCTACCTCAACGCGGCCGCCACCATCCGCACCAGCCTGCACCCCGAGGAACTGCTCGGCGAGGTCAACCGCATCGAGCACGAGCACGGCCGCGTGCGCACCGAGCGCTGGGGCGACCGCACCCTCGACGTCGACATCGTCACCTTCGCGTCGATCGTGCGCGACACCCCGCGCCTCACCCTCCCGCACCCGCGTGCGGCCGAACGCGACTTCGTGCTCGTCCCGTGGCTCGAGATCGACCCCGACGCGACCCTCCCGGGCATCGGTCGGGCGGATGCTCTGCTCGACTCCATCCCGCAGACCACCCTGCGCCCCTACGTGGGGGAGACGCGGTGAGGCACACCCGTCCGCTGACCCTGGTGGCCTTCGCGGCGGTCGGGCTCGCCTTGGGCTTCGTGCTCGAGGTGGCGCTCGCGTCGGCGGGGCAGCCGGTGCTCATCCCGCCGTACACGCTGACGATCACGCTCGTCGCGGCGGCGGCGATCGTCGTGGTGCTGGCGGTGCCGATCGCTCGAGCGCTGCGGGGGCGGTCGACCGCGCGGATCAACCCGTTCCGGGCGATGCGCGTCGTCGTGCTGGCGAAGGCGTCGAGCCTCGTGGGCAGCCTGATCGCGGGGCTGTCGGCGGGCGCCGTGGTCTTCCTGCTCACCCGGCCGGTGATCGCCGACCTGGGCTCGATCTGGCCGGGCATCGCGGCCGCGGTCTCGGGGGTCGTGCTGCTGGTGGCCGGCCTCGTGGCCGAGCGGCTCTGCACCCTGCCGCCCGACGAGCCCGACGACGCCGCCGGCGCGGGCGCCGCATGAGCCGCCTCACGGCGGGCGACCCCCCGCCGCCCGGGTCCGGCCCACCCGATTCCGGCGCGGCCGAGCCCGGTGCCGACGCGAGTCGGCCCACCCCCGGCGACGACTGGCGCGGCGTGAGCCCGAAATTCGTGGGCGTCGAGCTCGTGTCGAGCCTGGTCGGCGGCCTCGTGCTCTGCGCCGTGACGGTACCGTTCATCCTGCTCCGCACCTGGTTCGGCTGGCCCGCGCTGGCGGTCGCCGTCGTCGTCACGATCGTCGCCCTCGCGCTCGCCCCGCGCCGGGTGCGCGCCATCGGCTACCGGCTGCGCGCCGACGACCTCGTGTTCCGTCGCGGCATCATGTTCCACCGCGTGGTCTCGGTGCCCTACGGGCGCATGCAGCTCATCGACATCAACCGCGGCCCCGTCGCGCGCGCCCTCGGTCTCGCCGAGCTGAAGTTCGTCACCGCGGCCGCCGCCACCGGCGTCGCCATCCCCGGGCTCGTCGCCGCCGACGCCGACGCGCTGCGCGACCGCCTGGTCGAGCTCGCCGAGTCGCGCCGCGTCGGCCTGTGAGACCGCCCCGATGACCGCACCCGACACGGGCCCACCGTCAGACCCTGCGGCCCTCCCGCCCACCACAGCCCTCACCGACGGCGGCTGGCACCGCCTGCACCCCGCGACCCCGCTGCTGCGCGGCGGGATCGTGCTGATCGCCATCCTCGGCTTCGTGCTCGCCAACTTCCGCGAGCGGCTCGTCGACTGGGTCTTCGGCGCCCCCGAGCTGCCGGGCGACCCCCTCCAGACCGCCTACGAGCGCGGCCAGATCGGCTGGCTGTCGCTCATCGTCGTCGCAGCCCTCGTCGTCGGCGTCGTCAGCTTCTACGTCTCCTGGCGCCTGCACACCTTCCGCGTCGGAGACGACGTGGTCGAGGTGCGCAGCGGCGTGCTCTTCCGCACCCACCGCCGAGCCCGGCTCGACCGCATTCAGGGCGTGTCGATCTCGCGGCCGTTCTTCGCCCGCCTGTTCGGCGCGGCCCGCCTCGAGATCAGCGTCGCCGGCCAGGACGCCAAGGTCCAGCTCGCCTACCTCGGCAGCACCCAGGCCGACGACCTCCGCCGCGACGTCCTGCTGCTCGCCTCGGGTGCCCAGCTCGCCCACGCCCAGGCGACGGGAGCCCCGACGGCGCTGCCCCTCGACCCGGCGACGATCGCGCAGGCCGGGGCCGAGGCGAGTGCCGGGGCCGACGCCGTGCCCCACGCCGACACAGTGGCCGGCGCATCCGCTACCCACCCCGGCCTCGTGAACCAGCGGATGCGCGAACTGCTCGCCCCCGAGCTCGACCCCGCCCTCGCCGCCCCCGAATCGGTGGTGAAGATCCCGCCCGGGCGTCTGATCGCCTCGCTCGTGCTGAGCGGATTCACCGTCGTGCTGCTGATCGTCGCCGCGTTCATCGTGGTGAGCTCGGTGATGGGGGAGCGGGGCCTGTTCGTCATCCTGATCGTGCCGGGTCTCGCGGCAGCCATCGGCTACTACTTCAACCGCTTCACGAAGTCGTTGCGGTACAGCATCGCGGGCACCCCCGACGGCGTGCGGGTCGGCTTCGGGCTGCTCTCGACGAGCAACGACACGCTGCCGCCCGGGCGCATCCACGCGATCGAGGTGAGCCAGCCGCTGCTCTGGCGGCCGGCGGGCTGGTGGATGATCCGCATCAACCGCGCGGGCGCCGCCGGCGAGGGCTCCGCGCAGACCAGCACGACGATGCTCCCGGTCGGCACCCTCGACGACGTGCGCACGGTGCTCGGGCTGCTGCTGCCGTCGCTGGCGCACCCCGCGGCGGAGGCCGGCTCCGACGGCGCCGGCCCCTACGAGACCGCCGCGCCGTCCACCCGCGACATCGTCCTCGCCGGACTCACCGCCCGCTCCGGCGACGGCTTCACCGATGCGCCCCGCCGGGCCTGGCCCATCCGCCCGCTCTCCTGGCGGCGCACCGGCTGGGCCCTCACCGACGACGCGGTCCTGCTGCGCTCGGGCTTCGTCTGGCGCCATCTCTCGGTCGTCCCGCTGGCGCGGGTGCAGAGCCTGCGCATCTCCCAGGGCCCGCTGCTCCGGATGCTCGACCTCGTCGACCTCGCGGTGCAGACCGTCGCGGGCCCCGTGCGCGCCAGTGTGCCGGCGGCCGACCGTGCGACGGGCACCGCCGCCTTCGAGCTCGTCACCGCCCGAGTCGTGGACGCCTCCCGCACCGACACCTCCCACCGCTGGTCCGCCCGCGCCGCCCCGCCGCCGCCGACGCCCCTCACCCCGCCGGCTCCCTCCATCCCGCCGGCTTCCTCCACCCCGCCGGCTCCCTCCACCCCGCCCACCCCCTCCACCCCCGAAGGAGACCCCCGATGAGACCCTCCGAGCGCACCGGCCGCCTCGGCATCGGAGTCATCGGCGCCGGCCGCGTCGGCCCCGTGCTCGGCGCCGCCCTCGCCAACGCCGGCCACGCGATCGTCGGCGTCTCCGCCATCTCCGACGCCAGCCGCGAGCGGGCCGAGGTCATGCTCCCGGGAGCCCCCATTCTCCCCATCCCCGAGCTCGTCGAACGCAGCGAGCTCGTGCTGATCGCGGTCCCCTCAGCCGAGCTCCCCGGCCTGATCGCCGGCCTCGCCGAGACCGGCGCCTGGCAGATGGGCCAGCTCGTTCTGCACACCGCCCCCGAGTTCGGCGCCGACGTGTTCGCGCCTGCACGGGCGGCCGGTGTGATCCCGCTGGCCGTGCATCCGGCCATGTCGTTCACCGGAACCAGCGTCGACCTCGCCCGCCTCGCCGGCACCCACTTCGCGGTCACCGCCCCCACCCCCGTGCTGCCCATCGCGCAGGCCCTCGTGGTCGAGATGGGCGGCGAGCCCGTCGTGGTCGCCGAGGCCGACCGACCGGCCTACGCCGAGGCCGTCGAGACCGCCACGACGTTCTCGAGCGCCATCGTCGACCAGGCTGCCGAGCTGCTCGAGTCGATCGGCGTCGAGGCCCCGGGCGCCGTGCTCGCCCCGCTCGTGCGATCGGCCGTCGAGAACGCCCTCGCGCGGGCGGGTGGCGGCGTCGCCCCGGTCTGAGCCGATGGGCGGCCCAGACCGCGGAGGAGCCCGGCCCGCGGAGCATCCCGGCCCGGGTAGCATCGTCGTGGCGGTCTGCGAGGCAGACGGCCCACAGCGAAGGAGTTCCACCGGTGAACCAGGCCGAAACCGACGCCCTCGCCCCGCAGCCGGTCGTCGCCACGACGATCGCCGACGTGCGGCGCCAGATCGAGGCGCTCACCGCGGCGACGGATGCGCGACCCCGCGTCGCCCTCGTGCCCACCATGGGCGCCCTGCACGAGGGTCACCTCGCCCTGGTCGACCGTGCGGCCGAGCTGGCCGACGTCGTGGTGGTGTCGGTCTTCGTCAACCCGCTGCAGTTCACCGACCCGGCCGACCTCGAGCGCTACCCCCGTGACCTCGACGCCGATCTCGCCACCCTCGCCGGGCACGGTGCCGACATCGTCTTCGCGCCCGACGTCACCGAGCTCTACCCGCACGGCGACACCGCCACGCGCGTCACCGCCGGCAAGGTCGGCGGCCTGTTCGAGGGCCGCAGCCGCCCCGGGCACTTCGACGGCGTGCTCACCGTGGTGGCGAAGCTGCTCAACATCGTCGGGCCGCAGGTCGTGCTCTTCGGCGAGAAGGATGCGCAGCAGATCTTCCTCGTGCGCCGCATGATCGCCGACCTCGACCTCCCCGTCGCGGTCGAGGAGGTCGAGACCGTGCGCGACGACGACGGCCTGGCCCTGTCCAGCCGCAACCGCTTCCTCGACGCCCGGGAACGCCGCGCCGCCGTCACGCTGCCGCACGTTCTGGAGGCCGCCGTCTCGGCGTCCGACCGCGGCATCGACGCGGTGCTCGCCGCCGCCCAGTCGGCGGCCATGGGCGAGCAGCTCGTCACGACGGACTACCTCGCGGTGGTCCACCCCGACACCTTCCTCCCGGTCGACGACGACTACACGGGTCCGGCCCGCGTCATCGTGGCGGCCCGCGTCGGCGACACCCGCCTCATCGACAATGCCCCCCTCTACCTCGGCCACTGACCTCGTCACCACCCCTGCCGGAGCCGCACCGCGGGGGCCGGTAAACTGGGGGCGACCTCGAGGAGACCCGTTCCGATGACTGACGCCCAGACGCCGTCCGCCCCCGCCCCCGACACCGAGCTGACGGCCGCCGAGGCCGCCGCCGAGGCGAGCGAGCAGAAGGCGGTGCGCCTGGCCAAGCGCGAGCGGCTGATCGAGTCGGGCGCCGAGGCGTACCCGGTCTCGGTGCCGGTCACCACGACCATCCCCGCCGTGCGCGCGGCCTGGGGCCACCTCGCCGCCGACGAGACGAGCGGCGAGATCGTCGGGCTCGCCGGCCGCGTCGTGCACCTGCGCAACACCGGAAAGCTCTGCTTCGTGTCGCTGCAGTCGGGCGACGGCAGCCGCATCCAGGCGATGGTCTCGCAGGCCAACGTGGGCGAGGAGTCGCTCGCCGCCTTCAAGGAGCTCGTCGACCTCGGCGACCACCTCTTCGTCACGGGCGAGGTCATCTCCTCGCGCCGCGGCGAGCTCAGCGTCATGGCGACCGGGTGGAAGATCGCCGCCAAGGCTGTGCTGCCCCTGCCGAACCTGCACACCGAGCTCTCCGAAGAGACGCGGATGCGCAGCCGCTACCTCGATCTCATCGTGCGCGACGGCGCGCGGCAGATGGTGCGCACCCGCGCGCAGGCCAACGCGTCGCTGCGAAAGACCTTCGCCGAGCGCGACTTCCTCGAGGTCGAGACGCCCATGCTGCAGACCATCCACGGCGGAGCCGCGGCCCGCCCGTTCGCCACGCACTCCAACGCCTTCGACACCGAGCTGTACCTGCGCATCGCGCCGGAGCTCTTCCTCAAGCGCGCCGTGGTCGGCGGCATCGACCGCGTGTTCGAGATCAACCGCAACTTCCGCAACGAGGGTGCCGATTCGTCGCACTCGCCCGAGTTCGCCATGCTCGAGGCCTACGAGAGCTACGGCGACTACGTCTCGATCGCCGAGCTGACCCAGACGCTCATCCAGAACGCGGCGCTCGCCGTCGCCGGCTCGCACATGGTCACCTGGGCCGACGGCACCGAGTACGACCTCGGCGGCGAGTGGGACCGCATCAGCATGTACGAGTCGCTGAGCGCCGCCGCGGGAGTCCAGATTACCCCGCAGACCTCCCTCGCCGACCTGCAGGCGGTCGCCGACCGCGTGGGCGTCGAGGTGCACCTGCCCACCCACGGCAAGCTCGTCGAAGAGCTCTGGGAGCACTTCGTGAAGCCCGGGCTCGTGAGCCCCACCTTCGTGATGGACTTTCCGGTCGACACCAGCCCGCTCACCCGCGCGCACCGCTCGATCGAGGGCGTCGTCGAGAAGTGGGACCTCTACATCAACGGCTTCGAGCTGGCCACCGGCTACTCCGAGCTGGTCGACCCGGTCATCCAGCGCGAGCGCTTCGTCGAGCAGGCGAAGCAGGGTGCGGCCGGCGACGTCGAAGCCATGCGCCTCGACGAGGAGTTCCTACGCGCCCTCGAGTTCGGCATGCCGCCGTCGGGTGGCATGGGCATGGGCATCGACCGGCTGCTGATGGCGCTGACGGGCCTCGGCATCCGCGAGACCATCCTGTTCCCCCTGGTGAAGTAGAGGAGTCCGGCATGAGCATGTTCGGTGGCAAGAAGAACGATCCCCTCGAGCCCGGGAAGAGCGAGCGCGAGAACAACGAGGGCGGCCGCGGCGACGGCACGGGCAACCCGAACAAGCCCACGCCCACGCGCATCGCCATCTGGATCATCGTCGGCGGCGTCGGGCTCTACCTCGTGGGCTCGGGCATCTTCGGCATCCTCACGCACTGAGCACGGGGCGGGCATCCAGCCGGCAGCCCGTACCCAGCGGGGAGCCCGCACCCAGCCGGCAGCCCGTACCATGGAGGTCATGGACGTCCTTCTGCCCGCGCTCTCCGCACTGGCCCCGACCGTGCTGATCGGGCTCGTGTTCTGGTTCATCATGCGCGCGGTGCTGCGGGCCGACAAGTCGGAGCGTCGCGCGAAGGCGAAGATCGAGGCCGAGGAGCGCGCGCGGCTCGGCCTGCCGGCGAAGGCGTCCGCGGAGTAGCCGCCAGACCGATACGGTAGCTCTGAGAGCAACCGAGGAGGCCGCTGTGTCAGGTGGAGACGTCGCGCTCATCGTCGCGCTCCTGCTCCTCCTGCTCGACCTCGCGATCCGCATCGGGTCGATCATCGTCATCCCGCGCAACCGACGCCCGTCGACGGCGATCGCCTGGCTGATGGCCATCTTCCTGATCCCCTACGTGGGCTTCCTGTTGTTCCTCCTGATCGGCTCGTACAAGCTGCCGAAGTCGCGCCGCGACAAGCAGCACGCCATCAACGAGTTCATCGTCGAGACCACCGAGGGAATCGAGCGGGTCAGCCGCGACACCCCGTGGCCGCCCTGGTTCAAGAACGTCGTCGAGCTGAACCGAACGCTCGGCGCGATGCCCCTCGTCGGTGGCAACAACGCCACCCTCATCGGGGACTACGACGAGAGCATCCGTCAGATGACCGCCGACATCGACGAGGCGGGCCGCTACGTGCACGCCGAGTTCTACATCCTGTCCTACGACCGCACCACGAAGCCCTTCTTCGAGGCGCTCGAGGCCGCCGTCAAGCGCGGCGTCACCGTGCGCGTGCTGCTCGACCACATCGCCTCGGTGCGTGCGCCCGGCCACAAGAAGACGGTCAAGATGCTCAACAGCATCGGCGTGACCTGGCACTTCATGCTGCCGGTGCAGCCCCTCCGCGGGCGCTGGCAGCGTCCCGACCTGCGCAACCACCGCAAGATCCTCGTGATCGACGGCGACGTCGCCTACATGGGCTCGCAGAACGTGGTCGACCGCAGCTACAACAAGAAGTCGAATCTGCGCCGCGGCCTGATGTGGCAAGACCTGATGACCCGGCTCGAGGGGCCGATCGTCGCGGGCATCAACGCCATCTTCATCACCGACTGGTACAGCGAGTCGAACGAGCTGCTGCTGCGCGAGACCCGCGCGATCACCGACGACATCATCGCCGACGAGCCGGATGCCCTCGACATGCAGGTGGTCCCCTCCGGCCCCGGGTTCGACGGCGAGAACAACCTGCGCCTGTTCCTCGCGCTGCTCTACAACGCGCAGGAGCGCATCGTCATCACGAGCCCCTACTTCGTGCCCGACGACGCCATGCTCTACGCCATCACCACGGCGACCCAGCGCGGCGTCACGGTCGACCTCTTCGTCTCGGAGATCGGCGACCAGGCCCTCGTCTACCACGCCCAGCGCTCGTACTACGAGGCGCTGCTGCGCGCGGGCGTGCGCATCTACATGTACCAGTCGCCGTACATCCTGCACGCGAAGCACTTCACCATCGACGACGAGGTCGCCGTGATCGGCTCGAGCAACATGGACATGCGCTCGTTCAGCCTGAACATGGAGGTCTCGCTGATGGTGCGCGGCCGCGACTTCGTGACGGCCATGCGCGGCGTCGAAGACCGCTACCGCACGGTCAGCCGCGAGCTCACCCTCGACGAGTGGCACAAGCAGCCGCTGCGCTCCACGATCCTCGACAACCTGGCGCGCCTCACCTCGGGCCTGCAGTAGCGCCCGCTCAGGGTCGCGGCTGCAGCCTGACTCCGGGGAGCACCGGGGCGGGCAGGGGGGCGCCCTCGAAGTGGTGGTCACTGGCGCCGAAGCGCGGGCGGGCATCCGGATGCTCGGCGGCGCCCTCGGGCATGACGGCGGCCACGGGCGTCGAGCCGTCGGGCTCGGCGGAACCCGACTCGCGCTGCCACGCCGCCCGGTAGGCGACGATCTCCTCGTGGCGGCGGCCCACGAAGTTCCACCACATCAGGATCTTCTCGCCCAGCGGCTCGCCGCCGATCAGCACGACCCGCACCGGCTCGTCGCCCGCGCGGAGCGTCAGCGTGCGGCGACCCGCCCCAACGTGGACCAGCTCGGTGCGGGTGGCGGTGACGTCGTCGACCGCGACCGGGCCGGCGTCGACCAGCACGCCGTGCTCGAACGAGGGCTCGACCGGGAGCGAGACCGCGCCGCCCGCGGGCAGCGTGATCTCGGCGGCGACGAGCGGGGTGAACGTGGTGGCGGGAACGGCGGCCCCGGCGAGTTCGCCCACGAAGACCTTGAGCCGAGCATCCGCCACCTGCACCTCGACGGCCTTGTGGCTCTCGAAGAACGGCGCGGTCTGGCGGTCGGCGTCGGGGAGGGCCACCCAGAGCTGCACCCCGTGCAGCACCGTGGCGGCGGGCGTCGACACCTCGGAGTGCGAGATGCCCCGCCCCGCGGTCATCAGGTTGAGCACGCCGGGCCGCACCATCGCGTGGCTGCCGACGCTGTCGCGGTGCTCGATCTCGCCCTCGAACAGCCAGCTCACCGTCTGCAGCCCGGTGTGCGGATGCGGCGGAACGACCATGCCGCCGGTCTCCGACACCGTCGACGGCCCGTAGTGGTCGGCGAAGCACCAGGCGCCCACCATCGTGCGCTGCTTGCTCGGCAGGGTGCGGTGCACGGTCATGGCACGGGGGCCGCCGAGCGGCACCTCGCGGGCGGTCACGATCTCGGGCGGAGCGGCGCTCGTGGCGGTGTCGCAGGCGGCCCAGGTCTCGTCGGGACGGCGCTCGAGGTTGCTCATGCTCGCATCCTACGTTCTGCCGTCACGCCCACGGCGAACAGGGGCTGTCTGGCCCTGCTTCGCTGGTTAGTCTCTTCCTATCGGTCGCCAACCACCGGCCCTGGCGACCAAGGAGACAGACATGTTTGAGAGATTCACCGACCGAGCCCGTCGCGTCGTCGTCTTGGCGCAAGAAGAAGCCAAGATGCTCAACCACAACTACATCGGCACCGAGCACATCCTGCTCGGTCTCATCCACGAGGGCGAGGGTGTCGCCGCCAAGGCGCTCGAGTCGCTGAACATCTCGCTCGACGCGGTGCGCGAGCAGGTGCAGGACATCATCGGCCAGGGCCAGCAGCAGCCCACCGGGCACATCCCCTTCACGCCCCGCGCGAAGAAGGTGCTCGAGCTCTCGCTCCGTGAGGCGCTGCAGCTCGGCCACAACTACATCGGCACCGAGCACATCCTGCTCGGGCTCATCCGCGAGGGCGAGGGCGTCGCAGCCCAGGTGCTCGTGAAGCTGGGCGCCGACCTCAACCGGGTGCGCCAGCAGGTCATCCAGCTGCTGTCGGGCTACCAGGGCAAGGAGCAGGTCGCGGTCGGCGGCAACGACCAGGCCCCCGACAAGGGCTCGCAGATCCTCGACCAGTTCGGGCGCAACCTCACGCAGGCCGCGCGCGACAACAAGCTCGACCCCGTGATCGGCCGCGAGAAGGAGATCGAGCGGGTCATGCAGATCCTCTCGCGCCGCTCCAAGAACAACCCCGTGCTGATCGGTGAGCCCGGCGTCGGCAAGACCGCCGTCGTCGAGGGCCTCGCCCAGGCGATCGTGCGCGGCGACGTGCCCGAGACCCTGAAGGACAAGCAGCTCTACACGCTCGACCTCGGCTCGCTCATCGCCGGCTCCCGCTACCGCGGTGACTTCGAGGAGCGCCTGAAGAAGGTCACGAAAGAGATCCGCACCCGCGGCGACATCATCACGTTCATCGACGAGATCCACACCCTGGTGGGTGCGGGTGCGGCCGAGGGCGCGATCGACGCGGCGAGCATCCTAAAGCCGCTGCTCGCCCGTGGTGAGCTGCAGACCATCGGTGCCACGACGCTCGACGAGTACCGCAAGCACTTCGAGAAGGACGCGGCGCTCGAGCGCCGGTTCCAGCCCATCCAGGTGGCCGAGCCGTCGTTGCCCCACGCGATCAACATCCTGAAGGGGCTGCGCGACAAGTACGAGGCGTTCCACAAGGTCTCGATCACCGACGGCGCCATCGTCGCCGCGGCGAACCTGGCCGACCGCTACGTGCAGGACCGCTTCCTCCCCGACAAGGCGATCGACCTGATCGACGAGGCGGGCGCACGACTTCGCCTCTCGATCCTGTCCGCCCCGCCGGAGCTGCGCGAGTTCGACGAGCGCATCGCCGCCGTGCGCGGCCAGAAGGAGGCCGCGATCGAGGATCAGGACTTCGAGAAGGCCGCCTCGCTCCGCGACGAGGAGAAGAACCTGCTCGGCGAGCGTCTGCGCCTCGAGAAGCAGTGGAAGGCCGGCGAGGTGCAGACCTCCGGCATCGTCGACGAAGGGCTGATCGCCGAGGTGCTGGCTCAGGCCACGGGCATCCCGGTGTTCAAGCTCACCGAGGAGGAGTCCGCTCGCCTCGTGTTCATGGAGAAGGCCCTGCACCAGCGGGTCATCGGCCAGAACGAGGCCATCGCCGCGCTGTCCCGCACGATCCGCCGCACCCGCGCCGGGCTGAAAGACCCGAAGCGCCCCTCGGGTTCGTTCATCTTCGCCGGCCCCACGGGTGTCGGCAAGACCGAGCTCGCCAAGGCGCTCGCCGAGTTCCTGTTCGACGACGAGAACGCGCTGATCTCCCTCGACATGTCGGAGTACGGCGAGAAGCACACGGTCTCGCGACTGTTCGGTGCCCCTCCCGGCTTCGTCGGCTTCGAAGAGGGCGGCCAGCTGACCGAGAAGGTGCGCCGCAAGCCGTTCTCCGTCGTGCTGTTCGACGAGATCGAGAAGGCCCACCCCGACATCTTCAACTCGCTGCTGCAGGTTCTGGAGGAGGGGCGCCTGACCGACGGTCAGGGTCGCGTCGTCGACTTCAAGAACACGGTCATCATCATGACGACCAACCTCGGCACGAAGGACATCACGGGTGCCCCGATCGGCTTCCAGGCGACCGGCAACACCGCGACCTCCTACGAGCGCATGAAGGGAAAGGTCTCCGAGGAGCTGAAGAAGAACTTCAAGCCCGAGTTCCTCAACCGCGTCGACGACACCATCGTGTTCCCGCAGCTCGACAAGGAGGAGCTGCTGCAGATCGTGGATCTGTTCATCAAGCGCCTCCGCGACCGTCTGCTCGACCGCGACCTCACGATCGAGCTGACGCTCGCCGCGAAGGAGCGCCTGATCGAGGTCGGCTTCGACCCCTCGCTCGGTGCGCGTCCGCTGCGCCGCGCCATGCAGCACGAGGTGGAGGACCAGCTGTCCGAGCGCATCCTGCAGGGCGAGCTCAACGCGGGCGACCACGTGCACGTCGACTTCGTCGACGGGGCGTTCACCTTCGCGACGACCTCGCGCGAGCCGGTCGCGATCGGTGCGGGCTCCGACTCCACGGCCTCCTCGGCCGCGGCGGCCGCCGCCCTCGGCGACCTCGACTAGCTCTACCGCCCTCCGTCTCCTTGCGAGACACCGAAAAACGCCTCATCCCTCAGGGGGTGGGGCGTTTTTCGGCGAGTGGGCCGGTCGCCGGCGGCTACGCTGGAGCGATGAATTCGAGCAAGACGCCCGTCACCGTGCGGCGGGCGCGCACCAGTGACGTCCCGTGGATCCAAGGTCTCGTGGAACCGTTGGTGCAGCGACGAATCCTGCTCGGCAAGGACGCGGTGGTGTTCTACGAGGCGGTGCAGGAGTTCCGCATCGCGGTGGCGCCCGACGGCACACCCGTGGGCTGCGGCGCCCTGCACGTCTTCTGGGAGGACCTCGGCGAGGTGCGCACCCTCGCCGTCGACGAGGCCTGGCTCGGCCGGGGCGTCGGCTCGGCGCTCCTCGCGCAGCTCGAGGCTGACGCCCTCGAGCTCGGACTCTCCAAGCTGTTCTGCCTCACCTTCGAGGTGCCGTTCTTCGAGCGCAACGGCTACACCGCCTCGCCCCTCTCGCTCGTCGATTCCGAGGTCTACGCCGAGCTCGTGCGCTCGCCCGACGAGGGTGTCGCGGAGTTCCTCGACCTCGCCCGTGTGAAGCCCAACACTCTCGGCAACACCCGCATGCTGAAGCACCTGCGGTGACGTGGTGAGCGACGACCACGGCTCCGGCAGCATCGGTGACGAGCGGATGCGCGGCGAGACCGACCCCGACGACCACCGCAGCTTCAACCAGCGACTGCGCGACCGCTTCTACGGTCGGCGCTCGGCCGGCGAGACCGACGCCGAGCACGAGACGGCGGCGTCAGCTCGCCCGAAGGCTAACCAGATGGGCTTCTTCGGGCGCGTGCAGCGGCCGGGCGGCTTCGACGAGCCGCCGGAGGAGCCGGTCGAGCTCGACGGCGAGCTGCCGTGGGAGCTGGGCGGGGAGAAGCGGCCCGAGAGCTGACGCGCCCGCCTGTGGCGACCCGCGAGCATCGGCACGCGGCCCGTTCGCCTCAGAGGCGGGAGGCGCACTCCACGCAGAGCGAGGCCGTCGGCCGTGCCTCCAGGCGGGCCGGCGCGATCGGCCGGTGGCAGACCAGGCAGACGCCGTAGCTGCCGTCCTCGAGGCGCGCGAGCGCTGCATCCGTCTCGCCGAGCCGGAGTTCGGCGGCCAGCAGCAGGCCCCGGATGCGCGACCACTCGCTCGACAGCGTCGGACCCTCGGGGTCGTGCTCGTCGTCGTCGGGCGACGTCTCCCGCGTGGTGCGGAGCGCCGCCATCGTCTCGGTCAGCTCGCCGATGTCGGCGCGCGCCACGTCGTGCGCTCGCTCGAGTCGGGCCCGGACGTCGTCGCTCGTGGTCGTCGGCCCGTCGTCAGCCCGCGGGGGCGGGGCCGTCGGTGGGCGTCGCGTCGCCGACGAACTCCTTGAACTCCTGCTCGAGGTTCTCGTCGAAGGAGTCGGGCTCATCGCTCTCTGAGCCGTTCGCGCGCGCGGCCACGTTCTCGGAGTCCAGGGCCTCGGCCTCGGTGACGTCGACCTCGGGCTTCTGGCCGTTGTGCTCGAAGGACTCGGGCTCGGTGGGTTCGATGAAGGTGCTCATGGCGACGAGCGTACGCCCGAAACATGCCGAACACATGGGCGGGATACGATCCACGGGTGTCTCCCGTCTCGCCCTACCAGGTCTGCGTCGCCTTCCTCACGCGCCTCGGCGTCGACGGTCGCACCGAGGTGCTGCTGGGGCGCAAGAAGACGGGCCTCGGCTCGGGCAACATCGTTGGTCTCGGCGGCAAGATCGAGCCGGGCGAGACCGCGCTCCAGGCGATCGTGCGCGAGATCGAGGAGGAGTCGGGCCTCGTGGTCGAGCCCGGTGACCTCACGGAGATGGGGCTGGTGAAGTTCGCGTTCCCGTTCCGCGAAAACTGGAGTCAGGACTCGACGGTGTTCGTGGGGTCGCGCTTCGCGGGTGAGCCGCAGGAGTCGGACGAGGTATCCCCCGACTGGTTCCCGGTCGACGAGCTGCCGCTCGGCGAGATGTGGGACGACGCGAAGTACTGGCTGCCGGCCGTGCTCGCGGGCGAGCGGGTGCTCGGCGACTTCGTCTTCGGCGAGGACTGCGCGACGGTGAGCGAGCACGAACTGCACGACCCCGTCCCGAGCCCGTAGAATCTCGTGTGCCTTCCGCGACCGACCAGCCCGATCTGCCCGATCAGTCCGCCGAGCCCGCGATCGACCCGGCCGACCTCGCGCTCGCGCTGAAGGTGCTGGCCGACGTCGCCGAGCTGGACGAGGAGCATCCCGACTTCGTGGTGCTGCGCCGGGCCACGGCCAAGATGTTCAAGGCGGTCAAGCGCAAGCGGCGCCGCGAGATCCGCGCCGAGATCGCCGAGGCCGACCGCAGCGTGGTGGCCGCGACCGCGACAGGTGCCCCCGACCGCATCGACGACGAGACCCGCGGGCTGGCCATCGGCAGCTCGAGCACGGCCGCCTCGGCGGGCACGCTGCTGAAAGCGCGCAAGTGCTACATCTGCAAGCAGCCCTACACGCTCGTCGACGGCTTCTACCACCAGCTCTGCCCCTCTTGCGCAGCGCTCAACCACGCCAAGCGCGAGGCCCGCACCGACCTCACCGGGCGGCACGCGCTGCTCACCGGCGGCCGCGCCAAGATCGGGATGCACATCGCCCTGCGGCTCCTCCGCGACGGTGCGCACACCACGATCACCACCCGGTTCCCGCGCGACGCCGTGCGCCGCTTCGCCAGCCTGCCCGATGCGGGCGAGTGGATGCACCGGCTGACCGTCGTCGGCATCGACCTCCGCGACCCCGCCCAGGTGATCGGGCTCGCCGACCAGCTCGCCGCCGCCGGTCCGCTCGACATCCTGATCAACAACGCCACACAGACGGTGCGGCGCTCGCCCGGCGCCTACCGGCCGCTGGTCGAGGCCGAGCTGGCTCCCCTCCCCGACGGGCCGCTGCCCGAGCTGGTGACGTTCGGGCACACGAACGACCCGCATCCGCAGGCTCTGGCCCGCTCGGTGAGCGCCCACCCGATCCTCGCTTCGGCCGCCGCGCAGGCCGAGGAGCTCACGGAGCTGGCCGACGGGCTGACCACCCGGGCCGACGAGCTGACGGCCCAGGCGATGGCCGCCGGGTCGAGCTCCCTGGCTCGCCACGCGGCCGGCACCGCGATCGACGCGGGCGGCCTCGTGCCCGACCTGCACGACGTCAACTCCTGGACCCAGCGCGTCGACGAGGTCGACCCGCTCGAGATGCTCGAGGTGCAGCTCGCGAACACCACGGCGCCGTTCATCCTGATCTCGAGGCTGCGTCCGACTCTCGCGGCCAGCCCGGCCCGGCGGCGGTACGTCGTCAACGTGAGCGCCATGGAGGGGGTGTTCGCCCGGGGCTACAAGGGCCCCGGGCATCCGCACACCAACATGGCGAAGGCCGCCGTGAACATGCTCACCCGAACGAGCTCGCGGGAGATGTTCGAGAGCGACGGCATCCTGATGACGAGCGTCGACACCGGGTGGATCACCGACGAGCGCCCGCACCCCACCAAGGTGCGGCTGGCCGAGGAGGGGTTCCACGCACCGCTCGACCTCGTCGACGGCGCCGCGCGCGTGTACGACCCGATCGTACGGGGCGAGCAGGGCGACGACCTGTTCGGGGTCTTCCTGAAGGACTACGCGCCCGCCGCCTGGTGAGGCGCCGGGGTCACTCGGTGCTCGAGGACGCCGACGCGAACTGCGCCTCGTACAGGGCGGCGTAGGCGCCCCCGGCCTCCAGCAGCTCGGCGTGCGTTCCCTGCTCGACGATCGACCCCGATTCCATCACCAGGATGAGGTCGGCGTCGCGGATGGTCGACAACCGGTGCGCGATCACGAAGCTCGTGCGGTCGGCCCGGAGCGCCGACATGGCCTTCTGCACCAGCTGCTCGGTGCGGGTGTCGACCGAGGAGGTCGCCTCGTCGAGGATGAGCACGCTCGGCTTCGCGAGGAACGCCCGCGCGATGGTGAGCAGCTGCTTCTCGCCGGCGCTGACGTTCGAGGCCTCGTCGTCGAGCACGGTGTCGTAGCCCTCGGGCAGCGAATGCACGAAGCGGTCGACGTAGGTGGCCCGCGCCGCATCGAGGATCTCCTCCTCGCTCGCCGGGGGGTTGCCGTAGGCGATGTTGTCGCGGATGGTGCCGCCGAAGAGCCAGGTGTCCTGCAGCACCATGCCGGTGCGGGAGCGCAGGTCGCGCCGGGTCATCCGGGCGATGTCGACGCCGTCGAGCGTGATGCGCCCGGCGTCGAGCTCGTAGAAGCGCATGATCAGGTTGACCAGGGTCGTCTTGCCGGCTCCGGTGGGGCCGACGATCGCGACGGTCTGGCCCGGCTCCGCCACGAGCGAGAGGTGCTCGATCAGCGGCTTGTCGGGCAGGTAGCGGAACGAGACGTCGTCGAACACCAGCCGCCCGCGGTTCTCGGTGGGGGAGAGGGCGGGCACGGCATCCGGAACCTGCTCGTCGGCGTCGAGCAGCTCGAACACGCGCTCGGCCGAGGCGACGCCCGACTGCAGCAGGTTCACCATCGAGCCGAGCTGGGTCAGCGGCTGGGTGAACTGGCGCGAGTACTGGATGAACGCCTGCACGGCCCCGATGCTCAGCGCGCCGAGCGCGACCTGCAGCCCGCCGACCACGGCGATGACGACGTAGACCAGGTTCCCCACGAACATCATGGCGGGCATGATGATGCCCGAGACGAACTGCGCGCCGAACGACGCCCGGTAGAGCTCGTCGTTCTTCGCGCGGAAGGCCGCCTCGGTCTCGCGCTGGCGGCCGAAGACCTTGACCAGCGCGTGGCCGGTGAAGTTCTCCTCGACCTGGGCGTTCAGCTGGCCGGTGCTCGCCCACTGGGCGACGAAGAGCTTCTGCGAGCGCTTCGCGATGACCGTCGTGATGACGACCGTCAGCGGGATGGTGACGAGGGAGATGACGGCGAGCAGCGGCGAGGTGACGAACATCATCACGAGGATGCCCACGACGGTCAGGATGCTCGTCAGCAGCTGGGAGAGCGTCTGCTGCAGGCTCTGCGCCACGTTGTCCATGTCATTGGTGACGCGGCTCAGCAGCTCGCCCCGGGGCATGCGGTCGAAGTAGCCGAGCGGCAGCCGGTTGATCTTCGTCTCGACCTCCTCGCGCAAAGAGTAGGTGGTGCGCTGCACGATCGTGTTCAGCAGGCGGCCCTGCACCCAGGAGAAGATCGACGCGGCCACGTAGAGCACGAGCACGAGGCCGAGCACCAGGGCGAGGCGGTCGAAGTCGATGCCCTGGCCCGGCACCAGATCGATGCCCGAGAGCAGGTCGGCCTGGGTCTGGTCGCCGCTCGCGCGGAGGCCCTCGACGATCTGCTCCTTGGTGGACCCCGCGGGAAGTGCCTTGCCGAAGGCGCCCGCGAAGATGATGTTGGTGCCCTGACCGAGCAGCCACGGGCCGAGCACAGTGGCCACGACGCTGACGATGCCGAGCACGATCACGACCAGCACCGGCACGCGGTGCGGAGCGAGACGGCGGATCAGCCGCTTCGCGGACGGACCGAAGGTCATCGACTTCTCGGTCGGAAGCCCTGCCCCGCCGAAGGGGCCGCCTCCGCCCGGGCCGCCGCGACGCACCGGACCGCGCTGGGCTCCGTTCCCCGGCCCGCTCATGCCGCTTCCTCCGCCGTCAGCTGCGACGAGACGATCTCGGCGTAGGTCTCGCTCGAGACGAGCAGCTCGTCGTGGGTGCCCCGGCCGACGATCTCACCGTCGTCGAGCACGATGATCTGGTCGGCGTCGACGATGGTCGACACCCGCTGAGCCACGATGACCAGGGTGGCCCCTCTCACGTCGGCCTTGAGGGCACGCCTCAACCGCGCATCCGTCGCCAGATCGAGCGCCGAGAAGGAGTCGTCGAACACGTAGATCTCGGGGCGCTTCACGAGGGCCCTCGCGATCGCGAGGCGCTGCCGCTGACCGCCGGAGACCGTGGTGCCGCCCTGCGCGATCGGGGCGTCGAGCCCGCCGTCGAGCTCGCGCACGAAGTCGGCGGCCTGGGCCACCTCGAGCGCGTGCCAGAGCTCGTCGTCGGTGGCGTCGGGCTTGCCGTAGCGGAGGTTCGAGGCGACGGTGCCCGAGAACAGGTAGGGCTTCTGCGGCACCAGGCCGATCCGCGACCAGAGCAGGTCGGGGTCGAGCTGTCGCACGTCGACGCCGTCGACCAGCACCTGACCTCCCGTGGCGTCGAAGAGCCTCGGCAGCAGGTTGACCAGGGTGGTCTTGCCGGCGCCCGTCGAGCCGATGATCGCGAGCGTCTGCCCCGGCTCGACCATGATGTCGAGGTCGCGCAGCACCGGCTGCTCGGCCCCCGGGTACGAGAACGACGCGCCCCGCAGCTCGACCGTGCCATGCGCGCGCAGCTCGTGCACCGGGTTGCCGGGGCGGGTGACGGAGGTCTCGGTCTGCAGCACCTCGGTGATGCGGTCGGCGCAGACCGAGGCGCGGGGGATCATGATGGCCATGAAGGTGGCCATCATCACCGCCATCAGGATCTGCACCAGGTAGCTGAGGAAGGCGATGAGCGTGCCCACCTGCATCGACCCCTCGTCGATGCGGAACGCACCGAACCAGATCACCGCGACGCTCGAGACGTTCAGGATGAGCATGACGGTCGGGAACATCAGTGCCATCAGCCGGCCGGCGCGCAGGGCCGAGTCGGTGACCGCGGCGTTCGCCTGGGCGAAGCGGTCGGTCTCGATGCCCTCGCGCACGAAGGCGCGCACCACGCGGATGCCCGTCAGCTGCTCGCGCAGCACGCGGTTCACCGTGTCGATGCGGCCCTGCATGCGCCGGAACTGCGGCACCATGCGCACGATGATCGCGCCGAGCGAGACGAGCAGCACCGGAACGCTGACCGCGATGATCCAGCTCAGCTCGAGGTCCTGCTGCAGGGCCAGCACGATCCCGCCGATGGCGAGGATCGGCGCGGACACGAGCAGGGTGAAGGTCATCAGAGCGAGCATCTGCACCTGCTGCACGTCGTTCGTCGAGCGGGTGATCAGGGACGGGGCGCCGAATCGGGAGACCTCGCGCTCGCTGAACTCCCCGACCCGGTGGAAGATCGCGCCGCGCAGATCGCGCCCGAGCGCCATGGCGACCTTCGCGCCGAAGTAGACGGCGGTGATCGCGGCCGCCACCTGCACGACCGTGATGCCGAGCATCCAGAGCCCCGTCGAGAGGATGTACGCGGTGTCGCCCCGGGCCACGCCCTGGTCGATGATGTCGGCGTTGAGGGTGGGGAGGTAGAGCGAGGCGACCGACTGCACGAGCTGGAACAGCACGACCAGCGCGATGGGTCGCCAGTGCGGTCGCAGGTAGCGGCCGAGCAGACGAAGGAGGGTCACGCGGAGCCTTTCGCTCGGAATGGGGGAGCCGGGGACACCTCGATCATTCCACTCGCGCGCCGGCGGTGCGCCAGCGAGTCTGCTTCGCGCGGTTGCCGCAGATCGCCATCGAGCACCACTGCCCCGTGCGGGAGCGCGAGTGGTCGTAGAAGCCCCAGCGGCAGGCATCGTTGCGGCAGGCCTTCAGCCGAGACCAGGAGCCGTCGGCCAGGGCGCCCGCCGTCGCCGCGACTACCCGGGCGACGACGCCGTCGAGGCCTGAGGTGGCGCCCGCGTACTCGACTCCCGACGGCGCGAAAAGCAGCTCGACCCGAGTTCGGCGCGCGGCGGCGGTGAGAGCCGCGGCCGTCGAGGCGGGGAGGGGCTCGCGGTCGTGGTTGGCGAGGAGGGCCAGCCGGAGCTCTTCGCGGAAGGCCCGCGCTCGCCGCAGAGCGGCCGGCGAGACGGAGGCGGCGGCGTCGACCCCGGCGGCATCGGCCCCGGCCGCACCCGCCCCGGCCGCACCCGCCCCGGCGGCGCGCGCCCACTCCCGCCATGACGCCTCGTCCCGCAGCGCGTCGACCCCGGTCTCGAGGTCGACGCTGTTGACGAAGGCCCGCACGAACTCCAGTTCGCCGGGGGCCTGCGGCCCGATCGTGCTCATGCTCCATCGTAACCACCATTGCAGTGACGGCGGCAGACTAGTAACCTCCCAAAGCATGATGACGGTTACGAGCGCCTGGCAGTCCCGTCCCTTTCGCCGCGTCTGGGCGGCCGGTGCGGTCGCCGGCCTCGGCACGGAGATCGGCGAGCTCGCCGTGCCCGTGCTGGCGGTCGTGACGCTCGCGGCCTCCGCGACCGAGCTGTCGCTCGTGCGGGCGGCCCTGCTCGTGCCCTACCTGCTGCTCACCCTGTGGCTCGGCGTGGTCGTCGACCGGCGCGCGCGCCGCCCGCTGCTCGTGGCCGCCGATCTGGGGCGGGGCCTGCTGCTGGCGATCGTGTGCGGCCTCGCGCTCGCCGGCTGGCTGAGCATCCCGCTGCTCGTCGCCGCGGCCGCGCTGCTCGGTTCGTTCGCCGTGCTGTCGACCCTCGCCGAGTTCTCGTTCGTGCCCCAGGTGGTCGAGGAGGATCAGCTGATCGACGCCAACGCCCGCATCACCGCGGCGCAGTCGGCCATCGGGGTGGCCGGTGCCGGAGCCGGCGGCCTGCTCGTGCAGCTCGTCACGGCGCCGTTCGCCCTGCTGCTGAACGCGGTGGGCTTCGGGATCTCCGGGGTCCTGCTGCTCCGGCTCCGGGTGGCCGAGCGCGTGCCGCAGCCGGCGCAGGGCCAAAAGCCATCGGCCTGGCGGGAGGCCCGCGCGGGCATCTCCGTGCTGCTCCGGCATCGGGTGCTGCGGGCGCTGCTGTCGGAGGCGACCCTGTGGAACCTCGGCAACGAGATCCTGATGCTCGCCCTCGCGCTGCTCGTGCTGCGCGACTACGACTTCGGGCCCGCCGCCCTCGGGCTGGTGCTGATGGCCGGAGGCGTCGGAGCCTTCACCGGCAGCCTGCTCAGCGCGCGACTGACGGCCCGCTTCGGCTACGGCCGATCGCTCGTGGCGGCCATGCTGATCGGCAACTCGGCGCCGCTCGTCGCCGTGCTCGGTGCCGGGTCCGCATCCGTCGTCTCGCTCGTGGTGCTGACGGCCGGCTTCGTGTTCTCGGGGCTCGGCATCGGGGTGGCGAACTCGCAGGCGGTGAGCCTGCGCCAGCTGGCGGTCGAGCCGACGATGCGGGGGCGGGCCAATGCCGGCTATCGCCTCGTGTCGTGGGGTGCGCTGTCGATCGGGGCGCTGGCCGGCGGGGCTCTCGTCTCGCTGCTCGGCCCGTGGGCGGCCGGGTCGATCGGCGCGGGGCTGATGGCGGTGGCGACGATCCCGGTGGCGCTGTCGCCGGTGAGGCGGATGCGCCGCATCGAAGAGGTGCAGCCGGCCGCCGCTGCCTAGACTTCTCGCATGCAGCCCGCGCACCTCGAACCCGGCATCTACGAGCACTTCAAGGGCGCGCGGTACGAGGTGGTCGGGGTGGGCCGGCACAGCGAGACCGAGGAGCAGCTCGTGTTCTACCGCAAGCTCTACGACGACTACTCGTTCTGGGTGCGGCCGCTCGCGATGTTCACCGAGCACGTCGAGCGGGACGGGTACAGCGGCCCCCGGTTCGCCCGCGTCGCCTGACGCAAGGGGGTGGTCACCCCGTCCCGACGGGAGCAGGGTGGAGGGTTCGACACGAAGGAGTCTCCATGCCGATCCCCGAGAGCGCCGTGCTCTTCGACGTCGACGGAACGCTCGTCGACTCCAACTACCAGCACGTCAGCGCCTGGGTGCGCGCGTTCGTAGAGGTGGGTCACCCGGTGCCGGCCTGGCGCATCCACCAGGCGCTCGGCATGGACTCGAGCCGCCTGCTCGAGGAGCTGCTGGGCGACGACGCCGACGAGCTCGGCGATCGCGCCAAGGAGCTGCACGCCCGCCATTACAAGGACTCGGCCGACCAGCTCCGGCCCCTCCCGGGTGCCCGCGAGCTGCTCCGTGCGCTGCACGAGGAGGGCAAGACCATCGTCCTCGCCACCTCCGCGGCCGCCGACGAGCTCGAGATCCTGCGCGGCGTGCTCGACGCCGACGACTACGTCGACGCCGCCACGAACGCCGACGACGTCGAGACCGCGAAACCCGAGCCCGACATCCTGCAGGTGGCGCTCGAGCGGGCCGGCGTCGAGGCCTCCGACGCGGTGATGGTGGGGGATGCGCGCTGGGACATGGTCGCGGCCGGGCGGTCGGGCATCCGGGGCATCGCCGTGCGGAGCGGTGGTGTCGACCGCGAGGCCCTCGTCGAGGCGGGTGCGACCGAGACCCACGACGACGCGGCGGCGCTCCTCTCGGCCCTCGGTCTCGCAACTCGCGGCGCATCCGCCCCGTGATCGGGCCCTTCGCTCGTTAGATTGAGGGCATGTCGACACTCAGGCATCCCGTGGGTCCGCAGCCGAAGAAGGTCTACTGGCGGCGGAGGCTCCTCGTGCTGCTGATCCTCGCCGCGATCATCGCGGTCGTGGTGCTGATCGTCGTGCGCCCGGGCTCCGGCGCGGCCGAGACCGGGGGCGCCGCGGCACCCACCGCCTCGCCGGCCGCCACCGATGCGGCGTCCGGTCAGGCTCCGGATGCGGCCGCCACCCCCGGTTCGGTCGACACCGGTGCCGACGCCGGCGCAGCCGCGACGGGCGAGGTCGTGGCCTGCGCGGGCGGCAACATCCAGGTGAGCCCGGTCACCGACGCCGACACCTACGACGCCTCGGCCAAGCCTCAGCTCTCGTTCACCATCACGAACACCGGCGCGGAGCCCTGCTCGATCAACGCGGGCACCTCGCAGCAGATCTACACGATCACGAGCGGGAGCGAGACCTACTGGGTCTCGACCGACTGCCAGACCGACCCCTCCGACACCACCGCCGTGCTGCAGCCCGGCGTCGCGGTCTCGTCGACCCCGTTCACCTGGGACCGCACCCGCTCCTCGACCGACACCTGCTCGGCGACCGACCGCCCCATCGTCCCGGCCGCCGGCGCCTCGTACCACCTCGACGTCTCGGTCGCGGGCATCCCGTCGGCCGACTCGAAGCAGTTCATCCTGAACTAGCGGGTCCCGCCGCCGGTTCTGACGCCCTCCAGCGGATACGGGCTCAGGCGGACGCGTCGGGGCCCTTCGGGTCGTGCGCCCTCGTCTCTGCCACAGCCTGCTGCACGGCGGACAGCAGCCACGGATGCGCCGCCCACGTCTTGTCGGGATTCTGCTTGTACAGAACGTCCTCGATGCCTTTGCGCACTGAAGAGCGGATGACGCTCGCCAGGACGAGGAAGCCCACGACGATGACGACGATCGTCAGCACGAGGCTCGACAGCGGATCCATCGCGTTCCTTTCGACGGCGGCGGGAGGACTCCCCGCCGGCGTCGTTTGGGGCTCGGCCGACGGGGAGTCTGCACCGGCGGCCCTCGGGAGTGGGTGCTCCCTCGGCGGGCCTCGGTCATCACGACGCAGACGAAGTCGGGTCGGACCCGCCGACACTATCGGTGCGGAGACCTCCACGACAACCGTCGTGCTGCCGAGCTCCGACCACCGGGTCGGGCGTCCGCGGCCGGAAACACGGTGGCGGGACCGTCCCCAAACCGCGTCCCGCCACCTGGGCTCACCGTACCGCCCGCTCCCAGGGACCGGAGATCACGACGCTCCGGTCATCACAGAAGTCGTTCAGATGACGTTCCGGGTCCATCCGGCGGATGCGCGGCGGATGCCCGGCGGAGCAGCCCGTTCACTCCGTCCGGCTACGATGCCGAGGTGGATGCAGCGCTCGAGGTCGACGTCTCCGGCGGGCGGGTGCGCGGTGCGGAGCGGAGGGGACTGCGCTGGTGGCGCGGCATGCCGTTCGCCGCGGCGCCCGAGGGCGAGTGGCGCTTCCGGGCGCCGCAGCCCGTGCGGCCGTGGGCGGGCATCCGCGACGCCCGGTCGTTCGGCCCGGTCGCCATGCAGTCGCGCGACGGGGCCTTCGTGGGCACCTCGCGCTCGACGCCGATGGCCGAGGACTGCCTGAGCATCAACGTGCTGCGCCCGGCCGACGACCGCGACGGGCTTCCCGTGATGGTGTTCGTGCACGGGGGCGCGTACAGCGTCGGGTCGTCGGCCGAGCATCCGCGCGACGGTGAGACGCTGGTGCGTGAGGGCGGCGTCGTCTACGTCAGCTTCAACTACCGGCTGGGCGCCCTCGGCTACCTCGACCTGCGCCGCTACTCGACGCCCGAACGGCCGATCGAGGCGAACCTCGGGCTGCGCGACCAGGTCGCGGCGCTCGAGTGGGTCCGGGCGAACATCCGCGGTTTCGGGGGCGACCCCGACAACGTCACGCTGTTCGGCGAGTCGGCCGGCGGCAACGCGGTCACGACGCTGATGGCGACCCCCGCCGCGCACGGCCTCTTCGCCCGCGCCATCGCACAGAGCCCGCCGCCGAACGCCGTCTACCTGCCCGAGACCACGGCCGTCTGGGCCGAGGAGTTCGTCGAGCTGCTGCTGGAGTCGGTCGACACCGACGGGGTCGAGTCCGCCTCCGACGACCTCGCCGGACAGGTGCTCGTCGACGCGACGGCCGACGAGCTGGCGGCCGCGGCCGTGACCCTGACGCTGCGCACCCCGGATGCGCATCCGGGCACCATCGCCCTCTCGCCGGTGATCGACGGCGACGTGCTGCCCGATCGGCCGCTCGACGCGTTCAAGGAGGGGCGGGCGGCGCGGGTGCCGCTGATCATCGGCACGAACGACCGCGAGGGGTCGCTGTTCACCGGGCGGCTCGACATCCTCGCGACGACGCCGAAGCGCATCCGGGCCATCTTCAAGCGCACGAAGAAGAGCGCGCGCAAGGCGATCAAGGCCGAGTACCCGGGGCTGCCGGCGAAGCGCCCCGCGGCCGACTTCGGCGGCGACTACGCGTTCTGGTACCCCACCGTGAAGGTGGCCGAGCGGCACTCGCGCTACGCCCCGGTGCACTTCTACCGCTTCGACATCGCGCCGCGGCTGGTGCGCCTGGCCGGCTTCGACGCCACGCACGGGCTCGAGCTGTTCGCCGTGTTCGACCGTCTGGGCGGGTGGTTCGGGCGCACGATGACGGTGCTGGGCGGGCGCCGCGCGTTCCTCCGCACGGGCAAGCGGATGCGCGGCCACTGGTTGCGCTTCGCCCACGACGGTTCGGTCGATGCCGCCGCGTGGCCGGCCTACGACGAGACGGAGCGGCTGACGCTGATCATCGACGCCGTCGATCGGGTCGAGGCGGATCCGCGGGCGGCTCGGCGGATCGCGTGGCAGGACTTCGTGCCGCACGTGTGAGGCGCGAGGGCGGTACCCCGGCCCGGGTCAGCGGCCCGCGAAGGCCTGGGTGAGCGCGCGGAGGAGCTGACGGGAGTCGTCGTCGATGATCGTGGTGAAGCCGAGGCGCTTGGCCTCCGCCGCGCGGGTGCGGCTCGAGGCGACCGGGCGCACCTCGCCCGCGAGCGAGATCTCGCCGAAGGCGGCCAGGTCATGGGCGAGCGGCCGGTCGCCGGCCGCCGAGGCGAGCGCCAGCGCGATCGCGAGGTCGGCACCCGGCTCGGTGAGCTTCACGCCGCCGACGGTCGAGACGTAGACGTCTTTGTCGCTGAGCGAGATCTTGGCGCGCCGCTCGAGCACCGCCAGGATCATCGCCACCCGCGAGGAGTCGACGCCGTTCGTGACCCGGCGTGGGTTGGGCGACGGCGTCTTCACGACGAGCGCCTGCACCTCGACCGGCAGCGCCCGCCGGCCCTCGAGCGCGACGGTGACGCAGGTGCCCGACACGGTCTCCGACCCGCGCGACAGGAAGAGCCCGCTCGGGTCGGGCACCTCGGCGATGCCGTCGGCGCTCATCTCGAAGCAGCCCACCTCGTCGGTGGGCCCGAAGCGGTTCTTCAGCGCGCGCACGAAGCGCAGCGCCGTCTGCCGGTCGCCCTCGAACTGGCAGACAACGTCGACCAGGTGCTCGAGCACGCGCGGCCCCGCGATCGAGCCGTCTTTCGTGACGTGGCCCACCAGGAGCAGCGGGATCGAGCGCTCCTTCGCCACCCGGATCAGCGACGACGCCACCTCCCGCACCTGGGTGGGGCTGCCGGCCGCACTGTCGAGCGACGAGCTCGACACGGTCTGCACCGAGTCGACGACGACGAGGTGGGGCTGCACCGCGTCGATCTGGCCGAGCACGGTGGCGAGATCGGTCTCGGCCGCGAGCATGAGCGTGGGGGAGAGGGAGCGGGTGCGCTCGGCCCGCAGCTTGACCTGCGAGACCGACTCCTCGGCCGAGACGTAGAGCACCCGGAGGTGCTCCTCAGCAGCCTTGGCGGCGACCTCGAGCAGCAGCGTCGACTTGCCGACCCCGGGCTCGCCCGAGAGCAGGATGGCGGCGCCGGGCACGAGCCCCCCGCCGAGCACCCGGTCGAACTCGCCGATGCCGGTGGCCCAGTGCACCGCGATGTCGGAGGAGATCTCGGTGATGGGCCGGGCGATGCGAGCCGCGTCGAGCACGGTGGCGCGAACGGCCCGGCCGATGCCCTCGTTCTCGGCGGCCGAGACCACGGTGCCCCACGACTGGCACTCGCCGCAGCGACCGACCCACTTCGCGGTCTGCCAGCCGCACTCGGTGCAGCGGTATGCGCTCGCGGACTTGGTGGCCATGGTCACACCCTAGAGGCGGCCACCGACACCGGCGCCGCCGCCGCCGCCGCCGCGGCTAGTCCTCGTCGTCGACCCAGGCCCCGCGCCCCTGCGCCGCCAGCGTGGCGGCTCGCTCCGCGAGCCTCCGCCGAACATCCGCCTGCGCCTCGCTCACGAAGGCCGCATCGAGCGGCACCGTCGCAGAATGCGGCGACCCGTGATGGGCGGCGATGTACGCGTCGAGCTCGGGCCCCGACTCGTAGGAGGTGATGAGGCAGTAGCGGGGCTCCGGCCCCTTCTGCCAGACCGCGTGCCAGAACCGCTGCGTGTCGACGATCAGCTGCGCCCCGGCCGGCAGCGGGATGCGCACCTCGGTCTCGGGATCGAAGCGGTCCTCCCGCAGGATGAGGAACGAGTCCTTGTCGTCGGAGAGGTTGAAGAACCCGCGCACGATCCAGCCGGTGCCGTCGGGGTTCAGCCGGTTGTTGTCGTCCTGGTGCAGGTTGTAGAGGGCCGTGGCGTAGCTGTTGGGCTGCAGCTCGATCACGCGGCAGCGCCCGATGTTCGCCCCGGGCTCCTCGGCGCGCGCCTTCAGGATCGGCGCCTTGGCGACGTTGGCGGCCACCCACACGCCGTCTTTGTCGGTGCGCGGCGGGGTGTGGTTCCAGAATCCGTTGCACTCCATCTCGCCCGCCGCGCTGGCGAGCGGGGCGAAGCGCGTGTCGCCCGACGACTTCCAGGCCACGTACTCGAGGTCGAGCCACTCCTTCGGGTCCTTCGCCTGGTCGTACGTGTCGAGGACGACGTAGCCGGTCTCCTCGAGAGCCGCGGATCGGATGTAGCTCATCGGACAATGGGCCCTTTCAATCGGGAGCGGGTGCGCAGTCACCAGCCGACTTAGGTAAGGCTAACACGCGGCCGGATCGGCATCCGGGCGTAAACTGGAGTGACTGGCGATGCAGGCAGGAGAACCCACCACACGACCAGCACCACTCTCTCGACCTAGGAGGCGACTGTGACCGATGACGTATCCGGAGCCCCCCATCTCGAATCCGTGCTCCGCCGTGCGACGACTCACTCCGTCGCGCTCGACCGTGACGACATCGTCCTGCGCAAGGGTCAGCTGACCCTCCTCAACGGCCACTCGACGCCGCGGGAGTCGATGATCGACGACCTGTTCTTCGTCGCCGACGCTCTCGACGCCGCCCACGTGCCGTTCCTCCTCGTGCGCGGCAACGACGAGCGCCCGGTGCTCGCGGTGATGTGGGGCGACCGCAAGCGCGCGAAGGCGGCGTTGGTCGAGCGGATGCGCGGCGAGCCGTTCTACTCCAAGGCCCCCGGTGCGCCCGCACTGCTGGTCGCCGACGGTCGCCTGTCGCGCGACCCGAAGGCCCGCGTGCTCCGTCTCTACCGGCCCCGCATCGAGCCCATCGGCCGCCTGCGGTACGGGGCGTCATCCGCCGTTCAGCTCGAGTTCTGGAAGCGCGAGGACGACGTCGTCGAGGCGCCGGTGGAGAACTCGCTGACCCGTCGCACCATCCCCGTCGACGAGATGGTCGAGACCTCGGTCGAGATCTACGGCCGCACCTGGACGACGATCGAGGGCATGTTCAACGAGCTCGCGAGCGACGTCGACTTCGAGATCGACATGGTCTTCTCCTGGGTCGACGGCACGGCGATCGAGTTCCAGCGCGCCCGCGCCCGCCGCATGGCGAGCTACGTGGTGGGCGAGGGCGACGACTCCGAGGCCCGCTACCGTCAGATCGACGAGCTCAAGTACGCCCTGCGCAGCGTCTACATGTTCGCCCCCTGGGTGCGCAACATCTACATCGCGACCGACTCGCCGAAGCCCGACTGGCTCGGCGACGACCCCCGCGTCACGATCATGCCGAGCGAGGCCTTCTTCGAAGACCTGTCGAACCTGCCGACGCACAACTCGCACGCGGTCGAAGCGCAGCTGCACCACATCCCGGGGCTCAGCGAGCACTTCCTCTACTCCAACGACGACATGTTCTTCGGCCGGCCGGTGACGCCCGACCTGTTCTTCTCGCCGGGCGGCATCACCAAGTTCGTCGAGGCCGACACCCGCATCGGGCTCGGGGGCAACGCCCTGCACCGCAGCGGCTTCGAGAACGCCGCCCGCGTCAACCGCGAGCTGCTGCAGCAGCGCTTCGGGCGCATCACCACGCGCCACCTCGAGCACTGCGCCGCGCCGCTGCGCAAAAGCGTGCTGTTCGAGATGGAGGACGAGTTCTCCGACGCCTTCGCCCGCACCGCGGCGAGCCCGTTCCGCTCGGCCACCGACATCTCGGTCACGAACTCGTTCTACCACTACTACGCGCTGCTCACGGGCCGTGCGGTGGTGCAGACGGATGCCCGGGTGAAGTACGTCGAGACCACGCTGTTCTCGGCGCTGAAGGAGATGGACGCGCTGCTGAAGAAGCGGTCGATGGACATGTTCTGCCTCAACGACGGCTCGAAGCCCGAGATCGACGTGGAGACGCGCACCAGCGCCGTGATCTCGTTCCTCGAGCGCTACTTCCCGTTCCCGGCTCCGTGGGAGAAGGCGGCGGGAACCCCCGTCACACTCCCGTCGGGAGAAGGATCGGCATCGTCATCGGCGGTTCGGGAGAGACCCGCGGGCTGACCGCGTCGGCGATCACGATGCCCTGGGCGGCGAGCCGGCGACGCGTCTCCTCGGCGCTGATGTGGTCGAGCGTCGGGTAGCTGCCGATCGGCACCACCGAGTGCAGCACGGTGTGCTCGTAGACGTGCACCAGGTTGAAGGCCTGGGCACCGGCGCGGCCCTTGGTTCCGCCTGGCTCGACGTTGAGATCCTGCGTGTAGCAGGTCGCCGACGCGACCGAGACGGGGATGCCCGCGAAGGTGGCGTTCGTGGAGTAGTGCAGGTGCCCGGCGATGATCGAGCGCACGTCCGAGCCCTCGAGCACCTCGGCGAGCCCGCGCTGGTCGCGCAGCTCGACCGACACCGCGAGGTCGAGCACGCTCGGCACGGGCGGGTGGTGCATGGCGAGGATGGTGCCGTGCGGTGCCGGGAACGCGAGCTCCTCGGCCAGCCAGTCGAGCTGGTCGCTCGAGACCTCGCCGTAGTGGTGGCCGGGAACGGTCGAGTCGAGCGTGATGACGCGCAGCCCGTTCACGTCGTAGACGCGGTCGACACTGCGGTCGGTGGGCACCTCGCCGAACAGGCCCTCGCGGAACGAGGCCCGGTCGTCGTGGTTGCCCATCACCCAGATGACCTCGGCCCCGAGCCGCGCGGCGGCCGGCTCGACGATCGCACGCAACCGGCTGTAAGCATCCGGCTCGCCCTTGTCGGCGAGGTCGCCGGTGAAGACGATGGCCTCGGGGCGGCCGCCCGACGCCTCGAGCTCGTCGAAGATTTCGCGCAGGTGCTTCTCGCTGTCGACGACGCCGTAGAGCTTGTTCCCACCTGCCAGCAGATGGGTGTCGCTCAGGTGCAGGAGGAAATGGTTCGGCCTCGGGTACTCGGCCGTTCTGTCGGTCACAGGACTTCCATTCGGTGAGGTGCGGGCCTCCGGGGTGAGGCCCGTCCGTCGTGCAATCCGACTCAAGCACGCGAATCTGAACGAGAAGCGAACATCCGGCAGTATGTCGGAGATCATTTCCGGATGCTCGTGCGACGGGTCGTCGACGGCCCGATTGGCGAGACGCGGCGCGCTCGCGTACACTCGTCCCCGGTACCGTGTCCGAGCGGCCGAAGGTGCAACTCTCGAAAAGTTGTGTGGGGGAGACTCCACCGTGGGTTCAAATCCCACCGGTACCGCCACCGACAAGCCCCCGAGTCCCGCGATCGCGCGGGTTCGGGGGCTTGTCCGTTCCCCCGCGCCAGGCGCCGACGATATCAGATGGGGTAGTCGTCGTTGTCGAACGTGGAAAAGGGTTCGAACGGGCTGTCCAGGTCCCCGTCGTCCCGGCGTTCGTCGGGCACGTCCGCGACCTCGAAGGTGATCGGCACGCCGGGGGAGACGAGGATCGCCAGCTCGCGGTTGCCGTAGAGCGTGACCGTGACGATGTCACCGCCCTCGCGCACGGCTCTCAGGGCCGCGTCCTGGATGGCCTGGACCTCCTGACCCTGCGCGAGCGGGTGCGGCGTGTCGCTGACCGTGATCGTGATGCGTTCCATTCAGAGCCTCCCGGAACCTAGATGACCACCGTTGGACCAGTCTCACAAGGGGGCCACCGATAATGAGACCAGACGCCCGAAATAGCCGGAAAAGGTAGCTATTGTCCGCCCTTCCCCCCACAGTTGAACAGAGAAGGGATCATCGCCTTGGGAAAACTCACGTACGACTCGTCGCTGACCGTTGAGTTCGACGATCGCGTCCTCGCTCACCTGTCCACTGTCATCACCGCCAAGCTCCGCCGGGGGGAGTGCTTCTCATTCAGCTGGAAGGACGACCCGGCCGCCGGCGACGGGCGCACCTCGATCTGGCTGCATCCGACCATCCCGATCGTGTTCAAGTTCTACGGCGGCCGCGCCCCGGTGCTGAACCGGGCCTGGGTCGAGGCCCTGATGCTCACGGCGAACTCGCCCCACGGGCTTCACCTGGTGAACGAGCCGGAGCAGGCCGAGCCGGCCGCGCAGACCGGTTCCGTCGGGGTGCACGCGTGAAGCGCATCGACATCATCTACGACGGGCGGGACTACAGCGTGGCCGACCAACAGGTCGGCGAGCTGCAGGCTCGCATCAGCGCTGCCCAGCAGGGCGGGCCGGACTGGCTCGAGGTCAACTTCGGTGAGGGGCAAGTGCGTGAGGCGCGCCTGCTGATCGGCCCGGGCATCCCCATCTCGCTGATGGTCGTCGCCGCTTCCGACGACGCCTGATTCGGCATCGGGGAGTCTTCGGCGACGACGCCTGAGCGACATCCTCCGGCGCTGACCGCCCGCGCACCGCCCCAGGCCGTGCGCTCCTTCGGCGTGCCCCGCGCATCCCCCTTTCCCGCGCAGCACGGTCGAGCCGCCCTGGCAAGGGTCTGGCCGAAGCAATCCACCGGGCCACGGTGAGGAGTGTCCGCACTCCGAAGTGAACTCCTGGCCCGTGGCCGGAGAGATGAAAGGGAAGACAATGTCGGAAAGCTATGCGGGGTGGTCGTCGAGTGGAAGCACGGCGTGTGGCACGCGCGCCCGCGATCCGCGCCGGGGGAGGTGGTCGCCCGGTCGCTCGGCGATCTGCCGCCTGACATCGCCGGGCACGGCCACGCACCCGTCCTCCGCCTGCCTCAGGATGTTCAGCAGCTGCTCGACGACGCCCAGACCTACAGCCGCCTCGACTGCCCCGAGGCCACCCGCACCAGTCGTCGCAAGGCGGCGACGCTGCTCCGGTCGCGCCTCATGTCGGACGCCGACATCGCCCGGTGTCTCGGCCTCACGGTCGAGAGTCTGCGCTCGGAGGTCATCGCCGGGACCGACCACCACCGCTAGCGCCGCTCGCGCCCGCAGATCCGGCGATCACCGGACGAGGCACCCGTCAGCCGCCGAAGCCGGTGAGGGCACCGCGTTCGTCGAAGCGCGCACCCGGAGCCCACGCGATCTCCCACCGGGTGCCCTCGGGGTCGGCGACGTAGGCGGATCGCCCGCCCCACTCCCGTGTCTGCGGCTCGGCGATCGGCACGGCACCGGCGCGCACCGCCGCGTCGAACGCGGTGCCGACGTCGTCGGCCTCGTCGACGTTGCAGGCGAGCGTCACCCCCGACCATGTCGGCGTCGGAGGCACCTCCGCTCCGGCCTCCGCCGCGAGCTCGGCCGCCGGGTACAGTGCGAAGAGCACGCCGCCGACGAGGTAGGCGGTCCAGTCGTCGTCGCTGCCGTCGATCTCGGCCCAGCCGAGCGCTGCGTAGAAGCGACGCAGCAACGGCAGGTCTCGCACGCCGACGGTGACGACGGAGAGGCGGGACGGCATCGGCATGCCTGAAGTCTGCCAGGCGCGGGCGGCGGCCGGGCATCCGATCGCCCCTCGACGGCGCCGAGGCGGGTCATTCGTGCTCGGGGAGGAGCGGGGCGTCGAGCCCCGGGTCGCGGTCGAGCTGCACCGCGCGCGCGACGGAGGCGGCCCCGAAGCGATCGCGCACCGCGTCGAGCACGGTGTCGAGGCGCGCCTGGTCGTTCCAGTCGATGGGGAGTTCGGGCGGCAGGCTGTCGGCGCGGGCGAGCTGCGCGAGTGAGATGCCGATGAGCGTGATGCCGCGCGCGCCGATCTCGGGCCGGGCGGTGGCCAGGAGCTCGCGGGCGACCTCGAGCAGCACCGAGGTGCGGTCGGTCGGCCGCACGGTGCGTGAGCGGGTGGCCTTCGCGAAATCGCCGAAGCGCAGCCGCAGCACCACCGTGCGGCAGACCCGGCCGCCGTCGCGGAGCCGCCGGGCCAGGCGGTCGACGATCTGGGTGAGGAAGAGGTCGAGCTCCTCGTCGGTGCGCGGCTCGGAGCCGAGCGCCCGTTGCGAGCCGATGGACGCGCGGCGGCGGGTGGTGTCGACGGGCCGCGGATCGCGCAGGCGGGCCAGCGCGTGCAGGTGGGCCCCGGCGGCCCGGCCGAGCAGTCGTTCGGCGGTCGCCTCCTCGAGCTCGGCGAGCTGCCCGACCGTGCTGATGCCGAGCCGGTGCAGCTTCTCGGCGGTCACCGCGCCGACGCCCCAGAGCCGCTCGACGGGCAGCGGCAGCAGGAACTCCTGCTCGCGTTCGGGCTCGACGACGAGCAGCCCGTCGGGCTTGCACACGGCGCTCGCGACCTTGGCGAGGAACTTCGTGCGGGCCACCCCCACCGAGATCGCCAGCCCGGCCTCGGCCCGCACCCGCTCGCGCAGTCGCACGGCCACCTGCTCGGGCGACCCGGCGAGCCGCCGCAGCCCACCCACCTCGAGGAACGCCTCGTCGATCGAGAGCCCTTCGACGAGCGGCGTGGTGTCGCGGAAGATCGCGAACACGGCCCGGCTCGCCTCCGAGTAGGCCTCCATGCGCGGATGCACGAACACCGCGTCGGGGCACAGCTCACGCGCCTGGCGCCCGCCCATGGCGGTGCGGACGCCGCGCGCCTTCGCCTCGTAGCTCGCCGCGAGCACGACCCCGCCGCCCACGATCACGGGCCGCCCGCGGAGCTCGGGCGCATCCCGCTGCTCGACCGACGCGTAGAACGCGTCGAGGTCGGCATGCAGCACGCTCGCCTCGCCCCGCATCCCGCCTCCGCCCTCGCGCCGCCGCCGCGCCGCCGCCTCTCGCTCCGCTCCGCTCCCGAGAGCATCCCACCCACCCCCGACATCGGGCGGGTGACCGCCGGACGGGGTGGACCTTTCGAATATTTCGAATACAGTGAAGCTGTGACCACCGCGACCCCTCCCGACACCGGCCGAAAGGCCATCACCTACCTCCCGAACGAGACGACCCATGACGAGATCGTCGACTTCGCCCGAACCCTTCGCGAGATCGAGCAGCACCTGCTGCACCGATCGAGCGACTATGCCGAGCTGGTCGCGCCGGACGGCGGCCGTCGCGCTATTCCGGCAGAGGTGTTCCGGGCGCTGGAGCAGGTCGTCGATGCCCTGGCGACCGGGAAAGGCGTCACGGTCGCGCCCTACAGCACGCTCCTGACGACGCAGGAGGCCGCAAACTTCCTCGGCATATCCCGGCCCACCCTGGTGAAGCTCCTGGACGGCGGCGAGATGGAGTTCGAGAAGCGGAACCGACACCGGAAGGTGACCCTTCGCGCGCTCGTCGACTACCAGGAGCGCTCGAGGCAGGAGCGACGGTCAGCGCTGTCCGACTACGCCAAGGCGGGGCAGGAGATCGACTCGTACTACCGGCGCGACGACGATGCGGCGATGCGAGCCGAAGCGCTCTGACCGATGGCCTTTCCGCCTTCTTCGACACCTGCGCGCTCTACGGCTCGACGCTCAACGACGTCCTGCTGTGGCTGGCCGAAGGAGGCGCATTCCGTCCTCTCTGGTCGGACGGGGTGATGGCCGAGTTGGGGCGGAACCTCGTCGAGGCCGGTCACGCGGAGCGCCTCGTCGACAGGCGGATCGGGACGATGACGGCGGTCTTCCCCGACGCTCTGGTCGACGGCTACGAGCAGCTCATCGACGGAATGACGTGCGATCCGAAGGATCGGCACGTCCTCGCGGCTGCCGTCCGGGCGAATGCCGAGGTCCTCGTGACATTCAATCTGCGGGACTTCCCCGCCGCGTCGGCCGTTCCCTACGAGATCGAGGTCGTCCACCCCGATTCTTTCCTCCTCGATCAGCTCGACCTTCATCCGCGGCTGACCCTGGATACCCTGCATCGGCTCGTCGACATCGACGACTCACCCCCGGTGACCATGGACGATCTTCTCGAGATGCTCGTTCGGTCCGGAGTTCCGCGATTCGTCGAGGAGGTCCGCCGGTTTCTCTAGGGCCGGGTCAGGCCAGGGCGAGCTCGAGGAGGGCCGGGAAGGTGGGGGCGTCTAGGCGGGTGACGCGGCCGTCGTGGCGGTAGGCGCGCCAGGCGGCGGCGTCCGAGGCGTCGAGCTCGTGGAACGTGTAGAGCGGCGTCGTCGCGTAGCGGGTGACGCGGAGGAGCGTCCAGGTCTTCGGCCGCAGCACCGCGAGGGTGAAGCGCTCGCCGTCGTGGGTGAAGTCGAGCGAGCCGGTCGAGGGAGCCGCGGTCGGGAGGGTGGAGGTGTCGATGGTCGGGTCGTCCTGCAACATGTCCATGCGTCCGACGCTACGCGCGCCACCCGAACGCGACCTTAACGCCAGACGAGAGCGGCGAGAACACCCCGCCTAGACTGGCAGGCCATGCAGTGCTCCTACTTCGACGCCGGCATCTGCCGCTCGTGCACGCTGCTCGACACCCCCTACGCCGAGCAGCTGGCCGGCAAAGAGCAGCGCAGTCGCGAGCTGCTGGCCGCCTTCCCCGCCGCCGAGTGGCTGCCGGCCGCCGCGAGCGCGCAGGAGGGCTTCCGCAACAAGGCGAAGATGGTGGTCGGCGGCACGGTCGAGGCCCCGACGCTCGGTATCCTCGACGCCCGCCGCCGCGGTGTCGATCTCTCGCGCTGCCCGCTCTGCACCGACGGCATCCTCGCCGCGATGCCGGCCCTCACCGCCTTCGTCACCGCCGCCGGCCTCGAGCCCTACGTCGTCCCCGATCGCCGGGGCGAGCTGAAGTACGTGCTCGTCACCGAGTCGCCCGACGGCGAGCTGATGGTGCGCTTCGTGGTGCGCGACGAGCGGGTGCTGCCGCGAATCCGTCGCGAACTGCCCGCCCTGCTCGAGGCGCTGCCGAACGCGGCCGTGGTCTCGGTGAACCTGCAGCCCGAGCACAAGGCCGTCGTCGAGGGCCCGCACGAGATCATGCTCACCGAGCGCGAGACCCTGCCGATGCGGCTCGGCGCCGTGACGCTCAACCTCCGGCCGCAGAGCTTCTTCCAGACCAACACCCCCATCGCGATCGAGCTCTACGCCCAGGCCCGCGCCTGGATCGACGAGGTCGACCCCGCCTCGCTCTGGGACCTCTACTGCGGCGTCGGCGGCTTCGCCCTGCACGCGGCGGCTCCCGCGCACCGACGCGATCTGCTGACAGGGGCGACGGATGCTCTGCCCGCCGCCGCCCGCCCCCGCGACGTCACGGGCATCGAACTCAGCCCCGAGGCGATCACCGCCGCCCGTGAGACGGCGGAGCAGATGGGTCTCGAGACCGTGCACTTCGAGGCGGCCGACGCCACCGCCTTCGCCCTCGCCGCCCCCGAGCCGCCCGAGCTCGTGCTCGTGAACCCGCCCCGTCGCGGCATCGGGCCCGAGCTGGCCGGTTGGCTCGAGGGCTCGGGCGTGCGTCACGTGATCTACTCCAGCTGCAACCCGGTCACCCTGGCCTCCGATCTCGCGGCCATGCCGTCGTTCACGGTGCGGCGCGTGCGGCTGTTCGACATGTTCCCGAACACCGCGCACGTCGAGGTGATCACGCTTCTGGAGCGGGTGGCCTGACCGGTCCGCGACGCGCCAGCACGCTCGCCGCGTGACCGAGGGCGCGTCGGGACTCGGGGGTGAACGTCGCCGCCACGAAGTCGTGGAAGGCTCCGCGGTACAGGCGCAGCTCGACGGCCGAGGGGGCGGGGCGGGCATCCTGAACCGGTGCGGGCTGCCGTCGTGCGAGCCGCTCGGCCTTGCGGGCGAACCGCTTCGCGTCGGCCGCCAGCACGTCGTGGGTGCCCTGGTAGACGAAGGTCGGCGGCAGGCGGTCGAGCGAGTCGTTGATCGGGCTGACGAGGCGGCCCGAGATGTCGCCGTCGCGAGCCCAGAGCCGGGCGCAGTGCACGAGCCCGGGCGCGGCGAGCAGGGGGTCGAGCGGCTCGAGCCGGGCGACCGCGGGGTCGGACATCGTCGCGTCGAGCCAGGGCGAGAACAGCAGCAGCCCGTCGGGCAGCTCGGCCCCGCGGTCGCGCCGCACGAGGGTGTGCGCGAGCGCGAGGCCCGCACCGGCCGAGTCGCCCGCGAGGAACACTCCGCGCCCCGCGGCCCGCCGCCGCACCTCGACCATGACCGAGTCGAGGAACGGCAGCGCCTCGCTCAGCGAGTGCTCGGGTGCCCGCGGATAGAGCGGCACGGTGACGGTCACGCCGCTGAGGGCGATCAGGCGCTCGATGATCCACCAGTGGGCCCGGCGCAGTGGGAAGACGTAGGCGCCGCCGTGCAGGTAGACGAGTTCGGGGGCGCCGCGGCGCGGCCGACGCGGCGTGAGCGTGAGCATCGGCACGCCGAGCACCGTCTCCTCGTCGACCCGGCAGCGGCGCCGCAGAGCCCGGGTGACCGGGGCGGGCGGTCGCCTCGTCGCGATGGCGGCGTCGATCTGCTCGGCCGAGCGGAAGCGGTTCGGTTGGAGGTGGAGCAGCGAGCGGGTGAGCAGCATCGAGAGCGACATCGGCTACTCCGCCCGTCCGGTGCGCGGCGCGGTGTCGGCTTCGAGCATGGGTGCCTCCCGGTGGTCGTCGTCGTCATCCCACCCTCTCCCCGCCGGGCCGCCGCGCCAAGCGTTCCGCGCGGCCGCTCCGAACACCTGGGGAACACCGAGAGCTCAGGAGGCCGCCATGGGTGCCGTGCACAGCGACGACACGAAGAAGACCCGCACCCGCGTTCCGCGCAAGCGGTTCTGGATCTACGCGGCCATCGCCGGTGTCGTCAGCGCGGGCGCCCTGCTCGCGATCGCCGAGGTCATCGCCCTGCTCGTCGCCCGCGACGGCAGCCCTGTGCTCGCCGTCGGATCGTTCGTGATCGACATCGTCCCGCGCTGGATGAAGGAGTTCGCGATCGAGACGTTCGGTTCGAACGACAAGATCTTCCTGCTCGGGTCGATCGGCCTGGCCGTGGTCGTCGCCGCGGCGCTCGCCGGGGTGCTGCAGCTGGCCAAGCGGCCGCTCGGCCTGGTGCTGTTCGGTCTCGCCGGCGTGCTGGCGATCGCCGCGATCGTCACCCGCACCGGCGCCACCGCGTTCGCCTCGGTTCCGACGGTCGTCGGCACGGTCGTCGGCATCGTGCTGCTGCACCTCCTCGTGCGGCGGCTCGCCCGCTGGCGCGACGACGTGCGGGCTGCGGCCGCCGTGTCGTCGGTTCCGGATGCGCGTGACTACGCCCGCCCGTCGGCCGGGGCTCAGGCTCCCGTCGCCGACTCCTCGTCCTCCTCCTCCGACGCCCCGCGCGCGGTCGGGCTCGACCGTCGCCGCTTCCTCGTGGGCACCCTTGTGGTCGCCGCCGCCTCGGCCGTGGTCGGAACCGGAGCCCGTCTCGTCTCGGCGGCCACCTCGTCGCTCGCCGGCATCCGGGACTCTCTGAAGCTGCCGGCCGCCACATCGACGGTGGACGTGCCCGCGGGCGCCGAGCTCGACATCGAGGGCATCACGCCGCTCTACACGTCGAACGCCGACTTCTACCGCGTGGACACCGCGCTCACCGTGCCACAGATCGACCCCTCCACATGGAGCCTGAAGATCACGGGCATGGTCGACAAGGAGGTCACGCTGAGCTTCCAGGACCTCGTGAACATGGGGCTCGACGAGTACTCGATCACCATGACCTGCGTCTCGAACGAGGTCGGCGGCGGGCTCGTGGGCTCGGCGAAGTGGCTCGGCGTGCCGATGCGTGATGTGCTGGCGATGGCCGGCCCGCAGTCGGGTGCCGACATGGTGCTGTCGAAGAGCATCGACGGCTATACGGCCAGCACCCCGCTGAGTGCGGTGACCGACGAGAACCGCGACGCCATCTTCGCCGTGGCGATGAACGGCGAGCCGCTGCCCTTCGAGCACGGCTTCCCGGTGCGGATGCTCGTGCCCGGCCTCTACGGCTACGTGTCGGCGACGAAGTGGCTGACCGAGATCAAGGTGACCACCTTCGCGGCCGACCAGGCCTACTGGACCCCGCGCGGCTACGACGCCGAGGCTCCCATCAAGATGTCGTCGCGCATCGACACCCCCCGCGTCGACAAGCAGATCTCGGCCGGCGCCACGAAGATCGCGGGTGTCGCCTGGGCTCAGACCATCGGCATCGAGCGGGTCGAGGTCTCGATCGACAACGCCGACTGGCAGCCCGCCACCCTCTCGACCGCGGTCAACGCCGACACCTGGGTGCAGTGGTACGTCGACTGGAACGCCACCACCGGCACCCACTACGTCGCCGTGCGCGCCGTGGACAAGGCCGGCAACCTGCAGATCGAGGAGCGCGCGCCGATCGTTCCGAACGGCACGGCGGGGTGGCAGCGGACGCTCGTCACGGTGGTCTAGGGCTTTCCTGAGAGTCGGCTGATTCCGGATGCCCGCCGGAACGATCGGTGGAGAACGCTTGTTCTTCTCTATGACGCCGCAGCCAGCGACGCTTTGAGCGAGGAGTCCCCGTGACCAAGGAGTACCAGGTAACCCCCGAGGCGCTTGCGCGCCTGACCCGGCAGCAGCGCCGGGTCACCCAGGACGACCAGACCGAGCCGGCCTTCCGGAACGAGTACTGGAACGACCACCGCCCCGGCATCTACGTCGACGTCGTCACGGGCGAGCCGCTGTTCGCGTCGACCGACAAGTACGACAGCGGATCCGGCTGGCCGAGCTTCACCGCTCCGATCGACCCCGCGAACGTCGTCACGAAGACCGACCGCAGCTGGGGGATGGCCCGCACCGAGGCGCGCTCGGCGCACGGCGACAGCCATCTCGGGCACGTCTTCCCCGACGGGCCTCGCGAGGCCGGCGGCCTGCGCTACTGCATCAACTCGGCGGCCCTCCGCTTCGTGGCTCTGGACGAGCTCGACGCGTCGGGGTACGGCGAGTTCCGTTCGCTGTTCAGCACCGATTTCAGCACCACCGATTCCGGCACCACCGATTCCGAGGAGACCTCCCGATGACCGACTCTGCTTCTGTTTCTTCCTCTGGCGCTCCTTCTTCCGGCGCTCCCGTCGCCCGTGCCGTTCTGGCGGGTGGCTGTTTCTGGGGCATGGAGGACCTGATCCGCCGCCGCCCCGGAGTGCTCGACACCCGCGTCGGCTACACCGGCGGCGACGTGCCGAACGCCACCTACCGCCGGCACGGCACCCACGCCGAGGCGATCGAGATCACCTACGACCCGACCGTCACCGATTACCGCGCCATGCTGGAGTTCTTCTTCCAGATCCACGACCCGTCGACGAAGAACCGCCAAGGCAACGACGTCGGCACGAGCTACCGCTCGGGCATCTACTACCTCGACGAGGAGCAGCGTCGCATCGCGGCGGACACCATCGCCGACGTCGACGCCTCGGGCATCTGGCCCGGCCCGGTGACCACCGAGCTCGCCGCCGCCGGACCGTTCTGGGAGGCGGAGCCGGAGCACCAGGACTACCTCGAGCGCTACCCGAACGGGTACACCTGCCACTACGTGCGGCCGGGCTGGGTGCTGCCGCGTCGGTCGGCGTCGGCGGCGTGAGCTAGCCCGACGAGCGGGGAGCGGGGAGCGGGGAGTGACCGATCGGGTCGCTCCCCGCTTGGCGTGTCGCCGTCGAGCGCTGCATAGTGGACATTCGAACACATCTTCGAATGTCCGGAGCGCCTGATGACTACGATCGACCTGACCGAGTTCGCCACCCTGTGGTTCACCGACGCCGTGCCCGTGCGCATGCTGTGGCAGGGTCGCCGCTGGAGGGTGAGCGACCGTCCCACCGAGCCCGAGGGGCTCTACTGGGGCACGCACGCGCCCGACTTCGCGGCCTGGCGCTTCCAGGCGACCGACGACGCGGGGGTCAGCCGGGTGTTCGACGTGATCCGGCCGAACGGGGCGCCGCACTGGACGGTCGCGCACGTCTACGACTGACGTCGCCAGCTCGGCATGACTGCTCGCTCGTCAGCCCGGCGTGTCAGCCCGGCTCGTCAGCTCGGCGTGACCGCTCGCTCGTCAGCTCGGCGTGACCGCTCGCTCGTCAGCGGCGACGGTACGTGACGAAGCGGTAGCGGATGCCCGTGCGTGACTCCTGCCACGCCTCCGTCTCCGCGCTCCGCTGCCAGACCTCGTCGTCGATCGCCGGGGCGCGGGTGTCGCCGTCCACCGCGAGATCGATCTCGGTCACCTCGAGCCGGTCTGCCAGCGGAAGCGCCTGCCGGTAGATCTCACCGCCGCCGATCACCCAGACTTCCTCCGGCTCCGCACTCGCGCCGCCGTCCGTCGCACGGTCGGACATGCCGCTCGTCGCACCGGTCGCGACCGCCGCCTCGACCGAGCCCGCGCGCTCGGCGCCGTCGGCAGTCCAGTCCTCGCTCCGTGTGACGACGACATTGCGCCGACCCGGCAGCGGGCGGAACCGCTCCGGCAGCGAGTCCCAGGTCTTCCGCCCCATCACGACGGCGCTGCCGGCGGTCAGTTCGCGGAAGTGCGCCATGTCCTCGGGCACGTGCCAGGGGATGCCCCCGCCGTCGCCGATCACCCCACCGCGGGCCTCGGCCCAGATGAGCGAGACGGTCACACGGCCACCGCGGCGCGGATCGCCGGGTGGTGCTCGTACCCGACGACCTCGAAGTCCTCGTACTCGTAATCGAAGACACTCGGCCGCTCGGCCGTGATGCGAAGGGTCGGCGGGACGAACGGCGCCCGGGTGAGCTGCTCCTCCACCTGCTCGACGTGGTTGTCGTAGATGTGGCAGTCCCCGCCGGTCCAGACGAATTCGCCGAGGCCGAGACCGGTCTGCGCCGCGATCATCTGGGTCAGCAGCGCGTAGCTCGCGATGTTGAAGGGCACCCCGAGGAACAGGTCGGCGCTGCGCTGATAGAGCTGGCACGAGAGCTTGCCGTCGGCCACGTAGAACTGGAACAGGGCGTGGCAGGGAGCCAGCGCCATCCCGGGGATCTCGGCCACGTTCCAGGCTGACACGATCATGCGACGCGAGTCGGGGTCGGTGCGGATCGTGTCGATCACCTGCTGGATCTGGTCGATCTGCTGCCCGTCGGGGGTCGGCCACGACCGCCACTGCACCCCGTAGACCGGGCCCAGCTCGCCGTCGGCGTCGGCCCACTCGTCCCAGATGCTGACCCCGTGCTCATGCAGCCAGCGCACGTTGCTCTCGCCGCGCAGGAACCACAGCAACTCGTACGCGATCGACTTGAAGTGCACGCGTTTGGTCGTGATCAGCGGGAAGCCCTCGGCGAGATCGAACCGCAGCTGACGGCCGAACACACTGCGTGTTCCGGTGCCCGTGCGGTCGGACTTCGGGGTGCCGTGCTCGAGCGTCTCGCGCAGCAGGTCTTCGTACGGAGTGGCGATGGCGGAGGTCACGCTTCGACCTTATCCGCTGGCGCCGACGCGTGGTCGAAGTACGCTGAGCACCGAGGGAAGGACGCACGACGTGAAGCGGATCAACATCCTGTACGCAGGCAAGCAGTACTCCATCTCGGGGCGCGATCTCGAGGAGGTCAAGGAGGAGATCCGCTCCGCCGTCGAGACCGCCGTGCCGTCGTGGCTCGAGGTCAACGTCGGCGAGGGCCGCTTCAAGCGCGCCGACATCCTGCTCTCGCCCGGCGTCGACATCACGGTCATCGGCATCGACGCCGACAGCTGACCCTCTGCCCCCACCATGACCCCCGCCGCCCACCCGCCCGACGCCGCCCGCGACGGCGCCGACCGCCCGTCGGACTCTGCCGCCAGCCCCCTCGACGCCGGCCGCGATGCCGCCGACCGTACGTCGGACCCGGCCGCGCATCCTGCCTACCGGCGGGAACCCGAGCCCATCGACCGGATCGCACCGCCGCTCGCCGGCCTGCTGCACGAGCAGGACTGGCAGTCGCTGACCTTCCTGCACTGGCGGGTCGACCCCGACGAGGTCGCGCCGCACCTTCCACCCGGAACCCGCCCCGACGTGTTCGACGGATCGTCCTGGGTCGGCCTCATCCCGTTCCGCCTCGCCAATGCCACCGCACCCGGCTTCCACGCCCTCGGCCCGATCCCCTACGCCGGGACCTTCCCCGAGATCAACGTGCGCCTCTACTCCGTCGGCCCCGACGGTCGCCGCGGTGTCGTCTTCTCGTCTCTGGAATCGTCCCGGCTGGCCGCGGTCTCGGCGGCGCACGCTCTCTTCGGTCTGCCCTACCGCTGGGCCCGCATGTCCATCAGCACGGCCGCTGACGGCACCATCAGCTATCGCTCCGAGCGCCTGGGTCGCAACGGCTTCGGCGGCGGCCCCGGCCCGCACTCCCGGATCGACGCGCGTCCCGGCACCGACGATCGTTCCACCGACCCCCTCGCACTGTTCCTCACCGCCCGCTGGGGCCTGCACACCGCCGCCCGACCCCGCCGGCCCCGCGGCCGCGGAGGCCGCACCCTGTTCATCCCGAACGAGCACCCGCCGTGGCCCCTGGTCGACGCCGAGCTCCGCTTCCTCGACGACGAGCTCCTCGCCGCCGCCGGCTTCCCCGACCTCGCCTCGCGCGCCCCCGACTCGGTGCTCTTCTCGCCCGGCATCCACACCGCCTTCGGCCGCGCCCTCCCCGCCACCTGACCGCGCGCCGTCTCCTGGACTCGCGCCTCCATCTGACCGCGCGACGCCCCCTGGACTCGCGCTTCCACCCGACGGCGGCGCGGATGGCCACGCAACCCAACCCGACCGCGCAGCGGCGTCGCACGCGAGCCGGGCACGGAGAGGCGACCGTGCGGGGTCCGAGCGCGCATCCGCCGCCCGGGATAATGGTCGGGTGACCCCTGAGACCCCCGCCCTAGGCCTGCTGCTCGACGTCGACGGGCCGATCGCCAACCCCGTCACGCGCAGCATCGTCATCCCCTCGATCGCCGCCGACCTCGTGGCGCTCGCGAACGCGGGGATTCCGATCGCGTTCAACACGGGGCGCTCGGACGGCTTCCTGAAGGGCGAGGTGGTGGGCCCCCTCGTGGATGGCGGACTCGGCCAGGACGCCCGCGTGTTCGGCGTCTGCGAGAAGGGCGCGGTGTGGTTCGCGATCACACCCGACGGGGCGGGGGAGCTGTTCATGGCGGAGAGCCTCGTTCCGACGAAGGAGTTCTCGACCGCGGTCGAGCGGATGGTCGACGAGCGCTTCGCGGAGTGGATGTTCTTCGACCACACCAAGCGCGCGTCGCTCGCCGTCGAGCAGCGCACCGACGTCGAGTCGTCCGACTATCTCGCAGTGCAGGACGACTTCTGCCGCGCCGCCGTCGATCTGTGCAGAGAATTCGACTACGGCGTGATGTGGAGGAACGAGTCCTTCCCGGCTGCCGACGGCCGTGTCACCACGCGCATCGACCCCACGATCATCTCGGTCGACATCGAGTCGATCGTCGTCGGCAAGGACTACGGCGCCGAACGCGCCATCGCCCTGATCGAGGCGACCGGCGCGGTGCCCCGCCGCTGGCACACCGTCGGCGATTCCCGCACCGACTACGCGATGGCCGACTGGCTGCACGCCCGCGACTTCGACGTCGAGCATGTCGACGTGCGCCCCGCCGACGGCCTGCTCGCCAAGCCCTACCCGGTGCTCACCGCGACCGACCCGTCACTGACGAACGACGCCGCCGGCGCCGCGTTCCTCCGCACCTGGACGACAGCCCTCCTCGGCGCCTGAAGCCCGACCGCTCAGCCCCGCCGGATCCGCCCGACCCGCCCCCGCACGACCTCCACGAGATCCCCCGGCGCCAGCTCGATGTCGAACCCCCGTCGCCCGCCCGACACGAAGATCGTCTCGAACTCCAGCGCCGCGTCGTCGAGCACGGTGTCGAGCGGCGTCTTCTGCCCCACGGGCGAGATGCCGCCGACGACGTAGCCGCTCTTGCGCTCGGCGACCGCCTTGTCGGCCATCGCCGCCTTCTTCGCCCCGAGCGCCCCCGCCAGCGCCTTGAGGTCGAGCTGGTCCCGCACCGACACGATCCCGATCCCGAACCCGGCGTCGGTCGCGACCATCAGCGTCTTGAACACGCGCGCCGCGTCGACGCCGAGCTCCCGCGCGGCCTCGGCACCGAAGTCGGTCGCGGCAGCATCGTGCTCGTACACATGCGGCACGAAGCGGATGCCCGCCCGCACCAGCCCCAGCGTCGCCGCCGTCGTGGGCCCCGCCCCCGCGCCGCCGCCCTTCCGCTTCACCACGGCCGGGCCTCCGCCGCCCGCCTCACGCCATCCCCTCGAGCCCCAGCGTCACCCGCAGGAACGCCGACACGTCGTCCATCTCCTCCCGCGAGATCGAGTGCGCGATCCCGGGGTACACCCGCTCCACCACCCGGAACCGTCCGGGCACGAACTCTGCGGTGCGGGCGATCGCGTCGGCCGCGATCACGGGGTCGGCCACGTCCCGGCCCCAGAACAGCGGCGGCTGCACCGCGGCGAGCTCCTCGTCCGTCGGGAGGACGCCGGGGGCGCTCGCGCCCGAGAGGTTCACGGCCGCGGCGAAGCGGTGCACGCGCATCCCGAGCAGCTGGATCGACATCATGCCGCCCTGCGAGAAGCCCATCGCCGCGATGGCGCGCGGCGCGCCGTACTCGGCCTCGACCCGGTCGAGCCAGCCGAGCACCGCGTCGGCCGCCGCACTCGCGGCCGAGGACGTCACGCCCCCCGGCGCGTCGAGCGGGAACCAGCTCCAGCCGCCGAGCCCCCACGGCGCACCCGAGATCGGCGCGCGCAGGAAGGCGTAGACGGCGTCGGCCGGCAGCATCGGCAGCAGCTGGGCCAGGTCGTTCTCGTGCGAGCCGCGGCCGTGCATGACGATCACGAGCGGCGCATCGACGAGCCGCTCGGACAGTTCCTCGCGCGGCACCGACCACACCACGGCGCTGTCGTCGAGGACGAGATGGGTGTCGTTCATGGTCCGAATCTACCGCCCCGCCCGCGCACCTTCCGCTCGGGCCCGAGGCGGGCGTAGCATGCCGGGCATGGAGCATCCGCGGCTGTTCGACCCCGCCGACACGGTGGTCGGCCGCCTGCGCGAGCTCTGTCTGCTCTACCCCGAGTCGGCCGAGGTCGAGGCCTGGGGGAGGCCCACCTTCCGCGCGGGCAAGAAGCTGTTCGCCATCGCGGGCGCCTCGATGCACCGGGCGTCGAGCGTGGTGTTCAAGCCGGCGACGGATGAGCATCCGGCCCTCATGGAGCTCGACGACGTCTTCGTGCCGCCCTACTTCGGCCCCGCGGGCTGGCTCGCCATCGACCTCGGCCCGCGCACCGACTGGACGTTCGTCGCCGAACTCCTCGACACCTCCTACCGCCAGGTCGCCCTCAAGCGCCAGATCGCCGCCCTCGACGCGGCCACGGAGGCCCCGCTCCGCACAGGAGCGCCCTGACCGCCGCCACCGCGAGGCCCGCCCAGCAAGCGTGCACTCGGCCCCCGCCCGCCATGCGAGCGTGCACCCGGCACCACCCGCCATACGAGCGCACACCCGGCAGCACCCCGCCCATAACACCTACGTCTGGCAGTGCGGGCACCAGTACGTCTCCCGCAGCGACAGCTCAGTCGCCCCCAGCTGCCCGTGACGGATGCGCGTTCCGCACCGACGGCACGGCTTGTTCTCGCGCCCGTACACCCAGACCTGCCGCCCCGGCCGGAGGTCGCCAGTGGTCGTGCGCTCGACCCGGTCGCGATTCACCGTGATCAGCTTCTTCGCCAGCGCCACGACCGCCGGCAGGTCGGGCACCTCGGCCACGGGCCGCTGCGGTCGCACCCCGCGGAGGAAGCACAGCTCGTTCGCGTAGACGTTGCCTAGCCCCGCGAGGTTGCGCTGGTCGAGCAGCGCCACGTCGATCTCGCGATCTCCGTCGGCCGCCAGGCGCCGCACCGCCTCCTCGGCGTCCCAGTCGGGGCCGAGCAGATCGGGCCCGAGGTGGCCGACGACCTCGTCCTCCCTGTCGCGCGGCACGATCTCGACCGTGCCGAGGTCGAACCCCACCGTGACCCAGTCGGCATTCTCGAGGATGATGCGCGCCTGGTGCGTCGGCCGCCGCCACGCGGTGCCGTGCCGGTAGATGTGCCACGACCCCTCCATCTTCAGGTGGGTGTGGATGCTCGCCGCCCCCACCCGCGTCAGCAGGTGCTTGCCCCGCGCCACCACCCCTTCCACGAGCTGGCCCGTGAAGTCGACGGCGGCATGCTGCGGCACCCGGATGTCGCAGCGCGTGAGCACCCTCCCCGCCAGCGCCTCGTCGAGGTGCACGGCGGTTCGGTAGACGGTGTCTCCCTCAGGCACGGAGCCTCAACCCCCGCGGCGTGCCGGTGAAGCCCGCGGCCTCGAGCGCACCGCCCACGGTGGTGCCCAGCACGAAGTCGCCGTTGACGCGCTCGACCGCGAGCTTGTCGACCCGCCCGGTGGTGACGGCCTGGGCGAGCGAACGGGTGGCCACCGCCAGCACCTCCTCGGAGTCGCTGAAGGCCAGCGCCGTCTTGCCGCCGCGCTCGAGGTAGAGCGTGAGCTCGCCGTCGACGAGAACCACGAGCGCTCCCGCCTTGCGGCCGGGCTTGTGCCCCTCGACCGTCGGCCAGGGCAGGGCGGCGCCGAACGGGTTCGCCGGATCGGTCGCGGCGAGCGTCATGGCTTCCGGTGGACGGTCACGGCCGCTGTCGCGCCCGACCGCGTCGGGAGCGAAGCCCCGGAGGCGGTCGATGGTGCCTCCGGTGGCGAACTGCGCGGCGCCGAGTGTCTCGACGAAGTAGCCGCGACGGCAGCGCCCCGACTCCTCGAACTGGCTGAGCACCCGGTAGACCAGCGCGAAGCCGCCCGGCACCCGCTCGTTCATCACCGAGCCGCGCGTGACGAGGCCGTAGCGGTCGAGCAGCATCTCGGCGGTGCCATGGGCGCGCAGGGTGGCGTCGCCCACCGGCTCGGGGAGCAGCGACCAGCGCCCACCCGCGGTGGGCGGCCCGACCCGGGTCTGCATCGAGGCCCGGGCGATTCCGCGGCCGCGGTACATGCGCGAGCGGGCGGCCGGGCGCTTGGTGGCGTGCGCGGCCTTGCCCGAGCCGGTGAGGGTGCGCAGCGGCGCGACGGTGTCGTTCGTGACGAGACCGGCCCAGACCAAGTCCCAGATCGCGTCGACCACGGCCTGGTCGGTGGGCGGCACCACGAGCGCCGAGGAGGCCGGGCGCGGGGCGGACTCAGCCGTATCGGCGGCGGAGGCGTCATCAGGAGCTGACGCACCCCGCAGGATCGCCGCCCCCACCTCGTCGGCCAGCGACCGGAAGAAGTAGGCGCCACCCCGCGACAGCGCCGCGAGCACCGCCGCGTGCACCGGTGTCTCGTCGAAGGGCTCGGGCGGCGTCGCCGACAGCGGCAGCGTGTCGAGCGTGTGGAAGGCGACCCACCCGTCGCTGCCCGGCAGCGAGCCGCGCCCCGACCAGACGACCTCGCCCGACGCGGTGAGCTCGTCGAGCATGGCCGGGCTGTAGTCGCGCACCCGGGCGGGCAGCACCAGGTTCTCCCAGGCCGACGCCGGCACGGGCACACCGGCGAGCTGCTCGATCACGGTGAGCACGCCGTCGACGCCGCGCAGGGACCCGCCGACGTGCTGCCACGACGGCAGGAAGCGCGCCAGCGTCTGCGTGCCGACGGGCTCGACCTCGTGGCGCAGTGCGGCGAGCGAACGGCTGCGCAACCGTCGCAGCACCTCGGCGTCGCACCACTCGGTGCCGCCGGCCTGCCCGAGCGCCGGCAGCACGGCAGGCGGGTCGCCGTCGAGCACGGCGAGGGATCCACCGGCATCCGCCGCCGCATCGCCGGCCCCCACACCGCCCAAGCCCGCGCCGCTACCGCCCGCACCGACAGAACCTTCACCGCCCGAGCCCGAACCCCCGGCACCCGCATCCGCGACCACCACCGGCCCCGACCCCGTCGGCCTGAACTCCCCCTCGACCACCCGTCGATCGGCCGAGAGCCGCCGCAGCGCATCCGTCACCACCGCCACACCCAGCCCGAACCGCGCCGCCACCTCGTGAGCGAGGAACGGCCCGTGCGTGCGGGCGTACCGGCTCACCAGGTCGATGACCGGATGCTCGACCGGCGCGATGAAGGCATCGGGCACGCCGAAGGGGATCGGCACCCCGAGCGCGTCGCGCAGCCGCCCCGCGTCTTCGATGCTCGCCCACTGCGACCGCCCCGCGAACGTCACGGGCAGTGCCCGCTTGGCGGCCACGAGCTCGGTCAGCGCCGCGGTCACGTCGAACTCCTGCGACCGGGCGGTCACCTCGGCCGTGGTGAGCGGCCCGAGCATGCGCAGCAGGTCGGCCACACCCTCGAGGTCGCGGGCGCGACGGTCGGGAGCGAGTCGTTGCAGCTCGCGCTCGGTGTCGTCGATCACCGAGGGGTCGAGCAGTTCGCGCAGCTCGGCGCGACCGAGCAGCTCGGAGAGCAGGCTCGGGTCGAGCGCCAGCGCCGCGGCCCGGCGTTCGGCCAGCGGGCTGTCGCCCTCATAGACGAACGAGGCGACGTAGCCGAACAGCAGCGAACGGGCGAACGGCGACGCCTCGCCCGATTCGACCTCCACCACCCGGATGCGCCGCGAGTCGAGATCGCGGGCCAGCGCGAGCAGCGACGGGAGGTCGTAGACGTCTTGCAGGCACTCCCTTACGGTCTCGAGGATGATCGGGAACGACGGGTACTTGCGCGCCACCTCGAGCAGCTGCGCCGAGCGCTGCCGCTGCTGCCAGAGCGGCGACCGCTTGCCGGGGTTCTGCCGGGGAAGCAGCAGTGCCCGGGCCGCGTTCTCGCGGAACCGCGAGGCGAACAGCGCCGAGCCGCCGACCTCCTCGGTGACGAGCTGCTCGAGCTCGACCGGGTCGAAGAGGAACAGCTCGGCCGACGGGGGCTCGCTCTCGGTGTCGGGCAGGCGCACGACGATGCCGTCGTCGCTCGCCACCGCGTTGGCGTCGATGCCGAAGCGCTCCCGGATGCGCGCGTTGATCGCCAGCGCCCAGGGCGAGTGCACCTGCATGCCGTACGGGGAATGCAGCACCACCCGCCAGTCGCCGAGCTCGTCACGGAAGCGCTCGACCACCATCGTGCGGTCGCTCGGCACGTGCCCGGTGGCCTCGCGCTGTTCGGTGATGAAGGCCACGAGGTTCGCCGCGGCCCATTCGTCGAGCCCCGCCCGCTCGGCCAGCTCGCGCGCTCCCTGCTCGTCGGCCGCCGCCACCGAGCGGGTGAACTCGCCGATGGCGCGACCGAGCTCGGCGGGGCGGCCGATGCCCTCGCCGCGCCAGAACGGCAGTCGCCCGGGCTGCCCGAACGCTGGTGTCACGAGCACTCGGTCGTGGGTGATCTCGTGGATGCGCCAGCTCGTCGCCCCCAGCGCGAAGACGTCGCCGACCCGCGACTCGTAGACCATCTCCTCGTCGAGCTCGCCCACCCGGCGGCCCGGTGCGGAGCGCGCCGTCCCGGTCGACGGATCGGCATCCGTCGGCTCGCCGCCCACCATGAAGACGCCGAACAGCCCACGGTCGGGGATGGTGCCGCCGCTCGTGACCGCGAGTCGCTGCGCGCCGGGCCGGCCCGTGAGGGTGCCGGCGTCGCGGTCCCAGACGAGGCGAGGCCGCAGCTCGGCGAACTCGTCGGAGGGGTAGAGCCCGGAGAGCAGGTCGAGCGTGGCCTCGTAGGCCGAGCGGGGGAGGTTCGTGAACGAGGCGCTCCGCCGCATCACGTCGAACCACTCCTCGACGTCGATGGGCTCGAGCGCACAGGCCGCGACCGTCTGCTGCGCGAGGATGTCGAGCGGGTTCGCGGGCACCGACAGCGTCTCGATCAGCCCCTCGCTCATGCGCAGCGAGACCACCGCCGAGTGGATGAGGTCGGCCCGGTGCTTCGGGTAGAGCAGACCCTTCGACACCTCGCCGACCTGGTGCCCCGCCCGGCCGACGCGCTGCAGGCCGCTGGCGACCGAGGGTGGCGCCTCGACCTGCACCACGAGGTCGACGGCACCCATGTCGATGCCGAGCTCGAGGCTCGACGTGGCGACCACACAGCGCAGCCGACCCGACTTCAGGTCGTCCTCGATGATCGCCCGCTGCTCCTTCGAGACCGAGCCGTGGTGCGCGCGGGCGAGCACCAGCTCGGCGCCCTCGGTCTGGCCCGCCTGACCCATCAGCTGCGCAGGTGGGGCGGATGCGCTGGCGGCACCCTCCTCGGGCGGCATCGTGACGACCGCCCCCGCTTCGCGCAGCAGACGCGCGACACCCTCCTCGAGCATCGCGTCGACGCCGCGCTCGAGCTCCTGGGCCGTGGCGAGCCGCTCGCTGTAGATCTCGTTCAGGCGTGCGGTGAGCCGCTCGGCGAGACGGCGGGAGTTGGCGAACACGATCGACGAGCGGTGCTCGAGGATGCGGTCGACGATGTCCTCCTCGACGTGCGGCCAGATCGAGCCCTGCTCGGGTGCGCTCGCCGCCGCCGCGGACCCCTCGAGCACCGACCGGTTCTCGGCGGGCGGGATCTGCGACATGTCCTCCACCGGCACGATGACCCGCAGGTCGAACTTCTTCGTCGACGGCGGGGCGACGATGGTGACCGGGCGGCCGCCGGCGAGGAAACGGGCGACCTCCTCGCGGGGTCGCACGGTCGCCGACAGCCCGATGCGCTGCGCCGGCTGGGGCAGCAGGGTGTCGAGCCGGTCGAGGCTCACGGCGAGGTGGGCGCCGCGCTTGGTCGCGGCGACCGCGTGCACCTCGTCGATGATCACCGTGGTGACCTCGGCGAGCGACTCCCGCGCGCTCGAGGTGAGCATGAGGAAGAGCGACTCGGGGGTGGTGATGAGGATGTCGGGCGGGTTCTTCGCGAGCCCACGACGATCGGCGGCCGGGGTGTCGCCCGAGCGCACGCCCACGGTGATGACCGGGGGCTTCGCACCGAGACGCTTCGCCGTCTGCGTGATGCCGACCAGCGGGGAGCGCAGGTTGCGCTCGACGTCGACCGCCAGCGCCTTCAGCGGCGAGACGTAGAGCACCGAGGTCTTGCGCGGGGTGTCGTCGCGCACCGTCGTCGCGAGGCGGTCGATGGCCCAGAGGAAGGACGCGAGCGTCTTGCCCGACCCGGTGGGCGCCACGACGAGCGCGTGGGCGCCGCTGGACACCGCCGTCCAGGCGCCGACCTGCGCCGCGGTCGGCCCCGAGAAGGCGCCACGGAACCACTCGCGGGTCGCGGGGGAGAACTGGTCGAGCACGTCGCTCATCCCCTCATCCTGTCCCACACCACCGACATCGGCGCGGACGCGGGTGGGCATCGGGTAAGAATGGAGCATGAGCGTGCGCACCCCCGACCCGAACTCCGGCTGGCTGAGCGACGGCGAGCTCGCCGAGATCAGGCGCCGCCTGCCGCTGCTCTACGTCGAGGCCGTGCCCGTGCGGGTCGACGGCCTGGGTCAGGTCGTCGAGGTCGGTGTGCTGCTGCGCGTCGGCCCGAGCGGCACGATCGCGCGCACCCTCGTCTCCGGCCGCGTGATGTACGGCGAGACCCTCCGCGACGCGCTCTTCCGCCACCTCGAGAAGGACCTCGGGCCGATGGCGTTCCCGCAGCTGCCCGCGAGCCCCGTGCCGTTCCAGGTCGCCGAGTACTTCCCGCTGCCGGGCGTCTCGCCGTTCTACGACGAGCGCCAGCACGCCGTCTCCCTCGCCTATGTCGTTCCGGTCACCGGCACGTGCGAGCCCCGCCAGGATGCGCTGGAACTCACCTGGATGACGCCACAGGAGGCCGCGTCTAACGCCGTGGCCGACGAGATGGAGGGCGGCCGAGGAGGGCTCCTCCGCTCGGCCCTCGCCTCGGTCGGTAAGCTGCTCTAGTTCCGTGCCGGCCGACTACCCGCACCACCAGTTCGACGACGCGGCGGCCTTCGACGCCTTTCTCGCCGAGCACGGCGCGAGCGAGCCCGGCATCCGGTTGCGCATCGCGAAGAAGGGCAGTGAGCACACCACGGTCTCGTACTCCGACGCGGTCGACGTCGCCCTCTGCCACGGCTGGATCGACGGACGACGCAACGCCCTCGACGACGACTTCTTCCTGCAGACCTTCACGCCCCGCCGCCCGCGCGGCCTCTGGTCGAAGGTCAACCGGCTGCGCGTCGAGGCCCTCATCGCTGCAGGGCGGATGCGCCCGGACGGCCACGCGGAGATCGACCAGGCGAAGGCCGACGGCCGGTGGGAGGCGGCGTACGACTCCCCGAGCACGATCGAGGTGCAGCCCGACCTCGCCGCGGCGCTCGCCGCGAACCCCGAGGCGGCGGCGTTCTTCGCGACGCTGACGAGCCAGAACCGCTACGCGATCCTGTTCCGCCTGCACAACCTCAAGCGCGCCGAGACGCGGGCCCGCCGCATCGAGGAGTTCGTCGCGATGCTGGCGCGGCACGAGACGGTGTACCCGCAGTAGCCATCCGGGCGGCGGCGGCCGCGCATCCGCTCGCCCTGCCCTGCGTGAGGTGCCGAAGACGGCGAACGGCCCGCCTCACGAGAAGACGGGCCGTTCGATGGTTCAGGATGCTCGATCAGCGCGAGCGGCGGCGACCGCCGGCCGAGCCGGCCGAGAACGAGGCCGCGGACTGACGCGGGCGGTCGGAGCCGCCGCCCTGGCCACCGCGACGGCTGCTCTCGCCGGAGCCCGACGCCGAGCCGTGGCCCGAGGCGCCGGAGCCGCCCGAGGACGTGCTGTAGAACGAGCGGCTTCCGCCGGCGACGCCGCCACCGGCGGAACCGCCGCGACGACCGCGACCCGAGCCGCCGTTGCCGCCGGCACCGCCGGAGCGCGAACCGGCGCCCGCGCCGACACCCTCGCCCGAGCCTGCGCCGCCACCGGCTGAGCCGCCGCGGCCGTTGCGCTTGCGCTGCGCGTTGGCGCCGGTCGAGGTGCCGCCGTTGCGGCCGCGCGAGACGCCGTCGTTGCCCGTGCGGCGCTGACCCGACTCGGGCAGCGGCGTCACGACGGGCTTGACGTACGCGGCGACCTCGCCGACAAGGGCGGTGACCGACGCGGAGTCGGCGTTCACGGCCTCGGGAGTGACCTGGATGGCCGCCTTGCGGAGGAGGTCCTTCACGTCCTTACGCTGCGCGGGCAGCATGATCGTGACGACGTCACCCGTCGAGCCGGCGCGAGCGGTGCGGCCCGAGCGGTGCAGGTACGCCTTGTGCTCCTCCGGCGGGTCGACGTGGATGACGAGCTCGATGTCGTCGACGTGCACACCGCGGGCGGCCACGTCGGTGGCGACGAGCACCTTGACGGTGCCGGCGCTGAAGGCCGCGAGGTTGCGGTCACGGGCGACCTGCGACAGGTTGCCGTGCAGGTCGACGGCCGGGATGCCCGAGGCGGTCAGCTGCTTCGCGAGCTTCTTCGCGTGGTGCTTGGTGCGCATGAAGAGGATGCGGCGGCCGGTGCCCGAGGCGAGCTTCTCGACGAGGACGCGCTTGGACTCGACCGACTCGGTCTCGAAGACGTGGTGGGTCATCGCGGCGACGGGGGAGTTGGCCTCGTCGACCGAGTGCAGCACCTCGTTGTGGAGGAAGCGGCGCACCAGCTTGTCCACGCCGTTGTCGAGCGTGGCCGAGAACAGCAGGCGCTGACCGGTCGACGGGGTCTTGTCGAGGATGCGCGTGACGACGGGGAGGAAGCCCAGGTCGGCCATGTGGTCGGCCTCGTCGAGCACGGTGATCTCGACGGCGTCGAGCGAGACGAAGCCCTGCTTCATCAGGTCTTCGAGGCGGCCGGGGCAGGCCACGACGATATCGACGCCGGCCTTGAGCGCGGCTACCTGGCGGGACTGCGAGACGCCGCCGAAGATCGTGGTGGTGGTCATGCCGTAGGCCTTGGCCATCGGCGCCAGCACGGCGTCGATCTGGGTGGCCAGCTCGCGGGTCGGGGCGAGCACGAGGCCGACGGGGCGGCCGGGGCGGCGCTTGCCGCCGGCGAGGGTGCCGCCGAGGCGGGCCACCATCGGGATGGAGAAGGCCAGGGTCTTGCCCGAGCCGGTCTTGCCGCGGCCGAGCACGTCGCGGCCGTTCAGGGTGTCGGGGAGCGTGTCGACCTGGATCGGGAAGGGCTCCGTGATGCCACTCGCGGTCAGCGTGGCCACCAGGGGGGCCGGGACGCCGAGAGCTGCGAAGGACGTGGGGGTCTGAGTCAAAGGGGGACTGCCTTTCAGGCATTCGTCCGGACACGCCGCATTTCTCGCAGCCCATCCGGATGGATGGCGAACGCACCGACGGTGCATCCGTTCGCCGCAAGAAGTATCTGCAAATGGAGCGGCACACGAGGCCGCATCCAGAGAAGAGGGAGCGTTCTTTCGACGCACGGGGCTCGCTATCGAGCCCTCGAGTGACTTCAGTCTAGCGCATCGACCCCGGGAGCCTGGTCGAGCGGCGCGTCGCCGTAGCTCTCGCCCACCCCGATCGGCACCGGGACGCGGTTGCCGGGCTGCGCGAGGGGGCAGGCCCAGGCCGGGTCGTAGGCGCAGGAGGGGTTGTAGGAGAAGTTGAAGTCGAGCACGAGGCGGGTGTCGCCGGCCGGGTCGGTGCCGGGTGCCAGCGCGGAGTTCAGCGCAGCCCCCTTGATCGTGTCGATCAGGTAGCGGCCGCCGCCGTAGGTGCCGCCGGGCTTGCCCGCCAGGGCGTCTTTCACGGGCACGAACAAGCCGCCGCCGTAGGAGGCGAGCCGCCAGACGTCGAGCTCGCCGACCCCGTCGATGCGCGCGACGCCCAGCAGCTCGAACGGCACGACGCCGTCGGTGCCGGTGGCGAACTCGAACGAGCGGGGCCGCGGGTCGTCGTCGGAGGGCTCATCGATCGTCACCTCGAAGCGCCACGCCGGGTCGTACGGGGCCACCGGCAGGCCGCTGAAAGCCTCCCGATCCTCGGGCAGCAGCGGGGTGGCCGGATGCGCGGCGAACAGCCCGTCGCGTTCGTCGCGCCAGAACGCGTGGGCGTCGGCGACCTGCCCGGCGGCGGTGAGGCGGCGCACCTCGGCGTAGATGCCGAACACGCGCATCCGCCAGTCTGCGGTCTCGAGAGCCGTCACCGCGCGGGCGTTCACGCGGAGGCCGTCTCGATGTCGGACGTGCCGTCGGCGGCGACGCCTTCGACCCCTTCGACCCCTTCGGCCTCGTCGGGCTTCGGCAGGTCGTACGCCCAGGTCGGCGCCAGCTGCTGCAGCTTGCGGCCGCGCCACTGCCAGAACGCCCAGAGGCTGTACCAGGCGAACGGCGTCAGCACGCCGGCGCCGATCTTCAGCTGGTCGCGGTAGAGGGTCTTGCCCGTGCCGGCGGGGTCGGGGGCGATCGCCATCTGATGATCCCAGAGCCTGATGGTGCTGACCGCGCCCGTGACCCCCTGCCCCGAGTCGTGCACGATGCGCACGTCGCCGTGCTGCCGGGTCTCGAAGTTCAGTCGGATGATCTGCTTGCCCATCGGGATGACCCCGCCGCCGCGCATCTCGACCGGGTGCTGCCCCGGCTCCCACACCGTGGGAAACCCGTCGGCCGCCAACGATTCGATCTCGACCAGGGGGCTCGACACCTCGCGGAACACCGCGGGGGAGCGGATCGCCCGCCAGGCGGCGTCGGGATCGCAGTCGAGGACGAGCTTCAGGAGTACGCGCATGATCACAGTGTGGAGGCTGCCTCCGACATCGCCTAGCAGGCGTCTCCCAGACAGGCTCACGGAGGCCCTCGAAGGCGTAGCGTGTGATCGACATTGGAGGTCACATGAAAGCTGTTGTGAACGGCACCGTCATCGCCGAAGCCCCGAAGGACGACCTGATCTCGATCGAGGGCAACTGGTACTTCCCGCCCGCGAGCGTCAAGTCGGAGTACCTCGAGAAGAGCCCCACCCCCTACACCTGCCCCTGGAAGGGCGAGTGCCAGTACTTCAGCGTGAAGGACGGCGACGAGCTGCTGCAGGACCGCGCGTGGAGCTACCCGCACCCCTACGAGGGCGCCTTCGACCGTGTCGGCAAGGACTTCTCGGACTACGTGGCCTTCTGGAAGGAAGTCCAGGTCACCGACTGACCCGTCCCATTCTCGTTGAGTACGAACTGCTCAGGATGCCCCACCTCACTCCTCCCTTAGCGTGATCGGTCGGCGCCCACCCCGGCGCCGCCCGATCCGAGGAGCCCCGATGACCACCGCATCCGCCAGCCGTTCCGCTCTCGTGTCCCTCGCCACGGCGATGGCCACTGTTCTGGGTGTGGTGGTCGCGGTGGGCGGGGGTGCTGCGTCAGCGGGGGCGTGGGAGCTGCCGCCGCGGGACTACGCGAGCTGGCACGAGTACTCGCCCGCGACAGCCGGAGGCAGCCCGGGCCCGGTGGTCGTGGCGCCGGGGGACATCGTCTGGTACGCCGACACCCTGGAGAACGAGATCGTCAAGGTGCCGGCCGCCGCGCCGGCGGCGGTCGAGCATTTCCGACTGGGGGCGTTCGCGCCCGGCATCTCCGATCTCGCTGCGGCGAGCGACGGCACGATCTGGTTCGGTGACTTCCTGAACGCCGCCATCGGGCGGCTCGATCCGGCCACCGGCGACGTGACGGAGCACCCGCTGGGCGGCGCCTTCGACCGGGCGACGTCGCTCACACCGGGCCCCGACGGAGCCCTCTGGTTCGGCGACCCGTCGAACGGCGGCATCGGGCGCATCGCGCTCGACGGCACCATCTCCCGTGTGCCCGACCCGGGTGGCACGGGCGTCTACGACATCGCCGCCGCCGACGACGGGCGCCTCTGGTACACGCGGGACGGTGCCGGGTCGCTCGGCGCCTACGACCCGGCGACGGGCGATCTCGACATCGTGCCGGTCGGTGTGAGCGGCTTCACCGGGCTCACGGCGGCCGCGTCGGGCGGCGTGTGGGTGGCCGGAATCGACACGCTGGTCAAGGTCGAGACCGACGGAACCGTCTCGAAGCGCATCAGCATCCCGTCCGCGCCGTTCGGCTCGGTGGTGCCGCGGCACCTCGTCTCGGCCGACGACGTCGACCTGGCCTTCACCGACGCCGACCGGGGCCTCGGCCGGGTCGACCTGTGGGGCAACGTCTCGTTCTCGAAGCCGCCCTACGCCGGTACCAAGCCCGAGCACCTCGGTGTGACGTCCTACGGCTCCCTCTGGTACTCCGACCGCGGCCGCGACACCCTCGGCAACGTCTGACGGTCCTGACGTGCCACTCGATCCGAGGAGTCCCCTGTCCATGACCCGTCCCCTTCTTCGCCGATCCGCCACCCGCGCCCTCTTCGTCGCCGCCGTGGTCGGGGCCGTCCTGCTTCCCGCCCACGCCGCCGGTACGGCGAGCGCTCAGGGTGTCATCCCCCGCCCCACCTGGCACGAGCACGACACCGCGACCGCGGGCGGCTTCCCCGGGGCGCTCGCCGCCGACCCGGCCGGCGGCGGCATCTGGTACGCCGACGCCGTGAACCGCGAGATCGTGCACGAGTGCTACGAGACCGGCGCGATCGACCGCTACCCGACGGGCCTGCTCGGCTACATCTCGAACCAGGTCGTCGGAGCCGACGGCGGCCTCTGGCTCTCGGCCCCGCTCGACCACGTCGTCGCGCGGCTCGATCCGAGCACCGGTCACATCGACGAGTTCGCCCTCGCAGCCCGGGACTCCAGAGCGACGAGCCTCGCCGTCGCGGCCGACGGCATCTGGTTCGCCGACCCGCACCCGGGCGCCGGGCGCATCGGGCGGATCGGCTACGACGGCTCACTGCTCAGCGTGCCCACCCCGAGCTCCTGGGTCGGCAACGGCATCGCCGTCGACGACGACGGCCTCGTCTGGACGAGCGACCCGCTCTCGACGGACGTGACGTTCTTCGACCCGGCGACCGGCGTCTTCACCGCGATCGACTCGGCGACCACCGGAATCGAGGGGCTCACCCGTTCGACGGAGGGCGGCGTCTGGGCTGCGGGTTCGACCGGCCTGACCAGGATCACCACGGCCGGCATCGCCGAGGACCGCTCCTTCGCGCCGGGGGTCTCGATGTGGATCCGCACCCTCCAGGAGAGCCCGGGCGGCGCCGTCTTCTTCGACGACTTCACCACCGGGCTCGGCTACGTCGACGACTCCGGTGCGGTGGGCATGCTCGAACCGCCGTTTCCCGGCGCCCACCCCGACGAGATGGCGCTGACGTCGGACGGGCTGCTCTGGTACCTCGACTCCGCCCGTGGACAGGTCGGCTGGAAGCTCTAGATGGGAAGCTCCAAGAAAACGCCTACGCCGACCGCGGCGTCGCGCGCCGGGCCGCGCTGACGTCGCGCCGCGTCCACGTGATGAGGTGCGCCGGCGAGAACCCCCGCGCGCACAGACTGCACGACAGCCGCGCGGCCGGCTTGCGGTGGCGGTAAAACGAGTGGCCGGCGGGGCACACCCCCACCCATGGCGCCAGCTCGTCGGCCCGCGTGCCGTCGTGCAACCGCGACCCCTCGTAGCCCAGCGACCGGGCGATCGCCACCCACTTCGGCCCGTGCCCGGCGGCCGACCCGGCCAGGGCGTGCGCCACCTCGTGCAGCAGGATCTGGTGGATCTCGTCGTCGTCGTAGCGCGCCGCCAGGTAGCGCGACACCGTGATGCGGTGCGCCGTGTAGTTGCACTGGCCCGCCCGCGTCTTGGCGTTGTCGAAGCCGAAGCTCCACACCGCGGGATCGAGGTGCATCCTGATCAGGGCGTTCGCCCAGGTCGTGACGCGCGAGAGTTCGGCCATGCAGGAATTATGCCGCGAGCAGCGACTCGGTCACGGCGACCGCCACGAGGGCGCTCTCCAGCTGGTCGATCGAGGCGCCCTGCCGCTCCATCAGGAACACGGCCGCCTTGAAGTCGACGAGCGCGGCGTCGTAGTCCTTCGTCTCGAAGTGCACCTTGCCGCGGCTGAGGGTGGCGATCGCCTCGAGGGCGCCCCACTCGTGGGTCTGCGCCTCCTCGACGCACAATCCCAACTCTTGCAACGCGGCCGGGTACTTGCCTTGAAACTGCTGCACCTGCGCCCGCCGGATGCGTGCCCCGAGCGCCATCTCGCGGTCGCCCGAGAAGCGGGCCTGACGCACCGCCTCGTTCGCGATCACGAAGGCGTCGTCGAGCTTGCCGAGCAGCCGCAGCAGCACGACCTTCTCGTTCAGCGCGCTGAGGCTGCGCAGCAGGCCGAGCTCGTTCAGGCGCTCCGTCGCGGCCTGCACGTCGACGTTCTCGCGCAGGGTGGTCATGTCGTAACCCGTGATGATGCTCAGTTCGTGCTCCTGGTGCTCGAGATCCCTCGTCAAGCGTACCCAGGACGAGGGACATCCCCGGGCGACGCTCCGGCGCGCTCCGTCACCCCGCCGGAACCAGCTCCACCCGGTACAGCACGTCGTCCCCGGCCCGAGGCTCGCCGCGTCCGTCGGTGTTGTTGGTCAGCAGGTACAGCGACGTCCCCGGCCCCCGCACGACGTCGCGGATCCGGCCGAGCTGCCCCGTGTAGTGCTCCTGCGCCGACCCGTCGAAGCGGATGCTCCACAGCCGTTCCCCGCCGAGCCCCGCCATGAACACCGTGTCGCCGACGACCGCGATCCCCGAGGGGCTGGCGTCGTCGGTCGCCCACTGCTGCACCGGGTCGACGAGCCCTGCCGACCCGGCGATCCCCTCCGCGAGGGGCCACCCGTAGTTCGCGCCGGGTGTGATGCGGTTCATCTCGTCCCAGGTGTTCTGCCCGAACTCCGCGGCCCACATCGTCCCGTCGGCCGCCCAGCCGATCCCCTGCGGATTGCGGTGACCAAGCGAGTACACCGGCGACCCCGGGAACGGGTTGTCGCCCGGCACCTGCCCCTCCGGCGTCACCCGCAGGATCTTGCCCCCCAGCGAGTCGAGCGTCTGCGCGTTCGCCCCGTCGCTCGCGTCGCCCGCCGTGACGTAGAGCATCCCGTCGGGCCCGAACTTGATCCGCCCGCCGTTGTGGTTCGACGCCTTGGGCAGCCCGGTGAGCACCTCGGTGACGGCGCCCGCCGACCGAGCCCCGGGCGCGCCCGACAGCGGCATCCGCACCACCCGGTTGTCGTCGGCCCCGGTGAACATCGCGTAGAGCCAGGTTCCGGATGCGCCTTCCGACGTCGTGATGCCGAGCAGCCCTCCCTCGCCGGCGGCCGACACCCCGGGCACCGTCGTCACGGGCACGGCCGCCCCGTCGACGATCTCCACCACGACCCCCGTGTCCCGTTCCGACAAGAGGATCGACCCGTCGCCGAGCGTGGCGATCGACCACGGAGCGGGGAGCCCGGATGCGACCACCGTCGGGGAGCCCGACGGCACCAGCGGCCCGAGGTCCTCCACAGGCGGTGCGGCCGCAGGCGCAGGCGCAGGCGCAGAGGGGGAGGGTGTGGGGGCTGACGGACTGGCAGACGGCATCGCCGTTGAGGCCGCCGTGGGCCCCCGCGTCACCGCGGGCTCCGCCGAGCATCCGGCCAGCACCACCGCGGCCAGCGCGAGAACACCGGCACTCGTGAACGACACGGAACGGGTCATGACGACCTCCCTCTAGTCGACCATCCTCTTCCGGTCGACCTGGAAAATGCTCCGAGCCGGCGCCGGCGACTTCACGGCGGTCTGATCGGTGGCGACGGCCGCGCCTGCGGTGAACTGCCGCAGCTCGGTGCCGGTGACCATCTTCGCGGGTACGGGGTCGCTCGCGATCAGCCGCGGCATCCGGTCGAACGGCAGCGCGGAGTTCGAGGCGAACGCGACCACGTTGCCGAAGCGGCGGGCCTTCAGCATCTGCGGGTCGGCCACGATCGCCACGTCGGCGAACACCTGCCCGAGCGTGGCCGCCTGGCTGCGGGCGAACGCGAGACCGGCCCCGTCGGCGACGTTCACGGCCACGAGGCCCCGTGGCGACAGGAGTGCGGCGACCGCGGAGTAGAACTCGACGCTCGTCACGTGGGCCGGCGTGCGGGCCCCGGCGAACACGTCGACCACCACGACGTCGGTGGTGCCGCGCAGCCCGGGCGGCAGCCTCTCGAGCACCGCCCGCGCGTCGCCGTGACGAACCCGGATGCTCGCCCCCTTCGGCAGGGGCAGGTGCTCCCGCACGAAGCCGACCAGCTCGCTGTCGATCTCGACCACCTGCTGGCGGGAGCCCGGCCGGGTCGCCTCGACGTAGCGGGGGAGCGTGAAGGCCCCGCCGCCCAGGTGCACCGCGGTGACGGGCTCACCGGCCGGAGCCACGAGGTCGATGCCGTGGCCGATGCGGCGCACATACTCGAAGGAGAGGTAGCGCGGGTCGTCGATGTCGACGTGCGACTGCGGCGTGCCGTCGACGATCAGCACCTGGGAACCGGGCCGGAACCGGTCTTCTTCGAGCGTCGCGAGCAGGCCGTCGGCCAGCCGGGCGCGGGGAATCTCTCGATCTTTCACGCGTTATACCTGAGAAACCCAAACTGGTCAAGAATTCGACTGGACAGGCGTGTCGAAAGCGCCTATTGTGGTTCTTTGCGCTCCCAGAACACTCATGCCTTCATATTGTGGTCGGCAGCTGCCTGGTGACGGTCTTCGAATCGTCCTCTGCAGCAACACTCTAGAACCAGATGGCGGGTTCGGACCATATCTCGGGAGTTCTCGACACCACATCGACCGTAAGTAACGCAAGGGCCCGACGGGGTCCACGGAGGTTATTTCCTTGGCTGCTGCGCGCAACGCAACCACCACTTCACCCAAGAACGGCCGGGCCGCATCGCGGCTCTCGTTCGCCAAGATCACCGACACCCTGACCGTTCCCGATCTGCTCGCCCTGCAGACCGAGAGCTTCGACTGGCTGGTCGGCAACGACGTGTGGAAGGCACGCGTCGCGGAGGCCAAGGAGGCCGGCCGGCAGGATCTGCCGGGCCGCTCGGGCCTCGAGGAGATCTTCGAGGAGATCTCTCCCATCGAAGACCTCGGTGAGACCATGCAGCTCAGCTTCACGAGCCCGTTCCTCGAGCCCGAGAAGTACACCATCGACGAGTGCAAGGAGCGCGGCAAGACCTACGCCGCCCCGCTGTACGTCGAGGCCGAGTTCATGAACCACCAGACCGGTGAGATCAAGACGCAGACCGTCTTCATGGGCGACTTCCCGCTCATGACCGAGCGCGGCACGTTCATCATCAACGGCACCGAGCGCGTCGTCGTCTCGCAGCTCGTGCGCAGCCCCGGCGTGTACTTCGAGCGCACCCCCGAGAAGACCTCCGACAAGGACATCTACTCGGCCCGCGTCATCCCGAGCCGCGGTGCCTGGCTCGAGTTCGAGATCGACAAGCGCGACCAGGTCGGCGTGCGCATCGACCGCAAGCGCAAGCAGTCGGTCACCGTGTTCCTGAAGGCCCTCGGCCTCACCTCCGAGGAGATCCTCGAGGAGTTCAAGGGCTACGCGTCGATCGAGGCCACCCTGGAGAAGGACTCGATCCTCACCAAGGAAGAGGCCCTGAAGGACATCTACCGCAAGCTGCGCCCGGGCGAGCAGGTCGCCGCCGAGGCCGCGCGTGCGCTGCTCGACAACTTCTACTTCAACTCCAAGCGCTACGACCTGGCGAAGGTGGGTCGCTACAAGATCAACCGCAAGCTCGGCATCGACGCGCCGCTGTCCGACTCCGTGCTCACCACGCAGGACATCATCGCGACGATCAAGTACCTGGTCGCCCTGCACGACAACCGCACCACCCTGCCGGGTGTGCGCGACAGCAAGCCGGTCGACATCCGTCTCGACGTGGACGACATCGACCACTTCGGCAACCGTCGCATCCGCGCCGTCGGCGAGCTCATCCAGAACCAGGTCCGCACGGGTCTGTCCCGCATGGAGCGCGTCGTCCGCGAGCGCATGACCACGCAGGACATCGAGGCCATCACCCCGCAGACCCTGATCAACGTGCGCCCCGTCGTCGCCGCGATCAAGGAGTTCTTCGGAACCTCGCAGCTGTCGCAGTTCATGGACCAGAACAACCCCCTCGCGGGCCTGACGCACAAGCGTCGCCTCTCCGCGCTGGGCCCGGGTGGTCTGAGCCGTGAGCGCGCCGGCGTCGAGGTGCGCGACGTGCACCCGAGCCACTACGGCCGCATGTGCCCCATCGAGACCCCGGAAGGCCCGAACATCGGCCTGATCGGCTCGCTGGCATCGTTCGCCCGCATCAACTCGTTCGGCTTCATCGAGACCCCCTACCGTCGCGTCGTCGACGGCGTGGTCACGGCGAACATCGACTACCTCACCGCCTCCGAGGAGGACGAGTACATCGTCGCCCAGGCGAACGCGCCGCTGACCGGCGACGCCAGGTTCGCCGAGGCCCGCGTGCTCGCCCGCAAGAAGGGCGGCGAGGTCGACCTGTTCCCGGCCGAAGACATCGGCTACATGGACGTCTCGCCGCGCCAGATGGTGTCGGTCGCGACCTCGCTCATCCCGTTCCTCGAGCACGACGACGCGAACCGCGCCCTCATGGGTGCGAACATGCAGCGTCAGGCCGTGCCGCTGCTCCGCTCGGAGTCGCCGCTGGTCGGTACCGGTATGGAGGGCTTCGCGGCCATCGACGCCGGCGACGTGGTCACCGCGTCGAACGCCGGTGTGGTGCAGGAGGTGTCGGCCGACGCCGTCACCGTGCAGCTCGACGAGGGCGGAACCGACACCTACTACCTGCGCAAGTTCGACCGCTCCAACCAGGGCACGTCGTACAACCACCGCGTCATCGTCTCCGAGGGTGAGCGCATCGAGGTCGGTCAGGTCATCGCGGATGGCCCGGCCACCGAGAACGGTGAGCTGGCGCTCGGCAAGAACCTCCTCGTGGCGTTCATGCCGTGGGAGGGTCACAACTTCGAGGACGCCATCATCCTGAGCCAGAACCTGGTGAAGGACGACGTGCTGTCGAGCATCCACATCGAGGAGTACGAGGTCGACGCCCGCGACACCAAGCTCGGCAAGGAGGAGATCACCCGTGACCTCCCCAACGTCAGCCCGGAGCTGCTGGCCGACCTCGACGAGCGCGGCATCATCCGCATCGGTGCCGAGGTGCGCCCCGGCGACATCCTCGTCGGCAAGGTCACGCCGAAGGGCGAGACCGAGCTCTCCGCCGAGGAGCGCCTCCTGCGCGCCATCTTCAACGAGAAGTCCCGCGAGGTCCGCGACACGAGCCTCAAGGTGCCTCACGGTGAAGAGGGCACGATCATCGCCGTCAAGGAATTCTCGGCCGAGAACGACGACGAGCTCGGCTCGGGCGTCAACCAGCGCGTCGTGGTCTACATCGCCCAGAAGCGCAAGATCACCGCGGGTGACAAGCTCGCCGGCCGTCACGGCAACAAGGGCGTCATCTCGAAGATCCTGCCGGTGGAGGACATGCCGTTCCTCGCCGACGGCACTCCGGTCGACATCGTCCTGAACCCGATGGGCATCCCGGGCCGCATGAACTTCGGCCAGGTGCTGGAGACCCACCTCGGGTGGATCGCCAAGCAGGGCTGGGAGGTCGACGGCAAGCCGAAGTGGGCCGCGAACCTGCCCGAGCAGGCGCGTTCCGCAGCTCCCGGCACCAAGGTCGCGACCCCGGTGTTCGACGGCGCCTCCGAGGAGGAGATCGCGGGTCTGCTCGACTCGACGACGCTCACCCGCGACGGCGAGCGACTGATCGGCTCCTCCGGAAAGACCCGTCTGTTCGACGGTCGTTCCGGCGAGCCGTACCCGGAGCCCGTCTCGGTCGGCTACATGTACATCCTGAAGCTGCACCACCTCGTCGACGACAAGATCCACGCCCGTTCGACCGGCCCCTACTCGATGATCACGCAGCAGCCGCTGGGTGGTAAGGCGCAGTTCGGTGGCCAGCGCTTCGGTGAGATGGAGGTGTGGGCCCTCGAGGCCTACGGTGCCGCGTACGCGCTGCAGGAGCTCCTGACGATCAAGTCCGACGACATCCTCGGCCGCGTGAAGGTCTACGAGGCCATCGTCAAGGGTGAGAACATCCAGGAGCCCGGCATCCCCGAGTCCTTCAAGGTGCTCATCAAGGAGATGCAGTCGCTCTGCCTGAACGTCGAGGTGCTCTCGGCCGACGGCACGGCGGTCAGCCTCCGCGACACCGACGACGAGGTGTTCCGCGCCGCGGAAGAGCTCGGCATCAACATCTCCAGCCGCTTCGAGTCGTCGTCCATCGACGACATCTGAGCCGGCAGCCACTAGAAGACTTTTTCCAGGAGAGAAGGAAAATTGCTCGACGTAACAACTTTTGATGAGCTGCGGATCGGCCTCGCAACGGCCGACGACATCCGCAAGTGGTCGCACGGTGAGGTCAAGAAGCCCGAGACCATCAACTACCGCACGCTGAAGCCCGAGAAGGACGGCCTCTTCGGAGAGCAGATCTTCGGGCCGAGCCGTGACTGGGAGTGTTCCTGCGGCAAGTACAAGCGGGTGCGCTTCAAGGGCATCGTCTGCGAGCGCTGCGGTGTCGAGGTCACGAAGTCGTCGGTGCGCCGTGAGCGCATGGGCCACATCGAGCTCGCCGCCCCGGTCACGCACATCTGGTACTTCAAGGGCGTTCCGTCGCGCTTGGGCTACCTGCTCGACATGGCGCCGAAAGACCTCGAGAAGGTCATCTACTTCGCCGCGTACATGATCATCTCGGTCGACGAAGACGGCCGTCACGACGACATGCCCGGCCTCGAGAACGAGCTGCGCCTCGAGATCAAGACGCTGTCCGACCAGCGCGATGCCCGCATCGCCGACCGTCTGCAGCGCCTCGAGACCGACCTCGCCGAGCTCGAGAACGAGGGCGCGAAGGCCGACCAGAAGCGTCGCACGAAGGATGGCGCCGAGAAGGAGATGTCGCAGACCCGCAAGGCCTACGACGACCAGATCGCCCAGCTGGAGCGCGTCTGGGAGGACTTCCGCAACCTCAAGGTCGGTGAGCTCAAGCCGGAGGACGCGATCTTCCACGAGCTCCAGGACCGCTACGGCATGTACTTCGAGGCCTACATGGGCGCCGAGGCCATCAAGAAGCGCCTCGAGGCGTTCGACCTCGAGACCGAGGGCGAGAACCTCCGCCTGCAGATCGCCGAGGGCAAGGGTCAGAAGAAGATCCGTGCCATCAAGCGCCTGCGCGTGGTGAGCTCCTTCCTCGCGACCGGCAACTCGCCGGCCGCGATGGTGCTCGACGTGGTGCCGGTCATCCCGCCGGAGCTGCGCCCGATGGTCCAGCTCGACGGTGGCCGCTTCGCGACCTCCGACCTCAACGACCTCTACCGTCGTGTGATCAACCGCAACAACCGCCTCCGTCGTCTGCTCGATCTCGGTGCCCCCGAGATCATCGTGAACAACGAGAAGCGCATGCTGCAGGAGGCCGTCGACGCCCTGTTCGACAACGGTCGCCGTGGTCGTCCCGTCACCGGTACCGGCAACCGCGCCCTGAAGTCCCTGAGCGACATGCTCAAGGGAAAGCAGGGTCGTTTCCGCCAGAACCTGCTGGGCAAGCGCGTCGACTACTCGGGCCGTTCGGTCATCATCGTCGGTCCGCAGCTGAAGCTGCACCAGTGCGGTCTGCCCAAGCAGATGGCGCTGGAGCTGTTCAAGCCGTTCGTGATCAAGCGCCTGATCGACCTGAGCCACGCTCAGAACATCAAGGCCGCGAAGCGCATGGTCGAGCGCAGCCGTCCCCAGGTGTGGGACGTGCTGGAGGAGATCATCCGCGAGCGCCCCGTGCTGCTGAACCGTGCGCCCACGCTGCACCGTCTCGGCATCCAGGCGTTCGAGCCCCAGCTCGTCGAGGGCAAGGCGATCCAGCTGCACCCGCTCGTCTGCGCCGCGTTCAACGCGGACTTCGACGGTGACCAGATGGCCGTCCACCTGCCGCTGTCCGTCGAGGCCCAGGCCGAGGCCCGCATCCTGATGCTGGCGTCGAACAACATCCTGAAGCCGTCCGACGGCCGCCCGGTCACCCTGCCCACGCAGGACATGATCATCGGTCTGCACCACCTCACCACGGTGAAGGAGGGGGCGATCGGCGAGGGCCGCGCGTTCTCCGGTGTGTCCGAGGCCATCCTCGCGAAGGACCAGGGTTCGCTCGACCTCAACGCGGTCGTGAAGATCCGGATGCACGACGTGCACTTCGCCGAAGGCGACGGCCCCGAGGGCTACGAAGGCGGCCCCGTGCTGCTGGAGACCACCCTCGGCCGCGCGCTGTTCAACGAGGCCCTCCCCGAGGACTACCCGTACATGCAGCAGGTCGCCGACAAGGGCGCCATCTCGGCGATCGTCAACGACCTCGCCGAGCGGTACCCGAAGGTGGAGGTCGCCGCATCGCTCGACCGCATCAAGGACGCGGGCTTCTACTGGGCCACGCGCTCCGGTGTGACCGTGGCGCTCTCCGACATCCTGACGCCTCCCACCAAGCGGGAGATCGTCCAGGGCTACGAGAAGCAGGCCGCCAAGGTGCAGGCGCAGTTCGAGAAGGGTCTCACCACCGACCTCGAGCGTCGTCAGGAGCTCATCCAGATCTGGACGAAGGCCACCGACGAGGTCGCCGCAGCCATGCGCGCGAACTTCCCGGTCGACAACACGATCAACCGCATGGTCACCTCGGGTGCTCGTGGTAACTGGCTGCAGGTGCGCAACATCGCCGGCATGCGAGGCCTCGTGAACAACCCGAAGGGTGAGATCATCCCCCGTCCGATCATCTCCTCGTACCGCGAGGGATTGTCGGTGGCGGAGTACTTCATCGCGACCCACGGTGCTCGTAAGGGCCTGGCCGACACGGCTCTCCGTACGGCCGACTCGGGCTACCTGACCCGTCGTCTGGTCGACGTGTCGCAGGACGTCATCATCCGCGAGACCGACTGCGGCACCAGCCGTGGTCTCGACCTGCCGATCGCGATCGAGGGCGCCGACGGCGTCTGGACCCGCGACGACAACGTCGAGAACTCGGTCTACGCCCGCTCGCTCGCCGCCGACGCGGTGAACGAGAAGGGTGAGGTCGTGGCCTCGGCCGGAGACGACGTCGGAGACGTGCTGATCGACAAGCTGGTCGCCGCCGGCGTGCGCACCATCAAGGTGCGCTCGGTGCTGACCTGCGAGTCGGCCGTCGGTGTCTGCGCGACCTGCTACGGCCGTTCGCTGGCCACCGGCAACCTCGTCGACATCGGCGAGGCCGTCGGCATCATCGCGGCCCAGTCGATCGGTGAGCCCGGTACCCAGCTCACGATGCGCACCTTCCACACCGGTGGATCGGCTTCGGCCGACGACATCACGCAGGGTCTGCCCCGCGTGCAGGAGCTCTTCGAGGCCCGCACCCCCAAGGGTGCGTCGCCCATCGTCGAGGCCGCCGGTCGCGTCACGATCGAAGACACCGACCGCAGCCGAAAGGTGATCCTCACGCCCGACAACGGCGACGAGCCGATCGCCTACCCGGTGCTGAAGCGTGCCACCCTCCTCGTCGAGGACGGGCAGCACGTCGAGCTCGGCCAGCAGCTGATCGTCGGCGCCGTCGACCCGAAGGAGGTCCTCCGGGTCAAGGGCGTGCGCGAGGTGCAGAAGCACCTCGTGGGCGGTGTGCAGGGCGTGTACCGCTCGCAGGGTGTGCCGATCCACGACAAGCACATCGAGGTCATCGTGCGCCAGATGCTGCGCAAGGTCACCGTCGTCGAGCACAGCGACACCGACCTGCTCCCCGGCGAGCTCGTCGACCGGTCGCGCTACACCGAGGTGAACCGCGCCGCGGTCGCCGAGGGCAAGCGTCCGGCCTCGGCCCGTCAGGAGGTCATGGGTATCACCAAGGCGTCGCTGGCGACCGAGTCGTGGCTGTCGGCCGCGTCGTTCCAGGAGACCACGCGTGTTCTCACGCAGGCCGCCATGGAGGGCAAGTCCGACCCGCTGGTGGGCCTGAAGGAGAACGTGATCATCGGAAAGCTGATCCCGGCCGGTACCGGTCTCCAGAAGTACCGCAACGTCACCGTCGAGGCGACCGAAGAGGCCAAGGCCGAGCGCTACCCGAACCGCATCTTCACGGATGACTCGGTGTTCTCGGAGGCCGACCTCTCGTTCGTCGACTTCGACAGCTTCTCGAGCGACGACTACACGCCGGGCACCTACAACTAAGGTCCCGACACACGCCGAAGGGCCCCTCACCATCCGTGGTGGGGGGCCCTTCGCCGTGCCGGGGGTCGTGCCCTTGGCGGGCCGCCGTGCCTAGGCAGGCCGCCGCGGGCGGGTCAGCCGAGCCGCGCGAGCACCTGGTTCGCCACGATCCGCCCGGCCCGGTTGGCGCCGATCGTCGACGCCTGCGGCCCGTAGCCCGCGAGGAAGACGCGCGGGTCGCGCAGCACCTTCCCCCGCTCGACGGCGATTCCTCCGCCGTGCTCCCTGAGGTGCAGGGGAGCGAGGTGCCCGAGCTCGGCCCGGAACCCGGTCGCCCAGACGATGTCGTCGGCCTGCTCGAACGACCCGTCGGCGAAGCGCACCCCCTCCGGCTCGATCGAGGTGAACATCGGATGCGCGACCAGCACCCCGCGCTCGATCGCCGCCGTGACGGCCGGCGTGGCCACCAGCCCCGTGCTGCTGACGATGCTCGGCAGCGCGCGGCCCTCCCGCGCGGCCCGATCCTGGACGGCGACCGCCGCGACCCCGGCCTCCGCCGCCAAACCGTCGCCGTCGACGAACTCGGGCGGCCGCCGGGTCACCCACGTGGTGCTCCGGGCGACGCCCTCGAGCTCCAGCAGGATGTTCGTGGCCGACGTCCCGCCGCCGACGACGATCACGCGGCGGTCGCGGAAGTCCTCGGCGCTGCGGTAGTCCACCGTGGTCCAGGAGCGCCCCAGGAAGCCCTCCTCGCCCCGCACGTGGGGTTTGAAGGGGCTGCCCCAGGTGCCGCCCGCGTTCACCACCACCTCGGCCGTGAGCGAGCCGTGGTCGGTCTCGACACGCAGCAGCGGATGCTCGTCCCGGACCGCGCTCACCGTGACCGGACGTCGCACCTCGAGCCCGTACGCCTCCTCGTAGCGGCGGTAGTACTCGGAGACGACGTCGCGCGCCGCCCGCGACCGGTCGGCCGTGTCGAAGCTCAGGCCGAGCTCCGCCATGCCGGGGAGGTCGTTCACGCGGTGCGCCGACCCGAGCCGCAGGGCCTCCCAGCGGTGCTGCCAGGCGCCGCCCGCATCCGGACCACGGTCGAGCACGACGAAGCCGGCGCCCGGCTCGAGTCCCCGGCGGTGCAGGTGGTAGGCGACGGAGAGCCCGGCCTGCCCCGCGCCGATCACGGCGACGCGGGTGCGGGGCGGCAGGGGGAGGGTCATGCCGACTGGAACAGCGAACGCGCCCGATCCCTTCCCGGGCGCGGCAGGGGCGCGGGTCTAGAGTGACGCCATGAGCACCGACGATCGCCACGACGCGCTGCCCGAGTTCCCGGGCTGGCAGGCCCCCGGCGCCGATGACGCCGCCGACGCGCGGCCCACCGACAGCCAGGCGGCCGACAGCCAGGCGGCCGACAGTCAGGCGACCGACGCCCACGTCGGCGACGCACCCGTCGAGCCGGCCGCCGAGGCCCCCCGTCCCGTCGAGATCCCCGAACCGATCGAGATGCCGGCGGCCGCGCATCCGGAGCCCGACCCCGAGCCGGCCCCGGAGCCCGTCGTGCACGACCCGGTGGAGCACGAGCCCGTCGTGCACGCCCCCGTCGCCGAGCAGGCGACCGCGGCCTACGACCGGCAGCCCCTCGGTGGCCCCTACGTCACCTCCGCCGAGCCCGACAACGAGCCGGTCGTCGACCGCCCGGTGGTGCAGGATGCTCCCGCCGACCGCACCCCGTACCCCGCGGCCGCCTTCGCGACCGGCGCCGGCGCCGGTGCCGCCGCTGCCCAGGCCGGCCATACCCCCGCCCCCGTCTCGGAGGGCCCGCCGCCCTACCAGCCGGTGCCCCAGCCGGTGCAGGCGCCCCGTCCGCCCGAGCCCAAGGGCAACCGCGGCGCCGGCAGCCTGATCGCGCTGCTCGGCACGGCGGTCTTCGCCCTGCTCTTCGCCGCGGTGTCGTTCTTCGTGATCGGCGCGAACCTCACGGGCGAGGCCGCGGTCACCGCGTTCCTCGACTTCCTGCGGTCGGCCGCCTTCATCGTGCCCGTCGTGGCGTTCGCGCTGTCGCTCATCCTGATCGTGCTGATCGTCAACCGCGCCGGCTGGTGGGCCTACGTGCTCGGGGGCTTCCTCGTCGCCGTGGTTGTCTACTTCGCCGGCATCGCCGGGGCACTCGTGCACGTGCAGGCCTGGAACTGGCAGCCCCAGCAGCAGTTCGAGTTCGTGCGCTCGCTCACCATGGACCCGCTCACCCTAGGCGGCGCGATCGTCGCCCGCGAGGTCTCGATCTGGACCGGCGCGCTGATCGCCCTGCGCGGACGGCGGCTCAAGGCCCGCAACGCCGCGGCCCGCGAGGAGTGGGACCGCGCCCAGGCGGAGGAGCGGGCATCCGTCGACCGCGCGGAACGAAACCCCGGTGAGGTCCCCGCTCCCAGCACGACCTGGTAGCATCCCTAGGTCCGCGTTGCCGGTCGTCGAGTTCAGACTCGGCGGCATTTGACCCGTCGGGGTCAAAAGGCTAAGATTTTCCGGGTGTGTGCATTCAGCATGCCCAGATTTTCGAGCGAAGCGGGGCCGAGAGCCCCCCACTGCTCTTCCAACCAGCGATACCAGAGCCATTTCGTACCGCCGGTGGATCCAAGACGAACCCGATGCATCCTCGCGATGCGTGCAGGGGCGTGAACGAACGGGTGCGGGAATCCGCGCCCGACATCCAGTGAGAACTGACACCGAGCGTTTCGAATACAAGGAGTACGTAGTGCCAACCATTCAGCAGTTGGTCCGCAAGGGTCGCACCCCGAAGGTCGTCAAGACCAAGGCGCCCGCCCTCAAGGCCAACCCCCAGCAGCGCGGCGTGTGCACCCGTGTGTACACCACCACCCCCAAGAAGCCGAACTCCGCGCTTCGCAAGGTCGCCCGCGTCAAGCTGTCGAACGGCACCGAGGTCACCGCTTACATCCCCGGTGAGGGCCACAACCTGCAGGAGCACTCGATGGTGCTCGTGCGCGGCGGTCGTGTGAAAGACCTCCCCGGCGTCCGTTACAAGATCGTCCGCGGCGCGCTCGACACGCAGGCCGTGAAGAACCGCAAGCAGGCTCGCAGCCGTTACGGCGCGAAGATGGAGAAGAAGTAATGCCTCGCAAGGGTCCCGCCCCGAAGCGTCCCGTTGTCGCCGACCCCGTCTACGGCGCCCCGGTCGTCAGCCAGCTCGTCAACAAGATCCTCCTCGACGGCAAGAAGGCCATCGCCGAGCGCATCGTGTACGACGCCCTCGAGGGTGTCGCGGCGAAGAACGGCCAGGACGCCGTCGTCACGCTGAAGAAGGCGCTCGACAACGTGCGCCCCACTCTCGAGGTCCGCAGCCGCCGCGTCGGTGGTTCGACCTACCAGGTGCCGGTCGAGGTCAAGCCTCACCGCGCCAACACCCTCGCGCTGCGCTGGCTCACCACCTACGCCAAGGGCCGCCGCGAGAAGACGATGACCGAGCGTCTCCAGAACGAGATCCTCGACGCGTCGAACGGTCTGGGCGCCGCTGTCAAGCGTCGCGAAGACACCCACAAGATGGCCGAGTCGAACAAGGCCTTCGCCCACTACCGCTGGTAGTCGTTCGACCCCACCTTCCCTTTCTATCTTTCGGAGGAATCCGTGGCACAGGACGTGCTCACCGACCTGAACAAGGTCCGCAACATCGGCATCATGGCGCACATCGATGCCGGCAAGACCACCACCACCGAGCGCATCCTGTTCTACACGGGCATCACCCACAAGATCGGTGAGGTGCACGACGGCGCCGCCACGATGGACTGGATGGCTCAGGAGCAGGAGCGTGGCATCACGATCACCTCTGCCGCCACGACGTGCTTCTGGAACAAGAATCAGATCAACATCATCGACACGCCCGGTCACGTCGACTTCACCGTCGAGGTGGAGCGTTCGCTCCGCGTCCTCGACGGTGCCGTCGCCGTGTTCGACGGCAAGGAGGGCGTCGAGCCCCAGTCGGAGACCGTCTGGCGCCAGGCCGACAAGTACAACGTGCCCCGCATCTGCTTCGTCAACAAGATGGACAAGCTGGGCGCCGACTTCTACTTCACGGTCGACACCATCATCAACCGCCTCGGCGCCAAGCCGCTGGTGCTGCAGCTCCCGATCGGTGCGGAGTCGTCCTTCGAGGGCGTCGTCGACCTGGTCGAGATGCGCGCGCTGACCTGGCGCGGAGACGCCAAGGGTGACGTGCAGATGGGTGCCAAGTACGAGATCGAGGAGATCCCGGCCGACCTCAAGGAGAAGGCCGACGAGTACCGTCAGCTCCTCCTCGAGACCGTCGCCGAGACCGACGACGCGCTGCTCGAGAAGTTCTTCGGCGGCGAGGAGCTCTCGATCGCCGAGATCAAGGGCGCCATCCGCAAGCTGACCGTCAACTCGGAGATCTACCCCGTGCTGTGCGGTTCGGCGTTCAAGAACCGCGGCGTGCAGCCGATGCTCGACGCGGTCGTCGACTACCTCCCCTCCCCGCTGGATGTGCCTGCGACCGAAGGTCACGACATCCGCGACGAGGAGAAGGTCGTCGAGCGTCACCCCGACCCGACCGACCCCTTCGCGGCTCTGGCGTTCAAGGTCGCTGTGCACCCGTTCTTCGGTCGTCTGACCTACATCCGCGTGTACTCGGGTCACCTCGACTCCGGCGGCCAGGTCATGAACTCGACCAAGGGCAAGAAGGAGCGCATCGGCAAGATCTTCCAGATGCACTCCAACAAGGAGAACCCGGTCGACTCGGTCACCGCCGGTCACATCTACGCGGTCATCGGCCTGAAGGACACCACCACCGGTGACACCCTGTCCGACCCGTCGAACCAGATCGTGCTCGAGTCGATGACCTTCCCGGAGCCCGTGATCGAGGTCGCGATCGAGCCGAAGACGAAGGCCGACCAGGAGAAGCTGGGTGTCGCCATCCAGAAGCTCGCTGAGGAGGACCCGACCTTCCGCACGGAGCAGAACCAGGAGACCGGTCAGACGGTCATCAAGGGAATGGGCGAGCTCCACCTCGACATCCTGGTCGACCGCATGAAGCGCGAGTTCAACGTCGAGGCCAACGTGGGCAAGCCCCAGGTGGCCTACCGCGAGACGATCCGCAAGACCGTCGAGCGCTACGACTACACGCACAAGAAGCAGACCGGTGGTTCGGGTCAGTTCGCGAAGATCCAGATCGCGATCGCGCCCCTCGAGGTCACGGCCGACACGGTCTACGAGTTCGAGAACAAGGTCACCGGTGGCCGCGTGCCCCGTGAGTACATCCCCTCGGTCGACGCCGGAATCCAGGATGCGCTGCAGGTCGGCGTGCTCGCCGGCTACCCGATGGTGGGCGTCAAGGCGACCCTGCTCGACGGCGCGTCGCACGACGTCGACTCCTCGGAGATGGCGTTCAAGATCGCCGGCTCGATGGCCTTCAAGGAGGCTGCCCGCAAGGCCAGCCCCGTGCTGCTCGAGCCGCTCATGGCCGTCGAGGTGCGCACCCCCGAGGAGTACATGGGCGACGTCATCGGCGACCTGAACTCCCGTCGTGGCCAGATCCAGGCCATGGAGGACGCCCAGGGTGTCAAGGTCGTGCGTGCTCACGTGCCGCTGTCGGAGATGTTCGGCTACATCGGAGACCTGCGTTCCAAGACGTCTGGCCGTGCCGTGTACTCGATGACCTTCGAGAGCTACGCCGAGGTCCCGAAGGCTGTGGCCGACGAGATCATCCAGAAGAACAAGGGCGAGTAACACCCGAGTTCGGCGGGCCTCGTAGGTTCGCGTAAAATATCAACAAACCCCCGCCTGGTTCCGGATGCAATCCAGCATCCGGACGACGGCATGAGAGTCCTGAGGAGGACCTAGTGGCTAAGGCCAAGTTCGAGCGGACCAAGCCGCACGTCAACATCGGAACGATCGGTCACGTTGACCACGGTAAGACCACCCTTACCGCTGCCATCTCGAAGGTCCTGGCGGACAAGTTCCCGTCGGCGACCAACGTTCAGCGCGACTTCGCGTCGATCGACTCCGCTCCTGAGGAGCGCCAGCGCGGCATCACGATCAACATCTCGCACGTCGAGTACGAGACGCCCAAGCGTCACTACGCTCACGTCGACGCCCCGGGTCACGCTGACTACATCAAGAACATGATCACCGGTGCGGCTCAGATGGACGGCGCGATCCTCGTGGTCGCCGCCACCGACGGCCCGATGGCTCAGACCCGTGAGCACGTGCTGCTCGCCAAGCAGGTCGGCGTGCCCTACCTGCTCGTCGCCCTGAACAAGGCCGACATGGTCGACGACGAGGAGATCCTGGAGCTCGTCGAGCTCGAGGTCCGCGAGCTCCTCGCCGGTCAGAACTTCGACGAGGACGCACCTGTCGTCCGCGTCTCCGGTCTGAAGGCCCTCGAGGGCGACGAGAAGTGGACCCAGTCCATCCTCGACCTCATGGACGCCGTCGACGAGTCGATCCCCGACCCGATCCGCGACAAGGACAAGCCGTTCCTGATGCCGATCGAGGACGTCTTCACGATCACCGGTCGTGGAACCGTCGTCACGGGCCGCGCCGAGCGTGGCACCCTCGCCATCAACTCCGAGGTCGAGATCGTCGGCATCCGCCCGACGCAGAAGACCACGGTCACCGGTATCGAGATGTTCCACAAGCAGCTCGACGAGGCCTGGGCCGGCGAGAACTGTGGTCTGCTCCTCCGCGGCACCAAGCGCGAGGACGTCGAGCGCGGCCAGGTCGTCGTGAAGCCGGGTTCGGTCACGCCGCACACCGACTTCGAGGGCACCGCGTACATCCTGTCGAAGGACGAGGGTGGCCGTCACAACCCCTTCTACACGAACTACCGCCCGCAGTTCTACTTCCGCACCACCGACGTCACCGGCGTCATCACGCTGCCCGAGGGCACCGAGATGGTCATGCCCGGTGACACCACCGACATCACGGTCGCGCTGATCCAGCCGATCGCGATGGAGGACGGTCTCGGCTTCGCGATCCGCGAGGGTGGCCGCACCGTGGGTGCCGGCACCGTCACCAAGATCATCAAGTAGCACCTGCTCCATCAGAAGGGCCGCGCCTCAGGGCGCGGCCCTTTTGCGTTGCCCGGGGGAGCGGATCCGGCCATGCTGGAGTCATGGCTGGATTCGACGACATCACGCGCAAGGCGAAGGCATTCCTCGACGAGGAGAAGGTGCAGCAGGCACTGAAGAGCGAGAAGGCCGAGGAGGTCAGCGACAAGCTGCTCGACGGCCTCGCGGGGGCCGCGAAGAAGGTCACCGGCGGCAAGCACGACGACAAGATCGAGGATGCCCGGCGCAAGGCCGACGGAGCGGTCGGCGACCGATAGTGGTGTGCTGAGGAGATGGCACGGCTCCGACGCTCCGACTCCTCAGGCCGCGGCCTCCACCGGCTGAAGGCGGGCCGCGGCTTCACCTACCGCGACCACGCCGGCAACACGGTCACCGACCCCGAGCTGCGTGCCCGCATCGAGCACCTGGCGATCCCGCCGGCATGGACCGACGTCTGGATCGCCCCGTACGCGAACGGCCACATCCAGGCCACGGGCGTCGACGGCGCCGGTCGGCGTCAGTACATCTACCACCCGACCTGGCGCGAGCAGAAGGACCGGATCAAGTACGACCGTGCCCTGGCGCTGGCCGAGTCGCTGCCGGCCGCGCGTCGTCGCGTCACGATCGACCTCCGTCACGAGGGCTACCCCGAAGAGCGGGCGCTGGCGGCCGGCTTCCGGATGCTCGACACCGGCTCTCTCCGGGTGGGCAGCGAACGCTACGCGGCCAAGCACGGCAGCCACGGGCTTACCACCCTCCTCGCGGCCCACGCCACGACCAAGGGCGACCGGGTGCACCTCTCGTTCCCCGCCAAGAGCGGGCAGGAGTGGGACTCGGAGATCACCGACGCCGATCTGGCCTCCTTCGTGCGCTCCATGAAGCGGCGTGGCGCGAACGCCCGGCTGATCGCGTGGAAGGACGGGTCGCGCTGGCATCCGGTCTCCGCTGAGGAGATCAACGCCTACGTGCGCGAGCAGACCGGGGGCGAGTTCACCGCCAAGGACTTCCGCACGCTGCACGGCACGCTCGCCGCGGCCGTCAGTCTCGCCCGCTCGGGGCCGCAGGCGACCAAGACCGCGCGGTCGAAGGCCCTCGCCCAGGCCATGCGCGACGCCTGCGCGGTGCTCGGCAACACCCCCTCGATCGCCAAGGCGAGCTACGTCGACCCCCGGGTGGTCGACCACTTCCGGGCCGGCCGCACCATCGACCGCGACCGCCTCGCCTCGGCGGAGACCGAGCTGCGCGCCCTCCTGTTCGACTGAAAAGTCAAGTCTTGTGTTCGAACGGCGAAGGCGCAGAATAGGGGCACTCGTTCTCACGGGAACCCGCCGCCAGACGGTGCGAACAGAGCTCGGCCGGGAGTGGCCAGCGTAGTGATACGTCTGGGCCCCGGGTCCCGTGAGAACGTTCCCTCCGCGACATGCGTCTGAAATCTTCCGGGCCTAGCGTTGAAGGGTGTTCACCAAGACCGATCCCCGGGCGCCCGAGGGCTTCTATGAGGCCGAGGCGGCCGGGCTCGCCTGGTTGGCGGATGCCCGGGGTGCCGCCTGCGTGCGGGTCGAGTCCGTGCATCCGGAGGTCATCGAGCTCGAGGAGCTGCGGCCTGCCCGACCGAGCCGCGAGGCGGCCAGCAGGTTCGGGGAGCAGCTCGCCCGCACCCATCACGCCGGAGCGTCGGCGTTCGGCGCCGCGCCCGCCGGCTGGACGGGCCCCTGCTTCATCGGCCGGCGCGCCCTGAGCACGGGGGAGTGGGCCACCTGGAGCGAGTTCTACCCGAGCCAGCGGGTGATGCCCTACGCCGAGCAGGCCGTGGCGCGCGGCAACCTGTCGGCCGACGGATTCCGGCTGGTCAAGCGGGCGAGCGAGCTGATCGCGAGCGGGATCTTCGAGGACGGCGAACCGCCCGCCCGGCTGCACGGCGACCTCTGGTCGGGGAACGTGATGTGGACGCCGACCGGCGTCGTGCTGATCGACCCGGCGGCGCACGGCGGGCACCGGGAGACCGATCTCGCGATGCTGCGGCTGTTCGGCGCCCCGTTCCTCGATGACATCCTCTGGGGCTACGAGGACGTGGCACCGCTGGCCGACGGGTGGCGGGAACGGGTGCCGCTGCACCAGCTGTTCCCGCTCGCGGTGCACGCCGTGGGCCACGGCCCGTCGTACGGGCTGGAGCTCGGACGCGCCGCCGCCGCGGTGCTGCAGCTGGGGGCGGGTTCGGCGTGATCTCGTGCGACACGCCCGGGTTGCATGTAGCCCCGGAATGTGGCAAACTCTTCTAGTTCAACATTTTGGGCCACTGTGCGTGTGCCCGAATCACTGCTTTGGCAGTGCACAGCTTCCAGAGCTGGGCCGCAGGCAGCAGAACAGAGCTTAATCGCAAACCCCCTCCACCTAGGTGAAGGCTGTGCTGATCTCAGTACGGGGCTGATTTCAGTGCGGGGGCGCGGTGCTTGATAGCAAAACAGAGGGCGTCCAATGCAGTCGAGGCTGTATGACGCGAGACAGAGAGAGAGTCACACATGGCGGGACAGAAGATCCGCATTCGACTTAAGTCGTATGACCACGAGGTCATCGACACCTCGGCGCGCAAGATCGTCGACACGGTCACCCGCGCAGGAGCCACCGTCGTCGGCCCCGTGCCGCTGCCCACCGAGAAGAACGTGGTGGCGGTCATCCGTTCGCCCCACAAGTACAAGGACAGCCGCGAGCACTTCGAGATGCGCACCCACAAGCGCCTCATCGACATCATCGACCCGACGCCGAAGGCCGTCGACTCGCTCATGCGTCTCGACCTCCCCGCCGACGTCAACATCGAGATCAAGCTCTGAGCGGGAAGGAACCACTAGATCATCATGGCAACCACCGCTAAGACCTCCAAGGGCCTGCTCGGCAAGAAGCTCGGCATGACCCAGGTGTGGGACGAGAACAACCGTCTCATCCCCGTGACCGTCGTCGAGATCACCCCGAACGTCGTCACCCAGATCCGCACCCCCGAGAAGGACGGCTACTCGGCCGTCCAGATCGCCGGTGGCCAGATCGACCCGCGCAAGGTCAACAAGCCCTCCGCCGGTCACTTCGAGGCAGCCGGCGTCACGCCGCGCCGCCACCTCACCGAGGTCCGCACCGCGGACGCCGCGGAGTACACCGTCGGCCAGGAGCTCACCGCCGAGGGCACGTTCCAGGCCGGCCAGAAGGTCGACGTCATGGGCACCTCGAAGGGCAAGGGCTTCGCCGGCGTCATGAAGCGCCACAACTTCAAGGGCGTCTCCGCCTCGCACGGTTCGCACCGCAACCACCGCAAGCCCGGCTCGATCGGTGCGTCCTCGACGCCCAGCCGAGTCTTCAAGGGCATGCGCATGGCCGGCCGCATGGGTGGCGAGCGCGTCACCGTGCTCAACCTGGTCGTGCACTCGGTCGACGCCGAGAAGAACCTGCTGCTCGTCAAGGGCGCGGTTCCCGGTGCCAAGGGCCGTCTCGTTTTCGTTCGCAACGCAGTGAAGGGGGCGTAGTCCATGCCTACCGCAACTAACACGCTCGATGTCCTCGACGTCACCGGCAAGAAGTCCGGCACCGTCGAGCTGCCCGCCGAGATCTTCGACGTGCAGACCAACATCCCGCTGATCCACCAGGTCGTCGTCGCCCAGCTCGCCGCCGCCCGCCAGGGCACCCACAAGACCAAGGGTCGTGGCGAGGTCTCCGGTGCCGGTCGCAAGCCGTTCAAGCAGAAGGGAACCGGTCGCGCTCGTCAGGGCTCGATCCGCGCCCCTCAGATGACCGGTGGTGGCATCGTCCACGGACCGGTGCCCCGCAACTACGCCCAGCGCACCCCCAAGAAGATGATCGCCGCAGCCCTGCTCGGCGCCCTCTCCGACCGCGCCCGCGGCGGTCGCCTGCACATCGTCGAGTCCCTCTCGCAGGGTGAGACCCCTTCGACCAAGGCCGTGAACGAGTTCCTCGCCACGATCGCCTCGTCGAAGCACGTCCTCATCGTGCTCGAGCGCGACGACGTGCTGAGCCTGCGCAGCGTGCGCAACATCCCGACCGTTCACGTGCTGCCGGCCGACCAGCTGAACGCCTACGACGTCCTCGTCTCCGACGACATCGTCTTCACCAAGGGCTCGTTCGACGGCTTCGTCGCGTCGAAGGCCAAGCAGGAAGAGGTTTCCGCATGAGCAACGCCGCGTTCAACAAGGACCCGCGCGACATCATCCTGGCGCCGGTCGTCTCCGAGAAGAGCTACGGCCTGATCGACGAGGGCAAGTACACCTTCGTCGTCGACCCCCGCTCGAACAAGACCGAGATCAAGCTCGCCATCGAGAAGATCTTCCAGGTCGAGGTCGCGTCGATCAACACCCTCAACCGTCAGGGCAAGACGCGCCGCACCAAGTTCGGCCAGGGCAAGCGCAAGGACACCAAGCGCGCGATCGTGACGCTCAAGTCCGGCTCCATCGACATCTTCACGGCCGTCGGCTAGGCCCGGAAGCTAGAGGAAAAGACACATGGCTATTCGCAAGTACAAGCCCACGACCCCCGGTCGTCGCGGTTCGTCCGTCTCGGACTTCGCCGAGATCACCCGCTCGACCCCTGAGAAGTCGCTGCTCCGCCCGCTCTCCAAGACCGGTGGCCGCAACAACCAGGGCCGCATCACGACCCGTCACATCGGTGGTGGCCACAAGCGCCAGTACCGCGTCATCGACTTCCGTCGCAATGACAAGGACGGCGTGAACGCCAAGGTCGCGCACATCGAGTACGACCCCAACCGCACCGCCCGTATCGCGCTGCTCCACTTCGTGGACGGCACCAAGCGCTACATCCTCGCTCCCAACAAGCTCGCCCAGGGCGACATCGTGGAGTCGGGCGCCGGCGCGGACATCAAGCCCGGCAACAACCTGCCGCTGCGCAACATCCCCACCGGTACCGTCATCCACGCGATCGAGCTGAAGCCGGGCGGCGGCGCCAAGATGGCCCGCTCCGCCGGTGCCTCGGTGCGCCTCGTGGCGAAGGACGGCCCCTACGCCCAGCTGCGTCTGCCCTCGGGCGAGATCCGCAACGTCGATGCGCGCTGCCGCGCGACCATCGGTGAGGTCGGCAACGCCGAGCAGTCGAACATCAACTGGGGCAAGGCCGGCCGTAACCGCTGGAAGGGCATCCGCCCGACCGTCCGTGGTGTCGCCATGAACCCGGTCGACCACCCGCACGGTGGTGGTGAGGGCAAGACGTCCGGTGGACGTCACCCCGTCAGCCCCTGGGGTCAGGCCGAAGGCCGCACCCGTCACCCCAACAAGGAAAGCGACAAGCTCATCGTGCGTCGTCGGACCGTCGGCAAGAAGCGTAAGTAGGAGTTGTAGAAGATGCCACGCAGTCTCAAGAAGGGCCCCTTCGTTGACGACCACCTGTACCGCAAGGTCGTCACCCAGAACGAAGCCGGCAGCAAGAACGTCATCAAGACCTGGTCGCGCCGATCGATGATCATCCCGGACTTCCTGGGTCACACGATCGCCGTGCACGACGGTCGCAAGCACATCCCGGTGTTCATCACCGAGACCATGGTGGGTCACAAGCTGGGCGAGTTCGCCCCGACCCGCACCTTCCGTGGACACGTGAAGGACGACAAGAAGGGCCGTCGCCGCTAAGCGCGGCGACGTGAAGGAGGAAGAGAAATGGTGGAGTCGATCGCACGCGTGCGTCACATCCGCGTCACCCCCCAGAAGGCCCGTCGTGTCGTCAACCTGATCCGCGGCCGTCAGGCCGTGGAGGCGCTGGCCATCCTGAAGTTCGCCCCGCAGGGCGCTTCGGAGCCGGTGTACAAGCTGGTCGCTTCGGCGATCGCGAACGCCCGGGTCAAGGCAGACGCCTCGAACAGCTACCTCGACGAGCAGGACCTCTTCATCGCGAAGGCGTTCGTCGACGAGGGAACCACGCTCAAGCGCTTCCAGCCCCGTGCTCAGGGACGCGCGTTCCGCATCAACAAGCGCACCAGCCACATCACGATCGTGCTCGCAACCCCTGACGAGGCTGCGACGATCGAGGGCGCGAGCAAGAAGGCGAGCAAGTAATGGGCCAGAAAGTCAATCCGTACGGCTTCCGTCTCGGAATCACCACCGACCACGTGTCGCGCTGGTTCTCCGACAGCACGAAGAAGGGTCAGCGCTACAGCGACTACGTCGCCGAGGACGTGAAGATCCGCAACCTGCTGAAGACCTCCCTCGACCGCGCCGGCGTGGCGAAGATCGAGATCGAGCGCACCCGTGACCGCGTCCGCGTCGACATCCACACCGCCCGTCCGGGCATCGTGATCGGTCGTCGTGGCGCCGAGGCTGAGCGCATTCGCTCCGACCTCGAGAAGCTCACGGGCAAGCAGATCCAGCTGAACATCCTCGAGGTCAAGAACCCCGAGGCCGAGGCTCAGCTCGTCGCCCAGGGCATCGCCGAGCAGCTGACCGCCCGTGTGGCGTTCCGCCGCGCGATGCGCAAGGGCCTCCAGGGCGCTCAGCGCGCCGGCGCCAAGGGTGTCCGCATCCAGGTGTCGGGCCGTCTCGGCGGCGCCGAGATGAGCCGCTCGGAGTTCTACCGTGAGGGTCGCGTTCCGCTGCACACCCTGCGCGCCAACATCGACTACGGCTTCTACGAGGCCAAGACGACGTTCGGCCGCATCGGCGTGAAGGTCTGGATCTACAAGGGCGACATCACCAACAAGGAGCTCGCCCGCGAGCAGGCCAACCAGAAGTCCTCGCGCCCCGAGCGCGGCGACCGTGACCGTCCGCGCCGTAACTCCGCCCCGAAGGCGGACGCACCGGTCGCAGCAGGAGTTGAGGCGTAACCATGCTTATCCCCCGTCGAGTCAAGCACCGCAAGCAGCACCACCCGGGTCGCAGTGGCCACGCCACCGGTGGCACGAAGGTCAGCTTCGGTGAGTTCGGCATCCAGGCCATCACCCCCGCGTACGTGACCAACCGTCAGATCGAGTCCGCTCGTATCGCCATGACGCGTCACATCAAGCGCGGTGGAAAGGTGTGGATCAACATCTACCCCGACCGTCCGCTCACGAAGAAGCCCGCCGAGACCCGCATGGGTTCCGGTAAGGGTTCGCCCGAGTGGTGGGTCGCGAACGTCAAGCCGGGCCGTGTGCTCTTCGAGCTGAGCGGTGTCGACGAGACCGTCGCTCGCGAAGCGCTCACCCGGGCAATCCACAAGCTGCCGCTCAAGGCACGCATCATCAAGCGCGAGGAGGGCGACGCGTAATGGCGATCGGTTCCAAGGAGCTCGCCCCGGCGGAGCTCGACACGTTCGAAGATTCTCGACTTCTCGAGGAGCTTCGCAAGGCCAAGGAAGAGCTGTTCAACCTGCGCTTCCAGTCAGCGACCGGGCAGCTCGAAAGCCACGGCCGACTGCGTGCCGTGAAGCGCGACATCTCGCGCATCTACACGATCATCCGCGAGCGGGAGCTCGGCATCCGTGCCACCCCCGCCCCCGTCGAGGCCCCGGCCAAGGCGACCAAGAAGTCCAAGAAGGCAGCAGAGGCCGAGGCCCCCGCTGCAGACGCTGAGGAGGCGAAGTAATGGCCAAGACCGAAGAGAAGGTCGTCGCAGCCGGACACGAGTCGTCCTCGCACGATGTCAAGGACAAGTCCGCCCGCGGCTACCGCAAGACCCGCCGTGGCTACGTCGTGAGCGACAAGATGGAGAAGACCATCGTCGTCGAGGTCGAGGACCGCGTGAAGCACCCGCTGTACGGCAAGGTCATCCGCCGCACCTCCAAGGTGAAGGCGCACGACGAGGCGAACGGCGCCGGCATCGGCGACCTCGTGCTCATCAGCGAGACCCGTCCGCTGTCCGCGACCAAGCGGTGGCGCCTGGTCGAGATCCTCGAGAAGGCCAAGTAGGCCTCGGCTTACTTAGTTCAGGAAGAGTAGAAGAATGCTTCAGCAAGAATCACGAGTGAAGGTCGCCGACAACACCGGCGCCAAGGAGCTCCTGACGATTCGTGTTCTCGGAGGATCGGGCCGTCGTTACGCGGGACTCGGCGATGTCATCGTCGCGACCGTGAAGGACGCCATCCCCGGTGGCAACGTCAAGAAGGGCGATGTGGTCAAGGCCGTCATCGTCCGCACCGTCAAGTCGACCCGTCGTCCCGACGGCTCGTACATCAAGTTCGACGAGAACGCCGCGGTGATCCTGAAGAACGACGGCGACCCTCGCGGTACCCGCATCTTCGGACCGGTCGGCCGTGAGCTCCGTGACAAGAAGTTCATGAAGATCATCTCGCTGGCACCGGAGGTTATCTAGTCATGGCAAACATCAAGAAGGGTGACCTGGTCCAGGTCATCTCGGGCGCGACCCAGGCCCGCGGCGGAGACCGCGGCAAGCAGGGACGTGTCATCGAGGTGCTCGTCGAGCGCAACCGCGTCGTCGTCGAGGGCGTGAACATGGTCACCAAGCACGTGCGTGTCGGTCAGACCCAGCGCGGCACCAAGACCGGCGGCATCGAGACCATGGAGGCGCCGATCCACCTGTCGAACGTCGCCCTGGTCGACCCCGAGACCAAGAAGCCGACCCGCGTCGGCCACCGCAACGAAGAAGTCACGAAGGACGGCGTCACCAAGACGGTCCGCGTTCGTTACGCGAAGAAGTCAGGAAAAGACCTCTGATGAGCACCGAGACTGCCGCGCCCGCTGGCAAAATCCAGCCGCGCCTGAAGCAGAAGTACAAGAACGAGATCGTCGACCAGCTGACGAAGGACTTCGCCTTCACCAACGTGCACCAGGTGCCCGGACTGGTGAAGATCGTCGTCAACACCGGTGTCGGCGAGGCCGCCCGTGACGGCAAGGTCATCGACGGTGCGGTCAAGGATCTCACCGCGATCACCGGCCAGAAGCCGCAGGTCACGAAGGCCCGCAAGTCGATCGCCCAGTTCAAGCTGCGCGAGGGCCAGCCCATCGGCGCCCACGTCACCCTCCGCGGTGACCGCGCCTGGGAGTTCCTCGACCGCCTGCTGTCGCTCGCGCTTCCCCGCATCCGCGACTTCCGCGGTCTGTCCGACCAGCAGTTCGACGGTCGCGGCAACTACACGTTCGGTCTCCAGGAGCAGTCGATGTTCCACGAGATCGACCAGGACAAGATCGACCGCGTGCGCGGTTTCGACATCACCGTCGTGACCTCCGCGAAGACGGACGACGAGGGCCGCGCGCTGCTCAAGGCGCTGGGCTTCCCGTTCCGGTCGAACGACTCCAGCTCCAACTAGGCACCATCCACCCACGACGACCCAGGTCGGCATCCCTCGTAAAGGGTGTCGAAACCAGGCGCGAAAGGCACCACAATGACAATGACAGATCCGGTCGCAGACATGCTGACCAGACTGCGCAACGCGAACTCGGCACACCACGACACCGTGTCGATGCCGCACTCGAAGCTGAAGTCGCACATCGCCGACATCCTCAAGACCGAGGGCTACATCTCCGGCTGGGAGGTCACCGACGCCAAGGTCGGGCAGACCCTCACCCTGAGCCTCAAGTTCGGCCCCAACCGTGAGCGCTCGATCGCGGGCATCAAGCGCGTGTCGAAGCCCGGCCTCCGGGTCTACGCGAAGTCGACCGAGATCCCCACCGTCCTCGGTGGCCTCGGCGTCGCGATCCTGTCCACCTCCTCGGGTCTGCTCACAGACCGTCAGGCGAGCAAGAAGGGCGTGGGTGGGGAAGTCCTCGCCTACGTGTGGTAACCGACAATGTCACGTATCGGACGTCTTCCCATCGACATCCCCGCCGGCGTCACCGTCACCATCGACGGCCAGCAGGTTGCGGTCAAGGGCCCCAAGGGTGAGCTCGCTCTCGCCATCAAGGAGCCCATCGCGGCCACCGTCGAGGAGAACCAGGTTCTCGTCACCCGTCCCGACGACGAGCGCGAGTCGCGCTCGCTGCACGGCCTCACCCGCACCCTGATCGCGAACCAGATCATCGGCGTCACCACCGGCTACTCCAAGAGCCTCGAGGTCGTCGGAACCGGTTACCGCGTGGCTGCCAAGGGCAGCGGCGTGGAGTTCGCCCTCGGATACTCGCACCCCATCTCGGTCGAGCCGCCCGCGGGCATCTCGTTCACCGTCGAGGGCAACAACAAGCTCACGGTCAACGGCATCGACAAGCAGGCCGTCGGTGAGGTTGCCGCCAACATTCGCAAGCTGCGCAAGCCCGAGCCCTACAAGGGCAAGGGTGTGCGGTACGCCGGCGAGGTCGTTCGCCGCAAGGCCGGAAAGAGTGGTAAGTAGACCATGGCTACTGGAATCAGAGGAAAGTCGAAGTCCGCAGCCCGCGATCGCCGGCACCTGCGCCTTCGCAAGAAGGTCGAGGGCACCGAAGCGCGTCCTCGCCTCGTCGTCACCCGTTCGGCACGTCACGTGTTCGTGCAGGTCGTCGACGACAGCAAGGGTCACACCCTCGCGTCGGCATCGACGCTCGAGTCCGACCTGCGCACCTTCGACGGTGACAAGACCGCGAAGGCCAAGAAGGTCGGTGAGCTGGTCGCCGAGCGTGCCAAGCTCGCCGGTGTCGAGGCCGTCGTGTTCGACCGTGGAGGTAACCGCTACGCCGGTCGCGTCGCCGCGATCGCCGATGGAGCACGAGAGGGAGGTCTGGACCTGTGAGCACTGAAACCAACAAGGAGCCGGACGTGGCAGCAATCGCCGAGGCGCCGGTCGAGACGGCCGCGTCGAGCGGTCAGAACGCGACCGAGCCCCGCGAAGCCCGTCGGGGCGGCCGCGAGCGCAACCCCAACCGCGGTGACCGCGGCAGCCGCGACTCCGACAAGAGCAACTTCCTCGAGCGCGTCGTCACCATCAACCGCGTCTCCAAGGTCGTCAAGGGTGGTCGTCGCTTCAGCTTCACCGCTCTCGTGGTCGTCGGCGACGGCAACGGTCTGGTGGGCGTCGGCTACGGCAAGGCCCGCGAGGTCCCGACCGCCATCTCCAAGGGTGTCGAGGAGGCGAAGAAGAACTTCTTCCGCGTCCCCCGCGTCGGCAACACCATCCCCCACCCCGTCCAGGGTGAGGCTGCAGCCGGTGTGGTGCTCCTGCGCCCGGCCGCTGCCGGTACCGGCGTCATCGCCGGTGGTCCGGTGCGCGCCGTGCTCGAGTGCGCCGGCATCCACGACATCCTGTCGAAGTCGCTCGGCTCGTCGAACACGATCAACATCGTGCACGCGACCGTCGAGGCCCTTCAGCAGCTCGAGGAGCCCCGCGCGGTGGCTGCTCGTCGTGGCCTCCCCTTCGACGACGTCGCCCCGGCCCGCCTCGTGCGCGCCGAGCAGGACGCTCTAGCTGCGAAGGCAGGTGCATGATGGCCACGAGCCTGAAGGTGACCCAGATCAAGTCCAAGATCAGCGAGAAGCAGAACCAGCGGGACACGCTGCGCAGCCTCGGACTGAAGCGCATCGGCGACGTCGTCGTGCGCGAAGACAACGCCCAGAACCGGGGCTACGTGCGCACCGTCGCACACCTGGTGAAGGTCGAGGAGATTGACTAATGGCTGAAGAAGAAGCCAAGGAGACCGCGAAGGCGGCTCCGAAGAAGGCTGCGGCCCCCAAGGCCGCTCCCAAGGAGAAGGCTGCTCCCAAGGCCGCCGCCGCCGACAAGGCGGAGAAGGCCCCCAAGGCGGAGAAGGCTCCGGCCAAGGCCGCTGCCCCGAAGAAGGCCGCCGCCCCCAAGGCTGCTGCCGCCAAGGCCGACGCCGCCGACGCGAAGGCCCCGGCCGCCGCGAAGGCTCCCGCCGCCAAGGCCGCCCCGAAGGCCGACGAGACCGCTGCTCCGCGCGAGCACGTGCTCAAGGTCCACCACCTCCGTCCCGCACCGGGCTCCAAGAAGGAGCGCACCCGCGTCGGCCGTGGTGAGGGCTCGAAGGGAAAGACCGCCGGTCGTGGCACCAAGGGCACCAAGGCCCGCTACACCGTGCGCGTCGGCTTCGAGGGTGGCCAGATGCCGCTGCACATGCGCACCCCGAAGCTGCGCGGCTTCAAGAACCCGTTCCGCGTCGAGTACCAGGTCGTGAACCTGGAGAAGCTCGCGGAGCTCTACCCGGCCGGTGGAGACGTGACCGTCTCCGATCTGGTCGCGAAGGGCGCGGTTCGCAAGAACGAGAAGGTCAAGGTTCTCGGCGATGGCGACATCGCGGTGAAACTGACCGTCGCGGTCGACAAGGTCTCCGGCTCGGCCGAGCAGAAGATCGTCGCCGCGGGTGGTTCCGTCAAGTAGCGAGAACCACTGACCGGTGACCCGATTCCCGGCCCTCACACAGATGCCTCTTCAGAATGAGGTAGCCTGTCGAGGCCACGAATCGGGTCACCGGCATTCTTGGCATTGAGCCACACGAACGCAGGAGGCCCTTTTTGTTCAAAGCCGTCGCGAGGATCTTCCGTACGCCGGATCTCCGCAGAAAGATTGGCTTCACGCTCGGCATCGTCGCGCTGTTCCGTCTGGGATCGTTCATCCCCGCACCGTTCGTCGACTTCGGCAACGTGCAGACGTGTCTCGCGGCCAACCAGGGCACCTCGGGCCTCTACGAGCTCGTCAACCTGTTCTCGGGTGGCGCGCTCCTCCAGCTCTCCATCTTCGCGCTGGGCATCATGCCGTACATCACGGCGTCGATCATCGTCCAGCTGCTCCGCGTGGTCATCCCGCACTTCGAGACCCTCTACAAGGAGGGCGCCTCCGGCCAGAGCCGCCTGACGCAGTACACCCGCTACCTCACCATCGCGCTCGGTGTGCTCCAGTCCACGACTCTGATCACCGTGGCCCGCTCCGGCGCCCTGTTCGGCACTTCCACCGTCGCCGAGTGCGGCCAGCTGATCACGAACGACGCCTGGTACGCCATCCTCCTCATGGTCATCACCATGACCGCCGGCACCGGCGTCATCATGTGGATGGGCGAGCTCGTCACCGAGCGCGGCGTCGGCAACGGCATGTCGCTGCTGATCTTCACCTCGATCGCCTCGACCTTCCCCTCCTCGCTCTGGCTGATCGCCCAGACCCAGGGCTTCGAGACCTTCCTCGCCGTGCTCGCGGTCGGTGTCGCGGTGGTCTTCGGCGTGGTCTTCGTCGAGCTCTCCCAGCGCCGCATCCCGGTGCAGTACGCCAAGCGGGTGGTGGGCCGCAGAACCTACGGCGGCAACAACACCTACATCCCGATCAAGGTGAACATGGCGGGCGTGGTGCCGGTCATCTTCGCCTCGTCGCTGCTCTACCTGCCCGCGCTGATCGCCCAGTTCAACCAGCCCGCCGCCGGCCAGGCCCCGGCCGGCTGGGTCACCTGGATCAACAACTACCTCGTGCGCGGTGACCACCCGCTGTACATGCTGATGTACTTCCTGCTCATCGTCGGCTTCACCTACTTCTACGTCGCGATCACCTTCAACCCCGAAGAGGTCGCCGACAACATGAAGAAGTTCGGCGGGTTCATCCCCGGCATCCGCGCGGGCCGCCCCACGGCCGAGTACCTCGACTACGTACTTACCCGCATCACGCTCCCGGGCTCGATCTACCTGGGCGTGATCGCGCTCCTGCCGCTGATCGCCCTGGTCGCGGTCGGCGCCAACCAGAACTTCCCGTTCGGTGGCGCGTCGATCCTGATCATCGTCGGTGTCGGCCTCGAGACCGTGAAGCAGATCGACTCGCAGCTGCAGCAGCGCCACTACGAGGGGCTGCTCCGATGACCGGAGCGGCACCGTCCGAGGTGGCACAGTCCGCGGCGCTCCGCCTGCTGATCATCGGCCCTCCCGGCGCCGGCAAGGGCACGCAGGCGGCCCGGCTCTCGGCGGCCTACGGCATCCCCGCCGTGTCGACCGGAGACATCTTCCGCGAGAACGTCAAGAACGGCACCGAGCTCGGAGTCAAGGCCAAGACGTTCATGGACGCCGGTCAGTACGTTCCGGATGCGCTCACCAACGACCTGGTGCGCGACCGCCTCCAGCAGCCCGACGCGGCCGACGGCTTCCTGCTCGACGGCTACCCGCGCACCCTGCAGCAGGTGGAGGAGCTCGACGACATCCTCGGCGTCTCTGGCACCTCGCTCGACGCGGTCATCGTGCTCGAGGCCGACACCGACGAGGTGGTGCGCCGCCTGCTCAAGCGCTCCGCCGAGCAGGGCCGCAGCGACGACACCGAAGACGTCATCCGCAAGCGCCTCGACGTCTACGCCGAGCAGACCGCTCCGCTGGTCGAGGTCTACGACGGCCGCGGCCTCGTGGTGACCGTCGACGGTCTCGGCGAGATCGACGACGTGACGGGCCGCATCATCGCCGCCCTCGCCGCTCGCTGAGCACCATGGCCTTCGGCAAGAACAAGGGCATCTACAAGACCCCGGCCGAGCTGCGGCTGATGGTGCAGCCGGGGCTCGTCACGGCCGCCTCGCTGACCGCGGTGCGCGAGGCGATCCGCCCGGGCATCACCACGCTCGAGCTCGACGCCGTCGCCGACCGCACCATCCGGTCGCTCGGGGGCATCTCGAACTTCCAGCTGGTGCCCGGCTACCGGCACACCGTCTGCACCTCGGTGAACGACGACATCGTGCACGGCATCCCGGGTGGGCGGATGCTCGAGCCGGGCGACATCGTCTCCATCGACTCGGGCGCCGAGGTCGACGGCTGGAACGGCGACTCCGCCATCACGATCGTGCTCGACGACCCCTCCCGCCCCGAGGAGGTCGCCGCGCGGCGCCTGCTCTCGGAGGTGACCGAGCAGTCGATGTGGCACGGGATCGCCCGCCTCGCATCCGCCCGCCACCTGAACGAGGTGGGGGAGGCCATCGAGGAGTTCGTGGAGGAGCACCCCTCGACCCGCCAGGGTGCGGTCTACGGCATCCTCACCGACTACGTGGGTCACGGCATCGGCCGCAGCATGCACGAGGCGCCGCCGGTGTTCAACTACCGCGTGCGCCAGCGCGGCCCCGAGGTGAAGCCCGGTCTCGTCGTGGCGATCGAGCCGATGATCACGGCCGGCACCACCGAGACCTTCACCCGCGACGACGAGTGGACGGTGGCCTCCGCCGACGGCAGCATGGCCTCGCACTGGGAGCACTCGGTCGCGGTGCACGCCGACGGCATCTGGGTGCTCACGTCCCCCGACGGCGGTGCGGCCGCCCTGGCCCCCCTCGGCGTCACCCCCGTCCCCATCCCGTAGCGATCGGGGCGCCCGGGGCGGGTAGGAGGTGAGCCGAGCAACGCCCGTCAGGTGTCCATGACGTGGACGAGCTCGTCGATGAACGAGGCGAAGTCGGTGGCGCGGCGCACGATGCGCTGCACGTCGTCGCGGTCGGAGAAGACCTCGACGAGCTGGTCGAAGACCGTCTGGAAGGCGCGTCGGCCCGAGGCGCTGAAGGCGAAGAGGGCGATGACGTTGACGCGGTTCTCGCCCCAGGTCATCGGCGTCTCGTTCACGACGATCGCGATCGCGGTGCGCGATGCGCTCATCGCCATGGCGTGCGGCACGGCGATGGTGTCGGTGAAGGCGGTCGACGACATGCGCTCGCGCTCGATGGCGCCCTCGACGTAGCTCTCGTCGATGATGCCGAGCGCGACCATCGAGTCGCCGAGGGTGCGGATCATGGCCGCCTCGTCGCCAGCGTGCAGGTTGCGCCGGAACAGGCGCTCGTCGAAGTACTGCAGCAGCTCGTCCTTCAGCTGCATGCGGCGGCGGTGCCGGCGCACCGTCGTGATCGCGCGGCGCACCGCCTCGAGGTCGCCGGCCGTGAGGAACGGCTGGATGACCACGACGTTGTCACGGGCCGCCGGCACCGAGATGGTGGTCACGACGATGTCGGAGGAGAGCGCCGCCCAATCGACGTCGGCGCGGGTGATCACGGCGTCGACCTGCAGCTCCGAGCCGAGCTCGGCCTCGAGGCGCTGACGCAGGACGACGTGCATGTCGTAGTAGTTCGGGCACACGATCGCGCAGGTCACGCGCTCCTGGCGCAGGTTCTGCCGCTCGAGGTGCGAGCCCACGTGCAGGGCGATGTAGGCGATCTCGTCGTCGTTGATGACGATGCCCTCGCGCCGCTGGATCTGGCTGGCGATGAACACCGCGAGCTCGTAGATCATCGGGAACGTGCTCTTGATCGAGCGGGTCATGGGGTTCCGCGAGTACGACTTCTCCTGCGCCCGGGCGACCAGGTTCCGGATGTGCAGGCTGAGCCGCACGATGAAGTCCTCGTCGTCGAGGTCGACGAGGTACTCCTCGCTCGCCAGCCGCACGATGCGGCGCATCGCGGCCAGGTCATCGGCCTCGAGGTAGGAGTCGGCCACGTCCTGCGCGGGCCGGTCGTGCCCCGGGGTGAGCACGCGGGTGGTGAGCAGCACGGAGAGGTAGTCAAGCTCGCGGGCGCTCAGCGCCGCGTCGAAGTGCGCCCGCACGAGGGTGTCGAGCTGCGCCGCCACCTCGCGCACGGTCTCCGAGGCCGGGCGGGCGTCGTCGTCGGCCGGCCCGATCGACTGCTTCTTGGCCACCCGGTCGACGGCGATGGCGACGTGCAGCAGCACGTTGTCGATCGAGTACTCGTTGACGAAGAAGCCGTTGCCGTCGAGCATGGCGATCAGCTCCGACTTGAACGAGGTCAGGTCGCCCGAGAGGAACTCCCGCTGGATGTTCTGCAGGTCGAGGAACCCCTGCGCGCTCTCCTCGCGGAACAGCCGGCTGAGCAGTCGCCGCCGGTTGAGCTCGCTGCCGGTGAGGGCGACGACGCTGCCGCGCCGGCTCAGCCCGAGACCGGCGTCCTCCACGAGGAGCTTGGCCTTCCGCAGGTCGGCCTCGACGGTCGACTCGCTGACGAACATCGTCGCGGCGAGGTCGTAGACGTCGAGCCCGTCGGGGGCGTCGCCGAGACCGCGGATGATGGCGTGCACCCGGTCGCGCGGGCTGCCGGACTCGGCGTCCCGCCCCCGCAGGCCCTCCAGGAAGCTGGCGTACGCCTCCCGGTTCAGCCGGTACCCGCTGGTGGACGAGGCGATGACCTCGAGCGGCTTGGCCGCGGTCTTCACACTGGTGACGTAGCTGCGCACGCTGCGCGTCGTCACCCCGAGCCGATCCGCCAGCTCGCCGGCCGTGACCCAGTCGGTGGTCTCGGCCAGATACTCCAGCAGGCGCTCGTACTTCGCAGTCATCACTGTCACCCTAAGCGGTTCCGGGGAGCAGGGCTTCCTAGGGGCCGGAAGCAAGCCTGCTGGCCAGATCCCCAGCACTCGGTCAGGATCGTAGGAGATCGGATCAGGACGCGAGGAGGCGTGCGTGGACAGAGTGCTCATCGTCTGCGGTGCAGGAGCATCGAGCACCTTCCTCGCCGTGAGACTGCGCCGGATCATCCGGGACCGCGATCTCGACCTGGTCGTGGACGCGGGCACGCTGGCCGATCTCGACGACAGGCTCGCGGCGACGCGCATCTTGCTCGTCGGCCCTCACCTCGCCGACCGCTTCGCCGGGCTGGCCGAGCGGGCCGAGCGGGCGGGTGCCGTGGCGGAGCTCCTCCCCGAGAACGTCTTCGGGCGGGACGGCGCCGAACTCGCCGCCCGAAGGATCGAAGAACTCGCCGGGCTGCGGTCCCCGGCAGACGAGACCGCGACATCAACACCGATCAAAGGAGTCCACCATGGCTGAACGAACCGTCGAACTGGCATCGAAGCACGGGCTGCACGCCCGTCCGGCCACGCTCTTCACCCAGACCGTGGCGAAGTCCGGCCTGCCCGTGCAGATCTCCAAGAACGGCAAGGCCGTCAACGCCGCGAGCATCCTCGGCGTCATCTCGCTCGGCATCGAGCACGGCGACACCGTCACGCTCGTCTCCGAGGCGCCCGACTCCGACGGGTTGCTCGACGAGCTCGCGACCCTGCTCTCCACCGACCTGGACGCCGAGTGATGTCGTCCTCCCTCACCGGCACCGGCATCGGCCGCGGCATCGCCGTCGGCGGGGTGCTCCGGATGCCCGACCCGCTCCCCGAGCCCGACGACACCGCCTCGGCGCTCACCCCCGACGCCGAGAAGGAGCGCGCCCGCGCCTCACTGGCGGCCACCGCCGCGATCATCCGGCACCGGGGAGAGCGCGCCGGCGGCTCGGCCAAGGACGTGCTCGAGGCGCAGGCCTTCATGGCCGAGGACCCGACGCTGATCGACGACATCGGCACCCGGCTCGACTCCGGCAAGACCGCCGAGCGCGCGGTCTTCGAGGCGTTCGCCTCCTTCCGCGACCTGCTCGTCAGCATGGGCGGCTACATGGGGGAGCGCGCGACCGACCTCGACGACGTCTCGCAGCGCGTCGTGGCGCACCTGCGCGGCGTCCCCGCTCCGGGAGTGCCCGACCCCGAGCATCCGTTCGTTCTCGTCGCCCGCGACCTCGCGCCGGCCGACACCGCCCTGCTCGACCTGTCGAAGGTGCTCGCGCTCGTCACGAGCGACGGCGGCCCCACCTCGCACACCGCGATCCTCGCCCGCGAGAAGTCGATCGTGGCCGTCGTCGGGGTGACGGATGCGCTCACCCTCGCCGACGGCACCGAGATCGTCGTCGATGCGGCCACCGGCACCGTGACGGTCGCCCCGAGCTCCGAGGAGCGCACCGCCGCCGAGGCGAAGGCCGCCGAGATCAAGGCGGCCCGCAGCTCGGCGACCGGCCCCGGAGCCCTCGCCGACGGCACCCTCGTGCCGCTCCTGGCGAACCTCGGTTCGGCCGACGGCGCCGCGGACGCGCTCGAGAAGGGCGCGGAGGGTGTCGGACTCTTCCGCACCGAGTTCCTCTTCCTCGACTCCTCGAGCGCACCCACCGTCGAGGAGCAGAAGGCGCAGTACAAGCGTCTGCTCGAGGCCTTCGCCGGCAAGAAGGTCGTCGTGCGCGCGCTCGACGCCGGAGCCGACAAGCCGCTGAGCTTCCTCAACGACGCCCCCGAGGAGAACCCGGCGCTGGGTCTCCGCGGCCTTCGGGCGCTGCGGGCGAACGAGCCCATCCTGCGGGACCAGCTCGCCGCCCTCGCGGCCGCCGAGGCCGAGACCGACGCCGACGTCTGGGTGATGGCGCCGATGGTCTCGACCGTCGAGGAGACCCGCTACTTCACCGCCCTCGCCCGCGAGGTCGGCCTGAAGACCGCCGGCGTCATGGTGGAGGTGCCCTCGTCCGCCCTGCTGGCCGACCGCATCCTCGCCGACGCCGACTTCGCGTCGATCGGCACCAACGACCTGACGCAGTACACCCTGGCGGCCGACCGGCTGCTGGGCTCGGTTGCCTCATTCCAGGACCCGTGGCACCCGGCCGTGCTGAAGCTCGTCGGGGAGGTCGGCAAGGCCGGCCGTGCCACCGGCAAGCCCGTCGGGATCTGCGGCGAGGCCGCCGCCGACCCCCTTCTCGCCGTGGTGCTCGTGGGCCTCGGCGCGACCACGCTCTCCATGTCGCCGTCGGCTCTCGCCGACGTGCGCGCGGAGCTCGCCCGCTTCACGCTCGACGAGGCCCAGCACTTCGCCGAACTGGCCCTCTCGGCGAACAGCGCCGTCGAGGCCCGTGGAGCGGTCACCACCGCAGCAGCATCCCAGTGATCCCATCCCTACACCCACACGAATTGGAGCAGTCGTCATGACAACGACGTCAGAAGCAAAGACCGGAGGGGGAGCGCGCATCCGCGTGCAGCGCTTCGGCACCTTCCTCTCGGGCATGGTCATGCCCAACATCCCGGCGTTCATCGCCTGGGGTCTCATCACCTCGCTGTTCATCGCGACCGGCTGGCTGCCCAACGGCATCCTCGGCGGCTTCGGCAACGCCGACGTCATCGGCTGGACGGGTGCGGCGACCTCGCTCGCCCAGGCGGACGACGGCACCACCTTCCCGCAGTACCTGGGTCTCGTCGCCCCGATGATCACCTACCTGCTGCCGCTCCTGATCGCGAACACCGGTGGCCGCATGGTCTACGGCGCCCGCGGCGGCGTGATCGGCACCATCGCCACGATGGGTGTGATCGTCGGTGCGAACATTCCGATGTTCATCGGCGCCATGATCATGGGCCCGCTGGCCGCCTACCTGCTGAAGCAGCTCGACAAGCTGTGGGCCGGCAAGATCAAGCCCGGCTTCGAGATGCTGGTCGACAACTTCTCGTCGGGCATCCTGGGCGCGCTGCTCGCAGTCGCCGGCTTCTTCGGCATCGCCCCGGTCATCCAGGGCCTGTCGAAGGCGCTCGAGGCCGGTGTCGACTGGCTGATCTCGGTCGGTCTGCTGCCGCTCGCCTCGATCCTCGTCGAGCCCGGCAAGGTGCTGTTCCTGAACAACGCCATCAACCACGGCGTCTTCACCCCGCTCGGGGTGCAGCAGGTCGCCGAGCAGGGCAAGTCGATCCTGTTCCTGATCGAGGCGAACCCCGGCCCGGGCCTCGGCATCCTGCTCGCCTTCGCGATCTTCGGTGTGGGGCTGGCCAAGGCGAGCGCCCCCGGCGCCGTCATCATCCAGTTCTTCGGCGGCATCCACGAGATCTACTTCCCGTACGTGCTGTCCAAGCCGATGACCATCCTCGCCGCCATCGCCGGTGGCGCGACCGGTGTCGCCGTGAACGTGCTGTTCAATTCGGGCCTGCGTGCCCCTGCCTCGCCCGGCAGCATCATCGCCGTGCTGCTGCAGACCGCGCCCGACAGCTACGTCGGCGTCATCCTCTCGGTGATCGCCGCCGCCGCGGTGTCGTTCCTCGTCACCGCCGTCATCCTCCGGGCGAGCCGCAAGCGCGACCTCGAGAACGAGGACGCCGGCGACCTCTCCGCCGCCATCGCGAAGACCCAGGCCAACAAGGGCAAGGAGTCCAGCGTTCTCGGCACCCTGAGCGCCGAGGGTGTCCCCGCCCGCGACGCCGAGGTCGTCGCCGAGCAGAGCTCGCTGCTGACGGATGCGCGTCCCATCGCGAACATCGTCTTCGCCTGCGACGCCGGAATGGGCTCGAGCGCCATGGGCGCATCGGTGCTCCGCAATAAGATCAAGAAGGCCGGCATCGAGGGTGTGACCGTCGTCAACAAGGCGATCGCGAACCTCGACGACGACGTGGATCTCGTGATCACGCAGCGCGAGCTCACGCCCCGGGCGCAGGAGCGCACCCCGAGCGCCGAGCACGTGTCGGTCGACAACTTCATGAACAGCCCCCGTTACGACGAGGTCGTCGAGAAGCTGAAGAACCAGCACGCCGCCAGCTAGGCGACGCGCACAGACGAAGGAGGAGCCCATGTCCGTCATCGAAGCCTCGCAGATCCGGTTGAGCGGTACCGCGCGCACCAAGGAGGAGGCGATCCGAGAGGCCGCCGACATCCTGGTGGCCGCCGGAGCCGTCGAGTCCGGGTACCTGGACTACATGCTCCAGCGCGAGGCGACGGTCTCGACGTACATGGGCAACCTCCTCGCCATCCCGCACGGCACGAACGAGGGCAAGGACACGATCCTCGACTCCGCGCTCTCGTTCGTGCGGTACGACGAGCCGCTCGACTGGGGCGGCGAAGAGGTGCGCTTCGTCGTCGGCATCGCCGGCAAGGACGGCGGGCACATGGACATCCTGACCAAGATCGCCATCGTGTTCAGCGATGAGGACGAGGTCGCCAAGCTGCTCGCCGCCGGAAGCCCCGACGAGGTCCTGCAGATCCTCGGCGACGTCAACGAGTAACCAACCCAAGGAGCACCACATGAAGGCCGTCCACTTCGGCGCAGGCAACATCGGCCGCGGATTCGTGGGGCTGATCCTCCACGACGCGGGCTACGAACTCGTCTTCGCCGACGTGAACGCCGAGCTGATCGACGCGCTCGCCGCCTCGACCAGCTACGACGTGCACGCGGTGGGGGAGAACTCCTCCACCCGCACGGTGACCGGCTACCGCGCCCTGAACAGCGGCTCCGACGAAGACGCCGTGGTGGCCGAGATCGCCACGGCGGAGATCGTCACCACGGCGGTCGGCCCGAACATCCTGAAGTTCGTCGCCCCCGTGATCGCGCGGGCGATCGAGGCGCGTGACGCCGCGCTGCCCCCGCTCACGGTGATGGCGTGCGAGAACGCGATCAACGCCACCGACGTGCTGAAGGGCGAGATCGAGGGCCGGGTGGGCGACGCGTCCGCGCTGTCGAAGGCCGTCTTCGCCAACACCGCCGTCGACCGCATCGTGCCGAACCAGGAGCCGGGCCACGGGCTCGACGTGACGGTGGAGGACTTCTTCGAGTGGGCGATCGAGGAGACGCCGTTCGAGGGCGCGCCGCCGGTCATCCCCGCAGCCCACTTCGTGCCCGACCTCGCCCCCTACATCGAGCGCAAGCTCTTCACGGTCAACACCGGTCACGCCACAGTGGCGTACCACGGCTGGGTCGAGGGGGCGACGACCCTCGCCGACGCCCTGGCGGTGCCGAGCGTGTTCACCGAGGTGAAGGCGGTGCTCGAGGAGACGAAGGCGCTGCTCGTGGCCAAGCACGAGTTCGACCCCGCCACCCAGGAGGCGTACCTCGAGAAGAACCTCGTGCGCTTCGCGAACCCCTACCTCACCGACACCCCCGAGCGGGTGGGGCGGCAGCCGCTGCGCAAGATCTCCCGGCACGAGCGCTTCATCGGTCCGGCCGCCGAGCTCGCCGAGCGCGGTCTGCCGACGGATGCGCTGCTGCGCGCCGTGGCGGCGGCGCTGCGTTTCGACGCCCCGGCCGATCCGCAGTCCGCCGAGCTGGCGGGCCTGCTCGACACGCTCACCCCGGAGGAGTTCACCGCGCAGGTCACGGGCATCGAGCCCGGGCATCCGCTGCGCGAGCGACTGCTCGAGACCGTGCGCGCCGCAGTTGCTTTTCGCTCGCCCGAGGAGTAATGGGCTCCTTGCAGAAAGGGCGCCCGTAGCGTAAGCTCGATCCTTGGTGTTTTCGGCCCGTTTTCGTGGGCCGATTTCGCATGACCAGCAGAATCTATTTTTAGTGACAGTGAGGCTATGGCCAAAAAAGACGGTGTTATCGAGATCGAAGGCGCGGTCGTCGAAGCGCTCCCCAACGCGATGTTCCGCGTGGAGCTGACGAACGGGCACAAGGTTCTTGCCCACATCTCGGGCAAGATGCGCCAGCACTACATCCGCATCCTCCCCGAGGACCGCGTGATCGTGGAGCTGAGCCCCTACGACCTCACCCGTGGCCGGATCGTCTACCGCTACAAGTAGGCCGCTCCTTCCGAGGAGCGCTGGAAAGTAACGGCCCGACGGCATTCCGCCGGGTACGAGGACAGCGAAGAAAGAAAAGAACGATGAAGGTCAACCCCAGCGTCAAGCCCATCTGCGAGCACTGCCGCATCATCCGCCGCAACGGCCGAGTGATGAACATCTGCAAGTCGAACCCGCGCCACAAGCAGCGCCAGGGCTAAGAAGTACCACCCCTCAATGGCAGTGTCAGAAGCCGCCCGGTGAGAGCCGGGCGGCGGACACCTTCGGTCGGAGGCCGGAGCACATTCACTGTCACAGACCTCCACACATCACCAGGAGATAGCCACAATGGCACGTCTAGCAGGAGTTGACATCCCCCGCGACAAGCGCGTGGAAGTTGCCCTCACGTACATCTACGGGGTCGGGCGCACGCGTGCGCTGAAGACCCTCGCCGACACCGAGATCTCGGGCGACATCCGCGTCAAAGATCTCACCGACGACCAGCTCGTCGCTCTCCGCGACTACATCGAGGGCAACTACAAGGTAGAGGGTGACCTCCGCCGCGAGGTCGCCGCCGACATCCGCCGCAAGGTCGAGATCGGCTCCTACGAGGGTGTCCGTCACCGCAAGGGCCTGCCCGTGCGTGGTCAGCGCACCAAGACCAACGCTCGTACCCGCAAGGGCCCGAAGCGCACCGTCGCCGGCAAGAAGAAGGCCGGCCGCTAAGCGCGCCGACTGACAGGACCAGGAGAGAATTATGGCAACCCCCAAGTCGGCTGTTCGCAAGCCGCGCAAGAAAGAGAAGAAGAACGTCGCCGTGGGCCAGGCCCACATCAAGTCGACCTTCAACAACACCATCGTGTCGATCACCGACACGACCGGTGCCGTCATCAGCTGGGCCTCCTCGGGTGGCGTCGGCTTCAAGGGCTCGCGCAAGTCGACTCCGTTCGCCGCGCAGCTCGCCGCCGAGTCGGCCGCCCGCCAGGCGCAGGAGCACGGCATGAAGAAGGTCGACGTCTTCGTCAAGGGCCCCGGCTCCGGCCGCGAGACCGCGATCCGCTCGCTCCAGGCCGCCGGCCTCGAGGTGGGCTCGATCAACGACGTGACCCCCCAGGCGCACAACGGCTGCCGGCCGCCCAAGCGCCGCCGCGTTTGACCTTTCCGCTGTAACCGCCGACGGAGCACCTCTGGGTGCTCCGTCGGTGAGGTCGTTTCTCACAACTCAATACCTCTGCCTATGAACGTCATATAGCGGACGTTCAGCCGAAAGGAATAACAGTGCTCATTGCACAGCGCCCCACTCTCACCGAGGAGAACATCTCGGAGTTCCGTTCGCGGTTCATCATCGAGCCGCTCGAGCCCGGCTTCGGCTACACCCTCGGCAACTCGCTCCGCCGCACCCTGCTCTCCTCGATCCCCGGCGCTGCCGTCACGAGCATCCGCCTCGACGGCGTGCTGCACGAGTTCAGCACGATCCCCGGTGTGAAGGAAGACGTCACCGAGATCATCCTGAACGTCAAGGGCCTGGTCGTCTCGAGCGAGCACGACGAGCCGATCACCGCCTACCTGCGCAAGCACGCGTCGGGCGAGGTCACCGCGGCCGACATCCAGGCTCCGGCCGGTGTCGAGATCCACAACCCCGAGCTCGTCATCGCCACGCTGAACGACAAGGCGAAGTTCGAGCTCGAGCTGATCATCGAGCGCGGCCGCGGCTACGTCTCGGCGACCCAGAACCGCAGCGAGTTCTCCGAGGCCGGTCAGATCCCGATCGACTCGATCTACTCGCCCGTGCTCAAGGTCACCTACCGCGTCGAGGCCACCCGTGCCGGTGAGCGCACCGACTTCGACCGCCTCGTGGTCGACGTCGAGACCAAGCCGGCGATCACCCCGCGCGACGCCATCGCCTCGGCCGGTCGCACGCTGACCGAGCTGTTCGGCCTGGCCCGTGAGCTGAACACCGCCGCCGAGGGCATCGAGATCGGCCCCGCGCCGGTCGACGCCGTGCTCTCGTCGGAGCTGTCGGTTCCGATCGAGGACCTCGACCTCTCGGTGCGCTCGTACAACTGCCTCAAGCGCGAGGGCATCAACACCGTGTCGGAGCTGGTCGCCCTCTCCGAGACGCAGCTGATGAACATCCGCAACTTCGGACAGAAGTCGGTCGATGAGGTGAAGGACAAGCTCGTCGAGCTCGGTCTCTCGCTGAAGGACACCGTTCCCGGTTTCGACGGCGCCCACTTCTACGGCGGCTACGACGACGAGAACGTCTGAGACGCTCGTTCGCCTGCTCCGACTCACCTGATCAACTGACCCACCTCTGGAGATAAGAAATGCCCAAGCCAACCAAGGGACCCCGTCTCGGCGGCGGACCGGCACACGAGCGCCTGCTCCTCGCCAACCTGGCTGCCGCCCTGTTCACGCACAAGAGCATCAAGACGACCGAGACGAAGGCCAAGCGCCTCCGCCCCGTCGCTGAGCGCCTGATCACCTTCGCGAAGCGTGGAGACCTCCACGCCCGTCGTCGCGTGCTCGGCGTGATCGGCGACAAGTCGGTCGTGCACGAGCTCTTCACCGAGATTGCTCCGCTCGTCGCCGAGCGCGACGGCGGCTACACCCGCATCACGAAGCTCGGTTTCCGCAAGGGCGACAACGCCTCGATGGTGCAGATCGAGCTCGTGCTCGAGCCCGTCACCCCGAAGCGCAAGTCGGCGAAGCCGGCTGCCGCCGCGGCTCCTGCCGAGGCCGAGGCCGAGGTCGTCGAGGAGGCTCCCGCCGAGGAGACCACCACCGACGCCGCTGCCGACGAGACCGGCACCGACGAGACCACCGAGGCTCCGGCCGAGGAGTCGACCGAGGCCGCTGCCGACGAGGCGCCCGCCGAGGAGAAGGACGCCAAGTAGGCTTCCCCCCTTTCGAAGGCCCCGCACCCGCAAGGGTGGCGGGGCCTTCGTCGTAGACTGGCTGCCGTGGATTCGACGACGGGGGAGTGGCGCCTCCGCCTCGACATCGCCTACGACGGCACCGACTTCTCGGGCTGGGCGAAGCAGCCCGGCCTCCGCACCGTGCAGGGTGTGCTCGAAGACGTGCTGGCCACCCTCTTCCGCCGCTACCCGCCCGCACCGCAGCTCTGGGTCGCGGGGCGCACGGATGCGGGGGTGCACGCCAGCGGTCAGGTGGCGCACCTCGACCTGGACGACGCGCAGCTGCGCAGCCTGCGGCGACGCGGCGACGACGCCCGGGGCATGGCGCCGGCCACCCTGGCCGCCCTGCTCGGGCAGCGGATGAACGGCATCCTCGGCGCGGACAGCGACGTGATGGTGCTCGCGTCCACGATCGCGCCCGCGGGCTTCGACGCGCGGTTCTCGGCGGTCTGGCGCCGCTACCGGTACCGGGTCAGCGACGTGCACGGGCGGCGCGACCCGTTGCTGCGACGAACCACCGTCCGGCATCCGGCGGCCCTCGACCTCGACGCCATGGACGCGGCGGCCCGCGCTCTGCTGGGCCTCCACGACTACGCGACCTTCTGCAAGCCCCGGGCGGGGTCGACGACGATCCGCACGCTGCAGTCGTTCACCTGGCGGCGCGACGACGACGGTGTGCTCGTGGCCGAGCTGCAGGCCGACGCGTTCTGCCACAGCATGGTGCGCTCGCTGGTAGGCGGCACGGTCTCGGTGGGCGAGGGGTCGCTGAGCGGCGAGGAGCTCGTGCGGCTGCGGGACGAGAAGGCACGGACGGGCGCCTTCCTCGTGATGCCGGCCAAGGGTCTGGTGCTCACCGAGGTGGGCTATCCGGCGGCCGCCGAGCTGGCCGATCGGGCCGAACGCACACGGGCGCGGCGCGAGCTCATTTGACCGGGTGGGTGGTATCGCCTATTCTTGATCTTTGGTGTCTGCGCCTCGTGCCGTTCACCCGAAGTTGAGCCCTCCATCGGCTGCCTTGCGACTGATCCAGTCCGCAAGACCCACCGGAGCGGGATTCACGAACTCCTCACTCGAACAAGAAAGCAGCACTACTGTGACGCGCACTTACTCCCCCAAGGCAAGCGAGGTCCAGCGCGGCTGGGTCGTCATCGACGCCACCGACGTGGTCCTGGGCCGCCTGGCCACCCACGCGGCCGCCATCCTCCGTGGCAAGAACAAGGCCACCTTCACCCCGCACATGGACATGGGTGACTTCGTCATCATCGTGAACGCCGACAAGGTCGCGCTCACCGGTTCCAAGCTGGCCCAGAAGAAGGCCTACCGTCACTCGGGCTACCCGGGTGGCCTCAAGGCCGTCGGCTACGCCGAGCTGCTCGAGAAGAACCCCGAGCGCGCCGTCGAGAAGGCGATCCGCGGCATGCTGCCGAAGACCTCCCTCGGTCGCGACCAGTTCCGCAAGCTCAAGGTCTACGCAGGCCCCGAGCACCCCCACGCGGCGCAGCAGCCGACCCCCTTCATCCTCGACCAGGTCGCCCAGTAGCGTCCCGCGTTCGTTCAGCAGACTCAGACAAAGGACTCATCAGTACCGTGGCGAAGATCGCAGACCAGATTGACGTGGCTCCCGAGAGCTACTCCACCGAAACCCCGGCCGACGAGGCGCCCCGCGCCCCCCGTGCCGTCCTCAACGTCTCCGGCGCTGCCGTGGGCCGTCGCAAGCAGGCCATCGCCCGCGTGCGCCTCGTTCCCGGCGCCGGCACCCTCGTGGTGAACGGCCGCGAGTTCGCGGACTACTTCCCGAACAAGCTGCACCAGCAGCTGATCACCGACCCCTTCAAGGTGCTCGACCTGATCGGCTCGTACGACGTCGTCGCGAAGATCACCGGCGGTGGCCCCTCCGGCCAGGCCGGCGCCCTGCGCCTCGCCATCGCGCGTGCCCTGAACGAGATCGACCGCGAGAACAACCGCGCCGACCTCAAGAAGGCCGGCTTCCTCACCCGTGACGCCCGCGTCATCGAGCGCAAGAAGGCCGGTCTCAAGAAGGCCCGTAAGGCATCGCAGTTCTCGAAGCGCTGATCGCTCTTCGGCTCTACGCTTAGCCTATGGCTCGCCTTTTCGGCACCGATGGGGTGCGTGGGCTCGCGAACCAAGACGTCACGGCCGACCTCGCCCTGCGCATCGCGCAGGCAGGCGCCCGTGTCCTTGGTGCCGCGGCCCGGGACGCCGGTCGACGACCGGTCGCCGTGGTCGCCCGCGACCCCCGTCAGTCCGGTGACTTCATCGCGGCCGCCGTCTCGGCGGGGTTCGCGAGCTCCGGCGTCGACGTCCTCGACGCCGGAGTGCTGCCGACCCCGGCGGCCGCGTTCCTGATCGCCGACATCGGCGCCGATTTCGGCGTCGTCATCTCGGCCTCGCACAACCCGGCGCCCGACAACGGCATCAAGTTCTTCGCCGCCGGGGGCAAGAAGCTGCCCGACGACGTCGAGATCGCCATCGAGGCGGCCCTCGAGCATCCGCAGCTCACCCCGCTCGGCGGCGACATCGGCCGCATCAGGCGCTTCGCCGACGCGGAGGACCGCTACGTGGTGCACCTGCTCACCACGCTGCCGCACCGCCTCGACGGCCTGCACGTGGTGCTCGACTGCGCCCACGGCGCGGCCGCCGGCGTCTCGCCCGAGGCCTTCAACCAGGCCGGCGCGCGCATCACGGTGATCGGCAACGACCCCGACGGCATGAACATCAACGACGGCGTCGGCTCGACGCACCTCGGTCAGCTGGCCGAGGCGGTCGTGGCCGCGGGCGCCGACGTCGGCATCGCCCACGACGGTGACGCCGACCGCTGCCTCGCCGTCGACGCCGACGGCAACGTCATCGACGGCGACCAGATCATGGCGATCCTCGCGCTCGCCCAGGCCGATCGCGGCCAGCTGCGGGAGAACACGCTCGTGGCGACCGTCATGTCGAACCTCGGCCTCAAGGTCGCCATGGCCCACCACGGCATCGAGATGCTCGAGACCCGGGTGGGCGACCGCTACGTGCTCGAGGCCATCAACGAGCGCGGGCTCAGCCTCGGCGGCGAGCAGTCGGGCCACATCATCTTCGCCGACCACGCCACCACGGGCGACGGCATCCTCACCGGCCTGCAGCTGGTGAGCCGGATGGCCGCGACCGGCAAGACCCTGGCCGAGCTGGCGGCGGTCATGAAGGTCTACCCCCAGACCCTCGTCAACGTGCGCGGCGTCGACCGCGACGGGGTGTCGAGCGACACCGTGCTCGCGAACGCGGTAGCCGAGGCCGAGGCCGATCTCGGTGAGACCGGCCGCGTGCTGCTGCGCCCGTCCGGCACCGAGCCGCTCGTGCGCGTCATGGTCGAGGCGGGCGACCAGGCCACGGCCGACCGCATCGCGGAGTCCCTCGCCGAGGTCGTGCGCCAGCGCCTCTCCACGGGCGTCGAACGCTCCTTCTGAGCCGATCGCGGGCCAGCTGGTCGCGGGCCAGCTGACCGCAGGCTAGCGGCCTGCGAGCTGCCTAGAGCTTGCGGAGGAGGACCTTGCCGACGCGGTGGTCGGCGTCCTTGCGGAGGACGAGGGTGGCGCGGGAGCGCGTGGGAAGCACGTTCTCCAAGAGGTTCGGCAGGTTGATCGAACGCCAGATCCGTCGGGCCGTCTGACGCGCCTCGTCGTCGGACAGGCTCGCGTAGCGGTGGAAGTACGACTTCGGGTTCGCGAAGGCGCCGTCTTTCAGGGCCATGAAGCGGGTCTCGTACCAGTCGGCGATGTCGTTCGTGCGGGCATCCACGTAGACCGAGAAGTCGAACAGGTCGCTCACCGCCAGGCGGTTGCTCGCCGGCGGCTGCAGCACGTTCAGGCCCTCGACGATGAGGATGTCGGGCTGGCGCACCACGATCTGGGCCTCGGGCACGATGTCGTAGCTGAGGTGCGAGTAGAACGGGGCGCGCACCTCGGGGTTGCCGCTCTTCACCGCGGTGACGAAGCGCAGCAGCGCGCGCCGGTCGTACGACTCGGGGAAGCCCTTGCGCTGCATCAGCCCGCGTCGTTCGAGCTCGGCGTTCGGCAGCAGGAAGCCGTCGGTGGTGACGAGCTCGACCCGGGGCGTGTCGGACCAGCGGGCGAGGAGCTCGCGCAGGAGGCGGGCCGTCGTGGACTTGCCGACGGCCACCGAGCCCGCGATGCCGATGACGAAGGGTGTGCTCTTCGAGGTCTCGCCGAGGTAGTCGGTGGTGGAGCGGTGCAGCTGCTTCGCGCTCGTGGCGTAGAGGTTGATCAGGCGGGCCAGCGGGAGGTAGACCTCCTCGACCTCGCGGAGGTTGAGCGGGTTGCTGAGACCCCTGAGCTGCACGATCTCCGTCTCGGACAGGGGCAGCGGGGTCGACGGCGCCAGAGCAGCCCAGTGCGCCCGATCGAACTCGGTGAAGGGGCTGAACTGCGCGAGGCCGGTCGAAGCGGAATCGGGCATAGGACTCCTATTCTGCACTGTCAGGGTCGCCCCGGATGCCTCGGATAGACTCGGGCCCATGTGTGGAATCGTGGGATACGTCGGTAACAACAGCTCTCTCGAGGTGCTCCTCGGTGGCCTCCGGCGACTGGAATACCGCGGCTACGACTCCGCCGGGGTGGCCGTCATCGCCCCCGACGGAACGATCTCGACCCGCAAGCGCGCCGGCAAGCTGGCCGTGCTCGCCGACGACCTCGAGGCGCGGCCGATGGCCGACGGCCAGACCGGCATCGGGCACACCCGCTGGGCGACGCACGGCGGCCCGACCGACGTGAACGCGCATCCGCACCTCTCGGCCGACGGCCGCATCGCGCTGATCCACAACGGCATCATCGAGAACTTCGCGGGGCTCAAGCAGGAGCTGCTCGACGACGGCTACGTCTTCGACAGCGAGACCGACACCGAGGTGGCCGCCAAGATGCTCGGCCGCGAGTACGAGGCCGGCGGCGGGCTCGCCGCAGCCCTCGGCCGGGTCGTCTCGCGCCTCGACGGCGCCTTCACGCTGCTCGCCGTGCACCAGGACGAGCCGGGTGTCGTGGTCGGCGCTCGCCGCAACTCGCCGCTCGTGATCGGCCTGGGCGAGGGCGAGAACTTCCTCGGCAGCGACGTCGCCGCCTTCGTCGAGCACACCCACCGCGCCCTCGCCATCGGCCAGGACCAGATCGTCGTGATCACCGCCGACGACGTCACCGTCACCGACTTCGACGGCGAGCCCGTCGAGACCCAGGAGTTCGAGGTCTCGTGGGACGCCTCGGCCGCCGAGAAGGGCGGCTGGTCGAGCTTCATGGCGAAGGAGATCAGCGAGGAGCCGGAGGCCGTGGCCAACACGATCCTCGGCCGCGTGGTCGACGGCCAGGCCGTGCTGCCCGAGCTCGAGGGCCTCGACGGGATGCTCGCGGGCATCGACCGCGTGATCGTGATCGCCTGCGGCACCGCCAGCTACTCCGGCCTCGTGGGCAAGTACGCCATCGAGAAGTGGGCCCGCGTGCCCGTCGAGGTCGAGCTGTCGCACGAGTTCCGCTATCGCGAGCCGGTGCTGAACGAGCGCACCCTCGTGGTGTCGATCAGCCAGTCGGGCGAGACCATGGACACGCTGATGGCCGTCAAGTACGCCATCGCGAACGGCGCCCGCACCCTCTCCATCTGCAACACGCAGGGTGCGACGATCGCCCGCGAGTCCGACGCCGTGGTCTACACGCACGCCGGGCCCGAGGTCGCCGTCGCCTCGACCAAGGCGTTCGTCGCGCAGATCACCGCGCTCTACCTCTTCGGCCTGCACCTCGCCCGCGTGCGCGGCACGCTCGACGCCGAGACCTCGGCGCACCAGCTCGCCGAGCTGCAGGGCATCCCCGCCAAGATCGAGCAGGTGCTCGGCAACGGTGAGGAGATCACGCAGCTGGCCAAGTGGATGTCCGACAGCCGTGCCGTGCTCTTCCTCGGCCGTCATGTCGGCTACCCGATCGCGCTCGAGGGTGCGCTGAAGCTGAAGGAGCTGGCGTACATCCACGCCGAGGGCTTCGCCGCCGGCGAGCTGAAGCACGGGCCGATCGCCCTGATCGAGCCCGGCCAGCCTGTGTTCGTCATCGTGCCGAGCCCGCGCGACCCGAACTCGCTGCACGCCAAGGTCGTGTCGAACATCCAGGAGATCCGCGCCCGCGGCGCCCGCATCCTCGCGATCGCCGAGGAGGGCGACGTGGCCGTGCTGCCGTTCGCCGACGAGGTGATCCGCATCCCGCTCGCGGCCCCGCTGTTCGAGCCGCTGCTCACGGTCATCCCGCTGCAGCTGTTCGCGATGGAGCTCGCCACGGCGAAGGGGCTCGACGTCGACCAGCCGCGCAACCTCGCCAAGTCGGTCACGGTCGAGTAGGCCGTCGTGATCGTCGGAGTCGGAGTCGACCTGGTCGACGTCGCCCGGTTCGAGCGCGCCCTCGAGAAGACCCCGCGCCTGCGCGAACGGCTGTTCACCGAGGGGGAGCGCGGCCTGCCCGTGCGCTCGCTGGCGGCGCGCTTCGCCGCGAAGGAGGCTCTGATCAAGGCGGTCGGGCACTCCACCCAGTTCCGCTGGCACGACATGGAGGTCGTCTCGAACGACGACCGCAACCCGGCCTTCGCCGTGGCGGGCGGGGTGGCGGCGGCGCTCGCCGAGCTCGGCGCGGCCCACCTGCACCTCAGCCTGACCCACGATGGCGGCACCGCGATGGCGTTCGTCGTCGCCGAGAGCGGTGCGGCGTGAGCGCGCCCTCCACACCAGAGGCTCCCACCGTGCCCGCGCTGCGTCGCGCCCACGTCGACGTCGCCGCCCTGCGGCGGAACGTCGCCACGGTCGCCGCCGCCGTCGCCCCGGCCGCGGTGATGGCCGTCGTCAAGGCCGACGGCTATGGCCACGGTGCCGAGCGCGCCGCCCGTGCCGCGCTCGCGGGCGGGGCCACCATGCTCGGCGTGGCCGACGTCGACGAGGCGCTCGCGCTGCGAGCCGCCGGGGTCGACGCCCCGGTGCTGGCCTGGCTGCACGACTCCGACCCCGACTTCCGCCGGGCCGTCGAGGGTCGGGTGACGCTCGGCATCAGCACGCGGCGGCAGCTCGACCGGGCGGCCTCGGCGGGGTCCGCCGCGTCGCCCGCGGTGCTGCACCTCAAGATCGACACGGGGCTCGGCCGGAACGGGGCCGCGCGGGGCGACTGGGCGGAGTTCTTCGAGACGGCGCGCGCGTACGAGACCCAGGGCCTCGTGCAGGTCGAGGGGCTGTTCAGCCATCTGTCGAACACGGGGTCCGACGACGACCGCGCCCAGCTCGCCGTGTTCGAGGAGGCGACCGCGCTGGCGCGGGCCGCCGGGCTCCGGCCGCGCATCCGTCACCTCGCGTCGACCGCCGGGGCGCTGCGGCTGCCCGAGACGCGACTCGACCTCGTGCGGCTCGGCATCGGGCTCTACGGGTTGTCGCCCTTTGACGACGCCGACTCCGCCGCCCTCGGGCTGGTGCCCGCGATGCGCGTGGAGAGCCGGCTGATCTCGGTGAAGCGGGTGGCGGCCGGAACCGGGGTCTCGTACGGCTACACCTACCGGCCCGCGACCGACTCGTGGCTCGGTCTGGTGCCGCTCGGCTACGCCGACGGCATCCCGCGCCACGTCTCGAACACGGGCAGCGTCTGGGTCGACGGCCAGGTGCACCGCATCGTGGGCCGCGTGGCGATGGACCAGTTCGTCGTCGACCTCGGCGAGCACGAGGCAGCGGTTGGCGACCGGGTCGTGCTGTTCGGAGACCCGGCGGAGGGCTTCCCCTCGGCCGACAACTGGGCCGAGGCCGCCTCGACCATCAACTACGAGATCGTCACCCGGCTCGGCCGGCGCGTGCAGAGGGTGGAGTCATGAGCGGGACGTCCGGCGCGGTTCCGGCCCGGCGCGCGGTGATCGACCTCGACGCCTTCCGGCACAACGTGCGCACCCTGTCCGAGCTGGCGAAGCCGGCCGAGACCATGCTCGCCGTGAAGGCCGACGCCTACGGTCACGGCATGGTGCCCCTCGCGCGGGCGGCCCTCGAGTCGGGCGCGAGCTCGCTCGCCGTGCTCGACATCCCGGCCGCACTGGCGCTGCGCGAGGCGGGCATCACCGCTCCGATCTTCGCCTGGATGCACGACCCCGACGCCCTCTTCGGCGAGGCGGCCGAGGCCGACATCGACCTCGGCATCTCGGCCGTGTGGCAGCTCGACGCCATCGCGGCGGCCCGCGCATCCGTCGCCCCTCGCGTGCACCTCAAGATCGACACCGGGCTCAGCCGCAACGGCGCCACCGAGGCCGACTGGCCGGCGCTCGTGACGGCGGCGCTCGAGCACGACCGGGCCGGGGCCGTGCGCCTGCACGCGGCGTGGTCGCATCTCGCCGACGCCTCGCCCGACGACGACGGGCTCGCGCTGGCGAAGCTCCGGCGCGCGGTCGAGGTCGCCGAGGGTCTGGGCGCCCGGTTCGAGAAGCTGCATCTCGCGGCGAGCTCGGCAGGCATCCGGATGCCCGAGGCGAGGCTCGACATGGTGCGCTTCGGCATCGCGGCCTACGGGGTGTCGCCGTTCGACGACCAGACCGCCCGCGACCTGGGGTTGCGGCCCGTGATGACGCTGACCGCCCCGGTGGCGTCGGTGAAGCGGGTGCCGGCGGGGCACGGCGTCTCGTACGGGTTCGCGTACCGCACCGAGGGGGAGACGACGCTCGCGCTGGTGCCGCTGGGCTATGCCGACGGCATCCCGCGCATCGCGAGCGGTCGCGCCTCGGTGTGGATCGGCGGCCGCCGGCACCCCGTCGCCGGGCGCATCGCGATGGACCAGTTCGTGGTCGACGTGGGCGACCATCCGGTCGAGCCGGGCGACGAGGTCGTCGTGTTCGGCGAGGGCGACCACGGCGAGCCCACCGCCGAGGAGTGGGCGGGCTTCGCCGACACCATCGGCGACGAGATCGTGGCGCGCATCGGCGCCCGCGTCGAGCGGGTGCACGTGGAGGGCGCGTCGGGCGGAGGCGGGCGATGAGCGCCGCGGAGCCGTCGCACGGGGCGGGGGCGGGGGTGGGGCGGTTCGCCGAGCTCGCCGCCGCCGTCGGGGCGGTCGCGTCGTCCGGTGCTGTCGGGGCTGTCGAGTCGGTCGGTGCCGACGAGGCGGGCGCCGCGGCTTCCGCACCGGTCTCGGCCGAGCTCACCGTCGACGACCCCGAGCGGATGCACGCGTTCGGCCTCGAGGTCGGGCGACGTCTCGGCGCGGGCGACCTGGTGCTGCTCGCGGGCGACCTCGGGGCGGGCAAGACCACCTTCACCCGCGGTCTCGGCGAGGGGCTCGGAGTGCGCGGCCCCGTGACGAGCCCCACCTTCGTGCTCGCCCGCACGCACCCCTCGCTCGTGGGCGGGGCGCCGCTCGTGCACGTCGACGCATACCGGCTCGGCTCGGCGCTCGAGCTCGACGACCTCGACATCGACTTCGAGCACGCGGTGGTCGTGGTCGAGTGGGGCGCCGGCCTGATCGAGGCGCTCGCCGACTCGTGGCTGTCGATCACGATCGACCGTCCGCACGGGGCGGGGCCGGCGCAGGACGACGAGCCCGACGAGGGTGCGGAGCCGGTGGAGCCGAGGCGGGTGTCGCTGACCCCGGTGGGCGGGCGCTGGTCGTAGCCCGGTGGGCGGGCGCTGGTCGTAGCCGCGGTCGGCAGGCCACGGTGGTAGCCGCGCTCGGGGGTGGCCGCGCATCCGGTCGTCGACGCAGCCGGGCGCGTTAGGCTCGTGGGGTGCTTCTCGCCATCGACACCTCAGCCGGAACCTCGGTCGCCGTGGTCGAGGGCGATCTCGTGCTGGCCGAGCGGTCGACCGAGGACACCATGCGCCACGCCGAGGTGATCGGCGAGATGATCGCGGCCGTGCTCGACGAGGCCGGCGTCGACCCGTCCCGCCTCGACGAGGTCGTGGCGGGCATGGGCCCCGGGCCGTTCACCGGGCTGCGTGTCGGCATCGCGGCCGCCCGAGCCTTCGCCCTCGGTATCGGCCGCCCGCTGACGCCCGCCGTCAGCCACGACGCGGTGGCGCTCGACGAGTGGTCGGCCGGCACGCGTGGCCCGCTGCTGGTGGTGACGGATGCGCGTCGACGGGAGCTCTACTGGTCGAGCTATGACCTCGGCTCCGACGCGGTCTCCCGCACCGACGGCCCCGGCCTCTGTCGCCCCGACGAGCTGCCCTACCCCGACGTCGAGCGGATCGACGCCACCCAGGTCTCGGCCGGGGCGCTCGGCCGGGCCGCCCTGATCCGCCGCGCCGCCGGACTGCCGGTGGAGTACACGGAGCCGCTCTACCTCCGGTCGCCCGACGTGACGGTGCCGGGGGCGCGCAAGCGGGTGACCCGGTGACCGACCCGTCGCCGGTGCCGCCCGCGTCGGCCGTGTCGCCCGCGCCGCCCGCGCCGCCCGTGCCGCCCGTGCCGGCCGTGTCGCCCGTGCCGCCCATGCTGCGACCGGCGACCGATGCCGACCTCGACGCGATCATGGCGCTCGAGGTGTCGTCGTTCACCACCGACGCGTGGTCGCGCGACTCCATGGCGCGGGAGCTCGACAGCCCGTTCTGCCACTATCTCGTCGCCGTGCGCGACGGCGGCGGCCTCGCGGGGTATGCCGGGCTGCTCTGCCCGGCGGGCTCGTCCGACGCGGACATCCAGACCATCGCCGTCGACCCCGCCGACCGCGGCCAGGGCCTGGGGCGAGCGCTGATGACCGCGCTGATGGCGGAGGCCGGGCGGCGACGCGCGACTCAGATCTTCCTCGAGGTGCGCGCCGACAACCCGGTCGCCCACGGGCTGTACCGCTCGCTCGGCTTCGACGACATCGCCGTGCGCCCGAACTACTACCAGCCCGACGGCGTCGACGCCGTCGTGATGCGGGCCGAGCTCGGCCGCCCCGCCGGAAGGACGACCGCATGACCCGCGAGCCCGTGGTGCTCGGCATCGAGACCTCCTGCGACGAGACCGGCATCGGCATCGTGCGTGGGCGCACCCTGCTGGCGAACGTCATCTCGTCGTCGATGGACGAGCACGCGCGTTACGGCGGCGTCGTACCCGAGGTCGCCGCCCGGGCGCACCTCGAGGCGATCAACCCCGCGCTCGAGGCTGCGTTCGCTGAAGCGGGCATCGGCTTCGCCGAGCTCGACGCCATCGCGGTGACGAGCGGCCCCGGCCTGTCCGGAGCGCTCATGGTGGGCGTCGGGGCGGCGAAGGCCCTCGCCGTGGCGACGGGAAAGCCGCTCTACGCCGTGAACCACCTCGTCGGCCACGTCGGCGCCGACGTGCTCGACGCCGAGCCGCTGGAGTACCCCACGGTGGCGCTGCTGGTCTCGGGCGGACACACCTCGCTGCTCGTCGTGCGCGACCTGGTCGGCGACGTCGAGCTCCTCGGCGAGACCATCGACGACGCCGCCGGGGAGGCGTTCGACAAGGTCGCGCGCATCCTCGGGCTGCCCTACCCGGGCGGGCCGCAGATCGACCGCGCGGCGGTCGGCGGCGACCCGACGGCGATCCGCTTCCCGCGGGGCCTGATGCTGCCGAAGGACCTGGAGCGGCACCGCTACGACTTCTCGTTCTCGGGGCTCAAGACCGCCGTCGCCCGCTGGGTCGAGAAGGCGCAGGACGCCGGCGAGGAGGTGCCCGTGGCCGACGTCGCCGCGAGCTTCCGCGAGGCCGTGGTCGACGTGCTGCTGACGAAGGCGTTCCGGGCCTGCGCCGACCTCGGCATCCCGCGGCTGCTGCTCGGCGGAGGGGTCGTCGCCAACGCACGCGTCCGGGAGGCCGCCGCCGAGCGGGCGGCGGCCCAGGGGGTGCAGCTGCGCATCCCGCCCCTGGCGCTCTGCACCGACAACGGGGCCATGATCGCCGCCCTCGGTGCGCAGCTGGTCGCGGCGGGGCACCGGCCGAGCGGCCTCGGCTTCGGGGCCGACTCGACACTGCCGGTCACCGAGATCCAGGTCGACGAGCTCGCCGCCCCGGCCTGAGCGGGGCGTCACTCCGCGTCACGAGGGGTCGTCGCGATTGACAGATTCTCAGACGCCCGCCACGATAGTGCCGTCCCCGTCTACCGCGATCTTGGAGCCTCCCGTGACGAACCCCACCCCTCCCGCCTACGCCGCCGGCCCCGTGGCCGAGCAGAAGTGGAACGTCCTCGCGATCGTCGCGTTCGTGATCTCGCTGCTGTCGTTCAACGTCATCGCCATCGTGCTCGGCGCGATCGCCCTCAGCCAGATCAAGAAGACCGGCGAGAAGGGCCGCGGCCTCGCGCTGGCCGGCATCATCATCGGTGCCGTCACCATCGTGTTCTACATCGTGCTGTTCATCGTCATCTTCGCGGTGGCGGCCAGCCAGGGCACGGTCACCACCTACTGAGTCGTCGGGCGCAGGCGGCTCCCGGTCGCCTGCGCCTACGATGTTGACGAACCAGGCAGCGCCGCCGGCCTGCCGCCACAGGAAAGGGTCACTCCGTGAGCGACACCACCCCTCCGGCCGCCGGAGAACCGCCCGTCCCGCCCGTCGCCCCGCAGCCGCCCGTCGGCGGCTACCAGTCGGCACCCCCGCCGCAGCCGCCGCAGCCGCCGCAGGCGCAGCAGCCGCAGGCGCAGCAGCCGCAGCCGCCCGCGCCGCAGCCGCCGGTGCAGCCGTACGGCCAGAACCCGCCGCCGGCCTACGGTCAGGCCCCGCAGCCGGGCTACGGCCAGACGCCGCCCCCCGGCTACCCGCCGCAGCAGCAGCAGCCGTACTACGGCTACCAGGCGCCGGTCACGCCCCCCATGAACACGCTGGCGATCATCACGATCATCCTCGCGTTCGTGTTCTCGATCGCCGGCATCGTCACCGGTCACATCGCGCTGAAGCAGATCGACCGCACCGGTGAGCAGGGCCGCGGGCTCGCGAAGGCGGGCCTCATCCTGTCATACGTGTTCACTGGCCTCGGCGTGCTGCTCGTGATCTTCTACATCGTCTTCGTCGTGCTGGCGATCGCGATCGCGGGCACCTCGGGCACGTACTACTAGGCCGCCCGCGCCCGCGGCCGGTGCGGCCGCCTCAGTCGGTGCGGCCGCCTCAGCCCACCCGGTCGACGAGCAGCGCCTCGTGCGCCCCGTCGACCCGGGTGAGGATGAGCGTGGCCGACTCCGGCCCCTTCAACGCCAGCCGCGTGCGCAGCGCCGCCGGGTCGACGTCGATGCCGCGCTTCTTGATCTCGAGTGTGCCGATTCGACGTTCCCTCAGGGCCCGCTTCAGCGCGGCCTCACTGGCCGGCAGCCGTTCCCGCACCCGGAAGGCCGAGGCGAACGGCGTCTCGACGACCTCGTCGGCCGTGAGATAGGCGATGCCGGCCGAGAGCATCCCGGCCCCCAGGCGCTCGGCCAGCGCGCCGATCAGCCGGGCACGGATGATCGAGCCGTCGGGCTCGTAGACGAACTCCCCGATCGGCCGCACCTCGGCGTCGTCGCTGTCGCCGGCCGCCGTGAGCTCGGCGGCACCGCCGTCGCGCACCACGAGCGCCGAGCGACGCACGCCGGAGCGGGCGAGCGCGCCGAACCACAGCCCCATCTCGACCAGCTGCCCGTCGACCGAGACCCACTGCGCCTCGGCGGAGCCCGGGATCTGGGCGCGATCGAAGCCCGGGCCGAGCTTGACGCCCACGGGCATCCGCTCGCCCAGCCCGAACGCGAAGCCGACCGAGGGGGAGTAGTCGTCGGGCCTCGTCAACCGGGAGGTCTCGCCGGTGCCGGCGGTGCGCCGGGCGGGGTCGAGGTAGACCGCGTCGACCCCGTCGAGCGCAACGCTCTCGGCGTCGGCGTGCACCACCTCGACGTCGGGGAAAGCGGCGAGGTTGTAGGCGGCCAGGGCGGCGGTGACCTCGTCGCGCTCGACCGCGAGCACGGGGATGCCGAGCGCGGCGATGGCCAGCGCATCCGCCCCCAGCCCGCAGCCGAGGTCGGCCACCCGCCGCACACCGGCATCGCGGAACCGACCGGCGTGCAGGGCGGCGACCTGCAGTCGGGTGGCCTGCTCGAGGCCGGCCTGGGTGTAGAGCAGGCGGTCGGCGAAGCCGCCGAACTTCGCCCGCGCCTTCTGCCGCAGCCGCGACTGGGTGAGGGCGACCGCGACGAGCTCGGGGGAGTGGCCCGCCTTGCGGAGGGCGGCGACCTGCCGCACCGCGTCGGCGGCCGAGTACTCGGGGAGCGAGTCGACGAGCCGGAGCCCCTCCGTGGTCAGCAGCAGCGACAGCTCGGCGGAGTCCATCCGGCCACGCTACCAAGCGCGGCGCGATTGTTGGCACTCGCGTTGCGGGAGTGCCAATGAAGCCCCTAAACTCGATTTAGCACTCTCGGAGTGAGGGTGCTAACCAGACGTTTTGTAACTGAGAAAGAAGAGGTCAACCGTGTCGGTCTCCATCAAGCCGCTCGAGGATCGCATCGTCATCAAGCAGGTCGAAGCTGAGCAGACCACTGCTTCCGGTCTCGTCATCCCTGACACCGCCAAGGAGAAGCCCCAGGAGGGCGAAGTCGTCGCCGTGGGCCCCGGCCGCATCGACGACAACGGCAACCGCATCCCGCTCGACGTCGCCGTCGGCGACAAGGTCATCTACTCCAAGTACGGCGGAACCGAGGTGAAGTACGGCGGAGAGGACCTGCTCGTGCTCTCGGCTCGCGACGTGCTCGCGGTCGTCGTCCGCTGACGCATCCTTCTTCACGCAGAACCCCCGGGTGGCCTGGCCGCCCGGGGGTTCTGTCGTTCCCGGCGCAGGGGCCTGTCCGCGCAGAGGTAGGCTGACGCGGTGCCCGACCGCTCCGCCCCCGCCCAGGCCTTCCGGGCCGGGCTCCTCTACGCCGTCGGCGCCTACGTGCTCTGGGGCGTGTTCCCGCTCTACTTCCTGCTCATGCAGCCGGCGGGGGCGTTCGAGATCGTCGCCTGGCGCATCCTCTTCTCGCTGGTGTTCTGCGCGGTGCTGCTCACCGCCACCCGCGGCTGGCGGCCCTTCCTCGCCATCGCGCGGCAGCCGCGCCTGCTCCTGCTGATGGGGCTCGCGGGCCTGCTGATCTACGTCAACTGGCAGACCTACATCCTCGGCACCCTCTCGGGGCAGGTGGTCGAGACCTCGCTCGGCTACTTCATCAACCCCATCGTCACCGTGCTGCTCAGCGTGCTCGTGCTGCACGAGAAGCTCAGGATGCTCCAGTGGACCGCCATCGGCATCGCCCTCGTCGCCGTGCTGGTGCTCGCCGTCGGGCACGGCTCGGTGCCGTGGCTCGCCCTCGTGCTGGCGGGCTCCTTCGGCACCTACGGGCTGGTGAAGAAGCACGTCGGCCCCCGCGTCGACGCGGTCAGCGGGCTCTCGCTGGAGACCGCCTGGCTGGCCCCGCTCGCCACCGTGCAGCTGATCATCGTCGCCGTGCTGCCGGGTGGAATCGTGTTCGGCACCGTCAGCCCGCTGCACACGGGGCTGATGCTGCTGTCGGGCGTGGCGACCGCGGTGCCCCTGTTGATGTTCGCCTCGGCCACGCGGCGGCTGCCGCTGGCCTACGTCGGCTTCATCCAGTTCGTCGCCCCCCTGCTGCAGTTCGCCATCGGGGTCTTCGTACTGCACGAGCCCATGCCGCCCGAGCGCTGGGCCGGATTCGCCGTCGTCTGGGTCGCGGTGCTGGTGCTGGTCGTCGACATGGCCCGGGCCGCGCGGCGCTGAGAGCGCTCCCGAGGTCACTGCGAGATAACGATTGTCCCGTGTTACATGGCTGTAACACGAGCGTATTGTTCCGGTGCCGATCAGCACATAGCGTGATGGCACGGCCGATTCTTCGAGTCTGCCGAGAAACTGCACACATTCACATAAGGAGCACCATGAGCGTATTTGCGAAGGCCTCGGCCTCGCGCTCGAAGCCCCTCTCGATCGTTGCCGGCGTAGCCGCGTTCAGCGCCACGGCCCTGCTGCTGGCCTCGTGCGCGTCGACGCCCGCGAGCGACGGCGGAGAGACCACCGCGGCGGCAGCACTCTGCGGCCCCGACGCGGCCACCGCAGCGGCCGACATCACGGCGACCGCGCCGGAGGCGGCCCAGACCCGCGAGACCAAGCTGAAGATCGGCTCCATCCTGCCGACGACCGGCTCGCTCGCGTTCCTCGGCCCGCCCGAGATCGCGGGTGTCGACCTCGCCATCGACGAGATCAACGCGTCCGCGTCGGGCGTCCTGGGCGGCAACGCCGAGGTCATCCACCGCGACTCGGGTGACACCACCACCGACATCGCCACCCAGTCGGCGACCGACCTGCTCAGCCAGGGCGTCTCCGGCATCGTCGGTGCGGCCTCGTCGGGTGTGTCGTTCACCTTCATCGACCAGGTGACCGGTGCGAAGGTCGTCCAGATCTCGCCGGCGAACACCTCGCCCGACTTCTCGACCTACGCCGACGGCGGGTACTACTTCCGCACGGCTCCGTCCGACGTGCTGCAGGGCCGCGTGCTCGGCAACCTGATCGTCAACGACGGCGCCACCAACGTCGGCATAATCTACCTGAACGACGCCTACGGCTCGGGCCTGGAGGAGAACGTCTCCAAGGCCGTCGAGGCCGCCGGCGGCACCGTCGTCGCCTCCGAGGCGTTCAACGAGGGTGACAGCCAGTTCAGCGCCCAGATCGACGCCGTCGTGGCCGAAGACCCCGACGCCATCGCGCTGATCGCCTTCGACCAGACCAAGGTCATCATCCCCGAGCTCGTGGGCACCAAGGGCTTCGACGGCAGCAAGGTCTACTTCGTCGACGGCAACCTGGCCGACTACTCGGCCGACTTCGACGCCGGCACCCTGAACTGCGCCAAGGGCACGCTCCCCGGAGTGCTCGCCGACGACGCGTTCAAGGCGAAGCTGCTCGGTGTGAACCCCGATCTGACCGACTTCAGCTACGGCGCCGAGTCGTACGACGCGGTCAACCTGATGGCTCTCGCGGCCGTCGCCGGTGGCGACGCCTCGGGCCCGACCATCCAGGCGAACATGAAGGCGGTCTCGGAGGGCGGCACGAAGTGCACCAGCTTCTCCGAGTGCGCCGACCTGCTCGCGGCCGGCACCGACATCGACTACGACGGCGTCTCCGGGCCCATCACCTTCGATGACAACGGCGACCCGACCGAGGCCTACATCGGCATCTACCAGTACGGCAGCGAGAACACCTACGCGCCGCTGAACGTGGAGTTCGGTTCGCTGGCCGGCTAGTCCGACCCGCACCACACCTGAAGGCCCGGTTCCCCTCGCGGGGGCCGGGCCTTTCGGCGTTCGGGGGCGCTAGCGGTCGAGTTGCCGCGCCACCGTCTGCACGAGCTCCCAGGTGGAGGGGTCGGCGAAGTCGAACGGGTCGAGCGTGTGGGCTATGACGGTGTCGCCGCAGGCCTCGACGTGTGTGGTCGGCAGGGCCGCGGGCGGCGGCAGACGATGCCAGGTGCGCGGGATGCCCGGCAGCGGCAGGGGCCCCAGGATGAGGTACCCCGTCGTCACCTCGCAGCAGCGCCGGCCCGGCTGGGTGCGCAGCACGAAGTTGCCCAGCTCGAACCGTCGGCCGCCCCAGGAGCCCCGGAAGCGCCGCAGCGTGCGCGGCTCGTGCCCCAGCTGGAACAGGGCGCCCTGCGCCGGCGCCCCGGGCGCCCGGCGCTCGTAGACGAGGCCGTTGACGGCCGCGAAGGACCGCAGGCGCGCTTCTCGGCGACCACGGGTCACCAGGGGCGCGATGACGAGCGGGGAATGCAGAAGGGTGGGCACCGACCGAGACTACGTCCGGGTCGATGCCCACCCTCGTGAGCAGTTACTGCCTAATGGCTCGGGGCTGCTAGTGCCCCTGGTCGGCGGCGAGCGTACCGAGGTAGAGCTCGATGACCTTCGGGTCCTTCATGAGCTCGCGCCCGGTGCCGGTGTACGCGTCCTTGCCCTGGTCGAGCACGTAGGCGCGGTCGCAGATCTGCAGGCAGCGGCGGGCGTTCTGCTCCACCATGATCACCGAGACGCCGGCGCGGTTGATCTGGTGCACACGCATGAACGTCTCGTCCTGACGCACGGGGGAGAGGCCGGCGGAGGGCTCGTCGAGCAGCAGCACCGACGGCTCCATCATGAGTGCACGCCCCATGGCGACCATCTGGCGCTCACCGCCCGACAGCGACCCGGCCCGCTGCTTGCGGCGCTTGCCGAGCTCGGGGAACAGCGTCGTGACGAAGTCGAACCGCTCGGCGAAGATGGTGGGCTTCTGGAACAGGCCCATCTCGAGGTTCTCCTCGATCGTCAGCGACGGGAACACGTTGTTGTTCTGCGGCACCATGCCGACGCCCTTGGAGACGAGCTTGTTGGCCTTGAGGCCGGTGATGTCCTCGCCCTTCAGCACCACGCGGCCGCCGCGGATCTTGATCTGGCCGAAGATGGCCTTCAGCACGGTCGACTTGCCGGCGCCGTTCGGGCCGATGATGCCGATGAGCTCCCCGGGGTACGCCTCGATCGTGCATCCGTTCAAGATGTTGACGCCGGGCAGGTAGCCGCCGACGAGGTCTTCGGTGCGCAGCACCGCGTCGCCGCGATCGGTCGGGGCCAGCGTGTGGCCACGCGAGGGGTCGGAGGAGAGGGCGTCGACCTGGTCGTTGACGTCGTTCGGGTTCAGATCGCTCATCGCTTGGTCTCCTCGACTCCTGCGGCGGGCGGGGTGTCGCCGTAGCCGGTCGCCTCCGCCTCGGGATGCGCCTCGTGCGCCTTGCGCTCGGCCTCGAGCACCGGGTTCGGTCCGTCCTCCATCAATTCGCCGAGGTCGGTGTCGTGGTGGGCGCCCAGGTAGGCGTCGATCACGGCCGGGTCCTTCATGACGGTCTCGGGCGGGCCCTCGGCCACGACGCGGCCCTCGGCCATCACGACCACCCAGTCGGAGATGTGCATGACCATGTGCATGTCGTGCTCGACGAACAGCACCGAGGTGCCGTCCTCCTTGAGGTTCTTGATGTGGCCGAGCAGCGACTGCGTCAGCGCCGGGTTCACGCCGGCCATCGGCTCGTCGAGCATGATCAGCTGCGGCTTCGACATGAGCGCACGCGCCATCTCGAGCAGCTTGCGCTGACCACCCGACAGAGAGGCGGCGTAGTCCTCGCGCTTGGCGTCGAGCTTGAAGCGGGCGAGCAGGTCGTCGGCGCGGGCCGTGTTCTCCTCCTCCTGCTTCTTCCAGAGCGGGCGGAAGAGCGAGGCGAACAGCTTCTCGCCCTTCTGGTCGGTGGCGCCGAGCAGCATGTTCTGCAGCACGCTCAGCCGGCCGAGCGACTTCGTCAGCTGGAAGGTGCGCACCATGCCCGAGCGCGCGACCTTGAAGGCGGGCACGCCCGCCAGCGACTTGCCGTCGAACTCCCACGTGCCCGTGTTCGGCTTGTCGAAGCCGGTCAGCAGGTTGAACATGGTGGTCTTGCCGGCGCCGTTCGGGCCGATCAGCGCGGTGATCTTGCCGCGCGGGATCTCGAGGTGATCGACGTCGACCGCCTTGAGGCCGCCGAACTGCCGCGTCACGCTGTCGGCGATGACGATGGGGTCGACCTTCGCGCATCCGGGCCCGACCTCGCCCTTGACGAGCGGGTGGGCCGTGGGGATGCCGGAGGCCGGCGCGGTGGAGGCGGGGAGATTAGACACTGAAGGACAGCTCCTTCTTGTTTCCGAAGATACCTTGCGGTCTGAAGATGACGAGCAGCATCAGGGCGACACCCACGAGGATGAAGCGCACCTGGCCCGCCTGGGTGGTCGAGAGGAAGCCGAGGGCCCCCGACTCGATGGCGCCGTACAGGATGCCCTGCGTCAGCGACAGCACGACCCAGAAGATCATCGAGCCGATGATCGGGCCGAAGATGGTGGCCGCGCCGCCGAGGAGCATGATCGTCCAGATGAAGAACGTCAGGCCCGTGGTGTAGTTCGCCGGCTGCACCGCGCGGGGCAGGATGAAGATGATGCCGGCGACCGAGCCGAGCACACCACCCAGCACGAGCGACTGCATCTTGTAGGAGTAGACGTTCTTGCCGAGGCTGCGCACGGCGTCCTCGTCTTCGCGGATGCCCTTGACCACGCGGCCCCAGGGGCTGCGCATGAGCAGGAAGACGAGCACGCTGGCGAGGATCACGATGACCCAGCCCACGATGCGCACCCACCAGTCGTAGGACGAGTAGGTGAACGGTCCGAAGCCGTAGGTGCCGTCGGGGATCGGGTTGATCGCCGCGAAGGTGCCCTTGAAGCCCGAGAGGCCGTTCGCCGCACCGGTGAAGTCGGTCAGGCCCGTGGTGGTGACCACGTACCTGACGACCTCGGCGGCCGCGATCGTTACGATGGCCAGATAGTCGGCCCTCAGTCGCAGCGTCGGTATGCCCAGGATGAACGCGAAGATCACCGAGCAGAGGATGGCGCAGAGCACCGCCACCACGAGGGGAGCCCCCGCGAGGGTCGGGATCGCGAAGCCGTAGGCCCCGATCAGGAGGAACGCCGCCTGACCGAAGTTCAGGAGGCCCGTGTAGCCGAAGTGGATGCCCAGGCCGATGGCCGCCAGCGCGTAGGCGGCGGTCGTCGGGCTGATCAGCTCGCCGACGGCGTTGCCGAAGATGTTTCCCCAGTCCATGAGTCTCTCCTTCCTTAACCGATTCGTTCTTTGCGCCCGAGGATGCCCTGCGGTCGCACGAGCAGCACGACGATGAGCACCACCAGGGCGGCGGCGTACTTGAGGTCCGGCGGGATGAAGAGCGTCGACAGCTCGACGAACAGCCCGACCACGATGGAGCCGACGAGGGCGCCGTAGGCGGAGCCGAGACCACCCAGGGTGACTGCGGCGAACATCAGCAGCAGCACCTGGAAGCCCATGTCCCAGGAGACCTGGCGGTACAGGGCCAGCATCACGCCGGCCAGGGCCGCGAGGGCTCCGGCGATCACCCAGACGATGCGGATGATGCGGTCGACGTCGATTCCGGAGGCGGCGGCGAGCGACGGGTTGTCTGAGACGGCCCGGGTCGCCTTCCCGATGCGGGTGCGGGTGAGGAACAGGCCCACCAGGAGCAGCACGACGACCGAGATGACCATGCTGAGCAGGGAGCCGGTGGTGATGCGCACGGGGCCGAGGACCACCGCATCCGACAGCCCGACGTTCATGGTCTTCGTGTCGCCGCCGATGTTCATCAGGTAGAAGTAGCGCAGGGCGATGGCGAGACCGATCGAGACGATCATCGCCTGTACGAGCTTGACGCCCTTGCGCCGGAGCGGCCGCCAGAGCAGCCAGTCGTTGAGGTAGCCGAAGACACCGCCGAGCACCAGGGCGATCACCATGGCGACGAAGATGTTCAGGCCGAGCAGCACCGCGAAGATCCAGGCGACGATGGCGCCGAAGGTGACCATCTCGCCGTGCGCGAAGTTGTTCAGGCCGGTGGTGCCGAAGATCAGCGTGATGCCGATGGCCGCCAGGGCGATCAGCAGACCGAAGTTGAGGCCGGCCGCGAGCCGCTGCAGGAACTGCTCGAAGAAGCCGGTGGTCTGCCGGGTGTCGGCGCCGAGCGGGAACGACCGGGTCAGCGTGTTCGTGAGCCACTCGTCTGCGCCGACCGTCGACGACGCCTTGTCGGCGTCGCGCAGTTCGACCCCGTCGGGCAGCGTCTCGGGGTCGAGCGTGACCGTGTACTCGCCCTTCTCGGGCACGACGACCGCCCAGCGGCCGGCGTCGTCGGTGGTGGCGGTCTCGCTGAAGCCGCCGCCCTCGACGGTGATCTCAGCCCCCGGGACGAGAGTGTCGCCGTCACGGAGCACACCGGTGATGGTGAGCGTGTTCGTGAAGTCGCTCGTGGGGGTCGGGGTCGGGGCGGGGGTCTCGGTCGCCGAGGCCGACAGGGCCCCCGAGCCCAGCACGATGCCGAGACAGAGGGAGACCACCGCCAACAGCATCGTGACGAGACGTACCCCGTGTCCGGTACGGATTCCTGCGATCAAGACAGCACCTCCTGAAGGAGAACCCCATGTGCAGTGGTGGGTTCTCCGCGCCTATGGTCGTAGCGACTCTGCTAGACCATACAGACGATTTGTGTCCACGGTGTTTCAGGTGGACATTCCGTCGTGCCCGTTATTTCTACACGGAATATCGGTGCGTGCCTAACGGTTACGATTGACCTACACTGCGCGCGAGGGAGAACGATGGACCAGCCGGATCCGTTCGGATTTGTCGGATTGACGTACGACGACGTGATGCTGCTGCCGGGTCATACCGACGTCATCCCGAGCGAGGCCGACACCTCGTCGCGGCTGACCAAGCGCATCGAGGTCGCCACCCCGCTGCTGTCGGCGGCGATGGACACGGTGACGGAGTCGCGCATGGCGGTCGCCATGGCGCGTCAGGGCGGTCTGGGCATCCTGCACCGCAACCTGTCGATCGTCGACCAGGCCGAGCAGGTCGACCGCGTGAAGCGCAGCGAGTCGGGCATGGTCACCGACCCGGTCACGACGACTCCGGATGCGACGGTCGCCGAGGTCGACGCGCTCTGCGGCATGTACCGCGTGAGCGGGCTCCCCGTGGTCGACGGTCAGGGTGTGCTCGTCGGCATCGTGACGAACCGCGACATGCGCTTCGTCTCGCCGTTCGAGAAGCAGACCACGTTCGTGCGCGACGTCATGACGAAGATGCCGCTGATCACCGCTCGGGTCGGGGTCGACCCCGATGACGCCGTGGCCATCTTCGCGCAGCACAAGATCGAGAAGCTGCCGATTGTCGACGACGCCGGGCGGCTCTCGGGTCTCATCACCGTCAAGGACTTCGACAAGAGCGAGAAGTACCCGAACGCCACCAAGGACTCGGCCGGCCGACTGCGCGTCGGTGCCGCCATCGGCTTCTTCGGTGACGCCTGGCAGCGCGCCACCAACCTGCTCGACGCCGGTGTCGACGTGATCGTGGTCGACACGGCCAACGGCGACAGCGCGGGAGTGCTGGAGATCATCCGTCGCCTGAAGAGCGACCGGGCGTTCGCCGACGTCGACGTCATCGGCGGCAACGTGGCCACCCGCTCGGGCGCGCAGGCGCTCGTCGACGCGGGGGCCGACGCGATCAAGGTGGGCGTCGGGCCGGGCTCGATCTGCACCACCCGTGTCGTCGCCGGTGTGGGCGTGCCCCAGGTGACGGCCGTCTACGAGGCGTCGCTCGCCGCTCGCGAGTCGGGTGTGCCCGTGATCGCCGACGGCGGTCTGCAGTACTCGGGCGACATCGCCAAGGCCCTGGTGGCCGGTGCCGACACGGTGATGCTCGGCTCGCTGCTCGCGGGCTGCGACGAGAGCCCGGGCGACCTGGTGTTCGTCAACGGCAAGCAGTTCAAGAACTACCGGGGCATGGGCTCGCTCGGCGCGCTGCAGACCCGCGGCGAGAAGACCTCGTACTCGAAGGACCGGTACTTCCAGTCCGACGTCCCCTCCGACGACAAGCTGATCGCCGAGGGCATCGAGGGTCAGGTGCCCTACCGCGGCCCGCTCGCGAACGTGGCCTACCAGCTAGCCGGCGGCCTGCGCCAGTCGATGTTCTACGTCGGCGCGCGCACCATCCCCGAGCTGAAGCAGAAGGGCAAGTTCGTGCGCATCACGGCGGCGGGCCTGAAGGAGTCGCACCCGCACGACGTGCAGATGGTGGTCGAGGCCCCCAACTACCGTCGCTGACCCGCGGTCTCGAAGCCTTTCGGTCCCTGTCGATAGGATGGGGTGTGATGGAAATTGAGATTGGGCGCGCCAAGCGCGGGCGCCGCGTGTACTCGTTCGACGACATCGCGGTCGTGCCGTCGCGGCGCACGCGCGATCCCGAGGACGTGTCGACGACGTGGTCGATCGACGCGTACCACTTCGACATCCCGGTGCTCGCCGCCCCGATGGACTCCGTGGTCTCCCCGCAGACCGCCATCATGATCGGCCAGCTCGGCGGCGTGGGCGTGCTCGACCTCGAGGGTCTGTGGACGCGGTACGAAAACCCCGAGCCCCTGCTCGAGGAGATCCGCACCCTCCCCGAGGGCGGCGCGACCGAGCGCATGCAGCAGATCTACTCGGAGCCCATCAAGCCCGAGCTCGTCACAGCACGACTGGCGGAGATCCGGGCATCCGGAGTCACCGTCGCCGGCGCCCTGTCGCCCCAGCGCACCCAGGAGCTCTACGAGACCGTGGTCGCCGCCGGCGTCGACCTCTTCGTCATTCGCGGCACCACCGTCTCGGCCGAGCACGTCTCGAAGAACTCCGAGCCGCTCAACCTGAAGAAGTTCATCTACGAGCTCGACGTGCCCGTGATCGTGGGTGGCGCCGCCACCTACACCGCGGCCCTGCACCTCATGCGCACCGGCGCGGCCGGAGTGCTCGTCGGCTTCGGCGGAGGAGCGGCCTCGACCACCCGGGCGACGCTCGGCATCCACGCCCCGATGGCCACGGCCGTCGCCGACGTGGCCGGCGCGCGCCGCGACTACATGGACGAGTCGGGCGGCCGTTACGTGCACGTCATCGCCGACGGCGGTCTCGGCACGAGCGGCGACATCGTCAAGGCCATCTCGGTCGGCGCCGACGCGGTCATGCTCGGCAGTGCGCTCGCCCGAGCATCCGACGCCCCCGGAGCCGGCTGGCACTGGGGGGCCGAGGCGCACCACGCGCAGCTGCCCCGCGGTCAGCGCGTGCACGTGGGCCAGGTCGCCCCGCTCGAGCAGATCCTCTACGGCCCGTCGCCCGTCTCCGACGGCACGGCGAACCTGATGGGCGCCCTGCGGCGCTCGATGGCCACCACCGGGTACAGCGATCTCAAGGAATTCCAGCGGGTCGAAGTGGTTGTCGCCCCGTACCGGGTTGACTAGCGTGAAGAGGGACGCTACGAGCGACTAGCTCACTGAGGAGAGTCCCATGGCCACGACGACGTCGGTATCGCACTCCACCAAGATCGGGCCCGACGACCGTCGGGACGCGATCGCCTCGCTGAAGGACAAAGAGCTCGACATCCTCGTGGTCGGCGGCGGCATCGTCGGCACCGGCGCCGCGCTCGACGCCGTCACGCGGGGGCTCCGCACCGGGCTCGTCGAGGCGCGTGACTGGGCCTCCGGAACGTCGAGCCGCTCCTCGAAACTCGTGCACGGCGGCATCCGCTATCTCGAGCAGCTCGACTTCCGCCTCGTGCGCGAGGCGCTGATCGAGCGGGGCCTGCTGCTGCAGCGCATCGCGCCGCACCTCGTGAAGCCCGTCCGCTTCCTCTACCCCCTGAACAAGCGGGTGATCGAGCGTGCCTACATCGGCGCCGGCATGCTGCTCTACGACATCTTCAGCTACTCCGGCGGCCGCCCGCCCGGGGTGCCGCACCACCGGCACCTCTCGCGCAAGCAGGTGCAGGAGCTCATGCCGAGCCTGGCGAAGGATGCTCTGATCGGCGGTATCACGTACTACGACGCCCAGGTCGACGACGCCCGCTACGTCTCGAGCCTCGCCCGCACCGCCGCGTCGTACGGCGCCCACATCGCAAGCCGGGTGCAGGTCGAGGGGTTCATCAAGGTCGGGGAGCGGGTCGTCGGCGTGCACGCGCACGACCTCGAGACGGGTGAGAAGTTCGACATCCGTGCCAAGCAGGTGGTCAACGCCACCGGGGTCTGGACCGACGAGACCCAGGCGATGGTGGGGGAGCGCGGGCAGTTCAAGGTGCGGGCCTCGAAGGGCATCCACCTCGTCGTGCCCCGTGACCGGTTCCAGGGAAAGTCGGGCCTGCTGCTGCGCACCGAGAAGAGCGTGCTGTTCGTCATCCCATGGGGCCGGCACTGGCTGATCGGCACGACCGACACCGACTGGAACCTCGACAAGGCGCACCCGGCCGCGACCGCCGCCGACATCGACTACCTGCTCGAGCACGTCAACAAGGTGCTCGCCGTGCCGCTCACCCGGGAGGACGTCGAGGGTGTCTACGCCGGTCTCCGGCCGCTGCTCGCCGGCGAGAGCGACCAGACCTCGAAGCTCTCGCGCGAGCACCTCGTGGCGCACTCGGTGCCCGGGCTCGTGGTGATCGCGGGCGGCAAGTGGACCACCTACCGCGTAATGGCGAAGGACGCCATCGATGCCGCCGTCTCGGCGCTCGACGGCAAGATCTCGCCGTCGGTGACGCAGGACATCGCGCTACTCGGCGCCGAGGGGTACAAGGCGGCCTGGAACAAGCGGGAGAAGATCGCACGGCGGTTCGGCGTGCATCCGGTTCGCATCGAGCACCTGCTGAACCGCTACGGCACGCTCACCGACGAACTGCTCGCCCTGATCGCCGACGACCCCTCGCTCGCCGAGCCGCTGCCCGGCGCCGACGACTACATCGCCGCCGAGGTGGTCTACGCAGCCTCGCACGAGAGCGCGCTGCACCTCGACGACGTGCTCGCCCGGCGCACCCGCATCTCGATCGAAGCCTGGGACCGCGGGGTCTCGGCCGCTCCCGTCGCCGCCCGCCTGATGGCCGGGGTGCTCGGGTGGGACGACGCGCAGGTCGAGAAGGAGGTCGCGGTGTACCTCGAGCGCGTGGAGGCGGAGCGCGCGAGCCAGCTGCAGCCCGACGACGAGTCGGCCGAGCGGGTGCGGCTCGCGGCGCCCGACATCGTGCAGACCGACTGAGGTTCGGTGGCGGGGGCGGGGCGGGCCGGTGGCGGTGCCCGGGCCGGTGTCGGTGCATCTTCTCATGCACCGCTCCGCCCTGTGCGAACACCGTCCCCAGGCGACGGGCTCCGGATGCCCCTCCACTAAACTGGGATCACCGACGGGCGCTCGTCCGCGGTGAGCCCAGGAGGAGACGGCCATGGTCGACGTGAAGCGCGTGAAGCTTCCCGGAGTCGGAGTGCTGCACACCTTCGTGACGAGCGACGGCGGCAAGGTCGGCGTCATCGCCCACCGCTCGGGCCACAGCGACCTGATCAGCTTCAGCGACGACGAAGACGGCGACGCCACGAAGGTCTCGCTCCGCCTGTCCGACGACGAGGCGCACACCCTCGCCGAACTGCTCGGCGGCACCCAGATCACCGAGTCGCTGACGGCGCTCGACCAGATCCCCGGGCTCAGCATCGACTGGTTCACCGTCGACTACGAAGACCACATCGCCGGTCAGCCGCTCGGCAGCCCGGCCGACCGCGGCATCGCCGGCCTCACGGTCGTCGCCGTCGTGCGCGGAGACTCCGCGAACCCCGCCCCCGCCCCCGACTTCAAGGTCTTCCCCGGCGACACCCTCGTGGTCGCCGGCTCCCCGGAGAAGGTCGCCAAGGCATTCGCCTTCTTCCGCACCGGTGAGCTCAAGGCGAAAGCAGGAGTCGTCGACGGTCCGCCCGGAAGCTGAGCGGGCGCGTGCATCTCGGTCCCGACCTCCTCGTCCTCGGCGTCCTCTTCGTCCTCGCCTACGTGCTCGGCCGGCTCGGCAAGCAGATCGGCCTGCCCGCCATCCCGATCTACATGGTCGTGGGGCTCCTCGCGAGCCCGTACTTCGGCTGGTTCCCGATCGACTTCGTGCACGGGGAGTACATCGAGCTGATCGCGGTCTTCGGGCTCATCCTGCTGCTGTTCAATCTCGGTCTCGAGTTCGATCTCGACGAGTTCGTGGGCAACGCGGGCAAGCTCATCGTCTCGGGCGGCTCGTACATCGCGATCAACATGGTCGTGGGCTTCGCCTTCGGCTTCCTCGTGGGGTGGGGCACGCGTGAAGCCCTCGTCATCGCGGGCATCACGGCGACCTCCTCGAGCGCCATCGTCACGAAGCTCCTGATCGAGCTGAACCGGCTGGCGAACCGTGAGACGCCGATGATCCTCGGCGTCACCGTGGTCGAGGACGTCTTCATCGCGATCTACCTCGCCATCGTCTCGGTCGTGCTCTCGGGCGAGACCGAGATCTGGCCGGTGGTGGGAAAGCTCGGCATCTCCTTCCTCTTCCTCGTCGTCATGTTCACGGCGGCGCGCTGGGGCGGGCGGTTCGTCTCGCGCATCTTCCGCACGAAAGACGACGAGCTGTTCACGATCCTGTTCTTCGGGCTGGCGATCATGTTCGGCGGCCTGGGTGAGATCCTCGGGGTGACGGATGCGATCGGGGCGTTCCTGATCGGGCTCGTGCTGGGCGCGACCCGGTACCGCAACCGCATCGAGCACATCGCCATCCCGCTGCGCGACGTGTTCGGGGCCTTCTTCTTCCTGAACTTCGGCCTGGGGCTCGACCCCTCGAAGTTCCCCGACGTGATCGGGCCGGTGCTGGCCGCGGTCGGGATGACCGTGGTGCTCAACATCGTGGCGGGTCAGTTCGTGGCGTGGCTGAACGGGCTCGGGCCGCAGGCAGGCATCAACACGACTGCCATCCTGCAGAACCGGGGGGAGTTCGCACTCATTCTCGCGACGCTGGCGCTGGCGGCCGGGCTCGACGAGCGGATCCAGCCGTTCGCCGGTCTGTACGTGCTGATCATGGCGATCATGGGGCCGATCCTCGCGGTGAACTCCGAGCGCATCGGGGCGGTCGTGCTGGGGACGAAGCGGAAGAAGGCGCGGGCCGTCGCGGCTGCGGCTGGGGCGGTTGCGGGCGATGCGGCCGGTTCGGGCGGGCCTTCGGTTGCCGGCGGGTCCGCGGTTGCGCGCGGGTCCCGTGCCGGTGGATCGACCGGCGGCCTCGAACGGGACGAGGCCATCGCCCTGATGGAGGCCGCGACGGCCGGCGCCGCGGGCGGCGGAGGCCGAGCATCCGGCACCCCCGCCGGGGCGGCGGGCGACGTGCAGTTCAATGACGACCGGGCGGCCGCCAACGCGGGCGACGGGGATCGCGTCGACGCCGGCGGGCGCGACAGCGAGCGGAGCGACAGCGGACGGATCGACGGGGGCCGGTTCGGGGAGCGGCCCGACAGCGGCGGGTTCGACAGCGACTACGACGATTACGACACCTCGTTGCGACCCGGCCGCGGTGACGGCGACGGTGCCGGCGACCCTGCGATCGAGCGGCTGATCGAGCAGGCGATGCTGCAGTCCGACGACGAGAGCCCCCGAGCGAGAGACGGCGACCAGTGAGCACCACGGGAACCCCGGTGAACACCCGAACCCCCGCCCGCCCCACGCTCGGTGGCGTCATGCGGCGCCCGCGGTGGATCGCGACGCTGCTGCTCGCCCTCGCGGTGGCGGCCGGGTTCGCGGCGCTCGGGCAGTGGCAGCTCGACCGCGCGGTCACGACCGGCACCTCGGTCAACAGCGCCAGCGAGACGGTGCTGCCGCTCGAACAGGTCGCCGCTCCGCAGCAGCCGGTGGTCGAGACGCAGGCCGCCCAGCGCGCCGAGGTGACGGGGGTGTTCGTGCCGTCGGGCTTCGACTACATCGCCGACCGGGTCAACGACGGCGACACGGGGTACTGGGTGATCGGTCAGGTGCAGGTCGCCGACGAGGCCGATACCTACCTCGCGGTCGCCCTCGGCTGGACCGCCTCGGAGGACGAGGCGCGCGCCACCGCGTCCGCCCTCGCCGAGTCGGAGTCGACGACGCCCGAGCAGATCCTGGGCAGGTACTTCCCGACCGAGGGCCCGGTCGCACCGAAGCCGTCGGCCCCGACCTCGCTCGACGGCGGTCCGCTGTCCTCCACGATGTCGGTGGCCGAGCTGATCAACCGCTGGTCGCAGTTCGACGACGACGCGGAGGTCTACGGCGGCTATCTCGTGCTCGACAGCGCCCCGCAGCCGCTCACCGCCATCGACTCCCCGGAGCCCGACCGCTCGGTGCAGCTGAACTGGCTCAACATCTTCTACGCCGCCGAGTGGGTGGTGTTCGCGGGCTTCGCCGTCTACCTCTGGTACCGGCTGGTGCGAGACGCCTGGGAGCGGGAGCTCGAGGAGCTCGACGAGTCGCTCGCCCCAGACGGGCGCGGGTAGGCTGGATCCATGGCACTCGCACCCAAACCGAACGACTTCCCGCGCATCCGCGGGGCGGTGAAGTTCTACCAGGTCGCCTCCATCATCACCGGTGTGCTGCTGCTCCTGCTCTGCGTCGAGATGCTGCTGAAGTACACCCCGCTGGGTCTCGAGGTCGAGCTCGGCGGGCGCAACGGCCTGCTCGCCCTGGTGCCCGACGGCACGGTCACGGCGGTCAACCTGAGCACGGGCATCCTGATCGTGCACGGCTGGTTCTACGTGGTCTACCTCTTCTCCGACTTCCGCCTCTGGAGCCTGATGCGCTGGCCCTTCCTGCGCTTCATCCTGATCGCGCTCGGTGGCGTCATCCCCTTCCTCTCCTTCTTCCTCGAGGGGCGCATCGCCCGCGAGGTGAGGGCCTACCTCGCCTCCCGCGAAGCGGAGCTGGCGAAAACCGACACCGTGGAGGCATCCCATTAGCGGAGCAGAGACCCCCGACCACGACGAGCTGACCCGCCCGGTGCTCGTCGTCGACTTCGGCGCCCAGTACGCCCAGCTCATCGCGCGCCGCGTGCGCGAGGCGAGCGTGTACTCCGAGATCGTGCCGCACACCATCACGGCCGAAGAGGTCGCGGCCAAGAACCCCTCGGGCATCGTGCTGAGCGGCGGCCCGTCGAGCGTCTACGAAGACGGCGCCCCGGCGTTCGACTCGGCGATCTTCGACCTCGGGGTGCCGACCATGGGCATCTGCTACGGCTTCCAGGTGATGGCGAAGGCCCTCGGCGGCGAGGTCGCCAAGACCGGCGCCCGCGAGTACGGCTCCACCGACATGGCGGTCGACGACCAGGGCGGCGGCGAGCTGCTCGCCGAGCAGCCCGACGCCCAGACGGTGTGGATGAGCCACGGCGACTCCGTGGTGAAGGCGCCCGAGGGCTTCGAGGTGCTCGCCCGCACCTCGTCCACCCCCGTGGCGGCGTTCGCCAACAAGGAGCGCGGCCTCTACGGCGTGCAGTGGCACCCCGAGGTCAAGCACACCCCCTACGGGCAGGACGTCATCGTCAACTTCCTGCACCGGGCCGCCGGCATCCCCGCCGACTGGAACCCGGGCAACGTCATCGCCGACCAGGTCGCCGCCATCCAGGCCCAGGTGGGCTCGGGGCGCGTCATCTGCGGTCTCTCGGGCGGGGTCGACTCGGCCGTCGCCGCGGCGCTCGTGCACAAGGCCGTCGGCGATCAGCTCGTCTGCGTGTTCGTCGACCACGGTCTGCTGCGTCAGGATGAGCGGCGACAGGTCGAGGAGGACTACGTCAAGTCCACCGGCGTGCGGCTGGTCACGGTGGATGCGCGGGAGCAGTTCATCTCGGCGCTCGCCGGCGTGAGCGACCCCGAGCAGAAGCGCAAGATCATCGGGCGCGAGTTCATCCGCACCTTCGAGCAGGCGCAGGCCGACCTCATCGCCGAGGCTGCGGCCGACGGAGACCCGATCCGCTTCCTCGTGCAGGGCACGCTCTACCCCGACGTGGTGGAGTCGGGTGGCGGCAGCGGCACCGCGAACATCAAGAGCCACCACAACGTCGGCGGTCTGCCGGAGGACCTGCAGTTCGAGCTCGTCGAGCCGCTGCGGGCCCTGTTCAAGGACGAGGTGCGCGCCATCGGCCGCCAGCTCGGCCTGCCCGACGAGATCGTCTCGCGGCAGCCGTTCCCCGGCCCCGGCCTCGGCATCCGCATCGTCGGCGAGGTCACGGCCGAGCGCCTCGACCTGCTGCGCGAGGCCGACGCCATCGTGCGCGCCGAGCTCACCGCCGCCGGGCTCGACGCCGAGATCTGGCAGTGCCCCGTGGTGCTGCTGGCCGACGTGCGGTCGGTGGGCGTGCAGGGCGACGGGCGCACCTACGGGCATCCGATCGTGCTGCGGCCCGTGTCGAGCGAAGACGCGATGACCGCCGACTGGACGCGCCTGCCCTACGACGTGCTGGCGCGCATCTCGAACCGCATCACCAACGAGGTGAGCGGCGTGAACCGCGTGGTGCTCGACGTGACGTCGAAGCCGCCGGGAACGATCGAGTGGGAGTGATCCCGCGTCGGTGAGCTCTGAGGAGCCCCGCCGATCCACCCGCGTCAGTCGACCGGAGCCGGATCGACGGGGCTCCTCCGGCGTTCGGGCGTCATGCCCGCCGGAGGGTGGCCCACGGCCGAGTGGCGGTCGCCCGCGTCACACCTTCCGCTGCCCGGGCCACGGCCGATGGGTGGTCAGCCGGCTGAACAGCCACTCCAGCGGCCCCTGCGCGAAGACGACTCGCCACACGCACGCGAGCACCAGCGACGGGACGGCGAACGCGAAGAACAGCGGAACCGACTGCCAGCCGAGCCACTCCTCGTGCGGCACCACCTCGACCGCGACCGCGATGCCGAGGATCTGCGCCGTGTAGATGGTGAGCGGCATCGAGCCGACCGCCGACAGCGGCCAGAGCGCGCCTGTCGAGATGCGCCGCACGGGCGCGGCGGCCGAGGACGTGAGCCAGACGAGCGCGCCGACCACCGCGACGGCGAGACCTCCGGAGGCGATCACCTCGGCCGTGCTGTCGTCGTGGGCCAGCACCGGCGACCCCAGCGCACCGGCCACCGCGTAGCCCAGCACCGCGGCCAGCCCGCCGGCGGCGACGAGCACGTACTGGGTGACCCGCCGACGCAGGTCGCTGCGCGCGATCAGGATGCCGACGGCCAGGTAGGCGAGCCAGACGGGCGCCGGATACGCACCGGTCAGCCAGCGCACCGGGAAGTAGGCCCAGGGGTCGTCGAGTGCGGTCGCGAGCCCACCGACCGTTCCCTCGAGCCCCCGGCTGATCGTCTCGACCAGCCACGGCCCGGCGAGTGCGGCCGCGGCGGCGACGGCGGCGACGATCCAGCGCGGGGCGTAGAGCAGCGGCAGCGCCACGAGGAAGAGGAACCCGTAGGTGTCGAGGATGATCGCGATGGGTGTCTGCAGGAAGGTCAGCAGCACGCCCAGCACGATGAGCAGGATGCCGCGGAGCAGCACGATGCGGGCGACGCGGCCCCGGGCATCCGGAGCCGGCCGCCGGAAGCCGCCCGACATGAGGCCCAGGGAGACGCCCGCGATGGTGGCGAAGAGGATGGAGGAGCGGCCGTCCCAGACGAACTCGCCGTCGCCCTCGGGCACGGTGTGGGCGGCGAGCATGCCGAGCAGCGCGAGACCGCGGGCGGCGTCGAGGCCGGTGAGTCGCCCAGCAGCGGTGCGCGCCGAACGGGCCGCGCGGGTGAGGGCGGCCCTCCGGGAACGACGAACGGGGCCGTCCTCTCGGACGACCCCGTTCGTTTCGCTGATGGCGGGCTCCGGTTAGCTGCGGAAGACGACTAGTTGCGGAAGATGGCGATCATGCGGAGCAGCTCGAGGTACAGCCAGACGATGGTGGTCATCAGGCCGAACGCGCCGGTCCACCCGTACTTGCGGGGGGCGCCCGACTGCACGCCGCGCTGGATCATGTCGAAGTCGAGCACCAGTGAGTAGGCCGCCATGATGACCACGACGACACCGATGACGATGCCGATCCAGCCGCTGCGCAGACCGAACGGGTCGGTGACCACGCCGGTGAGCATGAGCACGAGGTTCAGCAGCGAGAACACGCCGTAGCCGACCATCGCGATGAGGAACACCTTGGTGGCGCGCTTGGAGGCGCGGATCTTGCCGCTCGCGAAGAGGGCCAGGGTGACACCGAACACGGCGACCGTGGCGAGCACGGCCTGGATGACGATGCCCGACCACTGGTACTCGAAGAAGCTCGAGATGGCACCGATCGCGAGACCCTCGAAGGCCGCGTAGGCCAGGATCAGCGGGACGGACGGCTCGCGCTTGAACGCGTTGACGAGACCCAGCACGAAGCCGACGAGCACGCCGACGATCATCAGGCCGAGGCCGAGCACCGTCGGGACGGGCCAGTTGGCGAGGAAGCCGACGACGCCGGTGACGAGGAACACGGCGAACAGGCCGGCCGTCTTCATGATGACGTCGTCGTAGCTCATGCGGTCGGTCTCGGCGGGGCCCGCGGCCGGGCGCTCGTAGAGCTCCTGGAGACCGTCTGCGGTCATCGTGGGGGTCTGGGCCACCGCCTTGCCGTTGAACACCGGATTCCGGGTGAAGGCGGGGTTGCTGGAGGACGCTGCCATGTCAGTCTCATTCTGTGCTGTGAGGGTGATCGTGGTTGCTACAAACGTAGTCCACCGATTACAGGAAATGCCTGGGCATCGGCTCGATCCGTGCCGTGAGCGGCGGTGTTCGCCGAGGGCGCAGGGGCGGGCGGGCGACACCGGGGCGTAGCGTGTGGGGCGTGATCAGAGAAGCGGATGCCCGGCCCCTCGTCATCGGCCACCGAGGCGCCAGCGGCTACCGGCCCGAGCACACCGCGTCGGCCTACGAGCTGGCGTTCGCGCTGGGCGCCGACGCGGTGGAGCCGGACGTCGTGCTGACGCGCGACGGGGTGGCGGTCGTGCGGCACGAGAACGAGATCTCGGGCACGACCGATGTCGCCGAGCATCCGGAGTTCGCCGAGCGCTGCAGCACGAAGCGCATCGACGGCCACGAGCTGACCGGCTGGTTCACCGAGGACTTCACCTGGGCCGAGCTGCAGACCCTGCGGGCGCGGGAGCGACTGCCCGAGGTGCGGCCGGCGAGCCGGAGCTTCGACGGGCGGTTCGGCATCCTGCGGCTGGCCGACGTGCTGCGGATCGTCGACGAGGCGTCGTCGGCGTCGGGGTCGCTGCGGCGGGCCGTGGTGGAGCTGAAGCACGTGGCGTACTACGACTCGATCGGGATGCCTTATGCCGAGATCGTGGCGGGGGAGCTGGCGTCGGCGGGGTGGGCCTCGCGCCCGGGGCAGCTCGTGGTGGAGTCGTTCGAGAAGACGGCCCTCTCGGGCCTGCGGGCGCGCGGGGTCGAGGGGAGCTGGATCTACCTGCTCGAGGACACGGGATCACCGGCCGATCTCGTGGCGGCGCAGGGGTCGTCGGCGCCGGACTACGCGTCGTTCCTGACGCCGTCGGGGCTCGCGTCGCTGGCGGGGGAGGTCGACGGGATCAGCCTGGACAAGGCGACGATCATGCCGCGGGACGTGCAGGGGTCGGCTCACCGGGTGAGCGACGTGGTTTCTCGGGCGCGCGCCGCCGGGCTGTCGGTGTTCGCCTGGACGCTGCGCGCCGAGAACCGGTTCCTGCCGCGGAACTACCGGCTGGGGCGGGACAAGTCGGCGTTCGGGGCGTGGGAGGAGGAGTTCGCGGCGATCCTGTCGTCGGGGGTGGACGGGGTGTTCGCGGATCAACCGGATCTGGCGGTTCGGGCGTTGGAGCTCGTGGAGTCGCGGCGGGGGTGAGCGTCGGTGGTGCGACCTAGACTTGTCGGAGCATGAGCGACACCACTACTCCCCGTCTCCAGCCGGTCGTCGTCGACCCCTCTTCGTCCTCGTCGACGGGCGAAGACGACGAGCTGCTCGCCGGGCTGAACCCCGAGCAGCGGGAGGCCGTGGTCTACCGCGGGCAGGCACTGCTCATCGTCGCGGGAGCGGGCAGTGGCAAGACGCGGGTGCTCACGCACCGCATCGCCGGGCTGATCAAGAGCGCGGAGGCGTGGCCGAGCCAGATCCTCGCGATCACCTTCACCAACAAGGCGGCGGCCGAGATGCGCGAGCGTGTCGGGCACCTGCTGGGGCAGGTCGCCGAGGGCATGTGGATCTCGACGTTCCACTCGGCCTGCGTGCGCATCCTGCGCCGGGAGGCCGAGAACTTCGGCTTCACCAAGAGCTTCACCATCTACGACTCAGCCGACTCGCGGGCGCTCGTCAAGCGCATCATCAAAGACCTGCAGGCCGACACCTTCGGCTTCACGGTCTCGCAGGTCACCGCGAAGATCTCCAAACTCAAGAACGAGCTGGCCGACGCCGACAGCTACGCCCGGCAAGCGAACTTCAACGACCCGCAGGAGGCGATGTTCGTCGAGTGCTTCCGGGCCTACAGCCGGGCGCTGCGTGAGGCGAACGCCTTCGACTTCGACGACCTGATCAGCCAGACGGTCTTCCTGTTCCGGGCGTTCCCGCAGGTGGCCGAGAAGTACCAGCGGCGGTTCCGGCACATCCTCGTCGACGAGTACCAGGACACGAACCACGCGCAGTACTCGCTCATCCGCGAACTCACCAAGGCGCCCGAGTCGAACGAGCTCTCGGGCCTCGCGTCGTTCGGCGGCGGCGGGGCGTCGCTGACCGTCGTCGGTGACTCCGACCAGTCGATCTACGCCTTCCGCGGGGCCGACATCCGCAACATCGTCGAGTTCGAGCGCGACTTCCCCGGAGCCCGCGTCGTGCTGCTCGAGCAGAACTACCGGTCGACGCAGAACATCCTCTCGGCGGCCAACGCCGTCATCTCCAACAACTTCGACCGCAAAGACAAGAAGCTCTGGACGGCCGTCGGCGACGGCGAGAAGATCGTCGGCTTCACCGGGTACTCGGGGCACGACGAGGCGCAGTTCGTGGCCGACGAGATCGCCAAGCTGCACGAAGGCGGCATGGCGTACAACCAGATCGCCGTCTTCTACCGCACCAACTCGCAGACGCGAGCGCTGGAGGAGATCTTCATCCGGTCGGCGCTGCCCTACCGGGTGCTCGGCGGCACGAAGTTCTACGAGCGGGCCGAGATCAAGGATGCGATGGCCTACCTCTCGGCCGTCGCGAACCCGTTCGACGGGCTGGCGCTGCGGCGCATCCTGAATACGCCGAAGCGCGGCATCGGGCCGGCGACCGAGACCGCGCTCGCGGCCTTCGCCGAGCGCAACGAGATCAGCTACCGCGAGGCGATGCGCCGGGCGAAGGAGCTGAGTCTCGGGCCCAAAGTCACCGGGGCGATCCTGCAGCTCGCGGGGCTGCTCGACGACGCGAGCGAGCTCGTCGACCCGGCGCGGGTCGGTGGCGAGGCTCCCGTCAGCGAGGTGCTGCAGCTGCTGATGGAGAAGAGCGCCTACGTCGCGACGCTGCGCGCCAGCCGTGACCCGCAAGACGAAGCGCGGGCCGAGAACGTCGAGGAGCTCCTCGCGGTGACGAAGGAGTTCAACCGCAACAACCCCGACGGCACGCTGCTCGACTTCCTCACCGAGGTGTCGCTCGTGGCGGCGGTCGACGACCTCGACGACTCGAGCGGAACGGTGTCGCTGATGACGCTGCACACCGCGAAGGGGCTGGAGTACGACGCGGTCTTCCTCACGGGCGTGGAGGAGGATCTGCTGCCGCACCGCATGTCGGCCGGCGAGCCGGGCGGCCCTGCCGAGGAGCGGCGGCTGTTCTACGTGGGCATCACGCGCGCGCGGAAGCGGCTGTTCATCTCGCTCGCCATGACGCGGGCGCAGTTCGGCGAGACGGCGGTGGCGATGCCGAGCCGGTACCTGCAGGAGATCCCGGCGGAGTTGGTGGAGTGGATCCAGTCGCCGGGGATGGCGTCGCGGGGTGGGAGTGATTCGCGGGCGCTGGGCGGGGGGCGTGGCGGGGGATACGGGTCGCGGTTCGGGGCTGGGTCTGGTTCAGGTTCGGCCTCGGTTTCGTCGGGGGGCTCGGGTTCGCCGCGCTTCGGTGCTGCCGGCGGCTACGGGCTGCCGCCGGGGCCGCCGCGACCGAAGACGGAGTGGGCGAACCGCGTGACGGGCCAGGTGCGCGACAACGGCGACCTCACCCTGGTGCCCGGTGACCGCATCAAGCACGCCGACTTCGGCGAGGGCCGGGTCAATCAGGTCACGGGCGAGGGCGCCAAGCGTGTGGCCCACGTGAACTTCGAGGCGGTCGGGGCGAAGAAACTCCTGATCAAGATCGCCCCCATCGAGAAGCTCTAGGGCCGGCTCGCGCCGGGCCCGGTGGTCTCGCCGGCGCGCGCCGGAGCCCCGCAGCTCATCGGGGTGGAGCGGCGGGGCTCGTGAAGGGTGGTCAGCGGCGCCGGGTGCCGATCCTGGTGCCCGCGAGGCCGGCGATGGCGAGGCCGAGGACGAGCGCGCCGATGCCGACGGCGGTCGCCATGGCAGTGGGTCCGGCGGAGGCGCCGGTGAGGGGCAGGTGGCCGGCCGCCGGGGGTGCGGGCGGGGCCGGCGGTGTGGGCGGTGCGGTGGACGCGGGCGGTGGCGTGGTGGCCGGGGGAGCCGTCGGAGGTGCCTCGAGCGAGATCGCCTCCGAGGCGTGGACGCGGTGATCTGCGAAGGCGGGGATCAGGGCGGCATCGACGGGCTCACCCACCGCGATCTCGTTGCCGCCGGTGCTGGCGCCGGTGCCGGTGCTGGCATCGCTGGCGCCGTCATTGTTGCCGTCGGTGTCGCTGTGGATTTCGGTGGCGGTGGCGCTGTCTGCGTCGGTCGCGGTGGCGGTGGCGGTGTCTGCGCCGGTGGCTGCGGCGCGGTCGTCCGTCGGAGGCGCGACGAGCGCAGCGACCGTTCCGGCCCCGGGGAGCGACGTCGGGGTGGAGCCGTCGGACTCGGTGACGAAGTAGTAGTGGCCCGGGGTGGAGATCGGGAGGCACGCGGTGACGTGGTCGCCGTCGGTGGCGAGGGTGGTCGTGGTGCGGCCGGCCACCGGGAAGTCGCGCCAGTCGTCGGGGGTCGACTCGAGTTCGGGCAGGGCCGGGAGCGGGCCCAGGAGGGTCGAGCGGACCTCGACGGGTTCGATGCCCGGCGGGAGGCCCTCGAGGTGGAGGCTGTCGGCGATGCAGGTGGGCGCCGTGATGGAGAGCACGCCTGATGCTGTCCTCGCGTCAGCCGCGACGGGGGCGTCGAGGTCGTGCGGGCCTCGGTCCGCAGCGAGGGAGTCGAGGTCATGTGGGCCGGGGGCCGACGGCCGAGGGGTGGGTGAGGGGGTGGGCGGAGGCGCCGTGACGCGGGTGGCCGTGGTGGAGAGGGTGGGCGCGGCCGGCGCGAGGGTGGTCTCCGCGGCGACGCCGAAGCGCGACGTCCAGGGGCGGAGGCGGGTGCCGCCCTGGGCGGGTGGGGTGCGGGTGGGGTCGATGGAGTCGGTCCAGACGTAGAAGCCGGGGGACGGGACGGTGCAGGGCGGGGAGTCGTAGCGGCGCGGTCCGGCTGCCGCGAGGGTCTCGACCGTGCAGACGACGGGGGATCCGGCGGGTGCGGTCTCGCTCTCGACGGGGGCCGCCGGGAACGGGCCGTGCAGCACGCTCGTGACGACCACCGGGATGGGCGCGAGGGACCCGTCGGCCGCGGTGTACACACCCCATGTCGTGCCGGCCGGCGAGGAGGGATGAGCGTCGAGGTGCAGGGCGTCGCTCAGCGCGTCGCCGGGCTGCACGATCGCCGCGCTCGTCTGCGTCTGCACCCGGGGCGCGAAGGGCAGCTCGCTGGGGGCGGTCGCCCGGGTGCTCGCTCGGGCGTCGCGGGGGTACGGATGATCGACCAGCAGGCTCTGGTTCGGGCCGGTGTTGCGCCCGAGCCGGAAGCCCGGACCGAAGGGCAGCGCCCGGTACTCCACGGTGACCGACACCGTCTCGGTCGTGCCGCGCTGCGCCGGGAGGATCGGCACCGAGGTGCCGTTCGGGACGGAGCGGCTCGTGCTGCCGTCGGCGAAGGTGGCTCCGGTGAGCACTAATTGCCCGGAGAAGGACCCGGCAGGAACCGACGCGCGCCCGGCGAGGTAGTCCACCAGGAGTTCCGACCGTACCGAGCCGCCCGGCCCCTCGAGCTCGAGAGAGACGGTGGCCGAGACACCGGTCGAGGCGCCGCCCGGCCCATCGGCCCGGGACAGGATGTGGTTCGCCGCGATGACCACGTCACCCGCCGAATCGTTGGCCCGCCGGGCGAACCACGCCTGATCGTGGCCGCCGAGGCCCGCCACCGTCCACGTGGCCAGCTGCGCCGAGGCCGCCGAGAGCGGGTCGGCGGGCGAACCGAAGTTGCGTGAGATGTAGGCGAGCCGCGCCGAGTCGGCCGTCGAGTACGAACCGGTCGTCGAGCCGTCGACGTAGGTGACGTCGGTGCCGGCCGGCTGGGGCTTCTCGACGTCGAGGCAGTAGCCGGTGTTGCCGTCGTCGAGCAAGTAGGAGCCGATCCACGACGCATGATCGCCCTCCCACATCACCCCCTGCCCGTGGGCGAGGGCCCTGACCGCGAGGGCGGGCCCCGCGGCGAGGAGGCTGCCGAGAGCCAGGGCGGCGGTGGCGAGGAGGACGGAGAGGAGGCGGAGGCGTGGGTTCATGCGGACAGCGTGCCGGGCGGGCATCCGGAAGCCGACGCGGGAGGCGCGATCTGTGGAGGACGACGGGAGACCGGGGGCGGTGCAGGAGGAGTCGAAGGAGAGCGTCGGCGGGCGGGGGTAATGTTCTAGGTGGTGTCCGGAGCGACGGAGCGGAACCTGACCTCCGTCGCGCCGTGAGTCATGTCCTGCGTCACTGCCAGGGCGACGAGTTGAACGGATTGGAAGACCAGCGTGGATCTATTCGAATACCAGGCCAGAGACCTCTTCGAGAGCTACGGCGTGCCCGTGCTCCCCGGAATCGTCGCCGACACCCCTGAGGAGGTGCGCGCGGCGGCCGAGAAGCTCGGCGGCGTCACCGTCGTCAAGGCCCAGGTCAAGGTCGGCGGCCGCGGCAAGGCTGGCGGTGTCAAGGTGGCGAAGACGCCCGACGACGCCGAAGAGGCGGCGAAGGCGATCCTCGGCCTCGACATCAAGGGCCACGAGGTCAAGCGGGTCATGGTCGCCGGCGGCGCTCGCATCGCCGAGGAGTTCTACTTCTCGGTGCTGCTCGACCGCGCCAACCGCTCCTACCTCTCGCTGACGAGCTACGAGGGCGGCATGGAGATCGAGCAGCTCGCCGTCGAGCGCCCCGAGGCCCTCGCCCGCATCGAGGTCGACCCCATCGCCGGCATCGACCTCGAGACCGCGAAGTCGATCGCCACGCAGGCGAACTTCCCGGCCGAGCTCGTCGACAAGGTCGCCCCCGTCTTCGTGAAGCTGTGGGAGGTTTATAAAGGCGAAGACGCCACACTGGTCGAGGTGAACCCGCTGGTGCTCACCGAGGAGGGCGAGATCGTCGCCCTCGACGGCAAGGTCTCGCTCGACGAGAACGCCGACTTCCGTCACCCGGGCCACGAGGCCCTCGAAGACGCCGAGGCGGCCGACCCGCTCGAGGCCAAGGCCAAGAAGCTCGGCCTCAACTACGTCAAGCTCGACGGCCAGGTCGGTGTCATCGGCAACGGTGCGGGTCTCGTCATGTCGACGCTCGACGTCGTGTCCTACGCGGGCGAGAAGCACGACGGCGTCAAGCCGGCGAACTTCCTCGACATCGGCGGCGGAGCCTCGGCGCAGGTCATGGCCAACGGTCTCGACGTCATCCTCGGCGACGAGCAGGTCAAGAGCGTGTTCGTGAACGTCTTCGGCGGCATCACCGCGTGCGACGCGGTGGCCAACGGCATCGTGGGCGCCCTCGAGGTGCTCGGCGACACCGCCACCAAGCCGCTCGTGGTGCGCCTCGACGGCAACAAGGTGGAGGAGGGTCGCGCGATCCTCGAGAAGGCGGCGCACCCGCTGGTCACCCTGGCCCTGACGATGGACGACGGCGCCGACAAGGCCGCCGAGCTCGCTGCAGCGGCGAGCAAGTAAGCGGCGAGCGAAGTAGAGGACGAGAGACATGTCGATTTTTCTGAACAAGGACTCCAAGGTCATCGTGCAGGGCATCACCGGCGGTGAGGGCACCAAGCACACCGCCCTCATGCTGAAGGCCGGCACCCAGGTCGTCGGCGGCGTGAACGCCCGCAAGGCCGGCACCGTCGTCAGCCACACCGACAAAGACGGCAACGCCGTCGAGCTGCCGGTCTTCGCCACGGTGAAGGAGGCCATCGAGGCCACGGGCGCCGACGTCTCGATCGCCTTCGTGCCGCCCGCCTTCTCGAAGGACGCGATCATCGAGGCCATCGACGCCGAGATCCCGCTGCTCGTCGTGATCACCGAGGGCATCCCGGTGCAGGACTCGGCCGAGGCCTGGGCCTACGCCAAGCAGAAGGGCGAGAAGACCCGCATCATCGGCCCGAACTGCCCCGGCATCATCACTCCCGGTGAAGCGCTCGTCGGCATCACCCCGGCGAACATCACCGGCAAGGGCCCGATCGGTCTCGTCTCGAAGTCGGGCACCCTGACCTACCAGATGATGTACGAGCTGCGCGACCTGGGCTTCTCCACCGCCATCGGCATCGGCGGCGACCCGATCATCGGCACGACGCACATCGACGCGCTCGCCGCGTTCGAGGCCGACCCCGAGACCAAGGCGATCGTGATGATCGGCGAGATCGGCGGCGACGCCGAGGAGCGTGCGGCCGACTTCATCAAGGCGAACGTCACCAAGCCGGTCGTCGGCTACGTCGCGGGCTTCACCGCCCCCGAGGGCAAGACGATGGGCCACGCCGGTGCGATCGTGTCCGGCTCGGCCGGCACCGCCCAGGCGAAGAAGGAGGCCCTCGAGGCCGCCGGCGTGCGCGTCGGCAAGACCCCGAGCGAGACCGCGGCGCTGCTGCGCGAAGTTTACGCGGCCCTCTAGTCACAGCGAGTGCACGACAGTCACACCGCGTGCACGACGACGGCCCGTCCCGGTGAGGGGCGGGCCGTCGTCGCATCCGCCGACCTGTCACACTGTGCAGAGCGATTCACACGAACGACACGAGGCGATGAGGAGGCCGGCCGTGACCGACCACGACGCGACGACGGATGCTCCGGCCGCCCTCTCTCTGCGGCGACGCCTGCGCCACGAACTGGTCACCCCCGAGTCGATCTACGGCACCATCATCGTGAGCGCCCTGATCGTGGTGGTCGACGACGACGAGAACGACTTCCAGTTGCTGGTCGGCGTCGGCAGCACGGTGCTCGTGTTCTGGCTCGCCCACGTCTTCGCCTTCACCATGGCGCACCACGGCCGACGGGGCCCCACCCAGCTCGGCATCAGTGCCGCGCTCGGCCGGGCGCTCGAGCACTCCACCGGGCTGCTGCTCGCCGCGGTCGTGCCCATGGCCGTGCTCGGTCTCGGGGCGGCGGGGGTGCTCGACGAGGGCACGGCGTACCTCGCCGCGCTCTGGGTCGGGGTGATCGTGCTCTTCCTGCTCGGCGTGCTCGCCTTCGTCGAGCGCGGCGCCCGCTGGTACTCCTGCCTCGCGGGAGGCCTCGCGACCGCGCTGCTCGGGGTGGCCGTGATCGTGCTCAAAGCCGTCTTCCACTGAGCGTCGTCAGTCCTTCCGGCGAGCCTGCGGGTAGGCTCGGCTCCGCATGAATCGCCCAGCCACCGCCCTCCTCGCCGCTCTCGACGCGGTCATCGCCGTAGCCATCGGGGTGGGCATCCCGCTCATCCCGCTGACGATCCTCTGGGCCGCCCAGTTCGGGCTCGCCGTCGACTGGCTCGCGTTCTGGCGGGCCTCCGGCGATCTGTGGCTGCTCGGTCACGGCGTCGACCTGCTGCTCACGATCGACCCGGCGCTCGCGCTGCGGCTCGGGGTCGCGGGGGCCGAGCTGCCGTTCGAGGTCGGTATCGCACCGCTCGGTCTCGCCCTGGTGACCGTGCTGCTCGGGCTGCGCTCGGGTCGGCGGCTCGGCCAGACCCCCTACCCGCTCACCGGGGCCGCCGTGGGTGTGCTCGTCGTGGCCCTGCTCGCGCTGCTGGTCTCGCTGAGCGCGCGCGACGTGGCCGCACTGCCCTCCGTGGCGCAGAGCATCCTCTTCCCCGCCGGTGTGTGGGCCATCGGCCTCGCGCTCGGGTACGCCTCGGCGCCCCGTCGTGCCGCCTCGCTCGAGCTCGCACAGGGCTCGAGGCCCCGCCAGGCGATCGCGCGCCTGGTCGACCGCGTCGACGCGGGGGATCGCGCCCTCGTCGCGCTCGCGCTGCGCGCCGGCACCATCGCGGCCGCGGGCGTCGTGGGCTTCGCCGCGCTGGCGATGGCCGTCGTGCTGGTGCTGAACTTCAGCTCGATCGTGGGGCTGTACGAGAGTCTGCAGGCGGGCATCCTGGGCGGAGTCACGCTGACACTCGGTCAGCTGGCGCTGCTGCCGAACATCGTGCTGTGGACCGCGGCGTGGTTCGTGGGGCCGGGCTTCGCGCTCGGCACCGGCACCTCGGTGTCGCCGCTCGGCACGCAGCTCGGGCTCGTGCCCTCGCTGCCGGTGTTCGGCGCCCTGCCCGAGAGCGCGCCCGTCTTCGCCTTCGTGGGCCTACTCGTGCCGATCGGCATCGCCTTCGCCACCGCGGCCCTGCTGAGACCGGTCTACCTCGACCGGGTGCGCGGCTCGAGCCCGCGCGGCCGTCTGGTGCGGCTGGGGGCGACGGCGGCCGGCGGGGGACTGGTGGGGGCGGGCATCCTGGCCCTGCTGACGGTGTGGGCGGGGGGAGCGGCCGGCCCCGGACGGCTCGCCGACGTGGGCGCCGACCCGGGCGCCGTGCTGCTCTGGGCGTTCGTCGAGTTCACGCTGGCGCTGCTGCTGGGCCTGCTCGGCGGGGCGAGCTGGCGTCCCGGATCTTCCGACAGGACGACGAACGGCGCCAGGCCGCCTGCCGATACACTGTGACGGTGCTCTCGCTCCTGGTTCTGATCTCCGGAGGGGGCTCCAACCTCAGGGCCCTGCTCGAGGCCTGCCGCTCGGCCGACTACCCGGCCCACGTCATCGCGGTCGGCGCCGACACCGAGGCCCCCGGGCTCGCTCATGCCGAGGAGTTCGGCGTGCCGAGCTTCACCGTGCTTCCCTCCGCTTTCGAGAACCGCGCCGCCTGGGGCGCCGAGCTGCTCGAGCAGATCGAGCGCTGGCAGCCCGACCTGGTGGTGTGCGCCGGCTTCATGCGCATCCTGCCGCCCGGGGTGGTCGCGGCCCTGACGCCCCGACTGATCAACACCCACCCCGCGCTGCTGCCGGCCTTCCCGGGAGCCCACGCCGTGCGCGACGCGCTCGCCGCCGGCGCCGAGGTCACGGGGGTCACCGTGCACGTGATCGACGAGGGCGTCGACACCGGGCCCGTGATCGTGCAGCGCGAGGTCGCCGTGCGGCCGGGCGACACCGAGCACACCCTGCACGAACGCATCAAGACCGTCGAACGCGAGCTGCTGGTGCAGGCCGTGCGCGACATCGCCACCGGACACGTCGATCTCGAGGAGACAGCAGCACGATGAGCGGACCGCAGCACGACCCGAGCCTCTACAGCCACCGCGACACCGTCCCGGTGCGCCGGGCGCTGATCTCGGTCAGCGACAAGACCGGCCTCGCCGACCTGGTGGGCGCGCTCGCCGCGTCGGGCGTCGAGATCGTCTCCACCGGGTCCACGGCCAAGGCCATCGCGGCCGAGGGGGTCGCGGTCACCGAGGTGAGTGAGATCACGGGCTTCCCCGAGTCGCTCGACGGTCGGGTGAAGACGCTGCACCCCGGGGTGCACGCGGGCATCCTCGCCGATCTGCGCCTCGAGTCGCACCGGCACCAGCTCGACGAGCTGGGCATCCGGCCGTTCGACCTGGTGGTCGTGAACCTCTACCCCTTCCGTGAGACCGTGGCCTCGGGCGCCGCGCCCGACACGGTGATCGAGCAGATCGACATCGGCGGCCCGGCTCTCGTGCGCGCCTCGGCGAAGAACTTCGCCAACGTCGCGATCGTCGTCTCGCCGAATCGCTACGACGACGTCATCGCCGCCGCGGCCACCGATGGCACCACCCTGTCGCTCCGCCGTGCGCTCGCGGCCGACGCCTTCGCTCACACCGCCTCCTACGACACGGCCGTGGCGGCCTGGTTCGTCGAGCAGCTGGGCGGCGGGGCGAGCGAGGCCCTGGCCGAGGCTGAGCAGGCTGAGCACAGCGAGCAGGCGACGGATGCTCGGCCGGGCTTCCCCGACACCCTCCAGGTCTCGGCGGCGAAGGCCTCCACCCTCCGCTACGGCGAGAACTCCCACCAGCAGGCCGCCGTCTACGCGCTGCAGGACGGGCACGGCATCGCCCAGGCGACGCAGCTGCACGGCAAGGAGATGTCGTTCAACAACTACGTCGATGCCGACGCCGCCGTGCGCGCGGCCTACGACTTCGCCGAGCCGGCCGTCGCGATCATCAAGCACGCGAACCCCTGCGGCATCGCGATCGCCGACGCGAGTGCGCCCGACCCCATCGCGAACGCCCACGCCAAGGCGCACGCCTGCGACCCCCTCTCCGCCTTCGGCGGCGTCATCGCGGCGAATCGCACGGTCACCCTCGCCATGGCCGAGTCGGTGAAAGACATCTTCACCGAGGTGCTCATCGCGCCGGCCTTCGAGGGCGAAGCGCTCGAGGTGCTGAAGACCAAGAAGAACCTGCGGCTGCTCACCCTCCCCGAGGGCTTCGGTCGTGAGGCGCTCGAGCTCCGCCAGATCTCCGGCGGCTTCCTGGCGCAGACCCCCGACGGCTTCGACGGCCTCGACACGGCGTCGTGGACGCTCGCTGCCGGTTCGCCCGCGGACGCCGCGACGATGGCCGACCTCGAGTTCGCGTGGAAGGCGTGCCGCTCGGTCAAGTCGAACGCCATCCTGCTCGCCTCGGGAGGCGCCTCGGTCGGTGTGGGCATGGGCCAGGTCAACCGGGTCGACTCCTGCCGGCTCGCGGTCACCCGCGCCGGCGATCGCGCCCAGGGCTCGGTCGCGGCCTCCGACGCGTTCTTCCCCTTCGCCGACGGCGCCGAGATCCTGATCGCCGGCGGCGTGAAGGCCATCGTGCAGCCGGGCGGCTCGGTGCGCGACGCCGAGGTCGTCGAGGCCGCCGAGAAGGCCGGCGTCACCATGTACTTCACGGGAGAGCGGCACTTCTTCCACTGACCACCGCCTCGGGCGGCAGTCAGGCCGCTCGCCGAAAGCGTTCAGCCACTGTCACCTAAGGTTCTCTGCATGACTTCGTTCCGCCTCCGGTCGCTCACCGCATCGGTCGTCGCCGCCGCGGCGGTCGCCCTGATCGCGATCGCGGCCGCCGATCTCGCCTACTTCGTGGCCAACCAGCAGAACCCCCAGGTGTTCCCGGTCTACAGCGAGTACTTCCTCAACTCGACGCTGCTGCTGTTCGTGTTCACGGCGGTGTTCGGGCTCGTCGGGGCCTTCCGGCGCTGGTACACCGCGCTGATCGCGGGAGTCGTGTCGGGCGTGGTCGCGGCCCTCGTGGGCACCGGCGTCTCGGCGCTGGTCGCGGGGGTCGACTTCGGAGCCATGGTCGCCCCGCTCGTGGCCACGCTCGTCGGCAACAACCTGATCTTCGTGCTGGCCGCCGTTCTCGCCTCCGTGCTGCTGGCGCCGCGCATCCATTCGCGCATCGCCATCACCGAGCAGCAGGAGGTGCTGCGCAAGAAGTACGTGCTCGTGCGCCGCCCCGCCGAATCGCTCGCCGAGGGCATCGTCACCCACATCGACCGCGAGAGCGTCGACGTCGACCTCGCCGAGGAGCAGTGGGAGGCGTACGTGGCCGCCCTCTCCGGCGGCGGCTGGGAGCCGATTGAGGTGCCGGTCGCCGACGACCTCCCCGACTCCGTCTTCGTGGAGGACGCGGTGGTCATGTTCGGCGCTCTCGCCGTGCTGGCGAGCCCCGGCGCCGAGTCGCGCGAGGGCGAGATCGCCGCGGTCGAGGAGAGCGTGCGCGCGCTCGGTCTCGAGGTCACCCGCATCGAGAAGCCCGGCACGCTCGACGGCGGCGACGTGCTCAAGGTGGGCATGACGGTGTTCGTCGGCAAGGGCGGCCGCACCAACGCCGAGGGCATCCGGCAGCTGCGCAAGATCCTGGCGCCGCGCGGGTACTCGGTGGTCGCGGTGCCGGTCACGAAGGCCCTGCATCTGAAGAGCACCGTCACCGCGCTGCCCGACGGCACGGTCATCGGCTACCGTCCGCTGGTCGACGACCCGTTCGTGTACGACCGCTTCCTCGAGATGCCCGAGCCGAGCGGCGCCCACGTGGTCGTGCTCTCCGACGACACGGTGCTCGTGGCCGCGTCGGCGCCCGAATCGGTGCGGCTGATCGAGGGCCTCGGCTACCGGGTGATCGCGGTCGACATCTCCGAGTTCGAGAAGCTCGAGGGCTGCGTCACCTGCCTCTCGGTGCGCGTGCGCTGAGCACTTCTGCTGCACAGGCCGCGTCGATTCCGGATGCCCGAAACCGCGTCTTGCGTGTCGTCGACCCCCGGGGCTAGTCTGTAAGGCTGCCGCGACGCCGGATCCCCTCGGAGGGGCCGGCCTTCTTTCTCCTGCCCATCGAGCGGGGGAATCAGCGCGCGCAGCGACGCGTTGTGTCACGAGCACAGCGCGCAGCACACGAGGACGAGACATGCAGAACCAGCGAGACATGCAGAACGAGACCGAGCCCAGGCGCGCCGGAACGGTGGCGACGCTCGCCCGTCTGCGCCCGTACGCGGCGGCGGCGCTGCCCCGCATCTACACGGCCATGGTTGCCTCCCTGCTCGCCAGCCTCGTCGCCCTCGCGATCCCGCAGGTGCTGCAGTGGATGGTCGACGGACCGCTGGCCGACGGCGACGCCTCCCAGGTCTGGGTCGCGGCGGGAATCGTGCTGGGCCTCGGGGTGCTCGAGGCCGTGCTGATCGGGCTGCGGCGGGCCCTGGTGCTGACTCCCGGAACTCACGTCGAGTCGCGCATGCGCAACGCGCTGTACGCGAAGCTGCAGGACCTGCCGGTCACATTCCACGACCGCTGGCCGAGCGGTCAGCTGCTCTCGCGGGCCGTCAGTGACCTGAACCTCATCCGGCGCTGGCTGTCGTTCGGGTTGGTGCTGCTGGTGGTCAACGTGCTGACCCTCGTCGGCGGTCTGATCATCCTGATCGTCATGAACTGGGTGCTCGGGCTGATCTTCGCCGCGGCCGCGCTGCCGGTGATCGCCTACGGCTTCGCCTTCGAGCGCAAGTACTCCTCGGTGGCCCGGCGCAGCCAGGACCAGGCAGGCGACCTCGCGACGAGCGTCGAGGAGTCGGTGCACGGCATCCGGGTGCTGAAGGCGTTCGGGCGCTCGCGCTACGCGCTCAAGCGCTTCGAGTCGCAGGCCGAGGAGCTGCGCGGCACCGAGATCGAGAAGGCCAAGGCGATCGCGGGCATCTGGCTCTACCTCACGCTCATCCCCGACCTCGCCTTCGGCGTCTGCCTGGTTGTGGGCGTGTGGCTGGCCTCGGTCGGGCAGTCGTCGGTGGGCGAGCTCGTCGCCTTCTTCGCCACCGGCACCGTGCTGCTGTTCCCGATCTGGTCGATGGGCTACTTCCTGGCCATGACGCTCGACGCCAAGACGGCCACGCTGCGCTTCTTCGAGGTGATGGATGCGCCGAACACCATTCGCGACCCGGCCACGCCCGCAACCGCGCGCGGCGGCGCCGGCGAGCTGCGCTTCGACGACGTGCACTTCCGCTACCAGGACTCGCCGGACGCCTTCCCCGATCTCGTCGACGGCGTCACGCTGACCGTGCGCCCCGGGGAGACCATGGCGCTGGTCGGGTTGACCGGCTCGGGCAAGTCGACGCTGACGGCGCTGACCACCCGGCTCTACGACGTCACCGGGGGAGCGGTGCGGCTCGACGGTGTCGACGTGCGTGACCTCACGCGCGAACAACTGCGGTCGCGGATCGCCATGGCGTTCGAGGAGGCGACGCTGTTCAGCAAGACCGTGCGGGAGAACGTGCTACTCGGCCGGCCCGACGCCTCGGAGGCCGAGCTGCGCGAAGCGCTGGACATCGCCCAGGCGCAGTTCGTCGACGAACTGCCCCACGGCCTCGACACGAAGGTGGGTGAGGAGGGGCTGAGCCTCTCGGGCGGTCAGCGGCAGCGGCTCGCGCTGGCCCGGGCGATCGCGGCCAAGCCGAGCGTGCTCGTGCTCGACGACCCGCTGTCGGCGCTCGACGTCGACACCGAAGCGCTGGTGGAGGCGGCCCTGCGCCGGGTGCTCGCCACCACCACAGCGCTGATCGTGGCGCACCGTCCGTCGACGGTCGCGCTCGCCGATCGGGTGGCCCTGCTCGAGGACGGGCGGATCACGGCTGTCGGCACCCACTCCGAACTGCTCGCCACGAGCGAGCACTACCGGTTCGTGATCTCGAGCCTCGAGGCCGAGACGCACGCCGCGTCCGAGGAGGTGAGCTCATGACCGACCAGCCCGACCAGTCCGTCGAAGGCGTCGAGGGCGAGGAGCGCGATGACCTGAGCAAGGCCGAGAGCCGGCAGATCCGCGCGCGTTCGGTGCGCCTGCTGGGTTCGCTCGTGCATCCGATGCGCGGCAAGCTGGCGCTCGCCGTGGTGGTCGTCGTGATCAGCACCATCTCGCAGGTCGCCGGCCCCTCGATCATCGCCTACGGCATCGACACCGGCCTGCCCGCCCTGCTCGCGCAGGACTGGATGCCCGTGGCGCTCGCCGGGCTCGCCTACCTGCTGGCGGGTGTGACCGGGGCGCTCCTGATCGCGTGGTTCACCATCCTGTCGGCGCGCATCAGCCAGGCCATCCTGTTCGACCTGCGTCGGCGGGTGTTCCTGCACACCCAGCGACTGAGCCTGGAGTTCCACGAGAGCTACACCTCGGGGCGCATCATCTCGCGGCAGACGAGCGACCTCGACGCCATCCGCGAGCTGCTCGACTCGGGCATCAACCAGCTGGTGCAGGGCGTGCTCTACATGCTCTTCACCGCGATCGCGCTGTTCCTGCTCGACGTCGAGTCGGGCTTCATCCTGCTCGCGTCGCTGGTGCCGCTGCTCGTGCTCACCCGGTGGTTCCAGCTGCGTTCGCAGCGGCTCTACCGCCGCACCCGGGTCGCCTCGGCGCGCCTGATCGTGCAGTTCGTCGAGACCATGACGGGCATCCGGGCCGTGAAGGCGTTCCGCACCGAGAAGCGCAACGAGCGCGAGTTCGGTGAGCTCGTGGAGCAGTACCGCGAGTCGAACGCGAAGGTCATCCGGCTGTTCGGCGTCTACGACCCGGGGCTCGTGCTGATCGGCAACGTCGCGGTCGCTGTGGTGCTCCTCGTGGGCGGCTTCCGGGTGATCGACGGCGGGCTCGAGATCGGCGTGCTGCTGGCCGCCGTGCTCTACACGCGCCGCTTCTTCGACCCGATGGAGGACATGGCGATGTTCTACAACGGCTACCAGAGCGCCACGGCGGCCCTCGAGAAGATCTCGGGGGTGCTCGAGGAGCGGCCGAGCGTCGCCGACCCCGAGAAGCCCGTCGACCTCTGGCACTCGGCGGGCCATGTGGCCTTCGAGGGCGTCGAGTTCGGCTACACGGCCGACCGGCCGATCCTGCCGCACTTCGACCTCGACATCCCGGCCGGTCAGACCATCGCGCTGGTCGGCTCGACCGGTGCGGGCAAGACCACGCTGGCCAAATTGATCTCGCGCTTCTACGACCCGAGCGCCGGCCGGGTGACGCTCGACGGCATCGACCTGCGGGAGCTCCACCCCAAGGACCTTCGCCGCGCCATCGTCATGGTGACCCAGGAGGCCTACCTGTTCTCGGGCACCGTCGCCGACAACATCGCCATCGGCAAGCCCGACGCGAGCCGTGACGAGATCATCGCCGCCGCCCGTGCCGTGGGTGCCGCCGGCTTCATCGAGGGTCTCCCGAACGGCTACGAGACCGACGTCAACAAGCGCGGCGGGCGCGTCTCGGCGGGCCAGCGTCAGCTGATCTCGTTCGCGCGGGCCTTCCTCGCCGATCCCGCGGTGCTCATCCTCGACGAGGCGACGGCATCGCTCGACATCCCGAGCGAGCGCCTGGTTCAGGATGCTCTGCAGACCCTGCTCGCCGACCGCACCGCGGTCATCATCGCCCACCGCCTCTCGACGGTCTCGATCGCCGATCGCGTGCTCGTCATGGAGCGGGGGCGCATCGTCGAGGACGGCACTCCCGACGAACTCATCGCGGGCGACGGACGGTTCTCGCAGCTGCACGCATCCTGGCGCAACTCACTCGTCTAGCCGAAAAGGCCAGTCCTCTGGGGCGAACCAACCATCCATAGAACCGGGCGGAAGTTGCTGGGGCATGTGTACCGGTTGGTGCGTTCCTGACCCGGCGGTGACAATCTCGGGCAAGCGCGTCAGCGCGCGGCAGCCCTGTACTGCCGCGCGCTGACGCGCTTGCCCTCGATGACTGTGGCCGGTTTAGGCAGGTGGGCGCGTTGTCACGCAGCCGGGCGTGTGATGGTGCGCCGGCGGGTGGTCGGGATCGGGGTCTGTTCAGGATCATTCCACCGAGGCGGAATCAGATGCGGGACCCCATCCTGCATGACCAATTTCCATGGCGCCTTGTGCAGGTGGGAGTGGTGGAAGTGGCAGAGCAGAACCCCGTTGTCGATGTCGGTTCTGCCGGGTGGGTGGTCGTCGGAGACCCACTCGTCGGCGTGGTGGGTTTCGCAGTACGAGGGTGGCCGGTCGCAGTTCGGCCACACGCACCCGCCGTCTCGAGCAGCTAGTGCCCCGGTTCTGCGCGGGAGTGAACAGCCGCTTCGTTTTCCCGTGGAAGAGGACCTCGCCCCGGTCACCGAACAGCGTCACCGCCATCGGCGAGCTGCACCGCAGCTGCGCCACGGTCGACGCGGGCACCGGCTCGTCAAGCCCGTCGATGTACCCGACCCCGCGCCCGGCCTCGAGATCGGCGAGCGTCACGTGCAGGTTGAGAGTCGTGGTGGCCCCGTTCAGCCGGGGCATGTCCTCGGCTCCGGCCGTGCGGGCGATGAGCTCGGTGATCGTGTCGGCGTTCTTCTGCGCCGAGGTGCGACCGTCCGCGGTCACATAGTCGCTTTCCTCCATGAATCGGGGCCCGCTCACGCGGGGGCTCTGCATCGCTTGGAGGCTGGACATCCAGATGCCGCCTTGCTCGGGCGCCAGGGCAAACTTCCCCCGGACCATCCCGTCGGAAGACTGCCAGATCGTCAGGGAGCGCAACTGCTGGTGCACCTCGTCCCGCGGTTCGGCACCGTCGGGGTCGAGAATCTCGCGCAGGTGGATAGCCATCTTGGCGGTCTCGTCAGCCGAGAAGTGGCAGGTGAGGGTCCGCTCGACGAGGGTCTCTTCCGCTCCGGCGACGACGTCGGGCGAGCATCCGCGGTCAGCGAGTTCGCCGCAGCGTTTGACGATCGTGGCGGCGGCCTCGATGGGCAGGTCGCCCGAGTCGAGCGCCTCGGAGACCAGGGGGAACGGCGCGGGCCCCTCGCCTCCGCCCAGAAGGATCTCGCCCCGCAGCCGCTTCCCGAGATCGAGCCGGTTCTTGCACTCCTTCGCGGACGCCCCGGTGACAGTGGCGAGCAGTGCCACCGGCGAGGTGAAGTTCTGCGACCGGCTCAACCCCTCGTCGCCGAGCTCGGGCCGCGACCGCACCCCCACCTCACCGGCGAGCCGAATCACCCACGCTTGGACCGCCCGCAGCCGGGCCTCACTAGCTGCGATCTCCTCGAGCAACGCGACGTCGCTCACGGTGGGGAGATCGCCTTGCAGCATACTGAGATTCTATCAGAAACTCCTGATGAATGCTCGGTTACTTCGGGTGCTTCAGTGCCTGAAGGTCAGGGGGTCCAGGCGAAGTACTGCGAGCCGTAGAGGAAGACGATGTGCCAGCCGTCCTGGCAGGTCGCCTCCTGCACCGGGAGGTTCTGCGGCCACCAGGTGTCTTGCATGGGAGGCGCGTTGTCGATGATCGACGGGTCGCAGGTGCCGCCGATCGGCTCGGGAGCCGGGTCGCCGAACTGCATGATCTTGGCGCCGGTCTCGGTGTTCTCCTTGATGCGGATGAGCGACGCGTCGTCGGGCACCCAGCTCGGGATCTCGATGGTGGCGTCGGAGCCTCGAGCCTCGGTGATCGTCGGGTAGAGCTGGGATTCGATCGGCGGGGTGATCGCATTGGCGAGCGTGCAGCCCGACAGCGCCGCTGCGAGGCCCGTGGCCATGACCGCAGCGAGGAGAGCGCGTCTTTTCATCTGCTGTGGGAGGTCCTTCCGAGTCAGGCGGCCGGGTGCGACGGCCGCCACCGTGCTACAGCGTACTCGACGGCGTAACCCGGTTCCCGCGAGATCACCCGGACGGGGGTGCCCTCGGCCTCGTAGTGCTCACGGGCGCGGGCCTCGTGGCCGGCGGGCGGGAGGCCCCCGGAACGCACCACGCGCCACCACGGGTGACCGCCGCCGGACATCCGCAGCGTCGTGCCCACCGCCCGCGCCGCCCGTGACCCGAGCAGTGCGGCCACGTCGCCGTAGCTCAGCACCCGCCCGGGCGGGATGGAGTCGACCACCTCGAGGACGTCGTCGGCGAAGGCCACCGTGCGCCGCCGGCCGTCAGAGCTCGAGCGCGGCGACCGTCTCGCCGTAGGGCGTCTCGCCGTAGGGGGTGAAGCCGATCTTCTCGAAGAAGGCGGCCGGCCCGTCTTCGCCCGGGTCGTAGATGACCGTGATGCGCTCGAGGCCGCGGCGGCGCGCCTCCTCGGCGACCGCGAGCACGGCGAAGCGGCCCACGCCGTGGCCCTGGGCGTCGGCGGCGACGTTGATGCGCCAGATGCAGGCCTTGAACTCCTCCTCGTGCGCGTCGGGGTCGAAGTTGCCCATGATGAAGCCGACGACCTCGTCGTCTTCGAGCACCACGCGCGGCCACGCGGTGGCGGGGTTCACGTACGCCTCGGCGATGGAATGCGAGACCGGGGCGACGAACTGCTCCTGCCCCGGCTTGAGCGACAGGGTGTTCGCCGCGACGATGTTGGATGCCGCCAGCTCTTCGAGCCTCAGTTCACTCATGCGATCAGGGTATCGGGTGGCGGGCAGGGGTGCCAGCCTCTTGCGGGCCGGTGCAGGTGGGCGGTGTCGGGCGGGATGCGCATCCGGAACTATCTCGACGTCGAGATATCTCGACGGAGCGGCTAAACTGACCAGTGGCCCATTTCCGGCGGCTGATGAGGAGCTGAATTGTCCAAGATCAAGGTTGAAGGCACGGTCGTCGAACTCGACGGCGACGAGATGACCCGCATCATCTGGCAGGCCATCAAAGACACGCTGATCCACCCGTACCTCGACGTGAACCTCGAGTACTACGACCTCGGCATCGAGTACCGCGACGCCACCGACGACCAGGTGACGATCGACGCTGCGCACGCCATCCAGAAGCACGGTGTCGGCGTCAAGTGCGCCACCATCACGCCCGACGAGGCCCGCGTCGAGGAGTTCGGCCTGAAGAAGATGTGGAAGTCGCCGAACGGCACGATCCGCAACATCCTGGGCGGCGTGATCTTCCGCGAGCCCATCATCATCTCGAACATCCCGCGCCTGGTGCCGGGCTGGAACAAGCCGATCATCATCGGCCGTCACGCCTTCGGCGACCAGTACCGCGCCACCGACTTCGTGTTCAAGGGCAAGGGCAAGCTCACGGTCGAGTTCACGCCCGAAGACGGCTCCGAGCCGATGAAGTTCGAGGTCTACGACGCCCCCGACGACGGCATCGCGCAGGTGCAGTACAACCAGGACGCCTCGATCCGCGACTTCGCCCGCGCCTCGCTGAACTACGGCCTCACCCGCAACTACCCGGTCTACCTCTCCACGAAGAACACCATCCTGAAGGCCTACGACGGCCGTTTCAAGGACATCTTCCAGGAGATCTTCGACACCGAGTTCAAGGAGCAGTTCGACGCCGCCGGCCTGACCTACGAGCACCGCCTCATCGACGACATGGTCGCCTCGGCCATGAAGTGGGAGGGCGGCTACGTCTGGGCCTGCAAGAACTACGACGGCGACGTGCAGAGCGACACCGTGGCGCAGGGCTTCGGCTCGCTCGGCCTCATGACCTCCGTGCTCGCCACGCCCGACGGCAAGGTCGTCGAGGCCGAGGCCGCTCACGGCACGGTCACGCGCCACTACCGCCAGCACCAGGCCGGCAAGCCCACGTCGACCAACCCGATCGCCTCGATCTTCGCCTGGACGCGCGGCCTCGCGCACCGCGGCAAGCTCGACGGCAACCAGGAGCTGATCGACTTCTCGCTCACCCTCGAAGACGTCGTGATCAAGACGGTCGAGTCGGGCAAGATGACGAAAGACCTGGCGCTGCTGGTTGGCCCCGACCAGCCGTACCAGACCACCGAGGAGTTCCTCGCGACGCTCGATGCGAACCTGCAGGAGCGCATGGCGGCGTAACGCCCTCCGCGCGACGGCCCTCGCCCTTCCGGGTGGGGGCCTTCGTCGTTCGTGGGCGGGGTCAGCGCAGGGGGCGGCCCGCGGCCCAGACGTGCGTGACGTCGAAGGTGGCCGTGAGCAGCACGAGGTCGGCGGCATAGCCGGGGGCGAGACGGCCGAGGTCGGGGCGGTCGAGCACGCGGGCCGGGGTGGCGGTGAGCGCCGTGACGGCGGCGACCGGGTCGACGCCGGCCGCGACGGTGGTGCGCAGGGCGGCGTCCTGGGTGAGGGTCGAGCCCGCGATGGTGGGGGCGGCGTCCGCCAGCGTCGCGACCCCGTCGCGCACCGTCACCGGGAGGGAGCCGAGGTGGTACTCCCCGTCGGGCGCGCCGGCCGCCGCCATGGCGTCGGTCACGAGCGCGATCCGTCCGGGCGCAGCCGCGAACGCCAGAGCCAGCACGGCGGGGTGCACGTGCACCCCGTCGGCGATCAGCTCGAGCGTGATGCGCGGGTCGTCGAGGGCGGCGGTGACCGGCCCCGGTTCGCGGTGGTGAATTCCCGGCATCGCGTTGAAGGCGTGCGTGAGCAGGGTGGCGCCGCGGTCGAAGGCCTCGCGGGCGAGGTCGAGCCCCGCATCCGTGTGCCCGACGGCGACGACGGCCCCAGCGGAGGCGAAGGTGCCGATCGCCTCGAGGGCGCCGGGCAGCTCGGGCGCGATCGTGACCTGCACGAGACGGCCCTCCGACGCCTCGAGCAGCTGCTTCAGCACGTGGTGCGTGGGCACGCCCAGGAAGTCGGGGTCGTGCGCGCCCTTGCGCGACGGCGCGAGGAACGGCCCCTCGAGGTGCGAGCCGAGAACGAGCGGATCGTCGGCGGCGATCCGGGCGATGGCGTCGAGCGAGGCCGCGAGCACGTGCGGCGGGTTGGCGACGAGCGAGATCACCGAGCGGGTGGTGCCGTGGGCGCGGTGCACCGCTAGCCCGGCGCGGATGGCGTCGGCTCCGTCGTCGAACGAGTGCCCACCGCCGCCGTGCGCGTGCAGGTCGATGAAGCCCGGGGTGAGCCAGTCGCCCGTCGCGTCGACGATCTCGGCATCGGCGGGCACGACTCCGGATGCCCGCCAGGAGTCCCCGGTCCCGGTCGCCGTGATGGTGCCGTCGCCCGTGAGCAGCCAGAAGTCGTCCACGACGCCGTCGGCGTCGAGCTTGCGGGCGCCGTGGACGAGCACGGTCACCGCAGGTTCTTCCGACCCGCGATGACGCCGCTCACCACGGCCACCACGCCGAAGACCAGGGCCACGACGGGCTGCCCCAGCATCAGCCAGGCGAGCGCCGCCGAGCCCAGCAGCACGATCTCGACGAGGGCACGCCCGAAGGCGTCGATGTGGATGACGGCCTTGGGGGAGAGGAAGAGCGCCCAGACCACGATCACGAACAGCGGCGTCGCGATGCCGAGGGCGAGGTTCCACGGGAAGGGCCACGCGACGAAGCCCCAGAAGGCGAAGGTGAAGAAGGCGAACAGCTCGACGAGCAGGCGCACGACGTCGTTCACGGAGATGCGGGGCTGGGCGGGGACGTCGGACACACGACAATGCTAGACGCCTGTGTTTCGGGTTTGTAAAGATCGCGAACGAATCCGACGAAAGTCTTGATCCGGATAAGTTCGTAAGCTTTACTAACAAACATGACGGCACTGCGGCCCTTGAGGCCCTCCTCCAAAGTGCTTCCGGTCGACGCCCGGGGTCACAACCGCTCCCTGGTGCTCCAGACGCTCTACCGCGAGGGCACGCGCAGCCGGGCCGACATCGCCCGCGAGACCGGGCTCACCCGCGTCACCGTCAGCGCCCTGGTCGCCGAGCTGATCGCCGACGGACTCGTCGTGGAGCTCGGCCAGCGCGAGGAGACCCGCCCGGGCAAGCCGGCGACGCTGCTCGACCTCGATCGTTCGGCCTTCGTGATCGTGGGGCTCGACCTGTCCGAGCACTCGGTCTTCACCGGGGCGCTGCTCGACCTCGACGGCGCGATCAGCGCCCGGGCCGAGGTCGCGCTCGAGGGCAGCACGGGCGACGAGGCCGTCGAGAAGGTCGAGGCCCTCGCGGCTCGGCTGATCGAGCAGGCGACGGCTCCGGTGCTCGGCATCGGCGTGGGCTCGCCCGGTGTCGTCGACCTCGGCGGAGTGGTGCTCAGCGCGCCGAACCTCGGCTGGAACGGGGTGCCGCTGCAGAGCATCCTGGCCGACCGCTTCGGTGTGCCGGTGCTCGTCGCCAACGACGCCAACGCCGCGGTGCTCGCCGAGCACAGCTTCGGTGGCGCCGACAGCGACGCGATGCTCATCACGATCGGCCACGGCGTGGGCGCGGGGCTGCTGCTCGGCGGCACTCCGCTGTTCGGCAGCCGATTCGCCGCGGGCGAGATCGGTCACGTCGTCGTCGGAACGGACGGGGGCGCGGTCTGCGCCTGCGGGAAGCGCGGCTGCCTCGAGACGTGGCTGAGCATCCCGAACCTGATCGACCGGTTGGAGGGGGAGCAGGGTGCCGCGCGAACGGCCGTGCTCCAGGAGGCGGGCCAGCGGCTCGGCATGTCCCTCGCGCCGGTGGTGGGAGCGCTCGACCTCAGCGAGGTCATCCTGAGCGGGCCCACCGAACTGCTCGACGGACCGCTGATGGCGGCCACCGTCGAGACCCTGCGCAGCCGCACGATGGCCGAGTTCCACGGCTCTCTCACGCTGCGCATGACGACGCTCGGGGCGGACATCGTCCTGCGCGGCGCCGCCGTGATGGTCCTCTCGGGCCAGCTCGGCGTGTCCTGAGAATCAGCAGCAGCACCCATCGCCCTAGGAAAGGCAGAACACCATGAGGAAGACGACACTCGCCGTCACCGCCCTCGGCGTCACGGCGGCGCTCGCGCTCGCCGGCTGCGCCGGAGGCTCGTCCGGAGACAGCGCGGGCGGCGACGGCACGGCCGACATCCGCGTCTGGCTGAACGGCACAGACACCCCGCAAGAGGCCCGCGACTACCTGGTCAGCACCTTCGAGAAAGACCACCCGGGCTCCACCCTCACGATCGAGGAGCAGGCCTGGACCGGTCTCGTCGACAAGCTGACGACGAACCTCTCCGGCTCCGACAGCCCCGACGTCGTGGAGGTCGGCAACACGCAGGCCGCCGCCTTCACCTCGGCCGGCGCGTTCCTCGACCTGTCGGACGTGCAGGAGGAGCTCGGTGGCGACGACCTGCTGCCCGGCTTCGTCGAGGCGGGCAGCCACGACGGAAAGCTCTTCGCCGCGCCGTACTACTCGGGCGCCCGCCTGGTGTTCTACAAGAAGGACCTGCTGGCGAACGCCGGGCTCACCGTGCCGACCACCCTCGACCAGTACGTGTCGAACGGGGTGGCGCTCGCCGCGGCGAACCCGGGTGTCTCGGGCATCTACTTCCCCGGCCAGGACTGGTACAACGCCCTGCCCTACATCTGGGAGAACGGCGGCGAGATCGCCACGCAGAACGGCGATGAATGGACCTCGACCTTCTCGAGCCCCGAGTCGATCGCCGGCCTGAAGCAGGTGCAGGAGGTCATGACGAAGGCCAGCGTCGCGCCGAAGGACGGAAACGAGACCGACCCGCAGGTGCCGTTCTGCGAGGGTGTCGTCGCGAACCTCTCCGCGCCGAGCTGGGTGAAGGGATCCATCCTCGCCCCGGCTGACGCGGACGCCCCCGGCTGCCCCGACCAGGAGGCCAACCTCGGCGTCTTCGCCCTGCCCGGCAAGGACGGCGGCGCCGCCCACGTCTTCGCGGGTGGCTCGAACATCGCCGTCTCGGCGAACTCGGCCCACCCCGAGCTCGCCACCGACGCGCTGGAGATCATGCTGAGCGACGACTACCAGACGATCCTCGGCGTGAACGGCCTTGTGCCGGCGAAGATCTCGCTGGCGTCGACCCTCGGCACCGACGAGGTCGCCGCTGCGATCGCCGAGGCCGCGGCCAACGCGAAGCTCACCCCGGCCTCGCCGAAGTGGGCCGACGTCGAGGCCTCGGGAGCACTGCAGGACTTCTTCGTCAGCATCGCCCAGGGCGGTGACGTCGAGGAGCTCGCGAAGGCGCTCGACACGAAGATCGACGGGATCCTGAACTCCTAGGAGCCGTAGGAGAACCCCAACCGGACGGTGGCCGGCGCGGTGCGCGAACACCGCGTCCGGCCGCCGTCGGCCCGATGCCCATCGCCCTAGGAAGGTGGGGGCACAACCGTAATCGTAGTGGGAGTACCGTCTATGACCTCGTCCGTGCTGCTCGTGCGCGAGCACGAATCCGGGGGTGTGCAGGAGCTGCCGCCCGACCCCGGCACGACCCGGCGCAAGCGCGCCCGGTTCACGCCGATCGTGCTGCTGGTGCCGGCGCTGATCATCCTCGCGGCCGTGATCGGCTGGCCCCTCGTGCAGCTGTTCGTGATGTCGTTCCAGGAGTTCGGCCGCGCCCAGGTGTTCGGTGCCGACGCCCCGTTCGTCGGACTCGACAACTATGCCCGGGTGCTCGGCGACCCGCAGTTCTGGGCCGTGCTCGGCCGCAGCGTGCTGTTCTGCGTCGCGAACGTGATCACGGCGATGGTGCTCGGCACCGCGGTGGCGCTTCTGATGAACCGGGTCAACCGCTTCTTCAAGACCCTCGTCTCGGTGGGGCTGCTGCTCGCGTGGGCGATGCCCGCCCTGACGGCGACGATCGTCTGGGGGTGGATGTTCGACACCCAGTACGGCGTCGTCAACTACCTGATGGAGGCCGTCAGCGGTCAGGACTTCACGAACTATTCCTGGCTGATCGACCCGTTCTCGTTCTTCGTGGTGGCCACGATCATCGTCACCTGGGGTGCGGTGCCCTTCGTCGCCTTCACGATCTTCGCCGGGCTCACCCAGGTGCCCGACGAGGTGCTCGAGGCCGCCCAGCTCGACGGCGCCGGGGCGTGGCAGCGCTTCCGCCTCATCGTCTTCCCGTATCTGCGCTCGATCTTCGTGGTCGTCATCATCCTGCAGGTGATCTGGGACCTCAGGGTGTTCACCCAGATCTTCGCCCTGCAGGGCATCGGCGGCATCAAGGAGCAGACCTCGACGCTCGGCGTGTACATCTACCAGACCTCCATCGGCGGCGGCGACTACGGCACGGGCGGTGCCATCGCGGTGATCATGGTCATCCTGATGGTGGCGATCTCGGTGTTCTACGTTCGCCGGAGCCTCAGGGAGGAGGAGCAGTGAGCGGCGTGCGCACGAAGCGCGGCACGAGCATCCTGCTCGGTGCGGCCTCGATGGTGGTCTTCGTCTTCTCGGTGTTTCCGGTCTACTGGATGGTCAACACCTCCCTGCAGCCGAACAACGAGATCCGCGGCAGCGTGCCGAACTTCGTTCCCCAGCACCTCACGACCGCGAACTACGAGACCGTCATCTTCGATCCGGGGCGCGCGCCCTTCCTGCCGGCCCTCGGCAACTCGCTGATGGTGACCGTGTCGACCGTGGTGATCGCGCTGGTCTTCGCGTTCCTCGCGTCGCTCGCCGTCACGCGGTACCGCTTCCGCAGCCGCAAGACGTTCATCTTCGCCATCCTGATCATCCAGATGATCCCGGCCGAGGCCATGATCGTCTCGACCTACCGGGTGCTCGACGGCTGGAACCTGCTCAACACCATCGCCGGGCTCACCCTGGTCTACGTCGCCACCGTGCTGCCGTTCACCATCTGGACCCTGCGCGGCTTCGTCAACGGCGTGCCCGTCGAGCTGGAGGAGTCGGCGATGATCGACGGATGCTCGCGCACCGGCGCCTTCTGGCGGATCACCTTCCCCCTGCTGGCCCCCGGCCTCGTCGCGACCGGCGTGTTCGGCTTCATCCAGGCGTGGAACGAGTTCCTGCTCGCGCTCGTCGTGAACTCCCGGCCCGAGATGATGACGCTGCCGGTGTGGCTGCGCACCTTCCAGCAGGTCACCGGCACCACGAATTGGGCGGCCATCATGGCGGGGTCGACGCTCATGGCCATCCCGGTGATCGTGTTCTTCCTGCTGGTGCAGGGGCGCATGACTTCGGGGCTCGTGAGCGGGGCGGTGAAGGGATGACCGGGGTGGACGTCTCGGGCGCCGCGACCGGTGGTGCCGGTGGTGGGCGCGATCGCGCGCGCATCCTGGGCACCCTGCTGCCCGGCTTCGAGGGCACGACGCTGCCCGACTGGGTCGAGCGGATGCTCGGCGAGGGCCTCGCGGGGGTGTGCCTGTTCGGCGAGAACATCGTCTCGCCGACGCAGCTCACGGCCTTGACGGCCGCGATCCGCGCGGCCAACCCCGCCGCTCTGATCGCGATCGACGAGGAGGGCGGCGACGTCACCCGGCTGTTCTACGACCGCGGCGCCCCCTGGCCGGGCAACGCCGTGCTCGGCCGGCTCGACGACGTCGATGCGACCCGTGCGGTGGGCGTGGCGGTGGGCCGGGCGCTCGCCGACGCCGGGGTGAACCTCGACTTCGCTCCCGACGCCGACGTGAACTCGAACCCGCTGAACCCCGTGATCGGGGTGCGCAGTTTCGGTGCCGACCCCGCGCTCGCGGCGCGTCACACCGTGGCCTGGACCGAGGGGCTGCAGGCCGCCGGGGTGGCGGCCTGCCTCAAGCACTTCCCGGGCCACGGCGACACGGCGCAGGACTCGCACCTGGCCCTGCCGACGTTGAACGCATCCGCGCCCGTTCTGCGGTCGCGTGAGCTCGTGCCGTTCGCCGCCGGGGTGACGGCGGGCGCGCGCACGGTGATGACGAGTCACATCGTGCTGACGCAGCTCGATCCGGGCACGCCGGCCACGTTCTCCCGGCCGATCCTGGAGGGTGTGCTGCGTGGGGAGCTCGGCTTCGGCGGGGTGATCGTGAGCGACGCCCTGGACATGGCGGGGGCGAGCGGGACGATCGGCATCCCCGCGGCGGCGGTGGCCGCGCTCGCGGCCGGGTGCGACCTGCTCTGCATCGGCACGAAGAACACGGGGCCGCAGCTCGACGGGATCGTCGACGCCGTGCAGGCGGCGATCGACGGTGGGCACCTGCCCGCCTCGCGGGTGGTCGAGGCCGCCGAGCGCAATCGCGCGCTGGCCGAGTGGGCGAGTGAGCCGCCGACCGATGTGGCCGCGGTCGACGCGGCACGGGACGGCGCGGCACAGGCAGACGCGGCACGGGCCGACGCAGTGACCGGGGTTCCGGATGCCCGTGCCGTCGCCTCGGCGTTCCGCTGGTCTCCCGACGCCGACGAGGCGCTGCACGGCTCCGGCTGGCAGTTCGTCCGGATCGACACCGCGGCGAACAGCGCGATCGGCGTCGTGCCGTGGGGGCCGTTCGCGGCGCTCCACGACCTCGGTGTGCACCTGGTCGGGCACGAGGTGCTCGAGGCCTCTTGGCGCGACGACATCGAGAACATTTCCCACGAGGCATACGTGCTCGTGATCGGCAAGGACAACGAGCGTCGGCCCGAGGTCGTCGCCCTGGTCGAGGAGCTTCGGGCCCGGCATCCGCAGGTCGTCGTGGTCGACATGGGCTGGCCCGGCGAGGATGCGCGCTACGCCGGCATCGCCACCTTCGGCGCCTCGGCGTTGGTCGGCGAGGCGTTCGCCCAGGTGCTCGCCGAGCGGGAGGTGCGCTCATGAGGCTGGGGCTCGACATCGGCGGCACCAAGACCGATGCCGTCGCGGTCGACGACCGGGGAACGGTGGTGGAGCGCGTGCGCCTGCCGACGGGCTTCGGGGCGGAGGCGGTGGTGTCGACGGCGCTCGCCGGGATCGCGCGCGTCGCCGAGCTGACCGGGCGGGCGCCGGAGGAGTTCGAATCGATCGGCATCGGCATCCCGGGGCAGGTCGACGTCACCGCGGGCACCGTCTCGCACGCCGTCAACCTGGGCTTCGACGAGCTGTCGCTGGGGCCGCTGCTCGGCGAACGGCTCGGCTGCCCGGTCAAGGTCGAGAACGACGTCAAGGCGGCGGCGCTGGGCGCATACCACCTGATGACCGCGCAGCCGCAGCTCACGGCCCGCTCGATGGCCTATCTCAACCTCGGCACCGGACTCGCGGCCGGGCTCGTGATCGACGGGCGGCTCTGGCGCGGCGCGCGCGGGGCGGCCGGGGAGATCGGACACATCCCCGTCGACCCGAACGGGGTGCTCTGCCCGTGCGGGCAGCGGGGCTGCCTCGAGACGGTGGCCTCCGGCAGCGCGATCGCCCGGCAGTGGACCTCGCCGGGGGCCGCCGACCCGATCCCCGCCCGCTCGCTGATGGCGGCCGCCGACGCCGGTGACCCGGAGGCCGTCGCCATCCGCTCGCTGCTCGTCGACAACGTCGCGGCTGCCGTGCGCGTCTTGGTGCTGACGGTCGACGTGGAGATCGTGATGATCGGCGGCGGGCTGTCGAACCTGGGGGAGTGGCTGCTCGACGAGGTGCGACGGGTTCTGGCATCCTGGGCCGAGGAGTCGCCGTTCCTGGCGTCGCTCGGGCTCGAGAGCCGGGTGCTGCTCGTGCCGGCCGGGTTCCCGGCGGCCGCCGTCGGGGCCGCCCTGGTCGGGGCGCCGAGCACCGCTCCGGCAGCCGCCGACGACACGGACGAGAGGATCCCCACGTGGCAGAAGTGATCGTCGTGGGCAGCCGGAGTGCTGCCGGAGCGCTCGTCGCCGAGGCGATCGAGCGGCTCGTGCAGCAGCGCCCCGACGCCGTGCTGGGCCTCGCGACCGGTGACACACCTCTCCCGGTCTACCGGGCGCTCGCCGAGAGGGTGCGCGCCGGGCTCGACCTGTCGCGGGTGCGGGGGTTCGCGCTCGACGAGTACGTCGGTCTGCCGGTCACCCATCCCGAGAGCTACCACGCGGTGATCGCCCGGCAGGTGACCGGGCCGCTCGGGCTCGAACCCGCCGCCGTGCACGTGCCGGACGGCCGTCCGCTCGGCATCGAGACCGCGGGCGAGCGCTACGAGGACGCGATCCTCGCGGCCGGCGGGGTCGACCTGCAGCTGCTCGGCATCGGCACCGACGGGCACATCGGCTTCAACGAGCCCGGCTCGTCGTTCGCCTCGCTGACACGCGTGAAGACGCTCACCCGGCAGACCCGCGAGGACAACGCGCGGTTCTTCGACGACGTCGAGCAGGTGCCGGTGCACAGCATCACGCAGGGGCTCGGCACGATCCTGCGCGCGCGCCGCCTGGTGCTGCTCGCCTTCGGGCGGGGCAAGGCGCGGGCGGTCGCCGCGGCGGTGGAGGGTCCGCTAACGGCGAGCGTGCCGGCCTCGGCGATTCAGCTGCACCCGCGCGCGACGGTGGTGGTCGACGAGGAGGCCGCCGCCGAGCTCGCCGAGCTCGAGTACTACCGCGACGCCTTCGCGCAGAAGCCGATCTGGGACCCGATCATCCTGTAGCGGGCGCGGGCCCGCGCGATCGCAAGCGCGTGGGCCCGGGCCGAAGTCGGCGCAGCGACTCAGCGGCTCAGCGCCGGACGGGGTCGACCGCGTCGAAGGCCGCCAGGTCGGCCGGGCGGGCGTAGCCCAACCAGTCGCTCGGATGCGTGCACGCGATGGCCCCGGCGATCGCCGCGACCCGCACCGCCTCGGCGAGCGGGGCGCCCTCGAGGCGCCGCGCCAGATACGCGGCGGTGAACGCGTCGCCGGCGCCGACCGTGTCGACGACCGGCACCGCGAAGGCGGCCTGGTGCACGACCTCGCCGCCCGCCGACGCGCTCGCGCCGTGCGGCCCCCGCTTCACGACCGCCTCGCGCGGACCGAGGTCGCGCAGCGCCGCGAGCAGTGCCGTCGGGTCGTCGAGCGCCGACGGCGAACCGGTGACCAGCCGGGCCTCGTCGTCCCCCGCGATGACGATATCGGCGAGGGCGGCGAGCGAGCGCAGCACCGGCGCCGGATCCTCGTCGCGCCAGAGCGACGCCCGCAGGTTCACGTCGAACGAGATCGTGCAGCCGGCGGCACGGGCGCGCTCGACGGCGGCGAAGGCCGTCTCGCGGGCCGACGCCGAGAGCGCCGGGATGATGCCGGTCAGGTGCAGCAGCGAGAACCGGGCGAAGTCGACGCGGTCGAGGTCGGCGGGCGAGAGCCGGCTCCCGGCGCTGCCGGCCCGGTAGTACGTCACGGCGGTGCGACCCGCGTGCGGGGTGTTCTTGATCATCAGCCCCGTGGGCGCCGCCGGGTCGGCGATCGCCACGACGTGCACGCCCTCGCCGCGCAGTTCGCCGGCGACCCGTCGCCCGAGGGCGTCGTCGCCGACCCGGCCGAGCCAGGTGGCGTCGACACCGAGGCGGGTCAGGCCGACGGCCACGTTGCCCTCGGCGCCGCCGGTCTCGATCCGCGCGGTCGCGAGGTGCTCCAGCCCCGCGACCCCGTCGCCCCGGATCAGCGCCATGCTCTCGCCGAGCGTCAGCACCGCCCCCGCCGCCGAAGCCCCCGGCGCCGCCGAACCGGCCACCGCGGCCCCGCTCATCGCGTCACCTCCGCGATCGAGACGACGGCCGCGCGCGCGAGCTCCGCGATGCGCCCGAAGTCGCCGGCGGCGATCGCGTCGCGGGGCACCATCCAGCTGCCGCTGATGGCGAAGACCGCCGGATGCCCGGCCCACGTCGCAGCCGTCGAGGCGTTCACCCCACCGCTCGGCAGGAACCGCACCCCGGGGAACGGTCCCACCAGCGCATCGAGGTAGTCCGTGCCGCCGAGCGCCCCCGCGGGGTAGAGCTTCACGTGGTCGATGCCCGCGCGGAGCGCCCGGGACAGCTCACTGGGCGTCGCGACCCCGGGCACCACGTCGAGGCCGCGCTCGAGGCCGAGCGCCACGACCTCCTCGTCGAAGCCGGGCGCCACCGCGAAGCGCGCCCCGGCGTCGGCCGCCGCGTGCAGCTGCGACGGGGTGATCACGGTGCCGACCCCCGCGACGAAACCGGGCACGGCCGAGACGGCCGCCAGGGCGTCGAGCGCCGCCGGGGTGCGCAGGGTGAACTCCGCGCAGCCGATGCCGCCGGCCAGCAGCGCCTCGGCCAGCCCCACGGCCTGGGCCGCGTCGTCGATCACGACGACCGGCACGATCGGCTGCCCCGCGAGCGACGCCGGCGCCCCGCTCATCGGCCCAGCCAGCCGCCGTCGACGGGCAGGGTGATGCCGTCGACGTAGTCCGAGGCGCGGGAGGCCAGGAAGACGGTGGCGCCCGCCAGGTCGGAGGCCTCGCCCCACCGTCCGGCCGGGATGCGGTCGAGGATCGACTGAGAGCGCGAGGGGTCGGCTCGCAGCGCCGAGGTGTTGTCGGTCGCGATGTAGCCGGGCGCGATGGCGTTCACGTTCACGCCCCGCGACGACCACTCGTTCGACAGGGCCTTGGTGAGCCCGGCGATGCCCGACTTCGCCGCCGTGTAGCCCGGCACGTTGATGCCGCCCTGGAAGCTGAGCAGGGACGCCGTGAAGATCACCTTGCCGCGGCCGCGGTCGAGCATCCGTCGCCCGACCGCCTGGGTCAGCCGGAACTGGCTCGACAGGTTGATCTCGATCACCCGGTACCACGACTCGAGCGGATGCTCGGCCGCCGGTGAGCGCTCGATGGTGCCGGCGTTGTTCACCAGCACGTCGATGTCGCGCTCGGCGAGGGTGGTCGCGAGGGCGTCGACCGCGGCGGGGTCGGCGAAGTCGCACGCCAGGCCCTCGAAGCGGCGCCCGGTCGCCTCGACGGCGGCGCCCACCTCGCTGCCCGACGCAGGAAGGGTCGTGCTCACGCCGATGACGTCGGACCCGGCCTCAGCCAGGGCGACCGCCATGGCGCGGCCGATGCCCCGGCTCGCGCCGGTGACCACCGAGGTCGTGCCCTCGAGCGAGAACAGATCAGCCGTGCCGCTCATGCCTTGCCCGCCACGTCGACGAGGATCTTCATGGCACGACCGCTCTCGAGCTCCTCGAGCGCCGCCTGGGTCTCGGAGAGTGGCACGCGGCTCGTGATGAGCACCTCGGCCGGCACGGTGCCGTCGGCCACCAGCTCGACCGCGCGCTCGAAGTCGGTGCGCTGGTACACGCGGGCGCCCTTGATGGTGAGCTCGCGCCAGAACACGCGCTGCAGGTCGATCTCGCGCGGTGTCGGGTGGATGGCGACCACGACGAGCGTGCCCCGCACCTTCGCCAGCGCGGTCGCGCCGAGCACCGCGGCGGCCGCGCCCGAGACCTCGAACACGACGTCGGCGCCGACGCCGCCCGTCCACTCCTCGACCCAGGCCGTCTGGTCGACGGCGCGGGGGTCGACGGTGGTGAAGCCGAGGGCGTCGACCTGCTCGCGGCGTGCGCCGTCGAGCTCGATCACCGCGACCTCGGCGCCGATCGAGCGGGCCACCGTGGCGATCAGCACGCCGATCGGGCCGCCGCCGATCACGACCGCCTTCTCGCCGGGCTTCAGCTCGGCGCGGCGCACGTCGTGCACGGCTACCGCGACGGGCTCGACGAGCGCGGCGTGGTCGAGCCGGATGCCCGCCGGCAGTGCCACGAGGGTCGACGCCGGCACGTTCCAGAGCGGCTGCAGCGCGCCGGGGGAGTCGATGCCGATGAAGTCGAGGTTCTGGCAGATGTGCTCGTTGCCCGCGAGGCAGGCGGGGCAGGTGCCGTCCCAGTCCAGCGGCATCACGGTGACGGGGTCGCCGACCGACCACCCGGTCACGCCGTCGCCGATCGCGGCGATCTCGCCGCTCATCTCGTGGCCGAACACGAGCGGGGTGCCCACCCGGGCATCCATCGAGCCGTGGAAGATGTGGAGGTCGGTGCCGCAGAGCCCGACGTGCGAGACCGCGATCTGCACGGAGCCGGGCGGCGGGGGCGGGGTGGTCTCCGCCTCGGCGATCTCGATGGTGCGGTTGCGCACGTAGCTGGCAGTCAGCACTGACTAGTCCTTCCGTCGTCGGAGGTCGTGCGCCGCGGGCCCTGAGGCCGCGCCTTGCGCATCGACACGTCGCGACAGTAGCATGAGCAAACGATTGAGCAAAGGGCTCGCCGCAACGATGCGGACAGGGAGACGACGTGACCACTGCACGAGGAGCACTGCCGCTGGACGGCATTCTCGTTCTCGATTTCAGCCAGTTCCTGGCCGGGCCCGTGGCGGCCATGCGGCTCGCCGACCTCGGTGCGCGGGTGATCAAGGTGGAGCGGCCGGGCAGCGGCGACATCGGCCGCACGCTCGCCTTCGCGGGCCGCACCGCCGACGGCGACACGGTCTCGTTCCACGCGATGAACCGCAACAAGGAGTCAATCGCGGCCGACCTGAAGAAGCCCGACGACCTCGAGTACGTCAAGACGCTCGTGGCGAAGGCCGACGTCATCATCCAGAACTTCCGGCCGGGCGTGATGGAGCGGATCGGGCTCGACTACGAGTCGGTGCGGGAGCTCAACCCCACGATCGTCTACGCCAGCGCCACGGGCTACGGCTCCGAGGGGCCCTGGGCCACGAGGCCCGGGCAGGACCTGCTCGCCCAGTCGGTCGCCGGCCTGCCCTGGCTGAGCGGCTCGGCCGCCGACGGACCGGTGCCGGTGGGGCTCTCGATCGCCGACCACCTGCTGAGCTGCCACATCGCCCAGGGGGTGACCGCGCTGCTCGTGCGGCGCTTCCGCACCGGGGAGGGCGGGCACGTCGAGTCGAGCCTGCTCGAGTCGATGCTCGACCTGCAGTTCGAGCTGCTCAGCGTGCGGCTGAACGACGACTCCATCGCGGTGAAGCGGCACGGCGAGCACTCGGCGCACGCCTTCCTCGCGGCGCCCTACGGCACCTACCCCACGCTCGACGGGTATATCGCGCTGGCGATGAACCCGATCCCGAAGCTCGGCGAGCTGCTGGAGCTGCCCGAGCTGGTGGGCATGGTCGATCCGCAGCAGGCGTGGGACGAGCAGGAGCGCATCGAGGCCCTGCTCGCCGAGCGCTTCGCCACGGGCAGCACGGATCAGTGGCTCGCCGTGCTCGACGCGGCCGACGTCTGGTGCGCGCCGGTGCTGACGCTCGACGAGCTGCTCGACAGCGAGGGGTTCGCGGCCATCCGCATGACGCAGGAGGTGGAGCGGCGGGGCACCACCCTGACGACCACCCGTAGCCCGCTGCGGGTCGACGGGAAGGTGCTCACGAGCCGCAAGGCCGCCCCGCTGCTCGGCGAGGACGACGACCGCGTGCGCGCCGAGTTCGGCGGCGCGGCGGCCGCTGCGGTCACGACCGCCGCCACCGTCGGCGAGGGCGCAGCATGACCGTCACCCTCCGCGGCATGACCTGGGAGCACGCCCGCGGTCACGGCAGCGTCGTCGCGGCCGCCCAGGCCTACCGCGCCGTCGCCCCCGACGTCGAGGTGATCTGGGAGTACCGCTCCTTGCAGGCCTTCGCCGACTACCCCCTCGAGAAGCTCGCCGATCGCTACGACCTCCTCGTCATCGACCACCCGCACATCCCGATCGCGGCCACCGAGGGGCTCTTCGCCCCGCTCGACGGAACCGGCCACGACGACGAGCTCGCGCTCCTCGCCCGCCAGTCCGTCGGCGCCTCGCACCGCTCCTACTCCTACGCCGGTCGCCAGTGGGGCCTCGCCAGCGACGCCGCCGCCCAGGTCTCGGCCTACCGCCCCGACCTGCTCGACGCCCCGCCGGCCGACTGGGACGCGGTGATCGCACTCGCCGAGGAGGGCCGCGTGCTCTGGCCCTACAAGCCGGTCGACGCCTTCTCGAGCCTGGTGACGGTGGCCTCCGGCCTGGGGGAGGAGCCGATGCGCACCCCCGGTGTGTTCCTCGGCGCCGAGACGCTGGGCGCCGCGATGACGCTGCTCCGGCGCCTCGCCGCACTCGTTCCGCGCGAGAATGCCGGCTGGAACCCGATCCAGACCGCCGACGCCCTCAGTGAAGGCGACCGCTGGGCCTACTCACCGCTGCTGTTCGGCTACACGAACTACAGCCGGGCGGGCTTCCGGATGCACCGGCTGAAGTACACCGACATCCCGCGCTCGCGGGACGGCGTTCGGGGTTCGCTGCTCGGGGGTGCCGGCATCGCCGTGTCGGCCTCGACCGAGCATCCGGACGAAGCCATCGCCCACGCGTTCTGGCTGGCTTCGGCCGCGGTGCAGGAGGGCGTGTACTACGACGGCGGCGGCCAGCCCGGCAACGCCGTGGCATGGGAGAGCGAACGCACCAACGCCGACAGCCTCGACTTCTTCCGCGAAACCCGCGCGACGCTCGAGGGCGCCTACCTGCGCCCGCAGCACCCGCACTACATCGAACTGCAGAACGAGGCCTCCGAGCACGTCACCGCGGCCCTGCTCGGCGAGTTCGACGAGGACGAGCTGCGCCGCCGCCTCGACGACGCCGTCGTGCGCCACCTCGGCACCGAGAAGGAGAGAACCCCGTGAGCACCGTCGACCGCTACTACGACGACATCGCCATCGGCGAGCGCCGCGAGACCACCGGCCGCACCATCACCGAGGCCGACATCGTGCTGCACGCCGGCCAGACCGGCGACTTCTTCCCGCACCACATGGACGCGGAGTGGATGGCCACCCAGCCGGCCGGACAGCGCATCGCCCACGGCACCCTCATCCTCTCGGTCGCGGTCGGCATGACGGCGGGCGACATCAACCCGCAGGCGATGAGCTACGGCTACGACCGCATCCGCTTCATCAAGCCCGTCTTCATCGGCGACACCGTCCGCGTCAGCGCCGAGATCGTCGAGAAGTCGCCGCACGCCAAGCGCCCGGAGGAGTTCGGCTACGTGCACGAGCTCGTCACCGTGACCAACCAGCGGCAGGAGACGGTGCTCGTGCTCACCCACCTCTACCTGGTGTCGGTGCGCGCCTGAGCATGACGCCGATCCGCCTGAATCTAGACTGAGCGCATGGCGACCCTCAGCGACGTGGCGACCATGGCCGGGGTGTCGGTGTCGGCCGTCTCGCGCGTGCTCACCGGCGCGGCGGACGCCCGGGTCAGCGACGCGACCCGCAAGCGCATCACCGACGCAGCCCGCGAACTCGACTACCGGCCGAACTACGCCGCCCGGGCGCTGAAGTTCTCGCGCACCAACGTGGTCGCGCTCGTGGTGCCCGACCTCACCAACGCGATCGTGAGCGAACTGATGCGCGGCGTCGAGGACGAGGGCTACGAGCGCAAGTACATGGTGCTGCTCGCCCGGGCCGAGAGCGAGCTCGAGGAGTACGCGCTGCCGCGCCTGATCGGCGAGGGCCGCATCGACGGCGCCCTCGTGCAGGCCGCCGACGCGATGGAGCCGGCCGAGCTGAGCGAGCAGATCGACAGCCGCCTGCCCGTCGTCTACGTCAACTCCAACCACCCGGCCGACGGCGGCTACGTCGACCTCGAGGACGAGCTCGGCACCCGCATCGCAACCCGCCACCTGATCGGCCTCGGCCACAAGCGCATCGGCCTCGTGGGCGGGCTGCCCTCCTCGGTCACCGGCCGCCGCCGCGAGCGGGGCTTCCGCGACGAGATGGCGAGCGCGCGCCTGCCCGTCGACGAGCGCCTGGTCACGTCCCTCGGTTACGAGCTCGTCGTGGGCCGGGCCGCGGCGGGCCGGCTGCTCGACGCGGATGCCCGGCCGACCGCCATCGTGGTCGCCAACATCAACGCCGCCTTCGGTGTGCTGCTCGAACTGCGCAGTCGCGGGGTGAGCGTGCCGCACGACGTCTCGGTGGTGGCGATGCACGACGCGTGGACGGCGGACAACACCTGGCCTCCGCTGACCACGGTGAAGATGCCGCGCTACGAGCTCGGGCGGCGGGCGATGGCGGCGCTGTACGACCGCATCCACGGCGGCACGGTGCCGCGGCTCGTGGTCTCCGACCCGGCGCCGCAGCTGATCATCCGCGAGTCGACCGTCGCGCCGCGACCCTGACGACGGAACGGCGCTGCTCTCGACGCGACGGCGCCGGTGATGAACAATCGTTTGTGCATCCGCACGGCGGAGACCTGAGTTCGAGGAGGAACCCATGCCCTTTCCCATCATCGACAGCCACCAGCACGTCTGGGACCCGGCTCGCGCCGAGTACAGCTGGCTCGGCCCGCAGCACGCGCCGATCGACGGGGCGATGACGTTCGACGAGCTGCAGCCCGAGCTCGAGGCGGCCGGAGTCGCCTTCACGGTGCAGGTGCAGTCGGCTGACAACAGCGCCGACACGGAGCTGATGCGGGAGTCGGCGGCCGCGCATCCCGAGGTCGCCGGCATCGTCGGCTGGGTGCCGCTCGACCGCCCCGATGAGGCTGCCGCGACGCTCGCGGGATGGCGGGGTGACAGCGTGATGGTGGGGGTGCGCAACCTCATCCACGACCGCGCCGACGCCGACTGGCTGCTGCGCCCCGAGGTCGACGAGGGGCTCGGGCTACTCGAGGAGGCGGGGCTGCCGTTCGACGTGGTGGCCGTGCTGCCGCGCCACCTGGAGCTGGTCCCGATCATCGCCGAGCGGCATCCGCGGCTGCGGATGGTGATCGACCACCTCTCCAAGCCGCCGATCGGGCTGGACTCCTGGGAGCCGTGGTCGACGCTGATCGCCGAAGCCGCCGCCGTGCCCACCGTGTACGGCAAGGTCAGCGGTCTCTACTCCGCCACGGCCGACCCGGGATCCTGGACCACCGACTCGGTGCGGCCGGCCCTCGAACGGGCCCTGGAGGTGTTCGGCGCCGACCGGCTGATGTACGGCGGCGACTGGCCGATCTCGGTGCTGGCGGGCGGCTACACCCGCGTCTGGCAGGGCCTCGCGCCGCTGTTCGCCGAGCTCTCCGACGCCGATCGGGAGCAGCTGCTCGGCCGCACAGCGGCCACGTTCTACGCCCTCGACCCCGCTCGTCTGGGCCTCGCGGGCCCCGCCGCGAATTGATTTGAGCAAACGTTTGACTAGCGGGCCTTCATCGGGATAACGTGACACCGGCACCAAGCGGGGAATCCCGTTCGCCAGGCAAACCGCAGTGTCCGGCCCTTGCCCGCACTGCTCTCAACAGGGAGTGTCAATGAAGACAACAAGATTCCTCACAGCAGGTGTCGCCCTTGCCGCAACCGCCCTTCTGATGGCGGGTTGCGCGAGTGGTGGTTCCACCACGTCCGGAGGCGCGCAGACCGACTCCGGCGGCAAGATCACGGTCTGGGTCGACCCGCCCCGGGTGCCCGCGGCCGAGGCCTTCAAGGAGGCCTACCCCGACATCGACATCGACATCGTGCAGATCGACGGCACCGTCGGCGGTCAGACGGTGCGGCAGTCGTTCGCGAACTTCGACTCGGCCGGGAAGGGCTGGCCCGACGCCATCTTCTTCCCGTCGAACGACGACATCGCCTGGGCGACGAACTCGACCAGCAACTACGCCGCCGACCTCACCGAGCTGATGTCCGACACCATCGAGGGTTACGACCCCGCGGTCATCTCGTTCTGCGACATCGACGGCAAGATCCGCTGCCTCCGCAACGACGCCGCGCCCGACGTGTTCTGGTACAACAAGGCGTTCTTCGACGAGAAGGGCTACACCGTTCCCACCACCTGGGAGGAGTACGGCGACCTGGCCGTGAAGATCGCCCAGGAGAACCCGGGCAAGATCTCGGGCTTCCTCGGCGACGCCTACGCGATCAACCGCTATCTGCAGGCCGCGGGATGCCCGACCAACGACCGCGTGTCGGAGTCGGAGGCCCACATCGACCTGTCCGCCGACGGCTGCGTCAAGGCGACGAAGCTGCTCGACACGATGCAGGCCGGCGGAGCGCTCTCGACCCAGGGCATCTTCGACGGCGACGCCGCCGAGGCCGGCGCCAACCTGGTGATGAGCCCCGGTGCGGTGTGGTGGGGCAACTACCTCTTCCGCGACACCTGGAAGATCCCGGCCGGTCAGATGACGGCCGCCGCACCCCTGAAGTGGGAGGGCGACTCGAAGGCCTCGACCGGCAACGAGGGCGGCGGACTCTGGGGCGTCTCCTCGCACATCACGGGCAAGCAGCTCGAGAACACGCTCACCTTCGCCAAGTTCGTGGCCACCGACCCGCGCTGGCAGGTCGACCTGAGCACGGGCCTGCCCGGCTACGGCCCGGTGCAGGAGGACTGGCTCGCCAAGATCGCCGACGACAAGTACTTCGCCGACATCCCCACCACGCAGGCCGCCTTCAAGTCGGCGCTCGGTGACGTGCAGCCGTACTCGTACATGCTCTACGACACCGGTTCGGTCTGGACCCAGACGGTGCCGTCGACGTTGATCGGCGGAGGCTCCGCCACCGACGCGATCAAGGCGTTCGGCGACGAGCTCGTCAACCAGGCCAAGTCCGTCGGCTACACGATCGTGACCGAGTAGCCGAACACCGAGCGGGCGGGCGCCGGCCTCGGTCGGCGCCCGCCACAGGGGAACACACTGTGACCAATCACGTACTGGAGGACCGGGCGTCGGCGACGACGACCGCGACGTCCTCCGACACCAAGGGCGGGGGCCCAGCCGCCCGCCGCCGCCGCTCGTGGCTCCGCCGCGACGAGACCCTCGGGGCCTGGGTGCTGCTGGCGCCCTACACGATCCTCTTCCTCGTGGCCGCCGCCATCCCGATCGGCTACGCCTTCGCGATCAGCCTGCAGAAGGCGCCGACGCTGGTGAACCCGAACTCCGGGTTCGGCGGGCTCGACTCCTTCGCCACCGTCGTCGGCGACTATCGCTTCTGGTCGACGTTCATCAACATCTTCACGCTGATGGCGATCTGGCTGCCGATCATGATCGTCGGCATCGTGGCCCTCGCGCTCCTCATCCACGCGAGCCCGGGCCGCTTCGGCGGCGCGATGCGCTTCGTGTACTACATCCCGGGCGCCCTGGGCGGCATCGCCAACTTCGTGCTCTGGGTCTACCTGATCGACCCGGTGAACTCGCCCATCGCCTTCCTCTGGCAGGGCATGGGGGCGAGCACCTACAAGGAGGTGATCACCCCGGGCAACATGCCCTTCATCCTCACCGCGATGCTCTTCTTCCAGGGCATCGGAACCTGGATCGTCGTGGTCAACGGCGGCCTGAACGGCATCTCCGACGAGGTGCTCGAGGCGGCCCGCATCGACGGGGCGAACGCCTGGCAGCTCGCCTGGCACGTCAAGCTCCCGCTGATCCGGCCCTGGGTCGGCTACGCCGCGCTGATGAACCTGGCCTACGGCTTCCAGCTCTTCCTCGAGCCCTATCTGCTCCGGCAGATCTCCTCGGGTTCGGTGGTCGCCGAGTGGGCGCCCACCCAGCTCGGTTACGCATTCGCGTTCACCAACCGCAACTTCCCGGCCGCGGCCGCGCTGTCGATCATCCTGCTGCTGATCACGCTCGGCATCGGCATGATCATCGTCACCCGCAGCGGACTGTTCGGCGACGAGGCCCGCACCCGCCCGACCCGCGCCCAGCGCAAGGAGAGGAGGACCGCATGACCCGCGTCAGTGACGTCCCCCGCGTCGTCGGCTCCCACCGGTGGAACGCCGGCCGCATCGCGCGCATCGTCGTGATGGTGGTGATCGCGGCAGGGTTCATCCTGCCGATCGTCGGCTTCATCGCCCTGGCCTTCGGCAGCCAGGAGAACATCGAATCCGGTGCCAGCGGCTTCCTCAACCTCGGCGGCATGTCGTGGGAGAACGTGGTCTACAGCTGGAACCAGATCACCGGTTTCGGCCCCGGCGACGGCGGCCTGTTCCAGCAGTGGATGATCAACTCGGCCATCGTCTCGGTCGGTGGCGCGGCCCTCGCGCTGGTCGCCGGCATCCCCGCCGGCTACGCCTTCGCCCGGTTGCGCTTCCGCTTCCGCAAGGCCTTCCTGATGGCCACCCTGCTCGCGATGGTGATGCCCAACACGGTGCTCGTCATCCCGATCTTCCTCGAGGTGAACGCCGTGAACGCGGTGGGTCAGCTCTGGCCGGTCGCGGTGATCATGGGCTTCTACCCCTTCGGCGTCTACCTCGCGTACATCCACTTCATGACCACGATGCCGCACGAGCTGGTCGAGGCGGCCCGCATCGACGGGCTGAGCGAGCTGCGCACCTTCTTCGAGATCGCCCTGCCCATCTCGAAGCAGGCCATCGCACTGGTGGCGTTCTTCAGCTTCGTGGCGAACTGGACGAACTTCTTCCTGCCGCTCGCCCTGCTGACCTCCAGCCAGCAGAACAAGACCATCTCGATCGGCATCCAGGAGCTCATCGGCGCCAGCCCGCTCTTCAACGCCACCGTGGCCGCCGGCCTCGACGTGAAGCTCTACCTGCCCCAGCTCGCCCTGGCCACCGTCATCTCGATGGTGCCGCTCCTGGCGATGTTCATCGGGGCCCAGCGCTTCCTCGTGCGGGGCCAGACCATCGGGGCGGTGAAGGGATGAGCCCCGACGACCTCCCCGAACGCCACCCGGCCGCGGCCTACACGCCGGCGCCGCCCGAGCGGCCGAGGCCCATCGTCGTCATCGGCGCGGGCGGCATCGTCAAGGACGCCCACCTCCCGGCCTACCGCAAGGCGGGCTACCCGGTCTGGGGCATCGTCAACCGCACCGTCGAGAGAGCGGATGCCCTCGCCGCCGAGTTCGGCATCGAACACGTCTTCGGCACCGTCGAGGCGGCCGTCGCCGCGGCCCCCGCCGACGCCGTCTACGACATCGCGCTGATGCCGGAGCAGTACGAGGCGGCCCTCGAGGCGCTGCCCGACGGGGCACCCGTGCTCATCCAGAAGCCGCTCGGCCACAGCCTCGAGCAGGGGGAGGCGCTCGCCGCCCTGTGCCGGCGCAAGGGTCTCGTGGCCGCGGTGAACACCCAGCTGCGCTTCGCGCCCTATGTCGCCGAGGCCCGGCGGCTGATCGCCGCGGGTGCCATCGGCGAGGTGCACGACCTGGAGGTGCGCGTCTCGGTCGACACCCCGTGGCACCTCTTCCCGCACGTGTTCGGCATGGAGCGGCTCGAGCTGACGATGCACAGCGTGCACTACCTCGACCTCGTGCGCTCCTTCTTCGGCGACCCCGGCGGCGTCAGCGCGGTGACGAGGCGCCACCCCGAGAAGACCGACATCGCCACGACGCGCTCCACGATCATCCTGCGCTATCGGGGACGTGACCTGCGGGCCGTCGTGAGCACGAACCACGACCACGACTACGGGCCGGCGCACGAGGAGAGCTTCATCAAGTGGGAGGGCACGAAGGGCGCGATCCGCGCCCAGCTCGGCCTGCTGCTCGACTACCCGCGGGGCCGGGAGGACTCGCTGGAGCTCGCCGTGGCGGGGGAGAAGGGCTGGACGCCCCTGCCGTTCGAGGGCTCGTGGTTCCCCGACGCCTTCATCGGCTCGATGGGCGCCCTGCAGCGCTACGTGGAGGGCTCGGTCGACACCCTGCCCACCTCGGTCGAGGACGTGCTGCACACGATGGCGGTCGTCGAGGCCGCCTACGAGTCCGACGAGCGCGAGGGCGTTCCCCTACGCGTGGCGGTGACCTCGTGAAGCGGGTCGCGTCGGTGATCGGGCTGCCGCCCGAGAACCGCGAGGAGTACGAGGCGTACCACGCGGCCGTCTGGCCCGAGGTGCTCGCCCGTCTCGCCGCGAGCCACGTGCACAACTACTCGATCTTCCGCTTCGGCGCGCTGCTGTTCTCGTACTTCGAGTACACCGGCGACGATTACGAGGCCGACATGGCCGCGATCGCCGCCGACGAGGCCACCCAGCGCTGGTGGGCGGTGCAGGAGCCGCTGCAGCGCCCGCTCGAGAGCCGCGCCCCGGGGGAGTGGTGGCAGGAACTGCCCGAGGTCTTCCACACCGACTGAGCGTCCCCGCTCCTCGGCCCCTTTTCCACCGCGAACCGAACGGTTCACCCTGATGACACGGAATGACTCATGACACAGATCACCGGCGTGGACGTCTACGACGTCCGCTTCCCCACCTCCCTCAGCCAGGACGGCTCGGACGCCATGAACAAGGACGGCGACTACTCCGCCGCCTACGTCGTGCTGCGCACCGACGGCGAGCTGCGCGGCCACGGCTTCACGTTCACCATCGGCCGCGGCAACGACCTCTGCGTCGAGGCCTCCCGGCAGCGCGCCCTGCCGCTGATCGGCCGCGACATCGACGAGCTGGTCGGCGACCTCGGCGGCACCTACCGCTCGCTCAAGTCCGACTCGCAGCTGCGCTGGCTCGGCCCGGAGAAGGGTGTCGAGCACCTCGCCATGGCGGCCGTGATGAACGCGGTCTGGGACCTCGCCGCCCGCAAGGCCGGCAAGCCCCTGTGGCGGATGCTCGCCGAGATGTCCCCCGAGGAGCTCGTCGACGTGGCCGACCTGCAGTACCTCTCCGACGCGCTCACCCGCGACGAGGCGCTCGAGATGCTGCGCGAGATGGAGCCGACCCGAGGCGAGCGGATCGCCGACCTGGAGGCCCGCGGCGGCTACCCCTGCTACACGACCAGTGCCGGCTGGCTCGGCTACAGCGACGACAAGCTGCGCCGACTGCTGCAGGAGTCGGTCGACGAGGGCTACCGGCACCTGAAGCTCAAGGTCGGCGCGAACCTCGAGGACGACATCCGGCGCCTCGGCATCGCCCGCGAGGTGATCGGCTGGGACGCCCACCTGATGATCGACGCGAACCAGGTCTGGGACGTGCCGCAGGCGATCGAGTGGGTCAACCGGCTCGCCGAGTTCAAGCCGCTCTGGATCGAGGAGCCGACGAGTCCCGACGACGTGCTCGGTCACGCCGCCGTGCGCCGCGCGGTCGCACCGATCGGTGTGGCGACCGGCGAGCACGGGATGAACCGGGTGCTGTTCAAGCAGATGTTCCAGGCCGAGGCCATCGACTTCTGCCAGCTCGACTCCGCGCGGCTCGCGAGCATCAACGAGATCCTCGCCGTGTACCTGATGGCGAAGAAGTTCGGCGTGCCCGTCTGCCCGCACGCGGGCGGCGTCGGGCTGTGCGAGCTGGTGCAGCACCTGTCGATCTTCGACTACGTGGCCGTGTCGGGATCGCTCGAGGGGCGGGTCACCGAGTACGTCGACCACCTGCACGAGCACTTCACCGATCCCTGCATCGTCATCGACGGGAACTATGTGCTGCCGGGCCTGCCGGGGTACTCTGCCGAGATGTACGAGCAGTCCGTGGCCGAGTACTCCTTCCCCGACGGCGGCTATTGGAGCCGTGCCCTGACACCCGCCGTGGAGGCCGTTCGGTGAAGACCCGCTCCCTCCGCACCGGCCTGGCCCTGACCGAGCTGGGCCTCGGCACCGCCCAGTTCGGCAACCTGTTCAAGGAGACCACCGACGACGAGGCCGCCGGCGCCTACGACGCCGGCTTCGCCGCCGGCGTGCGCTACTTCGACACAGCGCCCCACTACGGGCTCGGGCTCTCGGAGCGGCGGCTCGGGGCGGCGCTCGCCGCGACCCGCAGCCGAGACGAGATCGTGCTCTCGTCGAAGGTCGGCAAGCTGCTCGTCGACAGCCCGGAGACGGCCGACCGGCTCGACGACGAGGGCTTCGTGGTGCCCGCCTCCGTGCGGCGGGTCTGGGACTACAGCCGTGACGGCATCCTGCGCTCGGTCGAGGCCAGCCTCGCCCGGCTCGGCACCGACCGGCTCGACATCGCCTATCTGCACGACCCCGACGAGCACTGGGAGGCCGCGTCGACGACCGGCGTCGACACCCTCGTCGAGCTGCGCGAGCAGGGCGTCGTGGGTGCGATCGGGGCCGGGATGAACCAGACGGCGATGCTCGTCGAGTTCGTGCGGCGCACCGACGTCGACGTGGTGATGGCCGCGGGCCGGCTGACGCTGCTCGACCGCAGCGCCTCCGACGAGCTGCTCCCGCTCGCGGTCGAGCGGGGCGTCGGCGTGGTGGCGGCGGCCCCGTTCAACTCCGGTCTGCTGAGCAGCGACCGGGTGCCGGAGGCCGCGACCTTCGACTACGCCCAGGCCCCCGCCGAGCTGCTGCAGCGCGCGCGGTCGATCGCCGAGGTCTGCGCCCGGCACGGCGTCCCCTTGCCCGCGGCGGCGCTGCAGTACCCGCTCGGCTTCCGCGGCGTCGTCAGTGTCGTCGCCGGGGTGCGCTCCGCGGCCCAGGCCTCCTCGACCGCCGAGCGGTTCACGGCTCCCGTGCCCGACGAGCTCTGGAGCGAGCTCGACGAGGCCGGCCTCGTGCCCCGCCCGCCGGCCACCCCGACCACCCCCCTCACGACGAAGGACAGCACGCGATGAGATTCAGCCGGATCGGCGCCCCCGGACACGAGACCCCCGCGGTCGAGCTCGACGGGACGTACTACGACCTCTCGACGGTCACCCGCGACATCGACGGGGCGTTCCTCACCGGAGGACTCGACGCCGCCGCCGCGGCGCTGGCTGCGGGCTCCCTGCCCGAGCTGCCCGCCGGGGGGCGCATCGGTGCCCCGCTCGCGGCCCCCGGCAAGATCGTCTGCATCGGTCTGAACTACCGCGACCACGCCGACGAGACCGGAGCCGCCTACCCGGCGGAGCCCGTCATCTTCATGAAGGACCCCTCGACCATCGTCGGGCCCTTCGACGACGTGCTCATCCCGCGCGCCTCGACCAAGACCGACTGGGAGGTCGAGCTCGGCGTCGTCATCGGCGAGACCGCCCGCTACCTCGACTCGCCCGCCGACGCCCGGGCCCACATCGCCGGCTACGTGCTCTCGCACGACGTCTCCGAGCGGGAGTTCCAGCTCGAGCGCGGCGGCCAGTGGGACAAGGGCAAGAGCTGCGAGACCTTCAACCCGCTCGGCCCTGTGCTCGTCACCGCCGACGAGGTCGCCGACCCGCAGAACCTGGGCCTGCGGCTCTGGGTCGACGGGGTGCAGCGCCAGAACGGCAGCACCGCGAACATGATCTTCGGCATCGACCACGTGATCTGGTACCTCAGCCAGTTCATGGTGCTGCGCCCGGGAGACCTGATCAACACCGGCACCCCGGCCGGGGTCGCACTCGGCCTGCCCGACAAGCCGTACCTGCGCGCCGGCTCCACGGTCGCCCTCGAGATCGACGGCCTCGGCCGCGCCGAGCAGACGATGGTGCAGGCATGAGCGGCGCGTTCGACGGCCTCGCCGCGATCGTCACGGGAGGCGCATCCGGGATCGGAGCCGCCACCGCGACCGCGCTGCTCGCCGCCGGGGCCCGCGTCGCCGTGCTCGACCGCTCGACCGAGGGTGCGCCCGAGGGTGCGGTGCTCGTCACCGCCGACGTCACCGACCGCGCCTCGGTGCAGCAGGCCGTCGACACCGCCGGCGAAGCGCTCGGCGGGCTCGACATCGTGGTGAACAACGCCGGCATCAGCGCCGTCGGCACCGTCGAGCAGAACGACGACGAGCAGTGGGCGCGGGTGCTCGACGTCAACGTCGTCGGCATGGCCCGCGTCTCGGCCGCCGCGCTGCCGTGGCTGCGCCGCTCGGAGCACGCCGCGATCGTCAACCTGTGCTCGATCGCCGCGTTGAACGGGCTGCCCGACCGCGCGCTCTACAGCGCCTCGAAGGGTGCGGTGCTCGCGCTCACCTTCGCGATGGCCACCGACCACGTCGCCGACGGGGTGCGCGTCAACGCGGTCTCGCCCGGCACGGTGGCCACCCCGTTCGTCGAGCGCATGCTGCAGGGCTTCGACGACCCGGTGGCCGAGCGGGCGGCACTGGACGCGCGTCAGGCCACCGGTCGGATGGTCACGCCCGACGAGGTCGCCCAGGCGATCCTCTACCTCGCCAGCCCGCTGTCGGCGTCGACCACCGGCACCGCGCTCGAGGTCGACGGGGGCGTCACGCACCTGCGCGTGCGGCGCTGAGACGCGGGGCGCCGCTCGTTGGCGGCGCCCCGCCCCCGCCGCCTGGCGCCCTACCGGAAGATGATCGTGCGCGCGCCGTCGAGCAGCACCCGGTGCTCGGCGAACCAGGTCACCGCGGTCGTCAGCGTGCGGCTCTCCTCGTCCTGCCCGATCGCGACCAGCTCGGCCGGGGTGCGGGTGTGGTCGACACGCACGACGTTCTGCTCGATGATCGGGCCCTCGTCGAGGTCGCTGGTGACGAAGTGGGCGGTGGCGCCGATGAGCTTCACGCCGCGGGCGTGCGCCTGCTTGTAGGGGTTCGCCCCCTTGAAGCCCGGCAGGAAGGAGTGGTGGATGTTGATCATCCGCCCCGCCAGCCTCTCGCAGAGCTCGGGCGAGACGATCTGCATGTAGCGCGCGAGCACGACCAGCTCGATGTCGTGCTCCTCGACGACCTCGAGCACCCGGCGCTCGAAAGCGGCCTTCGACTCGGGCGAGGTGACGGGCAGCGACTCGAACGGCACGTCGTAGAAGCCGGCCAGGTCGCGCAGCACCCCGTGGTTCGACAGCACCAGCGGGATCTCGACAGGAAGCTGACCCGCCCGGCGCCGGAACAGCAGGTCGTTCACGCAGTGCGCCGCCGTCGAGCCGAGCACGAGGGTGCGCAGGGGCCGGCCGACGGTGTCGAGCCGCCAGTCCATCGCGTAGCGCTCGACCACGGGGGCGAGGGCCGCCTCGAACACCTCGCGGCCGGCCTCCGACTCGACCTGGAGGCGCATGAAGAAGCGGCCGGTGTCGGAGGAGGAGAACTGCTGACTCTCGGTGATGTTGCCGCCCGACTCGACCACCGCTCCGCTGACCGCGTGCACGATCCCGGGAAGATCGGCGCAGACGAACGTCAGCACCCAGTGGTTTCGCGGCAGCGACATCGGTTCTCCTCTTGCCTGGAACGGGCTCTCCGCTAGAATAGTGAATGGTCGCGCGGTCATCGTCCGGCCACGGGCATGTACGAAGTCGTCGCCGTCTGCGAGCACCTTCTCGCCATGACCTTCACGCGGGGTCGTCAAGTCGGCGCTTCAGGTCGTCAGGAACGGGCACTCGAGCCTCCTCTGTCCGCCGAATTTCGAGAAGTCTTCGAATGGTGCGCACTGCTGTGACCACATTTCTTCCTCAGACCGGTTCGATGCCGGTCGTCAAGCGTTTCCCCTGGGGCGGCCTGATCATCCTCGCCACCGCCGTCTTCCTCTCGGTCACGGCCGAGATGATCCCCACCGGCCTCCTGCCCGAGATGAGCTCGAGCCTCGGCGTGACCGAGTCGCAGACCGGTCTGCTGATCAGCTTCTTCGCCTTCGCGGTCGTGCTCACCAGCGTGCCGCTGAGCCTCCTCTTCCGACGGGTGCCCCGGCACCTGCTGCTCGTCGGCGTGCTCGTCGTCGTGGCCGTCACGAGCGTGCTCGCCTCATTCGCCCCGGGCTACGAGTTCCTCGTCGTGGTGCGCGTCATCGGCGGCATGGCGCACGGCGTGTTCTGGGGCGTCGTCGGCGCCTACTCCGCGCACCTCGTGCCGAAGGAGCAGATCGGCCGCGCCGTCGCCCTCACCACCGGCGGCGGAACGCTGGCCTTCGTGCTCGGCGTGCCGCTCGCCACGGCGGTCGGTCACGCCTTCGGCTGGCGCATCCCGTTCCTCGCGGTGGGGCTCCTCGCCCTCCTGGGCGCCGTGCTGCTCTGGTTCATGCTGCCCCGAGTCGACCACCTCAAGCACGCGGCGACGGATGCACGGCTCACCGAGTCCGGCCGCCGACGCCGTTTCGTCTGGAACGACAGCATCCCCGCCGTGGCCCTCGTCTGCATCTTCGCCGCCGTGGTCACCGTCGGGCACTACTCCTTCTACACCTACATCGCGCCGTTCATGATCGACCGCATGGGCGTCGCCGAGGGCGACGTCGGCCTGCTGCTGCTCGTCTACGGCGTGGCCGGAGCCATCGGGCTAGTCATCGCCGGATCGGTGTTCGGCAAGCGCCCGTCGACCGGGCTGCTGATCTCGCTCGCCGTCACGGCCGCCTCCGTGCTGGTGCTCGCCGTGTTCACGTCGAACCCCGTCATCGCCATCGGCTCGTTCGCGCTGTGGGGAGTGGTGTTCGGCATCATCCCGACGCTCATGGCGACGCGGCTGATGCACGTGGCCGACCCGGCGATCCGCGACGCGTCGAGCGCGTTCTACTCCACCGCCTTCAACATCGGGATCGGACTCGGCGCCGTGGTGGGCGCCCTCTTCCTCGACGCCTTCGGGCTCGAGGTGCTGCCCTGGGTCGACCTCGTGGCCATCGTGCTCGGCGCCTCGCTGCTGCTCGCGACCCCGATGATCACTCGCCGCGCGGCCCGCTCCTGAGGTAGGCTGACCCCGTCGCAACTGGCGTTCAGATGGTCACCATCGGGAAGCGACGGACAGGGATTCGGCCGCGCGCCTGGGTCGATACGAATCCTCCCCTTCACGTCCGTCACGCCGAAAAGGAGCCCGTCATGTCCGACACGTTCAATCTGCCCCTCTCCGAGGTCGACCCCGAGATCGCCGAGGTGCTGAAGCTCGAGCTCGGCCGCCAGCGCGGCACCCTCGAGATGATCGCCTCCGAGAACTTCGTGCCCCGCGCGGTGCTCGAGTCGCAGGGCTCCGTGCTCACCAACAAGTACGCCGAGGGCTACCCCGGGCGCCGCTACTACGGCGGCTGCGAGTTCGTCGACATCGCCGAAGAGCTCGCCATCGCCCGCGCCAAGTCGCTGTTCGGCGCCGAGTACGCCAACGTGCAGCCCCACTCCGGCGCCACCGCGAACGCGGCCGTGCTCTCGGCCATCGCCACCCCCGGCGACACGATCCTCGGCCTCGAGCTCGCCCACGGCGGGCACCTCACCCACGGCATGAAGCTCAACTTCTCGGGCAAGCTCTACAACGCGGTGTCGTACGGCGTCGACCCCGAGACCTTCCTCGTCGACATGAACGTGGTGCGCGACAAGGCCCTCGAGCACAAGCCGCAGGTCATCATCGCCGGCTGGTCGGCCTACCCGCGCCAGCTCGACTTCGCCGCCTTCCGCGCCATCGCCGACGAGGTCGGCGCGAAGCTCTGGGTCGACATGGCCCACTTCGCCGGCCTCGTGGCCGCGGGCCTGCACCCCTCGCCCGTGCCCTTCGCCGACGTCGTCTCGTCGACGGTGCACAAGACCATCGGCGGCCCGCGCTCCGGCTTCATCGTCAGCCGCGACACCGAGCTGGCCAAGAAGCTCAACTCGAACGTCTTCCCCGGCCAGCAGGGCGGCCCCCTGATGCACGTCATCGCCGCCAAGGCCACCGCGTTCAAGCTCGCGGCCGAGCCGGAGTTCCACGACCGCCAAGTGCGCACCCTGAGCGGCGCGCGCATCCTGGCCGAGCGCCTCGTCGCCGACGACACCCGCGCCGCCGGCGTCGACGTGCTCACCGGTGGAACCGACGTGCACCTCGTGCTCGCCGACCTCCGCACCTCGGAGCTCGACGGCCAGCAGGCCGAGGACATCCTGCACGAGGTGGGCATCACGGTGAACCGCAACTCGGTGCCCTTCGACCCGCGCCCGCCGATGGTCACCTCCGGCCTCCGCATCGGCACGCCGGCCCTCGCCACGCGCGGTTTCGGCGACGCCGAGTTCACCGAGGTGGCCGACATCATCGCCACCGCGCTGAAGCCCGCGCCCGACGTCGAGGCCCTGCGCGCCCGCGTGCTGACGCTCACCGACGGCTTCCCGCTGTACCCGGGCCTCGAGCAGTGGTAGCCGAGCGACTCGACGGTGTCGCCACCGCCTCCGCGCTGAAGAACGAGATCCGCGCGCGGGTCGACGCCCTACGTGAGCGCGGCATCCGCCCGGGGCTCGGCACGCTGCTCGTGGGCTCCGACCCCGGGTCGATCTCGTACGTCGCCGGCAAGCACCGCGACTGCGCCGAGGTCGGCATCGAGTCGGTGCGCGTCGACCTGCCCGACACGGCCACCGAGGCCGACGTGCGCGCGGCGATCGAGCAGCTGAACGCCGACGACTCGGTCACGGGCTACATCGTGCAGCTGCCGCTGCCGAACGGCATCGACGAGAACGCGATGCTCGAGCTGATCGACCCCGCGAAGGACGCCGACGGCCTGCACCCCACGAATCTCGGGCGCCTGGTGCTCGGCGTCGGCGGCGAGCTCCACTCGCCGCTGCCCTGCACCCCGGCCGGCATCGTCGAGATGCTGGGTCGCTACGACGTGCCGCTCGCGGGCAAGCACGTCGTGGTCGTCGGCCGCGGCCTCACGGTCGGGCGCCCGCTGGGGCTGCTGCTCACCCGCAAGGGCGTCGACGCCACGGTCACCCTCACCCACTCGCGCACGGCCGACCTGGCCGCCGAGGTGCGGCGGGCCGACGTGGTCGTCGCCGCGGTGGGCGTGCCCGGTCTCATCCAGCCCGACTGGGTGAAGCCCGGGGCCGCCGTGCTCGACGTGGGCATCACCCGCGTCGTGAACGAGGAGACCGGCAAGGCGCGGCTGATCGGCGACGTCGATCCCGGGGTCGCCTCGGTGGCGGGTCACCTGTCGCCGGTTCCCGGCGGGGTCGGGCCGATGACGCGCGCGATGCTGCTGGCGAACGTGATCGACGAGGCGGAGCGCCGGGCGGGCTGAGCCACCCGACGGGGTTCGCCCGTCGGCGGCGCACCTCTGCTGGCACCCGTCGACCGGCGTCCGCCGCCGTCCTAGGGTGGAGCCATGCGCGCACCCACCGGAGACCAGTACCGCCTCGAGCTCGCGGCCGAGGGGCGCCGGGTGTCGGCCGTCGTCACCGAGGTGGCGGCGGGCATCCGCTCGCTCTCGATCGACGGGGTCGATCTCGTGGAGCCCTTCGCCGAGTCGGCCATCCCGCCGGGCGGGGCCGGCATCGTGCTCGTGCCGTGGCCGAACCGGGTCAGGGACGGGCGGTGGACGCTCGACGGCGAGCCGCAGCAGCTCGACCTGACGGAGCCGAAGGCGGGCAACGCCATCCACGGGCTGCTGCGCAACACCGCCTACCGCGTGCTCGAGCAGGAGGGGCACCGCGTGCGGCAGGCGGCCACCGTGCACCCGCAGCACGGGTATCCGTTCCTCGTCGACACCACGGTCGAGCACCGGCTCACGGCCGACGGGATGACCGTGACGCACACTCTCTCGAACGCCGGCACCGCGGCGGCGCCCGTGGCGGTGGGCGCGCATCCGTATCTCAGGGTCGGCGACGTGCCCGTCGAGGAGCTGACCCTCACGGTCGACGCGGCCACCCGCTTCGTCACCGACGAGAAGCAGATCCCGGTGACGGAGGAGCCCGTCGCCGGCACCGAGTTCGACCTGTCGGGCGGCCGGCGCATCGGCGACCTCACCATCGACCAGGGCTACGGCTCGGTGCGGGTGACGAATGGCCGCAGCCGCCATCGGGTCGAGGCCCCCGACGGCCGTGCGGTCGAGCTCTGGGCCGACGCGGAGTTCGGCTACGCGCAGGTGTTCACGCCTCCGGCCTTCGCGTCGATCGACGGGCCGCGGCGGGCCGTGGCGATCGAGCCGATGACCGCGCCGGCCGACGCACTCAACAGCGGGGCGGGCCTTCGCTGGCTCGCGCCGGGGGAGCGGTGGGAGCTCGCCTGGGGCATCCGCTTCGTCGCCAGCGCCTGACGATCACGGGCGTTGTCAAGCCCCGGCCAGATTTTTTGGGGAGGATTTCTCGCGCCGTTAGGCTCGATTTCAGGAGTGCGGCTGGGGCTCCGGTGACGTTTTCGGGAGTGTGGCTTGGGCCTGTTGATCTATGGGCCGATGTCGGCGGAGATCGAGCTGGACGACCGCCTGCTCGCCCACCTGCGCCTGGTCATCCTGACCAAGATGCGCAACCACGAGGCCTTCTCGCTGTCGTGGACGCTGGAGCCCGGACAGGGTAGCGGACGCGAGACGCTGTGGGTGCATCCGTCCATCCCGCTGCGGTTCCGCTTCTACGGCAGCCGGCACGCCGCCATCAACCGCGCGTGGATCGAGCAGATGGTGCAGGCGGCCAATCGCGGCGATCTGCGGATCATGCCGGAACCGCTGCCCGACGGCGAGAGCTGAGCGCTCGCTGATCGCTATGCTCGGCCTATGACTGAGCTCAGCCCCCGGCCCAGGCGCCGGAGATGGCTGACGGTGCTCGTCGCGGTCGTCGCCGTCGTGGTCTACGCCGTCGTCGTGCTGCTGTACGCGAGCGGGCTGCGGTCGTCGAGCAACGGGTGCGAGACGGTGATCGAGGGCGACGACGGGGTGACCGTGCTGCTGCAGCCGGCGGCCGTTCAGGCGGCGGCGCAGCGGCTGGAGTTCCAGGTGTCGCTGGAGCCCGCCAAGAGCCTGATGTCCGACGACAACTACACGCCCAAGCACCGCATCAGCCTGCTGACCTTCCCGGTCGACGGCACGCGCGTGCAGTCGTTCGCCGAAGGCGAGGCGCTGGCGAGCTCGCTGCAGTCGGACTACGCCGAGGGCGTGGTGGAGGAGTGGCCCTTCGACAGCTACCGTTCGGAGCTCACCACCTTCGCGTTCACGGGCGAAGGCGCCGACCGCGTGGCGGTCCCCACCGTCGTCTGTCTGCACGACTCGGTGCCCGGCTGGCAGCTCGACATCGAGCGCCTCGACGTTACCGGCAACAGGGTGACCGTCGAGAGCGGGGAGATCCCCCTGCCGTCCGTCGTCATCACCGCCACCCGCTCCGCCAGCACCGTGGCCTTCGGCATCGTGCTGCTCGGCCTGATGGCGGTCGTGCCGGTGCTCGTGCTCTTCGTGGCGATCAGCGCCTACACCGGCCGGCGCAAGGTCGAGGCGACCCTCACCAGCTGGATCGGAGCGATGATCTTCGCCACGATCCCGCTCCGCAACTTCCTGCCCGGTTCGCCGCCGGTCGGCTCGTGGATCGACTACCTCGTCGTGCTGTGGGTGATCGTCGGCCTCGTCACGGGCCTCACGATCTACATCCTCGCCTGGAACCGCTGGGGCACCCGGGCGACACCGAAGTCACGGGAGCTCGGCCAGCCCGAGCACTAAAGCCGTCGCGACCGCCGCCCCACCCGTGACCCCCACGAAGGCGGCCACCCACAGGGCGGCGGGCACGTGGGTGAGGCGGGCCAGAGCATCCGCGTCGGACGTGCCCCGGCCCCGCCGCCTCGAACGCCCCAGCTCGACCGTCGACCGCACGGCCCCCGCCACGAGCACCAGGCACAGCACGAGCGGCAGCGCCGACCCCACGCCGCTCGGCAGCAGCAGCAACCCGCCCACCAGCCCGGCCGCGGTGCCGAGCACCACGATCGCGCCGACGACGTTCCGCACGAGCACGAGCACGAGCGCCGCGAGCAGCAGCGCCCCGAGCCCGGCCGCCACGGCGACCGCCTGCCCCTCGACCGTCAGCCACACCCCGGCCAGCCCCAGCAGCCCCGGCGCGGGGTAACCGGCGGCGGCCGTCAGCACCATCCCGGGCCCCCGGGGTCGCCCGCGCGACACGGTCAGCCCACTCGTGTCCGAATGCACCCGGATGCCCGCCAGCCGCCGCCCCGTCAGCACCGCCGCCAGGGCATGCCCGCCCTCGTGCGCCAACGTCACGACGAACCGCGCCACCCGCCACACGGGCCCGACCCCCACGACCACCAACGCCACCCCCACGGCGCCGACCACCCCCACCCCCGACGGCGCACCGGCCCGCGCCACCAGCACCTCCCATACCGCGCCCACCCCCGAACGCTACCCCGCCCCCCTGAACCCGCCCCTGGTCGCATCTGAAAAGTACGATCCGCATGACATCTCCATGATGTACGATCAGTGTGACATTTCGCAGAAGTCGCATTGGTGTTACAGAAGGAGGTCGCGTGCGGATCAGATCGACCGATGAGCTGGGCGGCGTCGTCCGCCAGCGTCGACGCGAGCTGGCGCTGTCGCAGAACGAGCTCGCCGAGCGGGCGGAGGTCACCCGGCAGTGGCTGGTCCGATTCGAACGGGGCAACACCGAGGTCTCCCTGTCGAAGGTGTTCGCGGTGCTCCGCGAACTCGGTCTCTCCGTCCGCGTCGCGGCACCGCCTTCGCCGGCCGCGGCGCGCACCCGCGCCGACGACCACGTCGTCGGGTCGATCACCCTCCCGCAGGTCGACGACGGCCTGCTCCAGCGCTCGGCGGATCAGGTCCGTGGCATCGGCGACGACAAGCTGCTGCGGTCGCTGCGCGAGAAGATCGCCCAGCTGCCGCCGGCGACCCACGGCGCCCATGGAGCGGACGATGACTGAGACCCTCGACGTCCTGCTCTCCGAGCATCCCATCGCGCAGCTGAGGCGAGACGGCGTGGAGGATTACACCCTCGAGTACCGGCCCGAGTGGACCGACGCCGAGAACGCGGTGCCGCTATCGCTGTCGCTGCCGCTCGGCAGCCGCCGCCATCGCGGACGCACGGTGGCGGATTACCTCGACAACCTCCTCCCGGACGACCCGGAGGTGCGTCAGCGCTGGGCGACCGATGCCGGTCTCGACACCGTCGAGCCGTTCTTCCTGCTCCGCGAGTACGGGCAGGACGTGGCCGGCGCCGCCTCCTTCCGGCCGGAAGGATCGCCTGCTGTCGGGGGCCGGCGGCCGATGAGCTCCGATGACGTCGCAGACCGGATCCGGGTCATTCGCGAGGACGATGCGGCGTGGCACGACGAGCTCGTCGACGTCGCAGGCCAGTTCTCGCTCGGCGGAGCCCAGTCGAAGTTCTCATTGGCGCGTCACGACGACCGCTGGTTCGAGACGACGGGGTCGGACGCGTCGACGCACCTGTTCAAACCGCAGGTCACGGGCGTGAGGGACGGCGAGCTGATCGAGTACCTGGTCATGCGGACCGCCTATCTGCTCGGCATCCCGACCGCCCGCGTCGAGCTGTTCGACCACGACGAGCAGCACTCCCTGGTCGTCGAGCGATTCGACCGCCGCACCGAGGGCCCGTCGACCGTCCGGCTGCATCAGGAGGACCTGCTCCAGGCGCTCGGCCGTCCGAGACTGCTCAAGTTCGAGAAGCACGGCGGGCCGGGGATCGACGACATCGCGGGGCTGTTGGCCGCCCAGGCCGATCGGGACTCCCGCCGTCGCTATGCCACGATGCTGTTCTTCTCGTGGATCGTGCTGTCGACCGACGCCCACGCCAAGAACTTCTCGATCTTCATCGAGCCCGACGGCGCGCGGTTGACGCCCCTCTACGACGCCTCGTCGGTGATCCCCTACCTCGGACCGGATCGCCTGCTCGACCTCCCATCCCTGCTCGATCGAGCGGGCGATCGCAACCTGGCCGTGCGCTACGGGGCGAGCTACCTCGCCCGTGACGTGGCGCGCTTCGAACTCGGCGTCGTGGCCCGTCGCTGCGGTCTGCCGGGAGACGAGCTGCTCGCGCTCGTCGCCGCGCAGCTGATCGACATCTCCGACGTCATGGCCGAGGTCGCCTCGACGATGCCGCCGCGGCTGCAGACCGACATCGTCGCCCGGGCCGTCGAATGGATGCCCGTGCGGGCCCGCCAGGCCGCCGAGCAGCTGGGCATCGGCACCCTGCTCTGAGTAGAAGCAGCATTGCACGGGAGGGTGGGCCCGGAGGGGCTCGAACCCTCGACCCGCGGATTAAAAGTCCGATGCTCTGCCAACTGAGCTACAGGCCCTCGGGCTCAAGGGTAGCGCGAAATGCTGGGGCTTCGGGCGGTGCGGGAAGGCGGGGAGGGTGGCTAGCGTTGGAAACTGCGACCGCTAACCGCCGACCGGCAGGACATCACCGTATGGCAGACGACTTCCACCGCCCCGTGCTCTTCACCAGCTCCGCCTTCGAGGCCTTCCAGGGCGGCGACGACCCCGCCACAGTGAACCGGGTCGCGCATGAGACCGCCGGCGCGCTGCTGAGCCGGGTGCGCGACGACCCGCAGCCCGAGGTGATCGAGCGGCTGCTGGCGTTCACCGACGACCACGGGATCGATGCGATCGCCGAGCTGTGGGCGCGAGCATCCGCTCATTCTCTGCCCGGGAGCCTCTGGCGTATCTACCTGCTGCGGGTGCTGATCAGGCAGGACCCGGAGCTCGCCAGCTACTTCTTCGAGCGCGGCACCACGATGACGCAGGGCATCGACCCGGTGGTCGCCGGCGCCGAGTCGCCGACCGGGCCGAAGGAGATCACCGAGCTGGCCGACCGCATCTTGCGCGGACTGTTCACGGGTGACTTCGCGGCGGCGCTGGATCGGGCGGCCGCGTTCTGCCGCATCATGGCGCAGGGCTGCGTGAGCATCGCCGACGACGCCGAGATCGGGGCGCCCGAGACCGCGACGACGCTCACCACCAGGGCCTTGCGGTTCGAGACGATCGGTGACGATCTGGCCGAGTCGGCCTCGCTCTGGCGGCACGACGGGCTCGACTGACGTTGTAAAATGGAGCTGTCGGGCCGCAGTAACCCCGGGCTCCAAAATTCGCCGCTACGAGCGGCCTTCCGCCGAGAGGCGTTTCTGCGGCCCGGCACCTCTCCACCCGGTGTCGGCGCCCCCGCCTGCCGATCTCCTCCGAATCCGTGAGGCCGAAGGGCAATCCACGGCCCGCACGGTTCCGAATAACGATCGTGACCAGACGAGGCGCCATCGACACGGAAGAGAGCGTGACCTGTCATGCTTGAACTCGTGACGACCGACAGAGGGCAGCGCGACGACGCCGAGGGCGTCGACTCCGCGGCGACCCTCGAGAGCCTGCTGCTGCAGGTGGCCCAGGGCGACGCCCAGTCGTTCTCCGAGCTCTACGACCGCGTGGCGGCCCGGGTGCTCGGTCTCGTCAGGCGCGTCCTGATCGACCACTCGCAATCCGAGGAGGTCACTCAGGAGGTGCTGCTCGAGGTCTGGCGCACGGCGTCGCGCTTCGAGCAGGCACGCGGCAGCGCCATGGCGTGGATCCTCACGATGGCCCACCGCCGCGCGGTCGACCGGGTGCGCTCGTCGCAGTCCAGTCATGACCGCGACGAGAAAATCGGCCTCCGCGACATCGAGGCGGATTACGACAGCGTCAGCGAGACCGTCGAGATCCGCATCGAGCACGAGAGGGTGAAGCGGGCCATGACACAGCTCACCGCCCTCCAGCGCGAGGCCATCTCGCTCGCCTACTACGGCGGCTACAGCCACACCGAGGTCGCCGCCCTGCTCTCCGTGCCCGTGGGCACGGTCAAGACACGATTGCGCGATGGAATGATCCGACTTCGAGACGCCCTGGGGGTGACATCATGACCGACCGCACCGACGACACGAACGGCGAGGGCTTCGACCCCCGCGTCTCCACCGGCGCCTACGCTCTCGATGCCCTCTCCGCAGCCGAGACCGCCGAGTTCGAGCAGGCGGTCCGCACGTCGGCCTCCCTGCGCGAGGAGACCGACGAGCTGCGGGAGACCGCCGCCCTGATCGGGCTGTCGGTCACCCCGGTGGAGCCCTCGCCCGAGCTCAAGCGCGAGCTGATGGCGAAGCTGCTGCTCACGCCCCAGCTTCCCGCGCTCCCCACCCGCACGGCCGAGGCCGAGACGGTGGCGGATGCGCGTGCCGCCCTCCCCGACATCACCCCCGCCGCCCCCTCCGACGAGGGCCTGCCGACCGCCGTGGGGCAAGCGGCCCCCGTCGAGGCGCGCCCGGCCGGAGGCGCCGAGAACCGTGCCCGCCTGCGCTGGTTCGCCCGGCCCACCACCCTCGTGGCCGCGGTCGCCGCTGCCGCCGCCCTGTTCGTCGGCGGCGGCTTCGTCGGCAGCGCCCTGGTCAACGGCACCTCCACCTCCGACGTGGCCGACTCCTCGGCCGGCGAGCTCGCCCGCATCACGGCGGCCTCCGACGTGCAGCGCGCCTCGGTTCCCGTCGCCGGCGGCGGCAACGCCACCGTCGTCTGGTCGAACGAGCTCGGCCGCTCGGCGGTGCTCGCCGAGGGCCTGCCCGAGCTGCCCGAGGGCAAGGTCTACGAGGCCTGGTACATCGACTCGAAGGGCCCCGTCGCGGCCGGCACGTTCAGCGCCGCCTCGGCCGGAACGTCGTGGCACGTGCTCGAGGGCACGATGAGCGCCGGCGACGTCGTCGGCGTCACGGTCGAGCCGGCGGGCGGCTCGCAGCAGCCCACCACCGAGCCCATCTTCGCGGTGCAGTCGGCCTAGCCGGCGACCTCAGGGCCACGGCCCCGCACAGACCGAAGCCCCCTTCCGATCCGATCGGGAGGGGGCTTCGTCGTGTGCGGGGAGCGTCAGCTCATCCGAAACGACCGCTCACGTAGTCCTCGGTGTCCTTCACGGTCGGGTTCGAGAAGATCGTCGTGGTGTCGGCGTACTCGATCAGCTTGCCGGGCTTGCCCGTGCCCGCGATGTTGAAGAACGCGGTGCGGTCGCTGACGCGCGAGGCCTGCTGCATGTTGTGGGTCACGATGACGACCGTGTACTCCGACTTGAGCTCCTCGATCAGGTCTTCGATCGCGAGCGTCGAGATGGGGTCGAGGGCCGAGCACGGCTCGTCCATCAGGATGACGTCGGGGGAGACGGCGATCGCGCGGGCGATGCACAGGCGCTGCTGCTGACCGCCCGAGAGGCCGGAGCCGGGGGCGTTCAGGCGGTCCTTGACCTCGTTCCAGAGGTTGGCGCCGCGCAGCGACTTCTCGATCAGCGCGTCGGAGTCGCTCTTCGACATGCGCTTGTTGTTCAGCTTCACGCCGGCCAGCACGTTCTCGCCGATCGACATGGTGGGGAACGGGTTCGGGCGCTGGAACACCATGCCCACCTGACGGCGCACGAGCACCGGGTCGACGCCGGGGCCGTAGAGGTTGTTGCCGTCGATCAGCACCTCACCCTCGACGTGGGCGCCGGGGATGACCTCGTGCATGCGGTTCAGCGTGCGCAGGAAGGTGGACTTGCCGCAGCCCGACGGGCCGATGAAGGCGGTGACGGTGCGGGGCTCGATCGTGAGCGAGACGCCCTCGACGGCCAGGAAGCTGCTGTAGTAGACGTTGAGATCGTTGACTTCGATGCGCTTGGACACTCGAGTTCCTTCGGGTTGCGGTGGGTTCGACAGGCCGGGTCAGCGGCCGAGCTTGGGGGAGAAGACCTTGGCGACGATGCGCGCCACGAGGTTCAGGGCCATCACGATCACGACGAGGGTGAGGGCGCCGGCCCACGCGCGGTCGAGGTAGGCCTGGGCATCCGTGCCCTGGTTGGCGTACTGGGTGTAGACGAACACCGGCAGCGTCATCATGCGCTCGCTGAACAAGTTGTAGTTCATGCTCTGCGTGAAGCCGGCGATGATGAGCAGCGGCGCGGTCTCGCCGATGACGCGGGAGATGGCGAGCATCACACCGGTCGTGATGCCGGCGATCGAGGTGGGCAGCACGACCTTGACGATGGTGAGCCACTTCGGCACGCCGAGGGCGTAGGCCGCCTCGCGCAGCTCGTTCGGCACGAGCTTCAGCATCTCCTCGCTCGAGCGCACCACCACCGGGATCATCAACACCGACAGCGCGACGGCGCCGCCGAAGCCGAAGCGGATACCCGGCTGGTTCAGGATGAGCGCGAAGAACGCGAAGGCGAACAGTCCGGCGACGATCGAGGGGATGCCCGTCATCACGTCGACGAGGAAGGTGATCGCGCGGGCGAGGTGTCCGCGGCCGTACTCGACCAGGTAGATGGCGGTGAGCAGGCCCACCGGCACCGAGATCAGCGTGGCCATGCCCGTGATCTCGAGCGTGCCGACGATGGCGTGCAGCGCGCCGCCGCCCTCGCCCACCACGTTGCGCATCGACTCGCTGAAGAACGGCAGGTCGAAGCGGGGGATGCCGTTCGAGATCACGGTGTACAGCAGCGAGATCAGCGGCAGCAGTGCGATCACGAAGGCGAGCGACACCAGTGAGGTGACGAAGCGGTTCATCGCGGGCCGCGGGCCCTCGTAGACCCGGGAGACGACGTAGTTGACGATCACCCAGAGCACGGTGCCGAAGAACACGGCACCGACGACGTTGAAGTTCTCGTTGACGCCGGCGGCCATCAGGATGACGAAGACCGAGCCGACGATGACCCAGCTGGTGACGAGCAGCAGCCACGGCACGTACTTGGGCAGGATGCCCGTGGTGAGCGAGTTGGCGATGGGCTCCGCCTGCCGCGTGGGGGGAGTGGTGGTCGTCGTCATGACTAGTTGGCTCCCGAGAAGGCCTTGCGGCGGTTGACGATGGCACGGGCGATGAAGTTCACCGCGAAGGTGATGACGAAGAGGATGAGGCCGGTCGCGATCAGCACGTTCACCCCGACGCCGTGGGCCTCGGGGAAGTTCAGGGCGATGTTCGCGGCGATCGTGGTGGGGTTCGTCGACTGCAGCAGGGCGAAGGAGATCAGAACCTGGGGCGAGAGCACCATCGCGACGGCCATGGTCTCGCCGAGCGCGCGGCCGAGGCCGAGCATCGAGGCGGACACGATGCCGGGGCGGCCGAACGGCAGCACGGCCGTGCGGATCATCTCCCAGCGGGTGGCGCCGAGGGCCAGGGCGGCCTCCTCGTGCAGCTTCGGCGTCTGCAGGAAGATCTCGCGGCTGAGGGCGGTGATGATCGGCAGGATCATCACCGCCAGCACGATGGCGACGGTGAGGATGGTGCGGCCGGTGCCGGAGACCGGGCCGGCGAAGAGCGGGAACCAGCCGAACAGGTCGACCAGCGTGGACCAGAAGGGCTGCACGAACGGTGCGAGCACCGTGATGCCCCAGAGGCCGAAGACGACACTCGGCACGGCGGCCAGCAGGTCGATCACGTAGCCGAGGCCCTGGGCGAGCCGGCGGGGCGCGTAGTGCGAGATGAAGAGGGCGATGCCGATGGCGAGCGGCACGGCGATCAGCAGGGCGAGGAACGCCGCCCAGATGGTGCCGAACACCAGCGGGCCGACGTAGGCCCAGAAGTTCTCGGCGCCGCCCTTGAGGTCGCCCGGCTCCGCGGTGAAGGCGGGGATGCTCTGGGCGATCAGGAAGATCGTGACGGCGGCGAGGGTGACGAGGATGAGCGAGCCCGCGGCGACCGTGGCGGTCGAGAAGATGCGGTCACCCGGCCGTTGCTTGGCCTTGAGCCGCGGCGGTGCGGCCGGCTTGACGGGGGCGGTGGTCATGGAGCTCGTCTCCTGTCGTCCTGGGTGAGGAGTCATCGGGTGCTGGTGTGGGGCGGGGTTCGGGTTGGGCCCTGACCCGGTTCTGTCCGGTTCCGGATCCCCGAGCGGGGACCGGAACCGGACAGAGGTGACAAGCGGTGTTACTTGATGGTCTCGATCGCGGCGGCGACCTTCGACGACAGGTCGGCCGAGAGCGGCGCGGCACCGGCGGCGTCGGCGGCCACCTGCTGGCCCTCCTCCGAGGCGATGTAGCCGATGTAGGCCTTCACGAGGTCGGCCTGGGCGGCGTCGGCGTACTCCTGGCACGCGATCGCGTACGACACGAGCACCAGCGGGTAGTGGCTCGGGTCGGTGGTCGAGCGGTCGAGGGCGACGGCGAGGTCGTTGGCCTCACGGCCCTCGACCAGCGGCGACTCCTCGACGACGGCGGCAGCGCCCTCGGCGGTGTACTCGACGAACTCGTCGCCGACCTTGATCTTGGCGACACCGAGGTCGCCGGCCTTCGAGGCGTCGGCGTAGCCGATGGTGTTCACGCCGTTGGTGACGGCCTGGATGACACCGGAGGTGCCCTGCGCGCCCTCACCCGACTGGAAGGGGAACGCGTCGGCGGCCTTCTCGGCCCACGCCTCGGGGGCGACCTTGCCGAGGTAGTCGGTGAAGTTCTTCGTGGTGCCCGAGTCGTCCGAACGGTGAACGGCGGTGATCGGGGCCGAGGGGAGCGTCGCGTCGGCGTTCAGCGCGGCGATGGCCGGGTCGTTCCAGGTGGTGATCTTGCCCGAGAAGATGTTCGCGATGGTGGTCGCGTCGAGGTTCAGGTCCTTCACGCCCTCGACGTTGAACACGACGGCGATCGGCGAGATGTAGACCGGCAGGTCGATCGCCTTGGTGTCGGGGGCGCAGCTGGCGAACGAGCCGGCGAGCTCGTCGTCGTTCAGGGCCGAGTCGGAGCCGGCGAAGGCGGACGCGCCGGAGATGAAGCTCTCGCGACCGGCGCCGGAGCCCTGCGGGTCGTAGTTGACGGTGACGTCGGGGTTCGCGGTCTGGAACGCGGCGATCCAGGCCTCCTGGGCCGAGCCCTGGGCCGAGGAGCCGATACCGGTCAGGGTGCCGGTGAGAGTCGAGGCGGCGGCGTCGGAGGAGCCGCCGGCGGCGGGAGCGCCGCCTTCGTTCGAGGCGCAGGCGCTCAGGGCGAGGGCTGCGGTGATGGCGATGACCGCGGGGGCGGCATAGCGCTTGAGCTTCACGAGGAATCTCCCTTTCGGAGTGATGTCAGGTCGGGCCGGTGCGGGCCCGTCTGAGACGCTAAGCGCCACGGCTTAAGAGCCTGCCGCCCAGGGGTGAACGGAAGGTGAACAGCCGGAGTTCCTCGTGAGGGTGCCGTGCCTACTGCGGCACGTGCGTCTCGATCGCGATGATGCCGGAGCCCGGGCGGTCGACCGAGAGGTGCAGCACCGAGAAGCCCGCCACCGGCAGGTCGCCGGCCCGCGAGGCGCTCACGCGCGACGCCGTTCCGGTGGCCAGGGCGACCTCGCGCACGATCTCGGGCAGCACGGGGCCGTGGCTGCAGAGCACCGTCGTGATGCGCTTGCGGATGCGCTTGCCGACCACCTCGCGGATTCCGTCGTCGCCCGACTCGAACGCGTCTTGGCTGATCGCATCCGTCGTCTTGACGTCGAGGTGCAGGGTCTTCGAGAGCGGTTCGACGGTCTGCCGGCAGCGCTTCGCGGTCGAGCTGACGATGCGCGCGGGGCCGAAGCTGGCGAGGGCGGGGACGATGGACTTCGCCTCGCCGCGTCCGCGTTCGGTGAGGTGCCGGGAGGCGTCGGGCCCGTCGAACTGGTAGGGCGGGACGGCCTTGGCGTGGCGGAGGGCGATCACGGCGAAGGTGCGCGTGACACCCTCGTCGACGAGCATCCTGAACCGCTCGACGATCTCGGCGTCGCGCTCGTAGGTGAGGGCCGAGAGGGCCTTGCGGATGGGCAGCCACTCGAGCGCCGCGACCTCGCCGTTGGGCAGGAACGACGACGCGAGCACGGCGGCGTCGGTGACCTCGGCGGCCCAGTAGTGCACGACCTTCTCGCGGCCGTTCGGCATGGTGTAGTTCGTCATGCCGAGGGGCACGCCGAGGGTGACGGCGAGCCCGGTCTCCTCGACGACCTCGCGCACGGCGGTCTGCGGCAGGGTCTCGCCGGGGTCGACCTTGCCCTTCGGCAGCGAGACGTCGCGGTGGGCCGAACGGTGGATGACCAGCACCTTCACCTTGCCGTCGACGACCCGCCAGCACACCGCTCCCGCGGCGAAGACCGTCACCGCGTGGTGCCCGGGCGCTTGCGGCGGCTGACGATGTGCATCAGCTCGTCCTGCAGGTCGATCAGCGGGGCGCCCTCGGCGTCGAACTCCGAGCGGGTCCAGGTGCCGTCGGCGTCGAGTGCCCACGACGAGGTGGAGTCGCTCATGGCCATCTCGAACAGCGCGTCGATCTCCTTCAGGTGACCGGGGTCGACGAGGCGCACCAGGGCCTCGACGCGGCGGTCGAGGTTGCGGTGCATCATGTCGGCGCTGCCGATGTAGACCTGCGGGTCGCCGTCGTTGACGAACGAGAAGATGCGCGAGTGCTCGAGGTAGCGGCCGAGGATCGAGCGCACCCGGATGGTCTCGCTGAGCCCCTCCTGGCCGGGCTTCAGCGCGCAGATACCGCGCACCCAGATGTCGATCGGCACCCCGGCCTGGCTGGCGCGGTAGAGCCCGTCGATGATGGCCTCGTCGACGATCGAGTTGAGCTTGATGCGGATGCCCGACGGCAGCCCCTTGCGCGCGTTCTCGGCCTCGACGGCGATGCGCTTGAGCAGGCCCTTGCGCAGGTGCAAGGGCGCGACGAGCAGGCGCTTGAATTTCTTCTCGATGGCGTAGCCCGAGAGCTCGTTGAACAGTCGGGTGAGGTCTTTGCCCACCTGGTCGTCGGCGGTGAGCAGGCCCAGGTCTTCGTAGATGCGCGAGGTCTTGGGGTTGTAGTTGCCCGTGCCGATGTGGCTGTAGCTCTTCAGCCGGCCCTTCTCCTGACGGATGACCAGCGCGAGCTTGCAGTGGGTCTTCAGCCCGACGAGGCCGTAGACGACGTGCACGCCGGCCTTCTCGAGCTTGCGGGCCCAGGAGATGTTGGCCTGCTCGTCGAAGCGGGCCTTGATCTCGACCAGCGCGAGCACCTGCTTGCCGGCCTCGGCGGCGTCGATCAGGGCCTCGACGATGGGGCTGTCACCGCTCGTGCGGTAGAGCGTCTGCTTGATGGCGAGCACGTTCGGGTCGGCCGCGGCCTGCTCGAGGAAGGCCTGCACGCTGGTCGCGAACGACTCGTAGGGGTGGTGCAGCAGGATGTCGCCGCGCGAGATGGCCTTGAAGATGTCGGGCTTCGCGTTGGGCTCGGGCGGCAGCAGCGCGGCGGCCGTCGTGGGCACGTGCTTGGGGTACTTCAGGTCGGGCCGGGGGATGCGCGTGAGGTCGAACAGGCCGCCGAGATCCAGCGGCGACGGCAGGCGGTAGACCTCCTGCTCGGTGATGTCGAGCTCGCGCACGATCAGCTCGAGGGTGACGGCATCCATGTCGTCGCTGACCTCGAGGCGGATGGGAGGACCGAAGCGGCGTCGGAGCAGCTCCTTCTCGAGCGCCTGCAGCAGGTTCTCGGTCTCGTCCTCCTCGACCTCGACGTCCTCGTTGCGGGTGACGCGGAAGACGTGGTGCTCGACGATCTCCATGCCGGGGAACAGGTCGCCCAGGTGGTTGGAGATCAGGTCTTCCAGCGTGATGAAGCGCACCTCGTCGGAGGTCTCGCGGTGGTCGACCCGGATGAAGCGGCTGAGCACCTGGGGCACCTTGAGGCGCGCGAACTCCTCCTTGCCGGTCTTGGCGTTGCGCACGCGCACCGACAGGTTGAGCGACAGGCCCGAGATGTAGGGGAACGGATGCGCGGGGTCGACCGCGAGCGGCATCAGCACCGGGAAGATCTGGTTCGAGAAGATGTCGCGCAGGTTGACCCGGTCGGCCTCGTCGAGCTCGTCGTAGGTGGCGATGCGGATGCCCGCCTCCGCCAGTGCCGGACGCACGAGGTCTTGGTAGGCCGCTGCGTGCCGGGCCTGGAGCTCGTGGGCCTTGATCGAGATGTCCTCGAGCACGTCGGTGGGACGGCGGCCGATGTTGGTGGGCACCGCGAGGTCGGTGAGGATGCGGCGCTTCAGGCCGGCGACCCGCACCATGAAGAACTCGTCGAGGTTCGAGGCGAAGATGGCGAGGAAGTTGGCGCGTTCGAGCACCGGCACCGTCGGGTCTTCGGCGAGCTCGAGCACGCGGGTGTTGAAGGCGAGCCAGCTCAGCTCGCGGTCGAGGTAGCGGCCCTCGGGCAGCGGCTCGCCGGTGGTCTGCGGGGCGGCCTCGTCGTAGTCGTCGTCGAAGTCGGTCACGACGCCGGCGTCGAGCGAGATGATGTCGTCGTCCATGCGAACATCATGTCACCCACGACGTGTCCAGCGGATGAACGGGTCAGCCCGACGGGGCGAGATAGGCCCGCAGGGCGGCCTCGGTCGCCGAGGAGACCGGGGCGGTTCCGCCGAGCACGACGATGCGAGCCGGCTTCAGGCGCTTCAGCTCGGCCGCGATGGCGGCGGGGATCGCGTCGCGCGTGACGAGGAGCACGGGGGCGCCGACCGCGATCGCCGCGGCCGAGCCCGACAGGGCGTCGGGGAAGGTGGCACCCGAGGCGACGTAGACGGTGGAGGTGCCGGGCGCGGGGAAGACGCGGGCCGAGAGCGAGGCGGCCACGGCGAAGCGGTCGGCGCCGGAGACCCGCGAGACGGGGGCGATCGTCGCCAGCGCGGCCTTCGTGGTCTCGGAGACGGCGTTCGGACCGCCGAGGAGCACGATGGACGTCGGCTGCAGGCGGCGCAGCTCGATGCCGATCGGCGTCGGCACGCCGTCGCGGCGCACGAGCAGCACCGGACCGCGGTCGTGGCCGGCGGCGGCCGAGCCGGCGAGGGCGTCGGGGAAGGTCTCGCCCGAGGCGACGTAGACGGTTCCGGCGCCGCGCGGGAACGCCGCCGCCGACACGCGGGCCGAGACCTCGAAGCGGTCGGCGCCGCCGATGCGGGTGACGGGGGCGACGGCGGCGAGGGCTCGCTCGACGGCGGCGCCGACGGAGTTGGGGCCGCCGAGCAGCACGATGCGGTCGGGCTCGAGTCGGGTGAGCTCGTTCAGAACGTCGGGCGGCAGGGAGTCGCGCCGCACCAGCAGCACCGGGCCGCCGAACGCTCCTGCCGCGGCGGAGGCCGAGAGGGCGTCGGGGAAGTTCTCGCCCGAGGCGACGTAGACGGTGGGCGTACCGCGCGGGAAGGACGCGGCGGAGATGGCCGCGGAGACCACGAAGCGGTCGGCGCCGCCGATGCGATGCACTCCCGCCGGTGCTCGCGTGGTCGGCTGCCAGGCGTTGTTCGAGACGAGCAGCATCGCCTGGAGGCGGAGGGTGTCCGAATAGTAGCCGGCGGTCCCCGCTGTGACGAGCTGGGGCCAGCCCGCGTTCACCCAGCTCTGCCGGCTGGAGGAGACGGCGGCGCCGGCGACCATGGGCGCGAGGAAGGCGACGTCGGAGAAGTCCGCGGTGGGGGTGCCGTCGAGCTGGTAGCCCGCGCGCAGGAGGGCGGGGTCGCCCTTCGTGGCGCCGACGGCCCAGCCCGCCATCCGCCCGGCCGCGGCCGCGGCGCGGGTGTCGCCGGCGAGCAGCGCCGAGGAGGCGAGTCGCCACGGGGTGCGGCAGGCGTTGTAGCCGAAGGTGCCGTCGTTCACCGATTCCAGGTACTTCGGGGGAGCGGGCACGGGAGTCGTGCCGGTGCGGATCGCGAAGTCGGGGAGGAGGCCCGTGTCTGCAGCCGCCGTGCGCTGCAGCGTCTCGACCAGGTCGAGCGCCGCCGTGGCCGCCTCGCCCCAGTACGGGTCGCCCGTCGCCGCCTGGAAGGCCCGGAAGTGACCGACCATGAGGTCGGAGGTGCGCACCCCGTCGCGGTAGTCGCTGTCGGGGCCGACCCAGTCGCCGAGCAGGGGGAGTGCGGTGTCGGGGCTCATGGCGCTGCGCTTGATCGCCGCGATCACCCGGCGGGCCTCGCCGGCGTAGTCCACGGCACCGGCCGAACCCCACTGGGTGTCGGCGAGCAGGAGCGCGTAGGCGATGTCGAGGTCGCCGTCGCTCGCCGAGCTGTCGCTGCCCGGCTCGTCGCTGCAGTCCTTCAGCTGGTGCCAGGCCATCAGCTGCGGGTCGCCCGAGCTCGGGTGGTCGAGCACGTAGCGGTAGAGCCCGTCGAAGTACGCTCGCGCCTTCGGGTCGTGGCCGGCCATCAGGGCGGTGACGACCATCCCGTAGCCCTGCCCCTCGGAGACCACGAGGTACTTCGTCGCCGTGGAGGCGTCGACGTAGTAGCGGCCGTCACCGCACCCCGCCTTCAGATAGCGCGACTTCCACGCGTCGTAGGCGGCCGCGGTGGCGGAATCGGCAGCCGAGACGCCGCCGGGCGGGGAGGCGGCACCGGAAGCGCGCGGTACCGGGTGCGAGCCGAACGGCCGGGCCGGGGAGTCGGCGGCGCTCGCCGACGGCACGGCCCCGGGGTTCAGCGGCGTCAGCGCCAGCAGGGCGCCGAGCGCCAGGGCGATGCCCGCGGCCAGCCGTCGTCGCCCGCGCGGCGCCCCCATGCCGCTACCGGGCCGACCGTCGCGCCGTGCGCTGCGCGTACTGCACGTCGATGGTGTGGTCGGTGAAGCCGAGCGAGCGGTAGAGCGCGACGGCCCGCGTGTTGTCGGCGTCGACGTAGAGGGCGGCCTGGGTGCAGCCGCGTTCAGCGAGGCGGCTGAGGCCGGCGTTCATCAGATGGCGGCCGAGCCCCTGCCCGGCGTGACCCTCCTCGACCCCGATCACGTAGATCTCGCCCACCGTGTCGCCCGGCTCGATCTTCAGCCAGTTGTAGCCGATGAGGCGGCCGCGGTCGTCGCGCAGCAGCAGGAAGTCGTCGGGGTCGAACCAGGCCTCCGACTGGCGGAAGCGCAGGTCGTCGGCCGTGATCGAACCCTGCTCGGCGTGGCCGGCGAAGACGCGGGAGTTCAGTTCGACCCAGTCGTCGGCGTCGCGGCCACCGCGGTAGGGCACGACCTCGAAGCCCGAGGGGATCTCGGTGCGCGGGGCGGACACCCCGGGCGACAGGTCGCGGCGCAGCTGCAGCAGTGTGCGCACGGCGTCGAAGCGGTAGTTCTCGGCGAGCCGGCGGCTGGCCGGGTGGTCGCCGTGCGCCCAGGCGAGCAGCGGACCCTGCGCGTTGTTGCGCAGCACGATGCTGAGCAGCTGACGGCCGAGGCCCTCTCCGCGCCACTCGGGGTCGATCACGAACTCGAGCTCGCCCTGGCCTACGATCGCCGCACCCACCACGGTGCCGCCGCGCTCGGCGAGCAGCAGCGACCGGGCGCCCTTGCCCGCGTCGATCTGAGCCTGATCGTTGAAGGGGTGCTGTCCGTCGACGAGCGCCGCCCGGGCGACGAGTCGGAGGAACGGCTCCCGCGCCTCGTCGGGGCTACTGACCGAGAGTGTGAGCGAGTCGGTCATTGTCGTCCTCGAAGAAGTTGAACCGGTAGCCGACGTTGCGCACGGTGCCGATCAACGACTCGAGGTCGCCGAGCTTCGCGCGGAGGCGCCGCACGTGCACGTCGACCGTGCGGGTGCCGCCGAAGTAGTCGTAGCCCCACACCTCGCTGAGCAGCTGCTCGCGGGTGAACACCCGGGATGGGTGCATGGCGAAGAAGCGCAGCAGCTCGAACTCCTTGAAGGTGAGGTCGAGCGGACGCCCGTGCACGCGGGCCGAGTAGCTGGCCTCGTCGATGACGACTCCCGAGGCCTGGATCTTCGAGGTCGACTGGTCTTGCACCTGACGGCCGATGGCGAGCCGGATGCGCGTGTCGACCTCGGCCGGACCGGCCGATTCGAGCACCACGTCGGCCGCGCCCCACTCGGCGCTGACGGCGGTGAGCCCGCCCTCGGTGAGGATGAGCACGACCGGCACGCCGATGCCGGTGGTGCTGAGGATCTTGCAGAGCGAGCGGGCCGAGGCGAGGTCGTGCCGGGCGTCGACGAAGATGAGGTCGCTGTTCGGGGTGTTCACGAGCTGCGAGGGTTCAGCGGGGATCTGGCGCGTTCGATGACTGAGGAGCGAGAGCGCCGGAAGCACCTCGCGGTCGACCGCAGAGGTCAGGATCAACAACTGCGCCACGTGGGATCCTCCAGAGAATGACTGCGCTTCATACTACTCGGGCAGAATGGCGGGTATGAGTCTGCTCATGAGAAGCGTAGTGCCGGTGTGGATCCTGTCCCTCGTGGCGGTCGTCGCGGTCGGGCTGTTCGTGCCGCCCGCGAGCTTCCTGGTCTTCCTGCCCGTGGTGCTGGGGCTGGCGCTCGTCGTCACCTTCGGGGTGCAGCTGCTGGTGCCCGTGCGCAAGGGTTTCGTCGACCGCGTCTCGGCGAGCCTCGGCGGCGCGGTGGTCATCCTGGCCGTGGCGACGGCCGTGCTCGCGCCCATCGCGTTCGCGGCGGGGGCTAAGATCTAGTCATGTCCTACGTCGCGCTCGAACTCCTGTTCATCGGCCTTCTCGGGCTCGCGTCTCTCGCGATCGCCTGGACCTCCGGGGTCGTCATCTACAAGCTCTTCCGCGGCCAGCGCTGAGCGGGCGGGCTCGAGCGTGATCGAGATCCCGACGGGGCTCCCCGCAGAACTCGTCCCCCTCTCCTGGCTGATCGGCGTGTGGGAGGGCACCGGCGTCATCGACTACGCCATCGACCCGCCCGAGGGCACCGACGAGGGCACCGAGCCCACGCGCATCTCGCGCGAGTTCGGCCAGCGCATCAGCTTCAGCCATGACGGCCTGCCGTTCCTGAACTACAGCTCGTCGAGCTGGCTGCTGCCCCAGGGCGACGAGACCGAGCCCACGCCGCTCACCGCCGAGACCGGGTTCTGGCGCCTCAGCCGTCTGCACATCGAGGGCGACACCGGCCCCGGCATGCTCCCGGGCGAGGGCCCGCGCCCGTTCAACACCGCCCAGTCGGTCGAGACACTCCGCAACGCGGCCGAGGGCTTCGACATCGAGGTGGCCATCGTGCATCCCACCGGCGTCAGCGAGCTCTACCTCGGCCAGGTCAAGGGCCCGCGCATCGACCTCGCCACCGACGCGGTCGTGCGCACCCGCTCGGCCAAGGAGTACGCGGCCGCCACCCGTCTCTACGGTCTCGTCGACAACCACCTGCTCTGGGCGTGGGACATCGCGGCCCTCGGCCAAGACCTCCGCACCCACGCCTCGGCCCGGCTCGCGAAGGTCGACTGAGGTGGCGGGGCGCTCCGCCTTCCTCGACCTCCCCGGCGCCGTCGCCGGCACCGACCCCGATCCCGGGGTGCCGGCCCACTACGGCAACCCCGTCTCCGAGCAGCGGATGCTCGCCGCAGGCCGCGCGATCGTCGACCTCTCCTCGCGAGGTGTCATCTCGGTCGAGGGTCCCGACCGGTTGAGCTGGCTCGACTCCGTCACCAGCCAGAGCCTCAAGGGCCTCTCGCCCGCCTCCTCCGCCGAGACCCTGCTGCTCTCGGCCAACGGCCGCATCGAGCACGCCATCCGGCTGTTCGACGACGGCGTGACGGCGTGGCTGCTCGTCGACGCGGCCGAGACCGCGCCGCTCGAGGCGTGGCTTCAGCGCATGCGGTTCATGCTGCGGGTCGAGATCGCCGACCGCAGCGAGGAGTTCGCGACCGTCGGGCGCCTTGCTGCCCGGGCGGGCGATCCGGTGCCGCCGGCGCTCGCCGCCGTGGCCGCTGCGCCGTCGGGCGTCGTGCTCGACTGGGCCGACCCGTGGCCCGAGATCGTGGCCGGGGGAGTGCAGTACGCCTCGGTCGACGAGCACCCGGGGGCCACCTGGTTCTGGCACGAGACGCTCGTGCCGCGGGTGTCGCTGCCGGCGCTGGCCGACGCGGTGCGTCGCGGCGAGGTCGGCGCGGCGGGCGTGCTCGCGGCCGAGGCGCTGCGCATCGTCGCCTGGCGCCCGCGCCTGTCGACCGAGGTCGACGACCGCAGCATCCCGCACGAGCTCGACTGGATGCGCTCGGCCGTCCACCTCGCGAAGGGCTGCTACCGCGGTCAGGAGACGGTGGCGAAGGTGCACAACCTCGGCCACCCGCCCCGGCGCCTCGTGCAGCTGCAGCTCGACGGGTCCGACGCGGTGCTGCCGGCCGCGGGCGATCCGGTGCTGCTCGCGGCCGACGCCGCGCTGCCGGCCGACGCCGCCCCCGAACCGCTCGGGCTGGTCACCTCGGTGGGCAACCACCACGAGTGGGGCCCCGTCGCGCTCGCCGTGCTCCGTCGTCAGGCGCCCGAGGGGGAGCCCCTCGTCGTGCGCACCGAGGCCGGTGACGTGGCCGCCTCGGCCGACACGATCGTGGGGCCCGACGCCGGTGCCGCGGTCGGCCGGGTGCGGCTGCCGCGTCTGGGCGCCCGAACGCGGTAGTGACCGCGCCCGTCGCCCCGGCCGCCGACGACGGCCCGCTGCCGCTGCGCGCCCGCTGGGCCGCCCTGACCCGGGCCTCCACCGAGCGCACCGTGGCGAGCGGCCCCGCCCTGCTCCAGCTCGCCGTCGCGGTCACGATCGCCTACGCGCTGGCGCACTTCCTGCTCGAGCACCCCTACCCGATCGCCGCGGTGACCGTGACGCTGTCGAGCCTCGGGCTGGTGCTGGATGCGCGTCCCCGCCGGGTAGCCGAGACCGCCGTCGCGATGACCATCGGCATCGCGCTCAGCGAGGTGATCCTGCTGCTCGCCGGCCAGGGCCTCTGGCAGTTCGCGGTGACGGTGCTCGTGGCGCTCACCGTCACCCGCTTCCTGTCCCCGGTACCCGGGCTGCCGATCCTCGCCGCCGTGCAGGCCTCGCTGGTCTCGCTCATGCCGCTTCCGGCCGGTGGCCCGTTCACCCGCACGGCCGACGCCGTCCTGGGCGGCCTCGTCGCCCTGGCCTGCACGGCACTCATCCCGCGCGATCCGCGCCGGGCCGCCCGGCGCGAGGGCCAGAAGTTCTTCGCCGCCTTCACCGCCATCCTGTCGTCGCTCGTCACGGTGCTCCGCATCGGCGACCAGCACACCGCCGAGCTCGTGCTCAGCCGGGCCCGCGGCACCCAGGTGCTCGTGGAGCAGTGGCGCGGTTCGCTCGACTCCGCCGCCGCCATCGCCCGCATCTCACCGTTCCTCCGGCGGCACCGGGCCGAGCTGGCCGAGCAGCAGACAATGCAGCTGCACCTCGACCACGCGGCGCGCAACCTGCGCGTGATCAGCCGGCGGCTGAGCGTGATCGGCGACGGCCGCCAGCGCCCCGAGCTGGCCGAGCTGCTGGCGGGCATCCTGAGCGCCACCGCTCTTCTGGGCCAGAGCATCGACCGGCCCGAGCTGCGGCCGGTGGTGCGGCAGAGCCTCGTGCTCGTCGCCATCCGCCTCGACCCGCGAGAGCTGACGCCCGGTCAGCCGTTCGCCGAGGCGGCGCTCGTGCTGTCCATCCGGCCGCTGGTGCTCGATCTGCTGGCGGCGAGCGGCATGCCCCTCGAGGAGGCCAGGCGCACGCTGCCCGACATCACCACGTGAGGCCTGCGGATTCGATACCGTAGGGGCATGCAGATGCGAAAGCTCGTTCCCGCCGTTCTCGCCGCCACCGCCTTCGCGTTCGTGCTCACCGGGTGCACCGAGACCGGCCCCACCCAGAACTTCTCCGGCCTCCCCGACGAGGAGGAGATCGTGAACGAGTCGGAGGGCGGCGCCGACCAGGGCCTGCAGGCCTTCTGGCTGCAGGAGGGCTCGCAGATCGCGGTCGCCATCTCGGGCAGCTCCACGTGCCCGGTGGTCGGGTCGAAGATCGATGTCATCGAGCCCGAGAACGAGGGCAACGTGGTCGAGATCACCACCCGGCCCATCTCGAGCGGCCCCTGCACCATGGACTTCGTGCCGCACACCTCGGTGTTCTGGACGCCCGACACCGTCACCACGGCCGAGCCGCTGGTCGTGCGCGTGGGCGACCAGGAGGTCGAGCTCCCGATCAAGTAACGGACTCAGCGCAGCGGTGCGACGTCGGCCCAGTCGACCGTGAGCTCGCCCAGCCGTCGTCGCCGGGCCGGCGTGCGCACCGACCAGCCGGCGTCGGCCATCGCCCCGACGGTGGCGACCCAGCGCTGCACCGGTCCGTAGCTGCCGATCCCGGCGTTGTGCTGCCAGAACCGGTCGAGGTCGGCCAGGAAGCGGTGCACGTTCTCGCCCGGCACGTTGCGGTGGATCAGTGCCTTGGGCAGTCGCTCCGCGACGATCGACGGATGCTCGAGCCCGGCCAGCCGCAACGACACCGTGAAGCTCTCCGGCCCCTCGGGCGCGAGCGTCACCCAGCTCGCCACCCGGCCCACCTCGTTGCAGGTGCCCTCGACGAGGCGCCCATCGGGCTGCAGCCGGCCGAGCATCCGCTGCCAGGCATCGGGCACGGCGCTCTCATCGTACTGGCGCAGCACGTTGAACGCGCGGATCACCGCGGCGTCGCGACCGGACGGCAGCGGCACCTCGAAGCCCCCGACGGCGAACGACACGCGGGCGTCGCGGTCGAACGGGGTGCGGCCGTCGCGCACGTCCTTCAACTGGGCGGTCGCCGTCGCCACCCGCTCGGGAGCGATCTCGAAGCCGATCACCTCGACCTCGGGCCGCACACCGGCGAGCCGCGCCTGCAGCTCGAACGCCGTCACCCCGCTCGCCCCGTAGCCGAGGTCGACCACGAGCGGATCGGCGCTCCGGCGCAGCACCGGCAGCGTGCCGATGAAGCGGTCGACGCGACGCAGGCGGTTGGTGCCCGTCGTCCCGCGGGTGACGGCACCGATCGGCATGGGTCCATCCAAGCACGAGCGGATGCCCGTCCGGACCCCCTGGATGGGCGAGCGGGCCCCCTGGATAGGATGGAGCCATGCCAACAGAGCCCTACACCCTCATCCTGCTGCGCCACGGCAACAGCGACTGGAACCAGAAGAACCTGTTCACCGGCTGGGTCGACGTGAAGCTCAGCGAGCAGGGCGTCGCCGAGGCCAAGCGCGCCGGCGAGCTGCTCGCCGAGTCGGGGCTGCTGCCCGACGTGCTGTACACCTCGCGCCTGACCCGTGCGATCCAGACCGCCGACCTCGCGCTCGAGGTCGCCGACCGCCTCTGGGTCGACGTCAAGCGCTCGTGGCGCCTGAACGAGCGCCACTACGGCGCGCTGCAGGGCAAGGACAAGGCGCAGACGCTCGCCGAGTACGGCCCCGAGCAGTTCCAGACCTGGCGCCGCTCCTTCGACGTGCCGCCGCCGCCCATCGCCGACGACGACCAGTACTCGCAGGTCGGTGACCCGCGCTACGCCGACCTCGGTGACGCCGTGCCCCGCACCGAGTGCCTGAAAGATGTCATCGACCGCATGCTGCCCTACTGGGAGAGCGACATCCAGGGCGACCTCGCCCTCGGCAAGACGGTGCTCGTCACCGCGCACGGCAACTCGCTGCGCGCCCTGGTGAAGCACCTCGACGGCATCAGCGACGACGACATCGCCGAGCTGAACATCCCCACGGGCATCCCGCTCGTCTACCGCCTCGACGAGTCGTTCGTGCCCGTCGCCCCGGCCGAGTACCTCGACCCGGAGGCCGCCGCCGCGGGCGCCGCGGCCGTCGCCGCCCAGGGCAAGAAGTAGCCCCGCCCGGTTCGCCTGAACACGAAGAAGCCCCGGCCCGCTGACGCGGCCGGGGCTTCTTCGTGAACGGGAGGTGAATCAGGCGTTGTTGGAGCCGACCCACTCGCCCGTGGCGAGGTACTGCACCTTCTTGGCGATCGAGACCGCGTGGTCGGCGAAGCGCTCGTGGTACCGGCTGGCAAGGGTGACGTCGACGGTGTCGACCGCCTCGCCCTTCCAGTGCGCGCCGAGCACGGCGTCGAACACGCTCACGTGCAGCTCGTCGATCGCGTCGTCGTCGTTGCGCATCTCGTCGGCGAGGGCGATGTCCTCGGTCTTCAGCAGCACGGTGAGCTTCTTCGCGATCTCGACGTCGAGCCGGCCCATCTCGGCGAAGGTCTGGCGCAGGCTCTTCTTCACGACCTTGTCGGGGTAGCGGTAGCGCGCCAGCTGGGCGATGTGCTCGGCGATGTCGCCCATGCGCTCGAGCGAGGCGCTCACGCGCAGCGCGGTGACGACGATGCGCAGGTCGCGGGCAACCGGCTGCTGCAGGGCGAGGATGTTGATGGCCAGCTCGTCGAGGCTCGAGGCCAGCGCGTCGATCTTGGGGTCTTCGGCGATGACCTTCTCGGCCAGGGTGACGTTCGACTCGTTGAACGCGGCGGTGGCGTTCGTGATGGCGACCGTGACGAGCTCGGAGATCTCGACGAGACGATCCTGAACCTCGCGCAGCTCTTGCTGGAATACCTCACGCATGCGTGTGGTCCTTTCTTGGGTACGGCGGACACGTCGGACAGGGACCACGCGTGCGCGCGGCGCACCGCCGCGATCGGCAGGCGACGGCTCCATCCTCGCGGGGCCAGGTTAACGTCAGGTGCCGGTCAGTTGAACAGTCGCCGAAGCGACGCCCCTCTGGCCCTCGAGCCCAGTCTGGCCCCGATCGGACTCACTAGTGTAGTGAGCATGGAAACAGGCTGGTTGGTGCTGTTGTCCGTGGCACTCGGCCTGGTCGTCGGAGCAGGTTTCATGGCCCTCCTGCACGTCGCCGAGCGGCGCGGGAGCAATGCCGTCGCCGCGACCTCGAGCGCCGTCCCCGACGGGGTCGACCAGGTCATCGACGCGATCGAGTCGGCGGGCCTCGTGCTCGACCCCTCGAACAACGTGGTGAAAGCCTCGGCGGCCGCCTACACCTACGGTCTCGTGTCGAACCAGGTGCTCGTGCATCCGGAGATCGACGAACTCGTCGCCCGGGTGCGGCGCACGGGGGAGCCCGTCGACCAGGAGGTCACGCTCGCCCGCGGGCCGTTCGGCGAGGCGCTGATCCACCTCGACGTGCGGGTCGCCCGGCTCGGCAGCCGCTACGTGATGGTGCTCGCCGACGACCGCACCGACTCCTACCGGCTCGAGGAGACCCGCCGCGACTTCATCGCGAACATCAGCCACGAGCTGAAGACGCCGATCGGCGCCATCTCCCTGCTCGCCGAGGCGCTCGAGCCGGCCTCCGACGACCCCGAGCAGGTGCGCCGCTTCGCCCGGCGCATGGGTACCGAGGCCACGCGCCTCTCCCAGATCACCCGCGAGATCATCGAGCTCTCCCGGCTCCAGGCGACGGATGTGCTCAGCACCGCGAAGCGCCTCGACCTCGACGGCATCATCTCGACCGCGGTCGACCAGAACCACGTCGCTGCCGACGCCCGCGGCATGACCCTCGCGGTCGGCGGCAAGAAGCACGTGGCGGTCGACGGCGACGAGACACTGCTCACGCTGGCGATCAACAACCTCATCGCCAACGCCATCCAGTACTCGCCCGACGGCTCGCGCATCGGCATCGGCGTGCGGCTGGAGGAGGGGGTCGTCGAGCTCTCGATCACCGACCAGGGCATCGGCATCCCCGAGGACGACCTGCCCCGCGTCTTCGAGCGGTTCTTCCGGGTCGACCAGGCGCGCTCGCGCAACACGGGCGGCACCGGTCTCGGCCTCAGCATCGTCAAGCACGTGGTGCAGAACCACGGCGGCGACATCCGGGCCTGGTCGCAGATGGGCCAGGGCTCGACGTTCACCATCCGGCTGCCGGAGGCCTCGAACTCCGCAGCCGCCTTGCAAGGAGAGAAGCGATGACCCACATCCTGCTGGTCGAAGACGAAGCCGCGCTGAGCGAGCCGCTCAGCTACCTGCTGCGTCGCGAGGGCTACGGGGTGACCGTCGCCCCCGACGGCCCGAGCGCGCTCAGCGAGTTCGACCGCGGTGGGGTCGACATCATCCTGCTCGACCTGATGATCCCGGGCATCCCGGGCACCGAGGTGTGCCGGGAGATCCGCACCCGCTCGTCGGTGCCGATCATCATGCTGACCGCGAAGGACTCGGAGATCGACATCGTCGTGGGCCTCGAGCTCGGCGCCGACGACTACGTCACCAAGCCGTACTCGACGCGGGAGCTGCTGGCGCGCATCCGGGCCGTCATGCGGCGCCAGCTTGAGGTGCTCGACGCGGCGGAGCCGATGCTGAAGGCCGGCCCCGTGTCGATGGACGTCGAGCGCCACACCGTCGCGGTGGACGGCACCGAGGTGTCCATGCCGCTGAAGGAATTCGAGTTGCTCGAGCTGCTCCTCCGGAACGCCGGGCGCGTGCTCACCCGCGGGCAGCTGATCGACCGGGTCTGGGGCTCGGACTACTTCGGCGACACCAAGACGCTCGACGTGCACATCAAGCGCATCCGCTCGAAGATCGAGAAGACGCCGTCGGAGCCGACGCTGCTGGTGACGGTGCGCGGACTGGGCTACCGGTTCGAGGCCTGAGGCCCCGGGGGCTACTGGCCCTCGGTGCCCTCGGTGCCGGTCCCGGTGCCGGTGGCGTCGGGGGTCGGCACCACGGTGGGCGTCGGGAGGGCCACGGTGGGCGTCGGCGTCGGGGTCGCAGTGGGGGCGAGGCCGTCGTACTCGGGCAGCGAGGTGTTGAGCACCGGCACCATCAGCTGCACGCCCTCGGCGTCGCCGTACTGGAAGTAGACCGGGAACAGGCTGCCGGGCACGGAGACGTCGTCGAGCAGGATCTGCTCGGAGTCGGCGCCGCCGAAGCTCGTGATTGTTCCGATGTTGTCGGCGTCGCCCTCGAGCTCGACCTGCTGGGTGACGCGCTCACCGGTCGACCCGTTCTCGTACTGCACCGTGACGGACTGGGGCTGGTCGGTGTTGTTGACGAACGAGACCAGCAGGCTCGCGAGCTCGCCGGTCTCGCTGATCAGCGTGGCGTTGCGCACGTCGACATCGCCGATGGTGGTGTTGACGCCGTCGGTGACCTGCTTGATCTCACCGGTGACCTGGGGCGTGATGAAGGCGCACCCGGCCGTGCCGGTGACGACGAGTGCGGCCGTCAGAACGGATGCCGCGAACCGAGCTCTCACAAGACCCTCCAGAGGCGTAGACGCTTTGACTTCACCCTACAACGCGGCGACGGCGGGGGGTTGGTTAGGGCACCCTTAGTACATGCCCGCTGTGGTATCCTAGAGGTCACGGAAGGACATCCATACATGCTTTTTGAGGTCGGCGAGACTGTCGTTTACCCCCACCACGGAGCCGCAACGATCTCCGAGGTGAAGACCCGGGTCATCAAGGGCGAAGAGAAGATCTACCTGAAGCTCCGTGTCACGCAGGGCGATCTCACGATCGAGGTGCCCGCCGACAACGTCGACCTGGTCGGCGTTCGCGACGTCATCGGTCGCGAGGGTCTCGACAAGGTGTTCGAGGTGCTGCGCGCGCCGTTCACCGAAGAGCCCACCAACTGGTCGCGCCGGTACAAGGCCAACCTCGAGAAGCTCGCCTCCGGCGACGTGATCAAGGTCAGCGAGGTCGTGCGCGACCTGTGGCGCCGCGATCAGGATCGCGGCCTCTCGGCCGGCGAGAAGCGCATGCTCGCGAAGGCCCGTCAAATCCTCATCTCCGAGCTCGCGCTCGCCGAGAAGACCGACGAGGAGAAGGCGTCGCTCGTCCTCGACGAGGTCCTGGCCTCCTAGAGGTGCCGGGTCACTCCTCGGTCGCGGTCATCGTCGTCGCGGCCGGTTCCGGCACGCGCCTCGGTCTGAACCGGCCCAAGGCATTCGTCGAGATCGGCGGGCGCACCATCCTGTCGTGGTGCATCGAGCCCCTCCGGGCGCTGGCCGATCTCTCGCTGGCCGTGTTCGTGGTGCCCGAGGCGCTGGTGGAGCAGGCGACCGAGTCCCTCGAGCCGCTCGACCACCTGCCGGCGGTCGTGGTCGCGGGCGGCGCCACCCGGCAGCAGTCGGTGGCCGCCGGTCTCGCCGCGGTTCCCGAGGGCACCGACATCGTGCTCGTGCACGACGCGGCCCGCGCCTTCACCCCGGTCGAGGTGTTCGACCGGGTCATCGAGGCCGTGCGCGCCACCGGCCACGGGGTCATCCCCGGCTTGCCCGTCACCGACACCATCAAGGGTGTGGCCACCGACGGCACCGTGCGCGACACGGTCGACCGCTCCACCCTCACCGCGGTGCAGACCCCGCAGGGGTTCCCCTTCGATCAGTTGACCGAGGCCTACCGTCTGGCCGGCGGCGACTTCACCGACGACGCCGCCGTGCTGCGCGAGGCGGGGCATCCGGTGTCGGTGGTCGCCGGCGACAGCCGCTCGTTCAAAATCACCACCGTCGACGACCTCGACCGTGCTGACGACCTGCTGCGCCGCAGCCGCCCCACCATGCGCACGGGCGTGGGTGTCGACGCCCACGCCTTCTCGACCGACGAGGGCGAGGAGCTCTGGCTCGCCGGCCTGTTCTGGCCGGGGGAGCGCGGCCTGTCCGGTCACAGCGACGGCGACGTGGTCGCGCACGCCATCTGCGACGCCCTGCTCGGCGCGAGCGGGCTGGGCGACCTCGGCAGCCGCTTCGGCACCGCCGACCCCGAGCTCGCCGGAGCGCACGGCGAGGTCTTCCTGCGCCGCACCCGCGAGATCCTCGCGGCGCACGGGTACGGCGTCGGCAACGTCTCGGTGCAGCTGATCGGCAACCGCCCCCGGTTCTCGCCCCGCAAGGCCGAGGCCGACGCGCTGCTGACGGCGGTGCTCGGCGCCCCGGTCAGCGTCTCGGCGACCACCACCGACGGGCTGGGCGCCGTGGGGAGGGGCGAGGGGCTGACGGCCGTCGCGACGGCCCTCGTGCTGGGCGTCACACGCAGCTACTGAGCGGGGCGGCCCTCTAAACTGTGGGGGTGACCATCCGACTCTACGACTCGAAGGCCCACGCGCTCACCGACTTCTCGCCCATCGTTCCGGGCCGGGTCGGCATCTACGTGTGCGGTCCGACCGTGCAGTCGTCCCCGCACATCGGGCACCTGCGCTCGGCCCTGGTCTATGACCAGCTGCGGCGCTGGCTCGATCACAGCGGTTACGTGGTCACCTTCGTGCGCAACGTCACCGACATCGACGACAAGATCCTGATGAACGCCGCGGGCACGACCGAGGAGTGGTGGGCGCTGGCCTACCGCGTCGAGCTCGAGTTCACCGCGGCCTACTCGGCGATCGGCGTGCTGCCGCCCACCTACGAGCCGCGGGCCACCGCCTCCATCACCGAGATGCAGGCGATCATCTCGCGCCTGATCGCGAACGGTCATGCCTACGCCACCGACGACGACACGGGAGACGTCTACTTCGACACCGCGTCGTGGCCGTCGTACGGCGAGCTCACCCGGCAGAAGCTCGACGACATGGCCCCGGCGGGTGACTCCGACTCGCGCGGCAAGCGCGACGTGCGCGACTTCGCCCTCTGGAAGGGGCACAAGCAGGGTGAGCCGCAGTCGGCCTCCTGGCCGAGCCCCTGGGGCGCCGGCCGTCCGGGCTGGCACATCGAGTGCTCGGCGATGTCCACGAAGTATCTCGGTGCGCAGTTCGACATCCACGGCGGCGGCCTCGACCTGCGTTTTCCGCACCACGAGAACGAGCTCGCCCAGTCGCACGCCGCCGGCGACCCGTTCGCCAATCTCTGGATCCACAACGGCCTGGTGTCGGTGACGGGACAGAAGATGTCGAAGTCGCTCGGCAACTCGATCTTCGCGGCCGAGCTCATCGCCTCCGCCCGCCCGGTGGTGCTGCGCTACTATCTCGGCGCCGCCCACTACCGCTCCACCCTCGAGTACCACGAGGGTGCGCTGGAGGAGGCCGAGGCCGCGGTGTCGCGCATCGAGGGCTTCCTCGAGCGAGCCGAGCGCCGCCTCGAGGGCACTCGCTTCCAGGGCACCGCCGTGCTGGTCGTCCCCGACGAGTTCCGCGAGGCGATGGACGACGACCTCAGTGTGCCGCAGGCCCTGGCCGTCATCCACGAGACGGTGCGCCGCGGCAACGCCGCGCTCGACGACGAGGACTTCGCCGAGGCGGCCACGCTGCTCGGCCAGGTGCTCGCCATGACCGAGGTGCTCGGCATCAACCCCCTGGCCCCCGAGTGGGCCTCCCGAACCGACAGCGGGGCCGAGCGCGCGCTCGGCACGCTCGTGGAACGACTCGTCTCCGACCGGGAGACGGCACGCAAGAGCCGCGATTTCACCACCGCGGACCGCATCCGGGACGAACTCGGACAAGCGGGGATCTCGATAGAAGACACGCCCACGGGCGCGCACTGGAGTCTCGATGGCTAAATCAGGATCGGCACGCCCCTCGAGGGCCGGAGCCGTACGCAAGAGCAGCAAGGGCCGCGCCGTCGGCTCGGGCGGGCAGGGGCGCCAGGCGCTCGAGGGCAAGAAGCCCACGCCCAAGGCGGAGGACCGCCCGTACCACCCCGCCGGCAAGGCCAAGGCCGCCCGCGACCGTTTCGCCGCGGCCGGCGGCAAGGGTCGCCCCGGTGCGCGCTCGTCGAGCGAGCGGGGCCAGGATGCTCCGCGCACCGCGCCGGCCCGCCGCGTGAAGAAGGCCGACGACAGCGAGATGGTCACCGGCCGTAACTCGGTGGTCGAGGCGCTGCGCGCGCACATCCCCGCGACCGCCCTCTACGTGGCCTTCCGCGTCGAGGTCGACGAGCGCGTCAAGGAGGCGCTGTCGCTGGCGAACAAGCGCGGCATCCCCGTGATGGAGGTCATGCGCCCCGAGCTCGACCGGCTGTCCGGTCACGACGCGGTGCACCAGGGGCTCGCCCTCAAGGTGCCGCCGTACGAGTACGCGCACCCCGAGACCCTGCTCGACCAGGTCACGCGTCAGGGCAAGACGCCGCTGTTCGTGGCACTGGACGGCATCACCGATCCGCGCAACCTCGGGGCGATCATCCGCTCGACCGCCGCGTTCGGCGGCCAGGGCGTGATCGTGCCCCAGCGCCGCTCGGTGGGCGTCACGGCCTCGGCCTGGAAGACCTCGGCCGGCGCCGCCGCCCGCACCCCCGTGGCGATGGCGTCGAACCTCACCCAGACCCTCAAGGCGTTCAAGGCCGCCGGCGTGTTCGTGGTGGGCCTCGACGGCGGCGGCGACGTCGACCTGCCGGGCCTCGACTTCGCCTCGGGCCCGATCGTGATCGTCGTGGGCAACGAGGGCAAGGGGCTGTCGCGCCTGGTCACCGAGACCTGCGACGCCATCGTCTCGATCCCGATCTCCTCGGGCACCGAGTCGCTGAACGCGGGCATCGCGGCCTCGGTCACCCTCTACGAGATCGCGAGGCAGCGGGCGCTGAAGTAGCGCGGCTCGCTAGACCTTCAGGCGCCAGTCCTCGTCGTCGGAGGCGGCGTCCTGCACCTCGATGGCCATCGTGATCGCCCCGGTCGGGGGCTCGATCACGGTGGCCTCGTCGCGTCGGTGGCGCAGGATGTCCTCGACGTAGGAGGACAGGGCCTCGGCCAGCGGCACGTCGCGGTTCTGCGCCTGGCTCATGTACCAGCGGTGCTCGAGCAGCTGATGGAAGATCTCCGCCGGCTCCAGCTTGCCCTTGAGGTCGCGGGGGATGGCGCGGATGACCGGCTCGAACACCTTCGCCAGCCACTCGTGCGCGAGCATCTCCTCGTCGAACGCCTTGCGGCCGTACTTCGCCGTGTAGGAGTCGAGGTCGTTCAGCAGCCGCCTGGCCTGGTTCTCCTGGGCGTCGAGCCCGGTCAGGCGCAGCAGACGGCGCTGATGGTGCCCCGCATCCACCACCTTGGGCTGGATGCGCACCGTGGTGCCGCCCTCGGTGGTCTTGATCGCCAGCTCCTCGATGTCGAAGCCGAGGTCGTTCAGGCGGTCGACGCGCTCGTTGATGCGCCAGCGCTCGGAACTCGAGAACGACTCGGAACCCGTGAGCTCCTTCCAGAGCGAGCGGTAGGCGGCGACGATGCCGTTCGAGACCGTGATCGGGTCGAGCTCCTCGTCGATGCGGCCGCCGGCCTCGAGGTCCATCAGCTCGCCGGCGATGTTCACCCGGGCGATCTCGAGGTCGTTCTCGCGCTGGCCGTTCGAGAGCCCGTCGTAGAGCTGACCGGTCTCGGCGTCGACGAGGTAGGCGGCGAAGGCGCCGGCGTCGCGCCGGAACAAAGTGTTCGAGAGCGAGACGTCGCCCCAGAAGAAGCCGATCACGTGCAGGCGCACGAGCAGCACGGCGAGGGCGTCGACGAGGCGGGTGGCCGTGTCGGGGCGCAGCTGCTGCGAGAACAGGGCCCGGTAGGGCAGCGAGAACTTCAGGTGCCGGGTGACGAGGGCCGAGTTCAGCACGTCGCCGTCGTCGGTGCGTCGGTTGGTGACGACGGCAAGCGGGTCGACGCAGGGCACGTCGAGGCGCTGCAGGGTGCGCAGCATCTCGTACTCCCGCTTGGCCATCTCGTCGGTGGTCTCCTTGATGGCGATCACGTGGCCCGAGAGGTGCGCGAAGCGCACGAGGTGGCGGGAGATGCCCTTGGGCAGCGCGGCGATGTACTCGTCGGCCCAGTCGTCGAGCGGCAGCTGCCACGGCAGGTCGAGCAGCGCCGGGTCGGCGGTGGCCGAGGTGATGTTCAGGGAGGTCGTCATGGGGTCATCCGTCTCGTCGTGGGGAAACGACGCTGCCGTGGCCCCTGGGAGCCACGGCAGCGTCGTTCAGATGGGGGCAGGTCAGACGACGGCCTTGTTGCCCATGCGCTCGCCCGTCTCGAGGTCGAACAGGTGCACGTGGTTCGGAGCGGCGGTGAGGTACACCTTGTCGCCCACGAAGGGGTGCGAACGGCCGTCGACGCGGGTGACGATGTCGGTGCGCTTGCCCTCGATCTCGGAGTGGCCGTAGAGGTAGCCGTCGGCGCCGAGCTCCTCGATCAGGTCGACCGTGACCTCGAGGCCCTCGCCCGGGGTCGAGGAGAGCACGATGTCCTCGGGACGCACGCCGATGGTGGCGCTCGTGCCCGTGGTGCTCGCCAGGGTCTCGCGGTCGACCGGCACGACCGAAGTGCCGAACTTCACACCGTTCTCGGCCAGGTCGGCGTGGAACAGGTTCATGGCCGGCGAGCCGATGAAGCCGGCGACGAACACGTTGTTCGGCTTCTCGTACAGGTCGCGCGGGGTTCCGACCTGCTGGAGCAGGCCGTCCTTCAGCACGGCGATGCGATCGCCCATGGTGAGCGCCTCGGTCTGGTCGTGGGTGACGTAGACCGTGGTGACGCCGAGGCGACGCTGCAGCGACGCGATCTGGGTGCGGGTCTGCACGCGCAGCTTCGCGTCGAGGTTCGACAGCGGCTCGTCCATCAGGAACACCTGGGGCTGACGCACGATGGCGCGGCCCATGGCGACGCGCTGACGCTGACCACCCGAGAGGGCCTTGGGCTTGCGGCTCAGGTAGGGCTCCAGGTCGAGCAGCTTGGCGGCCTCGAGCACGCGGGCGGCCCGCTCGTCTTTTCCGACGCCGGCGATCTTGAGCGCGAAGCCCATGTTCTCGGCGACGGTCATGTGCGGGTAGAGCGCGTAGTTCTGGAAGACCATCGCGATGTCGCGGTCTTTCGGCGGGATGTCGGTGACGTCGCGGTCACCGATCAGGATGCGGCCCTCGTTGACCTCTTCGAGGCCGGCGAGCATGCGCAGCGACGTGGACTTGCCGCAGCCGGAGGGGCCGACGAGCACGAGGAACTCGCCGTCGGCGACCTGGAGGTCGAGCTTGTCGACCGAGGCGCGGGTGGCGCCGGGGTAGACGCGGGACGCCTTGTCGAAAGTGACAGATGCCATGTTCATTTCTCCTTCACCGGCAGGTACGTGCCGGACGATCCGTTGTGATGGATGGAACCGGGCCTTCGACGGTGAAGGTCCACCGGTCATTCTCGCACAGCTGTGGCGTTCAGCGACCCTGTGGCGAGTTCCCAGACTGGGTTCCTACTATCCTTGAGTGGTCGCCGGCCGTCCTGCCAGGCCGCACTCGCACACCATCACACGGAGTCAACACGCATGACCATCGACGGATCCGGAGATCGTCAGTCCAAGAACCAGCGACGTGAGGCCGCCCGGGAGAAGGCGAAGCAGCTCCGCGAGGAGCAGCGCAAGAAAGAGGTGCGCAACCGCGCCATCCTGATCTCCTCGCTCAGCGTGGTCGTCATCGCCATCATCGTCGGTGTCGCCCTGGTGATCGTGTCGACCATCCGCCCCGCCGGCCCCGGCCCGCAGAACATGGCGAGCGACGGCATCCAGATCACCACCGGCTTCGTCGCCGAGACCACCCCGGCCCTCGCCGCGGGCGAAGACCCCGTGCCCACCGTGAACGACCCGGCCTCCGGCACCGTCGACATCCGCGTCTACCTCGACTACATGTGCCCCTACTGCGGCCAGTTCGAAGCCACGAACAACACCCAGATGGGGGAGTGGATCCAGTCGGGCGCCGCCACCGTCGAGATCCACCCGCTGTCGATCCTCGACCGCTCCTCGCTCGGCACCAAGTACTCCACCCGCGCGGCCAACGCCGCCGCCTGCGTGGCGAACTACTCGCCCGACCAGTACTGGGACTACAACTCGCTGCTGTTCCAGAACCAGCCGGCCGAGAACACCGAGGGCCTCGACAACCAGAAGCTGAAAGACCTGGCCGGCGAGGCGAAGGTGAGCGCCCAGGGCGACATCGAGTCGTGCATCGACGACACCACCTTCCGCGGCTGGGTGGCCGACGCCACCTCCCGTGCGCTCGAGGGCCCGCTGCCCGACACCGACGAGGCGAAGGTCACCGGCACCCCGACGGTGCTCGTGAACGGCGAGAAGTACACCGGCTCGCTCACCGACCCCGACGCGTTCAGCGCCTTCGTGGTGCAGGTCTCGGGCGAGGCGTACTCCACCGCGACGCCGACCCCCGCGCCCACCGCGGGCTGATACCCGGCGCCTCGCTACACTGTGAGGTGTTCCACCCCAGCCGGCCTGGCGCAATTGGTAGCGCACCGCTCTTGTAAAGCGGGGGTTACGGGTTCGAGTCCCGTGGCCGGCCCCACGACATCCGCTCGTCCCAGCGGGTCGCTCGGCGAGTCGCTCGGCGGTTCGTGTCGCTGAGGTGACGGTTCAGCTGAGGAGGCGGTCGCCGTACATCGCCATGACGGCGAGGCCGACGGCGACGATTCCCATCACCACCACGAGCACGACCTTGCCGACGCGCAGCGCCTGATCGCGCTGCGGGTTCACGTAGTAGCGGCTGGAGTCGCGTCGCCTCCGGCGACGTCTCGTCGTCGAAGGCATGACGACAGGTTACGTCGCCTCAGCGACAGCCTGATTGCGGGCATGTGAACGGATGCTGTGAGATCTGGTACCGCGTTCGGGGGTCACGAGGGGCGTCGACGAGCGGATGCGCGGGCCGCCCCCGTGCGCGCATCCGCCCCCCGGGGTTGACTTGGCCCATGCGCGAACCCACCGACGCCGAGAAGCGTCACGACCAGCTCACCAGTGCCCCCGACGCGACGGAGGCCGACGCGGCCCCCCGGATCGACGTCTCGACGACGGCCGACGGCACCACCCGCATCGACGTGCGCGACGACGCCGAGGTGCGGCCGGGCGGCGACCCGGCCATCATCGACCCCGAGCACGCCGACCCCGAAGGCGCCGAGTCGGAGTAGGCCCACCAGCAGGCCGACCCCCAGCGGGCCGAGTCGGAGCAGCGCCTCAGCCCGCGCGGCGGACCCGGTCGACTGCGAACGACACCATCAGCGCCGCGAAGCCGAGCGCCGCCAGCCCCACCCCCACGTACGAGGGGGAGAGGTAGCCGAAGCCGGCCGCGATCGCCAGGCCGCCGAGGAACGCGCCCAGCGTGTTGCCGATGTTCAGCGCCGAATGGTTGAGCGCGGCGGCGATGGTCTGCGCGTTGTGCGACACGTCCATCAGGCGGGTCTGGATGGCAGGGGAGCACGACCCGGCGAAGGCGCCGACGAAGAAGATCGACACCAGCAGGCCGACCACGGTGTGCGCTGTCAGGGCGAAAGCGAGCACCGACAGGCCGGTGCCGAGGATCCCGATGACGAGCGAGCGCTTGACCGAGCGGTCGGTCAGCCAGCCGGCCAGCGCGTTGCCGATCGTCATGCCCACGCCGAACGCCACCAGCACCCAGGGCACGAAGCCGTCGCCCTGCCGGGTGACGTCGGTGACCACGGGGGCGACGTAGGTGTAGACCGCGAACACGCCGCCAAAGCCGATCGAGCCGACGGCGAGCGTCAGCCAGACCTGCAGGCGGGTGAAGGCCTTCAGCTCGTTGCGCATCGTGGCCGTGGGGTCGCCCGGGCGGAACGGCACCGTGACCGCGATCGCGACGAGAGTCACCGCGAAGATGACGCCCACCAGGAGGTAGGCGCTGCGCCAGCCGAAGTTCTGGCCGAGGAAGGTGCCGAACGGCACACCCACGACGTTCGCGAGGGTGAGACCGCCGAGCACGAAGGCGACACCCCTGGCGCGCTTGTCGGGCCCCATCAGCGAGGCGGCGACGAGCGAGGCGATGCCGAAGTAGGCGCCGTGCGGCAGGGCGCTGACGAAGCGGGCGGCGAGCACCAGCCCGAACGAGGGCAGGATCGCCGACAGCAGGTTGCCCACGACGAAGACGGTCACGAGCACGAGCAGCAGGCGCTTCCGCGGCCAGCGTGCGGCGGCCGCGGCGATGGTGGGGGCTCCGACCACGACCCCCAGCGCGTAGGCCGAGACGAGCAGGCCGGCGTTGGCGTTGGCGCCCGCCGCGTCGACGGCGTACTGCCCGGGCAGCAGGTCGGCCGCGATGTTCGGCAGCAGCCCCATCGTCACGAACTCGGTGACGCCGATGCCGAAGCCGCCGAGCGCGAGGGCGAGGATGGCGAGCCACCGCCGCGCCGCGGGCACGTCGATGAGCGCCGGCCCGGCGGGGAGGTCTTGAGCGGCGGAGCCACCTGCAAGATGAAGGGAGTCGTCGTTGACCGGAGCACGATCCAGATCGGTCACAGTGCTACCAGCCTACGGCCGTCAGAGCGTCGAGAGATGCTCCGAGACGCGGATGCGCCCCCTGCCCCGGGGCTTCCGCCCACGCGGCGGCACGCCACCCACATAGAGCCAGCCGAGCAGCTCCTCGTTCTTGCCCAGCTTGTGGGCCTTCTTGACGGCCTTGGACCGGGTGTGCTCGCCGGTGCGCCAGAACACGCCCCAGCCCTCGTCATCGAGCACGAGCGAGAGGTTGTGCGCCACGCCGGCGGCGACCGCCTCCTGCTCCCACTTCGGCACCTTGTGCTTCGGGGCGTACGACACGACGATCGCCAGCACGAGCGGCGCGCGGTGGGCCTTGGCCACGAACTTCGCGACGTCCTTCTCCTTGGCGCCGTCGGCGTCGGCGAGACCGCGGCCGAGACGGGTGATGCCGTCGGCGCGCAGTTCGATCACCCGCCACGGGCGCAGCCCGCTGTGGTCGGCGAGCTGGCCGGCCGCCTCGACGGCCGCCGCCACCTGCGCGGGGCTGGGTGCCGCATCCGTCACCTTCGACGACGAGCGCCGGGCGAGCATCGCCTCTCTGACGCCGGGCACGGCTACTCGGCCTCGTCGAAGGTGAGCGAGACGGAGTTCATGCAGTAGCGGTCGCCGGTCGGCGTCTGCGGGGCGTCGTCGAAGAGGTGGCCGAGGTGCGAGCCGCAGCGCGCGCAGCGCACCTCGGTGCGCACCATGCCGAGCGAGCGGTCCTCGATCAGCTCGACCGCGTCGGAGCCGGCCGGGTCGTAGAAGCTCGGCCAGCCGCAGTGCGAGTCGAATTTGGTCTCGCTGCGGAACAGCTCGGCCGAGCAGGCCTTGCAGCGGTAGACGCCCTCGCGGTGCTCGTCGAGCAGCTCGCCCGTCCAGGGGCGCTCGGTGGCGGCCTGCCGCAGCACGGCGAACTCGTCGGCCGAGAGCTCCTCGCGCCACTCGTCGTCGGACTTGGAAACCTGGTAGCTCATGATGCTCCTGTGTGACGGGATCGGGTGATCGGGGGCCGCGAACGATCATCGCAGGAATAGCTGCGTGCCGCGCGGCTATCGGCGGGCGTTGAGGTACCCGCCAATAGGATGTCCGGATCGGGACAGGAAGGCAGGGCATGGAGCTCAGCGAGCGCGACATCCGCATCCTCGTCTTCGAACGCAGCTGGTGGCGCCACGCCGGTGCCAAGGAGCAGGCCATCCGCAAGACCTTCGGCCTCTCCTCCGCCCGCTACTATCAACTTCTCGGTGCGCTGATCGACTCCCCGGCCGCTCTCGCGCACGACCCGATGCTCATCAAGAGGCTTCAGCGGGTTCGGGAGGCGCGTCTCGCTGCGCGTTCGGCCCGGCTGCTGTCGCGCGACGACTAGGACATAGCCGCCCCATGCCACGTTTCCCCGAGGACAGCTTCGACCGCCTGCCCGCCCCGACCGGGCGCGTGGGCGCGCACCGCGGCCCCGCGCCGCGCGGGCGGGGCTGGCGGGTGCTCGCCTGGGCGGCCCTCGCGACGGTGCTGCTCGTGGGGGCCGGCATCGGCTACCTCGCGATCATCGACAACAACAACCAGTTCACGGATGCCCTGGGTGGCGCCGGATCGTCGGCCGCCGCCACGACAGACCCGACGCCGACCCCCACCGTCGCCCCCGTCACCGATGGCACGAAGTCGGTCACGATCCTGAACGGCACCGAGATCGCAGGGCTCGCCACCCGCGTCGGCGACGCGGCGGTGGCCGGAGGCTGGAACGTCGGCTCGCGCGCGAACGCCAGCACCACCGACTTCGCCACCACCACCGTCTACTACGCCGACGCGGCGAACGAGGCGGCCGCGCTCGGTCTCGCGCAGCTGCTCGGCGGGGTGCCGATCGAGCTGAACACCTCCTTCCCGGGTGCCGACCTCACCGTCGTGCTCGGCACCGACTACGCCGGCCCGGGTCTCACCGACCCCGAGGCGCCGGTGGAGGAGGCGCCCGCCGAGGAAGCGCCCGCCGGGTAGCGCTCCGGGGGCGGTTCGCCGGGCATCCTGAGCCGGTGTGTTTCACGCAGGTTTCAGCCGTGTTGAGTTGCTGTCACGATGTGTCGAATTCACCCGCATCGGCTCTCAGGGCCCGGAACCCAGTGATTAGTATCTGGAAATGGGCGTGGCAACAGTGTCACTTCTGCACAGAAACACAGCACTTGGGAGTAACGATGGCGAACGGGACCGTGAAGTGGTTCAACGCTGAAAAAGGCTACGGCTTCATCACCGTCGACGGGGGCGGGCAGGACGTCTTCGTCCACTACTCCGCGATCGACATGAGCGGCTACAAGGTGCTCGAGGAGGGCCAGCAGGTCGTCTTCGAGGTCGGTACCGGCTCGAAGGGCCCTCAGGCGGAGTCCGTCCGCCTGGCCTGACAGCCTCGACGTCGCGAGACGCCCCGCCCATCGGGCCGGGGCGTTTCGTCGTGCTCGGCGTCGTCACGGATTCACTTGCACTCGCGCACCCCGAGTGCCAATATTGGTTTAGCACTCATGAAGTTCGAGTGCTAACCGCTGAATCTTTGATGACGTCCAGGGAGGACGAGAAACACACATGGCAAAGATCATTGCTTTCGATGAAGAGGCCCGCCGCGGCCTCGAGCGCGGCCTGAACACGCTCGCCGACGCCGTCAAGGTCACGCTCGGCCCGCGCGGTCGCAACGTCGTCCTCGAGAAGAAGTGGGGCGCCCCCACGATCACCAACGACGGCGTGTCCATCGCCAAGGAGATCGAGCTCGACGACCCCTACGAGAAGATCGGTGCCGAGCTCGTCAAGGAGGTCGCCAAGAAGACCGACGACGTCGCGGGTGACGGAACCACCACCGCGACCGTGCTCGCGCAGGCGCTCGTCAAGGAGGGCCTCCGCAACGTGGCCGCCGGCGCCGACCCCATCAGCCTCAAGAAGGGCATCGAGAAGGCCGTCGCCGCCGTCTCCGCCGAGCTGATCAAGAACGCCAAGGAGATCGAGACCAAGGAAGAGATCGCCGCGACCGCGTCCATCTCGGCCGCTGACCCCGAGATCGGCGCGATCATCGCCGAGGCCATCGACAAGGTCGGCAAGGAGGGTGTCGTCACCGTCGAGGAGTCGAACACCTTCGGCACCGAGCTCGAGCTCACCGAGGGCATGCGCTTCGACAAGGGCTACCTGTCGGCGTACTTCGTCACCGACCCCGAGCGCCAGGAAGCGGTCTTCGAAGACCCCTACATCCTGATCGTGAACAGCAAGGTCTCGAACATCAAAGACCTGCTGCCCATCGTCGACAAGGTCATCCAGACCGGCAAGCAGCTCCTCATCATCGCGGAAGACGTCGACGGCGAGGCCCTGGCCACGCTCGTCGTGAACAAGATCCGCGGCATCTTCAAGTCGGTCGCCGTCAAGGCTCCCGGCTTCGGCGACCGTCGCAAGGCGCAGCTGCAGGACATCGCGATCCTCACCGGCGGCCAGGTCATCTCCGAGGAGGTCGGCCTCAAGCTCGAGAACGTCTCCCTCGACCTGCTCGGCCAGGCCCGCAAGGTCGTCATCACGAAGGACGAGACCACCATCGTCGAGGGTGCCGGCGACGCCGACGCCATCGCCGGTCGTGTGGCCCAGATCCGTGCCGAGATCGAGAACACCGACAGCGACTACGACCGCGAGAAGCTCCAGGAGCGCCTCGCCAAGCTCGCCGGCGGTGTCGCGGTCATCAAGGCCGGTGCCGCCACCGAGGTCGAGCTGAAGGAGCGCAAGCACCGCATCGAAGACGCCGTGCGCAACGCCAAGGCCGCTGTCGAGGAGGGCATCGTCGCCGGTGGTGGCGTCGCCCTCATCCAGGCCGGCAAGACCGCGTTCGAGAGCCTCGAGCTCGTCGGTGACGAGGCCACCGGTGCGAACATCGTCAAGGTCGCCATCGAGGCGCCCCTGAAGCAGATCGCCTTCAACGCCGGCATGGAGCCGGGTGTCGTCGCCGCCAAGGTGCGCGACCTCGACTACGGCTGGGGCCTGAACGCCGCCACCGGTGAGTACGTCGACCTGCTGGCCGCCGGCATCATCGACCCGGCCAAGGTCACCCGCTCGGCGCTGCAGAACGCCGCGTCGATCGCCGGCCTCTTCCTCACCACCGAGGTCGTCGTCGCCGACAAGCCCGAGAAGAACCCGGCCCCGGCCGGCGACCCCACGGGCGGCATGGACTTCTAAGTCCGACAGCACCACCGCACCACCGCACCACCGCACAGGGCGGCTCCTTCGGGAGCCGCCCTTCTGCGTCCCCGGCCGCCCGCGGCGTCGCCCCGGGGCGAGCTGCGCTGACGACGCTGCGTGCGCGAAGCCGCGTCGGCTGCGGGCGGCGCGTAAGTGGCCCGTCAGCGGCGCGGGGCGCCGCGCGTCAGCGGGTGGGGGTGGGGGTGCTCGCGGTGGGGGTGGGGGCGGGCGGGGTGGGCGCGTCCATGAGGGGGAGGGTGACGCGGAAGGTGGCGCCGCCGCCCGGGGTCTCCAGGGCCTGCACGGTGCCGTGGTGCGCCGCGATGATCGACGAGACGATCGCGAGGCCGAGGCCCGAGCCGCCCGTCTCGCGGGTGCGCGAGGAGTCGGCGCGCCAGAAGCGCTGGAAGATCTTCTCGCGGATCTGCGGCGGAATGCCGTCGCCGTGGTCCACGATGTCGACCATCGCGACCCCGGCTGCCTCGTCGACCTGCACGACGAGCTCGATCGGGCTGTCGGCGTCGGTGAAGCGCAGCGCGTTGCCGATCAGGTTCGTCAGCACCTGCCGGATCTTGTTCTCCTCGGCCAGCACGATCGGCGGCACCGCCGGCGCCAGCTCGATCTCTCCCGTCGCGAACTCGTCGCCACCGTCGAGGGTCGGGTCTCCGGATGCTCCGCCCACCGACTTCGGCCGACGCCGCAGCCGCGCCATGGCCGCGTTCGCCGACGACCGCACCGACGCCGAGGCGCCCTTGCGCGCCGGCGTGCCGAGCGGCCCGGTCGCGGTGCCCGGAGCGCCCGACGTCCCGTCCGGCGCGGCAGCGGCCGACCGAGCGGCGGACTGCCCCGACGCGAACGCGGATCCCCCACGGGGAAGCCCCCACGCCCGCCCCGGTTTGCCGGCGGCCGGCGCGGAAGCGACCGGCGGCCCGGCAGGCACCTCGGGGTCGGGGGTGGGATCGTCGACCGCATCCGCCGGCTCCGGGACGTGCGCGGCGTCGACCTCCGCGACCGCAGGCGCGTCTACGCGCGGGGTCAGTGGCTCGACCGGCCCGGTCGTGTAGAACGAGCCCGTCGACGGGTCGCGCGGCTCGGCCGACACGTAAAGGGACGGCTTGGCCCCCGCATCCGTGCTCGTAACCGCCTCGTCGGCAGGATCGACGACGTCGGCGAATCCGTCCACGTCCTCCTCGCCCGCCGACACCTCGAGCACCGGGCTGAACGGCACCGCCGGGGGGCCGGAGGGCGTGCGCACCGTGACCACGCGGCCCGGGCTCGCGGCACGAGCATCCGACGCCGCATCGATCGAGAGCGGCAGCAGGTCGACGGGTTCGAGCTGCAGCGGGCGGGTCTCGTCGAGGCGGGCCAGCTCGAGCAGGTCCTCCACGAGGGTGCCCATGCGGATCGCCTCCTTCTCGATGCGGTCCATGGCCTGGGCGACGTCGTCGGGGGTCTGCAGCGCGCCCATGCGGTACAGCTCGGCGTAGCCGCGCACCGAGACGAGCGGCGTGCGCAGCTCGTGCGAGGCGTCGCCGACGAAGCGGCGCATCTGATCGATGGTGCGCGCGCGGTCGGCGAAGGCGCTGTCGATGCGCGAGAGCATCGTGTTCAGGGAGCGGTTGAGGCGACCGACCTCGGTCTCGGGCATCGCATCCGACATGCGGCGGCTGAAGTCGCCCCCGTCGGCGATCGCCGCGGCCGTGCGCTCGACCTCGCGCAGCGGCCCGAACGTCGACGTCACGAGCAGTCGGGTGAGCATGGCACCCAGGATGACCACGCCGATGCCGAAGGCGAGGAAGATCGAGAGGTAGGTCGCCGTCGTCTTCTCGGTCTCGACCAGCGACTTCGCGATCACGACCGTGCCGTAGCCGTCGCCGCCGAACAGCTCGACCATCGTCGTGACGGCGTGCCACTCGGCCGTGTGGTCGACCGAGTCGACCGTGAAGACCTTGCCGCCCAGCTGGTTCGCCGTGTCGAGGTCGACGAGGGCGGCCGGCATGGTGCCGGAGTCGCGGTCGGCCCAATTGCTCACGATCAGGTTGCCCGAGGAGTCGAGCAGGCCGACGAAGTAGTCGTCAGGCGCCGAGGTGATGTCCTGGATGTTGAACGAGGCGCTCGACGCGTTCGGCCCGAGGAACGGGGACGGATCGGCGCTCGCCTGGTCGAGCTGCGAGTCGACCTGCTGCAGCAGATAGGTGCGCAGCACCACCATGGTGCCGACGCCCGAGACCACCAGCCCGAAGGTCAGCATCAGGACCGTCACACCGGTGATCTTGGTGCGCAGGGAGATGGAGTTCCACTGCCTCAGGATGGCGTGCATGTCTGAGGGTCAGGCTACGCCTTGCTCACCTTCAGCATGTACCCGAAGCCGCGCTTGGTCTGGATGAGCGACTCCTCGGTGTGGGCGTCGAGCTTGCGGCGGAGGTAGGAGATGTAGCTCTCCACGATGCCGGCGTCGCCGTTGAAGTCGTACTCCCAGACGTGGTCGAGGATCTGCGCCTTCGACAGCACTCGGTTCGGGTTCAGCATCAGGTAGCGCAGCAGCTTGAACTCGGTGGGGGAGAGCTCGATGGCGGTGTCGCCGACGAAGACCTCGTGCGTGTCCTGGTCCATGGTGAGCTCGCCGGCGCGGATGATCGCGTCTTCGTCGGCCTGCATGGTGCGGCGGAGAATGGCCTTGATGCGCGCCACGATCTCGTCGAGCGAGAACGGCTTGGTGACGTAGTCGTCGCCGCCGACCGTGAGACCGGTGATCTTGTCTTCCGTGTCATCTTTCGCCGTGAGGAAGAGGATGGGCGCCGTGTAGCCGGCGGCCCGGAGTCGCTTGGTGACGCCGAAGCCGTTCATGTCGGGCAGCATGACGTCGAGGATGATCAGGTCGGGCTCCTCCTCGAGCACCGCCGAGATCGTCTGCGCGCCGTTCGAGACCGCACGCACGGCGAAGCCGGCGAAGCGGAGGCTCGTGGTGAGCAGGTCGCGGATGTTGGGTTCGTCGTCGACGATCAGGATGCGAGGACCGGTCATGCCCCTAGTATCTGCGGGTTCGCTGGGCGCAACCTGGGAGCTGGCGGCACGCCCCCGACGAGGCACAGAGAGAGGCGACACAGGCCCCCGGACTAGGCGGCAGCCGCCTCCGCGTCGAGGATCGTGTAGGCGTAGCCCTGCTCGGCGAGGAACCTCTGCCGGTTCTGCGCGAACTCCTGATCCACCGTGTCGCGGGCGACGAGCGTGTAGAAGCTCGCCGTGAGCCCCGACTCCTTCGGCCGCAGCAGCCGGCCGAGGCGCTGGGCCTCCTCCTGGCGCGAGCCGAACGACCCCGACACCTGGATCGCGACGCTGGCCTCCGGCAGGTCGATCGAGAAGTTCGCGACCTTCGACACCACGAGGATCTTCTCCTCGCCCTCGCGGAACGCCTGGAACAGCCGCTCCCGCTCGGGCACCGGCGTCGCCCCGGTGATCGACGGGGCGCCGAGGGCCGACGAGAGCTGCTCGAGCTGGTCGAGGTACTGCCCGATCACGAGGATGCGCTCTCCGCGGTGCTGCTCGATCAGCCGCTTCGTAGCGTCGAGCTTGGCGGGCGCGGTGGCGGCGAGCCGATAGCGCTCGTCGTCCGAGGCGGCGGCGTAGATCATCCGCTCGTCGAAGGGCAGGTCGACCCGTACCTCGAAGCACTCGGCGGGGGAGATGTAGCCCTGGGCCTCGATCTCCTTCCACGGCGCGTCGAAGCGCTTGGGGCCGATCAGGCTGAAGACGTCGCTCTCGCGCCCGTCCTCCCGCACGAGGGTGGCGGTGAGGCCGAGGCGGCGGCGGGCCTGCAGGTCGGCGGTGAGCTTGAACACCGGGGCGGGCAGCAGGTGCACCTCGTCGTAGACCACGAGGCCCCAGTCGAGCGCGTCGAGCAGCTCGAGGTGGGCGTACTTGCCCGAGCGCTTCGCCGTGAGGATCTGGTAGGTCGCGATCGTGACCGGCTTGATCTCCTTGAGCTGACCCGAGTACTCGCCGATCTCCTCCTCGGTGAGGCTCGTGCGCTTCAGAAGTTCGGCGCGCCACTGCCTGGCCGACACCGTGTTCGTCACCAGGATGAGCGTGTTCGTCTTCACGGCGGCCATCGCCCCGGCACCGACGAGGGTCTTGCCCGCGCCGCAGGGCAGCACCACGACGCCCGAGCCGTGCTCGGCGAAGTTGGACACCGCCTGCTGCTGGTAGTCGCGCAGGTGCCAGCTGGTCTCGTCGAGGTCGATCTCGTGCGGGGTGCCCGGGGTGAAGCCGGCCAGGTCGTCGGCGGGCCAGCCGAGCTTGATCAGCTCCTGCTTGAGCTGGCCGCGCGCCCAGGCCTCGATGCTCCACGAGCCGTCGTCGTTCTTCTCGGTGAGCAGGGGCGCGACCTTCTTGCCCCGGGTGATCTCGGTGAGCACCGCCGGGTCGGTCGAGCGCAGGGTGAGGACGCCGTCGGCCCGACGCTCGATCACGAGCTTGCCGTAGCGGCCGATCGTCTCGACGATCTCCATCGTCACCGACTGCGGCACGGCGAACTTCGAGTTGCCCTCGAGGGTGGCGAGGATCTCGTCGGCGCTGTGGCCGGCAGCCCGGGCGTTCCAGAGGCCGAGCCGGGTGATGCGGTAGGTGTGGATGTGCTCGGGCGCGCGCTCGAGCTCGGCGAAGACCGCGAGCTCGTGGCGGGCGGCCTCGGCCTGCGGATGCGCGACCTCGAGCAGCACGGTGCGGTCGCTTTGGACGATGAGAGGGCCGTCGGGCATAGTCGACAAGTCTACGTCGGCGTGGCGTGAGGCGGTCGCCCGGGGCTGTCAGAGCGCCGTGAGCTCGACGATGTTCGCCACGGGCACCGTGCGTTCGACGCCGGCCCGCTCGTCGGCCACGCGGAGTCGTCCGTTCGCGAGGCTCAGCGGGGTGACGTCGAGGCGCGTCGTGGTGCCGTCGGGCATCCGCACGCCGATCGTGACGCGGCTGCGGGCGCGCACGGCGCGGTCGAGCTGGCGGGCCGTCCAGGCGTCGCCGTCGTCGGGGGTGCGGCGGGCGGCGTCGCGCAGGCGCAGCATCAGGTCGGTGACGGCGACGCTCGCCGCGGGTGGGGTGCCGGTGCCCGGCGCGGAGCGGGCCGGGAGCACGCGGGCGCGGCGCATCAGGCGCACGCCGCCGTCGGCGTCCTCGGCGACGACGGGGTAGCGGGCATCCAGCAGCAGCCAGTAGGCGGATGCGGGGGTCGCCCGGGTGGCCAGCGCGCCCTCGCCGTCGCGGCGGAGGCCGAGCGCCGAGAGGGCCTGGTCGGCGGCCAGCGCGGTCAGCAGGGCCGAGTCGGTGCTGCGCACGAGGGTGCGGGGCGCCTCGTCGCCGCCGGTGCCGCGGTGCAGCTCGCTCGGCGCGCGGGTGACGACGCGCACCAGGCCGTGCCGGCGGGCGCCCTCGGTGAGCAGGTAGTCGACGGCCTGCGGGAGGCCCGTCAGGGAGAGCGCGCCGAGGAAGTCGCGGAGCGTCTGCTCGGTCTCGCCCGAGGACAGAGCGCGATCGATGCTCGGCTGCGAGATGCGGTACGACGAGGCGACTCCGCGGTTCTCGAGGTCGGCCGCGAGGCGGAGGCGGGCGTCGAGCGCGGGGGACAGGGGGCCGGGGGCGATGACCGAGAGGTCGTGCTGGAGGTAGACGCGGTCGACCTCGGGGGGCAGCTCGGCGTCGAGGGGGGTGTCGGCGTCGAGGAGGGCGCCGTCGGCGGTGGCGTCGGCTGCCGAGGGCGTCGGCCCGTCGGATGCCGACGGGGTCGGCCCGTCGACGAGGGCTCGGTCGAAGAGAGCTCGGCCGAAGAGGGTGAGGCGGCCCGACGCCCAGACGCCCAGGAGCTCGCCGCGCTCGGCGGCGTCGAGCAGCGCGGAGTGCATCGGCTCGTCGGCGGCGGGGTAGGCCGCAAGGAGGTCGGCGGCACTGGTGCTGCGTGCCGTGCGGAGGTGTTCGGGCAGCGGCGCGGGCAGGCCGTCGAGCCAGCGCCGGGCGAGGGCGAGCCAGCGCTCACCGGGGCTGAGCGCGCTCCAGGCGTCGGCGGACTCGGTCGAGAGCAGCTCCTCGCCGTCGACGGCCGCGAGCCCGGCGCTCACCGCCAGCTCGGAGAGCGGGCCCACCGCCTCGGGCTGGAGCGAGAGCAGCGGCGCGAGGCGCTTCTCCTCGGCGACCGAGACCCCGCCCTTCGCTCGCACCCGGGCGGGCGCGACCCGCAGCTGCTGCACGAGTTCGGCGACGGCGGTGATCGCGGTGAAGGCGCGCTCGCGGGCGGCCGCGGCGACCGGTTCGGGCACGGGGGCGGGCACCCTGGCTAGGGCGTCGGCCTCGGGCGCGGGCCGAGCATCCTGAACCCGCTGTGCGGCGGGCAGCGGATGCTCGCCCAGCACCGCCCCGGCCGTCTCGGCGACCGCGGCGGGAACGCTCGGGCCGTCGTCGCCCTCCGCTAGGACGAGGGCCAGGGCGACGGCACGCTCGAGGTCGTCGGGAGCGCTGCCGGCGGCCAGGCGCTCCAGCTCGGCGCGGGGGAGAGTGCGCAGGGCGACCCGGATCGACGCGGGCTCGAGGAGGGCGTCGGCCAGGTCGAAGAAGTCGTGGAGCTCACGGGAGGGCGGCTGCCGGGTGAGCAGCAGCCGGGTGAGCGCGTCGTCGTCGAGGCGGGTTAGCCGACGGGCGAGGGGGAGCGGATCGCTCACTTGCTCCCGCGGGCATCCTGCCGGCGACGGCGGATGCTGATGACGAGCAGCACGAAGATGAGCACGAAGCCGATGGGCAGACCGAAGTAGGGCACGAAGAACACGACCTGCCAGATCTGCAGGTCGTAGTTCAGCGTCTGCGTGGCCAGGCCGATCAGCAGCGCGACGAAGGCGAGCACCGACAGACCGATCACGGCGGCGATCATGAAGGTCAGCGACCGCTGCACTCGGCTCGGCGGGGTGTTCTCGACATCGCTCACAGTCCGAGGATACCGGCACGGGTAGTCTTGTAGTCGGCCACGAGTGGTATTCGGGCCGATTACACGAGGAGATGCACGATGCCCACCGGCAAGGTCAAGTTCTACGACGACGAGAAGGGCTTCGGCTTCATCAGCTCCGATGACGGCCAAGAGGTGTTCCTGCACGCGTCCGCTCTGCCTGCGGGGGTCGCCGTCAAGGCGGGCACGAAGCTGGAGTTCGGCATCGCCGACGGCAAGCGCGGCGCCCAGGCGCTCTCGGTGCGGGTGCTCGAGGCGCCCCCGAGCCTCGTGAAGATGTCGCGCAAGCCCGCCGACGACATGGCGGTCATCATCGAAGACCTCGTGAAGGTGCTCGACTCGATCGGCGGCAACCTGAAGCGCGGCCGGTACCCCGACAACGCCCACAGCCGCAAGATCGCGGCGCTGCTGCGCAAGGTCGCCGACGAGCTGGACGCGTGATGACGGATGCCCGTGCCGCCGCCCCGGGCGACGGCGATGCCTCTGGTGAGCTGTCCGAGGCCGCGGTAAAGCCGGAGGTCTCGTCGGAGACCGCGGTCGAGGTCGAAGCGGATGCTCCTGCCGAGGTCTCGCCGGAGTCCGTCGCCGAGGCGCCCGAGCTCGTCGTCGACGAGATGCTGCTGAAGGCCGTCGAGCTCGCGCGGAGCGCGCTGCGGGAGATCACGCCCGGCGCGACCGTCGGTGAGGTCATCGGCCACCGCGCCGAAGAGGATCACGTGCTGAGCCTCTACTTCGCGACGCGCCTGCCCGGCTACCCCGGGTGGCACTGGACGGTCACGCTCGGCCGCGTCGACGAGGACTCCGCGCCATCGGTGCTCGAGGTGGAGCTGCTGCCCGGCGACGGTGCGCTCGTGGCTCCCGACTGGCTGCCCTGGTCGGAGCGCCTCGCGGAGTACCAGCTCGCGCAGGAGCTCGCTGCGGCGCAGTCCGACGACGACGAGCCCGACGACGAGCCCGACGACGAGCGCGACGATGATGACGACGAATCGGACGACGACGACGAGTCCGACGACGATGACGACTCGGACGACGATGACGACGACGACTCGGACGATGACGACGAATCGGACGATGAGGACCTGGACGACGCGGATGACGTGCTCGACCTCGACGACGGCATCGACATCGATGACCACGTGATGGACGACGACGAGCTCACCGCCGCCGAGGACACGGCGTCCGACGACGACTCCGGAGACGATTCGGACGGCGACGATTCGGACGGCGACGACGAGGACGACTCGGACGACGACGACGAGGACGACCCCCACGCGGAGGGCCCCGGTCGCTGGTGACCACCCGCCGGCGACCACGCGCCGGTGATGGATAGGGCCACGCGGCGGGACCGGCGGCACGCTTGGGCGCCGCCGGGACGGCGGGTTACGCCGCCAGGGCCTCCACGACGTAGTCGATCGCCGAGATGAGCTGCTTCACGTCGGAGGGCTCGATCGCGACGAACGTCGCCACGCGCAGCTGGTTGCGGCCGAGCTTGCGGTAGGGCTCCGTGTCGACGATGCCGTTCTGGCGCAGCACCTTGGCCACGGCCGCCGCGTCGACCGAATCGTCGAAGTCGATCGTGACGACCACCTGCGAACGGTGCGACGGATCGGAGACGAACGGGCGCGCGAACGACGTGCCCTCGGCCCACTCGTAGAGCGCACCCGACGACTCCGCCGTGCGGGCCGACGCCCAGGAGAGGCCGCCGTTGCCATTGATCCACGACACCTGGTCGTCGAGCATCACGAGCGTGGCGATCGCCGGGGTGTTCAGGGTCTGGTTCAGCCGCGAGTTGTCGACGGCGTTCTTCAGGCTCAGGAACTCGGGGATGTACCGGCCCGAGGCCGCGACCGTCTCGACGCGCTCGAGCGCCGCCGGAGACATCAGCGCGAACCAGAGGCCGCCGTCGCTGGCGAAGTTCTTCTGCGGGGCGAAGTAGTAGACGTCGGCCTCGGCCGCGTCGAAATCGATGCCGCCCGCGGCGCTGGTGGCGTCGACCACGGTGAGCGCGCCGGCGTCGCCGTGCACCCGGCGAACCGGGGCCATCACGCCGGTCGAGGTCTCGTTGTGCGGCCACGCGTACACGTCGACGCCCTCGAGCACCTCGATCTCGCCGCGCGAGCCCGCCTCCGACTTCACCACGTGCGGCGCCTCGAGCCACGGGGCCCCGGCGGCGGCGGCGAACTTCGAGCCGAACTCACCGAACGACAGGTTCTCGGCCCGGTTCCGGATGAGGCCGAACGCCGCCGCATCCCAGAACGCCGTCGACCCGCCGTTGCCCAGCACGACCTCGTAGCCCTCGGGCAGCGAGAACAGCGACGACAGGCCCTCGCGCACCGACCAAACCAGGTTCTTCACCGGGGCCTGCCGGTGGCTCGTGCCGAGCAGCGAGGCGCCGCGGGTGAGCAGGTCTTCGAGCTGACCGGGGCGCACCTTCGAGGGGCCGCAGCCGAAGCGCCCGTCTACGGGCAGTCGGTCGGAGGGGATCTGGATCTCGGCCATGGGCACCATAGTATCGACGCCAGCACCCGCCTCGTTGTCGCGGCGAAACACTAGGCTGGGTAAGGTACGCCTCACCTGGCCACAAGGAGTATTCACTTGGCAGATCTGATCGACACCACCGAGATGTATCTCCGCACCATCCTCGAACTCGAGGAGGAGAACATCAACCCGCTGCGCGCCCGCATCTCGGAGCGCCTCGGGCACTCGGGCCCCACCGTGTCCCAGACCGTCGGCCGCATGGAGCGTGACGGCCTGGTCGTCGTCTCGCTCGACCGCCACCTCGAGCTCACCGAGGTCGGCCGCAAGAAGGCCATCTCCGTCATGCGCAAGCACCGGCTCGCCGAGCGCCTGCTGAGCGACGTCATCGGCCTCGAGTGGGAGCTCGTGCACGACGAGGCGTGCCGCTGGGAGCACGTGATGAGCGAGCAGGTCGAGCGGCGCATCCTCGAGATGCTCGATCACCCCACCGAGTCGCCCTACGGCAACCCCATCCCCGGGCTCGACGCGTTCGGCGACGAGGAGTCGATCCCCTTCACCCGCGGCGTCGTGAACATCGTGACCCTCGTGCACGGAGCGGTCGGTCCGCAGACGAAGACCATCCGCCGTCTCGGCGAGCCGGCGCAGGTCGACCCCGAACTGCTGCTGCAGCTCAAGCAGGCCGGAGTCGTGCCGGGCAACACGGGCGCGTTCACCGCGGTGGGTTCCTACGTTCTTGTAGAGGTCGAAGGTTTCGACGAAGGCATCGAACTGCCCAATGAGGTCGCGAGCCATATATTCGTTGGCATCTAGCCGGGTGCCGTGCACGGGGCGTTACCGAAATGTTAAAAACACCCCGTTTCAAGGTGACAAAGCCCGGCCCCTCCCGTATTCTCTAACGAGTCCACCGGCCCCCGAATGGCGGCGGACACGGGCCAAGACACCTCGATTCCCGTCTCTTGGCCGCTGACTGCACACGGACTCGGTGTGGACGGGAGCAGCTGCCCTTGCTGCGAGAGGTGCCGGAGGAAACAATCTTGGCCCCACTTGGTGATTCGCTCGACAACGAGCAGAACCCCGACAACGACCGACCCGAACAGCCGATGACCCGGCGTCGCCTGCGTGAACTCGAGTCCCAGAACTCGGTTGCGGCGAACTCGGTCGCGGCGAACGTGGCCCCGGCTGCTCCGTCGAAAGACATGGTGCTCGCCGTGCCAACGCCGAGCGCCGAGGCGAAGGCCACCGCGACCGCGCTCGAGGTGAAGAAGCCGGCTCCCGTCGCGACGCAGCGGCCGAGCATCCGCACGCCGCGGTTCACGAAGCCCTCGAAGAAGAGCGCCGGGCGCGCGGTCGTCATGACCTTCGCGGCCGCCCTCGTGGCCACCATGGCCCTGCCCGCCTACGCCTTCGGCGGCGGCGGCAACTTCGAGTCGGGTGTCGCGACCGACGGCGAGCTCGCGGGCAACCAGACCCTGGTCGTCCCCGACGCCTCGGCCGCCCTGGCCGTGAGCCGCGACAACTACACCGCTCCCACCCCCGAGGAGCTGCAGGCCAGCCGTGAGCGCGCCGCCGCCGCGGTCGCCGCCACCCAGGCCGCCGCCGCTCGCGAGGCTGCCGCCGCCTCGGCTGCGACCGCCGCCGCCGCGAAGGGCGCCTCGAGCGACGGGGCCTTCACGGTCAACCCGCCGTCAGGTGCCTACAGCGGTGCCGCCGTCGTCGAGTACGCCGAGCAGTTCGTCGGCAAGGTGCCCTACGGCAGCGGTGCGAGCCCCGACACGAGCTTCGGCTGCGACGGGCTCACCCAGTACGTCTTCGGCCAGTTCGGCATCTACCTGCCGCGCCTCGTCAGCAACCAGGCCGCGATGGGCATCCCCATCTCGCCCGCCGACGCCCAGGCCGGCGACCTGATCATCTGGCCGATCGGCCACGTGGGCATCTACGACGGCGCCGGCGGATCGATCGACTCGCCCGACTGGGGCCGCTACGTCGAGCACCGGCCGCTCTGGGGCAGCTACTACTTCGTGCGGATCGTCTGATCCCCTCGACGAGCTGCCGGGCATCCGCTCGAGGAGTGTAAACACTTCGTTACCAGCACCTGAATCGGCGCGCTACCTGTAGGTGGCGCGCCGATTCTGTCGTATCCTGGCGCTCTGATCGTCTCGAGAACCCGGAGAGCCTGATGACGCAGGGCAGGAGCATCCCCACCACGGATCGCCTCGTGCTGCGCGTGCGTCGGCACACGAGTGGGCTGAGTCAGAGCCAGATACCCGGTTCTGCAGGTAGGGCGCTGTCATCATGACGGCGCCTTTTTTCATGCCCGCCCGTCTCCCCGTCCGCTTGACGACCGGATGCACGTCGAACACCTGGAAGCCGTCCAGGTCTCTTCGAAAGGGAGAGCATGCGAACACTGGTACTCAACGCAGGATATGAGCCGCTCGGCGTCGTGTCGTTCAAGCGGGCCCTCGTGCTCGTGCTGAACGACAAGGCCCGGGTGCTGGCACGGGATGCCGAGCATCCGGTGCACGGCATCGCCACCGACTTCGACCGCCCGGCCGTGATCCTGCTCACCCGCTACGTGCGGGTTCCCACGAATCGGATGATGCCCGTCTCGCGCCGGGGCGTGCTGCGGCGCGACGCGCAGCGCTGCGGGTACTGCGGAGGGTCGGCGAGCACCATCGACCATGTGCAGCCGCGGTCGCGGGGCGGGAAGGACACCTGGGAGAACCTCGTGGCCTGCTGCCTGCGGTGCAACAACGTGAAGGGCGACCGCACGCCCGCCGAGATGGGGTGGTCGCTGCGGTTCGCGCCGCGCATGCCGCATCAGGCCGGGTGGACGGTGAAGGGCGCGGAGCGGGTGGAGCCGGCGTGGGATCCGTTCCTGGCGGTGGCGGCCTGAGCGGTGGCCGCCTGAACGTTCGGGTCGCTCAGGCGGCGGACGCGCATGTGCGGGGCCCGGCCGGGCGGAGGTGGGGCGTGCGGCGGTGGCCGCCTGAGCGTTCGGGTCGCTCAGGCGGCGGACGCGCATCCGCTCGCTGCTAGAAGCTGAGCAGGATCTTGCCGCGGCGACCGGGCACGGCGCTCGCGGCGGCGGCCTCGCGGCCCTGCTCGATGGGGTAGACGGCCTCGACGGGCAGCTCGACCTCGCCGCTCGTGACGCGCTGGATCAGCTCGCCGAACAGGGCGCCGCGCTTGGCCGGCTCCATGTCGCGGCTGACGCGGCTGCCCCAGAAGCCCTTGACGGTGGCCTGCTTGAAGATGAGGTCGCCCGAGGCGATCTCGAGCTGCCCCGACGCCATCGCGCCGAACGAGACGAGCGTGCCGTTCTCGGCGAGCAGCGACAGCAGCTCGCCCGCAGCGGCGCCCCCGACCGAGTCGACCGCCGCGACCGGCTCGGCACCGTCGAGCAGCTCGGCCACCCGGTCGCGCCAGCCGTCGTGCTCGGTCGACACGATGTTCCGGATGCCCACCTGCGCGAGCTCGTCCACTCCGGCGTCGCGGCGAACGAGGCCCAGCACCTTCACGCCCCGGGCAGCGGCGAACTGGGTCAGCAGCTTGCCGACCGCGCCGTTGGCGGTGTTCTGCACGATCCAGTCGCCCTCCTTCACGTCGAGGAAGTCGAGCAGGCTGAGCGCGCTGAACGGCATCGACACGAGCTGGGCGGCGGTCTCGTCGCTGATCGAGTCGGGCACGGGGATGAGGCCGGCCGCCTTGGCGACGAAGTACTCGCTCCACACGCCGAAGGTGCCGCCGGTCGCGACGCGCTGGCCGACCGTGAGGCCCTCGACGCCCTCGCCGAGCGCGTCGACGACGCCCACGGCCTCGGTGCCGGACTGCGCGGGCAGCTCGGGCTTGAAGCCGTAGGTGCCGCGGATGGTCCAGAGGTCGTGGTTGTGGATGGGGGAGAGCACGGTGCGGACGCGCACCTCTCCGGCCGCGGGCTCGGGGGTGGGGAGCTCGGTGACGTCGAGGACGTCGGCGGCGTCGCCGAAGGTGGCGTGGGTGAGGGTGCGCATGGGGTCTCCTGGGGGTCGTGTTCTCTGAGGATGTGGGTCGGGGTGGTTGGTCGGGTCGGCGGCCGGCACCGGTGGGTGAAAGTGCGGCCGGCGGTCGGTGGGTCAGGGGTGGTCGAGCAGCCGGTCGGTGCCGGCGAGGGCGGCGACGAAGGGCGAGCCGTCGCGGGCGAGGCGGTCGAGCAGGGCGGCTCCGAGCCAGAGCTGGTAGATCGCCTCGGCGAGCTCCCGGGGCGGCGCCTCGGTGGCGATCGACCCGTCGGCCTGGCCCTCGGTGACGACGTCGGCGAGCAGCTCCAGCAGGGCGTCGACGCCGTCGGCGAGCGCGACGCGCATCCGCTCGGAGAAGCCCGAGACCTCGGCCGACAGCTGCACGACGAGGCATCGGCCGGCGGACGCGCTGCCGACCCGGGCGGCCCAGGCGTCGCCGAGCATCCGGATGCGCTCACGGCCCGTTCCCGCTCGGGCTAGCAGTGCGCCCACGGCGGCGAGGTAGTTCTCGACATAGCGGTCGAGCACGGCGACGCCGAAGCCCTCCTTCGACGAAAAGTAGTGGTAGAACGAGCCCTTCGGGACGCCGCAGGTGGTGAGGATCTCCTGCAGGCCGACGCCGGTGAAGCCCTTCGCGAGCATCAGCTCTTCGCCGGTGGCGAGGATGGAGCCGCGGGTCTGCTCGGCTTTGGCGGTCAGAGTCATGTCTTCACTCTACTCCTGAATAGACCGGTCGTCTAGCGGCGGTGCGCCTCGCGAGGCGGCTAAACTGAGCGGGTCAGCCTCTGTAGCTCAATGGAAGAGCAGTTCCGTCCTAAGGAAAGGGTTGGGGGTTCGAGTCCCTCCAGGGGCACCCGTCTGTTGGGTGCTTAGACTCCCGTGATTCCGCGGATCTGGGGCCATTCGCTCTTGCGTAGAAAACGCGTTTGCCCACACTTTGCCCACATTCTGCGTGGCGGTAAGGAATTAGGCGCCTCACGACGCGGAGTAGGCGCCTCGCAGGGCGAATTCGAGCGATTTGTGCACTGGCGCATCGCGAAAGGACAATGCAATCTGCTCTCCGCGTTTGATCGGGTCGGGCGTGCGGGCCTGCAGAACCAACGGCGGAGCCATAGCGGCTTTGCGTCGTCCAGTCGCGCTGGGAAGCATCCAGATCCTCGCTGAAAAAATCGGCGTAGATGTCGAGCTTCAACTCCGCTGGTGCTTGTCCGGGCGCCCGATACACGACTCGCACATTGGCTCCTAAGCTGACCGCTAGGAGCTCGGCAACTTGACGAGGTTCAGGCGGAGCGAACCGCAGGACATCGATCAGCGATTCAAGCCGGGCTTTCGTGGTCCGAGGGGACGGCGGTAACTAAGCGTCGGGATGCGGCACCCGCACATGCGACTCCGTGTTCGTCGCTAGCCGGTTGCACGGGTTAAGCGTATGGAGAGGGATCACCCGTCGGGTGTCTCCCTTCCGCTTCTTCGTGACAATGTCTCCCTGTGCGTCTCGATCTGCTTGGAATTCCAGTCTGTTATTGATCTTTGTGTATGTCTTGAAGACGGCGCCTCCGTGTCGGTCGAGATCCTTCGTCCACCACAGATCGGTTTCGCTTGATCTCACATAAACGAACGCACCATCGTGCAGGCAGTCGACAGGAGTTATTGGCATGGTGAGGAAACCGTGTGGCGGCTCGAGCACGGGTTGGAGCGCGGCCGAGACTCCCGCGATCTTGGTGAAGCGTTCCCGTAGCGATTCCAGCGGAGAATTCTCGGACACGTCGCTGATGCGGCCCGCGACGGCGCCAGCGGGCGTCTTGCGGAAAGTTGCTTGGACTGCGTCCATGCCGGCCCCTGAACCAAGGGTAATCAGATGCCCATGAGGCTCCTTCGTAAGGGAGTTTAGGACGTTCTGATGCGTGGAAGCGTCACGCACGAACCCTTCTACTCTCAGTCCGCAGACGGCCGCTGTCGCACGCAACGAGTTGATGGTCGTGCGGGGATCACCTCCGGCGAAGTTTTGGTCGATGACCACGGCGACACGCGGTTTGACTGGCCTATCGAGGTAGCCCGCTCTTGCATAGATGGGCTCCAGGAAGGACACGAACTCGCGGGTCGTGTTCGCCCAGCGAGTGCGCAGCCACGCCATGCGTGCTCCGGGACCGTGGTCGTCGGGTGCGAGAGTCAGCAGTCCGATACCCCCGAGTCGCTCCTGGGTGAGCGCCTGGGAGTCGTCCCACTCCCTCGATGGCCGGATCACCGCGATCAGCGCGAGTTGCCGGAGCTTGCTGATGTCAGTGGCACCGACATCAAGGCCTTGTCGCGCGAGCTCATCCGACGTCAGCTGAGGCATCTGTATGACTGCCCCCGGCGCACCTAGGAGAATCCCCCAGCACCCTTGAGAGTTCTTCTCGTCGAAGGCCTGGACCGGCTGGCAGACGGCTTCACTGAGAGCGCTCAAGGCCGGGCCGTAGGTGGGCAGCTTTACCTTCCCGGTCGGGGTCGAGTACTCCCGCTTCTTCGTAATACCCAGACCAAGCTCGTGGGAGTTTCGCTTCCCGAGGCGACTGACGGCCTCATCGAGGGAGGCTGCTTTCTCGACGAGCCGACGCAGATGGTGGTCGGCTCCGCTGGTCACCTTCGGAGCGCGTACTCAAGCGGGATCCTCAGCTTCAGGAGCTCGCTTAGTGGCAAGTCGGCGAGGATGGCGAGGACGCGGTCACGCGCGGCCGAATCCTCGTTGGTAGCGGTCTGGTTCCGGGACGGCGGCTCGTGGATTGTGGCGGGCTGGAGAACGCTTTGCGGCAAACCATTCTCCTCGGCCCACTGCGACGCTCGGTTCAGGATCATTCGGCGCAGGTGGCGCTTCCATGCACGGCCGACGGACGTTCGCTCGCGAAGTACTTTGGCGAAGGCCCGCGTAGGTTGATCTTCGCGTAGGGCGGCCTCGAGTTCGTCCTTCACAGCCGCGTTTGTTTCCGAGGCAGCAAGCTCCCGCATCCATACGAGCTGATCATCACGGCTAGCGGATGGAATATGGACAGCTCCGTCGCCAGCGCTCTCGCCGGGCTTGAGCGCGGCGACTTCGTTCGTCATCGGCCGGAACACGTAGTTGGACTCGTTACTCCAGTCGACGAACGCATCCCACAAATCTTTGCGTAGCGTGGTCGCGGTCACGAGGGCGGGTCTTTTGTCCGTTCCGGAGCCTGACGTCTCCGCGATTACGACGTCGCTTCCCCGCGGCGCGGGGCTGAAGGTCACTACGCCCCGATCCGCCGCATCGCTTAGGTACGCGCGAAACGACGAGAAGCCGACGCTATCGAAGGTGAAGGTCGGCTCGATCTGCCGCATGAGCCCGTATACGCCGGCGGCGAATGGTCGTGAGTTCCGCGCGAGGAGCGTGCGGACCGCCTGCAAGAGGAGATCGTCTGAGGGACGAGAATGGCCCTGCTGGGGAGAGGTTATCCCCTCAGCAGGGCCCGAAATCGGTGCCGCGGAAGCATCGGTCCCAACCTTGTCAGAACTGCCGGTCCAAGTGGGACGAGCGCTCGTCGTGGACGAACCGCTATCGGCGTTCTTTTCCAAGTTGTCAAACATATCTAGATGCTCCTCGCGCATATAATTGCGTTCGACACTGTTGCCGAACTACGCGAAAAACGCCAACTCTTGCAGGTCGCCATCCCTTGCGGGCACCCAACGGTCTAGGCCATACTCCCCAGCTTGTTGACATCATGGGGAGCGTGCTTCGTGCAACCAACTCTGCGGCCTTGGAGGTCCCACGGACATCTAAGGCTTCGATTTCTCTCCCGTCATCATAGCCTGGTGACAGCACCTTCGGCAAAAGCTGCCGTTACGCCGCGCTAAGACGGATGAGCCCGACGAAGGAGTTCGGCGCGACCGGGCCGTTACTTCGTGCGTTTGCCGAGACGCCCGCGCCGCGAAGTGATGTCATGTCGGTGGCCAGCCGAAGCAGTACTCGCCGAATTGCCAGCTCCATGCATCGCTCCTAGTTCTATCTTTCCTATCGTCCTTGCCCGGGACGAGTGCGTAACCAAGGTAGCTGCCTCACGTCGCGCCCGCCCCTATGTGCCTGGCGCCAAGATGCGTCGTCGCTGAAGGTGAATTTGGATCGTACGATCCCGAGCCGCCTGCGCCTTAAGCATCTGCTGAGAACGCGAACCGGCATCTCGCGGCAACAATCAAGAGCACTTTGACCCCGATGACATTTGTTGCGCCAGATTGATCGCCCAGCTCTTGCCGATACTCGCCTCACGTGCTGCCTCCTGCATCTTGGCGGCCACCATCTCGAGGTCGTCGTCGAAGAGGTCGCCGTAGGTGTCGAGGGTCATTGCGGCCGAGGCATGACCGAGCATCCGCTGCACCGCTTTCACGTTTGCGCCGCTGCTGATCGCGAGTGACGCGGCCGTGTGCCGAAGGTCGTGCGGGGTGAGGAAAGGGAAGTCGGGGTTGGCCTGCTGCGCTCGGCGGACGGTGTTCACGAACCATCCGTCGACGGAGTCCGGTGACTTCATGTGGAAGGTGCCGCCGCCGAACACGAGCTGCGTGGGGCCCTTGTCGGCGCACTGTTCGGCGAGGCCCGCGCTGAGCAGCTCGGGGTACGGCACGGATCGGCGCTCATGCCCCTTGGTCGTGCCGAGGTGGATGATGGCGCCAACCTTCACAGCGTTCTCTTCGACGTTCAGTCGGCGCCGGAGGAAGTTGATGTGCCGCACGCGCAGCGCGGTAGCCTCTCCCCACCGGATGCCCGTGTAGGCGAGGCAGAGCACGAGCGTCGGATGCGCGGACAGGCCGGCGAGAGTGTGCACCTGGTCGTGGCTGAGGTAGACGCGATTCAGCTTCCCGGTCTTGCGGGGCAGCTTCACCCCGCGCGCCGGGTTCCGAGGAAGGCGACGGTCGGTGACGGCCATGTCGAGGATGCCCGCGAGCACACCGTGCGCCCGGATCACCACAGAGGGCGATCGGCGACCCGCCAGTTCGCTCACCCATACCTGCACCTCTGAGGGAACGATGGTCGAGATTTCGCGGTCGCCCCATCTCTCTGCAACGTGCACGCCCCATGCGCCCTCCAGCGGTTTTGACGATGAGGGCTTGAGCACCAACTTCGAGCGCAGCCACAGAGGAGCGAGGTCGCCGACCGAGACGCGAGCCAGAGCCGGATCAATGTAGTCACCGGCCGCCTTAGACACGGTCACCGAGGCGAGGAACAGCTCGGCCTCGCGTTTGGTCTTGAATCCCCGCTTGTCCGTCTGGGTGTGATCCGGCTTTCGGTACCGCACGCGGTATCGCTTGCCTTGCGAGGTGCTGTACGGGGTCACGCTGCCTGCCATCTCTGACCACCTCAACCTTCTCCGCTATCCATGTCGCCAAGCTCTCTTGCCGTCGTGGTTCGATGCTCATCCGTTCGATCAATTCTGTAATGGACGGGAGACATCGGAGTGGCGCCCGTAGGGGGCATGTTTCTCGCCCCCTGCAGAGCCTCAAACGTAGTTTGCGTGCGCGACATCGGATCGAGTTTGCGCGTTCGGCTCCATGCACGTGGGGTATTCCACTACCTATTCCTCGAGCGGGAATAGGTAGTGGAATAGTTTGTCCCTCTTCTCGCCTGCGCCACTGCCACCCCCGCGTAGGGCGCGCTTCCCAACCTCCCCCAAACATCGTTGCTGTCTGACGGAGGTTGAGAAGTAAAGGGGTGGCAGTGGCGCAGACGAGAAGAGCAACAAGAAGTTGAGAAGAGGAACAAGAAGAACTGTAGAAGCAACGAGGAGAACACTAGGAGCAGGGCGAAGGATCTAACCGGAGAACGAGGACGGAGAAGAGGCGGCGGAGCGAGCCTTGGGTTGTCTCGAGACGTAGGGGGGATCTACAAGAGGCAACTGACGAGGCGAGATGAGGACAGGTTTGACAAGCTGTCGGCAGCGCTCGAATCTGAGGCCGTTGCGACGGTCACTGGAAATCATCCCGTCGTCGACAGGAGATTTCAGTTGCTGGTGTTCTGACGACTTATTCGCATCTGCGAACTTGCGAAGTGCATAGAGCGGGTGACTGACTCGCTATCTCGGGCGCCCAGCTGAGGCGATGATCGTCTCAGAGACGAGTCGGTGAGAGACCCAGTCAAAGTTTGACGCCACGCCTGAGGCGGCGTCAGTCGATATGCTCGCGGAGGGAGGGCCGGGGATGGATCAAAGTTTTTCACCAAAGAACTTGCGCAAGATTTGGGACTTGGAAGCGCGGCGAGGGCGTGATCGGCTTCAGCTCTATCCCGAGGTGCGTCGCGCCTACGAACTGGCCCGCGACGCTCTTCATCTCGCTCGTTCGGCGAGAAATGGGTCGGTTGCATACATTGGTCCTCCGGAGTCGGCTCCAGATGCGGTTGCTCGTGCGGCCCGCCAGGACGCCGAGGAATTGCTCGATGCGTCTCTGGCTGCCACCAGCGAAGCGCTCGTCGGAAGCGTCGAGTCTGACGCGTTTGCCTGGGGTTTGGCGCCAGGGCACGTTGTCGGGAGCAAACGTCAGACATACTCGATCGCTAAGACGCCGGAGGCGTTTTTCGCTGATAAGCACCTTCAGAGCATCGTCACTTCATACTTGCCAACCCGCCCGCGAGGGCGCCAATCGATCGTCGCGGGGCTCATACGTACGATCGACAATGACGTTCCCAAAATCGTCGTCCGAGTGGACGTGAAGGAATTCTACGAGAGCATTGATCACCGTCGGCTTCGATCCCACCTGGACATAACAGGGCTTAGTCCATCGTGCCGACGCCTAATCGACGGGTTGCTCACCGAAATGGAAGTGCTCACTGGGAAGCCGAAAGGTCTGCCCGCAGGGGTGGGACTTAGCGCCAAACTAGCCGAGCTGTATATCGCTCAGACCGATCGCGCCTTGCGCGACTCCCAGGGGACACTGTACTTCGCGCGCTATGTCGATGACATCGTACTCGTGCGTGGCGAGGAAGCTGTGAGCGCGGTCGCACCGAGTTCGGTAGTTGCGGAAATCGAAGCGGAGCTTCAGAGAATCGACCTTTCGCTCAACTCAGGTAAAACTCTGTCTCCAGAGCTCGAAAAGAACTCAACCCAGAAGATCGAGTTCCTGGGATATGAGATCGAGTATCGAGGCGGTGCTGGCCTGTTGGTGAGGTTGACGGATGCTCGCTATAAAACGATTCGCGACCGTATCGACAGGACTTTTTCTGCATGGGATCGCGCAGACTCAGCCAACCACGGCAGGCGGAGCTTGCTTCTCGACCGACTCCGCTTTTTGACGGCGAACACTCGCCTTTCGTACAACAAGCGCAATGCGCTGGTCGGGATCTATTTCTCTAACCCACACCTAACTGATGTGCAGTCTCTGGCTGGGTTGGATAGCTACCTTCGCCAGCGAGCCTCGCAGTCCGCATTACCTCCAGGACTTGACAAGAAAATCGAGGCGCTGTCGTTCGAGAAAGGGTTCAGGCGGCGAACTGTCCATCGTTGGTCCATGCCTCGCATGAAACGACTGAAAGGGGCGTGGCTTGCCTAAGCATCGACGGTCTCTGCGCAAGCACCCCGCACGAGTGGTCTTGAGCGATGTTCTGCCCTACGAACTACCGCCGTCATTTAGCAATCGGGGCTTTTATGACTTTCTCCGCGCCGCCGACGTGCGCCTCGGAGCGGACACAGTTCACGCGAAGCAACTTGACGATACGTCAGAGGTGATTCTTGGAGTGATACTCGGACGGCGGGCTTCGTTCCCCGCGGGGAGCGCGTCGGGAGGCTCTGTGGCTCTAGCGCTTTCACGGAAAGGTGGAGCGATCGCAACCTTTCCCTTTCAGTACACCGTCCGTCACCGAAAGAACGACTACCGAACCCTGACAGTACCTCACCCAATGGCGCAGCTGGAAGTGGTCGATTTCTACGCGAGGTTCGAGGACCTCATCCTCTACCACACGTCGAAGAGCCGCTTCACTTTGAGGCGGCCCGCCCGAGTCGCGCCCTACGTCGTTGTGCGTGACTCTTTGTTCGCACTTCAGCGGCGAACACACGACAGTATTGAACACGATGACCACGAATATGAGTGGCTTCGCTCCTACTTCACGTACCAGCGCTATTCGAACGTCTACAAGTTCTATGACTCTTCTGAATACCGATCATGTGAGCGCCGGTTCGGGTATCTAGTCAAGGTCGATGTGGCGAAATGTTTCGACAGTATCTACACCCACTCGATCGCGTGGGCGGCGCACGGGCACGATGTCGTGAAGGCTAACTTGATGGGAAAGCAACTCGATCGGACATTTGGGGGCGCGTTCGATAAGCTCATGCAGCGCCTCAACCATAGCGAGACAAGCGGCATCACAATCGGTTCCGAAGTGTCACGACTCTTTGCAGAGGTCATTCTTCAGGCAGTGGATCTCGAACTTGCAGATCAACTCGATCGTGTCGGAATGAAGTTCGGGGAAGACTACGAGGTCCTTCGCTACGTGGACGACTACTTCATATTCCTGGCAGATGAAAGCAGGCGTCATTTCGTCGTTGACGCGCTGGCGAGGAGCTTGCGCAAGTACAAGCTTCATTTGAATGCAGCGAAGGAAGAAGGCGAGTTCACTCCCTGGCTTTCGCCGCTGACGATCGCAAAGAAGCGGGTGCGCGAACTTCTGCGGCAAGCGACCAAGCGACGCGATCGAGAAGTCAACGACGGCGTCGTAAGCAGCCCCTATGTCGATGCAGGTGAACTCATCGTGGGGTACAAGGCAATCTTGTTGGACACTGGCGTCAGTCACTTTGAGCTAGCGAATTATGCTCTGGCCCGCGTCGAGCGTGCATTCGAGAAGATCCTACGCAGGTCTAAACAAGATCTTGAGGGTGTTGAACTCACCGTCCAACAACGGGCACGGCACGACAATACGCTCACCACAGCCCTCCTCGCGTTGTTGGACTTCGTCTTCTTTGTCTACTCGGGCTCTCCGCGTATGAGTCCCGCAGTGAAGGTCGCTCGAGTGTGTAGTTCGCTTCTGCGGTTCGCACGCTCGGATGGAATCCCGGCTCACGAGCGCGAGCGTGTGGAGATGCGAGTTCGCGACGAGCTCATGCAGCAACTGAGGCGGTCCAGAGGAGCTATGGCCCCAGACGCAGTGACCGCTACACTCCTCGATTGCGTCTCGGATTTAGGTGCGAGTTACGCGATTCGCGAAGACGAGTTGGCGGATCTCTGCGGGTTCTCAAGGTCCGACGGAATGCTCCGCGAGCCATCTTCTATGAACGTGCTTCTCCTGGTCAGTCTTCTCCTGCACATGAAGCGATCGACCGCCTACCCCTCACTCCGTGCTGCTTGCGAAGCTTGGATTATCCGGATGCAGGAGCGGCCGTTGATCGATGGGGAACTAGCGCTACTGAATCTAAACGTGCTCACCTGCCCGTTTGTCGCGCGATCTATCAGGAAGACAATTAGCGCACGTTACGCTGTGACGACCGAGGCATCAGTGGATCGTATGGTCGCGAGAAGCCGGCGATGGAACGTTGACTGGGAGACGTTCGACTTATACGCGGCGCTCGAGCGGAAGCGAATGCTAGAGGTATATTGACAGGGCGCCCAGGCTCGCCCGACTTGTTCGAGCACACACACCAGCGCAGAGCGTGACGCCTGGAGAATCGCCGGCGTCGGTGGGGCTACCCTCGGGCGGCTCCACCGACGCGAACGCGGACAGAACCCTTCAGTGTCACTTCGTAGTCGGGCTCGCGATGGGGGATGGCGCTGGCTTGCCGAAGTCTGCCGATCCGCTCCAGGGTGGAGTCGATACGGCTCACCCCCGGTGAGTTTCTGCGATCAATGCAAACGAGCTACTAAGCTCAGCGAATACTCTGCAGGGTCGTTGAGTGGCCTTGACCTTGCCACGCAAACGTTACCTGGCGCTTAGCCGCGGATCCGCTACTCGCTAGATGGCTCGCCAGAATCAACCAGGGAGGACTACCCCATAGGCCGCACATGTCTTCGTGACGACATCGGCCAAGTCTGTGTTTGATACCGCATGGACAAGCATGTGCTCGTTGCGTGTGCCGCGCTCCAGCACCGCCAGTACTTCTGGCTGCGTGAATAGCCAGTCGCGTGAATCTACGTAGCCCAGCTTGCCGGGCTGGTGGTTTGCGATTTGCTTCGACAAGTCTGGCGACTCATCTATGAACGAAGCGATTATTTCGCTGAACCGCGCGCGCTCTTCCGCTGTATAGGCATTCCAAAGGATGTTCATGATGTCAAGGTCATCGGGGACACCGCCAGGCTCACCAAGAAGTGTCTCGTACTTGTCATCCAAGTACTCGATTGCTCGCGCCACCTCGTATGCAGGCAAGGACTCCCTCTTCTTGAACATCCGTTGAATGTCATCGTCGAAGATCTCGGTCAGGACCGTCAATCGCCAAACAACGCGCTGCAACTTGTTAGGGAGATCGATCAGGCCCTTATACGTGAGCTTATGAGAGACAACTGACCACGCGTCCTGGGCACGGGTTCGCACCTGAACCTCGCAAAGTATGGGAAGGCGCTCCGAGTCCAGCTGCGTGCCGTCGTGGACAGTTACATGGACCCCGGTATAGGCCAGTCCTTGTTTCTTCGCTCTTTTATCCTCGCGCCTACACTCTGCCCAACCGTACTGCTCTAGGGCTGCGGCTGCGGCCTTTCGGTCGCGTTTCGTGGAGCAGATGACTCGCACGCCGACCTTGTCGGTGATCTGCTCCCAGCTCCGCAGACTTCCGTTGCCATCCTTAGCAAGCTTGCGAATGAGGCTGCGCTTAGCCTTGACCCGACCACTCACGTAGTGCTCACCGGCTACCGGCTTGACAATGGCCTTCACTGCGGTTTCGTACGCGACAAGCGCTGCGTCCAACGCCGGCTTGGAAGCCGTGTAGATGTCTGCGGTCGAGAGGCTCGCCCCCGACACGGTTGTCACGGCGCCTTCCCGAGCTTGTAGCCCGAAGCTGGTGCGTGAACGACGATCTCTTCGTCCTTCACTTCAAGTACGCCGGATTCGATGGCCGAGGCCGAAGCCGAGATTGTCACCCCGTTGTCGGTCGAGAGCTTTAGGCCGCCAATGAGATGGTGGACGAGTGTGGTGTCCTTCCGAAACTCCAAGTTCGCGACCTGTATCGGCAGAGCTGCAGCCGCCGTGTGGCGGTCCTCTGGGTCGATGAATTCCCGGATGAAGGCGTTCGGGTTGAGCCGTGGATTGGGACTCTGAAGGACGGCGGCCAGGGCGCTGAGGTAGCGGCCCTTCTTCTCTGGCGAGTAGTCGGAGGTGTTGATATGGGTTGTCATCCCTTTGGTGAACTCTAGGACCAGCTTCTCGGCTTGGTGCACCAGGTTGAAGCCAAGGTACTGAAGGAAGTACTCGGCATAGCCAACCCCATTCTGGCGGTCCACCATGAGGCCGACTAGCTGGTCCGCGTGATCCAACCACACGAGAGCAATCTTGTAGACCTGTGCCTTCTGGCCAAGTATGAGCTCGTCCAGGTGCTCAGCCACGAACGCCACGTCACCATTCGCATCGCGCACCTGCTGCAAGCGCATGCCCTCGCTATGCTCTGCCTTCATCAGCACCACGCGGTCAATCCCGTCCGAGACTGCCCGAGAACACAAGAAGATTCCCGCGGATGCACCTCCAGGCTGCATCGCATGAAGGTGTCTTGCCATGGCCGCGGAGTTCGTAATTAGCAGATCCGGATTCTCCAGCACTCCACGCAGGAGGCCGGGGATTGGGTCAGTCGCCGGATCCAAATGCACGATCTCTCGCCCCGACGCGAAGGAGGGCTGCAGCATCTCCTCACGGATGAATCGATCAGTTGCGGCGTTGAGATCGGTTGGACTGACGGAAAGGACCACATCCTCTCCGTCATCTTTCCGCTTGCCGCGCGGGACTTCGTGAATCATCGTCTCTGCGAGTGTCAGCATCGGCACTATCGGCATTGTTCAGTTCCCCCCAAACATGTTGGCCACATGTTACCGACACAATCTCGCCGGAATCGCAACGCGATCCGGGAGCGGCGGCGAACGAACGTAGTCAGGTAGCACTCCTTCGCGCGAAAACACGAGGGACGGGCGGGGACCGGCCCGACCTGCGCGGCACCCTGATCGTCGAGCATTCCTGGCCCGAGCCCGGGCACCAAGCACGTCAGCAACGGCCGACCCCGCGGCCCACGCAAAACCCTCTGACTGTCGGGCATGTCCTGATACATCAACCGTCAGAGATGTCCTGATGCAGAAACGTCAGAGATGTCCTGATACATCACAGTCCGGCAGCGATAGCACAGTCAATCCGTGCCCACATTTTGCCCACAATTGGTCTCAGAACCTTCTGATTCAGGGGCATCGACGTGATCCAAGAACCGCGGAAATTCGCGGAAGTTGCGCGGTCGCGGGGAAGTCGCGGAGCCGTCTAACGAGTTCGAGTCCCTCCAGGGGCACTACGATGAATTTTACTCATTTCCCTGACCCCGATAGCCAGGGGGGAAATAGACCGACCGGTACTCCGATCGGTCTATTTTGTTACACCTGGGTTTTGCGATCCACCCCTGTCAAAGGGATAGAGTCCCGTTTGGGTTTACGCACCGGTACGTCATTTTGACTCGAATGCTTCTCGAGGTGGATGTACCGGTGATGTTGTATGAAGCGCAACGAACCCATGACGATCGTGCTTGCACACCGGCTTGATGACGCTCACAATGAGCCGCCCTATGTCACGAGTAAATGATCTCAACCATCTCGGCCGCAGCGATCTTTTGAGAATCTGCTGGTTCGTAATTCCGCAGTTCTTCGCTTTGCTTCCGCCGGCTGCGCAGTGGGAGGTACATCGTCTGTACGATCCGAGTCTCAACCTCGACGACGAATTAGTGTTGGCTCGAATTAAGGCCGCGCATGCTTCTGACCCGTCGCTCGCCCAGAGAGTAGGGAAGCACTACAAAGTGATCTTCACTCGGTACAAGCTCTACGCCGACCAGGTGAGCAAAGCGAATTTTGCAGCGATCCGACTTTTGCTCCGACGAGACATTCTCTTCCTGGCCTGCAAACCGGAGTTCGTAGAAGGTGTAGGTCGAAAACCGCAATATGTCGGCATCTACGCGATTGTTAAGCCAGAGATCGAGATGGAGAAGTTGAGTCGGGCTTTGCTGATGCTGGTCCAGCGGTCGAACGGCCCGGCGTCCGCTATCTAAGTGAGCCGCATCAATTGCAAATTAGTTCGTAGTAGTTCATAATCCGAACAGTATTAGACGGAAACTCAATTTATGACTGACCATTTGAACTCCCATCAAGGCGTCTGGACGACTACAGCCGCTCAGGAGACATCGAGGGCATGGCTGTGAACTACCGGCTTCCACATCTTGCGACACTGCAAGACATCGAGGCTTGGGGTGGTCGCGTCGCGTCGCGTAGTCAGCTGCCGAACCTTATACGGCGCCTAGTTCTCGAAGAGGTCCCGCTCGTTACTCATCTCGATATGCCGGGTGACGAAGATGTCGACCTCCCGGGCTACGACGGCCAGGTCGCTTCGCCACGGAAGAGCCTGCTGGTGCCGGAAGGTGACAGTATTTGGGAATTCGGCACGAGCGGGGACCCAGGCGGAAAGGCCAACAAGGATTACAAGAAGCGGACGAAGGACCCTCTGGGCGCAGACATATCGGTCACTACCTTCGTCTTCGTAACCCCTCAGCGCTGGCCGGGTGCGGCCGCATGGGCAAGCAAAAAGCGCGCAGAAGGCAAGTGGAAAGATGTCGTAGTCGTCACCTCGTCAGCGATACTCACTTCACTCGAAGCGGCTCCAAACACACATATTTGGTTTTCCGAGCTCGTCGGAATTCCGTCAAACGCAGTGATGACGCTTTCTCGATGGTGGGAAAAGTTTGCTGCCCCCACGAAAGGTCTACTCACCACTGAACTGCTCCTTCTCGGCCGGCAAGAAGCTGCGGCGCGCTTGACCAAGCGAATACAGCAGCATGAACGAGGACACACTTGGGTTCAGGCCCCCAGCACCGACGATGTGCTGGCCTTTGTATTCGCCGCAATCTGGTCAGCAGAACCAGAGCTCCGCCAGTCTTTGATCGAAAAGTCACTAGTTGTGTTTGAACCTGGTGCCTTGATGTTTCTCGATAGAACCGAGGGTCTGCTGATCCTCGTTCCATTCGACGAATCACTCGTCCGTCAGGCCGACCTCACTACAAATCACCACGTCATCCTTCGAAGTTCTGACAGTGGCAGTTCGTGGATGAGCCTTCCGAGCGTTCCTATAGTCGACTCGGCCAAGCTCTTGGAGGCCGCAGGAGTTGAGCATGATTAGCGTCAGCGACTCGCTCGCGCACTCAACAAGAGCGTCGAACAGTTCAAGTACAGGCTCAATGGGGAGCCCTCGTCTGCAGTAGTGACCGAACAAGAAGCTCAGCTCGCGTCGCCGCTTCTGCGTCGAGTGTGGATGCTTGGAGCGTGGGATTCGGGCGTCGGAGGGGATGCGGACGCTTTCAAAACGCTAGTCGGAAAGACGCCTGCTGAAGCCGCAGACGACTTGATTGGCCTTTCAACGGGCATCGCCCCTGTCTTTGCCCATGTCGGTTCAGCCTGGAGGCTCATTGACACGGCAGCTACCTTTGGGTCGCTAGCGAAAGATGTCACTCAATCAGATTTGCAGGGACTTGAGCTCGTCATGCAACAAGTATTGGGGGCGGTTGACCCGCGACTTGACCTCCCGCGTCAAGACCGGTGGAGAGCAAACCTGGATGGCAAAGCTCGCGCTCATTCATCTGATCTTCGGAAGGGGTTAGCTCGCACGCTCGCGGTATTTGGAGCGTCTGAACGCGACGATGAAACAAGTTCAACGGTCTCACTGTCGGGTTGGTCCGAACTCATCGTTCGAGCTTTGTTGCAAAGAGCGAATGAGGACCCAACTGGAAAGCTTTGGGAGTCTCTTTTCGATGTACTCTCCATTCTTGCTGAAGCTGCCCCGGATGTCTTCATCGATGCGCTATCTGTGGCGATTGGGAGCGAAGGCGTCCTCACGGACAAACTATTCACAGACGATGACACTGGAATTTTCTCGCAAACCAGCCCGCACACGTATGTGCTTTGGGCGTTGGAACGGATTGCCTGGTCGCCAGAGCATTTCGGTGCTGTTATGCGGCAGATGAAGCGACTAGCAACGCTAGATCCAGGAGGAAAAACTGCGAACCGACCGCTCGCTAGCCTTGCCGGTGTGCTGAGTTCCTGGCATCCCCAGACTGGAGCTACCCTCAAATCCCGGATAACAGTTCTACGAGCAATTGCTGGCAAAGGATCCGATCTCGACTGGAAAATCCTGCTAGCGCTTACGCCTGACAGTCACGCTTGGGCGATCGACTCTGGAGGACCGGAATTCCGCGATTGGAAATCCAATGCAGAAGCCCGCAAGGTGACTATGCAGGACCTGTTCGAGTTTGTGACTGAAGTCGTGAATCTCAGTATTCAGGCAGCAGAACAGCTTCCTGTCAGATATGCCGATCTCATCGAGAAGCTTGATGACATGCCGGCTGAGCACCGTGACAAAATTCTCGACTCTCTAAGGGGGATTCGAGATGAAGCGGTGACTGAAGAGATGCGAGACATAGTGTGGAATCGCCTAGGGGAGCTGATTCGGCGCCACAGAGAATTTGCTGACGCCGATTGGTCATTGCCCGCTCGGGACCTTGACGGGCTTGAAGAGCTCCGCAATCACTTCGTTCCGTCGAGTCCAGTGCCTAAGGTGGCGTGGCTTTTCTCGGCGATGCCGGAGCTCGGCAACGTGAAGTACACGGACGACCATGAGGCATATCAAACCGAACTCGCACGACTGCGACTGGACGCCATCACTCAGGTCATTGAGGTGGAGGGTAAGTCTGGGCTAACAGAACTTGCTGGACTTGCCGACGCACCACATACCGTTGGCTACTCCGCTGCAAGTTCGGGACTGTTAGATGATGAGCTGGAGCACTTTGCAGCGTTAATGGTCGATGAATCAGCGAAGGTCGTGAGCTTCTCCTCAGCGTTCGTTGGCGTTCTATTGTCTGTGGAGTTGATCGCTAAGTGGCGGTGTTCCGTGATCGCTCCGTGGCGTTAATTGCCGATGACGAGGATGCTGGCTGCGGCTTAGATGACGTCGTCGGTGACGGTTTGCTTGGAGAAGCTATTCGTGGGCGTGCTGGCCGCCTTCAGGCGGTGAACGGGTCGACGTGTTCGCCGACGCGGGGCATAGCGAACGCGATGCCGTCGAGCCGGGCGCGTCGTTCCAACCACCGAAGTGATTGGGGGACGTTGTCGATGGGTTCGGGGAGTGGTCTGAGGGACCGGTTGAGTGATCGGGTGAAGTTGTCCCAGTGCACGGGGACGACACGTGTGGCCCCGACCGCGCGGACGACTTCTTGCCAATACTGTTCCCGGAACTCATCGGTCTGCTTGCCTAGTGTGCCGATGCCGAGGTAGACGGTGTCCGCGCGTCGACCTGCAAGTGCGCCGGGGAGGAAGTTGGCACTGGCGTGCATGAGGATGGTCTTCCCGCCGTGCTCGATGAAGAGGGAGTAGCACTCTCCGGTGCGGAAGTCCTCGTTTTTCAGGGGTCGGGTGGGTGGGGTGTCGATCGTACCGGGGACGCGGTCGTTCGGGCTGTGGATGGCATGGATCGGGGTGAGTGTGAAGCTCCCTAATCGGATCGGCTGACCGTTTTCGGCTTGTATGAATCTTTCTTGTGCGAAGCCGGTGGTGCGTGAGAGTTCGCGGGTGGAGTCGGATCCGATGAGCCATGCGCCGGTCATGGACGCGATGGTTGAGGAGTCGAGGGCGTGGTCGATGTGGGAGTGGTTGACGAACACGGCGTCGAGCAGGGTGATGTTCGCTCGTCGGAAGGTGGCCTTGATGCGCCGCTTGTTCGGTTTCACCGTTCCCGCGAACAAGCGCAGGATGCTGGGCCTTGAGAAGAAGCCGTCGGTGAGGATGGCGGTGACGCCGTCGTCGAACAACACTGACGTGACTCCGAGAAAAGTCGCACGGACCTCTCCTTTCGTTGCGGCTGCTGGGTGTTCGCGGAGGGCGTCCCAGTGGGCGAAGTCCGGGGTGAGGATCGTTTCGCGGATGATGTTGCGGAGTCCGGCGACGACCCCTTGGGTGGCTGAATCGTGGCCTGTCACAGGGACCTCGCTAGGGAGCGTCCGACGGTTCTGCCGGTGAAGATGCAGCCGCCGAGGAATGTGCCCTCGAGCGCGTTGTAGCCGTGGGCGCCGCCGCCTCCGAAGCCGGCGGCTTCGCCGGCGGCGAAGAGACCGCTGATGGGGTTGCCATCCGAGCCCAATGCGCGCCCGTCGAGGTCGGTCTGGATTCCACCCAGGGTCTTTCGGGTGACGATCCAGAGTCGCACAGCGATCAGCGGTCCATGGTGCGGGTCAAGGATCTGGTGTGGTTTCGCCGCGCGGAAGAGCTTGTCGCCGAGGTATCGGCGGCTGTTCCGGATGCCCATTGTCTGGGCGTCTTTGGAGTACTGGTTGACGAGCTCGTTGTCGCGGGCTCTGACCACCTTTTCGATCTCGACCGCGTTCAGGAGGTTGTCGTCGGTCAAGGCGTTCATTCCCTGCACCAGCTCGGGCAGGGTGTCGGCGACGACGAAGTCTGCTCCGTGTTCTTTGAACGCCTCTACGGGGCCGGGTGCTGAACGGCCGAGTCTGCTGCGGAGCATCAGTGCGAGGTCTCGGTTGGTGATGTCGGGGTTCTGCTCGGACCCGGAGAGAGCGAACTCTTTCTTGATGATGGTTTGGTCGAGGATGAACCAGGAGTAGTCGAACTCGGCGATATCCGGTGTCGTGCGGAGGATTTTCAGGGTTCCGAGGGTGTCGTAGCCGGGCAGGCCTGGTGCCGGGAGCTGCCGGCCGCGCGCATCGAGCCAGATCGAGGACGGGCCGGGGAGGATCCGAATCGCATGGTTGGGCCAGATCGGGTTCCAGTTCTGCAGACCTTCGGTGTAGTGCCACATCCGGTCCCTGTTCACCAGCCGGACGCCCTGCTCGGTGGCGATGTCCAGCATCCTGCCGTCGACGCTTTCCGGAACCCCGGTGATCATCTTGCGGGGTGGCTTCCCCAAGCGTTCTGGCCACCATTTGCGGACCTGTTCGTGGTTGCCTCCGATCCCGCCGCTGGCGATCACGACGGCCTGCGCACTGAACTCGAACTCCTCTACGACATCCCGGTTAGAGGGGGCGCCGCGGCGTGCTGTATCCGGGGCGAGGACAGAGCCTCGCACACCGACGACGCGGCCCCCGTCGAAGATCAGACCGTCGACGCGGTGACGGAACCGGAAAGTGACCTTTCCTGCGTCGGATGCTGCGCGCGCCTTGTCGGCGAAGGGCTCGGAGATCCCGGTCCCGGTTCCCCAGGGGACGTGGAACCGGGGGACGGAGTTTCCGTGCCCTCGAGCGGTCAGAGCTCCGCGTTCGGCCCATCCGACGACGGGTGTGAACTTCACGCCCTGTTCCTGCAGCCAGGGGCGTTTGTCGCTGGCGGCGAACTCGACGTAGGCGCGGCCCCACTTCTGGGCCCACTCGTCTTCGGGGTGGTCGCCCTCGAGTCGGTCCCAGCCGGCGGAACCTTGCCAGTCCTGCCACGCCAACTCGAACGAGTCGTGCACCCCGAGTCGACGCTGCATCGGGGTGTCGACCATGAAGATTCCACCGAACGACCAGAACGCTTGCCCGCCGAGATTCGCCGCGTTCTCCTGATCGACGATCAGGACTCGTTTTCCGGCCTTCACAATCTCGTTGCTTGCGACGAGGCCGGCGAGACCTCCGCCGATGATGATGACGTCCGCGTCCATCCGATTCTCCTCCGACTCGACTTCCTGACTTGACCGACGTCATGCCATGGATTCATACTGTACTCAATTCTTTCTGTATTGAAAGGTTTAGTTGATGAATAGTGGCAGTGAGCCGTTTCCGTCGCCGATGAGGTTTGTTGCGCTCGGTGACAGCTTCTCCGAAGGGGTCGGAGATGACTCAGGTCGATCGTTCGCGGGTTGGACCGGGCGGCTGGCGACGGGCCTTGCCGAGACATTGACGAGTGAGATGCAATACGCGAACTTGGCGATCCGCGGACGGCTCTTCGAGGACGTGGTCGAGGAGCAACTCCCGGCCGCGTTGGGATTGAACCCGGTACCGACGCTGATCACTTTCTGCGCGGGAGGAAACAACCTACTTCGCCCTCGATTTCGACCCGAGATCATGATCGCGAAGCTGGAGGCCGCCGCTGATCTGATTGCGGCCTCAGGTGCTGAGCTTGTGCTCGTGAGTCCGGCAGATCCGAGCGCCCGTCTGCCGATGGGAAGGCTCATTCATCACCGCGGCGACATCTGGGCCACAGCACTCGCGGAATTCGCGCGCCGAAGAGCACTTCTATTCGTGGATGTCTCACACGATTCGCGCTTGCGACACGAAAGGTTCTGGGCTCCCGATCGCCTCCACATGAACGCGAACGGTCATCAATGGGTAGCGGATCTCGTCCTCCATGCGCTAATGAACAGGCCCCGTCCCGCCGCCGATCGAGTGGTTCAGCCGACGGCTCGTTCGGTTTCCACGGAGCTTGCCTACTTCCGTTCTTTCGTCGCTCCCTGGATGATGCGGCGTCTCACGGGCCGGTCGTCGGGTGACGGCCGGCTGCCCTCCCACCCGGTGTGGGTGCGGGTGTCTCCCGGGTCCCGTGACGATCTGCCGTCAAGTGGCTCGTACAGTGAACGAGACGAAAGGAGTCTGTGATGTCGACTGTCCAAGTTGTGCCGACGCGAGTGCCGCGTCGTCGTTCTGAGACTCGAAAGCGCCTACTTGAGGCCACTCAGGCCATCTTGCTCGACGGCGGCGCGGCGGCGGTGACGGTGGACTCCGTCACCACTCGTGCCGGGTATACGCGCGGAGCGTTCTACTCCAATTTCACTTCCATCGATGATCTCGTCTTCGGCCTCTATGGCGAACACATGGCTGAGGTGCTCGACCGGCTCAGCACCGCGACCGAGCGCGTCGCGAGAGACATCCCGGGCACGCTGAAGGACGCGGTCGAAGGCGTTGTGGCTGTGATGCCCTTTGACGTGGAGTGGCTGCGGATCCGGATTAACTTCGCCTCACAAGCACGACATGATGCCATTCTCGCGGAGCAGTTCGTCGAGCAGGAACAAGCCTTCCGGGGCGCCTTACAACCGGTGCTCGTGCGCTCTTTGGCGCAGGTCGGACTGGAACCCACGGTCGACGCGGACGAGTTCACCCGAGCAGTCATTGCCGCCCACAATGGGGCGTTGGCCAACAGCGTCACCGACCCTGATCCGCTTCGACTGCGGGTGCTCGTCTGCACCGCGGTCATCCTGTCTCTCACCCGGGACATGAGCGGCTTGAATCTTCGAACGACCCAGGAACACCCGTGACACACCCAGACGCCGCCGATCAATCCGCCGCTCGAATCTCAAACGAACCCCTGGAAAATGTCGACGAGGAGGATCTGGGCGAGCCGGTCATTGACGCGGTATGCCTGGCGGTGGAGGGCCAGTCGAGCGGGCTGCCGGCGCCGATATCGATCCGCGCCTTCCGGGGCGACCTGGTGGTGGTTCGCGGCGCCGCTGGCAGCGGTAAGACCGCGCTGCTGCTGACTCTGGGCGGGCGGATGAACTACCGCGCAGGCCGATTGCAGGTGCTGGGCAACAACCTCCCGCACGGGGCACGCACGGTTCGCGCTCGGGCCGCGCTCGGACTGATGCGGGGTGTGAACGACTTGGATCCCAATCTCAGTGTCGAACAGCACATCGCCGAGCGACTGATCTTCCAGCAGCCGTGGTGGAAGCCCTGGGTGTCCCGCCAAGCCGTCCACAACATCGTCGAGCTCGTCAACACAACCATGTCGTCTCTCGCACACAGCCCTGGCCTCAAGGTCGGCGCACCTCGTCTGGAAGGCAGGAACTTTCCCAGCGAAGTCACCCCACTGGAACAGTTCCTCCTGGGGACCGTGCTGGCACTGGTCGGCAGCCCCGACATCCTCCTCGTCGACGACATCGACGCACTCCGCGACCGGGCCGACCGAGTCGCCGCGTGGACGGGCCTACTGCAGTTTCTGAACGGCCCGGCGAGTCCCACGACCGTCGTCACCTGTCAGGACGACACCGAACTCGCCGAGGCGCTCGACGCTCTCGGTAGCCCACTCACTGCGACACAGATCCACCGGATCGCGCTCACATCACCGTCACGCAACTAGCCGCCAAAGGACTCCCCGTGTTCTCTCTCCCCGTGCTCGAGATCTCGCGTTTCCGCCGAACACTCCTGACCCGGCTGGCTCTGCTGATCATCATCCTCATCCCCACGTTCTACGGCGGGGTGTACCTCGTCGCGAACTGGAACCCTACCGGCCATCTCGACGAACTCACCGCAGCGATCGTCAACGACGACCAGCCCGCCGACTCGCCCAGCAGCAACGGAACCGACCCGACCGTGGTCGCGGCCGGCGACGAACTGACCGGCCAACTCACCGGAAGCGACGACGCCGGCTTCACCTGGGTCACGGCCACCGACGCCACCGCCCAGCAAGGCCTGGACGATGGACACTACGACGCCGTCCTCCACATTCCCGCCGAGTTCTCGGCCTCGCTGACATCCCTGGGCGGCAGCGACCCCCGCACGACCGACCTCACCCTCACGACCAACGACGCCCACAACTACATCACCGGAAACATCGCCTCCACGATCCTCGCGAACATCCGTGCGAATCTCGCCAAAACCACCATCTCGACCTACCTGGACAATGTCTACATCGGCTTCAACACCATCCACGACAGCGTCTCCGAAGCCGCCACCGGTGCCACACAACTCGCCACGGGCAGCACCACGCTACTCACCGGAACCGGCAGTCTCACCGATGGGCTCGCCACCCTGAACTCCGGCGCGAGCGACCTCTCCGCCGGCGCCACCCGCCTCGCCGATGGCGCGTCGACTCTCGCGAGCGGCACAACCACAGCGGCCGGCGGTGCCTCCTCACTCGCGTCAGGCGCGAGTCGCGTCGCCGACGGCACAAGCACCCTCGCCCAGTCCGCTGACGACGTCACTGCCCGGATCTCAGACATTCGCACCAGCATCGATACATCCTTGAACGCAATTGACGCGACCACACTCGCTGCGCAGGTCACCGAATCCCGCGACGCCGCCGCCGCAGCGCTCACCGATCAGATCACAGCACTGCAGGCCCGCTACCCCGATGACCCTGACATCGCATCCCTCGCCCAGACGCTGGCCACCATCCAATCCACCCTCACCCCCGCAACAGACATCGCCAGTCGCATCGAGTCAGCCCGCTCAACGATCACCGGCAAAGCCGACCAGATCGCGTCGTCCGCCGCGACCATCGATACCCAAATCAACACCCTCAATGACGGCGCCCAACAAGTCGCCACCGGCGCATCCGCCCTCGCGGACGGGACAGCCCAACTCGCCACCGGCGCCGACACCCTTGCTACCGGGGCCAGCACTCTCGCCACCGGGGCCAGCACGCTGTCTACCGGCACTGGAACCGCCCTGACCGGGGCGCAGCAACTCCGGTCCGGGGCGTCGGAACTCAACGACGGCGCCAAGACCCTTGCCGAAGGACTCAACAGCGGCGTGGCGAGCATCCCCACCTACAGCGACACCGATCGAGCAAACCGCACCGATGTCGTCTCCTCGCCCGTCACCGCAACCGCCGTCAGGGAGAATAAGGTCGCAGCATACGGGGAAGGCCTCGCCCCCTACTTCATCCCCCTCGCGCTCTGGATCGGCGGCATGATCACCTACCAGATCCTGAAGGCAGCACCATCGCGAGCCTTCGCCTCCCGGGCCCCCTCATGGCGCATCGCCCTGGCCGGCTACTACCCGGGCGTACTCTTCGGAATCCTGCAGGCCGCGCTACTCTCAGCCGTTCTGCTTCTATTCGTCGGCGTGGAAACACCCAACCCAGTGGCGTTCACTGCATTCATCGCACTCATCGCCCTCGCCTTCACATCGATCCACCAGGCCCTCGTCGCCTACTTCGGAGGCACGGGCCGTCTCATCGGGCTCGTCTTCCTCGTCATGCAACTCGCCTCAGCAGGCGGCACCTACTCCATCAACACCTCACCGCCGTTCTTCCAAGCCATCAGCCCGTACATGCCACTGACCTACGCAGTCGCCGGAGTGCGCGCACTCATCGCCGGGGGCTCCCTCGCACCGGTCGCCATGGGAGTCATCGCCATGCTGCTCACCATGGCAATCGCCTTGAGTATCACCACCCTCGCCGCCCACCACGGCCGGCTCTGGTCCATGAAACGACTCCACCCCAGCCTCAGCATCTAGACACTGCGGAGGGCGCCCCCTCAGCTACTGATTACGGATATCTCTTCCTTTTCCCTGGGTCGCAGTAACCAATAGCTTTTCGAGACACCGCAATGACGCGCAAACGACAGTTCGAACGGCGCGTCATTTCGCGGTGGGATTTGTCTTAGAAAGGCGTCTTACCGCAAATTGTCTCAGGGCCGTGACCGGCGGGGGTTTCTGAGTCAGAATGGCCATATGAGACTTCTTGGGTACACACGGGTGAGTACGTCGAGTCAGGACGCGCAGCTGCAGCTCGATGCTCTTGTCTCGGCCGGGGTTCAAAAGCGAGACGTTTTCGCCGACGTCACCTCCGGGAGTAAAACTGCGATCGAGCGTCGAGGGATGAAAAAACTCCTCGAACACGCGGAACCCGGTGACACGGTCGTTGTGTGGCGGGTTGACCGCCTCGGTCGCTCCCTGATCGACGTTCTGAATACCGTCAACTTGCTTCGCGCGCGCGGTATCCACGTGCGCTCAGTATCTGATGGCATCGACCCGGCGACGTCGACGGGCCGGCTGATGCTCAACATGCTGGCCACGCTCGCAGAGTACGAACGTGAACTAATTGTCGAGCGAGTCAACGCCGGGATTGCCGCCGCTAGGCAGAGCGGAACCCGCTTCGGCCGCCCGCTATCGGATCCCGCAGTCATTGCCGACAAGCTCGCGATCGCCGCCGATGCTCGAGCAAAGGGTCGCACGGCAGAAGACGCCGCCCGGCTTGTCGGCTGGAGTCGAGCCACCCTGTACCGACACCAGCACGCCGTGGCCGGCCGCGAAAGCGCCACCGTGTAGCGATGAAATGACCGGCGACGAGCGATGGCGCATTCTTCGACTTCACGTCGAAGACCAGATACCCCTCGCCGTCCTCGCCCGAGATTCCGGAGTGGCCCTTCGAACACTGCAGCGCTGGCATCGGCTTTACCGGAACGTCGGCGGCACCGCACTCGACTCTCGCCCTCGAGCCGACACCGGCACCCGCCGCACTGCTGCCGAGACCGTCACATTCATCGAACGACTCGCACTGACTAGGCCTCGCCCCGCCCTCGCTACGTTGCACCGCCTCGCCGTCGACGAAGCAAAACGGTCGGGCCGCTCGGCGCCGAGCTATGCCACCGTACGGCAAATCGTCCAAGCACTGGATCCAGCGCTTGTCACCCTCGCTTTGGAGGGCCCGACCTCCTATCGCGACAAGCACGAGCTCGTGTTTCGTCGCCGGGCTGAACGCCCGAATCAGACCTGGCAGGCAGACCATACCGAACTCGACGTCCTTGTCACCGGTGTCGGCGGAAAGCCAGACCGGCCCTGGCTGACGATTGTCATGGATGACTACTCGAGAGGGATCTGCGGATACACCGTGTTCACCGGCGCGCCCTCGGCGATCAATACCGCCCTGGCTTTACGCCAGGCGATCTGGCGAAAGACCGACCCAGCATGGGCGATGTGCGGCATCCCTGACATCCTCCACGTCGACCACGGATCCGACTTCACCAGCCACCACCTCGAACGCACCGCCATCGAGCTGCGAATCCGCATCATCCACTCAACAGTCGGCCGACCACAGGGCCGGGGCAAGATCGAACGCTTCTTCCGAACGATCAACACCGAGCTCCTCGCCACTCTGCCGGGACGCATCGGACCCGGCAGCAGAAAACCTCAGCCCACCCTTGATCTCCCCGCACTCGACCAAGCCGTCAGCGCCTTCATCTCGACCTACAACGAACGAACGCACCGAGAGCTAGGCCTCTCGCCTCGAGATGCCTGGGTCGCTGAAGGTTGGCTTCCGCGAATGCCCACCAGTCTCGAGGAACTCGACGGGCTGCTACTCACCGTCCCGAAAAGCCGTGTGGTGCAACGAGACGGCATCCACTTCCAGGGCCAGCGCTATCTCGCACCGACACTGGCCCCGTTCGTCGGGCACACCATCACCATCCGCTACGACCCGCGCGACATCTCCGAGATCCGCGTCTACGACCGCAACATCTTCGTCTGTGTCGCCGTTGACGAAGCCCACCCGAATCTGCGGATGAGTCTCCGCGACATCGAAACCGCCCGTAGAGCCCGCCGCAAACAACTTCGGCACACGATCAACGACCGCATCCCAACCACGGCCGCCCGCGAGGAGCCGCGCGACGTCGCGCCCGCTCCACACCGTCGCCGACTTCGAACCTATGAAGAGGACGAGTGATGAACCAGACATTCATCGTGACCAAGGAACACCGACGCTTCACCGAGTTCGCTAACGCCGTCCGCAAGGAGAGAACCATCGGTATCTGCCATGGCGATGCCGGCGTCGGCAAAACCAACTCCGCCCGCCGCTACGCGAACTGGGACACCCTCGAGCCCTACATCAACGAATGGGGACCTCGCGGCGACCACGACGCCAAGCACTACGCCCTCGCTAACCGATCCCGCACCGTCTTTTACACACCCGAAGTTCTCTGCCGCCCCAAAGACCTCATGAACGACATCGACCACTGGCAAGCGAAGGTCGGCATCTGCGCCGACGAACACCTTCGCTCAACCGAGACCGCCCCCCGGATTAGAGCCGGCGGGGTGGCACATCTCGTCGAGCTACTCATCATCGACGAAGCCGAACGACTCACGCCCACCGGGCTCGAGCTGCTCCGCGACCGCCACGACCGCGAACACCTCTCGATGATCCTCATCGGCATGCCCGGCATCGACCAACGATTCCGCCACTACCCCCAGCTCTACAGCCGGCTCGGCTTCTCCCACCACTACCGCACCCTCGGCCGCGACGAACTCCTCTTCGTCCTCGACCGCCACTGGAAACGCATCGGCCGCAACCTCGACCCCGACGACTTCACCGACGCCCAAGCCATCGCCGCGATCGAACGCATCACCCGCGGCAACTTCCGCCTCCTCGAACGCCTTCTCCCACAAATAGCCCGAGTACTCAAGATCAACGAACTCGAAACCATCACCGACGACGTCGTCGAAGCCGCAGCAAGCATTCTCGTTATCGGCAACTAATGCCACCGAGCGATCACAGAATGCCGCCACTCAGCGATCAACTCCACATCTATTGTCATCCAATACCGACCGGTTGCTGCAGCTCGCATCTTCGCAAAGAGATGAAAAACTTGCGGCCCGAATCCTGTTGCTCTCGGATGAACTAGAGACGATCTGGATCGAACTCAAAGAGTTCGAAAAAGGGGTTGAAGACTGCTACTGGGCTGAATTTGCTATCCACGGGCGTGGAGACTTCCTGCTAGTCAACGACGCTGCAAAAGGGCTTGCGGATCATGGTCGAATAGCTGTCGCGCTCGACCTTCTCGCTCTCTATTCCCACGGGGAGAAGGGCAAAGTCGATCCAGAGCTCGTACACAGACTGCTCACTGAACTTATCGGCGCCGATGATCCAGAGGCCCGAGTTCTCTCTCAGTACGACCTGACCCATCTCATTGCGATCGTCAGGGACTCGGGTAAATATTCGACCGAAGAGAATGCCCTCCTAGAGTGGGCATTCCTTCCTGCGCTCGAGTCGCGCAACGACACAAAGACACCTCAGAAGTTCCTCGCTGATTCGCCCGAGTTCTTCGTGATGATGATTTCGTATGTGTATCGACGGAAGAACCCTTTGGAATCCGACGAGCCAAAAACCCCTCAGAATGTCGTATCTAACGCTTGGAACCTGCTCCGAAAATGGGCTGTGATCCCAGGTACCAATGACTCTGATGGGGAGGTGAACCTGGATGCCTTGAATAAATGGGTAGCAGAGGTTCGGGTGTTGCTCACCGAGGCCGACCGATTGTCGCCCGGCGAGGCGCATATCGGCGAAGTACTTGCTCACTCGAAGACGGATGAAGATGGAACATGGCCGACTCGTCCAGTAAGGGACTTTCTAGAAGCGGATAGTTCTGAGGTCATCGGTCGCAATTTCACAATAGGTGTCACCAATGCTCGAGGCATCACTTCGAGATCAATAGGTGAGGGTGGGGCTCAGGAAAGGGTGCTTGCGCTGAAATACAAAGACCTTGCATCGAAAGTCGCGGATGAGTGGCCTCGAACAGCGGGCTTGCTGCGAAAGATTGAGAAGTACTACCTCGGAGAGGCAAAGCGCCAAGACGAGGAAGCGGCTCGGGAAAATGAGGGGTTTGACTACTAGGACGTAGTGAAATCCGGAGCCGCGAGGAAGTTCTTGATCGTCTTAGGATCTCGCTTCATTTCTCGGCCGATCGCATTGAAAGATAGACCCTTCGCTTAGAGCGCTTCGGCTCTAGCTATCTCGGTCGTACTCAGTGGTTGCTTCCCAAGTCTCAACCCGCGGCGCTTGAGGTGCTCCGCGATCGTATTTCGATGTACTCCGTGCCGTGCCTGTAAGACTCGTGGGTAGCACTCCTGTGCTCGATCAGGACGGTGTCCCGCCACTGGCCGGCCCAGGGGCCGTAGGTCATCAAGGCGATGCGCTCACGGATGCCGATCCGGCGGAAGCCGGCGCGATCGTGGAGGGCGAGGCTGGCCGTGTTCTCGGGGAAGATGCTGGATTGAATCGTCCAGATGCCGGCCCCTTCCGCGGCGCCGATGAAGGCGTCGACGAGCTGCCGGCCGACGCCCTGACCGGCGGCCGCGCGCGCGACGTACACCGAGTGCTCGAACACGCCTCGGTAGACCTCCCGGGCTGACACGGGGGAGGCGGCGACCCACCCGACCACGGCGCCGGTGCTGTCGATGGCGACGAGGCGGCCGACGTCGAGCTTGCCGACGTCGAAATGCTCCCAGCTCGGCGGTTCGGCCTCGAAGGTCGCATTGCCGGTCGCGATGCCGGCGCGATAGATCGCCTCGACGGCCGGCCAGTGGGAGGCGGACATCGGCCGGATGGTGACCGGGCCGGTCATGGGTGGAGGGCTTGGGCCGCTCGGTCGAGGGCGTCGTCGACGACCCGGTAGTAGGCCCAGCGGCCGCGCTGCTCGCGCACGGCGAGGCCGGCGTCGACGAGCTGCTTCATGTGGTGCGACACGGTCGGCTGCGACAGGCCGACGGGCTCAGTGAGGTCGCAGATGCACGCTTCGCTGCCCTCGCTGGCTGCGATCAGTGACAACAGGCGCACCCGGGTCGGGTCACCGAGCGCCTTGAACGTGCGGGCGATGCGCTCGGCTTCCTCGGCGGTGAGCACGCCACCGGTGACGGGGGTGCAGCATGCGGCCGCATCCGTGCTCAGCGGGGGCAGGGCGATCGTCATGGTTCGATTCTCGCACGTCGTATTGACATCTGTCGATACATCGACCACTCTCGATGCATTGAAGTTCATCGATGTGTAGGGAGTCGACGGTGCAGAACGAGCTACCTGTCGTCGTGATCGGTGCCGGCCCCCAAGGGCTGGCTGCTGCGGCGCACCTGGTCGAGCGTGACCAGTCGGTGCTGGTGTTCGAGGCCGGCGGGAGCGCCGCGGCCGCGGTGTCCGAGTGGGGGCATGTGCGGTTGTTCTCGGAGTGGAGCGAACTGGTCGACAAGGCTCCGGCCCGGTTGCTCGAGCCCACCGGCTGGGAGGCGCCGACGGCCGGCTATCCGACGGGCGCACAGTGGATCAGCGGCTACCTCGCCCCGCTCGCCGCAGCCCTGGGCGACCGCGTCCGCTACGGCGCCCGCGTCGTCGGTGTCTCCCGGCGGGGCCGTGACCGCCTGGTCGACGCGGGACGCGCGGAGCAGCCCTTCACCGTGCACATCGAAGCCGCCGACGGCACCGAGTACCGGCTCGATGCCCGTGCGGTGATCGACGCCTCGGGCACGTGGTCGGCGCCGAACCCGGCTGGCGCCGAACCCGGCTGGCGCCGACGGTCTGCCGGTGCTCGGGGAGCGAGCGGCTGCGGAGCTGCTGGAGTACCGCATCCCGGACTACCGGAGCCGGACGAAGTACGAGGGCAGGCACAGCGTCGTCGTCGGGTCGGGGCACTCGGCCGTGACGGCCGTGATCGCGCTCGGCCGGATCGCGCGCCGCGACCCGTCGACGAAAGTCACCTGGGTGCTGCGCCGCGGCACGGTCGGCACCACCTTCGGCGAGGGAGCAGCGGATGAGCTGCCCGCCCGCGGCCAGCTCGGCATCACCGCGAGAGAGTTCGTCGATGCCGGCCTGATCGACCTGGTGACCGGGTTCCGGATCGAGAAGATCGCCCGTGACGGTGACCGGGTTCTGCTCACCAGCGAAGACGGCCGCACCCTGCCCGCCGCTGATCACGTCGCGGTGCTCACCGGGTTCCGGCCCGATCTGTCGTTCCTCTCGGAGCTGCGACTGGAGCTGGACGCGACGCTGCAGGCTCCGGTGCGGATCGCGGCCGAAGTCGACCCCAACCTGCACTCGTGCGGCTCGGTCGCCGCGACCGGCGCCGCCGATCTCGCCCAACCGGAGCCGAATTTCTACCTGGTCGGCGCGAAGTCCTACGGGCGCGCACCGACGTTCCTGGCGATGACGGGCTACGAGCAGGTTCGTTCCGTCGTCGCGGAGCTCGCGGGTGACCACGAGGCCGCGGCCCGGGTCGAGCTGATACTGCCCGACACCGGCGTGTGCGGGGGAGCGGGCCTGTTCGACTCGACCGGGACCGCGATCGGCGGGAGCTGCTGCGCACTCCCGGAGCAGTCGCTGATCCAGATCGGCCGCACCCCCGCCTCGGCCTAGCCGGTCAAATGTCGACGCCCGGCTCGGCCGCATTGTCGCTCGCTCGCTCGATCTCGGCCGGCGCGAGCGGCTGCTCGCCCAGGACGAGTCCCCGTGACTTCATGATGTCGACGAGGCTCGCGAATGGTGGCTGCTCAGGCCGAGCTCGTCGTTGCAGCAGTTCGGCGAAAGAGCCCTGGTCCACTGGGCTCATCAGGGAAGTGAACGTCTTCTCAGGGTCGTCGAGGGCACCGCGGCCGGGTTCCGTGCGATGTGTCCCTCCTGTTGGGGGATGTCGCTGATCACCATGTGTGCGACCGTTGTCGCGTCACTGCGGACCAGCACCTCTCGAATGCTTCGGGAGTCGACGCCGTGGCCTGTCCCACCTGTACGGAGGAAATATGTCCGGTTCCAGCGACACCACTCGTATCCCCACATCGGGTTCGCCGTGGTTCAGGGGTCTGAGCGTGATCGTCCTCACCGGACTGCTCTCGGTGGGAGTGCCGGCTGTCGCCCAAGCGGCTCCGACACCTCCGACGACGCCCACTCCGACGCCCTCGGCGACTGCCGGAACGGGAGCGACACAGGCGCCCGTTCCCGTCGATGGCGCGAAACCCGCCGACGGGCAACCGGACGAGGTCGCACCCGTGCCGGGCACGGGCGGTTCCGCCGAACCCGCCCCCGCCGGAGGACCCGAGCGAGACGTCACCGACGTCGACGAGGGCGCCGAGTCCGATGCCGAACGCGCTGGACGAGTGTCCGGCACCGACCGTTTCGAGACCGCCGTCCAGCTCTCGAAGAGCAGCTTCCCCGGCACTGCGCCCGTGGTCGTCATAGCGACCGGCGAGAGCTTCGCCGACGCGCTGAGTGCCGGCCCGGCGGCGGTCAAGGTCGGTGGCCCGCTCCTGCTCACCTACCGTGACGACCTTCCGGCCACCGTCACAGCTGAGATCAAGCGCGTGAACCCGACACAGATCATCGTCGTGGGCGGCACCGCCGCGGTGTCCATGCGTGTTGAGCAGCAGCTTCGGTCGCTCGCTCCGTATCTGGATCGTTATTCGGGCAGTGACCGATACGCGACGTCGATGACGGTCGCTCGGTGCGCGTGGAGTTCGCGATTCAATCCGAGCGTCGTCATGACAGAGACGTCCGAAAAGGGCTTCCGGCTCTGTGACCGCATCTTCTTCGGTGCTGACACCGCCTACCTCGCCGTCGGGAGCAATTTCCCGGATGCTCTTGCTGCCGGGGCGGCTGCCGGCCGGATCGCAGCTCCGGTGCTCGTCGGACCGACGTCGAATCGTGGGTCCGGCGGGTGGTCCACGAATTTCGACACGGCCCTGCTGAGTCCGGATCGAATTTCAGATCTTCGTATCGTCGGTGGATACAACGCACTCGACAGCGAATGGGAGCAGATCGCGTCGAGGAAGAAGATCAACGCGGTTCGTCTATCCGGTTCGACCCGGTACGACACCGCGGTGGCGGTGAACAGCTATTCCTTCCGCCAAGCGCCCGAGGTCTACCTGGCGACGGGCAGCAACTTCCCGGATGCCCTGGCCGGCGCTGCGGCTGCGGGAAAGCGCGGGGCTCCGCTGTATCTCTCGCAGGGCGATTGCGTCCCTGAGTCCGTGCTCACCGACCTCGACCGTCTCGGGCTGAAGACGCCGTCGAAGGTGACGCTCATCGGCGGCCTCAACGCGCTGGACGCCAACGTGGAACAACTCGGGCGGTGCTAGCTCCGGCAGGTGCCGGATGATCGGTGTCCGGGGAAGGGGCCGCGGCTGGCAGGCTGTCCGTATCGCCCGCCCGCTCCCCCACCCCGTTAGGAACCCACGACGTGCCCGACCTGCTCACTCCCACCTCCGCCATCGACGCGTCCGCCCTCGAGCTGGAGGCGCTGCCGCTCGACCCCGGTGACGTCGAGCAGGGCTCGCCCCGCGCGGCGATCGCCGAGCTGCTGGGCACGCCGTCGTTGGCGGTGGGCGTGTGGGAGCTCAGCGAGGGCGTCGTGCGCGACACCGAGGTCGACGAGGTGTTCGTGGTGCTGTCGGGCCGCGCCGAGGTGGAGGTCGAGGGATCGGCCGAGGTGCTGCGGCTGGTCCCGGGGGTCGTGGGTCGGCTCGCCGCCGGGAGCCGGACGCGGTGGACCGTGACCGAGACCCTGCGCAAGGTCTACGTGACGGCGTCGGCGCTGGAGGCAAGCGCCGACGGGGGCGCGGGGTCGGCCCGATGAGCGGCGCCACTTACGGTCACGAGCTGCGCCTCCCCGAGGCCGAGCTCGAGGAGTCGCTCCGCGGCGCCTCGGCGGTGCCGTTCTGGCTCGACGGCCCGAGGCCGACGGCGCTGCCGCTCTCCGGCGACACGAGCACCGATCTCCTCGTAATGGGCGGCGGCTACTGCGGCCTGTGGACCGCCCTTCAGGCCAAGGAGCGCGATCCCGATCGGGACGTGATGCTCGTGGAGGCGCATCGCATCGCGTGGGCCGCGTCGGGCCGCAACGGCGGCTTCGTCGAGGCGACCCTCACCCACGGCGACGAGAACGGCGCCCGTCACTTCGCGGCAGAGCTTCCGAGCATCGAGGCGCTCGGCGAGGAGAACTTCGACGAGCTGCGTGCGACGCTCGAGCGCTACGGCATCGACGCCGAGTGGGAGGAGGAGGGCGTGCTCTCGGTCGCGACCGAGCCGCATCAGCTCGACGCGCTGCGGCGGGGCGGAGCATCCGTTCTCGAGGGCGACGCACTGCGGAAGTACACCCGGTCGCCCGTCGTGCGCGGTGCCGAGTTCGAGCGGGACCACGTCGCGCTCGTGCACCCGGGCAAGCTCGCCGAGGGGCTGCGACGGGCCTGCCTGTCGCTCGGGGTCAGGATGCACGAGCGCACCCGGGTGTCGAAGATCGAGCGGCGCCACGGCTCGGAGATCGCCGTCACCGATGGCGGCCGCATCGCGGCCCGGCAGGTGGCGCTGGCCACGAACGGGTTCCCGTCGCTGCTCAAGCGCAACACGCTGCGCACGGTGCCGATCTACGACTACGTGCTCGTGACCGAGCCGCTCAGTGCCGCGCAGCTCGAGGAGATCGGCTGGGTAGGCCGGCACGGCATGACCGACCTGTCGCGCCAGTTCCACTACTACCGCAAGACCGCCGACGACCGCATCCTGTGGGGCGGCTACGACGCCGTCTACCATCGGGGGCGGCGCATCCGGCCCGCGTACGATCAGCGGCCCGAGACGTTCCTGCGGCTGGCGGATCACTTCTTCACCGCGCATCCGAGCCTGCGTGGCACGCGGTTCAGCCATGCCTGGGGCGGCATGATCGACATGTCGACGACGTTCGTGTCGTTCCAGGGGACGGCGCACGGGGGAGCGGTCGCGTACAGCTCGGGCTACACCGGGCTGGGGGTGGCGGCGACGCGGTTCGGAGCCGCCGTGATGCTCGACCTGCTCGACGGGGTTCCCACGAAGCGCACGTCGCTCGCGTTCTCGACGACGAAGCCGTTCCCCATCCCGCCCGAGCCCGTCGCCTACCCCGTGATACAGACGATGCGCGGCGCGATCGCCCGTTCGGACGCCGACGGTGGTCGGGACGGGATCCTCATCCGGGCGATGGAAGCGTTCGGCATCGGCTTCGATTCCTGAGCGTCCGTAGGCGTGCCGAGGTGCTCCGTCAAGCCGGTTGGCCGACCGCGGCGATCAGGGTGGGATCAGGGCATGGACAGAATCTTCTACGCCGGCGATTCGATCCTGACCGGCTCGGCGATCGCGCGGGCCCTATTGGAGTACGCCGAGGCCCTGGCGAAGGCGGACACCTCCGCCACCGTCGAGATCCCGACGCGGCTCGACGACGGCCGCATCGGGCGCTCGACGTTCCTCGTCGGTCCCGCGAGCCAGCTCGTGTCCGACGCCGAGCCGAGCCCCTGGGACGAGATCGTGGACGAGCAGCTGACCGCCTATTTCCGCGAGCAGACGCAGCGGTTGCGCTTCTCGGCGCCCGGAGGCAAGGCCTCGTCGACCGAGAGCACCGCGAGTGACGACGGCGGCCCCTCGAGTGATGACGGCGGCGACGCCTGGGTGGCTGACCTCTGAGCGGGGCGCGCGGGCTCAGCTGCGAGCGTCACAGCGGGTCAGGAACGGGCCTCGGCGACGTCGCGCGCCTTGAGGTGGCGGGCGGTCGAGACCGGCTGAGTGCCGAGCACGACCTTTCCGCGCGAGTGCAGGCGCTCCAGGTCGGCGTAGGCCCGGCCCACGTCGGTGAGCGGGTAGAAGCCCGAGATGAGCAGGGTGAAGGCCTGCGACTCGGCGAGGCCCACCAGCGTCTCGAGCTGCCGGGTGCCGTGCTCCACGGCGTCGGGCTCGTCGCGCAGGAGGGCCAGCTCCACCTCGCGGCGGTCGGCGCTCGAGCGGTAGCGCTCGGCCGGCACGTCGAGTTCGCGGGCCAGCTCGTGGCCGTCCTGCCCGAAGTTGTCGATGAACGCGGTGACCCCGCCGGGCGCCGCCGCGCGGATGCGGTCGGCGATGCCGGGACCGTACTCCACCGGGGTGATGCCGAGCTGCCGGAGGTAGTCGAAGTTGCGGGCGCCGCAGGTGCCGATGACCTTGGCGCCGCGGTGCTTGGCGAGCTGCGCCTCGATGCTGCCGACCCCGCCGGCGGCCGCCGAGATGACGACGGTGTCGCCGGCGCCGACGTGCAGGTCGTCGAGCGTGTCGAGCGCCGTGACACCGGCCAGGTAGAGCCCGCCGGCGGTCTCCCAGCCGAGCCGCGACGGCTTCTTCACCAGCGCCGTCACCGGCACGGTGAGGTAGGTGGCGTGGGCTCCCGAGCGCACGTGCCCGACCACGCCGGTGCCCCGCGGGAAGCGGGCGTCGGCCGAGTCGACCACGATGCCGGCGAAGTCGCTGCCCGAGTGCCGGGGGAACGGTTCGTCGGCCCAGGTCTCCTCGCGGCCGTCGCGGATGAAGATGTCGATGTGGCTGATGCCCGTGGCGATCACCTCGACCGTCACATGACCGGGCGGCGGCGGGTAGAGGGGGCGCGTGCGCGTCTCGAGCACGTCGACGTCACCGGTGCGGTCGTACTCGACGACCCTGGTCTCGCTGGGCTTCTTCACCGCGATCACCTCGATCCTGTGGGGTAGGGCTCACCCTATTCACCCCCGGGCCCGCGCGCCAGCGACATATCGGCGAGCGGCCAGGAGCCGGGCGTAGGGTGAGCCCATGGCACGCGAATTCAGTCACGACACCGACGCCAAGCGCTATGCGCTCCGGGTCGACGGGGCCCTCGTCAGCGCGGTCGACTACGTCGTCGGCGGGCAGCAGATCTCGTTCACCCACACCTTCACCGACCCGAAGCAGCGGGGCAAGGGCTACGCCGGCGAGATCGTCTCGTACGCCGTCGATGACGTCGAGACCACCACCGAGTACCGGGTGGTGCCCATGTGCTGGTACGTCGGCAAATGGTTCGACGAGCATCCGGAGCGTGCCGGTCTGCTGACTCGCTGAGCGTTTGGCACCCGGGCCGCCTGGGCGCTATGCTCATGCGTGGGGAGGGCTTCGGCCCTCTCCACCACCGTTTAACGGGTCGTTCCGGGCTCCGTCAGCCCGTGCAGGGTCAGCCCGAGCAGGGTCAGCCCGTGCAGGCCACGTTGCTCACGAAGGCCGGGTTCGAGACCCCGTCGACCGTCGCCACGTTGTCGCAGAGCACGATGGTGCCCGCGCTCCTGGCCGCGCCCTCGACGAGCACCCCGTAGCCGTCGGCCGCCACGGCGAAGCGGTTCGCCGAGAACCGGTTCGCCGCCCCCCAGCCGTCGAGAACGACGTGCACCTGTGCCCCGTCGCGCGGGCCGCCGCCGGTGTTGCCCGACACGGTCCAACCCGAGCCCTTCACGTCGATCAGCGAGTCGACGGCGGTGCTCGCGGAGCCGTCGAGGGTGTTGGCGCTCAGCTCGCCGCCGGTCGTGCCCTCCTTGACGTCGATCGCCTCGGCGGTGGTTCCGGCGATGTCCGAGCCGGTGACCACGTTGCGGTCGCTCGCGTCGGGCGCGCAGCTCGACACCTCGCACCAGTTGCTCTCGGCGGTGCCGATGTAGACCCCCTCGCCGAACTGCGCCTCGCGCAGCCCGGTGGTGCGCACGGTCAGGCCCTCCAGCCGGTTGTCGCTCGAGCCGCCCCTGAGGTGAACGGCCTCGTCACCGGTGTTCGAGACGCGGATGCCCGCCAACACGTTCGACGAGGAGCCGTCGAGCATCACGCCCTTCTGCCCGCCCTCGACCGAGAATCCGGTGAGGCGCCAGTGCGATGCGCCGTCGAGGTGCAGCGTGTAACCCGTGTCGGTCGACCCGCCTGCGAGCACGGCATCGGCCGGGCCGCAGAGGGTGAGGGGGGAGTCGGCCGTGCCGGAGCGGTCGATGGTGATCGGGGCGTCGTAGCGTCCGGCGGCGAGGACGATGGTCTGGCCCGGTTCGGACGCCTCGAGCGCGGCGGACAGCTCGGCGGTCGTCGTGACCGCGACGCCGTCGGGGCACGCGCCGGCGGCGGTGGCGGAGGGAGTGGCGGGCGGTGCCGGCGGGGCCGTGCATCCGCTCAGTACCGTCACGGCGAGCGCCACGAGGAGAGCCCCCGCAGCGGCCGACCTGCGGTGCGCCCTCATGCGATCAGTCTACGAAGCCGGGGGAGCAGCGGTGCATGCCGCAGACGGAATGCGCTCGGCCGCACCCTGAACTGGGGGTGCCGTCACCCCCGGCTCCGGGGCGTGTCGCCGCTACGCTGAGGGCCGAGGGACCCCGCCCAGGGTCTCCCGCCCTGCGCCACCGCCGCGGCCCACCCCTCCGCGGTGCTCACCCGAAACCGCCCGAAGGGTGGCCGCCCGATGCCCAGCGACGTGTCGTCGTTCCTCGACGACCTCGGCCGCACGCTGCTCTGGGTGCTGCCCTTCGGCGTGTTCGGCATCGTCTCGTGGAGCTTCTGGTTGGTGCGGAAGGTGATCTCGGCGGCGACGAAGCCGGTGGTGAACGACTACCGCACCACGACGACGGTGGTCGTGCCCTCCTATCGCGAGGATCCGGCGGTGCTGGTGCGCTGCCTCGAGACCTGGCGGCGGCAGGGGCCCTCGCGCATCGTGATCGTGCTCGACGTGGCCGACACCGAGGCCGAGGCGCAGATCGAGGCGCTCGGGCACCGCGAGGTCGACGTGATCATGTTCCGGCACCGGGGCAAGCGCTCGGCGCTCGGTGTGGGCATCCGGGCGGCCGACACCGAGCTCGTCATCCTGGTCGACTCCGACACGGCGTGGGAGGACGGGATGCTCGACGCCATCCAGATGCCCTTCGTCGACGCGGCGGTCGGCGCGGTGAGCACGCGGCAGAACGTGTACCTGCCGGGCACGAGCATCTGGCGACGGGTCGCCGATTGGATCATCGACCAGCGGTACTTCGACTACGCCCCCGCGATGGGGCGGTTCGGCGGCGTCATCTGCGCCTCGGGGCGCACGAGCGCGTATCGGCGGGAGGTCATCCTGCCGAAGCTGCCCGACTTGGAGCACGAGATCTTCCTCGGCAAGGAGTGCGTGGCGGGGGACGACGGGCGGCTGACCTGGCTCGTGCTCTCCGAGGGGTACCGGGTGACGCACCAGGACTCTGCGCGGGCGTTGTCGATGTTCCCCGACACCTTCCGGGCCTTCGTGAAGCAGCGGGTGCGGTGGAGCCGCAACTCCTACCGGTGCTATCTCACGGCGATCCGGCGGGGGTGGATCTTCCGGGTGCCGTTCATCTCGCAGATCACCGTGATGCAGATCCTCTTCACGCCGGTGAGCATGTTCATCGCCCTGGCGTACGTGTTCCACGCGCTGTCGTCGCCGGTGCCGTGGCTCGGGTTCGGTGTGGCGGTGCTGTGGATGCTCGTGGGGCGCGGGATCCGCGGCATCTCGCATCTCTGGCGGAGGCCGCAGGACCTCGTGCTGCTGCCGCTCGTCACGGTGGTGACCGCCCTGGTGGCGCTGCCGATCAAGCTGTTCGCGCTGTGCACGATGAACACGCAGGGGTGGCTGACGCGCTCGGCCGACAGCGTGGGAGGCGAGGGGCAGTCGGAGGCGACGCTGACGCCGGCCGCCGACGAGCCGGCGCCTGACGAGGCGGCCGGGGTGCGCGCGTGAGCGGCGGGCCCGACGAGGGGAAGGCCGGGCTGCTGAGCGCGGCCGAGCGTGGGCAGACGATGAGCGCGGGGGCGCGCTGGGCGGTGCGGGCGCTCGTCGTGGCGGTGATCGTGGTCGGGCTGGGGGCGACGGTCGCGGTGGCGAACGGGGTGCCGCCGCGGGTCTCCGCGTTCGTGCAGGGCGTGCTGGGCGGGGCGGCGGGGGCCGCGACCGCCGGGCCGTCGGCCGGGGCGGCCGCCTCCGCGACGACGGATGCGACGACCGACTCGACCACCCCGCCCGGCGAGGCGCTGACCAACGCGACCAACCCGGCCGGCGACGCGACCGCCCCGGCCGGCGACGCGACGACCGACGCGACCACCGCGGCCGACACCTCCACCGGCCTGATCGACCCGCGCACCGATCCCGACGCGTATAAGGCCGCTCTTCAGCAAGCCCGCGACGCGGCCGACCCCGCGGCGGTCACCCCCGACGCCGCCGAGCTCGCCGCCTACGAGCGCGCCCTCGAGGTCACCCGCGGAACCTCCACCACCCCCGAGGAGCACGGCGAGTCGCCGGGCGACGTCGCCCAGAGCCGCCTCGTGCGGCTGCAGGACGCCCGCTGGAGCCTGATCGCCCGCACCGGCGCCCCGGCTACCCGCGCCGACACGGTCGACGTCGTTCCCGCAGGCACGCGGGTGTCGCTCGACCAGCTCGTGGCCCGCGGCTCCGCGACCAGGGTCGACGACACCACGGTGCTCGTGACGCGGTCGGTGTTCGTGGCCCGCGGGGCGGTGCTCGACCTCACGGCTCCGGGGCAGAGCATCCGTCTGCTGAGCGGTGCGCACGGGGCCGTGTCGATCGTCGCGTGGGGCGGCACCGTGACGCTGGCCGGCACGACCGATTCGCCCGTCGCGCTCACCTCGTGGGACGAGGACGCTGGCGCCTCCGACCTCGACGTCTCCGACGGGCGCTCGTACCTGCGCGTGCACGAGGGCACCCTGTCGATCGACCACGCGAACGTCGCCGACCTCGGCTACTGGAGCGGCCGCACGGGCGGCATCGCCGTCACCGGCACGCTCGCGGCCGCGTCGACGGCCACCGTCACGCACTCCGTGATCACGGGGCAGCACATCGGCCTCTACCTCGCCTTCTCGGCGGCCCCGACGATCGACGACACCCTCGTGCGCGCCTCGAGCGCCCAGGCGGTCGTGCTCGCGAACGGCACATCGAGCCCCGTGATCAGCGCGAGCACGCTCACCGGCTCGGGCGGCGACGGCCTCGTCGTGCGACCCGGCGTCGACGACGTCACCCTCACCGGCAGCACCGTGACCCGCAACGGCGCCTACGGCATCCGCGCCGACGGGCGACCGCAGGCCGATGCGGCCAACTCCTCGGGCTTCTCGGTGGAGGGCTCGTGGGGCCTCGCCATCGACGGCAGCACGATCGGCGACAACCGCGCCGGCGGCCTCTGGGTGCGGGGCACCGGCGGGGTCGACCTCGAGGGCAACACCGTCGACCAGCGCACGGTGGGCCTCAGGCTCACGGATGCTCAGGGCACCGTCGCGCAGAACACGGTGCACGTCGAACCGGGCGACGGCATCGTGCTCGAGGGCGCCTCGACCGCGGTCACGGCGCGCGCCAACCTCGTGACGGGGGAGGGGCCCTCGGCCATCCGGCTGCCGGAGGACGGCACGGGCACCGTCGCCGAGTCGGGCAACGACACCACGGGCTGGACGGGACGGTGGGAGGCGCTGCTCTGGGTGGAGGCGCACCCGCTCGCCCTGCTCTGGGGGCTGCTGCTCGTCATCCCGATCGTCGGCATCGGCTTCGTGTTCTACCGGATGCGCCGGCAGCGGGCGATCCGCGAGCTGGTGGAGGCGTCGACGATCGCGATCGCGGCGGCCGAGAAGACGCGCTACGAGCGGGACCGGGCGGGCGGCGAGGCGGAACCCCCGCTCGGCTCGGCGGCCGATGCCGGTGCGCCGTCGGCAAGCGCCGCCGCGCCGTCGGGAAGCGCCGCCGCGCCGTCGGCTCAGCGCACCGTGCCGCGCGCCGGCGGGACGGCCTACCGTCCGGGACGGGAGACGGTCGCGCCGGAATCGCGCTACACCCACCGTCCAGCCGCGACCGCGGGGGCGGCCGCCGCGGCGAGGTCGGCCGCGCCGCAGCACCCGGCGGCCCCGCCGCACCGGGCAGCCCCGCCGAACCAGCACGCCCCGGCCGCTCCGCGCCCCGCGCCCGCCCGCGCCGCCACGAAGACGCTCACCCCGCCCCCGAGCATCGCGGGCTCCGACTTCGGCCAGTTCTCCTCGGTGGAGGAACTCGCCGTCGCGGCCGTGCTCGACGCCGGCAAGCCGATCGACAGTGTGGCCCACGCGCTGCGGGTGCCGATCGGCTCGGTGGCCGGCTGGGTCGCCAAGGCCCGGCGGGCCCGCGGCGAGCTCTGACGCGCATCCTGAACCCCGTCGCGGCACCGCCGCCGGGGGAGGCGCAGGCTGAGGCGTCGTGTGACCCACCGGGCGGGCCACAGCTCGGGGCACCGGGGCCCGCCACCGGGCAAGCCACCGGTCGCCGGGTGGCCTGACGCGGCCCCGGCGGGAGTCGGCGGCAGCCAATAGCCTGGAGGCATGGCTTCGCATGACGAGTACGACTTCCGCACCTTCCCCGCCGCCGTGGCGGAGGACGGCACGCCCGACCCGGCGTCGGTGGCGTGGCTGCAGGCCGAGACCCGCGGATTCCACGACCCGCGCAAGAGCGACACGGTGCTCGCCCGGTCGGTGCAGCGCCTCGCCGACGACGGCCGCCGCCTCACGGGGGTCTACGCCCGCACCGCACCGGCGAGCGCCCTCGGCGTCGACGTGCCCGTCGCGACCTTCGCCTGGTTCCCCAGCACCCTCAACACGGGGGCGGCCGAACCGGTCGACGTGCATCTGGTCTCGAACGTCACGGTGCGGCCGACGCACCGGCGCCGGGGGCTCCTCCGCTCCATGATGACCGCCGACCTGCAGCAGGCCGTCGACGACGGCTACGCGCTCGCCGGCCTCACCGCCTCCGAGGCCACCATCTACCGCCGCTTCGGCTTCGGCGAGGCCAGCTGGGTGCGGCACGTCACGGTCACCACGGGCAGCTGGTTCCGGATGCTCGGGGAGCCCCGGGGGCGCTGCGAGCTGATCGAGGCGTCCGCCCTGCGCACCATCGGCCCCGAGATCTTCGAACGGTTCCACGCCGCGCACCCGGGGTCGATCGACCGCCACGCCAAGTACTGGGACAGGGCCGCAGGACTCTCCGACGACAAGGGCGAGCCCGACGACGCGGTGCACGCGGCGGTGCACTACGACGAGTCGGGGGCCATCGACGGCTACGTGGCCTACAAGTTCCAGGGCTGGGAAAAGGAGCCGTACACGCTCGGCATCGTCGACCTCGTGGCCGCCGACGACGAGGCCTACCTCGGGCTCTGGGAGTTCCTGGGCGCGGTCGACCTGATCGAGCGCGTCGAATGGGAGTTCGCGCCGCTGGACGACCCGCTGCCCTTCGCCCTCACCGACTCGCGCCTCGTGCGCACCACCTTCGTCGAGGACTACCTCTGGCTGCGGGTGCTCGACGTCGAGCGCGCCTTCGCGGCCCGCGGCTACCTCGCCGACGGCGAGCTCGTCATCGACGTGACCGACCTGATGGGGTTCGCGGCGGGCGTCTTCCGGCTGCGGGTCGCCGACGGCGTGGGCTCGGTGCAGCGCGACCCGGGTGCGGCAGCCGACGTGTCGGTCGACGCGGCGGCGCTGGGCTCGCTCTACCTCGGCGGGGTCGACCCCCGGGTGCTCGCGGCTGCCGGACGGCTCGAGGAGCGCTCGGCCGGTGCGGTGCAGCGGCTGCGCGCGCTGCTCGCCCCGGTGGCGCCGGTGTACGGGATCACGCACTTCTGACGGACGGGCGCCGGGTGAGCCGGAGCCGGGTGGGCCGGGGCCGGGTGGGCCGGAGCCCGGTGGCCCGGAGCCCGGTGGCCCGGAGCCCGGTTCATCAGATCCGGCGCGTCAGAGCCCGGCGGCGGTGCGGGCGCGACTGACGAACGCGGGGCGCACCAGCTCGAACCCGTCGAGGTAGGCGCCCACGAGCGCCGCGTCGCGGAGCAGCACCAGCGTGGCGGCGGCCTCCTCGGCGTCGAACCGCTCCACGCTATCGTCCTCCACGCCCTCGTCCCCGGCACCCTCGTCCCCGGCGTGTGCGGCCGCCAGCGCGTCGCGCACCGTGTCGCGGAACCAGGCGCGATGACCCGTGACGATCGCGCGGATCGGGCTCCCCGCATCCGGGAACTCGGCCGCCGCGTTGATGAACGGGCAGCCGCGGTCGTGCCGCTCGGCGACGTCGTCGGCGACGGCCTCGATCAGCAGCCCGACGAACCGGCGCGGGTCGTCGCCCGCCGCGGCCGCGACGGCGGCGAACAGAGCGCGCACCCCGGCGTCCTCCCGCTGCAGGTACGCGGCGACGAGCGCCTCCTTGCCGGTGAAGTGCCGGTACATCGTCGCCCGGGTGACGTTCGCCTCCGCGAGCACGCGGTCCATGCCCACCCGGTGGATGCCCTCGCGGTAGAACAGCTCCGACGCGACGGCCACGAGCCGCTCCCGCGCCACGGACACGCGCGCGGCCGGAACCGGAGCGGAGGTGACGTCGAGCGCAATGGACACGCCGCAATCATAACGGAACACTCGTTCTGCCAGGCCGGTCAGGCGAGATCGGCGGAACCCGGCTCCCCCTGCAGGGCCGGCTGCATCGCCTGGGCCTGCCATCGCAGCGCGTCGACGACGGCCGCCACGGCCGGCTGCGCGAGCGACTCGGGCCGCACGACCATCCAGTACGACAGCGTCTCGCCCACCTCTTCGGGCAGCAGCCGCACCAGATCGTCGTGCCGGTCGGCCATGAAGCACGGCAGGAAGCCGATGCCCGCTCCCGCCCGGGTGGCCTCCACGTGCACGAACACGTTCGTCGAGCTGAGCGAGTCGCGCATGCCGGGCACCAGCCGGCGGGGCGCGTCGAGATCGTCGACCTGCAGCATCGAGTCGATGAAGTAGACGAGCGGATGCGCGCCCAGCTCCTCGATCGACCCCGGCACCCCGTGCGCGGCGAGGTACTCCCGCGACGCGTACATCCCGAGCACGTACCGTCCGAGCAGGATCGCTTCCGCCCGGTGCACCTCCGGCCGCCCCACGACCACCTCGACGTCGAGCCCCGAGCGGTGCTGCAGGGCCCGCCGGGTGACCGAGACGAGCTCGACGCGCAGCAGCGGATGCTCGCGCTGGAGCCGCGCGACCGCCGGGGCTGCCACGAAGGCGCTGAACCCGTCGGTCGCCGACATCCGCACGACGCCGGTGATCCGCGCATCCGCGTCGTCGGGTCCGAGCAGCGCGAGGGCCTCCTCCACCCCGGCGGCGGCCCGGAGCGCCCGCAGGCCGAGCTCGGTCGGCTCCCAACCGCCGGCCGCGCGCGAGAGCACCCGCCCGCCGAGGGCGCGCTCGAGGGCGGCGATGCGGCGGGCAACCGTGGTGTGGTTGAGGCCCAGGGTCGACCCCGCGCCCGTGAAGCGTCCGGTGCGGGAGACGGCGAGCAGCACCAGCAGGTCCTGCGGGTCGGGGGCCGTCTCCGTCGACATGTCTGCAATTATGCACAGCGGATGCGCCGCATTGCCCATTGCCCGCCCCGGAGTGTGCACGAATACTCGGTGCTGTCAACGACGACACCGAGGAGACAGCATGAGCGTCAACGATCGAGTCCGGGTCGAACCCGGCACAGCAGCCGGGAACGGGCGACCCGCGGGCGCGGCCCCCCGCGGCCTGAAGAAGGTGGTCGCCGCCTCGATGGTGGGCACCGTCGTGGAGTGGTACGAGTTCTTCCTGTACGCCACGGCCGCGAGCCTCGTCTTCGGCACGGTGTTCTTCCCGAACGCCGGCACCCGGCTCGACGGCATCATCGCCGCCTTCCTCACCTACGCGGTCGGCTTCGTCGCCCGTCCGCTCGGTGGCATCGTGTTCGGCCAGATCGGCGACCGGCTCGGCCGCAAGCACACCCTGCAGGTCACCATCGTGCTGATCGGCGCCGCCACCTTCCTGATCGGCTGCCTGCCCGGCTTCGACAGCATCGGCTACTGGGCGCCCGCGCTGCTCGTGGCCCTCCGCTTCATCCAGGGCTTCGCCCTCGGCGGCGAGTGGGGCGGCGCGGTGCTGCTGGTCGCCGAGCAGAGCCCCGACCGGTCGCGCGCATTCTGGGCCAGCTGGCCGCAGGCCGCCGTCCCGGTGGGCAATCTGCTGGCCACCCTGGTGCTGCTGACGATGTCGGCGGTACTGCCCGCCGAGCAGTTCCTCGGCTGGGGATGGCGCGTGGCGTTCTGGATCTCGGCGCTGATCGTGCTCGTCGGCTACTACATCCGCACCCACGTCAGCGAGGCGCCCATCTTCGTCGAGGCGCGCGCCGAGCAGGAGGCGACGAAGGCCGCGCGCGTCGGTGTCTTCGAGGTCGTGCGCCGCTACCCGCGCGGCGTACTTAGCGCGATGGGCCTGCGGTTCGCCGAGAACATCCTGTACTACATCATCGTCAGCTTCTCGATCGTCTACCTCGTCACCGTGCACGAGTACAACACCAGTCAGCTGCTGCTCGCGCTGCTCATCGCCCACGCCGTGCACTTCGCGGTCATCCCGCAGGTCGGGCGGCTGGCCGATCGCATCGGCCGCAAGCCCGTCTACCTCGCGGGGGCCGTGCTCGGCGCGACCTGGGCGTTCTTCGCCTTCCCGCTCTTCGACACGCTGAACCCGGTGCTGATCGTCGGCGCGGTCACCGTCGGCCTCTGCTTCCACGCCCTGATGTACGCGGGGCAGCCGGCCATCATGGCCGAGATGTTCCCCACCCGCATGCGCTACTCCGGCGTCTCGCTCGGCTACCAGGTGACGTCGGTGGTGGCCGGGTCGCTGGCGCCGATCATCGCCTCGGCGCTGCTGCAGCAGTACTCCTCCTGGATCCCCGTGGCCCTGTACGTGCTGGCTGCCTGCGCGATCACGGCCGTGACGGTGCTGACCCTCCGCGAGACCCGGGGCATCTCGCTCCGCTCGGTCGACGCCGCCGATGCGGCCCGCGTGGCCGCCGAGCCGGTCGCGGTGCGCTCATGACCCTGCAGCAGGTGCCCTGGGCGGTGGTTCCGGATGCGCGGCTCCCGCTCGCGGGCCGCCGGGCCCTGGTCACCGGCGCGGCCGGCGGCATCGGCGCCGCGGTCGCCCGGGAGCTCGCCTCCCGCGGCGCCGAGCTCGTGCTCGCCGATCTCGACGGAGCCCGCGCCGAGGCGCTCGCCGGGGAGCTGCGCAGCGGCCCCTCCGGAGTCGGCACCCGGGCGTGGGCCGTCGATCTCGGCGACACCGCGCGGCTGACCGACGAGCGGCTCGCGGGGGCGCTCGGTGACGTCGACATCCTCGTGAACAACGCCGGCGTGCAGCACATCAGCCCGATCGAGGACTTCGACCCGGTCGAGTTCCGGCGCATCCTCTCGATCATGCTCGAGGCGCCGTTCCTGCTCGTGCGCGCCGCCCTGCCCGGCATGTACCGCCGCGGCTTCGGCCGCATCATCAACGTCTCGTCGGTGCACGGCGTGCGGGCCTCGGCCTTCAAGAGCGCCTACGTCACCGCGAAGCACGGGCTGGAGGGCTTCTCGAAGGCGACCGCGCTGGAGGGCGCGCCGCACGGCGTGACGAGCGTGTGCGTCAATCCGGGCTACGTGCGCACGCCGCTCGTGGAACGACAGCTGGCGCAGCAGGCGGAGGCGCACGGCGTCTCGGTCGAGGAGGTGCTGGAGCGCATCCTGCTCGCCGACGCCGCGATCAAGCGCCTGGTCGAGCCGAGCGAGGTCGCGTCGCTCGTCGCCTGGCTCGCGTCGGACGACGCGGCCATGGCGACCGGCTCCAGCTACCTGCTCGACGGCGGGTGGTCGGCGCACTGAGCACGCGGACGACCGCGCGGACCGCCGACCGGCCTCACCGGCCGATCAGGCGGGCTGCAGCTCCGACGCCAGCTCGGGGAAGCGGGTCGCGAGCAGCTCGAGCGACTCGACCCGGGCCGGCGTCTCGCGTGGGCCGTCGGCGGCCAGCGAGCCGGCGACGGGCGAGACCATGACCTCGTCGACGCCGTGTCGCTGCATCTGCGAGCGGATGCGCGACTCGACCTCGTCGGCCGTGCCGATCAGCCAGTGGCGCTCCTGCTCCAGTACCGACTGCTCCTCCATCGGGCTGAGGGCGGTGGCCTCGGCCTGCTCGACGGTGAGCTGCGGGCCGAGCACGCCGCCGGTGCGGAGCCTCGCCATGGCGATCAGCTGCGGCAGGGCGCGGCGGCGGGCCTCCTCGGCGGTGGCCGCCACCGAGATGTTCACCGTGAGCAGGGTCTTCGGTGCCGCCAGAGCCTCCGAGGGCTGGAAGCCGTCGCGGTACAGGGCGAGCGCCCGGTCGATGCCGGGCTGGCCGAAGTGGTTGGCGAAGACGTAGGCGGTGCCGAGCTTCGCGGCGAGGGCGGCGCTGTAGTCGCTCGAGCCTAGCAGCCACAGCTCGGGGGCCGACGCGGTGCGCGGGGTGGCCTTCAACTCGTAGGAACGACCGCGGATGTTCAGGCCGACGCCCGGCTGCTCGTCGCCGAAGGGCTGCCCGGCGGGGCGGTCGGAGCCGAGCAGGGCCGCCACGGTCTCGACGTCGGTGGGGAAGGACGCCGCGGGGTCGCTGTCGGTCGTCGAGCGCTGGCCGCGCAGCATGTAGGCCGTGACCGGGTCGGAACCGGGAGCGCGGCCGAGGCCGAGGTCGATGCGGCCCGGGTGCATGGCCTCGAGCAGCGCGAACTGCTCGGCCACCGTGAGGGCCGCGTGGTTCGGCAGCATGACGCCGCCCGAGCCCAGCCGGATGCGCGAGGTGCCGGCGGCGAAGTGCGCGATCAGGGTCGCGGGGGACGTGGACGCCACCGACGGCATGTTGTGGTGCTCGGCCATCCAGTAGCGGGTGTAGCCGAGGCGGTCGGCCGCCTGGGCGAGCTCGAGGCTCGCGGCCACGGCATCGCCCGTCGTCTGGTCGGAGCGGACGGGGATGAGATCGAGTACCGAGAGAGCAGTCATGTCCCTGTTCTCAGCGGCGCGGAGCCCCCGTTTATTCCGAAACTCGCCCGTGGTTGCGCGATTTTGCGGGAGGTCGCACGTACTGTGGCGGTGTGTGGCGTGCCGATAAGAAACGAGAAGCAGACGATCCGACGTCTGCCCCCGACTCTGCCGAGTCGGCCTGGGGCCGCAGTGGGCAGTCCGCTGCCGGTGGCCCGATCGGACAGGTGTTCACGACGGAGAGTCTCGTCGAACCCGCCCGGGACCAGTGGCGGGCGGAGATCGCGGCGCTCGGCGGCGAGTCGCCGCTGATCGTCTTCGACGACACCCCTCGGTCGCGCATCGAGCTCAGCACCACCCATCCCGGTGGTCTCGCGCAGTTCATCACGGGCAACTCGACGCTGCTGTCGAGCCTCATCCGCGACGAGCTCGCGCTCCGCAACGCCCGCATCGCGGCCGGCGCCATCACCGACAAGGGTGTCGAGCTCCGCTCCGTGCGCGGCATCGACTCCGTGCACCTCGCCATCGGCCTGGCCGAGTGGCGCGCCCCGAACCCCGACGGCAGCCCGGCCGGCGTCGGCGACGCCGGCGCGCAGCAGTTCCGCGCCCCCGTGCTGCTGCGTCCCATCTCGGTGCGCCGCTACGGGCGCGACTTCGAGCTGAAGCTGCGCGGAGTGCCGTTCGTGAACCCGGTGCTCGTGCGGGCGCTGCAGGAGCAGTTCGGCATCACGCTCGACGGCGAGAGCCTCGTGGCGCTGGCGCAGTCCAGCGGGGTCTTCAAGCCCCAGCCCGTGATCGACCGGCTGCGCAGCCTCACCTCGCACCTGCCCTGGTTCGCCGTGCAGCCGCGCCTCGTGGTGTCGTCGTTCGCCGACGTCTCGAGCGCGATGCTGGCCGACAGTGCCGATCTCGCGCATCCGGTGCTCGACGCGCTCGCCGGCAACTTCAGCTCTCGCCGGGCCGTGCAGGAGGGCTACCACCCGGTCGAGCCCTCGCCGCAGGACCACCGCGCCCCGAGCACCGACACCCTGTTGCTCGACGCCGACAGCGAGCAGGAGAACGTGATCGCCCAGATCTCGGGCGGCAACTCCATCGTGGTGAAGACGCTGCCCGGAACCGGCGGCACCCAGACGATCGTCAACGCCATCGGCGCCCTGGTCGCGCAGAACAAGCGCGTGCTCGTCGTGAGCCCCCGCCGGCTCAGCCTGAGCGGCATCGGCCGCCGGCTGAGCGACGTCGGGCTGCCGGGGGTCGCTGTGTCGCCGCGCACCCTGCGTCGCGACCTGATCCAGTCGATCGGCCGCAACGAGAAGGCGGCGCAGCCTCGCGTGGCCGACATCGACGAGGCCCTCGTGCGCCTGCGCGGAGTGCTCCTCGACTACCGCTCCTCGATGTCGCGCGTCGACCCGACGCTCAAGGTCTCGGTGCTCGACGCCCTGCGCGAGCTCGCCCGGCTGGCGCTGCTGCCGAGCCCGCCCTCGACCACGGCCCGGCTCGACCGCGCCGCTCTCGAGTCGCTCGCGACGGGCCGCGCCAAGGCCGCCAAGACGCTCAGTCGGGCGGCCGAGCTCGGCCAGTTCCGCTACGGCCCCGACGACTCGCCCTGGTACGGCGCGCAGTTCTCGTCGAGCGACGACGCCCACAAGGCGCACCAGCTCGCGAAGCGGCTCGACCGCACCGATCTGCCCCGCCTGCTCACGGGGGCCTACGAGCTGATCGGTCAGACCCGCATGCGGCCGTTCACCTCGCTGAACGAGCTCGGCACCTACCTGCGGCTGCTCGCCGACCTGCGCGAGACGCTCGACAAGTTTTTGCCCGTGGTCTTCGACCGCTCGCTCACCGACCTGATCGCCGCCACCTCGCCGCGCCGCGACGCCCCGCAGATGTCGTCGACCTCGCGTCGCCGCCTCAAGGCGCTGGCCCGCGAGTACGTGCGCCCCGGTGTTCACATCGGCGACATCAACGAGTCGCTCCGCCGCATCCAGCAGCAGCGCACCCTCTGGTACCGCTACGCCGCGGCCGGCATCCCGCCGGAGATCCCCGTCGGCATCAACGACGTGCAGGTCGCGTTCCAGCGCGTCACCGAAGACCTCGCGCAGCTCGACCTGCCGCTCGGCCGCTCCGGCACCGCGCAGCACCTCGCGGCGCTGCCGATCGACCAGCTCATCGGCATGGTCGAGGGTCTCGCCGCCGAGTCGGAGGTGCTCGCGAACCTGCAGGAGCGCACCGCGCTCCTCGACTCGCTGCACGAGCACGCGCTCGACCCGCTGCTCGTCGACCTGTCGAACCGCCATGTGCCCGAGTCGGCCGTGCCCGACGAACTCGAACTGGCCTGGTGGCAGTCGGTGCTCGAGCTGATGCTCGAGGGCGACCGCGCGCTGCTCGGCGCGAACACCGGTGTTCTCGACCGGCTGGAGGGCGACTTCCGGCTCGTCGACGAGGCCCACGCCTCGATGAACGGCCAGCTGCTGTCGTGGCAGCTCGCCGAGACCTGGAGCGTCGGTCTCGTCGACCACCCGAGCGAGGCGAGCGCCCTCAAGGAGCTGCTGCGCACCGACCGGGTGACCTCCGCGAGCCTGCACGAGGCCGCGCCCCACCTCGGCAAGGTGCTCGCGCCGGTCTGGCTGGCCTCGCCCTACGAGGTGCCGCAGATCACCGACGCCATCACCTTCGACACCGTCGTGCTCGTCGACGCGGGGGCGACCACCCTCGCCGAGAACGTGGGCGCCATCCGCCGTGGCCGCCAGGTCGTCGCGTTCGGCGACCCGGTCACGCAGACGCCGTCGCACTTCGAGGTCGCCATCCGGCCCTTCGACGACTCCCGCACCCGCACGGCCGTCGACGCCGAGCTGGTGGAGGAGCTGCACGCCGACTCGGCGCTCGCCCGCCTGGCCGACCTCGTGCCCACCCTCTCGCTCACCCGCAGCTACCGCGCGGGCGGCGAAGACCTGGCCGAGCTCGTCAACCACCGCTTCTACGGCGGCAAGATCGACTCGCTGCCCTGGGCCGGTACCTTCCTCGGGCACGGCAGCCTCGCGCTGCACTACGTCGAGGGCCGCGGCGGCATGCCCGACTCCGAGACGGGTGCGGTCGAGAGCGTCGACGCCGAGGTCGACGAGGTCGTCTCGCTCGTGCTCGACCACGCGATCAACTACCCGCGTGAGTCGCTGATGGTCATCACCGCGTCGCCGAAGCACGCCGTACGGGTGCAGCAGGCGGTGCTGGCGGCTTTCGCCAAGCGCAGCGACCTGGCCGACTTCATCCTGAAGGAGCGCGCCGAGCCGTTCATGGTGGCGACGCTCGAGCAGTCGGTGGCCCAGAGCCGCGACCGCGTGATCTTCTCGGTCGGCTACGGCAAGACCGCCCACGGCCGCGTGCTCACCAACTTCGGCGGGCTCGCTCGTCCCGGGGGAGAGCGCCTGCTCGCCGTCGGTATGACGAGGGCCCGTCGATCCATGGACATCGTCAGCTGCTTCATGCCCGCCGACATCGACGAGGAGCGGATGAACTACGGGGTCGTGGCGCTGCGCCAGATCCTGCAGGAGGCCGAGACCGGCCCGACGCCCGACACCTTCTCGAGCCCGGGCGACGCGCTGCTGATCGACCTCGCCCGCCGCCTCGGCGCGCGCGGCCTCGAGGTGGCCTTCGAGCACCGCGGCAAGCTGACGCTGGTCGCCTCGCACGACGGTCGCGCGATCGCCATCGAGACGGATGCGGTGGTGCACTCCACTTCGCTCCGTGAGTCCCTGCGCCTCAGGCCCGACATGCTGCGCCGGCTCGGCTGGCACTACCTGCGGGTGCACTCCTTCGAGCTGTTCACAAATCCCGAGGCCGTGGCGGCCCGCATCGCCTCGGTGATCGGCGTGCGCGAGCTGTCGTTGGTGGAGACGTCGCCGATCTCGCTCTGAGCGGAGTGCTGTGAACGGATTGCTCTGAGCAGGGTGCTCTGGGCCTCGCCGTCTACGCTGGTGCCATGGACGTGAAGAAGGTCGGCCGCCGGCGCGTGGCCACGTCGGCCGTGCCCGGCAGCGACCCGACTCCGCAGACCGGGCCCGACGGGCAGCCGGTGCGTGCCGCCGAGGACACGGATCAGGCGTGGGGCGTCGCCCCGCGGACGAACGGCGGGGGCGCATCCGGAGCCAGCGGCGAGCAGCCCAATGACGAACGACTCAGGCGGGACGTGCCCCCGCACTGGTAGAGCTGGTGCTTCGGGGTGGTTAGTGCTTCGGGACGTGCCCTGACGCCGGCGGCTCGCCCGCTTCGGCGGCGCGCTGGGCCGCGAGCAGGTCGCGGATCTCGATCAGCAGCTCGGTCTCGGTGGGCGGGAGCTCCTCGTTCTCCTTCTCCAGCGACTCGGCCGGGGTGCCCTTGATCGCGAAGGCCGCCTTCTTCAGGTGGTTGATCGGCAATACGAAGACGAAGTAGACCACCACGGCCACGATCAGGAACTGGATGATCGCGCCGAGCACCGCGCCGAACTTGATCTGCGCGTCGCCGATCGCCACGATGCCCGCGTTGTCGAGGCTGTCGGCGCGGAACAGCGCGCTGATGATCGGGTTGAAGATGTTCGCGACGATCGAGTTGACCACCGCGGTGAAGGCGGCGCCGATGACCACGGCGACCGCGAGGTCGATGACGTTTCCGCGGAGGATGAACTCCCTGAATCCCTTGAACATGCGTTCAGCTTAGGAGGAGGCGGCCTTTGACGGGGTCGACGTGGCCGACGGCGTCGACTTCGAGGTGCTGCTGCTCGACGAGGAACTGGAGCTGGAGCTGGAGCTGGAGCCCGAGTCGGACTTCGGCGCGCTGGGCGTGCTGTCGCTCTTCTTCGCGCGCGAATCGGTGCGGTAGAAGCCCGAGCCGTTGAACGTCACGCCGACGGGGCTGAAGACCTTGCGGAGCTTGCCGCCGCAGACGTCGCAGACAGAGAGGGTGTCGTCGGTGAAGGCCTGTTGGATGTCGAAGGCGTTGTCGCACTCGGTGCAGCGGTAGGAGTAGGTGGGCACAGGAGCCTCCGGGAACGGGCTTCGCGCGCGGTCAGCGCGGGAAACGGATGATGCGGGTGGGGGTGACGGCGCCGTCGACGGGTGCGTCGTGCACTTCGCGCGGCACCTCGTCGAGGATCTCGTCGTCGAACACGACCGCGAAGACGGGCGGGCAGTTCTCCATCGAGCCGAGCGTGCGGTCGAAGTAGCCGCGGCCCCAGCCCATGCGGGTGCCCCGGCCGTCGACGGCGGAGGCCGGGATGACGATGAGGTCGGCGTCGTTGATGGCGATCGGGCCGAGGATGCCGCCGGCCGGCTCGGGCAGGCCGTAGAGCCCCTCGGTCTCGCTCTCGCCGTCGGCCTCGGCCCAGTCGAGCAGGCCGTCCTGGCGCGCGATCGGGAGCAGCACCCGCCGGCCGTCGGCGAGGGCCCAGTTGATGAAGGGGCGCGTGTTCGGCTCGAACGACGTCGACAGGTACGCGGAGATCGTGCGCGCATCCGTCTCGGTGGCGATCTTCACGAGGTTCTCGGTGAAGCCGAGTTCGGCGGCGTCGACGACGTGGGCGGGGCGGGTGCGCCGGCGCTCGCGCAGCTCGGCGCGGAGGGCCCGCTTGTCGGTGCTGCGGTCGGAGGCCATGTGTTCGATTCTAGAGCCGCGTGGAGTGAGGCATGCGCGAACCTGGATATGCTTCCGGCATGGGGACACCACTCACCAAAGCAGTCATTCCGGCCGCCGGTCTCGGCACGCGCTTCCTTCCCGCCACCAAGGCGATGCCGAAGGAGATGCTGCCGGTGGTCGACAAGCCGGCCATCCAGTACGTCGTCGAGGAAGCCGTGGGGGCGGGTCTGAACGACGTGCTCGTCGTGACCGGCCGCAACAAGGCCGCCATCGAGAACCACTTCGACCGGGTCTACGAGCTCGAGTCGACGCTCGAGCAGAAGGGCAAGGGCGAGATGCTGCGGGTGGTCAACGAGTCCACCGCCCTCGCCGAGATGCACTACGTGCGCCAGGGCGACCCGCTGGGCCTCGGTCACGCCGTGCTGCGCTCGCGCATGCACGTCGGCCACGAGCCCTTCGCGGTGCTGCTCGGCGACGACATCATCGACGCCCGCGACCCGCTGCTGAAGCGGATGCTCGAGGTGCAGGAGTCCCGCACCGCGACCGTCATCGCGCTGATGGAGGTCGACCCGTCGATGACGCACCTCTACGGCGTCGCCTCGGTCGAGGCCACCGACGAGGCCGACGTGGTCAAGGTGACCGGGCTGGTCGAGAAGCCCGACGAGGGCACCGCGCCCTCCAACCTCGCCGTGATCGGCCGCTACGTGCTGCAGCCCGAGGTCTTCGAGATCCTCGAGAACACCCCGCCCGGCAAGGGCGGCGAGATCCAGCTGACGGATGCCCTGCTCACGCTCGCCGACGACGACTCCATCGCGGGCGGCGTCTACGGCGTGGTGTTCGGCGGCCGTCGCTACGACACCGGGGACAAGCTCGATTACATCAAGGCGATCGTGCAGCTCGCCAGCGACCGCAGCGACCTCGGTCCCGACCTCCGGCCGTGGCTGCAGGAGTTCGTGTCAGGGCTCTGACCGGCGCGGAGCTCGCGGTAGTGTTCCAGCCATGTTCGTCCCCACGCTGACCGAGGGTCGTGTCACGCTCCGGCCCATCCGGGTGCGTGACGCGAAGACCCTCGAACGTGAGCTGATCGAGAACCGGTCGTGGCTGCGCACCTGGGAGGCGACCAACCCGCAGGGTCCGATGTCGTTCGACACCCGGGCGAGCATCCGCTCTCTTCAGACGAATGCTCGCGCCGGTTTCGGCCTGCCGTTCCTGATCGAGTACGACGGCGAGGTCGCCGGGCAGCTGAACGTCTCGTCGATCACCTACGGTTCCGTGGCTTCGGCCTCGATCGGCTACTGGGTGTCGGAGCGCTTCGCGGGCAAGGACATCACGCCGATCAGCACGGCGCTCGCGAGCGACTACTGCTTCTTCTCGGTGGGGCTGCACCGCATCGAGATCTGCATCCGGCCCGAGAACGGGCCGAGCCTGCGGGTGGTCGAGAAGCTGGGGTTCCGCTACGAGGGGCTGCGGCGGCGCTACATCCACATCAACGGCGACTGGCGCGACCACTTCTGCTTCGCCCTGGTGCGCGAGGAGCTGCCTGTGGGCGTGCTGCGACGGTGGCAGGAGGGCACGGTGCCGCCCGGCGACGGCAGCGTGCCCGAGAGCGAGCGCATCGCAGCCCAGCGGGCCATCCCGATCACCCGACCGTGAGGTCGCGGCGGCGCGTGCGCGGCTGATTCCCACCCGACACACGTGCCGCGTTGAGGGGTGCGGGCGGCGCGCGCCCCTACCGTAGAGCCATGACGACGGACTGGCTCAGCGGAGGGTTCATCATCGCCCTCGCGGCGGTGCTGTGGCTCGCATACCTGCTGCCGTCGTGGTTCCGTTCGCGGCAGTACCTCGCCACGGAGCGGAACGCCGTGCGGCTGCAGCAGACGCTGCGCATCCTCGCCGAGACCGCCGAGGTGCCCGAGGAGGTGCGGGTCGAGGCGAGTGCGCGCTCGATCGCCGAGCAGGAGCGCATCCTGAAGCACCGGGCGCAGCAGCAGACCCTCGCGGCCGTGCCGGCCGCCGTGCGCACCGCCGACCGGCTGCGGCGGTCGCGCGCCGTCACCGCGCTGGTGCTCGCCGTCTCGCTCTCGGTCGCCGTGCTCGGCGGGATGCAGGCCGTCTACACGGGGGCCTGGATCATCCTGATCGGCGGGGCGATCGCGTCGGTCGTGTGCGTCGCGATGCTCGTGCGGCTCGCTCAGGCCGGGCGCCGGCTGAAGCTGCCGGCGTCGCTCGCGCCGACGGCCGTGCCGTTGACGTCACCGGAGCTGGTGGACTACGGGTTCGAGGACGCCGCGTCGGCGTCTGGCGCGTCTGGGTCGTCGGCCTCGTCTGTCGTGGCCGAGGCGGACACGCGTTCCGCCGGTGACCGCGCTTCGGGCTGGGTGCCCGTCGCCATGCCGCGTCCCCTCTACCTCTCCCGCTCGGCCTCGCTGCCGCTCGGTCTCGACCAGCCGGCCGAGGTCGACGTGCCCGACCGGCTCGACACGGTGAAGACCGCCGAGCTCGCCGAGGCCACCGCCCGCGCCTCGCGGGAGCGTGCCGAGCCCGACCACCACGAGTCGCTGCGCCGGGCCGCGGCGTCAGCCGAGGCCGCCCTGCGGGCGCGCCTCGAGGCCGAGTCGGCCGCGGTCGCCGAGATCCCGACCGCCGCCCCGGCGACTCCGGCGGCTGAGGCCGCGCCGGTGGCGCCCGCGGTGCCGTCGCGGTTCGCCCGGATGGGAATCGTCGACGGCGACACGGACGCGCATCTCGACATCGATGCCGTGCTCGCACGGCGTCGCGCGGGCTGAACTGCGCCGTGCTCGCGCGGCGTCGCGCGGGCTGAGCCCGGTCGTATTCCCGTGCGGCGATATGGTCCGCTCCTAGGATGGCGACATGAGTGACGCCGGAGTCCGCGCCCCCACCTCGAGATCGCAGTCGGCCTCCGGGGCGGCATCCATCGATCTGTCGAAGCGGGACCTGACCCTCGACCTGGCCCGGGTGTTCTGCGTCCTCCTGGTCGTGCTGATCCACCTGCTGATGGTGGGTGTCGGCACCGCACCCGACGGCTCGATCGTCGTTTCGCGCCCGCTCGAGGAGCAGTGGTGGTTCGCCCCGGTCACCTGGGCCGGGCAGATCATGCCGCTGTTCTTCGTGGTCGGCGGATTCGCATCCCTCACCGCCTGGCGCAGCCACACCCGCCGCGGCGGAACGGCCGCGGGCTACGTGCGCAACCGCGTGCTGCGCCTCGCCCAGCCGGCGCTGCCCCTCTTCGTCTTCTACGCGGTGGTCATCGGGGGAGCGCGCCTGATCGGCGTCGACCCGGCGCTGATCGACGTCGCCGTCACGGGTGCCGCCTCGCCGCTGTGGTTCCTCGCTGCGTACACGCTCTGCCAGGCGCTCGTGCCGCTGATGGTCGGCTGGCACGCCCGGGCGCCTCGGGCGACCCTCGTGGTGCTGCTCGCCGGGGCGATCGTGGTGGATGCGCTGCGGTACTCCACGGGCATCACCGAGATCGGCCTGCTCAACCTCTTCTTCGTCTGGCTGCTCGTGCAGCAGCTCGGATTCTTCTACGCCGACGGCTGGTTCGCCGCCCGCCGCTGGTACACCCTCGTCGGCATCGCGGCCGTGGCCTACGCGCTCCTGGTGCCGCTGACGGTCTGGGGCCCGTACGCCGACGACATGCTCACCAACCTCAACCCGCCCACGCTGCCGCTGGTGGCGCTCGCGGTGGCGCAGGCGTGCATCCTGAGACTGCTGAAGCCGGCGCTCGCGAAACTCATGAACACCCACGCCGCCCGGGCCGTGGTGTTCCTCGTCGGCACCCGGCTGATGACGATCTACCTCTGGCACCTGCCGGTGATCCTGCTGGTCTCCGGAGCGCTGCTGCTGATTCCCGGCGCATCCCCGACGCCGGCGAGCCCGGCCTGGTGGTGGTCGCGTCCGGTGATGTTCGTGCTGGTGCTGGCCGCGGTGTTCGGGCTGTCGTTCCTCGTCGGGCGCTTCGAGGCGGCACGGGAGGTGGGCCCCACCCCGCCCACGCCGGTCGTCGCGGTGGCGACGGTGCTGGCGTTCGTGCCGCCGTTCCTCGTGATGGAGTTCTTCATGGACCTGCCCACGGCCCTGATCGGGGTGGTGCTGCTCTCCGCCGCCATCCTGATGCTCGGGCGCTGGCGCCCCGGTTCGCAATCGGCCCCGCTTTCGTCGTAGAATATCGGGGTTGTCGTTTCGACGTCAGCGGGGCTATGGCGCAGTTGGTAGCGCGTCTCGTTCGCAATGAGAAGGTCAGGGGTTCGAATCCCCTTAGCTCCACCACAGAACATCTCCGAAGCAGCGGTTCTCGACAGTCGTCGTAGGCTCGGGGGCATGAGCCTGAATCGCCTCGTGAGCCCCGCGTCCGCTGTCGCTCTTCTGGCCGCGGTCATCGTGCTGACGGGGTGCACGTCGACGGCGGGTCCGTCGTCGAGCGCCACCGCCTCCCCGTCCGCCACCGCGCTGCCCACCGCCACGGCGGCGGTCCCCACGGCGACGGTCACACCGACGCCCACCTCGTCACCCACGTCCGCACCCACCTCTGCATCCACGTCCGACCCGGCGGCTCCGGCGTCGTACGACCTCGACGCGGTCTACGCCGCGTGCGTGGAGGCCACCGCGGAGATCGGCGGCATCCCGGGCGAGGCGGTCGGCTACGACCCGGCCGATGTGCAGCCGGCCTCGGAGAACGTCTACCTCAAGGACCGCTTCGCCGACGACCCCACCGCGCTGGCGTTCTACTTCACCTTCGATCCCGACTCGGACGATCTGGCCGACACCGTCCCGGTGCTCTGCTCCGTCAGCGGGCCGTTCGACGCGCCGGTCGTCGAGCACGTGCGCTCGCTCACCTGACCACCCGGCCTCGAGGAGCACACGATGGGCAGGATCGTCGTCAGCAGCATGGTGAGCGTCGACGGGTTCACGGAGGGCGCGGGCGGCGACGTCTCGCAGATGCCGATGGATCTCGCGTTCGCCGAGCACAACGCCGACCGGGTGCGCTCCGCCGGGCGGCTGCTGTTCGGGGCCGAGACCTACACCCGCATGATGAAGTACTGGCCTGGGCAGGTCGACGACGCCGACGCGATCCCCGAGGACCGGTACATCGCCTCCCGGTACGCCACCGATCTCGGCATCACCGTGGTCTCCGACCGACTCACGCGCGCCGACATCCCGGTCTGGGGTGATCGCACCGAGATCGTCTCGCGTCGCGAGGCGCACGAACACCTGAGGAGCCTGCGCGACTCCGAGCCCGACGACATCGCGGTGTTCGGCAGCCGCACCGTCTGGACCGAGCTGCTCGCCCACGGTCTGGTCGACGAGCTGCACCTGCTCATCGGGCCGAAGATCGTCGCCGGCGACGCCCGCGCCTTCACCGGGCTGCCGCAGCTCGGGCTCGAGCTGCTCGGGGTGCGCACGTGGAAGGACTCGGGCACGGTCGCCCTCTCCTACCGCCCCGAGAACGCGCCGTCGGCGACCCGCACGAGCTGAGCCCAGCGCTACGGGAGTCGGCGCGCGCTGAGCCGCAGAGGGCCGCGACTCAGCTGTGCGTCGTGTTCTCGCGCATCTCGTCGAGGCTGAGTTCCGGTGGCCCGCCGGCCGCCGCGTCGGGGTCCATCCAGACGAAGTCCCAGTGGTGGCCGTCGAGGTCGTCGAAGCTCTTCGAGTACATGAAGCCGTGGTCCTGCTCACCGGCCGGCGTCGCGCCCGCCGCGAGAGCCTTCCCGTGCAGCTCGTCGACCTCGTCCTTGCTCTCGGCGCTGAGCGCGAGCTGCACCTCGGTCGAGGTGGTGGCGTCGATGATCGTCTTGCTCGTGAACTCAGCGAAGAACTCGCGGGTGAGCAGCATCGCCGTGATCGTGTCGCTGATCACCACGCTGGCCGCGTTCTCGTCGCTGAAGGCTTCGTTGATCGAGTACCCGAGCGCCTCGTAGAACGCGCGCGATCGCGCGAGGTCGTTCACGGCCAGGTTGATGAAGACTGTGGTCGGCATCGGGGACCTCTCGGACGGTCTGCCGGAGGCCCGCCGCCTCCGGTCGTCACCGACGATGATCCGAGGTCGCGGGGGCGGTGTCTAGAACGAAGGGCCCGCCGGAGCGGACCCTTCGTCGTTGCCGTGCGTGATTCCGCGTCGACTACTCCTCGGACTTCAGCGCGAGGCCGATCGCGAAGAAGGTCGGGGCCCAGTGGCCGATGAAGATGCCCCAGCGGTCGGACTGCGCCTTGTCGTCGGACTTCTTGCCGCGCGACACCAGCCACGCGATCAGCGACACGACGATCGAGGCGAAGCCCGCGAGGTACGCGTGCTTGCTCTGGATGCCGAGTCCGTGGGCGAACTCGATCGGGTCGAAGCCGACCTTCTCGATCTCTTTCTTGGCCATGATGGGTCCTTTCGAGGATTCCCGGGGCAGGGATGCTCTCACACTCCACCTCCGGCGCGGAAAACGCCACCCCTTCCCGTCGAGAACGTCGCCCTGCGGCCCAGCACCTGCCACTCATCCGCAGATCCGGCAGTAGAATCCGATCTGTGACGCAGATACGGATCAAAGACGCGGCAACGTACCTCGGCGTGAGCGACGACACGGTGCGCCGCTGGATCGACGGCGGCCTGCTCGCGAGCGGCAAGGACGACGCGGGTCGCGGCGTCGTCGACGCCCTGGCGATGGCTGAGCTCGCCCGCCGCAACGCCGTGCTGCCGGCCGACCCCTCCGAGATCGGCCGCTCCGCCCGCAACCGCCTCGTGGGCATCGTCACCGACGTCGTCACCGACACGGTGATGGCGCAGGTCGAGCTGCAGTGCGGTCCGCACCGCATCGTCTCCCTGATGAGCAGCGAGGCGGTGCGCGAGCTCGGGCTCGAGCCCGGTTCGGTCGCCATCGCGGTGGTCAAGGCCACGACCGTGCTGGTCGAGACCCCGGGCGGGCGGGCCTGATGCGCCGCGCCACGACGGCGGTGCTGGCCGCAGCCGCCTTGCTGCTGCTGAGCGGATGCGCGGGGCAGGCGGCTCCGTCGGGTGACGCCGCCCCGTCCGCCGCCTCGAGCGGCACGGCAGACTCCCTCGAGGGTTCGATCACCGTGTTCGCCGCCGCGTCGCTGAAGGCGACGTTCACCGAGCTGGCCCAGGAGTTCGAGGCCGCGCATCCGGGAGTCACCGTCGAGCTCTCGTTCGCCGGATCGTCGGACCTCGTCACCCAGATCACCGAGGGCGCCCCGGCCGACGTGTTCGCCTCGGCCGACGAGAAGAACATGGCGAAGCTCACCGACGCCGGGCTCGTCGACGCCGGCGCACCGGTCGACTTCGCCACCAACGTGCTGACCATCGCCGTGCCGCCGGGCAACCCCGGGACGGTCGAGGCCTTCGCCGATCTCGCCGATCCGGCCGTGCGCACCGTGATCTGCGCCGCCCAGGTGCCCTGCGGGGCGGCCACCGCGACGCTGGAGACGGCCACCGGGGTGACGATCCCCGCGGTCAGCGAGGAGTCCTCGGTCACCGACGTGCTCGGCAAGGTCACGAGCGGGGAGGCCGACGCCGGGCTCGTCTACGTCACCGACGTCGTCGCCGCCGGGGACGCGGTCGAGGGAGTCGACATCCCCGAGGCGGCTGAAGCTGTGAACACCTACCCGATCGCGCCGGTCGCCGGGTCCCAGAACGAGGCGGCCGCCCAGGCCTTCGTCGCGCTCGTCACCGGGTCGACCGGACGCGACGTGCTGACCGCCGCCGGCTTCGGCGCCCCCTAGGCGACACGATGGCGGGGAGCACGTACGGCGGGGTGCCGCGCTGGGTGGCGGTCGTCGCCGCGCTCGGCGCGGCCTTCGTGCTGCTGCCGCTCGTGGCGATGCTGCTGCGGGTGAACTGGGCGGAGTTCGTGCCGCTGATCACCTCGGAGTCGTCGCTCGACGCGCTCGGCCTGAGCCTCCGCACCTCGCTGACCTCGACGGCGCTGTGCGTGCTGCTCGGGGTGCCGATGGCGATCGTGCTCGCGCGCACCCGGTTCTGGGGGCAGAAGGTGCTGCGCTCTCTGGTGCTGCTGCCGCTCGTGCTTCCGCCGGTGGTCGGGGGCATCGCGCTGCTCTACACCTTCGGCCGACGCGGGCTGCTCGGGCAGGGCTTCGAGGCGTTCGGTGTCACGATCGCGTTCTCGACCACCGCGGTCGTGCTCGCGCAGACCTTCGTGGCGCTGCCCTTCCTGGTGCTGAGTCTCGAGGGGGCGCTCCGCACGGTCGGCACGCGCTACGAGGCGGTCGGCGCGACCCTCGGCGCCCGGCCCACCACGGTGCTGCGTCGCGTCACCCTGCCGCTCGTGCTGCCGGCCCTCGTCTCGGGCGCGGTGCTGTCGTTCGCCCGCGCGCTCGGGGAGTTCGGCGCGACGCTGACATTCGCCGGCTCGCTGCAGGGGGTCACGCGCACCCTGCCGCTCGAGATCTACCTGCAGCGCGAGACCGATCCGGATGCGGCGGTCGCCCTCTCGCTGGTGCTGGTCGTCGTCGCCGTCGTCGTCGTGGCCGTCGCGCACCGCGCCGGCGAGCCCGCCGGCCTCCGCCCGGGGCGGCGGGCGCGATGAGTTTCGAGCTGCACGCGCGCGTCGCCGAGCGCGACGTCTCGGTGGCGCTCGAGGTCGCCGAGGGAGAGACCGTCGCCGTGCTCGGTCCGAACGGATCGGGCAAGTCGACGCTGCTCGCCGTGGCCGCCGGGCTGCTTCGGCCCGACTCGGGGCGGGCGCGGCTCGGCGATCGCGTGCTGTTCGACCTGCAGGGCCGCGGTGGTGCCGCCGGCGGGCGGCCGGGGCGAGGCCCCTGGGTGCCCCCGCACGCCCGGGGTATTGCGCTGCTCGCGCAGGAGGCCCTGCTCTTCCCGCATCTGACCGTGCTCGACAACGTCGCCTTCGGCGCTCGGGCGCGGGGCCGCTCGCGCGCGGAGGCCGCCACACACGCCAGGAGCTGGCTCGAGCGGGTCGACGCCATCGAGCTCGCCGATCGGCGCCCGGCCGAGCTGTCGGGCGGGCAGGCGCAGCGGATCGCCGTGGCCCGGGCGCTCGCCGCCGACCCGGCGCTGCTGCTGCTCGACGAGCCGATGGCCGCCCTCGACGTCTCGGTCGCGCCCGCCCTCCGCCGTACGCTCCGTGCCGTGCTGGCCGGGCGCAGCGCCGTGATCGTCACCCACGACGTGCTCGACGCCTTCACCCTCGCCGACCGGGTGGTCGTGCTCGACGCCGGGCGGGTCGTCGACTCCGGCCCCACCGCCGCGGTGCTCGAACGCCCCCGCACCGCCTTCGCCGCCGGGCTCACCGGTGTCAACCTGATCACGGGCACGGCGCACCGCGATGGCGTCCGCACGGCGGAGGGTCAGTTCGTCGACGTGCGCTTCGTCGAGCGGGTCGTCGACGGCGCCGCGGTCGCGGTCGCGGTGCGGCCCGCCGCGGTCGCCCTCAGCGCCGTCGAGCCCCGCACGTCGTCCCGCCTGCCGGGCCGCGTCACCGACGTCGAGCCGCGCGGCGACGTGGTGCGGGTGCGCGCCGGCGCCCTCGCCGCCGACGTGACACCCCGCCGAGCGGCCGAGCTCGACCTGGCACCCGGGGCGACCGTGTGGTTCTCGTTCGCCGCCGACGACACGACCGCGTACCCGCTCTAGCGCATCCGGAACACCTCGCTCACGCGGCCCGGTGTAGGGATCGCGTGAGGAATTCGCACGAGCCCGGGCGCGGCCCGTCAGGAAAGCGTTAGGACCGCCGGAACCGCGCTCGCCGGCGAGCACACTCTCATCCGTACCGCGCGCCCATCCGGGGCGCCTGTCGGATGGAGAACACCGTGCTCGACGTGATCTATATCGTCGCGATCCTCGCCGCCTTCGGCGTCGTCGCCCTCGTCGCGAAGGGGGTCGAGAAGCTGTGATCGTGCTCGAACTCGCCGCCGCGCTGCTGGGTGTCGCCGGTGTGGCGTACCTGGTGGTCGCCCTCGTGAAGCCGGAGAGATTCTAGATGGAAGCCTGGCTCCTGGTCGCCCAACTGGCGACCCTCGTCCTCGTGCTCGCGGTCATCCACCGCCCTCTCGGCGATTACCTCGCCTGGACCTTCACCTCCGCCAAGGACTTCCGCGTCGAGCGCGGTCTCTACCGCGTCGTCGGGGTCGATCCCGACTCCGAGCAGAGCTGGGGGGCCTACCTCCGCGGTGTGCTCGCCTTCTCGCTGATCGGCGTGCTGTTCGTCTACGCCCTGCAGCGCCTGCAGGCGGTGCTGCCGTACTCGCTCGGCTTCCCCGCCGTGCCCGAGGGGCTGTCGTTCAACACGGCCGCCTCCTTCGTGGCGAACACCAACTGGCAGTCGTACTCACCCGACGTCACGCTGGGCTACACCGTGCAGATCGCCGGTCTGGCCGTGCAGAACTTCGTCTCGGCCGGTGTCGGGCTCGCCGTGGCCATCGCCCTCGTGCGCGGCTTCGCGCGCCGCAACACGGGCACCATCGGCAACTTCTGGGTCGACCTGACCCGCGCCACCCTCCGCATCCTGCTGCCCCTGGCGGTCGTGTCGGCGGTCGTGCTGATCGCGGGCGGCGTCATCCAGAACTTCAACGGCTTCACCGACGTGACCACCCTCACCGGCGGCAGTGCGACGGTTCCCGGCGGGCCGGTGGCCTCGCAGGAGGCCATCAAGATGCTGGGCAACAACGGCGGCGGCTTCTACAACACCAACTCCGCGCATCCGTTCGAGAACCCCACGCCCTGGACGAACCTGTTCGAGATCGTGCTCATGCTCGCCATCCCGTTCTCGCTGCCCCGCACCTTCGGCAAGATGGTCGGCGACACCCGCCAGGGTTACGCCATCCTCGCCGCCATGGGCGTGCTGTTCGTCGCCTCGCTCGCCGCGCTCACCGCCTTCGAGATCGGCGGCGCCGGCACCGGCCCGCAGCTCGCCGGCGGCGCGATGGAGGGCAAGGAGCAGCGCTTCGGCATCGCCGCGTCCACCCTGTTCGCCACCACGTCGACGATCACCTCGACCGGTGCCGTGAACTCGATGCACGACAGCTTCACTTCGCTCGGCGGGATGATGACGCTGTTCAACATGATGCTCGGCGAGATCGCACCGGGCGGCATCGGGGCGGGCCTCTACGGCATCCTGATCATCGCGGTGATCACCGTGTTCATCGCCGGGCTGCTCGTCGGACGCACCCCGGAGTACCTGGGCAAGAAGCTCGGCCCGCGCGAGATCAAGCTGGCGAGCCTGTACATCCTCGCCACGCCCACCCTCGTGCTGGTCGGCACGGCGCTCAGCTTCGCGATCCCGCCGATCCGCGAGGACGTGGAGAGCACGTCGATCTGGAACCCCGGGCTGCACGGCTTCACCGAGGTGCTCTACGCCTTCACCAGCGCGGCGAACAACAACGGCTCGGCGTTCGCCGGCCTCACCGCCAACACCCCGTGGTTCAACACCGCGCTGGGCCTCGCGATGCTGTTCGGCCGGTTCATCCCGATCGTGCTCGTGCTCGCGCTGGCCGGTTCGCTGGCCGCGCAGGGCAAGGTGCCCGTCACGGCCGGCACCCTGCCGACCCATCGCCCGCAGTTCGTGGGCCTCCTCGTGGGCGTGATCGTCATCGTCGTAGCCCTCACCTACTTCCCCGTGCTCGCACTCGGACCTCTCGCCGAAGGGCTTCAGTAATGTCCAACCTCCCCAGTCAGATCGCCGCCGGGCTCCCCGGGGCGCTCCGCAAGCTCTCACCTCGATTGATGTGGCGGAACCCCGTCATGTTCATCGTCGAGGTCGGCGCCGCGTTCACCACGGTGCTCGCCATCGCGCAGCCGTTCGTCGGCGGCTCCGACTCGCTCGCCTTCACCTGGGCGATCGCCGTCTGGCTCTGGCTCACCGTCCTGTTCGCGAACCTCGCCGAATCGGTGGCCGAGGGCCGCGGCAAGGCGCAGGCCGCGACGCTCCGCTCCACCCGCACCAGCACGATGGCGGCCAAGGTCGTCGGTTACGACCCGGCAGGCGATCCCGCCGCGCTGCGGGCCTCCACGCAGCAGGTCGCCTCGGCCGACCTCACGCTCGGCGACACCGTGGTGGTCGTCGCCGGCGAGCTGATCCCGGGCGACGGCGACATCGTCGACGGCATCGCGTCGATCGACGAGTCGGCCATCACGGGCGAGTCCGCCCCGGTGGTTCGGGAATCGGGCGGCGACCGCAGCGCGGTGACCGGCGGCACCCGGGTGCTCTCCGACCGCGTCGTGGTGCGCATCACCTCGAAGCCCGGCGAGACCTTCGTCGACCGCATGATCCGCCTGGTCGAGGGCGCCTCGCGGCAGAAGACGCCGAACGAGATCGCGCTGAACATCCTGCTGGCGAGCCTGTCGATCGTGTTCCTGATCGTCGTGCTCACCCTCGGCCCCATCGCCGGGTACTCGGATGCCGCACCCTCCATCGCCGTGATGGTCGCTCTGCTCGTCTGCCTCATCCCCACCACCATCGGCGCCCTGCTCTCGGCGATCGGCATCGCCGGCATGGACCGGCTCGTGCAGCACAATGTGCTCGCCATGTCGGGTCGCGCCGTGGAGGCAGCGGGCGACGTGACCACCCTGCTGATGGACAAGACGGGAACGATCACCTACGGCAACCGTCGTGCCGCGGAGTTCCGCACGCTGGACGGTGTGCTCGCCCACGAGCTGCGGGAGGCGGCGGCGCTGTCGTCCCTCTCCGACCCGACCCCCGAGGGCAAGTCGATCGTCGACCTGGCCGCCACCCAGGGCTTCGAGCGGCCCGCGTCGGTCGACGGCGAGATCGTGCCGTTCACCGCACAGACCCGCATGAGCGGTGTCGACTTCGCCGACGGCCGCCAGATCCGCAAGGGCGCCGGCTCGGCCGTGACCGCCTGGGCGAAGGAGACCGGCACCGCCGGCAGCACGCTCTTCGCCGAGCTCGAGGAGTCGACCGACCGCATCGCGAGCCTCGGCGGCACCCCGCTCGTCGTCGCGGTGCGCGAGCCCGGTGCTCCGGCCCGGCTGCTCGGCGTCGTCTACCTCAAGGACATCGTCAAGGAGGGCATGGCGTCGCGCTTCGCCGAGCTGCGCTCGATGGGCATCCGTACCGTCATGATCACGGGCGACAACCCGCTGACGGCCAAGGCGATCGCCGAGGAGGCCGGGGTCGACGACTACCTGGCCGAGGCGACGCCCGAGGACAAGCTGGCGCTGATCCGCCAGGAGCAGGAGGGCGGCCGACTGGTCGCGATGACCGGCGACGGCACCAACGACGCCCCGGCCCTCGCCCAGGCCGACGTCGGCGTGGCCATGAACACGGGTACGAGCGCCGCGAAGGAGGCCGGCAACATGGTCGACCTCGACTCCGACCCCACGAAGCTCATCGACATCGTGGCCATCGGCAAGCAGCTGCTGATCACCCGCGGCGCCCTGACGACGTTCTCCATCGCGAACGACGTGGCGAAGTACTTCGCCATCATCCCGGCGATGTTCGCCGCGGTGTTCCCGGGGCTCGGGCTGCTGAACATCATGGGCCTGCACTCGCCGGCCTCGGCCATCCTGTCGGCGGTGATCTTCAACGCGCTGGTGATCATCGCGCTGATCCCGCTCGCGCTGCGCGGGGTGAAGTACCGGCCCATGTCGGCGTCGCGCATCCTCTCCCGCAACATCCTCGTCTACGGCCTCGGCGGCGTGATCGCCCCCTTCATCGGGATCAAGATCATCGACCTCGTCGTGAGCCTCATCCCGGGCTTCTAGCCCACCCCGACCTCCTACAGACAGGACATCACCATGGCCTCCACCCGCGGGTTCGCCCGCCCCTACTGGGTCGCCCTCCGCTACATGATCGTCGCCACGGTCGTGCTGGGCATCGCCTACCCCGTCGCCGTGCTCGGCATCGGACAGCTCGCGCTGCCCGCCCAGGCCAACGGAAGCATCGTGACCGTCGACGGCGAGCCGGCCGGCTCGTCGCTGATCGGCCAGTCGTTCACCGACGCCGACGGGGAGGCCCTGCCCCAGTGGTTCCAGTCGCGCCCCTCGGCGGCCGGCTACGACGCCTCGGCCTCGGTCGCGAGCAACTACGGGCCCGAGAACCCCGACTTCATCGCGGAGATCGAGGCCCGCAAGGCCGCCATCGCCGCGAGCGACGGCGTCGACCCCGCCGACATCCCCGTCGACGCGCTGACCACCTCGGGCTCGGGTCTCGACCCGCACATCAGCCCGGCCTACGCGAACGAGCAGGTCGCCCGAGTGGCGGATGCCCGGGGCATCCCCGTGGCGAGGGTGCAGACGCTCGTCGACTCGTTCACCCAGGGTCGCGACCTCGGGTTCTTCGGGGAGCCCACCGTCAACGTGCTGCAGCTGAACGTCGCGCTGTCGCAGCTCGAGGGCTGAGCATCCGGTGCCAGTCATGACGAGTTCGATCGCATGAAGCAGGGACGGCTGCGGGTGCTGCTCGGGGCCGCCCCGGGCGTGGGCAAGACCTACGCGATGCTCGAGGAGGGGCGGCGGCTGCGCTCCGAGGGGCGCGACGTGGTGGTGGCGGTGGTCGAGACCCACGGCCGCGCCGCCACCCGCGCCATGACCCTCGGCTTCGAGATCGTGCCGCGGCTGCGCGTGGCCCACCGCGGCGTCGAGCTCGAGGAGATGGACCTCGACGCGGTGCTCGCCCGGGCGCCCCAGGTCGCCCTCGTCGACGAGCTCGCCCATACCAACGCGCCGGGTCTCGCCCACGAGAAGCGTTGGCGCGACGTCGAGACCTTGCTGGATGCGGGGATCGATGTGATCTCGACGGTGAACATCCAGCACATCGAGTCGCTCAACGACGTCGTGCAGCAGATCACGGGGGTGCCGCAGCGCGAGACCGTGCCGGATGCCGTGCTGCGCGACGCCGACCAGATCGAGGTCGTCGACCTGGCGCCCCAGGCGCTGCGCGACCGGCTGTCGGCCGGGGTCGTGTACCCCGCGGCTCGGATCGACGCCGCGCTGTCGAACTACTTCAGGCTCGGCAATCTCACGGCGCTACGCGAGCTCGCGCTGCTCTGGCTCGCCGACGAAGTCGACTCGTCGCTGCAGCGCTACCGCAGCGAGCACGGCATCGGCCAGAAGTGGGAGGCGCGCGAACGCGTGGTCGTCGCCCTGACCGGCGGCCCGGAGGGGGAGACGCTGCTCAGGCGCGGTTCCCGCATCGCGGCCCGGTCGGCCGGCGGCCAGCTGCTGGCGGTGCACGTCACCAATCAGGACGGTCTGCGCTCCATCGACCCGGCCGCCCTCTCCGCCCAGCGCGCGCTCGTCGAGAGCCTCGGCGGCACGTTCCACCAGGTCGTCGGCAGTGACATCCCCGAGGCGCTCGTGCAGTTCGCGCGGGCCTCGAACGCCACGCAGCTCGTGATCGGGGTGTCGCGTCGCAGCCGGCTCGCCGCGCTGGTCACCGGGGCGGGCATCGGGGCGACCGTCATCCGCGAGTCGGGCGACATCGACGTGCACATCGTCACCCATGCCGCGGCGGGCGGGCGGCTCAGGATGCGCCTGCCCGAGATCGGGGGATCGCTGACGACGCGGCGCCGGGTGCTCGGCACCGCCATCGCGCTGGCGTTCGGGCCGCTGCTGACGTGGCTGCTGACGACGTTCCGCAGCGACGACTCGATCACGTCGGACGTGCTGGCATACCAGCTGCTCGTGGTGGTGGTCGCGCTGGTGGGCGGAATCTGGCCGGCGCTGTTCGCGGCGGTGCTGTCGGGGGTGACGCTCGACTTCTTCTTCGTGGACCCGCTCTACACGGTGACCGTCGACGAGCCGCTGCACCTGCTGGCGCTGCTGCTCTACATCGTGATCGCGGTGCTGGTGTCGATCGTGGTCGACCAGGCGGCCCGGCGGTCGCGGGCGGCGCGGCGGTCGGCGGCGGAGTCGGAGCTGATCGCCGGGGTCGCGGGGGAGGTGCTGCGAGGGCAGGACGCGCTGCAGGCGTTCGTGACCCGCACGCGGGAGGCGTTCGGGCTGACGGGGGTGCGGATCGTGGTGGGGGAGCGGGTGCTGGCGAGCGACGGGGAGCCTGCGGTGTCGAGTGCTTCGGCGGGTTCGTCGGACTCGCCGGACTCGTCGGGCTCGCCTCTCGACGGGCCGGTCGACCGGGTGCCGGTGGGGGAGCGGGCCGTGCTCGAGCTGCACGGGCGCCCACTTCAGTCGTCGGATCGGCGGCTGCTCGGCATCATCGTCACCCAGCTCGCCTCGGCCCTCGAGAACGCCGACCTGGAGCAGACCGCCCGGGAGATGGCCCCGCTCGCCGCTGCGGACCGGGTGCGCACCGCGCTGCTCGCGGCCGTCGGCCACGACCTCCGCCGACCGCTGGCCAGCGCCACGGCGGCGCTCACCGGGCTGAGGAGCACGACGGGCATCCTGACCCCGGCCGATCGTGAGGAGCTGTTCGACACCGCCGAGACCAGCCTCGGTCAGCTGACCCGGCTGCTCACCGACCTGCTCGACGTCAGCCGGGTGCAGGCGGGGGCGCTCGCCGTGACCCTCGCGGACGTCGACCTGCTCGACGTCGTGCCCGCCGCCCTGGAGGAGCTCGACGTCGGGCCGTCCGCCGTCGAGCTCGACCTCCCCGCCGAACTGCCGGCCATGCGCGCGGATCCGGTGCTGCTCGAACGCGTGCTGGTGAACCTGCTCGCGAACGCCCTCAAGCACGCGCCGTCGTCGGGGCCGGTGGTGGTGGCGGCGTCGGCGTTCCTGTCGGGGGTGCAGATCAGGGTGATAGACCGGGGCCCGGGGGTGCCCATCGACCGCCGCGAGGACATCTTCGTGCCCTTCCAGCGGCTCGGCGACACCGACAACACGACCGGGCTCGGGCTCGGGCTGGCATTGTCGAAGGGATTCGTGGAGGGAATGGGCGGCACGCTCGAATACGAGGAGACACCGGGCGGGGGGTCGACGTTCGTGGTGGCGCTGCAGGCGGCGGCTGTACTGTGACCGCATGCCGATGACCGAACTCGCCGCCGCCAGCTGGACCGACGTGCGAGAGCACCTGGACTCCGGCCGCACCCTCGCCGTGCTGCCGTTCGGTGCGCTCGAGCAGCACGGGCCGCACCTCCCGCTCTCGACCGACACGATCCAGGCGGCCGGCGTCGCCGAGCGCATCGCCCGCCACTACGAGGCTCTGCTGCTGCCGGCCGTGCCCTACGGCGAGACGTGGGACAATGGCGGCTTCCCCGGCACGATCTCCCTGGCCGCCTCGACCGTCACCGCGATCTGCCGCGACATCGGCCTCTCGGCCCAGTCGTCCGGCGTGACGACGCTGGTCGTCATGAACGGCGACTACGGCAACCGTGCACCCGTGCACGCGGCCGCCCGCGAGCTCTCGATCGGTGGCTTCGACACGCTGGTGCTGGACTATCCGGGGCTCGCCGAGATCGGCGACACCGTGAAGGAGACCGCCTGGGCGGCACCGGGTCTCTGCCACGCCGACGAGATCGAGACCTCGATGGTGCTGGCCCTCGAACCGCGGCTCGTGCATCCGGACCGCTTCGTCGCCGCCTACCCCGAGCTGCCCGCCGACTTCGGGCGGCGGCCGATCCGCTTCGACACCCTCTCGCCGAGCGGCGTCTTCGGCGACCCACGGCCTGCGACCGCGGCCAAGGGCGAGGCGATCATCGCCTACGTCGTCGAGCGCTCGATCGAAGAGATCGACGGGCACCTGGCCGCGATCTCCGCCTGAGCGACGAAGAGCGGATGCCCGGCCGCGCTCACTCGGGCGGGAACGTGAGGGTCGCGAGCCCCCGCGCCCGCGCGTTCGGCCGCCGCTCCATCGTCGGCGACAGCAGCTCGACCAGCACGACCTCGGTGGGGTACTGCACCACGCCCGACAGCACGTGCCCCGAGTGCGCTCGCGCCGAGTCGCCCTTCGCGCCGACGGAGGCGTGCAGGTGCACGAGCGGGCCGTCGGAGCCGCGTGCGACGGTCGCCGTGCCCTGGCCCTCGCAGTTGCGCACGGTGATCGACTCGGGCATCGGCTCGTCCTCGTCGGCCGGCGGCTCGCCCGCGCCGATCAGCGTGAGCTCGCGGAAGGCCCCGAGGAACACCGGCACGTAGCCGTCGGTCACCCCGAAGCGGATGCACGCCTGCACCAGCGCCTCGAGCACGCCGTCGCCCGGCTCGAGCACCACGAGGATCGTGCGGCCCGTGACCGCTTCGCTACCGAACATCCGTCGATTCTCGCAGGTGCCGGCACCCCGTTCCGCCCGGGCGGTGCCCTGTGCTCAGGCCGCGCGCTCCGCTCGGCCGCCGATCCGCTGGTGGCTAGGGTGGTGCCAGCGCCGGCGAGGCGCCCGAACGAGGGGAACCCGATGGACGGCACGCTCGACGGCATCACGGTGTGGAACGGCGAGCGGATGCTCGGACCGTCCCGCCTCGCGTGGACGACGCCCGGCGACCGCGGCCCCGACCGCATCACCGCACTCGCCCCCGCCGACGACCGCCACCCGGGGCTCAGCGTCATCCCGGGACTCATCGACACCCACGTGCACCTCGACACGAACGTGCTCGACGGATTGGGCCCCGGTGACGCCTGGCCGCTCGTCACCCCGCCCGAGGAGAAGGCGCTGCACGTGGCCGCGCACACGCTGCGCTTCGCGGCGCACGGGGTGACGACGCTGCGCGACCTCGCCGCCTCCTCCGTGCAGATCGCGGTGGCGCGGGCCCTCGACCAGGGCGTGCTCGAAGGCCCGCGCCTGCTCGCCAGCGGCCCCGTCGGCATGACCGCCGGCCACGGCGACCTCTTCACGCCGCCGCGGGTGCGCGACCGTCCGCCCGTCGCCGACTCGCCCGAAGAGTGCCGGCGGCTCGTGCGGCAGTGGGCGCGGGAGGGTGCGACGGGTATCAAGCTCTACACCAGCGGCGGCATCTTCTCGATGGGCGACCAGGTGGGCTGGCGCAACCAGACGCGGGCCGAGATCGCGGCGACGGTCGACGAGGCGCACGCGCTGGGCATGCTCGTCGCCGCCCACAGCCACACGGCCGAGGGAATCGCGATCGCCCTCGAGGAGGGTGTCGACTCGATCGAACACGGCACCGGGATGACCCCGGAGCAGTTCCCGGCGCTGGTCGAGGCGGCCATCCCGGTGAGCCCGACGCTGCTGATCAACGACCTGGTCGCGGCCGGGGGGCCGGGCATCCGCCCCGAGGCGGCCGAGAAGGCGCGGGCGGTCGTTGCCGGGCGCGATGAGGCCTTCCGCGAGGCCGCTCGCGCCGGCGTGCGGTTCGTGCTCGGCACGGATGCGAACGGCCGATTCGTTCGGCACGGCAGCCAGCTCGACGAGCTGCGGGCGATGAGCCGGCTGTTCGGGTGGGACGCCTCGCGGGCGCTGGTCGCCGCCACCTCGGACGCCGCCGCCGCGCTCGGCCTCGGCGACCGGCTCGGGCGCCTCGCGGAGGGGCTCGCCGCCGACTTCGTCGTCGTGCGGGGCCGCCCGTGGGAGGACCTCGACGCACTCACGCCCGACCGCATCGTCGCGGTCGTGGCGCGCGGACGCGTGCTGGCGGGCCGGCTGCCCGGCGCCTGACCGGGTCACAGTGTGCCCGGCGGTCGCGTCGGCCTGCGGAGACTATACCCAGAAGTCCTCGTGCACGACCGACGCCTCGTCCTCGAGATGCGGGCCCGAGACGTCGATGCGGCGCTGGCCGCGGGCGAAGACCTCGCGGCAGGGGAGCGAGAAGGTCGGGTTCTCGGGGTGGTCGCCGGTGAGCTCGAGCAGCCGGTGCTCGGAGAGGGCGTACACGACGCGGTCGACGCCCGTCCAGTAGACGGCGCCCGAGCACATCGCGCACGGTTCGGCGCTCGTGTAGAGCGTGCTGCCGGCCATGCCCTCGGCGCCGAGCCGGCGGAACGCGAGCGCGACCGCGCGCAGCTCGGCGTGCTGGGTGGGGTCGCCGGTGGGCGGGAGGGAGTCGTTGCCGGCCTCGGCGACGATCGTGCCCTCGGCGTCGATGACTAGGGCGCCGAAGGGGTGGCGGCCCGACTCGCGGGATTCCGCCGCGACGCGCAGACTCGCGCGCAGCAGTCGGGTATCGGTGTCGTTCACGGGCGGCTCCACATGTACACAAGACGGTTGGACAGATCACAGCGAGTGTAGACGAACCGCGGGATTACGACGAAGTGTTACGGCGGCGTTACGGTCCTGCTACATCTCCCGTACAACTTGTGAACAAGTCGCGACGGGCGGTTAGCCTGCTGGAACATCGCGGCTCCGACCGTGCCGCCGCCTCCCCGAAAGGCCAGAATGCTCCACTCCGACGCCGCTCCCGCTCGAATCGACGAGCAGGAGATCCGGCTGCTGCCGAAGGCCGAGGTGCACGTGCACCTCGAGGGCACCTTCGCGCTCGGGGACATCCTGCGGCTCGCGAAGGAGAACGGCGTCGCCCTCCCCGGCCCGGCCGCCACGATCTTCGACGTCAGTACCCACGACGGCTTCACCCGCCCCGAGGTGAGCACCGGCGGCACCGCGCAGGGCGTCGGCGGTGCGGGACTGAGCGGGTTCCTCCGCTTCCTCGACTGGCAGTGCGGGCTGGTGCGCAGCGGCGAGCAGGCCGCGCGGGTGGCCTACTCCTTCGCCGCCCGGCAGACGGCCTCGGGCGTGCGCTACTCCGACGTCATCGTCAACCCGACGCACTGGAACGCCTGGCGCGGACGCGAGATCGCCCTCATGGAGGCGCTCGCCGCCGGTTTCGACGAGGCCGAGCAGGACGGCCTGGGCTCCGCGAACATCGCGTACTCGCTGCTCCGCGGCCAGAGCGCGGCCGAGGCCGAGCAGCTGATCGGCGATCTCGTCTCCCGTCGCCCGGCCCGCGTGGTGGCCGTGAGCGTCGACGGCGACGAGAAGGCCAGCGGCCGCACCGGCGAGAAGTTCCGCGGCGCCTTCCGTCTCGCCGAGTCGGCGGGACTCCGCCGCACGGTGCACGCGGGCGAGTCGAGCGGGCCGGAGGGGGTCTGGGACGCCCTCGACCTCCTGCACGCCGAGCGCATCGACCACGGCGTGCGCTCGATCGAGGATCCGGCCCTCATCCAGCGGCTGATCGACGACGACGTCCCGCTCGGCGTCTGCCCTCGCTCGAACGTCACGCTCGGCCTCTACGCCGACTGGGCCGCGCATCCGCTGCCCCGGCTCGTCGAGGCCGGCGTGCGGGTGACGCTCAACACCGACGACCCGGCGCCGCTCGCCTGCACCATCGACGAGGACTGGGCCGTCGCCGCGGAGGTCTACGGCTTCGACCGCGCGCAGCTCGCCCGCTTCGCCGCCGAGTCCATCCGCGCCTCCTTCGCCGACGACGATCTCAAGCGGGAGCTGCTGGCCGAGCTCGAGCTGCTGACCCCCGCGCTCGCGGGCGCGGCGCCCGGAGGCACGCCATGATCCCGCTTCCGACCGGCGCCCCGCGACCGGCGGCCTTCGCCCTGGGTCTCGGCGCGATCGCGCTCGTCTCCGTCGTGGTGCTGGCGGCGGCCCCGTCGCGCGCGGAGGCGCCCACGGCCGCCACCCCGACTGCCACCTCCGCGGTCACCGCGTCGGCCGCCGCCACCGCAACCGACGGCTCCGCGATCGCGCTCGCCCCGCTCCTCGCCACCTGGCCCGACGCCTACCGCGTCACCGGCACCAAGTCAGAGCCCCTGTACGTCGAGCACATCACCTCCACCCGCAGCGGCGACGACTACGCCCTCACCATCGACGTCGTGGCCCAGGGCGACAGCCCGCTCGGCGTCCAGTCGAGCTCGGTGCACCTCGACGCCGACGGCACGATCCGCTGGGTCGACGGATGCACGAAAGCGCCCGAGCGCTGCGCCGACGACCCCGGCCTCCGCGGTTTCCTGTCCCAGGCGGCGCTGCTCGCGGCCGAACGTCGAGGTGAGCTGCCCGAGTGGGGAGTCGCCAGGACGCTGCACGGGCATCCGGTGGTCTGCGTGTCGGACGCCGCGCTGCACCCCCTCGACCCGCCCACCGTGGCGACCCTCGACCCCTGCTTCTCGACCGCGACGGGCGCCCTGCTCGGTCACTGGTCGAGTGACAGCGCCGCCTTCGTCGGACCGACCCTCGCCGAGGGTCTCGTCGACGAGGCACGCTGACCCGCGCCCCGGCGCGCCGCACCACCCAGAGCACCACCACCCCAGAGCACCACCACCCCGCACCACCCCCACCCCTGCATCGCATCCTCGAAAGGACCACCATGAGACGCCGCGCCTCCCTCCTCCCGGCCGCCGCCCTGATCACCGTCGCCGGACTCGCCCTCGCGGGCTGCAGCTCCGGCTCGTCGGCCTCGAGCAACTCCTCCACCCCCGCCGCCGACGACGTCATCAAGGTCGGTGCGCTGACCCCGGGCAATACGAACGACGGCGCCTTCAACCAGTCGCTGGCGGATGCGCTCGAGAAGCTGAAGGACGAGGGGCTGATCGACTACGAGCTGCGCGATCAGATGAGCGACCCGGCCGAGAGCGAGCCGGTCATCGCCGACTTCGCCAGCCAGGGCTACGACCTCATCATCGGCCACGGCATCGAGCTCGGAGACGCCGTGTTCTCGGTCGCCGAGACCTTCCCCGACGTGAAGTTCACCGCGTCGGGCGGCCCCGACATCCTCGAGAAGTACACCGACAACGTCGAGACGTGGACCTACAGCACCCCCGAGGTCGGCTACCTCTCGGGCTACATCGCGGGCGCTACCGGTGCCTCTCCGATCGGCCGCGTCGAGAGCCTGGAGCTCGATTTCGTCACCGCGACCGACGCCTTCTTCCAGCAGGGCGTGACCGCGGCCAACCCCGCCGCCCAGTTCCTGCCGGTCGTCTACGCGGGCAGCTTCGACGACGCCCAGGCGGCCGCCGCAGCGACCACCGGCCTGATCGGTCAGGGTGCGAAGCTCGTCTACACGACCGGTGACGGCATCGCCGCCGGTGTCGGCTCGGCCGCCGCCGACGGCGGGGTGCTGAGCGTCGGCGTGTCCTCCGCCGGTGGCGAGGCCGCCCTGGCGAACAACGTCTCGACCGTCGACCTCGACATGTACCCGATCGTCAAGGCCTGGGTCGAGGAGGTCGCCGACGGCGGCTTCGGCGGCAAGGGCGTCACCTCGACGCTGGCGAACGGCGGCATCGTCTTCGACCCGATCAACGACGTCGGCGGACAGGTCCCCGCCGAGGCGGCGGCCAAGGTCGACGAGGTCATCGCGGGCATCAACGACGGATCCGTCACGATCGGCTGATGACCATCTCACCCCAGGAGGCGGGCCGCGTCGTCGAGGCGCGGTCCGTCTCCAAGAGCTACGGCCCGGTGCGGGCGCTGCACGAGGTCTCGATCACGGTGCGCCCCGGCGCGGTGCACGCCCTGGTCGGCGAGAACGGGGCGGGCAAGTCGACCCTGGCGAAGGTGCTCGCCGGCATCGAGCCGCCGTCGAGCGGCGCGATCAGTCTCGGCGGGGTGCCCTACGTGCCGCGCGACCGAGCCGAGGCGAAGCGCCGCGGCGTCAACATGGTGCCGCAGCAGCTCAGCCTCGTGGGGGAGCTCAGCCTCGTCGAGAACTACCTCGTCGTCGGCTCGCGGCCTTTCGTCAACCGGCGATCGGCCCGCTCCCTGCTCGCCGCGACCCTCGACCGGGCCCGCGTCGAGGTCGACCTCGACGCCCCCACCGCCTCGCTCACCCACTCCCACCGCCAGCTCGGCGAGATCGTGGTGGCGCTCGCCGAGGGCGCGCACACGCTCATCCTCGACGAGCCGACCGCGAGCCTCGGCCCGCTCGAGGTGGGCGGGCTGTTCGAGCACCTGCGCTCGCTCTGCGAGCTCGGCACCGCGATCGTGCTGATCACCCACCGGCTCGACGAGGTGCGCCAGGTGGCCGACGACCTCACCGTCCTGTCGCACGGCCTCGAGGTGCACCACGGCTCGGCGACCGGGCTGCGGCCGACCGAGATCGCCCGCTTGATGGTGGGGGAGCTGCCCGAGCTCGCCCCTCGCGCAGCCCGCACCCGCGGTGCCGTGACCCTGCGAGCCGAGGCCGTCGTGGCGCAGTCCACCCGCGACGCGCGCCTCGACGGGGTCGACCTCGCGGTGCACGCCGGCGAGGTCGTCGGCCTCGCGGGTGTCGCCGGCAGCGGCCAGAACCTGCTGCTCGACGTGCTCGCCGGCTTCGTGCCGCCGCGCTCCGGCACGGTGACGCTCGAGGGTTCCCGAACCGTCACGATCACCGGCAGCCGCGCCTCGACCGCCGCCGCCGAGCGCGGCGGGGCCACGGCGAGCACGCTCCGGGCCGCGGGCCTCGCCTGGATCCCGGAGGACCGCCGCGACGCCGTCGTGCCCACCATGAGCCTCCGGGAGAATCTCGCGGTCTACTCCAGTTCCCGGGGCCGGCGAGCGGATGCGCGGTCGCGCCCCCAGGGCTCCGATGACGTGTCGGCACCAGCCGACCGCCTCGCGGCCTTCGACGTGCGCCCGCCCCGCCCCGAGCTCCTCGCCGCCGGCCTCTCCGGAGGCAACCAGCAGAAGCTGCTCGCCGCCCGCGAGCTCGGCGCCGCGAAGACCCCGAATGCCGTGCTCGCCTACGGGCCGACGCAGGGCCTCGACCTCCGGGCGGCGCAGGCCATCCGCGAGCGCCTCGTCGACCTCGCCGCCGACGGCGCCGCCGTGCTCGTGGCCTCGCACGACCTCGAGGAGGTACTCGGCGTCGCCGACCGCGTCGTGGTCATGTTCGGCGGCCGCATCGTCGCCGACCTGCCCATCGCCGAGGCCACCACCGAACGCCTCGGCCGCGCCATGGCGGGCCTCCCCGCCGATGACACGCCCCGTCCCGCCATTTCCGAGGAGCCCGCACCGTGACCGAGCTGACCGACCTCTACCCCACGGCCGCCGAGCTCGGCCGCCTCCGGGCCGTCGCCTCCGGCACCGAGCGCCCCGACCTGATCGTCCGCGGCGGCCTCGTGCAGTCGCCCGGCACCGAGGAGTGGCTCGAGCGCGACGTCGTCATCGCCGGTCGCCATATCGCGACCCTGACCCCCTGGAACCACGTCCCACCCGGCCCCGACGTCGAGGAGATCGACGCCACCGGATCCCACGTCGTGCCCACCTTCATCGACGCCCACCTGCACATCGAGTACACCAACCTCACCCCGGGCGAGCTCGCCCGCCTCAGTGTCGCCCGCGGCACGGGCACCGTGCTGACCGACCCGAACGGAGCCGCGAACGTCTGGGGCGCCCGCGGCATGGACCTCCTGCTCAGCACCGGCACCCCGCTGCACATCTTCCAGCAGGTCTCGCCCACGACCCCTGCCTCGCCCATCCTGGAGCACGGCGGCGCGGTCATCCCGGAGGAGATCGTGCGCGCCCGCCTGTGGGACCCGGTCACCACCAACCTCGGCGAGGGCAACCCCTTCGACTACGGCGAGGTCTCCACCGGTCGCTTCCGCGAGGCGCTGGTGGCCGGCCGCCGCATCACCGGCCACACGGCCGCCCAGACCGAGGAGTCGCTCTGGGGCTACCTCGCCGCCGGCGTCGGCGATGACCACAACTCCGCGACCGTCGACGAGGTGCTCGAACGCGTGCGGCTCGGCGCCATGATCACGATCATGGGGGCCTCCCTCACCGACAATACGGTGCCGATCTTCGCCGACCTCGAGCGGGTCGCCCCGGCGCTCCGCAGCCTCTGCTTCTGCGCCGACGACAAACACGTCCTCGACCTGCACACCGAGGGGCACATCGACCACCACGTCCGCCAGGCCATCCGCTTCGGGGTCGACCCGCAGCTGGCCTACCGCATGGCCACCACTCAGCCCGCCGCGTACTACCGTCTCGACCAGGTGCTGGGGCTCCTCGCCCCGTCGCGCCTGGCCGATCTGCAGATCATCCCCGAGCTCGCCGAGGTGCGGCCGTCGGTGGTCGTCGTCGAGGGCCGGGTGGCCGCCCGCGACGGCCGGGCACTGTTCGAGAACCACGACGAACTGCCGGACTGGGCATCCGGAACCGTGCACCTGCCCGAGCTGCTCGACCCTGCGATGTTCGCGGTGCCCGCGACCGGCGACGAGGCCCGCGTGCGCGCGATGGCCATGTACAAGGGCTACTTCAAGCGCGAGTTCGAGGCCGGGCTGCCGATCGTCGACGGCCTCGTGCAGCCCGACCCGTCGGCCGACGTGCTCAAGATCGCGGTCGTCGACCGGCACCACGGCTCGGCCGAGACCGGCATCGGCTTCGTGCAGGGCTTCGGGCTGCGTGAGGGCGCCGTCGCCATCACGATGAACTGCCCGAACATGAACATCGCGGTCGTCGGAGTCGACGACGCCGCCATGCTCCGAGCCGTCGAGGAGCTGCGCGCCATGGACGGCGGCTTCGTCACGGTCGACGGCTCGGGCGAGGTGGTCGGCCGGGTGGCCCTGCCCGTCGGCGGCATGATGAGCGCCGATCCGTTCGAAGAGACGGCGGATGCTCTGCAGCGCGCCCACGCCGCCACCCACGCCCTGGGCTGCCGCATCCCCTCGCCGTACATCATCCTGTCGTTCGTGGGCCTCTACGTCGTGCCCGACCTGGGGCTCACCGAACTCGGACTGATCGACACCGCGTCGCAGTCCTTCGTCGACGTGCTGCTTCCCGGAGCCGTCGACCGGTGCGGCTCGTGAGGGCCCTCGACCGGCGACGGTGGGTGCTCACGGGTGCGGTCGTCGTCTCGATCATCCTGATCGCGGGCGCACTGATCGTGTTCGCCGGAGCCGACCCGCTGCTCGGCCTGCAGGGACTCGTCGACGGAGTCTCGAGCTCGCCGTACCGCATCGGCGAGGTGCTCGTCGGGGCGGTGCCGATCGGGATCGTGGCGCTGACGCTCATCCCCGCGCTGCGGGCCGGCGTGTTCTCGGTCGGAGCCGAGGGGCAGATCGTGGTCGGAGCGATCTTCGCGACCGCCGCCGTCTTCGCCGTCAACCGGATGCTCGACGGCGGTGCCCCCGCCCTGCTGCTCTGGGTCGCCGGCTTCGTCGCCGGTGCCGTCGGCGGCGGGCTGATGGCGCTGCTGCCCGCCTTCCTCACCGTGCGCTGGCGGGTGAACGAGATCCTCAGCACCCTGCTGCTCAACTACCTCGCCGCCGGATTCCTCGGCTGGACGCTCCGCACCTGGCTCGCCACCGACGCCGAGACCGCGACCCCGCAGAGCGACGAGCTGCCCGACGCCGCGAGCCTGCCGAGCCTCATCCCCGGCACCCGGGCGCACTGGGGCGTCCTGCTGGTCGTCGTGCTCGCGGTCGTGTTCCTCGTCTGGCAGCGGAGCGCGGCCAGCACCCGGTTGAGCGTGTTCGCCAGCCGGCCGAAGCTCGCGCTGCGACTCGGTGCGACCCGCAGCCGCACGGTGTACTCGACGATGCTCGTCTCGGGGCTCGGTGCGGGCGTGGTCGGCTGGATCCAGGTGGCCGGCGTCAACGACCGGCTGCTGAGCTCGGTGTCGGGCGGGGTGGGGTTCTCGGGCATCGCGGTGGCGCTGCTCGGGGCGCTCGCGCCGATCGGGATCGTCGCGGCGGCGCTGTTCTTCTCGGCGCTCAGCGCCGGCGCCGTGGGCATGCAGTCGGCCACCGGCACCGTGCCGTCGTCGATCGCCGAGGTGATCAAGGGGGTGTTGTTGATGGGCGTGGCGTGCATCGCGGCCTACCAGCGGCAGCCGGCCGCCGTCGTGGCGCCGGCCGAGCCGGTGGTGGCGGATGCGCCCGACGGCCCCGATGCTCCAGGCCCGATCGCGACGGCCGAGGCCGAGGAGGCGCGCGCATGAGCGTCGAGCTGTGGGTCGCGATCATCGCGGGCGCGCTCGCGCTGGCCGCGCCGCTCGTGCTCGCCGGTATCGGCGAGGGCTTCGTCGAGCGGGCGGGCCGGATCAACCTCGGCATCGAGGGCATGATGATCATGGGCGCCCTCACCGGCGTGTGGGCCGGCAGCCTCGCGGGCCCGCTGGCCGGTCTCGTCGCCGGTCTCCTGGTCGGCCTGGTGCTGGCCGTCGTGATGAACCTGCTCGTCTACCGGCTGCACGCCAACGAGATCGTGATCGGCCTCGGCATCACCATGCTCGGCCTCGGCCTCAGCACCTACCTCTACCAGCTCTGGGTTCCCTCGGGTCAGACCAACGTCGCCGTCGCCACCGTGCCCCGCGTCGACCTCGGGCCGCTGAGCGAGCTGCCGGTGGTCGGCCCCATCCTGTTCGGCCAGAGCCCGCTGGTCTATCTGGCCGTCGTGCTGCTCGTCGTCGCCTGGGCCGTGATGCGGTTCACCCGCTTCGGCCTCGCGGTGCGGGCCGTGGGAACCGACCCGGCCTCGGCCGCTCTGCGGGGCGTGCGAGTGGAGCGCACGGGCGCATCCGCTCTGCTGATCGGCGGGGCGCTCGCCGGGCTCGGTGGCGCGGTGATCACGGTCGGCACCATCGGCTCGTTCACGCCCGACATCACCGCCGGTCGCGGGTACATCGTGCTGGCGGTCGTGATCATGGGGCGCAGCCGGCCGATCGGCATCGCGCTCGGCGCCCTGCTGTTCGCGTTCCTGCAGAGCTTCGCCCTGCTGTCGCAGTCGACGTCGCTGCAGCTGCCCAGCGAGCTCTATCAGTCGCTACCGTACCTGGTGACCCTCGTCGTGCTCGTGATCACCTCGCGCAGCCAGATGCGACGGCTCTTCAAGACAGTGAGGCCTGCATGACCAGTGACAGCCAGCGCGTGCTCGCGGGGGTGCTGCGCTTCGTGCGCGACGCCGCCGCTTCGGGATCGACCCTGCCCGGCGAGGTGGAGATGGCCGAGCGGCTCGGCATCACCCGCAAGCAGGTGCGCGACGTGCTCGCCTCGCTCGAGCAGCAGGGCATCGTGCTGCGCCGGCAGGGCGCCGCCACCGAGGTCGACCCGGTGGCCACCCGGATGAGCGTGCGTTTCGAGGACCAGCTCGAGTACAGCACCCTGCTGCGGCAGCTGGGATACGAGAGCACCGTCGAGGTGCTGTCGATCTCGGACGTGCTGCTGCCGAAGGAGAGTGCGGGCCTGCTGATGACCGAGACCGGCCGGCCCGCCGCCCGGATCGTGAAGCGCTGGCGGGCCGACGGCTCGGTCGCGATGCTCTCGTTCGGCACGATGCCGTTGCCCTTCCCGCGGGCCGAGGTCGACCTCGGCGACTCGATCTACACGGCCGTCAAGCAGGTGTGGGGCGAGGCGATCGCGTGGGAGATCACGACCCCGTCGGCCGAGGTGCTCGGTGAGGAGGATGCCGAGCTGTTCGAGCATCCGGTGGGTACTCCCGTGCTGACACTCGACATCGTGGGGCTCGGCCTGAGCGGGCGGCGGCTGTTCCACGCGCGGGAGCTGCACGACCCGAAGACCGTGTCGTACTCGATCATGCGCACGATTCGACCTCCGCAGGTGTTCTCGACGGCGCGGTACCAGTTCTAGCGTCGCGTTCTCCTCTCTCATCCTCCTCGCTCCCTCGAAAGGAACTCCCATGCTCCGTCGCCCCTCACCGGTCGCCGTGCCCTCCTCGGAGGAGCCCTGGATCGACATCGCCACCGCGCTCGCCGCGCGCTTCGCCGCGACGGTCGCCGCCGACGACGAGTCGGGCGAGCTGCCCCTCGCGCACCTGCAGGCGATCTCGGACAGCGGCCTCGACACCGCGTTCCTGCCCGTCGAGCACGGAGGGGAGGGGCTGTCGTACGCCGCCCTCGCGCAGATCGTGCGTCTCTTCGCGGCCGCGCATCCGGCCCTCGCCGCCGTCTGGCTGATGCACATCGGCGCCGCGCACGGACTCGTGACCATGTCGCCGCCGCCCGCCGCCGCGTTCTTCGCCGAGCGGCTGCGCGCGGGCGACCGCTTCTCGAACGCGCTCTCGGAACCCGCCGGCGGCAACCACTTCCTCGCCTCGCAGCAGGACGTCGACCCGATCGACGGCGGCTGGTCGCTCACGGGCCGCAAGCTGTTCGTATCGGGCGTCGAGGTGGCCGACCACCTGCTGCTCAACGTGCGCATCGACGGCAACCCAGCGTTCTTCGGGGTCTCGCGCGACTCGACGATGAGCCTTCCGCCGATCGACCAGACCATCGGCATGCGGGCCACTCGCAGCCGCAGCATCGTCTTCGACGGCACCGTGCTGCCGGCGTCACGCCGCTGCGGCCCGCCACCGGCCGATTACGCGAACCTCATTACGGTCGGCTTCGCCTCACTCTCGATCGGCATCGCCGAGTCGGCGGTCGACGCCCTCGTGACTTCGGCGACGACGCCCAAGGGCCCTGCCGGAGCTGTGCTCGCCGACGAGCAGTGGGTGAAGGCCGAGACCGGGATGCTCTGGACCGAGCTGCGCGGCGCCACCCTCGTGGCGGAGCAGGTGGCCTGGCTCGCCGATCGCCGCGACCCGCTCGCGATGGCGGCCGCCACCGAGGCGAAGATGCTCGCGAACGAGGTGGCGAAGAAGGCGGCGGCGCTGGCGCTCAAGGTCGGGGGCGGGGGAGCGTACCTCGCGCGCTCGCCCATCCAGCGGATCTTCCGCGACGCGCAGGCCGGGGCGCTGATGGCGTACTCGGTGCCGTTCAGCGCGGAGGTCGTGGGGTCGTGGGTGCTGGGGTCGCGCTGAGCGTGCCGCTTGCAGTTCGCGGCTCGCCGCCAGCGCCCTACTTCAGCAGCCGCGACAGAACCCGATCGGCCAACGGCTTGCCGCCCGTCTGGCACGTGGGGCAGTACTGAAGGCTCGAATCGGCATAGGTGACCTGCCGGATGGTGTCACCACAGACCGGGCACGCCTGCCCTGTGCGACCGTGCACCGCAAGACCCTGCTTCTTCTCGGCCTTCAGCTCCGACGCCGCGAGCCCTTCTGCACGCGCGATCGCCCCGCGCAGAGTCGACTGCATGGCTCCGTAGAGCAGCGCCGTTTCGTCGGCGGTCATGGCGGCCGGCTTGAACGGCGACATCTTCGCCGCATGCAGGATCTCGTCGGAGTACGCGTTGCCGATGCCCGCGATCGTCGACTGGTTGCGCAGCACGCCCTTGATCTGCGCCCGCCCCGCCTGCTTCAGGATGCCCGAGAACACCTCGAGCGTGAAGCCCTCGTCGAGGGGGTCGGGCCCGAGCCGCGCGATGCCCGGCACCTCGTCGGGCGAACGGACGACGTAGATCGCCAGGCTCTTCTTCGTGCCCGCCTCGGTGAGGTCGAAACCGGTGCCGTCGTCGAGCACGAGCCGCGCCGCCAGCGCGCCGCGCCCGGGTTTGCCGCTGGGTGGCGGCGGCGGAGCATCCCGCCACCGGAGCCAGCCCGCTCGGGCCAGGTGGGTGATGACGTGCAGCTCGTCACCGGATGCGCCCCGCAGCACGAAGTCGAGGAACTTGCCGTGCCGGTCGAGCCGCTCGACCGTGCTGCCGGCCACCGCGGAGACCGGCGGGTCGAAGGTCTTGAGGGCCGCGAACGACACGGGCTCGAGCCTGTCGACACGTCGACCCGCCAGCCGGCCGTTCAGGTCGACCGTGAGGGCGTGGACTTCAGGCAGCTCCGGCACACGTCCAGTCTCCACCCGGCCGCCGACATCGGGTCGGAAACCGCAGAAGCCGTGAGCCTCAGGGCAGGATGCGCAGCGTGTTCGACGGGTCGAGCTTCTGCAGCAGCGTCGCCATGATCCCGTCGAGCTGCGTCACCTGCTCGTCCGACAGCAGATCGATGACGTGCTCGCGCACGGTCGCCACGTGCCCGGGCGCCGCGGCCACGACCTTCGCGCGCCCCTCGTCGGTCAGGTGCGCGTTGGTCGCCCGCCGATCGTCCGGGCAGGGCATCCGCGACACGAAGCCGCGGGCCTCCAGCCGCGAGACGACGTGCGAGAGGCGGGGCAGCGTGCTGTTGGTTGTGGCGGCGAGGGCGGTCATCCGCAGCACCTCGTCGGGCGACTCGGACAGCTTCGCGAGCACCACGTACTCGAAGTGCGTCAGCGACGAATCGCGCTGCAGCTGCGAGTCGAGCACGGTCGGCAGCAGTTCGACGACGGCCTCGAGACGGATCCACGCCCTGAGCTGATCGCGCGTCAGCCAGCGCACCTCGTCCATGGGCTCAGTGTACGTCCCTTGTCGCGACAACCCAGGGCGTCACTCCTCGCGCAGATCGACCAGCGCCCACTGCCGCACCTGACCCGGGCGGGTGGTGTCGCAGGTCGACAGCAGCGGTGCCGAGAGGTGCTCGGCGAGCTCGACTGAAAGAGTCGCCCCGCCACCGCCCGGAGCGGCGAGCCGCACGGTCCACCGCGCCCCCGGCCCCTCGACCCCGTTCCAGTGCTCGTCGAGCGGTGCGAAGGCGTCGAGCCGGTCGTCACCGAACGCCGTGCGCGCGAAGTGCTGCGCCGCCTGAACCGGATGCGTCAACGCGCTCCGCCCCCGGTAGAACTCCTCGACGACCCGCCCCTCGGTGTAGGCCGTCGCCACCGCGGCCGCATCTCCGTCGTCGACCCGTCCGTAGTACAGCCCGTGCGGGAACAGCACCATCGTGCCCGCGAACCGGTCTCCGCCGAGATGCGAGCACTCCCACGTCTCCTCGGGGTAGGCCTCGGCCAGCACCGTCGCCACCTGCCGCCCGCGCACCGCGCAGCAGCGGTCATGCCGCCCGTGCGCGCACACCGCGAAGAGCGGGCGATCGGATGCGCGTCCCGCCGTGCCGTCGAGGGGCACCTCGAGCAGCTTCTCGGGCGAGTCGACCTCCCCCCACCGGATGCCCTCGTGCCCCGGCCGCGAGTCGACGAACGCCCACCGCCACGAGGTCTGCGCCTCGAGCCTCGACGGGTGCCGCCCCGTGCGCCGGATCGCCAGCGGACGCAGCCCCGCGCTCTCGATGCGAGTCACCAGCGCCCGGCCGAGCTCGGCGTCGAACGGCGGATCGAGCAGCGCCCGTTTTCCCCACCCGCTCGACACCTCGACGAGGAACCACTGCAGCCCCCGCGATCCGGTCGCGAACAGCGGATCGTCGCGCTCCCGCGAGCGGTCGCTGCACGGCGCCCACTCCTCGGGCGACGCCGGGCCGGCACCGGGGAGGCCCGTCGCGGGGAGCGCGGTGGCACTCACGCAGGAACCAGGACGCCCTCACGCAGCAGTCGCCTCACGACGACCACCGCGCTGGCGGCATCGAGCCCCGGCAGCTCGCCGAGCGCGACCTCGCCGCCCTCGTGCAGACGGCGCACCGCCGCTTCGGCCTCGACGGGCAGAGCGACGGTCTTCGTCGAGGTGCGGATGCGCACGCTCTCTCTGTCGTCGCTGAGCTCGACGGCGGCGTGCAGCGAGCCGCGCCACCGCACCCGCGACGCTTCACTGAGCGCCGAGATGAAGTCGACGGTGGCCAACGGCGATACCGGTTCGGGGCGCGTGGCCGAGGCGAAGCGCGAGGTGAGGCTCTTCGACACGGTGACCACCGCATCCGTCTCGTGGCCGGCCAGATCGGCGAACGCCTGCTGCACCGCGGCGAGCGTGTCATCGACCACCGACTTCAGGGCGGCCGGGTCAGAGAAGTCGAGCCCCGCGGGCAACGACGACCGCAACGCGGCGACGTCGCCGAGCGACCCGATCAGCGCCTGCACGACGTCAGCGCGCGTGTACGCGGCGACACCGATGGTGAGGTGCACGCTCGTTCCGCCGAGCGCCTCGGCCGAGTGGATCCACCCGCGCGGGAGATAGAGGGCGTCGCCTGGCCGGAAGACCGCGTCGATCACGGGCTCGTGCGTCGCGGCCTCGGCCACGGCGGCGCGATGGTCGCCCCAGGGCTGATCGCGCAGGGGGTCGACATGCACAGGGGTGTGGATGCGCCAGTGCTTCTCGCCCGCGATCTGCAGCACGAACACGTCGTGCACGTCGTAGTGCGGGTCGAAGCCGCGCGAGGACGCGGGCGTGATGTAGGCGTTGACCTGGATCGGATGCCCGAGGTCGTCGACCAGCCGCCGGGTGAAGTCGATCAGCGGCGGCCAGGTGCGGTGCAGCCCCTGCAGCACGATGGTGGCCCCGCCGGCGAACTCCTGCAGCACCTTCTCGGAGCTCACCTGGTCGCCGACCTCGGCGCCGAAGCCGCCGGGCGCCGTGTACGAGGAAGGGGAGAGCACCGAACCCTCGTGCGCCATACGGATGAACGGCGTGCGCAGCCCCCGCGAGCTGACGAGCTCGTCGACCGCGGCCTCGGTCATCAGGTCGCTGAAGGCCGAGGGGAGGGTGTCGGCCCGGGAGAGCAGGGGCTTCGTTCCCCAGAACTCACGGTCGAACTCCTCAGGAGCCACCGCGATGCAACGGGAGAGCGCGGGCCGGTCGACCGACCCGCGCTCGATGTCGATCGTCACGCCGAGCCGTCGGCCCCGCCGTCGTGGCCGTCGGCGTTGGCGCCGCCGTCAGCGGTGCCCTCGCCCTCGTCGGCCGAGCCGTCGGCCCCGCCGTCGTGGCCGTCGGCGTTCGCGCCGCCGTCTGCGGTGCCTTCGCCGGCCGAGGCCGAGCCGTCGGCTCCGCCGTCGTGACCGCCGGGGTTGGCTCCGCCGTCAGCGGTGCCTTCGCCGCCGCCCGCACCGTCGGTGGTGATGTCGTCGTCGTTGATTGCCATGGGTTTCTCCAATCGCCGGCGGTTGCTGCCGTCGTGATCCACCGTACGCCGCACCCCCGACACCCGACAGGCCCCCGGTTCCGACCATCGACGGAACTTCGGCAGCCGGTGCCGGTACCGTCGTCATCATGCTCGACGACCCCACGCTCTCGATCTCCCGGCCCGATCCGGCGGAGGCCGCGAACGCCCGGTTCGTCGACCGTCTCGTCACGATCGTCAACGCCGCCTACGCGATCGGCGAGCAGGGGATGTGGACCCGGGGCACCGTTCGCGTGACGGCCGACGAGCTGCGTGGCCTCCTCCGGGCATCCGAGCTTCTGGTGGCGACGGTGGGCGAGAGGCCGGTCGGCTGCCTGCACGTTCACCGCCTCGACGACGCGGTCTGGGGCTTCGGGATGCTCGCCGCCGAACCCCACGCGCAGGGCACCGGGATCGGGCGAGGGCTCGTGACGGCAGCCGAACGCATCGCACGCGAGGCGGGCGCCACCGAGATGCAGCTCGAACTCCTCGTGCCGACCGGGCACCGGCAGGAGTCGAAGGTGCGGCTCGCGGAGTGGTACGGCCGGGCGGGTTACCGGAAGGTGGCGAGCCGATCGTTCGCCGACGACTACCCCGAGCTGGCGGCTCCGCTGGCCGTGCCCTGCGACTATCAGCTCTGGCGCAAACCGCTCGCCTGAGCCGGCGAGCGAGTCGTCAGGGGGAGACGCGGGCGCGGCGGCCCTCGAATCCGACGACGTCTCCGGCGACCAGCTGCCGCCCGCGGCGCAGGTCGACCTCGCCGTTGACCGTCACGTCGCCGTCGGCGATGGCCTCCTTGACCATGCCGCCGCTGTCGAGCAGCCCCGCGAACTTGAGGAACTGCCCCAGGCGGATCATCTCCCCGCCGATCGAGACGTCGTCGATCGGCGCCTGGTTCTTCTTCGTCATGCGGCCTCGCTCGTCATGCCGCCAGGCTACGCGAGCTCAGCCGCGGAAGTAGGCGTTCGCGCTGCGGGTGTAGAGCAGCACGATCCCAATCAGCGCGAGCACGGCGTTCAGGATGCCCTGCAGCACGTTCGACGGAGTGCCGATCACGAGGTACAGTCCGCCGATCAGGTTCAGTGCCAGCACGATCGTCGTCAGCACCCGGGCGAGCTGGCTGCCGCGCAGGAGGGCGGCGCCGACGACGATCGTCACGACGCCGAGCACGATCGCGATGATCGAGGTGGTCACCACCGAGCCGGCCGACCCGGTCACCTCGGCCGTCGTCTGGGCTGTGATCAGACCGATCACACCGCCGATGATCTGCAGCGCGCCGGAGATCCACACGATCACAGCCACCAGGGTCACTCCGCCGGGTCGTCTCATCACTGCGCTCCATCTCGATCGGGGGCATCGACGGGGATGCCCACCGCCATGGCCCGAGCTTAGGAGGCCGGACCCGGGTTCGGATAGACCGACTCGGGCGAGCGTGCGAAGGTGGGGGATGGCCTCACCGCAGACGCTCAGCGAGTCCGACCGCCGCCTCGTGGCCGCCTGGGCGGCCGACTGCGCCGAGCGGGTGCTGGCGCTGTTCGAGGCGGAGGCGCCCGATGACGACGACCGCCCGCGCGACGCGATCGCCCGGGCGCGGGCCTTCGCTCGGGGTGAGCTGGATGCGGCCGGGGAGATCAGGCGGCGATTCGTCGCCAACCGGGCGGCACAGGCCGTGACGTCGCCGGCGGCCCGGGCCGCGGCGTGGTCGGCCGGGCAGGCGGCGGGCGTTGCGCACATGGGCGCGCACGCCCTCGGCGCCGCGGCCTACGCGGCGAAGGCGGCGGGGCTGGCAGCGCACGGCGCTCCTGGCGCAGCCGAGACCGCGCGCCACGACGAGATCGCCTGGCAGCTCGACCATCTCAGCGACCCGGTGCGCGCGGCGCTCGCGCTGCTGCCCGCGCTCGGCACCGACACCTCGGGGCCCCTCGGCGCAGGCCTCCTCGCGTCGGGCGAGCTCGGAGCGAGCATCCGGGCCCTGCAAGCAGGCCTCTGAGCCCGGGCCCCTCACCCGCCCGAGACGCCGCCGCGCGTCCGCTCAGCCCGCAGCCTTCGGCAGGCGGATGCCGTACGCCGTGAGCTTGCGGTAGACCGTCGCGCGACTCATGCCGAGCTCGACCGCCGCCTCCTCGATCGAGATGCCGGGGCGGGTGAGCACCCGCACCATCTCCTCGCGCTCGAAGGCCTTGATGCGGGGCAAGTGCTCTCCGCGCGAGAGCAGCTCAGGCGGCAGGTGCCGCAGGTCGATCACGTCGGTGCGCACGGCCGCGTCCTTCATCACGGTGGCCAGCTCGGCAGCGTTGCCTGGCCAGCCGTAGTCGGTCAGGGCGCGCGCCGCCGCCGGGGTGATCTCGACCCGACGGGCGCGGGCCCGGGTGGCGAGGTGGTCGGCCAGGGGCAGGATGTCGGCGGGCCGGTCACGGAGCGCGGGCACCTGCACGACGGTGTCGACAAGGCCCGCGAGCGGTGCCGGCACCGCGTCGAAGCTCTCGGCCGACAACCCGTAGGCACCGGTCACCGAGCCGCGCGCCTCGAGCACCAGCGAGCGCAGACGCTCGGCGGCGGCGACGGGGAGGTCGTCGGTGTCGCAGATGACGAAGCCGGTCTGGGGTCGGGCGAGCTCCGGCGTCCAGAACGACAGCCAGGATTCGACGTCGTGGGGTTCGGGCACCCGCACCGCGATCAGGCGGTTGCGGGGCTGCACGGCGCGCTGCGCCTGGGCGAGCAGCGTCGAGCGGCCGCTTCCGCGCTCGCCGACGGCGGCGACCACGCGTCCGCTCTGCAGCGCGCCGACGGCCTGGGCCAGGGCGGCGGTCCACGCCTCCGAGAGCGGCAGCTCACCGTCGGTGCCGGGTGCGGTGCGCAGCGCCTCGATGCGGAAGACCTGACCCCGGGCTGCCCGGCGCGGCGGTCGGTGCCCGTGTGACCGCGCGAGCATGAGGTTCGCGGTCGAGGTGGCCGCCATCTGGGCGAGCGCGAGCAGGAGGTCGGAACGCGCATCCGACCACGTGGTGAAGTTCACGGCACCCTCGAGGCGCCCCGTCTCGGGATCGAAGATGGGGGCGGCCGCGCAGGTGTAGCCGCAGAGGCTGCGCGAGTAGTGGTCCTCGGCCCGCACGAGCGAGGGCACGCGGTCGGCGAGGGCGAGGCCGAGACCGTTCGTGCCGGCATCCCGCTCGGAGTACGAGAAGCCGGGAGCCAGGTGCACGCGGTCGAGCGACTGCAGCAGCTGCCGATCGCTGGTCAGCCGGCTCAGCACCAGCCCGTCGGCGTCGGTGAGCATGAGTCCGACGGGCTCGGAGGCGAGGGTGCTGTGCAGCTCGGCGAGCACCTCGCGCCCGCACTCCGAGAACAGCGACTCGTCGTCGTAGGTGCCCGAGAAGACCGGCTGCACCTCGTCGAGGGGAACACCGTAGCCCTCGCTCCGTCGCCACGAGGCGATCAGCCGCGGGGGCAGCGCCGCCACCGGCGCCGTGTGCTCCTGCGCACGGGAGGGGAGATCGTGAACGTCCATCAGCACCTTTGCAGTCGACCGTCCCAGTCATTCTAGGTGTGCCCGCTGAGGGTGTCCCCGGAGTCCGTCTCACATTGAGACCGGGCATTCCCCACGCAGCCGGGCCCGGCGTCTAGCGTCGCCTTCAGGACCGAGGTCCTTTCACATGCGGCAAAGGAGCAGACATGTATCAGAAGGACGGCGAGAGCTTTTTCATCGTCGACGCCCACGTGGCGTTGTGGGATGCGCGACCCGAGAACCAGCGCAACATCCACGGCAAGCAGTTCATCGACTGCTTCTACGACTACCACGCGAACCTCTCGCCCGAGAGCGAGAAGTGGAGCTATGAGGAGTACCTCTACCAGGGCGGCGAGCGCTTCATGCGCGACGTCTTCGCCGACGACATCGTCGACCACGCCATCTTCCAGCCCGCCGCGCTCGGCGAGTTCTACGTGAACGGCTTCGGCCAGACCGAGGAGGCCTGGGCACTCACTCAGGCGAACCCCGACAAGCTGACGTACAACCACAACTTCGACCCCCGCAACGGCGAGGCCGGCCTCGACCAGCTGCGCGCCGACGCCGAGCGCTTCAACCTGAAGGGCGTGAAGCTCTACACGGCCGAGTGGCACGGCGACTCGCGCGGATGGAAGCTCGACGACCCCTGGGCCTACCGCTACTTCGAACTGTGCCGGGAGCTCGGCATCACGAACATCCACGTGCACAAGGGACCGACCATCCGCCCCCTCGACCGCGACGCCTTCGACGTCGCCGACGTCGACCACGCGGCGACCGACTTCACCGACCTCAACTTCGTGGTCGAACACGTCGGCCTGCCCCGGCTCGAGGACTTCTGCTGGATCGCCACGCAGGAGCCGAACGTCCACGGTGGGCTCGCCGTGGCGATGCCGTTCATCCACACCCGCCCGCGCTACTTCGCGCAGATCATCGGCGAGCTCATCTACTGGATCGGCGAGGACCGCATCCAGTTCTCGAGCGACTACGCGCTGTGGACGCCGAAGTGGCTCGTCGAGGCCTTCGTCGACTTCCAGATCCCCGAGGACATGACCGAGTACGCGCCCATCACGATGGATCAGAAGCGCAAGATCCTCGGGCTGAACGCCGCGAAGATGTACGACATCCCGGTGCCGGCCGAGCTGCAGCTGCCGGATGCGCCGGAGACCGAGACGGGGCCGCGTCAGCCCGAGCGGGCCGACCTGGCAGCGGTGTGATGAGCACCGCGATCGCTCTGCTCGCGCTCACCGAGCACGACGTGATGCGGGCCCTCGACGCGGTGATCGACCCCGAGCTCGACGAGCCGATCACCGACCTGGGCTTCGTGCGCTCGGTGCGCTTCACCGACGTCGGCGTCGAGGTGCACCTACGCCTGCCCACCTCGTTCTGCGCGCCGAACTTCGCCTACCTGATGGCGTCCGACGCGAAGGACGCACTCACGGCGCTGCCCGAGATCGGCACGGTCATCGTGGAGCTCGACGACCACCACGACTCCGGGATCATCAACGCCGGGCTCGCCTCCGACGCCGGCTACCGCGGCACGTTCCGGCACGAGGCCGAGAGCGACCTCGAGGAGCTGCGCGCCGTCTTCCAGCGGAAGGCGCACACGGCCGCGATGGAGCGGGCGCTGACCGCGCTGCTGCGGTCGCGCTCCGATCTGCTGGAGGCCGACGTGGCCGGGGTGACCCTCGGCGATCTTCCCGACGACGGAGCGAAGGAGGCGCTGCTGAGGCGCCGCGAGACGCTCGGGCTCGACATCCGCGCCGACTCTCTGGTGCTGGTCGACGACCTCGGCGTGCCGTACCCGGCGGCGTCCGCGGCGTTGGCGCTTCGGCGGGCCCGGTCGACCCGCATCTCGATCGACGGCAACGCCCACTTCTGCCGCGGCCTGCTCGCCACCCGCTATCCCGGGTCGGAGGACGACCAGGCGCCGCGCGCCGAGGAGACCTTCTTCCCCCTGACCGACCTGATCCGCACGACGCGAAGGAGCGTGGCATGAGCACGATGCGAGCCGTCCAGGTGGTCGGGTACCACCGAGACCTCGAGATGACCGAGATCCCGAAGCCCGAGGTCTCGGGCCCCTTCGACGTGATCGTGCGGATCGGCGGTGCCGGCGTGTGCCGAACCGACCTGCACATCCTCGAGGGGCAGTGGGAGCAGAAGTCGGGAGTGGCCCTGCCCTACACGATCGGGCACGAGAACGCCGGGTGGGTGGATGCCATCGGCTCCGCCGTCACGAACGTGGCGGTGGGCGACAAGGTGATCGTGCATCCGATCATCACCTGCGGGCTCTGCCGCGCCTGCCGGCTCGGCGACGACGTGCACTGCACGCAGAAGGAGTTCCCGGGCATCGACACCCACGGCGGCTACGCCGAGTACCTCAGAACGAGCGCCCGCAGCGTCGTGCGCATCGCCGACTCGCTCGAACCGGCCGACGTGGCCGCGCTCGCGGACGCCGGGCTCACCGCCTATCACGCGGCGGCCAAGGCGGCGCGCAGGCTGCGGCCAGCCGACCGGTGCGTGATCATCGGAGCGGGCGGTCTCGGGCACATCGGCATCCAGGTATTGAAGGCGCTGACGGCGTCCGAGCTCATCGTCGTCGACCGCAACCCGGCGGCTCTCGAGCTGGCCACGTCACTCGGCGCCGATCACACCGTGGTGGCGTCGCCCGACGGCTCGCACGTGACGCGGGTGCTCGAACTCACCGAGGGCAACGGCGCCGAGGTGGTCGTCGACTTCGTCGGCGAGGGCGGTTCGACCTCGGAGGGCGTGCAGATGCTGCGCCAGGCGGGCGACTTCTACGTCGTCGGCTACGGCGAGAACATCGACATCCCGACCATCGACATCATCTCGAGCGAGATCAACTTCATCGGCAACCTGGTGGGCAGCTACAACGACCTCACCGAGCTGATGGTGCTCGCCGCCCGCGGGCTCGTCACGCTGCACACCGCGACGTACGCGCTCGACGACTTCCAGAAGGCGATCGACGACCTCGACGCCGGGCGTGTGCGCGGGCGGGCGATTCTCGTCCCGTAGCGCGCCGCGCCCTCCCTCTTCTTCATCCATCCCGACCCTAGGAGCCCCCATGCCCACCGCCCGACCCATCCGCACCGTCATCAGCCCCGGACGCTACGTCCAGGGCCCCGGCGCCATCTCCCGCCTCGGCGAGTACCTCGCCCCGATCGGCTCGAAGCCCCTCCTCGTCGCCGACGATGTGGTCTGGGGTTTCGTCGGTCATGACGTCGAGGCCTCGCTCGCCGCAGCCGGCCTGCCGGTCACCCGCGAGAAGTTCAACGGCATCCCGAGCTTGGGCGAGATCGACCGGCTCGTCGGGGTGATCGCCGAGGCGGGTGCCGACGTGGTCGTCGCGATCGGCGGCGGCAGCACGATCGACGCGGTGAAGTCGGCGGGGTTCCTCGCGGGCATCCGCTGGGTCACCGTGCCGTCGGTGGCGTCGACGGATGCTCCGACCTCCGCCCTGGCCGTCATCTACACCGAGGACGGAGCGTTCGAGGAATACCGCTTCTTCCCCCGCAACCCCGACCTGGTGCTCGTCGACTCGCAGCTCGTCGCGAACGCTCCGGCGGCCTTCCTCGCGGCGGGGGTCGGCGACGCGCTGGCCACCTGGCTCGAAGCCCGGGCCACCTCGCGCTCCAACTCGAACACCATGGCCGGCGGCCTGCCGACCGAGACCGGCACCGCGCTGGCGCGGCTGAGCTGGGAGGTGCTGTGGGAGAACGCCCTGCCGGCCCTCGACGCCGTGCGCGACCACGTCGTGACCCCGGCGGTCGAGCGCGTGATCGAGGCGAACACGCTGCTGTCGGGTCTCGGCTTCGAGTCGGGCGGTCTGGCGGCGGCGCACGCGATCCACAACGGCCTGACCGCGGCGCCGCAGACCCACGGTCTGGCGCACGGGCAGAAGGTCAACATCGGATCGATCACGCAGCTCGTGCTGGAGGGGGCGCCTACCGCCGACCTCCGGGACTTCATCGAGTTCACGACGCGCGTCGGGCTGCCGACGACGCTCACCGAGATCGGTCTCTCGGCCGACTCGCCCGAGCTGGAGCAGGTGGCGGAGCTCGCGACCGTCCCGGGGGAGACCATCCACGCGATGCCCTTCGAGGTGCGCCCGGTCGAGGTCGTGGCCGCGATGAAGTCGATCGAGCGATTCGCCCGCGGCGTGCGCGCCGACGCGAAGCTGCCGGAGCCGACGCCGTACAAGGCCCACCACTAAAGGGCCATCGGGCTTCACCCAGGCCGCCGCCCCGCCCACCGTCCACCCGGACGGTCGGGCGGGGCGGTCGTGCGTCCGGCCGGCGCGGGCGGCCCCGCCCCGGCCTCACTACGGTGGACACGTGGATGCACGATGGCTGACCGCCCCACCCGCCGAGGTGGCCGCCGCGATGGCGACGCAGCGCCGCTCGGCCCGCCCCGCCTGGGTGCCCACCAAGCGCCAGATGCTCGTGCACCTCACCTGGAGCCTGCTGCTCTGGTACTGCTTCATCGTGTTCATGACGATCGGGGTGCGGGTCGACGGCTACGGCGACAACGACACCGGGCCCGACGACTGGCGCGACCTCGCGATCGCGCTGGTGGTGCTGATGGTGTGGGTGCTCGTCGCCCTCCTGCTGCAGCGCTGGGCCAAGCGGCCACCCGCGCCGAGGGCCCGGTTGGCGGAGTGGCGCCAGACCCTCACTGCGCTCGCGAACGGGTTCGAGCCGCAGCTGCGGATCGCATCGCCGCTGCCGGTGCTGATCGGGCAGCCGGCGGGGAGAGCATCCGTCTACCCGCGCTTCACGGCCGCGGGTGACCAGCGGGTCGAGTTCGGCAACCTGGTGTGGCGCACCGGGATGCACGGCAGACCCGTCACGCGCGGCTACCTCGCGGTCACCCTGCCGTCGCCGCTGCCGCACCTCTATCTCGACTCGCTCGCCAATGGACGAACCCCCGGCGACCTGCCCACGAGCGTCGACCGCAGCCAGCGACTGAAGCTGGAGGGCGACTTCGACCGCCATTTCGCCGCCTACGCCCCCTCGGGCTACGGCACCGACGCGCTCTACGCGCTGGCGCCCGACGTGATGGCGGCGCTGATCGACGACGCGGCGGGCTTCGACGTCGAGATCATCGACGACCGGGTCGTGTTCTCGACCCCCACCGCCGCCGACTACTCGGATGCCGCCACCTGGTCCCGCATCGAGACCGTGCTGAGCGGCGTCGCGCTGCGCCTCGTGAAGCGCGCCGCCGCCTACCGCGACGACCGGGTGTCGGGCCAGCACCTCCGCCCGGCGCGGGTGATCGGGCCCGGCGGCCGCCGCCTCGCCAACGGCTACCGCAGCCGGGGGCCGTGGCCGATGCTGCGGCTGGTGGGGTGGATGCTCGCGCTGTTCTTCCTCTATGTGGTGCCCGGGCTCTTCGCCTTCGCCGGCTTCATGTCGATCGTGGACGACAAATGACGAAAAGCTCTCCTCGTGCCCGCACCGCCGCCGCTCGGCTGACCGGGCGCTGCTCGCCATCCCTTCACTGAGCCGTCGCCGGGTCGCCGGCACTCGGCGTCCGAGCCTTGAGGGCCTTGCGCGCCCCGCGCCCCGACGGCTCCACCCCGGCCTCCGGCACGTCCGCCGTCCCGCGGTGCGCCGCCGTGATCATCGCGTTCGCCGTCGCGATCAGCGGCACCGCGAAGAACGCCCCCGCCACCCCCGCGATCGCGGTCCCGGCGGTCACCCCGAGCACGATCCCCAGCGGATGCACCTTCACCGCCGACCCCGTCAGCAGCGGGTGCAGCACGTGGCTCTCGAGCTGCTGCACCAGGATCACGATCCCCAGCATGATCAGCGCGTGCACCCACCCGTTGAACACCAGCGCGATGACGACGGCGATCACGCCTCCGACGATCGCGCCCACCACGGGAACGAAGGCCCCGAAGAACACCACCACCGCGATCGGCAACGCCAGCGGCACACCGAGGATGGCGGCGCCGACACCGATGCCGATCGCATCCGTCACCGCCACCACCAGCTGCACCCGCACGAACGACGTGAGCGTGCGCCACCCTGCGGCGCCGGCCACCGCGATGCGCGGCTGCGCGGCCCGCGGGAAGATGCGTGTCACCCACTGCCAGATGCGCGGCCCGTCGATCAGCGAGAACAGCGTCACGAAGATGACGATGAACAGCCCCTCGAGCACGTGGATCGCCCCGCTGCCCACCGCGAGCGCACCCGCCCCGAGGTCGGAGGCGTGCTGCTGCAGCCAGGTGACGGCGTCGTTCACGTAGCCGCTCACCGCATCCGCCGTGAGGCCGAACGGCTGCGTCGCGAGCAGCGACTGGGCCGACTGCACGGCCTGCCCGGTCTGCGTCTTCAGCGCGGGCAGCTGCGTGCGGATCTGCTCGGTCACGATCAGCGCGAGCCCCGCGATGACGGCGAACACGACCACCCACGCGGTGATGATCGCGACCCACTTCGGCCACCGGTGCCGCTGCAGGAACGCCGACAGCGGCACCAGCAGCGCCGACAGGATGATGCCGATCAAGAACGGGATGACGATCTCCGACAGCCGCGCCACGAGGAACAGCACCACCGCGATGGCCGCCCCGATCACGAGCAGCCGCCAGGCGAACCCGGCACCCACCTTGAGGCCGGGCGCTATCGGGTCGTGAACAGCGGATGCGCGCTGCACGGTCGGGGCGACGGGGGCTGTTGCGGCGCCGGGGGCGGGGGTGGCGCGGCGCGATCGGAATGAGATCATGCTCGGAAGCTATTCCCGGTTCGCTGTGAGCGTGCTGAAGTTCGCCTGAAACGCTCATCTCCGAGACGTACCCCGTTCGGGGGCCACGCTTGCCCATTGTCTCTCTGCGCACCAGCTTTGGGAAGCCTCACGGCGCGGCATTGCGGCGAGCCTAGCGTCGTGCCCATCGATCGAGGGTGCCGCTCGCGAGAGTCCCGCCCTCCAATCCCAAGGAGGAGAGATGGGTGTGAAGACAGCGGTCGCCGTAGGCGCGGCCGGGATCGCGGCCGGCGTCGTGGCGAGGGCGCTCGTGAAGAAGAAGTCCGAGTCCGACGGCGACGGTCGGCATCCCGACGGTTGGAAGGCCGTCACGGTGCTGGGGGAGTCGGCGGAGTTCGAGCGGGGCGGCTACCCCGAGCCGCTGCAGCGTATCGCCGGGACGCTCGAGATCCGGCTCCAGCCGGCGCCGGGCGACAAGGGCTTCGAGGTGCATGCGCGGGTCAAGGACGACGCCGACACGACGTCGTTCGGGGAGGACGAGCCCGACCAGGCCCTGCGAACCGCGTTGCGGGATGCGAAGCAGCTGTTCGAGACGGGTGAGGTGCTCCGGGCCGTTCCGAGGCCGCACGGCGAGCGACCGACGACGCTGCTCGGAGCCGCCGTCGACAAGGCGGAAGACGATGCGAAGGGCGAGGGTGTGCTGTGAAGGCTCTGTGCTGGACCGGAGTGAACAAGCTCGAGGTCGAACGGGTGGACGATCCCGAGATCCTGAACGCGCAGGACGTCATCGTGCGCGTCATCCTCTCCACCTCCTGCGGGTCCGACCTGCACCTGCTGGGCGGCTACGTGCCGACCATGCGGGCCGGTGATGTGCTCGGTCACGAGTTCATCGGCGAGGTGGTCGAAGTCGGCTCGGCGGTCGCGAAGCACAGCGTCGGCGACCGCGTCGTGGTGTGCTCGTTCATCAGCTGCGGCAAGTGCTGGTACTGCAAGAACGAGCTCTACTCGCTCTGCGACAACGGCAACCCGAACGCGGGCATCCCCGAGGCCCTCTGGGGCCAGGCGCCGGGCGGATGCTACGGATACTCCCACGCGCTCGGCGGGTGGGCCGGGAGTCACGCCGAGTACATCCGCGTGCCGTACGCCGACCAAGGCGCGTTCCCCGTGCCCGAGGGCGTGAGCGACGAGCGGGCCCTGTTCGCCTCGGATGCCGCACCGACCGGGTGGATGGGCGCCGACCTCGGCGGGGTGAAGCCCGGGGACACGGTGGCCGTCTGGGGAGCGGGTGGCGTCGGCCAGATGGCGGCGCGCGCATCCATTCTTCTCGGGGCGGAGCGGGTGATCGTGATCGACCGGTTCCCGGAGCGGCTCGCGCAGGTCGAGAGCGTCATCGGCGCGGAGACGATGAACTACGAGACCAGCGAGGTGCTCCCCGAACTGCGCGAACTCACCGGAGGCCGCGGGCCCGACGTCTGCATCGAGGCCGTCGGCATGGAGGCGCACAGCGACCACCTCGACTTCGCCTACGACCAGCTCAAGCAGCAGCTGCGGCTGCAGACCGACCGGCCGACCGCCGTGCGCGAGGCGATCTTCGCGGCGCGGAAGGGCGGCAACGTCTTCGTGCTGGGGGTGTTCGGCGGCGTCGTCGACAAGTTCCCGCTCGGGCCGCTGATGAACAAGGGGCTGACGCTCCGGTCGGCGCAGCAGCACGGTCATCGCTACATCCCGATGCTGCTGGAGCGGATGGCGCGCGACGAGCTCGTCACCGAGCACCTCGCCACCCACGTCATGCCGCTCGAGGAGGGGCCGAAGGGCTACGAGATGTTCAAGGAGAAGACCGACGGCTGCGTTCGCGCCGTCTTCCAGCCGTAGAAGAAAGGACAGCATCATGAAAGCAGTCGTCTATCAAGGTCCGCGTTCCGTCGAGGTCATCGACGTGCCGGATGCCCGCATCGAACGTCCCACGGACGTGCTCGTGCGCATCACCACAACCAACATCTGCGGGTCCGACCTGCACATGTACGAGGGAAGGACCGACTTCGAGACCGGTCGCTGGTTCGGGCACGAGAACCTGGGCGAGGTGATCGAGGTCGGCGACGCCGTCGACAAGGTGAAGGTCGGCGACTACGTCGTGCTGCCCTTCAACGTCGCCTGCGGTCACTGCAAGAACTGCGAGCGCGGCCTCACCAACTACTGTCTGACCGCGCAGCCCAACCCGGCGTGGGCGGGGGCCGCCTACGGCTTCGCCGACATGGGCCCCTGGGCCGGTGGTCAGGCCGAGTTCCTGCGGGTGCCGTGGGGTGACTTCAACTGCCTGCGGCTCGGTGAGGATGCGCAGGAGAAGCAGAACGACTACGTGATGCTCGCGGACATCTTCCCGACGGGCTACCACGCCACCGAGCTCGCCCACGTGAAGCCCGGCGACCAGACGGTGATCTATGGAGCCGGACCCGTCGGGCTCATGGCGGCCTACTCGGCGATCATCAAGGGCGCGAGCAAGGTCATGGTGGTCGACCGTCATCCCGACCGGCTGCGGCTGGCCGAGGAGATCGGAGCCATCGCGATCGACGACTCGGCGGTCGACCCGGTCGAGGCGGTGACCGAGATGACCATGGGTCTCGGCGCCGACAACGGCTGCGAGTGCGTCGGCTACCAGGCGCACGATCCCGCGGGCGAGGAGGATCCGAGCCTGACGCTGAACCGGCTGGTGAAGTCGGTGCGGTTCACCGGCGAGATCGGCGTGGTGGGCGTCTACGTGCCGCAGGACCCGGGTGCGTCGGACGAGCTCGCCAAGCAGGGCAAGGTGGCGTTCGACTTCGGCGAGTTCTGGTTCCGCGGGCAGAAGCTCGGCAGCGGACAGTGCCCGGTGAAGAAGTACAACCGTCCGCTCCGCGACCTCATCGTGGCGGGCAAGGCCACCCCGTCGTGGATCGTCAGCCACGAGCTGTCGCTCGACGAGGCTCCGGATGCGTACGAACACTTCGACGACCGGGACGAAGGCTGGACCAAAGTGGTCCTGCATCCCGGCCAGACGACGGCGGGAGCGTGACATGGCCGGCGAACTGACCGGACGACGGGTCGCCATCCTGGCCGCCGACGGCGTCGAGCGGGTGGAGCTGGAGCAGCCGAGGCGGGCCCTCGACGAGGCCGATGCCGAGACCGTGCTGATCTCGATCGCCGACGGCTCGATCGCGGCGCGCAACAACGACCTGGAGGAGGCCGGGAGCTTCCCGGTGGACCTGCTCGTGCAGGACGTCTCACCGGGCGACTTCGACGCCCTCCTCCTGCCGGGTGGCACCGTGAACCCCGACAAGCTGCGGATGGATCCGACCGCGGTCGCGTTCGTGCGTGACTTCGTCGACACCGGCCGCCCGGTCGCGTCGATCTGCCACGGGCCGTGGACGCTCGCGGAGGCCGACCGTGTGCGCGGGCGTCGCCTCACCTCGTGGCCGAGCGTGCGCACCGACCTGCGGAACGCGGGCGCCGAGGTGGTCGACGAGGAGGTCGTCACCGACGGGACGCTCACCACCAGCCGGTCGCCGGATGACCTGCCGGCGTTCTGCGAGCGGATCGTGCAGGAGTTCGCGCGGGGGCCGCAGGGCGGGTGAGGCGGATGGTGCGCTGGGCTCCGAGCGCAGCTCGGGGCCCAGCGGCCGCAGCTCGGAGCCCAGCGGCCTCAGCGCGCCGTCGTCACCGCCTCGCTGCGGGAGCCGCGGGTGCGGATCTCCTCGCTCCAGGCCAGCGCGATGCCGAGCCGGTCGCTCAGCAGGCGCCGGTAGTCGGCGAGCAGCCGCGCATCCGCGTGCGCCGCCGCCGGCTCGTGCGAGCCCGCCGTGCAGAATGCGGCCAGCGCCCCGGCCGCCTCGCCGATCGACCACTCGACCGGATGCAGGCGGTAGGCGCCGTTCGTGATGTGGGTGCTGCCGATGTTCTTGTTCGCCGCCACCAGGTTCGGCACATCGCGCGGGATGAGCGCCCCCAGCGGGATCTGGAACGGGTAGCAGTCGATGTCGACGTAGGAGCGGCCCGAGGTCGAGGGGTGCAGGTCGATCCGGTAGAAGCCGATCCCGACGCTGTCGTCGAACAGCTCCGAGCCCGCCCCCTCGCCCCGCATCTCGCGCCCGATGTGCGCCTCCGTCACGGTGAACAGCGCCCGGATGCGGCGCGACTCCCGCACGTACACGGCCTTTGCGAGCCCGTCCGCCGTGCCGAGCACATCGCCCCGCAGCATCAGCTCGGGGTAGCCGGACCCGCCGTCACTCCGGGGTGCCTCGGTCTGGATCCAGTGCACGAACGACAGCGTCAGCTCCCGGGCCTCCGCCAGTGCGCGCTGCTGGTCGGCGGCGGTGACACCGGGCCCGACGAGCGGCGAGTCCCAGTAGTCAACCTGCGGCCAGTTCACCAGGGTCACGTCGTGGCCGGCCCAGTCGTCGGCCATCATTCGTCGTGACAGGATGCGCCGATAGTGCCAGAGGTCGAGGTCGTCGTTCTCGACCGCGTCCTCGGGTCGGCCGGCGAAGATGGGGCGCTCGCGGCGTTCGAGGGTAATGGGCTCGATGTCGGTCCAGGAGAGCTGCGAGCCGGGCCAGAACGTCGGCACCGTGGTTCGGAACCGGTCGTAGCTCGCGGGCCGGTCGACCACGTGGTGCTCGCCGAGGCGCAGCTCGAGGGCGGCGCACCAGGTGACGGCCTGCTGGTCGAGCGGGTCGGCGACCTCCGGGGCGTGCAGCTCGCCGGTCTCGAGCGACGACTCGCTTCCGACGACGTGGTCGATGCCGCCCAGCTCGAGTAGGTCGCCGAGCTCGGTCGCATCCGCCACCAGCCCGCCGTGCAGCACCACCTCGTCACCGGTGCGCCGGTCGACGAGCACCACGTCGAGGATGCGCCCGCCGGTGACTCGCCGCACGGCGATCGGGTCGTGCTCGGTGAGCACGGTGAGCAGGCCGGACGCCTCGAGCGGTGAGGTCATCTCGCGAACCGCCAGGTGGGCGACGCGCGGTTCGTGGCAGAGCCGCGACACAAACCCGGCCCCCGGGTTCAGTGCCACGGTCGACCGGGCGATCGACGACAGCGGGTACTCGCGCCGGTAGTGGTCGCGGATCCGCTCCCGCAGCTCGGTGTAGCTCGGCGAGATCGCCTGCCGGTCGATCCACTCGTGCTCGTCGGGCGGAACGCCCTGGCTGGTGAGCTGGCCGCCGAGCCAGTCGCTCGACTCGGTGAGGACGGTGCGCACACCGAGTCGCGCGGCGGTGACGGCGGCGGCGGTGCCGCCCAGGCCTCCGCCGACGACAACGAAGGGGGCATGGAGATGGCGGGTGGGCATGAGGCATCGGCCTTTCGTGAAGGAGTGGGTGGAGAGAGGGTGAGGGGCCGGCGTCAGCCCTTCACTCCTCCGTCGGAGAGCCCCGAGATGAAGCTGCGCTGATTGAAGAGGAAGACGATCAGCACCGGCACGGTCGCGATCACCGTTCCGGCCATCAACGGCCCGTACTGCACGTTGCCGCTGCCGAGGAACCGCGCCAGCGCGAGCTGCACCGTCTGCACCTCCTGCGAACTGGTGACCACGAGCGGCCAGAGAAAGTCGTCCCAAACTCCGGTGAACGAGAAGATGGCGACCACCGCGATCAGTGGTCTGGCGAGCGGCAGGTAGACGCTGACGAAGATGCGCAGCTCCCGGCGCCGTCCATCCGCGCCGCCTCGCCCAGTTCGAGCGGGGCCGAGGTGAAGAACTGGCGGGCGAGGAAGATGTTCATCGGCATCACGATGTACGGCAGGATGACGCCGGCCAGGGTGTCGAGCAGCCCTTAAGGAGATCTGATGCGAACCATGAAACGAACCACCTCGATCAGCGCTGCTCTCGTCTTCGCCGGTCTCGGATTGAGCGGATGCGCGGGTGTCGCCGCGAATGCCGGCGAGGAAACACGGGGGGTGGGGGTCTTCCCTCCGTCCCTCGCGCAAGAGAACGCGCTGGCCGACGGTGTCGTCGACGAGGCCGAATATGAGGCCGGTTTCGCGGCATTCCAGGCGTGCATGACTGCGGGTGGTTACATCGTGGAGGTGCGGGATAACAGCACCGCGATCATCGACTACCGCTATTTGGCGCAGGCGACCGATGACGGCACGGCAGACCGCTGCTACCAGATCGAGTTCGCGGCCGTCGACGAGTCGTGGCAGACCGCCCATCAGGACGAGCAGGCAGACAGTGCTCTCCTCGACGCCTGCTTGAGCGAAAACGGCCTCGCCATTCCGACAACGCGCCAGGAGAAAGTCGATGCCCTGGTTCGGGCAGGGGTCGATCTGGGTAGGTGCATGGCCAAGGGGTGATGAGATTCAGCGCGACTTCTCAGGCCAGCGCTGCAACGGCGTCCAGTTTCGTTGCGGAGCGAGTGGAGGGGGTCTAGATGCGTGCTTCTTCGCCCCGTGGGAGGGCTTCGGCGGCAGCGAGCTCCTTCCGAACGTACAAATTTTCGAGTCGAACCGTCGCTTCACGGGCCTGTTCGAAGGCCCGATCGAGGATGCGACGAACTCGTTCAGCTCATGGCCCTGGTCTTAGCTCGCGAACCTCTGGTGGCCCGCGGATCGCGTCTGGTTCGTCGTCGCCAAGATCGACTACGACAGCACGATCGTGGCCAGCAGCCGCGAGTGCATCGACGCCCTACTGCGCACCCGGGGCATAGAGGCCCTCGAGGTGAGCCCGGGGGATACCCTCGCCATCTCGTAGCTGGCGGGTGCTTCCGCGGCGGCCACCGGTTCGTCGATGATCATTGGAACGACGATCTATCCCCCGGCTTCTACCGTTCGAGCAACCTCAGCACGGCCGCGTGCAACGCCGGCACATCAGACCGGGCGGTCTCGGTCACGATCGCGTGCGAAGTGTCGAAGTAGTGATGCGCAAGAGAGTCGCGCATACGCGCAATGTCATTCCACGGCACTTCCGGCTCGCGTGCTTTGATGCCATCGGTGAGCCCTTCACGGCCTCGCCGATCTCGACTAGTCGGATGCGCACGGCATCGAACACGAGATCCTCCGGGGCGGAGTCTCGGCTGGCGTAGTCGATGATCGCCTCGCAGGCTACGGAGATGTCCTCCAACAGCCTCTGGTCGCTGCGGCTCACAGCGACACCGCATCAGCAAGAACGCTCTCGCGGACGTCCGGTTTCAACGAGTCCTCGGGTACGACGTCGACGTCGACTCCGAGGATTCGCTCCGCTTCGCCGCGCATGCGCGACAACGCGAACAGTCCCACGCCTGCGTCGAGCGTCACAAGCAGGTCCACGTCGCTCTGCTCATTGGAGTCTCCACGCGCCACACTGCCGAACAGCCGGATGCGAGATGCACCGAGGGAGCCGAGCGCTGCACCGAGCTCGTCGCGGTGCGTGTGGACCAACTCGCGCAAGTTCGGCCTGGGTGCGGGGTGCCCTTCGGTCACGCGGGTCTCGAGGTGCAGTCCGGTGGCATTCACCAGTCGGCGGAGAGTACTGAGCGACGGCTCTCGTTTCCCACTCTCGTAGGCGCTCACAACGCTCTGCGTCACGCCGGCCCTCTGGGCAAGCTGCTGCTGGGTGAGCCCGCCCCTGACGCGCGCGCTTCGAAGAAGTTCGGCTGCAGACGACATGTAGTCAATATAGCGGATCGTAGTTACATACAATGCGCTATCTCACAAACGATCGGTCCATCTCTCACAACTAGCAGGGAGAGATACGACTCATCAGAATCCGCTCTTTGCGCGCTTCATCGTCGAGTCGCCGTACTTGCACTTCCGGTGGGTTGTGCGGCGCTCAAAGAGTTGATCGGAACCCTCGTCTCCGGCAGCATCAGCCAGCTCCGGCTCCAGGCCTGGCCGACCGTCTCGCAGTCGTCGGCGGTCAGGCATCCCTGTTCAGGTCGGCGCGTTCTCCTAGAGACGATGGCCCGAACCATCTCCACAGGGGGCGAGCAGTGACCAAGATGAGCACCGCGAAGAGGCTCTGACTGCTGACGCCGAACAACGAGAGTCCGCCGACCACAAAGAAGACGGTCCAGTTCACTGCGATGTCGGCGACGATCACGACGATTCCGAGCACGATACCGGAGCGCCGTCAAAAGATGATCAGCGCAGCGGTGGCCGGATCCAGGAACGCCAGTGACACCCAGAACAGCCGGACGCCGAGAGGGAAGTCGCTGTAGGCGTTCACTCCGCCGACGATGAGATCCGCCGTGTGCGTGGTTGTCCCCACGAGGAAGCCGATCACCCACACGACCTGGAACACTCTGAGCGCTCGTGCTGATGCGGCGAGAGCGATCATGCGCTCATGCTACCGAGCCGGATGGCGCCGTCGAGTCCTTCGTCTAGTCCACGAAAGCGTCGAACGTCTCCTTGAACCAAAGGTTTTTGGAGCAGGCGCGGTGACCGTAGACCATCTCGCTGCGGGGCACCCGGATGCCACATTGCCGGCAGCGTCGGAACCGGCTGCAGAACCGTTCGTGCGCTTCGGTGGGGTCTCGGCCAGCGGTGCCGACATGGACCCGGCGAAGTCGGACCAGATGGCGCCCTGTCGGGACAGTCTGTCGCGGCCCTCGCTATTGATGGCGTAGCACTTGCGGTGCGGGCACCCCCAGGAGGGACCACGTAGCTCGGCAGCGCGCCCGCCGCGGTCTCCCAGAGCGTGGGCCGCCTGACGAATGACGAATCGGAAATAGTTTGGGATGCATTCATGTCTCGGCCGACGCGTCGCGCCCACCTCGCAAACGTCGCACATGATCTACTAAGTAAATGACTGACGGGGGAATGGACAGTCTCGACGAGTTAGCCGAGCTGCTGGGGGCAAGTGTCACCTTGCCGGTTTTGTTTGTGGGATCGGGTCTCTCCCGTCGCTACCTTGGGTCTCCGGACTGGGAGGGTCTTGTGCAATACGCGGCCAGCCTTACCCAGTTCCCGTTCGACTACTATTCCGGCCAGCTCCGCGCCGACACTCCGAAAGAAGACCGTCTGCCGTTGATCGCCACACTGATCGCGCAACAGTTCCACCAGGAGTGGTGGACGACCGAGAAGTATAAAGATCTTCGAGAAAACAACGTTGAGCCCCTACCCGATGGCGGGGATCCTCTAAAGCTCATGATCGCAAGGCACATTGCTTCACTTGGTGACGAGCCCGAGCTCGAAGTTTCGGTGGAACGCGAAAAACTGGGAAGAGTGAAAGCCCATGCGATCATCACCACTAACTACGATCGCGTCCTAGAGGAGTCCTTTCCGGACTTTAGTGTTTTTGTAGGGCAGCAGGATGTTCTGTTCGCATCCCCGCAATACGTCGGCGAGATCTACAAGATTCACGGCTCAGTGGAGAAGCCCACATCCCTCGTGTTCACGGGCGACGACTACGTCGCCTACCGAAAAAAAAATCCATACTTGATCGCGAAAATCATGACGCTTTTTGTCGAGCATCCGGTGATTTTTGTCGGTTACAGCCTCCGTGACCCTCACATTTTGGAATTGCTTGGGACACTAGTTTCGTGTCTGTCGCCGGAACAACTCGACACCTTCAATCAGCGCCTCATCTTTGTTGGGCGCGTCAGCGCCGCAAGAGCCAAAGGTTTGTCAAGTTCAAGCATTACTGTGCCTGGCTACACCTTCGGGGTGCAAGAGTTCGGGATAGATGACTTCGGAGGTGTCTACGACGTCCTTGCCGAGCTCCCGGAGCAATACCCCGTCAAGTTACTGCGAAATCTAAGCGAGCGCGTGACCCAGATGGCCTACTCCGACACGTCGAGTGAGCGAGTCCATGTGCTCCCCTTGCAGGAAGGCGAGGACATTGACGATGTTCAAGTTGTGGTCGGCGTTGGTGCCTTTGAGAGGCTGGGAGAGAAGGGATACACAGCTTACAGTCGGGCCGAGCTGTTCCTCGACATGATCGCGGGGGCTACGGACCACAACATTGAACACATCGGGAGTCTGATTTCGCACAGTTTTCGCAACGCGAAATTCTCCCCGATCTTCTACCCGAGGTTCTTGGCCGAGCTTCATGGAGTTCCGCTCGAGGAAACGACTCTGCCCACGCGCGCAAGAGCGCTACTGGGCGGCGAAACTGTGCTCGAGCCGTACCCGGGGAAACGTCCTGAGGGCTGGGCCGAGATGGGATTTCGTGAACTCCTCATCGCTCACCCGAAGTATGCCGAGAATCTTTCGACTGGATGTGCGTACGACGAAGAGGACGTCATTGCACTCGGCAAATATCTGTGGCCAAAACTTGTCGGGAACAGTGCGCCCGGAACTCCGCTGGCGAAGGCCGGCTCGAAGTTTGACCGCCTCGTGTACGGAGACGATTTCGCAGGTGACGTTGGCGCGCTGCGTGCACGCGTGCAGGTGGAGCTGGGACGGCCACGATATTAGGGGGCGTCTGGCATACCCCAACGGAACGAGACCAATGGCATCAATAGCCTGGAACTGTGCAGAGGAATTTGCGACGGGTCGGCAGGCTAAGTGAACTGGTCGTAGTTCACTACGTTCTTACGCGTGAGGTGTCGAGCGGGAGCTAGGGGAGATTGGCTGTAGGAAATTGGCGTAATTCGCGAATCTAGTAACTGGGTATTGGGGAGAGACATGTTCGAGCGGTTAAAGCGGCGTCGAGAAGAAACAAGCCCTGAGGCGATTCGTCAGGCAGCTCGCATCGCCCAGCGGCATCAAGCCCGTGATCGCAATTTGGCGGTGGACGTTGCTGCGGACGACACCGAGGCCGCAGAACGATTTGAGCGATGGAAGGATTCCGACCCATTCCCTGAAGTCCCATCTGCACTGCTCAATAGTGCCGATATCGCGGATTACGTATCCACTACCGGATTACTCTGGCCTTTTCGACCGGACAAGCTGAAGTCGGCAAGCTACGAGGTCGCGGCAGTTGGAGACTACTTCTACACAAATCAAGGCAAACTTCATCAGGGTGTGCTGCGGGTTGGTGAAAAACTTGTGCTGCCGCGGAACAGCATCGTGTTCTTGACAGTCGAGCCGTATTTCAGGCTTCCTGATTACATCGCGCTAAGGCATAACCTGAAGATCGACCATGTATATAAAGGCCTGCTAGTCGGTACTGGCCCTCTCATCGACCCTGGGTTTGTCGGGCGAATCGCTCTGCCGCTCCATAACCTCACGGAAAACGACTACGAGATTGTGGGCGGCGAAGGCGTAATTTGGATCGAGTTCACGAAGCTAAGCCCCTATAAAGACTGGGCTACTCGGTCTTCGTCAGTAGTGCGCCACGGTGCTTACGTGAACTTTCCAGCCGAGCGGACTGGAGGTCGCACGGTAAGCGACTATGTCCACAACGCGGTCGGCAACCTTCCAATACCGGCGAGCAGCTCGGACGCGATGGCTAATAATGCGCGGAGGGCTAAGAGGGATGCTTCCGCCGCGCGCAGCTGGGCAAGAAACCTAGGTATCGGCGCGTCTTTGGCCGTATTGGCGGTGGTTGTTGGTCTGATGGTCTACTTCATCGATGTGCAGAAACAGCTCGGTGAACTCCGCGTCGAGATCATCCATTTGCAGTCAACGTCTGCCCCCGGATGATCTAACAATGAGCTATATCAAAGATCGTGTGCAGTCTTTGCGGTCCCAGATAGCGGTCTACTCGAAGCGTGAAATCCACGACGTCCGGAACTCCTCCGACTACGGCCAGCTCCGCTATCGCTTTCTGCACGCTACGACCCCGGCGCCTCTCCGCGTAGTCGTAGTCGTCTATGGACTTGAAGGTGTGACTTCCTCGTTCGACAGAGGTAGGCCAAAGTGTAGCGCCGGAATTTATAGGCGACAGGCGGACGGCATCGCGATGCCGCGCCACCAATTTCGCTGTGTCGACCGTGATTACGTCCTGTTCGAGGTGGCGATAGTTTTTTGCCTGGAGAAGTTCGCTTAGCCGGTTGGGATGTAGCCAAAAAAACACGCGGCCGTTGAGTACGTCGAACCATTCGTACTCTGTCATGTCAGTCAAACTACGGCGCAGGTGGGACAGTGTTAGCGGGCCTTGGTCTCTTACGGACACGCTGCCAATCTCAGGGTGCGTGAACGTGACGGTCTTCGGACGGCGCTCATTCAACAGTGCAGTCTGGGCAGCGGTGTCTAACCCAGCTGACCCAACCAGTTGGCTCGTAGGGAGGAGACCGAATTCTTTGATGGAGTCCCAGCTGCCTGCAGACGCCATATGAAACAAGCGCGGGTAATTGCTAAATAGTGTGGTGTCGTCCAACTCACCATTCCCTTCGATCGATCAGTCCTCGACGGTTGAAGCCGGTCGCAATCAACGAAACCGGTGCACCTGCAACTCTCTCCACTTCCTCCACAAAATTGATCGTGTCGTCGCTTAACTGGTCATACCGTCGAGCTGACGCGTTCCCTTCGGAGAGGTAGTCCGCAAATGTCAGCGCGACGTCGGTTGCTCCATTTAATTCGGAGGCGCGTTCGAGGAGAGCCCAATCAAATTCGGCGACTCGGCGCTGGGTGCGCGACACAGAACCTCGTTCTAGCTCCGAAAGAAGCTCGCCACTCAATCCCGCCCGTTCTGCGATGTTGTCCCACGTGAGCTCTTGAGACATATGTCCAGAGTCGCCTGAAGGGGGGCTGCCAACGCGGATCGGGTATGTCCGCACCACAATGATGGATCTCCTGACGCGATGGATTCCGATTCCCGCTTCAGCAAGACAAGCGTTAACCGTCGTGTCACGGCTTGTGACGAAGGGATACTCGCCGTGGTAAAGACTTAGACCGGTTCCTTGAGTGCCCTCGAGCAACACGCGATGCCCTCGCTTATATGCCGCATCCAGAACTTCGCTCGCGGGGCGAAGCCACGGCAGTAGTTCGGGGACATCCTTTGCCAAGCGCACGGCCGACGATCCATCTCCGAGACGCCCCATTATTCGTCTGGACGCTGCAGAGCCGCCGCCTTTTCCCGTTGATCCAATCGATGCTTTCATCGCGAGCTCGGAAGACTTGTCCTGGTCCTCGATCACCATTGCCTGCGGATCGATGAATAGTCTGCCGACTTCCACGTTGCAATCAGCGATCTCCTGCAGGAGAAGCGCGACATCTATCGTTGCGCCCGGTCCGATCAACAACTTTGCGTCAGGATTTGCGAGTGTGCCGGATGGCAGTAGGCGATGGGTATATACCGGGTCAGTTGGAACCTTGTGACCGGCATTGGGGCCTCCAACGCGAACGAGTAGTCCGTATTCCGAAGCGATATGAAACGCGATGTTTCCCTTTCCCTCACTTCCATACTGCCCCCCAACTATGACGTCCACTAGCCGGCTCGATCTAGGCGCACGCAAGCGAAGCGCAGCCGCAACGCGCGTCAATACGTCCTGCTGCGTGCTGCGCAACGTATCAATCGCAACGTCCGCATCGCGACCTAGAAGTGGGACATTCGCTTCAGTTTTATTGGTGAGCACGGCATCGAATCCGTCCAGCTCAACTAGTCCCGAGCGCCCACGGCGGTCCTCGTAGCGCATCGCAAGGACATCGCGTGGCGCGCTGAGGTGTACATGTGTCACTTCCGCGAATGCGTCTCGGAGTCGATCAACCTGAGCGAGAATGCGTGCGGAATCGACGATCACGAGACCGGGCATCTCAGCCGCCTCGGCGACGCCGGCGGCAACCATGTCAGCTACCCACTGACCCTTCGTCTGCGAGTCAAGAGCTTCACCGTAATCCTGCAGTTGCTTCCGGTCCGCTTCTAGGTCCGTGCCCGCAGAAGCGGCGTACTCGAAGAGTAGATCCTGCGTTCGGAACAGCAAAGCGTCAGAGTTGCCCGCTAGCAAGCGCGCTAGCGTCGACTTTCCAGCGCCGACCGAACCGCTGATGACTACAATTCTGGGTGTTCTGCTTGCCCGTTCAAGCATGATCATTTCCCCATTGCTCGGGCGTGCGAGACGGCAAAGTGTGCACTACTACCTCGACGCCCTTGGATGCGAGCCGTTCGGCCAATAGCCTTTCGACATGATCCCACCTACCTCCGGCCTGGCCAGCACCCAGCCGAGGAACATGCACCGTGGCATCCAGCTCGATTGCGCGACTGGCGACGACATCGAGACCAACTGACATCGCTTCCAGATCCAATCGCGAATCGAATGAACTCCCGTATCCCGCTTGTGCCACGATGCTGGCGATTTCGATGAGCTGGTGGTTACGGTATCGGCTGATGAGATGAACCCGCCCGAGCCTTAGGTGCTCTGGACTAAAAATGGTCCACGCACGAAACGACCCTGCGGCATCGGGAAAGGCCCGACGTAGCGCACCTGCGACACCCCAATTTGACCACTGTCGGACTTCATCGGACACAATGTGCGCGACGAGCGCGGGTCCAGAGGCCTGATCGATGTCGAGAATATCTCCCACAACATGAATGATGCCTCGGTCTGACTCGTATTCCTCCTCACTTTGTATGTATGCAAGAACTCGAGGCAACGTCGACCCAGGGTAGGGCGGTACGCCAACTGCTTGCACGGAGAGCCGCACGCCACCCTGGATCATCGTGCCTCGGACCGTCTGACCGACGGCCACACAGGTGTTGAGCAAATTAGGTTGATCGAGAATTTGTCCATGGTGGAAAAGTGTCCCCAACATGCCACTGATGCTCGGGGGGTTTTGTGCATAATCCACTCGAAAAATCGAGCGCGCTTCACCATCGACGCGAGACGTTGCGATTAGGACGCCTTCACGTCCCGAATCTGTGACGTACTTTCGCAAGATCGCTTCGGTCGATACGTCCCAGCGACGCCGAAGTTCCATGAGGAAATCGATATCGAAGTCGCTGTTGAGGTGACCCTGAATCGACTCTGTAGGCATCAGAATCTCTGCCGCAATCAAGTTGCAAAGTAGCTCGACTTCCCAGCTATCGCCCTGTGGGTCAGGGACTGCTCCTTGGGCGGTACGGTGACGGATCGACTCGCCAGCGTCAGCAAAGCATGTATGGGCGATCTCATGCGCGATGCTGAACCTGAGTCTGCCCTTGGGTCTCGTTGGGTCGTACTCGACGACGAACTGCCCCGACCGCGAATGAAGGCTAGCGTCCCATCCCTCAGCGCTAGGCCTCAATTCGATCGCAAGAGCGCGGGCGAGGCCAAATATGTCCACTGGAGGCCCCAGCACGTCGGCTGTCTGTGCTGTCCTGAGCAGATCTCTTGCTGCCGCGCTTGCGGCTTCAAGCGGGTCGCTGTCGCCAGCGAACGCGATCACGGACGAATTGCGCCACTCACCGCCGTGAGATTTCTCCACATCCTGAGCTTAGCGAGAAGAACAGACTCTTAGTCCAGGAAGAGTGGTGGTTGGTCGAGTAGAGCGCGTTCGATATTCGGGGGAGTATAGCCGTCCGGCTTCAAGACCTTCCCGTCATGCCGAAGAATCGGCTTTCCATCGGAGCCGAGTTTCGTCATGTTTGACCGGTGGATCTCGCGAAGGACCGCATCCAAATCGACGCCCCAGGTGAGGGCCGCGCCGTATGTCACGTAGAGGATATCGCCAAGCGCGTCGGCGATCTTCGTGAGGTTGCTGGCTTCGACAGCCTCCCGCAGCTCCCCGACTTCTTCTTCCAGGAGGTCGACGCGGAGGTCTGCAAGCCCGAACGGGAGTACCCGCTGAGGACGGTTTGAAACAGGTAGATCGAACGCGTGATGGAATTCAGCGACGAGCATGATCGCTTCGCTAACCCCGGTGCCGCGACGCACGAACACGCGCTGAGGCTTTGGCGGAAGTCCAAGCTCGAACTCCTCTTGGTGGTACTCATGCACGGTTTCGGAGTTCACGCTCACTATTCGCTTCCTCATCGCCCTCCAGGTCCAGCCACGCAACCTCACTTATGGCGCCAAGCGATACTGACAGCCTACGTCGGCTTGAAGCACCAAGTCGTCGTGCCCGTCACGATCGGTGCTCTGAAGTCCGTGGACGGAGTTCATCCGGGTGGTGCCGAGGACTCGAGGTGACGTCGTGATGCTTCGCGGCGAGGCGTCGCGGCGGACTGGACACGCCGACTCGCCGCTCGAACGTTTGGTTGGTGTACGAGCTAAGGCTGGTCCCATGAATGACGGCAGGGTTGCTGCGGCGCTCCGGGTCAGTACAGGATTGTCGTGTGCCTGCGTGGAAGGAATATCAAGAGGAAGCCGCGGACGTATTTCGAGATTTGGGATTCAACGCTGAGACGGATGTTTCAGTGGACGGGGTCAGAAACCGACATGACATCGACGTCCTGGCAACGTATGAGCACGCTGGACTAGATCTCACGTGGCTAATTGAGTGCAAGCAATGGAAGTCGCGCGTAAAGAAGGTGCAAGTGCTCTCGCTTCGCACGGTGGTAGAGGACGTGGGAGCGGATCGAGGCCTATTGATCGCCGAAAGTGGCTTTCAGAAGGGTGCCATTCAGGCCACGCACAAGAGCAACGTCGTCGTTACGTCGCTTGCGAAGCTTCGGATTGAGGCTGCGGCTGCTCTCGTGCAGAGACGATTGATGGCCTTACCCGAAAGGTTGTCCTCCGCTCAGGCAAGGTACTGGGCAATTCCAAAGTCGTATCGCGAGGCAACTGGACTCCGCCCCGAGAGTCTTGCCAGTGGCTACAGCGGCACCATCATTCTGCAATTGCTTCCCGGGCTGATTGTCGATGCCCTTGCTGGCACGCTTCCACCTCAACATCCCTTTGGTATTCCGATCCCGGTAAAAACGAAATCGTCTGCTGCTGATGTTGCAGAAGTGCTGCTCAGCGACCTAGAGCGGCGACTCGCCCAAGCCGAGGTCGGTCTGCCGCAGGAAATCCGCGACCTCGCAGCGGCTGATCAGCGAGCCCGGGATGAGTACGAGGTCTCTCCGGAAGACGCGCTCGCAGTCACAATGGCCGTTGACCTGTTGATGGGCCGGCCTAGTGGTTACTCGCTGGCTCAGTCCGAAGCGCCGGCGAAGCCAATAACGCATCAAGGCGAAAACGAGCGGTGATCAAGCCGATCTTCCGCAGTTGATTCAGCCCCGCCGTACGCCAAGATCGAAACATGAGTCTTGAGAAGTCAACGAGAATGCGATTGGTGTGGTGGATTGTTATCCTGTTGACTGCCTTGATCGCCGGGGCAATGGGCGGGCTTGCAATCTGTTGGGTCAACAGCGAAGCCGACAATCCCGTGGTTGGGTGGTTCGGCGGTTGGATCAAGAGCCCAGGCGCGGCTGTTCTGGGAGCCGTCGTTGCCGCGGGCATCGGTCTCGCAGGCATCTCCCTTCAGCTCACAGCAAGCAGAGAACGTGACGCGGATGCCGGATGGTGGCAGTCCTTTGAATGGGCAAGCGATAGAGGGGTACCGCGCAACCCGACGGAATTGAGTCTGTCTTATGAAGCCGCCGTCGACACCCTCAATGCTCTCGCGACGGCCGCGCGCACTGAAATTCAAAGGAACGCCGTCGGAGGTGTGGTCGACGAGCTGCTACGGTCACGTGGCGGCGAGAAGCTCGGAAACGACTCAAGCACGACAAATCGTCGAGGGGAGTCACTTGCGTCGGATGATCGAATGCCTGACGATACACCTCGAGTCAGCGCAGAGTCGGTTCAAGAAGTCGATGAGTCGAATCTGGAGGGTGCTTCCTCAGCTGTCCTGAGGTATGCGCTCCAGCAAGCCGGGACGGCTGCTGAGTCTCGTCGCGCGAATGCATCCGCATACAAGACCGAGGTGCTGAGGGCATTGAAGCATCAGTATGGAGAGGTGCTGCCCCTGCGAGCGGCCCAGGCGGGTGACGCTATCGTGCGCACGGTGAATCGCGAGCTGGTGGTGGAAATCAAGTGGTCACATGGTGCGACTTTGAATCTCAGCGACAGGCCACTCTCTAAAGAAGTAGAAGTGGTCATCTCAAATGTGGAGATATTGATTCTCCCGCCCGGCGTGAACGGTGTCGTGTGGACCCCCAAAGATGCATCGTTTGCGCTGCGCAGAGAGTTGGATGCCATCCAGTGAGCGATTCGTGATACTCGGTGCTCGAATCGAGGACCCGGTGCTTGTTATCCCCCTCTCAGATGCGCAGCGTTCATTCGGTGTGCAAGGGCGAAGGAGGTCGCCTAGTTCGACCCCGAAGGCGCGTAACGCGGCGTCGCGACTCAAAGCTTGCCCCATCGGATCCCCCGATCGTTGGATGCCGCGGATTCGATTTGGTCATCGGGCGATTCCCACGTCGTCGGACGCAGTCGGGTCATCCCAAGCGTCGCGCTCGGGTGGGGTCATCCTGGCGGGGTCGGTGCCCAATATCGTGCAGTGGTCCGACGTCCACCTATAACCACCTTCGCTCCGTACTTCCGTACCGAGTTCTTCGATGCCGACTCACCCGATTCGCTGATCTACGTCTACGCGCTCTTCGCCCTGACGTTCGTGGTTCGCCCGCTCGGCTCCTGGCTCTTCGGCCGACTCGCCGACACGCGGGGCAGGCAACGGGCGCTCGTTGCGGCGGTCACGTTGATGTCGGCCGGATCCGTCGCTCTCGTGCTCGCCCCGACCGAGCGCGCGGTCGGGGCGTGGGCGGCCGTGATCCTCGTTGTCGTGCGCCTGCTGCAGGGCATCGCCACCGGGGGTGAGTACGCGGCCGCCACGGTGTTGTTGTCGGAGTCGGGCACGTGGGGCCACCGCGAATTCTTCCCCTCATTCCAGGCCGCCACGATCGTCGGTGGTCTCGTGATCGCTCAGGCGTGCCTGCTGGTGCCGCTGCTGGTCAGCGATCGGGCGGGGACTTCGGAGTGGGGGTGGCGGGTTGCGTTCGTGGCCGGCGGGGTGGCCGGGGTTGCGTAGCCGTGGTGGGCGCGCGGATTCAAGCGCGGCGTATCCAACTCCACCACAAACGGCGACGACTGGCCGGCCCACCGGTCTGTTGCGATCGCATGAACGGTATCGGTTGCCTAGTGGTGCTTGCGCCTCGCTGCGCGTGATCCGACCCTGGTAGCATCGTGGTATGACCACCAAGTTGAGCGTGAGTTTATCGGAGAGTGATCTCGAGTACATCGACGAGCTCGCGCGCGCCAGGTCGGGCAACCGATCGGCTGCCATCCACGATCTCGTTCGCATCGCCCGCGAGCGCGCCGCGGTCAGCGATTACGCGATGGCCAACGGTGAGTGGATCGACTCCGGAGAGTCTCGTGCGTGGGAGGCGGCCCAGGCTGACGGCCTGGGGGCATGAGACGCGGAGACGTGGTCGACGTTCGACTCGATCCGGCTGAAGCCGGCGAGGCGTCGAAGACGCGGCCGTGCCTGGTGGTCAGCAATGACGGCGCCAACGAGGCGGCGACCATGACGGGCCGGGGGACGATCACCATCGTGCCGTTGACCACGAACGTGACGAACGCGCGCGGGGAGTTCCAGGTGCTCCTGGTTGACGGCGAGGCGCTCGAGTCGATGGGTCTGACGAGCACCTCCAAGGTGCAGGCGGAGCAGGTGCGCACCGTGTCGGTCGAGCGGCTTGCGCGCATCCGGGGGGCCGCGCCCGGGTGGGTGATGCAGCAGGTCGACCACGCGCTGCGCTTCCACCTGTCGCTCTAGGCGCCCGGCTCGCGTCAGGTGTGCTAGGTCGCGCTCCGCCAGTCTGCCGGCGCGGGCCGCGCATTCGGCAGGGTCGTCCCGTGATTCCCACACCGTCGGCGGCAGGCGGGGCACATTCGGGTCGGCGCGCTCAGCTACGGGTAATAGGGGCATTTCGTGGAAGATGCGCCTCCACGCGGCCCCGGTCGGAGTTCGCGGCTCACGAGGCGGCGTCTGCGGCCATCGTCGGAAACGCGACATCGGTCTGCGTGAGAGCCCAGCTCGCCAGCAGGCGCAGCTTCTCCTCGGTGGCCGAACCGCGGGCGGCGTTGTAGACGGTGAGGGTGAGTCCGGGGTCGGCGGGGAGGTCGAGGGCGTTGTAAATCAGCTCGAGTTCGCCGACGGCCGGGTGCACGAAGGTCTTCACGCCGGAGTGGTGCAGGCTCACCCGGTGGGCGGCCCAGCGGGTGCGGAAGTCGTCGCTGCGGGTGGAGAGCTCTCCGACCAGGTCGGACAGGCCCCGGTCATAGGGATTGCGGCCGGCCTCGGTGCGCAGGATCGCCACGTTGTCGTTCGCGGCGCGCTCCCAGTCGTCGTAGAACTCGCGGGCCTTCGGGTTGAGGAAGATGAACCGTGAGTGGTTCACCGGCCGTTCCGGGGCGGCGAACAGCGGCGAGTAGAGGGCGTGGCAGAGCAGGTTGCCCGCGACGAAGTCCTCCGCGCGTTCCGCACGAAGGCCGGTGCCGCCGAGATCGAGTCGAGCAGCAGTTGGATGCTCTCCCGGAGCTTCGGCTGCGACGGTCGTCTGCGGGGCCCCCGGATGCCCGCATTCGCGGTGCGCGACAGATCGAAGAGGTGCTCGGTCTCCGCGTCGTCGAGGTGCAGAGCCTGGGCGACGGCAGCGAGCACGCTGTCGGAGACGCCGGTGAGGTTTCCGCGCTCGAGGCGGGTGTAGTAGTCGGTCGAGACGCCGGCCAGCATCGCGACTTCCTCGCGCCGGAGGCCGGGGACTCGGCGCCGGCCGCCGTGGAGCGGCACACCGGCCTGCCCGGGCGTGATCCGTGCCCGTCTGGCGGTCAGGAACGCCTGGATGTCGTCGCGGTTGTCCATACGACGACGCTACGCCCGGGGTGCGGGCCGGAGAGAGTGTCTGTCATAACCGGGATAACACCGCCCTCTCACCGTTCCCTCGCGCGGGTGTCGACTGAAGATCCACCACCCGAAAGGAGCCCACCCATGCGTGGAGCAGTCATCTACGGCCCCGGCGACGTGCGAGTCGAGAACCTTGACGACGCCGGCGTCGTGAAGCCCACCGATGCCGTCATCCGCCTCGCCGCGACGTGCGTGTGCGGATCGGACCTCTGGGACTGGCGCGGCATCAACCACGTCGATCAGCCGACGCCGATGGGTCACGAGTACGCCGGTGTCGTCGAGGAGGTCGGCGACGACGTGACGACCGTGAAGGTGGGTGACTTCGTCATCGGGTCGTTCTTCGCCTCCGACAACACCTGCCCGATCTGCCAGGCCGGTTACCAGTCGTCGTGCGTGCACCGCGAGTTCGTGGGCGGCGCTCAGGCCGGGCTGCTGCGCGTGCCTCTGGCCGACGGCACCCTCGTCGCCACCCCGGGGATGCCCGACCCCGAGCTGATCCCGAGTCTGCTGGCCGCCTCCGACGTGCTGGGCACCGGCTGGTTCGGTGCCGTGGCGGCCGAGGTCGGCCCGGGCAAGACCGTCGCGGTCGTGGGAGACGGCGCGGTGGGCCTTCTCGCCGTGCTCGCCGCGAAGCAGCTCCGCGCCGAGCGCATCATCGCGATGAGCCGCCACGCCTCCCGGCAGCAGCTCGCCCGCGAGTTCGGTGCCACCGACATCGTCGAGGAGCGCGGCGACGCCGACGTGGCGAAGATCAGAGAGCTCACCGACGGGCTCGGAGCCCACTCGGTGATCGAGGCCGTCGGCACGCAGGAATCGATGATGCAGGCCATCCGCTCCACCCGCGCCGGCGGGCACGTCGGTTTCGTCGGCGTCTCCCACGACGTCGAGATCCCCGGTGAGGAGCTGTTCTTCTCCGCCGTGCACCTCCACGGCGGGCCCGCCCCGGTGCGCCGATTCCTGCCGGAGCTGATCGAGCTGATCTGGAGCCGGAAGATCGACCCGGGCAAGGTCTTCGACCTCACTCTCCCGCTCGAGGACGCCGCCGAGGGGTACAAGGCGATGGATGAGCGCCGCGCCATCAAGGTGCTGCTTCAGCCGTAGCTGCTTGGGTTAATCCGCACTGTTCCGATCCACCCGCACGAGAGAGAAGGCACACCATGAAGATCGCTGTTCTGGGAACCGGGATGGTCGGGCGAGCGCTCGCCGGACGCCTCGCCGAGCTCGGGCACGACGTCAGCGTCGGCACACGCGACGTCGCCGACACGCGACGCTCCGCGGACTACCCCGCCTGGCAGAAGCAGCACCCCGCCATCGCGCTCCGCACCTTCCGGGAGGCGAGCGAGGCCAGCGAGCTGATCCTCAACGCCGTCGCCGGCGCCCACGCCCTGCCCGCCCTCGAGACCGTCGGCGCAGCAGCGCTCTCCGGCAAAGTGCTGCTGGATCTCGCCATCCCGCTGGACCTGTCCGCCGGGCTGCCGCCGACGCTGACCACAGCGAACACCGACTCGCTGGGCGAGCGGATCCAGGCCGCGTTCCCGGACACGTTCGTGGTGAAGTCGCTGCACACGGTGTACTACGAGGTCATGATCGACCCCGCCCGTGTGCCCGGCGAGCACTCGATCTTCGTCGCGGGGAACGACCCGTCGGCCAAGGACGTGGTCATCGGCATCCTGGAGCAGTTCGGATGGCCGGCCCGATCGATCATCGACCTGGGCGACATCACGGCCGCACGCGCCACCGAGATGTACTCGCGACTGTTCTTCGCCCTCTACAACCGGCTCGGCACCTTTGACTTCAACATCACCGTCGTGCGCGCCGGCGCCTGAACCCCGCGACACGTCAGACAACCGATAGGAGAACCCCATGACTGATCAGCCCAAGCAAGTCGGCGGCGGCCGTCGCCTGTTCGGCTACGTCGCGCCGAAGCTCGCCGCCCTCACCGACGACGTGCTCTTCGACGACGTCTGGAACAGGCCCGAACTGTCGGCCCGCGACCGGAGTCTCATCACCGTGGCCGTTCTCGCCGCGGGCGGTGACACCGCCCAGCTCGAGTTCTACCTCGGGCGCGCCGTCGAGAACGGAGTGACCGAGGAGGAGCTGATCGAAGCCATCACGCACGTCACCTTCTACGCCGGCTGGCCGAAGGGCATGGCCGCGATGGGTGTCGCGAAGAAGGTGTTCTCCGAATGACGATCATCCCTAAGCCCGTCACCGTGAAGAACCCGCCGGAGCAGTTCACCGGCGACGTGTGGGTGGACGCGATCGTGTCGCCGCAGAACGACGACCAGCGCGCCACCGTGGCCCTGGTGCGGTTCAGCCCCGGCGCCCGCACCGCCTGGCACTCCCACGCGCGAGGCCAGACGCTGCACATCACCGAGGGCGTGGCGCTGCTCGGCAGCCGCGACGGAACCGTCATCGAGGCGCGGCCAGGGCAGACGATCTACACCCCGCCGGGCGAGGAGCACTGGCACGGTGCCACCCCCGACGACTTCATGCAGCACCTCGCCTGCCTCGAGATGGGTGAGGATGCCGCCACCACCACCGTCTGGCTCGAGCACGTCACCGACGCCGACTACCACCGGCCCTAGATCGCAGCGGAAAGAAGAAGGAGAGCGCAATGCACACGCGAACACTCGGACAGGGACTCGACGTCTCCGCCATCGGCCTCGGCTGCATGGGCATGTCGCAGGGCTACGGCCCGAACCCCGGCGACCGCGAGGAGATGATCGGCGTGATCCGCGCCGCCGTCGACCGGGGGATCACCTTCTTCGACACCGCCGAGGTCTACGGCCCCTACGTGAACGAGGAACTGGTCGGTGAGGCCCTCGAGCCGGTGCGCGACCAGCTCGTGATCGCGACCAAGTTCGGTTGGGACATCCGGGACGGGAAGTCGGTGGGCCTCGACAGCCGGCCCGACCAGATCAGGCGGGTCGCCGACGCCTCACTGCGGCGGCTGCGCACCGACACGATCGACCTCTTCTACCAGCACCGCGTCGACCCGGACGTGCCGATCGAGGACGTGGCCGGGGCCGTGGGCGAGCTGGTGCAGGAGGGGAAGGTGCGTTACTTCGGCCTCTCCGAGCCCGGTGCGGCGACCATCCGGAAGGCTCACGCGGTGTTCCCCGTCACCGCCGTGCAGAGCGAGTACTCGCTCTGGACCCGCGACTCGGAGTCCGAGGTGCTGCCGGCGCTCGCCGAGCTGGGCATCGGCTTCGTGCCGTTCAGCCCGCTCGGCAAGGGCTTCTTTACCGGCACGGTCGACACGGCGGCCCCGTTCGGCGCGGGCGACGTCCGGGGCAGCATCCCGCGGTTCGATGCCGAGAACCGTGCCGCGAACCAGGCGCTCGTCGATCACGTGACGCAGCTCGCCGAGGCGCGAGGGGTGACCCCGGGGCAGGTCGCTCTGGCCTGGCTGCTCGCGCAGCATCCGTGGATCGTGCCCATCCCGGGCACCCGCCGCATCTCGCGACTCGACGAGAACGCCGGCGCCACGCGGGCGGCGCTCTCGGCCGACGACGTCGCCGACCTCGACACCCTCGCCTCACGCCTCGGCGTTCAGGGCGACCGGTACAACGAGCAGCACATGGGGTACGTGGGCGGGTGAACGGGGCGGCGGATGCCCGGTTCCGGACCTGTCCGCCAACCGGCCGGCATCCGCTGAGCTCGCCTGGCTCTGCGCCTTGGGTCAGTCGCCCGTGGTGCCGTCGATGAGTTCGCGGATGATGTCGATGTGGCCGTTGTGGCGGGCGTTCTCCTCGATCAGGTGGAGAATCAGCCAGCGCAGCGTCGGATGCTCGCCCGAGCGGAACGGGATCGTCGATCGGTCGTCGAGCTGGGCGTCGGCGATGATCGCGTCGGTGACGGATGCCTGTGCGCGGAAGGCGTCGATCACCTCCTGCAGCGGCATCGTGGCGCCGTCGATGAACTCCCGGTCGGGGGACTCGTCGGTCCAGGGCCCGAGATCGGGGCCGCCGACGAAGCGGTTCTCGATCCACGAGTGCTCGACCCAGCGCAGATGGTTGATCACGCCGCCGACGGTCATCAGGGGGGAGGTGGCGATGGGGGCTGCGGCGGCCTGCGCATCCGTCAGACCCGTTGCTTTCTCGATGGCGGTGTCGCGGGTGTACTGCAGCATCGTGAGCAGGGTCGATCGCTCGTCCCAGGCGTGCGGATGATCGGTGCGTTCCATGCGTCGAGTATGTCCGACACCGCCCGTTGCCGCAGCCTCCGGGTGATGCGATTGCGGATGTGCGCCTGCAGTTGCATCGAAGCAACTCGAGTTGCAGCGTCGCCAGGGAACCGAGCCGAGCTCCTTTGGCCGTCAGGACTCCGACCCGAGTGCTGCTCGCAAGAGCCGCCGGCTCACCCAGGGGCCGCTCGCTGACCGCGCTCTTATCGACCAGGGCAGTGTGTCCCGGTCTGAAGGCGGCCGGGACGCGGGCTGCAGCATGGTCGACCGGCTGCTGGCCGGCGCTGGTCACCGTCTCTACTCGGCTCCCACCCGGCGGGATGACGCGGCGACGGCAGCGGCCGAGATCCGCCTACGTCTCAGGCAGAACGACCGAGACCGTGCGCTGCGCGCATTGCTGCAGCTCAACGACGACCTGGTCGCCGAGTACGGCCTCGTTCGCGGCATCCTGGGTCTCGCTGAGCCGGAGCAGACCGGCGAACCTTTGTGGGATGCCGCGATCGCTGCGCTGGTCGAATGGCGATTGCGGGCCGAGGGAATCCCGCTGCCCGGTTGGGTCGACCAGCCGGAGCGATTCGTCGCCGAGCCGCGGACACTCGAGGTCGATCCTTCCGACCCCGTTCGGCCTCTCTCCGAGGTGCCGGATGAATTCGCCAAGCGCGGCGTCCTCGCCTGGCGCGACACCTTCGCGAGCATGTGACCATGACAACCGCCTTGAACCGCGACGACATTATCGCGGGGTTGAGCGAGTTGCAGTGGTGCCACCTGTTGTCTCGAGGGCAGAACGTCAGCTGTAGGGCGGGTCGCGGGCGACGGTGAAAATTGCATCCATGAGCGACTGGATGCGCGCAAGGCGAGTCTGGTTGCCAACTTTATTTCGTATTACGATAAGCCGCATGGATGAGCGCGAGACCATCAACGGAGTCCCGGTCACGTCAGAGCAGATTGACGCCTGGGCGGCTGAGGCAGAGCGCGGCTATGACGTCGAGGCTTTGAAGAGGCGTGGGCGGGGACGACCGGGCCGTGGGGCTCAGCCGACTCAGGTGGTCGCGATCCGACTCACGGCTGAAGAACTCGCGGCGATCGACGATCGGGCCGCGCGGGAGCACAAGACGCGGTCGGAGGTCGTGCGCGAGGCTCTGGTCGCGTCGGCCGCATGAAGGTCCATCCGTTAGCGCTGAAGCACGGCATCGACCCCGAGGACTCGGTGCAGGCTGCGACCTGGCCGCTGTGGGCGGAAGACCTCGATGACGACAACCCGGCACGCCAGCTGCGACTCGGCTTCGACTCCGCCGGACGATTGCTCGAGCTGGTGGTGCTGAGGTTCGATAGCGGGAACGAGCTGATCATCCACTCGATGAGGGCGCGGCCGCAGATGTTCGACCTCCTGCCCTGAAACTGGCCCGAAGGCGACGCTTGGAATCGCAGCCGAGCGGGCGGCCGGGCGCGTGGGTACGGTGGTGACTCCGGGCGTGACGGGAGGAGCAGGATGGCGACGAGCACCAGCACCAGCACGAGCACGAGCACGAGCACGAGCGGCACCCCGCTGAGCGCCGCCGACCGCGAGCGGCAGGCCGCGTTGCGGCGCATGAAGGCGATCGCGACCGCGCTGCTGGTCGGCGCCGCGGTCGTGTTCGCGGTGGCGTTCGCGCTGCAGGACGAGTATCCGTGGCTCGGGTACGTGCGTGCCGCGGCCGAGGGTGCGATGGTCGGTGCGCTCGCGGACTGGTTCGCGGTGACGGCGTTGTTCCGGCATCCGTTGGGGCTGCGCATCCCGCACACCGCGATCATCCCGAACCGTAAAGACGAGATCGGGGTGAGCCTCGGCGAGTTCGTCGAGCAGAACTTCCTCTCCGACGAGGTGGTGCGCAGCAAGCTCGCGACCTTCAGCGTCGCCGACCGGTTGGGGGCGTGGCTGAAGGATCCGGCGAACGCCGAGCGCGCGAGCAGCGAAGGCGCGGTGATGGCGCAGGGGCTGCTGCGGTTCCTCAGCGACCGCGACGTCGAGAGCCTGATCGAGCGGCTCGCGCGCGAGCACCTGTTCGAGAAGGAGTGGGCGCCGACCCTGGGGCGGATGGGCGCCGAGCTGGTGGCGGCCGATCAGCAGCGCGCGGTCGTGGACGCGCTGGTCGATGCTGCTGCGACGTGGCTCGACGAGCATCCGGATGCCCTCGATTCGGTCGTCGCCACCCGCCTGCCGCGGTGGATGCCCGGGTTCGCGCGCGACTTCGCCGACGATCGGGCGCACCGGGAGCTGGTGAAGCTGCTGCAGGCGGTGAAGGGGGACCCCGAGCATCCGCTTCGCCTGGCCGTCGACGGCTACCTCGACGACCTCACCGACCGGCTGCAGCACGACCCCGCGATGTCGGCGCGGGTCGAGCAGATCAAGGCCGAGTTCCTCGAGAGCCCCCGGCTGCGCTCGTTCGCCGCCCAGCTCTGGGACGCGGCCAAGCGGGCGCTCGCTGAAGCCCTGGCCGACCCTGCGAGCGAGCTTCGAGCCGCCGCCACCTCGGCGCTGGTCGACGTGGGGGTGCGGCTTTCAAGCGATCGGATGCTCGCCGCGAAGATCGACGCGTGGATCGCCGACGCGGCGGGGTATGCGGTGCAGAAGTACCGGCACGACCTCGCGTCGGTGATCAGCGACACGGTGCAGCGGTGGGATGCGCGGGAGACGACGGAGAAGATCGAGTTGCAGGTGGGGCGGGATCTGCAGTTCATCCGGATCAACGGGACCGTCGTGGGGGCGTTGGCGGGGTTGGCGATCTTCGCGGTCGCTACGGGGGTGCATGCGCTGCTCGGCGCCTGACGCGGTAAGTAGCAAGTACTCATAGACCCGCGACCGGGGTCGCCTTAGCGTGCGTGGTAAGCAGACGAGACGGTCACCGAGGAGAGTGCGTGCACCAGCGAAGCAGACAACCGTGGCGGCGCCTTGTTGTGGCCGGGCTCGCGCTCGCTTTGGTCGGCGGGATCCAGCTCGCCGGTGGCCTGCCGGCTACGGCCACCGGAACCGCATACAAGAACTGCACGCAGGGACTGTCGGTGACGGGCAAAAGCTCTCAGGCCCTGGGTGGGCAGACGGCCTCGCCGACCAGCCCGAATCCGAAGCTGGGGTGCGGACAGGCCCGGGTGCAGGTCCGCTATCGGGTTTATCCCGGAAGCCCGACCTACAGCAGCCCCTGGCAGGCGGCCGCGGGCATCGTCACCCACCACCCCGGCGGCACCGTTGTCGGCGCGTCTCACGATTGCGGCTACAAAGCCTGGGGGTTCTCAGGCGGCTGGCCGTTCACGACATAGGGAGCACTGATGATTGCACTGAAACGGGTGACTTCGATCTTCGCCGGCGCCATCTTCGCCGGGTCCATTCTCACCGGATGTGTCGGCGTCGCAGCTAATGCCGACTCTGAGGGCCGCGACGCCAGCGCGCCCACCCCGTCGATCGCGCAGGAAGAGGCGCTCGCCGACGGAGCCGTAGACCGGGCCGAATACGAGGCGGCTTTCGCAGCCTTCCAGGCCTGCATGGCAGAAGGCGGCTACCCCGTAGAAGTCCTCGACGCGAACAGCACCCTCATCGACTATCGCTACCTGGCCGAGGCTGACGACGTCGGGATCGCCGATCCCTGCTACCGATCCGAGTTCGTCCTGGTCGACGACTCGTGGCAGCTCGCTCATCAGGATGAGCGGGCCGATGGCGCCCTGCTCGACGCGTGCCTCGAGGAGAACGGTCTTACGGTGCCGAAGACGCGACAGGCGAAGGTCGACGAGCTCATCGAGGCCGGGGTCGACCTCGGCTCGTGCCTAGATGACTAGAAGAGCTGCTGATCGACCGCCCAGCGCCGGGGCCCGAGCGACGGGCGACTAGCGGCCTTGACGCGCACGGGGCGCGCTACCCCCGCACCGCCGCGCGGATGCGGTCGACGGGGAACTTCGGGGAGCGGTCGGCGTAGAGCAGGCCGTTCGTCTCCTGGCCGGTGTCGGTGAGCTGGGTGTAGCAGAAGCCGGCGAGGGGCGCCGACGACCGCACCGCGCGGAGGATGGCCGTGACCTGCTGCTCGAACGCCTCGACGTCGTGCGCAGTCGAGTAGCCCCAGTCGCCCGAGTCGCCGGTCGCGAGGCTCACTCCGCCGAACTCGGTCAGCATGATCGGGCGCATGATGGGGCGGTGCGGATGCGCGCATCCGACGCCAGACGGCGTCCGAGCGTCCGGGTCCGCGGACATCCGCCGGCCCGCCGGCCCGAACCCGTCGATCATCCGGCGCAGGCTCTCGGCACTGCCGTACCGCTCGCCGAGCGTGGCCGGGTCGGCCTCGTAGTCGTGGATCGTCATGATGTCGGAGTCGGTGTGCTCCCAGCCGTCGTTCGAGATGACCGGTCGCGTGCCGTCGAGCGCCCGGGTCAGGTCGGCGATCGCGCGGCTGAAGGCGCGCTGACGGGGGTCGTGCGAGATGTGCTGCACCCCCCAGCTCTCGTTCAGCGGCACCCAGGCGACGATCGACGGATGCGAGCGGTCGCGTTCGAGCACGGCGGTCCACTCGGTGACGAGTGCGCTGATCGACGTCGGGTCGAAGGCGTAGGCGCTGGCGGTCTCGCCCCACAGCATCAGGCCCAGCCGGTCGGCCCAGTAGAGGAAGCGCGGGTCCTCGACCTTCTGGTGCACGCGAGCCGCGTTGAAGCCGAGCTCGAGGATCAGTTCGACCTCGCGCCGCAGCGTCTCCGCCGACGCGGCGAGATGCGATTCGGGCCAGTAGTTCTGGGCCAGCACCGAGCGGAGATAGATCGGTCGGTCGTTGAGGAGCAGGGCGTCGTCGGAGGTCGCGACGCTGCGCAGGCCGAGGTAGCTCGACACGGCGTCGAGAACGGGGGCCTCCGGATCGGCCCCCTGCACCGAGATCCGTGCTCCGATCAGCGTCGGGGACGAGGGGCTCCAAAGCAGCTCCTCGTACTGCTGCCCGTTCAGCTGGCGGGGGATCACGAGTCGCACGGAGACCGTGCGCTCGCCCATCGTTTGAACTCTCGTGGCGGCGATGGTCTCGCCGAGATGGCTGAGGGTGACGCTCACCGAGTCGGCGGCGTCGACGGGCCCGGCGAGCTCGATGTCGGCCTCGACCGTCGACGTCGTCAAATCCGATCGCCAGGTGATCGAGCCCACGGCCACCGGCGGCACCCACTCGAGCCACACCGGCTGCCAGATGCCCGTCGTGCGGTGATACCAGATGGTGTGCGGTTCCTCGCGCCAGTCCTGCTTGCCGCGCAGCGTCGAGACGTCGTCGGGCAGGTCGACGGCGCGCACCACGATCGTGAGCTCCTCGTTCCGGGAGTGCACGAGGCGGGTGATGTCGGCCGAGAACGGTGTCTGCCCGCCGAGGTGCGTGGCCACGAGGTGGCCGTCGACCCAGACGCTGGCCGCATGGTCGACGGCGCCGAAGTGCAGAAGCACCCGCCCCGGTTCGGCCCGCGCATCCGTCGGCACACCTGCGGCCTGCAGCTCGCTCGCGCCGACCGTGCGGCGGTACCAGGCGCGCGAGTGGAACCCGGTCTCATGGATGCCCGATGCCGGCGACTCGGGCGGGAACGGCACCTCGATGCGGCGGGAGAAGGGCACGGCGTCGTGCTCGTACTCGTCGTCGTCATCCCATTCGAAGTCCCAGGTGCCGGAGAGATCGTGCCAGGCGGAGCGCATCAGCTGAGGCCTCGGGTAGCTGCCGTCCTGGGTCGTCGCGTCGGGGAGCTCAACGGCTCGGGAAGCCGAGACGGGGGCCGAGACGGGGGCCGGGACGGGGGTCGTCGTGATGGTCATTGCGCTGGACCTTTCGTGCTGGCGCGATGGGTGATCGTGAACCCGACGGTGTGCATCCCCGGCTCGGGCGGCTGGGCGAGCAGCAAATCGATCGCCGTAGCGACGAGCTCGCCGGTGTTCGGCGAGACGGAGCTCAGCGTGGGCGTGCTGTACTGGCCCTCCTCGATGTCGTCGAAGCCGATCACCGCGACGTCGTCGGGCACGCCGACACCCGCCGCGGCCAGGGCGTGCATCGCTCCGAGGGCGAGCAGGTCGTTGAAGGCGAAGATGCCGTCGGGTCGGAGGCCGCTGCTCAGGATGGTGCGGGCGGCCCGGGCGCCGTCGGCGCGATGGAAGCCGTCGACCGGCAGGATCAACGACTCGTCGACCGGGATGCCCGCTTCCTCGAGCGCGGCGCGGTACCCGGCGAGTCGCAGCAGCGCCGTCTCGTTCGGCCCGTGGTCCTGCGCACCGATCGCGGCGATGCGGCGGCAGCCGATCGACAGCAGGTGCTGCGTCGCCGCCTTCGCCGCGGCCGTGTTGTCGACCGTGACGTGCGGGAAGGTGCTGGTTCCGATGTGCTCGCCGAGCAGCACGAGGGGAGTGCCGTCGCGGCGCCCCTCGAGGTCGCTGGCGCTGAGTGCAAGGGGGCTGAGGATGATGCCGTCGACGGCGGTCGCGCCGATGCCCTCGCTGATCTTGCGCTCGACGTCGGCGAGGCCGTCGGTCTGATTCACGAGCACGGTGATCATGCGCCCCTGGGCCTCGCGCACGAGGGAGGCCGCCAGTTCGGCGAAGTACGGCTGGCTGAGCTCGGGCACGGCGAGGGCGATCATCCCGCTGCGTCCGCTGCGCAGTTGGCGTGCGGCGGCGTTCGGTCGGTAGCCGACCTCGACCAGCGCGACCTGCACGCGCTCGCGCAGTTCGGCGGTCACCCAGCCGGTTCCGTTCACCACGTTCGACACCGTCTTGGCCGAGACGCCGACGCGATCGGCGACGTCTTTCAGTGTGGGCCGCGCCATTGCCGACCTCCCTTCCGTATCGCGTGCATCCGGCTGATCACCTTCACGGTAACGCCTTGTTCAACGATTACCAGTCATGTATAACGGTATTTGTCCTCTCGTTCAACGTTGAACGACACACGAAGGAGAAAGTCGATGAAGACACAGCACCGGCGCCGTTCACGTGAGCAGCGTTCCCGTCACACCATTCGCCCGCTGACCGTCGTGGCCGCCCTGGCCGTCACGGGCCTCGCGCTGGCCGGCTGCACCGGTCAGGGTTCGGGTGGCAAGGATGATCAGCCCGACGCCTCGGGCAAGGTCACGCTCGACTTCTGGAACGGGTTCACCGGGCCCGACGGTCCGGCGCTCGAGAAGGTGATCGAGGACTTCAATGCGTCGCAGGACGACGTCGAGGTCAAGGCGAACATCATGCCGTGGGACACCCTGTACCAGAAGGTCCTCACCTCCGTCGCCGGCAACGACGGCCCCGACATCATCGCGATGTCGGCGTCGCGCATGCCCCAGTTCGCGAGCCAGGGCCTGTTCGAGCCGCTCGACGACTACTACTCCGACTCCTCGAACGACAGCGCCGCGCTCGCCACCGCAGCGGTCGACGCCTCCGTGTTCGACGGCGTCAACTACGGGGTGCCCGTGAACTTCACGCCCATGATGATGTACTACAACAAGGACCTCTTCTCGGCCGCCGGGCTCGACCCCGAGGCGCCGCCGGCCACCTGGGACGAGCTCGCGAGCATGGTGCCGAAGCTCACCGTCGACGAGAACGGCGACGGCCAGCCCGAGCAGTTCGCTCTGGCCATGGCCGATCACGAGACGGTCCCCGTCTTCGCCTCGATGCTCTGGGGCACCGGCGGCAGCATCGCCAACGACGACGGCACGAAGTCCACGCTCGGCGACCCCGAGTCGATCGAGGCCCTCGACTTCTGGGTCTCGCTGATCCGCGACCAGAAGGCCACCCAGATCGGCATGTCGGGCGCGGATGCGGACAAGCTGTTCCAGACACAGAAGGCCGCCATCGAGATCGTCGGCCCGTGGATGACGACCGGGTTCGACGAGGCCGGCCTCGACTACGGTCTCGCCAAGCCCCCGGCCGGTCCGAGCGACGAGGCGGTGCTCGCCGACGTCGTGTCGATGGGCCTGCCCGCCGGCACGAGCGACGCGCAGAAGAAGGCGGCGTACGAGTTCTTCGCCTACTGGAACTCGGCCGAGGGCCAGACCACCTGGGCCGATGGATCCGGCTTCCCGCCGAACCGGGCCGACGTGGCCGACAAGGTGACCGCGAGCCCGTACCCGGCGATCTTCGGGGCGGCCGACGTCACCGACGTCTCGAAGACCCTCCTGCCCGGCGTCGCGAGCGGCGGCCCGATCATGGAGACCATCTTCAATCCCTCGGTGCAGAAGGCGCTGAACGGCGAGGGCTCGGTGAAGGACATCTTCACCGACGCCTCCGCCCAGGTGCAGGCCGAACTCGACAAGTGATCCACCCGGAGGGCGGGTGCCTCGCGCACCCGCCCTCCGCGAAAGGCGCCCCATGACGACCACCGCAGAACGGCCCACCGTTCAGCTCCAACCGCCGAAGCGGCGGCGGCCCGCCCTCCGGGTGAGCCACCGGCGCTCGCTGACCGCGTGGCTCTTCCTCACGCCCACCCTGCTCATCCTTATCGCGTTCACGGTCTACCCGATGGTGCAGGCCCTCTACCTGTCCTTCACCGACTACAACCTGATCCGGGCGGCCGAGTGGGTCGGCCTCGACAACTACACCGAGCTGCTCTCCGACGGCGCGTTCTGGAACGCGTTCGGCAACACCGTGCTCTACGCCCTCGTGGTCACCCCGGTGACCGTCGTGCTGGCGCTCGCGTTCGCATTGATGCTCAACCAGGCCTTCCTCGGCCGGGCGTTCGCCCGCACCGCGATCTTCCTGCCCTTCATCGTGTCGCTCGGCATCATCGCGATCGCCTGGGCCTTCCTGCTCGACCCCAACATCGGTCTGATCTCGCACTGGCTGAGCCTCGTGGGCATCGTGCCCGAACAGGGCTGGCTGAGTGACCCGCGCTACGCGATGGTGGCGGTCATGATCGTGGGGGTCTGGAAGAACGTCGGCTTCTACATGGTCATCTACCTGGCGGGGCTGCAGTCCATTCCGGTGGACATGTACGAGGCGGCCCGGCTCGACGGCGCGGGCGTGTGGCAGCGCTTCCGCAACGTGACTCTGCCCCTGCTGTCGAACCAGACCCTGCTCGTCTCCGTGCTGGCGCTGATCGCGACCCTGCAGGCCTTCGACCAGATCTACGTCATGACCCGCGGCGGCCCGTTCTTCCGCACCGAGACGCTCGTGATGCTGGTCTACCGCGAGGGCTTCCAGGAGCTCCGCTTCGGCTACGCCTCGGCGATCTCGTTCGTGCTCGTGGTCTTCGTGTTCATCCTCTCGATGGTGCAGTTCGGCTATCTCCGACGGAAGCGGGTGACCTACTGATGGCCGCGACGACCCTCACCAGAAGCGCGAGCACTGAGCGGGTGAACCCCGGCAGAGCGAACCCCAGACGGATGACCACCCGCCGGGCCACCACCTGGCTGCTCGCCATCACCTCCATCGCCATCGGCCTGCTCATGCTGCTGCCGATCATCTGGATGGTGTTCACCGCGTTCAAGCCCGAGAGCGACATCGTCAGCGCGCCGCCCACGCTCTGGCCCCGGGAGCTCACTCTCGAGCACTTCGTCGAGGTGTGGGACCGCATCCCGTTCGCCCGCCTCTACGTCAACACGATCGTCTTCGCCGGCAGCGTGACGATCATCTCGCTGCTGTTCGACTCGATGGCGGCCTACGCCCTGGCCCGCCTGCCGTTCAAGGGCCGGGCCGTGGTGATGGTGCTCATCCTGCTGCTCCTGATGCTGCCGTTCCAGGTGACGCTCATCCCGCTCTACGACATGCTGAACGGCCTGGGGCTGACGAACACCCTCCCCGGCCTGATCATCCCGAGGATGACGAACGCGTTCGGCATCTTCTTCCTCACGCAGTTCTTCCTGTCCCTTCCGAAGGACCTCGAGGAGGCGGCGCGGGTCGACGGAGCCTCGGAGTGGCGCATCTACTGGGGCATCATCATGCCGCTGTCCCGCCCCGCTCTGCTGACGCTCGGGCTGTTCCACTTCCAGTACAACTGGAACGACCTGCTCTGGCCGCTCGTCATGTCGTCGTCGGTGGAGACGTCGACGCTGCCGGCCGGTCTCGCCCTCTTCATGGGGCAGCACGTCGTGGAGTACGGCCTGCTGATGGCCGGCTCGCTCCTGGCGATGCTGCCGGTCATCCTGTTCTTCCTCCTCATCCAACGCAGCTTCGTGGCGGGCATCGCCACCACGGGCCTGAAATGACGAAAGGATGCCGCGTGAGCGACACCCCCTGGTACCGCGAAGACCGCCTGCACTACGGCGTCGGCATCGAGGACACCTTCATCCCGCAGGAAGCGGTCGGCCATCGCAAGCTCGACGAGTACGAGCTCACCCAGCACTACGCTCGGTGGCGCGAGGACCTCGACCTGGTGGCCGAGAGCGGGGCCGAGTTCGTGCGGTGGGGCATCCCGTGGTACCTCGTCGAACCGCGGCCGGGCGAGTTCGACTGGTCGTGGCTCGACCAGGTCGCCGAGCGGATGCGCGAACTGAAGCTGCGCTGCATCGTCGACCTGATGCACTACGGCACGCCGCTGTGGCTCGACAACTCGTTCATCAACGCCGGCTATCCCGAGCGGGTGGCGTCGTACGGCCGCGCGGTCGCCGAGCGGTACCGTGACGTCTTCACCGACTTCACCCCGCTGAACGAACCGGTGGTCAACGCGGAATGGTGCGGCGAGAACGCCAAATGGCCGCCCTACCTCTCGGGCCATGACGGCTTCGTCAAGGTGACCCTGCAGCTGGCTCGCGGCATGGTGCTCACGCAGCGGGCGATCGCCGCCGTGCATCCGGACGCCACCTTCGTGCACGTCGACGCCGGCTTTCTGTACCGAGGAGACGGGGAGTCGCCGCTGCTCTCACGAGAGCTGCTCGAGGAACGGCGCTTCGTCGCCCTCGACCTGATCACGGGGCGCGTCGACGCCGACGCCCCGCTGCACCCCTGGCTGACCTCGCACGGGGTCACGGAGGCGGAGCTGCAGTGGTTCCGTGACAACGCCGTCACGCCCGACGTGATCGGGGTGAACTACTACCCCCACTTCACCACCGGCGAGTTCGTCGACGGCAGGCTCACCCCGGTGCACAACGACGGGGGAGGGCTGCGCGCCCTCGTCTCGCTCTACTCCGATCGCTACGGCCTGCCCATCGCCGTCACCGAGACCTCCCTGGTGGGCACTCCCGCCGAGAAGATCGACTGGATGCGCGAGGCGGGAGCGGTGCTCGAGGCGATGCGGTCCGAGGGCCACCCCATCATCGGCTTCACGTGGTTCCCCTTCTTCTCGATGGTCGACTGGCTGTACCGCTTCGACCAGCTGAAGCCCGACGACTGGATGCTCGAGTTCGGCATCGTCGACCTCGTCCGGGGCGCCGACCTCGGACTCGAGCGGGTGCGGAACGAGGCGTTCGAGGTGTTCCGGCGGGCGGCGGTGGCGGCGCGGGAGGGCTGATCGCAGGCGTTCAGTGCGTTCGTTGCCACTTGGGCTTGTTGTCGTAGGTGTAGCGGTAGTAGTCGGTGAGCCGGAGCCGTGATGCGGCCGCTTCGTCGACCACGATGGTCGCGTGTTCGTGCAGCTGCAGCGCGCTCGCCGGCACGAACGCGCTGACGGGTCCTTCGACCGCCGCCGCGATGGCGTCGGCTTTCTGCTCGCCCTGCGCCACCAGGACGAGGGCGCGGGCGTCGAGGATCGTTCCGAGTCCCTGCGTCAGGCAGTGGGTGGGAACCTCGTCGGGTGTCGCGAAGAACCGCGCATTGTCTTCGCGCGTGCGGAGGGCGAGCGTCTTGATGCGGGTGCGCGAGGCGAAGGAGGACGTCGGTTCGTTGAAGCCGATGTGCCCGTTGGTCCCGATCCCCAGGATCTGGATGTCGATGCCGCCGGCGGCCAGGATGGCTGCCTGGTACTGCCTCGCCGCGAGGTCGAGGTCGCTCGCCCGGCCGTCGGGCACCTGGACGAGGGAGGGATCGAACCCGAGCGGCTCGACCACGTCGCGAGCGATGATGCTGGCGTAGGACTGCGGGTGCTCCTGCGGGATGCCCACGTACTCGTCGAGGGCGAAACCGCGGGCGCGCTCGAACGCGATCTCGCCCGCGTCGACCCGACGAGCGAGGTCGCGGTAGATGCCCTGCGGGCTCGACCCCGTGGCGAGGCCGATCACGGCTTCCGGACGATTCGCGACGACCGCCGCGATCACGCCGGCGGCCGCGCGGCCGACATCGGCCGGGGTGGGGAGGATGAGGATTTCCATGGTGATCTCCGGTGAGGGTACGGGGGAGTCGGCGCGGGTTCGTCAGCCGATGCGGCTCGCGCGAATCAGCGGCCCATAGCGATTGACGTCGACGTGCAGGAGTCTGCTGACGCCGTCGAGCGGCCCGCCGACGGGTGGGACGCGTGATGCCTGTGGTGCGAGAGGCCTCAGCCGCGCGTCGAGGCCGGGCTGAAGGAGGTCGTCCGCTCGGGACAGCCGTCCGATGAGTGTCCACTGCGGGCGGTCGCCCAACCCGGCTCCCGCGGCCGCGGCGGCGACCACGCCACCGATGTGCTCGCCGGCCTCGCGCCAGATGCCGGCGGACACCGCGTCACCGTCCCTGGCGGTGTCGGCGACGTCTTTCGCGAAGGACGCCACGACCGCCACGGGGGAGGGGTCGGCCGCGAGGGTGCCGGGGAAGTCGGCGACGGCGCCGAAGCGGGTCTGCAGCCGGGCGAGGAGCGCGGCCGATCCATCGGGGCGCCCGTCGGCGGCGCTGATCGCGGCGATGATGCCCCGTCGTCCGATCCACCAGCCCGAGCCCTCGTCGCCGATGAGGTACCCGACCCCGTCCACCCGGGTGGCCCCGGCCGGTCCGAGACCGAGGCCGACCATGCCGGTTCCCGCTGCGACGACGACGCCGTCCTGATCGCCCCGGGCTCCGAGGTAGGCCGTGACCGCATCGTCGGCGAGCACGATCGACGTCGTCGTCAGGGTGCGGTTCAGCTGACGCAGCACCTCGTCGACGGCGGGAACCCGACCGTGCAGGCCGGTGCTCCCCACCGCCACCGCGTCGACACGGTCCAGACCGAGAGTCCCGGCGCATTCCGTCACGATCCGGGTGATGCTGCCGAGAAGGTCCGAGCCGTAGACGAAGCCGGCGGTCTCGAGTTCCCGGCCGGGCCCGCCGTGCTGCACGACTCGGATGCGGGCCTGGGTCTGCCCGATGTCGATTGCGAAGTCGACCACTGGTTCCTCTCTACGGGTGGCAGGGCGCCGCCGGCCCGGGTTCGTTCCGTCCGCACGACTGTCGGGATCAGCCCTGGAGCTGCTCGTCGGCGATCCGGCTGCGCTCGCCGGCGATGGCGTCGACGTACCACGAGGTGATCGAGGCGGGATGGGTGATGGCCGTCCCCACGACCACCGAGTAGGCGCCGGCCTCCAGTGCCCGGCGCGCCTCGGTGGGGGTGTGGATGCGCCCCTCGGCGAAGAGCGGGACGCGGAGGCGAGCGGCGAGCGCGTTGACGAGCTCGAGGTCCGGCCCCGTGGTCCGAGGTCGTTCACCGGTGTAGCCGGCGAGCGTGGTGCCCACGATGTCGGCACCCGCGTCTTCGGCCGCCAGCCCGTCGTCGACGCTTCCCGCATCGGCCATCACCAGCACGTCCGCACGCTGCTTCAGCTCGCGGATGGTCTGCTCCAGGGTGCGCCCGTCGGGTCGTTCGCGGCGTGTCCCGTCGATCGCGACGACGTCGGCGCCGGCGTCGGCGACCGCCAGGGCGTGCGTGAGCGTCGGCGTGATGAACACCCCGTCCGAGCCGACCTTCCACAGACCGATCTGGGGAACGGCCACGCTGCGGGCGATCGCCCGGATGTCGTCGAGCCCTTGGGAGCGGATGGCCGCAGCTCCGCCGATGACCACCGACTGGGCGATCCGCGCCATCGTCTCGGAGTCTCGGAGGGGCTCGCCCGGGTAGGCCTGGCAGGAGACGATGAGGCGGCCGCGCAGGGTGTGGAGCATGGGGAGCTTTCTGTCGGGGGTCGGGTCGGACGTCATTTGTCGTCCCGGGTGACGGCCAGTTGGAAGGTGTACCGGTCGGCCCGGTACGTGGTGCGGGCGAATTCGATCAGCTGACCACGGCGCGAGGAACTGACCCGGGTCACGGAGAGCGCGGCAGAGCCCTCCGCGACGTCGAGCAGGTGACTGTCGTCGGCCGACAGGGAGATCGCCATGATCTCCTGCTCGGCTCGGAACACCTCGTACCCGGCCACGCGGAGCTGCTCGTAGAGCGACGAACCGAGGTTCAGCGACTCGGTGGGCAGCACCGTCGTCGGAAGGTAGACCTCTTCGAGCGCGATCGGGGTGTCGTCGGCCAGTCTCAGCCTTCGGATCTTCGTCACCTCGCTGGACGGGGCCAGACCGAGGGCCGACGCGACCTGGTCGGGCGCCGCTATGCGCGTCAGTTCGAGCACCCGCGAGGAGGGGGTCGATCCCCGGCTGATCATGTCCTCGGTGAACGAGGTCAGCTTGGGGGTCTTCGAGAAGATGTCGGCCGAACCGACGAAGGTGCCCGAGCCGTGGACGTTGTAGACCCGGCCCTCCTCCACGAGGACCGAGATGGCCTTCCTCACGGTCATCCGGCTCACGCCGTGGATGGCCATGAGCTCGCGTTCGGACGCCAGCGCATCGTGCGGCGAGAGGGACCGGGCGATCGATTCCCGGATGCTGGCCGCGACCTGTTCGTACTTGTGGACCACGATTCGTCCCTCCCCGCCTTCCCCGGTCATCCCTTGACCGCGCCGGAGGACAGGCCACTAACAAGGTAGCGCTGCGCGAACACGGCGAAGAGGAGCGGGGGCAGGGTGGACAGCACCGAGGCGGCGGAGATGTCGCCCCACCGGATGCCGGTGCTGGTGATGAAGTTCGCCGCGCCGAGGGTGACCGGTGTGGCGCTCGAGGTCGACAGCACCAGGGCGAACAGGTAGTCGTTCCAGCTGAAGATGAACACCAGCACCGACACGGCGACCATGGTGGGTGCCAGCAGCGGGAGCACGATCGACCCGAGCGTGCGATAGATGCTGGCACCGTCGACCGCCGCTGCCTCCTCGATCTCCTGCGGGATGTCGCCGAGGGCCGACGAGAGCAGGATGATCGCGAGCGGCAGATTGAGGAAGGTGTTCGCGGCGATCAGGCCGGGGATGGTGTCGGCGAGCCCGAGGGTCGAGAACAGGATGAAGAACGGCACGACGAAGAAGATGGCGGGAAGCAGGCGGAGTCCGGATGCGCTGCTGATGATCCACCGTCCGCCGAAGTTCAGTCGCACGATGGCGTAGGTGGCGGGAATGGCGATGACCAGGACGAGCAGCACGGTTCCCACGGCGATCATCGCCGAGTTGGCGAAGAAGCGGGGGAAGTCGTAACCCGATGCGTAGAGCACGTTCGCGTAGTGGTCGAGCGTGGGCGAGGTGGGGAGGGAGATCGGGTTCTTCGCGATCTCGCCGTCGGGCTTGAAGCTCACCAGCACCGCGTTGAGCAGCGGCACGTTGACGATCAGCGCGATGACGCCGGCGACGATCGTGAAGACCCACGCTCTGCGGTGGCCCGGAGCCTTCGCGGGTGGCCGCTCGGCCGCGGTCGTCGTCGAGTCGTTGACCAGGACGCTCATTTCTTGGCCTCCATTCCGGTCGAGGAGATACGTCGCACGATGAACGGCACGAACGGGATCAGGCACACCAGCACGACGAGCGCGGCCGCGGCGGCCTTGCCGAAGTCGCCCGACTCGAATGCGGTCTTGTAGATGTAGATGCTGAGAGTGGTGGTGCTGGTGCCCGGCCCGCCTGCGGTCAGCACGTAGATGACGTCGAAGGTCCGGATGGCGTCGATCGCACGGAGGAAGAAGGCCGCGAAGAGCACCGGCTTGAGAACGGGCACGATCACCGACGTCAGCGACCTCAGGTAACCGGCCCCGTCCATCGCGGAGGCTTCGAGGAGCTCCTTCGGAAACGACTGCAGACCCGCGTAGATGATCAGGAAGGTGAAGGGCGTCCACTGCAGCACGTCGAGCACGACGAGCAACGGGACGACGGAGTCGGGGGAGAACAGCGAGACACTGAGGCCGACGCTGTCGAGCAGTGCGGGCAGGGCGCCGATGTCGCCGTTCAGCAGCAACCGGAACATCACGCCGAGCAGAGCCGGAGCGACCATGATCGGCAGGAGGAGCAGGGTGAAGAACAGCTTCTTGCCGGGGAACGCCCGATTCATCAGCAGGGCCAGGGCGAACCCGAGCACCATCTCGATCGCGACGACGGCGGCGGAGAAGCCGAGGGTGAAGCCGGCGGCCTTCGCGAATCCGTCGCTGCGGAAGAGCGAGACGAAGTTGTCGATGCCGTTCGGTTCGTTGGACTGGTCCAGCAGGGTGCTGCTCTGGAAGGCGGTGAGTGCCCCTGAGGCGAGCGGGTAGATCACGAAGACGGCGGCGAAGAGGATGAGGGGCAGGCTCAGGATCACGGCTGCCGTGGTGCGCTTGCGGCGTTCCGTGGCAGATGATCTCGGGCGTTCGGCGACGGTGGGTGGCATCTGTGGTTCGACCTTCTGTGCAGGAGGAGACCGAGGGGCGGGCCGAGGACGGCCCGCCCCAGGGAGTCGATCAGCCGAGCAGCTCTTGCAGGTTGGCGTTGGCGGTCTCGAGTGCGTCGTCGACGTCCGTCTGGCCGACCCAGGCTCCGCTCAGGTCCTCGGCCAGCTTGCTGTAGGCCTGGAACGTCTTCGGGAAGACGGGCTCGGAGAAGCCGTTCTCGTCGATGGTCTCGGACACCTGGGCGAAGGCCGGGTTCACGGCTGCCTGGGCCTCCAGCACCTCGGGCATGGGCGGGATGCCGCCCGCCTGGGCGTACTGGGTCATCGCGTCGGTCGACGCCAGGAACGAGAGGAACTTCTTCGCGGCGGCCTTGTTCTCGCTGTACTTGTTGAGCGAGACGGCGAGCGCGTGCACGTGGGTCTTTCCGCCGGGAACCGGGGCGATCGCGATCTTTCCCGCCACGTCAGGCGACTGAGCGGGGTCGTTCAGCGCGGCGAAGGCGGCGGACCACTGGATGGCGAACGCGGTGTCGCCCGACTGCAGCGCGGCCTGCGTCTCGGGGAACTCCGCCTGGGCGCTGTCGGGGGAGGTCCAGCCGTTCTTGTAGATGTCGGCGTAGAGCTCGACGGCCTTCTTCGCGGCATCGCTCGTGAGCGCGGCCTGGCCGTCCTCCTCCCAATTGCCGCCGTAGCCCCACAGCACGTCGTTCCAGATCATCGTGTTGTAGAGGAGGTTCTTCGCCTGCAGGATGGTGCCGTACTCGGTGGGGGAATCGGGGTTCTCGCTCTTCGAGAAGTAGGCCGCCGCGACCTTGAAGTCGTCCAGGTCCCACTCGGCGGGGTCTTTCGGCGCTCGCTTCTCGCCCAGGACCGACTCGCTGACCGTCTCGTACTCGGCCTGTGCGGCCGGGTCGCTCAGCAGAGCATCGGTCAGGTCTTTGCGATAGAGCAGGAAGTGGTTGCTCACGTCGAGCGGGAGCGCGTACAGCTCGTCCTCGTAGGTGAGGCCCTCGGCCGCGACGGGGAAGTACGCCGAGGTGTCGATGTCGGTGAGCGGCTCGAGCGAGGGGGCGAACTGACCGATGTTGTACGACGCGGTGAAGTAGATGTCGACGTCGGAGGACTTCGACGCCATCAGCGCGGCCTCCTTCGAGAACGTGTCCTGCCGCGACAGCAGCGTCAACTCGACGTCCACACCGTCGTCTTCGCCTTGACCGGCGTTGTAGGCGTCGACGACCTTGCTCATCGCGTCACCCTCCGGGCCCGGCCAGGCGACCAGCTTCACGGTGCCCTCGCCGGAGCCTTCATCGCCGGCCGACCCGTTCGAGCCCGCCGAGCAGCCGGCAAGCAGCGCTGCCGACACGACCATCGCGCCGAGCGCCATTGCTTTCCTACGCATCATTCCTCCAGTGGTACGGTCCAGTTGTGGTATCTACTGTCCCATAGCAATGGCGAATTAAGCGAGCATGTAACTCAAACGAAACATTGGTACGGTCCAGTGGCTATTGGTGGCGGGCGGGCTTCCGCCAGACTGGGCCTATGACCAGCGCGAGGTATCCGATCGTCGACGTGCTGAGAACCCGGCACACCGGATACCTCCTCGTCACGTCGCTGCTCGGCCGCCTGCCCGGCGCCATGGCCGCGCTGGCGATCGTGCAGCTCGTTCGGGCGACGAGCGACGACTTCGGGTTCGCGGGACTGGTGACGGCGGTCTACGTGGTCGCCGGCGCGGTGGGGCAGCCACTTCTCGGACGACTGATCGACCGCGTCGGGCAGACGGCCGTGCTGGCGGTCAGCGGCATCCTGAGCTTTCTCGCGTTCGCGGGGATGGCGCTGGCCCTGGGGACCGCACCCGGGCTCGCCGTGGCGCTCGCCGCGGCCGCCGGGGTGTTCACACCGCCGCTCGAGCCGGCGCTGCGCGCGCTGTGGCCGCGGCTGGTGGCGCCCGGGCCGCAGCTGAAGGCGGCGTTCATCCTGGATGCCGGGGCGCAGGAGATCATCTTCATCGTCGGGCCGCTGCTCACCGTTCTGGGGATCGCGGTGTTCGGGCCGGTCGGGAACCTGCTGTTCGCGGGGGCGCTGGGCCTGGTCGGAGCGATCGCGTTCGTGCTGAACGCCGCGCCGCGCGCTGCCTCGAGGAGCCGACGCGGCGCTGGTCCCCGCCACCCGGGCGTCCGTTCGCCCATCCTGATTCCGGCGGTCGCGCGGGTCGCCGTGTTCACGTTCGGCATCGGCGTGCCGGTCGGTGCGCTGACCATCGTCGCGACGGCGTCCGAAGCGGCGCGCTCCAGCGCGGGGCTGGCGGGGTGGATGCTCGCGGTGAACGCGCTCGGAGCCCTCGTCGGGGCGACCGTCGTCGGGATCCGGCCGCTCGGTTCGACGCCGGCGCGGCTGCTCACGGTGTGCGGGGTGCTGCTCGCCGTCGGCTACCTGCCGCTCGCCGCGACGTCGCTGCCGAACGTGGCGTACCTCGTCGCCGCCGGGCTTTCGGGGCTGATGCTGCCGCCGACGCTCGGTCAGGTCTTCGAGCGGATCTCGCAACTCAGCCCGGCGGCGGCCCTCACCGAGGCGAACGGCTGGGTGGTGAGTGCGATGACGCTCGGGGTGGGGGCGGGGACGCTCGGCGCGGGGGTGGTCGTGGGGGCGAGCGGCTCGGCGGCGGTGACGTGGGTCGTGCTGGGGGCTTCGGCGCTCACGGCGGCGCTGTCACTGATCGTGCTCCCCGGCAGAGCTGAGAGCGTCCCGCTCTCGGTGGACTAGTTCCGCCCTCCGATGAAGCGACGATTCCGCGACGGCACGGGCGGATGGCCGTCTCCCGCCGCTACTCTGGTGGCATGTCGCTTCTTGATCGCATCGTCGTCGACCCGGAGGTCGTGCACGGCCGGCCCGCGGTTCGCGGCACGCGCGTTCGGGTCACCGACGTCCTGTCCCTCCTCGCCGCCGGGGCGTCCGAGGCGGAGATCCTCGATGACTACCCGTACCTCACGGCCGATGACATCAGGGCCTGTCTGGCCTACGCGGCAGCGCAGGCCGATCACCCGATCCTGCTCGCGTCCTAGTTCGTGCGCTTCCTCGTCGACGCTCAGCTTCCGCCGGCGCTCGCCCGCATGCTGACCGCCCACGGCCATCAGGCGGAACACGTCGCGGACATCGGCCCGGTCGACGTGTCCGATCGGGAGCTCTGGCTCTACGCGCTCGATCGCGGGGCGGTGCTCGTCACGAAGGACGAGGACTTTCCCGCCATGCTCGCCCTCGGGGGCGATGGGCCGGCGATCGTCTGGATCCGCGTCGGCAACACACGGCGTCAGGCCCTCATCGCGTGGTTCGAGCCGCTGATCGGCACCGTGGTCGCAACCATCGAGGCCGGCAACGGTCTCGTCGAACTCCGCTGACCGAAGCGCCGAGTCCGGGCCGCCTCAGTCGGCGGGCGGCGGGGTCGTCGCCATGTGGTCGCGCATCGGGATGAGGTTCGACAGCGGCGCGAAGTAGCCGTGGGTGGGGAGGTCGAAGGCGATGCCCTTCACCCCGACCGCCGCGAACGACGCCGCCCACTCGATGGCTGAGGGCAGCGGCATCGCGAGCAGCCGCGAGGCTTCGTCGTCGGAGAGGCCGGCGCCGAGTCCCGCGGCGCGAGCGCGGTCGCCCGTGGTGAAGGCGAAGAGCATCGGGCCCTGGGCGAGCTCGCCGGCGTACGGACCGGGCTGCTCGTCGGTGCCGCGGGCGATGAAGATCCAGCGGTCGAGGGAGTAGACGGCGCGCCAGAGGGCGTCCATCGCGGCGAAGCTGTCGGGCTGGTCGCGCAGCGCGGCGGCACGGCGGTCGATCTCACCGACCTGCTCGGGCGACGGGTCGAGGCTGGGCTGGTCGGCGTTCTCCATCCTTCTACTCTTCCACGCCGCCCTGCGTCCGGGTGAGGCCGCCTCCACCCGCCGAGTAGGGGCCGTCCGCGATCCGGTGCCGGGCGTGCCCGTCGAGCCGCGACAGGATAATTTCACGCCGGCCGTGCATCCACGCAGGCGTGCAGGCGTGCAGGCGTCCCAGTCCGCCGCGGGTGGCACGTACAGCACGGGTGGCTCGACGCCCCAGCCCGCGTCGAACAGGAAGCCCACCGCAGGGCCCACGTCAGCGGGTGCGGAGGCCGTCGAGCAGGAGGCGCACCATCGGGTTCGGCGAACCGTCGGGCGAGGGCGCGCGGTGGCTGAGGTCGCCGACGGCCTGGAGGAGCACGACGGGGTCGATCCCGGGGCGCACCGCGCCGGCGGACTCGGCGGCCTCGAGCAGCGAGGTGATGGCGGGGCCGAGCTTCGCGGTGAAGTGCGCCGGCAGCGCGTCGAACGCCGGGTCGCCCGAGTGCAGCGCGGCCGAGAGGCCCTGCTTGGTGGCGACGAAGCGGGTGAAGTGAGTGATCCAGAGGTCGAGGGCTTCGCCGGGCGGATGCTCGGCCAGCAGTTCGCCCGCCGCCGAGGCCGTGGCGTCGATCTCGGTGGTGAAGACCGCGGCCACGAGCTCGGCGCGGTTCGGGAAGTGGCGGTAGAGGGTTCCGACCCCGACTCCGGCTTCGGCGGCGATCTCGCGGGCCGGAGCGTCGACCCCTGAGCGCGCGAAGACCGTGCGCGCGGCGGTGAGGAGGGCGTCGAGGTTCTGGCGGGCATCCGCTCGCACTTTGCGTGGTTCTGTCGCTGCGGTCGACATCGAAGACCCTCTTGCGTAAGCGGAACAGCGTTCCGTATAGTGATGGACATAGCGGAACACTGTTCCGGCTCTGATCCTAACAGGAGGACCCCATGCAGTATCGACCCCTCGGCCGCACCGGAATCAAGGTCACGCCCTACGCGCTCGGCGCGATGATGCTGGGCTCGTTCGGCAATCCCGATCGCCAGGAGGGCGTGCGGATCATCCACCGCGCGCTCGAGGGCGGGATCAACTTCATCGACACGGCCGATCGGTACGGCGACTCCGAGGAAGTCGTCGGCGAGGCCCTCGTCGGCCGGCGCGACGACGTCGTGCTCGCGACGAAGTTCTGGGGGCCGGTCGACGACGACGTGAACCACCGCGGTGCGTCGCGGCGGTGGATCCGGCAGGCCGTCGAGCGCTCGCTGCGCAACCTCCGCACCGACCGAATCGACCTCTACCAGCTGCACCGCCCCGACCCCGAGACCGACATCGAGGAGACGCTCTCGGCCCTCACCGACCTCGTGCGCGAGGGAAAGGTGCTCGCGATCGGCACGTCGTCGATGCGCGGGTCGGAGATCGTCGAGGCGCAGTGGGCGGCCGAGCGCCGCGGGTTCGAGCGGTTCCGCACCGAGCAGCCGAACTACTCGATCCTCGACCGCGAGATCGAGCGCGAGATCCTGCCGGTGGCCGAGCGGTACGGCATGGGCACGCTCGTCTACAGCCCGCTCGCGGGCGGGGCGCTGACGGGGAAGTACCGGGCCGGGCAGGCCAACGAGAACTTCCGCGCGAGCACCGGCATGCGGCACTTCCACGACGAGCGGCGGCTCGGGGCCATCGAACAGCTCATCTCGCTCGCCGACGAGGCGGGCATGCCGCTGACGCACCTGGCCATGGCGTTCGCCATCGCGCATCCGGGGGTCACCTCGGCCATCGCCGGGCCGCGCACGATGGAGCAGCTCGAGGACACCCTCGCCGAGGCGGACGTCGTGCTGTCGGAGGAGCTGCTCGACCGGATCGACGCGATCGTGCCGCCCGGCGAGAGCATCGGCGCGATGGACATGGTCTACCGCGGGCCCGAGGTCGGCGACGCGTCGCTGCGACGGCGGCCGCCGGCAGCGCGGTCGGCGAGCTAACGCTGCGGTCGGCGCGCTAGCGGCGCGCGTCCCACTCGTCGAGCCACGCGTGCACCGCGTTCCAGTGCGGGGCGTCGGGCGCGATGGCGTCGAGGTGGGGCAGCGAGTCGAGTTCGAGAACGGATGCCCGCCCGCCCGCAGCCCGCGTGGCCTCCGCGTAGGCGCGGGAGTGGGCGACCGGCACCCGATCGTCGTCCCGCCCGTGCACGATCAGCACCTCGGCCGGCGACGGCTCGCGGGCGAGCGGCGACGCCTCGGCGTAGACCTCGGGCAGCTCGGCGGGCGAGCCCCGGAGGAACTCCGCGACCGCGTCGCCGCCGTTCCCTTCCGCGTAGGCGCGAGCGAGGTCGGTGACCGGCGCCAGCGCCACCACCGCATCCCCGGCCTCGCCGCCGAGGAGCGCGAGCTGCCCGCCGACGGAGTGGCCGACGAGGGTCACCTCCGAGAAGGGGCCCGCCGAGCGGATCGCTGCCAGCCCCGCCGCCAGGTCGTCCTTTAGTGCGGCCCACCCGTCTGCGGCGCGGCGGTACTCGAGGTTGGCGACCGTCCAGCCGCGGGACGTGAACGGCGACACGAGGGGGAGCATGAGGTCGGCCGTGTAGCGGGCACGCCAATAGCCCCCGTGGATCAGGACCGCGGTGCCCTGCGCCGGAGCATCCGGAGACCACCACTCGACCCACTGGTCGGGATGCGGCCCGTAGCGCTCGAGCCGGCCGCCCGTCACGCGCCCTCGACGGTGCCCGGCGCCAGGAAGTCGACGCCGTTGAGGGCCGAGAGTCGCACGACCTCCTCGGGGTCGGTGACGTCGTGCAGCAGGCTGAACAGGTTCGCGAGCTTGCCGCCGGGGCTGACCCAGAACAGCGACTTCGCGTCGGACTCCTGCTTGTTGTAGTAGGCGTGCGGCAGGTTGCGGGGCATCTGCACGAGGTCGCCGGGGCCGGCGGTGGTCCACTGGCCGTCGAGGTAGAGGGTGTAGACGCCCTCGAAGACGTAGATGAACTCGTCCTGGGTCGAATGCACGTGGGGAGGCACTCCCGTGCCGGCCGGGTCGTGCGACAGCCACGAATAGGTCGACGCGCTCTCGATCTTCGTCGTGTAGGTGTGGCCGAGCACGTTCCAGACGCGGCCGTTGAAGGCCTCGTCGGCGCGCACGATCCCTGCGGGCAGGTCTCCCAGGATGATCTCGTCAGCGCTCACGGTCGTACTCCTTCGTCGGGGATGCGGGTCGTGCCAGTGTGCCCGACGGGGCGCTCGATTGCACGGAAATGTCGCCCGAGGCGCTGATGACAGTCAGCCGGTCTCGCGGGGCGTCCGGTCGGGGTCCGGTGGACATCGGGGCGCGGGCCTATTCAGAATCAGTCCCACGGCGAGGAGCGCCGTCCCGAGGGGTGCCGCAATGTTCTCGAGAACCCGGACCCCTAGCTCGACCGCGACGAGATACTCCTGGCCCCCGGACGTGTTCGCGTCGAGCATCGCGTAAGCGAGTGCGGGCAGGGTGACGGTCACGACGGCGGACAGCACGATCAGTGCCGCACCGGCGATCAGGTACCGATTTCCGACCTTCATGCAGACCTCCTGGACTGTGCACAGATCGCTGGAACCACTTGAGGACCTCCTCGGTTTCAGACATCCTTCGCAGTAACTGATGATCCCTCAGTATAAAATCAGCGAAGGAGAAGCTGTGACCAAACGAATTGAGATTCGCGCTCGACGGGGTAATCTCACCGCGATCGGCATACTGACGCTGGTGCTCTACTCAGCGCTGGCCCCGTCGTCACACGCGTCGGCGGCGGACCTCGAGGAAAAGCTGCAGTCGCCGGCGGCGAGCCAGGAGTCGCCATCCGGCCCACTCGATGAAGACACTTATGCCGGTCCGGTCCTCATTGCGACGACGGAAGGCGACGTCTACGTCGTCGTTCAAGCCGGTGAACTGATGACTGTCGCCGCGCAGGTGCGGGCGGAGGTGGCAGCCGGGACGCTCGACCCGAGAGAGCTCGCCGACGAGACCAAGGAGTTGAGGGCCGGCGGATGTCGCGACTGGGCGAACGCGGTGGCGAGCCCATTCGGATACGCCGCGTCGACCAATGGGTGCGCGGTGATCGGGTATCCCGGCTACACGCGAACCTACAACTGGAACAACGGTTCGGACGTGCAGATCTGCGTGCAGGCCAAGGCCTTCACGAGCCCCGGAGTTCAGAGCTGGTCGTCGATCGGCTGTCAGGGCAATCGGGACTTCGCGGTCGCGTGGGGCAATACCTTCGCTCACAATCAGGTCCGCGGGCGCTCACTGTCCGGCGCGACCGGCGCCTCCTACATCTGGTGGGACTGATCGGCATTCGAAAGGGTGAGTATCGACGGGGGTGCCCGGATGCGGACATGTCCGGAAGAGGGTCTGGTCGGCGGGGCCCGCGCTGCCGGAGAGTGAGGGGATGCCCGAAGCGCCCCGCGACGAACCGACGTCGCTCTCCGATCTGTTCGCGATCTTCTCGCACCGGGCGACGGATGGCCGCTCCGCCGGTGTCTCGCGACGCACGCTCCTCGGCGCGGCCTGGTCGGCCCCCGTCATCGCCGCCGCGGTCGCCGCACCGCTCGCGGCCGCCAGCACGACCCAGCCTGACGCGTCGCTGTACTGGTCGGAGGCCGAGGGCATCCAGGGGCAGCCCTCGGTGCTCACCCTCTCGGTGCCCGCCGGGTCGCCCGGCATCGGCAGCACAGGGACGATCGTGCTGCAGATCCAGAACTACGGCCCCATCCCCGACACGATCGCCTCGGGGCGCTGGACCTGGACGCCGAACTTCGGGGCGTCCAACGGGATCCTCGCGTCACCCCTGGGAGGTGTGACGGGGGGTACGAGAGCCTTCACCGTCGACGAGTGGGGTGAACTCTCCGGCCCCTACACGGTCGTCGCCACCTACACGAACGACCAGGAGCCGGGGTCGCTGACCGCGACCATCACGGTCGGTTTCGGGCCCGAGCCGACGCTCGAGTGGATCCCGGATCCCGCGGAATTCGGCACGACGACGACGCTGAGGGTCACCGTGCCCGAGCATTCGTACGCGATCGGGCGACGGGCTGTCGTCGCCGACCTCAACCAGTTCCCGCCTCCCTTCCAGACCCCGCCGTTCCCGGCCGGCACGACCGTCGTCGCGGCGCCGGGCTGGGTGGAGACCGAAGATCCCCAAACCGGCCAGTCGGGTTTCATCTTCGAGTCACTTGTGGCGGGCGTCTACGACTTCGCCTACACGCTCGGCGCGGGCAGCACCGCCGTGTCGCCCGGCGTGGTGCTGGCCGTCGGCTTCGGCATCCCGGTGCAGGCCACCCTGAGCATCGTCCCCGCCTGAGCGAACCCCGCCCGCCCGGCGTGAGCCCCGCCCCGCTCCGCGTGAACCCGCGCCCCGCCATAATGGTGGGCATGGAGGCGGATGCGGTCGGGACCATCGTGTGGATCGTCTCGTTCGTCGTCGTCACGGTCGCAGTCACCGGGGTGGCCGGGCGGGTGGGCTGGTCGGCGCCGGTCGCGCTGGTGGCCGTCGGCGCCATCGTGTCCTTCATCCCCGGGGTGCCGACGATCGCGGTCGAGCCCGACCTCATCCTCTACGGGCTGCTGCCGCCGCTGCTGTTCGCGGCGGCCATCCGCACCTCGTTCGCCGACGTGCGGGCGAGGCGCGACGGCATCCTGCTGCTCTCGGTCGGCCTCGTGGTGTTCACCGTCGTCACGGTGGGGCTCACGGCCTGGCTGATCATCCCCGCGATCTCGCTGGCGGCGGCGTTCGCGTTCGGCGCGGTCGTGGCACCGACGGACGCGGTGGCCGTGACCGCGGTCGCCGGCCGGCTCAAGCTGCCCCGCCGCCTCGTCACCGTGCTCGAGGGCGAGAGCCTGCTCAACGACGCCACCGCGCTGGTGGCCCTGAACGCCGCCATCGCGGCGATCGTCAGCGCCAACACGCCGGGCGCCGAGCCGCTGACGCCGTGGGGCATCATCCTCGAGTTCGTCGTCGCGGTGGCCGTGGGGGTCGGGGTCGGGTTCGGCGTGGGCTGGGTGTTCGCGCTGATCCGCAAGCAGTTGCGCTCCCCGGTGCTCGACACGAGCCTGTCGCTGATCACGCCGTTCGTGGCGTTCATCCCGGCCCAGTTCCTGCACGGGTCGGGGGTGCTGGCCGTGGTGGTCGCCGGCCTCTACCTCGGCTACAAGGCGCCCGTCATCCAGACCGCCGAGTCGCGCATCGCCGAGTCGCTGAACTGGCGCACCATCCAGTTCCTGCTCGAGAACGCGGTGTTCCTGTTCATCGGTCTCAGCCTCTTCGGCATCTTCCAGGGGGTGGCGAACAGCGGCCCCGGGCTGTGGCCGACCGTGGTCATCTCGGTCGTGCTGCTGCTGGCGATCTTCCTGTCGCGCTTCGCCTGGATGATGCTCACCACCACCGTCTACCGCTTCGGCCCGCAGTGGCTGCGCAACCGCGGCTGGAGCTACCGCACGGGCACGGCGGTCGCCTTCGCGGGCATCCGCGGGGTGGTCACCCTGGCCGCGGTCTTCCTGTTGCCGGAGGAGACCCCCGAGCGGTCGTTCCTGCAGTTCCTGGCCTTCGTGGTCGTGGTGGGCACGCTCGTCGAGGGGGCGTTCCTGCCGTTCGTCATCCGCCGGCTGAAGCTGCCGCCGCCCGACTTCTCGCAGGAGATGACCGAGGTGCACATGCTGATGGCCGAGGCGCAGGGCCAGGGCCTCGCGCGCCTCGAGAGCGAGGTCACCGACTCCGACGAGCAGCGGGTGGTCGACCGTCTGCGCCTGAACGCCACCTTCTTGACGGATGCCCTCGAGAACCCCGCACCGGAGGGCAGCGAGCCCCCGGCGCGCGCCTACAACCGCCTGCGCCGCATCATGATCGAGGCCGAACGCGAGGCCGTGCTGCAGGCGCGCTCGGAGGGCCGCTACCAGGAGCGGGCCGTGAAGTCGGTGCTCGCCAAGATCGATGTCGAGGAGACCGAGCTCAACATCGGCAAGCCCCGCAAGGGAGAATAGGCGGGAGCAGGTGACCGGCTAGCGCCGCTCGGCCACGAACCCCTCGATGAACGTCGCGGTGTCGTGCCAGCTGTGCACGGCCACGGTGTCGATGCCCATCGCCTTGACCGGGTAGTCGTTGCCGCCCTCGTCGAGGCGGTCGCCGACGAAGAGCATGTCGCTCTGCGCGATGCCGGTCAGCTCGGCGAGACGGTTCATTCCGTAGGCCTTGTCGATGCCCTTGCGGGTGATGTCGACCGAGGTCGATCCGCCCGAGCGCACCTCGAGCTCGGGCAGCAGCGCCGCGACGGCGGCCCGGAGGCGCTCCTTCTTCTCGCCCGTCGGGTCCCAGGCCGACTTGATGTCGACGGGCGCCGCCTGGCCGAGGGCCGAGAAGGTGATCTGCGAGCCGCGGTCCTCGAGTACGGGGCCGTAGGTCTCGGTCTCCCAGAGGCCCAGGCGCTTCGCCTCGGACTCGAGCGCCGCCTGCGCCTCGGCCTTCTGCTCGTCGGTGAGGTTCTCGGCGTAGACCTGCGTCCAGCCGTCGTTCTCGTAGCGGTAGTACTGGGTGCCGCAGGTGGGCATGAGGTGCAGGCGCGCGAGCTTGTCGCCGGCCGACGCGGGCAGGTTCGCCACGAGCTGCGACTCGAACTGGCCGAACTGGCCGCCCGAGATGACGCACACGGGAACGACGTCCAGCAGCTCGACGAGCAGCTCCGCCATGCGCGGATCGAGGGGCGCCTTCGAGGGCGCGAGCGTGTCGTCGAGGTCGAAGGCGACCAGGCGGACGTTCGTCGTCAAGCGGAGTTCTCCTCTGTCGGCCGCCGGTGCGGCGGGGCGGTGGGGGTTCCAGGCGAGGCTAGCAGGTCGTCTATCCGCTCGGCGGGCACCGGCTCCGAGATCAGGAAGCCCTGCACGCTGGTGCAGCCCATCTCCGCGAGCAGCCGTCGGTGCTCCTCGGTCTCGACACCCTCCGCGACGGTCTCGCTGCCGAGATCGCCCGCCAGGGCGATGGTCGAGCGCACCAGTGACCGGGCCCGCGGGTCGTCGCTCAGGGCCGCCACGAAGCTGCGGTCGATCTTGACCTCGTCGACCGGGACGTCGTGCAGCGCGATCAGGGAGTTGTAGCCCGTGCCGAAGTCGTCGAGCGAGATGCGCACCCCCGCGGAGCGGAGCGGTTCGATCCGGCGCCGGGCCGCCTCGGGGTCGGCGACGAGCGACTGCTCGGTGATTTCGAGCGTGAGCGTCGAGGGGGGCAGCGAGCGGAGCCCGAGCGCCGGCAGCACCTCGTGCACGGCCCGGGCATCCTGAAGCCACTCGGCGGTGATGTTGACGGCGACGCCCACGGGTGTGCCGCGACGGCGCCAGCGGGTGGCATCGTCGAGGGCGTGGTTCAGGATGCTCGAGGTCCACTCCCGCAGCACCCCCGCCTCCGCGAGCAGCGGCACGAACTCCGCCGGGCCGACGAGGCCCCGGGTCGGATGGTTCCAGCGCACCAGCGCCTCGACCCCGTCGATGCGGCCGGTCGAGAGCCGCAGCTTCGGCTGGTAGACGAGCACGAGCTGCTCGTGACTCGCGGGGGAGCGCAGCTCGCGCACGAGGCGCTGACGCCGGCCCGTCGCCCCCACCCCCGGCAGAGCCCCGCGGCGGAGGGCGACCGAGAGCACCGTGGTGAGCAGCGCGCCCATGGCGAGCGCCACCGCGATGACCGACCCGTCGACGATCGGTGCCGCGACGAGCACGACGAGGGCGCCGGCCATCGACACGATGGACAACGTGGTGCCGGCCCGGGTCGTCGATGCCCGCCGGGGCGCGGCGACGGGGCGGGCGGTGATCGCGCAGACCCAGAGCGCGATCAGGAACGACCCGGCGATCCACACGGCGTCGAGCGGGGTGCCCGCCCGGTACCCGTCGCTCGGCAGCTGCAGGGCGAGCACCGTGTCGGCGAAGGCGAAGAGCAGCAGCGCCCCGGCCAGGATGCGCCACTGACCCCCCACGCCGTCGGAGGCGCCGATGGCCACGATGGTGGCCACGAGCAGCAGGTCGAACAGCGGGTAGACGGCCGAGAGCACGAACTCCGCGGTGCCCACCCCGTCGAGCGCCGCGTCGAGCACCGGGCTGAGGGCGAGCGCGAGCAGCGCCGCCAGCCCGAAGGAGGTGATGACCAGGTCGAAGACCACCGCTGCCGTCGGGGCCACGAGGTGACGGCGGGCCAGCGCCGAGACCGCGACGTAGAGCAGCAGGTAGAACGCGAGGTAGGCCGCGTCGGGCCAGGCCGGGAACGGCACGGCGCCGCTGAGGTCGGCGACCGCGATCGAGAGCGTGTCGCCCAGCACCGTCGCGGCCAATGCTGCCGTGGCCAGGGCGGGCGCGATCCGGCCGCCGCGGCTGAACACCACCGCGGTGGCGGCGGCGAGCACGGCCACCCACTCGCCGCCGAGCGACAGCACGGCCTCGAGCAGCGGATGCACGCCCGGCACGGCGAGCACCACGACCGACGCCACCAGCAGCAGCGCAGCGACGAGCAGCAGCAAGCGAACCGGCAGGCGCCCGCGGGCCCGGGCCACGGGGGCACCCGGAGCGTCCCGACGTCCCCCCGGAAACCCCGCGTCGCGCGTCACAGCACCCCTGCCCTGAGCGTAGCGCCCGCCGCCCTGTCAGACGAAGGAGATCGCGCTGTCTCCCCACGCTTCCCGGATACTCGCGTCCGGATCGTCGATGACGCGCTCGCCGCGGTCGAAGACCATCGTCGCCCGGCGCTCCTCGTCGTAGCGGGGCCACTCGGGGGCGGGGCCGCCCTCGAGGGGGCTGAGACCGGCCGGCTCGCCCTCGCTGGCGAACGAGAGCCAGCGCCGCTGCATCGCCTCGGAGAGCTGCCTCGCCTCGGCCAGACCGCCGAGCCGGAAGCTGGGGTCGCGGCGCCCGATGCCGAGCGTGCCGAAGACGTAGGCGATCTCGGCGCCGTGCGTGGCTCCGATGCCGAGCAGGGTGAGGGCCGGGGTGCTGTGGTCGAAGCGGTACATCCAGGTGGGGAACGTGCGGCTGTGGGCCGACGCGAGCCAGATGCCGGGCATCCGGAAGCCGGCGTCACGCGAGAGCTCGGCGGGCGTGCGATGGTGCGGGAAGCGCGGGTAGGCGGCCTCGATGCGCGGCTCGGCGGCGGCGAACTCCGGATGCTCGGCCGCCAGTTCCTCGAACATGACGTGCACCGAGTCGGCCGTGATGGGCATCAGCGGCGACTTCATCAGCCGGAACAGCGACGCCTCGTCGTGGTTCGTGCCGATCATCAGGGGCACTCGCAGCTGTCGGCCCGCGCGGTAGGCGTCGACCGGATGCTCGGGCACGAGCTCCCCGTCGACCACCGGTGCCACGGCGAGCGTTCCCGGCTGCTCGGCCGCCACGGCCGCGACGAGGTCGAAGGTCGCTCGGGCGAGGTCGGCGGCGGGCGCCGTGCGCAGCCGGGCCGGCGTGCCGGCGTCATCCGGATCGAGCCCGAGCAGGCCGAGGAAGCGGCGGGACACGCGGGCGGCGCGCTCACCGTCGTAGACGCTCGTCGCGGGGGAGCTCTCGGCGATCGCGCGATGGAACAGCCCCGCGGCGGCGGGCGAGGTGAGGAGGGTGGTGATGCAGCCGGCGCCGGCAGATTCGCCGAAGAGGGTGACGTTGCCCGGGTCGCCGCCGAACGCGGCGATGTTGCGCTGCACCCAGGCGAGCGCGGCCAGCTGGTCGCGCAGGGCGACGTTGGTCTCGAAGCCGTCGCCGAGCAAGGAGAAGTCGAGGAAGCCGAGGGCGCCCAGCCGGTAGTTCAGGCTCACCACGACCACGTCGCCATTCGCCACCAGACCGGTGCCGTCGAAGAGCGGCTGGGCGCTCGATCCGGCGACATAGGCGCCGCCGTGGATCCAGACCATCACCGGGAACGGGCCCTCGTCGAAGCCCGGGTCGCGGGGCGGGGCGAGCACGTTCAGGGTCAGGCAGTCCTCCGACTGCACGACGCCCTCGGGCAGGGCGACCGCCCGGTTCTCGTGCTGCACCGCCGCCGGGCCGAAGTCGAGGGCGTCCCGCACACCGTCCCAGGGCTCCACGGGCTCGGTCGCCCGGAAGCGCAGCGGCCCGACCGGTGGCGCCGCGTAGGGGATTCCGCGCCAGGAGCGCACGCCGCGGCGCAGGGCGCCGCGCACGGCCCCCGAATCGGTCTCGACGAGGAGCGGATCGCCTGAGGAGCGCGTCATGGGGTCACTGTAGCGATTGAATGGGGACGTGAGCCACGAATCGATCGCCCTGCCGTCCGCCCTCAGCTCGTCGGCCTCCGCCGACGTCGCGCTGGTCGACGCGCTCCGCGACGACCTGGTGGCCGCGCGCTACCGGGTCGACGTGATCGACGCGCTGTGGGGGCCCTCGGCGGCGGCCGCCCTGCACCGCGGGCAGCGGGAGCCGGCGGTGCGCGCGATCGAGCGGGCACGGGCATCCGGAGCCCCCGTCTCGCCGGTTTCGACGCTGGCCCGGCTCTTCTTGCTGGGGTCGGCTGTGCCCGTCGCCGAGCTGGCGGATGCACTGCCGCGGCTCGGGGCGGAGGGCCTCGAGGCGCTCGGCTTCGTCGGGCCGGCGAGTGACGGGGCTGCGGGTGACGGGACTGCGAGTGACGGGTCGGCGGGCGGCGGGCCGTCGGATGACCCGGCGGGTGGGCTGCGGGCGCGGCTCGACCTGCGGCCCTACAGTTTCGTCGACTCGCTCGGCGCGGGCAGCTGGTGGATCGCGTCCGACCTCGGCGAGTCGGTGCTCGGCCGGCCGCTCGACCCCGATCACGTGCTCGGCATCGGTGGCGCGTCGATGACGCTGTCGGGGCTGATGATCCCGACGCCCGTCGACTCGGTGCTCGACCTCGGCACCGGCTGCGGCATCCAGGCCCTGCACGCCGCCCGGCACGCGCGCCGGGTCGTGGCCACCGACATCTCGCTCCGCGCTCTGGCGCTCGCCGCGTTCAACGCGCGACTGAACGGCGTGGACTCGATCGAATTCCGGCACGGCAGCCTGTTCGAGCCTGTCGCGGGGGAGCGGTTCGACCGGATCGTGTCGAATCCGCCGTTCGTCATCACGCCGCGGCAGGAGGCCGTGCCGCTCTACGAGTACCGTGACGGCGGGCTGGTGGGGGATGCGCTGGTGGCCTCGGTCATCCGCTCAGCGCCGCTGCACCTGACGGCCGGGGGCATCGCGCAGCTGCTCGGCAACTGGGAGTACGGAGCATCGGACGGGCTGCACCGGGTGCGCACGTGGGTGCAGTCGGCCTCCGTGGGGGTCGACGCGTGGGATCGAGCGCGACCGTCAGGATGCGCCGCTGTACGCGGAGACGTGGATCCGCGACGGCGGCACGCGGCCGGGCACGCCCGCGTTCGACGCCCTCTACGCCAGCTGGCTCGACGACTTCGAGGCGCGGGGAGTGCGCGAGGTCGGGTTCGGGTACGTGCTGCTGCGGGTGCCGGCGGCGGCGTCCGGGCCGTCGGGTGCCCCCGGCCCGGTGTCGATCGGGGTGCCCACGCTCGACCGCTACGAACGCGTCGACGCGGCCATCGGCTCCAACCCGATCGGGCTCGGCGACCACCTCGCGGTCTGCCTCGCGGGCCACGACTGGCAGGCGCACCGCTCGGACGACGAGCTGCTCGCGGGCACCTACGTCTACGCCTCCGACGTGACCGAGGAGCGGCACTACTGGCCGGGGCACGACGACCCCGTCGTGATGACCCTCCGCCAGGGCGGCGCATTCTCGCGCTCGGTCGACCTCGACACCGGCCTCGCGGCCTTCGTAGGGGCCTGCGACGGCGACCTCTCGGCCTCGGCGATCGCGGCCGCAATCGCCCAGGTGCTCGACGCCGACGAGACGGCGCTCCGCGCCGCCCTCGCTCCGCGCCTGCGCGAGCTCCTCGCCGACGGGTTCCTGCTCCCCGCCCCCTGACCGGGCCCGCCCCGTGTCAGGCTCGTGCGCACCGGCCCGGTGCAGCTCGCGCACAGTCAAACCACAGACGGCGCGGGAAAACTGGGGGGAAGCGACGGCGCACGCGGCGCCGCCTGAGATCGGAGCGATCAGCATGGGATTCCTCGACCGACTGCTTGGCCGGGAAGAACCGCAGCAGAACCCCGGCTACGGCCAGGGCGGGTACGGGCAGCCGGGCTACGGCCAGCAGCCACCCGCCGCACCGAACGGCGGCGCGTCCGCGGCGCAGGGCGGCCAGGGCGCGCAGGGCGCTCAGCGCAGCGACGACGAGATCGCCGTCGAGCGCTACCGCTACCTGCTGCGCACCGCGCCGCCCGAGACGATCGAGCAGGTGCACGAGGAGGCCTTCACGAAGCTGACGCCCGAGCAGCGGCGCATCCTGTTCACCCAGTTGAGCGAGAACGCGCCCGCCGGCGACCAGCCCAAGGGCGATGACCCGCACTCGTTGGCGCAGTCGGCGACGCGGTCCGAGATCCGTCAGCCGGGCACCATGGAGCGCGCCTTCGCGGGCGCCGGGCGTCAGGGCGGCGGCCTGGGCGGCGGGGGAGGCATGGGCTTCGGCTCGATGATGGCCTCGTCGATGCTCGGCACGGTGGCCGGTTTCGTGATCGGGTCGGCGCTGGTGAGCGCCTTCCTGCCGCCGGTCGGATTCGACCAGGCCGGCGCCGACGGTGCTGACGGCGGCGACGGCGGCGATGCCGGGGCCGACGGCGGCGATGCGGGCGGCGATGCCGGGTCGGACGTCGGCGGCGACGCGGGATCGGTCGACGCCTCGGGCGGCGACTGGTCGGGCGGCAGCGGCGACTTCGGCGGGGGTGACTTCGGTGGCGGGGGCGACTTCGGCGGCGGAGACTTCGGCGGAGGCGACTTCGGCGGCGGCTTCGACTTCTAGGTCACCCGAGTTTGCGACGACGTCGCGCGGCCGGCAGATCCCGCCGCGCGACGTCCAGACCCCGCCGCGACGGGCGGACGGCTGTCGACTGGATAGGGTGAACGGTATGACCGATCTGCGCATCGTCGAGCACGAGCAAGACGACACCGTCACCTACTACGTCGTCACCGACCTCAACCCCGACGACTTCCCCGACGCCCCGTCGCTCGGCCCGTTCGCCACCCGCGCCGAGGCCGAGCAGGCCGTCACCGATTGGGACGCCGAGCTGGTCGCCGACGCCGACTCGGGTGACGAGCCGCTCCCCGCCTGAGATGACCACGAACGCCTACGACAGCCGTCCCTGGTTGGCGAGCTACTCGCCTGACCTCGCTCCCACGATCGGCGACCGCGAGGTCGACTCCGTCGGCGCGCTCGTCGACGCGACCTGCCGCCGCTACGCCGACCGCCCCGCCTTCTCGAACCTCGGCAAGGTGCTCACCTTCGCCGACGTGGGCCGGCTGAGTGACGACTTCGCCGCCTTCCTGATCGGCGATCTCGGCCTGAACAAGGGCGACCGCATCGTGGTGCAGAGCCCCAACCTGCTGCAGTACCCGATCGCCGTCTATGGCGCCCTCAAGGCCGGGCTCGTGGTGGTCGGAGCCAACCCGCTCTACAGCGCCAGCGAGATGAAGAAGGTGTTCATCGACTCGGGCGCCGTCGCGATCGTCGCGCTCGAGAACTTCGCCGACAAGCTCGAGAAGGTCATCGGCGAGACCGCGCTGCAGCACGTCATCCTCACCGAGGTGGGCGACCTGTTGCCGGCGCCGAAGCGCGTGGTCACGAACTTCGTGGTGAAGCGGGTGCGCAAGCTGGTGCCGTCGCACGGGCTCACCGGCACGATCGGCTTCCGGCAGGCCTTGGCGGCGGGGGCGCGGCGAACGGCCGGCCGCGGGGCCGACCCGGCACGGGCATCCGTCGACCGGCCCGCGGTCGAACCGGGCGACACCGCCCTGCTGCAGTACACCGGCGGAACCACCGGGGGCACCAAGGCCGCCGTGCTCACCCACGCCAACCTGCTCGCGAACCAGGCGCAGATGCTCGCGCCGATGAAGCTGCGGCTGACGCCCGGCGAGGAGACGATCCTCGCGGCGCTCCCGCTCTATCACATCTTCTCGATGACGGTGAACGGCCTCGCGTTCTTCGCCTACGGCGCGCACAACGTGCTCGTGACGAACCCGCGCGAGACCGCCGACCTCGTCAAGACGCTGCAATCGACGAAGCCGTCGGTGTACATCCTGGTGTCGACGCTCGCCGCCCAGCTGCTCGACAACGAGGCCTTCCGGGCGCTCGACTTCTCGGGCCTGAAGCTCGCGGTCGCGGGCGGCATGGCCGTGCGCAGCGCCACCGCGAACGACTGGCGCGAGGCCACCGGCAGCGACATGCTCGAGGGCTACGGTCTCACCGAGGCCTCGCCGGTCGTCTGCGTGAACCCGACCTGGGAGCATCCACGGGTCGGCACCATCGGCCTGCCCCTCCCCTCCACCGACATCGAGCTGCGCGACGACGACGGCCGGCCGGTCGCGCTCGGCGAACGCGGCGAGCTGTGCGTGCGCGGGCCGCAGGTGATGTCGGGCTACTGGAACCAGCCCGAGAACAGCGCCGAGGTGCTGGTCGACGGCTGGCTGCGCACCGGGGACGTGGGCACGATGAGCGACGACGGCTTCATCACGATCGTGGACCGCAAGAAGGACATGATCGTCGTCTCGGGCTTCAACGTCTACCCGAGCGAGGTCGAGGAGGTGGCGATGTCGCACCCCAAGGTGAAGGACGCCGGCGCCATCGGCGTGCCCGACGACCGCACCGGCGAGAGCGTCGTGCTCTTCGTCGTGCCCGGCGATCCGTCGCTCACGGCCGACGAGCTGCGCGCCTACTTCAAGGGCGAGCTGGCGGGCTACAAGCGGCCGCACCGCATCGAGTTCCGCGACGAGCTGCCGAAGACGAACGTCGGCAAGGTGCTCCGCCGCGAGCTGAAGGCGCTGCTCGACGAGGCCCCGGCCGCCTAGCCGGCGGCGCTCGTGGAGGGCGGCGCCGGGGCCGGGGCGGGGGAGGGCACTCGGCGGTAGAGCACCGTGGCGGCGACGGCCGCGGCGACCGCCAGGGCGGTGAGCAGCACGACGGCGCCGAGCGAGATCGCCGGGGCCGCGAGCGGCAGCAGCAGCACCACGGCCGCCGCCCCCAGACTCACCGCGGGCGGGATGACGGTGGGGCCGGTCAGCGGCCGGTAGAGCACCCACATCATCACGAAGAACGCCGCCACCGGGATGCCGATCGCGTAGCCCACGACGGTCACCGGCACCTCGAGCTCGTGCCCGATCGACTCGACGGCCACCTCGAGCCCCGCCCCGAGCGCTGCCAGGGCCGCGAACACGAGGTAGTGACCATAGCCCCAGAAGTACGAGCGCGAGCGGTGCTTCTCGAGCCCCTCATGCGCCGGTTCGAGGAAGTACACCCACCACAGCCCGAACAGCAGCGCCAGCCCCGACGCGGCGATCAGCACGAACTCGCCGGTGGCGGCGCCCGCGCTCACCACGCCCTGAACGGCCGAGCTCGACGCCGCCACCGATTCACCGAGCAGGATGATCGTGAACAGCGAGTACCGTTCGGCGACGTGATGCGGGTGCCACGCGATGCGGCGCTTGCGTTCGGCGATCAGCGGCACGGCGAGCTCGCACAACGCGAGCAGCGAGAACACCGCGACCTGAGCGGCGAAGGGCAGGTCGTTCAGCACGAGGAGCCGGAAGATCCACAGCGCCTGCACCACAGAGATGCCGATCGCGTAGCCCAGGGCGGTGCCGCGCCCCGGTTCGTCCTGCGCAGCGGCCCGAAGCCACTGGCCCACCAGGGCGATGCGCATGATGAAGTACCCCAGGGTGACGAGGCCCCAGTCCTCGTCGTTGAAGGCGCCGGGCACCCCGGCGGCGAGCACGAGCACTCCGCCCATCTGCAGCATGGTCAGCAGCCGGTAGGGCACGTCGTCGGTGTCGTACGCCGAGGCGAACCAGGTGAAGTTCAGCCACGCCAGCCAGATGGCGAAGAACACCATCAGGAAGTTCGGCAGCGCGGTGGCGATGTGGTCCTCCGCTACGGCGTGGGCGAGCTGGGCGACGATCGACGCCACCGCGACGACGAAGGTGAGGTCGAAGAGCAGTTCGAGTGGCGTCGAGACGCGGCCCTTCTCATCGATGCTGCGGCCGCGCATCCTGAGCACCGGCACGATGCTGCGGCGGCGCAGGCCGCGCTCGTGCACGCTGCGCTCGTGCAGGCTGCGCGGGCGGATGCTCATGCCGCCGTCGAGGACACGATCAGCAGCACGAACTGCAGTACCACCGCGGCCACCCCGATGCCGAGCAGCACCCACCCCGTGGTGCGGAACGCGCGACCCTCGTGCGACGGGTCGTCGATGCGGCCGATCGCCGGATCGCGCGGGTTCACGTGCACCGTGACGTCGTCGCCCGGTTCGGGGGAGTGCCCGTGGTCGTCGGCGCAGGGGGCCTCGTAGAGCACGCCGTCCTCGCCCATCCAGCGGTAGACGAGCTCGCCGCGCTCGTCGAGCACGACCACGCCGAGGGTCTCGGGCCAGTTGCGGAAGAACGCGCCGCGCACGGAGCCGACGACGAGCAGCAGGGCGCCGAGGCCGATGCCGATCCAGCTGAACAGTTCGGTGATCAACGAGAGCGCGTCGACCGGATCGTCCATGCTGACACCCTATTGCCTGGCCGCTGCTCGACGGCTGACGTTCCGTGCTCGCTAGAGTTCTCGCATGAACGGCGTGCAGCTCCTGCTGGTGATCGTGGGTGCGATCGCCGTGACCGGCATCGCTCAGCGGCGGGGGCTCCAGCCCGCTCTGGTGATCACACTCGTGGGGTTCGCGGCGTCGTTCATCCCGGGGTTCACCGGGCTCGAGCTCGACTCCGAGATCATCCTGGGGCTGGTGCTGCCGCCGCTGCTGTACTCGGCGGCGCTGAACTTCTCGTTCGTCTCGTTCCTCCGCAACCTCCGGCCGATCATCGGGCTGGGGGTCGGCCTCGTGGTCGTCACGGCGCTCGTCGTGGGCGCCTTCGCCTCGTGGGTCGTGCCGGCGCTGACCCTCGGCACGGCCATCGTGCTGGGAGCGATCGTGGCGCCCCCGGATGCGGTGACCGCCGTCGCGATCGGCACGAAGCTCGGCCTGCCGAAACGGGTGATGTCGATCCTCACGGGCGAGAGCCTCGTGAACGATGCGGCCGCGCTGACGCTGTTCTCCATCGCGGTCTCCGCCGTCGTCGGCACCCACACCTTCATCGACAGCCCGGTGCTGCTGTTCCTCTACAGCGCGGGTGTCGGTATCGGGGTCGGGGTCGTGCTCGCGATCGTCGCGACCATGATCCGGCGCTTCCTGAACGATCCGCCGCTCGAGACCGTGCTCGGGCTGATCGTGCCGTTCGCCGCCTACCTGCTGGCCGAGCAGCTCGAGGCCTCCGGCGTGCTCGCGGTGGTGGCGGCGGGGTTCGCGATCGGGGCCTCCTCGCGCCGGGCGGGCTACGCGACCCGGCTGCAGGAGCGCGACGTGTGGTCGTCGATCGACGTGCTGCTCGAGGCCTTCGTCTTCGCCTACATGGGGCTGCAGCTGCGCTTCGTCATCCAGGACGTGCAGGAGGCGGGCGGGCCCGACTCGGTCTGGCAGGTCTTCGCGGCGGCGCTGCTGGTGCTCCCCGTGGTGCTGCTGATCCGGCCGGTCTGGGTGTTCGGCTCGTTCGGTCGCAACGTGGTCACCGACCGGCTGATGCGGCGCAAGGTGGCGAGTGACGAGCGGATGCGCGCCCGCATCCAGCGCGAGAACGCCGCCCGGGCGGCCCGCGGCCGAAAGCCCCGGCAGTTCCCCGTCTTCCTGTCGTGGAAGGAGAGCGTCGTCGTGTCGTGGACCGGCATGCGCGGCGTGGTGACGCTCGCGGCCGCCGCGGGTGTGCCGCTCTCGCTGGCCGACGGCACGCCCTTCCCCGGGCGACCCGAGATCCAGGCGATCGCGTTCACCGTCGCCGTGGGGACCCTGCTCGTGCAGGGGCTCACGCTGCCGGTGCTCATCCGCTCGCTGAAGCTCAGCGACCCGGAGCAGGACGCCCAGGACGCCGAGCAGGCCGAGCACGCCCAGGAGGTCGCCCGGGCGGCCTCGACGTCGGTGTTCGAGGAGTTCGTGCGCAACCCGCCGGCGAGCATGCCGCCCGAGATGGTCGAGCGGGTCGAGGAGCGCGTGGCGCAGCGCGCGGCGGAGGTCGAGCGCCAGCCCGATCCGGCGACGACCGAGTTCGGGAAGGAGATGGGGGCGCTGCAGCGCCGGGTGATCCAGGCGCAGCGGTTGGCGATCATCCGGGAGCGCGACCGCAACCAGCTCGACGACGAGGCGGCGCGGGAGTTCCTGGCGAAGCTCGACTACCAGGAGGCGGCGATCGAGTCGCGGTTCGGGGACCGGCTGTGAGCCGCCCGAGGAGGAGGACGGCATGATCATCGCGGTGAACGGGCACACACCCGTCGTGGACGAGGCGGCGTGGATCGCTCCGACCGCGACGGTGGTCGGCGAGGTGCGGCTGGCGCCGGGCTCGAGCGTGTTCTACGGCGCCGTGCTGCGGGCCGACGGCGACCGGATCGAGCTGGGCGCCGGATCGAACCTGCAGGACAACGTGGTGGTGCACGTCGACCCCGGGCATCCGGCGATCATCGGCTCGGGTGTCAGCGTCGGCCACAACGCCGTGCTGCACGGCTGCACGGTCGAGCACGACAGCCTGATCGGCATGAACGCCACCGTGCTGAACGGGGCGGTGATCGGATCGGGGTCACTCGTCGCCGCGGGCGCCGTGGTGCTGGAGGGCACGGTCGTGCCGCCCGGATCGCTCGTCGCGGGGGTGCCGGGGAAGGTGCGCCGGTCGCTCAGCGAGGAGGAGCGGGAGGGCATCCGACGTAACGCGACGACGTATCTGGGGCACGTCGAGGCCCACCGGGGCGGCACCGTCGGGGGCTGAACCTAGAGTGGAGGAATGACCTCTCCACGTGTCTACGTCATCCACGAGAACCCCGAGTGGCTTCCGCCGCTCGCCGCCGCGTTCGAGGCGGAGGGGGTGCCGCTCGAGGAGATCCTGCTGACGGAGGAGTCGCCGTTCGGGGGCATCGACCTCGCGTCGCCTCCGCCGCCCGGCGTCTACTGGTCGCGCATGAGCGCCTCGGCGCACACCCGCGGCAACCCGCACGCGAAGGAGTACACCCGCGCGGTGCTCGCCTGGCTGCAGGCCGGGGGAGCCCGCGTCGTGAACGGCAACCCGGGGGCGTCGTCGGCATCCGGGCTGCCCGTCATCGACCTCGAGGTGAGCAAGATCGCGCAGCACCTGCTGCTCTCGCAGGCCGGCTTCGACGTGCCCCGCACGGTCGCGGTGTTCGGCCGCGGTGGGCTGCCGGCGGCGGCGCGGCAGTTCGGGCTGCCCTTCATCTCCAAGCACAACCAGGGCGGCAAGGGCCTCGGTGTGCGGCGGTTCGACAGCTACGAGGAGTTCGACGCCTACGTCGACGGGCCCGAGTTCGAGGAGCCGATCGACGGCATCACGCTGCTGCAGGAGTACCTGGTCGCCCCGTCTCCCTTCATCACGCGGGCCGAGTTCGTGGGCGGGCGGTTCGTCTACGCCGTGCGGGTCGACACCTCGGCGGGCAGCTTCGAGCTGTGCCCGGCGGATGCGTGCGCCGTGCCCGGGGCGGAGCCGCTGTTCTCGGTGCGCCAGGGGTTCGAGAGCGATCCGCTGGTCGCCCGGTACGAGGCGTTCCTCGCGGCGAACGGCATCGAGATCGCGGGCGTGGAGTTCATGGAGACGCTCGACGGGCGGCGCGTGACCTACGACATCAACACGAACACGAACTACAACCCCGACGTCGAGGCGTCGAGCCCGGTGTCGGGGCCGCGGCGCATCGCGCAGTTCCTCGGCGGTCTGCTGGCGCCCTCGCTCGCTCCGGTGGGTGCCTGATGGCGGGCATGCGGTTCGGGTACTGGACGCCGATGTTCGGCGGGTGGCTGCGCAACGTCGACGACGAACAGACGCCGTTCAGCTTCGAGCACGTCAAGGAGATCGCGCAGACGGCCGAGCGCATCGGGTTCGACCTGACGCTGATCGCCGAGCTCAACCTGAACGACATCAAGGGCCAGGAGGGCCCGAGCTTCGACGCCTGGGAGCTCGCGGCGGCCATCGCGGCCGTCACGTCGACGCAGGAGATCATGACGGCGGTGCGCCCGGGCTATCACCTGCCTGCCGTGGCCGCGAAGCGTGCGGCCACCATCGACGAGATCTCGGGCGGGCGCTTCTCGCTGAACGTGGTGTCCGCGTGGTGGGCCGAGGAGGCCCGGCAGTACGGCGGCATCTTCTCGGAGCACGACGACCGGTACCGGCGGAGCCTGGAGTTCGTGTCGATCCTCAAGGGGCTGTGGGCCGAGACGCCGTTCAGTTTCGACGGGGAGTACTACTCGCTGTCGGGCACGTACCTCTCGCCGAAGCCGCGGCGGGCGCCCGTCGTCTACGCCGGCGGGGAGAGCGAGGGCGGCAAGCAGGCCATCGCGCGGTTCGCCGACGCCTACGTCACGCACGGCGGCACCCCCGACGAGCTGCGCGCGAAGGTCGCCGACCTCACCGCGCGGCGGGCCCAGGTGACGGATGCGCCGTTCCAGTCGTTCGGCATGGCCGCCTACGCCATCGTGCGCGACACCGAGGAGGAGGCGCAGGCGGAGCTCGAGCGCATCACCGACGTGCGCGGGGGAGCGGCCTACGAGTCGTACCAGGACTTCATCTCGAAGTCGCAGCTCGACACCAAGGTCGACCTGCGCGACTACTCGGTCTCGAACCGGGGGCTGCGGCCCGATCTGGTGGGCACGCCCGACCAGGTCGCGCGGCGGGTGCTCGAGTTCTCGGACGCCGGGGTCGATCTGCTGCTGCTGCAGTTCTCGCCGCACCTGCGGGAGATGCAGCGGTTCGGGGAGCAGGTGATCCCGCGGGTACGGGAGCTGGAGGCGCGGGGGTAGATCGGCTGCGGCCGGGCGCTGCGGCTGCGCACGGGCGCTCTGCCGCTGCCGTGCTCGGCGCTGCGGCGCTTTCGTCCCGCACGACAAAGGGGGGCGGTGACCAGATGGTCACCGCCCCCTTCAGGCGTTCAGCGGGAGGTTACTCCGCGCGGCGTGCCTTGTTGGTGCGACGTGCGACCAGCAGCATTCCACCGGCTGCGAGCAGCAGCGCGATGCCGCCACCGGCGAGCGGGGCGATCGGCGCGCCGGTGTTGGCCAGCGAGCCGTTGCCGCCGTTGCCGGCCGGAGCCGGAGCGGGCGTCGGGGTGGTGCCGCCGTTGTCGACGGGGGTGACCGTGATGGTCGACGTGGCGACCGCGCTGGTGGCGCCGTCGATCGTCTGCGTGGCGGTGATCGTCACGGTGCCGGCGTCGAGCTGCTTCGACAGCGCGATCTTCCAGGTGCCGTTCTTGACGACGGCGGAACCCGCCTCGTTGCCGTTGATCGTGAGCTTGACCGTGGCGCCGTCGATGCCGGTGCCGCTGACCGCGACCGGGCCGGAGCCGAGGTCGTAGCCGAGGCCCGACTTCGGGTCGGTGATCGCCGGGGCGACCGGCACGACCGAGAACTTCACCGTGGTCGGCGCCGAGGAGGAGGCGTTCTCACGGGTCTGCACGGCGGTGACGCTGTACGAGCCGTAGGACAGGTCGACGTCGGTCGACCAGGTGCCGTTCTGCGGAACCGTGAGGGTCTTCTCGACGTCGCCCGACAGGGTCAGGGTCGCACCGGGCTCGCCCTTACCGGAGATGACCGGCACCGAGGTCTCGACGACCTGGCCGTCGAACGGCGAGCTGATCACGGCCGGCTCCAGCGGTGCCGGAACGACGTTCACCGAGAAGGTGCTGCTCGCCGAGGTGTCGAAGCCGCGCTCGGCGCGCACGGTGTAGCTGTACTCGCCGACGGTGCCGGGGGCCGGGAAGGACCACGTGCCGTCGTTGACCGCGACCTCGAAGGGCTCGCCCGAGCCCTGCGTGGCGATGACGGTCGAGCCGGCGGGAGCCGTGCCCGAGATCGCGCGACCGGTGTAGACGTCGCCGCCGTCGGCGGGCGAGGTCAGCGCGGGAGCGTCGAGGTGCAGCGCGACGGTGTAGCCACCGGTCAGCGCGAGGCCGGCCTCGAGGTTGGCGCCCCAGACGAAGTCCTGACCGTCGACGGTGCCGCCGCCGGAGAGCACGCCCACTGCGGTGTTGCCCTGGACGAGCGCGCCGCCCGAGTCACCGGGAGCAGCCGTGAGCAGTGCGCCGAAGCCGTAGACGAGGCGGTCTTCGCCCTCGTCGTTGCGGATGTTCGCCCAGCCGTTGACCGAGTCGACGGTGCCGCTCGTGTAGCCGGTGGTGCGACCGCTCTTCACGATCGAGGCGCCGACCGTGGCGGAGCCGACCGAGTCGATGTCGAAGGTCGAGGCGGCGAGGTCTTCGCTGTCGGCCGTCGTCCAGTCGGTGACCTCGGGGCGGAGCTTGAGGGCGTCGTTGGTGACGTCGATCACCGAGATGTCGACGCTCTTCGTGTCGCCCTGCGCACCGGTGGAGTTCCCCGCTCCACCGAACTGCGAGAAGGACAGCTCGCCGAGCTCGGCGATCGGCTGGAAGTCGCTGTTGTCGTCGGCGCCGCCACCTGCGGGGTCACCGGTCGGCAGCGTCAGCTGGCTGAAGGTGAGGGCGTTGTCGCCCGTGCAGTGGCCGGCCGAGATGACGGCGGGGTCACCCTCGGGCGACCAGCCCGAGAATCCGACGGAGCAGAGGCCGCCGGAGGTCGCGGACGGCGAGCTGGTGGCGAAGTAGCCGGCGCCGCCGACGACCTCGTCGGTGTCGTAGGCCTGCAGCGGCGCGGAGAGCACCTTGACCTCGACGTTGCTCTTCGACTCGACGAGGAAGCGCGCATCCGCACCGATCTCGGCGACGGGTTCGGTCGTGTAGACCACGGGGCCGTTCGCGCCCGCGGCGACGGCCTGGATGTTCTCGTCGGTCAGCAGCGACTGGGCGTAGGCGTCGAACGCCGGGCCCGAGGTCGGAACGACCTCGTCATCGCCGGCCGCGAAGGCGACCTGACCGAAAGCGCCGGTCATGCCGGCGATGGCCACTGTTCCGACCGCGAGATACGCGAGTCTCTTCTTCATCGTCATCTATGACTTCCCCTGGTTCTGTAGTGCTGATTCGGGGGCATAGCTCTAGCCGCGCATGCGGCGACCTGGATTCCCCCGTCAACGACCATAGTCAACAACTGACGGCAAACACAGAGGAAGGTCGCAGAAAGAACAGGGTTTCTTGTGGATGAGGTCACCGGATGATCGGATGGGGGGCATGACCGCACGCACCGTTCTCTCTGCTCTCGTGATCCTCGTGGCCGCCTCGGCCCTCACCGGGTGCGCCTCGGGTCAGGGCGGGACGGGGTCGGGTGGGGACTCGTCCGGGGGCGCCGGGGGGTCGGGTTCGGGTTCGGGCTCGGACGCCCTTTCGATCGAGGGGGAGTGGCGCACCGCGGCCCCCGACGAGGCGTGGCTGCGCTTCGACGCCGACGGCGGCGTGACCGGCAGCGACGGGTGCAACGGTGTCGGGGGCACCGCCACGGTCGAGGGCGACGAGGTGAGCTTCGCGCTCGACCCGTCGACGTTGAAGGCCTGCGTCGGGGTGACGGTCTCGTTCTCGAAGCTCGGGTCGGCGGTGGTGGATGGCGACGTCATGACGACCCGCGCGGTCGACGGGGGCGAGATCGTGCAGCTGCAGCGCCAGTAGTCCCAGCCGCTGGGGCGTCTCCCGGCCGCAGGGGCGGCTCCGGCGTCCTCCGCTTCGGTGCGACTGAGGGGGTTGTCAGGGGTCGGCGGTAGCGTGGGAGTATGCCCGAGAACCTGCCCACCGGTGGTGTCGGCGACGGTGCCACCGCGTCCGTCGTCGACGACGAGCTGCTCGCGCGCATCCGCTCGAGGGCCGCGACGCACGACCGCGAGAACACCTTCCCGCACGACGACCTGCGCGAGCTGCGCGAGGCCGGCTACCTGCGGATGTTCGCCCCGCTCGATCGCGGCGGCCTCGGCTTCGGCCTCGAACGGGTCGCCCGCGAACAGACCCGCCTCGCCACCGCGGCACCCGCCACGGCTCTGGCGCTGAACATGCACCTGGTCTGGACGGGAACGGCCAAGGTGCTGCTCGACCGCGGCGACGACTCGCTCGCCTGGGTGCTCGACGACGCGGTGGCCGGCGAGGTCTTCGCCTTCGGCAACAGCGAGGCCGGCAACGACCTCGTGCTCTTCGGCTCCCGCACGGTGGCGGCACCGCAGCCCGACGGCGGCTACCGCTTCACCGGCACGAAGATCTTCACCTCCCTCTCGCCGGTCTGGACGAGGCTCGGCGTCTTCGGCCGCGACGACACCGATCCCGATGCGCCGCTGCTCGTGCACGCCTTCCTCGACCGCCAGCCGGGGGTCGAGACCCTCTCGGATTGGGACACGCTGGCCATGCGAGCCAGCCAGTCGAACACCACGGTGCTGCGCGACGCGGTGGCCTCGGCCTCGCGGGTGGTGCGGCGGCTGCCGGCCGGTCCGAGTGCCGACCCGCTCATCTTCGGCATCTTCGCGAATTTCGAGGTGCTGGTCGCCGCGGTCTACACCGGTCTCAGCCAGCGGGCGCTCGAGCTCGCCGTCGAGGCCGCGCACCGCCGCACCTCCCTGAAGGTGAATGGTCGCCCCTACGCGCACGACCCCGACATCCGCTGGCGCATCGCCTCGGCGGGCATCCAGCACGACGGGATCCCGCCGCAGATCGCCGAGCTCGCCCGCGCGGTCGACCGCCTCGAGAACCGCGGCGCGGCCTGGTTCCCGGCGCTCGTCGGGCTGAAGGTGCGCGCCACCGAGAGCGCCCGCGTCGTCGTCGACCATGCGCTGCGAGTCTCGGGCGGCTCCGCAATCGCGTCCGCGAGCGAACTGGGGCGGCTCTATCGCGACGTCATCGCGGGGCTCTTCCACCCGTCCGACGACGAGTCGGCGCATTCCACGGTGGCGAACGCACTGCTCGGGCCCGTGCCCGAATGAGGCGCATGGTCTCGACCCGGCACCGAACGGCGGCCGGGCGCATCGGGGTGCTGTCGGGGGTGCTGCTCGCATCGACGCTGGTGGTGTCCGGATGCACGGGGTCGGCGTTGTTCGGGGGCGAGGACTCGGGCGCGCCGTACGGTGGGGCGACGGCGGGCGGGGGCGTCGCCCCGTCCGCGGGGGCGACGGCGGGTGCGGGCGGCGCCTCGGCGGCGGCACCGGAGGGGAGCGGACGGGTGCGCGGGGAGTTCCCTGTCGTGTCGGAGCGGCAGCGCATCCGCCTGTATGCCGAGGCGCGACTGTCGACCATGACGCTCGAGCAGAAGCTCGCGTCGCTCGTGATGGTGCACGTCGGCGGGCCCGACCCGGCGCCGTTGCAGGCGTACCTCACGGCGAACCAGCCGGCCGGGCTGCTGCTGCTCGGCGACAACGTGCCGGGGTCGAGCGCGCAGGCGGCGACGCTGACGTCGGCGCTTCGGCAGAGTGAGGGGCTCGGCACCCTCGTGGCGATCGACGAGGAGGGCGGGATCGTGGCGCGGTTGGCCGAGGACGGGTATCCGGCGGCGGACACGCTGAAGTCGGTCCCGGTCGCCGAGACCGCCTCGGCGTTCGGCCAGCGGGCGGCGCTGCTGGAGTCGACCGGCATGACGGTGAACTTCGGCGTGGTGGCCGACGTGACGGCCGACCCCGGGTCGTTCATCTTCGAGCGGGCGCTCGGCACGGATGCTCCGGCCGCCGCCGACCGGGTGGCCGCCGCCGTCGGGGCCGAGCGCGGGCACGTGTTCAGCACGCTGAAGCACTTCCCGGGGCACGGGGCGACGGCGGGCGACTCGCACACGTCGATCCCGTCGACCGGGATGGCGCTCGATCAGTGGCGGAGCGACGTCGCGCCGCCGTTCGCCGCGGGGGTCGAGGCGGGGGCCGAGCTCGTGATGTTCGGGCACCTGGCCTACACCTCAGTCGATGCGCTGCCGGCGTCGCTGTCGCCGGAGTGGCATCGCATCCTGCGCGAGGAGCTCGGGTTCGACGGGGTCGCCGTCACCGACGATCTGCTCATGCTCGAGGCGTCGGGGGTTCCGGCGTACGCCGATCGCACGGCGAACGCGGTCGCGGCGGTCGCGGCGGGCAACGACGTGCTGCTGTACAACAGCACGGTCGACCTGCCTCCGCTCGTCGCGTCGCTCGCGGCGGCGGTGCGGGCGGGCACGATCCCGGCGTCGCGCGTGGACGACGCGGCGCTGCACGTGCTGACGCTCCGCCGCGAGCTCTGGCTGCAGCAGCACCCGGGCGCCTGACGTCGCGCGCCCTCTTGCGTGCGATCGAGTTGCCCCTATCCGCCCTAAAACGTCGTGGTTGGGGCGGATAGGGGCAACTCGATTCTCGCTAGAGGGTGTCGGGGCGCGGGGGGTCGTTCGGGGTGCTGTGCGCTTCGGTGGGCGCGGTGGCCGGCGCGGGTTCCGCTGGTGGCGCGGGTTCCGCTGACGGCGCGGTGGCCGGGGCGGGCGCGGGTTCCGGGTGTGCGGGGCCCGACGGGCCCGCGGGGTGGGGGCGGCGGGAGGAGCGGCGCACGAGGGCGACGATGAGAAGCGCGATCGCCGCGAGCACCGCGAGGGGCAGCAGCCACGGGATGAGCACCCCGACGAGCACCAGCAGCCCCGAGGCCGCGGCTCCGAGCGAGGCCCAGCCCGCCGCGAGGCCGCTCCAGAAGTCGCCGGGCACGGCTGAGGGCAGCGCGCCCTTCTGCCGCAGGTCGAGCGTGATCGTCGAGTAGTCGATCTGGTCGGAGAGGTACTGCTTCTGCGACTTCAGGCTGTCGAGCTGCCCCTGCCGATCCGAGATCGCGGTCTCCAGCTCGATCAGGTCGGCCGTGGTGGCCGCCGAACCCACGAGGTCGAGCAGGCGGTCGACGGAGGCCTGCAGGGCGGAGATCTGCGCATCCAGGTCTCGCACCTGCAGGGTGACGTCGCTCGCGCTGATCGACACCGACTCGACGTCGCCCAGCTCGCGGAGCCCGTCGACCGCCTTGTCGACGGAGTCGGCCGGCACTCGGATGGTCAGCTGCGCGCTGGCCTGCTGCTGATCCGAGCCGGCCTGCTGCGTGCGGGAGTCGATTCGCCCGTCGAGCGACTCGACCAGCGCCACGGCGTCGTCGGTCGCGAGGGCGGGGTCGTCGACGGTGATGGTGATCCAGCCGGTGGTGATGACGCTCTGGTCGGTGTCGGTGAGCGACTCCGTCGAGCCGTCGGCCGCGACCCCGCCCTCGCTCGTGCCCGGGCCGCCCGGCAGGGCGGGCTCCACGCGCTGCCCGTCGGCGGAGGGGACGCCGCCGGACTGGCTCGACGAGGAGCCGCCGGCCGAGCATCCGGCCAGCAGCAGGGCGGTGGCGACAGCCGTCGAAGCGAGGATCATTCGTCTCATGCCGCTCACGTTAGAGGCGGTTCTCTGAACGCCGCCTGGGACGGCGGCGATGGTTACCCGGTCGTTATCGCGGGCCTGCCGTCGGCTGGTCGTGGGCCCGAGACTCGGCCGTCGTGAGCCGTCCCGGACTGGTCGCCGGCTGATCGCGGGCCGATGTCGGGGGCTCGCATTAGGGTCGGAGCATGCTCGAACGAACCCTCGGCCGCACCGGCCGCTCAGTCTCCATCATCGGTCTCGGCACCTGGCAGCTCGGCGCCGACTGGGGCGACGTCGACGAGAACGCGGCGCTCGACGTGCTCGCGGCCTCGGTCGACGCCGGCGTCACCTTCTTCGACACGGCCGACGTCTACGGCGACGGGCGCAGCGAGACGATCATCGGCCGCTTCCTGCGCGAGAATCCGGATGCTCGGCTCACCGTCGCCACGAAGATTGGCCGCCGTGGCGCCCAAGACCCGGCGGAGTTCACCCTGGCGAACTTCCGCGCGTGGACCGACCGCAGCCGCGCCAACCTCGGCGTCGACACCCTCGACCTCGTGCAGCTGCACTGCCCGCCCACGCCCGTGTTCTCGAGCGACGCCGTCTACGACGCGCTCGACACCCTCGTCGAAGAGGGCGCGATCGCCAACTACGGCGTGAGCGTCGAGACCACCGCCGAAGCACTCGCCGCCATCGCGCGGCCGGGCACGGCGACGGTGCAGATCATCCTGAACGCGTTCCGCCTGAAGCCGCTCGACGAGGTGCTGCCGGCGGCCCGCGAGGCCGGCGTCGGCATCATCGCGCGGGTGCCGCTGGCCTCGGGGCTGCTGAGCGGCAAGTACACGGTCGACACGACGTTCGCCGAGAACGACCACCGCAATTACAACCGTGACGGCAGCGCCTTCGACGTGGGCGAGACCTTCTCGGGCGTCGACTTCGCGACCGGGGTCGAGGCGGCGCAGGCGTTCGCGGCGGCCCTCCCCGAGGGTGTCTCCCCGGCGGCGGCCGCGCTGGCCTGGGTGGCGGCGCAGGACGGCGTGTCCACGGTCATCCCCGGAGCGCGCAACCGCGCCCAGGCCGAGTCGAACGCGGCGGCCGGCTCGCTCGAGCTCCCGCCGACGCTCGACGCCACCGTGCACGAGATCTACGACCGCTCGTTCCGGGCGGCGATCCACGACCGCTGGTAGCAGAACCGTCGGTCGAGGTCCCCTGACTGGGGGTGCGGGAGCGCGCCCGGTCGGGGGATGCTCGGCCTAGTCTGGGCTCGCGGCAGCTCGGAGGGCCGAACGGCTTGGGGGATCGATGAGCAGCGGAACCGGTGCGGCACCGGCCTCGGGCGCGGACGCGGACGGATCGCCGGGGCCCTCGGTCTCGGGCGCCCCGTCGGGCGCGAGCGTGTCGCCGGCCACAGGTGGGTCACCGGCCACAGGTGGGTCACCGGGCGCTTCGGTCCGGGGCGGCTCGCCGGGTGCGGCTATCCCGGGTGGGTCGCCGGGCGCGGGGGGCGCGGTGGGCGGAGCATCCGGGGTGCGGCGGGCGACCGTGGTCGCCGTCGTGTCGCTCGTGCTCGCGACCGCGTTCTGGGCGGGCAACAACGTCGTGGGTGTGGTGGCGGTCCGGGAGCTCGATCCGATGAGTCTCGTGCTGCTGCGGTGGTGCCTCGCGCTGGTGCCGCTCGTCGTGATCGCGCAGCTGGTCGAGCGGCCCGACTGGCGGGCGTTGGCCCGGAACTGGCCGTGGTTGCTGGCGCAGAGCGTGGCGGGCATCCTGGCGTACTCGCTGCTGCTGTACTCGGCACTGCAGCACATCGATGCGCTCAGCGCCTCGCTCATCAACGCGTTCAACCCGGCGCTGATCAGCATCGCGGCGATCGTCGTGCTGCGGCAGAGGCTGTCGCGCACCGCGGCGGTCGGAATCCTCGTCGCGCTGATCGGGGTGCTGATCGTGCTGTCGCGCGGGTCGATCGTGTCGCTGTTCACCGGCGGGTTCGGGGTGGGCGACGTGCTGATGATCGGCGCGATCCTCGCCTGGACGGCCTACACGCTTCTGCTGCGCCGTGCCCCGCGGATGCCCGCCATCAGCGCCACCGCCGGCCAGGTCGCGATCGCGGTGGTGCTGCTCGCACCCGTGGCGCTGCTCACCGGCGGACCGACCCTCCCGCAGACCAGCGGCGGGTGGTGGGCGCTCGGGTTCATCGCCGTCTTCCCCTCGGTGCTGTCGTACCTGCTCTGGGGGCGGGCGCTCGCGGTCATCCCGCCGGCGCGCGCGGGGGTATTCCTCAACCTGATCGCGGTGTTCACGGCGATCTTCGTGGTGGTCGCGGGGCAGCCGCTCACCCTCGCCCAGGCCATCGGTGGCCTCATCGTGCTCGGCGGCGTGGCCCTGGCGAACAGTGCGGCCTTCCGCCGCGCCCCGGCCCCCGCCTAGCCCGCTCCCACCCGGCGGCGGGCCCCCGCCTAGCCGACCGCTCGCCTGGCGGCGAGAAAGCTCAGCGGCCACCCGCGGCACCGCAGCTCAGTTGCGGTCGTTCGGGTCGACCCCCGTGCGCTCGCCCGTCTCGAGCGACGCGATGGCCGCGAGATCGTCGGCATCGAGCGTGAAGTCGAACACATCCAAATTCTCGACGATGCGCTCCGGCGTGACCGACTTCGGAATGACCGAGAGCCCCAGCTGCACGTGCCAGCGCAACACGATCTGCGCGGGCGAGCGCCCATGCTTCGCAGCGAGCCGCGCGAGCACGGGGTCGGCGATGAGGCCCCCACGCGCCAGCGGCGACCACGACTGCGTCACGACCCCCTGCGCGGAATCGAAGGCCCGGAGCGAGGTCTGCGGCAGCCGCGGGTGCAGCTCCACCTGATTCACGGCGGGGACGATGCCGGTCTCCTCGACGATCCGGGTGTGGTGCGTGGGGTGGAAGTTCGCGACGCCGATCGAGCGCACCCGACCCGAGTCGCGCAGGGCGATGAGCGCCCGCCAGGCGTCGACGTACCGGTCGCGCAAAGGCGCCGGCCAGTGGATCAGGTAGAGGTCGAGGTGGTCGAGGCCGAGCATCCGCATCGACTCGTCGAAGGCGCGCATCGTCTCGTCGTAGCCGTTGTCGGTGAACCAGACCTTCGTGGTGACGAAGACCTCGGAGCGGTCGACGCCGGACGCCCGCACGCCCTCGCCGACGCCCCGCTCGTTGAGGTACATCGACGCGGTGTCGATCAGGCGGAAGCCGTGCTGCAGGGCGAAGGAGACGGCGGTCGCGGCCTCGTCGTCGGTGGTCTTGTAGACGCCGAGCCCGAGCTGCGGCATGGCGGCGCCGTCGTTCAGCAGAAGTAGAGGGGAGGACGGCACGATCAGCCCGTGATCGTCGCGACGGGCTCGGTGTCGGGCAGCGGGCTCGCGTCGCGCCCCCGCAGGTCGGGGTGGAACCGCTTGCCGAACAGCGGCACGAGGAACCCGAACAGCGCCAGCACGGCGGCCACGATGAACGCGCCGACCGCACCGATGCCGTCGATCAGGAAGCCCGCGAGCGCCGACCCGACGGCCGCGCCGATCAGTTGGCCGGTGCCCACCCAGCCGTAGGCCTCGGCGGTGTCGCTGAAGCGCACGCTCGCCGAGACGATCGCGAACATCACCGCGAGGGCCGGCGCGATGCCGATGCCCGCGATGAACAGGGTGATCGACAGCCACCAGATGTTCAGCCAGGCGGCCGCGATGGCGGTGCCGACGAACACGATCGCCATGCGCCGGGCGAGCGCCCACGGGCCGATCGGCTTGTGGCCGAGCGAGAGCCCGCCCACCAGCGAGCCGATCGCGAAGACCGCGAGCACGATGCCCGCCTCCGCGCCGCCCTCGCCGAACGTCGACACCACTCCGGCCTCGATGGCCGCGCACGCCGCCACGAGCAGGAAGCCGACGATGGTCGCGAGCAGCACCGGCGGCTTCTTCAGCACGACGCCGAGCTTGCGCTTCGAGCGCGGGATGCGCACCCGACCGAGCTCGGGACTCGTGAGGAACCAGATGCCGCCGCCCACGAGGAACGCCACGGCCAGTATGATGCCCCAGACGGTGCCGATCTGCACCGAGACGAAAGTGACGATCACGGGGCCGAGCACCCAGATGATCTCCTGCGCCGAGGCGTCGAGCGAGAACAGCGGGGTGAGCTGCGACGAGTTCACCATCTTGGGGTAGATGGTGCGCACGGCCGGCTGGATGGGCGGGGTGCTGAGACCCGCGACCAGGGCGATGGCCATGTCGGCCGCGATGCCGAGCGGGAACAGCGCGATGCTCGTGATGGCCAGCGAGCAGACGATCATGGCCGACAGGATGACCGGCCGCATGCCCCAGCGGCCCATCAGCCGGCTCGTCAGCGGCCCGGCGATCGCCTGGCCGATGCTCAGGGCGGCGAGCACGAGACCGGCGACGCCGTACGACCCGTAGGTGTGCTCGATGTGCAGCAGGAACGCCAGCGACAGCATGCCGTTCGGGAAGCGAGCGGTCAGCTGGGCCGCGATGATGCGCGCGACTCCGCGCGTCTTCAGGAGGTCCCGGTAGCTGCTCATAACCGAACTAGCCTACCCTCCCGCTCCCGCCGCCAGCAGTTTCGTGACCCGCTGCAGCGACGCGGGCTCCGCGGTGCCGAGGGGTTGGGCGAACAGGCCGACCCGCAGCTCCTCGATCAGCCATCTGGCCTTCACGATCTGCGGGGGCGAGTGCGGGGCGAGCGGGATGCGCCCGCCGGCGTCGATCAGCTTGGCGACCGCGGTCTGCACCTCGGTCATCCAGGCGCGGTCGCGCGCGGGGTTGTCGGGCAGCTTCTCGAGCCGGTAGACGATCGCCGCGAGGTAGCGCGGCAGGTGTCCGAGCCGGGCGAGGCCCGACGCCGAGACGAAGCCGGGGCGTACGAGGGCCGCGAGCTGCTCGCGGGTGTCGGCGATGGCCGGCAGCAGGGCCATGCTCGTCACCGACTTGATCGCCCGCTCGACGTCGCGCACGCCGGTCAGGATGCGCACGACGGTGGCGACGGTCTGGTCCAAGAGCGGCAGCACGGCCGTCGAGAGGCGGTCGCGCACCGCGTCGAACTCTTCCTCGGTCCAGACCAGGCCGTCGGGGTGCAGCGCCGTGAGCGCCTCGTCGGCGCAGGCCTGCATCGCGTCGTCGAAGAGCGCGTTGACGTTCTGGTAGGGGCTCGTGGCCAGCAGCAGCTTCTCGTTCTGGGTGAGGTGCTCCCGAACGTACGAGGCGGGGCTCGGCACGGCGAGCAGCAGCAGGCGCCGCACGCCCTCCGGCGTCGAGCGGGCCTGCTCCTCGGGGGTGGCCATCAGGCGCAGCGACACGCTCGTCTTCTCGTCGACGAGGGCCGGGTACGCCCGGATGACGCCACCGTGCTGGCGGGTGTCGACGTGGTGGGGGAGGGTTCCGATGCTCCACGAGGTGAGCTGCGACCGCTCCCGGAAGGCGCCGGCGGCATCGCCGGCCGAGGTCGGTGCCGCGGGGCCGCTCGCGGCCGCCACGGCGTCGGGGCCCGCGCCGCGTCGGCTGCCCTCGACGGCGCCTGAGGGTGCGCCATCGCCACGGCGGGTGGGACGAGCATCCGGAAGCTGTCGCACGGCGCGCGAGATCGAGGCGCGGGCGGCGTCGGAGAGGGTGCGCTGCAGCTCGACCAGCTCTTTCGAGGCGCCGACGGTGCGGCCGCGCTCGTCGACGACGCGGAAGGTCACGCGCAGGTGCTCGGGGAGCTTGGAGCGGTCGAAGTCGGCGGCCGTCACGGGAGTGTGCGCGAGCTTCGCCATGAGCGCGGCGAGGCGGGTCGGGAAGTCGTCGCCGACGTCGGGGCCGAGCTCGTCGAGCAGCCGGCCGGCCCAGTCGGTGGCGGGCACGAAGTTCACGCGCAGGCGCTTCGGCATCGAGCGGATGAGCGCGGTCACCAGGTCCTTGCGCAACCCCGGCACCTGCGCCTCGAAGCCCTCGGGACGCAACCGCGGCAGCAGTGCGAGCGGCACCGTGGCCGTCACGCCGTCGTCGGCGGCACCCGGCTCGAAGCGGTACGAGAGCGCGAGCCGCTGGTCGCCCTGCTGCCACTCGGCCGGGAACTCGGTCTCGTCGACGTCGGGAGCGCCCTCGGGCAGCAGCGTCTCGACCGTCATGGTGAGCAGCTCGGGATCGTCGTGGCGGGCCTTCTTCCACCAGCCCTCGAAGCTGCGCTGCGAGACGACGTCGCGCGGGATGCGGGCCTGGTAGAACTCGAACACGGCCTCGTCGTCGAGCAGGATGTCGCGGCGGCGGCTGCGCTCCTCGAGCTGCTCGAGGTCGCGGCGGAAGGCCCGGTTCGCGCGGTCGAAGGCCTGCTGCGACTCCCACTCGCCCTCGACGAGCGCATGTCGGATGAACAGCTCCCGGGCGTACTCGGGGTCGATGCGGGCGAACTGCACCCGGCGGTGCACGACGATCGGCACGCCGAACAGGGTCACCCGCTCGTAGGCGACGGCGGCGCCCTGCTTCTTCTCCCAGTGCGGCTCGGAGTAGCTGCGCTTCACCAGGTCGCCCGCCAGCGCTTCGGCCCAGCCGGGGTCGATGGCGGCGTTCATCCGCGCGAACAGGCGGCTGGTCTCGACGAGCTCGGCGCTCATCACGGCCGCGGGCTGCTTCTTCGCCAGCGCCGAGCCGGGGAAGATCGAGAAGCGGGTCTGGCGGGCGCCGAGGTAGTCGCGCTTGACCTGGTCGCGCAGGCCGATCTGGCTGAGCAGGCCCGACAGGATCGAGCGGTGGATGCCGTCGGGGTTCACGCTCGGCTCGCCGATCTCGAGGCCCAGGGGCTTGGCGAGCTGGCGCAGCTGGCGATGGACGTCCTGCCACTCGCGGATGCGCAGGTAGTTCAGGAACTCGGCCTTGCACAGGCGCCGGAACGCGCTCGAGCCGAGCTCGCGCTGCTTCTCCTCGAGGTAGTTCCAGAGGTTGAGCAGGGTGAGGAAGTCGCTCGTCTGGTCGGCGAACCGGGCGTGCAGCTCGTCGGCGCGGCCACGCTTCTCGAGGGGGCGCTCGCGCGGGTCCTGGATCGTGAGGCCCGCCACGATCGCCAGCACCTCGCGGCTCGTGTTCGTGCGCTTGGACTCCACGACCATGCGGGCGAAGCGCGGCTCGATCGGCAGCCGGGCGAGGTCGCGGCCGATCGCCGAGAGCCGCGGCGGCTCGCCCGCCCGGCCGGGGCGCGTCGCGTTCAGCTCGGCGAGCAGGTCGAGTCCGTCTTTCACACCGCGCGAGTCGGGCGGCTGCAGGAACGGGAAGGAGGCGATGTCGCCGAGCCCCAGCGAGATCATCTGCAGGATGACCGCCGCGAGGTTCGTGCGCAGGATCTCGGGATCGGTGAACTCGGGCCGCCGCGTGTAGTCGTCCTCGGAGTACAGCCGGATCGCGATGCCGTCGCTCGTGCGGCCGCTGCGCCCCGAGCGCTGGTTCGCGCTCGCCTGCGAGATCGGCTCGATCGGCAGCCGCTGCACCTTCGAGCGCACCGAGTAGCGGCTGATGCGGGCGGTGCCGGCGTCGATCACGTATTTGATGCCCGGCACCGTCAGGCTCGTCTCGGCGACGTTCGTGGCCAGCACCACACGGCGACGGATGCCCGGGGTGCTGCTGCGCTGGAACACCCGATGCTGCTCGGCGGCGGTCAACCGCCCGTACAGCGGCAGCACCTCGGTCTGGCCGGCGCCACCGGTCGCCGCGAACTTCCCGCGGAGGGCCTCCTCGGCGTCACGGATCTCGTTCTCCCCGCTGAGGAACACGAGCACGTCGCCCGGCTTCTCGCGGGCGAGCTCGTCGAGGGCGTCGCCGATGGCCTCGAAGAGGTCTTTCGTCTCGGTCTGACCGGGGGCGTCGTCGGCGGGGTCGTCGGAAGGAGCATCCGGAGCCAGCGGACGGTAGCGGATCTCGACCGGGAAGGTGCGGCCCGAGACCTCGACGATGGGCGCCGGCGTGCCGTCGGGCTCGGCGAAGTGGCGCGCGAAGCTCTCGGGGTCGATTGTGGCGCTGGTGATGATGAGCTTCAGGTCGCGGCGCTTCGGGAGCAGCTGCTTGAGGTAGCCCAGCAGGAAGTCGATGTTGAGGCTGCGCTCGTGGGCCTCGTCGATGATGATCGTGTCATAGCGGCTGAGCAGCCGGTCATGGTTCATCTCGTTCAGCAGGATGCCGTCGGTCATCAGCTTGATGCGCGTGTCCTTACTCGCGCGGTCGGTGAAGCGCACCTGGTAACCGACGAGACCGCCGACCTCCTGGCCGAGCTCTTCGGCGATGCGCTCGGCGATCGTGCGGGCGGCGAGGCGGCGGGGCTGCGTGTGGCCGATGTTCTCGCGGCCGAGCTCGAGGCAGATCTTCGGCAGCTGGGTGGTCTTGCCCGAGCCTGTCTCGCCGGCGACGATGACGACCTGGTGGCCCTCGATGGCGCGCGCGATGTCGTCCCGCTTCTGGCTGACGGGCAGCTCGGGAGGGAAGACGATGCGCAGGGGAGGGGCGGCAGACATGAGCCCTCCATCGTACCGCCGCGCGGGCGGCGGCCGTCAGCCGAGTGCGCGCACGAACTCCACGAGCTCGGCGGCCATAGCGGCCGGCTGCCACGAGTGCATCGCCCCGGCGACCGTCTTCTCCCGCGCGCCCGGGATCGCGCCGACGATCCGGGCCGCCGCGATCGGCATCTGTGGGAACGTCTCGGTGCCGTACACCGCGAGCACCGGCACGTCGATCTCGGGGAAGCCCCCGTTCTCGAGCGCCGCGTTCGCCCACTTCATCGACTGCCCGTCGGCTCGCTCCGTGCGGGCGTTGGCCACGATCGCGGGCCAGGCCGGCGAGGCCTTCGCCCCGGCGAGGAACTCGGGCGGCATGTCGCGCATGTAGTGCTCCTTCGCCCGCTCGTCCTCGCCCGCGTCGAGCAGCTCCTCGAAGCCGTCGCTCCACTCCGCGGTGTCGGCGGCGGTCTCGCTGAGCGGCGCCTCCCAGAGCACGAGTCCGCTCACCGGCAGTCCGCGCACGGCGGCGGCCAGGGCGATCGAGCATCCCGACGAGTGCCCGACGAGCACCGCCCGCCCCTCCTCCGAGCCGGACGCCGCCGCGATCGCCGCCCGAACCGCCTCCAGCTCGCGATCGAGGTCGACCACGCCGTCGGCGACGCTCTCGCCGCGGCCGAGCCGGTCGAACACCAGCGTGGTCAGACCGTCCGCCGCCGCCAGCCGGGCGGTCTCGGTGGTGACGGCGTCCCCCGCGCGGAACGGCCCGGCACCGGCGATGAACACGACCGCCGGGCCGCTCCCGTCTGCGTACCGGTCGAACGCCACGGTGTCGCCCGTGCTGGTGCGCGTGAACTCGGTCATGGGGGCCTCCGTCGCTCTCGAGCCGGCCTCGACGACGGCTCCCGGATGCGCGGCGGCGCCGCCGCGCGGCACCCAGTCTCGGGCATTCCGGCCCTCGGGTCCAGCGCCGGTCGTAGGCTCGACGCGTGACCGACCAGAACGCCCCCGCTGCCGCTGCCGCTCCTGCTTCCGCTGCCGCTGCTGCTCCTGCTTCTGCTGCCGCTCCGGCCCCGCCCCGCTCGGAGTTCGAGGAGGACTGGGCCTCCTGGCACCAGGCGCGACTGCGGCTCGTGACCGCACCGCAGGGCATCGCCGCCCTCGTCGGCACCCACTGGCTGACGCCCGGCGCCGACCCGGTCGCGATCGACGGCCTCGACGGCACCTGGCGCGTCGAGGACGGCGACATCGTCGGCGACGACCTCACCATCGAGGAGGGCGGCGAGGTGCTGCTCGGCACCCGGGTGCTGCGGCACTTCCGCCGCGACGACGACGTGGCGCTGCGCGTTCTCGACGCCGAGGCGCCCAGCCGAGCATCCGTCGCCGACATCGACGCGTACATGCCCGATGAGGCATGGGTTCTCACGGGGCGCTTCGAGCCGGCGTCGGAGGGCTCGACGATCGACGTCGAGGAGATCGACGGGTACACCGAGACCAGTGCGCTGGCCGGCACCGTGACCGTGACCATCGACGGGCAGGAGCACGCGCTGCTCGCGACCGGGCCGCTCACCGGGCTGGAGGTCGTCTTCGCCGACGCGACGAGCGGAACCGAGAGCTACCGCTTCCGCTTCCTCAAGCTCAGGGCCGACGGCGGCGCCCGCACGATCGAGGTCGACTTCAATCGGGCCTACCTGCCGCCCTGCGCGTTCGCCGACTTCTACGTCTGCCCCCTGCCGCCGGCGCAGAACCGCCTGCCCGTGCCCGTGCGCGCGGGCGAGAAGCAGGTCACGCGCCGCTGACGGGCCCCGGGTGGGAGGGTGAGGGCATGACGAATCGGCTCGCGGACGCCATCAGCCCCTACTTGCGGTCGCACGCGGGGAACCCGGTGGACTGGTACCCGTGGAGCGAGGAGGCGTTCGCCGCGGCGCGGGAGCGGGACGTGCCGGTGCTGGTGTCCATCGGATACTCGACGTGCCACTGGTGCCACGTGATGGCGCGGGAGAGCTTCAGCGATCCGGGGCTCGCCGCGTTCCTGAACGAGCGGTTCGTGGCGATCAAGGTCGACCGGGAGGAGCATCCGGAGGTCGACTCGGCCTATCTCGCAGCCGCGGGGGCGTTCACGCAGAACCTGGGGTGGCCCCTGAACGTGTTCGTCACGCCGTCGGGGCAGGCGTTCCACGCCGGCACGTACTCGCCTCCGGTGCCGGTGGACGGGCATCCGTCGTTCTCGCAGGTGCTCGCCGCGGTCGACGACGCCTGGACCACCCGCCGCGCCGAGGTCGAGCGCTCGGCCGCGGGGCTCGCCGAGATGCTCGCCGAGGGGCAGCAGCGGCTGCGGTCGCGGGGTGCCGTCGCGCTCGAGGCGGGTGAGGCGGGCCCGGTCTCGCCGTCGCAGCTCGCCGCTGTGGTCGCCGAGCTCGGCCAGTACGAGGATGCTGAGCACGGCGGCTTCGGCGGCGCACCGAAGTTCCCCGTGGCGCCGGTGCTGCGGTTCCTGCTCGAGGTGGGGGCTGCGCCCGGGGCCGACGGGGCGCCCGGGGCCGACGGGGCGCCCGGGGCCGACGGCGCCGCGGCGGCGCTCGCGACCCGCACCCTCCGGGCCATGGCGCGGTCGCCCCTGCGCGACCCGGTCGAGGGCGGCTTTTTCCGCTACGCCACGAAGCGCGACTGGAGCGAGCCCCACTACGAGCGCATGCTCTACGACAACGCCCTGCTGCTCGACGCCCTCACGGCGGCCTGGGCGGCCGACCCGGCTGACCCCTCGGCCGACTGGGCGCGCGACGCGGCGCTCGGTGTCGCGGGCTTCCTCACCGACGTGATGCAGCTGCCCTCGGGCGGGTTCGCCTCGGCCCAGGACTCCGAGAGCACCGTCGACGGCCGCCGCGTCGAGGGCGGCTACTACGCGCTCGACGCCGCCGACCGGGCCCGCCAGACCCCGCCCGCCCTCGACGAGAAGGTGCTCACCGGCTGGAACGGCCTCGCCATCGGCGCACTCGCGCAGGCCGCTCTCGTCTTCGACCGCCCCGAGCTGGCGCTCGCCGCCGACCACGCCGCCGACCACCTCCTCACGGCCCACGTCGTCTCGGCGCCCGGTGAGTGGCCCCGCCTCCTGCGCGCCTCGATCGACGGCCACGCCTCGGCGGCGGTCGCCACGCTCGAGGACTACGGCATGCTCGCCGAGGGCCTCCTCCGCCTCGCCGCCGCCACCGGTTCGGCGCGCTACGCGACAGCGGGCCGGATGCTCGTGGACGCCGTCCTGACGAGCGACCCCACCGGCCCCGTGTTCGCCGTGCCCGGCGGCGGCGACCCCGTGCTCGGTGCCCAGGGCCTGGCGAGCGAACTGGACCCCTCGGAGGGCGCCTACCCCTCCGGCAACTCCGCCGCCGCTTCGGCCGCTCTCCTGCTGCACGCCCTCACCGCCGAGCCGCGGTACCGCGCCGCAGCCCTCCGCGCGGTGGCCCCGCTCGCGGCCGACGCCGTGGCGCAGCCGATCGCGTTCGGCGCCACCCTCGAGCTGCTCACCCGGCTCTCCCGCCCGGCCGAGCAGCTCGTGCTCGTCACGCCCGCCCCGGCCGACCCCCTTGACCGCGCACCGGCCGGTGCCGGCAGCTCCGAGCTGGAGGCGCGCGTGCGCACCTGGCGCGGCGGGGTGGTCGCCCGGGCCACGGAGGAGCAGGCGCGTCTGCTCGCCGCGGCCGGCTTCGAGCTCTTCGCCGACCGGGCGACGCGCGGTGGCGTGCCGACGGCCTACCTCTGCCGCGACTTCGTCTGCCGGCTCCCGGTCACCGACGCGGCGGGCCTGGTGCGCGCCTGACGTCCGTCCGTGTCGAGAAGCGGCCGACGCCGTAAAAGCGCACGTCAGCGCGCGTGAGAGCCCACGTCAGCGCACGTCAGCGCCGCGTCACCATCGCGTCAGCGCGCCCGAGGAGGGTAGGGGCATCCACTACGAAAGGACGCCCCATGACGTACTCCTCCGACTGGGCCGTCGAGGCCCACGGCCTCGTCAAGGTCTTCGGCGACAACCGGGCGGTCGACGGCGTCGACCTGAGCGTGCGCACGGGAACCGTGTACGGCGTGCTCGGCCCGAACGGCGCCGGCAAGACCACCACCATCCGCATGCTCGCCACCCTGCTGAAGCCCGACGGGGGCGAGGCGACGGTGTTCGGGCACGACATCCGCCGCGAACCGCAGATCGTGCGCCAGCTGATCGGCGTCACCGGCCAGTACGCCAGCGTCGACGAGACGCTCTCGGCCACCGAGAACCTCGTGCTCTTCTCGCGCCTCAACGGGCTCAGCCGAGCGGATGCCCGCCGGAAGTCCACCGAGCTGCTTGAGGAGTTCGGCCTGACCGAGGCCGCGAAGCGCCCCTTGAAGAAGTTCTCGGGCGGCATGCGCCGACGCCTCGACCTGGCGGCGAGCCTGATCTCGCAGCCGCCGCTGATCTTCCTCGACGAGCCCACCACGGGGCTCGACCCGCGCACCCGGGCGCAGATGTGGGACACGATCCGTCGCCTCGTCGCCACCGGTTCCACGGTGCTGCTCACGACCCAGTACCTCGACGAGGCCGACCAGCTGGCCGACCGCATCGCGGTGATCGACCGCGGCGTGGTCGTCGCCGAGGGCACGGCGGGCGAGCTCAAGGCGAGCGTCGGCAGCGCCTCCCTGCTGCTGCGCCTGGCCGATCCGGCGGCACTCGAGCGGGCGCGGCACGCGGTGCTCGACGTGCTCGGCGTCGAGGCGGTGCTCACCCCCGAGGCGGGGCGCATCACCGCCCCGATGAGCGACCCCGACTCGATCACCGACCTGCTGATCCGCCTGCGCTCCGACGGCATCGCCGTCGAGGAGCTGGCCGTGCAGCAGCCCACCCTCGACGAGGTCTTCCTCGCCCTGACGGGCCACGCGGCCGGCGACGACGAGTCGGCCGAGGAGTCGCCCGACGAGTCGCCCGAAGGCCCCACCGCCGGCGCGACCACCTCGCCCCGCCCGACCACCGCATCCGGCCCCACCACCCCCGAACTGGAGAACGCCCGATGAGCACCCTCACCATCACCCCCGGTGCCCAGCGCACCCTCAAGAACCACGTCACCATCGCCCAGACCGTGCGCAACTCGTTCAGCATGGCCGCGCGCGGGCTGATCAAGATCCGCCGCACTCCCGAGCAGCTGATCGACGTCACCGTGCAGCCGATCATCTTCACGCTGATGTTCACCTACATCTTCGGCGGGGCGATCGCCGGGAGCGTCGCCGACTACCTGCCTCTGTTGATCCCGGGCATCCTCGTGCAGACGGTCATCACGACCAGCGTGGTCACCGGCGTGCAGCTGCGCGAGGACATGGACAAGGGCGTGTTCGATCGCTTCAAGTCCCTGCCGATCGCCCGCATCGCCCCGCTGGCCGGCGCGCTGCTGGCCGACACCGTGCGCTACGCCATCGCCACGACCCTCACCTTCGTGATGGGCTTCATCATGGGCTACCGCCCCGGCGGCGGGCTCGGCGCCGTGGTCGTGGCGGCCCTGCTCGTGATCGCCTGCTCGTGGGCCATCAGCTGGATCTTCGCGTTCTTCGGCGTCATCGCCCGAAGCGCCGCCAGCGTGCAGGGCATCTCGTTCCTCGTGCTGTTCCCGCTGACGTTCCTGTCGAACGCCTTCGTGCCGGTCGACACGCTGCCGCCCGTGCTGCAGTGGTTCGTGAACGTCAACCCGGTGTCGCACCTCGTGACCGCGGTGCGCGATCTCGCGAACAGCGCGATGTTCACCTCCGATGCCTGGATCTCCCTGCTCGGCGCCGCGATCATCGTCGCGATCTTCGCGCCCCTCACCGTGCGCGCGTACATGAAGAAGGCGTAGCCGCCAGCCGCTGGTCCTCAGTCGGTCCAGGCCCACGACCACGGCCCGGGTGTGCGCAGCAGTTCGGCTGCTCGCCCGGGTCGTTCGTCGTGGTCGATCAGAGCGGCGGATGCCCGGGCCGCCGCCACGGCGTCCTCGCTCACCTCCTCCACGAACCGCGCGAACAGCGGAGCGACGTGCAGGCTCGGGTTGTCCTGGCGCGGACCCATCGTCTCCGCGAGGGCCAGCAGCTCGAGCGCCACCCCTGCACCGATCGCCGGAACGCCCGCCGCCCAGGCCGCGAGCCCGACGAGTGAGGCGCCGAACACCGGCCGGTCGACGAACGCGCCGTCGGGACGGAGCCCCGCCAGGGTACGGGCCCGCAGCCGCCGGGCCAGCCGCCGCCGCTCGTCGGCCGTGCCCGTGCCGTCGACGACCAGCGAGGCGAGCACGCTCGACAGCATCATCCGGAACCACGGCGACGACCGCCCCCGCGGCACGTCCAGTGCGGCGAGCGCGAGCCGGTACGCCTCGGCCGACTCCTCGACGAGGCCCCGGGCCCGCAGCACCTCGGCGAGGCCGGCCCGACCGATCGCGGCGACGTCCACGCCGTCGCTCTGGCCGGGGTCGGCGGTCAGCCGCTCGAAGATCTCGGCGGCCTCGTCGAGGGCGCCGACGCCGATGTCGTTGGCGGCGATCACCCACTCGAGCTGCCGCACGTCGTCGCTGGCGCCGACGGCCGCCATGCTGACGCGCGCCTCGAGTGCCCAGCGCAGGGCCTCCGCGGGCTCGGCGTTCTGGCTGTGCAGCTGGGCGAGCGTCTGCGCCGCCATCCCCGCGCCCCAGGTGTCACCGAGCGCCTCGGCGAGCGTGACCGCGCGCCGGGCGGCCGCCACGGCCTCGGCGCTGCGGCCGGCGTTCTCGGCGGTGAGGCTCGCGACCAGGCCGGCGAGAAGGGCGGTCGGGCGGTCGGCCGACGACCGGGCGCGCACGACGGCGGCGTCCAGGCGGCCGAGGTCGCCGACGGCGAGCGCCAGCTCAGCCATCGCGGCCAGCCGCGGTTCGGTGACCGGATGCGCGGCGAGCACCTCGCGCAGCCGCGACAGCGCCCGTACCCCCGCTCGCTGCTGCCCGACCAACTGCGTGATCGCGACCAGCACGAGCGACAGCACGGTGCTCCCGGTGCGCTCCGCGGTGGGCTCGTACCGACGGATGGCCTCGAACACCGGACCGGAGAACGCCAGCACCTCGGAGTGGGCGCCCCGCAGCGACCAGTACCAGGCGAGCAGCGCGAACACCGAGGCCACGACGTCGGCCCGGCCGGCGTCGACCGCCCGGCGCAGGACGTCGACGAGGTTGTCCTCCTCGGCGGCCACGGCGGCCAGAGCGGGCAGCTGCTCACGTCCGCTCAGCCGCGGCAGGGTGCGCTCGCCGAACGCGGAGGACCAATCGAACAGGGCTGCCTCGACGTCGTCGCGGAGGCCCTCGCGCTCGAGCTGGAGCCGACCGAACTCACGGACGGTCTCGAGCATCCGGAACCGCAGCCCCGCGCCGCCGGCGCCCACACCGACCACACCCGAGCCACCCGCACCGGCACCGGCCGCACCCGAGCCACCCGCACCGGCACCGGCCGCACCCGAGCCGCCGACCTCGGTCACCGTCACCAGCGACTGCGCGACCAGCCCGTCGAGCGCCTCGTCGACGCCGGCCCCCACCACCGCGCGCGCCGCCTCGGCGCTGAACCCGTCGGCGAACTCCGACAGGCGGGCCAGCGCCCGCTGCTCCTCGCGCCCGAGCAGGTTCCAGCTCCACTCGATCACCGCGAGCAGCGTGCGGTGCCGCTCGGGCGCACTCCGGTCGCCGCCGGTGAGCAGCGAGAACCGGTTGCCGAGGCGGCGCTCGATCTCATCCAGCGACATCGTGCGGATGCGCGCCGCCGCCAGCTCGATCGCCAGCGGCAGCCCGTCGAGCCGCTCACACAGCCGGGCGACGACGACGGGGTCGAGCACGGCACCCGGTCGGGCCGCGGTTGCCCGGTCGAGGAAGAGCCGCACGGCCGGATCGTCCGTCGTCTGTCCGTCACCCACCCCGAGCGGCTGCAGCGCGTAGACGCGCTCGCTCGAGATGCGCAGCGGCGTGCGACTGGTGGTGAGCAGCGTCAACGCGGGCAGCTCGGCGGTGAGCTCGGCGGCCCACTCGGCCGCCGCGTCGATCAGGTGCTCGCAGTTGTCGACGACGAGCAGGGTGCGGCGCTCGCCGAGCCGGTCCAGGATGCGCGTGCGGAGGTCGGCCCGCACCCGCTGGTCGCCCATCCGGCGCGAGCTCCCGAGCTCCCGGATGCCCAGGGCCGACGCCAGCGCGAACACGACGTCCTCGGCGCTGCGCACGCTCGCCAGCTCCACCACGACGACGGCGCCGAACTCCCCGACGGACCGGGCCGCCACCTCGTGCGCCAGCCGCGTCTTGCCGAGACCGCCGGGACCGAGCACCGTCGTCACGCGGGCCGCCTGCAGCAGCGCCCGCACGGTCGCGACCGCCTCCTCGCGGCCCACCAGGGCGTTGGGGGCGGCGCGGATCCCGCGAGCGACGGGTGCGGCCCCGTCGTCCGGCGCCGCCGCGTCGCGCGAGCCCTCGGTAGCCGACGAAGGCGCGGTCGGAGCCCGCTCGGCGCGCTCCAGCAGCTCGAGGTTGAGCGCCTGGAGCTCGGGGGAGGGGCTGGCGCCGAGGGCGTCCTGCACGCGCTCGCGGAACTCGGCGAAGGCGGCCACGGCCTCGGTGCTCCGGCCCTGGCCGTCGAGCGCGCGCATCAGCAGCAGCTGGGCGTGATCGTCGAAGGGGGCCCGGGCGGCCAGTCGGCGCGCGGCGGTCTCCGCGTCGGCGGGATGCCCGAGCGCGAGGGCCGCCGTGGCCGCGGTCGTCTCGAGCGACAGGGACAGCTCGCCCGCCCGGGCGGCGAGGTCATCGGCGAGCTCGCCCGGCTCGAGGTCGGCGCCCGGAGCGCCGCGCCACAGCCTGATGGCCTCGGCGGCGAGCCGGGCCGCGTCCTCGTGGGCGCCCCGAGACAGAGCCTCGGCCGCGTGCCCCGCGAGAGCGCTCGCCGACGCCAGATCCACGCCGACCCCGAGCCGGTACCCCGACGCCGTCGACTCGATCACGCCGTCGCCGAACCCCGACCGCAGCCGCGACACCAGCGCCTGCAGCGCCCCGCGCGCAGCCCGCGGCGGATCCTCGCCCCACACCTCGTCGATCAGCGCCTCGGCACCCACCGCGCGCGGCGCCGCGAGAGCCAGCACCACGAGCACGGCCTTGGCCCGCCGCCCGGCCGGCTCGCCCCACGCGCCGTCGCGCCCCACGGCGACGGGCCCCAGCACCCCGACCACCGCGCGCACCCGACCGTCACCCGAGGGCGCCCCCGCGGGCTCCGCGCCGCTCTCGCCACCCCCACCGCTCACGCGCACAGCCTACTTTCCCGCCCAGCCCACCCCACCCGGCTCAGGTGAGGAGCGCCACCGCGGCGAGCGAGAGGCCCGCGATCAGCGCCCACGAGACCAGCCCCACGATGAGCGCGCGCCAGCCTGTGCGGGCGAGGCGCGCGAAGCGGATGCTCGTGCCGAGCGCGAACAGCGCCACCGCGAAGAGGGCGTTCTGCGCGAGGTCGGCCGCGTCCAGCAGCGTCGTCGCCACGGGTGCCGCCACCAGCGGTAGCACGAGGGTGCGCACCAGCACCGCCGCGAGGAAGCCCGCGACGAACAGCGGCACGAGCGCGGGGCGGGCGGCCGGGGTTACGGCGGCCCGGGCATCCGCTCGTCTCATCACGAGGGAGACACCCGCCACCATGGGCGCCAGCGTCAGAACCCGCGTGAGCTTCACGACGACGGCCACGGCGAGCGCCGTGGGCCCGGCGATCTGCGCGGTGGCGACGACCTGGCCGACGTCGTGCACGCTGAGGCCCACCCAGAGCCCGAACTGCTCGGGCGTGAGGCCGAGCGGGAAGCGCAGCGCCGGCAGCACCGCGATCGCGAGCGTGCCGCAGAGGGTGACGAGGGCGATGGGGGTGGCGGTCTCCTCCTCGTCGCTGCGAGTGACGGCGCTCACGGCACCGATCGCCGAGGCGCCGCAGATGGAGAATCCCGCCGCGATCAGCACAGGCTGGTGGCCGGGCAGCCGCAGCAAGCGGCCGAATCCGAAGGTGGCGACGAAGGTGATCAGCACGATCACGACGATGGCGATCACCGTCGGCCAGCCGAGCCCCGCGATGTCGACGAGGCTGAGCTTGAGGCCGAGCAGCACGATGCCGATGCGCAGCAGTCGCCGCGACGCCAGCCCCAGCCCCGGCTTCAGCACCCCGTCGAGCAGACGCTGGGCGGGCGGCAGCTGGCCCACCACGATGCCGAGCACCACCGCGATCGTGAGCAGCGGCACCGCCGGCAGCACGAGGTGCAGCGCGAACGCCACGAGCGCCGCGCCCGCGGCCGTGGCGAGTCCGGGCAGGGTGAGACCGGGCCGGGTGCCCTTCACGTCAGCGCCAGCTCGGCAGCCAGTAGTGCAGGCTGAGGAACCAGGCGGGCACGGGCATCCCGACCCACACCGGGTAGAACCAGGCGCTCACCAGCACACACACCACGAGGAACGCCCCGACGACCGCCAGTGCCCGGGTGCGCTGGGGCCGCGGATCGGCCCGGGAGCCGAGCGCCAGCCCGATCACCATCGTCAGCCCGAGGATCATGTAGGGCTCGAACGCGATCGTGTAGAACTGGAACACCGTGCGGCCGGTGTACATCAGCCACGGCAGGTAGCCGGCGACCATGCCCATCAGCACGAGGCCCACCTGCCACTCGCGACGGCGCACCAGGCGGTAGACGAGGTAGAACAGGGCGGCCGTCGCGCACCACCAGATGATCGGGTTGGCGATCGAGGTGATGTTCTCGTAGCAGGTGGTTCCGCCGCAGACCGAGTCGTCGACCTGCGACACGTACATCTGCGTCGGACGGATCAGGAACAGCCAGGTCAGCGGGTTCGCCTGGTACGGGTGCGGCGAGTTCTCGCCCACGTGGTACTGGTAGATCGCCACCTCGAGGTGCCAGAAGTTCTGCACGGCGAGGGGCACCCAGCTGAGCGCGCCGGTCCACTCGCCGCCCGAGGTCTGGGCCCAGGTGCGGTACATGCCGCCGGTCGTGGCGAACCAGCCGATCCAGGTGGTGAGGTAGGTGGCGACCGCGAGCGGGATGAGCAGCACCGCCGTCACGGGGCCCTGCTTCAGCACGGCCGAGCTGAACCAGAACGGCAGGCCGAGCCGGCGCCGGGCGAGGGCGTCCACGACGACGAGGTACACGCCGAAGGCGGCGAGGAAGTACAGGCCGCTCCACTTCACCGACGACGCGGCACCGAACGCGACGGCGGCGGCGAGCACCCAGGGGCGCCACCAGACCGCAGGGCCCCAGGTGGGTTCGCGCCCGGCCTCCCGTGCCCGCGTCACGGCCTCGCCCAGCCGTCGCTCGTGCCACCCGCGGTCGAGCAGCACCGCGCCGAAGCCGAGCAGCAGGAACAGCGACGACAGTCCGTCGAGGATGCCCACCCGGCTCATCACGATGGCGTGCCCGTCGATCGCCAGCAGGAATCCGGCGATCACACCGAGCAGCGTCGAGCGGGTCAGCTTCACCGCGATCAGCGTCGTCAGCAGCACCAGCAGGATGCCCGCGACTGCCACCGAGATGCGCCACCCCGTCGAGTCGCCCGGGCCGAACAGCTCCATGCCGAGCCCGATGATCCACTTGCCGAGCGGCGGATGCACGGCGAACGAGCCCATCGTCTGGAAGATGTCGGTCTCGCCGGCGTTGAACCGGGTGTCGGCGTCGGCCGGCCAGGTGGCCTCGTAGCCGAGGTTCCAGGTGGTCCAGGCGTCCTTGACGTAGAAGGTCTCGTCGAAGACGAGGCTGTGCGGGTGGCCGAGGTTCACGAGGCGCAGCACGGCGGCGAGCAGGGTGACCGCGATCGGGCCGCCCCAGCGCCAGGCGCGCTCGCGGGCGGGGGTGGCCATGAGGCGCAGCCACCAGTCGTCGAGCCGCGAGCCGGTGGGGACAGGGGCGGGGGGGACGTCGGCGAGCGGCGCGGTCGTCGGCTCCTCGGTGCTCACCGGGCAATGCTAACGGTGGCGGCCCGCGAGCGCCGTGCACGCTGAGAGACTGGACGCATGCTCATCCTCGCCGCCACGCCCATCGGCAACCTCAAGGACGCCTCGGCCCGGCTCGTCGAGCTGCTCGAGTCGGCCGAGGTCATCGCGGCCGAGGACACCCGCGTCACCGTCAAGCTGCTGCGCGGTCTCGGCATCGAGAACCGCCCGCGCCTGCTGCCGCTGCACGAGCACAACGAGCGCGAGAAGGCGGCGTCACTCGTCGAGCTCGCGCGCGACGGGGACCTCGTGCTGCTCTCCGACGCGGGCATGCCCACCGTCTCCGACCCGGGCTACCTCCTGGTCTCCGCGGCCATCGCGGCCGACGTGCCCGTCACGGTCGTCCCCGGCCCCTCCGCGGTCGTCACCGCCCTCGCGCTCTCGGGCCTGCCCACCGACCGCTTCACCTTCGAGGGTTTCCTGCCGCGCAAGCACGGCGACCGCCTGTCGGTGTTCCGGATGCTCGCCCGAGAGCCCCGCACGATGGTGTTCTTCGAGTCGCCGAACCGCCTGGCCGACTCGCTGACCGACCTCGCCTCGGTGCTCGGCGACGACCGCCGCGTGGCCGTGGTGCGCGAGCTCACGAAGCTCTACGAAGAGGCACGCCGCGGCACCGCGGCCGAGCTCGCGGAGTGGGCCGTCGCCGGGGTGAAGGGCGAGATCGTGATCGTCGTGGCGGGCGCACCGGCGCTCGCCGCCGATCTGCCCACGGCGCTCGCCGAGGTGCAGTCGCTCGTGGAGTCGGGCACGCGCCTGAAGGAGGCCACGGCCACGGTCGCCGAGGCGACCGGACTGTCGCGCCGCGACCTCTACGAGGCGGCCCTGGCGGCGAAGCGGCCCTGAGGGAACCCCTTTGCGGGCGGGCGTCCGCCGGGGTAGGCAGGAACGCATGGCTTCAGCAGTGCGATTCCCGACGTTCGGCGGCACCGAGGTGCTCGAGGTGGTCGACGTCGACCGGCCCGAGCCCGGCCCGGGCGAGGTGCGTGTCGAGGTCGTCGCCTCCGCGATCAACCCCGGCGAGGCGGCGATCCGCGAGGGGCGCCTCGAGCAGATCTTCCCCACGACCCTGCCGAGCGGCGAGGGCAGCGACCTCGCGGGGCGCGTGCAGTCGACGGGACCGGGGGTCACGGGCATCCAGGCCGGTGACGAGGTGATCGGCTTCAGCGACACCCGCGGCGCCCATGCCACCCACGCGGTCGTGCCGGCCGAGAACGTCGTGCCCAAGCCCGCCGGTGTGACCTGGGAAGAGGGCGCCGCCCTGTACGTCGCCGGCACCACCGCGGTCGCCGCCGTGCGGGCCGTCGGCGCGGCGGCGGGGGAGACCCTCGTCGTCGCCGGCGCCACCGGGGGCGTCGGACTGTTCGCCGTGCAGCTCGCGAAGCTCGCGGGCGCCCGAGTCATCGGCCTCGCCCGCCGCGACGACCACGCCCTGCTCGCAGAACTCGGAGTCGACCCGGTCGAGTACGGGCCGGATGCTCTGCAGAGCATCCGCGAGGCCGCCCCCGACGGCGTCGACGCCTTCATCGACACCGCCGGCCACGGCTCGGTCGACCTCGCGCTCGAGCTCGGAGTCGCACCCGAGCGCATCGACACCGTCGCCGACCCGGCCGCAGCGGCGCGCGGGGTGAAGACCGACGGCAACGCCCAGGGCGGCGGCGCGCCCACCCTCGCCCGGCTCGCCGAACTGGTGGCCGAGGGGGCTCTGCGCGTCGAGATCGACACGGTCTACCCCCTGCAGCGCGTGGCGGAGGCCTACGACCACCTCGCCTCGGAGCACGTCGTCGGCAAGATCGTGCTGCGCATGGAGTAGGGCCCCGGATGCCCGTCCCGCCCCCTTTAGGATGGTCAGCATGTCCGCCGGCTCCGCCTTTTACATCACCACGCCGATCTTCTACGTGAACGACGTGCCCCACATCGGGCACGCCTACACCGAGGTCGCCGCCGACGTGCTCGCGCGCTGGCACCGGCAGGCGGGTGACGACACCTGGTTCCTGACCGGCACCGACGAGCACGGGCAGAAGATCCTGCGCACGGCCACGGCCAACGGCGTCACGCCGAAGGAGTGGGCCGACAAGCTCGTCGCCGAGGCCTGGCAGCCGCTGCTCCAGACGATCGACATCTCGAACGACGACTTCATCCGCACCACCGACGAGCGGCACGAGGTGAACGTGCAGTTGTTCCTGCAGCGCCTCTACGACGCCGGGTACATCTACACGGGCGAGTACGAGGGCTACTACTGCGTCGGCTGTGAGGAGTACAAGCAGCAGTCCGACCTGGTCGACGGCACGGGGCAGTACGAGGGGCAGCTGGTCTGCGCCATCCACTCCAAGCCCGTCGAGCTGCTGAAGGAGCGCAACTACTTCTTCCGCATGAGCGACTTCACGCAGCGGCTGCTCGACCTCTACGAGGAGCGGCCCGAGTTCGTGCAGCCCGAGAGCGTGCGCAACGAGATCATCTCGTTCGTGCGCCGCGGCCTCACCGACCTCTCGATCTCGCGCCAGACCTTCGACTGGGGCATCAAGGTGCCCTGGGACGAGTCGCATGTCGTCTATGTCTGGTTCGACGCCCTGCTGAACTATGCCACCGCGGCCGGCTACGGCTCCGACGACGAGAAGTTCGCCCGGCTCTGGCCCGCCACCCACATCGTCGGGAAGGACATCGCGCGCTTCCACGCGGTCATCTGGCCGGCCATGCTGATGGCCGCCGGGCTCGAGGTGCCGAAGCAGGTCTACGGCCACGGCTGGCTGCTCGTCGGCGGCGAGAAGATGTCGAAGTCGAAGCTCACGGGCATCGCGCCCGAGCAGATCACCGACACCTTCGGTTCGGATGCGTTCCGGTACTACTTCATGCGCGCCATCAGCTTCGGCCAGGACGGCTCCTTCTCCTGGGAGGACCTCTCGGCCCGCTACCAGGCCGAGCTCGCGAACGGCTTCGGCAACCTCGCCTCGCGGGTCGTCGCCATGGTCACCCGCTACTTCGACGGGGTCGTGCCGACCGCGGTCGAGAGCGCGGTGACCGATGCCGAGCTCGCCATCCGGGCCACCGAGCGGCGGGTCACCGCGGCCGCCGACGAGGCGATCGAGCGCCTCGCGGTGCACGAGGCCCTGACCCGCATCTGGGAGCTCGTCGACGAGCTGAACGGCTACATCACCACCCAGGAGCCCTGGGGCCTCGCGAAGGACCCGGCGAACGCCGACCGCCTGGCGACCGTGCTGAGCACGGCGCTCCGCGGGCTCGGCACCCTCGCGGTGCTGCTCTCCCCGGTCGTGCCCGAAGCCGCGGCCAAACTGTGGACGGCACTGGCCGGCGTCGGCACGGTGCAGGAGCAGAGCATCCGCTCGGCCTACGACTGGCGGGGCGGCGAGCGCGTGCAGCCGCTCGAGGCGCTCTTCCCCCGCATCGAGGTGGACGCGTCGTGACCGACGCCCACGAGCTGCCGACGCACCTGCGCACCCGCGAGCCCTCCGACCGCGGAGATCAGAGCTACCCGCCGCTGCCCGAGGCGCTCGTGGTGCCGGTCTACGACAACCATACGCACCTCGAGATCGCCGACACCGCCGACCCGATCGACTACCACGAGCACCTCGACCGGGCCTCGGCCGTCGGGGTGCGGGGTGTCGTGCAGGTCGGCACCGACCTCGAGACCAGCCGCTGGTCGGCCGAGCAGGCCGCCCGCGAGCCGCGCATGCTGGCCGCGGTGGCGCTGCACCCGAACGAGGCGCCCGAGTACGCCGCCGCCGGAGGCCTCGACGCCGCCCTCGCCGAGATCGCCGAGCTGGCGAGCTGGCCGCGCGTGCGGGCCGTCGGCGAGACGGGGCTCGACTTCTACCGCACGGGCGACGAGGGCCGCGAGGCGCAGTACCGCTCCTTCGAGGCGCACATCGAGATCGCGAAGGAGAACGGCATCGCGCTGCAGATCCACGATCGCGACGCCCACGCCGAGGTCATCGAGACGCTGAAGCGCGTCGGCGCCCCCGAGCGCACCGTCTTCCATTGCTTCTCCGGCGACGCCGAGCTCGCGCGCATCTGCACCGAGAACGGCTGGTACATGTCGTTCGCGGGCAACGTCACCTTCAAGAACGCGCACAACCTGCGCGAGGCCCTCGAGACGGCGCCGCGCGCGCTGCTGCTCGTCGAGACCGACGCGCCGTACCTCACCCCGATGCCGTTCCGCGGCCGGCCGAACGCGCCGTACCTCATCCCGCACACCCTGCGGGCGATGGCCGCACACCTCGGCACCGACGTCTCCATGCTCGCCGCCCAGATCTCGTCGAACACGGAGCTGGTCTACGGCCGCTGGGAGGACGAGCCGGTGCAGGCCTCGTGAGCGACGACTCCGCCGGCCCGGGCGAGTCCGGCGCCGCCGCAGTCTCACTGCTCGGCCCGGCCGAGATCCGCGACCTGGCGGGACTGCTCGACCTGACGCCCACCAAGAAGCTCGGCCAGAACTTCGTCATCGACGCCAACACGGTGCGCAAGATCGTGCGGGTCGCCCAGGTCGAGGCGGGTGACGTCGTGGTCGAGGTCGGCCCGGGCCTCGGCTCGCTCACGCTGGGCCTCCTCGAGGCCGGCGCCGAGGTGGTCGCGGTCGAGATCGACCACCGCCTGGCCGAGCAGCTGCCGCTCACGGTGTCGCAGCTGGCTCCGGATGCGCGGCTCACCGTCATCCGCGACGATGCGCTGCGCATCCGCTCGCTGCCGGGCGACCCCACGCGCCTCGTCGCCAATCTGCCCTACAACGTCTCGGTGCCCGTGCTGCTGCACCTGCTCGAGCACTTCCCGTCGATCCGCTCGGGCGTGGTGATGGTGCAGGCGGAGGTCGGCCATCGCCTCGCCGCGGAGCCCGGCTCGAAGGTCTACGGCTCGCCGTCGGTGAAGGCGGCCTGGTACGGCGAGTGGCGCACGGCCGGGCAGGTCAGCCGGCAGGTGTTCTGGCCGGTGCCGAACGTCGACTCGGTGCTCGTCGCGTTCGACCGGGTCGGCTCGGGGCTCGCCTCGGAGGAGCTGCGCGTGCGCACCTTCGCGATCGTCGACGCCGCCTTCGGACAGCGCCGCAAGATGCTCCGGCAGTCGCTCAGCGAGCTGCTCGGCGACTCGCAGCGGGCCTCGGCAGTGCTCGAGGCGGCGGGGGTCGCGCCGACCTCGCGGGGCGAGACGCTCACGGTGCATGACTTCCTGGCCATCGCCCGCGCTGCCGCCGCCGAGGACGACGTCGCTGAGTAGCAACTGCTCATAACGGTCGGCGGTCGACGCGCGGCATCCTGAGGCTCTACCCCAGGAGTCGACATGACCTCGATGCTCACCCCTCCGGCGGTGGCGTCGTGCGCGGTCGAACGCATCGGCGGTGCCGACCGCTACGAGGTGTCGGCGGCGGTGTCGTCCCGCACCTTCGCCACCGCGCGGCTCGTCTTCGTCGCCGGCGGCGAGTCCTTCCCCGATGCGCTGTGCGCGTCCGCGGTCGCCGGAGCGCAGAACGCGCCGGTGCTGCTGGTCGCGAGGTCGACCCTGCCCGATTCCGTCGCGGCCGAACTGCGACGACTCGCGCCCGTGACCGTGGTCGTCGTCGGCGGCCCGGAGGCCGTCGATGCAACCGTCGAGGCGGCACTCGCGCCCTTCGCCCACCGGGTGACGCGCGTCGGCGGCGCCGACCGGTACGAGGTGGCGGCACGGCTCTCCGCGCTCGCCTTCCCGTCGTCTCCACCCGTCGCCGTCGTGGTCTCCGGCGAGGTGTTCGCCGACGCCCTGGGCGGGTCCGCGGCCGCCGGCGCCCTCGGCGGTCCTGTGCTCCTCGTGCCGACCGACCGGGTGCCCGACACCGTCGTCGCCGAGCTCGCCCGCCTCCGACCGTCGAGGCTGGTCGTGCTCGGGGGCCCCGCCGCGATCGCCGAACCGGTCGTCGACACGCTCCGCACCATCGTCGGCGACACCACGCGGCTCGACGGAGCCGATCGGTTCGTCGTCTCGGCGGCGACGTCGGCTCACGCCTTTCCGCGCGGTGCGCGAACGGTCTTCATCGCCTCCGGCAGCACCTTCCCCGACGCCCTGTCGGGGCCGGCAGCCGCGATCCACGATCGCGCCCCCGTGCTGCTCGTCACCGCCGACGCCGTGCCGGCCGTCAGCCGGGCCGAGCTCGCCCGGCTGAGGCCCGAACGCATCGTCGTGCTGGGTGGCAGCCACACGGTCTCCGACAAGGTGATGCGCGACCTGCTCGACCGACCGGGAGGTGGCACGATCGGAGGGTGACGCATTCCGAGCCCATCCCCGTGCAGCTGTCCACCTTGCGCTGGGGCCCCGCCGACGCGCGGCCCGCAGCCCTGCTGCTGCACGGCCTGACCTCCTCGGCCAACACCTGGTGGCGGGTCGCCCACGAGCTCGCCGCCCGAGGCTGGTCGGTCACCGCACCCGACCTCCGCGGCCACGGCTCGTCGCCCCGGGCCCTCGGCTACACGCTCGACGAGTACGCCTCCGACGTGCTGGGCCTCGCCCCGCACGGCAACCCGGTGCTCGGCTGGGACCTCGTGATCGGCCACTCCCTGGGCGGAGCCGTCGCCACGGTCGCGGCCGCTCGGCGTCATCACTGGGCGCGATCGCTGCTCCTCGTCGACCCGGTGCTCGCGGTGGCTGAAAATGATCGGAACGGCCTGATCGATGAGCTCCTCGGTGAACTCGGCGACCTCGGCCCGGCCGGCCTGCTCGCACGGCATCCCCGCTGGCACAGCGAGGACGCGACGCAGAAGGCCGCCGCCGCCCGCCTGGTCAGCCCGTACGTGGTCGAGCGCACGGTTCGGGACAACGGACGCTGGCAGCTCGAGCAGGTGCTGGCGGGCATCCGCTCGCCCGTTCACGTGCTCGCGGCCGACCCGGCCCTCGGCGCCTCGTTCACCGCCGCCGAGGGCGACCGCCTGGCCTCGGCCGCGGCGGCGTTCGACTTCGCCGTGGTCAGCGGCGCCGGCCACTCCATCCAGCGCGACGACCCCGACCGCGTGGTCGCGGAGACGGTGGCACTGCACGCCCGGGTGTGACGAGTGTGTTTCGTTATGTGTCCCGGGCACGGGTTGGGACCTGCCGTCCCGATACCATGGGGTGCGGCCCCTCGTGCGGCCGCGCAATCACAGCAGATCCACTTGTAAGGGGACACCCATGTCGAAATTCGTGCGTCGAGCGGGTGCCGCAGCACTCGCCGTCGGCCTCGTCGCCTCCGTAGCCGCGTGCTCGAGCGGAGGCAGCGGCAGCGCGGACAGCACCGGCGCCGCGGCCGACGGCGACAGCTCGATCATCCTGATCACCCCGACCCCCATCGGCTCGAACAACTTCCTGCAGCTCGCCGCCGACGGCGCCGAGCAGGCCGGCGAGAAGTACGGCGCGAGCGTCGACGTCTACGAGAGCGAAGACCCGACGAGCATCCAGCAGAACATCGACGCCGCCGTGCGCGAGAAGCCGAGCATCATCATCGGCGTCAGCTTCAGCGTGCTCGACCAGATCACCCAGGCCGCCGCGGACTACCCCGACCAGCAGTTCCTGCTGATCGACACCTCGGCCGAGGAGCCCACCGAGAACCTCACCGCCGCCGTGTTCAAGGAGTACGAGGCGACCTACCTCACCGGCGTCGAGGCCGGCCTCCTCACCCAGTCGGGCAACGTCGGCGTTGTCGCCTCGCTCGACACCCCCTTCCTGCACCGCTGGGTCGACCCGTTCTTCGCGGGCGCCGAGAGCGTGAAGCCCGGCGTGAAGACCGCCGTGCAGTACGTCGGCGGCGACAACCCGTTCGGTGACCAGGCGCGTGCCAAGGCGCAGGCTCAGATCCTCGCCGACGGCGGAGCCGACTACGTGCAGGCCGCCGCCTCGGGCGGAAACCTGGGCGTCTTCGAGGCCGCCTCCGAGGCGGGCTTCAAGGCCTTCGGCGTCGACACGAACCAGTGCCTCGACTCTCCCGGCAACGTCGTCGACAACGCCATCAAGCGCGTCGACGTCGCCCTGATCAACTCGGTCGGAGACATCCTCGACGGCACGACCGGCGGCTTCACCTCCTACGGCCTGGCCGAGGGCGGCGTGAGCCTCACGGGCCTCGAGGACGGCGTCGCCGACTCGAAGTGCCTGATCGCCGACCACCCCGACGTGATCGAGAAGGTCGCCGCCGTGCGCGACCAGATCGTCTCGGGCGAGATCACGGTGACCGACCCGCTGACCGCCGGCTAGTCCTGCATGGTCTCTCGCGCATCCGATGATGCCGCCGACGCAGCTCGGCCGCCCGCTCCCGTCGAGGGAGTCGCGGCGGTCGAGCTGATCGGCGTCGGCAAGCGGTTCGGCTCCGTCGTCGCGAACGACGGGGTCGACCTCGTGCTGCGCCGGGGCACGGTGCACGCGGTGATGGGCGAGAACGGCGCCGGCAAGTCCACTCTCATGTCGATGCTGTTCGGCCTGCTCGAGCCCGACTCGGGCGAGATCCGGGTCGACGGCCGCCCGGTGCGCTTCGGCGGTCCGCTCGATGCGATCGCCGCGGGGCTCGGCATGGTGCACCAGCACTTCCGCCTCTTCGACACCATGAGCGTCGCCGACAACGTGGTCTACGGGGCCGAACCCCGGCGCCGGGGCATCCTGGGCCGGGCCTTCGTCGACCGACGGGCAGCGGATGCGCGGGTGCGCGAACTGGCCGCCCGATACGGTCTCGACACCGACCCCGCGGCCGTCGTGGGCTCGCTCTCCGCCGGGGCGCGGCAGCGCGTCGAGATCCTCAAGGCGCTGCACCGGGACGCCCGCATCCTCATCCTCGACGAACCCACCGCCGTGCTCACACCCAGCGAGGTGGACAGCCTGTTCGCGGTCATCCGCCGCGCGGCCGACGCGGGAACGACCGTGGTGCTCGTGACGCACAAGATCCACGAGGTGCTCGCGGTCAGCGACGAGGTCACCGTGCTGCGCGACGGCCGGGTCACGGGGCGATTCGCCACCCGAGACGCCACCGGGCCGGAGCTCGTGCGGGCGATGACCGGACGGGCCATCGCCGAGGTCAAGAACCCGGGAACCGGCACTCCGGGAGACGCCGTGCTCGAGGTCGAGGGGCTGTCGGTCTCCGACGGACGACGTGACGTCGTGCGCGACGTGTCGCTCGCGGTGCGCCGGGGCGAGATCGTCGGCATCGCCGGAGTCTCGGGCAACGGGCAGCACGAGCTCGTGGCCGCGGTGCTCGGCACCATCGACGCCTCGGCCGGGCGGATCCGCCTGATGGGCTCCGACGTCACCCGCTCGACCGTGCGGGATCGCCGGGCCGCGGGGCTCGCCGTGATCCCCGAGGACCGCCGTGGCGAGGGCAGCGCCGTCACCATGACGGTCGCCGAGAACGCGGCGCTCGGCCACCACCGCAGCGCTCCGATCGGCGCGTCCACGGGCATCCGTCGCGGCTGGATGTCGCTGAAGGCCGAGCGGTCGCAGGCCCGCCAGCTGATCGGCGACTACGACGTGCGCACCTCGGGGGAGCAGCAGCTGATCGGCTCGCTCTCGGGCGGCAACGCGCAGAAGGTCGTCGTCGCGCGGGAGCTCTCGCACGGGGCGCCGCTGCTGATCGCGGAGCAGCCCACCCAGGGTGTCGACGTGGGGGCGATCGAGGCCATCCACGGGCGACTGCTCGACTACCGGGCGGCGGGCAACGGCATCCTGCTCGTCTCGCACGAGATCAGCGAGCTGCTCGCGCTGGCCGACCGGGTGCTCGTGATGTACGGGGGCGCGATCGTCGCTTCGTTCAGCGCGGCGGAGGCGACGACCGAGCGGATCGGCGCCGCCATGGCGGGGGCCGCGGCCGCGGATGGGCCGGTGGACGGCGTCAGGGCCGGCGCCGCGACCGACGCCGTCGCAGCCGGAGCCGCGGCCGACCCCGTGATCGACCAGGGAGACCGAGCATGACCGCCCCGCCCGAAACCACTCCCGGGGCCGCCCCCGTGGCCGGCCCCCGGGCGCCCGGAGCCGGACGGCGACTCGCCGCGGCCGCGCTGCGTCACCCCGCCGTCGTGCCGATCGGCGCCGTCGTGCTGGCGCTGCTGATCGGCGCCGTGATCATCCTCGCCGCCGGCCTCGACCCGATCGCGGCCTACACCGCAGTCATCCAGAACTCGCTCGACCCCGGCCAGCTCGACTACACCTTCTCGGTCTGGGCGTTCATCTGCGGCATGGCCCTCGCGGCCGCGATCCCGCTGCGCATGGGCGAGTTCAACCTCGGCGGCAACGGCCAGCTCGTGCTCGGCGGCCTCACCGCCACCGTCATCGCGAGCAGTCTGCCGCTGCCCTCGATCGTCCTCATCCCGCTCGCCGTGATCGGCGCCGCGATCGTCGCCGGAGCCTTTGGCGCGATCTCCGCCCCGCTCGCGACCCGCTTCGGCATCCCGATCATCATCTCGACCCTGCTGCTCAGCCCGGTGGCCGTCGCGGTGGTCAGCTTCCTCGTGCGCTTCCCGCTCGGCGAGGCGGGCTCGGCCGTCGCCCAGACCACCCGCCTGCCCGAGGGCGCCCGGATGTGGGCGCTCGGCGACCTCTCGTACTCCAACGCCGGACTGATCATCATCGTGCTGATGATGGTCGTGTTCTGGGTGGTCGACTCCCGCTCGGCGGTCGGCTTCGAGCTGCGCGTGGTCGGCGCCAACCGGCGCTTCGGGGCCTACGGCGGCGTGCGCGTCGGCCGGCTCTCCCTCGGCGCGATGGCCGCGGCCGGTGCGGCGGCGGGTGTCGTGGGTGCGGTCATCGTCATGTCGTCGCCGTTCCGGCTGATCGACGGCGCGCTGATCTCTCCCGGCTACACCTTTGCGGGGCTCGCGGCCGCGCTGCTGGCCGGAGGTCGCCCGGCGCTCATCCCCGTCACGGCCATCCTGTTCACCGTGCTGCAGGTCGGCGGCGCCGGCATGGAGCGCTCGGCCGACGTGCCCCGGCAGCTCTCCGACGTGCTGCAGGGCGTCGTCATCGTCGTGCTCGCCCTCCGCACCGTGCTCGACCAGCGGCGCACCGAGAGGAGCTCGGCCTGATGCACGTCTTCGAACTCGGCTTCGTCGCGGCCGTGCTGCTCGCGGCCACGCCCATCCTGTACGCCGCCCTCGCGGGCGCCATCTCGGCTCAGGTCGGGGTGTTCAACATCGCCCTCGAGGGGCAGATGCTCTGGGGTGCCTTCGCCGCCGTCGCGGGCAGCTACTACACGGGCAGCGCCTGGGGCGGGGTGCTCACGGCGCTCGTCTCGACCGCGCTCTTCTCGGTGGTGCTCGCGATCGGCGCCGCCCGCTGGCACGCCGACCCGATCATCATCGCGATCGGCACGAACCTCCTCGCCATCGGCCTCACGGGGTTCCTGCTGCGGGTGCTCTTCGACACCTCGGGGTCGTTCTCGCCGCGCGGGCTGCAGGGGCTGCCGAAGATGGCGTTCCTCGCCGACGTGCCCGTGATCGGCCCGATCTTCGCGGGGCAGACGGCGCTCGTGCCGCTCGCCTTCGTGCTCATCGTGGCCGTGGGGCTGTGGCTGAAGCGCTCGGCGGGGGGCCTTCGCCTTCGGGGTGTGGGCGAGCATCCGGATGCCGCGGCCGCCCTCGGTGCGAACGTCGCCTCGTACCAGACCTGGGTCACCATCGTGGGTGGCGCCCTCTGCGGCATCGCCGGAGCGCAGCTGGCCCTCGGCAACGTGACGGTGTTCACCGAGAACATGACCGCCGGTCGAGGCTGGATCGCGGTCGCCGCCGTGATGCTCGTCGCCGGACGTCCGCTCTGGCTGCCGGTGGCCTGCCTCGGCTTCGGAGCGGCCGAGGCCCTGGGGTTCCGGCTGCAGGGGATCGGGGCGCCGCAGCAGCTGACCGACGCCGCGCCCTATGCGATCACGCTGCTCGTGCTGGTGGCCACGCGCATCCGATTCGCGAAGCGGGCTTCGCTGACGACCACCTGACCCCGCGGGCTCGACCCTGCAGCACGCCCCGACCGAGCCCCTCCGCCGCCCCTACCTGACACCGCCACGCACCCGACCCGCATCGAAGGACCCACCATGACCGACGCCGCACCCGCCGCACCCACTGCCCCTACCTCGCCCACCGCCCGCGAGACCCGCCACATCATCGTCGACACCGATACGGGCATCGACGACGCGCTCGCCCTGCTCTACCTGGCCGGCCGCGACGACGCCGAGATCTCGGCGATCACCAGCGTCTACGGCAACACCCCCGTCGAGGCGGCCCTGACGAACATCGCCCGTGTGCAGCAGCTCGCCGGCCTCGAGGACGTGCTCGTCGCCCGCGGCGCCGCCGGACCCATCGACGGCGAACCGCGCATCGCCTCGCACGTGCACGGCCACGACGGGCTCGGCGACCTCTGGTCGGAGCCGATCGCCCCGAAGAACCTCTCCCCGCTGTCGAGCGCCGAACTGCTCGTCGAACTGGGACGGTCGAAGCCCGGCTACTACGACCTGCTGCCCGTCGGGCCGCTTACCAACGTCGGCCTCGCGCTCGAGATCGAGCCCGAGCTGCTGACGCTCTTCCGCTCGGTGGTCATCATGGGCGGCTCCGGGCCCTTCCCGCCGCTCGGCACGGTGCAGATGGTCGACGCGAACATCCACAACGACGCCGAGGCCGCCCGCCGGGTCTTCGCCGCCCCTCGAAAGAACCTCGTGATGGTCGGCGTCAACGTCACCGCCCACACGATCGTCGACGAGCAGGCCGTTCAGGCGCTGCATCGCGCCGGCACGTCGTGGGGCACGTTCTCGGCGCAGGTGCTCGAGGCGTACATGGACTTCTACCAGTTCTCCTGGGGCCGGCGGGTCTCCCCGGCGCACGACGGCCTCGCGGCGGCGCTGCTGGTGCAGCCCGAGTGGATCACCTCCTCGATCACCGGCCCCGTCAACATCACGAGCGACGGGTTCGCCACCCGCGCGCACCTCATGCAGACCGCGACCGGGCTGCCCGTCTCGTGGCCGAGCGAGCCGGCGCCCGACACGTTCGTCGTGCTCGACGTGGACCGCGAGGCGTTCCTGACCGACTTCGTGCGGGTGCTGTCGGGGCACTGACCGGGGGCGCCGTCGGGGCGCTGATCGGAGGCGTCCTCTGGGCACTGATCGGGGCCATCCGCGGCGTGGGATAGGTTGGAGGACATGATCGACCGGGGCGCCACGAAGACCGTGCACGTGCGGGCGCCCGGCAAGATCAACGTCTTCCTCAAGGTCGGCGCGGTCATGCCCGACGGCTACCACGACCTCGCCACGGCCTACCAGGCGGTCTCGCTCTACGAAGACGTGTTCGCCTCCCCGGCGAGCGACTTCTCGGTCGTGTTCGAGGGCGGCCACATCGACACCTCGGGTCTCGAGACCGACGGGTCGAACCTCGCGATCCGCGCCGCCCGGCTGCTCGCCCGGCGCGCCGGCTACCGCGAGGGTGTCTCGCTCCGCATCTCGAAGAACGTCCCCATCGCGGGCGGCATGGGCGGCGGGTCGGCGGATGCTGCCGCCGCCCTCCTGGCCTGCGACACCCTCTGGGGCACCGACCTCGGCCGGGACGAACTGCTCGCGCTGGCCTCCGAGCTCGGCGCCGATGTGCCCTTCGCCCTGGCCGGCGGAACCGCGATCGGAACCGGTCGCGGCGACCAGCTGAGCCCCGCACTCGCGAAGGGCCAGTTCCAGTGGGTGCTCGTGCTGCCCGAGCACGGTGTCTCGACCCCTGAGGTCTACCGCGAGCTCGATCGCCACCGGGAACGCCACGCGCAGGACATCTTCCCCGCCCAGGGTCAGCCCCTCGTCGACGCCGACGTGCTGCAGGCGCTGCGGGCGGGCGACCCCCACATGCTCGCCGAGTCGCTGAGCAACGATCTCCAAGCGCCGGCGCTGCACCTCAGCCCGGGACTCGCGACGGTGCTCGAGGTGGGGGAGCAGAACGGTGCCCTCGCGGGCATCGTCTCGGGCTCGGGCCCGACGGTCGCGTTCCTGGCGGCCGACCTCGACGGCGCCCTCGAACTGCAGATCGCCCTGAGCGCGGCCCGCCACCACGTCGTGCGCGCCACGGGCCCGGTAGCGGGTGCCCGCGTCGTCGCCGACTGACCCGGCCCATAGGCCCCGGTTCCTCGTCGACCCCACCGGGCGCCCACCTCGCGAACCGGCCGACCCGCCAAGCTCCGAAGGCTGCGGCCTACCTGACCCGACCATGACCATCTCGGGCAAGCGCGTCAGCGCGCGGCAGCCCGTCGGCAGCCAGCGCCGGGCGTTCCGCTTCTCGGGTGCTGCCGCGCGCTTCGCGCTTGCCCTCGATAACCATGGCTGGCTTTCGCAGAATGGTGTGTCGTCACGCCGCCGGGTGCTGAATCGTGCGTCGGCGCGTGGTTGGGATGGGTGTCTGTTCGGGATCGTTCCACCGGGGCGGAATCAGATGCGGGACTCCACCCTGCATGACTAGTTTCCAGTCCGCTTTGTGCAGGTGCGAGTGGTGGAAGTGGCAGAGCAGAACCCCGTTATCGATATCGGTTCTGCCCGGCGGATGATCATCCGAAACCCACTCGTCGACGTGATGCGTCTCGCAGTAGGAGGGTGGCCTGTCGCAGTTGGGCCACACGCAGCCGCCGTCTCGGGCGGCGAGTGCCCGGTTCTGGGCGGGAGTGAACAGCCGTTTGGTTTTGCCGTGGAAGAGGACCTCGCCCCGGTCGCCGAACAGTGTCACCGCCATCGGTGAGGTGCACCGCATCTGCTCTACGGTCGACACGGGCACGGGTTCGTCGAGGCCGTCGATGTACCCGACCCCGCGCCCGGCTTCGAGGTCGGCAAGCGTCATATGGAGGTTGACGGTCGTGATGGCCCCGTTAATCCGGGGCATGTCCTCGGCGCCGGCCGCCCGGGCGATCAGCTCCGTGATCGTGTCGGCGTTCTTCTGCGCCGAAGTGCGATCGTCAGCGGTGACGTAGTCGCCCTCCTCCATGAACCGCGGGCCGCCCACGCGGGGGCTCTGCATCGCTTGCAGGCTCGACATCCACACCCCGCCCTGCTCCGGCATCAGTGCGAACTTCCCGCGGACCATCCCGTCCGGCGATTGACCGATGGTGAGGAAGCGGAGTTGCTGGTGCACTTCGTCGCGAGGCTCGGCGCCGTCGGGGTCGAGCACGTCCCGGAGGTGGATCGCCATTCTCGCGGTCTCGTCGGCCGAGAAGTGGCAGGCCAGAGTTTTGTCGACGAGGGTTTTTTCTGCTCCGGCGACGACATCGGGCGCGCATCCGCGGTGAGCCAGTTCGCCGCACCGCTTGACGATGGTCGCGGCCGCCTCGATCGGCAGGTCACCCGCGTCGAGCGCCTCCGCCACCCGCGGGAACGGCGCCGGCCCCTCGCCGCCACCGAGCAGCACTTCGCCCCGCAGCCGCTTCCCAAGATCGAGCCGCGCCTTGCACTCCTTCGCCGATGCGCCGGTGACAGTGGCCAGCAGCGCGACCGGCGAGGTGAAGTTCTGCGACCGGCTCAGACCCTCGTCACCTAGTTCAGGGCGCGACCGCACCGCGACCTCGCCCGCGAACCGGATCTGCAACGCCAGAGCCGCGCGCACCACGAGCTCGTTGGCCGCCATCGCCTCGAGCAGCGCATCATCGCCGAGGGCTGAGATGGCTGCCGAATTCATACTGAGATTCTATCAGAAACCTCTGAAGAAAGCTCAGTGATTCGAAGACAGATTCGACTCGAGTTCGTCAGCCTTCAGAGGGCGAGAAGCGCCTTCACCGGCGCGGAGGTGACCGCCTCCACCACTGCACGCCCGCCGAGGTCGACGAGCTCGAGCACGACGGCGACGCCGACGACGTCCCAGCCCGCGCGCTCCATCAGCCGGATCGTCGCCGTCAGCGTCCCACCGGTCGCCAGCACGTCGTCGACGATCACCACGCGAGCCCCCTGCGGCAACGTCGACGGATGCACCTCGAGGCTCGCCGACCCGTACTCCAGCGCGTAGCTCTCGTTCAGCACCTCGCCGGGCAGCTTGCCCGCCTTGCGGACGGCGAGCATCCCGTTCCCGCTCGCGACGGCAGCGGCGGCCCCGAGCACGAAGCCCCGTGCCTCGACCCCGGCCACCGCATCGATCGGCCCGAAGCCCTCGACGAGCGCCGATGCCACGGTGCGGAGCCCCGCCGCGTCGGCGAACAGCCCCGAGAGGTCGCGGAACAGGATCCCCTCCGACGGGAAGTCGGGCGTCTCGGTCATGCCCGAGCGGATCGCCGCGATCGCGTCGGCACCCGGCACAGCGACGGCGCCGCTAGTAGAGCCGGAGACGGAGGGGTCAGCAGATGCATTCAGATCGGGCATCCGTCAATCGTATTGCCCGTCGCTAGAGTGTGGCCATGCGCAGGGCGTTCGGAGTCATCAGGGTCATCGCGGCGGGCGTCATCATCGCCGCCATTGTCGGTCAGCTCGTCTTCAGCCTCGAGGTCGTGCCCGACCAGACCGATTTCCTGGTGAACTTCTTCAGTTACTTCACCATCCTGTCGAACGCGCTGGCGGCGATCGCGCTGCTGATCGGCGCCTACTACTCCTTCACCGTGCGCCGGGACCCGGCCTGGTACAACGTCTCCCTCGCCGCGGTCGTGACGTACATGGCCACCACGGGTGTGGTCTACAACCTGCTCCTGCGCAGCATCCAGCTCGAGCAGGGGCGCACGCTCGCCTGGTCGAACGAGGTGCTGCACTTGGCGGCGCCGATCTACATCGTGCTCGTCTGGATCCTGTCGCCCGGCAAGTCGCCGCTGCGCTGGCGAGCGCTGTGGGCGATCGTGGCGTTCCCGATCGTCTGGGTGGTGTACACGATGATCCGCGGGGCCATCGTCGGATGGTACCCGTATCCGTTCCTCAACCCGGCGCAGCTCGGTGGGTACGGGGCGGTGGCGGTCTACGTGCTCGGTATCGCCGGGTTCATCTGCCTGATGGGCGCCGCGGTGATCGGGTTGAGCCGCACGCGGTTCATCCGTGGCTGAGCTCCGCTGAGTAGCGATTGCTCAGGCTGCCGTCGGGCCGGGTGGCTCTAGGGTCTACGCATCCGGACGTCACCGCGGTGCCGAGCCGGCGGAACGAGAGGCAGCACCATGGGTACACTCCCACCCCGTCCGCGCCCGGCGAAGCCCTGAGGCGCGGCGTCAGGCCCAGCGCGGCGCTAGGCCCAGCGAGGGTCGTCGATGTCGGGCGAGTCGATGCGGTCGGCGTCGGTGAGAACGCCGGCTTCGGCGATCCATGCGGTGAGGTCTGCGTCGTGCAGAACGAAGGGCGGTTCGTCTCCGAAGAGCTCCGGATGCTCGGCCACCGCCACGGCCCCACCGCTCGCCAGCACCACCACGTTGCCGAGCGGCCCCTCGGTATCGGCGGGGTCGAAGTCGGTGATCACGGCCACGTCGGCGAACACCTTCCGAAGGGTGGCCGCCTGCGCTCGCGCGTAATCGAACGGATGCCCGTCCAGCAGATTCACCGCCACCAGCCCCTGCGGCGCCGAGCGCTCTGCCACGAGCCGGTAGAACTCCAGGCTCGCGACGTGGGCGCGAATGGTCGCGGCATCCCAGAGGTCGACCACCGTGACTTCGGCGCCCTGCCACTCGCGGATCGCGGCCGAACCCGCCCCGGCGACCCCTGCCGCGGCGACTCCCGTCTCGGCGACTCCCGTCTCGGCGATCGCGCGGGCGTCGCCGAACACGAGCTCGATGTCAGCAGCGTCGGGCAGGGGCAGTGCGGCCAGCACGGCTTCGCAGAGCTCCCGTTCGAACTCCACCACGAGCTGCGGGGAGCCGGGCCGGGTCACCGCCACGTAGCGGGTGAGCGCCATCGCGCCCGCTCCCAGGTGCACGGCGAAGACGGGAGCGCCGGGCGCCGCGACCGCGTCGATAGCCCGGGCGATGTGCTGCACGTAGGGCCAGGCGAGCCGCCGCGCATCCGTCAGCGACACCACCGACTGCGCCACCCCGTCGACGCTCAGCTCGTAGCTCTCGCTCGCCCGGTGCACCCGCTTCAGAGTCGCCTTGCGGCCGTCGAAGGCGAACGAGAACCGGCGGCGATCGGCGAGCATCCGCCCAGCATAGGCGCGCCCGCCCGACCCTGAGCACCCCTCCCATCCACGCCCTGTACCCTCGACAGGTGGCTCATCTCCTGGGCGCTGAGGCGCTCCATCTCGAATATCCCACCCGAGTCATCTTCGATTCCGTCACCGCGGGCATCAACGAGGGCGACCGCATCGGCATCGTGGGGCGCAACGGCGACGGCAAGTCGACCCTGCTCTCCCTGCTCTCGGGCCGCATCGAGCCCGACGGCGGCCGCGTCACCCGCCGCCGCGGCGTCACCCTCGGCATGCTCGACCAGGCCGACACCGTCGACTCGTCCCTCACGGTCGCGCAGGCGGTCGTCGGCGACCTCGACGAGCACGTCTGGGCCGGCGACCCGAAGGTGCGCGACGTCATCGGCGGCCTCCTCGGCGACATCGATTGGGAGGCCGTCGTCGGCACCCTCTCGGGCGGCCAGCGCCGCCGGGTCGCCCTCGCGGCCCTGCTCGTCGGCGACTGGGACGTCGTCTTCCTCGACGAGCCCACCAACCACCTCGACGTCGAGGGCATCGCCTGGCTCGCCGAGCACCTCAAGCGCCGCTGGCCCGCCTCGAGCGGAGGCCTCGCGGTCGTGACGCACGACCGGTGGTTCCTCGACGAGGTCTCCAACCAGACCTGGGAGGTGCACGACCGCATCATCGAACCCTTCGAGGGCGGCTACGCGGCCTACATCCTCCAGCGCGTCGAGCGTGACCGGATGGCCAGCGCCACCGAGGCGAAGCGCCAGAACCTCATGAAGAAAGAGCTGGCCTGGCTGCGCCGCGGTGCCCCGGCCCGCACCGCGAAGCCCAAGTTCCGCATCGATGCGGCTGAGGCCCTGATCGCCGACGAGCCACCCATCCGCGATACCGTCTCCCTCACCCAGATGGCCACGGCCCGCCTCGGCAAAGACGTCGTCGACGTGCTCGACGCGAGCGTCTCGTTCGGCGACAAGTCGGTGCTCGAGGGCGTCGAGTGGCGCATCGCCCCGGGCGAGCGCACGGGCATCCTGGGCGTGAACGGCGCCGGGAAGTCGACGCTGCTCGGCCTCGTCACGGGCGCGGTCAAACCCACCAGCGGAACTGTCAAGCGCGGCAAGACCGTGAAGATCGCCACCCTCACCCAGCAGCTCGCCGAGCTCGAGGACGTGCTGAACGACCGCGTCAGCGAGGTCATCGGCCGCTACCGCACCTCGTACGTCGCCGGCGGCAAGGAGCTCACCCCCGGGCAGTTGCTCGAACGACTCGGCTTCACCAGCGCCCAACTGTCGACCCCGGTGAAAGACCTGTCGGGAGGCCAGAAGCGGCGACTGCAGCTGCTCCTGATCCTGCTCGACGAGCCGAATGTGCTCATCCTCGACGAGCCCACCAACGACCTCGACACCGACATGCTCGCCGCCCTCGAAGACCTCCTCGACTCCTTCCCGGGCACGCTGCTCGTCGTCTCGCACGACCGGTACCTGCTCGAGCGCGTCACCGACCAGCAGTACGCGGTGCTGAACGGCCGTTTCCGGCACCTGCCCGGCGGCCTCGAGCAGTACCTCGCGCTGCGCAAGGCCGGTGAGGGCTCGCTCGAGGTGGGTACGAAGGCGACGGATGCGGGGCACAAGTCCTCCGCCCCGGCACTCGCGGGCGCAGAGCTCCGCGCCGCCGAGAAGGAACGCTCGTCGCTCGAGCGCAAGATCGAGAAGCAGACCCAGCAGATCGTCAAGCTGCACACGCGCATCGCCGAGCACGACCAGTCCGACTACGTCGGTCTGGGCACGCTGACGGCCGAGGTTCAGGCGGCCGAGGCGCAGATCGCGGCGCACGAGACGCGGTGGCTGGAACTCTCCGAGCTGCTCGATTGAGGTGAGCCGCTAGGCCATATCGAGCGACAGCCGGCGCAGCAGCCCGGCCAAGCGCTCCTGGTCGGCCTTCGTGAGCCCGGCCAGCAGCTCCGTCTCCGCCGCGACGAGATGCGAGATGGCGCCGTCGACGCGGTCACGGCCCTCCCCGGTCATCCGCACCCGCACCCCGCGCCCGTCGTTGGGGTCGGTTCGTCGCTCGACCAGCCCGCGTCGCACCATGCCGTCGATGCGGTTGGTCATCGTGCCGCTCGAGACGTAGGTCTGCTCGAGCAGCGCCTTCGGGCTGAGCTCGTGCGGGCTGCCGGCGCGGCGCAGGGCTGCGAGCACGTCGAATTCCCACGACTCGAGGTCGACGGTGGCGAACGAGGCGCGGCGGGTCTTCTCGAGCTGCTTCGCGAGCCGCGACACCCGCGACAAGATCTTCAGCGGCGAGAAGTCGAGATCCGGATGCTCGCGCATCCACGCGTCGACGATCTCGTCGACGCTGTCCCGGGCCGGCCTGCTGCTCATCCCCTCATTATCCCCAAGCCGGTCGTCGCCGAGATCCCTCCACAGATCCCCACGCCGCGCCCGGCGTGAGCAGGCAGGTCTGGCAGACTGGGCTACTGCACCGGGCGAGACCCGGTGGTCCGCCTTGGTGTAATGGCAGCACGACAGCCTTTGGAGCTGTTAGGTCTGGGTTCGAATCCCGGAGGCGGAGCGCGTGAATCGATCCGGTTGATCGATTCCCGTGCTCCGCAAGGCGGCAGCCCGAAGCCGGGGCACACCGCGAAACACGACTCGATGCGGTCGTATCCGACGAGGGAGATCCGGAAGATGACCGACAGCAACCTTGCAATCATCGTCTTGGCGGCAGGCCAGGGCACGCGCATGAAGTCGAGCCTCCCGAAGATCCTGCACGAGATCGCCGGAGTGCCGCTGATCGGCCACGTGCTCGCCACCGCCGGCCAGCTCGACGCCGCCCACACCGTCACCGTGGTGCGCCACGACCGCGACCGCGTCGTCGAGGTCATCCACGACCACTTCCCCTCGGCCCTCGTCGTCGATCAAGACGAGGTGCCGGGCACCGGTCGTGCCGTCGAGCAGGCCGTGCAGGCGCTGCCGGCCGACTTCGCCGGCGACGTGCTGGTCGTCAGCGGCGACGTGCCGCTGCTCGACGCCGACACGCTCACGGGGCTCCTCGCCGAGCACCGACGCACGGGCGCGGGCGCCACCCTGCTGAGCGCCGAGCTCGATGACCCCACCGGTTACGGCCGAATCGTCCGCAGCGGCGACGGGATGCTCGACCGCATCGTCGAGCAGAAAGACGCGAGCGACTCCGAACGGGCCCTGCGTGAGATCAATGCCGGCGTCTACGTCTTCGGCCTCGCGCGGCTGCGCGACATGCTCGCCCAGGTCACCACGGCGAACGCCCAGGGCGAGAAATACCTCACCGACGTCGTCGGCCTGCTCCGTCGCGCCGGCTCCGACGTGGCCGCCGTCACGGTGTCCGAGCCGTGGATCGTGGCGGGCGTGAACGACCGGGCCCAGCTGTCCGATGCGGCGGCCAAGCTGAACGCGCTGATCGTGCGGGGTTGGCAGCTCGCGGGGGTGACGGTGGTCGACCCGGCGACGACATGGATCGACCTGAAGGCGAGCCTCGCCGAAGATGTGACCGTGCATCCGGGAACCCAGGTCAAGGGCGCCACCAGCGTAGCCCGCGGTGCCGAGATCGGCCCTGACACCACGCTCGTCGACTGCGAGGTGGGGGAGGGCGCGGTCGTGAAGCGCACCGACGCGACCCTGAGCGTGATCGGGGCGGGCGCCTCCGTCGGCCCCTTCGCCTATCTGCGGCCGAACACCGTGCTCGACGCGGGCGGCAAGATCGGAACGTTCGTCGAGACGAAGAACTCGCACATCGGCGAGGGCTCGAAGGTGCCGCACCTGTCGTACATCGGTGACACCGAGGTGGGTGTCGAGTCGAACGTCGGGGCCGGCACGATCACCGCGAACTACGACGGGGTGAACAAGAGCCGCACCCAGGTGGGCTCCCATGTGCGCACCGGGTCGCACAACGTGTTCGTCGCCCCGGTTAGAATCGGAGACGGCGCCTACACGGGCGCCGGAACGGTCGTCCGCAAGGACGTGCCGGCCGGCTCGCTCGCGATCACCGTGGCGCCGCAGAGGAACATGGCCGGCTGGGTCGAGCAGAACCGGGCGGGCACGGCGGCGGCGCAAGCGGCGGCCCGGGCCCACGACGGTGACGGCACGACCACGACGCAGACCCCCACGCGAACGAGCGGAGAATAGGTGTCCGGAATCAAGGCCAGCGGAGAGAAGTCCCTCCTCGTCGTATCAGGGCGAGCGCATCCGCAACTGGCCGAGGACATCGCGGCCGAACTCGACACCACCCTCGTCGACACCGAGGCGCGCACCTTCGCCAACGGCGAGCTCTACATCCGCTACGGCGAGAGCGTGCGTGGGGCGGATGCGTTCGTCATCCAGTCGCACACGGCTCCGATCAACGAGTGGCTGATGGAGCAGCTCATCATGGTCGACGCCTTGAAGCGGGCCTCCGCCAAGCGCATCACCGTGGTCGCCCCGTTCTACCCCTATGCCCGGCAAGACAAGAAGGGCCGCGGGCGCGAGCCCATCTCGGCCCGCCTCGTCGCCGACCTGTTCAAGGCCGCCGGAGCCGACCGCATCATGTCGGTCGACCTGCACGCCGCGCAGATCCAGGGCTTCTTCGACGGCCCCGTCGACCACCTCTTCGCCATGCCCGTTCTGATGGAGCACATGCGCAAGGTGCTCGACCCCTCCACGCTCACCGTGGTCAGCCCCGACATGGGCCGCGTGCGTGTCGCCGACATCTGGAGCGACAAGCTCGGCGCGCCGCTCGCGATCATCCATAAGCGCCGCGACCCGCGGGTGCCGAACCAGGTCAGCGTGCACGAGATCGTCGGCGACGTGGCCGGCCGCGTCTGCCTGCTGGTCGACGACCTGATCGACACCGGCCGCACCATCGTCGCCGCTGCCGAGGCGCTGAAGGCGAACGGCGCCACGGGTGTCGTCGTCGCGGCCACCCACGCCGTGTTCAGCGACCCGGCGTCGACCATCCTGCAGTCGGAGTTCATCGACCAGGTCGTCGTCACCGACACCCTGCCGATCCCCGTCGAGAAGCACTGGGACAGGCTGACCATCCTGCCGATCGCCCCGCTGATCGCGCGGGCCATCAGCGAGGTGTTCTCCGACGGCTCGGTCACCACGATGTTCGACGGCGACGCTTGAGCTCCTCGCCGGGCTTAAACTGATGCCATGAGCATCGCCTCGATCGACACCTACACGCCCGCCGCGGGTTCCGTCACCATGTTCTCCACCGGGTGGTGCGGGTACTGCAAGCGCCTGAAGAGCCAGCTCGACGCGCAGGGTATCGCCTACACCGAGGTGAACATCGAGGAGGTCGAGGGCACTGCTGAGCTGGTCGCCTCGGTCAACGGCGGCAACCAGACGGTGCCGACCCTGATCTTCCCCGACGGCTCGACGGCCACCAACCCGTCGGCGCGTGAGGTGTCCGAGCGCATTGGCTGATCGCACTCCCTGGTCGCTCTCGGGCGCCCTGCGCGGGATGTTCCAGAAGCGCACGATCGACGACGAGACCTGGGACGATCTCGAGACCGCGCTGCTGAAGGCCGACTTCGGTCCCACCGTCACCGAGCAGGTCGTCGACGAGTTGCGTGCCAACGTGCAGCGCTACAACACCACCGATCCCCGTGACCTGCAGCGGATGCTCCGCGAGACCATGGAGGAGCGCCTCTCCAAGTACGACCCGACCCTGAAGCTCACGGAGCGTCCGGCCGTCGTGCTCGTGGTGGGCGTCAACGGCGTGGGCAAGACCACCACCATCGGCAAGTTCGCCCGCTTCCTCAAGACCTATCAGCGCACCGTCGTGGTCGGAGCAGCCGACACCTTCCGCGCCGCCGCCGTCGAGCAGCTCGCCACCTGGGCCGAGCGCGCCGGCGCCGACATCGTGCGCCCGCAGCACGAGGGGCAGGATCCGGCTTCGGTCGCCTTCCAGACCATCGAGAGGGCCAAGGCGAACGGCACCGAGATCGTCATCATCGACACCGCTGGCCGATTGCAGACCAAGGGCGGTCTGATGGACGAGCTCGGCAAGATCCGCCGCGTGATCGAGAAGCAGGCGCCGGTGGCCGAGGTGCTGCTGGTGCTCGACGCCACCACGGGCCAGAACGGCCTCGCCCAGGCCGACGCGTTCATCCAGCACGCGGGAGTCACGGGCCTCGTCATCACCAAGCTCGACGGCTCGGCGAAGGCCGGCTTCGTGCTGGCCGTGCAGGAGAAGACGGGTATCCCGATCAAGCTGATCGGCCAAGGCGAGGGCATCAACGACCTCACGGGCTTCACGCCCCACGTCTTCGCGCAGAACCTCGTCGGCTAGGTCATTGAAAGCGACAGAAGCTCATATTTGAGGTAGCATCGAAGTGTGAAACCTCTTCTGCGGGCCGCGATGTCCTCCACCCTCGCTGTGGCGCTGCTGCTGGGCGGCACGGCGGCAGCGGTCGCCGCCGAGGAGTCGGCGCGGTCGGGCGCTCGCTTCACCGTTCTCGACACCGTCGAGCCCGGCAGCGATGAGCTCTATGCTCTGGCGATCGATAACGCGGCTCGTAAAGCCTTCGTGCTCGACAATCGCAATCGGATGGTGCGGGCCTATGACATCGCGGCGGGCAAGCTCACCCCAGCGGGTACCGTGATCGTCGGAACGAAAGACGGGTGGGTGAATGGACTCGCGCTGAACGAGACCACCCACGAGGTCTACGTCGTGGACAGCTCGTCCGGAACCGACGAGATCGTGGTCGTCGACTCCACGAGGATGGCTGTCGCGTCTCGCGTCCCGACCGGCGGCCGTGGCGCGACGAGTTTGGCGGTCGACGAGAAGTCGCGCAGGGTCGTTGTGGCGAATGTGTCGCCGAGCAACGTGACCATGGTGGACCTCGACGACAGATCGACTCAGAGCGTGGCTACCGGGGTACGTCCTCGAGAGCTCACCATCGACCCGGCGACACAGGTGGTCTATGTCGCGAACTCCGACGATTCGTCCATCGACGCCATCAAGCCGGATGGATCCTGGACCAGGACGCCTCTTGAGGGCGCTCCTTCCCTCGTTCGGATCATCGACGGACAGCTCGCGGTGGCTGATCGTGCGCCGTTCGGGTTCCGCCTCGAGATGTTCGACCCGGCGACCATGACGCGCACGGCGGTGTCGGAATCGTTCGCGAGCCCGATGTCGGACATTGTCGGAGACCCGGGACGGAACGTCGTCTACGTCGTCAATGCCGCCTTCGAGGCGGCGGGCATAGTCGCGCTTCGTAGCGATACTCTCGCGACCCTCGGATCGGGGCCGGTCGACTACTTCAGTGACATGGTTCTCGACGGGGCAAGTCATCGACTCGTCGGACTGCAGAACAGTGTCTCGTCGAAGGTCGTGCTTGTCGAACCGACGCTCAGTCCGTTCCCGGCGGTGGATCGGGTGGGGGGTGCGGATCGGTTCGCGGTGGCGGCGGGGGTGTCGCGAGACACGTTCGAGTCGGGGGCGGCAGCGGTGGCGTATGTGGCGTCGGGGGAGGTGTTTGCGGATGCGTTGAGCGGGGCCGCCGCGGCGGGGCTCGAGGGTGGGCCGGTGCTGTTGACGCGGCGGGACGAGCTGCCGCAGGCGACGGTGGAGGAACTGCGGCGATTGCGCCCGGGACGGGTCGTGGTGCTCGGCGGTACCGCGGCCGTGAGTGCCGGCGTGGAGAAGGCTCTGGGCGAATTCGGGTCGGTGTCGCGGATCGGTGGGGTTGATCGGTTCGCGGTTTCGGCGGCGATCTCGGCGAAGGCGTTCCCAAGTGGGGCGACGTATGCGTATCTGGCGTCGGGGGAGACATTCCCGGATGCGCTGTCGGCGTCGCCGTTGACGGGGCGGGAGCCGGGGCCGGTGCTGCTGACGCAGAAGGGCACGCTGCCCGCTGCGGTGGGGGCGGAGATCGGGCGGTCGAAGGCGCAGTACGTGTACGTGATGGGCGGGGAGCAGGCGGTCAGCGCCGCCGTGGTCGCGGAGGTGTCGAAGATCGCGACGGTCATCCGTGTCGATGGGCCGGACCGGTTCGCGGTGTCGGCGGCGGCGTCGAAACGGTCGTTCCGGCCACACACGTACACCGTGTACGTGGCGTCGGGGCAGGCGTTCCCGGACGCGCTGGCCGGTGGCCCGGCGGCGATCGTGGCGGGTTCGCCGGTGCTGCTGGTCACGAAGGACGGCATCCCGGCGCCGATCGCGGCCGAGCTGGAGCGGCTGTCGCCGTATCGGATCGTGCTGCTGGGTGGCCCGAACGCGGTGTCCGACGCGGTGGAGACCCAGCTCGAGAGCTACTTGCCGGATTGAATCGATGGGGCGGCGGGATGCGGCTCAGGCAGGGTGGCGGGCTAGGAAGTCGGTGATCGCCGGGAGGGCGCCCGGGTGGCGCGGGGTGTCGGCGTGGGTGGCGCCGTCGAGGAGCGTCAGCTCGGCCGCCGGGAACAGTGCCTGCACGTGCTCGGCGGCGCGGAGACGCGGGCGGTCGCGGGTGCCGGCGAGCAGCAGGAGCGGCATCGGGAAGGCGCGGATCGCCTCGTCGGGCACGGTTGCCTGGCGTTCGGTCTCGCGCATGTAGGCGGCCAGGGCCGGGGCGTCGTTCGCGAGGAACGCCGTGCGGGTGATCGGGTCGACCGGTGACCCGGTCGCGCGCTGCCACTCGGCGAGGAAGCCCTCCATGCCGCCGCGCTCGAGCGCGCTGATGCTGCCGTCGAAGAAGACGCGGTCGAAGGTGCCTGCACCGGTGCCCGGGGCGCCGGCGACACTGATGAAGCTCGCCAGGCGGTCGGGGTGGGAGGCGGAGAGCGAGAAGCCGACGCGTGCGCCAAGGGAGTAGCCGAGGTAGTGCGCGCGGGCGATGCCGAGGGCGTCGAGCACGGCGACGACGTCGTCGACGAAGCGGCCCATGTCGTAGGCGGCGGCGTCGTGCGGCTTGGCGCTGCGGCCGTGGCCGCGGAGGTCGAGCGTGACGACGGCGCGGGTGGGCGCGAACGCCTTCAGGTAGCCGAAGCCGCGCCAGATCGCCTGCGACAGGGCCGTGCCGTGCACGAGCACGATCGGCAGGGCCGCGTCGGCAGCAATGGCGGCTCCGGCAGGGTGGGCTGAATCGACAGCGTGGGCAGACCGGGCAGAGTGGGCCGCATCGGCAGCGTTGGCCGCGTGGGCCGAATCGGCTGCCCCAGGCGAGTGGGCCGCGTCGACAGGGTCGGCCCCGTGGGCCATTTCGGCCGCGCGGGCGTCGCCGCCGTCCGGGACTCCCGGGTGCGCACCCGTAGGCACCAGGTGCCGGTACGCGATGCGAGCGCCGTCCTGGGGATTGGTCGCGAACTCCACCCCTCCACGCTACCCGTGGGCGGCGAAGCGGGAGGCCGCCTCGACCAAGACCTCCTCGCGTCCGGCGTAGATGCCCGACTCGCGGGGCCAGTGGCTGACCACGTCGGTGAAGCCGAGCTCCGCCGCCCGCCCGGTGAGCTCCTCGAACGCGTCCATGCTCGAGAGTGAGTAGGTGCCGCCGCTGTCGAGCGACAGGTGACGTGAGAGAGACGAGGGGTCGCGTCCTGCTGCCGAAAGGGCGTCGTCGAGGCGGCTGCACTGCTCCTCGACGGAGGCCCACCACGATGAACCGGTGGCCCCGTCGCGCCCGGTAGTCACCCAGCCCTGACCGAAGCGGGCCACCAGCGCCAGACCCTTCGGCCCGTTGCCCCCGATCACGAAGGGGGCGCGCGGTTGCTGCGACGGGGAGCCGACCATCCGAGCATCCTGAGCCGTGTAGAAGGACCCGGTCGCCGAGACACCGCCCGAACCGGGGGTCTCGAAGCGCAGCAACTCGTCGAGCAGCGCGACGAACTCGGTGAAGCGCTCCTGCCGCGCGCGCGGCGGCAGCACCTCGGCGCCGAGCACGGTGGCGTCGAAGCCGGTGCCGCCCGAACCGAGGCCGACGGTCAGCCGCCCGCCCGAGAGCTCGTCGAGCGCGGCGAGCTCCTTCGCGAACGGCACGGGGTGCCGGTAGTTGGGCGACGCCACGAAGGTGCCCAGCCGGATGCGCGACGTCACCACCGCGGCTGCCGCCAGCGTGGGCACGGTCGCGCCCCAGGGCTCGTCGGCGAGCGACCGCCACGAGAGATGGTCGTAGGTGTAGGCGCTGTCGAAGCCCAGCTCCTCCGCGAGCTGCCAGCGGCGCCGCATCTCGGGCCACGGGTACTGGGGCAGGACGACGATTCCGTGGCGCATACGACCACTCAAGCAGACCCCACCGACAGCGGCGAGAAGCACTCACCCCCGCCGCGCGTCCGCCTCGTCGAGCGACAGATCCTCCGCCAGCTCCTCCCGCGGCCTGACCGCCCGGAACGACCCGGTCGCCGTCACGGCCGCGGCCATCCGGTCGCCCTCGCCGTACACCACCCGCAGCCGCGACCCCAGCCCGTGCCCCAGGCGACGGATGCGCGCCCGGCGGTACACCGCCAGCCACACCACCCCGGCGGCGAACGCCGCGAACCCCGCGACGGCGGCCACCCCGAGCCCCCACCGCGGCCCGAGCGTGTTCGACACGGCCCCGATCAGCGGAGCCCCGATCGGCGTGCCGCCCATCAGAATGGCCATGTACAGCGCCATCACCCGCCCGCGCATCAGCGGGTCGGTGCTCGTCTGAACGGTTCCGTTGGCGGTGGTGATCATCACCTGGCCGGCGAAGCCGATCAGCACGATCGCCAAACCGAACAGCACGAGCGAGGGCGCCAGGGCCGCGGCGACGGCGGCCACCGCGAAGATGCCGCACGAGATGAACACCAGCCGCATCCGGGGCTTGTCCCGGCTCGCCGAGAGCAGCGCCCCGGCCACCGAGCCGACCGCCATCACCGAGGTCAGGATGCCGAAGCCCGCCGAGTCCAGGCCGAAGGTGACGGTCGCCATGGTCGAGGTGAAGATCTGGTAGTTGAAGCCGAACGTGCCCATGATGAACACCACCGCGAACACGATCAGCAGATCGGGCCGCCGCCTGACGTAGCGGAATCCCTCGAGCAGCTGCCCCTTGGCCCGCGGTGCCCGCGGAACCTGCACGAGGCGGTCGCGACGGATGGCGACGAGCGAGGCGAGCACCGCCGCGAACGTGATGGCGTTCAGCAGGAAGACCCAGCCCGCGCCGATGCCGGCGACCAGCAGTCCCGCGACGGCCGGGCCGATCGTGCGGGCGGCGTTGAACGAGGCCGAGTTCAGGGCGACGGCGTTGCCGAGATTCGGGCCGGCCACGAGGTCGGAGACGAAGGTCTGGCGCACCGGGGCGTCGACCGCGGCGGCGACGCCGAGCAGCAGGGCGAAGAGGTAGACGATCCAGAGCTGGGCGAGGCCGGCGAGCACGATGACGCCGAGCCCGGCGCCCAGCAGCCCCATGGCGAGCTGCGTCACCATCAGGGTGCGACGGCGGTCGAGCCGGTCGGCGATCAGCCCCGAGAAGGGCACCAGCAGCAGCTGGGGGAGGAACTGCAGCGCGGTCGTGATGCCGAGGGCGACGGCGTCGTGGTCGCTCAGCTCGGTCAGGACGATCCAGTCCTGCGCGGTGCGCTGCATCCAGGTGCCGACGTTCGAGACGAGGGCGCCGGCGAACCAGATGCGGTAGTCGATGCTGGCCAGGGAACGGAACATCGCGCTCATGCGTCCCCCTTCCGTCGACCAACTATTTATTTTACGTTAACCAGTTGCACGACGGCTGAGAAGGGCGCCGGGCGGCGTTCGCCCTGAGCGCGCGTCGGCCGCGCGGCGGAGCGGTTAAACTAGGCGCACGATGGCTACTTTTGGAAATCTCTCGGACAGGCTCGCCGAAACCTTCAAGAACCTCCGCACGAAGGGCAAGCTGAGCCCGGCCGACGTCGACAGCACCGTGCGTGAGATCCGGCGCGCCCTGCTCGACGCCGACGTCGCGCTCGAGGTCGTCAAGGAGTTCACCGGCAAGGTGCGCGAGCGCGCCCTCGGCGACGAGGTCAACCGGGCGCTGAACCCCGCTCAGCAGGTCGTGCAGATCGTCAACGAGGAGCTCGTGCAGATCCTCGGCGGGCAGCAGCGCCGCCTCGAGTTCGCGAAGAAGCCGCCGACCGTCATCATGCTCGCCGGCCTCCAGGGTGCCGGTAAGACGACGCTCGCGGGCAAGCTCGCGCGCTGGCTCGCCAAGGAGAACCACACCCCGATCCTCGTCGCGGCCGACCTCCAGCGCCCCAACGCGGTGAACCAGCTGCAGATCGTCGGCGGCCAGGCCGGCGTGCCGGTCTACGCCCCCGAGCCCGGCAACGGTGTCGGCAACCCGGTGCGCGTGGCGAAGGACTCGATCAAGTACGCGATCGACAAGCAGTACGACACGGTCATCATCGACACCGCCGGTCGCCTCGGTGTCGACGCCGAGATGATGAAGCAGGCCGCCGACATCCGCAAGGCCGTCGACCCCGACGAGGTGCTGTTCGTCATCGACGCGATGATCGGTCAGGACGCCGTGGCCACGGCCCGCGCCTTCCAGGACGGCGTGGACTTCACCGGTGTCGTGCTCACGAAGCTCGACGGCGACGCCCGAGGCGGTGCCGCGCTCTCGGTGGCCTCGGTCACCGGCCGACCCATCATCTTCGCCTCCACGGGCGAGACGCTCGACGCCTTCGAGCCCTTCCACCCCGACCGGATGGCCTCGCGCATCCTGGATCTCGGTGACATCCTCTCGCTGATCGAGCAGGCGCAGGGCGCCTTCGACGAGGAGGAGGCCCGCAAGGTCGCCGAGAAGTTCGCGACCGACAGCTTCACGCTCGACGACTTCCTGAAGCAGATGCAGCAGCTGCGCAACGTCGGCTCGATCAAGAAGATGATGAGCATGCTGCCCGGCGCCGGCGGCCTGAAGGAGCAGCTCGACAACTTCGACGAGAAGGAGATCGTGCGCACCGAGGCGATCATCCAGTCGATGACCAAGGCCGAGCGCACCAACCCGAAGCTGCTGAACGGCTCGCGGCGCCTGCGCATCGCCCGCGGTTCGGGCATGACCGTCACCGACGTGAACCAGCTCGTGCAGCGCTTCGAGCAGGCCTCGAAGATGATGAAGACGGTCGCCAAGGGCGGAGTGCCGAACGTCCCGGGCATGGGCCCCATCCCGGGTGCCGGCTTCGGCGGTGGGCGCGGGAAGGCGCAGGCCAAGAAGAAGAGTGGATCGCGTTCGGGCAACCCCGCGAAGCGCGCCGCCGAGAACGCGGCGCGAGCCACCGGCGAGAAGCCGGCCATCGCGGCCGGCTCGGGCGGCGGTGCAGGATTCGGTCTCGGCTCGAAGGGTCCGAAGGGTGAGCAGAACCCGAGCCCCGAGGAGCTCGAGGCCCTGCAGCGCTTCCTCCGCTAGGCGGCCCGCGAGGTGCCTATGCTGGCACCATGACGACCACCTCCCGCCCTGTGCGCGTCGGCGTGCAGATCGCTCCGCAGCACGCCTCCTACGCCACCATCCGCGACACCCTCGCCGAGCTCGAAGACCTCGGCGTCGACATCGCCTTCAACTGGGATCACTTCTACCCGCTCTCGGGCGAGCCCGACGGGCTGCACTTCGAGGGCTGGACGATGCTCGCCGCCTGGGCCGAGCAGACCACCCGCATCGAGTTCGGCCCGCTGGTCACCTGCAACAGCTACCGCAACCCCGACCTGCTGGCCGACATGGCCCGCACCGTCGACCACATCAGCGCGCACGACGGCGACACCGGCCGGCTGATCTTCGGCATCGGCTCGGGCTGGTTCGAGCGCGACTACGACGAGTACGGCTACGAGTTCGGCACGGCCGGCCAGCGGCTGGATGCGCTGTCGGAGGCCCTGCCCCGCATCGAGGCGCGCTGGGCGAAGCTCAATCCGGCGCCCACCCGCGACATCCCGGTGCTGATCGGCGGCGGCGGAGAGAAGAAGACCCTCCGCATCGTCGCCCAGCACGCCGACATCTGGCACTCCTTCGCCGACACCGAGACGCTCGAGCGCAAGCTCGGCATCCTCGGCGAGTGGTGCGAGAAGGTCGAGCGTCCGATGTCCGAGATCGAGATCTCGGTCGGCACCCGCGGTGCCCGGGGCGACGCGCTGCCCGACATGGACCGGCAGCTCGAGCTTGGCGTCACGCTGTTCACGCTCGGCATCACCGCACCCGAGCTCGACATGCAGGGCGTGCGCGAGCTGATCGCCTGGCGCGACTCGGTCACGAGCTGATCGCCTGGCGCGACTCGGTCACGAGCTAGCGGGCGGGCGGATGCTCAGGCGAGCCCGTGCCGCAGCTCCCGCGTGAGCGACGCCACGACCGCCTTGAGGCTCCCGCCGTTCGCCTCGGCGACCCGCAACTGCCGCTGGTAGCTCGCGCCGTGCTCGAGGATCAGGTTCACCTGATCCAGCTCCGCCGCGCATCCGAGCCGCTCGGCGACCGGGGCGAGCCGCTCGAGCTCGCCGGCCACTGCCTCGGTCACTAGCTGCTCGTCGCCGGCGGAGTTCAGGATGATCTCGGCGTCCATGCCGTAGCGGGCGGCCCGCCACTTGTTCTCGCGCACGTACCAGGGCTGCATCGTCGGCAGCTCCTCCCCGGCGTCGAGGCGCGCCGACATGTCGTCGACGAGGCACTGGATGAGTGCCGCCACCGCCCCGATCTCCTCGGGGCTCGACAGCCCGTCGCAGGCGCGCATCTCGACCGTGCCCCACTGCGGGCTCGGCCGGATGTCCCAGCGCACCTCCGTGTGATCGCTGATTACCCCGGTGCGCAGCAGATCGTCGACGTACTCCTCGTAGTTCGCCCACGAGCCGAACTGGTAGGGCAGCCCCGCCGTCGGCAGCTGCTGGAACATCAGCGCCCGGTTCGAGGCGTAGCCGGTGTTCACGCCGCCCCAGAACGGGCTCGAGGCGCTGAGGGCCTGCAGGTGCGGGTAGTAGTTGAGCAGCGAGTTCACGATCGGCAGCGCCTTGTCGCGGTCGTCGATGCCGACATGCACGTGGATGCCCCAGATCATCATGTTCCGGCCCCACCACTGGGTGCGGTCGATCAGCTTGTGGTAGCGCTCCTTGTCGGTGACGGTCTGGTCGAACCACTGCCCGAACGGGTGCGACCCGGCGCACATCACCTCGACGTCGAGGGAATCGGTGATGGCGCGCACCTCGGCCAGCTGGCCCTGCAGGTCGGCGACCGCATCCGCCACCCGGTGGTGCACCCCGCTGACGAGCTCGACCGTGTTGAGCAGCAGTTCGCCGGTGATCTGCGGATGCTCCGCACCGTCGTCCTGGCGGAGCGCCTCGAGCACATCGGCGGCCACCGACACCAGATCTCCTGAGCTCTGCTCGACCAGCGCGACCTCCCATTCGATGCCGAGGGTCGATCGCTCCGAGGGGGCGAAGGAGATCTCCATGCAGCTGCCTTTCCAGAATTACCGCTTTGGGCGCGATATCTGTCAGAATAGCCAGTCGAGTCTGCCCCCGCCCGACCCTCTAATCAGGCGGAGTGGATTCCCTCAGAGCTTGTGCCGAGTGTGCCCCCACGCTCACGGCCCCCAGTTCGCCCACCTCATAGATCACACAGGAGAATTGTGGCTGTCAAAATCCGTCTGAAGCGTCTCGGCAAGATCCGTGCGCCCTACTACCGCATCGTCGTCGCCGACTCGCGCACCAAGCGCGACGGTCGCGTCATCGAGGAGATCGGTCTGTACCACCCGACCGAGGAGCCCTCGGTCATCAAGGTCGACTCCGAGCGTGCCCAGTACTGGCTCGGCGTCGGCGCCCAGCCCACCGAGCAGGTCGCCGCGCTGCTGAAGCTCACCGGCGACTGGGGCAAGTTCAAGGGCGACAAGGACGCGGTCTCCACCGTGCGCGTCAAGGGCGAGAAGGAAGCCTTCGTCGCCGACGAGAAGAAGAAGCCCGTGCTGAAGCCGAAGGCCGCTGAGCCCAAGGCCGTCGAGGCCGAGGCCGCCGCTGACGCCGAGGCCGCCGCCGCGACCGACGCCGAGGCCAACGAGGTCGCCGTCGAAGCGGCCGAAGACGCTGCGGACAAGGCCTGACCTTGCTCGCTCCTGCTCTCGAGCACCTCGTCAAGGGGATCGTCGACAACCCGGGCGACGTCCGGGTCATCACGAAGAGCTCACCACGTGGCGAGGTCCTCGAGGTTCGTGTGAACCCCGATGACCTCGGCCGCGTGATCGGCCGTTCCGGTCGCACCGCCAAGGCGCTGCGCACCCTCGTCACCGCTCTGGCCGACGGCCGGCGCGTTCGTGTAGACGTGGTGGACACCGATTACTGAGAACAGCAAGACCCAACTCCGGGTGGGTCGACTCACGAAGGCCCACGGGCTCAAGGGCGCGATCAAGCTGGAGCTGTTCACCGACGACCCGGAACGACGCTTCGTTCCGGGCGCGGTGTTCACGCTCCAGGTGCCGACCTCGTCGCCCTGGCACGGCAAGACCCTGGAGCTCTCCGAACTCCGCCTCTACAACGGGCATCCGGTGGGATTCTTCAAGGGCGTCTCCGACCGCACGGCGGCCGAGGGCCTGGTCAAGGCCATCCTCTGGATCGACCTCGACGAGGCCGACGCCGTCTCGACCGAGCCCGACGCCTGGTACGACCACCAACTGGTGGGCCTCCGCGTCGAGCGTGACGGCGCGCAGATCGGCACGGTCAAGCTCGTCGAGCACATGCCGGCGCAAGACCTGTTGATCGTCAAGACGACCGAGGGCACCGAGGTCATGGTGCCGTTCGTCAAGGCGATCGTTCCGTCGGTCGACCTGGCCGCGGGTGTGGTCACGGTCACGCCGCCGACCGGGCTCTTCGAGGAGCTGCCCGAGGACGACGAGCCGTCGGCACCCGAGGCCGACGCGAAGTAACGCAAGCCACACGAGGACCGACCCGCATGCGGTGTCGGTCCTCGTCGTTCTTGGCGATGTCCGCGCGCCTAGGCTTAGGGGATGCGCATCGACGTCGTCACGATCTTCCCCGAGTTCTTCGACGTGCTCGATATCTCGCTGCTCGGCAAGGCGCGGCGCACCGGCATCCTCGAGGTCGTGCCGCACAACCTGCGCGACTTCACCCATGACCGTCACCGCACGGTCGACGACACGCCCTACGGCGGCGGCGCGGGCATGGTCATGAAGCCGGAGCCCTGGGGTGAGGCCCTCGACGAGGTGCTGCCCGAGCATCCGGATGCCCGGCCCGTCGTCATCTTCCCCTCGCCGGCCGGCACGGTGTTCACGCAGGCCATGGCCCGCGAACTGGCCGGCCGCGACCACCTCGTGTTCGGCTGCGGCCGCTACGAGGGCATCGACCAGCGCGTGTTCGACCACGCCGCGACCCGCGCCGAGGTGCGGCTCGTCTCGATCGGCGACTACGTGCTGAACGGGGGAGAGGTGGCCGTGATGGCGATGATCGAGGCCATCGGCCGGCTCATCCCGGGTGTCGTGGGCAACCCAGAGAGCCTGGTCGAGGAGTCGCACGAGGACGGCCTGCTCGAGTACCCGAGCTACACCAAGCCCGCCTCCTGGCGCGGCCTCGACGTGCCGCCGGTGCTGATGAGCGGCAACCACAAGGCGGTCGACACCTGGCGGCGCGAGCAGCAGCTCGAGCGCACGCGGCGGGTGCGGCCCGACCTGCTGCCGCCGGCGTAGCCGCTCTTTCGCGGGCCTGCGGGTGGGGGTGACGGATGCTCGCCCCTACGCCCGCGCGGTGAGCACGAGCGGCCCGTCCTCCGTGATGGCAACGGTGTGCTCCATGTGGGCGCCGTTCGAGCCGTCGGCCGAGCGGAGGGTCCAGCCGTCCTTGTCGGTGTAGATCTTGTCGGTGCCCTCGAGGAACCACGGCTCGATCGCGATCACGAGTCCGGCGCGCAGCGGCAGCCCGCGGCCGGCGCGGCCCTGGTTCGGCACGTGCGGGTCGCCGTGCATGGTGCGGCCGACACCGTGGCCGCCGAAGTCGGTGTTGACGCCATAGCCGGCCGCCGTGGCGACCGCGCCGATCGCGGCCGAGATGTCGCCGAGCCGATTGCCGGGCTTCGCCTCGGCGATGCCGGCGGCGAGGGCCGCGGTGGTGACTTCGATCAGCGTGGTGTCGGCCGCCGACTTGGGCGTGCCGACGACGACGGACAGCGCCGAGTCGGCCACCCAGCCGTTCACCGAGGCGGCGAAATCGAGGCTCAGCAGATCGCCGTCGCGGAGCGCGTAGTCGTGCGGGAGCCCGTGCAGCACGGCGTCGTTGACGCTCGTGCAGAGCACCTTGCCGAACGGAGAGGCGCCGAACGAGGGGTGGTAGTCGATGTAGCACGACTCGGCACCGCGGGAGCGGATCAGCTCGTGCGCGATCTGGTCGAGCTTCAGCAGGTTCGTGCCGACGGTGGCGCGTTTGGCGAGCTCGGTGAGCACCTCGGCGACGAAGGCGCCGGCCGGACGCATCTGCTCGATCTCGGCGGGGGTCTTCAGCTCGATCATGCGGGGTCCTTCCGGGCGGTGATTGCGTTCATAGAGACCCTACCCACCGGGATCACAGCGAACATCCGGAGTGGCTGCATACTCTGGAGCCGTGTTCATCCGACGGGCCTTCTTCTACTGGCAGTTCCCCGCTGCGGTGATCCTCCCCGCCTGGATCCTGGTGGGCTGGGGTGTCTTCGCCGCCACCGGCTGGCAGATCCTCGGGCTGATCGTCGGCGTGATGATGCTCACGGTCGGCATGCTCGCCGTCGCGGGCGTCACCTCGGCGCGAAAAGACGTTCGCGCCGAGAAGGCCGTCTCGTGGCTCGACGTGCTGCTGCTCACCGTGCTGCACGCGCTCGTCATCGTCGTCGGCTTCTTCACCGACTACACGGCGCTGCTGGGCACTCTCGCCGTCGTGGCGCTGATCGCGCTGTTCTGGGTCGGCATCGTCGAGCTGATCGTCGAGACCCGCAAGCGCGTGCGGGCGACCCTCGCGGCCTTCGAGGCGCAGGCCGCCCGGGCGCAGATGCCGCGCACGCCGTCGGGCTCCGGTGCGGGTGCTCCCGGTTCCGTGCGGGCGCCTCGCGTCGACGGCGAGTACATCGTGATCGAGACGTCCGACCGGGGAGCGTCGCCCCGCGCCTGACGGCGGGCTTTGCGAGCATCCGTTCGCGTGTGCCCGACTTTGCGGGCAACTGCTCGCGTGTGCCACAATGGACGCTTGTGCCGCGGCCCGGCTCTGCCACAGGGGAGCCACCATCAAGCAGGCACACATCATCTACTGACACCGAAGCCGTAGTCGACCTGTGGCGGGTACAGATTGCGAACACATCATGCACATCCTCGACTCCGTCGATGCAGCATCGCTCAAGAGCGACATCCCCGACTTCCGTGCCGGCGACACCGTCAAGGTGCACGTGAACATCATCGAAGGCACGCGCTCGCGCATCCAGGTCTTCCAGGGCGTCGTCATCGCCCGCAAGAACGAGGGCGTCCGCGAGACCTTCACGGTCCGCAAGGTCAGCTTCCAGGTCGGCGTCGAGCGCACCTTCCCCGTGCACTCCCCGGTCATCGACCACATCGAGATCGTCACCCGCGGTGACGTGCGTCGCGCGAAGCTGTACTACCTGCGCAACCTCCGTGGCAAGAAGGCCAAGATCAAGGAGAAGCGCTTCGCGTAAGCTGCGCATTCTCTGCGTGGGCCCGGCCCGCTGAGAGCTATCCTGAGCTCCCGACCACTACAGTGGTTCGGGAGCTCAGGCGGTTAAATGACAGACACATCAGTGCCCTCGCACGAACCACGCGAAGACACCGCCGGGGGGCGGGAATCCGGTTCGAGGTCGGGGCGATCTCGCAGCGCGTGGCTGTTCGCCCGCGACCTGCTCATCATCTTCGTGATCGCGCTGCTGGCGTCGGTGCTGATCAAGACGTTCCTCGTGCGGTCGTTCTACATCCCGTCGGGGTCGATGGAGAACACGCTGCAGGTCGACGACCGCATCCTCGTGAACCAGCTCGAGCCGAACCTCATCCCCATCACCCGGGGCGACGTCGTCGTCTTCAAAGACCCGGGCGGCTGGCTGATGCCCACCGTCGAGCAGCCGAAGAACCCGCTCGCCGCCGCCGTCGACTGGGTGCTCGAGGGCGTCGGTCTCGCGGCCGACGACGCGAACGACCACCTCATCAAGCGGGTCATCGGGCTGCCCGGCGACCACGTCGTCTGCTGCAACGCGCTCGGGCAGATGGAGGTCAACGACATCCCGCTCGACGAGAACTCCTACCTCAAGCTGCCCGACGGCGTCTCGGCCGTGTCGCAGGAGCCGTTCGACATCACCGTTCCGGCCGACTCGCTCTGGGTGATGGGCGACAATCGCTACAACTCCGCCGACTCGCGGTTCAATCAGGACAAGCCGGGCAAGGGGTTCGTGCCCGAGGCCAACGTGGTGGGGCGGGCGGTGCTCGTGACCTGGCCGATCGACCACTGGGGGTGGCTCGACAACCACGGGAGCGTGTTCGACGGGATCCCGTCGCGGGAGGAGTCGGCGAAGCCGCTTGCGGCGCTGTCATCTCCGGCTCTTTCATACCCGGCTCTTTCGTCCGGTGGGGGTGCTGTTGCGGCGCCCGCGCTGCCGGGAGCGGGGCGATGAGTCCGGTCGCTGATCCCACGCTTCGGTTCGAGCGCGAGATCGCGGGCTTGGTGAAGCCTCGGCGGCGCACTGCCGGGTCCCCGGTTCAGGATGCTCCTGCCGACGCCACTCCGCACAGCGGTCTGATCATCGGGTGCGACGAGGTCGGGCGCGGTGCGCTCGCGGGGCCGGTCGGTGTCGGCGTGAGCGTGATCGACATCCGTGTGACCAAGTCGGTGCCCAAGGGGCTGCGCGACTCGAAGATGCTCTCCGAGCCGCGCCGTGAGGAGCTCGCACCCATCGCCCGGGCCTGGAGCCTCGCGCACGCCGTCGGCTACGCCTCGGCCGAGGAGATCGACACGCTCGGCATCAGCGCCTGCCTCGGGCTCGCCGGCCGGCGAGCGCTGTCGTCGCTGCTGGCCGATGGGGTCGACGTCTCGGCGGCCACGATCATCCTCGACGGGCAGTGGGACTGGCTGAGCGCCTCGGCTCCGGTTCCGGTGACGGTGCGCACACGCATCAAGGCCGACCGCGACTGCGCCTCGGTCGCCGCGGCGTCGGTGATCTCGAAGGTCGCGCGGGACCGGATGATGATCGAGCACTCGGGCGAGCATCCGGCCTACGGCTGGGAACGGAACAAGGGCTACGCCAGCGAGGAGCACCGGGACGCGATCGTGTCGCTCGGGGCGACGGCGCTGCACCGGCACACCTGGCTGTCGCGGATCGTCGGGTCGACGGAGCTGTTCGACCTCGCGGCGCTGTCGGCGCTGGAGGCGGCACCCGACGTGCGCGGGGAGACGTCCCGGTCGCGTCCAGGCGTGGGCGGGCATCCGGAACCCGGCGTCGAACCGGTCGCGTAGCCGCCTAGACTGGAACCACGATGGACGAAGACGAATTCGAGGACTACGACCGGGAGGTCGAGCTCGCCCTCTACCGCGAGTATCGAGACGTGGTCTCGCAGTTCAAGTACGTGATCGAGACCGAGCGCCGCTTCTACCTCGCCAACGAGGTCGAGCTGGCCCGCCGCGACACGGAGCACGACTTCTACTTCGAGCTCACGATGAACGACGTGTGGGTGTGGGACGTGTACCGTTCCGACCGGTTCGTGAAGTCGGTGCGGGTGCTGACGTTCAAGGACGTGAACGTCGAGGAGCTGTCGAGCAAGGACTTCGAGCTGCCCAAGGAGCTCGCGCTCGACGAGTAGGGTTTCGCTCCCGCCAGCGCCTCTTCTGCACTTCTGCCCTTTCCGGTGATCTCTCCACAGATCCCCGACTGAGGCCCTGCCTTCTGCTGCATTTCCGCACCCTTGGTCGCGGAGGTACACATGAAGGCGAAAGACGAACTGGGCCGCCGCGGTGAGGGCGTCGCGGCCGAACACCTGACCACGATCGGCATGCAAGTCGTGCAGCGCAACTGGCGCTGCCCGGTCGGCGAGATCGACATCGTGGCGAGCGACGGGCCGACACTCGTCGTCGTCGAGGTGAAGACGCGAACGTCCGAGGCCTACGGGCATCCGTTCGAGGCCGTCACCTCGGCGAAGCTGCGGCGACTGCATCTGCTCGCCGCGGCCTACATCGCCTCGGTCCATCCGGGGCGGCGCGTGCCGTTCCGCATCGACGTGATCGGGGTCGTCTGGCCGACCCACGGCGAACCGAGCGTGCAGCACCTCCGGGAGGTGCACTGATGGTGGCGCGAACGCTGTCCGTGGCGCTGCTCGGACTGAGTGGCGCGGTCGTCGAGGTCGAGGCCCACATCGCCGACGCCATACCGGGGTTCCAGCTGATCGGTCTTCCGGATGCGGCGCTCTCCGACGCGAAGGACCGGGTACGCGCCGCAGCCGCCAACGACGGCTGCGCGCTCCCCGCGAAGAAGATCGTCGTCAACCTCTCGCCGGCGTCGCTGCCGAAGCAGGGGTCGACCTACGACCTCGCCATCGCCGTGGCCGTGCTCGCCGCCGAGGGGGTCATCCCGGCGGCGGCGATCGGGTCGGTGGTGCATCTCGGCGAGCTGAGCCTAGACGGTCGGGTGCGGCCGATGCAGGGCGCGCTCCCGGCGATCGTCGCGGCCCGGGCCGCGGGGTACCGGCGCTTCGTCGTGCCGGCCGGCAACGCGGCCGAGGCGCTGCTCGTGCCCGACGTCGAGATCGTCACGGTCGCATCGCTGCGGGACGCCCTGATCCACCACGGAGCGCAGCTCGAGCCGAGCTCGGTCGACCCGCTGACGCTCCCGGCCGCTGCGGCGCCGCCTGCGCCGGAGGGAGACCTCGCCGACGTCGTGGGCAACGCCGACGCCGTCGAGGCGCTCGTGGTGGCGGCGGCCGGCGGCCACCACCTGCTGATGCTGGGCCCGCCCGGCGCTGGCAAGACGATGCTCGCCCAGCGGCTGCCGGCCCTCCTGCCCGACCTCGACGCCGAGCAGTCGCTCGTCGTCACCTCGGTCTCGTCGCTCGCGGGCCGACCCCTGAACGGCCTGATCACCCGCCCGCCGCTCGAGAGCCCCCACCACACCTCGTCGGCGGCAGCGCTGGTCGGCGGCGGCTCGAAGGTCATCCGGCCGGGTGCCGCGGCGCGGGCCGCCCACGGCATCCTGTTCCTCGACGAGGCGCCGGAGTTCCCGTCGTCGGTGCTCGACGCCCTGCGCCAGCCCCTCGAGTCCGGCACGATCGTCATCCACCGTGCGAGCACCACGGCGCGCTTCCCGGGCCGCTTCCAGCTCGTCCTGGCCGCGAACCCGTGCCCCTGCGGCCAGTACGGCGCCGGAGACGTGCCCTGCACCTGCTCGCCGCTGTCGCGCCGCCGCTACCTCGGCCGCCTCTCGGGCCCCCTGCTCGACCGCGTCGACCTGCAGCTGCGCGTCAACCGCGTCACCACCTCAGCGGTGCGGATGACCGACGACGACCTCCCGCGCACCACCACCGCCTCGGCCCGCTCCCGCGTCGAGAACGCCCGCGCCGTCGCCCGCGCGCGCCTGGCCTCGACACCGTGGAAGACGAACGCCGAGGTCCCCGGCGCCTGGCTCCGCTCCCGCCCCCGCCGTCTGGCTCCGGCCACCTCGGCGCCCATCGACCGCGCCCTCGAACGCGGCACCCTCACGATGCGCGGCTACGATCGCGTGCTCCGCGTGGCATGGACGCTCGCCGACCTCGACGCCGTCCCGTCCCCGACGCCCGACCACGTCGGCTGGGCGCTCTTCCTCCGGAAGTCGGTTTCGGCATGATGCTCTTCGGGCTCGACCGGTCGCTCGTCCTGTCGCTGGCCCGTGCGGTCGCGGTGCCGGAGTCGCGCGGCGGGAGTTCGCGGCCCGTTCCGACTGCTCCCACCACGCTCGATGGCGACGACTACGGGGCCGGCGAGCTGTTCGCGGCGGCGGCCTGGTCGGGCATCGCCGAGCCGGGCGATTCGATGGCGGGGCTCGTCGTGGCGGTGCTTGGCGGTGCCCGCGCGCTCACCATGCTCATCGACAAAGCCGAACCCTCGCGGTGGCTCGACGAGCTCCACTCACCCGACGCAGCAGACCCGAGCCGGGGTGAGGTCGAAGCGGTTTCGATCGAGACGATGACGGCAGCGCTCGAACGCTGGCGCCCGCGCGTGGCCTCGAGGGCCGTCGTCGCGTCGTTGCAGACGGCGGCGCGCTTCGAAGCGCGTCTGCTCACGCCGAATCACCCGCTCTGGCCCGCGGGCTGCCGCGATCTTGACCTGCACGCACCCCACGCCCTGTGGGTGCGGGGGAGCGTCCGCGCCGTGGACCATTCCGGTGGCTCGGTCGCCATCGTGGGGTCGCGCGACGCCACGAACTATGGCGAGCACGTCGCCATGGAGCTGTCCGCCGGGGTGAGCGACCGCGGCTTCTCGGTCGTATCCGGCGGCGCGTACGGCATCGATGGGATGGCGCACCGCGCGGCGCTCGTCAGCGGCGGCACGACCGTCGCGTTCCTCGCCGGCGGCGTCGACCGCCTCTACCCGGCGGCCCACCACGACCTGCTCCTCCGCATCGCCGCCCGGGGCGCCCTGGTCTCCGAGCTGCCGTGCGGCGCCTCACCCACGAAATGGCGCTTCTTGCAGCGCAACCGGCTGATCGCCGCGCTCACCCGGGCCACCGTCGTCGTCGAGGCGGGCCACCGCTCGGGCTCCCTCAACACCGCAGGCCACGCCGCCGCCCTCGGACGCCCCCTCGGCGCCGTGCCCGGCCCCGTCACGAGCGTCACCTCGGCGGGCTGCCACCGCCTCCTCCGCGAGTACGACGCCACCTGCGTCACCTCCCCGGCCGAGGTCGTCGAACTCGTCCTCGGCCCCACGGCCGACCGCCCCGCCCTCTTCGAGCTCCCGCCCGGTCCCGCGGCGATCCAGCTCGCCACCGACGTGGCCGCCCCAGCCCGATCGCCCCGGATCGGAAGATCAAATCTCGACGCGCCGCGGCCGACGACGTCCGGGGCGACGGATGACGCCCTCACCCCGACCGTCGAGCATCGGCCACCGTTGGAGACCTCCTCGGGTGACGTCGCAGCTCCACCGGCCGACGACGGCACGGCGGTGCGCGTGCTCGACGCGCTCACTCGGCGGTCGCGCCGCACCCCGAGTGACGTCGCCGCCCGCGCCGGCCTGTCCGTGCGGGCAGTCGAGGCCGCGCTCGGCATCCTGCTGCTCGAGGGCCGCGTCGAGGAGACCGAGACCGGCTGGCGCCGCGCGCGCGCCTGACACCGCGCTCGGTACATCACGGACGGCACCGATGGTGCCGCAGCCGTGCTGGCGTCGCTGCCCAACCTTGGCGAGGACGGGGGAGGCGCGGGGCGGGTGGGGCTGGGAGGATGGGGGCATGGGTCAGTACGGGGTGCCTGGGCACACGATCGTTCATATCAGCGACACGCATTTTCTGGCGGGGGAGAGGGCGCTGTACGGGGCCGTCGACACCGATGCGGGGCTGACGCAGGCGCTGCGGCAGTTGGAGGCCTCGGGGATGCGGCCCGAGCTGTTCGTCTTCACCGGGGACATCGCCGATCTGGGGGAGGAGGACGCGTATCGGCGGATCCGGGGGATCGTCGAGCCGGCCGCCGAGCGGTTGGGGGCGCAGGTGCTGTGGGTGATGGGCAACCATGACGACCGGGCGCGGCTGCGCGTCGAGCTGCTGGACGAGGCGGCGGCGACGGAGCCGGTGGTGGCGAGCATCCGGCTGGGCGGGCTGCGGGTGATCGCGCTCGACACGAGCGTGCCCGGGTACCACCACGGCGAGCTGGCGGCCGAGCAGCTGGACTGGCTGCGGGGCGAGCTTGCCGAGCCGGCGCCCGAGGGGACCGTGCTCGCGCTGCACCACCCGCCGATCCCGACGACGATCCCGCTGATGCCGATCCTCGAGCTGCAGCGGCAGGACGAGCTCGCCCGCGTGATCGAGGGCAGTGACGTGCGGGCGGTACTCGGGGGGCATCTGCACTATTCGACGCACAGTGTGTTCGCCGGGGTGCCGGTGTCGGTGGCGGCGGCCACCTGCTACACGATGGACATGCTCGCGCCGCGCGGCCGGCTCGTGGGGCTCGGCGGCGGGCAGTCGTTCTCGATCGTGCAGGTGTACGACGACCGGATCGTGCACTCGATGGTTCCGGTGGGGGAGTTCCCGGTTGTGTCCGGGTTCGACAACGCGTTCGTGGAGCGCATGGCCGAGCTGCCCGCCGACGAGCAGCTCGAGGCCTTCTCGAAGCACGTCGCCCCGCCCGCCTGACACAGCCGGCGCCGGCCGTAAGGTGGCGCGTGGTGATCGCGTGCAGGCGGCGTGGGGTGGGTGGCCCGAGCATGGGGCGGGGGCATGCTGGGGGGATGGTCGGGATCGGCGAGGCGCGGGAGGCGTATGCGCGGTATCTGCGGCTCGAGCGGGGGTACTCCGAGCACACGGTGCGGGCGTACGGGGCCGATCTGGGGGATCTGGAGCGGTTCGCGGGGGCGCGCGGCGTCGACGACGTCGAGGGGCTCGACCTCGAGGTGTACCGCGACTGGCTGTGGGAGGCCTCGCAGCGGGAGCTCGCCAAGGCAACGCTCGCGCGGCGGGCCGCGACCGCCAAGACGTTCTCGGCGTGGCTGCGGCAGACCGGACAGACAGAGGTCGACACCGCGGTGCGGCTGCGAGCTCCCAAGCCCGACCGGTCGCTGCCGCGGGTGCTGAGCGACGACTCGATGGGCGGGGTGCTGCAGGCGCTGCAGGAGCGCGCCGCCGAGGGTGAGCCCGGGACGCTGCGGGATGTCGCCGTGGTCGAGCTGCTGTACGCGTCGGCGCTGCGGGTGTCCGAGCTCGTGGGCATCGACGTCGACGATCTCGATCTCGATCGCCGCACGGTGCGCGTCGTGGGCAAGGGCTCGAAGGAGCGCATCGTGCCGTTCGGGCGACCGGCCCAGCTCGCCCTGACCGACTACCTGGCGCGGGCGCGGAAGCCGTTGATGAAGCGCGGCAGCACGCAGGGAACGCAGGGCACACGAGGCGCCCTGTTCCTCGGCGCGCGAGGGGGCCGGCTCGGTACGAGAGCCGTGTACCAGCTCGTGGCGGCCCTGCTCGAGACCGTGCCGGGGAGCGGGCCAGCCGGCCCCCACGCCCTGCGCCACACGGCGGCGACGCACCTGCTCGACGGGGGCGCCGACCTCCGCGCTGTGCAGGAGATGCTCGGCCACGCCAGCCTCGGGACGACCCAGATCTACACCCACGTGAGTGTCGAGCGGCTGCGCGAGTCGTACCGGGCGGCCCACCCCCGGGCGTGAAGCGGGCCGGGAGGGACGTAGGCAGCAGCACCGCGCGGGGGATGCCTCCGAGGAGCAGTCGCGGGTTGACGTAGTCGCCCGCGATCCGTACGCCGAGGTGCAGGCAGTGCGATCCGCAGTGCCCGCCTGAAGAGACCGCGCCGAGGGGCTGGCCGCGCGTGACGCGGGAGCCGACGGCGAGGTCGGGGGCCGCGGCGACCGGTTCGAGGGACGAGCGGAGGGAGTCGCCGTGGTCGAGGGCGACGAGCATCCGGTCGCCCACCGTGCCCGCGAAAGCCACCACCCCGTCGGCGGGGGCCAGCACCGTGACGCCGGGTGACGCCGAGAGGTCGAGGCCGCGGTGTCCGGCACCGTAGCGGTGGGTCGGCGCCACGAACTCGGCCGTCACCGCATGATCCACGAGCGGCCACGCCCAGCGTGCAGCCAAAGCAGGCCCAGGCGGCCCGAGCGCAGGCGGCCCGAGCAAAGGCGGCCCGAGCACGGGCGGCCCGAGCACGGGAAGCAGGGCGAGGACGAGCAGCAGAGCGACCGACGGCAGGGGCATGCCGAGCATCCTGAACCCCGGCACGCACGACGCACCAGACTCCACCCCACCCCTGCAGAAAGAGGAACCCCCTACGACAGCTGTGCAGGAGTAGACGCCAAGCCGCCCGAACCGTGCCAGGATCGAAAGGCGGGTCACGTCGGACGAAGGCGTCCGACACCCGATTGGTGCGAGGGAGTGTGTGCGATGAGCAATCAGAAGACCGACGATCACGCGACCGAGAGGAAGCTCCGCCGCAAGGTGATCGCCTTGTCGATCGCCGCAGCCCTCGGCGGGTTCCTGTTCGGCTTCGACTCCTCCGTCATCAACGGAGCGGTGAAGGCGATCGAGGAGGACTTCGACCTCGGCAGCCTGCCGCTGCTCAGCGGCTTCACGGTGGCGAGCGCCCTGCTCGGCTGCGCGATCGGCGCCTACTTCGCGGGTCGCATCGCCGACCGCATCGGTCGCATCCCGGTAATGCTCATCGGCGCCGGCCTCTTCCTCGTCTCCTCGATCGGCTCGGGCTTCGCCTTCGCGGTCTGGGATCTCATCGCCTGGCGCGTCATCGGCGGCCTCGGCATCGGCATCGCGAGCGTGATCGCACCGGCGTACATCGCCGAGATCGCGCCGAAGGCGGTGCGCGGCGCCCTCGGCAGCCTGCAGCAGCTCGCGATCACGCTCGGCATCTTCGCCGCCCTGCTCTCCGACACCCTGCTGCAGGGTGCGGCGGGCGGCGCGAACGAGCCGCTCTGGTTCGGCCAGGACGCCTGGCGCTGGATGTTCATCGTCTGCGCCATCCCCGCCATCGTCTACGGCGTGCTGGCCTGGCGCCTGCCCGAGTCGCCGCGCTACCTCGCCGGCAAGGGGCGCCGGGACGAGGCCCGCAAGGTCATCGCCAGCGTCGCTCCTGCGGCCGAGGTCGACGGCGCGCTCGAGGAGATCGAGACGTCGCTCCGCGAGGACAAGGAGAACGCCCGCACCGCCAGCCTCCGCGGCAAGATGTTCGGCCTGCTGCCCGTGGTCTGGGTCGGCATCCTGCTGTCGACGTTCCAGCAGCTGGTCGGCATCAACGTGATCTTCTACTACAGCACCAGCCTGTGGAGCTCGGTCGGTTTCGACACCTCGAACTCGAGCACCAGCTTCACGATCTCGGTCGTGACGAGCATCATCAACGTGCTGGTGACCTTCGTGGCCATCTTCTTCGTCGACAAGGTCGGCCGCCGCCCGCTGCTGCTCACCGGTTCGGCGGGCATGGCGGTGTCGCTCGGCGTGATGGCGCTCGCGTTCTCGCAGGCGGTCGTGACCGACGGCGGCACCCCGCAGCTTCCCGGGGCCTGGGGCCCGATCGCCCTGGTGGGCGCGAACCTGTTCGTCATCTTCTTCGGCGCCACCTGGGGCCCGATCGTGTGGGTGCTGCTCGGCGAGATCTTCCCGAACCGCATCCGCGGCAAGGCTCTCGGCATCGCCGCGGCCGCTCAGTGGCTGACGAACTTCGCCATCACCGAGACCTTCCCCGCGCTGTCGAGCTTCTCGCTGGCGTTCACCTACGGGCTCTACACCTTCTTCGCGCTGGTGAGCTTCTTCTTCGTGTTCTTCGCCGTGCCCGAGACGAAGGGCCGCTCGCTCGAGAGCATGGACAGCCTGAAGGTCGTGCGGAAGAACAGCAAGCAGGCGGTCGACGCCCAGTCGTAGGCGCCGCACCGGGTGATATAGTTCTCGGAGCACCCCGCTCGTCGGGGTGACTTCGCGTGCCCTCGAGGCAGCAGCATCCGATCGGTCCCACCGTGAACACCCCACCGTGAACACGGGCGGGCCGGATGCGCGCCGGGCACCAGGATCCACGGCCATCGTCGTGGAGCAAACCGAGAACAGAAGGAGTACGGCACATGGCCGTCGTCACCATCCGCCAGCTGCTCGACAGCGGCGTGCACTTCGGGCACCAGACCCGCCGCTGGAACCCGAAGATGAAGCGATTCATCTTCACCGAGCGCTCCGGCATCTACATCATCGACCTGCAGCAGTCGCTGGGCTACATCGACAAGGCCTACGACTTCGTCAAGGAGACGGTCGCCCACGGCGGCACCGTGCTCTTCGTCGGCACCAAGAAGCAGGCGCAGGAATCCATCGCCGAGCAGGCGACCCGCGTCGGCCAGCCCTACGTCAACCAGCGCTGGCTCGGTGGCCTCCTCACCAACTTCCAGACGGTCTCCAAGCGCCTCGCGCGCATGAAGGAGCTCGAGGAGCTCGACTTCGAGGACACCTCGAAGAGCGGCTTCACGAAGAAGGAGCTCCTCATCAAGAAGCGCGAGCTCGACAAGCTGCACAAGTCGCTCGGCGGTATCCGCAACCTGACGAAGACCCCGAGCGCGCTCTGGGTCGTCGACACCAAGAAGGAGCACCTCGCGATCGACGAGGCCAAGAAGCTGGGCATCCCGGTCATCGGCATCCTCGACACGAACTGCGACCCCGACGAGGTGCAGTACCCGATCCCGGGCAACGACGACGCCATCCGCTCCGTCGCGCTGCTGACCCGCATCGTGGCCGACGCCGCGGCCGAGGGCCTCATCCAGCGTCACCAGAAGCCCGAAGAGGGCGACGCCCCCGCCGAGCCGCTGGCCGAGTGGGAGCGCGAGCTGCTCCAGGCCTCCGAGAACCCCCAGGCCGAGGACGAGAAGATCGAGGCCGTCGACGGCGAGATCTCCGGTGAGGTCAACACGGAGGCCGTGGCCGAGGTCGTCGCCGCCGAGGTTCCCGTCGAGGAGAACGACGCCGACGCCCAGGCCGAGGCCGACCTCGCCGCGATCACCGACGAGTCGCTCGTGGTCGAGCACCACGTCGAGTCCGACGCCGAGACCGAGGCGAAGATCGAGGCCGAGGCCACCGAGGCCGAGAAGCGCCCCGCCGCCGAGTAGTCGAACCAGTCACACCGGCGGGCCGGCCACGAGCCGGCCCGCCACATCTCTCAAGGAGTCAGAAACACATGGCAACAATCAGCCTGGCTGATGTCAAGGCGCTGCGCGAGCAGCTCGGCACCGGCATGGTCGACACCAAGAACGCCCTGGTCGAGGCCGACGGCGACATGGAGAAGGCCGTCGAGATCCTCCGCCTCAAGGGTGCGAAGGGCAACGCGAAGCGTGCCGACCGCTCCACCAGCGAGGGCCTCGTGGCCGCCTCGCAGGGCGACGGCGCCGCGACGATGATCGAGCTCGCCTGCGAGACCGACTTCGTGGCGAAGGGCGAGAAGTTCATCGCCCTGGCCGACAAGGTGCTCACCGCGAGCGCCGCCGCCGGTGCGTCGACCGTCGAGGAGGCCCTCGCGGCCCCCGCCGACGGCAAGACGGTCGCCGACGTCATCAACGACGAGGCCGCCATCCTGGGCGAGAAGATCGAGCTCCGCCGCATCTCGCGACTCGAGGGCGAGAACTTCGAGATCTACCTGCACAAGACCTCGAAAGACCTGCCCCCGCAGGTCGGCGTGGTCGTGGCGTACACGGGTTCCGACGCCGAGACCGCTCGCTCCATCGCGCAGCACATCTCGTTCGCCGACCCGCAGTACCTCTCCCGTGACGACGTCCCCGCCGACGCCGTCGAGAAGGAGCGCGCGATCGTGACCGAGATCTCGAAGAACGAGGGCAAGCCCGAGGCGGCTCTGCCCAAGATCGTCGAGGGTCGCGTCACCGCGTTCTTCAAGCAGGTCGCCCTGCTCGAGCAGGACTACGCGAAGGACAACAAGCTCTCGGTCTCGAAGGTGCTCGCCGAGGCGGGCATCCAGGTGACCGGTTTCGCCCGATTCAAGGTCGGCGCGTAACACGCTGAGAGAGGGGCTCGGGCCAGTCGGTCCGGGCCCTTTTCCACGCCCGGGCGCATTCGGGGCCGGGCGGGAGACGATAGCCTGAGCAGGGGCATGACGAGAGGATGCATGGCGGATGAGCGAGCCGGATTCGAAGCGCAGGGTACTACTCAAACTCTCGGGTGAAGCGTTCGGCGGTGGCTCCCTCGGGGTCAACCCCGACGTCGTGTCCGGGCTGGCCAGGGAGATCGCGGAGGCGGCCCAGGAGGTCGAGGTCGCGATCGTCGTCGGCGGTGGCAACTTCTTCCGCGGCGCCGAGCTGTCGACCCGCGGCATGGACCGCGGTCGCGCCGACTACATGGGCATGCTGGGCACCGTGATGAACGCCCTCGCCCTGCAGGACTTCCTCGAGCAGGCCGGCGCCGAGACCCGCGTGCAGTCGGCGATCTCGATGACCCAGGTCGCCGAGCCCTACATCCCGCGCCGCGCCATCCGGCACCTCGAGAAGGGCCGCGTCGTCATCTTCGGCGCCGGCGCCGGGCTGCCCTACTTCTCCACCGACACGGTCTCGGCCCAGCGCGCGCTCGAGATCCACGCCGACGAGGTGCTCGTCGCCAAGAACGGCGTCGACGGCGTCTACTCCGCCGACCCGCGCATCGATCCGGATGCGGTGAAGCTGGAGTTCCTCACCTACAACGACGCCCTCGTGCAGGGCCTCAAGGTCGTCGACTCGACCGCGTTCAGCCTCTGCATGGACAACGGCATGCCGATGCACGTGTTCGGCATGGAGCCGGCGGGCAACGTGGCGAAGGCCATCCGGGGCGAGCGCATCGGCACGCTGGTCGCGACCTCGCACTGAGGCGCCCCACTACACTTGACAGCACAGATCCACTGAAGGAGTTGCCGTGATCACGGATGTACTGGCAGATGCCACCGAGCGAATGACCAAGGCCGTCGAGGTCACGAAGGACGACTTCTCCAGCGTGCGCACGGGCCGGGCGAACCCCGCGATGTTCCAGAAGATCCTCGTGTCGTACTACGGAACTCCGACGCCGCTCGAGCAGCTGGCGTCGCTGCAGAACCAAGAGGCGCGCACCCTCCTGGTCACCCCCTACGACAAGAGCGCCCTGCGCGATATCGAGCAGGCCATCCGCGACGTGCCGAACCTGGGCGCACAGCCCAACAACGACGGCACGGTCATCCGGGTCACCCTGCCCGACCTCACTGAGGAGCGCCGCAAAGAGTACGTGAAGATCGTCCGCACGAAGGCCGAGGACGGCAAGGTCTCCATCCGCAACATCCGCCGCAAGGCGAAGGACGACCTCGACGCCCTGAAGAGCGAGGTCGGCGACGACGAGGTGACCCGCGGCGAGAAGGAGCTCGAGCAGGTCACGAAGCGCTACGTCGACGCGATCGACGACGCGCTGAAGCGCAAGGAAGCCGAGCTCCTCGAGGTCTGACCTCGACAGGTCTGACACCGACGGCCCTCCGATGAGCCACGAACCCGGCCGGCCCCAGCCCGGCCGCCACGAGCCCCGCCCGAGTCGAACGCCGCGCGTGCGCCGCACCCGCACGCTCACGCGCGCCGAGATCCAGGCGCAGGTGCGGGCCCGCAAAGACCAGTTCGACGTGGCCAACGAGAAGATCACGGCCCGCTCCGGCCGCAACCTCGTCTCGGCCATCCTGATCGGGGTGGTGCTGGCCGGCGTGATGATCGTCAGCCTCGTGGTCATCAAGGAGCTCTATCTGGTGCTGGCCGTGGTGCTGGTCACCTTCGGCACGCTCGAGCTCGCGACCGCGCTGCGGGTGGCGAAGCTGCACGTCGCGCGCATCCCGACCGTCGTGGCGGGCGTGGCGGTCGTGCCCGCCGCCTACTACTGGGGCGCCACCGGGCAGTGGCTCGTGGCCCTGGCGGGCATGCTGCTCGTCACCCTCTGGCGACTGGTCGAGGTGGCGGTGCGGCAGCCGCGCAGCCAGGGGGCGAGGCCGGATGCCCGGGGACTCCTCAAAGACCTGGGCGCCGGCATCTTCGTGCAGGTCTACGTCTCGTTCCTCGCGAGCATCTCGGTGCTCTTGCTGGCGCAGGACGGCGGGCAGTGGTGGGTGCTGTCGTTCATCGTCGTGGTGGTGCTCGTCGACGTCGGCGCCTACGCCAGCGGCCTGAACTTCGGCAAGCACCCGATGGCCCCCACGATCAGTCCGAAGAAGACCTGGGAGGGTCTCGCCGGAGCCGCGCTGGCCGCGCTCGTCGGTGGCGTGCTGCTGTCGATCTTCGTGCTCGGCCAGCCCTGGTGGTTCGGTCTGCTGTTCGGTGCCGTGATCACCTTCACGGCCACCGTCGGCGACCTGTCGGAGTCGCTGCTGAAGCGCGACATCGGCATCAAGGACATGAGCTCCTGGCTCCCCGGGCACGGCGGATTCCTGGATCGACTCGACTCGATCCTGCCCTCCGCGGCGGCCGCGTACCTGCTCTGGGTGATCTTCGGATCGTGATCTCGGCGAAGTTCGGCACAATAGAGCCGTGAGCGCACCGTTTTCCCGCACCCGCAGTTCGAGCCTCGGCTACGACACGACCGAGGTCGACGACTTCCTGACCCGCGCGCGCGTCGCCTACGACGAGCGCGACCAGGCCGGTGAGTACACGCTGACGGCCGCGATGGTGCGTCAGACGGCCTTCGGCATGGAGAAGGGCGGCTACGACCCGCGCGCGGTCGACGCCGCGCTCGAGCGGCTCGAGGACGCCTTCGCCCTGCGCGAGCGCGACCAGGCCTACCGCCAGCAGGGCGACGAGGCCTGGTTCGCCGAGGCGCGCGGCCGCGCGGCCGAGATCCTCGCGAGGCTGGAGCGCCCCGACGGCGAGAAGTTCGACCGCGCCGGCTTCCTGCGTCAGGGCTACGACCGCCGCGACGTCGACGCCTTCGCCGCCCAGCTGATCGAGTACTTCCGGGCGGGAGCCGACGTCGCGGTCTCCGACGTGCGCACCGCGGTCTTCCGTCCGCGGCGCGGCGGCTACAGCGAGTCGCAGGTCGACACCGTGCTCGACGCGGTGGTCGACGTCATGCTCGCGGTGCGCTGAGCGCAGGAATCTTCAGAATCCGCGCTCGAATCGAGCATCCGGTGGAGGAAATCGCCGTCGATATTTCGATCGCGTAAAGAAACCTCTTCAGGCCTGGCCCCCGCTTGGGCGGCGCCCGTTCTTTGTGTTAGCTATGGTGCACAGCACAAGCGGGGAGCACGCGCATCGTCGCGCCTGCCCGCCTTCGAATCAGGAAGAGGTAATGCGAGACATGACGCCCGCATCCACGTTCACCCGGCGCTCGCTGACGCTCGTCGCCGGCGGCGCCGCCTTCGCGCTCGCCCTCACCGGCTGCGCCGGCTCCGGCGGCGACTCGTCGAGCTCCGGCGACGCCATCATCGTCGGCACGACCGACAAGGTCACCACGCTCGACCCGGCCGGCTCGTACGACAACGGCTCGTTCGCCGTGATGAACCAGGTCTTCCCGTTCCTCATGAACACGCCCTACGGCAGCCCCGACGTCGAGCCTGACATCGCCGAGAGCGCCGAGTTCACCTCGCCCACCGAGTACACGGTGAAGCTCAAGGAGGGCCTGACTTTCGCGAACGGCAACGAGCTCACCTCGTCCGACGTGAAGTTCAGCTTCGACCGCGACCTCGCGATCGCCGACCCGAACGGCCCGTCGTCGCTGCTCTACAACCTCGACTCGGTCGAGACGCCCGACGACCTCACCGTCGTGTTCAAGCTGAAGAGCCCCGACGACCAGGTCTTCCCGCAGATCCTGTCGAGCCCCGCCGGCCCGATCGTCGACGAGGACGTGTTCTCGGCCGACTCGATCACCTCCGACGCCGACATCGTCGAGGGCAAGGCGTTCGCCGGTCAGTACTCGATCGACAGCTACGACTTCAACAATCTGATCTCCTACGTGCCGTTCGACGGCTACAAGGGTGTGCTCCCGGCGGCCGAGTCGCCGGTGCAGGCGAAGTACTACGCCGACTCGTCGAACCTCAAGCTCGACGTGCAGGAGGGCAACATCGACGTGGCGTTCCGCAGCCTCTCGGCCACCGACGTCGACGACCTCTCGGGCAACGACAAGGTGAAGGTCTACGACGGCCCCGGTGGAGAGATCCGCTACATCACCTTCAACTTCAACACGCAGCCGTTCGGCGCCACCACCGCTGATGCCGACGTCGCCAAGGCGACCGCCGTGCGCCAGGCCGTGGCCGACCTGATCGATCGCGACGAGATCGCCGAGCAGGTCTACAAGGGCACCTACACGCCCCTGTACTCCTTCGTGCCCGCCGGCCTGACCGGCGCCACCGAGGTGCTGAAAGAGACCTACGGCGACGGCAACGGAGGCCCGAGCGCCGACAAGGCCAAGGCGACCCTCGAGGCCGCCGGCGTCACCGGCCCGGTCGAGCTGAACCTGCAGTACAGCCCCGACCACTACGGCCCCTCCTCGGGTGACGAGTACGCGCTCATCAAGGACCAGCTCGAGTCGTCGGGCCTGTTCACGGTGAACCTGCAGTCGACCGAGTGGGTGCAGTACGCGAAGGACCGCACGGCCGACCTGTACCCGGCGTACCAGCTGGGCTGGTTCCCCGACTACTCAGACGCCGACAACTACCTGACGCCGTTCTTCCTCACCGAGAACTTCCTCGGCAACCACTACGACAACAAGGAGGTGAACGACCTGATCCTGAAGCAGGCGTCCACCCCCGACGCCGCCGAGCGTCAGTCGATCATCGAGGAGATCCAGGCCAAGGAAGCCGTCGACCTGTCGACCGTGCCCTACCTGCAGGGCGCCCAGGTCGCCGTCGCCGGCACCGACGTCGACGGCGTCACGCTCGACGCCTCGTTCAAGTTCCGCTACGCACCCCTCACCAAGGGATAGTCCGCACGACGGGTTAGGGTACTCCCTGGCCCATCGCACAGGGGCGACCGGTTCTGCCGGTCGCCCCTCGTGCGCCACCGGCTCCGACTGATTGGCAACGATGACGACAAGTCTGCTTCCGACCGACGCACCGTCGGTGGTCGCTCCCAAGCCCAAGAGCGCGGGCGGAGGGCTCGGCAGGTACCTGCTGATCCGCTTCCTGCTGATCTTCCCCACCATCTTCATCCTGGTCACCCTGGTGTTCCTGCTGATGCGCACCATCGGCGACCCGATCACCGCGGCCCAGGGCGGCCGGCTCACCGCCGAGCAGCTCCAGGAGCGCATCCATGCCGCCGGCTACGACCGGCCCGTGCTGGTGCAGTACTTCGAGTACCTCGGCCAGGTCTTCACCGGCAACTTCGGCAACACGATCTCCGACAACCGCCCGGTCACCGAGGTGCTGCTCACCTACGGCGGCGCCACCCTCGAGCTCGCGTTCTACGCCCTCATCGTCGCCTTCATCGTGGGCATCCCGCTCGGCATGCTGGCCGCCTCCCTGCGCGACCGGGTTCCGGATGCTGTCCTGCGCATCTTCGCCATCCTCTGCTACGCGACCCCGGTGTTCTTCGCCGGCCTGCTGCTGAAGCTCGTGTTCTCGGTCTGGCTGCAGTGGCTGCCGGTCGCCGGACGGGCCTCGACCCGCACCGAGCTGTCGATGCAGACGCTGCCGAACAAGACCGGCATCTACCTCATCGACGCCATCATGCTGGGCAACTCCACCGCCATCGGCGACGTGCTCTCGCACGCCGTGCTGCCGGGCATCGCCCTCGGCCTGCTCACCGCCGGCGTGTTCCTCCGCCTGGTGCGCACGAACGTCATCGGAACGCTCGGCACCGACTACGTCGACGCGGCCCGCTCGCGCGGCGTGAGCGAGTTCCGGCTCGTGCGCAAGCACGCCTACAAGCCGGCGCTCATCCCGATCATCACGGTGATCGGCCTGCAGATCGCCCTGCTGCTCGGCGGGGCCGTGCTCACCGAGACGACCTTCGAGTGGAAGGGCCTCGGCTTCCAGCTGGCCGCCTATCTGGCCGCGCGCGACTTCGTGGCCGTGCAGGGCATCGTGGCGCTGCTGGCCGTGTTCGTCGCCGTCACCAACTTCGTCGTCGACGTGATCGCGGCGCTGATCGACCCGAGAGTGAGGTACTGATCATGACGAGCGACGTCATCGCCTCCGTGCCGCCCGTGAAGAACAGCCTGCTGGGGCGGATGCCCGTGGTGAAGCAGCTCCGCCAGAGCGTGGGGCTGCAGCGCGGCATGCTGATCGCGGGCCTGAGCATCACGGGCCTGTTCGTGCTGGTGGCCGTCTTCGCGCCGCTGATCGCGCCCTACGGCTTCGCCCAGCTGCGCGACGCCCAGGGCTCCTTCGGCGCCCAGCAGCCGCCGAGCGCCGCGCACATCATGGGCACCACCGTCGGCGGCTACGACGTGTTCTCGCGCGTGATCTGGGGCGCCCAGACCGCCGTGCTCGTGATCGTGCTCGCCGTTGTGTTCTCGATCGTCGCCGGCATCCTGCTCGGTCTCGTCTCGGGCTACATCGGCGGCTGGCTCGACCGGGTGCTCGTCGTCATCGGCGACGCCATCTACGCGTTCCCGTCGCTGCTGCTCGCGATCGTGCTGTCGATCGTGATCTCAGGCGGGCAATCGAGTCTGTGGGGAGGAATTCTGGCGGCGGCGCTGTCGATCACCGTCGTGTTCATCCCGCAGTACTACCGGGTGATCCGCGCCGAGACCATCCGCATCAAGGCGGAGCCCTACGTCGAGTCGGCGAAGATGCTCGGGGCGTCGACCTCGCGCATCATGTTCCGGCACGTGCTGCGGAACGCGACCCGCACCCTGCCGATCATCTTCACGCTGAACGCGTCGGAGGCGGTGCTCACGCTCGCGGGCCTCGGCTTCCTGGGCTTCGGCATCGAGCCCTCGGCGGCGGCCGAGTGGGGCTACGACCTGAACAAGGCGCTTTCCGACGTCACCAGCGGCATCTGGTGGACGGCGCTGTACCCGGGGCTCGCCATCGTGCTCTCGGTGCTCGGCATCACCCTCGTCGGCGAGAGCCTGAACGACCTGGCCGACCCGCGCCTGCGCGGCCGCAAGCGCGTGAAGGCGAAGGCGGGTGCCGTGTCGCTCACCGCCGTCGACCAGACCCTGCCCTCCGACGTCGAGATCCGCGAGGAGAACGCATGACCGCCACCACCCCCGCCTCACCGGGCACCGGCGCGGGAGCCGTCGGCGACGCGGTCGTCGACATCGACCGTCTCGGCATCTCGTTCGCGACCGACGCCGGGGCCGTGAAGGCCGTCGACGACGTCAGCCTCACGGTGCAGAAGGGCGAGATCGTCGCCATCGTCGGCGAGAGCGGCAGCGGCAAGACCGTGACCGCGAAGTCGATCCTCGGGCTCCTGCCCGGCACCGCCACCGTCAACGGGGCCGTGCTGCTGTCGAACCGGGCGGGCACCGGGCGCTCCGACGTCGTGGCGCTGTCCAGGCGCGAGCTGCGCGAGGTGCGCGGCACCGACGTCGCCATGGTGTTCCAGGAGCCCTCGACCGCGCTGAACCCGGTCTACACGGTGGGCTGGCAGATCGCGGAGGGCCTGCGCGCCCACGGCCGCATCTCCCGCGCCGAGGCCAAGGCGCAGGCGGTCGAGATCCTCCGCAAGGTCGGCATCCCCGACCCCGAGACCCGGGTCGACTACTACCCGCACCAGTTCTCGGGCGGCCAGAAGCAGCGCGTCGTGATCGCCGCGGCCCTCGTGATGAACCCCGGGCTGATCGTCGCCGACGAGCCCACGACGGCGCTCGACGTCACCGTGCAGGCCGAGATCCTCGACCTGCTGCGGCGCCTGCGCGACGAGTTCGGCACGGCGATCGTGCTGATCACCCACAACATGGGTGTCGTCGCCGACCTCGCCGACCGGGTCGTGGTGATGTACCAGGGCCGGGTCGTCGAAGAGGCGGATGCGCAGACGCTGTTCTCCGCGCCGCAGGCCGAGTACACCAAGAAGCTGCTGGGCTCGGTGCCCCGCATCGGGCAGGGTCGGGCGCACACCGAGAGCCGGGCGGCGCTGCGGGCCGGGGAGAGCGCCGAGCGCGCATCCGCCGGCCGCGTCGAGAACGCGGTGGTCGAGGCCAAGGACCTCGTGATCGAGTACCCGGGTCGCCTCGGGCGCAAGGGGTTCCGGGCCGTTCAGGGCGTCTCGTTCGCGATCGCACCCGGCGAGGTGCTGGGGCTCGTCGGCGAGAGCGGATCGGGCAAGACCACGATCGGCCGCGCCATCGGCGGGCTCACGCGGGCGACCGGTGGCTCGCTGAAGGTGCTCGACTTCGAGATGGTCGGCTTCTCGGAGCGGCGCTTCAAACCGCTGCGCGCCGACATCGGCTTCGTCTTCCAGGACCCGGCGGCGAGCTTCAACCCGCTGCTCAGCATCGCCGACGCGGTGGCCGAGCCGCTGATCATCCACGGCCGGGCGACGAGCCCGTCCGGGGCGCGGGCGCGGGTCGACGAGCTGCTCGAGGCCGTGCAGCTGCCGAAGAGCTACGGCGACCGCTTCCCGCACGAGCTGAGCGGCGGTCAGCGCCAGCGCGCGAGTCTCGCCCGGGCGCTCGCGCTCGAGCCGAAGCTGCTGATCGCCGATGAGCCCACCTCGGCGCTCGACGTCTCGGTGCAGGCGCGCGTGCTCGAGCTGTTCGCCGAGCTGCAGCGGGAATTCGGCTTCGCGGCCCTGTTCATCAGCCACGACCTCGCGGTGGTCGATCTGCTGGCCGACCGCATCGCGGTGCTCTACCACGGCGAGCTCGTGGAGGAGGGGACCGGGGCGCAGGTGCTCGACGACCCGCAGCACGAGTACACCCGCCGGCTGATCGCCTCGCTGCCCGTGCCCGACCCGGTCGAACAGGCCGAACGGCGCACGGTGCTGGCCGCACTTCGGGCCGGAGCTTAGGAGTCTCCGGCCCGATGGGCTAAAATCGGACGAATCGTGGCCAAGCACTCCCAGAACGACGACCGCCCGAGAGTCACCCGCTCTCCCGGCGCCGTCGAGCGAACCTCCGAGCGCGCATCCGTGGCGCCCCGCACGCCCGCGCGGCGCACGGGTCGGCTCGCGCTGCAGCTGGCCGGTCTCGCCGCCGTGACGGCCTGCGCGTTCGTCACCGTCGTGGCCCCGAACATCGGGGCGTCGTCGGCGACGGCGTCGTTCTCGGGGGAGTTCGACGAGGGCAGTGTCGGGGTGCAGAACCTCGAGGTCTCCGCCTCGGCGGCCACCGCGCTCGTGCGCGACGGCTACACCGTGAAAGACCCGCCGCCCCCGCCGCCGCCCGTCATCGTGGCCGCGCCGTCGCCGGTCGAGAAGTCCACGAGCTCCGACAGCGGCTGCCCCGACCCGAACGCGGCGGTCGCCGACCCCGCCACCGCTCAGGCGGTCGCCCTCGAGCTCGCGGCCGCCCGCGGCTGGACGGGGGCGCAGTACGACGCCCTGATCGCCCTCTGGAGCCGGGAGTCGGGCTGGCGCGTCAACGCGCTGAACGCCTCCAGCTGCGCCTATGGCATCCCGCAGGCCCTCCCGGGGTCGAAGATGGCCTCGGCCGGCGCCGACTGGCTCACCAACCCGGCCACGCAGATCACCTGGGGCCTGAACTACATCCAGGGCCGCTACGGCGACCCGGCCTCCGCCCTCGCCCACTCCGACGCGAACCACTGGTACTGATCCCATGGCGCTTCGTCAGTCCTCCCCGAACCCCGTCGTGCACGCCGGGGTGAAAGCGCTCGCCTTCGGAGTCGCCGCCTCGTTCGTGCTGCTCTTCGCCGTCAACGCGCACTCGGCCGAGGCGCAGCCCACCGGCACCTTCGGGCCCGAGGTGACCAGCGCATCCGTCGCCGGTCAGTCGCTCACCGCGAGCGGGAAGTCGACCGCGATCGCCCGCGACGGCTACACCGTGAAAGACCCGCCGGCCCCTGAGCCGGTGCCGGTTCCCGCGGTCGTCGCTGCCCCCGCGCCCGCGTCGGGTGAGGACGAGGGCGGGTCGGCGGCCCCCGCCTCCTCGGCCGGCTGCGAGGCCAACGTGGTGCCCACCCCCGGCCCGCCCGCCGCGGGTTCGCTGCAGGACATCGCGTACCAGGCCGTCATGGGCTACGGCTGGGGCGAGCAGAACTATTACTACCTGCTGGCGCTGTGGAACCGTGAGTCCGGCTGGAACCCCGAGGCCCACAACGCCTCCTCGGGCGCCCACGGCATCCCCCAGGCGCTGCCCGGCTCCAAGATGGGGCCGGGTTGGGAGAGCGACCCGAACGTGCAGATCGACTGGGGCCTGCGCTACATCGCGGGCAGCTACGGCACCCCGTGCGAGGCCTGGGCGCACTCCGAGGACTACAACTGGTATTGATCCGCACGGCCCGAATGCGGGCCGGCTGCGCGCGGCCGCTTCACTAGGCTGTCGCCATGCGACCTGAGATCATCGGTGTGATCTGCCTGATCATCGTCGTCGGGGTCTCGGTGCTGTCGCCGAAGCTGAGACTCGCGACGCCCATCCTGCTGGTGCTGATCGGGCTCGGCATCTCGATCATCCCCGGGGTGCCGCCCGTGCACGTGCCGTCGGAATGGATCCTCGCGGGGGTGCTGCCGCCGCTGCTGTACTCCTCGGCGATCAACCTGCCGCTGGTGGACTTCCGCAAGAACATCGGCTCGATCTCGGTGCTGTCGGTGCTGCTCGTGATCGTGAGTGCGGTCGGCACCGGTTTCCTGCTGTTCATGATCCTGCCCGACCTCAACCTCGCCGGTGCGATCGCCCTCGGCGCGGTGATCAGCCCGACGGATGCGGTGGCCGCCACCTCGATCGGCAAGAAGCTCGGTCTGCCGCCGCGCCTGATCGCGGTGCTCGAGGGGGAGAGCCTGGTCAACGACGCCAGCGCCCTGGTGCTGCTGCGCACGGCGACGGCGGCGTCGGCGGGTACGCTCGCGCTCGGCGGGTTCGGGGGAGTGGCGGTCGACTTCGCCTACTCCTCCGTCGTCGCGGTGGGCGTGGGGCTCGTGGTGGGGGCGCTCACGGTCTGGGTGCGGTCGCGGCTGAACGACTCCGTGCTCACCACCGCGGTGTCCTTCGTCATCCCGTTCCTGGCCTACATCCCGGCCGAGGCCATCGGCGCCTCCGGGGTGCTGAGCGTGGTGGTCGCCGGTCTCTACACGGGGCACATGGGGGCGAAGCACTTCACCGCCTCGGTGCGCATCAGCGAGCGGCTGAACTGGCGCACCATCCAGTTCCTGCTCGAGAACGGCGTGTTCCTGCTGATGGGGCTGGAGCTCAAGGACATCTTCGTCGACGCCATCGGCCGCGACCCGCAGTCGCAGAACCTGAACGCGTGGGAGGCGGTCGTGCTCGGCATCGGGGCCGCGCTCGTGCTGTTCGTCATCCGCTTCGCCTTCGTCGGCCCGCTGCTGGCCTACCAGCGGGCGCGCGCGCACCGCCGCGACCCGTCGGGGCCCGAGGCCGTCGAGGCCACCGGGTGGAAGGGCGGACTGGTGCTCAGCTGGGCCGGCATGCGCGGGGTGGTCACGGTCGCCGCCGCCCAGTCGCTGCCCGAGTCCACGGCGTACCGCAGCCAGCTCATCCTGATCGCCTTCACCGTCTCGATCGTCACCCTGCTGCTCCAGGGCGGCACGCTGCCGTGGCTGATCCGGATGCTGAAGCTGCGCGGCGTCGACGCGGCGGCCGACCACGCCGAGTTCGCGACCCTCGTGGACGAGCTGCGCGCAGCCGGGCTGCAGGTGCTCGAATCGCCCGAACTGAGTCTGCCGACGGGCCAGGCGGTCGACGAGGGGGTGGTCGACCGGGTGCGCGGCGACGCCGAGCTCCGCAGCGAATCGGCCTGGGAGCGGGCGCACGCGGCGGCCGCGCACGATGGCGCCGCCGAGTCGGCCCCGCACGAGCAGTACCGGGTGCTGCGCATGGAGGTGCTGCGGGCCGAGCGGGCCGCGCTGCTGGAGGCGCGCGGGCGCGGCGAGTTCTCCTCGCGCATCCTGGTGCGGGCGCAGCTCATGCTCGACCAGGAGGAGTCGCGCCTGCTGCAGTCCGACGGCGAAGGGCACTGACCGGCCCCCCGGCTTCGTAGACCTTCGTAGACTGGAGGCATGCCCCGCAGCAACCGTCCCCGCCGCAGCGCGGGCGGAGCCGGCGACGACGACGAGTCGGGCCTCGAGCGCCTGCTGTCGGGCTGGAAGCGCACCGAGGTGCGCCGGGGCATCACCTGGAACGTGCAGCCCGTCTCGGCGGCATCGGCGGTGAAGGCCTACGCGTGCCCCGGATGCTCGGTGCCCATCGCCCCCGGAACGGCCCACCTCGTGACCTGGCGCGCCGACGGGGTGATGGGCGACGCCAGCGACCTGGCGGCCCGCCGGCACTGGCACACCCACTGCTGGAGAATCGGAGCCTGACCCTGTGACCACCCACGAGATCCGCTCGTCGACCGAGCTGCCGGCCCGCCGCGAGGACATCGAGCTGCACACCGACGACGGCCTCACCCTCGTCGGCGAGCTCGCGACACCGCTGTCGGGCGACCCGGTCGCCACCCTCGTCACCCTGCACCCGCTGCCGACGCACGGCGGCTTCATGGATTCGCACATCCTCCGCAAGGCCGCCAACCGGCTGCCGGCGCTCGCCGACGTCGCGGTGCTCCGCTTCAACCTGCGCGGCGTCAGCTCGCCGCGGGGCACGAGCGAGGGCGCCTTCGACGAGGGCGAGGGCGAGCGGCACGACGTGGCGGCGGCGATGCGCTTCGTCGAGGAGCAGGGGCTCCCGCATCCGTGGCTCGTCGGCTGGTCGTTCGGCACCGAGCTCGCGCTGCGCTACGGGGCGCAGTACCCGATCGACGGGGCCATCCTGCTCTCGCCGCCGCTGCACCGGGCGACCCCCGAGGAGGTCGCGGCGTGGGAGGGCAACGGCAAGCGGCTCGTGGCCCTGGTGCCGGAGCTCGACGACTTCCTGCGTCCGGCGGAGGCCCGCCAGAGGTTCGCGACCGTACCGAGCCTCGAGTTCGTCGAGGTCGAGGGGGGGAAGCACCTGTGGGTGGGGGAGCAGCAGACCCGCCGCGTGCTCGATGAGATCGTGGCGCGGGTCAACGCGGCGGCGTACCCGCTGCCGACGACGTACGAGGCTTAGCCGCGCATCCGTCAGCGCTCATTCTGTATCGGTATCACGACCTGCTTGATGATGAGCAGGATGCTCGCCGCGATCGGGATGGCGATGAGCGCGCCGAGCACCCCGAGCAGGGTGCCGCCCGCGAGCGCCGCGATGACGACGATCGAGCCGGGCACCGAGACGGCCCGGTTCATGATCTTGGGGCTCAGCAGATAGGCCTCGACCTGCATGTAGACGATGTAGTAGATCGCGGCGACCAGTGCCGTGAGGGGTGACCCGAGGCCGGGGATCAGGCAGACCAGCACGATGATGACCGAGCCCGAGAGTGTTCCGACGAGCGGCACCAGCGACAGCGCGCCGGCCAGGAACGCCAGCACCGCCGAGAACGGCGCGTTGATGATGTTCAGGAAGATGAAGCTGAGCACGCCGTTGGTGAGGGCGAGCGAGATCTGGCCCACCACGTAGCGGCCGACGGCCCCGGTGACCTGCTCGCCCAGATCGGCGAAGCGCTCGCGCTTGGTGGCGGGCACCAGGCGGTAGACCGACCGCTTCATGCCGTTCAGCGAGGCGGTGAAGTACAGGGTGAGGATGAGCACGATGATGGCGCCGAAGGCTCCGCTCGCGATGCCGATGCCCACCTGCAGGGCGCCACCGGCGAGGGCGGTCACGTTCCCGGCGTCGCGGAAGTAGTCGAGGATCGCGTTGTAGACCTCGTTGACGTCGATGAAGCCGCCGAGGTTGCGGGTGGCCTGATCGCGCCACTGCTGGTCGACCACCTGGTTGAGGAGCGTGGGCATCAGGTCGACGAGCTGCGAGATCTGGTCGACGATGATTGGCACCACGGCGAAGACGAGCCCGGTGAAGATGCCGAGCACCGCCACCAGAACAGTGAGGATGGCGAGCCAGCGGGGCCAGTGCTTGCGCTCCAGCCAGGAGATGATGGGGTCGAGGCCGAGGGCGATGAACAGGGCGACGCCGATGTAGGTGAGGATCGTCGCGAGCGAGGTGACGGCGCCCAGGATGCCGATTCCGACGCCCACACCCAGTGTCGCGACGAGACCGAGCGTGAAGGCGTTCTGAATCTTCACAGGTGCTCCCTCGAAGGTGGTGTCGGCGACGTGAAGCAATCCTACTTGTCGCCTGAACGCCGCCTGTGCGCCGGGCGGCAGCGCATCCGCTATCTTTTAATGTCTTTGTCAGGAGTCTTCGTGCGCTTTATCTTCGCCATCTTCGCCTTCATCATCGCGACCGCGCTGATCGGCGTCGGCGTCGCGCAGCGAACCGTGTTCCTCCCGCCGTCCACGGTCGCCTCGACGGTCGCCGTCGACGACCCGACGCCCTATCTCATGATCGACTCGTCGGCGCTGCTCGCGCACCAGGGTCGGCAGACGCTGGCCCTCACCGGCAGTGACACGGTGTTCGCCGCCTACGGCCGCACCTCCGACGTCGAGGCCTGGCTGAACGGCTCGGCCTACACCTCGATCGGGCTCGACGTCGACACCGACGAGATCACGGCGACCCCGGTCGAGGCGAACGCCGACGCGGCCGACAACGTGGCCGCGGGTTCGGCGAACCCGGCGGGCAGCGATCTCTGGCTCGAGCAGTTCACCTCCGACGACGCCATGTACCGCACGCTCAGCCTGCCCGCGGGCTACTCGGTGATCGTGGCCTCCGACGGCACCCAGCCCGCGCCCTCGCAGGTGCGCATCTCCTGGCCCATCGCCAACGCCACCCCGTGGGTCGGCCCGCTCCTGGTCGCCGGCGTGGTGTTCCTCATCGCCGGTCTGGTGCTGCTCGTGCTCGGGCTGCTCCACATGCGCCGCTCGCAGCGCCCTCGTCGCAAGCCACCGGCGCTGCCCAAGGGCAAGCGGTTCTCGCCGTCGCGCACCAACGCCATCGAGTCGGGCATGAAGCGCGGCCGACGTTCGATCGCCCCGATCATCGCCCTGCCCGTCGCGCTCGCCAGCGTGGTCGCGCTCGGCGGCTGCTCGAGCGACTACTGGCCGCAGGCGGCCCCGGCGACGTCGACGGATGCGGCGACGACGGCCGCGACCCCCGACCCGACGGCGACCCCCGGTGCCGACGGGGCCCTGCCGGTCGACGACGCCGACGACGACTCCCCGACGCCCGCGGTCACCGAGGCGCAGCTCGAGGCGATCGTCGCGAACATCTCCACCGTGGCCGCCGAGGGCGACGCCGCGTCGAGCACCGACGCGCTGTCGAGCCGCTTCGAGGGCCCCGCCCTCGACCTGCGGGGCGCCACGTACGCCATCCGCGCCGGCTATCCCGAGTACCCGGCGCCGCAGGCCATCCCCGCCGGCCCGCTGCAGGTCGTGCTGCCGCAGGCGAGCAGCACCTGGCCGAAGACGGTGTTCACCGTCGTGCAGGCCGACGACACCACGGTTCCGCCCGTGGCGCTCATGCTCGTGCAGGAGAGCCCGCGCGCGAACTACAAGGTCTACTACGAGATCTCGCTCGAGCCCGACACGAGCCTGCCGCCGGTGGCGGCCGCGAGCGTCGGCACCACGCGCCTCGCGCCCGAGACCAAGCTGCTCACCCTCACGCCCGACCAGCTGAAGACGGCCTACGCCGACATCCTGCTGAACGGCGACGCGAGCCAGTACATCGGCGACGTCGACCCCGAGGGCGACACCCTGCGCACGCAGGTCGGAGCGCAGTTCAAGGCCGACCAGAAGGCCGGCTTCTCGACCACCGCGTCGATGGAGTTCGCCTCGGTCGACGCGCCGGGTCAGGACATCGCGCTGGCGACCAGCGGCTCGGGCGGCCTCGTCGCCGTGAACCTGCGGGAGTCGCAGACGGTGAAGCCGGTCGAGTCGGGCGCCACCGTGAGCCCCACGGGTGCCGTGAAGGCGCTCTCGGGGGTCACCGAGTCGGCCAAGGGCACCGAGGCGGTCTACGACTACCAGCTGCTGTTCTACATCCCGCCGTCGGGTGACTCCAGCAAAGCCGAGCTCCTCGGGTTCACCCAGGGGCTGATCCAAGCCAAGGAGCTGCCGTGAGCATGATCCCGCCCTCCGCCGCGAGCCTGCGCGGAGCCGTCGACCTGTCGTCGCTGGTGAACCGGCCTCAGCCGGGCGCCCCGGGTGCCGGGGCCGGGGCGGGTGCGGGCGGAGCATCCGGTGCCCCGGGAGCCCCCGGAGCCCCTGGTGCCCCCCGAGCAGCGGGAGGCCCCGGCGCCGCCGGTGCCCTCGTGCAGGAGGCCACCGACGCCACCTTCACCCAGTTCATCGAGCTGTCGAACCAGGTGCCGGTGATCGTCGACCTGAAGGCCGACTGGGCCGAGGCGAGCGTCGAGCTCACCGCGCTGCTGACCCGCATCGTCACCGCGTACGCCGGCCGGCTCGTGCTCGTCGGCATCGACGCGCAGAACAACCCCCAGCTCGCGCAGGCCTTCCAGGCGCAGTCGGTGCCCACGGTCGCCGCCCTGGTGGGTGGGCGACCCGTGCAGCTGTTCCAGGGCTCCTACCCCGAGGAGGAGGTGCGCGCGGTCATCGAGCAGGTGCTGCAGCTCGCCGCCCAGAACGGGGTCACCGGAACGATCGAGGTCGGCGACGCCGGCGACGGCCCGGCCGAGCCCGTCGAGGAGCCGCTGCCGCCGCACCACGCCGAGGCCTACGACGCCATCGCGCGCGGCGACTACGCCGAGGCGATCCGGGAGTACCAGACCGCCATCGCCCAGAACCCGCGCGACGCCCTCGCGGTCGCCGGTCTCGCCCAGGTGAAGCTGCTCGAGCGCCTCCAGGACAAATCCCTCGACGAGATCCGCTCGGCGGCCGCCGCGGCCCCGGGCGACCTCGACGCGCAGATGCTCGTGGCCGACCTCGACGTCTCGGGCGGGCACATCGACGACGCCTTCGGCCGCCTGCTCGACCTCTTCCCGTCGCAGGACGCCGACGGCAAAACGGCGGTGCGCACCCGCCTCCTGGAGCTCTTCGAGATCGTCGGCACCGACGACCCGCGCGTCACGGCGGCCCGCCGCCGCCTCACGATGCTCCTCTACTGAGCTCACCCCCGATCCATCCGTCGCAAAACGCCCTCTCAGGTCATCGAGAGGGCGTTTTGCGACGGGTCGATCCCCGTCAGGGCTTGTGGGGCTTGAGGAAGAGCGCCGCCAGCGGGGGGAGGGTGAGCTCGACCGAGGCCGGGCGGCCCGACCAGGGGACGTACTCGGCCTCGACGGCGCCGTAGTTGCCGACGCCCGATCCGCCGTACTCGACCGCGTCGGTGTTGACGAGCTCGTCCCAGCGGCCGCCGAAGGGCAGTCCGACGCGGTACGGGCCCACGGGGGCACCCGAGAAGTTCATCAGCACGGCGATTGGGTTGCCCTCGCTGTCCCAGCGCAGGAACGACACGAGGTTCTGCGACGACGAGCCGCCGTCGATCCACTCGAAGCCCGCGGGCTCGTTGTCGAGCGCCCACAGGGCCGGGTTCTCGCGGTACACCCGGTTGAGGTGCCCCACGAGCGAGAGCAGCTGCTGGTGAACCGGCTGGTCGAGGATCCACCAGTCGAGCCCGCGCTCCTCGCTCCACTCGCTCGGTTGCCCGAACTCCTGGCCCATGAACAGCAGCTGCTTGCCCGGGTGCGCCCACATGAAGCCGAGGTACGCCCGCAGGTTCGCGAGCTTCTGCCAGTGGTCGCCCGGCATCTTGTTCAGCAGCGAGCCCTTGCCGTGCACGACCTCGTCGTGCGAGATCGGCAGCATGAAGTTCTCGCTGAAGGCGTAGACGAACGAGAAGGTGATCTCGCCGTGGTGGTACATGCGGTACATCGGGTCTTCCGCGATGTACGACAGGGTGTCGTGCATCCACCCCATGTTCCACTTCATGCCGAAGCCGAGCCCGCCGCGGCTGGTGGCGTGCGTGACGCCGGGCCACGAGGTCGACTCCTCGGCGATCATCACGATGCCGGGGTACTTGCGGTAGGCGGTGGCGTTCACCTCCTGCAGCAGGCTGATGGCCTCGAGGTTCTCGCGCCCTCCGTACTGGTTCGGCAGCCACTCGCCCTCCTTGCGGGAGTAGTCGAGGTAGAGCATGCTCGCCACGGCGTCGACCCGAAGACCGTCGATGTGGAACTCCTCGAGCCAGTACAGCGCGTTCGCGACGAGGAAGTTGCGCACCTTGCTGTTGCCGAAGTCGAACACGAGCGTGCCCCAGTCGGGCTGCTCACCGCGGCGCGGGTCGGCGTGCTCGTAGAGCGCCTCGCCATCGAAGCGGGCGAGCGCCCACTCGTCCTTGGGGAAGTGCCCGGGCACCCAGTCCATCAGCACGCCGAAGCCCGCCTGGTGCAGCCGGTCGATCAGGTAGCGCAGGTCGTCGGGCGAGCCGAAGCGCGAGGTGGGCGCGTAGTAGCCGGTGACCTGGTAGCCCCAGCTGCCACCGAACGGATGCTCGGCCAGCGGCATGAACTCCACGTGCGTGAATCCGGTGTGCTCCAGGTACGGGATGAGTTCGTCCGCGAGGGTGCGGTAGTCCAGTCCGGGCTTCCAGGAGCCGAGGTGCATCTCGTAGACGCTCATCGGGTTCACGTGGGGGTCGGTGGCCGCGCGGGCGGTCATCCACGTCTCGTCCTGCCAGGTGTACGAGCTCTCGCCGATCACGGAGGCGGTGAGCGGCGGCACCTCGGTGGCCCGGGCCATCGGGTCGGCGCGCTGCACCCATTGGTCGTGCTGGGTCAGGATCTCCCACTTGTAGTTCGAACCGGCGCCGATGCCCGGGACGAACAGCTCCCAGACACCCGTGCCGCCGAGGCTGCGCATGGCGTGACGGGTGCCGTCCCAGCCGTTGAAGTCGCCGATCACGCGCACCGCGCGGGCGTGCGGCGCCCAGACGGCGAACGCGGTGCCCTCGGTGTCGGAGTCGACGCCGCGCACCGTCTCCACGTGCGAGCCGAGCACGTCCCAGAGCTTCTCGTGCCGGCCCTCGCCGATCAGGTGCAGGTCGAGCTCGCCCAGCGTGGGGGAGTAGCGGTAGGGGTCGTCGGCCGTCCAGCTCGTGCCGTCGTCGTAGCGCGCCTCGATCTCGTAGTCGTTCAGGCCCGTCAGGGTGAAGCCCTGCCAGATGCCGCCCCAGAGGTGCGTGAGCGAGGCGCGGGCGCCGTTGGAGAGCACCGCGCTCACCTCGGTGGCGAACGGGCGCAGGGTGCGGATGACCGTGATCGGGTCGGAGACGCCCTCCGCGTTCACGAGGTGCTGGCCGAGCACCTCGTGGGGGTTGTAGTACGAGCCGTTCGCCACCTGGGCGAGCAGCTCCTCGGAGAGCTCGGGGAGGGTGAGGGCCGTCGTGCCGTCGGGAGTGGTCATCAGGAGGCTCCGCCTTCGCTGGGTCGGGTGACGTGGAAGATGTGCGCCGGGCGGCTGAAGGCGTCGAGCCGCACGTAGTCGTGCTCCGACCACTCGTAGCTCTCGCCGGTGAACAGGTCGGTGACCCCGAAGGTCGAGCCCGCCGGCAGGCCGAGGAGCGAGAGGTCGAGGTGCACGGTGGTCTCGCGCACCGAGTGCGGGTCGAGGTTCACGACGACGAGCACCGTGTCGGCCACTCCGTCGGGCGTGAACTCGGCGTCGAGGTGCTTGGAGTACACGACGATCGCGTCGTCGTCGCTGCCGTGCACCCGCAGGTTGCGCAGCTGGCCGAGCGCGGGGTGCGCCCGGCGGATGGCGTTCAGCCGCGTGATCTCCTGCGCGATCGAGAGCCCGCTCGCCTCGGCGGCCGAGTAGTCGCGCGCCTTGTACTCGTACTTCTCGTTGTCGATGTTCTCCTCGGCACCCGGGCGGGCCACGTTCTCGATCAGCTCGTAGCCCGAGTACACGCCCCAGAGCGGCGCCCCGGTGGCCGCGAGCACGGCCCGGATGAGGTACGCCGGACGACCGCCGAACTGCAGGTACTCGGTGAGGATGTCGGGGGTGTTCACGAACAGGTTCGGCCGCATGAAGGCGTCGGTCTCCTGCGAGATGGAGGTGAAGAACTCCTCGATCTCGGTGCGCGTGTTGCGCCAGGTGAAGTAGCTGTACGACTGCTGGAACCCCACCTTCGCGAGCCCCTGCATCGGCGCCGGGCGGGTGAAGGCCTCGGCCAGGAAGACGACCTCGGGGTGCGCGGAGTTCACCTCGTGGATGATCCACTCCCAGAAGTCCAGCGGCTTCGTGTGCGGGTTGTCGACGCGGAAGATCTTCACGCCCAGCGCGATCCAGTGCTCCAGGATGCGCAGCGCCTCGGCCCGGATGCCCTCGGGGTCGTTGTCGAAGTTGATCGGGTAGATGTCCTGGTACTTCTTCGGCGGGTTCTCGGCGTAGGCGATCGTCCCGTCAGGCAGCGTCGTGAACCACTCCGGATGCTCGGCCACCCACGGGTGGTCGGGCGACGCCTGCAGGGCGAAGTCGAGCGCGAGCTCGAGCCCGTTGGCTGCGACCTCGGCGGCGAAATGCTCGAAGTCGCTCTGGTCGCCCAGGTCGGGATGCACGGTGTCGTGACCGCCGGCGGCCCCGCCGATGGCCCACGGGGAACCGGGGTCGCCCGGCTGCGGGTCGAGCGTGTTGTTGCGGCCCTTGCGGAAGGCCTCGCCGATCGGGTGGATGGGCGGCAGGTAGAGCACGTCGAAGCCCATGGCGGCGACCTCGGGGAGGCGGGACTCCGCGCTGCGGAAGGTGCCGCTCGTCCAGGTGCCGTCGGGCGCCTGCTCGGCTCCGATCGACCGCGGGAAGAACTCGTACCAGGCGCCGGCGCCGGCGAGCGTGCGCTCCACCTTCAGGGGGTGCCAGTCGGAATGGGTGACGAGGCTCTCGGCGGGGCGGGCTCGCAGAGCATCCGTCACCCTCGTGCCGTAGGCCGCACCCAGGCGCTCGGCCGGGGGGCCGGCCGTCTCGCCGAGCTGCGCCGAGATCTCGGCGAACAGGGTGCGCTCGTCGGCGGGGCGGTGCTCCTCGGCGGAGAGGCGGTGGAACAGCTGCGCACCGATGGCGAACATGAGCTCGACGTCGATGCCGGCGGCGATCTTGACGCTCGCGTTGTGCTCCCAGGTGGCGTAGTCGTCGCTGTAGCCGCGGATGCGGAAGCGCCACCGACCGGGGCTCGTGACCTGGGCGAGACCGCGCCACTCGTCGTCCCAGCTGTGGGTGCGGGTGAGCGGGCGGTCGATGACGGTTCCGTCAGGCGCCTCGAGCTCGAGGTGGGCGCCGACGGCGTCGTGGCCCTCGCGGAAGACGGTCGCACCGAAGGGCATGACCTCGCCGACGTAGCCCTTCGCGGTGAAGCGGCCGCCGTCGACCGAGGGGAAGACGTCGAGGATGGGGATGCGGCCGACCGCGGGGCGGAAGGCGGAAGCGGCCGGGGCGGCCGGTGCGGGCTCCGTCACCGGCGCAGGGGGTGCCTGCACCGTCGTGCGGGCCTTGGAGGCGGGGGTCGTTGCGGGACGTTTCCGAGTAGCTGCCACATGTCAGACCCTACCGAGAACGGGAGGCGCTGCAACGGTGTGTTCACGTCGGCGTCGCCCCTCGGCCCTATGCTTGCCGGGATCGAAGACCCATCGTTTGGAGGAGGGCGTCGCGTGAGAGCGATTCGCAGGTTCACCGTCAGATCCGTGTTGCCGGAGGCGCTGTCGGCGCTCGGTGAGCTCGCCGCCAACCTGCGCTGGGCGTGGCATCAGCCGACCCAGCAGATCTTCGCGCACATCTCGCCCGACGACTGGCGCGCGACCCAGGGCGACCCGGTGGCGCTGCTCGGCGCGGTTCGACCCGAGCGGCTCTCGCAGCTCGCCGACGACCCGGGCTTCGTGGCCTGGGCGAACAGCCTGCGCGACGACCTGAACGCCTACCTCGGCGAGCCGCGCTGGTACCAGGGCCTCGAGGGCCCCCGGCCGCGGTCGATCGGCTACTTCTCGCCCGAGTTCGGCATCGCCGCCGCCCTGCCGCAGTACTCGGGCGGCCTCGGCATCCTCGCGGGCGACCACCTCAAGGCCGCGTCCGACCTCGGTGTGCCGATCATCGGCGTCGGGCTGTTCTACCGTTCGGGGTACTTCCGGCAGGCCATCTCGCGCGACGGCTGGCAGGAGGAGAGCTACCCCGTGCTCGACCCCGACGGACTGCCGCTGTCGGTGCTACGCCTGGCCGACGGCACTCCCGCGCAGATCGTGCTCGCCCTGCCCGACGACCGGGCGCTCTACGCCCGCATCTGGCAGGCGCAGGTCGGCCGCGTGCGCCTGCTGATGCTCGACACCGACATCCCCGACAACGACGACGCTCTGCGCAGCGTCACCGACCGCCTCTACGGCGGCGGCGGCGAGCACCGCCTGCTGCAGGAGCTCCTGCTCGGCATCGGCGGCGTGCGCGCGCTCGAGGTGGTCTCCGAGCTCAGCGACCAGCCGATGCCCGAGGTGTACCACACCAACGAGGGGCACGCCGGGTTCCTCGGCCTCGAGCGCATCTCGACCCTGATCGGCAACGGGCTCTCCTTCGACGAGGCGCTGCAGGTCGTGCGCGCGGGCACCGTGTTCACCACCCACACCCCGGTGCCGGCCGGCATCGACCGCTTCGATCGCGGGCTCGTGGAGCGGTACTTCTCCACCGACATGCTGCCGGGCCTCGAGGTGTCGTCGGTGCTCTCGCTCGGCGCCGAGGACTACGAGGGCGGATCACCCGACGTGTTCAACATGGCGGTGCTGGGCCTCCGGCTCGGCCAGCGCACGAACGGCGTCTCGGTGCTGCACGGCGCCGTCTCGCGCGGCATGTTCAGCGGGCTCTGGCCGGGCTTCGACCGCGACGACGTGCCGATCACCTCGGTGACCAACGGCGTGCACGCCCCCACCTGGACCGACCCGCTGCTGCAGGAGCTCGCCCGCACCAAGCTCGGCACGGGCGACACCACGGTCGCTGACTGGCGCTCCGACGCGGTCTCCGACGGCGAGCTCTGGGCGGTGCGCGGCGACATGCGGCGCCAGCTCGTGCACGACGCCCGCCGCCGGGTCACCGACGCCTGGCGCGAGCAGAACCCCGACTCGATCCCGCCGGCCTGGTTCCAGAACCTGCTCGACCCGTCCGTGCTCACGATCGGCTTCGCCCGGCGCGTGCCGACCTACAAGCGGCTCACGCTGATGCTGCATGACCCGGCGCGGTTGAAGGCCATCCTGCTGAACCCCGAGCGGCCCGTGCAGTTCGTGATCGCGGGCAAGTCGCACCCGGCCGATGACGAGGGCAAGCGCCTGATCCAGAAGCTCGTGCAGTTCGCGAGCGACCCCGAGGTTCGCACGCGCATCGTCTTCCTGCCGAACTACGACATCGGCATGGCGCAGCTTCTCTACCCGGGCACCGACGTCTGGCTGAACAACCCGCTGCGGCCTCTCGAGGCCTGCGGCACCTCGGGCATGAAGGCGGCGCTGAACGGCGGGCTCAACCTGTCGATCCTCGACGGCTGGTGGAACGAGTACTTCGACGGCGAGAACGGCTGGGCGATCCCCACCGCCGATTCCGCCGGCGACTCGGCCGAGCGCGACGCCATCGAGGCCGAGGCGCTCTACGACCTGCTCGAGAACCAGGTCGCGCCGCGGTTCTACGACCGCGACGGCGACGGCATCCCGCAGCACTGGCTGCAGAGCATCCGGCACACCCTCGCCACGCTCTCGCCCGAGCTGAGCGCCGAGCGCATGGTGCGCGAGTACGTCACCCGCCTGTACATCCCGGCCGCCGAGGCCGAGCGCGTGATGAGTGCCGACGACCACCAGGAGGCGCGCGCGCTCGCGGCCTGGAAGGAGCGCGTGCGGGCCGCCTGGCCCGGCGTCTCGGTCGTGCACGTGGAGTCGGGCGGGCTCGACGACACCCCGCAGGTCGGCGACGAGCTGCACGTGCGGGCCCACGTGCAGCTGGGCGGGCTGTCGCCCGACGACGTGGCGGTCGAGGTGGTCTACGGGCACGCCGTGCACGGCGACGAGCTGGCCGAGACGCAGACGGTGGAGCTCACGGCGTCGCCCGCCGCGGCCGACTCGACCGAGCTGGTCTACGCGGGCACGGTGCAGCTCGGTCGCGCCGGCTCGTTCGGCTACACGGTGCGCGTGGTGCCGAAGAACCCCGACCTGGCGTCGCCGGCCGAACTGGGCCTGATCGCGGTCGCGCACTAGCGCCGCCCGCTCGCCGCCCGCCCACTCTCGCCCGCCCGGGTCGCGCAAAAGCGCCCTCGCGCACGCCGCGCGGCGCTTTTGCGCGACCCGAACCCTTCCGCCTCCTTGGGCCCCTTGGACTGGGTCGCGCAAAAGCGCCTTCGCGCGGGGCGGGAGCGGACTTTGCGCTACCCGAAGGCCGTGGGCGCGGGGGTGCGGGTCGCGTGGCCCGCGCGGCGCGCCGAGGCGTAGGCCGCGGGCAGGGCCGCTGCGAGCGCGTCCACTTCCGCCGCCGTCGTGCCGTGGCCGAGCGTGAAGCGCAGGGCGCCGCGCGCCTCGTCAGAGGGCACACCCATCGCGAGCAGCACATGCGAGATCTCGGGCACGCCGGCCTGGCAGGCTGAGCCCGTCGACACCGAGAAGCCGGCCAGGTCGAGCAGGAACAGCAGCGAGTCCCCGTCACACCCCGGGAAGGTGAAGTGGGCGTTCCCCGGCAGGCGTCCGTCCGGCGCGGGGTCGCCCCGCAGCACGGCCTCGGGCACGGCGTCCCGGATGCCCGCCACGAGCCGGTCCCGCACCCCAGCGAGCTCCGCGACGAACGAGGGCTCCGGGAACGGCCGCGTCGAGGCCGCCGCCGCCGCGAACGCCACCGCGCCGGCGACGTCCTGGGTGCCCGAGCGCACGCGCTGCTGGCTTCCGCCGTGGATCAGCGGCTCCACCTCCCACGCCCGCGCCAGCACCAGCGCCCCCATGCCCACCGGCCCGCCGATCTTGTGCGCCGAGACGCTGAGCGCCGCAGCCCCCACGGCGGCGAAGTCGATCGGCAGGTACCCGTACGCCGCCACGGCGTCGACGTGCACGGGCACCCCGGATGCCCGGGCCACCGCCACGAGCGCCGCCACGTCGTTGATCGTGCCCACCTCGTTGTTGCCCCACAGCAGGCTCACGAGGGCGACGTCGTCGCCGTGCCGCTCCAGCGCCGCCGCGAGCACCGATGGATGCAGCCGCCCGAGCTCGTCCACCGGCATCGTCACCACCTCGGCGCCCTCGTGGGACGCCAGCCACTCCACCGCGTCGACCGTCGCGTGGTGCTCCCCGCCCGGCACGAGCACGACCCGGCGCGGTGCGCGCTTCCAGAACAGCCCCTTCACGCCGAGGTTGATCGACTCGGTGCCGCCCGAGGTGAGGATGACCTCGACGGGCTCGGCCCCGAGCGACGCGGCGATGGCCTCGCGCGCCTCCTCGAGCATCCGCTTCGCCTGCTGACCCTGACTGTGGATGGACGACGGGTTGCCCACCACGCCGAGCGCATCGACGTAGGCCGCGCGGGCGGCGGGGAGCATCGGCGTGGTGGCGGCGTGGTCGAGATAGACAGGCATGATGAGGGGATTTCAGTGGGTGAACCGGCTGTGACTACTCTAAGTCGCATGACTGCGGCCGACCCCCTCGCCCGGCTGGGCGTTCGCCAGACCTCGCACGGCGGAGAGCTGCGGGTGTGGTCGTCGACGGCGACGGGTATCGACCTGCTGCTCTACGACCATAAGGACCCGAACTGGGTCTACAAGACCAAGCCGCTCGAGCGCGACGAGGCGAGCGACGTGTGGAGCGTGCGCAGCCGCAGCCTGTCGCCCGGCCGCCGCTACACGCTGCGGGTCACCGGGCCCGACGGCCCGCAGAACGCCTTCGACCCGACCCTCGCGCTGCTCGACCCCTATGCCCGCGGCCTCGTGCGCGCCGGCCGCGAGCAGTGGCGGAGCGTCGTGGTCGACGAGGAGTTCGACTGGCACGGCGTCACCAAGCCGAACACCCCGCTCGACCACACCGTCATCTACGAGGCGCACGTGAAGGGGCTGTCCAAGCTCAACCCGCGCATCCCCGAGCACCTGCGCGGCACCTACGCGGGTCTCGCGCACGACACGAGCATCGGCTATCTGAAGAGCCTCGGCGTGACCGCGGTCCAGTTGCTGCCGGTGCACGCGTTCGTCTCCGAGCAGCGCCTGCAGAAGCAGGGCCTGACGAACTACTGGGGCTACAACACACTCGGCTTCTTCGCCCCGCACTCGCTCTACGCCTCGCGTGCCGCCCAGGCCGAGGGCCCGGCGGCGGTGCTGCGCGAGTTCAAGGGCATGGTGAAGCTGCTGCACGAGGCGGGGCTCGAGGTCATCCTCGACGTGGTCTACAACCACACCGCCGAAGAGGGGCGGATGGGCCCGACCACGAGCTTCCGCGGCATCGACAACGCCGGCTACTACCGGCAGACGGCGCGCGGCGACTACGTCGACGTGACGGGCTGCGGCAACTCGATCAACACCTCGACGCCGGCCGTGTCGCGGATGATCCTCGATTCGTTGAAGTACTGGGCGAACGACGTGCAGGTGGACGGGTTCCGCTTCGACCTGGCGGCCACCCTCGGGCGGAACGCCGACCACTACTACGACCACGAGCATCCGCTCATCACCGGTATCGTCAGCGACCCGGCGCTCGCCGACGTGAAGATGATCGCCGAGCCGTGGGACGTCGGGATGGGCGGCTGGCAGACCGGCAACTTCCCCAAGGGGTGGTCGGAGTGGAACGACCGCTACCGCGACCGCATGCGCAAGTTCTGGCTGCGCGACATCAAGTCGATCCGCGAGAACGGCAACCCGGGCGACGGGGTCGGGATGCTCGCCACCCGCATCGCCGGATCGTCGAACACCTTCGCTCAGGCCCGCGGCCCGCTCGCGTCCGTCGACTTCGTGACGGCCCACGACGGATTCACGCTCGCCGACCTCACGGCCTACAACGTCAAGCACAACGTGGGCAACGGGGAGTCGAACCGCGACGGCAGCGACAACAACATGTCGTACAACCACGGCATCGAGGGGCCCACCACCTCGCGCACGATCGAGCAGGCCCGTCGTCGTGCGATGCGCAACCTCATGGGCACGCTGCTGCTCTCGGCGGGTGTGCCGATGATCACGGCGGGCGACGAGTTCGGCCGCAGCCAGAAGGGCAACAACAACGCCTACTGCCACGACAGCGAGCTGACCTGGCTGTCGTGGGACAGGCGCACCTGGCAGAAGGAGCTCTGGCGCACGACCCAGCACCTGCTGCGCATGCGGCGGGAGAACCCGGCGCTGCGACCCGTGCGCTACGGCGTCTTCGGCGAGCGCACGCCGGGATCGAGCCAGATGGACTGGTACGACGCCGCGGGGGAGTCGATGTCGATCGCCGACTGGAACTCGCCCGAGAACCGCACGCTGCAGTACGTGGCGGCGTCGACGCCCGAGGAGGAGCCGTTCAACCGGATCCTCACGGTCATCCACGGGGTGGAGTCGCCGATCACCGTGACGTTGCCGGTGCACGAGGGGGTCGTGGCGTACGAGCTGCTCTGGGACTCGTCGAACGACGTGCTCCCCGCGGGGCACGAGCTGCCGCGCGTGGCCCCCGGGTCGCGGGTCGACGTGGCGGCGGCGTCGCTGCAGCTGTACCGCGCGCTCTCGTCCTGACCCGCGGTTCGCCCGCTCTCCCGTTGCCCTCGCGCCGCCTGATGCGCGCCCTCCCGCGTCCACCCGCCGCCTCTCTCCCTCCGGGTCGCGCAAAAGCACCTTCACGCGCTTACCGAGCGGCTTTTGCGCGACCCCGTTAGGGCCTGTGGATAAGTTCTGCGGGGACGGGCGCGGAGCGGGCAGAGTGTGCGGGTGAGTGCACGGGTTCCGCTTCCGCCAGGGCTGCTCGGGCGCGCGTTCTCGGTGCGTGAGGGGTACGCGCAGGGGGTGGGGCGGCATCGGATGCTCGGGGGCGACCTCGCCCGCCCGTTCCACGGTGCGCGCGTTCCGCCCGCCGCGCCGCAGGGGCTGACGTTCGAGGGTCTCGCCCGCGCGTACGAGCGCCGGGCGCCGGCGACGCACTTCCTCAGCCACTCCAGCGCAGCACTGCTCTGGGATGTGCCGCTCCCTCGGCGGCTCCAGCAGGGCCCGCTGCACGTGTCGGTGCTGGCGCCGACCGCCGCGCCCCGATCGCGGGCGGTCACGGGGCATCGCCTCCGCGACGCCGACCTCCGGGTGGAGCTGCGCCGCGGACTCAGGGTGGTCGACGCCGCCACGGCCTGGTGCCAGCTCGGTGCGATACTCGGTCACGACGACCTCGTGGCCGCCGCCGATCATCTCGTGCTCGAGCCGTATCGGGCGGAACCGGGGGAGGCGCGTCCGTACGTGACGTTCGACGCTCTCACGGCGCGGGCGGCCAGCTACTCGGCGCCGGGTGCGGCTGCGCTGAGACGCGCTCTCGCCGACGTGCGGCCGGGAGCCGAGTCGCGGCCCGAGACGCATCTGCGGCTGCTGATCGCGCGCGACGGACTGCCCGAACCGGAACTCGCGGCCTGGGTCGACGGATCGTTCGCGATCGAGGGCGGTAGACATTTCCGCGTCGACCTGCTGTACCGGCGGCACGGCGTGATCGTGGAGTACGACGGGGAGCAGCACCGCACCGACGACGTGCAGTACGACCGCGACCTCCGCCGCCTCGAGTCGCTCCGCGAGGCGGAGTGGGCGGTGGTGGTGGTGCGCCGCCGCGGCCTGTACGGCGACCCGGGAACCTTGCTCGCGCGCATCCGCTCTGCCCTTACGCGCGGACGCCCGCCCGCGCCGTGACCGGCCCGTCGTGACCCGCCCGCGCCGCGACCCGCCCGCGTCGTGCCCGCCCACGTGCGCCGTGATCAGCCCGGACGCCGGGGTCGCGCAAAAGCGCCTTCAAGCGGTGGATCCGCGGCTTTTGCGCGACCCGGGTGGGGTCAGAGGGCGAGGGTGGTGATGACCGCGAGGTGGTCGGAGGAGCCCGCGCGCAGTGTGGTGTTCGACGTGACCTCCATGCCCCGCGAGAGCACGTGGTCGGGGCGGGTCGCCGGGAAGGCGGCCGGCCAGGTGAAGCCGAACCCGCCGCCGTTCTGGTTCGCCTCGGCGAGCTGATCGGTGAGGCCGGCCAGGCTGCGGTCGGAGCTGCCGGCGTTGAAGTCGCCCATCATGATCAGCCGCGCGTTCTCGTCGCGCGGCACGTAGTCGGCGAGGTTCGCGAGCATCTCGTCGCGGGCCGCGTGGTCGGCCGGCCGCGCCGAGGCCGCGTGGATGACGTACAGACTCACGAGCCCCGTCGGCGTCGCCAGATCGGCCGCGATGCCGCGCTGCCAGCCGAGCCCGAGGTCGAGCGCCTGGGCGTTCTCGATCGGGTACTTGCTCCACACGCCCACCGTGCCGATGCCGTAGGAGTGCGGATAGCTCTCGCTGAGCACCGCCTCGACCTCGGCGCGCGCCGCGTCGTCCATCTCCTGCAGCCCGATCACGTCGGCCCCCTCGGCCGCCAGCGCCTGCGCCGACTCGGCCGCCGTGCCCGAGTCGGCCTCGACGTTCTGGCTCGCGACGGTCAGGGTTCCGGATGCTCCGCCGGCGCTCTGCGAGAGCGGCACGATGCCGGGCACGAACATCACGCCCCACACGATCGCGGGGATGAGCGCGGCGGCGACCGCTCCACGGCTGCGCGCCACGAGGCCCGCGACGAGCAGCACCGGCACCGCGGCGCCGAACCACGGGAGGGCGGACTCGACGATGAGCGAGAGCCCGAGCATCCGCGGCACGAGCACGTGGGCGCCCAGCAGGAGGGCCAGCGCGAGCGACGCCAGGCACACTGCGATGGCCAGGGCGGGGTGGCTGCGCCGGCGCCTCGGCGGTGTCGGGTGGCCGTTCTGACGCGGCTTCTCGAGCAGTGCTGACATCGGGAACATTCTGCACCGGACGACTGACAATCCTCTCAGTGGCGCGGGTGAATCGGCGGAGTGGTCGCCCATGCTCCCTCCCCGGGGCGGTGTCGGAGGCCCGCCGTATGCTGGACGGCATGAAGGTTCTCGCAGCAATGAGCGGTGGCGTCGACTCCGCGGTGGCCGCCGCGCGGGCGGTCGACGCGGGCCACGAGGTGGTCGGCGTGCACCTCGCGCTCAGCCGCATGCCCGGCACCCTGCGCACCGGCAGCCGTGGCTGCTGCACCATCGAAGACTCGATGGATGCGCAGCGGGCGGCGAACAGGATCGGCATCCCCTATTACGTGTGGGACTTCTCGGAGCGGTTCAAGGCCGACGTGGTCGACGATTTCATCGCCGAGTACTCGGCCGGCCGCACCCCCAACCCGTGCATGCGCTGCAACGAGCGCATCAAGTTCGCCGCGCTGCTCGAGAAGGCGCTCGACCTCGGCTTCGACGCGGTCTGCACCGGCCACTACGCCACGGTCGTCACCGACGCGGCGGGCAACCCCGAGCTGCACCGCGCGGCCGCCTGGGCGAAAGACCAGAGCTACGTGCTCGGTGTGCTCACCACCGAGCAGCTGAAGCACAGCTACTTCCCGCTCGGCGCCACCCCGTCGAAGGCCGAGGTGCGGGCCGAGGCCGCCGAGCGAGGCTTCTCGGTGGCGAACAAGCCCGACAGCCACGACATCTGCTTCATCCCCGACGGCGACACCAGCGGGTGGCTCGCCGAGCGCGTCGGCACCGCCACGGGCGAGATCGTCGACCGCTCCGGCGCCGTCGTCGGCTCGCACGAGGGGGCGCACGCCTTCACCGTCGGCCAGCGCCGCGGTCTCAAGCTCGGCATGCCCGCGCCCGACGGCAAGCCGCGGTTCGTGCTCGAGGTGCGGCCGGTCACCAACCAGGTGGTCGTGGGTCCGAAGGAGGCGCTGGCGATCGCCGAGATCGCGGGTGCGCGGTTCACCTGGGCCGGGCTCGCGCCGACCGACGCCGACCGCGGGTTCGACTGCCAGGTGCAGATCCGGGCGCACGCCGATCCGGTCGACGCGTGGGCCGTGGTGCGGGGCGGTGAGCTCGTGATCACGCCGGTGCTGCCGCTGAGCGGGGTGGCGCCGGGGCAGACGGCGGTGGTCTACGTGGGCACGCGGGTGATGGGGCAGTGCACCATCGACCGCACGGTGGCGGCCGACACGGTCGGCGACGGTGCGACGGGTGCGGCGGCCGGCGAGGGTACCGGTGCGGGGGCCCGTGCGGGCGCGGCGGCCGGTGCCGGTGCCGGTGCGACGGCTGGCGGGGTTCGCGTCGCGGCCGGGGCGGTCGCCTGATGGCCGGCGCCGAGGCGGGCGGCGACGCGCTGCCCGACGAGACACCCGACGAGCTCGAGTCGGCGGCGGTCGAGGTCGATCGACTGACCACCCGCATCCTCGAGCTGCGCGACCAGTACTACGAGCAGAACGCCTCCACGGTCTCCGACCAGGAGTACGACGCGCTGGTGCGGCAACTCGACGAGCTCGAGCACGAGCATCCGGAGCTCAGGTCGCAGGACAGCCCGACCCAGACCGTCGGCGGCCGAGCCGTCACCACCATGTTCACCCCCGTCACGCACGCCGAGCGCATGCTGAGCCTCGACAACGTGTTCAGCGAGGAGGAGCTCGACGAGTGGGCGACGAAGGTGCAGCGCGACGCCGGCCGCGGGGTCGTGCGCTTCCTCAGCGAGCTGAAGATCGACGGCCTCGCCATCAACCTGCGCTACGAGAACGGCGTGCTCGTCACGGCCGCCACCCGCGGCGACGGGGTGGTGGGTGAAGACGTCACCGAGAACGTGCTGCAGATCGACTCGATCCCGGCGCGGCTGAAGGGCTCGGGGCATCCGTCGCTCGTCGAGGTGCGGGGGGAGATCTTCTTCCCCGTCGCGTCGTTCGACGAGCTGAACGCGGCGCAGGAGGCGGCGGGCGAGCGCGTCTTCGCCAACCCACGCAACGCGGCGGCGGGGTCGCTGCGGCAGAAGTCCGAGGGCAAGAACGAGCGTCAGCTGGCGCTCGTGGCGGCCCGTCTGCACCGGCTGCGGATGCTCGTGCACGGCATCGGCGCGTGGCCCGACCCCCCCGTGGCCGCCCAGTCCGAGGTGTACGGGCTGCTGGCCGAGTGGGGGCTACCCACCTCGACGCACTACCGGGTGTTCGACACGGTGGGTGAGGTGGCGGAGTTCATCCGCTCGTACGGCATCAACCGGTCGAGCGTCGAGCACCAGATCGACGGCATCGTCGTGAAGGTCGACGACCTCGCGCTGCACGACGAGCTCGGTGCCACCAGCCGGGCCCCGCGCTGGGCCACGGCCTACAAGTACCCGCCCGAAGAGGTGAACACGAAGCTGCTCGACATCGTCGTGAGCGTCGGGCGCACCGGCCGGGCCACGCCGTTCGCCGTGATGGAGAAGGTGGAGGTCGCGGGCTCGGAGGTGCGGCAGGCCACGCTGCACAACCAAGACGTCGTGAAGGCCAAAGGTGTGCTGATCGGCGACACGGTGGTGCTGCGCAAGGCGGGCGACGTCATCCCCGAGGTGCTCGGGCCGGTGGTGGAGCTGCGTGACGGCAGCGAATACGCCTTCGTGATGCCTGAGAACTGCCCCGAGTGCGGCACGCGTCTCGCGCCCGCGAAGGAGGGCGACATCGACCTCCGCTGCCCGAACGCCCGCAGCTGCCCGGCGCAGGTGCGCGGTCGTGTCGAGCACGTCGGATCGCGTGGGGCGCTCGACATCGAGGGCCTCGGCGAGGTGTCGGCGGCGGCGCTGACCCAGCCGAGCGAGCCGGCCGAGCCGCCGCTCGACACCGAGGCGGGGCTGTTCTCGCTCGAGATGCGCGATCTGTTCCCCATCCGGGTGATCGTCCGCGACAACGAGACCGGGCTCGAGAAGCTGAACGACGACGGCACGCCGAAGCTCGTCACCCCGTTCCGCCGCAAGCGGCGGGTCTCGGGGCGCGACGCCGACCCGGCCCACGACCCCGAGGCGACGGAGTTCTGGGGTGACGCCGGCTCGGTGCCGTCGTCGAACGCGATCGAACTGCTCGCGAACATCGAGAAGGCGAAGACCAAGCCGCTCTGGCGCATCCTGGTGTCGCTGAGCATCCGGCACGTGGGGCCCGTGGCGGCCCGCGCGCTCGCCGACTACTTCGGCTCGCTCGACGCCATCCGGGCGGCCACGCGCGACGAGCTCGCGGCGGTCGACGGCGTCGGCGGCATCATCGCCGACGCGCTGATCGCGTGGTTCGAGGTCGACTGGCACGTCGAGATCCTCGACCGCTGGGCCGCGGCCGGCGTGCAGTTCGCCACCCCCGGCCACCCCGGCCCCGGCGCGAACGTCGGAGCGGGCGGGGTGCTCGAGGGCATCACGGTCGTCGCGACCGGCTCGCTCGAGGGCTTCACCCGGGAGGGCGCGCAGGAGGCGATCATCGCGGCCGGCGGCAAGGCGGCTTCGAGCGTGAGCAAGAAGACCGACTTCGTGGCGGCCGGCCCCGGCGCCGGCTCGAAGCTCCCGAAGGCCGAGGCGCTCGGCCTCCGCATCATCGACGCCGCGCAGTTCGCGCTGCTCGTCACCGAGGGCCCGGCGGCCCTGGGCCCACCCCCGGGCGCCGACCCGGGCGACGCCGACCCGGCTGGTTCGATTCCTCCCACCGCAGGCGACGACGCCGCGCCGGCCGGTTCGATCCCTCCCGCCGCGAGCAACGACGCCGTGCCGGCCTCCGCGGAGGCGGGGGCGACGCCGACGAAGCCTCGGGCGAAACGGGCGCCCCGGGCCAAGAAGCCCACCACACCGGCACCGTCGCCCGACGACGAGGCAGCAATCGGCGAGGCAGCAACTGGCGAGGCATCGGTCGACGAGGCTGTGGTCGACCTGGCTGCGGCCGACGGCAACGAGAGGTAGCGGATGCGCGGGCGCGCGGCCGCGGTCGGGGGAGTGATCGCGGCGGCGGCCGGCCTCGGCGCGGCTGCCGTCTGGGTGCGCAGCTCACCGTGGCCGGCGGTCATGGTCATCCGCGCGGTCTTCGATCGGGACGCCCGCCGCACGGTCGCCCAGCTGGAGCGCCACGCACCGCCCGGCCCGTTCCGCGAACTCCACGACGTGCCCTACGGGCCGGTCGCCGGTCGCCCCGCCGGCACCTTCGACCTCATCGCGCCCGCCACCTTCGCACCGGGCGACGCCACGGCGCCCGACCACCCCACCGCGGCCGGCGGGTCGGTCGGGCGGGGCGCCGGGCGGCCCGTCGTCGTGTGGGTCCACGGCGGTGCGTGGATCTCGGGGAGCAAGGGGCACGTCACCCCCTACCTGCGGCACCTGGCCACCGCGGGGTACGTCGGAGTCGCGGTCGACTATACGATCGCGCCCGAGGCCGCCTACCCCACCGCGGTCGGCCAGCTCGGCGACGCGCTCGCCCACCTCGTGCGGCACGCCGACGAGCTCGGCATCGATCCCACGCGCATCGTGCTCGCCGGCGACTCGGCCGGGGCCCAGGTCGCCAGTCAGCTCGCGGCCGCGATCGTGAACCCGGCCTATGCGGCCCGCACGGGCATCCGCCCCGCTCTCGAGCCCGAGCAGCTCGCCGGGCTCGTGCTGCATTGCGGAATCTACGACCTCGACGCCATGACCCACCTCACCGGCGTGCTCGAGTGGGGCTTCAAGAGCGCCCTCTGGGCCTACACCGGCAGCCGCGACTGGTCGGCGACCGAGGCGGCCGACTCGATGAGCACCATCCGCGCGGTCACCGGCGACTTCCCGCCCACGTTCATCTCCGGCGGCAACGGCGACGGTCTCACGGCGGCGCAGTCGGTGCCCCTGGCCGAGCGGATGCGCGCGGCCGCAGTCCCCGTCACGACGCTGTTCTGGCCCGCCGACCACGAGCCCTCCCTCGCGCACGAGTACCAGTTCAAGCTCGACTACGCCGATGCCCGCGAGGCGCTCGACGCGACCGTCCGCTTCCTCGACGAGGTGACCGGCACGTGACTGGAGGAGCCGAGCCCCCGCCCCCGACCCCCCGATGCCCCACCCCGTAGAATTGCCCCACACCCTTCGCGAACAGAACACCGGAGCACCATGTCCGAAATAACCCAGGAGCAGGTCGCGCATCTCGCGAACCTCGCCCGGATCGCCCTGACGCCCCACGAGATCGAGAGCCTCACGAACGAGCTCGGGTCGATCGTCGACAACGTCGCCAAGGTCTCCGAGGTCGCCACGGCCGACGTGCCGGCCACGAGCCACCCGATCCCGCTGCAGAACGTCTACCGCGACGACGTGCCCGGCACCACGCTCACCACTGAGCAGGCGCTCGCCGGCGCCCCCGACCACGACGGCTCGCGCTTCCGCGTGACCGCGATCCTCGGAGAGGAGCAGTGATGGCCCGCCACGACCACGAGCTCGTGCGCCTGTCGGCCGCCGCGCTCGCCGAGAAGCTTACGAGCGGCGAGATCAGCGCCGTCGAGGCCACCGACGCCCACCTCGACCGCATCGCCGCGGTCGACGAGGAGGTGCACGCCTTCCTGCACACCGCGCCCGAGCTGAGCCGCCGCACCGCCGCCGCGATCGACGAGCGTCGACGTGCGGGGGAGGCCCTGCATCCGCTCGCCGGCGTGCCGATCGCCATCAAGGACGTCATCGTCACCAACGACATGCCCACCACGAGCGGGTCGAAGATCCTCGAGGGCTGGGTGCCGCCCTACGACGCGACCGTCATGACCAAGCTGCGCGCGGCCGGCCTCGTGCCGATCGGCAAGACCAACATGGACGAGTTCGCGATGGGCTCGACCACCGAGCACTCCGCCTACGGCCCCACCCACAACCCGTGGGACCTCGAGCGCATCCCCGGCGGCTCGGGCGGCGGCTCGGCCGCGGCGGTCGCGAGCTTCGAGGCGCCGCTGGCCCTCGGCAGCGACACCGGCGGCTCGATCCGGCAGCCGGCCCACGTCACGGGCACCGTCGGCGTCAAGCCGACCTACGGGGGAGTGAGCCGCTACGGCGCCATCGCACTCGCCTCGAGCCTCGACCAGATCGGCCCCGTCAGCCGCACCGTGCTCGACTCGGCGCTGCTGCACGACGTCATCGGCGGTCATGACCCGCGCGACTCGACCTCGCTCACTGACGGCTGGCCGAGCATGGCCGAGGCGGTGCGCCGGGCCGACGTGAAGGGTCTGAAGATCGGCGTCGTGAAAGAGCTCGACGGCGACGGCTTCCAGGCCGGCGTGCTCGAGCGCTTCCGCGAGGCGCTCGACCTGCTCGCCGCGAACGGCGCCGAGATCGTCGACGTCAGCCTGCCGAGCCTGGAGTACGCCATCGCGGCCTACTACCTGATCATGCCGGCCGAGGCCTCCTCGAACCTGGCGAAGTTCGACTCCGTGCGCTTCGGCCTGCGGGTCAACCCGCCGGGTGGCGGCACCGTCGAAGACGTCATGGCGGCGACCCGCGAGGTCGGCTTCGGCGCCGAGGCGAAGCGTCGCATCATCTTGGGCACCTACGCGCTGAGCGCCGGCTACTACGACGCCTACTATGGCAGCGCCCAGAAGGTGCGCACGCTGGTGCAGCGCGACTTCGCGGCGGCCTTCGCCGGCGTCGACGTGCTGGCCTCGCCCACCGCCCCGACCACCGCGTTCAAGCTCGGCTCGAACGAGGGCGACCCGATGGCGATGTACCTCAACGACATCGCGACGATCCCGGCGAACCTCGCCGGCATCCCCGGCATCTCGCTGCCCGTCGGCCTCGCCCGGGAGGACGGGCTGCCCGTCGGCATCCAGTTCCTCGCCCCCGCCCGCGAAGACGTCCGTCTCTACGGCGTCGGCGGTGCCCTCGAACGGATGCTCGAGGACAAGTGGGGCCACACGCTGATCTCTCTGGCCCCCGACCTCGCCCCCGGCGAGATGGCGGCCGCGCAGGAAGGAGCCGTCTGATGGCCACCGCGAAACTGATGGACTTCGACAAGGCCCTCGAACTGTTCGAGCCCGTGCTCGGCTTCGAGGTGCACGTCGAGCTCTCGACCAAGACCAAGATGTTCTCCGACGCCCCGAACTTCTTCGGAGGCGAACCCAACACGAACATCACGCCGGTCGACCTGGGCCTCCCCGGGTCGCTGCCCGTGGTGAACGGCGAGGCGGTGCGGTACAGCATCAGCCTGGGGCTGGCTCTCGGATGCTCGATCGCACCCTCGAGCCGCTTCGCCCGCAAGAACTACTTCTACCCCGACCTGGCGAAGAACTACCAGATCTCGCAGTTCGACGAGCCCATCGCCTTCGGCGGATCGGTCGACGTCGAGCTGCCCGACGGCCGCATGTTCACCGTGCCGATCGAGCGCGCGCACATGGAGGAGGACGCCGGCAAGCTGACGCACGTCGGCGGGGCCACCGGCCGCATCCAGGGTGCCGAGTACTCGCTCGTCGACTACAACCGCGCCGGGGTGCCGCTCGTCGAGATCGTCACCGACATCATCTACGGTGCCGAGGCCGACGCGCCCGAGCTGGCCAAGGCGTACGTGGCGACCATCCGCGACATCGTGGTGGCGCTCGGCATCTCCGAGGCGCGCATGGAGCGCGGCAACCTGCGCTGCGACGCGAACATCTCGCTGCGTCCGCGCACCGCGCCCGGCGAGCCGCCGGCACCGCTCGGCACGCGCACCGAGACGAAGAACGTCAACTCGCTGCGCTCGGTCGAGCGGGCCATCCGGTACGAGATCCAGCGCCAGGCGCAGATCCTCGCCGACGGCGGAACGATCACGCAGGAGACCCGCCACTGGCACGAAGACACGGGCACGACCTCGGCCGGCCGGCCCAAGAGCGACGCCGACGACTACCGCTACTTCCCGGAGCCCGACCTGCTGCCGGTCGTGCCCTCGGCCGAGCTGATCGAGGAGCTGCGCGCCGCCCTGCCCGAGCCGCCCGCCGCACGTCGGCGCCGGCTGAAGCAGGAGTGGGGGTTCACCGACCTCGAGTTCCAGGACGTGCAGAACGCCGGGCTCCTGGTCGAGGTGACCTCGACGGTCGAGGCCGGGGCGTCGCCGCAGGCCGCCCGCAAGTGGTGGTCGGGCGAGATCTCCCGCATCGCGAACGCGCGCTCGGCCGAGCCGTCGTCGCTGGTGTCGCCGTCGGATGTGGCGGCGCTCGTCGCGCTGATCGACAACGGTGCACTGAACGACCGCCTGGCGCGCCAGGTGCTCGAGGGCGTCATCGACGGCGAGGGCACCCCGCAGGAGGTCGTCGACGCCCGTGGGCTCGCCGTGGTGTCCGACGACGGCGCGCTGATCGCGGCGATCGACGAGGCGCTCGCGGCCCAGCCCGACGTGCTCGCGAAGATCAAGGACGGCAAGGTGCAGGCGGCCGGCGCGGTCATCGGAGCCGTCATGAAGGCGATGAAGGGCCAGGCCGACGCGGCCCGCGTGCGCGAGCTCGTGCTCGAGCGCGCCGCGGCCTCGTAGCGCGCGCTCGCGCCGCGCGCCCGCGGCCCGCATCCGGGTCGCACAAAAGCCCCTTCCCGTCATGGGAGAGGGGCTTTTGCGCGACCCGGGCCCGCCAGGGAGCGGGGTCGAGGGTGGGGTGAGGTGAGGTGGCGTGCGGCGCGCTACGCGGCCGCGCGCGCGTCGCGGCCCGTGAGGGCGAGCAGCCGCACCTGCAGCGGCGCGTCGTCGGCCACCGGAACGGGCGACGCGAACAGCCCGCTGAGCTCCAGAGCGTCGCGTTGCGGCTCGAACACCGTCCAGACCGCGGCGACCAGGTCGTCGTCGAGCGACTCCGGCGCGCCCACGGCCCGGGCGAGGTCCCAGCTGTGGATCGTCACGTCGGCCACCTGCTCCTTGAGGTACTCCACGACGGTCACCGTGTCGGACGCTAGGTTCACCTCCGAGTCGGGAGCCGCGTCCTGCCAGGCGGTGGTGGCGGCGAGCGAGTAGCGGTGCCACTCGTGCCGCAGATCGGCCTCGATCGCCCGCAGGCGGCTCTTCGCCTGCCGTGTGCTCAGCCCGGACAGCAGCCACGGCACCCACTGCTGCTCCTCGATCACGTGCTGCACGAGGTCGCGCACGCGCCACTCGGTATCGGGGGTCGGGCCGTCCCAGTCGTCGACGGCGGCCAGGCGGCTGCCGAACTCGTGGTGGGCGCGGCGCTGCAGGCGCAGCCACTGGGCGGTCTCGGTGTCGAGGGGGGTTCGTGCGGTCATCCTGAGCTCCTGTCGATCTCTATTGTCAATGACGGCTCCCGGATGCGCATTCCTCCCGTCCCCGTCCCCGCCGGCCGATCCGCGCAGAGCGAACATGGCGAGGCCGACCCTTCGGCGCCTGGTGACGACCCGACCCTGGCCTCGCCCGATTGCTAGGGTCGCCTCATGGATCCCGACACCCGCGTTCGCCCCCTCACCGAGGCTGACGTGCCCCGCCTGCTCGAGCTCAACCACGCGGCGGTGCCGGCGGTCAACGACATCGGCGCCGAGGAGATGAGCGCCCTCGTCGGCGCGGCGGCGCTGGCGGCCGGGGTGGTGCGGGGCGGGCATCCGGATGCCCGTGCCGAGGAGCTCGCGGGCTTCGTGCTCGCCCTTGCGCCCGGCGCCGACTACGCGAGCGAGAACTACCGCTGGTTCTCGGCGCGGGGCGACCGCTTCCTCTACGTGGACCGGATCGTCGTGGGGGAGGGGCACCGCGGGAAGGGCCTCGGGCCTTTGCTCTACGACGCCGTCTTCGCCGAGGCGCAGGCCCGGGGAGCGGCCGAGGTGGACTGCGAGGTCAACGTCGAGCCGCCGAACCCGGGCTCGCTCGCGTTCCACGCGCGCCTCGGGTTCGAGGAGGTGGGCCGCCAGTCGACGAAGGGCGGCTCGGTGGTCGTCGCGCTGCTCGCGCGGCCCACCCCCTAGAAGGTTCAGACCACGCGCGTCGCGGGCGACGTCGTCTTGGCCGCGTCGCGCACCGCGACCGACCCGATCGCGTCGTCGATCTGCGACAGCACCTCGTCGGGCAGCGAGACGCCCGACGCCTCGACGTTCGACGCCACCTGCTCCGGCCGCGAGGCTCCGATGATCGCGGCGGCCACGTTCTCGTTCGACAGCACCCACGCGATTGCCAGCTGCGCCATGGTGAGCCCGAGCGACGAGGCGATCGGCTCGAGCTTCTCGACCCGCTGCAGGATGTCGTCGGTGAGGAACGACTTGACCGTGTCGGCCCCGCCCTTCTCGTCGGTGGCCCGCGAGCCCGAGGGCAGCGGCTGCCCCGCCTTGTACTTGCCGGTCAGCACGCCCTGCGCGACGGGCGACCAGACGATCTGCGAGATGCCGAGCTCCTTCGAGGCCGGCACGACCTCCTCCTCGATGACCCGCCAGAGCATCGAGTACTGCGGCTGGTTCGAGATCAGCTGGAAACCGAGCGACTCGGCGAGGGCGTGCCCCTCACGCAGCTGCTCGGCCGTCCACTCGCTGACCCCGATGTAGAGCGCCTTGCCCTGACGCACCACGTCGGCGAACGCCTGCATGGTCTCGAACAGGGGCGTCTCGTAGTCGTAGCGGTGCGCCTGGTAGAGGTCGACGTAGTCGGTGCCGAGCCGCTGCAGGGAGCCGTCGATCGACTCGAGGATGTGCTTCCGCGAGAGACCGGTGTCGTTCGGGCCCTTCGGGCCGGTGGGCCAGTAGACCTTCGTGAAGATCTCGAGCGAGGAGCGCCGCTCGCCCTTCAGGGCGTCGCCCAGCACCTGCTCCGCGACGGTGTTCGCGTAGGCGTCGGCCGTGTCGAAGGTGGTGATGCCGTTGTCGAGGGCGGCCCGCACGCATTCGGTCGCCGTGTCGTTCTCGACCTGGGAGCCGTGGGTGAGCCAGTTGCCGTAGGTGATCTCGGAGATCTTGAGTCCGCTGTTGCCGAGGTATCGAAACTTCATGCTCCGAAAGCTACTCCCGCCACCCGCGAAGCGCCCGGGCAAGCGCCACCGCGAAGCGCCCGCGACGCACCCGAACGCTCACTGCTGCCGCCCGAAGCTCCGCACCGCCTGCCGCGCCGACAGCGTCGGCAGATACGCACGCGCCAGCGCCAGCCCGATCGCCGGCAGCGCCAGCGGATCGGGATAGCACAGGTGCAGCCGGTGGAACTCCGGCCGGAACTTCAGCTTGAACCGCAGCAGCGACCGGAAGCCGTACACCGGCTCGAGCGTGCGGCTGAGGAAGGCGAGCACCGCGTCCATCGGCCCGGGACGGGCATCCGCCCCGGGCCCCACGGCCAGCGGCGCGCCCGAGAGGCTGACGAACTCGACCCCGTCGTCGCGCGCCCGCAGGATGGTCTGCGCGATCAGGAACTCCATCAGCCCGTTCATGCCGTCGGGACGCCGCCGCATGAAGTCGAGGGTCCAGCCCACCACGCGCCCGTCGGCGTAGGTGGGCAGCCAGCTCGTCACGCCGTGCACCCGGCCCTCGTCGTCGAGGCCGACCATGAGCATCACCTCGTCGCCCATCAGCTCGTCGAGGCCGCCGAGGGTGAAGCCCATCTCGGGCAGCTCCTTCTCGGCCACCCACAGCTCCGAGATCTCGCGGATCTGTCCGGTCTGCGCCGCCGGCAGCTCGCGGTAGCGCACCCACTCGGCTCGCAGGCCCTCCTTGGCCGCCCGGTTGATGGCGGTGCGGATGTCCTGCATCTTCTTCCCGTCGAGCGACCAGCCGGCCGGCCGCACGAGGGTCTCCTCGGCGACCTGCAGCGACGACCAGCCGATGCCGAGCAGAGCGTTCCGCAGCGCATCCGTCACCGAGTAGAACGCCGGGGTCCACCCGTGGTCGGCGCAGTACGCGGCGAACGCCAGCGCCGTGGCGGGCTGCGTCTCGACCGGGCCGAGCGGGTCGCCCGTCGTCACCGCGACCCCGCCCACCACGCGATAGGCGACGACACCGCCCGAGGGCGCGAACCAGTACTGGTTGCCCTCCCAGGTCGTCATCCACGACAGGGTGCCGCCCGAGCCGGCGTGCAGCAGTGCCCGCACGCGGCCCTCCTCGGTCGAGGCGAGCTCGGTCGAGACGAGCGGATGCGCGTTCCGCATGCCCCGCACCGCCGCGACGATCACGGCCCCCCAGAACAGCGGGCCGACCCACTGCGACGCGATCACCGCCACCGGCCCCACCGGCACGATGTCGAAGGGCTCGAACGCGAGGAAGCTGACCGGCACGAACCGCTCGGGCAGATCGAGCAGCAGCTCGTACAGCGACGCCGTGGGGGAGAACTGATCCCGCACGATCCAGGCGACGGCGAGGTACAGCACCGAGCAGGCCGCCGCCGCGAGGGCGACCGTGGCGGCGAACCTCAGCACCGGCCGGCGCCCCGGCGAGACGGGGAAGAGGCGGGAGGCGGCGATCAGGGCCGCCGCGATCACGAGCGGCACCAGGGCGGAGACCAGTTCGAACGAGCGGAAGTCCTCGGCGGCGGTCGCCTGGAACCGGGTGAACTCGCTCGTGGCGAGCACCGGGAAGAAGCCGTAGTAGACGGCCGCCAGCACGGCGAGGGCGAGGTTGATCCACACGGCGAGGTGGAGGCCCACCCGCCGGCCGCGCTGGATGCCCCGGGCCGCCACGAGCAGCGCGACCAGCGGCAGCAGGGTGAGCAGCACCGCACCGGGCCCGTCGAGCCGCGACAGGGCGAGCGCGTCGACGCAGTGCCGCGAGTAGTCACCGGTCTGGCAGCGGGCGGCGATCGCGGCGTAGTCGCGCAGCGGGTCGCGGAACAGCAGCCCGAGCGGGTTGAGGATGCCCACGCCCTGGGGAGCGGCGATCGTCACGAGCGGTCCGAGCGCTGTCACGGCCACGACGGCGGCCAGCAGGGTGCGGGTCTCGCGCCGGGTCGCGCGCGGCAGGCGCACCTGCAGCCGGGTGCGGGCGAGAGCCAGGCCGAGCACGAGCCCCACCACCGCCGCGAACAGCCGGAACTGATCGCTCGGAGCGCCCGAGTACAGCACGAAGACGGCGAGCAGGGTGAAGCCGACGATCCGGATGCGCCGCCGCAGCAACGGCCCGCAGAACGCGCTCGCGGTCATCACCACTCCGGTCACGGCGATCAGCGGGTCGACGATGCGGTGCGTGCGGGTGATCTCGGAGGCGTAGAGGTCGAGTCCGATGCCGAAGCCCTGCGCGGCGAGCCCGAGGGCGATCCCCACCACGGTCACGATCACGAAGGCGACGACGGTGCGCAGGTGGCCCATCCTCCGTTCGCTCCAGCCGACGCCCACGAGCACCACGGCGAGCACCGGCACGAACAGCCAGACGTTGTGCACGAAGAACACCGAGGTGAGGGTGGAGAGCCAGTCGTGGTGCACGAAGACGGCGTCGAAGCCGGTCGAGACGAACGCGTCGACGTCGCCGCGGGCGCGACCGGGCCGCAGCGTGAGCCGGTAGCTGCTCGCGGCCAGCATGACCGCCACGATCACCCAGGTCACCGGGATCGACCGGGCGCGGGAGCCGAGAGCCCGCAGCACCGCGCTGAGGGCAGGGCGGCGACGGGCGGCGGCTGTCATCGGTTCAGTCCCCAGTGGTCGGCGATCAGCGTGAGCCCCTTGTCGAACACGTAGCTCCAGCTGGTGGCGTCGTGGGCGCTTCCGGGCGATTCGACGTAGGTGGCGGTCATCCCGGCGGCCTGGGCATCCGCGTAGAGGGTCTTGATGCCGGGGAGGTAGGCGGCGTCGGCGCTGCCCACGCCGAAGACGGCGAACATGTCGGCGTACGGGGCGTTCGCCGCCATGATCGCCGAGGGCGCCGCCGCGGCGAAGGCGGCCGCGTCGCCGCCGAAGCCCTTGGCGATGGTGGTGGCGTCGTCGCCCAGGGAGGGATGCAGCTCACCCGAGGCGTCGAGGATGGCGCTGAACAGCTCGGGGTGCGCCGCTCCCAGCTGGATGGCGCAGGTGCCGCCCTGCGACAGTCCGCCGACACCCCAGCCGGCGGGGCTGTCGAGCACGTTCAGGTGTCCGCGGATCCAGTTCGGCACGTCGACGGTGAGGTACGTCGCCGAGTTGCCGCCGGCCGCCGAGTCGATGCACATCGGGTTGCGGTCGGGGGCTCCGAGCTGGTCGGGGGAGACCACGATCGGGGCGAGCCCCTGGTGCGCCGCGGCGTAGGCGTCGAGGTACTGCTGCAGCTTGTCGGTCACCAGCGGATCCTCAGGGGTGCCCGGTTGGCCCGACATGACGATCAGCACCGGCAGCTTCGGCGGGTTCTTCACGAGGGCGGCGGGCGGGAGGTACACGACCGCCTGCCGGGGGGTGAAGCCCGAGACGGTGCCGGGGATGTCGGTGAGGGCCGCCGTGCCCTTCGCGGGCAGGTCGGCGGGCGGCGTCCAGCTGTCGATCGTGGGGGCGTCGCCGGCGCTCGCCGTGGGCCGCGTGGGCAGGGTGCCGTCGATGCTGCTGATGCCGAGCGCGGTTCGCACCGTCGGGTACTGGCCGAAGTCGATGTTGATCGACATGGCGGTGGTGCCGGCGAACAGCAGCACGGCCAGCAGGCTTGCGATCACCCGGCGCCAGCTCGCCCGCCACAGCGAGACGAGTGCGAGCAGGATGCCCGCGAAGCCGACCGCGATCCAGCCGCGCACCACGGGGGTGAGCTCGGCGCCGAACAGGTTCAGCGTGTCGGACAGCAGCCAGGTCAGCCCGACACCGATCAGTGCGCCCACCCCGAGGGCCACGGCCGCCGTGCCGAGCCAGCGCGCCCGTCGCCATTTCGTCGAGGGCCGCACGGCGATCAGAAGCACCGCGGCGACGGCGGCGAGCGCGTAGACCACGATCACGAACGGGCCGGAGATGATGCCGATGTCGAGGAGGGCGTTCATCGGTCGGGGGTCCTGTCGTCGGGCAGCTCACCCGCGGCGGCGGGCGACGAACAGTATTCTGGCCCAGTCTGGACGGCGACTGAACGACCTCGGTGTCGGTGGTCGTGATTAGGCTCGGAGGGTGACCTCCGAAGCGCCCTCCGGCACCCCGTCCCAGGGTGCGTCCGCCGAGCGCGAGGCCAGTCCGCCCATCCTGCACGTCGACATGGATGCGTTCTTCGCGTCGGTCGAGCTGCTGTCCCATCCGGAGCTGAAGGGCCGCCCGGTCATCGTCGGAGGGCGCTCGCCGCGTTCGGTCGTCACGAGCGCCACCTACGAGGCCCGGGCGTTCGGGGTGCACTCCGCCATGCCGGTCGGCGCCGCCCTTCGGCTGTGCCCGAAGGCGGTCGTGCTCGAGCCGCACATGCACCTCTACCGGGAGTACTCGCGCCAGGTGATGGCCCTGTTCCGGGATGTCACGCCGCTCGTCGAGCCGCTCAGCATCGACGAGGCATTCCTCGACGTCTCGGGCGCCCGGCGGCTGCTCGGCGAGCCAGACGTCATCGCCCAGAACCTGCGCGCGCGGGTGCTCGCCCAGACGGGGCTGCCCTGCTCGGTGGGGGTGGCGCCCACGAAGTTCATGGCGAAGCTCGCCTCGGGTCGGGCCAAACCCGACGGCATGCTGGTCATCCGCCCCTCTGAGCTGGTGGCCTATCTGCGGCCCCTGCCGGTGCGCGCGCTCTGGGGTGTGGGCGCCAAGACGGCCGAGCAGCTCGAGCGGCTGGGCCTCCGCACGGTCGCCGACATCGCCGACACCCCGCTCGACGCGCTGGTGCGGGCCGTCGGCGAGGCGACCGGGTCGAAGCTGCACGAGCTCGCGCAGGGCATCGACACCCGCTCGGTGGTGCCCGCGAGCCAGGAGAAGAGCGTCGGGCACGAGCGCACCTTCGACATCGACGAGCGGTCGACCGAGGTGCTGAAGCGCGAGCTGCTGCACCAGGCGAGCCGCGTCGCGGTGCGGCTGCGGGCGGCCGGGCTGATGGGGCGCACGGTCGCGCTCAAGCTGCGGTTCAGCGACTTCACCACGATCACACGCTCGCGCACCCTCGCCGAGCCCACCGACCTCGGGCGGCGCATCTACGAGGAGGCGGTCGCGATCTTCGACGCCGTGGGGCTCCGCGGCGAGGCCATCCGGCTGATCGGGGTGCGCGTCGAGCAGCTCTCCGAGGCCGACGGCACGATGCACCAGCCGGCCCTGTGGGCCGACAAGACGGTGCCGTCGGAGGGCTGGCGCGAGGCCGAGCTCACGATCGACCGCGTTACGGCGCGTTTCGGCACCGACATGGTGCGCCCGGCGTCGCTCGTGCGCGCGCCGAAGACGGGCGAGACCGCCGACCGCAACGGCACCCGCTCGTAGCGGCGGGTGCCGTCGCGGTGAGCGCTACTGCTGGCGCGCCACCACGACCGACCGCGCGGCCACGCCTGCCGGTCGGCCCGCGGCCTCGTCGGGCGTCGTCGCGGTCGGCCCGTGCAGCACCGCGTGCGAGTCGAGCAGCGCTTCGCCGGCGAGCGGCGCCACCCGCGCCACCGTGCCCGCGTCGAGCCGCTCCTCGCCGAGGTTCACGATCACGACGATCGACGGCCGCGACAGCACGAGCCATCGCGCGTCCTCGTCGAACTCGACGTTCACGTCGGCCAGGGTCAGATCGTCGCCCGCCGGCAGCGTGCGGCGGATCGCCGCGAGCCGCCGGTAGACCTCGAGCACCCCGGCGTGAGGCGCCGTACCGAGCTCGTCCCAGTCGAGCTTCGAGTTCCGGAACGTCTCCGGGTCCTGCGGGTCGGGCACGATCGCCGGGTCCCACCCGTGCTTCGAGAACTCCTCGATCCGGCCCTTCGCGGTCGCCTCGCCGAGCTCGGGCTCGGGGTGCGAGGTGAAGAACTGCCACGGCGTCGACGCGCCCCACTCCTCGCCCATGAACAGCATCGGGGTGAACGGGCCGAGCAGGGTGAGGGCGGCGGCGATCGCGAGGCGGTCGGGCTCGAGGGTCGCGGTGAGCCGGTCGCCGGTGGCGCGGTTGCCGATCTGGTCGTGGGTCTGCGACGCCACCACGAGCCGCCAGGGCGACGTGGTGGCACGGTCGAGCTCCACCCCGTGCATCCGCTCTCGGAAGCTCGAGTAGGTGCCGTCGTGGAAGAAGCCGCGCGTCAGCACCTTCGCCAGTGCCCCCACCGAGTCGAAGTCGGCGTAGTAGCCCGCCGTCTCACCCGTCAGGTTGACGTGCACGGCGTGGTGGAAGTCGTCGCTCCACTGCCCGTCGAGCCCGTAGCCGGTGCCCTGGGCGCCGGCGGCCCGGGGGTCGCCCTCGCGGGGCAGGAACATCACGGGGTCGTTCAGGTCGCTCTCCGCGACGACGAGCCGCTTGATGCCCGTCGACTCCGACAGCGCGTCGGCCTCCGCGGCCAGCTCGGCCAGCAGGTGCGTCGGGCTGTCGTCGACCAGCGCGTGCACCGCATCCAGCCGCAACCCGTCGACGTGGTAGTCCCGCAGCCACAGCTGCGCGTTGTCGAGGATGAACCGCCGCACCTCCGACGAGCCCTCCTTGTCGAGGTTCACCGAGACGCCCCAGGTGTTCTTGTGGGCGTCGCTCAGGTACGGGCCGTACAGCGGCAGGTAGTTGCCGCTCGGCCCGAGGTGGTTGTAGACCACGTCCTGGATCACCGCGAGGCCGGCCGCGTGGCACGCGTCCACGAACCGCCGGTACGCCTCGGGCCCGCCGTAGCCCTCGTGCACGGTGAACCACGCCACCCCGTCGTAGCCCCAGTTGTGGGTGCCGTTGAACCCGTTCACGGGCAGCAGCTCGACGTGGGTCACGCCGATCGAGAGCAGGTGCTCGAGCTTGTCGGGCGCGGCGGCCGCCTCGAGGGTGCCCTCGGGGGTGAACGTGCCGACGTGCAGCTCGTAGATCTCGGCACTGTCGATCGGCAGCCCCGTCCAGTCGGCGTCGTGCCACTCGAAGGCCGACGGGTCGTCGGTGCGCGAGAGCCCGTGCACCCCTTCGGGCTGGCGGCGCGAGCGCGGGTCGGGGTAGGGGCCCTCACCGTCGAGCAGGTAGCCGTAGTCGGTGCCGGGCATCCATTCGACGTCGGCGGCGGGGCTCCACCAGCCGTCGCCGTCCACGGTCATCGGATGCTCGCTGCGCCCGCTCCCGTCGGCGAGCACCAGCTCGACCTTCGAGGCGCGGGGCGCCCAGACGCGGTAGTCACTCTCGGTCATGATTCGATCCTCTGCAGCAGGGCGACGGGGTAGGTGGCGAGCAGCTCGGCCAGCCGCACGGATCCGTCGCGGTAGAGCCGGCCGGTCAGCGCGTCGGCGTAGCCGTTCCGCGCCTCGGGCAGCTCGAGGGTGGTGTCGTCCCAGCCGCCGTGGCGGGCTAGGCCGATGGGCAGACGGGTCACGACGGTCACGGCGCCGCCGCGGTCGAACGCTACCGCGTGGCGGGCGGCCGACCCGCGCGGCTCGAGCGGCTCGTAGCCCTCGAACAGCTCGGGACGGTCGCGTCGGAGCTTCAGCGCCGAGGTGGTGACGAGCAGCTTCACGGCCCCGGTGTCGTCGGCGCCCTCCTCGAGCACCGGCGGCTCGCCGGCCTCGATGGCGGCCAGCAGGTCGGAGCGCAGCTCGTAGTCGACCGCGCGGCGGTTGTCGGGGTCGACGAGCGACAGGTCCCACAGTTCGGAGCCCTGGTAGACGTCGGGCATGCCCGTCGTGGTCAGCTGCACCAGCTTCTCGCCCAGCGAGTTCGAGCGACCGGCGGCCTCGACCGCGGCGACCGCGCTCGTGACCAGTCCGGCGGTGATCTCGTCGTCGTAGACCGCGTCGATCGCCGCGGCCATGCTCTCCTCGAACTCCTCGTCGACGTCGAGCCAGGCCGTCGTGTTGCCGGCCTCGCGGGACGCCTTCGTGGCGTAGGCCTGGGCGCGCTCGCGGCTGATCGGCCAGGAGCCGACGATCGCCTGCCAGAGCAGGTTCTCGAGCGGTCCGTCGCCGAGGGGGTGGCGCGAGCGCAGCTTCTCGAGGGTGCCGGCCCAGCCGTCCGGCGTCTCGGCGAGCGTCGTGATGCGGGCGCGCACGTCCTCCGAGCGCTTCGTGTCGTGGGTCGAGAGCGTCGTCATGGAGTGCGGCACGGTCTCGAGCCGGCGGCGCTGGGCCGCATGGAAGCGCTCGGGGCTCCAGCTGAAGTCGTCGGGGTCGGCGCCCACCTCGGTGAGGCTCGTCAGCCGGGTGAAACGGTAGAAAGCGCAGTCCTCCACGCCCTTCGCCATCACCATGCCCGACGTCTGCTGGAACCGGATGCTCGGGGCGGTGCCGGTGCGACCGAGCACCTCGGCGACCTCGCGCAGCACGGCGTCGAGGTCGGGGCGGTGCTCCAGCGCCAGGGTGAGGGCCTCGTCGAGGTGCTCGCGGCCGGCGGGGAGGTAGGAGCGGTAGACGGGGAAGCAGGCCAGGAGCTCGGCGAGAGCATCCTGGACCACCGTCTTCTCGGTGGGCGTCGGGAGACCGCCGGCGCGCTCGATGTCGCGGGCGAGCCGGCGCACCTCGGCCTGCAGGATGCCGTCGGCCACGTCGCGCTTGGTGTCGTGGATCAGCGCGCGATAGCGGTCGGCCGCGGCGCCCTGGGTCTCGACACCCTCGCGCAGCGCGACGTCGAGGCGGTCGAGACCGGCCTCGCCCTCGGGGTCGACGAACAGGCGGTCGATGCCGGCGAGTGCGTCGTAGCCCGTGGTGCCGGCCGAGGGCCAGGACGGCTCGAGCGGCTCGTCGCCCTCGAGGATCTTCTCGATCAGGATGTATGCCCCATCGGTCAGCTCGGACAGCCGCTCGATGTACCCGCCCGGGTCGGCCAGGCCGTCGGGGTGGTCGACCCGCAGCCCGTCGACGAGCCCCTCGCGGAACCAGCGGCCGATCTCGGCGTGCGACTCGTCGAACACCCACGGCTCCTCGACGCGGATGGCGGCGAGCGTCGACACCGCGAAGAAGCGGCGGTAGTTGAGGTCGGTGCCCTCGCGGCGCCAGTTCACCAGCTCGTAGCTCTGGCGCTCGTGGACGGTCTGCGCATCCGCCCCGTCGTCGGCCGTGCCGGGAGCGACCGGGTAGCGGTTGTCGTAGTAGGCGAGGATCGTGCGGTCGTCTTGGAGGGTGAGCGCGTCGAGCGAGTCGTCGCCGAGCACGGGGAGGAGCAGGCGCCCGTTGCCGGCCTCCCAGTCGATGTCGAAGGCCTCGGCGTAGCGGCTGGCGCGGCCGTGCGTCAGGAGGTCCCACCACCAGGGGTTCTGCGACGGGGTCGCGACGCCGACGTGGTTCGGCACGATGTCGACGAGCACACCGAGGCCGGCGTCGTGGGCCGCCTCGGAGAGCTCGCGGAGACCCTCCTCGCCGCCGCGCGAGACGTCGATGCGGGAGTGGTCGGTGACGTCGTAGCCGTGCTCGGAGCCCTCCTCGGCCTGCAGGATGGGGGAGAGGTAGACCCAGTCCACCCCGAGCCGCTTGAGGTAGGGCACCAGCCGCGCCGCGTGCTGCAGCGTGAAGTCGGCGGTGAGCTGGAAGCGATAGGTGGAACGGGGGGTGCGCATCCGCTGCCCTCTTTCTGCGTGGTGGATTCTCTGGTGCCCTCCCCTGACTACACCACCGTCGGAACGATCGGGATGGCCTGTGTCGTGGTGTCGGCCTGTGCGGTCAACGACGCGGCGACGGAGTGGTCGGGCTCGGTCTCGGGCTCCTGATGGACCCGTAGCACCACCATCGATCGTGCCCTGACGTTGACCTCGCCGCCAGCGGTGAAGACCTGGGAATCCGCCGCCTCTCCCGCGGTGTCGATCACGACGTCCCACCCCTCGCCGTACTCGGCGGTGGGGAGGGCGAACTGCTCGTCCTCGTCGTGGGCGTTGAAGTAGAGCAGGAAGTTGACGTCGGTGAGGCGCTGACCGCGGGGGTCGCGGCCTGAGATGCCCTGACCGTTCAGGAACAGGCCGACCGAGCGCGACAGGCCGGAGTCCCAGTCCTCGGGCGACATCTCGACGGCGTCGGCGGTGAGCCAGACGATGTCGGGCAGCGGCTCGCCCGCTCCACGCCGCACCGGGCGGCCGTCGAAGAAGCGGCTGCGCCGGAAGGTCGGATGCTCCTTCCGCAGCCGGAGCACGGCGGCGGTGAAGTCGATCAGCGGCTGGTCCTCCTGGTCCCAGTGGATCCAGGTGAGCGGCGAGTCCTGCGCGTAGGTGTTGTTGTTGCCGAGCTGCGTGCGGCCGAGCTCGTCGCCGTGCAGGAGCATGGGCACACCCTGGCTGAGCAGCAGCGTGGCGATGAAGTTGCGCTGCTGACGGGCGCGGAGGCCGAGCACGCGGGCGTCGTCGGTCGGACCCTCGACGCCGCAGTTCCAGGAGCGGTTGTGCGATTCGCCGTCGTTGTTGTCCTCGCCGTTGGCCTCGTTGTGCTTCTCGTTGTAGCTGACGAGGTCGCGCAGGGTGAAGCCGTCGTGGGCCGTGACGAAGTTGATGCTCGCCACGGGGCGGCGGCCCGAGTGCTCGTAGAGGTCGGCGCTGCCCGTGAAGCGGCTCGCGAACTCACCCAGCGTGCTGGGCTCGCCGCGCCAGAAGTCGCGCACGGTGTCGCGGTACTTCCCGTTCCACTCCGTCCACTGGGGCGGGAAGTTGCCCACCTGGTAGCCGCCGGGGCCGACGTCCCAGGGCTCGGCGATCAGCTTCACCTGCGAGACCACCGGATCCTGCTGCACGAGCTCGAAGAAGGTCGACAGGCGGTCGACGTCGTAGAACTCGCGGGCCAGGGCGCTGGCGAGGTCGAATCGGAAGCCGTCGACGTGCATCTCGGTGACCCAGTAGCGCAGCGAGTCCATGATCAGCTGCAGCGAGTGCGGGTGGCGCACGTTCAGGGTGTTGCCCGTGCCGGTGTAGTCCATGTAGTAGCGCAGGTCGTCCTCGACCAGGCGGTAGTAGGCGCCGTTGTCGATGCCGCGGAACGACAGCGTCGGGCCCAGGTGGTTGCCCTCGGCGGTGTGGTTGTAGACCACGTCGAGGATGACCTCGATGCCCGCCGCGTGCAGCGACTTCACCATGCCCTTGAACTCCTGCACCTGCTGACCGCGGTCGCCGGTCGAGGAGTAGGAGTTGTGCGGCGCGAAGAAGCCGATCGTGTTGTAGCCCCAGTAGTTGCTGAGGCCCTTGTCGAGCAGCACGCTGTCGTTCACGAACTGGTGCACGGGCATCAGTTCGATCGCGGTCACCCCGAGCTTCTTCAGGTGGTCGATGATCGCCGGATGCGCGACCGCCGCATAGGTGCCCCGCTGCTCTTCGGGTATGGCCGGGTGCAGCTCGGTGAGACCCTTCACGTGGGCCTCGTAGATCACCGTCTCGCTGTACGGGATGCCGAGCTTGCGGTCGCCCGACCAGTCGAAGAACGGGTTGATCACGACGCCGAGGGTCATGTGCGGGGCGCTGTCCTCGTCGTTCACCGAGTCGGGGTCGCCGAAGGTGTACGAGAAGAGCGACTGGTCCCAGTCGATCTCGCCGGCCGTGGCCTTGGCGTACGGGTCGAGCAGCAGCTTGTTCGGGTTCGAGCGCTGCCCCGTCTTCGGGTCGTACTCGCCGTGCACCCGGTAGCCGTAGCGCTGGCCGGGCTGCACCTGCGGGAGGTAGGCGTGCCAGACGTAGGCGTCGACCTCGAACAGCTCGACCCGGGTCTCGGTGCCGGCGTCGTCGAAGAGGCAGAGCTCGACGCGCTGGGCCGCTTCGCTGAACAGTGCGAAGTTGGTTCCGCTTCCGTCGTAGGTGGCTCCGAGCGGGTAGGCGGATCCTGGCCAGGACTGCATCTGGTCTCCTCGTGGTGGGGGTGGTGACGTCGTGCACGGTCGGCCCTCACCGTACCGGTTTCTCGCCGACGCTCCACATCGAGCGGGCTCTGTACCCGCCGCCACCCGCGCTGTAGCGTTGCCCCATGGCCGACCTCGTGGAAACCCTGACCGACTCCCTGAAGAAGCTCGGCATCGACGCCGCGTACGGCGCCCCCGTCGAGATTGACGGCGCCACCATCGTGCCCGTCGCGCTCGCCTGGTCGGGCTTCGGCGGTGGCACCGGCACCGCCTCCTCGCCCGGCACCGTCACCGAACGCATCGCGGCGGGCGACGCCGGCGGCGAGGGCTTCGGCGGGGGCGGGGCGACCATCCCGATCGGAGCGTACGTGGCCTCGGGCGGAACCGCGGTCTTCCAGCCGAACGTCGTGGCGCTCGCCGCGGTGGCGATCCCCCTCGTCTGGACCACGGGCCACGCCCTGGCCCGCATCATCCGCGCCCTCAAGCGCTGACCCCCCCATCGAGTTTCCCCTTTCCGCCCTAAAACGGCGGTTATAGGGCCGAAAGGGGAAACTCGATCGAGCCGTGGCGGGACAGGGCGCGGCGGACCAGGGCGGTCGCCTCCGTGGCGTCGTGGCGCATCTGCGGGCTGCGGATGCGGATGACCGTCCAGCCCAGGTCGTGCAGGGCGTCGATCCGCCGGATGTCCCGGTCGTACTGGCGCCGGTCCGTGCGGTGCTGGTCGCCGTCGTACTCCACGATCACGCGCTCAGTGCGGTACAGCATGTCTACGCGGGCGACGAAACGGCCGGATGCGCTGCGGAGCTCGGGGTTCAGCTCGGGTTCCGGCAGCCCCGACCCCACCAGCGCGAGCCTCAGCCGCGACTCCTGCGGCGAGTCCGACCCCTCGCGGACGAGTGCTGCCGCTTTCCGCGCCGACGCCGCACCGCGTCCGGACGTGCTGTCGGCACGCTGCACGAGGTGCTCCCGATCGCAGAAGGGTCGGCGCGGGTCCTCGCTCCGGGGAGGACGTCGCACGAGGTAGTCGCCCGCGGCGACGAGACCGGGGAACGACAGCGACTCGGCGAGCTGCAGCCAGACCGAGACCGGGTCGATCGTCGGCAGGCCGGCGACGGTGACGCGCTGCCGTCCGGCGCGGGCGAGCCGGTGCCCGTGCACCCCGCGGCCGCGCGCCGCCCGCCCAGGTGCCGGGATGGAGACGTGAAGCGGCTCCGATTCCGCCCACTCGTCGTCGACGGGGATGCCCCAGAGGCGCGCGGCGGTGACGTGCGAGAAGACCTCTCCCGGTCGAAGCCGGCCCGAGTACGCCCGGCACGTGGTGCGGAGGTCGAGCTGGATGGTCGCGGACATCCGGACGGCGGGGAACGGGGCCGCGAGGTCGGAGCCGCGCATCCTTTTCTCGCTCAGGCCCGCCGCCGAGCCCTCGTGGATGGTGAAGGGATCGGTGCCGAGCTGCACGGGAAGGGGCACGTGACGGGGCATGGCGGGCAGTCTGCCTGACTGGGGTGGCCCGGAACGGGTTATCCACAGGAGCGGGGGCGGTGCCTATACTGGGGGCACACGGGAGTCCGGTGAGCCGGGCTGAGAGGAAGGTTCTCAACCTTCGACCGTCGAACCTGATCTGGATCATGCCAGCGCAGGGAGGCATCTCGAGGTGCGTCGGCATCAGCCGCACGCCCGACCCGTGCCCCTTCCACCGAATGAAAGGGCACGAACAGTGCATTCCACCATCAGCAAGCCCGCGGCCGCCGCCGCGACCCGCCCCCGCCCGACGCTGAAATGGCGGGTGGTCGACATCGTCATCGCCAGCGTCATCGGTGTCGCCGCCGGACTCATCTTCTGGGTCTGGAACCTCACCTACTCGCCCTTCAGCGCCGGCCTCGAGGCCGTGCTCCCGGGCCTCCAGTCGGCCATCGGCGGGGTGTGGCTGTTCGCCGGCGTGCTCGGTGGGCTGATCATCCGGAAGCCCGGCGCCGCCATCTACACCGAGCTCGTCGCCGCCACCGTGTCGGCGCTCGTCGGCACCCAGTGGGGCGTGCTCACGCTCGAGGCGGGCCTCGTGCAGGGCCTCGGCGCCGAGCTCGTGTTCGCGCTGTTCCTCTACGGCAACTACCGCGCCTACGTGGCCGTGCTCGCGGGCGCGGGCGCCGGTCTCGCCATGGGCATCAACGACATCGTGTTGTGGTACCCGGCGCTCGGCGCCGACTTCAAGACGATCTACGTGATCGCCGCGGTGATCGGCGCCTCGATCGTCGCCGGGCTGCTGTCGTGGCTGATCGTGCGGGCGCTCGCGTCGACCGGCGCGCTCAACCGCTTCGCCGCGGGCCGCGAGGTCACGGCCCGAGAGGCGTCGGCGCGGGCGTGACGAGGTCGACTCGGGTGGCGGTTCCGGATGCTCGCCCGGCGCCTCCCGTCGGCGCCACCCTCCGCGCCGAGGGCTGGGGCTGGCGGCACGCCGGTCGCCCCGGCTGGGCGGTGCGGGGCCTGGATCTCGTGATCGAGCCGGGGGAGCGCGTGCTCCTCCTCGGCGCCTCGGGCGCCGGCAAGTCGACGCTCGTGCACGCCTTCGCGGGCGTGCTCGGCGGCGCCGACGAGGGCGAGCACGAGGGGATGTTGACGGTCGGCGGCCGGGCTCCGGCCGAGTCGCGCGGCCGCACCGGCCTCGTGCTGCAGGACCCGGACTCGCAGGTCGCCCTCGCCCGCATCGGCGACGACATCGCGTTCGGTTGCGAGAACCTCGGAGTGCCGCGCGACGAGATCTGGCGGCGCGTCGACCAGGCGATGGACGCCGTCGGCCTCGACCTCCCGCTCGACCGCCCGACGTCGGCGCTCTCGGGCGGACAGAAGCAGCGGGTGGCGCTCGCCGGGGTGCTGGCGATGCGCCCGGAGGTGGTGCTGCTCGACGAGCCGACGGCGAACCTCGACCCGGCCGGTGTGTCCGAGGTGCGGGACGCGGTGGCCGCCGTCGTAAGCGCCTCGAACGCCACCTTCGTCGTCATCGAGCACCGCGTCGACGTCTGGCTCGACGTCGTCGACCGCGTCATCGTGCTGGAGCCCGGCGGCGGCGTGCTGGCTGACGGCGACCCCGCGACGGTGCTGCGCGAGCGCGGCGCCGAGCTCGCGCGGGGCGGGGTGTGGGTGCCGGGCTTCGATCCGCTCGAGGGGCGGCCGGCTCGGCGCGGTGCGTCGTCGGCTCCGGATGCGCGGACCGCGCTGCTGGCGACGGCCGAACTCGCCGTCGGCCGAACGCCCGGCGTCGCCGCGGCCCGAGGCCTCGACCTCGAGGTGACCCGGGCGTCGGCGCTCGCGCTGACGGGGCCGAACGGTGCCGGGAAGTCGACGCTCGCGCTGACCCTCGCGGGGCTGCTCGAGCCCGAGTCGGGGGTGCTGCGTGCGCTGCCGGCGCTGAGCGGCGACCCCGTGGCTCCGGCGGGCGGCGCCGCGAGTGGGGCGGGAGCGTCGGCGGGGACAGGGGCCGCGGGCGGGGACGCGGGTGGGCGGGGTGCGCGAGCGCGCCGCCGCGCGGTGCGGCGTGCGCGCCGGCGGGGTGGGGTGCACGGGCGGCGGCTGGGCGAGCATCCGTTCGCCTGGCCGTCGCGGGAGTTGCTCACTCGCATCGGCACCGTCTTTCAGGACCCGGAGCACCAGTTCGTCGCCGGCACCGTTCGTGGCGAGCTCGAGATCGCGCTGAAGGCGCTTCGCCTGGACGCGGACGAGATCGCCGAGCGGGTCGCCGACGTCGCCGGCCGGCTGCGGCTCGACGGGCTGCTCACCGCGAACCCCTACACGCTCTCGGGCGGCGAGAAGCGGCGTCTCTCGGTCGCGTCGGTGCTGGTTGCGCGGCCGGCGGTGCTGGTGCTCGACGAACCGACCTTCGGCCAGGACTCGCGCACCTGGGCCGAGCTCGTGCGGCTGCTCGGCGAGCAGCTCGACCGGGGCACGGCGGTGGTCGCCGTCACGCACGACCGCGCCTTCATCGACGCCCTGGCCGACCACGAGCTCGTGGTCACCCCGGTAGGTGGCGACTCGTGAGCGTGCTGACCCCGGTGCGCGGCACCGGACGCATCTACGCCGTGAACCCCGTGGCGAAGCTCGCCGCGTCGCTCGTGCTGAGCCTGTTCCTGCTGGTGACGATCGACTGGGTGTCGGCGCTGGTCGCCCTGGTACTCGAGAGCGTGCTGTTCGTGGGGGCCGGGCTGGGCGTGCGGGCGTTCTTCCGGCGCACGGCCGCGATCTGGATCGCCGCTCCGCTGGCCGGCGTCACCACCGTGCTCTACGGGCTGCCGTCGGGGGCGGCGTATTTCGAGTTCGGGCTGATCCACGTCACGGAGGGGTCGGTGCAGCTCGCGCTGGCGTCGGCGCTGCGCATCCTCGCGATCGGGCTGCCCGCCGTGGTGCTCTTCGCGACGATCGACCCCACCGATCTCGCCGACGGGCTCGCCCAGGTGGTGAAGCTGCCGAGCCGCTTCGTGCTCGGCGCGCTGGCGGCGCTGCGCTTGGTGGGGCTCTTCCTCGATGACTGGCGCCAGCTCGAGCTCGCCCGCCGGGCCCGCGGGATCGGCGACACCGGCCGCCTCCGGCGCTTCCTCAACCAGGCGTTCGCGCTGCTCGTGCTCTCGCTCCGGCGCGGCAGCAAGCTCGCGACCGCGATGGAGGCGCGCGGCTTCGGCGGCAGCACCGTGCGCACCTGGGCGCGTCCGTCGCGATTCGCAGCGCGCGACTGGATGCTCGTGCTGATCGGTGTCGCGATCGGCGCCGTGGCGCTCGGCACCTCGATCGCCACCGGATCCGTCAACTTCGTGCTGGGGTGAGGGGTCGACGATGACGGTGATCCTGATCGACGGGCCGAGCGGCTCGGGCAAGACGGCCCTGGCCGAGCGGATGCGCGCGGGCTGGGTCGGGGCGGACACCCCGACCGTCGTGCACCTCGACGACATCTATCCCGGGTGGGACGGGCTCGAGGCGGCGAGCTCGCAGCTGGTGACCGAGCTCCTGGAGCCGCTGCGGGCCGGACTGCCCGCGGGGTGGCGGCGCTGGGACTGGGCCGCCGACGCGGCTGCGGAGTGGCACGGGGTCGACCCCGCGCATCCGCTCATCGTGGAGGGCTGCGGGACGATGAGCCGGCGCGCCGTCGAGCTGGCCGACCTCGCGGTGTGGGTGGAGGCCGACGACGTGGAGCGGAAGCGCCGGGCGCTGGAGCGGGACGGCGAGCTGTACGCCCGCGAGTGGGAGCGGTGGGACGCGCAGTGGCGCGGCTTCGTGGCCCGGGAGCAGCCTCGGGCGGTGGCGACGGTCGTCGTGCCGACCTGAGGTCGACGCCCACCTGAGGTCGACGCCCACCTGAGGTCGACGTCGCCCGAAGGGCCCGAGCGGTCAGCCGAAGCGGGAAGCGATGAAGGCCTCGATCACCGGCACCGGGTGGGTGAGCCGCCAGATGGGCCCCGGGTCGCCGAGGCGGCCGTCGAGCTCGAGCAGCACGTTCAGCGGACCGTCGGGCGTGGTGACGGTGACGCTGCCGATCTGCTCGCCCTTCGAGCCCGTGCTGAGCGGCTTGGCGTCGACGTCGTACTGCAGCGGTGTCGTGGCCCAGAGCAGGCGGCTCTCGGTGCCCATCGCGACGCCGTTCGCGCTCTCGCCCCAGGCCGTGCTGTAGCTGACGAAGCTCTGCCCCTCGGTGACGACCGGGGTGGCGCGCACCGTGGTGGCCGCCGACTCGGCGAGGGTGGTGAGGTCGGCGTCGAGCGTCTCCCAGTCGGGCTCGCGCAGGAACGCACCGTAGAGCCGCACCGTGCCCTCGGCGCCGGCCGGGGTGACGTCGAGGGCGAAGAGCACGCAGACCCCGGCCTCGTCGGTGTAGCTGCGGGAGAGCATCCGGTAGCCCTTGTCGACGGCGTAGGCGGCCAGGTTCTCGACCGAGCGGTTGCCGTTCACCGTGACGCTCTCGCTCGCCATGATCTCGGCGACGGCCGGGTCGGCACCGGCCAACGCGGCGATCTGCGCGAGGTCGGATGCGCTGCCGACGTCGCCCTCGGCGAGCCCGGTCGCGTCGACGAGCTGCACCGTCGTGAAGCCCTTCTCGGTGAGCCAGTCCTGCGCGGCCGTCAGGTAACCGTCCATCGAGCCGAAGGCCCAACGGGCGAGGGCGTCGGCGTGGTTGTTGCTCGAGCCGAGGAGCATGGCCTCGAGCATCTGCCGCTGCGTCCACTGCTCGCCGGTGATGAATGAGATGGCTCGGGCGCGTTCGCTGAGGTACTGCACGTAGGAGGCGTAGTCGTCGGCCGTGACGGTGACCTGCTCGCCGGCGGCGCCCGCCGCGAGCGGCTTGGCGTCGAGCACGACGAGGGCGGTGATGATCTTGGCCGTACCGCCGAGGGGCACGGGCTCGGCGATGCCCCCCGAGGCGAGCACGCCGCCCGACGACTCGGCGACGATCGCGCTCGCACCGGTCTCCGGCACGGTGGGCGCCCCCGTGCTGGCCGATTCGGCGCCGGTGTCGACGACCGTGGCGGTGGCCCCCGGCAGCGGACCCACCAGCGTCGCCGGACCGTAGACGCCGACCGCGAGGATCACGACGACACCGACGACGATCACGACGGCGCGGAGGGCCTTGCGCGCGGGGGAGGCTGCCATGGCACCAGGCTAGGGGTGACCGCCGACAGCGCCCGGGAGCGACGCCGGTGGGTGGGTCACGATGTTCTGTGAAGCGCGCACGGGCGCAGCAGAAGCCACGGCCTTATCGGCTGCGTTCGCGTTCAGCCCCAGCCGAGCTCGTGCAGCCGCTCGTCGTCGATGCCGTAGTAGTGGGCGATCTCGTGCACCAGGGTGACGTGCACCTGGTCGCGGAGCTCTTCGACGTCGTCGCAGATGGCGAGCAGCGGCTCGCGGTAGACCGTGATGCGGTCGGGCATCTCGCCGAAGCCGTACTGGCCGCGCTCGGTGACGGCGACTCCGTCGTAGAGGCCGAGCAGGTCGGGGCTGCCGTCTTCAGGCCGGTCGTCGACCACGAAGACCACGTTGTCGAGGCCGTCGAGCATGTCGTCGGGCAACTGGTCGAGTTCGTCGCCCACGAGCGCCTCGAATTCGTCGGCGGTCATCTCGAGCATCCGGAACCCGTTTCTCGTGCGGAAACCGCAGGGAGCGGCCGTCGATCTGTGGTGAGACGACGATGGCCCGGCGTGAACCGGGCCATCGTGGCGACTGTCAGTCGCCGGTGGGGTGAATAACGGGACTCGAACCCGCGACATCCGGCACCACAAGCCAGCGCTCTACCAACTGAGCTATATCCACCATGTGCCCCGTGATCGAGATCGTTGGGGCAACGACATAAGAGTCTATTACATTCTCGCGCCGAAGTCGCGCATCACGTCGGCCGAGATGGTCTTGAGCTCGACCGAGGTGGGCCCCGGCTCCTGGATGAAGACCGCCTTGCGGTAGTACTCGAGCTCGCGGATGGACTCGAGGATGTCAGCCAGGGCGCGGTGCCCGCCGGCCTTCTCGGGCGCGTTGAAGTAGACGCGGGGGAACCAGCGGCGGGCCAGCTCCTTGATCGACGAGACGTCGATGCTGCGGTAGTGCAGGTGGCCGTCGACCCGGGGCATGAACTTGGCGAGGAACATGCGGTCGGTGCCGATGGTGTTGCCCGCGAGAGGTGCCGTCTGGGCTCCCGGGACGTACTTCAGGATGTACTCGAGCACCTGGTACTCGGCGTCGGCGAGGCTCACGCCGTGCGGGATCTCGTCGGCGAGACCGCTCGAGGCGTGCATGTTCGTGACGAAGTCGTTCATGTGCTCGAGCGCGGAGTCGTCGGGCTTGATGACGATGCTGAAGCCCGGGTCGACGAGGTTCAGGTCGAAGTCGGTGACGACCACCGCGACCTCGACCAGCTCGTCGACCTCGAGGTCGAGCCCGGTCATCTCGCAGTCGATCCACACGAGACGGTCTGAGGAAGAACTCATGGCACGAGTCTAGGGGCGGGCGCCGACACCGGGCCCGGCGGGGCTCTTCGAGACTTGCTCTTCTAGACTCGGGGGGATGACTACCGCACTCGCCGTCCTGCTGTTCGTGAACGCCGCCTTCAACGTGATCGTGTGGCCGCGGTTCTACAAGCGCGTGGCCCGCGACGAGCGGGCTCGCGACGCGCAAGGAAAGCCGACGACGTTCCTGATCGTGCACGCGGTGCTGATCGCGATCGCGCTGGTGATCGCCGTGGTGTCGGCGATCGCGGGGATCGTGGCACTGACCGGGGCCTGATCGACTGCGCCCCCTGCTGCGGCTGACCCCGGCGGCCAGTGCTCGGCGGCCTGTGCCCCTGGCTGGATTCGAACCAGCGACAAACGGATTAGAAGGCCGGTGCTCTATCCACTGAGCTACAGGGGCGACCCCAGAAGCGTACTACCTCCGCCGGGCCGCCCCCGGGGCCTCAGTCGGTCGGGCCGGCGTGCGGGTCCGCCGCGACGGGCTTCCGCGGAGCGACACCGCGGGTGCCGGTGCCCGAGGCGACCTGCTGCACGATCGGCCGCGGCTCGTGGGTCGGCGCCAGCGGCGACGAGGGCATGATCGGCGTGGCCTGGGTGGGCACGTCGGTGTAGTCGGGGCGAGCGGATGCCGTGGGCGCCGCGTCCGACGCCGCGGGACGCTGCTCGGCCCGACCCTGCGCCTCGTCGGGGCGGGCGAACTGCTCGTGGTGCTGCTGCGCCACCCACTCGTCCTGCTTCGCGGCGAGCTCGGACTCCTTCGTGGACTCGGCCGAGGCCCAGCGCTCGAGGTCGTCCTGGAACACGCGCTTGGCGCGACCCGGTCGCTTCTGCCACTCGATCAACCGGTCGCGGAACTCGATCACCGCCGGCTCGATGCGGTAGCCGAAGGTGGCCGACTCGCGCTTCATCTCGGCGAGGCAGTGCCCGGCCCAGTTGGCCGCCACATCGGAGCCCTTGATGGGCAGCAGGCGCACCTGGATGTCGGCCTGGCCGCTCGCCCGGTCGCTCAGGATCTGCTCCTGCGGGCTGAGCGAGTTCCACACCGAGGCCTGCTCGGCGGCGTCGACGAGCGCGGCGATGGCGGAGATCTTCAGTTCGCGGTCGTGCTTCGCGAGCAGCCGCTTGACCGAGGAGTGCGCGATCCAGGCGGCGAGGAGGCCGGCCACGATGATCGCGGCAGCGGGGAGCACCAGATTCGAGACGACGTATTCACCATCGGCGGACGAGAACCACCGGACAAGACCATTCCACCATTCCATGAGCGGCACGATACCCGCGGCTCAGCCGCACGCCGGGGCGACGAGCCGGTGTCGCCGGGATCGACTCAGCGGAGGCATTCGACGGCCTCCGCACGCTGCCAGAACTCGCCCACGTCGCCGACGCGGCCCGAGGAGTAGAGCCGGCGGGCGCGGAACCGCGGCCCCTGCGGGTCGGCCAGCTGCTCGACGTAGCCGAGCACGATGCCGGATGCGGCGGTGACGCGCCAGTAGCCGTCGCGCACCCGGTGCACGGCGGGGCCCGACGCGGTGGCGGTGAGCGTTTCGATCGACATGACAGCACGCTACGGCCGACCACCGACATCGGGGCGGGGCGGCGACGCGGCGGCCCCGACGTAGAATCCCGTCATGGAAACTTTCGTTGTCGCAGGAGGCTGCTTCTGGTGCCTCGACGCCGTCTACCGCACCCTCGAGGGTGTGCAGGACGTGGTGTCGGGCTACACGGGCGGCACCGTCCCGAACCCCAGCTACGAGGAGGTCTGCACCGGCACCACGGGGCAGGCCGAGGCCGTGGCCGTCACCTTCGACCCGGCCGTCATCCCGGCCGAGGTCATCCTCGACGTGTTCTTCACCCTGCACGACCCGCGGCAGCTGAACCGTCAGGGCAACGACGTCGGCACCCAGTACCGCTCGGCGATGTTCTACGACGGCGACGAGCAGAAGCAGCTCTTCGAGGCGGCCCTCGAGCGCGCCACCGACCTCTGGGACGGCGGCATCGTCACCACGCTCGAGCCGCTGGGTGAGTTCTACCGCGCCGAGGAGTACCACCAGGACTTCTTCGCCAAGAACCCCGGCCAGGGCTACTGCATGGCCGTCGCGGTGCCGAAGGTGAACAAGGTGCGGAAGGCCTACGCGAAGTACATCAAAGCCGCGTAGCCACTCCTCCTGCACTTCCTGCTCCGGCCGGAGCCCCGTCCACAGATGGGGCCCCGGCCGTTCTTCGTGGGGCCGCGCCACCGCAGAATCGGGGCACGGATCACCCACACAGAAGGAGCACCCCATGACCGACACCATGACCCTCACCGGAGTCGTCGCGACGCTGCCGCGGCACATCACCACGAACACCGGCCTCGACATCACGAGCTTCCGGTTGGCCTCCAGCCAGCGGCGCTTCGACCGCGAGCAGCAGAAGTGGGTCGAGACCGACACGAACTGGTACACGGTCACCGGGTTCCGGCAGCTGGCCCAGAACATGGCCGCGTCGATCGAGCAGGGTCAGCGTGTCGTCGTTTCGGGTCGCGTGCGCATCCGGCCGTGGGAGAACGCGGAGCGTTCCGGCACCACCATCGAGATCGAGGCCGACGCGCTCGGGCACGACCTCGGCTGGGGCACCGCGGTCTGGGCCCGCACGCAGTCGTCGGGCTCGGGCGGCGGCGCAGGCGCAGGGCACGGCTCCGCGTCGGGCGACGGCGGCTCGGGTGAGAAGTGGGCGCACGACGAGCTGGCGGCCGGCCTGGCACCGGCCGGCGGTCTCCGCGATCCGCAGCAGGGGCAGGGGGTTCCGGATGCGCGGGGCGACGTCTCCGACGCGACCGCACCCGAGGCGCCCCTCGAGGCCGGCCTCCCGTTCTGAGACCGAGGGGCGGGGTGGTCTCCCAGGCGCACACGGCCGAGACCACATACACTCGTCACGGTCTCACGGCCCGGGCGGGATGGTGCCGTGATCGAGCAGATTGTGGGAGTGATGCAGACGAGACGACCCGGGGTTCCGGTCGGGCGATGGGCGGTCGCCGTCGTGGTGCCGCTGGCGCTGGTGGGGCTGCTGAGCGCCTGCACGGCCGACGCCGAGCCGGCGCCGTCGGTGAGCGCTGCGCCGACCCCGTCGGCGGCGCCGAGCGAGACCGCTGCGGCGCCCGCGGCGCTCAACCCCGAGGGGTCGGCGGCCGACAACAAGGCGTTCTTCGACCAGGTGAACCAGGCGCTCGTGGCCGGCAACCCGTCGGCCGGCGGAGTGGAGTTCACGAGCAACCTCCGCACGAACGGCTTCGACATCGCCGCCATGCAGGTCACGCCCGACATCACGACGGTGGGGGTCGCTGCCGACTCCATCCAGTTCTCGGTGCTCTGGAAGGACGACTGCCTGATCGGGCAGTACGGCCACGGCACCTACACGAGCACCGTGGCGCCGAAGCTCGGCACGGGCCAGTGCCTGATCGGTCAGACCCGCACAATAGACTGGTAGGCATGGCCGAATACATTTACTCGATGGTGCGCGCCCGCAAAGCGGTGGGCGACAAGCTGATCCTCGACGACGTCACGATGGCATTCCTGCCCGGGGCGAAGATCGGTGTGGTGGGCCCCAACGGTGCCGGAAAGTCGACCATCCTCAAGATCATGGCAGGGCTCGACACGCCCTCGAACGGTGAGGCCAAGCTCACCCCCGGCTTCACGGTGGGCATTCTGATGCAGGAGCCCGAGCTCGACGAGACCAAGACGGTGCTCGAGAACGTGCAGGAGGGTGTCGGCCCGATCAAGGGCCAGATCGACCGCTTCAACGAGATCAGCGCGCTGATGGCCGAGCCCGACGCCGACTTCGACGCGCTGCTGGAGGAGATGGGCACGCTGCAGGAGGCCATCGACGCCGCCGACGCGTGGGACCTCGACTCCCAGCTCGAGCAGGCGATGGATGCGCTGCGCACCCCGCCCGCTGACTCGCCGGTCGCCAACCTCTCCGGTGGTGAGAAGCGCCGCGTCGCGCTCTGCAAGCTGCTGCTGCAGAAGCCCGACCTGCTGCTGCTCGACGAGCCCACGAACCACCTCGACGCCGAGAGCGTGCTCTGGCTCGAGCAGCACCTGAAGCAGTACCACGGCGCCGTGCTCGCCGTCACCCACGACCGGTACTTCCTCGACCACGTGGCCGAGTGGATCGCCGAAGTCGACCGCGGTCGCCTCTACCCCTACGAGGGCAACTACTCGACCTACCTCGAGAAGAAGCGCGAGCGCCTCGAGGTGCAGGGAAAGAAAGACGCGAAGCTGGCCAAGCGCCTCGGTGAGGAGCTCGACTGGGTGCGCAGCAACGCCAAGGGCCGCCAGGCGAAGTCGAAGGCGCGTCTGGCGCGCTACGAGGAGATGGTCACCGAGGCCGAGCGCACCAGGAAGCTCGACTTCGAGGAGATCCAGATCCCCGTGGGCCCGCGCCTGGGCTCGCAGGTGATCGACGCCAAGAAGCTGCGCAAGGGCTTCGGCGAGCGCGTGCTCATCGACAACCTCTCCTTCACTCTCCCGCGAAACGGCATCGTCGGCGTGATCGGCCCGAACGGCGTCGGCAAGTCGACGCTGTTCAAGACCATCGTCGGCTTCGAGCCGCTCGACGGCGGTGACCTGAAGATCGGTGAGACGGTCGACATCTCGTACGTCGACCAGAGCCGTGGCGGCATCGACCCGAACAAGACGCTGTTCGAGGTCGTGTCCGACGGGCTCGACTACATCCAGGTCGGCAAGACCGAGGTGCCGGCCCGCGCCTACGTCTCGACCTTCGGCTTCAAGGGCCCTGACCAGCAGAAGAAGGCCGGGGTGCTCTCCGGCGGTGAGCGCAACCGCCTGAACCTCGCGCTCACGCTCAAGCAGGGCGGCAACCTGCTGCTGCTCGACGAGCCCACCAACGACCTCGACGTCGAGACGCTGTCGAGCCTCGAGAACGCGCTGCTCGAGTTCCCCGGCTGCGCCGTGGTGATCACTCACGACCGGTGGTTCCTCGACCGCATCGCGACTCACATCCTCGCCTACGAGGGCACCGAGGACGACCCGGCGAACTGGTACTGGTTCGAGGGCAACTTCGAGGCCTACGAGGAGAACAAGATCGAGCGCCTCGGCGCCGACGCCGCCAAGCCGAGCCGCACCACCTACCGCAAGCTCACCCGCGACTAGGCGCACGATGCGGTTGCACGTCCCGATCCAGCTGCGCTGGAGCGACCTCGACGCGTACGGGCACGTCAACAACGCGTCGATGCTGAAGATCCTCGAGGAGGCGCGCGTCTTCGCGTTCTGGGTCGACGGCGACGTCGCCGACCCGGAGCAGGCGCAGTGGTCGACGGCGGTCATCGACGCAGGGCCGCTGGCCGACACGAAGAGCGTGATCTCGCGGCAGGAGATCGAGTACGTCACGTCGATGCCCTACATCCGGCAGCCGATCGATGTCGAGCTGTGGATCGGGCACCTCGGCGGGGCGAGCCTCGACGTGTACTACGAGGTGAAGAGCCCGCTGGGCGTCGACCCGCGGGTCACCTACGTCAAGGCGTCGACCACCCTCGTGCTCGTCGACGCGGGGTCCGACCGGCCGCGTCGCATGCACCCGCACGAGCGCGCCGCGTGGGAGCCGTACCTCGACGAGCCGCTCACCTTCCGCCGCCGCACCTGACGGCCGCGGCACCGCGAGGCTGCCGCGACTCGAGGCCGCCGTGCGGCGGCGCCGCGGCCGCGTCAGTCTCTGACGCGGACCATGCCCTCCTGCGCGACGGAGGCGACGAGGCGCCCGTCCAGGTCGTAGATGTGGCCGAGCGCGAGCCCGCGCCCGCCGCTCGCGCTCGGCGAGCTCTGCGTGTAGAGCAGCCACTCGTCGGCCCGGGCGAAGCGGTGCCACCACATCGCGTGGTCGAGGCTCGCCATCTTCAGGTCGGGGCGCGCCCACGACACCCCGTGCCGCCGCATCACGGGCTCGAGGATCGTGTAGTCGCTCGCGTAGACGAGCGCGGCGCGGTGCAGGTCGGGGTCGTCGGGCAGGGTGCCGAGCGCGCGGATCCACACGGCCTGCCGCGCCTCCCGCTCGCCCTCCACGCTGAAGTAGATCGGGTTCGGCACGTGCCGCATGTCGAACGCCCGCTCGCGGGCCCAGGTGCGGGCCACCGGGTGGTCCACCGCCGAGAGCACCTCCACCGCGCTCGGCAGCTCCTCGGGGCGGGGCAGGTCGGTGGGCATCTCGAGCTGGTGCTCCAGGCCTGAGTCCTCCGTCTGGAAGGACAGGATCGCCGAGAGGATCGGCACGCCCTTCTGGTAGGCCTGCGCGCGCCGGGTGCTGAAGGAGCGGCCGTCGTGGATGCGGTCGACCGCGAAGGTGATGTCGGCCGTGGCGTCGCCCGGGCGCAGGAAGTAGCCGTGCAGCGAGTGCACCGCCCGGTCGTCGTCGACCGTGCGCGTGGCGGCGATCAGCGACTGGGCCAGCACCTGTCCGCCGAAGACGCGACCGTTCGGCATCGACTGCGAGGGGCCGGTGAAGATGTCTTCGGTGGTGCGGGCGCCGGTGTCGACGAGGTCGAGGGTGGTGAGGAAGGCCGTCAACGCGTCTGACACGATGTCTCCCGGTGGTTCAGGCTGGTGCGAACGCGACCGGGATGCGTGCGCATCCGTCGCTGTGAAGTAGTTTAGACAGCACAGATGGTCCAGTCCTTCACGCTCATCGACGCTGCGTCGCTCGGCGACCTCAAGGTGTACCTCGGCCGTGCCGCCCGGGTCGAGCCAGGGTCGGCGCGCCTGCTCGGCAGCCTCGGCGTGCTCGCGGTGTACACGCCGACGCTCACGCCGAAGGGTCTCCTCGACCGTTCGCCGACCGTGCTCGGCCTCCGCACCTTCGCGCTGAACAGCCCCGAGCCGTTCGACACGGTGGTGCCCATCCGTTCCCTGCTGGATCGGCTGGCGCAGCTCTCGGTGATGTCCAACGCCGCCGAGGGGCCGCTCGAGGTGCCGCTGCCTCCGGGCGAGCAGGGGGTGGCGTGGGCCGGCATCAGTCCGCCGCGCGGGGGCTGGGAGGCGGCCGGCGCCGTCGAGGGCGCCGTGCTCGAGCAGGCGACGCGCGAGGGTGTGGCCGAGGTGGCCGCCGCCGTGCCCGACAACACGGGGGAGCAGCTCGTGCACAAGGTGCGCTCCGAGGTCTGGGGCCGCGACCTCGACGTGCTGCCCGAGCTCGAGCCGCGCATCCCGGCCGGCGCGGCCTTCAGCGCCGTGAGCCTGGGCTTCGTGCGGGCGGATGACGCCGTGTCGGTCTACCGATCCGGTTCCTGGCTGCGCCTCACGACCCGCCGCGGCCACGTGCTCGTGCGCCGCTGAACCGGAACCGCAGCCGCGACACGCGCACCCGCAGCAGCGACACGAGCTCGAGAACCCCGCGCCTCACACCGCCCCCGCAGCTGCCCGCCCCGCGGCCCGCCCCGAGAACAGGCACCCTCCGAGGAACGTCCCCTCCAGCGCCCGGTACCCGTGCATCCCGCCCCCGCCGAACCCGCTCGCCTCACCCGCCGCGTACAGCCCGGGCACCGGCGATCCCGAGGCGGAGAGCGTCCGCCCCTGCAGATCGGTCTGGATGCCGCCGAGGCTCTTGCGCGTCAGCACGTGCAGCTTCACCGCGATCAGCGGCCCGGCCGCCGGGTCGAGCAACCGGTGCGGTTTCGCCACCCGGATCAGCTTGTCGCCGAGGTAGTGCCGGGCGCCGCGCACGGCGGTGAGCTGCGCATCTTTGGTGAAGACGTTGTCGACCTCGCGGTCGCGAGCGACGATCTCCCGTGTCACCCGCGCCGGGTCGAGCGGGGCGGTCGTGATCCGTGCCATGCCGTGCAGCAGCTCGGGCAGCGTCGAGGCGACCACGAAGTCGGCGCCCTTCGCCTTGAACGCCTCCACCGGCGCCGGCGCCCCCGGCCGGACGCGCTGGGCCAGCAGCTTCAGGTCGCGCCCGGTCAGATCGGGGTTCTGCTCGCTGCCCGAGAGCGCGAACTCCTTCTCGATGATCGACTGCGTCAGCACGAACCAGCTGTGGTCGTACCCCGTCGACAGGATGTGCTCGAGCGTCCCCAGCGTGTCGAAGCCCGGGAACAGCGGCACCGGCAGCCGTCGCCCGGTGGCGTCGAGCCAGAGCGACGAGGGCCCGGGCAGGATGCGGATCCCGTGCCGCGCCCACACCGGGTCGAAGTTCTCGATGCCCTCGGTGTAGTGCCACATGCGGTCGTTGTTGACGAGGCGCGCTCCGGCCGCGGCCGTGATGCCGAGCATCCGCCCGTCGACATGGGCCGGCACCCCCGACAGCATCGTCTCGGGAGCCGCCCCGAGCCGCCGCGGCCACTGCTGCCGCACCAGCTCGTGGTTGCCGCCGATGCCCCCGCTCGCCACGATCACGGCCCCCGCCGCGATCTCGAACGAGCCGACCACCTCGCGCGAACTCCCCTCGCCGCGGCCCACGGCACTCGCGGCGAGCACCGACCCGCGGGCGCCCACCACGCGGTCGGCGGATGCCCGCCCCGACCCGTCGCCGGTCGTGACCAGCTCGTCCACCCGGTACCGGTGCAGCACCCGAGCGCGCCCCTCCGCAACGCCCCGTCGGAATCGCGCCACGAACGGCTCGAGCACCCCCGGCCCCGTGCCCCAGGTGATGTGGAAGCGGGGCACCGAGTTGCCGTGACCGTTCGCGGTGTAGCCGCCGCGCTCGGCCCAGCCGACGACGGGGAAGAAGCGCACGCCGAGCGAGTTCAGCCAGGCCCGCTTCTCCCCGGCGGCGAACTGCAGGTAGGCCTCGGCCCAGCGCCTGCCCCAGTCGTCCTCGGGGCGGTCGAAGCCGGCGGAGCCGAGCCAGTCCTGGCGCGCGAGGTCGAGGGAGTCGCGCACGCGCATCCGTCGCTGCTCGGGGCTGTCGACGAGGAAGATGCCCCCGAACGACCACCACGCCTGCCCACCGAACGAGGAGGCGGGCTCCTGCTCGAGCACGGTGACGTGCTTGCCCGCCTCGAGCACTTCGCAGGCCGCGACGAGACCGGCGAGACCGGCCCCGACGACGATGACGTCGGTCGATGTGATCGATTCCACGGGCAACTCCTTCGTCGCAGGTGAGTCGTGAGGCCGCCGCACGGCCGGCAGCCGGGTGGGACTAGTCCTCGAACGTATTCACCATGGCATGCGCCGCGCGCTCGAGATAGTCCCAGAGCAGCTCGCGGTCGGCCGGCGCGAGCGACAGCGAGTCGACCGCCACGCGCATGTGGGCGAGCCAGCGGTCGCGGGCGTCGGGGTTGACCTTGAACGGGTTGTGGCGCATCCGGAGCCGCGGGTGCCCGCGTTCGGCGCTGTAGGTGCCGGGGCCGCCCCAGTACTGCTCGAGGAACATCGTCAGTCGGCGCACCGCCCCGTCCCAGTCGTCGGCCGGGTACATCGGCTTCAGCACGGGGTCGGTCTCGACGCCCTGGTAGAACCGCTCGACGAGGGCGACGAAGGTGTCGTGCCCGCCGACCTGCTCGTAGAACGGGTTCTCGGGCACCTTGGGGGTGAGGTCCATCACGCGTCGTCCTTCGGAGGTTCGGGGGTGCGCGGTGCGCGGGCGGCCCGCGGCGCGCGGGGAGCGCGAGGTGCCTTGGGCGCCTTCGGTGCCTTCGTCAGCGCGTCCGCCTGGGCGGCCTGCTGGGTCTCGACCGACTTGGTCTTGGGCGGCCGCGCACCCTGCACGCTCGCCGCACCCTCGAAGCCCGACAGCACGACGGTGTTCAGCGACGGCAGGGTCACCCCGATCTCGTCGAGCGACTTCTTCAGACGGATGCGCAGCTCACGCGCCACGTCGTCCTTCGCCGAGGTGCGGGTCTTCACCACGATGCGGATCACCAGCGCCTCGGCCGAGATCGACTCGAGCCCCCAGATCTCGGGCTTCTCCACGATGCGCGAGCGCCACTTGGGCTCGTTCGCCATGGCGGTCGCGGTGGAGAGCATCTTCTCCTGCACCCGGTCGAGGTCGGAGTCGTAGGGGATGGCCAGGTCGATGATGACCCGCGACCAGCCCTGCGACATGTTGCCGACGCGCAGGATCTCGCCGTTCCGCACGAACCAGAGCGTGCCGTTGACGTCGCGCACCTGGGTGATGCGGATGCCGACCCCCTCGACCACACCGGTCGCCGGCCCGAGGTCGACGACGTCGCCGACGCCCAGCTGGTCCTCGAAGACCATGAAGAGGCCGTTCAGCACGTCCTTGACGATGTTCTGGGCGCCGAAGCCGAGGCCGGCGCCGAGGGCCGCGGTGAGCAGGGCGAGGGAGCCGAGGATGGAGGAGTCGATCGTCTGCACGATGAGCAGCAGCGAGACGACGACGATCGTGACGTTGATGATGTTCTTCAGCACCGAGCCGAGGGTGCGGGTGCGCTGCACGATGCGCACCGCCGCCAGGGGCGAGGCGACGAGGGCCTGGGTGTCGCTGACGTTCTGCTTGCGCTTGACCCCGCTGACCACCTGATCGACGAGGCGGCGCACGAGCGTCAACAGCACCGCCCGCACGATGAACGCGACGACGATGATGGCGAGGACGCCGAGAGGGATGCGGTAGTCGTGGGCGAAGGAGGCGATGTTCGCCCAGATCATGTTCCAGTCCATATGCCTCGATCCTACGGGCGCACTCTTGGCAGAGCCTCGGAGCGCGCCCGCCGGACCGTGGGCACAGGGGGCGGCGGGCTACCGCGCGTCGCGCGCCTGGGCGGCCAGCGCCCGGTCGACCCCGGCGAGGTTCTCGACCACGAGCCGGCGGAGCGCGGGCGGCTCGCCGTTCCGGTCGAGCCACTGCTGGGTGGCGTCGCGCAGCTCCTGGTTCGCCAGCGCCGCCGGGTAGAGGCCGTTGATCACGGCGCTCGCGATGGCGTAGCTGCGGGTCTCCCAGAGCAGCTGCAGCGAGTCGAAGTAGCGCTCGATCAGCGGCTGGAACAGGGCCGGGTCGCTGCCGCGCTGGAAGCCGAGACCGGTCGCGCGCACGATCGCGTTGGGCGCGGTGTCGACGTCGACCAGCGAGGCGAACGCGGCCGCCTTGCCCTCAGGCGTCGGGATGGCCGCGCGGGCGTGCGCCGCGGACTGGGCGCCCGAGGCGGTGTTGTCGGCCTCGAGCGTCGCCGCGATCTCGGCCTCGCCGGCCTTGCCGCCCGCGACGAGCGCGATCAGCAGCTCCCAGGTGAGGTCGGTGTCGATGTCGAGCCCCTCGAGCACGACGGTGCCGTTCTTCAGGTGCGCGACGTTCTCGAGCTGCTCGTCGGTGGCGGCGAGCGCGGCGAAGAACTTCACGAACTGGAACTGCGCGTCCGATCCGGGTTCGGCGTCGAGCGCGAGGTGCCACAGGGTGGTCGCCGCCTCCTCGAGGACGGCGTCACGCGCATCCGGAGCCACGTAGCTCGACGCCGTCAGCACGAGCTGGTTCAGCACGGTGCGGATGGTCGTCGACTCGGTCTCGGTGGCGATGTTGCCGAGCACGAGCCGCACGAAGTCGCGGGGGCGGGTCTCGGCGTCGCGCGTCGCGTCCCAGACGGAGCCCCAGACGAGGGAACGGGCGAGCGGCGACTCGATCTTCGCGAGGTCGTCGAGCGCCGTGTCGAGCGAGTAGCCGTCGAGGCGGATCTTCGCGTAGGCGAGGTCGTCGTCGTTCAGCAGCACCAGGTCGGGGCGGTCGCGGCCGACCAGCTCGGGCACGGAGGTGGCGGTGCCGTCGACGTCGAGCTCGACCCGGTAGGTGCGCACCAGCTTCTCGCCCTCGCGCTCGTAGAAGCCGATGGCCAGGCGGTGCGGGCGGATGGTCGGGTAATCGAGCGTGGCCTCCTGGGCGACCGTGAAGCTCGTGATGACGTCGTTCTCGTCGTACTCGATCACGGGGCGCAGCGTGTTGACGCCCGCGGTCTCCAGCCAGAGCTCCGACCAGCTGGTGAGGTCGCGGCCGCTCGTGGTCTCGAGCTCGACCATGAGGTCGTTCAGCTCGGTGTTCGAGAACTGGTGCTTGTTCACGTAGGCGGCGACGCCCTTCATGAACTCGTCCTGGCCGACCCAGGCGACGAGCTGCTTCAGCACCGAGGCGCCCTTGGCGTAGGTGATGCCGTCGAAGTTCACCTGCACGTCTTCGAGGTCGTTGATGCGGGCGACGATCGGGTGGGTCGAGGGCAGCTGGTCCTGGCGGTAGGCCCAGCTCTTCTCCATCGCGGCGAAGGTGGTCCAGGCCTCCTTCCACTCCGTGGCCTCGGCGGTGGCGAGGGTCGACATGTACTCGGCGAACGACTCGTTCAGCCACAGGTCGTTCCACCAGCGCATGGTCACGAGGTCGCCGAACCACATGTGGGCCAGCTCGTGCAGGATCGTGACCACGCGGCGCTCCCGCACCGCATCCGTCACCTTGGAGCGGAAGACGTAGGTCTCGGTGAAGGTCACCGCACCCGCGTTCTCCATCGCGCCGGCGTTGAACTCGGGCACGAAGAGCTGGTCGTACTTGGCGAAGGGGTACGGGAAGTCGTACTTCTCCTCGTAGAACGCGAAGCCCTCGCGGGTCTTCTCGAAGATGTATTCCGCGTCCATGTACTGCGCCAGGGAGGCGCGGCTGAACACGCCGAGCGGGATCTCGCGGCCGTCGGCGCTGGTGAGGGAGGAGCGCTCGACCACGTAGGGGCCGGCGACGAGAGCGGTGATGTAGCTGGAGATGCGCGGGGTGGGCTCGAAGGTCCAGGTCTTGCTCCGGCCGGCGACCGCCTCGACGGGCTCGGGGGTGGGGGAGTTCGACACGACCTCCCAGTAGTCGGGCGCGGTGACCGTGAAGGTGAAGACGGCCTTCAAGTCGGGCTGCTCGAACACCGCGAACATGCGGCGGGAGTCGGGCACCTCGAACTGGCTGTAGAGGTAGACCTCGTCGTCGACCGGGTCGACGAAGCGGTGCAGGCCCTCACCGGTGTTGGTGTAGATCATGTCGGCGTCGACGACGAGCACGTTCTCGGTCTTCAGGGAGGGCAGCTGGATGCGCACGCCGTCGCTCACCTGGGCGGGGTCGAGCGACTCGCCGTTCAGGGTCACCGAGTGCACGGTGCGGGTGATCGCGTCGATGAAGGTCGACGCCCCGACCGCCTCGGGGATGGCGCTGAACGTCACGGTCGTGGTGCTGCGGAACGTCTCGGGACCGGTGGTGAGGTCGAGGACGACGTCGTAGCTCGTCACGTCGACGATGGCGGCGCGTTCGCGGGCTTCTGCGCGGGTGAGGTTTTCTCCAGGCACGGGGTTGCTCTCCTTTTCGATTGCCCGCTCAGCCTAATGCGATGATGGTTCGGTGACTTCAGAGAAGACGAGCGTTGATTTCTGGTTCGACCCCTCCTGCCCCTGGGCCTGGATGACCTCCCGCTGGGTGGACGAGGTGGCGGAGCACCGCGACCTCGACGTGACCTGGCACATCATGAGCCTGGCCGTGCTGAACGAGGACCAGGACGTCTCGGAGGAGTACCGCGCCTTCTTCCCCCGCGCCCTCCGTTACACGCGCCTCGTGGCGGCCGCCGCCGAGCTGCACGGACAGCAGATCGTGAAGCCGCTCTACGACGCGCTCGGCACGCGCATCCACCCGGGGGAGAGCACCGACTCCGACGAGGTCATCGCCGGGGCGCTCGCCGAGGTGGGGTTGCCCGCCGAGTTCGCGGCGTACGCCGACTCCGAGGAGTTCGACCCGCAGATGCGGGCCTCGCACTTCGACGGCATCGAGCGCGTGGGCCAAGACGTGGGAACCCCCGTCATCGCGGTGAACGGCGTCGCGTTCTTCGGCCCCGTGATCAGCCCCGCGCCCACGGGCGAGATGGCGCTGACGCTCTGGGACGGCGTGGTGGCCGCAGCCTCGTACGACGGCTTCTTCGAGCTCAAGCGCAGCCGCACCCGCGGCCCGCAGTTCTAAGCTGAAGGCCATGCGCATCCACATCGGCACCGACCATGCCGGGCTCGACTTCAGCCGCACGATCACCGAGCACCTCACCGCCGCCGGGCACGAGGTCGTCGACCACGGCCCCGCGAGCTACGACCCGCTCGACGACTACCCCTCGTTCTGCATCAATGCCGCCCACGGCGTCGTGCAGGACCAGCAGGCCGGCGTCGAGGCCCTCGGCGTCGTCTTCGGCGGCTCGGGCAACGGCGAGCAGATCGCCGCGAACAAGGTCACCGGCGTGCGTGCCGCCCTGGTCTGGAACGAGGCCACGGCCAAGCTCGCGCGGGAGCACAACGACGCCAACGTCATCTCGATCGGCGCTCGCCAGCACACCGTCGAGGAGGCGATCGCGCTGATCGACTGGTTCGTCGCCGAGCCGTTCTCGTTCGAGGAGCGTCACGTGCGCCGCATCGCCCAGCTCGCCGAGTACGAGGCCACCGGGTTCATCGCCGGCCGCAGCGTCGACGCCTGACCCGGGCGCCCGTCATGCCCGAGGGTCATTCCGTCCATCGCATCGCGCGGCAGTTCGCCGCGAACTTCGTCGGTCATCGCGTCTCGGCGAGCTCCCCGCAGGGCCGCTTCGCCGAGGGCGCCTCCGTGCTCGACGGACGCACCATGACCGGCGCCCGCGCGGTCGGCAAGCAGATGTTCCTCGAGTTCGACGACGGCGTCTGGCTGCGGGTGCACCTCGGCATCTACGGCGCGTGGGACTTCGCCGGTGAGATCACCACCGACGCGACCATCCGCTCCGCCGGAGGCCGCATGGGCCAGACGAACATGCGCGGCACCGACCTCGAGCCCGGCCTCGGCGCCCAGGCCGAGGGCACGATCGACGAGCTCGCCGCGGCGGGCGAGCTGCCCGAGAGCGCACGCGAGGCACTCGCGGGTGCGGCCCCCGGCACGGCTGCCGGCGCGGTCCCCGACGACGCCGACGACGCCGACGGCGAGGACTCCGTGCGCTCCATCGGCGCCCCCCGCCGCGCCCGCCTGCGCATGTCCGAGCAGGAGAAGGAGTCGGAGGAGGAGGGCGACTTCCCGCCTCCCCCCGTCGGCGCCGTGCGCGTGCGCCTGCTCACCGAGACCGCGGTCGCCGACCTGCGGGGGCCGACCGCCTGCGAGGTGCTCGACGTCGCCGGCGTCGAGCGCGCCATCGCGAAGCTCGGACCCGACCCGCTGAACGACGACTCCGCCGAGGCCGAGGAGCGCTTCGTCGCCGCCGTGCGCAAGAAACCGACCCCGATCGGCCTGCTGCTGATGGACCAGAGCGTCGTCAGCGGCATCGGCAACGTCTACCGCGCCGAGATGCTCTTCCGCGCCCGCCTGAACCCGCACACCCCGGGCAAGCAGGTCACCGTCGACACCGCGCGGGCGCTCTGGCGCGACTGGGTCTACCTGCTCGACCTGGGCGTCCGCACCGGGCAGATGCTCACCATGGACGGCCTCGACGACGAGGCGCAAGCCCTCGCCATGGCGAGCCGCGCCGACCGGCACTGGGTCTACAAGCGCGAGGGGCTGCCCTGCCGGGTCTGCGGCACGAACATCGTGCTCGAGGAGTTCGGCGGCCGCAAGCTCTACTGGTGCCCGACGGACCAGGTCTGACGTGCGCCACAGCCCCGTCTTCGCCCTCACCGACCCGACCGCGGTCGCGCAGCTCGTGCGCGACCACCCCTGGGCCACGCTCGTCTCGAACACCTCCGACGGGCTCGTCGCGTCGCACTACCCGGTGCTGATCGACGAAGGCGTCGACGGTTCCCTCGCGCTGCTGACCCACGTCGGCCGGCCCGACGAGCGGCTGCACGAGCTCGGCGAGCACGAGCTGCTCGTGGTGGTGCAGGGCCCGCACGGCTACGTCTCGCCCGGCTGGTACGACGAGCATCCGGCCGTGCCCACCTGGAACTTCGTGACCGCTCACCTCTACGGCACCCCCGAGCTGCTCGACCCGGCCGAGAACCTGCGCGTGCTCGAGCAGCTGGTCGACCACTTCGAACAGCGGATGCCCGAGCCGCGCTCGATGCGGGGCACCCTCGCGAACTCCGCCTACGCCGACCGCATCAGCGCGGGCACGGTGGGCCTGCGCATCCCCGTCGAGCGGTTCACCGCCAAGCTCAAGATGAGCCAGAACCGCACCGAGGGCAGCCTCCGCCGCATCGTCGAGGCTCTGGAGGGCGACGGGCCGTATGCGAGCGCCGAGCTCGCCGAGCAGGTGCGCCGGGCGAACCCCGAGGTCTTCGCGACCACCACCCCGTCGGCCGTCCCGACCGCCAGCCCGTCGGCCCCCTCGGCACCGACAGCCCCCTCCGAGGAGACCAGCGGATGACCGGAGACCTCCTGCTGGCCGGCGGACGACTGCCCGGCAGCACCTCCGAGGGCCGCTTCTCCGACGGCGGCGCCGCGGTGGACATCGTGATCGCCGACGGCGAGATCGCCGTCATCAGCCCCGCCGGCGACGGTGCCCCCAAGGGCTTCGAGCGCATCGAGCTCGACGGCCGGTGGGTGGTGCCCGGCCTCTGGGACAACCACGTGCACTTCACCTCCTGGGCGGCGGTGGCGCAGCGCCTCGACGTGGCCGCGGCCCGCTCGGCGGCCGAGGCCGCGACACTCGTGGGAGAAGCGGAACGGAGCGAGGCGGCCCGGGGCGCGAGCGAGCACGGCGGGGACGTGCATCCGCTCATCGGAATCGGCTTCCGCGACGCGCTCTGGCCCGACGAGCCCTCGGCGGCCCTCCTCGACGCCGTCAGTGGCAGCCGGCCCGTGGTGCTGATCTCGGCCGATCTGCACTGCTGCTGGCTGAACACTGCGGCCCTTCGACGCTTCGGTCTCGACGGCGACCAGGCCGGCAGCCCCCGGGGCGTGCTGCGGGAGGAGCCCGCCTTCGCCGTGCAGCGTGCCCTCGGCGACCTGCCCGACGAGCTCACCGACGCCTGGGCACTCGACGCGGCCCGAGCCGCCGCCGCGCGCGGCGTCGTGGGTGTCGTCGACCTCGAGATGACCTGGAACGCGACCACCTGGGCCCGCCGGGCGGCGAACGGCCACGACCTGCTGCGTGTCGAGTTCGGCGTCTACCCCCAGCACCTCGAGCGGGCGATCGCGGAGGGCCTGCGCTCCGGCGAGGCGCTCGACGGCACCGGGGGACTGGTGCAGGTCGGCCCGTTCAAGGTCATCACCGACGGCTCGCTGAACACCCGCACGGCCTACTGCTTCGACGAGTACCCGGGGCTGGAGGGGCAGCCGCACTCCCGCGGTCTGCTGACCGTGCCGCCCAAGGAGCTCCGCGCGCTGCTCCTGCGGGCGCGCGAGGCGGGCCTCGTGCCGGCCGTGCACGCCATCGGCGACCACGCGAACCGGCTCGTGCTTGACGCCTTCGAGGCCCTCGGCGCCGGCGGGTCGCTCGAGCACGCGCAGCTGCTCGCCGAGACTGACATCCCGCGCTTCGCCCGCCTCGGCGTGACCGCGAGCGTGCAGCCCGAGCACGCGATGGACGACCGCGACGTCGCCGACCGCTACTGGGCGGGCCGCACCGGTCTCGCGTTCGCCCTCGAGAGCCTGCGGGCCGCGGGGGCCACTCTGGCGCTCGGCTCCGACGCCCCGGTCGCACCCCTGGACCCATGGGTGACGATGGCCGCCGCCGTCGGGCGCTCCCGCAACGGGCGCGAGCCCTGGCACCCCGAGCAGCGCATCCCCGCCACCGCGGCCCTCGCCGCCAGCACCCGCGGGCGCGGCTCGGTGCGCACCGGCGACTTGGCCGACCTGGCCGTCATCGAGCACGACCCGCTCACGGTGGGGTCGGATGCGCTGCGCACGATGCCCGTCGCCCTGACGCTCCTCGGCGGTCGCGAAACGCACAGCGCCCTCTAGCCGGGGCGCGGGGCCCGGGCCGGAGGGCGCGGTGAGGGTGGTCTCGGAGGACTACTCCGAGATGTGCGCGAAGAGGAACCAGCGGTCCTTATCGAGGCCGCGCGCGATCTCGATCGCGACATCCTGCGAGGAGGCGTCGATCTCGCCGAGCTCGGCGACGGCCTTGTTGACCACGGTGAGGGCCACGTCGATCTGACCGATGATCGCCTGGATCATCGTGTCGGACTTTTGGAACCCGGCCGGCATGGCGGTGGTGCCGGTCTTCTCGGCGACGGTCTGGATGCGCGCGTCGATCGGCAGGCCGAGGGCCACCACGCGCTCGGCCGCCGTGTCGGCGTACTCCTGGGCGTGGTCGACGATGGTGTCGAGCAGCTCGTGCACACCGATGAAGTTGGAGCTGCGCACGTGCCAGTGGGCCTGCTTGCCGTTGACCGCGAGGGCCTGCAGCTCGATCACGACGGGGCTGAGGAACTGGGCGGCCGCGGCGGCCACGTCGGGGCTCGTGGTGCTGGCGGGGCTGGTGGTGCGGGTGCCGATGACTTCGGTCATGATGAGGTGTCCTTCCGATCCCTGTGCCTCAACGGTACTCAGCGAGAAATGTTCCGCAAGCAAGCTGAGGCAACGCTCACGAAGGTGAGGCGTACCTTGCTAAACGCCCGCTGACGTGGGGAAAGGCGCGCGGATCCAGGCGTTGGAGTTCGGCAGGTACATCGTCACGAGGGCGACGACCGTGACCAGCGCGTGCGCGATCGCCACGGCGGCGTTGCCCTGGAACTCCAGCACGACGCCGAACAGCGCCAGTACGCCCAGGATCGTGAGGGCGTTGCGGGCCCACGGCCTGCCCCGCAGCAGCTTCGCCGCGCAGACGATGCGGAACACCGCGAGCGCCATGATCACGACGCCCGCTCCCACGACCAGGGCGATCGTGATCGGTGCGGCGTCGCCCTCGGTGCCGACCACCAGGGCGACGGCCGCTCCGGCGAACACCACGAGCAGCCCGCTGATCAGCGCCAGGATCGCCTCGGCCAGCCAGAGGCCGAACGAGAGCTTGATCTCCCAGGGAGAGGCCTCGAGGGGCCGTTCGCCGGTGAACTCGGGGCCGGAGAGGGTGTGGTCTGCCATGGGGAGCCTTTCGGGATCGACGGGAACGAGCATCCGTCGCCCTGCCCCCAGCACCGACCCTAGGGCACGGGTGGACTCTCGTCCCACCCCGTTTCGGGGGAGGCGCAGGTGCCGCGGAAGACGTACTGCGACGGCTTCCTGCGCTCGTGGCTCGACCAGTCGATGGCCGGGCGCACCTGATCGGCGGGCAGGTAGCCCAGCCGGTAGACCGCCATCAGCTCGAGGTCGTCGGGCACCTCGAGCAGCGCCTCGATCTCGGCCCACTTGCCGGGCACCTCCATGGGGAAGGAGACGAACTGGATGCCCATGCCGAGTTCGGCGGTGGTCAGCCAGACGTTCTCCATGGCCGCGCCCATGCTGAACACCGAGTAGAACGAGCTCAGCTCGCCCGGCCGGTACTCGGCGCGGTCGAGCATCACGCCGAGCAGAAGGGGCGAGCCGGCGACCAACTTGCGGTTCTCCTCGCCGAGCGTCTGCGGCACGCGGAACGAGTTCATCAGCTTCTGTCCGCGCGGCGTGAAGACCTGCTTGGTGAAGGGGCGGAGCACGGCCGGCAGCTTGTCGAACAGCATGCCGCTGCGCTTCTCGGCCATCTCCTCGGCGCTGAACCGGAAGTAGGGCTTGTAGCGCTCAAAGAACGTGCCGTTCGACATGGCCTCGGTCATGCTGTCGCCGCTGATGCGGGCGATCCGCTCGATCGTGTCGCGCTCCTCGACGATGACGAAGCGCCAGGGCTGGCTGTTCAGCTGCGAGGGGGCGCGGCCCGCCACCTCCATCAGCAGCCGCTGGTGCTCCCGGCTCACCGGGTCGGGCCGGAAGGGGCCGTTGGTCGTCTTGCGTCGGCGCACGACGTCGAGGAACTCCACGGGACTGCTACCTCCTGGACAGGATCAGGCCGGCCGCGAGGAAGGGGGCGGCGGTGAGGGCGACGATCGGATGGCGCGCGGTGCGCGCGCTCACCCGGGGGATGACGACGAGGGGCACCGCGGCCGGCGCCAGCGCGAGGGCTGCGCGGCGGGCCGAGGCGGCAGCGGCGGCGCCCGACGGACGCAGCGCGGGCAGCATCGCTGAGGCGGCGGCCGCGCCCGCGAGCGTGCAGGTCGCGATGTACAGGGCGTGGTGCACCCAGCGGAAGCGGCGCGTGTCGACGACGCCGGCGGCGACCGAGGCGCCCAGTGCGCAGTTGACCGCGTAGCTCGTCGTGGCCGCGAGGAAGAGCGGCTGAGGGGACATGCCGTCAGACTACGCGGCCCGCCGTCGAACGGCAGGGGGCGGGGCGCTGCGGGTGCGAGACTGTGGGGGATGCCGTCGACCCCGCCGCTCCCGCCTCTGCCGCCACTCCCGCCGTCGTTCGGCGGGCGCGACGACGACGGCACGCCGCCACGGGCCGCCGCTCCCGCGCCCGCGCCCGTGCCGACGCCTGCCCCGGCCGCTGGGCCGGCCCGGGCTGCCGCGCCGGCCGCCGTCCCGGCTCACGCTGCTGCGCCCGCACCTGTGGTGCCGCCCGCTCCGGCCGAGCCGAACCGCTGGGAGCTGAAGCGGCCGGGCAACCCCCTGCCCGGCACCGCCCCGGCGACCCCGTCCCGCTCGCCGGCTCCCGTGCGCCAGCCGCCGGCGCGTGCGCTCGGGCACGCCCACGGTCAGGTGCGTGCCCCGCGCAATCCGTTCCTCGTGCCCGGGCTCGTGCTCGCCGGGCTCGCCTTCGTGCTGGTCGTGGTGCTCGGGGTCGTGTTCGCCGTCGGGGTGATCGGCGCGGCCGCCCCAGGGGCGCTTCTCGGCGGTCAGGCGGCCGACGGCGAAGGGCCGGCCGCATCCGCCACCGAGGTCGTGCCGGCGCTCTACGACCAGACCGTGACCTACGACGACGGCCTGCAGATCTCGGTCGCCGCCCCCGAGTCGTTCAGCCCCTCGCCGCAGGCCTCGGGCGCCGGTCAGCCCGCCAACATCGCCCTGACCGTCACCGTCTACAACGGCAGCGCGAACGACTTCGTGCCCGGCACCGTCACCTCGGTGACGTCGGCCGGTGCGAGCGGCAACCCCATCGTCGACCCGTCGAACGGCATGACCGGGCTGCCGCCGGCCGCCACCGTGGCGCCGGGCGCGACGGTGAGCTACGTCGAGGCCTACTCGGTGGCGGATGCCGACGACGTCGTGTACGTGGTCACCCCGGCGCCGGCGTACCTGCCCGCGCGCTTCACCCGCTGAGCACCGCGCGGCCGCCCCGCCCGCTCGGATCACCCCGCCCGCTCAGATCGCGGCGATCTCCTCACGGAGCGACGCGAGCAGCTCGACGGCCTGCAGCGGCTGAGGGCCCGCCGGCATGAGATACATCACCGAGAAACCCTGCTCCCGCGCTCCGCGCAGCAGGCCGAGCAGCTCGTCGGCCGACGTCCCGGGCACGAGCCCGCTGATCGTCGTCTTCTCGATGCTGTCGTAGTCGCGGCCGAGGTCGTCGCAGTGCGCCCGCAGCACCTCGAGCTTCCGGCCCGCATCCGGCCCGCCGAAGATGTTGCAGGCGTCGGCGTACTGCGCCACGAGCCGCAGCGTCTTGCGCTCACCGGAGCCGCCGATCATCAGATAGGGGTGCGGCCGGCTGAGCGGAGCGGGCTCGCTCAGTGTGCGCCCGAGCCGGTAGTGCTCGCCCTCGAAGGGGCCCTCGTCGTCGCTCCACATCTGCAGGCAGATGCGGATGGCCTCCTCGAGCCGCTCGAAGCGCTCCTTCATCGGCGGGAACTCGAGGCCGAGGCCCGTGGCCTCCTCCTCGTTCCAGGCGGCGCCGATGCCGAGCCCGGCACGCCCGCCGCTCAGCACGTCGAGGGTCGCGATCTGCTTGGCGAGGAGCCCGGGCGCCCGATAGGTCACGCCGGTCACGAGGCAGTGCAGGAGCATCCGCTCGGTGTGCGCGGCCAGGAAGCCGAGCGTCGTGTAGGCCTCGAGCATGGCGTTCTCGGCCGGGCCGACGCCGCGGATCTGCCAGAGGTGGTCCATCACCGTCAGCCGGGCCACCCCGGCGGCCTCCGCCTCGCGGGCGACCCGCGCGAGGGTGGGGGCGAGCAGGGCGGTGCCGCCTTCGAACGTCAGGTCAGCGAGGTGCAGTCCGATCTCCATGGATCGGAGACTACGCCCGAACGGGCGCTCAGCTGAAGCGGTCGAGTGCCAGGTAGACCAGGGCGGCGGTGCCGGCGAGCAGCAGCACGACGACGGTGACCTTCACCACGACGCTGCCGGTGATGCGCTGGGTCGTGCTGTAGAGCTCGGGTCGGTAGAAGCGGCCCTTGGGGTGGTGCGCCTCGGCGGGCTGCTCGCGGGGGCGGACGGGGGCCGCCGCGTTGGTGTGGGTGCGCGCCGGCTTGGGCGCCGCCTCGACGGGGGCGGGAGCGTCATCGCTGATCAATTCGTCGAAGCTCACCTCCTCGACGATGCGTCGGGAGCGTCGGGTGTCGCCCGAGGTGGGGCGGATGCGCGGCTCGTCAGTCGCGGTCATGAGGCTGGCCTTTCTCGGCCGCCCGGGTCGGATCGTGCGGCGTTCTGCACGACGGTAGTAGAACTAGGGGGGTGGGGGCAAGCGCACCGCGTGGAGGGGATGACGGGAATCGAACCCGCGTGATCAGTTTGGAAGACTGAGGCTCTACCATTGAGCTACATCCCCGAGCAGGGCTCGCGCCCGGCACCCGACACATCGTAGTACAGCTTCGAACGCGCTGTGTGACCGGCGGCGACCCGTGCACTAGACTTGCCGAGGCCATTTCGCCGCCGGGGCGTAGCTCAGCTTGGCTAGAGCGCCCGCTTTGGGAGCGGGAGGTCGCAGGTTCGAATCCTGTCGCCCCGACACGACGTACGAACCTCGAAACAACCACAGGAGACACTCAACGTGAAGACCACGGTCGAAAAGCTCAGCCCCACGCGTGTGAAGATCGCCATCTTCGTCACCCCCGACGAGCTGAAGCCCAGCATCGATCACGCCTACAGCCACATCGCCGAGCAGGTCAACATCCCCGGCTTCCGCAAGGGCAAGGTGCCGCCGCCCATCATCAACCAGCGCGTCGGCAAGGCCGCGGTGCTCGAGCACGCCGTCAACGAGGGCCTCGACCGCTTCTACCGCGACGCCGTCACCGAGAACGAGCTGCGCCCGCTCGGCCGCCCCCAGGCCGACATCGTCGAGTGGCCCAAGGCCGAGGACTTCTCGGGTGACCTCGAGCTCGCCATCGAGGTCGACGTGCGCCCCGAGATCGAGCTGCCCGACTACGAGGGCTTCGAGGTCGCGGTCGAGCCCGCCGTCGTCGAAGACAGCGACGTCGACGAGGAGCTCGAGCGCCTGCGCAGCCGCTTCGGCACCCTGGTCACCGTCGACCGCCCCGCCAAGACCGGCGACTTCGCCCAGCTCGACCTCGTCGCCACCGTCGACGACGTCGAGGTCGACACCGCCTCGGGCATCTCCTACGAGATCGGCTCGGGCGAGCTGCTCGAGGGCATCGACGAGGCGCTCGACACCCTCACCGCCGGTGAGACCACCACCTTCGAGGCCCCGCTGCTCGGCGGCGAGCACGCCGGCCGCGACGCCCTCGTCACGGTCACGCTGAACTCGGTCAAGGAGCGCGAGCTGCCCGAGGCCGATGACGACTTCGCCCAGATCGCCAGCGAGTTCGACACCCTCGACGAGCTGAAGAACTCGCTCAAGGAGCAGGTCGAGAAGCAGAAGGCCTTCGGACAGGCGTCCGAGGCCCGCACCAAGATCGTCGAGAGCCTGCTCGAGAAGGTCGAGATCCCGGTTCCCCCGGCGCTCATCGAGGACGAGGTACACCGTCACCTCGAGAGCGAGAACCGCCTGGAGGACGAGGAGCACCGCGCCGAGGTCACCGCCTCGAGCGAGAGCACCTTCAAGACGCAGATCCTGCTCGACGCGGTCGTCGACCGTGAAGAGGTCAAGGTCTCGCAGGACGAGCTGACCCAGTACCTCGTGCAGTCGGCCGCCCAGTACGGCATGGAGCCGAACGAGTTCGTGAAGATCCTCTCGGAGTCGAACCAGATCCCCGCCATGGTGGCCGAGGTCGCCCGCAACAAGGCGCTCGCCATCGTGCTGTCGAAGGCCAAGGTCGTCGACACGAACGGCAAGGCCGTCGACATCTCGGAGTTCACCACCCTCGCCGACGACGACGCCGACGCCGAGAACCTGGTCGGCATCGAGTCGGCCGACGAGCACGAGGGCCACGACCACGAGGGCCACTCGCACTAATCGAACCCACCACGACGGGCCCGCATCCTGCACCGGATGCGGGCCCGTCGTCGTTCGCGGCTCTGCCGACGGCGAACACGGGGGCCGCGCTGCGTCGCACCCAGTAGATTCAAACCACTGCAAGTGAATTGGAGCGACACACATGGCCGATCAGGCTTTCCCCTCAACTGTCTTCGACCGACTGCTGAAGGACCGCATCATCTGGCTCGGGTCCGAGGTTCGCGATGACAACGCGAACGAGATCTGCGCCAAGATCCTGCTGCTCGCGGCTGAAGACCCGAAGCGCGACATCTTCCTCTACATCAACTCTCCCGGTGGCTCCATCACGGCCGGCATGGCGATCTACGACACGATGAAGTTCGTGCCGAACGACATCGTCACCGTGGGCATCGGAATGGCGGCCTCGATGGGCCAGTTCCTGCTCACCTCGGGCACCAAGGGCAAGCGCTACATCACGCCCAACGCCCGCGTGCTGCTGCACCAGCCGCACGGTGGCTTCGGTGGAACGGCCTCCGACATCCAGACGCAGGCGCAGCTCATCCTGAGCATGAAGCAGCGTCTCGCCGAGATCACCGCCTCACAGACGGGCAAGACCGTCGAGCAGGTCAACGAGGACGGCGACCGCGACCGCTGGTTCAGTGCGCAGGAGGCCCTCGAGTACGGCTTCGTCGACCACGTGCGCGAGTTCGCCACCGACGTCGCCGGTGGCGGCGGCACGGTCGACGCCCCCTCGGCCCTCTAGTCGCAATCGCATCTCAGAGAACAGGTAAAGAGAACATGGAAACCCCCACCTTCGGTGCGAGCGCCTACCGCAACGGCACCATGCCGAGCGACCGCTACATCCTGCCGAGCTTCGAGGAGCGCACGGCCTACGGCTTCAAGCGCCAGGACCCGTACGCGAAGCTCTTCGAGGACCGCATCATCTTCCTCGGCGTGCAGATCGACGACGCCTCGGCCGACGACGTGATGGCCCAGCTGCTCGTGCTCGAGTCGCAGGATCCTGACCGCGACATCGAGATGTACATCAACTCTCCCGGTGGCTCGTTCACCGCGATGACCGCGATCTACGACACGATGCAGTACGTGCGTCCGCAGATCCAGACCGTGTGCCTCGGCCAGGCGGCCTCCGCCGCCGCCGTGCTGCTCGCGGCCGGCACGCCCGGCAAGCGCCTCGCGCTGCCGAACGCGCGCATCCTGATCCACCAGCCCGCCACCGGGCAGGGCGGCGGCCAGGCCTCCGACATCGAGATCCAGGCCCGCGAGATCATGCGCATGCGCACCTGGCTCGAGGGCACGCTGTCGAACCACTCGAACCGCTCGCTCGAGCAGGTCTCGAAGGACATCGACCGCGACAAGATCCTCTCGGCCGACGAGGCGCTCGAGTACGGTCTGATCGACCAGGTGCTGAGCTCCCGCAAGGCCGTGCCGGCCCTGGTCAGCTGACCTCGACCACGGCATGACGCCGCTGGCCCGCTCCTTCGGGGGAGGGATCACCGACAGCCGGGTCATCCGCAGAGCATCGCTCTCGGCGGATGCCCCGGCTGTCGCCGTCTCCTGGCCGGGCCGCGGGAACGGGTAGGTCACGAATGCGGGTCGGTGTCGGTGCTTGTCGGGGGTTCGGGTTAGGCTCGTCGGAACACAGTGTTGAGGAGAGTGGGCATGGCACGCATAGGGGAGAGCGCCGACCTGCTGAAGTGCTCGTTCTGCGGAAAGAGCCAGAAGCAGGTCCAGCAGCTCATCGCCGGTCCCGGCGTCTACATCTGCGACGAGTGCGTCGAGCTCTGCAACGAGATCATCGAGGAGCGACTCTCCGAGGCCAGCGAAGAAGCGGCCGGCGAGTTCGAGCTGCCGAAGCCGAAAGAGATCTACTCCTTCCTCGAGGAGTACGTCATCGGGCAGGATGCGGCGAAGCGCGCCCTCTCGGTCGCCGTCTACAACCACTACAAGCGCACCAAGGCGCGCACCGGCATCGTCTCGGCCGAGGCCCAGGCCAACGAGGTCGAGATCGCCAAGAGCAACATCCTCCTCATCGGCCCCACCGGCTGCGGCAAGACCTATCTCGCCCAGACGCTGGCGAAGCGACTGAATGTCCCGTTCGCCGTCGCCGACGCCACGGCCCTCACCGAGGCGGGCTACGTCGGTGAAGACGTCGAGAACATCCTGCTGAAGCTCATCCAGGCCGCCGACTACGACGTCAAGCGGGCCGAGACGGGCATCATCTACATCGACGAGGTCGACAAGATCGCCCGGAAGGCCGAGAACCCGTCGATCACCCGCGACGTCTCGGGCGAGGGCGTGCAGCAGGCGCTGCTGAAGATCCTTGAGGGCACGGTGGCCAGCGTTCCGCCGCAGGGCGGGCGCAAGCACCCGCACCAGGAGTTCATCCAGATCGACACGACGAACGTGCTGTTCATCGTGGCGGGCGCGTTCGCGGGCCTGGAGGAGATCATCTCCCAGCGTGCCGGCAAGCGCGGCATCGGGTTCAACTCCCCGCTCTACAGCAAGAAGGCCGACGCCAACCTGTTCAACGAGGTGCTGCCCGAAGACCTGCACAAGTTCGGGCTGATCCCCGAGTTCATCGGCCGGTTGCCTGTCGTCACCACGGTGACGCCGCTCGACCAGTCCGCGTTGATGCAGATCCTCACCGAGCCGCGCAACGCCCTGGTGCGCCAGTACCAGCGCATGTTCGAGCTCGACGGCGTCGACCTCGAGTTCGAGCACGACGCCCTCGAGGCCATCGCCGATCTGGCCGTGCTGCGGCAGACCGGTGCGCGCGGCCTCCGCGCCATCCTCGAGGAGGTGCTCGGGCCGATCATGTTCGAAGTGCCCTCCACCGACGAGGTCGCCCGCGTCATCGTCACCAAGGAGACGGTGATCGAGAACGCCGCTCCCACCATCGTGCCGCGCAAGCCGCGCCGCGAAGAGAAGTCGGCGTAGCCGCACGACCACGCATCACGACGAAGGGCCGCCCCCGAGGGAGTGGCCCTTCGTGCATCCGGCCTACGACCGAAGCGTCTACGACCGGAACAGCCCGCTGTAGGCGTTCAACGCCACCTGCCCGCCGAGGTGCGCGTAGAGCACCGTGCTCGTCGCCGGGATGTCCTTCGTCTGCACCAGCTCGATCAGCCCGGCGAGCGACTTCCCCTCGTAGACGGGGTCGGTGATCATCGCCTCGAGCTCGGCTCCCAGCCGGATGGCCTCGAGCGTCGACTCGACCGGGATGCCGTAGAGGTCGCCCGCCCATCCCTCGAGCACCTGGATCTCGTCGTCGCGCAGCTCCCGGCCGAGCTCGATCAGCTGCGCCGTGTGCCGTGCGATGCGCGCCACCTGGTCGCGCGTCTTCTCGAGCGTCGCCGAGGCGTCGATGCCGATCACGCGGCGCGGCCGCTCCTGCCCGGCGAAGCCCGCGATCATGCCGGCGTGCGTCGACCCGGTCACCGTGCACACCACGATCGTGTCGAAGAACACGCCGAGCTGGCGCTCCTGCTGCTCGACCTCGTAGGCCCAGTTGGCGTAGCCGAGGCCGCCCAGGCGGTGCTCCGACGCGCCCGCCGGGATGGCGTAGGGCGTGCCCCCGTCGGCGACGACCTCGTCGATCGCCTCCTGCCAGCTCGAGCGGATGCCGATGTCGAAGCCCGCCGAGTCGAGGGTGACCTTCGCCCCCATCATCCGCGAGAGCTGGATGTTGCCGACCCGGTCGGTCAGCGGGTCGGGCCAGTCGACCCAGTTCTCCTGCACGAGCCGGGCCTTGAGCCCGAGCTTCGCGGCGACCGCGGCGACCTGGCGGGTGTGGTTGGACTGGTAGCCCCCGATCGACACCAGCGTGTCGGCACCGCTCGCGAGAGCATCCGGAACCAAGTACTCGAGCTTGCGGGTCTTGTTGCCGCCGAACGCGAGCCCGCTGGAGACGTCGTCGCGCTTGGCCCAGACCTGGGCGCCGCCGAGGTGCTGCGTCAGCCGCGGCAGTTGCTGCACCGGGCTCGGCCCGAAGGTGAGGGGGTAGCGGGGGAAGTCGGCGAGGGCCATGGGGCTCCAGACAGTCAAGGGGTGAGTGACAATGCTCTATGCAATATATCGCACGCGGAGAGCGATACGATGTCACCATGCCCGTTCCCTCCACGACTGCCGTCCGCGCCCGCACCCTGCTGCGCGACGACGTCTACCTCACGCTCCGCGACGCCATCGTCGACGGCACCCTCCAGCCGGGCGAGCGACTGCGCGACCCCGAGCTCGAGAGCTGGCTCGGGGTGAGCCGCACCCCCATCCGCGAGGCGATGCTGCGGCTCGAGCGCGCCGGCCTCGTCATCGCCCGGCCCGGTCGCGCGACCACGGTGGCCCCGGTCGACGGGCCCGAGGTGACGGATGCGCAGCAGGTCGCCGCGTCGCTGCACGAACTGGCGGCCCGCCTCTCCGTCCCCGTGCTGGGGGCCGACGAACTGGCCCGGTTGCGCGCCGCCGCCGACGACTTCGCCCACGCCCTGGACGCCCAGGACGTCGACCGCGCCCTCGAGGCCGACGACCGCTTCCACGCCGTGTTCGTCGAATCGAGCGGCAACCGCCTGATCGCCGAGGTGCTCGACGGGGCGACCGCCGTGCTGCGCCGGGTGGAGCGCCTGCGTTTCGCGTCACTCGGCGGGCGGGAGTCGGTCGAGCAGCACGAGCGCATCCTCGCGGCGGCGACGGCAGGCGACGCCGAGGAGACCGCCCTGCTCACGCGCGAGAACTGGCTCACGCTGGGGCTGGCCGACCCGACCAGCTGAGCGCCGGCGGGCAAGCAAGCAGTGCGCCCGACCGCTACTCTGCGTCGTCGGGCGCCGTCACCAGCGCCGTGTCGGTCTCGGGGTCGAACTCGATCGTCGTGTCGTCGTCGAGCGACACCACGGGACGACCCTCGAGCCAGGTGAGCGTCCAGCTCCAGTCCTTGGCGTCGACGCCCTGTTCGGCGAGCTCGCCCTCGACCTCGTAGACCGCGTCGATCACGGCCTGGGGAAGGCGGGAGGGTGGTTCGTCACCGACGAGCCAACGGGTTCCGAGCTGCATCATGGTGGTCCTCTCGGTCAGAGCGCCTTGTCGTACGTGACCCAGCGGGTCTTCTCGGCGAGGGTGTCGTAGAGCGCGCGGGCGGTCTCGTTGTCCTTCGCCGTGATCCAGCGCACCACGCTGGCGCCGCGGCGGCGGCCGATGTCGGCGACGCCCTCGATCAGCGCGGTCGCGATGCCCTGCTTGCGGTTCTCGGGCAGCACGAACAGGTCGTCGAGGTACAGGCCCCGGCTGCCGTCGAGCGGGCGGGAGAACGGGCGGTAGTGTGCGAGCCCTACGATCTGGTCGCTCTCGTCGACCGCCACGAGGCACTCGAGCTCCTGCTCCGGGTCGATGATCCAGCTCCAGACCAGCACGGCCTTCTCGTCGTGCAGCGGCGACTCGTAGAACTCGCCGTAGCCCGTGTAGACCGCGTGCCACGCGAAGAACTCGTTGCCGGCGACGGGGCGCACTCGCACCGAGGTCGTGGTGGTCTCGTTCGGCATCGTGGACTCCTGGCTCATGCGGTGCCCTCGGCGTTCTGCTCGGGCGCTAGAACTATATCCCCGACCGAGAGTTCCTCAGCGGAGGCGTAGCCGAGAACCGCGATCCGGCCGAGCGCCTTGAGGTCTCCCTCGGCGCGCTGCAGCAGGGCGATCTCCTCGTCGGTGCCCGAAATGACGGCCGAGGCGACCGGGGTCTTCTGCGAGGCCTTGGCGTCGGTCTTCGCGCGGCGCACCGACACGATGGCCCGGGAGGCGAGCGCCAGCAGACCGGCGTCCTCGGCGAGCGTCGCCGTGACGCCCTCGGGCAGCGACTCGAGCACCGAGGTCGGCCAGCCGCTCGTGTGCACCGAGCCCTCGTGCGTCCACGACCAGACTTCTTCGGTGGCGAACGGCAGGTAGGGCGCGAACAGGCGCAGCAGCACGTCGACGGCGGTCTGCAGTGCGAGCACGGCGGAGGCCTTGCCGGCCGCCTCCGACTCGTCGCGGTAGGCCCGCTCCTTGACCAGTTCGAGGTAGTCGTCGCAGAAGGTCCAGAAGAAGGTCTCGGTGATCTCGAGGGCCCGCGCGTGGTCGTAGCGCTCGAGGGCGGCCGTGGCGGTGCGCACGACCTCGTCGAGCCCGGCCAGCATGCTGAGGTCGAGCGGCTCGGTGATCTCGGTGTGGCCCTCGGGCAGCGTGAAGCCGTAGACGAACTTCGCCGCGTTCAGGATCTTGATCGCGAGGCGACGGCCGATCTTGATCTGGGTCGGGTTCTTCTCGTCGAAGGCCGCGTCGGTGCCGAGGCGCGACGAGGCGGCCCAGTACCGCACCGCATCCGAGCCGTGGGTCTTGAGGATGTCGGCCGGGGTGACGACGTTGCCCTTCGACTTCGACATCTTCTTGCGGTCGGGGTCGACGATGAAGCCCGAGAGGGCGGCGTTCTGCCAGGGCTTCACGCCCTCCTCGAGGGTGGCGCGCAGCATGGTCGAGAACAGCCAGGTGCGGATGATGTCCTGCCCCTGGGGGCGCAGGTCGTAGGGGAAGACGAGCTTCCACAGCTCCTCGTCCCGCTCCCAGCCGCCGGCGAGCTGCGGGGTGAGCGAGCTGGTCGCCCAGGTGTCCATCACGTCGACCTCGCCCTGGAAGCCGCCGGGCACGCCGCGCTGGTCCTCCGTGTAGCCGGGTGCCGCATCCGACGACGGGTCGACCGGCAGCAGCTCACGCGGGGCGAGGATCGGCTGGTCGAAGACGGGGTTGCCGTCGCCGTCGAGCGGGTACCAGACGGGCAGCGGCACACCGAAGAAGCGCTGGCGCGAGATGAGCCAGTCGCCGGTGAGGCCGCCGACCCAGTTCTCGTAGCGCACGCGCATGAAGTCGGGGTGCCAGTCGAGCTCGGCGCCGAACTCGAGCAGCTTCGCGCGCAGGGCCTCGTCGCGGGCGCCGTTCGTGACGTACCACTGGCGGGTCGAGACGATCTCGAGCGGGCGGTCGCCCTTCTCGAAGAACTTGACGGGGTGGGTGATCGGCTTGGGCTCGCCGATCAGCTCACCGGTGCCGCGCAACAGCTCGACCACGGCCTGCTTGGCCGAGAAGACCGTCTTGCCGGCCAGCTGGGTGTACGCCTCGCGCCCGGCCTCCGAGGTGATCGCGGCGGGGGCCTCGCTGATGATGCGGCCGTCGAAGCCGATGATCGCGCGGTTGGGCAGGTCGAGGTCGCGCCACCAGATCACGTCGTTCAGGTCGCCGAAGGTGCAGACCATGGCGATGCCCGAGCCCTTGTCGGGCTGCGCGAGGTGGTGCGCCACGACGGGCACCTCGACGCCGAACACGGGGGTGGTGACGGTCGTGCCGAACAGCGCTTTGTAGCGCTCGTCGTCCGGATGCGCGACCAGCGCCACACACGCCGGCAGGAGTTCGGGGCGGGTGGTCTCGATGAAGACCCCCTCGCCGTCGGGGCGGTGGAACTCGAGCCGGTGGTAGGCGCCCGGCTGCTCCTTGTCCTCGAGCTCGGCCTGGGCGACCGCGGTGCGGAAGGTGACGTCCCACAGCGTGGGCGCCATGGCCTGGTAGGCCTCGCCGCGCTCGATGTTGCGGAGGAACGCCAGCTGCGACGCGGCCTGCGACTCGCGGGAGATGGTGCGGTAGGTCTGGGTCCAGTCGACCGAGAGGCCGAGGTCGCGCCAGAGCGTCTCGAACTGCTTCTCGTCCTCGACCGTGAGGATCTCGCAGAGCTCGATGAAGTTGCGGCGTGAGATCGGGATCTGGTCGGCGGCCTTCGACGACTTGTTGTCGCCGCCCTCGAAGGGCGGGGTGAAGTCGGGGTCGTAGGGCAGCGACGGGTCGCAGCGCACGCCGTAGTAGTTCTGCACGCGGCGCTCGGTGGGCAGGCCGTTGTCGTCCCAGCCGATCGGGTAGAACACGCGCTTGCCGGCCATGCGGCGGAAGCGCGCGATGACGTCGGTGTGCGTGTACGAGAACACGTGCCCGATGTGCAGCGAGCCCGACGCGGTGGGCGGCGGGGTGTCGATCGAGTAGACGTCGTCACGGGCGGCGTCGGCGCGGTCGAACAGGTAGGTGCCCTGCTCGGCCCAGACCCCGTCCCATTTCGCCTCGAGGCCTTCGAGTGCGGGCTTGTCGGGCACGTGTGCGGACATGGATGGGCCTCCTGGCGATATGGGCGGCACCGTGTCAGGTGGAGAGGTGCCTCACTGTCCTCCCAGGATACCGGTCGGCGCCGCCCGTCGCCTCAGCCCAGTTCGGCGCCGACCCGCGCGAACCTCAGCGCAGGTTCGCCTTCAGCGACGCCAGCTGCCGCCGCAGCTCCACCGGCACCCGCTCGCCGCCGATCTCGCCGAAGAACGCATCGATCTCGTCGACCTCGCGCAGCCACGCCGCCCGATCGACCGAGAGGATTCCCTGCAGCTCCTCGTACCCGAGCGACAGCCCCTCGACGTTCATGTCGCGCAACCGCGGCAGCTGCCCGATCGGGGTGTCGACGGTCTCCACCGAACCCTCGACGCGCCGCACGATCCACTCGAGCACGCGGGAGTTCTCGGAGAAGCCCGGCCAGACGAACCGGCCGTCGGCGTCCTTGCGGAACCAGTTGACGGAGAACACCGGGGGAGCATCCGCCCCCAGCGTCTCGCCGATCTCGAGCCAGTGCGCGAAGTAGTCGGTGACGTCGTAGCCGCAGAACGGCAGCATGGCGAAGGGGTCGTGACGCAGCCGGCCCACGGCGCCCTCGGCGGCGGCGGTGGTCTCGGAGGCCATCGTGGCCCCCATGAACACGCCGTGCGCCCAGTCGCGTGCCTGGGAGACCAGGGGCACCGTGCTCGGCCGGCGGCCGCCGAACAGGATCGCGTCGATGACGACACCCTCGGGCGAGTCCCAGTCGTCGGCGATGGTGGGGCACTGGTCGGCGGTGACGGTGAACCGCGAGTTCGGATGCGCGGCGGGGCCTTCCGACGACGGCGTCCAGTGCTCGCCCTGCCAGTCCAGCAGGTGCGCCGGCGCCTTGGGCGTGAGCCCCTCCCACCAGACGTCCCCGTCGTCGCGCAGGGCGACGTTCGTGAAGATGGTGTTGCCCCAGACGGTGTCGACGGCGGTCGGATTGGTGGTGATGCCGGTGCCGGGGGCGACCCCGAAGAAGCCGCGCTCCGGGTTGATCGCGCGCAGCTTCCCGTCGGCGCCCGGCCGCATCCAGGCGATGTCGTCGCCGATGGTCTCGACCTTCCAGCCGGGGATCGAGGGGTTCAGCATCGCGAGGTTCGTCTTGCCGCAGGCCGACGGGAACGCGGCGGCCACGTGGTGCACGCGACCCTCGGGCGAGGTGATCTTGATGATCAGCATGTGCTCGGCCAGCCAGCCCTCGTCGCGGGCCATCACGCTGGCGATGCGCAGGGCGAAGCACTTCTTGCCGAGCAGCGCGTTGCCGCCGTAGCCCGAGCCGAACGACCAGATCTCGCGGGTCTCGGGGAAGTGCGAGATGTACTTGGTGGGGTTGTGCGGCCAGGCGACGTCGTCGTGCCGGGTGCCGTCGGCGTCGACGAGCGGGGCGCCGACCGAGTGCAGCGCGGGCACCCAGGGGGTGTCGGTCTCGATCAGGTCGAGCGCCGCGCTGCCCATCCGGGTCATCAGCTGCATGCTCACCACGACGTAGGGGGAGTCGGTCAGCTGCACGCCGAGCTGCGAGATGGGCCCGCCGAGCGGCCCCATCGAGAACGGCACGACGTACATGGTGCGGCCGCGCATGCTGCCGGCGAACAGGGTGGTGAGCTCCTCGCGCATGGCGAAGGGGCTGCGCCAGTTGTTGGTGGGGCCCGCGTCCTCGCGGCGCTCCGAGCAGATGAAGGTGCGGTCCTCGACGCGGGCGACGTCGGCCGGGTCGCTGCGGGCGAGGAAGCTGTTCGGCCGCCACTCCGGGTTCAGGCGGATGAGCGTGCCCTGCGCCACCATCGACTTGGTCAGCTCGTCCCACTCGCGGGTGGAGCCGTCGCACCACACGATGCGGTCGGGCTTGGTGAGCAGCGCCACGTCGCGCACCCACTCGTTGATCGCGGGGTTCTTCGACGGCCCGTCGGTGTCGACCACGCTCGTCGTCTCCAGAATGCTCATCCTCGGCCTCATCCTCGTCAATTGGCGGCTGGTTCTTCCACTATGAGCGCGGCGAGCGGTAGATTCTGGGTCACGGGCTGTAAAGATCGCCCGATCTTGACGAGGAGAGAAGATGAACGGCGACCTCATCACACTCGGGAGGCGCATCCGCCATCACCGCCGGCTGCGTTCACTCACCCTCGACCAGCTCGGCGAGAAGGTCGGCGTCGTCGGCAGCCAGCTCTCGCTGATCGAGAACGGCCGCCGCGAGCCCAAGCTCTCTTTGCTGCAGGCGCTCGCCACCGCCCTGGGCGTGCCGATGGCCGATCTCTTGAGCGACGAGGCTCCGGATGCGCGCACCGCCCTCGAGATCGAGCTGGCGAAGGCCCAGCAGAGCCCGCTCTACGCCTCGCTCGGCCTGCCCGCGGTGCCGGCGAGCCGCTCGCTGCCCCAGGAGACGCTGGAGTCGCTCGTGGGGCTGCACCGGGAGCTGCGCCGTCGGGCCGCCGAGGCGATCGCCACCCCCGAGGAGGCGCGGCGCGCGAACACCGAGAACCGCCTCGCCATGCGCGCCCGCGACAACCACCTGCCCGAGCTCGAGCGTCTGGCCGAGGAGACCCTGGCCACGGTGGGCCACAGCTCGGGGGCGCTCACCCATCGCAGCGTGTCGCTCCTGGCCGAGCACCTCGGCTTCACCTTGATCTACGTCGACGACCTGCCGCACTCGGCGCGCTCGGTCACCGACCTCGAGAACGGGCGCATCTACCTGCCGCCGGCGTCGATCCCCGGCGGCCACGGCTTGCGCTCGATGGCGCTGCAGGCGATGGCGCACCGGCTGCTCGGGCACACGCCGCCGCAGAGCTACGCCGAGTTCCTCGAGCAGCGGCTCGAGATCAACTACTTCGCCGCGGCCTGCCTGATGCCGCAGACGGCGTCGGTCGCGTTCCTCAGTGCCGCCAAGCAGCGTAAGGACCTCTCGGTCGAGGACTTCCGGGACGCCTTCGGGGTGACCCACGAGGCGGCGGCGCTGCGCATGACGAACCTCGCGACCGCGCACCTCGACATGCGGGTGCACTTCCTGCGGGTGGGGGAGGACGGCGCGATCTACAAGTCCTACGAGAACGACGGCCTGCCGCTGCCGGTGGACGTGACGGGCGCCGTGGAGGGGCAGCTCGTCTGCCGCAAGTGGGCGGCGCGCGGGGCGCTCGGCCGCACCAACCGCACCACGGAGTTCTACCAGTACACCGACACCCCGGCCGGCACCTTCTGGTGCGCGACGCAGACCGGCAAGACCGACGCGGGGGAGTTCTCGATCAGCTTCGGCGTGCCGTTCTCCGACGCGAAGTGGTTCCGGGGGCGCGACACCGCGATGCGTCAGCAGTCGCGCTGCCCCGACGAGTCGTGCTGCCGGCGCCCGGCCTCCGAGCTGGCCGAGCGCTGGTCGGATGCGGCCTGGCCGAGCGCGAAGCTGCACGCGCACATCCTGTCGCCGCTGCCCTCGGGCAAGTTCCCCGGGGTCGACGAGAACGAGGTGTACCAGTTCCTGGAGGCGCACGCGGGCTGAGGGCGGCGCACGCGCCCATCGGCGCGGGCGGCCACGTACAGCTAGGCCCGGCCGAGCTCCTCGAGCTGCTCCAGCAGCCCCGCCCCGTCGGGCGCGAACACCCACGGCACGGCCGAGCTGGCGAGCCCCTGGTCGAGCTTGGAGCGGCCGCCCGCGAGCACCGCCTCGCTCGGTGAGAGCTGCCGGATGACCACCGCACGAACGTGCCCCGGCTTATCGAGCGCGAACTCGCCGTAGATCTCCTCGTCGTGCTGACCGTCGTCGCCGATCAGGATCCAGCGGATCTCGGGGAACTCGGCCGCGAGTCGCCGGAGGTTCTTCTCCTTGTGCTCCCGCCCGTTGCGGAAGAACCGGTCGTGCGTCGGCCCCCAGTCGGTCAGCAGCAGCGGCCCGCGCGGGTAGAGGTTGCGCGAGAGGAAGCGGGTGAGCGTCGGCGCGACGTTCCAGGCCCCCGTCGAGAGGTAGACGACCGGGGCCGTCGGATGCTCGGCCGTCAGCCGCTCGAGGAACACCGACATCCCCGGGGTGGGCGTGCGGGCGTGCACGTCGAGCACGAAGGTGTTCCAGAACGCCAGGAACGGACGGGGCAGCGCCGTGACCATGACCGTGTCGTCGATGTCGCAGACGATGCCGACGTCGGTGCCGGGCGCCACGATCGACACCGGCGCCTCGACGGGCTCCGACCCGGCGGCCGTCATGGTGATGGAGTGCCAGCCGGGCTCGAGCTCGACGTCGACCGAGGCGTCGACCACGCCGCCGCGGTCGGCCCGCACGGTGCGGCGGATGCCCTCGACCTCGATGAGCACGTCGACGTCGCCGAGGGGCACGCTGGTGAAGCTGCGCCAGCCGCGCACCCGGTCCTCGCGCTTCTGCAGCTTCTTGGCGGCGCGCGATCCGGGTTTGGGCTGCGTCGCGAGCACCACCCGGCCGAGCACACGGATGCGCGTGGTCGATCCGTAGCCGGCGTAGGGGATGACCGTCGGCTGATGCCCGCGTCGGCGGGCCCATCTCACCCGGAAGCCGTGGATCGCGTCGTCGATGCGGGCGGCCCGGTGCAGTCGAGGTGCCGCAAGTCGTGTCTCTGGCACCAGCCCAGTCTGTCACGGCTTGCCCTGATCGCGCGCCCCGCGTACGAATGACGGAAACTCGGATCTACACTGGGAGCGGGACATCGGGAAGGAACTCCGTGGCATTCAACGACCTGATCAGCGGTGCGCTCACGACGAGCGGCCAGGTGCGCAACGAACCGGTGCAGGCGCGAAGCAGTGAACGCATCGCGACCCTGCTCGACGCGGCATCGGCGGTGGTGGCCGAGGTCGGCATCGAGCGACTGACGACCGCGATGGTCGCCGAGCGCGCCGGCGCCTCGATCGGCACGGTGTACCGCTACTTCCCCGACCGCATCGCGGTGCTCGCGGCCATGAGCCTGCGCGGCTTCGAGCGGTTCCTCCGCGCGAGCGTCGAGAACCTCGAGGCCACGCGGCCCACGACCCTCGACGAGGCGATCACCTGCCTGATCGACGCCGCCGTCGAGCTGCACCGCACCGAGCCCGGCTTCACGTCGATCCGGCTGAGCGATCAGATCGCCCTCCCCGAGGTCGACGGGGGAACCGCATCCGCCTCGCGGGTCGCTGCGCCCCTGGCGACGATCTTCGTCGAGGAGCTCGGCGTCGACGGCGAGGGGCTGGCCGAACGGCTCGACATCGCCCTCACCATGGCCGACGCGCTGCTCGTGCGCGCGTTCGTCATCGACCCGAAGGGTGACGCCGACGCCATCGAGGCCACCCGTGCCCTCGTGGCGGGTTATCTGGCGCCGGCGGCCTCGCGCACCTGAATGTGACGCTTTGGTACAAGGGCCTTTGCGTTTCCGACGGATGATGCTTGGCTGATGCGGCGGACCGTGCTGTGCGGTCCCCGACGATTGGGCTGAGCGATGATCGAGTTCCGATCGGTGACCAAGCGATTCCCCGACGGCACCGTCGCGGTCGACTCCTTCGACCTGGTCATCCCCCCGCGCAAGACGACCGTGCTGGTCGGCTCCTCCGGCTGCGGCAAGACCACCCTGCTCCGCATGATCAACCGGATGATCGACCCCACCTCGGGCAGCATCATCATCGACGGGGAGGACACGGCCGGCCTCGAGCCCGTGAAGCTCCGCCGCCGCATCGGCTACGTGATGCAGAACTCGGGCCTGCTGCCGCACCGCAAGGTCATCGACAACGTCGCGACCGTGCCGATCCTGAACGGCACGCCGAAGCGCGAGGCCCGCGAGCACGCCCTCGGGCTGCTCGACACCGTGGGGCTCGACCGCTCGCTCGCCGACAAGTACCCCCGACAGCTCTCGGGCGGCCAGCAGCAGCGCGTCGGCGTCGCCCGCGGCCTCGCGGCCGACCCGAACATCCTGCTGATGGACGAGCCCTTCGGCGCCGTCGACCCGATCGTGCGCGCCGAGCTGCAGCAGGAGACCATTCGCCTGCAGGAGGGCCTCGGCAAGACCGTGGTCTTCGTCACGCACGACATCGACGAGGCGTTCCTGCTCGGCCACCAGGTCGTCATCCTGCAGAAGGGCGGGCACATCGCCCAGGCCGGGTCGCCGGCCGAGATCCTCGCGGCGCCGGCGAACGACTTCGTCGCCTCCTTCGTCGGGGCCGACAAGGGCAAGCGGGCGCTGCGCATCCAGCGCGTGGGCGACCGCGACGTGGTGGTCGACGAGAACGGCACACCGACAGGGGTCCTCCAGCCGTGAAGTGGCTCGAGTCGAACCTCGATCTCGTCTGGGAGCTCGTGCTGGCGCACATCGGCCTCAGCGTTCCGCCGATCCTGATCGGTTTCCTCGTCTCCATCCCGATCGGCTGGGTGGCGAACCGGTACCGTCCCTCGCGCGGAGTCATCCTCGTGGTGCTGGGGCTGCTCTACACGGTGCCGTCGATACCCCTGTTCATCTTCATGCCGATCTTCCTCGGCACCCCGCTGCTCTCGCCCGTGAACGTGGTGGTGGCGCTCACAATCTATGCGGTGGCCCTGATGGTGCGCACCGCGGCCGACGGCCTCGCCTCGGTCGACGACGACACCCTGCTGGCCGCGTCGGCCATGGGCTACTCGGGCTGGCAGCGGTTCTGGCGGGTCGAGCTGCCGCTGAGCGGCCCGGTGCTGCTCAGCGGGCTCCGCGTCGTCTCGGCCAGCACGGTGAGCCTCGCCACCCTCGGCGTCATCATCGGCGTGCAGAGCCTCGGGTACCTCTTCACCAACGGCTTCCAGCGGAACATCCCGGCCGAGGTGATCACCGGCATCGTGGCGACGCTCGTGATCGCCGTCGTGTTCGACCTGCTGCTGGTGCTGATCGGCCGCCTGCTGCTGCCTTGGAGCACCCCCGACCGCCGCCGTCGGGCCGCTCGGCGCACGACGCCCGCCCTGGTCGCCGGGGGTGTCTCGTGAACCTCGTGCTCGGCGGAATCGCCTGGATCCTCGACCCCGCCAACATGAACGGGCCCTCGGGCTGGATCGCCCGCCTGTTCGAGCAGCTCGGCTACACCTTCGGCGCCGTCGCCATCGCGGCGATCGTCGCCATCCCGTTGGGCTACGTGGTCGGGCACACCGGGCGCGGTCGCGACATCGCGGTGGCGTTCTCGGGCGGGCTCAGGGCCCTGCCGAGCCTCGGCGTGCTGATCCTCTTCGGCTTCGCGCTCGGCATCGGCTTCAAGGCCCCGATGCTGACGCTCGTCATCCTCGCGATCCCGCCGCTGCTGGCCGGTGCCTACGCCGGCTTCGAGGCCGTCGACCGGCGCACGATCGACGCCGCCCGCGCGGTCGGCATGACCGAGCTGCAGGTGGTGGGCAAGGTCGAGGTGCCGCTCGGGCTGCCGCTCCTGATCGGCGGGGTGCGCTCCAGCGTGCTGCAGGTCGTGGCCACCGCGACGCTGGCCGGCTACATCGGCGGCGGGGCCCTCGGCACCTTCATCTTCCAGGGCGCGGCGACGCGCAACTACGACATGATGCTCGGCGCGTCGATCCTCGTCACCGCACTGGCGCTGGTGCTCGAGGGAATCTTCGCCCTGCTGCAGAAGTTGGTCGTTCCACGGGGCGTCGTCGCCACGAGGCAGCAGAACGTCCGTGCGCGGTCATCCCGTTCGCGCGCGGTGATGGGATCCCCCATCCGAGAAGGGAAATGATCACATGTTCACAGCAATCACGAAAGGCCGGCTCGTCGTTGGGCTAGTCGCGGTCAGCGCAGCGGTGGCGCTGGCAGGGTGCTCGTCCAGCGATCCGCTGGACACCTCGTCCACGTCGGCGGCCGGCTCGACCGACGGCGGAGCCATCGTCATCGGCTCGCAGGCCTACTACTCCAACGAGATCATCGCCGAGATCTACGCCCAGGCGCTCGAGGCCAACGGTGTCGAGGTCACGCGCCAGTTCAACATCGGCCAGCGCGACGCCTATCTGCCCGCGCTCGAGAACGGCGAGGTGCAGCTGTTCCCGGAGTACTCCGGCAACCTGCTGCAGTACTACGACCCCGAGACCACCGCCAAGACGAGCGACGACGTCTACGCCGCCCTCGCCGGCGCGCTGCCCGAGGGGCTCGAGGTACTCGACCAGTCGCCCGCCACCGACCAGGACTCCTACAACGTCACCAAGGAGTTCTCCGAGGCCAACGGCGTCACCAGCATCGCCGACCTCGCCAAGGTCACGACCCCGCTCACCCTGGGCGGCAACTCCGAGCTGCAGACCCGCCCCTACGGCCCCGAGGGCCTGAAGAGCACCTACGACGTCACCGTCGGCTTCACGCCGATCGAGGACTCGGGCGGACCGCTCACCATCCAGGCGCTGAAGGACAACACCGTTCAACTGGTGAACATCTACTCGGCCGACCCCAACATCAAGACCAACGACCTCGTCACGCTGGAGGACCCGAAGGGCCTCTTCCTCGCCTCGAACGTGGTGCCGCTGATCAACACCGATGCTGCCACCCCCGAGGTGACCGAGGTCATCAACAAGGTCAGTGCCGCGCTGACGGCCGCCGACCTCGTCGACCTCAACTCGCAGAGCGTCAACGACCAGGAGTCGCCGGACACGATCGCGAAGACCTGGCTCGAGAAGGTCGCGCTCTTCTAAGCGCCCCTCTCACCAGGTCAGGAGGCCCCGCTCTCCCCGTCGTCGATGGGGGAGGGCGGGGCCTGTTCCATGTGCCGTCGCTCGACCCGGTTGATGACCTTCTTCACGACGAACACCGCGACGACGAACAGGGCGATGACGCCCACGAAGAGGTACCCGGCCCAGTGCAGCTCGCGCGAGAGCTCCCGGTAGCCCCCGGCGGCGGCGCTGCCGACCGACACGTACGCGAGCGCCCAGAGGATGCACGCGGGCACCGTCCAGGCCATGAAGCGCCGGTAGCGCATCGGGCTCATGCCGACGGTCAACGGGATGAGCGAATGCAGCACCGGGATGAAGCGGGACAGGAACACCGCGATTCCGCCGCGCCTCGCCAGATAGGTCTCGGCCCGCACCCAGTTCTTCTCGCCCAGCCTCCGGCCGAGCTTCGAGGCACGCAGGCGCGGCCCGAACCAGCGCCCGATCGCGAAGCCGATGCTCTCTCCGGTGAGGGCTCCGACGATCACCACGATCACCAGCGACGTGTATTCAAGCGGCCCTTCGACGCCGGTCGCGGCCACGAGCACGACGCTGTCGCCCGGCACGATCAGACCGATCAGGATGCTCGTCTCGAGCATGATGGCGACTCCGGCCAACAGGGTTCTGACCAGGGGATCCACCGACTGCACGGTATCCAGCACCCAGGACAGCGCCTCGTTCATGCTTGTATTCCACATCGCATGCCCGCCACTCTAGCGGAGCGACCATGGGAATCGCCGATGGGTTTGGATGCTTGTATACAAGGGCGCTAAACTGACGGTGTCGCAATCCACTGCGACGGCAGCGTGGCCTCACTTCCCACGCAAGGAGTACAGCGTGAACGAGCTGCTCGACCCCCTGATCCTCTCCCGCTGGCAGTTCGGCCTCACGACGATCTACCACTTCCTCTTCGTGCCCCTGACGATCGGGCTCGCGGTGACGGTGGCGATCTTCCAGACGGCCTGGGTGCGCACCGACAAGGCGAAGTACCTCCAGCTGACACGCTTCTTCGGCAAGATCTTCCTGATCAACTTCGCCATGGGCGTCGTGACGGGCATCGTGCAGGAGTTCCAGTTCGGCATGAACTGGAGCGACTACTCCCGCTTCGTCGGCGACGTGTTCGGTGCCCCGCTCGCACTGGAGGGGCTGCTCGCCTTCTTCCTCGAGGCGACCTTCATCGGTCTCTGGATCTTCGGTTGGGACCGGCTGCCGAGGAAGCTGCACCTCGCGAGCATCTGGATCGCCGCGGTCGGCAGCGTGCTCTCGGCGTACTTCATCATCGCGGCCAACGCCTTCATGCAGAACCCGGTCGGCTTCCGCATCAACGAGGCCAAGGGCCGGGCCGAGCTCACCGACATCTGGGCGCTGCTGACCAACAAGGTGGCCCTGGCCGCCTTCCCGCACACGATCTTCGCCTGCTTCATGGTGACCGCGGGCCTCATCATCGCCGCGGCCGCCTGGCACCTGTACCGCAACCAGCACCTCGAGACGATGCGCCCGGCGCTCAAGTTCGGCCTCTGGATGATGGTCGTAGCCGGCGCCCTCACCGTGCTCTCCGGCGACCAGCTAGGGCTCGCGATGGTCGAGACCCAGCCGATGAAGATGGCAGCGGCCGAGGCGCTCTACAACACCTCGACGGGGGCCGCGGCATCCTTCTCGATCTTCACGCTCGGCACGCCCGACGGCACCAGCGAGCTGTTCTCGATCCGCATCCCGTACCTGCTGTCGTTCCTGTCGACGCACACCCTCGACGGCACCGTGGAGGGCATCAACGACCTGCAGGCGCAGTACGTGCAGGCCTACGGACCCGGCGACTACACCCCGACGGTCTGGATCACCTACTGGGCCTTCCGCTGGATGATCGCGCTCGGCATGCTGCACGTGCTGATCGCCGTCGCCGGTCTCTGGCTCACCCGCAAGGGCCGCGACCCGAAGTGGCGCTGGATGTGGCGTGTGGCCGTCTGGGCCTTCCCGCTCTCGCTCGGCGCGATGATCGTGGGCTGGATCTTCACGGAGATGGGTCGGCAGCCCTGGATCGTGTTCAGCCTGCTGAAGACCTCCGACGCGGTCTCGCCCGGCATCTCCGGCCTCGACGTGCTCATCTCGCTCGTCGTCTTCACCGTGCTCTACGGCTCCCTCGCCGTCGTGGAGTTCCGGCTGATCAAGAAGGCCATCCAGAAGGGGCCCGACGACGCGCCGCCGGTCGACGAGGAGACCGGCGAACTGCAGCACACGGCGACGGTCTACTAGGAGCGCACGATGGATCTCACAATTCTCTGGTTCGGCATCGTCGGCTTCCTGTTCGTCGGCTACTTCGTGCTCGACGGGTTCGACTTCGGCGTGGGCATGTCGCTGCCGTTCCTGTCGAAGGACGACACCGACCGCCGCGTGCTGATCAACACCATCGGGCCCGTCTGGGACCTCAACGAGACCTGGGTCATCGTGGCCGGGGCCTCGCTGTTCGCGGCCTTCCCCGAGTGGTACGCGACGCTGTTCTCGGGCTTCTACCTGCCGCTCCTGCTCATCCTCGCCGCGCTCATCCTGCGAGGCGTGTCGTTCGAGTACCGGCACCAGCGGCCCGAGAAGGCCTGGAAGGCCCGCTTCGACCGGATGATCGTGGTCGGCTCCGCCGTGCCCGCCTTCCTCTGGGGCGTGGCCTTCGCCAACATCGTGCGCGGCGTGCCGCTGGATGCGAACCACGACTACATCGGCGGCTTCTTCGGCCTGCTGAACCCCTACGCCCTCCTCGGCGGACTCACCACGCTGCTGCTGTTCTTCACCCACGGCGTGGTGTTCGTGGCGCTGAAGACCGACGGCGAGATCCGGCAGCGGGCGCGCCGCCTCGCCACCCGCAGCGGAATCGCCGCCATCGCGGTGGCCGCCTCGTTCCTCGTCTGGACCTCCCTCGCCTACGGCACCCCCACCTCGGTGCTGCTCTCGGGAGCGGCGGCCGTGGCCCTCGTGGTGGCCGTGCTGGCGAACCGCGCCGGCGGCGAGAAGCTCGCCTTCGGGCTGATGGCCGCCACCATCGGCTTGGCCGTGCTGAGCCTCTTCTCCGCGCTCTTCCCCGACGTGATGCCGGCGTCGAACGACCCGGCGAACAGCCTCACCATCGCGAACGCCTCCTCGTCGGAGTACACCCTCACGATCATGAGCTGGGTGGCGCTGATCTTCCTGCCGCTGATCCTGGCCTACCAGGGCTTCACCTACTGGATCTTCCGCAAGCGGGTCACCCGCGCCCACATCCCGGTCGACGCGGCACACTAGTACGGTGCGTCCCGTCGATCCCCGACTCCTCAGATACGCGGCGTCGGCCCGGGCGTTCTTCGCGGCCGGCGGCGTGCTGGCGCTGGGGCAGACCGCTACGATCATCGCCTTCTCGTGGCTCGTCACCCAGGTGATCGTCGGGGCGATCGGGGGGTCGCCGCTCTCGGCGCTGCTGCCCTCGCTCGGCGCGCTCGCCGGCGTCGTGGCGGTGCGGTTCGCGCTCGGCTGGCTGTCCGAGTACAACGCCGCCCGTGGTGCGGCGGTGGTCAAGAGCGAGCTGCGCCGCCGGGTGCTCGACGCCGTCACCCGCCTCGGGCCCGGCTGGCTCGGCGGCCGCAGCAGCACGGCGGTCGGGGTGACGGCCGGGCCGGGGCTGGATGCGCTCGACACCTACTTCTCGAAGTACCTCCCGCAGCTCATCCTGACCGCCATCGCGATGCCGCTCGTGGTGCTGACGATCTGGTCGCAGGACTGGGTCTCGGGCCTCACCGTCACGCTCACCCTCCCGCTCATCCCCGTGTTCATGATCCTGATCGGCTGGGCGACCCAGACGGTGCAGCAGCGCCAGTTCGAGAGGCTCACCCGGCTCTCCACGGCGTTCCTCGACGTCGTGGGCGGGCTGTCGACGCTGACCGTCTACGGGCGGCAGCACCGGCAGGCCGCCCGCATCCGCGAGGTCACCGAGGAGTACCGCACGCAGACCATGAAGGTGCTGCGGGTGTCGTTCCTCAGCGGCTTCGCGCTGGAGCTGGCGGCAAGTCTGTCGGTGGCGCTCGTGGCGGTGTCGATCGGGGTTCGGCTGATCGACGGCAGTCTCGGCCTCGGCGTGGGGCTGTTCGTGCTGCTGCTGGCGCCCGAGGCGTTCCTGCCGCTGCGGAACGTCGGGGCGCAGTTCCATGCGGCCGCCGACGGGGTGGCGGCGTCGACGTCGGTGTTCGAGATCCTCGATGAGGCGGGGGCGACGGGCGCGGTGTCGACCTGGGGCGCGGTGCCGACGGAGGGTGCGGCGGGTGCGGAGGCCGTCGACGCAGGGCTCGAGGTGCGGGGGCTCGGGGTGCGGTACGGGGAGGCGGTGGCGTTCGCGGGGCTGCGGGCGAGCATCCGTCGCGGTGCCGTCACGGCCGTCACGGGGCCGTCGGGCAGCGGCAAGACCTCGTTCGTGCACGCCCTGCTCGGCTTCGTGCCGGTCGAGGGGCGGATGCTCGTCGGCGGCCGCGACGTCACCGACGACCCGGCGCCCCGCCCCTGGCTCGCGTGGGCCGGGCAGCGCGCCGCACTCGTCGAGGGAAGCGTGCTCGAGAACGTGGCGCTCGGAGACGACGAGCCCGACGCCGCCCGCGCCCGGGCGGCCCTCGACCTCGTGGGCGGGGCGGGCATCCGTCTCGCGGAGCGGATCGACCCGCGCGGCGGCGGACTCTCGGGCGGGCAGGCGCAGCGCGTCTCGAGTGCCCGTGCGGTCTACCGCGCCCGGGCCCTCGACTGCCCGGTCGTCGTGTTCGACGAGCCGACGTCGGCGCTCGACGGGGGGACGGAGGCGGAGTTCAGCCGCAGTCTGCGCGCGCTCGCCGACGAGGGGCGCGCCGTGATCGTGGTGAGCCATCGGCCCGCGGTGACGGCGTCGGCGGACGACCGGCTGGTGTTCGCGCTGCCGGAGGCCGCGCATCCGCTCGCTGTGGCAGCCGGCCTGCCCGCCGGCCCACTTGCCGGTTCGCCGGCTCACGCCGCCGCTCACTCGCCCGGGGGAGGCGTCGCGTGAACCGGCGGGATGTGCTGCGGCTCGCGCAGCCGCGACTCGTGCGCTTCGCCCCCGGGGTGGTGCTCGGGCTGCTCGGTGCGCTGTGCGCGGTCGGGCTGCTCGGGGTGTCGGCGTGGCTGATCACGCGGGCGGCCGAGCAGCCGCCGATCCTGTTCCTCTCGGCGGCGATGGTGGGGGTGCGGGCGTTCGCGCTGGGGCGGGCGACGTTCCGCTACCTGGAGCGGCTCGTCAGTCACGACGCGGCCTTCGCCACGATGCCCGAGCTGCGGGTGGGCGTGTACGAGCGGCTCGTGCCCGTCGCGCCCGACGGGCTGGGCTCGGCGCGGAGCGGGGATCTGCTGAGCCGGCTCGTCTCGGACGTCGACGAGCAGCAGAACCTGCCGCTGCGGGTGGTGCAGCCGCTCGTGGTGTCGGGGCTGACGGCGCTCGCCGCAGTCGTCGTCGTGTGGCTGCTGCTGCTGACCGCCGGGATCGTGCTCGCCCTCTCGCTGCTCGCCGCGCTGCTCGTCGGCACGGTGCTGAACGCCGCCCTGTCGGCGCGGGCCGAGCGCACGCTCGCGGGCCTGCGGGGCACGCATCGGGCGGCGCTCGCCGACTACCTCACGAACCTCGACGTGCTGGTGGCGTACGGAGCCGACGGCGCGGCGCTCTCGGCGCTGTCGCACGCGGATGCCGCTCTCACCGCCGCATCCAGGCGGCGGGCCGTGGGGGCCGGAGCGACCGCGGCGGCCGTGACGTTCTTCGCGGGGCTCGCGACCGTGCTGACGCTGGTGGTGGGGGTGCCGGCGCTCGGGGCGGGCGCGGGCGCTCTCGGCGGGTCGGGCGGGTTCGACGGGCCGGCGCTCGCCGTGGTGGCACTCGTGCCGCTGGCCGCGTTCGAGGTGTTCGCGATGATCCCGCTGGCGGCGGGGGCGTGGCGGCAGGTGCGGGCGAGCGCCGACCGCATCGCGTCGGTCGTGCCGTCGACCGTGCCGGCGGGCATCCCGGTCGACGGGCCGGAGTCGGTGCGGCCGGCGCCCGCCGTCTTCACGGGGCTGTCGCTGCGGGACGTGACCGCGCGCTGGCCCGGTGCCTCCGCCGCCGCCCTGGCGCCGGTCTCGCTCGACCTCGCGCCGGGTGACCGGGTGCTCCTCCGCGGGCCGAGCGGTGCGGGCAAGACGACGCTCGCCCACGTGCTCGTGCGCTTCCTCGACCACGAGGGCGGCTACCGGCTGAACGGGCACGACGTGCGGGAGTACCCGGCCGACGCCGTGCGCCGGGTCGTCGGACTCTGCGAGCAGCGGCCGCACCTGTTCGACGACGACATCCGGCAGAACCTGCTCTTCGCGCGCGACACGGCGAGTGACGACGAGCTGCTCGCGGTGCTCGACCGTGTCGGGCTCGCGTCGTGGGTGCAGGCGCGCGGCGGGCTCACGGCGCGGGTGGGGGAGCGGGGCGCCCTCGTCTCGGGCGGTCAGGCGCAGCGCCTGGCGCTCGCCCGCGCCCTCCTCGCCGACTTCCCGGTGCTCGTCCTCGACGAGCCCACGGCCAACGTCGACCCCGAGCAGGCCGACGCCCTCATCACCGACCTCCTGGCCGCGGCGGCCTCCGCCTCCCGTGCCGTGCTCCTCATCTCCCACACCCCGGTCCCGCCCGCCCTCGTCACCCGCACCCTCAGCCTCTCGTCTGTCGAGCCGTCGCAAAACGCCCTCTGAGGGGCCCGAGAGGGCGACTTTCGACGGCTCGACGGGACGAGGGCGGGGTCGGGTGGGGTCAGAGGGGGCGGGAGAGGGCCGCTAGGCGGCGGCGCCAGGTGGTTGCGCGGGAGGGGCGGGCCGAGGTGGCGGGGCCGCCGATCCAGGTGTCGACGACCGTGATGCCGTGCAGGGCGCTGACCGACCAGACCTCGCAGCCCGCCAGGTCGGCCGGGCGGGCCCGTTCCTCCACGACGCGCGTGCCGGTCGCGGTGGCGATCAGGCGGATGCTCCGGGCGGTCACGCTCGCCACCCGAGGCAGGTCGCCCGCCGGCGCCACCAACGTCTCGTCGCGCCACCACAGCAGCGCCGACGTGCTGCCGTCCACCACCAGGCCGTCGCGGAGCAGCACCAGCTCGTCGGCCCCGTCCTCCTGGGCGGCGGCGCGGAGGGCGAGCAGCGCCTCGAGGTCGGGGCCCTTGATCCGCGGCGCGGTGCGCGGGTCGGGGCCAGCGTGGGTCGCGAGAACCGTGGAGGTGCGCAGGCGCGGTGCGAGGCGGGCGCGGAGGCGGAGCTCGGGCCCGTCCGGGGTCTCGGCGAGTTCGACCCGCGGGAAGAGGGCGGTGCCAGCGTAGGAGCGGAGGCGACCGACGGCGGCGCCCCAGAAGGGCTCGGCGTCAGCGTGCATCCGCTCGCCCGTCGCCGCGAGGAAACGGTTGCGATGGGCGTCGAGCGCCCGCACCCGGCCCTCGGGGGAGACGTACCAGGAGTCGGCCGCCGCGAGCGCGTGGTGCGGCGCGAGCTCGGTCTCGACGAGGGCGCCGCCCTGCCAGGCGAAGGCGGCGGGGGCGTCGGCCACGGGTCGGCTCCTCTCTGCCGGCTGCGGCGTCGTCGGGCGGGGCGTCGCGCCGCGTCGGCAGGCGGCGCGGGCGGGCGGTGCCTTCAACGGTAGTGCAGGCGCTTCGGGGCGGGGCGGGCATCCGGAACCCTCACCGGGACCGGCCACCCGGCGGGAACACGGCGGCATTCGCTACTGTTGTTCACTGGTGCGCCCCGCGCGCCTTCCCAGCGACCCACCCTCTGGCACCTGCTGCCGACCCGCGTGGTGAGCCGCGCCAGCAACGAATGAGAGTCCCGTGGTCACCGAGAACACCTCAGCCCCCGCCGGTCAGCCCGTCTCCGGCCAGCCCGACGACGAGCGCGACGGCGCCGAGCGCTACGACTTCCGCGCCCTTCAGGACAAGTGGCTGCCGGTCTGGGAGGAGCAGAAGCCCTTCCGCGTCGACATCGAGGGCGACAACCGCCCCCGCAAGTACGTGCTCGACATGTTCCCCTACCCCTCGGGCGACCTGCACATGGGGCACGCCGAGGCCTACGCCCTCGGTGACGTCGTGGCGCGCTACTGGCGCCAGCAGGGCTTCAACGTGCTGCACCCCATCGGCTGGGACTCGTTCGGCCTGCCCGCCGAGAACGCCGCCATCAAGCGCGGCCTCGACCCGCGCCAGTGGACCTACGACAACATCGAGCAGCAGCACTCGAGCTTCAAGAAGTACGCCGGATCCTTCGACTGGGACCGTGTGCTTCACACCAGCGACCCCGAGTACTACAAGTGGAACCAGTGGCTGTTCCTGAAGATGTACGAGAAGGGCCTGGCGTACCGCAAGGCCAGCTGGGTCAACTGGGACCCGGTGGACCAGACCGTGCTCGCCAACGAGCAGGTGCTGCCCGACGGCACGTCCGAGCGCTCGGGCGCCGTCGTGGTGAAGAAGAAGCTGACGCAGTGGTACTTCCGCATCACCGACTACGCCGACCGCCTGCTCGACGACCTGAAGCAGCTCGAGGGCACCTGGCCGGCCAAAGTGATCGCGATGCAGCGCAACTGGATCGGGCGGTCGATCGGCGCCGACGTCGACTTCGCCGTCGAGGGGCGCGCCGAGCCCGTCACCGTGTTCACGACGCGGCCCGACACGCTGTACGGGGCGACCTTCATGGTCGTCGCGCCCGACTCCGATCTGGCGATCGAGCTGGCGGCGGGGTCGCCCTCGTCCGAAGTGCGGGAGCGGTTCGACGCCTACCTCGCCGAGGTGCAGAAGTCGTCGGAGACCGAGCGTCAGGCCACCGACCGGCCGAAGACCGGCATCTTCCTCGAGCGCTACGCGATCAACCCCGTCAACGGCGAGCGCCTGCCCATCTGGGCCGCCGACTACGTGCTGGCCGACTACGGCCACGGCGCCGTGATGGCCGTGCCCGCGCACGACCAGCGCGACCTCGACTTCGCCCGCGCCTTCGGGTTGCCCGTGCGCGTCGTGGTCGACACGCTGCAGCCGGTCACCGGCGTCATCCCGGTGCTCGATCCCGACGACCTGCCCGAGCTGGAAGACCTGAACCCGGGCACCACCGGCATCGCGCTGGCCGGCGAGGGGCGCCTTATCAACTCCGGTCCGCTCGACGGGCTGTCGAAGTCGAACGCGATCCGTAAGATCATCGAGATCCTCGAGGCGGCGGGCACCGGCCGCCCGGCCAAGAATTACCGCCTGCGCGACTGGCTGATCTCGCGGCAGCGCTACTGGGGCACGCCGATCCCGATCATCCACGGCGAGGATGGGCAGGAGTACCCGGTCCCCGAGGACCAGCTGCCGGTCGAGCTCCCGCCGACCGAGGGCCTCAACCTCACCCCGAAGGGCTCGTCGCCGCTCGGCGCCGCGACCGACTGGGTGAACGTGCCGAACCCGGTCGACGGCTCGCCCGCGCGCCGCGACCCCGACACGATGGACACCTTCGTCGACAGCTCGTGGTACTTCCTGCGCTTCCTGTCGCCGAACGACTCCACCCAGGCCTTCGACCCGCGCGAGGTCGACAAGTGGGCACCGGTCGACCAGTACGTCGGCGGTGTCACGCACGCGATCCTGCACCTGCTCTACGCGCGCTTCATCACGAAGGTGCTGTTCGACCTCGGCTACGTCGGCTTCACCGAGCCCTTCAGCGCGCTGCTGAACCAGGGCATGGTGCTGATGGACGGCTCGGCGATGTCGAAGTCGAAGGGCAACCTGGTGCGCCTGTCCGACCAGCTCGACGAGCACGGTGTCGACGCCGTGCGCCTCACGATGGCCTTCGCCGGGCCGCCCGAGGACGACATCGACTGGGCCGACGTGTCGCCGGCCGGGTCGGCGAAGTTCCTGGCGCGCGCGTGGCGGCTGGTCTTGGACGTTGCTTCGCCTCCCACCGTGAACTGGCGCGACGGCGATCGTGCACTGCGGCGCCAGACCCACCGGTTCCTCGCCGAGGCGCCTGGGCTGATCGAGGCGTTCAAGTTCAACGTCGTCGTCGCGCGCCTGATGGAGCTCGTCAACGCCGCCCGCAAGGCCATCGACTCGGGCCCCGGAGGCGGCGACCCCGCCGTGCGCGAGGCCGTCGAGACGATCGCGCTCGGCCTGTCGCTGTTCGCGCCGTACACGGCCGAGGACATGTGGGCGCGTCTCGGCTACGAGCCCTCCGTGGCGAACTACGGCTGGCGCAAGGCCGACCCGTCGCTGCTCACCCAGGACCTCGTGACCGCCGTCGTGCAGGTCGACGGCAAGGTGCGCGACCGGCTCGAGGTGTCGCCGAAGGTCGAGGGCTCGGCCCTCGAGGAGTCGGCCCGGGCGCTGCCGTCGGTGCAGCGGGCCATCGGGGATCGCACGATCGTGACCGTGGTCGTGCGGGCGCCTCGGCTGGTGAACTTCGTCACCAAGCCGGCTTCGTAGGGAGTTCTCCACAGGGTTCCGGTTCTGCGCCTCGGGAGGGGGCGGGGTTCGTAGGGTGACGGCATGTCACAGCCTGCGGCGCCGCCCCCTTCGTCGACTTCTCCTTCTGCGTCCTCTGTTCCAGGTGCTGTTGCTCCCGATGCTCCCGCCGCTTCGTCTGGTGCGTCGGTGCGGGTACGGGTGGGCGTCGGCGCCGCGGTCGTGCTGGTGGTGGCGGCCCTGGTGGCGTCCGTGCTGATCACGGCGCTCACTCCTGTCGGCGCGACGACGGTGGTTCCGGATGCTCGTCCCTCCGCCTCCGCATCTGCACCGCCTCCACCCAAACCGGCCGCGTCATCTTCGTCATCCGGCTCGTCACCCGCCTCGTCGCTCGTCGAACCCGCGGTCGACGCGCCGCAACCGCTGCTCATTCACGTGCTGGGTGCAGTCGCCACGCCTGGGGTCTATGAGCTGAGCGCCGGCTCGCGCGTGGTCGACGCGGTCGCAGCCGCGGGCGGACTCGACCCCACTGCCGACAGCGCCTCTGTCAACCTCGCCCGCCCGCTCTCCGACGGGGAGCAGCTGCGCGTCCTGGCGGTGGGCGAAACGCCACCCCCGCCGCTCCCGGGTGCGCCCGTTTCCGGCGGCTCTCCCGCAGGGCCGAGCGGTGCTCCCGCGGGGGCGGGCGGCGCGGGCGCCTCCGGCGGGATGCCCGCGCTCGTGAACCTCAACACGGCCACCGAGATCGACCTCGACACCCTGCCCCGCATCGGCCCGTCGATGGCCGCCCGCATCATCGCCTACCGCGACGCCAACGGCCCCTTCACCTCGATCGACGACCTCCTCCAGGTCCCGGGCATCGGCGACAAGACGCTCGAGTCCCTCCGCCCCCTCCTGACGCTGTGACACCCTCACCTGTCCGCCTGCGGCATCGCGCGCACCTGTTCCCCAGAGCCGGCGGCCGTCGTCCGGGTGCGAAGGCCGCCGGACTTCCGGCTCCCGCGGGTGCCCGATGAGGGGTGAACTCGATCTACGGCTGGTGCCGGCCGCTCTCGGGGCCTGGCTCACGGCGTGGGTGCTCGGCAGCACGAGCGGCCGCACCGCCGCCGTCGTCGCGACCGCGGCGTGGCTGCTCTCGGCCGGTTCGATCCTCGTGCTCGTGCTGGCGGTACCTCGAGTTCACGACTCCTCGCGACCTGCACGGCGCCTGCACCTGCGCCGTCCACCGGTTATGCCCGGTCGATCTCCCCGGCCTCCACGCGCTGCGGGTGGCCGAGGAACAACGGCGGTGGCCGCGATGGCGGTCGTCGCGGTGGCGGTGGCCGCGGTGGCGCTCGTGGCGACCGCGGTCGCTGCGGGGGAGGGGGTGCGGCGGCCCGGAGAACTGGATGTCGGGCATCCGCGGCAGGGCAGTGCCCTGCTGGTCGTGACCGGCACGCCGAAGGCCGCCCGGGCGTCCCCCTTCGGTGACGAGCACGCGGACGGGGGAGAACGGGTGACGTTCGACGCCGAGCTGCATGGGTTCACGGCGGGTGGGCGGGCCACGGCGGCCCGGGCCTCCGTGCTCGTGTTCGCCACGGTCGGCGACGTCGGCGCGCTGGCGATCGGCACGAGCATCCGCGTCGACGGGTCGCTCGCCCCGCAGCCGCGCGGCGAGACCCACGACTACCTGGTGTTCGGCCGCAGCCCGCCCGTCGTCACGGCACCGCCCCCGCCGACGCTGGCCTGGGCCGCGACGGTGCGGGCGGCCTTCCGCACGGCCACCGCCCCGCTGCCGGGCGACGGTGCGCAGCTGCTCACCGGACTCGCCATCGGCGACGACAGCCGCGTCACCGACGATCTCGTCGACGACATGACCATCGCGGGCCTGACCCACCTCACCGCCGTCTCGGGCGCGAACTGCGCCATCGTGGTCACCGCGGTGATGCTCGTCGGGGGAGCGGTGGGGCTCGGCCGGCGGTCGCGTATCGCCGTCTCGATCGCCGTGCTGGCGCTGTTCGTGGTGCTCGTCACGCCGGAACCGAGCGTGCTGCGCGCGGCGACGATGGCCGTGATCGTGCTCGCCGCGCTGGCGGCGGGGCGGCCCGCCGCGGGGATCCCGCCGCTGGCGCTCTCGGTGGTCGTGCTGCTGGCACTCGACCCGTCGCTCGGGCGCAGCGCCGGGTTCGCGCTCTCCGTGCTCGCGACGGCCGGGCTCCTGGTGCTCACCCGCCCGCTCGCCGCGGCGGCGACGCGCGTGATGCCGCGACCGCTCGCACTCGCGCTGGCCGTGCCGGCCGCGGCCCAGCTCGCGTGCCAGCCGGTGCTGTTCCTGCTCGCTCCGCAGCTGACGCCCTACACACTGCCCGCCAACCTGCTCGCGGATCCGGCAGCGGCGCTCGTCAGCGTGCTCGGCCTGATCGTCTGCCTGGTCGCGGTGGTCGCCCCGGGGCTGGCGTCGCTGCTCGCCTGGCTGCCGTGGCTCCCCTCCGCCTGGATCGCCGCCGTCGCCCGCTTCTTCGCCCGCGCCCCGTTCGCGGCGGTCCCGGTGCCCGACGGCGCCCTGGCCGCGGTCGCAGCCGTTCTCGCCCTGCTGCTCGTCGGCACCGCCGCCCTCGCCGCGCACCGCCGACCCCGGCTGGCCCGCGCCGCCGCCTTCTCCGCCGCGCTCGGGCTCGTGGTGGCCGCCGGAACGATCGCGGGTGGACAGGTCGCCCGCTTCACGTCGATCCCGCGCGACTGGCACCTCGCCGCCTGCGACATCGGGCAGGGCGACGCGGTGCTCGTGCGCAGCCGCGGGCAGACCGCCCTGATCGACGTGGGCCCCGACCCCGAACCCCTGGCGGCCTGCCTCGACCGGCTCGGCATCGCCCGCCTCGACCTGCTCGTGCTGACCCACTACGACCGCGACCACGTGGGCGGCCTCGACGCGGTGGTGGGCCGCGTCGACCGCGCACTCGTCGGGCCGCCCGACGGCCCCGGCGACGAACGGATGCTCGCCCGCCTGCGGGACGCCGGAGCCGACGTCGTCCCCGCCCACCGCGGCCTCTCGGGCACCCTCGGCGACGACCGCTGGAACGTGCTCTGGCCCCGCCCCGGCACACCCCTCCGCGGCAACGACGCGAGCGTCACCCTCCTCGTCACGGGCACGCTCAGGATGCTCTTCCTCGGCGATCTCGGCGAGTCCGCCCAGCGCGGTGTCGACGCCGGCAGCGCACTCGGCCCGGTCGACGTCGTCAAGGTCGCCCACCACGGCAGCGCCGACCAGAGCCCCGAGCTCTACGCCGAGGCCGACGCGACCCTCGGCGTCATCTCGGTCGGAGCCGGCAACAGCTACGGCCACCCCACCGACCGCCTCCTGGGCATCCTCGGTCGCACGGGCACCCGCCCCCTCCGCACCGACCTCGGCGGTCTCACCCTCATCGCGGGCACCCCCTCGTCCCTCACCGTCTGGACGGAGCGCCGTGCCCCACCCTGACCGGTGAGGCGGCGTGAGCGTCGGTGCGGGCGGCGGGGGCGTCGGTGGTGGCCGGTAGGCTGGGCAGGGAATTCGAGGGAGGGTGCATGGCCGTCGCACGCGGGAGCCGGGCGCCGTCGAAAGCGGCGAAGCCGAGCGCCAAGATCGCGATCCCTCAGCTCGAGTGGAACCAGGTGCGACCCGCCCCGGTCGTGCTCGTGTCGGGCACCGAGTCGTTCCTCGCCGAGCGGGCCATCCGCCAGCTGCGCGACCTCGTGAAGGCCGAAGACCCGAGCCTAGAGATCACCGACATCGAGGCGTCGTCGTACGGGCCGGGAGAGCTGCTGTCGCTCGCCAGTCCGTCGCTGTTCGGCGAGCCTCGGCTGATCCGGGTGGCGGGGGTCGAGAAGTGTACCGACGCGCTGATCGAGGACGTCATCTCCTACCTCGCCTATCCGGCTGACGACGTGTACCTCGTGCTGCGGCACGGCGGCGGCGTGCGCGGCAAGAAGATGCTCGAGGCCGTGCGGGCCGCGGCGGGTGTCGCCGTCGAGGTGGTCTGCGCCGAGATCAAGCGCGACGCCGACCGCTACGAGTTCGCGTCGGCCGAGTTCCGGGCGCTCGGCAAGCGGGTGTCGCCGGGGGCGATCCGGGCGCTCGTCTCGGCGTTCAGCGACGACCTGGCCGAGCTGTCGGCGGCGTGCGCGCAGCTGGCGTCCGACTCGGCCGAGGAGATCACCGAGGTCACCGTCGAGCGCTACTACGCGGGGCGGGTCGAGACGAACGCGTTCGCGGTCGCCGACTCGGCGATCGGCGGGGCGTACGGCGACGCGCTGGCGCTGTTGCGGCACGCGCTGGCGTCGGGGGCCGATCCGGTGCCGATCGTGGCGGCGTTCGCGATGAAGCTCCGCACGATGGCGAAAGTGCTCGGCACCCGCGGTGGCTCGGGGCAGCTGGCGGGCCAGCTCGGCATGGCGCCCTGGCAGATCGACCGCGCACGCCGCGATCTCTCGGGGTGGACGGGGGAGGGGCTCGGTCGCAGCATCCAGGTGCTGGCCGAGACCGACGAGTCGATCAAGGGGGCCGGCCGCGACCCGGTCTTCGCCCTCGAGCACATGATCGGCGTCGTCTCCTCCCGCGGCACCCTCTAGCGCCGGCTCAGCACGCCCCCCGCGTGGTGGCACCACTGGCGACGCCGGGTCGGCGCCGTGAACACGCCCCACGACAGCTCGCCTCAGGCGCGACGAAGGGCTCCGCCGAAACGCGGCCCCAGGCGCAACGAAGGGCCCCGCCGAAACGCGGCCCCACGCACGACGAAGGGCCCCGCCGGAGCGGGGCCCTTCACGTCCCGGAGACCGGGTGCGCCGCCCGAAGGCGGGCGCGAGCGGCGCACGAGGCGCCGCGCGGAACTCAGAGAGCCGCGACCTGCTTGGCGATGGCCGACTTGCGGTTCGCCGCCTGGTTCTTGTGGATGACGCCCTTCGACGCAGCCTTGTCGAGCTTCTTGGTGGCGAGGGTCAGGGCCGCGGTGGCCTTGTCCTTGTCACCCGAGACGAGGGCGGCGCGGGTGGCGCGGATGGCGGTCTTGAGCTCGCTCTTGACGGCCTTGTTGCGCTCCTGGGACTTCTTGTTGGTGCCGATGCGCTTGATCTGCGACTTGATGTTTGCCACGGAAATAACCTCTGTATCTGTTCGGATGAGTGCGGTGCGATGGTCCGCTGCGGCCGGGCCGCGGATGGAGCCACTCGCTGTTCGCACCCACCTTGTCGCGCGGATGCGTAAGCCAACAGGCAACATTACCAGGTAGAGCACCGACCATCAATCCAGGAGCGGAAACGACCGAAAATGGAGCAGGTACGAGACCGAAAATGGAGCAGGTACGAGGGGTACCGTAGAACCCTATGCCACGCCTAGCCGCCCACACCGACACGGTCCCGCCCTCGGGCATCCGTCGCCTGTTCGAACTGGCCCACTCGCTCGAGAACGTCGTCTACCTCGTGGTGGGCGAGCCCGACGTCGCCGTCGACCCGGCGGTGCTCGCCGAGGCCGCCGTCGCCTGGCAGGCCGACGACACGGCCTACACGCCGAACGGCGGCATCACCGAGCTGCGCGAGGCGATCGTCGACACCGTGCGCGAGCACAACGGCATCACCACCGAGCTCGAGCGGGTCTGGGTCACCGCGGGCGCCACCCAGGGCCTCTACCTCGCCATGTCGATCCTGCTCGACCCGGGCGACGAGGTGCTCGTGCCCGACCCGGGCTACACGACCTTCACCATGAACGCGCACCTGGTCTCGGCCGTGCCGGTGCCCTATCCGCTCCGCCCGGCGGCGGGCTTCGCGCCCGACCTCGACGAGCTCGACCGCCTGGTCACGCCGAAGACCCGCGTGCTGATCGTCAACTCGCCCTCGAATCCGCTCGGTGCCGTCTTCGACCGTGAGACCCTCGGCGCCCTGCTCGACTTCGCCGAGCGCCACGACCTCTGGGTGATCAGCGACGAGGTCTACGAGCGCTTCACCTACGGCGTCGAGCACGTCAGCCTCGCCGCCCTGGCCGCCGAACGCGGAGACGCCGCCGAGAACCGGGTGCTCACCGTCTTCTCGGCGTCCAAGACCTACGCGCTCACCGGCGGCCGCGTCGGCTGGCTGCTCACCCCTCCCGGATTCGCGCCGCTGCTCCGCGCCGCCCAGGAGGCCATGGTCAGCTGCGTCAACACCCCCGCCCAGCGCGCGGTCGTCACCGCCCTCCGCGGCTCGCAGCAACACGTCGCCGACGCCGCCCGGCACTACCGCGAGAACCTCGACGCCGCCGTCGCCCTGCTCACCGAGCGCGGCATCGCCCACCTCGAGCCCACCGGCGCCTTCTACCTCTGGGTCGACGTCTCCTATGCCACGGGCGGCGACGTCGCCGAGTGGGCCGAGCGCTTCCTGATCGAGCAGCGCGTCGCGGTCGCCCCCGGAAGCGCCTTCGGCCGCACGGGCGAGGGCTGGATCCGGCTCTGTGCCGCCGCCTCCACCGACGATCTGCTCGAGGGCATCCGCCGACTCCCGGCGCCCCCGGCCGGCCCGCAGGCCTGACGTGCGCGTCGGGGTCATCGGCGCCGGAGCCGTCGGCGGCGTCATCGCCGCCCTCGCCGACCGGGCGGGGCACGACGTCGAGGTCACGGCCCGCGGCGCCCAGCTCGACGCGATCGAGCACCGCGGTCTGCGGCTGTCGGGTCACTGGGGTGAGCACACGGCGCGGCCCCGGGCATCCGCACTTCTGCACGTCGACCGGACGAACCCGTTCGACCTGGTGCTGCTGACGGTCAAAGCCCAGGATGCGCGCCCCGCCCTCGAGGCCAACGCCGCCGCCCTGGCCGGGGTGCCCCTCGTCGTGGTGCAGAACGGTCTCGGTGGGGCCGCCGCGGCCGCCGCCCAGCTGCCGGGCACCCCGGTCGTGGGCGCGCTGGCGCTCTTCGCCGCGTCGTACCTGTCACCCGGCGAGGTGTCGATCACGACCCCGGCGAGCACCTACCTCGGTCTGCCCGGGGCCACGGATGCCCGCCCGGCACCCCCCGCCGACACCGCCGCCCTGGCCCTCGCCGAGCGCGCGCTCGGGGCGCTCCTGCCGATCGAGCGCACCGCCAACTTCGCCGGCGCGCAGTGGACGAAGCTGATCGTCAACCAGATCAACGCCCTCCCCGCGATCACAGGGCTCGCGGTGCAGGAGACGATCGCCGACCCGCGGCTGCGCGCGGTGCTGACGGCGAGCATGCGCGAGGCGGTCGCGGTGGCCCGGGCGTCGGGGGTGCGGTTCGAGACGGTGCTCGGGCTGAGCGATCCGCTGCTGCGCGTGTTCGGCGCCGCGCCCGAGCCGCTCGCCCGCCTGCTGCCGCGGCTGATGGCGCGGCGGATGGGCAGGACGCCCAATCCGGGATCGACGTTGCAGAGCATCCGTCGCGGACAGCTGACCGAGATCGACCACCTGAACGGGGCGGTCGTCGACGCGGCGCACGACCTCGGGCGCGAGGCGCCCGTGAACCGCACCCTCGTGGAGCTGGTGCACCGCGTCGAGCGCGAGAAGACGTTCGTCACGCCCGACGCGGTGGCCGCCGCCGTGGCAGCGGCCCGCGCGGCCTGACCGCGGCCGAAGCTGACCGCCCGGCCGAACGCGCCCGCCCGCGCGGCCCGACCCCTACCGCTTGTACGACCCCGACCGCAGCTCCTCCACGAGCGACGGCCCGTTCGGCTCCCACCCCAGGTCGATCCGCGCCGCCGAGCCGGTGGCCTGCTGATCGAGCAGCAGCGCGTCGGCGAACTGCTCGCCCAGGCGCTCGTGCGCGGCCTCGACGGTCGACGCCTCCACCCGCCCGTCGAGCCCGGCCGCCTGCGCCGCGGCCTCGGTGAGCTCGCGCACGGTCGGGTTCTGCCCGCTCGCCCCGATGTAGTACGACCCGGCCTGAGCGAGGTCGAACGCGAGCACGTACAGCTCGGCGAGGTCCTCGACGAAGACGGTCGTCCAGTGCTGCTCGCCCGAGCCGATCAGCTCGAGCGCCGGGGCGTCGCCCGAGGTGCGGGGCGACTCGACGATCAGGTTCGGGATGCCGCCGCTGTTGCCGAACACCACGGCCGGGGCGATGATCGTCGTCTTCACGCCCACGGCCGAGCGCACGCGCGCCTCGACGGGCACCCGCCAGGAGGTCAGGGCCGGGGGATCCAGCGGGGAGTCCTCGGTGATCGCCGCGCCCTCGCCGAACACCCAGATCCCACCGGTGTGCACGTACGGCTTGTCGCTGCCCTCGAGCCCGGCGAGTACCGCGGTGACGAAGGCGTCGTCGGTGGGGGCGCTCGACTCGTCGCCCGGGGAGGCGAGGTGGATGACGCCGTCGCTCTCGAGGGCGAGGTGGGTCACGATCTCGCGATCGGTGAGCTCGCCGAGCACGGCGCGGGCGCCCAGCGCCTCGACCGCCTCGACGGCGGAGGAGGAGCGCACGAGGGCGACGACGTCGCGACGCTGGTCGCGGAGCTGACGGAGGACTGCGGAACCGATGAAGCCGGTCGCGCCGGTGAGGAGGATTGCCATACCCCGATTCAACAGCCAGACCGGCCCCTCATTCCAGACGTGGCAGAATAAGTCCCTGCGATCGTGCGCGTCCGTCCGGCGCCGATCACACCGACACTCCAGAGGAATGCGTGAGCCCCAAAGCCCTGAAGGCCCTCCAGCCGGCCTCCACCGACCCGGCATTCATCCGCAACTTCTGCATCATCGCGCACATCGACCACGGCAAGTCGACGCTCGCCGACCGCATGCTCGGCATCACGGGTGTCGTCAGCGACCGTGACATGCGCTCGCAGTACCTCGACCGCATGGACATCGAACGCGAGCGCGGCATCACCATCAAGAGCCAGGCTGTGCGCATGCCCTGGGCGCTCGACGGCCAGAGCTACGCCCTGAACATGATCGACACCCCCGGCCACGTCGACTTCTCCTACGAGGTCTCCCGCAGCCTCGCCGCGTGCGAGGGCGCCATCCTGCTGGTCGACGCGGCGCAGGGCATCGAGGCACAGACGCTCGCGAACCTCTACCTCGCGCTCGAGAACGACCTCACGATCATCCCGGTGCTGAACAAGATCGACCTGCCGGCGGCCGACCCCGAGAAGTACTCGAAAGAGCTGGCGAGCCTGATCGGCGGCGACCCGGCCGACGTGCTGCGGGTCAGCGGCAAGACCGGCGAGGGCGTCGAGGCGCTGCTCGACCGCGTCACCCAGCTCATCCCCGCCCCGGTGGGGCAGGCGGATGCTCCGGCCCGCGCCATGATCTTCGACTCCGTCTACGACGCCTACCGCGGCGTGGTGACCTACGTGCGCATGATCGACGGCAAGCTCAGCCCGCGCGAGCGCATCCAGATGATGTCGACCCGTGCCACCCACGAGATCCTCGAGATCGGTGTCTCCAGCCCCGAGCCGACCCCCAGCCAGGGCCTCGGCGTCGGCGAGGTGGGCTACCTCATCACGGGTGTGAAAGACGTGCGGCAGTCCAAGGTCGGCGACACGGTCACGACCGCGGCGAAGCCGGCGACGGATGCTCTGCCGGGCTACACCGAACCCCTCCCCATGGTCTTCTCGGGCCTCTACCCGATCGACGGCAGCGACTACCCGGTGCTGCGCGAGGCGCTCGACAAGCTGAAGCTCAGCGACGCCGCCCTCGTCTACGAGCCCGAGACCTCCGTGGCGCTCGGCTTCGGCTTCCGCTGCGGCTTCCTCGGCCTGCTGCACCTCGAGATCATCACCGAGCGCCTCGAGCGCGAGTTCAACCTCGACCTGATCGCCACCGCCCCGAGCGTGATCTACGAGGTCACCACCGAAGACAAGCGCACCGTCACGGTGACGAACCCGAGCGAGTTCCCGGGCGGCAAGATCGTCAGCGTCAGCGAGCCCGTCGTGAACGCGGCCATCCTGGCGCCGAAGGACTACGTCGGAACGATCATGGAGCTCTGCCAGCAGCGCCGTGGCACCCTGCAGGGCATGGACTACCTCGGCGAGGACCGGGTGGAGATCAAGTACACGATGCCCCTCGGCGAGATCGTTTTCGACTTCTTCGACAACCTCAAGTCGAAGACCGCGGGGTACGCCAGCCTCGACTACGAGCCCGCCGGCGAGCAGGACGCCGACCTGGTGAAGGTCGACATCCTGCTGCAGGGCGAACAGGTCGACGCGTTCAGCGCGATCGTGCACCGCGACAAGGCCTACGCCTACGGCGTGCTGATGACGGGGCGCCTGCGTGAGCTCATCCCGCGACAGCAGTTCGAGGTGCCCATCCAGGCGGCCATCGGAGCGCGCATCATCGCGCGCGAGTCGATCCGCGCCATGCGCAAAGACGTTCTGGCCAAGTGCTACGGCGGTGACATCAGCCGCAAGCGCAAGCTGCTCGAGAAGCAGAAGGAGGGCAAGAAGCGCATGAAGATGGTCGGCCGCGTCGAGGTGCCCCAGGAGGCGTTCATCGCCGCGCTCTCGGGCGACGTCGAGAAGAAGGACAAGAAGTAGCGGTGTCGGCCACGCTTCCCCGCCCGGCCGCCGAGACCCCGCTCAGCTACGCGGCCGTCGGGGCGACCCAGGCGCCCGACCTGCTGTACTTCCCGCCGAAGGGCTTCCGGCCCATGCAGGTGCGCGCCCGGCTCGGCAGCGGGCAGGCCCGCTTCGAGGAGGCGTCGTCGCGGCTGATGGCGTGGGGTGTGCAGCGGGGGGCCGGCATCCGCGTGGGGGAGATCCAGCCGCCGGCTCCGTCCGAGACCGACTGGGCCGGGCTGCGGTACGACGAGACGGGGGCCCCGCTCGGGCCGCTCGCCGCGCATCCGGAGCAGGCCTACGGCGCAGACGGCACCCCGCTCGTTACGGCCGGCACCACGGCCGAGCTCACCATCTCGGCGTTCGGTCTCAAGGTCACCGCCCCCGTGCGGGTCGTCTACCTCGTCGACGAGCCCGGTCGTCTCGGCTTCGCCTACGGCACGCTGCCCGGCCACCCCGAGTCGGGCGAGGAGAGCTTCGTCGTCGAGCGCCTCGCCGACGACTCGGTCTGGATCGTCATCCGCGCCTTCTCGCGCCCGAGCAGCTGGCTCTACCGGCTCGGCTACCCCGTGCTGCGGTTCATGCAGTGGCGCTACACCCGTCGCTACCTGCGCTCGCTGCTGCCGGGCCGGGTGCCGCTGGCACCGGCCAAGGCGGCCGACGACACGCTCGGCAGCAGCGCCACCGGCAGCAGCGCCACCGGCCGCATCACCGACGGTCGCTGACCGTGCCCTCCGCCCTCCCGCTCGGCGACCCGGCTCCGGCCGACGGTCTGCTGCCGCCCCCCGCCGATCGCGCCGCCGGGGCCGCGCACCGCGACTTCGGTCTCTACGTGCACGTGCCGTTCTGCCGGGTGCGCTGCGGCTACTGCGACTTCAACACCTACACGGCCACCGAGCTGCGCGGCGCGAAGCAGGCCGACTACTGGCAGGAGGCCGTGGCCGAGATGCGCTTCGGCGCCGAGGTGCTCGATCGCTCGGGCTACGCGCCGCGGCCGATCTCGACCGTGTTCTTCGGGGGCGGCACCCCGACGCTGCTGCCCGCCGAGCAGCTCGTCGGCATGCTGCACGCGGCCCGTGACACCTGGGGCTTCGCCGACGGCGCCGAGATCACGACCGAGGCGAACCCCGACTCGGTCGACGCGGCGTACCTGCAGACGCTCGCCGACGCGGGCTTCACCCGGGTCAGCTTCGGCATGCAGTCGGCGGTGCCGAGCGTGCTGGCCACGCTCGAGCGCACGCACGACCCGGAGCGGGTGCCCGACGTGGTGCGCTGGGCCAAGGACGCCGGGCTGCAGGTCAGCCTCGACCTGATCTACGGCACCCCCGGCGAGACGATCGACGACTGGCAGCGCTCGCTCGACGCGGTCGTCGCCGAGCGGCCCGACCATGTCTCGGCCTACGCGCTGATCGTCGAGGAGGGCACGAAGCTCGCCCGGCAGATCAAGTCGGGCGTGGTGGAGGCCCCCTCCGACGACCTGCAGGCCGACATGTACGAGCGGGCGGATGCGACCCTCGGCGACGCGGGCTACGACTGGTACGAGGTCAGCAACTTCTCCACCGGCCCCGAGACCCGCTCGCGCCACAACCTCGGCTACTGGGTCGGGCACGACTGGTGGGGCGTCGGCCCCGGTTCGCACAGCTACGTGGGCGACACCCGCTGGTGGAACGTCAAGCACCCCGCCGCCTACGCGCAGCGGATGGCCGCGGGCGAGTCGCCTTCGGCCGGCCGCGAGACCATCGACGCCGACACGCACGAGCTGGAGCGCATCCTGCTGCTCAGCCGCGTGCGGGGTGCGCTGCGCACCGACTCGCTCGGCCCCGAGGCGCGCCGCGAGGTCGCCGGGCTGATCGCCGACGGTCTGGTGGACGGAAGAACGGCCCTCCGGGGCGAGATCACTCTCACCCTGAAGGGCCGTCTGCTGGCCGACGCCGTGGTGCGGCGTCTGACCTGACTGCTCGACGGAGCAGCCGGCGTTACTTGATGAAGCGGAAGGTGAACGGGTAGCGGTAGGTGCCGCCCGCGTTGACCTTGACACCGGCGATGATCGCGAACACGACGCCCACGATCTGCACGGCCCAGGCCAGGAAGTAGAACAGGAAGCCGATCAGCACCACCGAAAGGATGGTGCCGAGGATGTAGAGCGCGACGACCGCGATGGCGACGGAGATCTGGAAGTTCAGCGACTCCTTGCCCTCCTGGTTGGTGAGCGGGCCGCGGTCTTTGAAGATCAGCCAGATGATCAGCGGCGGCAGGAAGCCGAGGATGCCGCCGAGCTGGGCGAGGAACGCCCACTGCTTGTCGTCGGCCGGGGAGAGCGGGGCCTGCGGGGCGGCCTGCTGGTAGCCGGGCTGCTGCTGGTAGCCGGAGCCGGGCGGCGGGGCCTGGTAGCCGGGCGGGGGCGCCTGGTAGCCGGGAGGCGGAGCCTGGTATCCGGGAGGCGGCGTCGGCTGGCCCGCGGCCGGATCGTTCGGCGTCGTGTTGGGGTCGGTCATGGTGTCGCCTTTCAGACGGATGGGCGGGGTCGTACACGGACAAGATAGCGCTCGGCCCCGAAGCGAGCAATGATTTTCACTCACTGTGTCTCCGGCCGATGTCGGTCCCGGCGCGATATGATTGGCACTCAGCCCGTCAGAGTGCCAGAAGGAGGTGGTCGTCATGGTCTCCGAACGCAGCCTCGAGGTGCTCCGCGTGATCGTGCAGGACTACGTCGCCTCCCGAGAGCCCGTCGGGTCCAAGAGCATCGCCGAACGCCACTCCTTCGGCGTCTCGGCCGCGACCATCCGCAACGACATGGCGCTGCTCGAGGAGGAGGAGCTGATCACGGCCCCGCACACCTCGAGCGGTCGCGTGCCCACCGACAAGGGCTACCGGCTCTTCGTCGACCACCTCTCCGAGGTGCGCCCGCTCACCCCGGCGCAGCGGCACGCGATCGAGGCCTTCCTCGACTCCAGCGTCGACGTCGACGACGTGCTCGCGCGCACCGTGCGCCTGCTGTCGCAGCTCACCCGCCAGGTCGCCCTGGTGCAGTACCCGCTGCGCTCGCAGGCGCGGGTGCGGCACATCGAGGTCGTCGCACTGGCGCCGCGCAAGCTCATGACCGTCATCATCACCGATGCCGGGCACGTCGAGCAGCGCATCGTCGACGTGCCCTCCGACATCGACGACGCGCTCATCGGCGAGCTGCGCCAGCGCTTCAACGAGGCGGTGGGCGGCAAGGGCCTCGTCGAGGCGGCGGGCGACCTCGACGGCGTGCCGGAGCGCTTCCCGGCCGAGTCGGCGGCGACCGCATCCGTCGTCGCCGTCACGCTGAAGGAGCAGGTCTCGGCCAACCGCCAGGAGAAGCTGCTGATCGCCGGCGCCGCCAACCTCGTGCGCACGGAGGACGACTTCCACGGCAGCATCCTCCCCGTGCTCGAGGCGGTCGAGGAGCAGGTGGTGCTGCTGCGCCTGTTCAGCGAGCTCGAGGCCGACCAGCGGGGCCTCGTGGTCTCGATCGGCCGTGAGAACGAGTCGTTCGGGCTCGGCGAGACGTCGATCCTCGCCAGCGGCTACACCGGCATCGGCAGCGCCATCTCGCGCCTCGGCGTACTCGGCCCCACCCGCATGGACTACTCGAACAACATCTCCGCGGTGCGCGCGGTCGCACGCTACCTCTCCCGCACCCTCGGCGAGACCGGCAGCGCGAGCTGACCGGCGATCCGACCGCAGACCCGACATGACCGACGACCCGACCTGACGACCCCTACCGACTCCCACGACTCTCGAACGACAACGAAGGAGAAGCCCCTGGTGGCTGACCATTACGACGTGCTCGGCGTCTCGCGCGACGCGACGACCGAAGAGATCAAGAAGGCCTACCGCCGACTCGCCCGCGAGCTGCACCCCGACGTCAACCCGAGCCCCGAAGCCCAGGAGACGTTCAAAGCGGTCACCCACGCCTACGACGTGCTGAGCGACCCCGGGCAGCGACGCGACTACGACCGCGGCCCGCAGCAGGGCTTCGGCGGCGCAGGCGGCCAGGGCTTCGGCGGCTTCGGCGACATCTTCGAGACCTTCTTCGGCGGGCAGGGCGGCGGCAACCGCGGCCCGAAGTCGCGCGCCGAGCGGGGTCAAGACGCCCTGCTGCGGGTCGAGGTCGACCTCGGCGAGGTCATCTTCGGCACCCACCGCGACCTCGAGGTCGACACCGCCGTGCTCTGCGAGACCTGCAACGGCTCGTGCTGCGCCCCGGGAACCTCGCCGGTCACCTGCGACATCTGCCACGGCTCCGGCTCCATCCAGCGCACGGTGCGGTCGCTGCTCGGCAACGTCGTGACGAGCGCCCCCTGCGGCACCTGCCGCGGCTACGGCACGATCATCCCGAACCCGTGCCCCACCTGCCAGGGCCAGGGCCGCGTGCGCGCCCGCCGCACCCTGCCGGTCGACATCCCCGCGGGCGTCGACACCGGCCTCCGGCTGCAGCTGCCCGGCCAGGGCGAGGTCGGCCCCGCCGGCGGCCCCCAGGGCGACGTCTACCTCGAGATGAAGGTGCGTCACCACGACGTCTTCTCCCGCAACGACGACGACCTGCTCTGCACCCTCGAGGTGCAGATGTGGGACGCGGTGCTCGGCACGACCACCACCGTCAAAGCACTCGACGGCGACATCGAGCTCGAGCTGAGGCCCGGCATCCAGAGCGCCGAGGTGCTCACGGTCAAGGGTCGCGGCGTCACGCACCTCAGGGGCAACGGCCGCGGCGACCTGCGGGTCGGCATCCAGGTGGTCACGCCCACGAAGCTCGACCACAAGCAGAAGGAGCTGATGAAGCAGCTCGCCGCCGCCCACAAGTACCCGGCGCCCTCGCTCGGGCAGTTCCAGCAGGGGCTGTTCGCGAAGCTCCGTGACCGCTTCCTGAACGTCTGAGGCACCGATGAGCTCCCTCTTCCTGCTCGACGAGCTGTCTGTGGTACCGCACCAGCAGGGTGACGTGGTCACGCTGGGCGGCGACGAGGCACGCCATGCGGCGACGGTGAACCGGATGCGCGTGGGCGAGCACACCGCGATCGGCGACGGTCGCGGGCTGATCGTCGAGGGCGTCGTGGTGCGGGCCGAGGCCAAGGAGCTCGACCTCGCGGTCGAGCGGGTGCACGAGCATCCGGAGCCCTCGCCCCGCATCGTGCTGGTGCAGGCCCTCGCCAAGGGCGACCGCGACGAGCTCGCCGTGCAGACGGCCACCGAGCTGGGCGTCTCGGGCATCGTGCCGTGGCAGGCCGAGCGCTCGGTCTCGCGCTGGGCCGGCCCCAAGGCCGCCAAGGGCGTGGAGCGCTGGCGCAGCATCGTGCGCGAGGCGGCCAAGCAGTCGATCCGGCCGTTCGTGCCGGCGGTCGGCGACCTGGTCGACCTGCCCGAGCTGATCGCCGAGACCGACGGCTGCCGGATGCTCGTGCTCGAGCCGAGCGCGACGACGCGACTCACCTCGCTGACCTTCGGGGCCACCGCCGGGGGCGACGCCGACGACCGCTCGATCATCCTCGTCGTGGGGCCGGAGGGCGGCATCTCGCCGCGGGAGCTCGAGAAGCTCGACGAGGCGGGCGCGGAGACCGTGCGGCTCGGCGAAGAGGTGCTGCGCACCTCGAGCGCGGGGCCGGCGGCGATCGCGGTGCTGAACGTGGCGCTGGGGCGCTGGTAGCGCGGCTGCACGCTCAGAGCGAAACCCGCGGATCGGCGCCGTCGACCCCCTCCTCGGTGTCGGCGGTCGAACCTAAGATGGAATCATGTCCACCGAAACCGAGTCCCCCTCGATCTTCTCGCGCATCGTGGCCCGTCAGATCCCGGCCACGATCGTGCGCGAGACCGACCGCGTCATCGCCTTCGAGGACATCGCGCCCCAGGCCCCCGTGCACGTGCTCGTGGTGCCGAAGACCGAGCAGTACCGCGACGTGGTCGAGCTCGCCGCGGGCGATCCGGGCCTGATGGCCGAGATCGTCGACACGGCCCGCTCGATCGCCGAGGAGCGCGCCGACGGCGAGTTCCGTCTCATCTTCAATACCGGCGAGAACGCCGGTCAGACCGTCTTCCACGTGCACGCCCATGTTCTCGCGGGCGGGCTGAAAGAGTAATTTGGCTCCCACCGAACCCACCCCCCAGGCCTCGCAGGGCGACCGCGCCGAACGCTCCGGCCGCTCCGAGGCGAAACTGCACATCGACGGCATCGAGATGGTGCGACTGCTCGGCCCGCAAGACCGGCTGCTGACCACCGTCGAGCGGCGCTTCCCCGAGGTCTCCGTGCTGGTGCGCGGCAACGACATCACCATCTCGGGGCCGGCCGACCAGGTCGACAGCGCCAGGCGGCTCGTCGAGGAGCTGCTGCAGATGGTGCGCAACGGCCATGACCTCACGCCCACCGAGGTGTCGTCGTCGGCGCGCATCCTCGAGAACGACCGGGGCTCGAGCCCGGCCGAGCTGCTCAGCCAGGCCATGGTCACGGCGCGCGGCAAGAGTGTGCGCCCGAAGACCCTCGGCCAGAAGGAGTACGTCGACTCGATCGACGAGAACACCATCGTCTTCGGCATCGGCCCGGCCGGTACTGGCAAGACCTACCTCGCCATGGCGAAGGCCGTGCAGGCGCTGCAGCGCAAGGAGGTCGAGCGCATCATCCTGACGCGTCCGGCCGTCGAGGCGGGGGAGCGGCTGGGCTACCTGCCCGGCACGCTCACCGACAAGATCGACCCCTATCTCCGACCGCTCTACGACGCGCTGAACGAGATGATGGATCCGGAGATCGTGCCGAAGCTGCTCGCCGCCGGCACCATCGAGGTCGCGCCCCTGGCCTACATGCGCGGGCGCACCCTGAACAGCTCCTTCATCGTGCTCGACGAGGCGCAGAACACCACGCCCGAGCAGATGAAGATGTTCCTCACCCGCCTGGGCTTCGGCTCGAAGATGGTGGTCACGGGCGACATCACCCAGGTCGACCTGCCGAACGGCACCTCGGGCCTGCAGGTCGTCAGCCGCATCCTCGACCGCATCGACGACATCCACTTCGCGCTCCTGACGAGCGCCGACGTGGTGCGGCACACCCTGGTGGGCCAGATCGTCGACGCCTACACCGAGTACGACCAGGTGCAGTTGGCCCGCCAGCAGGGGCACGACTTCACGAGCGAGCGCGATCGTCGCTACACCAAGGGAAAGCGGTAGACACCCCGTGTCGATAGAGGTCAACAACGAGTCGTCGGTCGACGTCGACGAGACGGCGCTGCTCCGGCTCGCGACGTTCGCGCTCGACTTCCTGCACGTGCATCCCGACGCCGAGCTCGCCATCGTGCTCGTCGACGAGGCGGCCATGGAGCAGCTGCACGTCCAGTGGATGGACGAGCCCGGCCCCACCGACGTGCTCAGCTTCCCGATGGACGAGCTGCGCCCGGGCACCGAAGACGCACCGACGCCGGCGGGCCTCCTCGGCGACGTCGTGCTCTGCCCGCAGGTCGCCGAGGCGCAGGCGCAGACCGCCGGCCACTCCACCCTCGAGGAGCTGCTGCTGCTCACCACCCACGGCATGCTGCACCTGCTCGGCTTCGACCACGCCGACGCCGAGGAGGAGCGCGAGATGTTCGGCATCCAGCGCGACATCCTGGTCGGCTACGCGATGAGCGAGCGCCGCCGCCGGTAATGACGATCGTCGTCTTCCTCCTCGCCGCCGTGGTGCTGGTCGCCCTCGGCGGCCTGTTCGCGGCGGTCGACTCCGCGATGACGTCGCTGTCCCGCGGCGACCTGCTCGATCTCGCCGAACGCCACCGGGCGAAGCGGTCGCTCCGGGCGATCGCCAACGACGTGGGCGCGCACCTGAACGCCGCGAACTTCGCCCGCGTCGTGTTCGAGACGACGGCGGCGGTGCTCGTCACCATCTCGTTCGCCTTCACGATCGACGAGCTGTGGATCGCGCTCGTCGTCTCGGCGGTGGTGATGATCGTGGTGTCGTTCGTGCTCGTGGGGTCGAGTCCGCGCAGCGTCGGGCGCGTGCATCCGCGCATCGTCGTGCGCTACGGCGCCGTCCCCGTGCACATCGTGCGCGTGTTCCTCGGCCCCATCGCCACGTTGCTGGTGGCGATCGGCGACCGCGTCACCCCGGCCCGCGCCCGCTCGGCCGGCTTCGCCTCCGAGGAGCAGCTGCTCAGCATGGTCGACGAGGCCACCGAGCTCGACGTGCTCGAGGAAGACGACCGCGAGCTCATCCACTCCATCCTCGAGTTCAACGACACCGTCGTACGCGAGGTGATGATCCCGCGCACCGACATGGTCACCATCGACGACGACGCCACCGTCGGGCACGGGCTCGGCCTCTTCCTCAGCAAGGGCGTCTCACGCATCCCCGTCGTGGTCGACGACGACGTCGACGAGATCGCGGGGGTGCTGCACCTGCGCGACGTCGCCCGGGTGAGCTACGAGCGCCCGACGCTCGTCGACACGATGCCGGTGCGCGAGCTCGCCCGGCAGCCCCTGTTCATCCCCGAGTCGAAGAAGGTCGACGACACCCTGCGGCAGATGCAGACCGAGTCGAACCACCTGGCGATGGTGGTCGACGAGTACGGCGGCATCGCCGGGCTCGTCACGCTCGAAGACCTGATCGAGGAGCTCGTCGGCGACATCTCCGACGAGTACGACCGCGACGTGGTGGAGGTCGAGCCGCTCGACGACGACGCCGGCTTCCGGGTGAGCGCCCGCCTGCCGGTCGACGAGCTCGGCGAGCTGTTCGACCTCGAGCTCGACGACGACGACGTCGACTCGGTGGGCGGCCTGCTCACGAAGGCCCTCGGCCGACTGCCCGAAGCGGGTTCCACCGCCGAGGCGCTCGGTCTCGTGCTCACCGCCGACCGCATCGACGGCCGGCGCAAGCGGGTCGTCACGGTGCTCGTGCACCGGGCCGAGCCCGCGCACCCCGACAATGGTGAGGTGCCCGCCGACGCCCCCGACGACGACGCGGCCGGCGCCGCCCCGGGCAGCACGCCCCGCACCACCCCCAGCAAGGAGAACGCATGACCGACACCGGCACCCCCGCCCCCGACGACTTCCGGGCGGGCTTCGTGACCTTCGTCGGCCGCCCCAACGTGGGCAAGTCGACCCTCACGAACGCGCTGGTGGGCGAGAAGGTGGCCATCACGAGCCCCAAGCCGCAGACCACCCGCCAGACCATCCGCGGCATCGTGCACGACCCGGCCGGTCAGCTCATCCTCGTCGACACCCCGGGAATGCACCGCCCCCGCACCCTGCTCGGCGAGCGGCTGAACTCCCTGGTGCAGTCGACCCTCGGCGACGTCGACGTGATCGGCTTCTGCCTGCCCGCCGACGAGAAGCTCGGCCCGGGCGACCGCTTCATCAACGAGCAGCTCGACCAGTACCCGAAGGCCAAGAAGGTGGCGATCGTCACCAAGATCGACTCGGCCTCGAAGCAGCAGGTGGGGGAGCAGCTGCTCGCGATCTCCGAGCTCCGCGACTGGGAGACGGTCATCCCCGTGTCGGCGACCAGCCGCATCCAGCTCGACGTGCTGACCAGTGAGCTCATCCGCCTGCTGCCCCGCTCCGAGCGGCTCTACCCCGACGACCAGTACACCGACGAGGGCATCGAGAGCCGCATCGCCGAGCTCATCCGCGAGGCCGCGCTCGAGGGCGTGCGCGACGAGCTGCCGCACTCCATCGCCGTGACGATCGACGACATGCGCCAGCGCGACGACAAGGAGATCGTCGAGATCTACGCGAACCTCTTCGTCGAGCGCGACAGCCAGAAGGGCATCATCATCGGCCCCAAGGGGTCCCGGCTCGGCGAGGTCGGCGCGCGGGCGCGGGCCGAGATCGAGCCCCTGCTCGACAGCCAGGTGTATCTGAACATCCGGGTCAAGGTCGCGAAAGACTGGCAGCGCGACCCGAAGCTGCTCGGCCGGCTCGGCTTCTGAGCGGGCATCCGGCTGCCCGGCCTTCTCGCCCGGGCGTCACGAACCGATACCCTGTAGACGTGTCATACGCTTCGAACCCGTTCGGCCAGGTGCTGGTCGCCATGGTCACCCCGTTCACCGCCGACGGCGAGGTCGACTGGCCCGGCGTCGAGAAGCTCATCGACGACCTCATCGTGGGCGGAGCCGACGGCATCGTCGTCTCGGGCACCACGGGCGAGACGTCGACCCTCACCGACCCCGAGAAGATCCGTCTCGTCGAGGTCGGCAAGTCGGTCGCCGGGGGGCGCGCCAAGATCATCACGGGCGGCGGCTCGAACGAGACGGCGCACGCCATGCAGCTCGCGCGGCAGAGCGAGAAGGCGGGTGCCGACGGCAACCTCGTCGTCACGCCGTACTACAACAAGCCCACCCAGGCCGGCATCCTCACGCACTTCCGCATGATCGCCGACGCCACCGACCTGCCGGTCATCCTGTACGACATCCCGGGTCGCACCGGGGTGCCCATCAAATACGACACCATCCTCCGGCTGGCGAAGCACCCGAACATCCTCGCCGTCAAAGACGCGAAGGGCGACTTCAGCGAGGTCAGCCGGGTGCTGAACCAGACGAGCCTGCTCTACTTCTCGGGCGACGACGCCAACGTGCTGCCGCATATGGCGATCGGCGCCGCCGGGCTTATCGGGGTCACCGCGAACATCGCGCCGGCGCCCTACCGGGTGATCGTCGACGCAGTGAACGCGGGCGACCTCGCCACCGCCACCACGGCGCATCAGGCGCTCGAGCCCCTCGTGCGTGCGGTCATGACGCACGTGCCGGGCACGGTCGCCGCGAAGTACATCCTGCACGGGCTCGGCCGCATCGCCAGCCCGCGCGTCCGCCTGCCCCTCGTGGGGCCCGAGGAATGGGAGGCCGCGCAGATCGAGAGCGAGATCGATCTCGTGCGCGACATCCCGGGTCTCGACCTCGGCAACTTCCGCCCCGACCGCAACGCGGCCGCCGGCGGAGCGCTGCCCAAGGTGGCGGGCACCACCCGCTGAGGCGGGTGCCATCAGCCACAGCGCGCACGACGCGCGCACCTGCATCAGAAGAAGAACAAGGAGGGCCCATGCAGACCCCCATCATCACTCCTCCGCCGCTCGAGAACGGAACACTCCGCGTCGTCCCCGTGGGCGGCCTCGGCGAGATCGGCCGCAACATGACGGTCTACGAGTTCGGCGGCAAGCTGCTCGTCGTCGACTGCGGCGTGCTGTTCCCCGAGGAGCACCAGCCCGGCGTCGACCTGATCCTGCCCGACTTCAGCGTCGTGCGCGATCGCCTGCGCGACATCGTCGGCATCGTGCTCACCCACGGCCACGAAGACCACATCGGCGCCGTGCCCTATCTCCTGAAACTCCGCGAGGACATCCCGCTGATCGGCTCCGCGCTGACCCTCGCGCTGGTCGAGGCGAAGCTCAAAGAGCACCGCATCAAGCCCTACACGCTCGACGTGGCCGAGGGCCAGGTCGAGAACCTCGGGCCGTTCGAGTGCGAGTTCGTGGCCGTCAACCACTCCATCCCCGACGCCCTCGCGGTGGCCATCAAGACGCCTGCCGGCCTCGTGCTGCACACCGGTGACTTCAAGATGGACCAGCTGCCGCTCGACGGCCGGCTCACCGACCTGCGCGCCTTCGCCCGCCTCGGCGAGCAGGGCGTCGACCTGTTCCTGCCCGACTCCACCAACGCCGACGTGCCGGGCTTCACGCCCACCGAGCGCGACATCGGACCGGTGCTCGAGTCGATCATCGAGCGCGCGCCCCGTCGCGTCATCGTGGCCAGCTTCTCCAGCCACGTGCACCGCGTGCAGCAGGTGCTCGACGCCGCCGCCGCGAACGGCCGCCGGGTCGCCCTGCTCGGCCGCTCGATGGTGCGCAACATGACCATCGCCGCCGAGCTCGGCTACCTCAAGGTGCCCGACAACGTGCTGGTCGACTTCAAGAAGGCCGGAGACATCCCCGACGACAAGATCGTCTACATGTCGACCGGGTCGCAGGGCGAGCCGATGGCCGTGCTCTCGCGCATGGTCAACCTCGAGCACCAGATCGAGGTGGGCGAGGGCGACACCGTCATCCTCGCGTCCAGCCTCATCCCGGGCAACGAGAACGCGGTCTACCGCATCATCAACGGCCTCACCAAGCTCGGCGCGAACGTCGTGCACAAGGCCAACGCCAAGGTGCACGTCTCGGGCCACGCGGCCGCCGGCGAGCTGCTCTACTGCTACAACATCCTGAAGCCGAAGAACGTGCTGCCCGTGCACGGCGAGTACCGTCACCTGGTCGCGAACCAGAAGCTGGCGATCGAGACCGGCATCCCCGCCGAGAACACGATCATCGGCGAAGACGGCACCGTCATCGACCTGAAGAACGGCGTGGCGAAGGTGGTCGGTCAGTACGACCTCGGCTTCGTCTACGTCGACGGCTCGACGGTCGGCGAGATCACCGACGCCGACCTGAAAGACCGTCGCATCCTCGGCGAGGAGGGTTTCATCTCGATCATCACGGTGGTCGAGTCGCAGACCGGCCGCATCGTCTCGGGTCCCGACATCCACGCCAAGGGCTTCGCCGAGGACGACAAGGTCTTCGACGCCCTGAAGCCCAAGGTCAGCGCTGCGCTGGCCGAGGCCGCGCAGAACGGCGTGCGCGACAGCCACGCCCTGCAGCAGGTCGTGCGCCGGGTCGTGGGCCGCTGGGTCAGCGCCTCGTTCCGCCGTCGGCCGATGATCGTGCCGGTCGTCATCGAGGCGTAACGCGCACCATTTCGCAACACCCGCGGCCGGTGACCCCTCGCTGTCACCGGCCGCGGGTAGCGTGAAACCATGGCCACCAGCAGTAAGTCGACGCCCCGCAAGCCGGCGTCCACCCCGCGCGCGACGCGTGCGACGGCCGCGACGCCGCGCAAGGCGCCCGCCCGCACCACCGCCGCCCAGAAGACCGTGAAGTACCCGGTCATCCAGGAGGAGAAGGGCCCGAACCCGCTCGTCTCCCTGTGGCTCGGCCTCGCCCACGTCACGGGTGGCGCCGCCCGCGCCTTCGGCAGCGAGACGCTCGCGAAAGAGGAGCGTCGTGACGGCCTGCCGTTCCTGTTCTTCGTGCTCGCGGTCGCCGGCGCGATCACCGAGTGGTTCCTGGCCTCGAACGCGGTGGCCGTCGCCATCAACGCGTGGACCTTCGGCGGCCTGTTCGGCCGCGTCTCCTACGCGCTGCCGGTCATCCTGATGCTGCTGGCCGTCTGGCTGTTCCGTCACCCGAGCTCGGTGCACGACAACGGGCGCATCGGCATCGGGCTGAGCGTGTTCCTCGTCACGGTGTCCGGCCTCTGCCACATCTTCAGCCAGGCACCCGACCCCTCCGAGGGCATGGAGGTGCTCGCGCTGGCCGGCGGCGTCATCGGCTGGATCGCCGCGGCCCCCCTGGCCGCCCTGATCACCCCGGCCGGGTCGGCGGCGGTGCTCATCGTGCTGCTCGCCCTGTCGCTGTTCATCATCACGAAGACGCCGCCGAACCGCATCGGGCGGCGGCTGCGGGAGTTGTACGTCTACCTGTTCGGGGCGCACGACGAGGCTGGTGACGGCGGTGCGTCCGACGGTGCCGGTGGCTCTCCTGATGCGAACGCCACCGCTCCCGTCGCCGCCAAGCGCGGCCGCCGCGGCCGCTCGTCCGAGACCGACGACCCGAACATGCTCGACCTCGACGCCACCCCCGAGGAGTCGGGCGCGCTGCCCTGGTGGCGCCGCAACTCCAGCGGCCGCGAAGAAGACCCGGAGTCGTCGGCCCCGCCCCTGCAGCCCCGCATCGAAGACCGCACGCCGGCTCCCGAGGGGCCGTTCGAGAGCCCGGCCGAGGTCGTGCACCCCACCGACCTCGACAGCACCGAGAGCTTCGGCTCGGGCCTGCTGCACGACATGGAGGCCGCCGAGCAGGCGATCAAGCGGGTCACCGGCGAGATCCTGCCCGGTCGCCTGCAGACCACCGGGCTGCTCGACGACGAGTCGACCGAGGGCCTGCCCGCCTTCGCCACCCCGATCCCGGATGCTCCGCTCGACCTCTCGGGCACCGGCGCCGTCCTCGGCGCGGGCGAGGGCATGCCCACGCCGCCCCCGGCCTCCGACCCCGCGAACTACCGCCTGCCGTCGGTCGCGAACCTCTCGGTCGGAGAGCCGTCCAAGGCGCGCTCGGCCGTGAACGACGACATCGTGCGCGCCATCACCGACGTGCTGAAGCAGTTCTCGGTCGACGCCACGGTCACCGGCTTCTCCCGCGGCCCCACCGTCACCCGCTACGAGATCGAGCTCGGCCCGGGCGTCAAGGTCGAGCGCGTCACCGCGCTGTCGAAGAACCTCTCCTACGCGGTGGCCTCGAACGAGGTGCGCATCCTCTCGCCCATCCCGGGCCGGAGCGCCATCGGCATCGAGATCCCGAACACCGACCGCGAGACGGTCTCGCTCGGCGACGTGCTGCGGTCGCAGAAGGCGATGAACGACCCGCACCCGATGACCATCGGCGTCGGAAAAGACGTCGAGGGCAAGTTCGTGCTCGCCAACCTCGCGAAGATGCCCCACCTCCTCGTGGCCGGTTCCACCGGTTCCGGCAAGTCGAGCTTCATCAACTCCATGGTCACCTCGGTGCTCATGCGCGCCAAGCCCAGCGAGGTGCGCATGGTGCTGATCGACCCGAAGCGGGTCGAGCTCACCGCCTACCAGGGCGTGCCGCACCTGATCACCCCCATCATCACCAACCCGAAGAAGGCGGCCGAGGCGCTGTCATGGGTGGTGAAGGAGATGGACATGCGGTACGACGACCTGGAAAGCTTCGGGTTCCGGCACATCGACGACTTCAACCGCGCCGTCATCAACGACGAGATCCAGCTGCCGCCGGCCTCGCAGCGGGTGCTGAAGCCCTACCCCTACCTCCTGGTCGTGGTCGACGAGCTCGCCGACCTGATGATGGTCGCCCCGCGCGACGTCGAGGACTCGATCGTGCGCATCACCCAGCTCGCACGTGCGTCGGGCATCCACCTCGTGCTCGCCACGCAGCGGCCCTCGGTCGACGTCGTCACGGGTCTGATCAAGGCCAACGTGCCCTCGCGGCTCGCCTTCGCGGTCACCAGCGTCACCGACTCGCGCGTCATCCTCGACCAGCCGGGCGCCGACAAGCTGATCGGCCAGGGCGACGCCCTGTTCCTGCCGATGGGCTCGTCGAAGTCCATCCGCGTGCAGGGCGCCTGGGTGAGCGAGCCCGAGATCGCCAAGGTCGTCGAGCACGTCACCCGCCAGGCGCGGCCCGAGTACCGCGACGACGTGGCGGTCACCGCCGAGAAGAAGCAGATCGACGCCGACATCGGCGACGACCTCGAACTGCTGCTCGCGGCGGCCGAGCTGGTCGTCAACACGCAGTTCGGCTCGACCTCGATGCTGCAGCGCAAGCTCAAGGTCGGCTTCGCCAAGGCGGGCCGGCTGATGGATCTGCTGGAGTCGCGCGAGATCGTCGGGCCGTCGGAGGGGTCGAAGGCGCGGGACGTGCTCGTCACGGCCGAGCAGCTGCCCGAGGTGCTGTCGATGATCCGCGGAGGGTCGACGGCGGGTGCTGCTGCTGCTGGTTCAGGTGCTTCTGCTTCTGCTTCTGCGGGTGCGGCTGCGGCCTCCGCGGGCGTTCCGGCGTCAGGCGCCGACGACCGCTACGGCTCCGATGCGGTGGGTGACGCGCTCTCCCAGTACCCTGAGGTCGAGGCGGACTCGTCCGAAGAGGACGCCTGGGGACTGACCGGCAGGGAGTAGCACGTGAGCAGCACCGAGCACAGCGGCGGCGCGGTGGCGAAGCCGAGCAACTGGAACCTGCCGAACGCGATCACGGTCGTGCGCATCCTGCTGGCACCGGTGTTCTTCGTCATGCTGCTGGTCGACAACGGGGCCGACGGCGGGCTGCGCTGGGCCGCCGCGGTGCTTTTCATCCTGGCGATCGCCACCGACGGCATCGACGGGCACATCGCCCGCAGCCGCAACCTCGTCACCGACCTCGGCAAGCTGCTCGACCCGATCGCCGACAAGGTGCTCACCGGGGCGGCGCTCGTCGGCCTCTCGATCCTCGCCGAGCTGCCGTGGTGGGTCACCATCGTCATCCTGGTGCGCGAGGTCGGCATCACCGTGTGGCGCTTCGTGCAGCTGAGCGACCGGGTCATCCCGGCGTCGCGCGGCGGCAAGCTCAAGACGCTGGCGCAGTCGGTCGCCATCTCGCTCGCCCTGCTGCCGTTCCCGAACCTCCTCGGTGACTGGGTGAACTGGGTCAACGCCGTCTTCATGGCCATCGCCCTCGTGCTCACCGTCGTCACCGGCATCGACTACATCGTGCAGGACCGGCGCTTGAACCGAAGCCCGAAGCGCACCGCGTGAGCACGGCTCCCTCGCCCACCTTCGACCTCGCCCGGCGCATCGTCGAGACGCTGACGGCCCGGCACGTCACGATCGGTGTCGCGGAGTCGCTCACCGGTGGGCTGCTGGCCGCCGCGTTCGTCGAGGTGCCCGGGGCGTCCGCCGTCCTTCGCGGGGGAGTGGTGGCCTACGACACGGCCGTCAAGCACAGCCTGCTCGGTGTCGATGCGGAGGTGCTCGCGGCCCACGGCCCCGTGCATCCGGACGTCGCCGTGCAGATGGCGGTCGGGGTGCGCACCGCGCTGATGCTCGACGGTGAGGAGCCGTGGATCGGGCTGTCGACCACCGGTGTCGCCGGGCCCGACGCGCAGGACGGTCATCCGCCCGGAACGGCCTTCATCGGGCTCGCGATCGGCCACGAGGTGCGGTTCGTCGAGCTGCACGTCGACGGCGATCGCTCGGCCGTCAGAGCCGCCGTCGTGGCCCGGGCGCTGAGCGCGCTGGAGGAGTTCCTGTGAGCCGGCAGAGCGCTTTCCCCGCCTCCCGTCAGGCGGGAATGCACCGCGTTTCGATCTCGTTACATCTGATGTCATTCACAAGATATGTCCAGTCCCCGTCGCTTAGAGTTTCTGCTACGAACCACAGGCAACCGCGGTTCGAGAGCCACTCGAGAAGACCGTGACTGAACGCAAGGAGGGTCCAGTGATTCTAGTTCGTCAGGAGATCGGCGACGTGCTTCGGGACTTCCGCCTGCAGAAGGGCCGCACCCTTCGTCAAGTGGCAAGTAAGGCGAGCGTCGCGCTCGGCTACCTGAGCGAGGTCGAGCGTGGTCAGAAAGAGGCCTCGAGCGAGATCCTCGCATCGGTCGCCGATGCTCTCGACACGCCCATCTCGGTGATCATGCGCGAGGTCGGAGACCGGCTCGCCGTGGTCGAGGGCATCGATCCCATTCCCGACACCATCCCCGACGAGTTCGTCGCCGACTTCGACGCCGACCTCGTCGCCCGCTGAGAGTGCGCCTGAGCGAGTTCCGGCAGGCGGTCAGCGACGAGTTCGGTGACGCGTACGGTCAGGTGGTCACGAGTGATCTCACCCTCGTCGATCTCGGTGACCGCACCGCCGCGCAGGCTCTGAAGGCAGGGATCTCGCCGCGAGAGGTGTGGCTCGCGGTCTGCCGAGCGGCCGACGTGCCTCGTGAGCGATGGCACGGGGCGGGTCTGCCGGCACAGCCTCGCGGTTGACCTCGCACTGATTCACGAAAGGGCCCCCGGATGCTCCGGGGGCCCTTTCGCGTGCCCGACACGCCGGGCGCACCGCTCGAACATACCTTCGGTTCTGAGTAGGCTTCTGCACATCGAGAGAATCGAAGACGTTCTCCACAGATGGTGCAGGCCGACGACCGATGTCGGTGGTCCTGCCTAGCGTGGAGCATGTTCGATGAACTCCCGAGAACGCCCTGTCGTTGCCCGATCGAGAGATCACCCGCACACGACAGCCTGTGGGCACACCATCGCGACACCGGGCCGCCGAGCCCAGGCCGCACGACAGAAGGAAGACGCCATGCCGTCAGACGCAAACCGCGAAAAAGCACTCGAGACCGCGCTCGCCCAGATCGACCGTCAGTTCGGCAAGGGGTCGGTCATGCGCCTCGGCAGCGACGACCGTGCACCCGTCGAGGTCGTGCCCACCGGTTCGATCGCGCTCGACGTCGCGCTCGGCATCGGAGGCCTGCCGCGCGGCCGCATCGTCGAGATCTACGGCCCGGAGTCCTCGGGAAAGACCACGCTGACGCTGCACGCCATCGCGAACGCCCAGCGCGCCGGGGGCATCGCCGCCTTCATCGACGCGGAGCACGCCCTCGACCCCGAGTACGCCAAGAAGCTCGGCGTCGACATCGACTCCCTGCTGGTGTCGCAGCCCGACACGGGTGAGCAGGCCCTCGAGATCGCCGACATGCTCGTGCGCTCGGGGTCCATCGACCTCATCGTCATCGACTCCGTCGCAGCGCTCGTGCCCCGCGCCGAGATCGAGGGTGAGATGGGCGACTCCCACGTGGGTCTGCAGGCCCGCCTCATGTCGCAGGCCCTCCGCAAGCTCACCGGTGGTCTGAACCAGACCAACACCACGATGATCTTCATCAACCAGCTGCGCGAGAAGATCGGTGTGTTCTTCGGCAGCCCCGAGACCACCGCCGGTGGAAAGGCGCTGAAGTTCTACGCCTCGGTACGCCTCGACATCCGCCGCATCGAGACCCTGAAAGAGGGCACCGAGGCCGTCGGCAACCGCACCCGCGTGAAGGTCGTCAAGAACAAGATGGCGCCGCCCTTCAAGCAGGCCGAGTTCGACATCCTCTACGGTGTCGGCATCTCCCGTGAGGGCAGCCTGATCGACTTCGGTGTCGAGCACGAGATCGTGCGCAAGTCGGGTGCCTGGTACACCTACGACGGCGACCAGCTCGGCCAGGGCAAAGAGAACTCGCGTCGCTTCCTGAAAGAGAACCCCGACATCGCGCTCGAGATCGAGAACAAGATCCTCGCGAAGCTCGGCGTCGGCGAGGCGGGCGCGGCCGCCCTGGCTGCGTCCACCGCGTCCGCCGCGTCCGCGACTTCGGCGGCGAACGTCGAGCCGATCGCCCCGAAGCTGGCCGCCGGCGCTCCCAAGGCCGCGGCCGCTCGCAAGGGCGCCTAGGAGTCGCGTGAACGACATCATCAGCCTCGACGCCGCCCGCCGCGCTCGCGAGAAGCGCCCCGCGGGCGGCCCGGGTGCTGATCACCCGTCGAAGGGCCGCGCCGCCGCCGACGCGGTTGCTTCGCCGACCGTCGCCTCGCCGACCGTCACTTCGACGCCGGCACGGGCCACGTCGTCGGTGGGCGAACCCGCCGTGCAGACAAAGGGTGCCGGGTCGTCGCTCGGTGCCACGTCGCCCGGGGCTGCCGCGTCGGGCGAAGCCTCTCCGGGCAAGGCCCCGTCGGGCAGCCAGACGTCGTCGGGTTGGTTCCCGTCAAGCGGCGATGCATCCGAATCCGCCACTTCGGGCTCGGTTTCGACCGGCTCCGCGACCTCGGGTGCCGGCAAGCGCTCGACGGTGACATCGATGCGGTCCGTTCCCTCTCGGAGGTCGGCGGCGTTCGACGACGGTGACGACGACGACTTCGACGACGAGCCGCAGCTGTCCGACGAGGAGCGGCTCGCCCGCGTCAGTGACACGGTCGTGCGGGCGCTCGGTCGTCGGCAGCTGTCCGCCGGAGAGACGCAGGCCCTGCTCGAGGCGCAGGGAGCGTCGAGCGACGAGGCCGAGACCCTCGTGGCCCGCTACGAGGAGCTCGGCTACCTCAACGACGCGGCGCTGGCCGAGACCCTCGTCGAGCGCATGTCCGACCGCGACCACAAGAGCCGCGGGGCGATCGCGCGGGAGCTGTCGGCCCGCAAGATCCCCGGCGAGCTCGTCACGGCCGCTCTCGAGGGCCTCGACGACGACCACGAGTTCTCGCTGGCCCTCGACGCCGCCACGAAGCGCGTCGGCCAGCTCAGCGCCTACGACGACCAGACCGTCGAGCGCCGCCTGATGGGCTTCCTCACCCGCCGCGGCTTCAACTCCACGATCGTCCGCGAGGCCACCCGCCGCGCCCTCGCCACCCGCAAACGCTTCGGCGGCCCCCGCTTCCGCTGACGCCCCCGCCTGTGGGGCGGCGGCGGGGGCGGGCGGGGTTTCGTAGACTGGGGCGATCATGAGCACTGTGAGCGAAGCCCCCACGATCATCGAGGCGTCCGCCGCGTCCCGCGGTGCCGACGGGCGGGCCCGCACCTACGAGGTGCGCACCTTCGGCTGCCAGATGAACGTGCACGACTCCGAGCGTCTGAGCGGCTCGCTCGAGGCCGCCGGCTACGTCAAGGCCGAGGGCGTCGAGGCCGACGTCGTGGTCATCAACACCTGCGCCGTGCGCGAGAACGCCGACAACAAGCTCTACGGCAACCTCGGCCACCTGGCCTCGGTGAAGCGCCGCCACGAGGGCATGCAGATCGCCGTCGGCGGCTGTCTCGCCCAGAAGGACAAGAACGTCATCCTCGACAAGGCCCCCTGGGTCGACGTCGTCTTCGGTACCCACAACATGGGCGCCCTGCCGAGCCTGCTCGAGCGGGCCCGGCACAACGACTCGGCCGAGATCGAGATCCTCGAGTCCCTCGAGACGTTCCCCTCGACCCTCCCGACCAAGCGCGAATCCACGTACAGCGGCTGGGTGTCGATCTCGGTCGGCTGCAACAACACCTGCACCTTCTGCATCGTGCCGGCGCTCCGCGGCAAGGAGAAGGATCGGCGCCCGGGCGAGGTGCTGGCCGAGATCCAGTCGCTCGTCGACGACGGCGCCATCGAGGTCACGCTGCTCGGCCAGAACGTGAACTCCTACGGGGTGGAGTTCGGCGACCGTCTCGCCTTCGGCAAGCTGCTGCGGGCGGCCGGAACCATCCCGGGGCTCGAGCGCATCCGCTTCACCAGCCCCCACCCGGCGGCGTTCACCGACGACGTGATCGACGCGATGGCCGAGACACCGAACGTCATGCCGCAGCTGCACATGCCGCTGCAGTCGGGGTCCGACCGTATCCTCCGTGCGATGAAGCGCTCGTACCGCTCGGCGAAGTTCCTCGGCATCCTCGATCGGGTGCGCGAGAAGATCCCGAACGCGGCCATCTCGACCGACATCATCGTCGGCTTCCCCGGCGAGACCGAGGAGGACTTCCTCGAGACGATGCGCGTGGTGGAGGCCGCCCGCTTCGCCTCGGCGTTCACTTTCCAGTACTCCATCCGCCCGGGCACCCCGGCGGCCACCCTGCCCGACCAGGTGCCGCATGAGGTCGTGCAGGAGCGCTACGAACGACTGGTCGCGCTGCAGGAGGGCATCAGCCTCGACGAGAACCGCCGCCTGATCGGCCGCCGCGTCAACGTGCTCGTGGCGAACGGCGAGGGCCGCAAAGACCAGGCGACCAACCGCCTGAGCGGACGCGCAGAGGACAGCCGCCTCGTCCACTTCGAGGTGCCCGAGGGCTCCGAGCGCCCGCGCCCCGGCGACGTCGTCTCGGTCACGATCACGCAGGCCGCGCCGTTCCACCTCATCGCCGACACCGACGGAGCGCCGCTCGCGGTGCGCCGCACCCGCGCGGGTGACGCCTGGGACCGTGCCGAGGCCGAGTCCTGCGGTGTCCCGGCGACGGGTGGCCCGACCGACGGGGTCCGCCCCGTCTCGCTCGGCCTGCCGACCCTCCGCATCGGGGTTCCGGATGCCCGACTGAGCTTTCCGGGGCACGGGGTCGCCACCGTCCCGATCTACAGCCCCACCGACGATCTGCGCGGGTAGGAGTGGCAACCGAGCGCGAAGACGGCGATCGTCGTGCCTGAGCCGCAGGCGGGCAGACCGGCCGTGATCGCCGTCGTCGGCGCCACCGGCACCGGCAAGTCCGAGCTCTCGCTGGCGATCGCCGAGCGCATCGCCGCGCGGGGCGGGTTCGCCGAGGTCGTCAACGCCGACGCGATGCAGCTCTACCGCGGCATGGACATCGGCACCGCCAAGCTGCCGCTGCACGAGCGCCGCGGAGTGCCGCACCACCTCCTCGACGTGCTCGACGTCACCGACGAGGCCTCCGTCGCCGCCTACCAGCCGGCCGCGCGCGCCGCCGTCGACGACATCGCCGGGCGCGGCGGCACGGCGATCCTCGTCGGCGGATCCGGGCTTTACGTCTCGTCGGTGCTCTACGACTTCCGCTTCCCGGCCCGCGACGAGGCGGTTCGCGCCCGGCTGGAGGCCGAGCTCGAACTCGGGGGAGTGCGGGCGCTCTACGATCGCCTCAAGGCGATCGACCCGGCCGCGGCGGCGTCGATCGGGCAGTTCAACGGACGCCGCATCGTGCGGGCACTCGAGGTCGTCGAGCTGACCGGCGAACCCGTGTCGGGCACGCTCCCTGAGGAGCCGGTGCTCTGGCGTGAGGCCTCGATCGTGCGGCTCGGCATACCGCGTGAGCACCTCGTCGAGCGGCTCGACGCCCGGGTCGAGCGCATGTGGGCCGCGGGACTCGTCGACGAGGTCGCCGGGCTGGTGCAGCGGGGCCTCCGCGACGGTGTCACCGCATCCCGGGCCATCGGCTACGCCCAGGCCCTCGCCCAGCACGACGGTACGACGCCCGAGGCGGACGCGATCGCTGAGGCGCAGGCCCTCACCCGCCGCTACGCCCGCCGCCAGGTGAGCTGGTTCAAGCGCTACCCGAACGCCCTCGACGTCGACGCCCTCGACCCGGATGCGCTCGAGGCCGCCGTCGGCTCCGTGGCCGAGGCGTAGCCCGCCGACCGCGCCGCCGAGCATCCGCCCGCCCTGCCCGCACGCCCCGCCGAGCATCCGCCCGCCCACCCCGCCGCCCTAGACTGAGCAGATGCCAGCCGAGTTGCACTTCACCAAGGGTCAGGGCACGGGCAACGACTTCGTGCTCTTCACCGACCCCGAGGGCGAGATCGACCTCACCCCCGCCCAGATCGCCGCCATCTGCGACCGTCACTTCGGTGTCGGTGCCGACGGGGTCATCCGCGCGGTGCGCTCGGCGAGCCTCGACGCCGGGGCGGCGGCCCTCGCCGAAGACCCGGCCGCCGAGTGGTTCATGGACTACCACAACGCCGACGGCTCGCTCTCCGAGATGTGCGGCAACGGCATCCGCGTCTACACCCGCTACCTCATCGACAACGGCCTCACCACGCTGGCCCCCGGCGAGACCCTCGTCATCGGAACCCGCGCCGGCGTGCGCGACGTGCAGCTGAATGCCCTCGGCTTCCAGGTCGACCTCGGCCGCTGGTCGCTCGACGGCGGCGAGCCCCTCGTGCGCGCCAAGAACCTCCAGGTCGCCCGCCCCGGTCTCGGCATCAACGTGGGCAACCCGCACGTGGTGGTCGCCCTCGCCGACGACGAGGAGCTCGACTCGGCCGACCTCGCCTTCATCCCGCACCTCGAACCGACACCGGTCGACGGCGCCAACGTCGAGTTCGTCGTGCCCGCCGACCCTCTGGTGCGCGACGCGGTCGGCCACATCCGGATGCGCGTGCACGAGCGAGGCAGCGGCGAGACGCTCAGCTGCGGAACGGGCGCGGCCGCGGCAGCCCTCGCCACCCGCCACTGGGCCGGCCAGGGCGCACCGAACCACTGGAACGTCACCGTGCCCGGAGGCGTGGTGGGCGTGCGCATGTTCCCCGCGGAGGACGGCGAGCACGTGGCGCTGTCGGGCCCGGCCGAGCTCGTCTACGAGGGCGACCTGGCGATCGCCTAGCGCGCGACCAGCCGGGCGACCGCTCGCCCGCCGGCAACGGCCCGCGTGCCCGAGAGCGCCCGAACGCTACCCGCGCATCCGCGCCCGCAGCACCCGGAACGCCTTGCTCGTCGCCTCCCGCTGCACGGTCAGCTCGGGGAACTCCCCGTCCATCCACCGCTGCAGCGAATCCGACCCCAGGTTCTTCTGCACCACGAGCCACGCCTCGGTGCCGGGCTCGAGCCGCGGCAGCCACTGCCGCAGCATCGAGTGCAGCGCCTCCTTGCCGACCCGGATGGGCGGATTCGACCAGATCGTCATGAATCGCACGTCGTCGGGAACATCCTCGGGCCGCACGGCGTTGACATTATCGAGACCCATGATGTGAGCATTACGACGAACCAGATCCAGAGCACGCTCGTTGACATCCACGGCCCACACCGTCGAACGCGGTGATTCCAGGGCCAGTGTGAGCGCGATCGGCCCCCAACCGCACCCGAGATCGAGAAGATTCCCCCCGGGCGGTGGGTGAGGCACGTTCGCGAGCAGCACCTGGGTACCGGTGTCGATCCGATCCGGGCTGAAGATGCCCGATGCCGTCGTGAGGCGGTGATCCGACCCGGCCAGCGTGACCGTCATCTCGCGGAGCGACAGCTCCCCCGCGGGCTGCGCAGAGAAGTAGTGCTCGCCATCCATAGAGGGAATCTAGCAAACAAGGAGACTAGTCTTGACGCCAATGTCAGACCACGAGATCACAGAGAACACCACCGAGAGCGACGCCGCCGTCGCCCGGGTGCTCGCCGGTGCCGAGCAGCGCTCGAGCGGCTACTCGCTCTTCGAGCAGGGCTCGGCCCAGGCTCTCCAGCGTCCCGCCACCACGGGTGAGCGCGAGGGCTCGAGCTACGACGGCGACCAGTTCGACCGCGAAGACCGTCAGTCGCTCCGGCGCGTCGCCGGGCTCTCCACCGAGCTCGAAGACGTCACGGAGGTCGAGTACCGGCAGCTGCGGCTCGAGAACGTCGTCATCATCGGCGTCTACTCGCAGGGCACCCTGAGCGACGCCGAGAACTCGCTGCGCGAGCTCGCCGCGCTGGCCGAGACCGCCGGAGCCGTCGTGCTCGACGGCCTCCTGCAGCGCCGGCCGCATCCCGACCCCAGCACCTACTTCGGCAAGGGCAAGGCCGACGAGCTGCGGATGATCGTCGCCAACCTCGGTGCCGACACCGTCATCGCCGACACCGAGCTGGCCCCCAGCCAGCGGCGTGCGCTCGAAGACGTGGTGAAGGTCAAGGTCATCGACCGCACCGCCGTCATCCTCGACATCTTCAGCCAGCACGCCAAGAGCCGGGAGGGCAAGGCTCAGGTCGAGCTCGCCCAGCTCGAGTACCTGCTGCCGCGTCTTCGCGGCTGGGGTGATTCGATGTCGCGCCAGGCCGGTGGCCAGGTGGGTGGCGCGGGCGCCGGAATGGGCTCGCGCGGCCCGGGTGAGACGAAGATCGAGCTCGATCGACGCCGCATCCACACCCGTATGGCGAAGCTGCGCAAGCAGATCAAGGAGATGAAGCCGGCCCGCGACGCCAAGCGCGCCAACCGCAAGCGCAACGCGGTGCCGAGCGTGGCGATCGCCGGGTACACCAACGCCGGCAAGTCCTCGCTGCTGAACCGCATCACCAGTGCGGGCGTGCTGGTCGAGAACTCGCTGTTCGCGACCCTCGACGCCACCGTGCGCAAGAACGTGACCGAAGACGGCCGCCCCTACACGATCGCCGACACCGTCGGATTCGTGCGGGCGCTGCCGCACCAGCTGGTCGAGGCGTTCCGGTCGACCCTCGAGGAGGTGGCCGACTCCGACGTGGTGGTGCATGTCGTCGACGGCTCCCACCCCGACCCCGCGAGCCAGATCACCACGGTGCGCGACGTCATGGGCGAGGCCGGTGCGCGGGGCATCCCCGAGATCGTCGTGTTCAACAAGGCCGACCTGGTCAGCGACGACGACCGGCTCGTGCTGCGCGGTCTCGAGCCGACGGCGGTCTTCGTCTCGGCCCGCACCGGCGAGGGCATCCCCGAGCTGCTCGCGGCGCTCGACGCGATCCTGCCGCGGCCGAGCGTCGAGGTCGACCTGCTGGTGCCCTACGAGCGCGGTGACGTCGTCACCCTGCTGCACGAGAAGAACACGGTGCTGAGCACCGACTACGAAGAGGGAGGCACCCACGTGCGCGCCCTGGTGAACCCCGAGTTCGAGGAGCGCCTGGTCGAGTTCGCGCGCTGACGCGAACACCGTGGGGTCGCTGAGATCTCGACGAACAGCGGATGCCCGCTGCCGGATGCCCCGGGCCCACCGCGGCCCGGGGCATCCGTCGTTCCTGCGCATCCGTCGTTCCCGGGCATGCGCGTGTCCGGGCATCCGTCGTCATAGTGCGTCACAACGCTTCCTGCGGCTCCGCGCCTCTCCTAGAGTCGACCCATCGTCAGCCGCACCGCGTGGCTCATGGTGCGACAGCCGAGCCCGGCACCCGCCCGCGATCGCCGTCAGTCGTGCGTGCGAACGGAGGGAGAGAGTAGATGACCGGGTTCTCGTTCGAACTGTTCCCGCCGCGCTCCGAGGCGTCGGCCGTGGCGGTGCGGGCGACCGTTCGCGAACTCGCCGCGGTGGGCCCGCAGTTCATCTCGGTCACCTACGGAGCGAACGGCACGAGCCGCGACTCCTCGCTCGACCTGCTGCGCCACATCCACCGCACCACCTCGGCGCGGGCGCTGGCCCACCTCACCTGCGTCGGCAACTCGCACGCGCAGGCGGCCGTCGTCATCCGCGAGTTCATCGAGGCGGGGGTGACCAGCTTCCTCGCCCTGCGGGGCGATCCGCCGGCCGGGGTGCCCGAGGACGAGATCGAGCTGGGCGACCTGGCCAGCGCCAGCGAGCTGGTCCAGCTGATCCACCGGGTGCAGGCCGAACGGGTGCCGTACACCGAGGTCGGACTCCCGGGGCTGCCCGGGACGAGCCGCGTGGAGCCCAAGCGGCAGAAGCTCGAGGTCTCGGTCGCGGCCTTCCCGAACGGGCATCCGCGCAACCGCTCGGGTTTCGACGACGTCGACGCCCTGCTGGCCAAGCAGGTGGCCGGGGCCGACTTCGCGGTCACCCAGCTCTTCTTCGAGGCCGACGACTACCTCGGGTTCGTCGCCCGGGCGCGGTCGGCGGGGGTGACGATGCCGATCATCCCGGGCATCATGCCGGTCACCAGCGCGGCACGCCTGCGCCGGGTGGCCGAGCTCTCGGGCGAGACCGTGCCCACCGCTCTGCTCACCGGTCTCGAAGACGCTCCCGACGAGCTCGCCCGCCGCGAGATCGGCGTCGAGCACGCCACCCGCCTCGCCCGTGCCGTTCTCGCGGGCGGCGCCCCCTCGCTCCACCTCTACACGTTCAACCAGCACGAGGCCGCCCTCGGGGTGCTCCGCGAATGCGGCCTCGTCTCACCCTCGATCAAGGAATACGCATGACGAATCAGACCTCGTTCCCCGCCGGCACCATCCTCGGCTACCCCCGCATCGGGCGCCGGCGTGAACTCAAGAAGGCGGTGGAGGCCTTCTGGGCCGGCCGCATCGACGCCGCCGAGCTCGAGACCACGGCCGCCGGGCTGCGCTCGGCCACGCGGGCCCGCCTCGTCGAGCTCGGCCTCGGACAGAGCGACTCCTCGATCCCCGAGAGCTTCTCGTTCTACGACCAGGTGCTCGACGCGGCCGTGACGGTCGGGGCGATCCCGACCCGCTTCGCCGACCTCGTGGGCGACGACGGACGCATCGACCTCGCCGGCTACTTCACGGTGGCGCGCGGCGAGGGCGCCCGGGCCCCGCTCGAGATGACGAAGTGGTTCGACACGAACTACCACTACCTCGTGCCCGAGATCGGCCCGTCCACCGTGTTCTCGCTGGCGAGCGACCGCCTGCTCGACGAGTTCCTCGAGGCGAAGGCCGAAGGCTACCTCACCCGCCCGTCGATCGTCGGGCCGGTCACGCTGCTGCTCCTCAGCAAGCCGAGCGACGACGCCCCCGAGGGCTTCCGGCCGCTCGACCGCCTCGAGGAGCTGCTGCCGGTGTACGCCGAGCTGCTCGCGAAGCTGGCGGATGCGGGGGCCGAGTGGGTGCAGCTCGACGAGTCCGCCCTCGTCAGCGAGAGCATCGACGTCGACCGCGCGACCACGCTCGAGGCGACCCGCCTCGCCTATGCCGCACTCACCGCGGGGGAGCGCCCCTCGATCTTCGTGGCCGCCGCCTACAACAGCCTCGACGACGCCCTGCCGGTGCTCGTCGACTCGGGTGTCGAGGCGATCGGCCTCGATCTCGTGCGGGGTTCGCTCCCGACACACGTCGAGCACCTCGGCGAGACCGTTCTCGTCGGCGGTGTCGTCGACGGCCACAACATCTGGCGCGGCGACCTCGCCGCCGCCTACGACAAGCTCGAGGCCCTCGGCACCCTCACCTTCAACGTCTCGGTCTCCTCGTCGACCTCGCTGCAGCACCTGCCGCACGACGTCACCGACGAGTCCAAGCTCGACCCGCGCCTGGTCTCCTGGCTCGCCTTCGCCGACCAGAAGGTGCAGCAGATCGCCACCCTGGCGCACGGTCTGAGCGGCGGGCGGGTGGCCATCCAGTCCGAGCTCGACGCGGCGACGGATGCTCTCGCCGACCGTCTGGCGGCACCGGGCGTCCGCGACGGCGACGTGCGCCTCCGCGAGGCGGCGCTGACCGAGGGCGACTTCGCCCGCGCGGCCTACGCGGATCGACTCGAAGCCCAGGAGGCGGCCCTCGGCCTCCCGTTCCTGCCCACCACGACGATCGGCTCGTTCCCGCAGACCGGCGACATCCGCCGCGCCCGCGCCCGCTTCGTCAAGGGCGAGCTGAGTGCGGAGGAGTACACCGAGCTGATGCGTGCCGAGATCCGCCGCGTCGTGGAACTGCAGGAGGAGATCGGCCTCGACGTGCTCGTGCACGGCGAGCCGGAGCGGAACGACATGGTGCAGTACTTCGCCGAGAACCTCGACGGCTTCGCGGTGACCGAGAACGGCTGGGTGCAGTCCTACGGCAGCCGCTGTACGCGACCGTCGATCCTCTGGGGCGACGTCTCTCGGCCGGCGCCGATCACGGTGGACTGGTCGGTGTACACGCAGTCGCTCACCCCGAAGCCCGTCAAGGGCATGCTGACCGGGCCGGTGACGATCCTCGCCTGGTCGTTCGTGCGCGACGACCAGCCGCTGGGGGAGACCGCGCGGCAGGTGGCATTCGCGCTCCGCGACGAGATCGCCGACCTCGAGGCGGCCGGCATCGGCATCGTGCAGGTCGACGAGCCGGCGCTGCGGGAGCTGCTGCCGTTGAAGCAGCGGGACCAGCCCTCGTACCTCGACTGGTCGGTCGGGTCGTTCAAGCTGGCGACCGCCGGTGTGCGGTCGGAGACGCAGATCCACACGCACCTCTGCTACTCGGAGTTCGGCGTCGTCATCGACGCGATCCGCGAGCTCGATGCCGACGTGACGTCGATCGAGGCGGCGCGCTCGCGCATGGACGTCGTGCACGACATCGAGTCCTCGGGCTTCGACCACGGAGTCGGCCCGGGCGTCTACGACATCCACTCGCCGCGCGTGCCGAGCGTCGACGAGGTCACGGAACTGCTCGAGAAGGCACTGAGTGCGGTGCCCGAGCGCCAGCTCTGGGTCAACCCCGACTGCGGCCTCAAGACCCGCGGCTACGACGAGACCGTCGAGTCCCTCAAGAACGTCATCGAGGCCACGAACCGCGTCCGCACCCGCGTCGCCACCCCCGCCTGACCCTCCTCCGCTCACGCCGAGTGGTCACTTTCGGCGCCACCCTCCCGGTTTCGGCGCCAGAGATGCCCACTCGCGCAGGAGGGACGGGGGCGCCTGCGGGTCACGAGTTTCCGCGGCGCTGATTGCGGAGGAAGTCGTCGGCGGCGCCGGGGGTACAGGTGACGGTCGCGATGAACTCCGACGACGACCAGACGCTGCCGTGCCAGAGCACGGCGGTGACGGCCGTATCGAATCGGCGCACCAGCTCGCGGCTCGTCGCGGCGCGCACCGTCTGCACCAGCCGGTCGAGCGAGACCCAGACCGGGTGGTCGACGGCGAAGCGGATGGCGTCAGCGGCACCGTCGAACTGACTCGCACGGGCGCCGAAACCCTCACACGTCTCGGTTACCACGCCGCGGCAGCACTCGATCATCTCGGCGGACAGCACGCCACGCCTCGCGGCGGTGACGAGCACCACCTCGCTCTGCAGGGAATGGACGACCGAGCCGCCCGTCCGAAGCTGAGCGGACAATCGCGCGTTCATGAGGAAAGCTTACTACGCGCCTACCTCACGAGAGGTCAGACGGTGCGGAGGACCGCGACGACCTTGCCGAGCACCGTGGCGTAGTCGCCGAGGATGGGCTCGAAGTTGCTGTTGCGGGGGAGCAGCCAGGTGTGGCCGTCGCGCTGGCGGAAGACCTTCACGGTGGCCTCCTCGTCGAGCATGGCCGCCACGATGTCGCCGTTCTCGGCCGTGTTCTGCTGGCGGATCACGACCCAGTCGCCGTCGCAGATGGCCGCGTCGATCATCGACTCGCCGACGACCTTCAGCATGAAGAGGTCGCCGTTGCCCACCAGCTGGCGGGGGAGGGGGAACACCTCGTCGACCTGCTGCTCGGCCGTGATCGGGATGCCCGCGGCGATGCGGCCGACCAGCGGCACCAGGGTGGCATCGCCCACGGGGGGAGCGGAGTCGGCGTCGGGTGACGGCGAGTCGTCGAGCGACGGCACGTCGATGAGCACCTCCATCGCGCGCGGCCGGTTCGGGTCGCGCCGGAGGTAGCCCGAGAGCTCGAGCTGGTTGAGCTGGTGGGTGACGCTCGAGAGGGAGGCGAGGCCCACGGCGTCGCCGATCTCGCGCATGCTCGGCGGGTAGCCCCGCGACACCACCGAGCGCTGGATGACGTCGAGGATGGCGAGCTGCTTGTCGCTCAGACTCTTGCGCCGTCTGGTGCGGCCGGTGTCGTTCGCCACGTTCGCCTGCGCTTCCTCCACCGATGTCGGTGGTTGGTGATGTGATTCAGCTGTCGATCGAAACTGTATCCGAGAACTGCTCGAAAACGCATCTGTGTTCGAGTGTGTCGCCGATTCCGGTGAAGATCGCCACTTGACCGGAACCAGATTCGAATATAGATTCGGAACATAACTTCGCACCGGCGGTCCCGGCCGACCGTCGGTGCGAACCCTCAGGAGGAATCATGAGCATCGCAGCAGCGAACGTGAGCACCACCCCCAGCACCCACCTGCGCATCACCGCGCGGGGCCGCAAGGTCCTCGCTGCCGTGGTCGCCGCACCGATCGTCGCCGCGCTCAGCGTCGCGGCCCTCGCCGCGGGTGGCTCGGCGGTCGCCACGGGCTCCTCGGTCACCACCGAGTTCGACTACCTGACGGTGCAGGCCGGCCAGTCGCTCTGGAGCATCGCCGAGACGATCGCACCCGAGTCCGACCCGCGCGACGTCATCGCCGAGATCCGCAGCCTCAACCAGCTGCCCACCTCCTCGGTGCAGCCGGGCCAGCGCATCGCCGTCCCGGCCGACATCGCCGACTAGCAGCGACCACGCCGCGCAGGGCGATGCCCCGGTGCCGGATCGGTAGAATTCCGGGGTGACCTCCCTCGACGAGCTGCCCATCCGCGACGACCTCCGCGGTCTCGAGCCGTACGGCGCCCCGCACCTGCACCTGCCGGTCGAGCTGAACGTCAACGAGAACACCCACCCGATCCCCGAAGACGTCGCCCGCGACATCATCGAGTCGATCGCCCGCGAGCTCATCACGGTCAACCGCTACCCCGACCGCGAGTTCACCGCCCTCCGTGAGTCCCTCGCCGGCTACCTCGAGGGCACCGAGCCGGGCTCGGGCATCACCCGCGAGCACATCTGGGCGGCGAACGGCTCCAACGAGATCCTGCAGCAGATCCTCATGGCCTTCGGCGGCCCCGGCCGCTCCGTGCTCGGCTTCCCGCCCACGTACTCGATGCACTCCATCATCGCCAAGGGCACCGGCACCGACTGGATCGCGGGCGACCGCGACCCGGGCTTCCTCATCTCGCCCTCCACGGCGGTCGAGTGGATCCAGAAGACCACCCCCGACATCGTCTTCTTCTGCGCCCCCAACAACCCCACCGGCACTGCCCTCGGCCTCGACACCATCCGCGCGGCCTACGACGCCTTCGACGGCATCGTCGTGGTCGACGAGGCCTACGCCGAGTTCGCCCCGGCCGGCGAGCCCACCGCGCTCTCCCTGCTCGAGGGCCGCCCCCGCCTGATCGTCTCCCGCACCATGAGCAAGGCCTTCGCCTTCGCGGGCGCCCGCCTCGGCTACCTGGCCGCCGACCCAGCGGTGACGGATGCGCTGCGACTCGTCCGCCTGCCCTACCATCTGTCGGCGCTGACCCAGGCGGCCGCCGTCGCCGCGCTCGCGCACGCCCCCGAGATGCTCGCCATGGTCGACGACATCAAGGCGCAGCGCGACCGCATGGTCGCCGAGCTCGGCGAGCTCGGCTACTCGCCCTGGCCGACGGCGGCGAACTTCGTGCTCTTCGGCGGCGTCGACGACCCCGAGACGCTCTGGCAGCAGCTGCTCGACCGCGGCATCATCATCCGCAACCTGAGCATCCCGGGACACCTGCGGGTGAGCGCCGGCACCTCGGCCGAGACCACGGCGTTCCTCGATGCGATGCGCGAGCTCACCCCGCCCCGGGCCTGACCCACGAGGGGGCCGGCAGGGGCGCGAGCCCGAGCGGGCCCGGCCCCGCGGCCACCTCGGTACGATAGAGGGTATGACCGCACCCCGCACCGCCCGCCTGCAGCGCGAGACGAGCGAGTCCTCGATCGAGCTCTCGCTCGACCTCGACGGCACCGGCGTCTCCGACATCCAGACCTCGGTGCCGTTCTACGACCACCTGCTCACCGCCTTCGCGAAGCACTCCCTCACCGACCTCACGGTGCGCGCCACGGGCGACACCCACATCGACGTCCACCACACGGTGGAGGACACGGGCATCCTGCTCGGCCAGGCCATCCGCCAGGCACTCGGCGACAAGGCCGGAATCTCGCGCTTCGGCGACGCCCTCGTGCCGCTCGACGAGGCCCTCGTGCAGGCCGTCGTCGACATCTCGGGCCGACCGTTCCTGGTGCACTCCGGCGAGCCGGCCGGCTTCGAGTACCACCTCATCGGCGGTCACTTCACCGGCTCCATGGTGCGCCACGTCTTCGAGGCCATCACGTTCAACGCGGGACTCACCGTGCACGTCACCGTGCTCGGCGGGCGCGACCCGCACCACATCGCCGAGGCCGAGTTCAAGGCCTTCGCCCGCGCGTTCCGCCAGGCCAAGGCCCTCGACCCGCTCGTCCAGGGCATCCCCTCGACGAAGGGCGCGCTGTGAGCACGAAGGGCCGCCCCGGCGTCGTCGTGCTCGACTACGGCAGCGGGAACATCCACTCGGCGGCCAAGGCCCTCGAACGCGCCGGAGCCGACGTGACCGTCACGGGCGACCGGCAGAAGGCGATGGACGCCGACGGCCTCCTCGTCCCGGGCGTGGGTGCCTTCAGCGCGGTGATGGACCAGCTCACCGCCGTGCGCGGGGGAGAGGTCATCGATCGCCGCCTCGCCGGTGGGCGCCCCGTGCTCGGCATCTGCGTCGGCATGCAGGTGATGTTCGCCGACGGCATCGAGCGCGGCGTCGACACCGAGGGGCTCGGCGAGTGGCCGGGTGTCGTGGAGCCGCTGAAGGCCGAGGTCGTGCCGCACATGGGCTGGAACACCGTCGACGCCCCCGAGGAGTCCGTGCTCTTCGACGGCATCCGCGACGAGCGCTTCTACTTCGTGCACTCCTACGCCGCGCAGGACTGGCACATCGACCCCGACCCCAAGCGCCGCCCGGCGCAGGTCACCTGGGCCGACCACGGCGGCCGCTTCATCGCGGCGGTCGAGAACGGCCCGCTCTCGGCCACCCAGTTCCACCCCGAGAAGTCGGGCGACGCGGGCATCCGCCTGCTGCAGAACTGGATCGCCTCGCTCCGCCGCTGACGACCCCGAGACGCCGGCGGTCTCAGACGAGCGGATGCGCGGCTCCCGTTTCGCCGCCGGCCGCCCGAGTCGCTACGATCGCGGGGGGCATCCACCCCACCGCACCCAGCAAGGACATCTCATGAGCGAGTTCAACAAGGCGCCGGCCCTCGTGCTGCTGCCCGCCGTCGACGTCTCGGGCGGCAAGGCCGTACGACTCACCCAGGGCGAAGCGGGCACCGAGACCTTCCACGGCGACCCGGTCGACGCGGCCGTCGACTGGGTCTCACAGGGCGCCGAGTGGATCCACCTGGTCGACCTCGACGCCGCCTTCGGCCGCGGCAGCAACCTCGGCGTGATCAAGAAGGTCATCCGCCAGGCCAAGGGTGTGAACGTCGAGGTCTCGGGGGGCATCCGCGACGACGAGAGCCTCGAGACCGCGCTGGAGTCGGGCGCCAAGCGCATCAACCTCGGCACGGCCGCCCTCGAGAACCCCGAGTGGGCCGCGAGCGTCATCGCGCAGTACGGCGACGCCGTCGCGGTCGGCCTCGACGTGCGCGGCACGACGCTGGCCGCCCGCGGCTGGACGCAGGACGGCGGCGACCTGTGGCAGGTCATGGACCGCCTCGAGGAGGCCGGCTGCGCCCGGTACGTCGTCACCGACGTCACAAAGGACGGCACGCTGAAGGGCCCGAACGTCGATCTCCTGCGCCAGGTGATGGAGCGCACCTCCCGCCCCGTGATCGCCTCGGGGGGCATCTCGAGCCTCGACGACCTCGTCGAGCTGCGGGCCCTCGTGCCCCTCGGCCTCGAGGGCGCCATCGTCGGCCGCGCCCTCTACTCGGGCGCCTTCACGCTCGCCGAGGCGCTGGACGTGGCTTCTGACTGACGACGGCGTGCCCGGCCGGGCCCTGCCCGCGCACCTCGCCGACTCGGCGGGGCAGCCCTGGCAGGGGCGGCACTTCGAGTCCCACGGCGCCCCGAGCGACGACGACGGCACGGCTCCGCCCGCACTCCTCGCGGCGCTCCAGGCGTTCCGCGCGGGCGAGGGGGCACCGGATGCGGTGGTCGACGCCGTGCGCGAGGTGCGCCTGCTCGTCCCGCTCGTGGCCCATGCCGGCGACGAGGGCGTGACGGAGGCGGGTCTGCGCGTCGACAAGACGCAGGAGCTGTCGCTCGTCACGGTGGCCGGCCCCGGCGGTCGCACGGTGCTCCCCGCCTTCACCTCGGTGGCGGCACTGAGCGCGTGGAACCCGACGGCCCGCCCGATCCCGGTCGCCGCACCCCGGGCGGCCCTGGCGGCCGTCGCCGAGGGCACCGAGCTGATCGTCGTCGACCCGGGCTCGGACACCGAGTTCGTGCTGCGCCGCCCGGCGGTCTGGGCGATCGCCCGCAGCACGCCGTGGCGCCCGGCGGTCGACGACCCCGAGGTGGTGGCCGCCTTCGAGGCGAGCATCGCCGACGAGCCCTCGGTGGCGGCCCTGCGACTCGTGCCGGGCGATCCGGGCTACCGGATGCTCGGGCACGACGTCGTGGTCGCGCTCGCCCTGCTCCCCGGTCTCGACCAGGCGGCGCTCGGCGCGCTGACGTCCCGGCTGCAGCAGCGCTGGGCCGAGCATCCGCTCATCGCGGAGCGCGTCGACTCGCTCGGGGTGCGCCTGACCGCCGCCGGATGACCGACCGCCGCCGGATGACCGACGGACGTCTTGACGCCGAAGTCAGCTGACCGGGCCGGTGTACTTCTCGCCCGGGCCCTCGCCGATCGCGTCGGGCACGGCGGACGCCTCGCGGAACGCCAGCTGCAGCGAGCGGAGACCGTCCCGCAGGCTCCGGGCGTGCTGGTCGCCGAGGAACGGCGCGGACGCCGTGACCAACCCGGCGAGAGCGGTGATGAGCTTGCGGGCCTCGTCGAGGTCGAGCTCCAGATCGGGGTCGTCGGCCAGGCCGCACTTCACGGCGGCCGCGCTCATGAGGTGCACCGCGGTGGTCGTGATGACCTCGACGGCCGGCACCTCCGCGATATCGCGGATGGCATCTGAACTGTCGTCGAAGTGGCTGGAATCGCTCATCGCGAAGAGGTCCTTACTGTTGGGGTCGAGTCTCTGCTAGACTCTCCGAGGCTCTGGGGTCATCGGCCCCAGTACGAAAGTGGAGAATCTCCCACCCGCGCATACCGCTTCATCAGGTTACCGGGTCTGCACACCCCTCCCGTTCCGGCGGGAAGACAGGGTGTGACGTGCCGTGATGCGAATGAGAATTCGCGAGCGCGCGTGGTTCCTGGCTTTCGCCCACACACGAAACTAAGGAGCAACGCATCAGCGATCCCCGTACCAACGACCGTATCCGTGTCCCCGAGGTCCGCCTCGTGGGCCCCGGTGGCGAGCAGGTCGGCGTCGTCAGCATCGACGTCGCGCTTCGGCTCGCCCAGGAGGCAGACCTCGACCTCGTCGAGGTCGCACCCAACTCCAAGCCCCCGGTCGCGAAGATCATGGACTACGGAAAGTTCAAGTACGAAGCCGCGCAGAAGGCCAAGGAGGCCCGCCGCAACCAGGCGAACACCATCCTCAAAGAGGTGCGCTTCCGCCTGAAGATCGACGTGCACGACTACGAGACCAAGCGCAAGCGCGCCGAGGGCTTCCTCAAGGCGGGCGACAAGGTCAAGGCGATGATCCTCTTCCGCGGCCGTGAGCAGTCGCGCCCCGACCAGGGCGTCCGTCTGCTGCAGCGCTTCGCGGAAGACGTCTCCGAGTTCGGCACCGTCGAGTCGACCCCGACCATCGACGGCCGCAACATGGTGATGGTCATCGGCCCGCTGAAGAACAAGTCAGAGGCCAAAGCCGAGCAGAACGCCAAGCGCGACGCGAACAAGGCCCGCGCCCACGAGCAGCCCGGCGACGAGCCTGCCCCCACGAACCCCGGCGACGAGCCGGCAGCTCCGGCCACCTCGGCCGAGCAGTAATCCCAGCCGGCCGCCACGGCCGCGACAAGCCCGAACACACAAGGAGAACCATGCCCAAGCAGAAGACGCACTCCGGTGCCAAGAAGCGTTTCAAGGTCACCGGCAGCGGCAAGATCATGAAGCAGCAGGCCGGTATGCGCCACAACCTGGAGGTCAAGGCTCCCGGGCGCAAGGCTCGCCTGAATAAGGACCAGGTGCTGTCCAAGGCCGACACCAAGGTCGCCAAGAAGCTTCTCGGCCTGTAGCCCCCGCTGCAGCAGCCGACCTAGACCAGAAAGAAGAAGAGCAATGGCAAGAGTGAAGAGGGCTGTCAACGCCCACAAGAAGCGTCGGGTCATCCTCGAGCGCGCCGAGGGCTACCGCGGTCAGCGGTCGCGTCTGTACCGCAAGGCCAAGGAGCAGGTCACCCACTCCCTCGTCTACTCGTACCGTGACCGCCGTGCGCGCAAGGGCGACTTCCGCCGCCTGTGGATCCAGCGCATCAACGCCGCGTCCCGTGCGAACGGCCTGACCTACAACCGCCTCATCCAGGGTCTCGCCCTGGCCGGCATCGAGGTCGACCGCCGCATTCTGGCCGAGCTGGCCGTGAACGAGCCCGCCACCTTCGCGGCCATCGTCGCGAGCGCCAAGGCCGCTCTTCCCGCCGACACCTCGGCTCCGAAGACCGCCGCGTAGCTTCGGCCGCTGCACGAAACACAACAGAAGAGAGTCAGCCGCATGCTCGACAATCCGCGATCACCGCGCGTTCGGGCTGTGGCGAAACTCGCCAAGAAGGGAGCCCGGTCCGAGACCGGGCTCTTCCTCTTGGAGGGTCCGCAGGCCGTGGCCGAGGCGCTGACGTTCGCGCCGCACCTCGTGATCGACCTGTTCGCGACCCCCACGGCGCTCGAGCGCCACGGCGACATCGCCCGCCGGGCCTCCGAGGCCGAGATCGAGGTCGAGTTCGTCACCGAGCCGGTGCTCGACGCGATGGCCGACACGGTCACCCCGCAGGGCTTCGTGGCGGTCTGCCGCCAGTTCCCCACGGCCGTGAAAGACATCTTCGCGGCCGGGCCGCGGCTCGTGGCGGTGCTCGAGGAGGTGCGTGACCCGGGCAACGCCGGCACGATCATCCGGGCCGCCGACGCCGCCGGGGCCGACGCCGTGATTCTCACGGGGCGCTCGGTCGACCTGTACAACCCCAAGGTGGTGCGGTCGACGACGGGCTCGCTGTTCCACCTCCCGGTCGCCGTCGAGGCGACCCTCGACGACGTGCTGAGCCGGGCCCGAGAGGCCGGCCTGCAGGCCCTCGCGGCCGACATCAAGGGCGACGACCTGCTCGACGTGCGCACTGCCGGCCTGCTCGCGAAGCCCACCGCCTGGGTCTTCGGCAACGAGGCGAGAGGCCTCACCGACGACGACCTCGCCGCCGTCGACCGCGCCGTCTCGCTGCCGATCTACGGCCAGGCCGAATCATTGAACCTCGCCACCGCCGCGTCGGTGTGCCTCTACGAGAGCGCCTTCGCCCTCCGCTCCTGAGCATGTTTCGCTTCGGTTACAGAAGCGGGTTGCTCGTTGCACCCCCCTGAACGGGTGTGGTTGGGTGTTCAGCATGAGTTCCGCCGATACCCCTGTTCGAGTGTCAGACGGAGCCGACGGCCCGCTCGTCGTGATCGACCGCATCGACAAGCACTTCGGTGAGCTGCACGTCCTGAAAGACATCTCGACCACCGTCGCCCGCGGCGAGGTCGTCGTGGTGATCGGTCCGTCCGGCTCCGGCAAGTCCACCTTCTGCCGGGCCATCAACCGGCTCGAGACCATCGACTCGGGCACGATCACCATCGACGGCACCGTGCTACCGAGCGAGGGTCGCGAGCTCGCGACGCTGCGCGCCGACGTGGGCATGGTGTTCCAGTCGTTCAACCTGTTCGCGCACAAGACGGTGCTCGAGAACGTCACGCTCGCGCCGATGAAGGTGCGCGGGCTCTCCCGGCGCGACGCCGAGGCGCGCGCCATGACCCTGCTCGAGCGCGTGGGTGTCGCCAACCAGGCGAAGAAGCTGCCGGCGCAGCTCTCGGGCGGTCAGCAGCAGCGCGTGGCCATCGCCCGCTCGCTCGCGATGGAGCCGAAGCTCATCCTGCTCGACGAGCCGACGAGTGCGCTCGACCCCGAGATGATCAACGAGGTGCTCGACGTCATGGTCGGGCTCGCCAAAGACGGCATGACGATGATCGTCGTCACCCACGAGATGGGCTTCGCCCGCAAGGCCGCCGACCGCGTGCTCTTCATGGCCGACGGCCGCATCGAGGAAGAGGCGGCCCCCGAGCAGTTCTTCGGCAACCCCCAGTCACCGAGAGCGAAAGACTTCCTCTCGAAGATCCTCGCCCACTAGGCGGGTACCATCCCCGCGCGTCTGCCGCGGGGTACACAGCACACGAGAGGTACGACCAATGAAGCACACGAAGCTATCGTTCTTCGCACTCGCGGCGGCCACCGCCCTGGTCCTGACGGGATGCGCGGGGTCCGACGACGCCGCCGACAGCGAGGAGACGCCTGAGGCGGCGCCCACCTTCGCGGCCGGCTCGACCATGGAGCGGCTGTCCAGCGCCGGGGAGATCACCATCGGCACCAAGTTCGACCAGCCCCTGTTCGGGCTCGTCGGCCCCGACGGCACCCCTGAGGGCTTCGACGTCGAGATCGGCAAGATCATCGCCGACAAGCTCGGCATCGACGACGACAAGATCACGTGGGTCGAGACGGTCTCGGCGAACCGCGAGCCCTTCATCCAGAACGGTGAGGTCGACATCGTGGTGGCGACCTACACCATCAACGACAAGCGCAAGGAGGTCATCTCCTTCGCCGGCCCGTACTACACCGCCGGTCAGAGCATCCTGACGCTCAGCGACAACGACGACATCAAGACGGAAGACGACCTGGTCGGCCAGAAGGTCTGCTCGGTCACCGGCTCCACCCCGGCGGCCAACCTCGAGGCGCTCGGCGCCGACGTGGTGCTCACCGACACCTACACCAACTGCCTCGAGCCGCTGCGCACGGGCCAGGTCGTGGCGGTGTCGACCGACAACGTCATCCTCGCCGGTCTCGCCGCGCAGAACGAGGGCGAGTTCCAGGTCGTCGGCAAGCCCTTCACCGAGGAGCCCTACGGCATCGGCCTCGCGAAGGACGACACCGACTTCCGCACCTTCATCAACGACACGCTCGAGGAATCGTACGCCGACGGCTCCTACGAGGAGGCCTGGAACGAGACGGCCGGCGCGGTGCTGCCGTTCGTCGAGCCCCCGGCGGTCGACCGCTACTGATCCATCCGGTGGGGGGCCGCACACGCGGCTCCCCGCCTCCCTGTCCCGGCACGCCCGCCACCACCCACCACCGTCCCGTCGACTAGAGAGGAGTGCGAGTGAACGTCGTCATCGACAACCTGCCGGCCTACCTCGAGGGCTTCGGCCAGACGCTCTCGCTGCTGCTCATCGCGGGGTTGGGAGCGCTCGTGGTCGGCACGGTCGTCGCCGCCATGCGCATCTCGCCCGTGCCCGCGCTCTCGAGCGTCGCCGCCGTCTACACCGAGCTGCTGCGCAACACCCCGCTGACGCTCGTGCTGTTCTTCTGCGCGATCATCCTGCCCTACCTCGGGTCGGAGCTGCCCTACTTCTGGTGCGCCATCATCGGCCTCACCGCCTACACCTCGCCCTTCGTGGCGGAGGCGCTGCGCTCGGGCATCAACGGCGTGCCCGTCGGTCAGGCCGAGGCAGCCCGCAGTCTGGGTCTCGGCTTCGGCCAGACGGTGAGCATCGTCATCTTCCCCCAGGCGTTCCGGATGGTCATCCCGCCGCTGATCAACGTGCTGATCGCCCTCACCAAGAACACCTCGGTGGCGGGCGGCTTCTTCGTGGCCGAGCTGTTCGGCGTCGGCCGCACGCTGGCGAACGCGAACGGCAACGCCGTGATCGCCGTTCTACTGGCGGTGGCCACCTTCTACCTCATCATCACCATCCCGCTCGGCATCCTCGCCGGGCGGCTCGAGAAGAGATTCGCGGTGCAGCGATGAGCGCCTCCGTCCTGTTCGACGCCCCGGGGCCGCGCGCGAAGCGCCGTTCCCGCGTCGCGTCGGTGATCGTCATCCTGGTCGTGCTCGCCGGGCTCTCCTGGATCGTCTACACGCTCGCCCAGCCCCGCGAATCCGGCGGCATCATCGTGCCGGGCTACTTCGACTGGACCAGGTGGGAGAAGCCGGTCACCGACCCCGAGTTCTGGGGCGCGGTGGGCCGCGGTGTGCTCGGCACGCTGCAGGCCGCGGCCATCGCGGCCGCCGGCGCCATCGCGATCGGCGTGCTGTTCGCCCTGCTCCGCACCTCGCCGCTGGCCCTCGTGCGGGTGCCGACCACCATCGTGCTCGAGTTCTTCCGTGGCATGCCCGTGCTGCTGATGATGCTCTTCATCCTGCTGGTGGCCTCGACCGGCGCGTTCTGGGCCGTCGTGATCGCCCTGGCGGTCTACAACGGAGCCCTGATCGGCGAGGCGCTGCGAGCGGGGATCGTGTCGCTCCCGCGGGGCCAGCGCGAGGCGGGGCTGAGCCTCGGCCTCACGCGGCTGCAGACCAAGCTGCAGATCGAGTTCCCGCAGGCGTTCCGGCAGATGCTGCCGATCATCGTCGCGCAGCTCGTCGTGCTCTTGAAAGACACCAGCCTCGGCTACATCGTCGGCTACAACGAGCTCATCCGCACGACGATGAACAACCTGTCGAGCTTCTACGGCAATCGCTATCTGATCACGCTGTTCATCATCACGCTCGTGATCTACCTCGCGATCAACCTCTCGCTGTCGTGGGTAGCGCGGCGGCTCGCCCGCCGTCGCTCGCCGAAGGCACTGAAAGCAGCGGGCCCCGAGAACCCCGAGAACGCGGCGACGGAGTAGCGCGGACGACGCACCCGCACCGCACCCCGTAAACTTGTGCCTCGTGTCTGAACCCATCGCCATCACCGAGCAGGCGGTGAGCGACGCGGTCGACGCGGCGCTCGCGGCCCTCGAGTCCGCGTCCGACTCCGCCGCCCTCCGCGCCGTGCGTTCCGCCCACGCGGGGGAGGGCTCGCCCCTCGCCGCGTTCAACGCGCAGATCAAGGCGCTCCCGGGAGACCAGAAGGCCGCGGCGGGCAAGCTCGTCGGCCAGGCCCGCGCCCGCGTCAACCAGGCCATCGCCGCCCGCGAGACCGAGGTCGTGGCCCTCGAGGAGGCCGCGAAGCTCGCCGCCGAGACGGTCGACGTGACGGCCCTGCCCAGTCGCCGCCGCATCGGCGCGCGCCATCCGCTCTCGCTCTTGCAGGACCGCATCGCCGACATCTTCGTCGGCATGGGCTGGGAGGTCGCGGAGGGCCCCGAGGTCGAGAGCGAGTGGTTCAACTTCGACGCCCTGAACTTCGACGCCGACCACCCCGCCCGCGCGATGCAGGACACCTTCTTCATCGACCCGCCCGAGTCGCACCTGGTGCTCCGCACCCACACCAGCCCGGTGCAGGTGCGGAGCCTGCTCGAGCGCCCGCTGCCCGTGTACGTCATCGCCCCCGGTCGTGTGTACCGCACCGACGAGCTCGACGCCACGCACACGCCCGTGTTCAGCCAGGTCGAGGGCATCGCCATCGACAAGGGCCTGACCATGGCGCACCTCCGCGGCACGCTCGAGCACTTCGCCACGCAGATGTTCGGCGAGGGCGCCAAGATCCGCCTGCGGCCGAACTACTTCCCGTTCACCGAGCCCAGCGCTGAGATGGACGTCTGGCAGCCGGGCGCCAAGGGCGGTGCGCGCTGGGTCGAATGGGGCGGCTGCGGCATGGTCAACCCCAACGTGCTCCGCTCGGCGGGCATTAACCCCGACGAGTACTCGGGCTTCGCGTTCGGCATGGGCATCGAGCGCACCCTGCAGTTCCGCAACGACCTCAACGACATGCGCGACATGGTCGAGGGCGACGTGCGCTTCTCCCAGCAGTTCGGAATGGTGGTCTAGTCATGCGGGTTCCTCTGTCCTGGCTCGCCGAGTACGTCGACCTCCCCGTCGGTGCCTCGATCGCCGACGTCCACGCCGCCCTCGTCAAGGTCGGGCTCGAAGAGGAGGGGTCGCACGACTTCGACCTCCAGGGCCCGATCGTCGTGGGCCAGGTGCTCGAGTTCGTGCCCGAGCCGCAGTCCAACGGCAAGACCATCCGCTGGTGCCAGGTGCGCGTCGCGCCCGAGGGTCAGCCCGCCGCCGACGGCGGTGCGGACGTGCGCGGCATCGTCTGCGGTGCCGACAACTTCTTCGAGGGCGACAAGGTCGTGGTGACGCTGCCGGGCGCCGTGCTGCCCGGCGGCTTCGCCATCGCGGCCCGCAAGACCTACGGTCACGTCTCCGACGGCATGATCGCCTCGGCGCGCGAGCTCGGCCTCGGCGACGACCACGACGGCATCCTGCGCCTCGGCACGCTCGGCCTCGACCCCGAGGTCGGCACCGACGCGCTGCCGCTGCTCGGTCTCGACGACGAGGCCGTCGAGGTCAACGTCACCCCCGACCGCGGCTACGCCTTCTCGATCCGCGGCATCGCCCGCGAGTTCTCCAACTCCACCGGTGCGGCCTTCCGCGACCCGGTGGCCCGGGTCACCCCGGTCGCGGCGAACGGCTTCCCGGTCGCCATCCACGACGAGGCGCCCATCCGCGGCCGCGTCGGCGCGACGGTGTTCGTCACCCGCGTGGTGCGCGGCGTCGACCCCACCCGGCCGAGCCCCGCCTGGCTGGTGTCGCGGCTGAAGCTCGCCGGCATCCGCTCGATCTCGCTCATCGTCGACATCACCAACTACGTGATGCTCGAGTTCGGGCAGCCCATCCACGGCTACGACCTGGATGCTCTGCAGGGCGGCCTCGTCGTGCGCCGCGCCGCCCCGGGCGAGACCCTCGAGACCCTCGACGGCCAGACCCGCACGCTGAACCCCGAAGACCTCGTGATCGCCGACGACCGCGGAGCCATCGGCCTCGCCGGTGTGATGGGCGGCGCGTCGACCGAGATCGGCGACGCCACCACGACCGTGCTCGTCGAGTCGGCGAACTTCGACCCGGTGTCGATCGCGCGCACGGCCCGCCGGCACAAGCTGCCGAGCGAGGCCTCCAAGCGCTTCGAGCGCGGCGTCGACCCCGCCGTCGCGCAGCCCGCCGCGGCCCGCGTGGTCGAGCTGCTCGAGACGCTCGCCGGCGGAACGGCCGACGACGGTCTCGGGTCGGTGCACCACGAGCATCCGGAGCCCGGCTCGATCGTGCTGCCCTTCGGCTTCGTGCAGCGTCTCGTCGGCGTCGACTTCACGAGCGACGAGACCGCGCACGCCCTGGCCGAGATCGGCGCCGCCGTCGAGGAGACCTCGGCCGGCTTCGTCGTCACCCCGCCGTCGTGGCGCCCCGACATCACCGACAAGGCGTCGCTCGCCGAGGAGGTGGCCCGCATCGTCGGGTACGACCGCATCCCGTCGATCCTGCCCGTCGCGCCTCCCGGCCGCGGGCTCACCGTCACGCAGGTGACGCGCCGGCGCACCGCCGACGTGCTGGCGGCGGGAGGCCTCACCGAGGTGCTCGCCTACCCCTTCGTCGGGGCCGTGATGAACCGCACCTTCGGCAGCCCGCGCGACGAGGAGGCCTCTGCCATCCGCGTCGCGAACCCGCTCGACGCCGAGGCGGCCCTGCTCCGCACCTCGCTCATCCCGGGACTGATCGACATCGCGCGCCGCAACCTCTCCCGCGGTCTGACCGACCTCGGCCTGTTCGAGCTGGGGCTCGTCTTCCGCCCCGAGGCCGGCCGCGAGTACGGCCAGCCCGCGCTGCCCGCCGGCGCCCGGCTGCCCGACGACGCGGAGCTCGCCGAGCTGCACGGCGGCATCCCGCCGCAGCCGCGTCACGTCGGCGTGCTCCTGCTGGGCAACGCCGTCGACAAGCAGCCCGGCCAGCCCGCCGTGCCCGCCGGCATCGCCGACGTGCTCGACGTGGTGCGCCTCGTCGAGTCGGCCCTGGCCGTCGAGCTGCGCGTCGCCACCGGGACGCACAAGGCCCTGCACCCCGGCCGCACGGCCGAGCTGTTCGTCACGGGTGCCGACGGCGCCGAGCGGAGCGTCGGCTTCGCCGGTGAGCTGCTGCCGACCCTGACGCACGAGCTCGACCTGCCGCGCGTGGTCGCGGTGGCCGAGCTCGACCTCGACGCGCTGCTCGCCGCCGCCGGGGAGTCGATCGAGGTCGCGCCGATCTCGGGCTACCCGGCCGCCACGCAAGACCTCTCGCTGGTCGTCGACGCCGCCGTTCCGGCCGGCGAGGTCGAGCGCGCCGTGGTCGAGGGCGCGGGCGAGCTGCTCGAGAGCATCCGCCTGGTCGACGACTACCGCGGCTCGGGGGTGCCGGATGCCGCGAAGTCCCTGACGTTCGCCCTCCGTTTCCGGGCTCCCGATCGCACCCTCACCGCCGCCGAGGCGAGCGAAGCGAAGCTCGCCGGAGCGGCGACGGCCGGCGAGCGCTTCGGCGCCACCGTGCGCGAGTAGCCGCAGCCGGTGCGCGAGTAGCCGCAGCCGGTGCGCGAGTAGCAGCGGCCCGAGCGCCCTCTGCGTGCGACGCCCGTCGCGAAAGGGGGCGCCCGCTACCGGCTAGATTTGACCCATGGTCTATTCAGTTGCGGTCGCGGGTGCCTCCGGGTACGCCGGAGGCGAGGTCCTGAGGCTCCTCAGCGCGCATCCGGAGTTCGAGGTGCGAACCGTCACGGCGCACAAGAACGCCGGCCAGCCGCTGATCGAGGTGCAGCCGCACCTCCGCTCCTACGCTGACCTCGTGCTGCAGGACACCTCGGCCGAGACCCTCGCCGGCCACGACGTCGTCTTCCTCGCACTTCCGCACGGCCACTCCGGAGCGCTCGCCGCCGAGCTCGGCGACAGCACCCTCGTGGTCGACTGCGGCGCCGACCACCGGCTCACCGACGAGAACGCCTGGCTCGAGTTCTACCGCTCCGAGTACCACGGCTCGTGGCCCTACGGCCTGCCCGAACTGGTGCGCCTGAACGGCGGCAAGCAGCGCGAATCCCTCGTCGGCGTGAACCGCATCGCGGTGCCCGGCTGCAACGTCACGGCCGTGAGCCTCGGCCTCGCGCCGGGCCTCCGCGCCGGCGTCGTGCAGGCCGCCGACCTGGTCGCGGTGCTCGCCGTCGGCCCCTCGGGGGCGGGCAAGACCCTGCGCACCGACCTCCTCGCGAGCGAGCTGCTCGGCTCGGCCCACGCCTACGGCGTCGGGGGAGTGCACCGGCACATCCCCGAGATCGTGCAGAACCTCGAGGGCGCCTCGGGCGAGAAGGTCACCGTCTCCTTCACCCCGATGCTCGTGCCCATGTCGCGCGGCATCATCGCCACCTCGACCGCCCGTCTGCAGGCCGGCGTCAGCGCCGCCGACGTGCGCTCGGCCTGGGAGCTCGCCTACGCCGACGAGCCGTTCGTGCATCTGCTGCCCGAGGGCTCGTTCCCCAAGGTCGCCGACGTGATCGGCTCGAACTCGGCGCTGATCGGCCTGGCCGTCGACGAGGCCGCCGAGCGCGTGGTCACCGTGACGGTGCTCGACAACCTGGTCAAGGGCACGGCCGGAGCCGCCCTCCAGTCCACCAACATCGCCCTGGGCCTGCCCGAGACCCTCGGCCTGCCCGTGAACGGAGTCGCCCCGTGAGCGTCACCCATCCCGCCGGCTTCACCGCCTCGGGCGTCGTCGCCGGCCTGAAATCCACCGGAGCGCGCGACCTCGCCCTGGTCGTGAACCAGGGTCCGCTTCAGCACGCGGCCGCCGTCTTCACCTCGAACCGCGCTAAGGCCAACCCGATCCTCTGGTCGGAGCAGGTCATCCGCGACGGCCGCGTCTCGGCCGTCGTGCTCAACTCCGGTGGCGCGAACTGCTTCACGGGGGCCTTCGGCTTCCAGACCGCCCACGCCACGGCCGAGGCCGTCGGCAGCGCGCTCGGCGTCTCGCCCGGAGACGTGCTGGTTTGCTCGACGGGGCTGATCGGTGTCGGCGACCAGAGCTTCCGCGACGCGATCCTCGAGAACGTGCCGGCCGCAGCCGAGGCCCTCGGCGCCGACGGCGGCGAGGCGGCCGCGCTGGCGATCATGACCACCGACTCGCGCCCGAAGCAGGCCGTCGTCGAATCGAGCGGCTGGTCCATCGGCGGCATGGCCAAGGGGGCGGGGATGCTCGCGCCCGGCCTCGCGACGATGCTGGTGGTGCTCACCACCGACGCCGTGCTCCCGCCCGCTGCCCTCGACCGGGCACTCCGGGCGGCCACCCGTGTCACCTTCGACCGCCTCGACTCGGACGGCTGCATGTCGACCAACGACACCGTCGCCCTGATGGCGAGCGGAGCATCCGGGATCGACGCCGACGAGGCCGACTTCACCGAGGCGCTCACCGCCCTCTGCCGCGATCTCGCACTGCAGCTGCAGGCCGACGCCGAGGGTGCGAGCCACGACATCGCGATCGAGGTCGTCAACGCCGCGAGCGAGGACGACGCGGTGGTGGTCGGCCGCGCGGTCTCCCGCAGCAACCTGCTGAAGGCCGCCATCTTCGGCAACGACCCGAACTGGGGCCGGGTGCTCGCCGCGCTCGGCACCACCGACGCGGCCTTCGATCCCTACGCCATCGACGTCTCGATGAACGGCGTGATGGTCTGCCGCAGCGGCGAGCCGGGCGACGACCGTGAGCTCGTCGACCTCTCGCCGCGGGCCTGCACGATCCTGATCGACCTCAAGGCGGGCGACGCCACGGCGACCATCTTCACCAACGACCTCACGCACGACTACGTGCACGAGAACAGCGCGTACGCCAGCTGATGGCCGAGTACAGAACCGCCGGCGCGGCCGACTCCGAGCTCGCGCACGTGAAGGCGAACACCCTGATCGAGTCGCTGCCCTGGCTCAAGCGCTTCCACGGCGAGATCGTCGTGATCAAGTTCGGCGGCAACGCCATGGTCGACCCCGAGCTGCAGCGCACCTTCGCCGAGGACATCGTCTACCTCCGTTACGCGGGCATCAAGCCCGTCGTCGTGCACGGGGGCGGCCCGCAGATCTCGAAGATGCTCGACCGGCTCGGCATCGCGAGCGAGTTCCGCGGGGGTTACCGTGTCACGAGCCCCGAAGCCATGGACGTGGTGCGCATGGTGCTCACCGGGCAGATCAGCCGGGACATCGTGGGCAACATCAACCAGCACGGCCCGCTCGCCTCCGCGGTCTCGGGTGAGGACGCCGGACTGTTCGAGGGCCGGCGTCGCGGGGTCGAGATCGACGGCGAGCTCGTCGACCTCGGGCTCGTCGGCGACGTCGTGGGAGTGAACCCCGCCGGTGTGCGGGCGCTGCTCGACGCCGGCCGCATCCCCGTCGTCTCCTCGATCGCGCCCGATCTCGATTCGCCCGGCCAGGTGCTGAACGTGAACGCCGACGCCGCGGCCGCCGCCCTGGCGGTGGCGCTCGGGGCCGCGAAGCTGGTCGTGCTCACCGACGTCGCCGGGCTCTACAGCGACTGGCCGAACCGCGACTCGCTCGTGTCCGAGATCGACGGCGAGGAGCTGCGCGCGCTGCTGCCCGAGCTCGAGTCGGGCATGATCCCCAAGATGGCCGCGTGCCTCGAGGCCGTCGACGGCGGAGTGCCCAAGGCCGCCATCATCGACGGGCGCGAGGCGCACTCGGTGCTGCTCGAGATCTTCACCCCCGGCGGCTTCGGCACCGAGGTCGTCGCGGCACCCGCCGACTGACTCCGCCCGCCCCCACCCCGACCCGACCCGGAAGGCCCGTCTTGTCCTCCTCCCCGTGGAAGAACCGCTTCGACGAATCGCTCATGCGCACCATGGGCATGCCACTGCGCTTCCTCGTGCGCGGCGAGGGCGCGTGGGTCTGGGACGACGAGGGCAACCGCTACCTCGACTTCCTCGCCGGCATCGCGGTGAACTCGCTCGGTCACGCGCATCCGGTGTTCGTCGAGGCGGTCAGCCGCCAGGCCGCCACGCTCGCCCACGTGTCGAACTACTTCTCGACACCGCCGCAGCTCGAACTGGCCGAGCGGCTCAAGCGCCTCACCGGAGCGGGTGAGGGAGGCCGCGCCTACTTCTGCAACTCGGGCGCCGAGGCGAACGAGGCCGCCTTCAAGCTGGCCCGCCTGAACTCGAACCCCGCCCGCCGCCGCATCGTCGCGCTCGAGAACGCTTTCCATGGCCGCACCATGGGGGCGCTCGCGCTCACGGGCAAGCCGGCCATGCGCGAACCGTTCGACCCGATGCCCGGGGGAGTGGAGCACATCCCGAGCACCATCGAGGCCCTCGAGGCCACGATCGACGACTCGGTGGCCGCCCTCTTCCTCGAGCCCGTCAAGGGCGAGGCCGGCGTGATCGACCTGCCGGCCGGCTACCTGAAGCGGGCGCGCGAGCTCACCGAGCAGCACGGGGTGCTGCTCGTCCTCGACGAGATCCAGACCGGTGTCGGCCGGTCGGGCGCCTGGTTCGCCTACCAGAACGCGGGCATCGTGCCGGATGCCGTGACCATCGCCAAGGGCATGGCCGGCGGCTTCCCCATCGGCTCGCTGGTCACCTTCGGCTGGGCGTCGGAGCTCTTCACCCGCGGCCAGCACGGCAGCACCTTCGGCGGCAACCCGCTCGCCACCGCGACGGCGAACGCCGTGCTCGGCCACATCGAGCAGGCCGGACTGGTCGACAACGCGCTCGTGCGGGGCGAGCAGCTGCGCACGGTCATCCGCGAGATCGACTCGCCGCTCGTCGAGCAGGTTCGCGGCCAGGGTCTCCTGATCGGTGTCGGTCTCCGCGAGCCCGTCGCGGCGCAGCTCTCCGACGCCGCGCTGCAGTCGGGCCTGATCATCAACGCCCCGAACGACTCGAGCCTGCGCATCGCGCCGCCGCTGATCATCGGCGACGACGAGGTGCGCGAGTTCGGCAACCGTCTGCGCGCGTCTTTCGCGCTCGTCGAGGCGCTCTGACCCCTCGGCCGGGCCGCGTCCGGCGTGCTCCCGGTGCGAGCAGCGGATGCGCGAGCGCCCTCTCCCGCTATCCTGAACCTTTCGGCGCAGTCCGATCCGCGCCCGTCCTACCCCAGTCCCACCCTGTCCCCACCCCTGAGGCGAGCATGACCAGGCACTTCCTTCGTGACGACGACATCACCCCGGCCGAGCAGGCCCAGATCCTCGACCTCGCCGAGCGCCTCAAGGCCGACCGCTTCCAGGCGCGTCCGCTCGAGGGCCCGCAGACGGTCGCGGTGATCTTCGACAAGTCCTCCACGCGCACCCGCGTCTCGTTCGCGGTGGGCATCGCCGACCTCGGCGGCGTGCCGCTGATCATCTCCACCGCCTCGAGCCAGCTCGGCGGGAAGGAGACCGCGAGCGACACCGCCCGGGTGCTCGAGCGCCAGGTCGCGGCCATCGTCTGGCGCACCTACGCCCAGTCGGGGCTCGAGGAGATGGCCGCGGGCACCCGGGTGCCCGTCGTCAACGCGCTCTCGGACGACTTCCACCCGTGCCAACTGCTGGCCGACTTCCTCACCATCCGCGAGCACCGCGGAAACCTCGCCGGGCTCACCGTCACGTTCCTCGGCGACGGCGCGAGCAACATGGCGCAGTCCTACCTGCTGGCCGGCGCGACGGCCGGGATGCACGTGCGCATCGCCTGCCCCGAGCAGTACGCCCCGCATCCGGAGGTCGTCGCCGACGCCGAGCGCCGTGCCGCCGAGACCGGCGGCTCGGTGGTCGTGCTCACCGACCCGGCGGCTGCCGCGGCCGGAGCCGACGTCATCGTCACCGACACCTGGGTGTCGATGGGCAAGGAGGACGAGAAGGCCGAGCGCGTGGCGACCTTCGGCGGCTACCAGGTCGACAGCGCCCTGATGGCGACGGCCCAGCCCGACGCGCTGTTCCTGCACTGCTTGCCGGCCGACCGTGGCTACGAGGTGGCGGCCGACGTGATCGACGGGCCGCAGAGCGTGATCTGGGACGAGGCCGAGAACCGGCTGCACGCGCAGAAGGCGCTGCTGGTGTGGCTGTTCGAGCAGAACGCGGCGGGTACCGACGCGACCGCCACCGCTTCGGCCGCCACCGCGGCCGTCTGAGGAGGACGACATGACCGACGACGTCTCGAACCGGGCCGCTGAAGCAGGGGCCCTCTGGGGCGGCCGCTTCGCCGGCGGCCCCGCGCCGGAGCTCGCCGAGCTCAGCCGCTCCACCCACTTCGACTGGCAGCTCGCCCAGTACGACATCGAGGGGTCGCGCGCCCACGCCCGCGCGCTCGCCCGGGCCGGGTACCTGACCGCCGGCGAGCTGGAGGGCATGCTCGCGGCGCTCGACACGCTGGGCGCCTCGGTCGACAGCGGCGAGTTCGCCCCGCTCGCGAGCGACGAGGACGTGCACTCGGTCCTCGAGCGCAGCCTGATCGAGATCGCCGGAGCCGAGCTCGGCGGCAAGCTGCGCGCCGGACGCAGCCGCAACGATCAGATCGCCACCCTCGTGCGCATGCTGCTCCGCGATCACGCGGCCACGATCACCCGCCAGCTCGTCGACCTGATCGACGCCACGGCGGCCCAGGCCGACGCGCACTTCGATGCGATCCTCCCCGGACGCACGCACCTGCAGCACGCCCAGCCCGTGCTGCTCGCCCACCAGCTGCTGGCGCACTGCTGGCCGCTGGTGCGTGACCTCGAGCGCTTCCGGGACTGGGACCGCCGCGCGAACGCCTCGCCCTACGGGTCCGGCGCCCTCGCCGGCAACACCCTCGGCCTCGACGCCGAGCTCGTGGCGCACGACCTCGGTTTCGCGCACGGCGTCGAGAACTCGATCGACGGCACGGCCGCCCGGGACGTCGTGGCCGAGTTCGCCTACATCACGGCCCAGATCGGCATCGACCTCTCGCGCTTCGCGGAGGAGATCATCATCTGGAACACGAAGGAGTTCGGCTTCGTCACGCTCTCCGACTCGTACTCCACGGGCTCGTCGATCATGCCGCAGAAGAAGAACCCCGATATCGCCGAGCTCGCGCGCGGCAAGTCGGGCCGGCTGATCGGCAACCTCACGGGGCTGCTCGCCACACTCAAGGGCCTCCCGCTCGCGTACAACCGCGACCTGCAGGAGGACAAGGAGCCCGTCTTCGACTCGATCAAGACCCTCGAGGTGCTGCTGCCGGCCTTCACCGGCATGGTCGCGACGCTCACGTTCCACACCGAGCGCATGGCGGAGCTCGCACCACAGGGCTTCTCTCTCGCCACCGACGTGGCCGAGTGGCTGGTCAAGCAGCACGTCACCTTCCGCGACGCGCACGAGATCACGGGTACCCTCGTCAAGTTCGCCGAAGACCACGGTCTCGAGCTCGACGAGCTGACGGATGCGCAGTACACCGACATCTCACCCCACCTCACCCCGGCCGTGCGCGAGGTGCTGACGATCGAGGGCTCGGTCGCCAGCCGCGACGGCTCCGGCGGCACCGCCGGAGTGCGCGTGCGGGAGCAGCTCGCCGCGCTCACCGAGCGGGTGCGCGCGCTCGTCACCCAGAGTGGCGAGATCACCGGAGGGACTCGATGAGCCCGGCCGGCCCCGCGAAGCCCGAACGCGACCCCGGCGACCCCGGCTTCTGGCGCCGCCCCCTGTCGAACCGCGTGGTCTGGACGATCATCGCCGTCGCCGCGGTGGTCGTGGTGGCCGGCGTGATCGTTAGCCTCGCGCTCGGCGTGCGGCTGTTCTAGGCGCGTGCCCGTGATCGATCTCTCCGCCTCCGCGGTCGAGGTCGCGCCCCTGCTGCTCGGGGCCGTGCTCGCCCACGACTCTCCCGAGGGGCGGGTGTCGGTGCGCCTGACCGAGGTGGAGGCCTACCTCGGCGAGGGCCTCGACCCGGGATCGCACTCCTTCCGGGGCCGCACCCGCCGGAACGCCTCGATGTTCGGCGAGCCCGGCCGGCTCTACACGTACTTCACCTACGGCATGCACGTCTGCGCGAACGTCGTCTGCTCTCCCGCGGGGGAGGCGTCGGCCGTGCTGCTGCGCGCCGGCGAGGTGGTCGAGGGTGTCGAGCTCGCGCGCTCGCGGCGCCCGACCTCCCGCTCCGCGATCGACCTGGCACGGGGCCCGGCGCTCTTGGTGAAGGCCCTCGGGATCGCGCTGAGTGACGACGGCGCCGACCTCGGCACCCCGCCGTTCTCGCTCGCACCGGCGGCTGGCCGCGCATCCGGGATCGCCACCTCGCTGCGCACGGGAGTGAGCGGCGACGGCGGGAGGGCGCCGTTCGCCTGGCGGTTCTTCCTCGAGGGCGACCCGACCGTCTCGCCCTACAAGCGCCACCCCAAGCTCGCCGCGAGCTGACGAGGCCCCCGCTGGTAGGCTCGATTCCCGTGTCAGACCTCATCGACCCCGCCGCTCTCGTGCCGCAGAACGATCCCTCGTTCGACGACATCTGGGACGAGCTGAACTATCGCGGGCTCGTGCACGTCTCGACCGATGCGGCGGCCCTGAAGGAGCTGCTCGCCGGACCGCCGATCACGTTCTACTGCGGCTTCGACCCCACGGCGCCGAGCCTGCACCTCGGCAATCTCGTGCAGCTCCTCGTGATGCGGCGGCTCCAGCTCGCCGGCCACAAGCCGCTCGGGCTGGTGGGCGGATCGACGGGACTCATCGGCGACCCGCGGCCCACGGCCGAGCGCTCGCTGAACACCAAGGACACCGTGGCCGAGTGGGTGGGCTACCTGCGCGGGCAGATCGAGCGCTTCCTCAGCTTCGAGGGTGACAACGCCGCCCGCATGGTGAACAACCTCGACTGGACGTCACCCTTGTCGGCGATCGACTTCCTGCGCGACATCGGCAAGTACTTCCGGGTCGGCACGATGCTGAAGAAAGACGCGGTATCGGCTCGGCTGAACTCCGACGCGGGTATCAGCTACACCGAGTTCAGCTACCAGATCCTGCAGGGCATGGACTTCCTCGAGCTGTACCGCAGCTACGGCTGCGTGCTGCAGACCGGGGGCAGCGACCAGTGGGGCAACCTCACGAGCGGCACCGACCTGATCCATCGCGCGGAGGGGGTGAGCGTGCACGCCATCGGCACGCCGCTCATCACGAACTCCGACGGAACGAAGTTCGGCAAGAGCGAGGGCAACGCGATCTGGCTCGATCCCGAGCTGACGAGCCCCTACGCGTTCTACCAGTTCTGGCTCAACACCGACGACGCCGACGTGATCGCGCGGCTGAAGATCTTCACGTTCCTGCCTCGCACCGAGCTCGATCGTCTCGAGCAGGCGGTGGCCGAGGCGCCGTTCCGCCGTGAGGCCCAGCGAACGCTGGCCTACCTGGTGACCGCCTTCGTGCACGGGGTGGAGGCGACCGAGTCCGCGATCGCGGCGGCCGCGGCCCTGTTCGGGCAGGGCGACCTGGCCGAATTGGATGCTCGTACCGTCGCCGCGGCCGTGGCCGAGCTGCCCCGGGCCGAGGTGACGGGGGAGACCTCGATCGTCGAGGCCCTCGTGGCGACCAAGCTGGTCGCCTCGACCAGCGAGGCCCGGCGCGCGATCGCTCAGGGCGGTGTCTACCTGAACAACGTGAAGGTCGACGACGACACGGCGACCGTGGGCGACCGGCTGCTCGCCGGTGGTTTCGCGGTGCTGCGCCGGGGCAAGAAGACCCTCGGCGGCCTGTCGACCAGCGGATGATCGGGGCCCGACACGCCCGGGATGCAAAGTGATTTGCGAGCCCCGGCATCGCGCCGTAATGTTCTTACTCGTCACCCCACAGGTGCGGAAAGCGGAAGAGCTTACCGGCCTCAAGC